>CAWBDJ010000008.1:0-768160 GCA_963787615.1 uncultured Acidobacteriaceae bacterium | reverse complement strand
TAAGATTGTGCTCGAAAAACGCCGTCGTCTCTTCTAGGAGCTGGCGGCGAAGCGGGCCTGAGACGCCGTGTGACTTCTGCGGATACACCACCATAAAAAACTGCTTGTTCGCCTTCTCAAGCGCCGCGGCCATTTGGATGCTGTTCTGGAAATGCACGTTGTCGTCTTCGACGTTGTGAACAATCAGCAGTTTGGCTTGCAGATTCGCGGCCGCCGACGTGGGAGAGCTTGCGTTGTACCACTCTTCACCGTGGCCGGCAGGCCCATGTAGCTTTCCGTGTAAATGGTGTCGTAGTTGCGCCAGTTCGTAACGGGTGCGCCGGCAATTGCCGCCTTGATCAGTCCAGGAGCATGCGTCAGCGTGTAAAGCGTCATGTAACCGCCGTAGCTCCAGCCATACATGCCCAGGCGTTGCGGATCGACGAAGCCCATCGAGATCAGGTGCTCGATCCCGGTTTTCTGATCCTCCAATTCATGCGCTCCGAGATCGTGATAGATTACTGACTCAAATTTATGGCCACGCCCGCTAGAACCGCGGTTATCCATTTGCCAGACGACGAATCCCTCGTGAGCAAGGACCTGATCCCAAGAAAGCCCTTGCCAGGAGTTGTGAACTTCCTGAATGCCGGGGCCGCCATAGACCATCACGATCGCTGGATACTTTTTCCCGGCCTCGAACCCGGCGGGCTTGATCAGCCGGGCATACAGCAGCGTTCCGTCTGCGGCCTTCACGTTCACCATTTCCGTCGGAAGGATTTCGTACTCGTCCGCGTCTTTAAGATCCGGTTGGCGATAAACGCGCACTTCAGCGCCGTCGCCCTTGCATAAAGTTTGCCTCGGAGGAGCAGTCAGCCCGCTGTAATTATCCATGTAATAGGAGCCGGTAGGCGACAGCGAAACTGAATGCGTACCAGCGCCGGTCGTGAGCCGCTGCTTACCTGTGCCGTCCATCCCGATCACATAGAGTTGGCGCTCGAGCGGACTGTCTTCCGCGGAGGTGAAGAAGATGCGGTTATGCTCCTGGTCAACGCCGGCGATCGTGTCGACCTCCCAGTCGCCACTCGTTAATTGCTTCTGGAGCGTTCCATCAAGGCCATAGAGGTACAGGTGGCGGAAACCGCTGCGTTCGCTGGTCCAAAGAAGACGATCGCCGCCCAGGAACTGCGGATCGCCTTTCACATTGATCCAGTGCGGATCTTCTTCGTGCAGAAGGACGCGCGAGGCTCCGGTCTCGATGTTCGCAACCAGCAAATCGAGCTTGTTTTGAATTCGCGGCAGTTTCTCGACTGCGATTTCGCGGCTCGATGGCAACCAGGCCACACGCGCCATGAGGTTGCCGCGCGGCTCTCCGAAGTTCATCCAGCGGGTCTCACCACCAGTTGCCGGTACGACGCCGATTCTTACCTCGGCGTTGGGATCGCCGGGTTGCGGAAACCGCTCGGGCTCGAGCACGCCGTGATGATTCAGGAGGGACACCTGCGGGAACACTGGCTCGTGCGCGACATCGAATTGCATGTATGCGATGTAGCGGGAGTCTGGCGACCACCAGTGCGCCGTGCCGAGCTCCAGTTCTTCGGGATACACCCAATCGAGCTCGCCGTTGAGCAGAGTGTCCGATCCATCCTTAGTCAATTGCGTGATGGTTTTGGAAGCAATCGCCAGGGTGTAGAGATTTGGACCCCTGCGGAATGAGACGTATTTGTTGTCCGGCGACAATTTGGGGTCGCGCTCGATTTCAGCCGTTCTGGTGAGTTGTTGGAAGTCGCCGTTGCGCGTATCCACTACGAACAGGTCGCCCGAAGCAGCTACGAGCAAGCGCGCATTGTCAGCGAACCACTGAACGTCGTTCTCGCCCACGCGACGATTGGTCCAATCGAACACGGCGTCAGCACGCTCCGGCTTTTCAGCCGCGTCTTCGAGCTTCTTTAGAACGATGATGTCGCGCGACTTTCCCGACGGCACATCGTAGAGCGAGAGCTTTCCGCGCTTATTGACGATGAACTGCGATCCGTTCGGAGCCCAGGTGATGCTGCCGGCGCGGTCCCGTCTGGCCTCGCCACTCTCCATCACTGCATCGATCGTGACTGGCTTCTTAGCGGCCCAAGCCGTAGGAAGACAAACAGCTAAACTTACGGCGGCAAGCGTCTTGCGAAACATCAAAAGCATTTCTCTCGAGCGTTCGTGCCGGCTACTGACGAGGCGGAATGACGGGCGGCGGCGCATCGTGTGGCTGCGCAGTCTGCATACCTTGCTCATTTCGCTTCACTGGTTGCGGTTTGGGCAGGGGTTTACGAGGCAACATGTCAGGCCGGGTGGCGGTGTTATACACGAATGATGCAATGATGGCCGAAGCTTGCATCAAGTCGCCCGGCTGGATTCGATCGTACACGTCCAGGTTGGAATGATGGGTGCGAGTGTCGTAATCCATCGGGTCTTGAATGAATTGGAATCCGGGCAAACCCACCGCGTCGAACGAGAGGTGATCCGTGCCGCCGGTGTTCCGGATAGAGATCGTGGTCGCGCCGAGATCTTTGAAGGGAGCGAACCAAGCCTCGAAGACGGGGCGCATCATGTCGTTCCCCTGCAGGTATACGCCGCGTATTTTGCCGGTGCCGTTGTCGTAGTTGAAATATCCGGAGAGTTTGGCGTGCTCACCGGTAAGCTTCATGGTTTCCGGATCGCCGAAATGCTCCTTGACGTATGCCTTCGACCCGAGCAGGCCTTCTTCTTCGCCGCCCCACAGAGCAATTCGAACGGTGCGGTCCATCGGCTGATGGATGGCTTCGAGAATACGAACGGCTTCTATCATGACTGCACTCCCAGCCCCGTTGTCCGTCGCCCCAGTGCCACCGTGCCACGAATCGAAATGCCCACCTAACATCACAAGCTCGTCTTTGTGCGGACCAGTGCCGGGAATCTCGCCCGTGATGTTGAAGGAATCCGGATTGTCGGTGTAGATTTCGTTCTTAATATTGAATTCCAGCTTCACGGGAATGTCGTGCTTGATCAGCCGCGCAATGCGGTTGTACTGTTCGGGCATGAGCGCTACGCCGGGGACGGCAACCGGCCGCTTTGGATCCTCTGAGCCGCCCGACATGGCAAAGATCGTACCGCCCGAGCCGCTGTAGCTTTCGGAAAGCACGAGCAGAACGCCTTCGTCTTTATAGAACTGTTCAAGCTTCTTGCGCATTCTTTCCCGCTCTTCGCGGGACTGGGGCGGAGGTTGTCCCGGACGATTGGCGCCCGCGTTTGGACCACCCGAGCGGCCGGGCTCGGGAGCCTCGGCCAAATCGCTCAATTCGCTATCCGTGTAGCGACGACCTTCGGCGGTCGTGGGAAAGCTGAGCTCCCGCGGTTCGGAAGTCATCACGATCTTGCCTTTGAGCTTGCCTTTGAATTTCTCGATGTCAGCGTCGGTCCGCATCGGAGCGATCACGGGTTGGCCTGTAATCGAGCCGTTCGTTCCTTCCGTCCACGCAAGCGGAATGCCTACCAGCGCGGAAAATTGCGGCTCGACCATGTGCGCTTCAAAATATTTGCATTGCCAGCCGCGCCCGAAGGGACCCCATTTCTCTTCTTTCACATTGGCCAGCCCGTATTCCCGAAGGCGCTTGACCGTCCAATCGCCGGCGGCTTTGAAGTTCGGAGAACCTGTGAGACGTGGACCGTAAACGTCCGTGAGATAGAACATTGTGTCCATGACCTTCGATTCACTGAAGGCTTGCGTCCTGATTTGGTTGACGATGGATAAATCCACCTTCTCTTCAGCAACCAATAGGATTGGAACGGCGACTGCGGCGGCGACGAAGAATCGAAAGGCTTTGTTGGAGATCATTTCAAGAACTCGAGATGGGTTTAAGACGACAACTACACGAAACGCGCCTCCAATTGTAACTGCTTCGATTTGAGCCAAGTTGAATGGGTCCGCTAAGCGGAGGGGCCGGATTGCGGCAAAGTTACTACACCGGAACCGGCCTGTGGGGATAGGTGTTGCAACAATGACACGGCTAGAAAGGCTGAACTCCCCTCGAATCAAATAATTGCAGCGCCGGAACTCTTCTCCTGCTATTCTGGACTGTTCAAAACGTGTACTGCGAAACGACGATCCGTCGCCCCGTTGAAGTAGCCGGAACTGGTCTTCACCACGGCGCACCCGTTCACGTGCGCATCAGGCCCGCACCTCCCGCCACGGGCATCGTATTCATTCGCACGGATCTGGATAACATCCAGATTCCCGCGAGCTGGGAATACGTCGAGCGGGTGAGTTATGCGACCAGCTTGATGCACCCGAAGGGCGTTTTCATTTCCACGACCGAGCACCTGCTGAGCGTGCTCTACAGCATGGGAATCGACAACGTCTTTATTGAGCTGGACAATCTGGAGCTTCCCATCCTGGACGGCAGCGGCTTGCCTTTTGTTGACCTTCTGAGAAAAGCAGGCCGGCAGGAATCCCGCCGTTCGCGCCGCTACATGCGCATTCTCACCCCGGTGTGCGTTGAGGGGAATGGAAAAAGCGTGGCGATTCTGCCGTGCGAGCGTTTTCAATTGCGTTGCCACAATTTCTTCAATCATCCGTTAGTTGGCGAACAGGCGCTTGAGTTGGAGGTGACCCCCGACGCTTTCGCCAGCGAGATTGCGCCGGCGCGCACGTTCGGCTTCGAATATGAGCTCGATCAAATGCGTGACATGGGGCTGATTCGGGGCGCCTCACTGGAGAATGCGATTTGCTTCACGCGAGAAAGCGTGGCGAATCCCGGAGGTCTGCGCTTTCGGGACGAGTGCTGCCGGCATAAAGCGCTGGATCTGATCGGCGATCTCGCGCTGATCGGGCGGCCTCTGCTGGGGCAGGTTGTGGCACAAAAGGCGGGCCATGCCATGCACGTGGCGCTCGTGAACAAGCTGATGTCAGATCCATCCCTGTATGAGATCGTCACATTGGAGCGAGGCACCGCGAGTCGAGCCGAAGTAGCCTAGCAACGTTTCAAGAGCGCCCGATCTAAGATGTGGTGTTGCGCCAGCTGCCGCATCTCCTCACCCTCACTCGCCTATTCGCCTCGCCTGTTATGGCGTGGCTGCTGTTGCATTCGCGCTTCGGCACAGCGCTGGCAGTAGTTATCTTCGCCGGGTTGACAGATTGGTTCGATGGTTACGCGGCCCGGCACCTAGGTGTGAGCGGCAGGCTGGGGGTGATCCTAGATCCGGTCGCAGACAAGACCTTGCTGGTGACGCTGTTCTTGGTACTGGGAGTAATCGGGTTGCTTCCGGTGTGGCTCGTCGCTCTCGTAATCGGACGCGACTTGGTGATCGTCTGTGGCGCGCTGTTGCTCCGGCTGCTTCGCAACATTCGCGAATTCGCTCCCTCCACACTTGGCAAGGAGAGCACGTTCTTCCAAATAATGATGGTTTTGATGGAGCTTGTGCATGCCGCTTTTCCGATCGAATTCTTCCTCTGGTGTCGGTATATAGCCCTTGTTCTCTGTGCGTTATTTACGGCGGCCAGTGGTTTGAGTTATGTTCGGCTGGGGATTCAGTTGGCGAGGCGGCAAGCAATCCCGCAGGTGTAATGGCTTTTTCATTAAGACCCAGCATCCGACAAAATTTCGCCCGTATTGTCCCCTTGTGGTGAAAAGCCTGATTGACGAGTCTAGGGGCGGGGAGTAGCCTGAATACATGGAGCCCAGCGTGGAGATCTTTCAGCCCTCGCGTCTCTACGCCCGAGTCGGCTGGGCGGCATTAGCGGGCTCAGCCATTTGCGTGCTTTGTGGATTCCGAGCTCCGCTGGCCTTCATCCCCGGCTTTTTATGCGCAATTACGTCCGCGGTCCTGTTCTGGGTGGCCGCGCGACCGCCGGTGCGTATCGGTGAGAGCCAATTCAACATTGGCGAGCGCGCTATCGCCTGGCGGGAAGTGCGCGAAATCAATAGCACTCGCTTCGTATCTCCTCTTATATTGAGGATCAGACTGACTAATTCGCGGCGCAAAACGCTGATGTATCCGGGCGATCCGGAACGCATTGCGCGCCTGATGTTTCAGCTTCGAAAAAATTCTCATCTCGCTACCTTCGACGGCGTCGCATACCGCGACTACTGGACCTGGACAAGTCTGGCAGGCGTGGGCCGTGACAATCCCACACTGGATCAGCCCGTCAGGATGCTTAGCCCCGACGAGGAAGATGAAATTGAACGCATGTATCAAAAGCTGAAGACCGTCGGCCGGCTGGATTCCCGCAGCACAGATTCCTCCAAGACTTCGCATGAGGATTAGCGCTGGGAGCTAAACCCCGGAGGGTGCCTCGGCGGCGAGGCTGTCTCTACACATTCCTTGTATTGATCGTGTTAGCGCTGGCCGCGTCCCTGTTGTGGACGCCTCTGCTGACCGAGACAGGTAATTTGTTGGTAGAGGACGATGGTCCACAGAAAGCTCAAGTAGCGGTAGTGCCGGGCGGAGACGGCGCCGGCACACGCATCCTCAAGGCCGCGCAATTGGCGCAGGCCGGCTATGTGCCCTACGTCCTTGTCGATGGACCAAAAACGCTTGTCGGGAACGAATCCGATATGACGATTCCCTATGCGACGGGGCGAGGGTATCCGGCATCACTCTTTCGCGCTTTGCCATTGCCTGCGGGTTTGAATTCTACCCGCGCCGAGGCCATCGTCGTGGGCAAATATCTCAAGGTGCACGGAGTTCATAAAATTTTGCTGGTCACGAGCAACTTTCATACTCATCGTGCCGCACGCCTGATGCGGAAAGAGAATCCTGGGCTCCAGGTCGTAGTAGTAGCGGCTCCCGATCCGAACTTTACTCCCGATAGCTGGTGGAAATCGCGCGAAGGCCAAAAGACGTTTGCATTCGAGTGGATGAAGACCATCGCGGCTTATCTTGGGATTTAGGTGCTGGCGTTTAGATGCTGAAATCACTTTCGACTCTATGGCCGTACGTACTGCGGTATCGCCGCGGGTTGGCGCTCGGCATCGGAGCGCTTCTCATGAAGGATGTGCTCGCCGCCGCGCTTCCCTTGGTCATCAAGTACGGCATCGATTCGCTCACCCGCGGATTTCAGATTCGCATCGTCATGCAGATGGCGGCCTTGCTGGTCGGGCTCTCGCTCGTAAAGGGGGTATTTCAGTATTGGATGCGCGTAATCATCATCGGAATATCGCGCGACATCGAATACGACTTGCGGAACGATCTCTTCGGCCATCTGGTCGAGCTGTCGCAAGACTTCTACTCCCGCTATCGCACCGGCGACATCATGGCGCGCAGCACCAATGATCTAAATGCGGTGCGTATGATGCTCGGTCCGGGAGTGATGTATTGGAGTGAGACCACCATCATGCTGGTGCTCGCGGTTGCCGTGATGGTTCACACCGATCTGCGACTTACGTTGATCGCCCTCAGTCCCGCGCCGCTGGTGTCCGTAGCCGTGATCCTCTTTGGACGCCGCATTCATAGCCGCTTCGAGCACATTCAAAGGATGTTTTCGGATATCAGCAGTAAGGTGCAAGAGAATCTTGCGGGCGTCCGCGTGATTCGAGCTTACGCGCAAGAGAAGGCGGAAGTGGAGCAGTTTGAACGGCTGAACAAGGACTATATTCGCGAAAATCTCGGGCTGGCGCGTATTCAAGGGTTGTTCATGCCTTTGCTGCAGGCCCTCATCGGAACGACGTTTTTGCTCGTGCTGTGGGCGGGCGGGAGGCAACTCTTGCAGGGCCGCATCAGTATGGGCAGTTTTGTCATGTTCAACACCTATATGGGAATGCTGATCTGGCCGATGATCGCTTTCGGATGGGTAGTGAACCTGATGCAGCGCGGCACGGCCTCACTGAATCGCATCAATCAGATCCTGCATGAGCGCCCAAACATCGCGCGGCCCACTAGCGAGGTTCTCGCGCCAGGTAATTACTCGGCGGAGATCCGCTTCCGCGATGTAGAGATGGCTTTCGGAGACCGGCTGGCCGTTGCGGGCGTGGATCTAACTATCAAATCTGGAGAAACCGTCGCGATCGTCGGGCATACCGGAAGCGGAAAGACGACATTAGTGAGTCTGATCCCGCGACTTTTTGATCCGACTGCGGGAACAGTTGAAGTGGGGGGCGTGGACGTCCGCCGGTTCGATCCTGAGGAATTGCGCCGCGAAATTGGATTCGTTCCGCAAGAAACTTTTTTATTTAGCGCTACGTTAGCGGAGAACATCGCGTGGGGTATCCCGGACGCCTCGCAAGAGCAGATCCGCTGGGCTGCGGATGTGGCCGGGTTGGCAGCCGATATTGAAACCTTTCCGAATGGATTGGAAACGATCATCGGAGAGCGCGGCCTCACGCTTTCAGGCGGGCAGAAACAACGCACCGCGATCGCACGCGCCATTCTGCGCAATCCACGCATTCTCATTTTGGACGACGCTCTGTCGAGCGTGGACACAGTAACTGAAGAACAGATACTGAACGGCTTGGCGGAGGTGATGCAGAACCGCACAACCGTTTTGATTTCCCATCGCGTGTCTACGGTCAGGAATGCGCACCGGATCATCGTCTTGAGCCATGGATCTGTGGTAGAAATCGGCTCGCATGAGGAGTTACAGCGGCGCGGCGGATATTACGCGGAGCTTTATGAGAAGCAGTTGCTCGAAGAGGAACTAGCCGCAATCTGATGCGATCTCGGTAACGGCGATTCAGCACATACGGGCGCGTCGCTCATCTTTGCGCTACGGTTTCGCTTTCCACCTCGGCCACCTGATTCTCCAGTTCGGGAATTTCAATCAGCGTTTGCGTGCCTTCGCCGAGTTTGCTATCGATCACCATGCGGTATCCGGCGCCGAAGAGCACGCGTAGGCGTTCATTCACGTTACTGACGCCGATACCTTGCTCGAATAGCGTGCCGAGCTTCGATTCGGGAATTCCCAGACCGTCGTCTTCGACCAGAATGTGCAGCCGCGTGTCTTGGATCCAAGTGCGCAGGCGCACCATTCCGCCATCCACTTTGTTCGCGAGGCCGTGCTTGATGGAATTTTCGACGATCGGCTGCAAGATCATGCTCGGAACCAGGCGATCGAGGGTATTTTCATCGATCTCTTTACAGAAGCGAAGCTTCTCGCCGAAGCGGACCATCTCGATAGCGAGGTAGTCGTCTATAAACGAGATCTCTTCACGCAGCGGCGAGAAATTGTCTGTCTTCCGCAAAAGCCTACGCAAAATATTCGAGAGCTTGTAAATCATGCTGCGCGCGCGGTCGGGATCGAGACGGATCAGCGTTGAAACTGAATTAAGCGTATTGAACAAGAAGTGCGGGTTGATCTGATTCGTAAGCGCCGCGAGACGCGCTTCGGTGAGGTGGGCGCGCTGCAGCTCGAGTTGTCTTTCCGCTCGAAAACTACTCCATATGCGCAGCGGCAGCGATACGGCAAACAGCGTCGTGACCGCGCAAGCTACAAAGGTCCATGAACCAAAGGGAGGCATTGGGTGCAAATCGCCAAAGATAAAGAACGTATTGCGGTCTTTGAAGAGGCTGTGGACACTCCATCGCAGCATTTCCGTAAGAACGACAATCGCGTTACAGGCCACGTTGAAGGCCGCTCGCTGCACAATGCGCGGCTGTATGGCGTGACGATTCCAACGCAGAATCTGACGGAACAGGCGGTACAAATTGAGATCGACAAAGGGTGAGAAATACCAAATGTCCTCCTTCTCGGGCGCGAGGTCGTGCATGAGCGCGCCGATAATTCCGGCAGCCGCATATAACGGCATTGACATAAATTTGCCATCAATCATGTCGGGCACTGACACGCACAAACCGGTGACCAGACCACTCACATAGCCGCCGAGCATGCCTGCAATCTGGGCACCCTCGAGCGCGAGGTCGATGGCCGGATACTGATGATGACTTAGGATTCGCACTCCCGCGCTCGCGCCGAAGAGCACCGAAAAGACGAAGGCAAGTTGCAGGCGATCGGCGACTGTACGCTCATCTCGAAGCAGGATCCTCTGAATGCGGGCGAACCGCATCAGAATGCTGGCGATCGACGCGGATACCGCGACCTTGATTAAAAGCGCTGCGAGTTGCTGTTTATCAAGCATGGGCGAGCATCATGGGCGAGCATCATGGGCGAGCATCATGAGCGAACATCATGAGCGGGCGTGTGGATAGCTGCGCCATGCGCCTACGGCTCCTATAATAAGGGCTTACGCCTCGTGTTCGCATCTCCACGCCTGCTTCCGCATCGAAATCGTAGAGTAGGACAACTTGCCCGACTTTAAGCTGAATAAAGTCGCTGAAGCGGATTTTCCCAGCCGGTTCGGAGCTTTTCGCATCTACGGATTCGAAGGTATTGGACCTGTCGAGACCGAAGAGGCGCTGGCTCTGAAACTCGGCGATTTATCGCTGAAATGCGGGGCGCCGCTCGTGCGCATTCACTCGCAATGCTTAACGGGAGACGTGTTTCACAGTTTGCGCTGCGATTGCCGCTCGCAACTGGAGCTTGCGCTCGATCAGATTGTGGGGGAAGGCAGAGGCTTGCTCATTTATGAGCATCAGGAAGGGCGCGGCATCGGGCTCCTGAACAAGCTGCGCGCTTATGAACTGCAGGACGAAGGTTTAGATACGGTTCAGGCCAACGAGCAGTTGGGCTTCGAAGCAGACCTGCGCAATTACGCTTTGCCCGCAGCCATTCTGCAGTACTTCGGCGTGACCGAGGTGCGCCTACTCTCGAATAACCCCGACAAAGTGGCCGCGCTCGAAGAGGCGGGAATCAAAGTTGTCGAGCGAGCTCCGATTATCGCTCCGCCGCTCGCAACGACGACCGAATATCTCAAAACGAAGCGAGAGAAGTTAGGGCACCTTTTTTAGCGCGCTTACAGCCATCCGTGGCTGCGCGCGATGCGAGCCGCTTCGATGCGATTCCCGGCTCCCAATTTGCTGATCGCTTCGGAAAGATAGTTTCGCACCGTACCTTCTGATAGCCGCAGTTTTGTTGCGATATCGCTGGTGGCTGCGCCGTCACCCGCTAAACGCAGCACCTGCCGTTCGCGGTCGGTAAGCGGATCGGGCTCTCCCCACGCCTCAGCAGCGAGTTCGGGATCGATTACGCGAAGGCCTTTGTGGACACGGCGGACAGCATCGGCAAGTTCTTTCGCCGGCCGGTCCTTCAGAATATATCCGCGGGCTCCGGCATCCATGGCGCGACGCAGATATCCAGCACGCGCGAACGTAGTCAGGATAATGACACGAGTTCGAAGCCCTCGCGATTGAACGTCAGCCGCCAGTTCGAGTCCCGTCATTTCGGGCATCTCGATGTCGGTAATCAGTACATCCGGAATATTCTGCAACACCGAAGCGAGCGCTTCCTTGCCGTTTCGCGCCTGTGCCAGCACACGAATATCGCCATCCATGACAAGCAGCGCAGCGAGTGCGCCAAGTACCATCGTTTGGTCTTCCGCGATCACCACGCTAATCGCGCTCATGCAATCGCTTCCCGCTTCCGTGCAGGTGGGATCGTCACATTTATGCGAGTGCCTCTAGAAGAGTCGCGCGTCATTGTTCCCTCTAACGCTTCAACCCGCTCTCTCATTCCTCGCAGCCCGTTCCCTTCGTGATTGGAACCTCCACAGCCATCGTCCTCAATCTGTATGCGACAAGAATCCGCATCGTGCTCAAACGTGATGCGGCAATTCTGTGCGCCTGAGTGCCGCACCACGTTCGTCACCGCTTCCCGCACCACCAGCGCAAGGACCGTCTCACAAGCTGGCGAGAGTTTTTCCGCTCCTGAATGAACATCTTTCATCTTGCATTCGGCGTGTACTCCAGCGGTTTCGAGCACCGATCGTGCGCGTGCGAACTCTTCCGTCAGGCTACCGGCACGGTAACCGCCAATCGCATGACGCACTTCCGCCAGCGCGTCGCGCGCAATTTGCTCCACTTGGACAATTTCCGCGCGGGCCCGCTCCGCATCGCGATCGAGCAGCTTCGAAGCCAGCTCCGATTTGAGAACGATGATGGAAAGCGTGTGCCCGAGGACGTCATGCAGATCTCTGGCGATGCGTTCGCGTTCAGCGATTTTGGCGAAACGCTCGACCTCTTCGTGTGCAAGCCTCAGCTTCGCATTGGACCGCTTCTCCGTGGCGCCGTGAATGTTCATCACTCCGATAGCTGCGGTCATGATCATCGTCGGCGCCCAAAACCACATGGTTAGATGCAATAGCCAACTCTCGATCGCTAAACCGGCCAGCAAGGCTGCCAGGCAACCAAAGGCAAGCCGGGGCTGAAAGGCAAAGCCAAACAGCGCGCCCGCATACATCAAGAAGGTCGAAGCGCCGCTGTTGTATGGACAATAAACGAACCCGAGCGCCGCAATTGCTAATACGGACGATATGGCAAGGGCGCCGTCCCCCCACCACACAGTGAAATAAAGAATCAGAAAAACGCACACTGATCCGATCGTCACGCACCATTCCCGCCAACCGGCATGAGTCATGGCCGGCTGGAGAAACACGAAGCCTGTGTAAATCAGATAAAGGAATGGCGTCCATCGTGCCTCGCGCTTTCCTGACTGGGCCTGGCGCATAGCAGTCTCTACGATATGCCGTTCTTTCGCGACGCGTCGAGGCGGTAAGCAAGCGCCGCCACGCCAACAAATAGAAGTGTGAACCCGGCGAGCGCCGCCCAATGGCACCAGTACGCGTTCGGCTGGTCCGCTCCGATCACGCCCAGAGCCAGCCGGCTTAAATGATAGGGCGGCAGAAACGGCGCAATCTGCCGCAGTATTTTCGGCAGGAATTGCAGCGGAATCCACAATCCCGAACAAAATGACATGGGCAAATAAATCATATTCAAGAAAGACGGGGCGGAACTTGCATTTGCGAAATACCCAAGCGCCACGCCGAGCGCTCCGAAGGGAATTGCGCCTGCGACGAGAATTGCGATCAGCCGCAGGGTATCGAGCGGCGAGAGCTGCACATGTCCGAAGGCGAAGCCGAGTGCGAGCAACAGGGTAACAACAGCCAGGCTGAATACCACGCATGTCGCGAGCTTTGCCACGAAATAGGCGGCCGGCGGCATGGGACTTGCGCGTTTCAATTCAAGCCACCCCAATTGGCGCTCGATTGCAACGCTGACACCGAATCCGAAGAGGCACACTCCCATGACACCGAACGTGCCGTAGGTGGCCAATAGATATGTCGCCATGTGCAATCCGGACGCCTGCCCGGTCGGAAGAGCTAATCCGAACAGGACGTAGAACATCAACGGAAATCCGAGTGAGGAAAATAAAAACGCCGGTATGCGCAGGCGCTCCAAGAGCGAGTATTTTGCTTCCTTTAAGTAGATGGCTGTGGTCATGTTAGTTCTCCTTAGTTGTCCGTCAGAGCCAGGAAAGCTTCTTCCAGAGAGGTGTTTTGCTTAATTTCAGCGGGTGTTCCGTTGGCGATGACGCGCCCATGATTGATAACGACAATGCGATCCGCCAGCGCATCCGCTTCTTCCAGATAATGCGTGGTCAAGAGAATCGTTTTCCCATGCGACCGTAATGCCCGAATTTGAGCCCACATCGCGCGCCGTGCGTGTACATCCAGACCGACTGTCGGTTCGTCGAGAAACAGCAGGTCTGGGTCGCCGCAAATTGCCAGTGCGAATAGCACGCGCTGCTTCTGGCCGCCTGAAAGTGCTCCGAACCGGCGATTCTCGATTCCTTGTAAACCCGCCGCGCTGACTACTTCCGCCATGGGCAAGCGGTGCGGATAGTACGACGAGAACAAGTCGATGTGTTCGCGAACTCGCAAGATTTCCGGAACGCGCGCGACCTGCAGCATCGCTCCAGTGCGCTGCCGGTGCTGAGCTTTCTGTGGGTCACGGCCAAAAACACGGACGGAGCCCGCGTCTGGCGCAAGAAGACCCAGCATGAGCTTCACTGCGGTCGTTTTTCCTGCGCCATTCGGCCCAAGTAAGGCCAGAAGCTCTCCGCGCCGCACCTCGAGATCGAAGGAATCAAGGGCGGGTTGTGAGCCATACGTCTTCGTTACCGAATTGAGCGCAGCGGCTTCACTCTCATCCGGCCTGGAGGGGAGCCTCTGTGGCTCTGCTGGAAGAACAGAAGTCATAATTTTTTCTCCTGTGCCCATGTTGCTGGGAGTCCAACGCCCCCACCAGTGCAGAGAATCAGTGAAATGACATGACAAGTGTCACTTATTGAGTAGGAAGCAGAGGTGCGTATTAACATCGTCTGAGCCGCATTGATGCTGGAGCTTTCAGGCCAGACCCTCACACTCGAACAGATTGCCGCCGTTGCAGCCCGAAAATTACAAGCGAGTCTCTCGGAGTCTGCGCGCCCGCGAGTTCGCGCCGCTCGAAATGTTGTCGAAACCGTGATCCGTGAAGGTCGGACCGTTTATGGCGTGAACACTGGATTTGGAAAACTGGCCGATGTTCATATCCCCGAATCCGACTTGGAATTGCTGCAGCTCAATTTAGTTCGCAGCCACTCGTGCGGAGTCGGGAATCCGCTTCCGGAGCCGGAAGTCCGGGCGATGTTATTGCTGCGCGCGAACGTTCTTGCGCGCGGAAATAGTGGCTGCCGCGTGGAACTGATCGAGACACTCACGAAAATGCTTGAGCACGGAGTGCATCCTGTCATTCCTGAAAAAGGATCTGTCGGCGCGAGCGGCGATCTTGCACCACTTGCGCATCTGGCGCTCTCGTTGATAGGAGAAGGTGAGTCTTTCTATCATGGCGAACGACTCCGCGGAGCTGACGCATTGCGGGCGGCGGGGATTGCGCCGATGCGTCTCGCGGCAAAAGAGGGTCTGGCTCTCCTGAACGGAACGCAAGGAATGGGAGCGGTGGGCGGGCTGGCAGTGTTTCGCGCGCAACGAGTTGCCGCACTCGCCGATCTCGCAGGAGCGATGACTCTCGAGGCGCTGCGCGGCACACCAGTGGCCTTCGACGAACGGATCCACGCCGCACGTCCTCACTCCGGCCAACTCGCTTCAGCCGCTCATCTGCGTGGCTTGCTCGAAAATAGCGACATTCGGCGTTCACACCTGAGCAACGATCCGCGCGTTCAGGATGCTTACAGCTTGCGATGCATGCCCCAAGTACATGGGGCGGTTCGCAATGCGCTCGAACACGCGCGCGCCATACTCGAAATCGAGAGTGGCTCGGCTACCGATAATCCGCTCGTTTTCTCCGAAGGCGGAGAGGTCTTAAGCGGTGGGAATTTTCATGGCGCGCCAGTCGCGATGGTATTGGATTACGCCGCCATCGCGGTGACAGATTTGATGAGCATCGCCGAGCGCCGGATCGACCGCCTGGTCAATCCCAATGTGAACGAAGGCTTGCCTCCGTTTCTGTGCTCGCACCCGGGCCTCTCATCGGGCTACATGATCGCCCAGATCTGCGCCGTTGCACTCTTAAACGAAGCGAAGGTGTTGGCGCATCCAGCCAGTATCGACAACGTGCCAACGTCAGGCGATAAGGAAGATCATGTGTCTATGGGCATGGGCGCGGCGCTGAAACTGCGGCAGATCGTCACGAACGCCGAGCAGGTGCTTGCGATTGAACTTCTAGTCTCAGCCGAAGGCTTGGACTACCGGGCGCCGCTTCGTTCTTCTACGCGAATCGAGCAGGCACGGGCGGCCATTCGCAATGTGGTTCCGCGTCTGACCGCCGATCGGCCATTGTCGAACGATATTCAACGTCTGGCGGAGGCGATTCAGTGCGAAGATTTCGACGAGTTCATGTCCTAACAAGAAAGGAGCGCGATGACGGAAACCACTACCGAGATTCGAGCGCCGCGCGGGACGGCACTCACCTGCAAAGGCTGGCATCAGGAAGCCGCCATGCGGATGCTGATGAACAATCTCGATCCCGACGTCGCGGAGCGTCCCGAGGATCTGATTGTTTATGGCGGCACGGGACACGCGGCGAGGAACTGGGAGTGTTTCCACGCCATCGTCCACGCGTTGCGCGAACTCGAGAACGACGAAACACTGCTTGTGCAATCCGGCAAGCCGGTAGGCATATTTCGCACATATCCAGAAGCTCCGCGGGTACTGATCGCAAATGCAAACCTGGTAGGCAAATGGTCCAACTGGGAAGAATTTCGTCGGCTCGAAAAACTCGGGCTGACTATGTACGGTCAGATGACCGCCGGTTCGTGGATCTACATCGGCAGCCAGGGCATTGTTCAGGGAACGTACGAGACGTTCGCGGCGGCAGGGCGAAAACATTTCGGCGGCAATCTGGCAGGCAGGCTGATTGTGTCGGGCGGAATGGGCGGCATGGGTGGAGCGCAGCCGCTCGCGGCCACGATGAACGGAGCGTGCTTTCTGGGCGTCGATGTGGATCCCGAACGCATCGAAAAGCGTGTTCGTACAGGGTATTGTGATCATCTGGCGCGCAGCCTGGATGAAGCACTCTCGATGTTGAATCAGGCTCGAGAGCAACGGCGCGCCATTTCGGTCGGCTTGGTGGGAAACTGCGCGGATATCGTCCCGGAACTGGCACGCCGGAAGATCGTTCCCGACATCGTGACCGACCAAACGAGCGCGCACGACCCGTTGAACGGATATGTACCGAACGGCATGGCTCTCGAATCAGCGCGGTTGTTGCGGCAACACGACCCAAAGGAGTACGTACGTCGGTCTCTGGATGCCATGGCGCAACACGTTGAAGCAATCCTGGTACTACAGCGGGCCGGAGCAGTTGCGTTTGATTACGGCAACAATATACGGGCGCACGCGAAGAGTGCCGGGGCGGAGGATGCATTCAACATCCCTGGTTTTGTTCCTGAATATATCCGGCCTATGTTTTGTGAGGGCCGTGGACCGTTTCGCTGGGTTGCCTTATCCGGCGATCCTGAAGATATCCGCAGGACCGATCGCTTAATTCTCGAAATGTTCTCCGCCAACGACGAACTGGTCCGCTGGATCCGACTTGCCGGGGAGCGAATTCAGTTTCAAGGCTTGCCTGCGAGAATCTGCTGGCTGGCTTATGGAGAACGCGCCGCGTTTGGCTTGGCGATAAATGCACTCGTCCGTTCGGGTGAAATCAAAGCGCCGATCGTGATTGGTCGAGACCATCTTGACGCCGGCTCGGTCGCATCGCCCTACCGCGAAACCGAAGGCATGCGCGACGGTTCCGATGCGATTTCGGACTGGCCGCTTCTCAACGCACTTGTAAACACTGCGGCAGGAGCATCGTGGGTCTCCATTCACAACGGCGGCGGCGTTGGAATCGGTTATGCGGAACACGCGGGAATGGTTGTCGTGGCAGACGGATCCGCGGAAAGCGATCGGCGGCTCGAACGAGTCCTGACAACGGACCCGGGAACTGGTGTCATGCGGCACGTCGACGCAGGATACGACAAAGCCATTGATGTAGCAAGACAAAAAGGCGTAAAGATTCCGATGGGCAGGTAGATGCGATCTGCTGCCGCGTCTCTGGCGGTCATCCATTGCGGTCAGCTCGTCACGGTGGCGGGCCCGGCGCGTCCACGCGTCGCGTGAAGAACTGAAGGAGCTGTCGATCGTTACGAACGGCGGAATGCTGGTTCGGAACGGCCGGATTGAGGCAATTGGCCGCACGCAGGAGATCGAAGAGCGACTGACTCCGGAATACGAGGTGATCGACGCTCGCAACCGTGTCGTGCTTCCTGGATTCGTTGACGCTCACACTCACGCGGTTTTCGCGGGTACCCGAGTCGACGAATATGAGCTTCGCGCGGCAGGTGCGAGTTACCGGCAAATTTCGGAAAGTGGCGGAGGTATTCGTTCCACCGTTCGAAAAACACGGGCCGCCACAGAAGACGAATTGTTCGAGGCGTCACGCCGGTATTCGAACTGGTTCCTGCGGTCAGGCACGACGACTGTCGAAGCGAAATCCGGTTACGGGCTGTCGCTGGAACACGAGTTGAAGATGCTGCGCGTGATCCGCCGGTTGGGCTATGTACCGACGTTCCTTGGTGCTCACGAAATTCCCGACGAGTATCGAGGAAAGCCAGATCAATATGTCACCCTCATCGTCGATGAAATGCTTCCCGCAGTTGCGCAGAGTCGTTTAGCGGAGTATTGCGATGTCTTCTGCGAACCTGGCGTCTTCGATGTGACCATGTCGCGCAGAATTTTGCTTCGTGCTCGTGAGCTTGGGTTCAAGCTGCGCATGCACGCCGACCAACTTTCGCGCTCCGGGGCTGCCGAAGTCGCCGCCGAACTGGGTTCCGTGAGTGCGGATCACCTGGAACAGGTTGATGAGCGCGGCATCGCGGCACTTACTTCGGCAAATGTTCAACCGGTCCTGCTCCCAGCGTCTGTCTACTGCTTGGGTCTGAAACGATTTGCGCCGGCGCGGCAGATGATCGACGCCGGACTTGCAATCGTCCTTGCGACTGACTTCAATCCGGGCTCTTCTCCTACCCCATCAATGCCATTCGTACTTTCGCTCGCATCCACTCACATGCAAATGGCTCCCGCGGAGGCAATCACGGCGGCGACCATCAACGCGGCGTACAGTTTGGGTCGGGGCAGCGAGATTGGTTCGCTCGAACCGGGCAAACACGCCGACTTTGCTATTCACGACCGCGAGGATTATCGGGAGGTCGCGTATTTCGCAGGTGTTGAATCCGCCGACATCGTTTTTGCTAAGGGCGAAGTGGTTTATTCGAGAGCGCAGTCATGCTAACCGGGCCAAGAATTGAGTCGGGCCGAGTGATCGTCCCCGGTTTCTTGAACGCGCATTCGCATTCCTTTCAACGGGCGATTCGTGGACGCACGGAGCACACGACGGGTGCAGATCGCGACACCTTCTGGACTTGGCGGGAGGCCATGTATCGGGCTGCGAATCGCTTATCTCCCGAGGACATTTATCACGTCGCGCGAATGGCATTCCTGGAAATGCTGCTCACGGGGGTTACCACTGTGCGCGAATTCCATTACCTGCATAACGCCCCGGATGGGTCGCGCTACGAAGACCCGAATTTGCTTGCGAAGCTGGTGATCAAGGCTGCAGACGAGGTCGGATTGCGAATCGTGCTGTTACGAACAGCATACGCGCGAGCCGGTTTTGAGAAGCCGCCCAATCCGCTGCAAGCGAGATTCATTACTCCGTCCCCCGACGTTTTTCTTTCAGACACCGAGCGCCTTCGGGAATCGGGAATGGCACCGGTCGGGATAGCACCGCACAGCATTCGCGCATTGCCGCTTGATTATATTGTCGAGCTGGCAAACTACGCGGGGTCAACAGATATGCAGGTGGACATGCATGTTGCCGAGCAACCGGCTGAAATAGAGGCGTGCCTGGCTGAGCACGGCAAACGTCCTTTCGAGTTGTTGCACGACAAGGGCGTACTCGACTCATCTTTTACCGCTGTTCACGCCATCCACATTACCCAAGGCGAAATAGATTTTCTGGGTGCGGCGCAGTCGTTCGTTTGTGCGTGTCCGACAACAGAACGGAATTTGGGCGATGGGCCCGTTCCGGCGGATCGCCTGTTAGCGGCTGGAGTGCGAATCTGTTTGGGGTCGGACAGCAATGCGCAGATCAGTACGTTGGAAGATGCTCGGTCGCTTGAATACCACTTGAGAATGACCAAACTTGAACGAGCAGTTCTAAGTTCCGAGCAATTACTCAATGCGGCTACAGGAAGTGGACGAGCGAACCACTCGTCAGATTTTTTTACGCTCGACGTGAACGATCCTTCCTTGGCTGGGGTAGATGATGAGTCGCTAGTGGCTCAGATCGTCTTTTCCGCGGAGCGGACGGCTGTACGCGACGTGTTCGTCAATGGCCGCTTCGTTGTGCAGGACGGGCGTCATCCGCTCCAAGACGAGATCGTCCGGAAATTCGGCGAAGTCCAACGCAAGCTGTGGATATAACCCGAGCCGGCCCCGCTCCCATCCTATCTATCTATTCCTGCCGCAATGCGGAAACCGGATCGATGCGGGCAGCCCGCCAGGCGGGAATCCCTCCTGCGAGAAGCGCCGTCACGGCGAGCACCGCAGCTACGCTGACATAAGTTGCGGGGTCGTTCGGCGATACGTCGAAAAGAAGATTGCCGACGAGTCGGGTGAGCCCAAGCGCCACTACCAAGCCCACTACGATCCCACCGCCCGCGAGCCGCATACTGTGCCCCACGACCATACGAAGAACGTCGACTGAATGTGCTCCCAGAGCCATGCGAATGCCGATCTCAGTCGTGCGCTGCAGGACGATATACGCCATCACCCCGTAAACACCGATAACCGCGAGTACGAGACTGAGAAGTCCAAAAAGTCCGAACAGCGCCGCTGCCATATGGGGCGCCCAGAGAGCTTGTCCAACCAGAGTCTGCATCGTCGCGGGGTTCAGCAACGCGAGATCCCGGTCGAGTGATTGCACGGCAGCCATAGCTGCTGGTAAAACACGTTCGGGATCCACAGACGTACGCACATGCACGACGGCGGCGGCCTGATAGTTCTGATCGAGTGGAAAATACGCGACCGGCTGTGGTTTTTCGCCGACCTGGAAAACAGTTGTGTTTTTGGTTACGCCCGCGACTTCCCACATGTCGGCTCCGGTGGCGAAGCGGAACCGCTTACCGACGGCAGGCTGACCCGGCCACATTTCGCGCGCCATGGCGTCGGAAATGACCACGACGCGCTTCGAATCCGCGCGATCGAAGCCATTGATCGCACGACCATCGAGGAGCGGAATTCGCATAGTCTCGAAATATCCGGGCGAAACCGGAAACGTGAGAGCAAGAATGCCGAGACGTGAATCAACCGGATCGCCTTCGCGGAACGCGGTCTGCAGGAAGCCTCCGCCCAGCGGCGCACTCGCGGCCACTGCAACTGAGGCGACGCCGGGGACGTTGCTGACATTTTCCACGACGGAACGCAGGAATTGACGCCCGTGCTCAGGGGTCATGTGTTGCGACGCGAGATCGAACCCAAAGAGGCAAAGGTTGTGCGTCTCGAATCCGAGATTGATGCGCTGCGCGCGCTGCATACTGCGAATGAAAAGTCCCGCACCGGCGAGTGCAATCAGTGCCAAAGCCATCTCACAGACGACCAGGACACTTCGAAGCCCATTGCGGCCCCCGCCTTGTATATTGCCGCGCCCTGTGCTGTTGAGAATCCGGGTGAGATCGGGAACCGATGCGCGGAAAACGGGAACTATGCCAAACAGCAGGCCGGTCAAAACACTCACCGCGGCTGTAAACAGGCACACGCGCAAATCGATACTAAGATCGATGTCACTCCGCAGGAGGAACGCTGGTCGAAACGCCCACAGCACGCGAGCGCCCAACCATCCAATGCCGACCCCTAGCGCGCCTCCAGCGACGGCGAGCAGTTCCGCTTCGGTGAGAAGTTGGCGCATCAATCGCCCACGGCCAGCTCCAAGCGCCATGCGGATGCCCATTTCGCGGGATCGCTTGGTGGCGCGGGCAAGTGAAAGATTCGCTATATTCGCGCACGCGATCAGCAGCACGAATCCTACGGCGGCGCTGAGGGCGATGGCGGCTGCCGTTGTTTGCCCGCGTGGGAGGAAGCCAAGCGCGGCGTCGCTCAAAAGCGCGACTTCCACCGTGCGACCGCGATTATCCCCCGGATAAGCCGTTTCTAAATTCGATGCGACAGTTCGCAATGCGGCCAGCGCTTGCCCCTCCCCAATGCCGGGTTTCAACCGGCCGAATGCGCTAAGAAACCGGAACCGGCGCGC
Source organism: uncultured Acidobacteriaceae bacterium (assembly GCA_963787615.1). Classification (GTDB taxonomy): domain Bacteria; phylum Acidobacteriota; class Terriglobia; order Bryobacterales; family Bryobacteraceae; genus Bog-105. The sequence continues at coordinate 746,482 of CAWBDJ010000008.1, read as the reverse complement.
GTTGAAGAATTGTTCGACAATTCCCGTAAAAACCTGCGCGTGCATGCTGAGCGGCAGCCACACTACATCGGGTGGACCAAGCGTGAGCGTGCCTTTGAAGTTTGGCGGTGCCACGCCGATCACTTCATAGGAAACGGAGTTGAGATTGAGTGTGCGCCCGAGCGCGGCCTGCGCTCCGCCGAAAAGCCGCTGGGCAAGCGTGAAGCTCAGGACCGCCACTGGATTTCCGCCCTTGGTCCGATCTTCGTCGGGACGAAAGGTACGTCCCGCGTCCGCATGCAGACCGAGTACGTCGAAATAGTTGGCAGTCACCAAGAACGCGGGCTGCTGCAGCGGCTTCCCGAAGCCTGTGAGAGTGACTCCAGTTTGGGTGAACGCCGCCAGCCCCGAGAAGATTCTGTTTTGATCACGAAAATCGACGAAGTTCGGGTAAGACATCGGCGTGCGCGTGAGATTCGGGGCAGCGGTGCGCGTGGCGTGATCTACGGTGAAGAGTTCCAGAACGCGCGAAGGATCTTTGACCGGCAGCGGGTGCAGGAAAACGGCATTGGTGAGCGTGAAGATGGCCGTATTGGCGCCGATACCCAGACCGAGCGAAAGTAGCGCGGCGGCCGCGAAACCCGGACTATGCGCCAGCGTCCGCGCGGCATACTTTAGATCCTGCTGGAACGTGCTCATTGCGTGTAGGACGTACTTGCCCAGCAAAGGTTCGAAAGAATTCGAGGACGAGAGTCGGATGATACCATCGCTTCAGAGTTGCGGGCCCTTAGCTCAGCTGGTCAGAGCAGAGGACTCATAATCCTTTGGTCGTAGGTTCAAATCCTACAGGGCCCACTGAGCTTTTCAGGCGGTTACATGAGCGATAAACGTTATCACGCTGCGTTCGACCCCAGACGCAGAAAAATGCTGTTATTCAGGGTACGTCTCGCGTCCGCGATGCTCGCTGCCTGTCTCGGCGCCTCCGCACAATCGTTAGATCCGCAAGCGCCTACGCCGCTCGCCACGGGCGAGAACCGCGGAACACTGGATAGCATGGTCGGACCGCAATACTGGTCGTTCAAGTATAAAAAGGGCAGCGGCAACATAGCCGTTCGCTTCGCCTCCATGGGGTTGTTCGGGAACCCCATGGTCGCGACAATCCAGGTTGTCCTTCACGCACCTAACGGACAGGTCATCCAGTCGCGTTCACTGACCTCTAGAGGGCCTGTCGTCGAGCTCAACATGCCAGGAACCTTTGCAGGCCCGGGAACCGCGACGGTTGAATTACGTCCCGAGGGCTCGAATCTGGTGCGCTCGGGAGGCGACTACAGCATCGTAGTTAGCGGCGCTGGGATCGATGTTTCCGGCCCCGCTGCGAGCGGTAAAGAGCGCATTGTGGGCACCTACGCCGTGATGGTTTGCCCTCCGGATTTTGATTGTCAGGGCAGTCTAGCGATCCATTTCTCCGCGGACGGAACGGTTCAGACGACGGATGGTCACAGCGGAACATGGAAGGTCTTCGACCCGGAGGCCCTCGTCTATACGGTTGTCATCGGGAGTGACCGCTGGACGTTGAAACTCGTGCCGGGCCGGGGTCTGTTCAACACCAACGATCTATCGGTTGTGGTGTTCCAGGCCGTGCGGCCAAAATAGCGCAGAACCCTGCCATTGGGCGAAGACAAGGCGTTTTTTGCGAAACGAACTCCTCGGAATGGGTTCGTTTTTTCAACTTCGATTCAGAGAGGCTATGCAGGTGGTGAAACGACTTACGTTGTTCCTCGTGGGAACTGGTTTGGCGATGGCGGCGACGGCTAACGTCGATATTTATTCGGCTAAAGAGCTGCAAGCGACAACTCAAAAGCTGGCGCAAAAACGAACCCAATTCGCGAGCCGGGATCTGGCGCGATACGGGAATCACTACACGCTGCTGGCAGTGCGGGACCGGACGGGTTCCTCCGAAGTGCATGAGCACGAGGCTGACATTTTCGTGATTGAGAGCGGCACAGCGACGCTCCTGACGGGCGGAACGATGATGGATGCGCATACGACAAAACCGGGCGAGATTCGGGGATCGTCCATCAAAGGCGGAGAGCGTCACCAAGTCGCAACGGGCGACATCATTCACATTCCCGCGGGAACGCCGCACCAACTTCTGATCGAAAAAGGCAAACCGTTCAGCTATTTCGTCGTGAAGGTAACCGGTCAGTAAATGGGGGCGGCGTGGCTCTTGACCCTGCTGGCTCTGGCGGGCGTCGTCGCCGGAGCGCGAATCGGTCAAGCACGCCGGCTGTCTTGGTATCTGGGCGCCGCCGGCGGCGGCTTGCTCTTTGGAATTGCGCTGTTCTGGCTGATTCCGGAGATCGCGCAAAGCTCGGGATGGGTCGTAGCGTTTGCATTCACTATAGTTGTTTGTTGCGTCGCGCTGCTGCTTGACCGACTTCTGGCACACACCGGCCATGGGCCCGGGCACGGCGTCATTGGACCGCTGCTGGCCGCAGCCGCTGTACACAGTTTCCTGGATGGCTGGAGCGTGCGAGCGTTGTCAGGCCAGCCGCTCGCACACGTCGCGGTACCGGTGGGACTTGCAATGCACAAAATTCCAGAAGGCTTGGCGCTGGGATGGATCACGCACAAGTCGCTCGGGTCGACGTCGAAGGCAATCAGCGCAAGCGCCGCCGTGGAAGCGATGACCTTAGTGGGGGCATTTGTGGAACCGCGCGCAAACCAATTGGGTGTCACAGAGTTCGGCACGTGGTGGACGGCCGCCATACTTGCGATCATCGCCGGCGGCTTTTTGTTCTTAGGCTTGCATGCGCTCTGGCCTGGTTGGAAGCGCCCGAGTGTTGTCCTGCTATTCTTGGCGAGCTTGGCTCTGGTCGGAATTCTCAGGCCTTGACGACAGACGGGTGTTGCTTGTGGAACTCGCTTCGGTTCTGAAATTCACGGCCGAGCGCGATGATGCGGTTTTCCGAAAATGGCGGCCCGACGATTTGCAACCCGATGGGAAGACCGTTTACGTAGCCGCACGGAATGGTCAAGCCGGGAAGCCCGCACAAATTCGCCGCCGGAACCAGCCCCGCCCCCACACCTTTTTGATCGGGACGTTTGGGCGGCGTCTCATCGAAAGGTTGATCGGCACGATCAGGCAAGCCGAAGCGGGTCGGCGCAACCAGAAGATCGACGTTATTGGCGAACATATCGCGGAAGGCAGATCGAACCTGACTACGAACGCGCATGGCTTTGAGATAATCGAGCGCCGAGTAAGTCAAAGAAGCCTTCAGCCCGTCGATCTGGCTCTGATCGGCGAGCTGGTCGACCCGCCCGCTGCGAATAAGCTGCTCAAAGATAGATGCAGCTTCCGAATCGATGATGGCGCCAATGACGGGGCCGTACGGAAAATCAGGAAGTTTGCTTTCGACCATTTGACAACCGATCGACTTTACGATGGAGAGCGCATTTGCGAACGCTGGCCGTAGGGGTTCATCAGGCCACTGGCTGAAATCGATTTCGGCGTAGCCGAGTTTCAGATCGCTGAAGGCACGATAGTACTGGGGCGTGTGATAGTAGCTCTTATGCGCGGAGCCGGGATCGTTGTCGTCCGCGCCGGCGATGACACGAAGGACCAGGCCGCAGTCATCAGCGCATCGCGCGAGGACGCCGATTTTATCGAGACTCCAGGAAAGAGCCATCGCTCCGTGGCGGCTAACGAGTCCATATGTCGGACGCAGACCGCTCACTCCACAGAAACAAGCAGGCGTCAAGATAGAGCCCGATGTTTCGGAGCCGAGTGCATAGGGCACTAAGCCGGCAGCAACCGCTGCACCGGAACCGCTCGAAGAGCCACCCGACCAGTACTGCTTGTTCCAGGGATTGAGCCCAGGACCCTGCAGAGAAGCCGATGCGGAACTGTACCCGCCGCCACCGGCAAGCTCGACCATCGAGAGCTTCCCGATGAGAATGGCTTTCTCGCGATTCAGGCGTTCGATTACGGTGGCATCGTAGTCGAAGACCTGATCGGCAAAAGGTTTTGCTCCCCAGGTAGTCGGGAATTTCGCCACGGCGATGAGATCTTTGACTGCATACGGAATGCCCTGCAGAGGACTGCGGAACCGCTCACGCTTGAGGTCCCAATCCGCATCTTTTGCGGCTTTGTGGCCCTCCTTGACGAGAGGACAAGCGAGCGCATTGTATTGCGGCCCGAAGGTTTCCAGGCGCTTGCCGAAAAACTTCGTCAGCTCGACCGACGATATTTCGCGGTTCCGAAGCGCAGTGCTGAGCTCGGTGATGGTGGCGAACGGGATGGTCGCTTCGTCGAGTTTGCTGTTCGGCTTCCTCATGAGCCGTCAGGCGTGAAAGGCGAAGGCCGGCTCGACATCCATCGGCACTTCGATTTGCGACAAGCGCACACTGACTTGATGAATATCGGCGTACGCCTTTTGTAATTTCTGCTCAGGCGTAGCAGCGGGCTGAGCGGCAGTGGGCGCGCCTTCCGGCGGAACCTTCGACGTGACTTGCGCCACGAGAGGAGCGGCGCCAATCGCTGCCGTCAACCCGGCGGCCCATTGACGCCGCGTCATGCGCATGGAAGTGCGGCGTGAACTCATGGGCACATTATAAAGTGCGGGTTATTGCCGATGGGGCAAGAACGTAACACCGTAGGTGCCGGCGACCCGTACCAGCTTCGAGATATCCGGAGGATTAACGACCTCCGGAAGAGCCAGCTTTTCCGCTGGCCGGCCAAGCTCACGGAAATATCCTTCGAAGCCCGCGGGCGTAATGTACACCAGGCAGCGCGCGTAGCTCGACATGACTTTGAACGTGTGCGGGACCTGGCGCGGCAGAAACCCCGAATCACCAGGCCGAAGCGTCAATTCTTCTTTGCCCCGAAATACCTTCAACTTGCCTTCGAGCACGTAGAACAGTTCGTCTTCGTTCTGATGGACGTGGAGTGGCGGTTCGCCGCCTGGTCCACCCGTAAGCTCGATAAGCGAAAAGCGACCATTTGTTTCCGCCGAATCGGCATGGAAGGTTATAAGCGCGCCCATGTACCAGATGGAGCGGGCAAGCCGCGGATCAGGGTAGCCTTGTTCTAACGAGAGAAGAGCAGTTGCCATTGTTTGTCCTCGCCCTGTTACGCGGAACGAAGGGACATTTTGGCTCACAACCCGGAAATTTCTTAAGTTTTGGCGTTGCGAAGCATCTCGCGCTTGAGAAAGGCTTTGGCGACGGCCCAATCGCGCTTTATGGTTGCGGGTGAAATGTCGAGAACCTCTGCGGTTTGCTCAATCGTCAAGCCGCCGAAGTAGCGCAATTCCACAATTCGGCTCTGCTGATGATCGGCGCGGGCGAGCGCCTGAAGAGCATCATCCAAGGCGACCAGATCGAGGTCTTTCTCCTGGGCAGGCGCAAGGGCGTCGTCGAGCGACAGCTTGAAATTGCTGCCGCCGCGTTTGGCGGCGATCCTCGCGCGCGCATGATCAACCAAAATGCGACGAATCAGTTCCGCTGCGAGCGCAAAAAAGTGGTTTCTATTTCTCCATTCGATATGACGCTGATCGATGAGACGAAGATAAGCCTCATGGACCAGTGCGGTTCCTTCGAGAGTGTGATCCGGGCGCTCACGCCGAAGATACGACTTGGCTAAACGCCGCAATTCGTTGTAGACGAGAGGCGTGAGCGCATCGAGAGCTTCCCGGTCCCCTTCACCCCATCTGGCGAGTAATCGTGTGACCTCTTGCGGCGCGTCGTTCATAGCGGGCGCGAATACAACCACCACGCGAGAGCGCAAATGATGAGGATCAGCGCGCAAGCTGCAGCGAACGCCCATTTCCATTTATCGCTTGCCGTCGCGGAAGTAATGTTCACGGGCAAAGAGCCGGCGGCCTTTGACGCTTGAGTGCTCTCGACAAGCTTGGTGAAGCGTGGGTCATTGCGAAGCGCATCCCAACGCGGCTCTACGGCAATCCAAGTGATCCACCAGTCGCGGTCGAGCAAGGCCTGCTCCAGTAATCGGATCGCATTTTCCTTGTCCCCAGTCGCCAAGAAGGCCGAAGCGCGATCGTATGGAGAGACATAGCGCTCTTGCGCCATCTTTTCGATCTCCTCGGCCAGCGCTGCGGCCGTGGCCCCATCGCCGCGCGCAGCCTCCGCATGCGCTAAGGCACATAGAGCGGAAGAGCTTCGATTGCTCAGTTCTACGGCACGCCGCGCTGCTTCGAGCGCGTCCTGAATATCGCCGATTTGCAGATAACACCAACTCAGCATGTCCTGCAATACAGCCGAGCTTCGCAGCTCGCGAGCGCCTTCCAGCAGGAGTTGAATGGCTTTGGCATACTCGCGAGCGTTATAGTGAACGAACCCAAGCGCAGCAGCGATAACCGGCGAGTTCGGATCAACCTTGCGGGCGCGCTCCAGATTCGCAATGGCCAGCTCCGGCCGATTCCGGGCGGAGTTGAGCAATCCGAACCAGTGGTGAGCACTGGCGTAATCGGGGTTGCGGATTATGGCAAGATTGAAATGTTTTTCGGCTGTCTCGTAATCGCGGCGGTACGCCCAAACGGCGAATGCCAGGGAGGCGTGCGCTTCCGCGAGAGTGGGATCCAGCCGGACCGCGCTTTCGGCCGATTCGATTGCAGCGGCGAAACTTTCCGACGGCGGTAGACCTCCCCACAACCCCAGCCGCAGATAATAATCCGCCAAGCCGGCGTGTGCTCTCGCGTAGTTTGGATCCTGCGCGATGGCTTGCATGAAGCACACCAGCGCTTTGGTTAGCTCCTCCGGGTTTCCAGCGCTGCGGCTCCAATGCCATCGCCCGCGAAGGTAGGACTCGTGCGCTTGGCCGTTCGCCGTCCCGGAACGGCTGATTTCCCGGCGCTCTTCGCCCGTCAAATGCGGCAGCAGAGCGAACGCCACCTGCTCGGCGATGGAGTCTTCTAATTTGAGGATGTCGGTCTTTTGCTCATCGAATTGCGCAGCCCACACCGCTATGCCGGCTTCCGTGAAGACGAGTTGCACGCTCACGCGGACGTGCTCTTCGACAACATGAACGGAACCTTCGAGAACGTATTTAACTCTGAGCTCCTTTGCGGCGCGCGCCGTATCCTGCCCATCGGCGTACTTCAAGACAGCGCTGGAGGGTCGCACCGAAACCCGTTCAACGCGGCTCAAGCGAGCAATTAGCACTTCGGTAATTCCGGAAGAAAGGAACGCGTTAGAAGTGTCTTGCGTTTCGACGACGCGGAAGGGCAAAATGGCTATCGAAATTTGCGATGGCGCTTGCCTCGAGTTGTAGCGGATCTCGCGGTATCGAGGCAGGCGGCAGACCTTCGAGATACCGCTCGATGTCGCTTGCGAAAGCGCCCACTGAGGGGTAGCGTTCATCCGGGTCCCAACGGATGGCATGAAATATGATGGCGCGGAGATGCGAAGACAAGTGCGCTTCTTGCGGCCGCTCCGCCGGTGAAGCACTTAGCTGAAACGTACTCAGGCTTGGCCGTTGTCCGCACAACAGCTCGTAGACGATCACACCGAGCGAGTAAACATCGCTGCGCGCGGTTGCCGGATCGCCTCGCATCTGTTCCGGGCTCGCGTAAGCGGGAGTGAGCATGCGAAATCCCGCCACGGTTGCTTCGTTGCTAGCGCCTGGAAGATCGCCTATGATCTTGGCGATGCCGAAGTCCAGTAATTTAGGGGTTCCGTCGTGTTTGACAAGGATGTTGCTCGGCTTCAGGTCGCGGTGAATGATATTTCTGTCGTGCGCATACCGGACAGCAGAGCAGATCTTCAGGAATAACTGCAGGCGATCGCGTGTGTTCAGCGACTCTGCATCGCAGTACTTGGTGACCGGCTGCCCTTCGACGTACTCCATCACGAAATACGGCAGTCCTGCGTCGGTCGTGACCCTCCGTCGATTAGTCGCGCAACGAACGGATGTTCGAGCCGCGCCAGAATCTGCCTTTCGTTTCGGAACCTGCCAATCGCGAAATCATTGTCTTTGCCGGAGCGGATCAGCTTGATCGCAACACGTTTAACAAACTCGCTGTCGGCGCGCGTGGCGAGGTAAACGGCCCCCATGCCACCGCGTCCGATCTCGCGCTCCAGGCAATAGGCTCCGATGCGGCTTCCTATTTGCGGTTCCGGCAACGCATCGCCGGGGAAGGTGGTATCGGCAAAAAATGATAAATCGCCGAACGGCGGTTCGAAAAAGTCACCGCTCTCCTCATAAGAGCGCAGCAGAGATTCGAGCTCCTGTCGCAACTCCTGGTTATTGCCGCATTGCCGCTCAATGAAACTGTTGCGCTCGGACGGGTCTAGTGCGAGTGCCGAATCGAAGAGTGCCTTCAGCTGCGACCAGCGATTGCCGGTCGTATCAGCGCCGGTGCCTGGCGAGACAGATTGCGAATCTCCTGTCATGCAGTTTGTTTCCGGTTGGCAGAGATTTAATTACCAGAGCTCCCCGTGGGCTCTAGGTGTTCGCTCTCCAATTGCTTGCGTATAGGCATTTTATACGAGCGGGAACTCTTCTAGGCACAGCGCGCGTCGATTACATTCTGTGCCGGATAGATTGTCCCCATGCATCCGCTCCAGAGTCACGAGCTGCGTATCTTTTTGGGCCCGCCGCGGTAATACCTAGACAGAGAGCCAATTGACGGCAGAACAAGCATTTGATGATCACCACAAAGCCGTGTACCGGTTTGTCTATAGACTACTCGGCCGAGCGGACCTCGCGGAGGACGTGACTCAAGACTGTTTTTTGTCCATTCTCCAGAACCCGCAGCGTTGGGACGCTGCGCGCGGGGACATGAAGACGTATCTGTTCTCAATTGCGAGAAATCTGGCGTTTAAGCGCAATCGCGATGATCACTCCGACATGCAAGTGGATGAAGATTGGGCTCTGTCCGTGGCGGATGAACGACCGCATCAGGAGATTTCCGCGGCGGTCGCTCAGGTGGTAGCGCAATTGCCGGATCTCCAGCGCGAAGCGTTGATCCTTTTCGAATATGAAGGATTTCAACTGGCCGAGATTGCGCAGATTGTTAACACAGATATTGGCGTGGTGAAATCGCGCCTGCACCGGGCAAGAGAGCGGCTGAAGCGCCTGCTGGCGCCATACAGAAGGGTAGGGGCATATGAAACCGTTTGCGAATGAAGAGCTGAGTGATTTGGAATTGAGCGGGATGCTTGCCGCCTGGATTGTTCCGGATCCACCGGAAGGACTGAGGGCGCGGGTTTTTGCCGCAACGCAAAATGCCTCTACAGCTGCGCGAGACTTTGCTTTTGTCATGCCTGCCGCCGTCGAGAAGCCTTGGTACATGTCGCTGATCTCGAATGTCCGCGATCTCATTCACCCGCCCAAGCTTCCGCCTCTCGAGGTCACATCCAGGCCGATAGAGATGGGCAGCATCTGGGGCGCGTACCAGGGCGGCGGAAGAACATCCGGCGCCGTATCGATTCTGATTCACGCCGCCGCCGTTGTCTTACTTTTGGCCGTGTTTCAATCGCCCGTCGTCCGCCAGAAGGCGCGGGATCTTGGCCAAGTCATTTATCTGCCCGCCTACAAACTTCCGCAGGCGCAGCAGAAGGCGAAGGGCGGAGGAGGCGGAGGTCAAAACGTGCCCACGCCAGTCAGCCACGGTGCCCCGCCGAAATTCGCTCCCAAGCAGTTCACACTTCCCGCAACGGCGGTTCCCAAACCGGTGCTGCCCGTTACGCCTACGATCACTGCTCCGATTCCGCAGATTCAAGCGGACAACTACGGCGATCCGTTGAGCAAGTTGATGCAGAATTCCGGGGGCCCGGGTGCGAACGGACTCGGCAGCGGTACGGGCGGCGGAATCGGTTCCGGTAACGGCAACGGCTATGGCCCGGGTTGGGGCCGCGGAATGGGTGGCGGCGTTTTCCAAATCGGCGGCGACGTCTCCCAGCCCATACCTATTTACAAGCCGGAGCCTGAGTATTCAGAGGAGGCACGCAAAGCGAAGTACTCCGGAAGCGTACTGCTGTCGCTGATCATCGATGAACATGGCAACACCCGGGAAATCCACGTTGTTCGTCCTCTGGGTCTCGGTTTGGATGAGAAGGCGATTGAGGCCGTGGCGCGCTGGAAGTTCCGTCCGGCTTCGAAGAGCGGCCGGCCGGTTGCCGTTCAGGCGGAGGTGGAAGTCAACTTCCGACTCCTGTAACTCGCCTGTGTGATTGCGGGCGCACGGATGCTGGTGAATTGCCGGGTGTGGATGTCGACAGTTTCGGCACCACAGCGACTGGTCCGCACCGCGCCGTGATGGGATCACGCCTTGCGACCGACGCCCACCACAGCGCAGTGTTCAGAGGCGGCTTCAGAATGCGTAGCGCAAAGAAAGCTGCATCGTGCGCTGGAGATATTTACCGGTCACTTCGCCGAAGGTACCGGATGTCGGATTGAAATTCGGGCCGCCCGTTTGGTTAGTCCCGGCCCAATTCGGATGATTGATGAAGTCGTACGCTTCCGCTCGAAATTCCAACGCGTTGCGCTCGTTGATCGAAAACTTCTTGAACATCATCAGATTCCAATCCTGGAGACCCGGCCCATAGATGGAATCGCGCACGCCCTTCTGAAGATTGAAAGTGCCGGCTGGCGGTGGCGAGACACTTGCCGTGAAATATTTGGGTGAACTGGAGGATGCACCCAAGCCGGAAGCGAACTGGCCCACGATCTGCGGAGTTCCGTTCAGCACCCAGAACTGGCCGTTGGGAGCGCCGCACCCGAAACTGCCGAGATCGGTGGTGCTGACGCCTGCGAAGTCGTTGTTGGTTCCGATACTGCAGGGCGAGCCCGTTTGGAACTGCACTGTACCGCTGAGTTGCCATCCGCCCAGCAGCTTGCCCGCGAGACTGCGTTGATTTTTGAAGAACGGCAAAGCGTAAAGGTAATTGATGACCGCTATGTGTCGGGCGTCGTATTCCGAAGGACCCCAGAGGTTGCTGGTGTTGTATGTGTCGGGCACGATATCCCTGTAATTCGAGCTGTTATCCATGCTCTTGGAGAACGTGTAGGTGAATTGGAACATCGATCCGGCCGTGAAGCGCCGATTCCAGTTAATCTGCAGGCCGTTGTACATCGAGTTCACAACGCTCTCCTCTTCCTGAATGGCGGCGAATCCTTTATAGGGGCGCAATACGTTGATATTCACTCCGGGATTCGCCTGCAGAGTTCCAGCCGGGACCTGATTGATGTCATACACATCCCACCCGTGGTAACCCCGGTGCGCGACATAGGCGATGGATAACGTGGAGTTCCAAAACAGTTCGCGTTGAAATGTGAAGTTCCAGTTCCACGCGACGGGCTGCTTCAAATGGGGGTTCATGGTGGTCATCGTAATGGCAGCGGCGGTACCCGTCGTGACAGAGGCCCCGGGGTTATCGACGCTGACATTGTTAATGGTTACGAAAGGCTGGAACGGCGAATTGCCGCCGGGAAAGATGTTGTCCAGCAGTGGCATGCGGGTGACAAATTCGCCGGCACCAGCGCGAACGACAGTCTTGGCATTGATTTGATACGCGATGCCCAGCCGTGGCTGAATCGGAGTTACGTTGGGCATATACGATTTCGGTAGATTCGGGTCAAACAGGCTGTTGCACGATGCACCGTCGCATACATTTGAGCTTGCGGCAAGAACACGCCCCATCGCGGAGCTCGGAAACCCGCTAAAACCTGGAATGACAACGCCGTTGTAGGGGTTACCAGTTCCGAGGATTACGTTCCCGGCTGAATTGATCTTCACCGCTTGGGCCGGATTATAGAGGTTTCCGTCGAAGTAGTCGGCATTTCCCCACAGCGGGTGATACCAACTGATCGTACTGATCCGGACACCGTAATCGATGTGCAGCTTGGGATTGACTTTCCAGGAATCCTGCGCGAATTCTTCAAACATGTAGCCGCGCCATATGGTGTACGCGCGAGGTCCGATTTCTGTGTAGCTGTCGGCGTAACCGAGAGCCAGATTGGCGATACTCGCACCCGATGTGGCACCCGTGCCAGCATCCGAGAAAACGAAGTTGCCGTTCTGGTTGTTGGCGCCGCCTGGAACAGTGTTGACATTGATTTGGTCACCGTCGTTCTCGCCGTCGTAATCGAAAAGTACGCCGAATTTCAGCGTGTGATTCCCCCAAACCTTAGTCAGGCTGTCCGAAGCCGTGTAGATGGGCCCGGAGGAGTGCGACGGATACGGCCCGCCAGACAGGTTCTGAAAACTGTCGTTCAGGGTGGCGTTCGGGATTTTGTGGGGAATGTCCTTGCCGCCGAACAAGTAAGGAAAGTTGATGCCAAGCGTTTGGGCATTGAAGCCAGGCGCGGCTGTGTTTACCGGAATGTAAACATCGTCGAGGCTAACCGTCGCGCGGGCCTCGTTGACGATCGTAGGACTGATGGTGTAAATCCAGGCCAGGGTGTTGGTCTGATTGGGGCGGTTGAAGTACTTCGGAGTGAGTCCTAAATTCTGATCGAAAGGCTGATATTCGAGGTAGGCCAAATCAGTCTTGCGAAACTCGATGTGATTCTTATCATTCGGCAGAATGTCGAAATTGAGTGATTCCTTGCGCTGGTTATAAGGATGCGCCGCTTGTGCGACCCAGTTTGAGGTACCGAAGCTAAAGCCGGGCGTAGGCGCCGGGTAAGCGTCGAGGATGGCCAGACCGTTCTTGCTGAGCGAGGTGATGGGGATGACGTTGCCGGGAATTGGTACGCAGGTGGAAGCGCCTAACTTTGGGCACGTGCCGGGGTAATACAGCTGATGAGTCCCGCTGTACCAGGGATTTGGACCTAACAACTCACTGAAATTACCTTGGCGCATCAGAGCAGTGGGCACCGCCTGGAACTGCGTCTCGGTCGACCGCTGCCTGAGCCAGTCTTCGGCGACAAACCAAAAGAACTTGTCCCGGAACTTCTCAAATTTGCCGGGAATTGCGACCGGGCCGCCAACCGCAAATCCAAAATTGTTGTAGCGGTATGGCGCGGCGAAGTTGGTGGTAGGACTCAGATTACGATTCCAAGTATTGGCATTCATGTCCGAATTCTGGAAGTACTCATATAGGGCGCCATGAAAATTTGTCGTCCCGCCTTTAGACACAATGCGAATCTGGCCGCCCGAAGCGCGGCCGTATTCGGCCTCATAATCGGCGGTGAGCACCTGGATTTCCTGTACGGAGTCGACATTGCCGACGCCGATCACTGCGCCATTGGAGCGCGTGCGCAAAGCTGGCGCGCCATCGACCGTAACCATGGTGTCCCAGGTGCGCGCTCCGTTGATGTTAAACGGCTGCCCGGCGGGTCCCAGTCCCTGCTTATCTCCGAGCGTCGTGCCTTGGCCGGCTCGGATGCCCGGCAGGAATTGCGCCGAATAGATAGGACTACGCCCGTTCAGCTCAAGATTTTGAATCTGCGTGCCGGTGACTTCCGCCTGCACAGCCCCGGATTCGGTCTGCAACACCAGCGCAGTGGCGCTTACTTCTACGGTTTCGCTCGTCGCACCCACCGCAAGCGTCGCGTTGAGCTCGATACTCGAACTCGCGTCCAGCTTATTGTTCGTGCTTTCGAACTTCTTGAAGCCGCTCACTTCTGCAGTCATTGTGTAGGTTGCCGGAAGTAGGTCGGGAACTGTGTAGTGACCTTGAGCATCGGTCGAAACCGTATGTTCTTCGTTCGTGGCCTCACTCCTGATCGTGACCTTCGCATTGGGCACCACCGCGCCGGACGGGTCCCTGACGAAGCCACTGATTGTGCCGACGTCCGACTGAGCGAACGCGACATTAGAAAACACCGTTGCGGTGATTAGCGCAATGCAAAGGTGCAGGACCTTTTGAGACAAGGTTATCCTCATATGTTTCCTCAACACTTCACAGCAGTATATTCAGATTCGCGGCTTAGCGCAATGGTTTGCTTAGCGCGATCCTTTTAAGCGGTCGGCCCTATCACGGTAGATACAGGGCTAAAATACCGCTTGCCATGACGAAGCTAACTTTAAATTCGTCGCTAAAGTCCAGGACCGGTGCGCGAAGGCGCGGAAGGCACACCGATCGTAATTGAGCGTCCCGGCGAAGCCCGTTGCCGCACTGCGGCCGCTTTCAACGAAGCGTACAAGACGTAAACTGCCTGGCTTGAGCGAGCTCTGGAAACGCTTTCCCTCTGTCATTGGCGACAGTGGACAGTTTCTGGAAGAAGACCGCTGAAAATATATCTTGATTGTGCGTAAGTCGCCAAGTATTACGTGAACGAGCGACGCGGTAGGCAACTGAGCAATGGTCTGATATAACGGCTCACATGGCCCTGTCTGCGCGTAATCAACTTCCTGGCACTGTAGACGAGGTCCGCTTAGGCGAGGTGATGGCGCACGTGGTGGTTAAGGTCGGCGAACACACAATCGAGAGCTTGATTTCACGAGCGAGCGCGGAGGAAATGAAGCTTAAGAAAGGCGACGTCGTGCACGTGGTCATCAAGTCTACTGAGGTAATGATCCGCAAAGACTAACGGGATCCGGCACATCTACCAAACCAATTTCAGCCCAAATTGAACTTGACGCGATGTGGTCGATGTACTTGTGATCAGGCCCGCCGTAGGCGAAACGCCCGTCGGCGTAAAGACCACCGCGTTGGGCGTATTGAAATTGGCTCTGTTCAGTAGATTGAAGAGCTCCGCGCGGAATTGCAAGTTCAGCCTCTCGCGAACGGGCGTGTCTTTCAAAAGAGAAAAATCCCAGGTCGCGAGGCTAGGGCCGATCAGCGTGTCTCTGCCGAGATTTCCGTAAAAGCCACTGCCGTTCGGCGGTGCAAGGAACGCCGCAGGATTAAACCATTCATTCACATTGCCCAGAATCACAGGCCCCGTAAAAGATGGATTGACGAAAGGCCGCACGGGATTGCGGGTATCGCCATTATTCGACGGGTTGTAGCTGAGTTGCGGCGTAAACGGGAAGCCGCTTTGAATCGTGACGATGGAATTGACGATCCAGCCGCTTGCGAGTGCATTGCTGAATCCGCTTGCGCTGCCGAAAAATCGCTTCCCGTGCCCAAAAGGCAGAGGATAGACTGCGCTGATTACTCCCACATTCCTCACGTCGAAGTTGGCAAGTCCGCGATCGGCACGCAGGTCGAACGGATTTGAAGCGAGCGCCGGTTCGCCTCCCGAGGTGGTCGCGTTCAAGGAGTCACCATCGTCGATGGTTTTCGACCAGGTGTACGCGCCGCGCAATGAGAAGCCGCCTTCGAAGCGATGATTCACGTCCACTTGCAGCGCGTTGTAGGAACTGTCGCCCTCCGAGAAATAGGTCCATGTATTCGCAATCGCGGGATTCGCTCTGGTTGCGGAGGGCACGTAATAGCTTCCGGCGGGAACGGGCGTATTCGCCAGAGCGGCGGGGAAGTTACTGGGATACCTTGCCGGACAAGGCGAAGCGGGGCACACCACGGGAAATGGCTCGTTGGCATCGATGCCGATGAGTTCGTGGTAGCCGTGCGATCCCACGTATCCGAGAGTAAGCGTCGTATTCGCGGTCAATTCCTGTTCCATGCGAAGAGACCAAGAGACCAGCGCCGGCGTTTGCAGGTCGGGTTGAACTCCGCCTGGAACCAGACGTGCGGTCGAAGACACCGGAGCGCTGGGCGACAGCGGAAGGCGTGAAACGGAAACGTTCGGAAGACTATAGGTCGGATTGAAGGGTGCATTCTGATCGGTGCGGTATCCGAGTGCGTCTTGCAGGTCGTTGTAGATGCCGAACCCGGCACGCAAAACCGTTTTGTTGGTGAATGGACTCCACGCGATTCCCACTCTGGGTTGTGGCAGAAACTTTCCATTGTTGCGGGTGAATACGGAACTTCCCACCTCGGGTTGACTGGAAATTACGCCGTTCGGGTACGTGTAGTTGGCGGCCCGGCCGTGAGCCTCATTCCAGCCGGTTGTGAACTCATCGCGAAACCCGAGCGAGAGCGTAAGCTTTGGACTCAGCCGAATAACGTCTTCGGCGTACAAAGCACCGAAGAGAGATCGCCAGTTCATCTCGGTCGGCGAAGGATCATACAAGACACTGCTCGCGACGCCCTGCAGCAGAGTCTGCAGGCTGGTGAAGGTTCCCTGTCCGTACTGACTGAGCGCCAGAGTCTCATTGGACTGGAACTGCTGGAACCAAGCGCCGAAGCTGAATTGATGGCGGCCTGTTGTCAACCCGACGCGATCTTCGTATGTGAAGATATTTCGAGCGACTCGCAGGTTGCTGCCGTTGTTACTTCCGGCAAGGCTTATTTGGGCGGTAGGGTTCGATGCAGCGCTTCCTCCCACCACAAGCGCTCCGATTGGATCTCCTGGCAGAAAGCCGGGCAGGGACGCTGCCGCTGTACCGGGCGTTGGTTCGCCGGTAAAGAAGTAGCTCGCTCTCGAGTAACCGAGGCGGCCCGTGTTCAGCAGAGCGGGAGAGAAGACGTGTGTCTCTTCGAGACTGGCGACCTGTTCTCGGAGGCTCTCTACATCCGTGCTGTAGAGATTGGTACTGGTGGGAGTGAAATCCGCACTGTCGTCGACCGTATAAGCAGCGTTCAGAGAATCTTTGCCGGTAAGAATTTGGTCGAACCGCGCTGTGCCGAAGTCGTCTCGAATGGTTTGCACCGGATTGTTGAAGGCTTCCGAGATTCCGCCAAAATCCGGAGCGCCGGCGCTAGGAACAGGCCAAGCCGAAATTAACGGCGACACACCGACGAAAATGAGCCCGGAAGCTGGGCAAGGACTCGGAGCGGGGCTCACCAGCTTGCAGGGCAAATATCCGTTTCGCGCATTGACGTCGGGAACCAGATCGACGCCTGTCTGATGTAGATGCTGACGGAGTTCCTCGTAATTTCCGAAGAGGAAGGTGCGGTCCTTCTTGAGCGGCCCACTTAGCGCCGCTCCGAATTGGTTGCGTGCAAAGCCCGGAGCAGAAGCGGCATCGAAGAAGTTGCGGGCATCCAGATCGTTATTTCGAAGGAACTCGTAAAGCGATCCATGTAATTCATTGGTTCCGGATTGCGTGACGATTAACACCTGCGCGCCTGGATGTTTGCCGTAGATTGCGCTATATGAGTCGCGAAGCACGTTAAATTCCCGGACCGCATCCACGCCCAGCAACTGCTGGCTGGTGCCACCCGGCTGCATGTTGTTCTCGGCAGCGCCTGTAAATTCGATTCCATTCAGCAGGTAGAAATTCTGCTGAGGCCGATTGCCGGAGACCGCAAAATTGTTCCCGACGGTTGAATTCGAAACTCCTATGCCGCCGGTTTTCTCCGCGGTGAAATTGATGACTCCCGGGCTCAGCGTCAGGAGCTCGTCGTAGCTCCTGCCGTTTAGCGGAAGATCTTTCACTTCGCGTTCGCCAACCAGGCCGGAGAGGTCCGCAGCGGTTACGTTGACGAGCGGAGCGTCCTCATTCACCGTGAGTTGCTGGCTCGACGTTCCGAGCCGCAACATGAGATCCACCGTGGCGTCTTGAGCTACCGCTAAATTGATTCCGGTCCGAATTTCATCCGCAAATCCCGCTTGATTGACTTGAACTTCATAGTGACCGACCGGCAGTGCGGAGAATTGATAGCGGCCGTTGCCGTTCGTGATGCTCTTGCGGACCGCCCCGGTGTCTTCGTTCTTGACTCTTATCGCGGCGCCAGAGATAACCGCCCCGGATGGGTCCGTCACTGTACCCGAGAGAGTGGCAGAAACCTGAGCCCGCGCCGGTGCCCCACACACCAGAACCAGACATGCGAGTGAAAAATTCCACAGCGACAAACGAGGCAAAAATCTGTCCTTTTTAAACGACTGTGTATAGTATAAATTACTAAAGCGGCTTTGCAGAAGAGAGGGAATACGCTAGTTCGCACGCGCCTCCGGGAAATACGGAAAATGCGGGGAGTATCGGCGGCTGACTTGGCTCAGCGCGTGGGAGTCAGCCGCCAAACGATCTATGCCATCGAAGACGGAAGCTTCATTCCAAACACGAGCGTATCTTTGCAACTCTCCCGTGCTCTCGACGTGGCTGTCGAAGAGCTTTTCTTCATTGCAAGCGAAGAAGTTAATGCGCCGATCAGGGCCGACCTGCTTGCGAGTGATCAGCCGGCGAGTGAAGGTCAACCCGTACGGGTTTGCAGCGTGAACAAGCGCCTTGTTGCAGTTCCCACTTCGTTCCTGCCCGCATATCTCCCAGCAGCGGACGGCGTTGTCGAATCGAGGGGGAGTCGAAGTGTTTCGATCAAATGGTTTGCTGATTCGCCCAACGACGGCAAGCGCTTGTTGCTCGCGGGCTGTGATCCCGCGCTTTCGGTGCTGAGCGAAGCGCTGCACTCTTCGGGCATCGAAATAATCAACGTGCCCTGTTCAAGCCGGCAAGCCCTGCAATGGCTAAAACAAGGACGGGTCCATGCCGCGGGTTCCCATCTTCTCGACCGGACCACGGGCGATTACAATCTACCGATCATTCGACGTCTTCTTCCAAAGGCCTCCGTTCGGGTGATAACTTTCGCCGTTTGGGAGCAAGGTTTGGTCCTTCAGCACGGTAATCCGAAGAGCATTCGCTCCATTGCAGATCTCGGCGGCAGTGATGTGATGCTCATGAATCGCGAGAAAGGATCAGGCAGCAGAGATTTGCTGGATACTGGTCTTCGCCGGTCTGGCATCCCATTTAAACGGGTCAGAGGTTACGACTCGGTTGCTCGAGGGCATCTCGCCGCGGCTTGGGCAGTTGCCACGGGGACTGCGGATTGCTGCATCGCGCCTCGGTCTGCAGCTCGCCGCTTCGGACTGGATTTCGTCCCTCTGGCCGTGGAGCGCTTCGATCTCACATTTCCTCAAGCGTCCCTCGATTTGCCCGCTGCTAAGGCGCTCTTCGATCTGCTAAACCGTTCTCATTTGCGGAAAAAACTTGAATGTATCGCCGGGTATGATACGGCCCACACGGGCGAGGTATTGGTTTAATAGCTAAGGCGTCCGGCAGTTCATCGGACATGCGAGAGCGAAATCTTGCAATCACGTTTAGCCTTTCCGTCTGCTATCCGGCTATTGGTCATTTGCATATCACTCTTAAGCGTCGGTTCCGCGCAGGAGAGGATGGCGCCTCTGGACCCAGCGCTCCAGCAAGCCATAGAAAGCCGCAAGAAGACGATCGGAGAGGCTCAGGAGTACACCTACTCAGAGCACTACGCGAGCCTGAATCCCGACTCGAAGGGCGGCTCGAAGATTCAGTTTACAGACACATACGAGATCATCTTCCTCAACGGCGCTCCTTACAAGAAACACACGCTGCACAACGAGCGCCCGCTCTCCGAAAGAGAGCAGAAGACGGAAGAAAAGAAGCTGGCGGATGTGGCCAAAGAAGAACCGGAGCATCAATCGCACGGCTTGTTCCACGGAACCTTTCAGTTCGAATTTCCTTTCGATCAACTTGCCACGCGCTTTGAGGTCAAACCGAATGGCTCTGAATATATCGAGGGCCGGCCCGATCTGGTCTTTACTGCGGTTCCAAAAGAATCAGGTCCCGACGCTCTAAAACTCGCTGCTCGTGACGGGGTGGCGTACGAAATGAAGCTCTGGGTTGACCAGGAAGATCGCGTCTTCACCAAAATCGAGGGCACGGCCATCGCGGAAGGAATGCGATACGAAAAGGGGACGCTTATCACTTACGAATTCAAGAAAGTGAACGAGGAAGCGTGGTTACCCGCCCGTTTTTTCTTCAAAGGCAAAGTGCGTTTCATGATGAGGGACGTTCCTGCCGAAGCCGAGCAGACTTACTACAATTACAAAAAGTTCCATGCCGATTCCAAGCTCGTGACGAAATGACGAGTTCGCGGCTCAATGCACGGCTTCGAACAGCCCCGCAGCGCCTTGACCGCCGCCGACGCACATGGTGACGACGCCGTAACGTGAATCCGGACGCCGCGCCATCTCATTCGCGAGGGTTCCGGTCATGCGCGATCCCGTCATCCCGAAAGGATGTCCGATAGAAATGGACCCGCCATTCACGTTCAGCTTTTCCATGGGGATGCCCAGACGATCGCGGCAGTAAATCACCTGAACTGCGAACGCTTCGTTCAGCTCCCATAGATCGATGTCGTCGACTTTTAGGCCGTGCCGCTTCAGCAGCTTGGGCACAGCGAACACGGGTCCGATACCCATCTCGTCGGGTTCGCAACCGGCCACGGCAAAACCACGGAAAAGGAGTTTGTAGGGAATCCCCAGCTCGTCGGCGCGCTGGCGCGACATGACCAAAGTTGCCGAGGCGCCATCGGAAAGCTGAGACGAATTTCCCGCAGTCACGGTTCCCTGTCCGCTGGTCGGATCGAAGTGCGGCTTCAACGAAAGCAGTCCTTCGAGAGTGGTGTCGGGACGATTGCATTCATCGCGATCGCAACAGACTTCTCGCGTGCCGATCTGTTCGCCCGTTTTTTTGTCGAGAAGCGCCATGGTGACTTTCATGGGCGCAATCTCTCCAGTGAAAAAGCCTTCCTGTTGGGCACGCGCGGTTCGCTGTTGGCTCGCCAACGAATATTCGTCTTGCGCTTCCCTGCTGATCTTGTAGTGCTTGGCAACCACCTCCGCCGTTTCTCCCATCTGCATGTAGAGCCCCGGCTTCTCCCGTATCAGAACGGGATGCGGATTCACGTCGCGCTGCACAAGCGTGATGCTTTCCACTCCTCCGCCGATGGCCGCATCCGCTCCACCATAGATTTCGTTCGCCGCCAGCGCGATGGCCTGCAGTCCGGACGAGCAGAATCTGTTCACGGTCGTACCTGGAATGGTGGCGGGCAGGCCAGCCAGTATCACGCAGCGGCGCGCTACATTCAGACCCTGCATGCCGTGCGGCTGAGCGCATCCGAGAATCACGTCCTCTATTTCGCTGTGTTCCAGCTGCGGCGTTTTTCGAAGAACGTCCTGGATGCAGTGGGCGGCCAGATCCTCCGGACGTGTCATATTAAGTGAGCCGCGGAAAGATTTAGCTAGGCCCGTTCTCGAACTGGCAACTACGACAGCTTCTCTCATTTCTAATGGACGATTATTTCGCGAGCACTGACAGTATATACCTACAGAAGAGGACTTCATGAACGACCTTGTCACGCTAAAACGCGGTGATGATATTGCCGTAATCACGATCGATAATCCGCCCGTGAACGCGCTCAGTCCGGGCGTTCCGGAGGGCATCACGGCGTCGATTCGAGCGGCCGCCGAAGACCCGCAAGTGCGCGCCGTCGTTCTCATTGGAGCGGGGCAGACGTTTATTGCGGGAGCGGATATTCGCGAGTTCGGAAAGATCGTTTCGGGCGAGAGACCGCGCTTGAGCCTGCTGCCGTATCTGCAAGCCATCGAAGATTGTCCGAAACCGGTGGTCGTAGCGATTCATGGAACCGCGTTCGGCGGCGGTTTGGAAACCGCCATGTCCGGGCACTATCGCGTCATCGCGCCGGGCGCGCAGGTGGGGCAGCCGGAGGTCAAGCTGGGGCTCATTCCGGGCGCGGGCGGCACACAACGTCTTCCGCGTCTTGCCGGGCCTGCGAAAGCAGCCGAGATGTGCGCTTCGGGCGAGCCCGTCAAAGCACAAGATGCTCTCGCCTTGGGAATCGTGGATCGCATCATCGACGGCGATCTGCTGGAAGGCGCGACCGCGTTCGCACGCGAAGTCGCGGACAAACCCGTGCCGAAAACGCGCGAGCGCAACGAAAAATTGCGCGAAGGCAACCCGATGCTCTTCGGTTTCATTCGTGCGGAGGTCCAGAAGAGGGCCCGCGGGCTGAGAGCGCCCTTTGCTGCGGTCGATGCCGTAGAAGCAGCGACAAAACTGTCGTTCGAAGAAGGCTGCAAGCGGGAAGCAGAGCTTTTCAACGAATGCCTCTTCTCGACCCAATCGAAAGCACTCATCCACGCCTTCTTTGGCGAGCGCACGGTTGGGAAGATCCCGAACATTTCGAAAGACGTCAAGCCCGGTGAGATTCGGCGTGCGGCAGTGATTGGAGCGGGAACTATGGGCGGCGGTATCGCGATGAATTATGCCAATGCAGGGATTCCGGTCATCGTGAAAGAAACCGCGCAGGACGCACTCGATCGCGGCATGAATACAATCCGCAATAACTACGCGAAGACGGTGGCCAAAGGGCGACTTTCGCAAGCGGCCATGGATCAGCGACTGGCGCTGATGACGCCGCAGCTGGGTTATGACGGTTTCGAGCAGGCCGACATCATCGTGGAGGCTGTGTTCGAGAACATGAAGGTGAAGAAGCAGGTTTTTTCAGAGATCGACAAGATCGCGAAACGAGGCTGCATTCTTGCTTCAAACACCTCGAGTCTCGACGTGGACGAAATCGCATCTGCGACGAACCGGCCGCAGATGGTCATTGGCACGCATTTCTTTAGTCCGGCAAACGTGATGAAGCTGCTGGAGGTGGTGCGGGGCCGTGCGACGGGCGATGAAGTAATCGTCACCTGCATGGCGCTCGGCAAGAAGCTCGGAAAAGTCGCTGTGCTGGCGAAGAATGCCCACGGGTTTATTGGTAATCGCATGGTGGGGCCGTATCTTCGCGAAGCGCAATTGCTGGTCGAAGAAGGCGCTTCAGTCGAAGAAGTGAATCAGGCGCTTTACGACTTCGGGATGGCGATGGGGCCCCTGGCTATGGACGACCTCGCCGGCCTGGATGTCGGTTACGCCGTGCGCGAGGAATTTCGACGCTTCGAAAAGCCCGGAGTAAGAAAGCCGCTGGTGCCGGACCTTTTGTACCATATGCGGCGCTTAGGGCAAAAGACTGGCGCCGGCTGGTCGAAGTACGACGAAACGCGCAAGCCATTGCCCGATCCTGAGGTGGCCGCGCTGATCGAAAAGACGGCGCGCGAGGCGGGAATTGAGCGGCGGCAAATCTCACCGCAGGAGATCGTGGACCGCTGCATTTACGCGCTGGTGAACGAAGGCGCGAGGCTTCTCGAGGAGGGTATCGCGCTTCGTGCTGTCGATATCGACATCACGTATCTGTACGGCTATGGCTTCCCGGCCTGGCGCGGCGGTCCCATGTTCTACGCCGACACGGTGGGACTAAAGAATGTGCTTGCTCGCATCGAGGAATTCCAAAAGCAGCATGGACCCGATCTTTGGTCCCCTGCGCCGCTGTTGAAGCAGCTGGCGGAGTCTGGACAAAGCTTCGCCGCGTTCGATAAAGAAAAGGAAACGTCGGCGCGAGCGTAGGTCATTGCTGTCACAGGCTGCGACAGGCCACGCTTCAGCGGTTCAGTGCAGCCTTACGTGTGTATCTAAGACCTTGAATTCCGATGGCGCAGAGACGTTTTCACTTTGCTCAGCGGTAATGAACAGATCGAAATCTTTTGACACGGTGACTATCTTCAATCCGCCCTTGAGATCTTTATCTACCCGGATTGCCCCCTGTTTCACCGAGCCAGCTTCGCCGGCAGGGCGAACCCAAACGAGATAGACATTTGCAGGCGGAGTGAGGTTCGATGGATTGGCAAGATGATCCACCTTTATGTCCAGCTTCGTGTTTCCGTTCTCTTTATCTCGTTGGGCTTTTACAATCCCGGTGGCGGCCGGAACGCTGGGGCTAGCGTTCATGTGATATTCCTTCGCGGAAGACAAAGGCCATATAAAAAGCAATGAAACCACCACGAGTAACGCGTTCAACTTAAGACCTCCGCGCCGAATTCGAGCCAGCCTTTACGAGTTCGCCAACTCTTCGAGTTCAGAATACAGTCAAAGATACACCATACGCGTTCAGCCGCTTCCCGGGTAATCGAGTGTTTTTTTCGGCTTAACGTAAGCCGTGCTGCAGGTCAGCTTCCCTGGACGCGGCGTTCTTTTCCGGCCCAGAATGTTTCGCGCAACCCTCGCTTGAAGATTTTTCCCGTTCCCGTTTTGGGGAGCGGTCCTTCGACGAAATCCACGATGCGCGGCAGTTTAAATTTTGCGAGCCGTGCTTCCAAAAATTTAATTAGTTCGTCGCTGCTCAACTGCTGATTGGGCTTAAGCACCACGATCGCGGCAGGCACTTCGCCCCATTTGGAATCGGGCGCCGCGACCACCGCGCATTCGAGCACAGAAGGATGCGCGAACATGGCCTTCTCGACCTCGATGGACGAGATATTCTCGCCACCGCTGATGATGATGTCCTTTTTGCGATCGACGATGTGAATATAAGCTTCGTCGTTCCAGACCGCCATGTCCCCGGTATGCAGCCAGCCATCCGTTATGGCGGTCTTTGTCGCCTCGGGTTCCTTGTAGTAGCCGTCCATGACGTTGTCGCCGCGCACGACTACTTCGCCGATCGACTCCATGTCTGTCGGCACATCGCGCATTTGCGCATCGACCACCCGAACCTCGTTCCCAATAATCGGCCAGCCGGCAGTTGCCATGAAAAACAGTCGCTCTTCTTCACTCGTAAACGTCGACCGTGCTCTTCACCTGCGAAGACGTCACGGTTGGACTGGTCTCCGTCAGCCCGTAACCGACCAGCACGTCGCATCGGAAGGCCTCTTCCATGCGCCTGATCAGCTCCGGCGAAGATGCCGCGCCGCCAATGTAGATGTCTCTCAAGCTCGAAAGATCGAAATGTTCCAGCTCGGGACAGTTCAGAAGCGCGTTCGCCATCACGGGAACCAGAGCCATACTGGTAGCTCGTTCCTCCTGGATCAAACGAAACACGTACACCGGGTCAAAGCGCCGCACCATCACCTGCTTCGTCCCGCTCATAACGGTAGTTTGCGGTCTGCCCCAGCCGTTCGCATGAAAAAGCGGAATAGTTTGCAGGTCAACCTCAGACCCGTCGTGCCGGACGCTTGCGAGACCTGACAGGGCATGCAAATAAACGGTTCGATGCGATAGCATGACGGCCTTGGGAGTTCCGGTGCTTCCGCTGGTATAAAAGAGCTCGGCGATTTCGTTTTCATCGAAAGAAAACAGCTCGGGCCGATCGATGCGGCCGTGGGAGAGCAGCTCTTCAAACGTAATATCAGCCTGCGGAACGGGAGAGTCGATGGTGACGTAGCGCTCAATGCTGCGGCACGCCTTTCGAAACACGTCGACGAGCGGCGCGAACTCGCTTTCAAAGATCAGCATGCGCGCCTCGGAGTGATTGAGAATCTCAACCAGCTCGGCCGGCGTCAGCCGAACATTGAGGGGCATCGCGATGCCCCGAATCAAAGGCGCGGCGTAGTAGCCCTCGAGAAGCTGATTGTTGTTGAAGCTCAGGTAGGCTACGCGATCGCCGCGGCGGATGCCCGCATCCAGAAGGCCCGCAGCCTGCCGCTCCACGCGTTCGCCAAACTGCGCGTAGGTGTACCGGCATGGCCCGGAAATGATGCCCAACTTCTTGCCGTAAACGTCTACGCCCCTGTACAGGCAGCGAATGGGTGTGAGGGGAACGTACATGTTTTCTACAGAGCGTAACGTTCTTTTTCGAGGAGCCGTTTCGCCACTGTCCGGCGCAGCGCGACCGTGTCGACGGGATCGTAGACGGCGAGACGGCGCAGAATTTGCATGTTCATGCGCAGGCTACTCGGATCCGAGCAGGCCCCTATTACGTTACGAGCGGAAATTTCCACCCGCGCCATCGCATCACGCAGAAACACGGCACTCATTTCGGCAGCAAGCGTTGCCTTGCCGCGCGCGAGTTTTTTGGCCCGGAGCTGGGTCGATTCCATGGCGAAAGCCTCCATAATAATGTCGGCGATATTCATGGAAATCTCCTGCTGCTTGTCGAGATCGGCTTGATATTTCTGATAAGCCAACCCGATGGTCAGAAGCGCGATCTTCTTGGCATTCCGAACCAGCCGGCTTTCTTCATCGCCCGTATCGGCGCTCGTGCTCCCGCTTTGGAGCTCGCCCATCAAAGCCTGCACGGCGGGCACCAGCGCGAGCTGTCCGCGCGCCGCACGCTTCAGCAGCATTCCAGTGATCAGCAGCCGGTTGATTTCGTTAGTGCCTTCGAAAATACGGTTAATTCGCGAATCGCGATACGATCGCTCCACGGCGTAATCCTGGTGGAAGCCATACCCGCCATGGATTTGCACGCCTTCATCCACGACGTAATCCAGCGTTTCGGAACCATAGACTTTGACGATGGAGCATTCCGCCGCGTACTCTTCAACCGCCTTCAGCATGGTTTGCGACGCGTTCGGTTGATCCCATGAAAAGTCGCTCAATTGCGCATCGATCAAGCCGATCAAACGCCAGGCAATCGACTCCGCAGCATAGATGCGAATCGCCATCTCGGCCAGCTTGTGCTGAATGGCGCCGAACTCGGCAATGGACGTTCCGAACGCCTTCCGTTCCTTCGCGTACCTCAGGGAAATAGCGAGAACTTCCTTGGCTCCGCGCACCGACAGCGCCCCGAGTTTCAGGCGCCCCATGTTCAGGATGTTGAACGCGATGATGTGGCCGCGCCCGATCTCACCCAGGACGTTCTCGACCGGCACCTTCACGTTTTCGAGATAGATGGCGGTCGTGGAGCTGCCCTTGATTCCCATCTTTTTCTCTTCGGCGCCGCTGGTGACGCCTCCGAAAGCGCGCTCTACCAGAAAAGCGGTGAACTTATCGCCGCCAACTTTGGCGAACACCGTGAAGAGGTCCGCGTAGCCGCCATTCGTTATCCACATCTTCTGGCCGTTCAGGATGTAATGAGTGCCGTCCGCGCTGAGGTCGGCTCGCGTGCGCGCAGCCAACGCATCCGACCCTGCATGCGGTTCGGTCAGGGCATAAGCGCCAAGCATTTCCACTTTCGCGAGCTTGGGCAGATATTTCTGCTTTTGTTCCTCGGTGCCGAAATACAGCACTGGGAGCGTGCCGATCCCGGTATGCGCCCCGAACCACCCGCCGAACGAACCATCTCGCCCCAGGTGCTCTTCGGCGACGAGAGCGGAGGCAAGGTCCAGTTCCATGCCGCCGAACTTCTCGGGAATCGAGACGGCCGTGAGTCCCAGTTCCGCGGCTTTCCGCAAGACCTTGAGCGCTACACCCGATTCCTGGTGCCGGATAGCCTCGATGTTCGGTTCCACTTCTTTGACGCGAAACTCGTCAGCCGTACGGGCGATCGCTAGGTGCTCTTCGCTCAGATCCTCAACAGTAAAAAGGTCATCGGGCGAGATATCCTCGACCAAGAACGCGCCGCCTTTGATTTTCGGGAGCACCGCTCCTGCACTTGCCATCATTCATCTCCTTTAGCAACCGGTTCCATGGTATTCACGAGTTTGGCCGCGAGCTTTTCGCGCAGTTGATCTGGAAGCCTCACGGCGCGCTGGGTCTTCAGGTCTATACAGGCGATCACCACAGTCCCTTTCGCCGCCAGATCTCCGGACTTGAACGTTTGAAAGTCGAAGCGCAGCGAGGATTTCCCGAGCTTCGTCAAGGATACTTCAATTTCGATCAGATCGTCGTGGACGATGGAGGCCAGGAAGTCGCATTCCACGTGCACGCGCGGGAAGCCGTAATTACTTTTCGTGTAGCTCACTCCGACTTCGCGCATGAATTCGGTTTCCGCCGATTCAAAATACCGAAACATGGCGGTGTAATGGATGCGGCCGCTTGAGTCGGTGTCGATAAAACGGATCCGGGTTTGGAAGCGGAAAGGTTCGCCGTCGGCCATGTACATAAGGATGTCATGCGCCGCGCGGGTACCTGGCAGTACATAAGTGCCCCTAGCGAATGTTGGAGTTCGCGGGCGGTCGTGGTATTTTGGCGATTCGGTGTGACCTCTGTTCAGGCTCTGCGAAGACAACCTCTGCTATATATGGCGTGGCGTGATAACGGCAAAGTGGAGAAGACGCAAACAACACTCGAGTCGACACTAGATAGCGTCGATACGGCGGAAGCTATGGTCACTCGCGAAGCCGAAAAGGCCGGCTTTGGCGAGGATGAACAGGCCCAGATCGGCATGGCTGTGCGTGAGTGCATGGTGAACGCGGTTGTGCACGGCAATCGCTACAGCAATAAAAAGAAGGTTCATTTTGAAATCGAGCGCTCGAACGAGAGTCTGACGGTTGTTATCGGAGATGAAGGAGACGGGTTCGATCTGAGCTCGCTCCGCGATCCGCTCGCGCCTGAAAACCTGATGCGCCAGTCAGGACGGGGAATTCTACTGATTCGCGCTTTTATGGACGTTTTCGATCTTCATCCGCGGCCAGGCGGAGGGACCGAGGTTCGTCTCGTCAAGAATTTGGCTAAATCTTAGGATGTTGTTTTCGACGGTACCTGATCCACCAAGGAGGCAGAAGTGAGCGTTAAATTGACATCCCGCCAAGTGGGCGATGTCACGGTCATCGACGCAGCTGGACGAATTACTCTAGGCGAGGGCGCCAGTGCGTTCCGGGACATGATCCGCGACCTGGCGGCTAAGGGCAACAAGAAGCTGCTTCTGAATTTGAGCGAGGTTTCCTATATCGATAGCTCCGGCATTGGCGAGCTGGTGTCGGGCTTTACGACGGTGACGAACAACGGCGGGCAGTTGAAGCTGGTGGGCCTTAATAAACGCGTCAAGGACCTGCTGCAGATCACGAAACTGTACACCGTTTTCGAGGCATATGACGACGAAGCGGACGCGGTTCGAAGCTTCAAATAGTACTAACTAGTACTAAACACAACACCGGGCTGATCTGTAGTCCACACGCCGAACTGAGATAAGTGCGCCGGATACGGCACTTTATCGATACAAGCGTGTCGACCTCTACACAACTACGTGCTATGCCCGGATCTGCTGCCCAAACTATCGCCTTCCCCTCCCCAGAAGTACACGCGGCGGAGGTTCTCATTGCCGACGAACTCACGCTGGTGCGCGAGGGCTTGGCGGCGCTGTGTAACTGCATTCCAGGGTTTCGAGTCGTGGCGCAGGTTGGGACTGCCGCAGCGGCCCTAGAGGAGATCCAGCGCTTGGAACCAGCGATTGCGCTGCTCGACCTCGGGTTGTCGGATTTAGCTGCTACGGAAGTGATTCGGCGCGTTCGGGAGCGCGAGCTTCGCACCCGTTGCGCGGTGTTTTCCGTGCGTAAGGATCGCAAGACGGTGCTCGAGGTGCTGCGAACGGGCGCCTGCGGTTATCTGCTCAAGAGCTCGACTTCGGAGCAGATGGCCGATGCACTCTGCCAGTTCACGCAAGGCGGCATCTACGTTTCACCCCAGATCGAGGTGATGTCGCTGTTCGGCGAAAATAACGGGCGGCATAACGGGGAAGATCCGCTGGATTCGCTCAGCAGCCGCGAATTTCAGGTGTTCTCGCTGCTGGTCGAAGGCATTCGTGCCAAAGAGATCGCGGCGCGCCTTTCGCTCAGCCCGAAAACCGTCGACACCTACCGCTCGAGCTTGATGCGCAAGCTGGACATCCACGATGTGGCCGGCCTCGTGAAGTTCGCGATAAAGCGGGACTTAGCCGATCTGAAGCCATAGGGCGCGGGGCAGATCCAACAGGCCCGCCGACGGACGTGGCCGGTATGATACCCTACTGGTTGCTCACCCAGTAAGTCCGAGAAAGGCAGTAGTCCGTTTTGACCCGTCATGAACTAAAGGACCAGCTTCAGCACGACCATTTCACGGATGCTGTTTCCGAAGTTGTCGGTTTCACTCAAGCGCACCGCCAGCTAGTCATTCGCTGGATAATCGCGGCAATCGCGGTGTTGGTGATCGCGGGAGCGGCTTTTTGGTACGCATCCTACAGGAAGTCCGTGCGGGAGCAGGACTTGCAGAATGCTTTCGAAGTTTTAGACAGGCCGGTCGCTTCACCCAACCCCTCTGCCCAGAGCTTTCCGACCGAGGAAGCGAAGCGCCAAGCCTCGATTCAAGCACTCTCCAGCGTGATTACGAAAGATGGAGGGAGCCGCGAAGGCTTGATTGCACAGTACTATCGAGGCACTTTGGAGGCGCAAAACGGTGATCCGAAAAGCGCCGAGGCCGATTTGAAGCCGGTCGCGAATTCCAGTAACGAATGTGCGCCGCTGGCCAAGATCGCGCTGGCGCAGCTTTATGCGGCGCAGAACAGAGTGTCCGAAGCACAGAACCTGCTTCGCGAGATGGTGAATAAGCCGTCCGACCTGGTGTCGAAAGCCCAGGCTCAGATCTTGCTCGCTCGTCTCGATACGACTACCAATCCGCAAGAAGCGAAGAGGATTGTTCAGTCGCTGAAATCGCCCAATCAAGACCCCGCGGTGGCTCGCGCCGCTGACGAAATCTCCTCCCAACTTTCGAAGTAGCTCGTTTCCAACCATGCTGGGCCGGCTTCGTTTGGGTCCGCAACATTTGCGCGGTCGTAAATTCCCCGAGCCGCCGCATCCTTACAGGAACGATTTTCAGCGCGACCGCGACCGGGTGATCCACTCGCGCGCATTCCGGCGCCTGGAAGGCAAAACGCAAGTATTCGCGGCGGGACTGTGCGACCACTTCCGCAACCGGCTCACCCACACCATTGAGGTCTCGCAGATTGCCCGCACAGTGGCCGGCGCGCTTCAATTAAACGAAGAGTACACGGAGACGCTGGCGCTCGCTCATGACATGGGTCATCCGCCTTTTGCGCATGTCGGCGAAAAGGAACTGGACTCGCAGATGCGTAAGTTCGGGAGTTCGTTCGAGCACAACCGGCAGGCTCTACGGATCGTGGATGTTCTCGAGCAGCGCTATGCGCGTTTCGATGGACTAAATCTCACCTTTGAAGTTCGCGAGGGCATCATCAAACACTCTCGCGAGTTGAACGCCGATGCAGAAGCGGATCTGCAGGAGCTGCTGCCGGGAGTTCGGCCACCGCTCGAAGCGCAATTGCTGGATCTCGCCGACGAAATCGCTTACAACACTGCCGACGTCGACGACGCCTTTTCGGCGGGTCTCGTCTCCATGGTGGATATGAAGGAGTCCGTTCCCGGCGCCGCTGAACTGGCGGAGCAGATGGATACGCAATTTCCAGGAGCATCCGATCGGGTCAGGTTCTGGGAGATTCAACGCCAGCTCATCAATATCCTGGCGGGTGGCTTGATCGAAGGTACCGCTCGGGCGGCGCAAGCCGCGGGTGTACAAACGGTCGAGGACGTGCGCGCGCTCGATTACCGGCTCGCTCAGCTAACGCCCGAAGCGGCGGAAATCAGCCGGCAGATGAAGGCCTTGCTTGCTAAGCGGGTCTACTCTTACGCGATTTTGATCGAGGATCGGAGCGCGGCGATCGGGAAGATGGGCGAACTTTTCAGTTTTTTGGTCGACCATCCGGATCACATATCCGCCGGATATCGCGAAAGTTTCAGCGGCGAACCGGTTCATCGTGTGGTCTGCGATTACATCGCGGGTATGACTGACGCTTACTTGATGCGCGTCTACAAGGAATTGCTGGGATGAGCTATTCGCGAATGATCGTATTGGATAACTCAGCGGATCGGACGATATAGATTTTCTCAATTTGATGGCAGATCTCCGCGCCCACCCGTTCCGGCTTTTCTTCGTCGTCCACTTCCACTTCGACCTTGATGTACAGATCCAGTCGCTTCATTTCGTTCTGATCCGATAATAGCCGTTAGCCGATGGTTCAAACTGTTTTGTGCAAGATCTGCGGGAAGCGCCGTGCCCGACGCGCCTGTCCCGCCGTCGGCGGCGATATTTGCACTATTTGCTGCGGCAGCGAGCGCGAAGTTTCGCTCTCCTGCCCGCTCGCGTGCGAATGGCTGCAGGAGGCGCACCGGCACGAGAAACCCATCGCGATCACTGCCGATCAGCTTGCAAATGTCGACGTAGACGTAACAGAAGAGTTCATTCGCACGCACGAAGAGCTTTTGCTGTTTTGCATTTACTCACTGGTTGAGGCTGCCATGCGGACGGCGAACGCGATCGATGCGGATGTACTTGCCGCGCTCGAGGCGCTGATCCAGACTCATCGCACGCTCGAATCCGGGCTCGTTTACGAGACCAGGGCGGACAATAGTATTGCGGCATCCGTACAGCGCTCCTTTGCAGCCTCTTTGGCGGATTATCAGAAGCTCAGGGCGGAGCGCGAACAGCTGACCGCGTATCGTAACGCCGAGATTCTGGCCATTCTTGTGTTTCTGCACCGCCTGGGCCAGCAGAACCTGAACGGCCGGCCGCGTGGCCGCATGTATTTGGATCTTTTGAGGCACATGGTTCCCGACCCGGGAGTCGAAGAACGAGCGCCGAGCATCATCCTATAAGAGAGGTATCACCGCTGAGGGCCAGATTGGTCGAATGGAAAGAGCTTGCGCCCGAGGTGCATCACTTCGAATTTGAAGTGCCTGGCGTCGAGAGCTTTTCATTCACACCGGGACAATTCGTTTCGGTCATCGACCGCGAGGACGGCAAAGAAGTGACGCGTGCCTATTCCATCGCCTCGCCTCGTGGCGGCAACCGCTTTGCGTTGTGCTTGAACCGCGTCGAGGATGGCATTGTTTCTCCTTGGCTATTCGGCCTGAAGCCGGGTGACGACGTGGAGATACACGAACCGCTCGGATATTTCACGCTGCGGCATCCCGGTCACCGGGCCGTGTTTGTCGCGACTGGCACCGGTATCGCGCCATTTCGATCCATGCTTCTCGATCATCTTCCAAGGACCGAGCCCCACATTACCCTGCTATTCGGCGTGCGTTACGAGGAAGGCCTGCTCTATGGTGACGAGTTTGATCGCCTAGCGGAAGAGTATCCGAGTTTCCGCTTTATTCCAACGATCACACGCCCGTCTGCATCGTGGAAAGGCCGAACCGGGCGCGTACAGCAGCATTTGGATGAAGCGCTGGCGATCCGAACGCCGGACGAATTAGCCACTCTCGAGGTCTACATTTGTGGACTGAAAGAAATGGTGGATGACGTTCGGAAAGAACTGAAGCAGCGGGGCTTCGATCGTAAGCAGATCATCTACGAGAAATACGATTAGCGGTCCGGATCAGACCACGATGCGAGTGATCTGGGTCTGGGGATAAATTTCCTTCGTTTGCTGGAGATTTGCCAAGGTAATGCCCGGCAGCTGGGACGAAGCGGTTCCTGCCGCCACGCCCCATCGAAGCGCGTCGCCAAAAGATTCGCCGCGATCGAGCGCCCAAACGATGGCCGCCGACATGGCGTCACCTGCGCCGATCGGACACAGCGCTTTCACGGGCGGCGGCATAACTTCCAGCACGCCCTCTGTCGAGGTGGCCGCGATGATTCCGCGGCTTCCCAGCGATAAGACAACCGACTTTGGTCCCAACGCCTTAATGCGCTGCACGGCGTCGATCAATTGTGATCGCGTGATCAGAGGTGTGTTTAGCAAGCGCTCGGCTTCCGACTGATTGGGTTTGACAATGGTAGGTCCCGCTTCGAGGCCATATAGCAACGCGTCGCCGTCGGTATCGAGCAGCGTCTCGACCTTGTTCTTCTCTGCAAGCTGGATCAGCCGGGCGTAGAAATGTTCCTCGACAGCGGGTGGAAGGCTGCCGCACAGCAGAAGCCAGGAAGCTGTCGGCAACAGATGTTCCACCGCGCTGGTGAGGTGCTCTTGATCGGAGCTGGTGAGCTTGGGCCCGCGTTCGTTCAGCTTTACCGACAGACCCTGGCGGTCGGAAATCGTGAGATTGATCCGGATGTTGCTGCGGATCTTTACGATTTCTTTGCGGAAAGTGTCATGCTGCAACTGCTCTTCGAAGGTTCGGCCAACCTCACGGCCCGAAACGGTGATAGCAGTGACGTTTGCTCCGAAGCTTGTGAGCACGCGAGCGGCGTTGATGCCACGACCGCCGGCGGCTTCGGTGGTTGATTCGATGTAGGCGCGGTCTTCAAAGGCGAGCCTGTCCACCGTGACGATTCGATCGACTGCTGGATTGACGGTCAAGGTCAGGATCGATTTGCTCATCGGAGGTTGGCAATTCAGCGTAGCAACCCGAAGTGGGTTTCAAGCGCAGGCGTCACGAGCGAGGTGCGGGCAGAAGGGAACAGAAGGACAGCCGTTAATCTACCCAGTCCTGGGACCCGTGATAAATATGCAGAATTTCGATGATTTCCGGTTCAAGCGTATAGACGACCACGTAAGGAAGCGGTGCTAGAGGCAGTTCTCTTGTGCCGTTGCGGTGGCCGGGTCTGCCGCGGTGCGGCGCGGTTTTAAGCGAACGGATACGCTGATAAATGGTCCGCACGGTAGGCTCTGCAAAATGGGCAAAACGCCGCTGAAGGTAGTTCTTGATGCTTTCCAAATCGTCGGCTGCCGGAACGGTCCAACGGATCCGCATCACACCTTGAACATCGCTTCAAGGCGCGCGTCCATTTCCTCTTCTTCGATGAACTCGCCGCGCTTCGCTGCCGCGATTCCCTTTTCCACGGCGGCAAGGAAGCGGCTTCTTCATCAAGATAACGAACAACAACATTCGTCGCCAACCGCTCGGGATTCATGCCAGCTTTAGTGGCGATCTCCGCGAGCTGCGCTTGTTGCTCGGCTGTGAGGTGTACTTCCATGGTTCTCACCTTACGATAAAGACCCGATTGAAGCAACCGTGCAGGATCGCCCCGCCGTCAGGAACTCCGCCGCCGCGAGAGCTTGGCCCCGAGCATGCCGCCCAAGCCGGGCAGGAGAGTCAACAGAAAAAAGAAGAACGGAATTTCAAGCAGTAATTGCATCAGGAAGTCATGTGGAGTAAGCGACATCAATTTCGATGCTTGCGGCAGCTGCGCGGACATGGTTTTGGCTTGCTCCCAACCCTCTGGGCTGGCGACCACCAGTGCCGTTAACGCACACATCAACGCGAAAACGAGAAACATCCAGAAGCCGGTCATCCAACCGAGCCGAGCACCGCCGGCAGTGCTCAACGGTGGACCAGATGGCCCGTTATACAACCGGGCCGCTACAAACCCGGCCGCGCAGAGCACAACCGGAAGCAAAGTGGGCACCAACAAGGCTATGGCGATCAATGTGATCAGAGTTCCGCCCGCGACCAGGACACTGATCCAAACAGCTCGCGAATTTTTGAACGAAATCCCGGCAGCGGAGGGCACCGGAGGCGGAACGGAGGATGGAACAGGGGCGGCAGGGTCCGGCTGGGCCGTCAGGCGGCTGATGTCCTCGTCATACTGAGGTTTTCCACATTTGTGGCAAAAGCGGGCATCCTCCGGAAGGACCGCGCCACACGTACAGCGTTCTTGCACACCTTTAGTTTACGGCTTACTCCGCTTCGGTTTCTAAGAAGTCGTGGAGGGTCGGTAAGATGACTACGAGCGTCGATGCCCAAGCCGAACCTTCTGGTTATCTGCCCGCCTGATCACTACTTGCTAAGGAATTTGGAGCCCATTCGTGCGTCGGCGAACATCTCCGTGGACAACGAGCCCGCCAGTCTCGAGAAGCACGCCCCCGATGCCGAAGTCATCTTATATTCGGGGATTGTAGGGAAAGCGCCGCCGTTCGAACAGGTGTGGCGGCATACGCGCAAGCTGAAGTGGATCCATTCGCTCGCAGCCGGCGTAGACAAACTGCTGTTCCCGGAGCTCATCGACAGTCCCGTCATTATCACCAATGCGCGAGGGGTTTTCAAGCGATCGCTCGCCGAGTTCGCGATCACGGGCATGCTGTATTTCTACAAACACGTACGGCGGCTCGTCGAAAACCAGCGGGCACATCGATGGGACGATTTTCTGGTCGACTGGCTGCGTGGAAAGACAATGGGTGTCATAGGCTATGGCGAGATCGGGCGTGAATGCGCGATGCTCGCCAAGGCGCTGGGCGTCAAAATCTACGCGACACGTCGGAATCCTGCAGCATCCGCCGGGGATCCGATTGTCGACCGTATGTTCCCCGCGACCGAGTTCAAAACGATGCTGAGGGAAGTGGATGTCCTGCTCGCTGCGGCCCCGCTGACCCCCGAGACGCGGCACATGATAGGCGGCCCGGAGTTTCATATCGTGAAGCCTTCGGTAATCGTCATCAATGTGGGGCGCGGACCGGTGATTGACGAAGCCGCGCTGATCGAGGCGCTTCGCGAAAAGCGGGTGGCGGCCGCTGCGTTGGACGTATTCGAACACGAGCCGCTGCCCGAAGATCATCCCTTCTGGGATATGGAAAACGTGCTGATCTCGCCACACTGCACCGATCGAACGCGGGATCCGGATTGGTTGGATTTAAGCGCACAGTGCTTCGTTGAAAATTTTCATCGATACATCACTGGACAGCCGCTGCTAAACATAGTGGATAAGAGGGCGGGTTACTGATGAGCATTGCCGGCCAGGTAGCGGAGCAAACGGTCACTCTCGACGATGTGATTGCGGCATCCGAACGAATCAAAGCCTTAGCGCGTCACACGCCGATTTATACCTCGCGCCTGGTTAATGAGGCATCCGGTGTAGAAGCGTACTTCAAGTGTGAGAACTTTCAGCGTGGTGGAGCCTTCAAGATTCGGGGAGCGACAAATTTCCTATCATCGCTC
This sequence comes from uncultured Acidobacteriaceae bacterium, assembly GCA_963787615.1. GTDB lineage: Bacteria > Acidobacteriota > Terriglobia > Bryobacterales > Bryobacteraceae > Bog-105. The sequence goes on along the minus strand of CAWBDJ010000008.1, from coordinate 710,130 downwards.
AGCGATGAGGAACGCAAGCGCGGCGTGGTCACGTATTCTTCGGGCAATCACGCTCAGGCCGTCGCCATCGCCGCCGCTCACTTCCATGTCGCTGCGACTATCGTGATGCCGACAGACGCCCCTAAAGCGAAGCTCGAATCGACGCAAGCGTATGGGCCGAAGATCGTTTTCTATGACCGGCAGCGCGACGACCGGGAAAAGATTGCGAATGGCATTGCAAGCGAGACAGGCGCCGTTACCCTACCCTCTTACAACCATCCGTGGATCATGGCCGGGCAAGCAACTACCGCGCTCGAGTTGATGCGTGAGCAGCCGGAACTGGACGCAATCGTGGTTCCGCTCGGAGGAGGCGGATTGCTTTCGGGAACGCTGGTGGCCGCAAAGACGCTAAGACCCGATATTCGAGTCTTCGGTGTTGAACCCGCCTCGGCGAATGATTGGCAGCTTTCGCTGGAGCGCGGCACGCCCGTCGAGATTGCCCCACCGCCGACCATTGCGGATGGACTGCGCACGACGATACCGGGCAACCTGACTTTCCCGATCGTCCGGGCGTTCGCCGACGGCGTTCTGCTGGTGTCGGAAGACGAGATCAAAGCGACAATGCGGTTCCTGCTAACGCGAATGAAGATGCTGGTCGAGCCGAGCGGTGCGGTCGCAGCTGCGGCCGTCCTCCACAAGAAGCTTCCCCGCGATATCCGATCGGTGGGAATTATTATTTCCGGCGGGAATGTCGATTTGGATGTGCTTGCCGCCATATGCGGTGCGGCGGCCTAGCGCAGTGCCGGAGAATCCGTGGCGAACCCAGTCTTCGAAAATCGTATACGCGAATCCGTGGATTCGGGTGCGCGAGGATCAGGTAATCCGGCCCGACGGCGCCGCTGGGATTTATGGCGTCGTCGAGATCAGACCATCCGTCGGTGTGGTGGCGATGAACGAGCGCGACGAGATCGTCCTGGTTGGACAGTGGCGCTATTCCGTGAATAGATATTCCTGGGAAGTGCCGCGCGGCGGATCGCATCCGGGCGAGACCGACATGCTCGACGTGGCAAAACGTGAGCTGGCCGAAGAAGCGGGAGTGATCGCCGGAAAGTGGCAGGTTTTAGGACCTGTCGATGTTTGCAATGGGGTCACCGACGATGTCCAGACGTTGTACCTGGCGACTCAGCTTTCGCGAACGGACATGCGGCTCGATCCCGAAGAAGACATCAGCGTTGAATGGAAACCGTTCGAGGAAGCGATACAAATGGTCATCGGACAGTCAGATAACGGAAGTTTGCAGCGTCGCGGCCATTTTGCGAGTCGCTTGGCACAGGAGCGGTAGGAAGTAAATGGACGCCAGGAAGGCACCCGGACGTAAAGCCTTTGCGATATTTGCGTGGCTTGTGTTGGCCTACAACCTGCCAGTGATCTTGTGGGGCGCTTACGTACGCGTGTCCTTTTCTGGAGACGGATGTGGCGCGCACTGGCCGTTTTGCAATGGCCAAGTGATCCCGCAGCATATGGCTGCCCCGATGGCGATCGAGTACACGCATCGCGCCATGACGTCGCTAGACACAATTGCTGCGATTGCGCTGTGCGTCTGGGCTTTCATCGTCTTTCCACGTAAACATACGGTACGCCGGTGGTCGCTGTTGTCGCTGGGATTTCTAGTTATCGAAGCGGCGCTCGGAGCCGGGTTGGTACTGCTCCGCCTTGTCGCGAGAGATCAGTCCGTCGGAAGAGCGTGGTACCTCGCGGCACATCTGACCAACACTATGCTGCTGCTCGGTGCCCTGGCCGTTACTGCGTGTCTCGCGTCAAAGAATGCGTTTGCTATGCCGTTCAGAAGAGTGCCGCCACGGCTGATCGGCGCACTTGGGGCGACCGTGTTCGTGAGCATTACCGGAGCAATTGCGGCGTTGGGCGATACGCTGTTCCCTGCTACATCGCTCGGCTCGGGCATGCAACAAGATTTCTCTCGTGCCTCGAGTGTTCTGTTGCGGCTTCGAATGGTTCATCCACTGATCGCGATCGCAGGAGCGGCCTACATCATCTGGACGGCGGCGCGCTGGTTGAAGCAAAATCATCGGAACGGCACCCGAAAAACTGCCGGGCGCGTGGTGGCACTCACCATATTTCAGCTGGTCGTGGGCGCGGTGAATCTGTCCCTCCTCGCACCCGTGTGGATGCAGCTGTTTCATTTGTTGGTCGCGGACCTGCTGTGGATTTCCCTCGTTGTTCTAGTCTTCGATACCGCGTCATTAATAGATACAGAGGACGGACGGGGTGAATTACGCGAGGAAGCCACGCATGGGATCTACGGGACCAAGGCACATTCAGCTTGAATTGGGAGCTGCGCTCAGCGTAGTCGTTTTCCGGCAGAAACGACCATGAGCCAGTCGACGCGGCTGCTCATCGCGGATGACGACGCCGCGATCAGAGACATGATCCGGCATTATGTCGAACGTGCCTGCGAGATCGTCGGCGAAGCTGAGAATGGGTTGGAGGCGGTCAACGCCGCGGAACGACTTCGGCCGGACATCGTATTGCTGGACATTTCGATGCCGGTCATGGGCGGTTTTGCCGCAGCCCGGCAGCTCAAAGAAAAAATGCCCACGGTGCGCATCATCTTCGTCAGCCAACATCCCGATGCAGCCTACATCGACGAGGCGTTCCGAGTGGGCGCAAGCGGGTATGTACTGAAACGATCGGCTCTACGAGATCTAACCGCTGCCATCGAAGAGGTGCGCGCAGGAGGAACATTCCGTTCCGCAACTAGATGAGTGAGGCTTTATTTCATTGCGTTCCGCTGCTGGATATTCGATAAGTTGTACGCGTCGCCCGAAGCGCTGACGTCAAGCGTCGCCTGTATCTTCTCGCCTACGTGAAGTGAATTGAGCTCCGCTTTGGATTTCACCGGGTATTCCATCGTCATCGCATCCATAAAGTCCGGGATGGCAGCGGCCGCTATGGTCGCAGTTTGGTGTTTGGTGTCTATTGCCATGACCTCCCCGGAGAGCCGGTAATGACGCTCGGGACCGCTCGCTTCGGGCGTGCGGCTGCAGCCGCTGAGGGCGACACAGACCGCTAAGGCAAAAAAGGCACGATTCACGGCGTCATTCACAAGCGTAGCTGGTCGAACCCTAGCGCCCACCGCTGCTCAACTTTACCGGCGCGAGTGTGAGTATAATGCGGATCGACCCACATACAGGAGATTTGGCGATGAGCACGACTGTACCCGAGTTACCCGCGGAGCGACGGGAGAGTTTCGCAGACGATCTGGCCGGAATGGGCAATTTCTTCATCGACCCTGAAGGCGCGGCGAAACGGGTCTTCAGCAAATGGTTTTGGCTGGGACCGCTGATTGTCCTATCTATCGTGACAATGGTGGCGAGTTATATTCGCATTCCTATGACGCAGCACGTGATGGAGACCATGCCGTTGCCGGCAAATGCAAGTCCGGAGCAGTATCAGCGCGGCATGGATTTAAGCATGAAGCTGCAATGGATCGTCCTCTGGTCGGCACCCATTGTCGTCGCCGCCCTGTATGCATTCGACGCGCTGATTCTGTTCGCGATGTCGTCCATCATGTCCGTGACTACAAAGTTCCTGTGGCTATTTAATCTAGTCGCGGGATGCTCATTGATTCAGGCTTTAGCGGCGATCGCAAGCGCCATCATTCTCAAAGCCAAGGGTGAAGTATCTACCGTAGCGGAGTTGCAGCCGCCCTTGGGGCTGGACATTTTCCTGCCGCAGGGTGCGAATAAATATGCTGCGGCGTTCCTCGGCTACTTCTCCGTTTTCGAAATTTGGTGGATTGTCATGGTCGTCCTGATCCTCAGCAAGGCGTTCCGTGTGAGTAAGGGCAAAGCTTTCGGCATACTCCTGCCCCTCATTCTGTTGACCCTTGTACTTCGAGTCGTGTTCGCTGCGTTCCAGCGCACATAAACGGGTCTACACTGAAAGAGCCGAGCCACAACAGGAGAAGTCGATGCTAATTGCCGGGCCTGCATTTCTTATCATCACGAGCCCTACCGACATCGTCCTGATTCTGGTAATTGCGGCGTTACTGTTCGGCGGCAAGAAAATTCCAGAGTTGGCCAAGGGTTTGGGCGAGGGAATCAAGAACTTCAAAGGTTCGATCAAGGGCGAGGAAGAACAGAAGGACGAGAAAAAGCCGCAGTAGCGGACAGCCTTAAACAAGGAAGACGAAACCCCGCGGATCAAAAGGGTCGAGCCGCGGGGGTTTTGCTTGTCTGTTGAGTTCTTACTTGCCCGTAGCCACTTTCTTCGGCGGCACGATCGCGTCTTTAACCGATTTCGCGACGCGGAATTTCACGACTTTCTTGGCCGGTATCTTGATCGCTTCTCCCGTTGCGGGATTGCGGCCGACGCGAGCCTTTCGATCGGCGCGCACCAAGCGGCCAATGCCCGGCAGCACGAATACGCCGTTCTTTTTCGTCTCGCGAACCGCGAGCTCGGCAAGCGATTCCATGAACTGCTTCGCCACCCGATTATTGATTCCTGAAGTTTCCGCGAGTTCTCTGACGATCGCGGTTTGGGTCATTCGTTTTGCATCAGCCATTTAACAGCCTCCCGAGAATTGTGTATTGGATGTTCAAAGAGAAACGTGCAGATGTTCTCCGCATTACGTTAAAACATTACGCCACGAAAATGTTCGATCTCTCTTCTGATCAACTCGATGATACGGGCTTTAAATGGCCTTGTAAAGTGAAAACGGCAGAAAACCGGGCGTTTTTGTCGTTTTTTTGAATGTGAGCGCCTGGAAAGGCCGTAAAACGGGGCGCAGACGCCGGCTGAAAGAAAAAACTTCAGGTTTTCGCCGGATTTTTGCGGCCCGCTAAAATGATCCATGCGCCCGGGTGGCGAAATTGGCAGACGCAAAGGACTTAAAATCCTTTTTCGCGCAAGCGGAGTGCGGGTTCAAGTCCCGCCCCGGGCACCAGCAGCTCTCTCTCGCAAATGATCGACAGTTCATTTTCCGCTTACGACGAGATTGCCGGCATGTATCACGCGCTGTGGGCCGACTGGTATTTGCCCGCCGCATTACCCGCGCTTGAAAAACTGTTTTTCTCACGAGTGGCCCCCGGGAGGCGCGTTCTGGATGTTTGTTGCGGCTCGGGGCACGTAACCCAGGAGTTGGTGCGCCGCGGGTATTGCGTGACCGGATTCGACTCTTCCGCCGAGCTGATTGCCATCGCGCGCGCGGAGTTGCCCGGCGTCGACTTACAGGTGCAGGATGCACGCACTCTGCAGATCGAGCGCCGCTTCGACGCCGCGATTTCGACCTTCGATTCGCTCAACCACATGATGAGCCTGGAGGATCTTGGCCAAGTGTTCGTGCGCGTTCACGGCGCGCTCGAACCCGGGGCCTTGTTCGTATTCGACATGAACCTCGAGCAGGCATATTCGGCCGATCTTCGGCAATGGATGGTCGACGTAAGCGATGAAGCGGTCAAGATGATGCGCGGCACCTATGACTTTAGCTACCCGGAAGGCGATGACAGAACTGATCTGGTTCATCCGCACAGGCGCTGGGAACTGCTGGCGCCAGCGCCGCAGCATAGTCGAGCAGCGTTGCTATGACAAGTCCGAGATTTTAGGCGCACTGAGGGCCGCGGGTTTTCGCCACATTGAAACTATGGGCGCGACAGACGCGGGCGTGAGCCCTGAACTCGGGTTCGGTCGAATATTCGTGACCGCGCGCGCCTAGGAATGAGGAAACACGCGCACGTCCATGCCTTCCGCTGAGCGGATGAGGCGGTCCAAGTCGCTACCGAAAGCGCGTTCCCACCAGCTCTCACGCCCTTTGTGGCCAACGTAAATCTGCGTAATTCCGCGCTGGCGGGCGAAGCGCACGACCGTATCGACAGCATCTTCGCCGTCGAGTTCCACGACCTCGGCATCTTTCTGCTTCGCCAGCTCGAGGCCCTGCTCCACATGCTGGCGCTCGCCGGATGACCACTCAGGTCGATTCATATGGGCCACGATTAGCTCGCCATGAAAACGGTCGCGATTGCGTGCTCCGCTTTCGAGCATGCGAGCGGCATCGGTGCTGCGGTGAAAGGCAGACCAGAATGCGCTCCTGAGTGCCCCAACTCTGCTCGATGCCGTGGCGCGCCAGATAGCGTTCTAGTTGTTTGTCCACCACGTCAGCGGCCAACAGAAGAGCGATTTCGCGCAATTCCGAAAGTTGCAGCTGTGAAAGCCGTTGCGCCGTGTTTGATTTCCCATCTTCCGAAACCGTCATGGAACGTTCCGGCGGCATGTCGACAACGACGATCTCGTCGGCAGTTTGAATGAAACTTATGGGTACGGTTTGGGTGACGTGCTTCCCCGTAATGCTTTCCACCTGCGGCCGCATCTCTTCGATGTGCTGCAGATTAACGGAGGTGATCACTGAAATACCCGCTTCGAGCAGTTGCTCCACATCCTGCCAGCGCTTCTCGTGCGGGAATCCGGGCGGATTGTCGTACGCCAAGCCGTCTACCAGACAGACTTTGGGCCTGCGCGACAAAATGCGCGGGCTGTCCATGACGGCCGTACCATTGACGTCTTTAAGTGGAATGACTTCGAGCGTGGACATCGCCTGGGCCACTTCGCGAGACAGCTTGGGCTGCATTGCGACCACGACGACGTCTTCGCCGCGTGCAAAGCGTCGCCGCCCTTCATCCAACATGCGAAAACTCTTGCCGACACCCGACGCGTAGCCCAAGAAAACTTTCAGCCGGCCGCGCCTCTGGCGTTCTTCCTCAGCCTCTAATTGCTGCAGGAGCTGTTCTGGAGTTCGTTTGTGTTCCGTTAGCGCTGGCAATCTATTGCTATTTTTTCAAACTTCCGCGTGGGTTCTCGTCTACCACGCGCCCTGTTTTCCGCCGAACCACCAAATCATCCCGAGCGTCGCGGTGTCCTGCACTCGAGAGGTTATGGCTGGATTATTGGCCAGGAAAAACGGCTGGTTGCTGAAATCGCGCCGGTATTCGAGGCGCGTCTGGAAGCCATCGACGAATTGATACACGGCCGTTGCCGTGACTTCCTTCAGATCTTGCCGCACGCCGCTGAAAAGACCGTCCGGGTCCGCCAAATACTCGAAGCGGCCGTTCAGAGCGAGTGCCTTCGTCAATTGACGATGCAGGTATCCCACTCCGCCGTAGGCGCGTGCCGGATATGACGTCGATGCTACGCGGCTGATAACCCAGTCCCCCTCCACGGTTGCGCTCCAATTTGGCCCCATTTGGAAAGCGATGTAGGAGTCGAAGATGTGCTCGCGACCATTGTGAGCCGTTTGAATAGGCGTCGTGGATAGCCCCGGCTGAGTGGGCAGCACTGGAATTCCGGCAACGATCACGGGAACGACATCGCGCTGTTCCTGGCCTTCGTAATAGTTGATGTTCCATGTAATATTGCTGTTCGGCTTCACGATGAGAATGGCGGCCTGGCTCTTGAAGCCGTTGAAATCTTCAATTTGGTTGGCGCCGTTGACAAGCCAGTATTGCAGTGAGAGTTTGCTGTTGAGGTTATAGTTCGCGCGCAGACCCATGTGGTAGAACGGCAGAAAGCTGAAGAAATACGAGCGCGAATAGTTGAGCTGGTCTTTGGTGTAATTGCTTTCCGCGCCGAGAGAGCTCGAGAATTTGCCGAAATCAATTTGCAGACCGCTTCCGATTGGAAACACGTAGGAACCGTAAGCCTGATAAATGTTTCGATACACCTGCGGGCGGGGCTCGTTGACGGAGCTGCCCTGTAGTGTTTCGGTCTGTTCTCCAAACATCAGATCCGCGCGGAATCCGAAGCGGCGGCCCGCGGAAACGTCTGGCGCACGTTCGACCATGATGTCCGCCTGGTTCAATGTGAAGTTGTTTGCAAGTACGTCGTTGGCGCGAAGTAAATTTACGCGCCCCACGGGGTGATTGAAGTTGTATCCGTAGTACCCGTCCAGGTTGAAATTGAGAGTAGTGCCATCGGCAAACGACAAGGCAGAGTCGCCCGGATTTGCTGGAGGAGTTTGCTGGGCTGCTTGGCTCGGTGTGTTTGATTGCGTGGCCGGTGTTGCGCCCTGGGCCGGGGTTGCTGATTCAGGGGCAGCCGTTTGACTCGGAAAGGCGGCCTGTGTCGCATCGGTCTGCTGCTTGCTTTCCAGAGCCGCAATGCGCTCTTCCAGCCTGTCGATACGCTCGAGCAGCATGCGCTCTCGGTCGGTGAGCGGTTGTCCGTTCTCAGGCGGTTGCTGCGCGCAAACACAGAACCCCGAGACCAGACACAGGAAGAGAAACGAGACAGCACGTGACATAAATTCCTCGAACTGTAGACTAATTCGCGTTGTGCTTAATGCTGCGGAAGTTTGCCATCAAGCTTCAGATTGAGCATCAGAACATTTACTCGCGGTTCACCGAGCAACCCCAGATCTCGATTTTCCGTTGCGGATGCAATCAAGCTTTCGATTGCGGTCGGGGTTACCCCGCGCGCCGTCGCGATGCGGGAAGCTTGCGCCATAGCATTGCCGACACTGATTTCCGGATCGAGACCGCTACCCGATGTCGCGAGCGCATCAGCGGGAATCGGTCCCAAATAGTGGGGATTCTCTTTGCGAAATTGTGCGGCTGAAGCCTTCATCCGGTCGTACAGCCTCTGACTCGTCGGCCCGAGATTGGACCCGCCCGAGATCATGGGATCATAGCCGTCATTTCCTGCAGCGGAGGGACGGGGATGGAAATATTCCGCGCGCGCGAAGTTCTGACCGAGCAGCGCCGAGCCAATCACCTGCCCTTTCTGAGTGACCAGACTTCCATTGGCCTGATTCTTGAAAAAGATCTGACAAAGGCCGGTGACAACTCCCGGATAAATCAGACCGGTGACAATCGTCAACAGTACAACCATCCGAAACGCTGGCGCAAGTTGTTGTAACATCGTTTCCTTTCTCTCGAAGTGCTATGCGAGATGCAGCAGCACCAGCAACTGATCGATAATCCATATGCCGGGGAACGGCACGATAATTCCTCCCAGGCCATAGACCAGGACGTTCCGGCGCAGCAGAGAAGCGGCGCCGAGCGGCCGATATTTCACACCGCGCAATGCGAGCGGCACCAGCGCAATGATGATCAACGCATTAAAGATGACGGCTGCGAGAACGGCACTTTGCGGCGTATGCAAGCCCATGATGTTGAAACGCGCCAAAACAGGATAGGTGGCCATGAACATGGCCGGAATGATCGCGAAGTATTTCGCAACGTCATTAGCGATCGAAAAGGTCGTCAATGCTCCGCGAGTGATGAGTAGTTGCTTGCCGATGGCGACCACCTCAATCAGCTTGGTCGGATTACTGTCAAGGTCGACCATGTTGCCCGCCTCTTTCGCAGCCATCGTTCCACTGTTCATGGCGAGCCCGACATCTGCTTGCGCAAGCGCCGGCGCATCATTGGTCCCGTCACCCGTCATCGCGACCAGACGCCCATCCGCTTGCTCGCGGCGAATGTAGGCGAGTTTGTCGGCAGGCGTAGCTTGCGCGAGAAAATCGTCGACCCCGGCCTCGTGCGCAATTGCGGCAGCAGTGAGCGGATTGTCGCCCGTGATCATCACCGATCGGATCCCCATGGCGCGAAGCTGTGCGATGCGTTCGCTCATTCCGCCTTTCACGATGTCCTTGAGGTGAATGATGCCGAGCGCGCGAGGTCCGTCGGCGACAGCCAGCGGAGTGCCTCCAGTCCGTGAAATACGGTCCGACGTTTCTTCGTAACTCGAGGGAACCGCGCCGCCCAGATCTTTCACGAATGCCGCGATTGCTCCACTTGCCCCCTTACGCAGCATGCGGCCGTCAATATCGACGCCACTCATGCGTGTGTAGGCAGAAAACGGAATGAAGTGTGCTTCGTGCTCAGCAATCTCACGTCCTCGAAGACCGTATTTCTCTTTCGCAAGCACGACAACCGAGCGGCCTTCCGGTGTTTCGTCCGCGAGGCTCGATAGCTGGGCCGCGTCCGCCAGTTCTCCTTCCGTAACGCCCGGCAAATTAATGAACTCGACCGCTTCGCGATTGCCCAGAGTGATGGTGCCGGTCTTGTCGAGGAGCAGCGTGTTCACGTCGCCGGATGCCTCGACCGCCTTGCCACTCATGGCCAGGACGTTATGCTGCATCACGCGATCCATGCCGGCGATGCCGATTGCAGATAGCAGACCACCGATGGTAGTTGGAATCAAGCAAACCAGCAACGAAACCAGCACGGCGACGGTAGGCACCATTCCGGCACCCGCCGACGAAACCGCGTAAACAGCGAATGGATGCAGCGTAGCGACTGCGAGCAGGAAAATCAGCGTCAAGCCCGCGATCAAGATGTTCAAAGCAACTTCGTTGGGCGTCTTTTGGCGTTCGGCGCCTTCGACCAGGGCGATCATCTTATCGAGAAACGTCTCCCCGGGGTTCGACATGATCCGAATCGTGATGCGATCGGAGAGAATCCTCGTCCCGCCGGTAACAGCGCTGCGATCGCCTCCGGATTCGCGGATAACAGGAGCGCTTTCGCCAGTGATCACCGACTCGTCAACTGTGGCGATGCCCTCGATGACCTCTCCGTCTCCAGGAATCAGGTCGCCTGCTTCCGCGATGACGATATCGCAGGAGCGAAGCTTGGAAGCCGGCACGATTTCCACTCTGCCGTTGCTGAGAATACGCTTGGCCATCGAATCGGTCTTAGTTTTTCGAAGTGTGTCGGCCTGCGCCTTACCCCGTGCCTCTGCCATTGCTTCAGCAAAGTTAGCGAACAGCACAGTAAACCAGAGCCAAATCGAAATCTGCAGCTCGAAACCGATTTTTCCGGCGCCCCCCGTCAATACGTCGCGCACCAGAAACACAGTCACCAGGGCCGCACCCACTTCCACCACAAACATAACGGGGTTCTTTAGCAGCGTGATTGGGTTCAGCTTGATTAAAGAGTCTCTGATCGCACGTCGAACGATTTCCGGATCGAAGAGCGGCCGCGCGCGCACCAGCTTGCCGGGAAGCAAAGATGTGGAATCTTCATTCGCCGCCTTGCCAGGAGGGATCTCGATTAAGCTTGCCATCGTCTAGCTCCAGAGCGGCAACAGCAGCGTCGACAAAAGCTTGCCGTCCATCATCAGGTAGTGTTCTACGATGGGCCCGAGCGCCAGCGCCGGGAAAAACGTCAGAGCGCCGACCAGAATCACAGTTCCAACCAGCAGAGTGACAAACAGGGGCCCGTGTGTGGGCAAAGTGCCCAGCGTCTCCGCGACTTTCTTCTTCATCGCCAAACTTCCAGCCGCCGCGAGAAGTGGAATCAAGAATAGGAAGCGGCCCATCAGCATTGCCAGGCCGAGGGTCAGGTTGTACCAAGGCGTATTGCCGCTCAGGCCGCCGAATGCGCTGCCGTTGTTACCGGTAGCGCTGGTGTACGCGTATAATTCTTCGCTAAAACCGTGCGGTCCGGCATTGGTGAGATTGGCCGTCGCAGCTCCGGGCGGATTCCAATAATTGTGGCTGACTGGCTGACCTTTGGCATCCTTCGTGGGAGGTGAAAAGTGAATCACTGACGAGATGGCGGCAAAAACAAGAATGCTAAACGCGGTGGCAATCAGTGCGAGCATTGCCATTTTCACCTCTTTCTGCTCGATCTTCTTGCCGACATACTCCGGCGTGCGGCCCACCATCAGGCCTGCAATAAAGACCGCCACGATCGCGTAGAGAAGAAGGCCGTAGAGTCCGGCGCCGACACCGCCGAAGATCACTTCTCCGGTCTGGATGTTGAAAAGCGGAACTAGTCCGCCGAGCGGCGTGAAGCTGTCATGCATTCCATTCACTGCACCGCAGCTTGCATCAGTGGTAATGGTTGCGAAGAGAGCGGACGCTGCGATGCCGAAACGCGTTTCTTTGCCCTCCATGTTCCCGCCCGTCTGCGTCGCAGTGGCGCTGGTCTCAACGCCCAGCTTGGCTAGCGTCGGATTTCCTTTTTGTTCTGCCCAATAGCAAACCAAAGCACCAGCCAGAAACATCACGGCACATGCAGAGAACAGCGTCCAGCCTTGTCTCCTGTCCCCGACAATGACGCCGAACGTGTAAGTCAGCCCGGCAGGAATGAGGAAGATCAGGATGATTTGAAAGAAATTGCTTAGCGGCGTCGGATTCTCAAACGGATGAGCGGAGTTCGCGCCGAAGAATCCACCTCCGTTCGTGCCGAGCATCTTGATCGCTTCCTGCGATGCGACCGGCCCCTGCGTGATGATCTGTCTCGCGCCTTCGAGCGTTTTCGCCACCGTGTAAGGATGAAAGTTTTGAATGACGCCTTGGGAGCAGAAGAACAAGGCAGCCAGGAGCGAAATCGGCAGAAGGATATAAACGACCGAACGCGTCATATCGACCCAGAAGTTGCCCAAGCTGTTCACCTGCTGGCGTGCGAAGCCGCGAGTGACAGCTATGGCCACCGCAATTCCTGCGGCTGCGGATGCGAAATTCTGAACCGTTAACGCAGCCATCTGCACGAAATAGCTAAGCGTTGACTCGCCGGAATAGTTTTGCCAGTTTGTGTTCGTCAAGAAGCTGATCGCGGTGTTGAACGCTAGATCTGGCGAGACCAGACCGGCGCCGAAATGTTGAGGATTCAGCGGCAAAACTCCTTGCAATCGCTGGAGTAGATAGACGAACAGAAAGCTGAAGATGCTGAAAGCTAACAGCGCAGCGGTGTATTGCGTCCAGCGCTGTTCCGTTGCCTCATTGATTCCGGCGAACTTGTAACTCAGCACTTCTAACGGCCGCAGCACGGGATGTAGAAACGTTTTCTTTCCTTCGAAGAGCCTCGCCATGAAGCTGCCCATCGGCTTCGTTAAAGCGAGGATGATGAGGAAGAAAATCGCAATCTGCAGTAAACCGTTGGTCGTCATAGCGGTGCCTGAACTAGAACTTCTCCGGCTTCAGCAACGCATAGATCAGATAAACGAAAAGTAAGACGGTAGCAACTCCGCCGACGATGTAATCCATACGAGCAACCCCCATCAGCAACAAAGTTCAAAGGCGATCACACGCCTTCGTAAAAGCCCAGCAGGCGACGAAGAACAGTACACCGAGCAAAATGTAAAGCAGATCGGCCATAAATTTGAGCGTCGTTATACGTCCGATTCAAATGTAACGAGGACTACCTAAAGAAGTCATAAGGCTTCTCACAACCCACTTGGCAGCGGCCGCAAACGCTGCATCGTGCAGAATGGCGCGCTATGTTATCCTGCTGATGTCCGACGTTTGCCTGCACGAGGGGACGTAGTTCAGTTGGTTAGAACGCCGGCCTGTCACGTCGGAGGTCGCGGGTTCGAGCCCCGTCGTCCCCGCCATCTTATTCCTCATTTCCTGCTGTATAGTGCCGGTGCGTTCGTCTGCGCGTTATGGATACTAGGAGCATGACTCCAGGCCAGCCACAGCCCAAATTTCAACTCACCAATTCGCCGGATTACCGCGAGATGTACGCCAACAGCGTACAAATGCGCGTGAGTCTTTGGGACTTCTTCCTGATGTTTGGCATCGTGAATCAAACTGCTCCGGACGCCGTCACAATTCAGAATTTTCAAGGCATCTACTTGAGTCCGCCACAAGCCAAGGCCCTTTCGAACGTCCTGCAGCAAAACCTAAAACAGTACGAGGCCGCGTTCGGAGAGATTCGCCTGGAAGCGCAGACACAAGGCGACCTCATTCAGTAGGCCGGAATGCCCGTGCCGCCTCGGCCACCGATGCCGAAATTGCCTCCGTTCGCATTGGCGGAGACCCGGCCTACTCGAACGCGTCCGGTTTATCTGCTGGTATTTTTCTTGCTGTTTGCGGCACCGCTTTTCTCAATTCATGTCGCTCTGCTGAGCCTGCCTTTCTATTGGGACGAGCATGGTCAATTCATTCCCACCGCGCTGGATCTGCTCCGCACAGGCGCATGGGTTGCGCGCTCCACTGTTCCGAACGTGCACCCGCCGGGTGTGGAGGTTTACCTCGACCTTTGGTACAAGCTGTTCGGATTTTCTATTCCCATCACACGAGTGGCGATGTTGCTTCTTGCAAGCGCAGGCCTGCTGATCACGTTCCTGCTCGCGATCGAACTGAGTAAGGGTACAAAAGGCGCTCCCGCATTCGTGCCGCCGATTTTCCTGCTTGCGTCGCCGCTCTTCTTTACCCAGAGCATGATGGCGCAGCTGGACATGCCGGCAATGGTGTTCACGCTGTTGGCGCTGCTACTGTTCTTGAAAAAGAATTACGCGGCTGCGGCGGCAGTGAGCGTAGTTCTTGTACTGGTGAAAGAGACCGGCCTTGTTGCACCCTTGGTATTTTTTGTCGTGCTGGTGCGTCAGAAAGACTTTCGACGCGCCTCATACTTCATTGCGCCCGCTGTCGCGCTGGTTCTATGGCTGGCCGTACTGCATCGCGCGACCGGCTACTGGCTCGGTAATCCAGGCTTCGCGCATTACAACGTGGGCTATTCGCTGCATCCCGTGCGCATAGCATTTTCGTTCACGCGCCACATCTACTATTTGTTTTTTGCGGAATTTCGCTGGATCGGAACCGCGGTCCTGCTCGTTGCCGGGTGGGGAGCAAGAGCGTTCCGAAGTCCGGCTTGGCGCATCGCTGCTGCACTGGCGGCTGCCCACGTGCTGCTCGTGTCCATCTTTGGCGGCGCGGAGCTGGAGCGCTATCTGCTCCCCGTGCTTCCCCTCTTCTATATCGCGGTGGCGGTCGCAATGACGTGCGTCAGTAAATGGGCAAACGTCGGCGCAACGACTGCGCTCCTGGCCGGCTTAGTTGTCAGCCTGTTCTGGAATCCGCCTTATCCTTTTCCCTACGAGAACAACTTTGCAATGGTGCAGTTCGTGCAGCTTCAGCAAGCGGCGGCAGGGTTCGCTCAACGCAATTTGACGAGCCGGACAATTGCAACAGCTTGGCCCTATACTGCCGCGCTTGAGAATCCCGATTACGGGTTTGTGAATCGCAAACTGAAGGTGGTGGAAACGAACGATTTTCACTACACTTCCATTCGCGCGCTGCGGCCCGCGAGCTTTGACGCGCTGATTACCTATACGCGAACCTGGGCGCCCGCGAACGGTGTCATTTCTATTCCTTTGGTGCGACGATTCCTCAGCCATTTCTACGAATGGCAGCCCGACATTACGCCGAATCAGTGCGTCGCGTTAGGTTTGCACGAAGCCGCATCCTGGAAATTGGGCGGGCAGCAGATCACGGTGTATGTACGCCCAGGTGCTGCGCGTAGCCAGTCATCTCCAGATACCCGACGCCTCTGATGGCTTCGGAATGGATCTGCCCCTGGTAAGTGACTGCACCTTCCCAGTATGTGGGCGCGAGGCGGTTGCCGCTGAAGAGTTCCTGGTTGTTCAGTGTGGTCTTTTGGGTGAGCTCAAGCTTAACCGACGGCACGACAATTTTCCATTCCAGTGGATATCGTGCGCCCGACGCGGCGCTCTGCCACACTCCGCCCGGCGATACAGAAAACTGCGAACTGTTGAGAAAGTGAGCGTCGCCGTGCGAATCGACATAAGTTCCCGAGGAGTATGGACTCACCTGCCCCGCTTTCGTCCGCAGCCGGTATAGCATCAGCTCCTCGTTGTTGTCCAACTGAATGGCGAACCAGTCCCAACCCGCCAGCGTGTCGTCACGGGACTCCGAGAAGAACTCGTGATCCATCCATGCGATCCCAGTAACAGCAAATGTCTCGTGATTCCATTCGAGTTGCCCCATCGCACGAAGCCGCGTGAAGGAAATGTAGTGCGAGGCCTCGCCGCGAAGCGGACCTTTTTGACTGATACCGTTCTGACCGTTAATGACGGCCAGCTTTTCAGGTTTGATGTCGACTCTCAAGGTCAGCCGCGGGCACATAGCCTGTAGACTCTGTTCTCCGCTCTTCAGTGATGTCCAGCGAACTTGCCAGTTCCCGTTCCAATATCGCTGCTGGTTGAGACTTGCACCCGCGAGCCCCGGCCCCGCCCGGTTCAGCCGCTCCGTGTGATAAAACTCGCCGCCATCTATGTCACTCAACGCGAAGTGCGCGAGGTAAATTTGAGCTGGCCGCCACGTTTCGTCAGACGCCGCCGCTTCTTGTTTCGACAGACGAATGGCTTCGCGAAAGAACGTCAACTCGAAGCCGAAGCGATGACCGTTGGCGGCGCGCAGGTTTCCGGTGTAATACCACCACTCCGTCTGGTAATCGGGATGATCGAAATGATCGCGTGGAAATTCGTAGCGATAGCCCGGTTCCGCCACTTTCCACTCCTGAGCCGAGAGTGTTAATACCAGGATCCACAGCGCGCCGGCGACTCTACTCTTCATGCATCATTTCAATCGGATTCATCCGAACTGCAATGCGTGCCGGATAAAGGCCGGCCACAACGGTGGCGATATAGACGCCGGTCAAAGCTGCTAGAAGCAGCGCAACGGGCCAGTGGAACTGAATGGTCCAGCCGAACGACTGCTTATTGATAACGAAGATCAGGATGAGCGATAAGACCGTGCCCAGAATCAGACCGATACCGTTCGCCAGTAGTCCGAGCAGCCCTGCTTCGCAAAGAATAATTCTCCTGATCTGCGGCTGGGCGCCGCCGAGGAAGCGCAGCAGCGCAAATTCGCGGCGACGGTCAATCACCATGGCCAACAGCGCCCCGGCGATTCCCATAACGGCCACCACCACTGCTACTGCTTCAAGTGCGTAAGTGATGCGGAACGTGCGGTCGAAAACCTGGAGTGCCCCGCGGCGAAGCGTGCTGTTTGCAAAAACCAGCACGGCACGACCTCCGAGCACGCCGTCGATCTCGCGACGCACTGCCTTCCGATCAGCGCCGGGCTTCAAGTAGACAGCAAGGTTCGACACCGCGCGATCGGGCAAGTACTTCAAAAGAGTTTGACGGTCGAGTATGATGAATCCCCGCTCAGTCGAATAGTCGTAGTAGATGCCTAGAACTTGAAATTTGTGGACGGCACCGGCAAGCGGCAGAGCGAGCATGCTTCCGACGCGCACATTGTGCTTGTTTGCGAACGGCTCACTCACTACCGCGTAGTCACCAGTGGGAAGTCGCGAAAGAATTGCGTCACGATTCTCACCTCCCAGAAAGCGGGTGCTGGCGGAAGACCGAATCCTGCTCGTCTCGCCTCCTCCCAACGTGGCAGGCAGGCCTTCATACGTGATCGGATACGCACGAAACCGGTCGACCGCCGCGATTCCGGGCAAGCGTTCGATCCGATCCGCGAGATCCGCGCTCATCGTGGGATGGCGATCAGCTGAGGACGATCCTGCGGGACGCAGGTAGAAGTCCGCTTTGAGCTGGTCGTTCATCCACAGCCAAACAGTCTCGCGGAAGCTGCCGACCATTATCCCGACGCTCGCAGTCATGGCAACGGCGGTAGCGAGAGCCGCTGTAAGAACGGAGGTGCGACCGATCGAACCGCGAAGCGAACGCATCGCCAGCAACGCTTCTACTCCGAGAAGCTTCTCGAGCGCCTGATTTACGGTCGCACCGAAGTATGTCACGATCTTCGGAATCAGGGTTACGGTTCCAGCGATCAAGAACAGGACGGCAGCGTACGCGAATACCGGCTGGCCCGCGACGGCGGGCAGTTGCGAAAGTACGATTGCCGCGACCAGCATCGGCACGGACCATAACATGGCGCGACGTGAACGTACTTTAACGACATACTCTTGACGACCTCGCGCCATAGCCTCGACCGGCGCCACTCGGGAGGCTTCCATCGCCGGGGCAAGGGCTGCAAGCATCGAAATACCTGTGCCGAGTGCGATTCCGATAATGACGGACGCGAGCGTCAGGGTTATCGGTGCTGGCTGGCTACTCACGTACAGTGACTGAACCGTGCCGCCGATGAGCCGGACGGCACCGATCGCCATCAAGCGCCCGATCACCAGCCCCAGCACGCTGCCGGTAACCGCGAAAAACAGCGCTTCGGCAACAAAACTGTTCCGGATCATCGCCCGTGTTGCGCCCAGCGCTCGCACGATGCCGATTTCAGTCCTGCGCCGCACGACGGAAACGGAAATCGTGTTGTAGATCAGAAACGCGCCGACCCCCAGAGCGATGTAGCTGAGAACGTGGAGATTCCAGCGAAAGGCGGCGAGCATCTTGCGGTTTTCGTCCGTGCGCGCACCTTGCGGTGACACGCTTGCAGACGGCGGCACGTGTTGTTGGATCAACCGCCGCCAATACTCGAGGGGCTGATCTGGCGGTACCTGCACATCGATGCTGTCGATCCGCCCAATTTTGCCCGTCACCATCTGCGCCAGCCCGATGTCCGCAACAATCACGTTGTTCTCGCCGGCCTCGCCACTCCGCGACTTCAATACACCAGCAACGGTGAATGAACGCATGGCATCATTCAGCAGCAATCGGACGTGGTCGCCCCGATGTAATCCGAGGCTTTGACCCACCCAGATCGGGTCACCCGCCAGAAACTGCTCGCCGGATCTCTCAAATGTTCCGCTCTCGATCTCGTCTTCACCGCGCCGGCCGATCAGATCCAGACCAATGAATGGTAAGGCCTCTCCTTTGCCGTTGATCGATGCGAAATCTTCGATCCGGGGCGCGAAGTCGAAAGCATACGGCAGTTGAACCAAACGACCGAGCAGCTCTTCATCCAATCCCCCGGTAGCAGTGATGACGAGATCGGATTTGCCGGTGAGCGATTCGAGCGATGAATGAAAACTTCCCGCCGCTGCTTGGCCTGCGAGATCGATTGCAATAACGACGGCCACTCCCAGTGCGACCGCAAACGTGGTCAGCGCCGTTCTCACCGGCTCGCGCGCAAGTGGACGCAGTATGAGGCGCACAAACAGAATCGAGCCAGAACTCATCGGAGCCGTCCTGCAACACCCGCAACGTTCACCTCCACCACGCGCCCGTCGCGCAGATGGATCACGCGGTCAGCAATCGCAACACTCTCCGCGCTGTGCGTCGCCACAATAACCGCGACGCCGAACTCCCGCACGATGCGGTGCAGCAGGCTCGAGACGATTTCACCCGTACTCGTGTCGAGATTTCCGGTCGGCTCGTCCGCAAGAAGCAGGCGTGGATCGTGAACCAAAGCTCGTGCGATCGCCACGCGCTGCTGCTGGCCTCCCGACAGCTGGTGCGGTAAACGATCCGCGTACTCCTCCATTTCCACCCAGCGCAAGCGTTCGAGCGCCGCGCGCCGCGCGTTCTTTCGACCCGCGAGCAACAGCGGCATCTCGACGTTTTCGACCGCAGTCAGTGTGTGCAGCAACTGAAACGATTGAAAAACGAAGCCGACCTTCTCACGCCGCAAGCGAGTCAACTGCGCATCGTTCAGCTTAGTGGTGCTTGCGCCATCAATAAGCACTTCTCCCGAGCTTGGAAAGTCCATCGCCCCGCACAGATTTAACAGCGTCGATTTACCGCATCCGCTTCTGCCCACTAAGGCGATGAATTCTGCGGCATCCACCTCAATCGAAACATCCTGCAACGCCATCACCGGCGCACCTTCCGTTTCGTACACTTTCGTGACGTTCCGAGCCTCCAGCAGCGACATCTTCTCTCAGGATCTCAGCCGCTACACTCGGAAGTGCTTGGCTAACATTCTGGTCACCGGCGGGGCTGGTTATATCGGCTCTCATACTCGTTATTTCCTGCAGAAGCAGGGGCACTCGGTGCTCGTCGTCGACAACCTTTCGCGCGGGTATCGTGATGCCGTGCCTGAAGATCTTCTTCACGTGATAGATGTTCACGAGACCGACAGGCTGGCGGAATTGCTCACGCACGAGCGCATCGACGCCGTGGTCCACTTCGCAGCTTTCATCTCCGTCGGCGAATCTACCCAGCTTCCGGAACTCTACTTCGCTAATAACGTCGGCGGTTCTGTAGCGCTGTTCGAAGCCATGTTGCGCGCGGGTGTGAAGCACCTCGTCTTTTCGTCAACGGCGGCGGCTTACGGCATCCCCCAGCGAGTGCCGATCACCGAAGACCAGCCCAATGCGCCCATCAATCCGTATGGCGAATCGAAGGTGATGGTCGAGAACACACTCGAGTGGCTCGACCGCTACCGGGACCTCCGAAGCATCCGCCTGCGATACTTTAACGCCTGCGGGGCCGAGCCCGATGCGGGATTGGGCGAACGGCACGAGCCGGAGACGCATCTCATTCCCCTAATTCTTCGCGCCGTTCAAACCGGTAAAGCTGTGACCTTATTCGGGGACGATTATGCGACGCCCGACGGTACCTGCATCCGCGACTACATTCACGTTAGCGATCTCGCCGACGCACACATTTTCGCCCTAGAACACCTTCTCGGCGGCGGCAAGTCAGATGTGTTTAATGTGGGGACCGGCTCTGGCAAATCGGTGAAAGAGGTGGTCGCCGCTGTCGAGCGCGTGACCGGCAAAAAAGTGCCGTACACTGTTGGGCCACGCCGCGAGGGCGATCCTCCCAGCCTAGTCGCCGATTCTACGAAACTGCAATCGGCTCTAGGATGGCGGCCGAAGCGGGCGGATTTGGATCGAATCGTCGCCGACGCTTGGCAATTCGCACAAAGGCAGGCTCAGCGGCCTGCCGTTGCCGGCTAGTTAGTGCCGGAGTGCTTCGGGATTCAGCGCGTACGTAATTGCGTTATCCCAACTCGTAAATCTGTAAACACGGATGCCGGGAACCCACAAAATCCAGGTGTGTCCCCGTTTATACACTTTTGGCTTCAATTTGTCCTTTGCTTCGGAAGCTAAAGAATAGTCGTTCGACGCCGATACCAAATCTCAGCCAAAAGAGGATTACGCCGACAGAATTCCGCGCATTCCGCCGGCCCTAAATCCTGGGAACACGGTCCCGATGTCGCGATTGCCCATCTGTTTCGTCACGAGCTCCGACAGCACGGTGCGGAAATCAGTGGTGACGTTCAGATCGCGGCCTTCGTAAAGCTGCTCGCGCTCGAGGCCGGGCCAATCGCCGTAGACTCTTCCTCCGCGAACGCCCCCGCCCAGCACAAACATCACGTTCGCGTGCCCGTGATCCGTGCCGCGGTTGCCATTCTCCTTCACCGTACGGCCAAACTCAGACATGGTCGCGACCGTGATATCTGCCATCCGGTCACCCATGTCTTGTGAGAAAGCGGCCAGCGCATCGCCGAAATCCCTGAGCAAGTTGGATAACTGGCCCGTATGCGGTTGCGGGCCGACTTCGTTGACGTGTGTGTCCCATCCGCCCACATCTGTAAAGGCCACTTCGAGCCCCACATCTGCCTTGATGATGCGCGCGATCTGCTGCAGGCTCTGCCCGAGACGTCCGCCTGGATAGTTTGCGCCATTCGCCGGGCGCGTAGGGCGATTTCTGAATCGACTGCATGATCTTGATGGCATCGAACGTCTCGCGCCCGGTACCATTCAGACACTTGATCGGCCGTTGTGCCGTACATGCTTTCGAAGGTGGCCGCGAGGCGCTGGTCCTTCACTTCAAAATCATTAATGCTGTTGATCGCAAGCGCTTCGTTCTTGCCGCGCAAGGTTCGCGGCAACTCAGGACCAAGACTAACCGCCCGCAACGGGGAGGGTCGCGGCTCCGCCCGCATCGCGCGATTGAGCCACCCATCATACGTTGCTTTCAGACCAGGAGTGCCCGATTCCATGTAATCCTGCGCGTCGAAATGTGAGCGCGTGGGATCCGGCGACCCGACCGCCTCTACAATCGCGAGTTGCTGCTTGTCCCACAGCGGCTTGAGTGAATGGAGCGAGGGGTGAAGCCCGAAGTGGCCGTCCAGATCGATGGCCGACTGCTCGGTTCCGTCCGGGCGCGGAATCGAAATCGTGGGCCTCAATCCGTAATAGGCGGGTTCGCCGTGCGGAACTACGACGTTCAACCCATCTACGGCGCCGCGCTGGAAAATGGCAATGAGGATCTTCTTCCGCTCGGGAGCGCTTGGCTCAGCATAAAGGGCGCGGCCCAGCCACGTGGGCACCGATCCGACGCCAAACATCGCCAGCGCTGAATTTCTTAGAAATAATCTGCGTGAAGTCATCGTGTACTCCTACTCATCCGTCTAACGGCGCTGGAACTCCGGCGACCCGATGACCAGGCCAGCGATGAGGCTCGGCAGCTGCGGCGGTCCCGCTTTTGCATTTTGCGCCAACTGGTTCTGCAGATCCGGATCCTTCAGGGCCTTCTCGATCGCGGCTTTGGTCTGCGGGCTCGGATCCTGGTCCAGTATCCCGCGCGCTAATTCCATCGGATCCCGTTCGGTCAGGGTCTGCCATTGCGTGATGTCCACCGTCACCCCGGGGACGCGGTTGTGCGCCAACGCCAGCGCGAAATTCATGCGATCCAGTAAACCCGCGGAACTCACCCATTCGGCGTTCGCGCTCGAATAGCCCGTCGGTTCAATCTTGCGATACAACGGTTCACCCAGCTTCTGCAGCTGATTCACCAGCAGGAACGCGGAGGTGACATCTGCGTTCGTCGCGCGTACGGCACTCACAATCATTTCGAAAGGCGTTTTCACTTTCGCGTTGTACGCGCCTTGCGACCAGAACTCCGGCGACGCGAGCATGGTCCGCATCACCTCACGCAGATCTCCGTCCGTCTTCGTGAATGTCTCTGCCATGCGATTCACCAGCGATGGGGGAGGGTCGTCGGCCACGAAGCGTTTCGCCAGCTTCAGGGAAATGAAATGGGCCGTAGACGGATGATGCGCCAGAATCGCCAGGACCTTCAACCCATCGTTCATGCCGCCGCCCGCCGGGATCACGTGACCGAGCACAACCTTTTCGCCCTTATCGTGCATCTTGTCGTTGTAGTCGAATCCGCCGCCTTTACGCGGGCCCGCGATCGTCCATCCGGTAAAGCAGCGCGCGACCTCAATCACGTCCTTTTGCGTATAACCGCCGTCCACGCCGAGCGTGTGCAACTCCAGAAGCTCGCGTCCGTAGTTTTCGTTAAGCCCGCGCTTGTTCTTCTTCTGATTCGCCCGTGGAAAGCGTTGCGCGGCCGCGTCTGCTCCGACGGATTGCCAATTATCGAGGTAAAACAACATCGCTGGGCTTTCCGCCGTCCCGAGCAGAAGATCGTAAAACTTCCCGAACACGTGCGGACGGATGGCTTCGCGCTCATAGGTCGGTATCAGGTAACGGTCTGCACCCTTGTTTAGGAAAACGTTGAAATGGTTGTACCAAAAATCGACCAGCAGCTCCTGCAATTGCCGGTTGCTGTAGATCGCGCGCAAAAGTTTACCCTCAGTTAAATCTGTCGCGACCACGTTTTGTGGATTCACGGAGAGCATTAGTTCGCGGCGAAGCTCCACAGGCGCGAAGACAAACAACTTTTGCCGCTCGCCTGGCCGCAGCGCCCACACGAAGTCATTCCGTTTTTCCGGTGGAAGAGAAGCGAGCAGTGCTCGTTTCTCCTCCGGTTTCCCATTCCGCAGAACGTCGATCTCGTCGGGCGTGAGGATCGCCGAGAGCTTGACCCTCAGGTTGAGGTCCGAATCGTCATTTGGATTTTGGGTGCCCGCCGCCCCCGCTTGCGGAGTCCCGGACCCGGAAACTGTGGCCGCTTGAGCGTCTCGTTTTTCGAGATACCGATCGGCCAGACGCACCACAATCGCGCGCAATTCCGGATCTTCAGGAAGTTGCCCGCGGCCGCGTGCAAAGGCCGCAATCATCTGCGGCGAAGGATAGTGAACATAGGCATCATGAATGCTCATGCGCAGCGATTCCAGGGGAGCAAGACGTTGTTCGAGCGCCGGATTCTCCGCAATCTTCTCGGGATGGAGTTGCAGCTCAACCCACTTGTCAACTCCCAGCTTGCCCACCCGTTCCAAATCGCCCGGCTCCGGACCGAACGTCAGCCGATCAAGGGCGTGGTGAAGTTCTACTTCTCGGGAGAGCGGTTTACTGAAGGCCGCGTACTGGGGAGGATTCGACGTCGCCTTAATCTTCTTAGGCTTTCGGCTTGTGCTTGCTACCGCGGAGGTGAGCGATAACGACAGCGCCACAATACCGAGTACGGTCGAAATGCGTTTCAGAATTGGTCTCCCTGCTCCTCTACGACGTAGCGATGTGGAAAATAGTTGACCGGCAAGACCGAAGCTCATTTTGCTCATCGGCTCAGGACGGGCCAGATAAATCCCAAGGTTCAGTGAGGAAGATTACGAAATTTCGGCGGACTGGAGCGGGAGACGGGATTCGAACCCGCGACATCAACCTTGGCAAGGTTGCACTCTACCAGCTGAGTTACTCCCGCTTGGAGGGTATATTCGACATTCTCCGATGAGTTTGTTGCGAAGTCAATTCATGTGATTGCAACAGTGGGTGTTAGTAGAATTCACAGGCGCGAGCGGCCCCGACGAGGCACTTCGCGACCCTGATCTCGAACGCGTAACTCATTCATTTTCAAGCAATTATATTGTGCTCAGATTTCTCTTTGAAAACAGCTTCGCTATGTTAGACTGTGATTTCCGAATCGACGGAGACGGTTCCCCTCAACACGTAATTTGCTGCTTCACGGTGGCAATCAGCCTCACAAAATGGTAGGCATGCCTTTTCCACAGTAGTGGAAAAGATGTGGGAATTGTGTGCCGTTCGACTCAAGCAGGAGTGCAGGAGTTGAGTGACGCTTGGGAAGAGATCAAGGGCTGGCTGGCTGTCAAGCTGACCGGGGGAGCATACAAGAATTGGATTTCTCGAACTGCTCTGGCGTCCTTGCATGAAGGGGAGCTTACCGTACGGGTTCCAGATACAACAACGGAGGAGTGGATCAGGCAGGAGTACACGCCGCAGATCCGTAATGCGATACAGGAGTTGAACCTTCCGGTCCGTAGAGTCCTCTACGAGATCGAATCGCTGCCCGTGGCGGCAGCGGCGCAGGTTGGCGGCCCAGCTATGACGAACGGTCACCTACATTCGGTCGAACCGGTGTTTGAGAACACCGCGAGTTGGCTGAATCCGCAGGCTGACGTTCGACACTTACGTCGTAGGGTCTTCAAACCAATTGGCCCATGCAGCCGCCCAGGCGGTGGCCAAAATGCCTTCCCGGAGTTACAACCCACTTTTCATCTACGGTGGCGCCGGCGTCGGCAAAACGCATCTGATGCACGCCATCGGCCGCAGTCTTCTCGATAATTTCCGCGGGCTGAATGTCGTGTACACGTCCAGCGAGCGTTTTATGAACGAGATGATCACCTCCATCAAGCTGGAGCGCATGTCGATCTTCCATCGCCACTACCGCTCTGCCGACATCCTGCTGATCGACGACATTCAGATCATCGCCGGCAAAGAGCGCACACAGGAGGAGTTCTTTCACACCTTCAACGAGCTCTACGATCACCAGAAGCAGATTGTCGTATCGAGCGATTCTGCGCCCAATCAACTCCCCGGGCCTGGTCGAGCGCCTACGGTCCAGGTTCGAATGGGGGCTTGATGGTCGATGTGCAACCTCCCGACCTCGAGACCAAGATGGCCATCCTCGACAAGAAAGCCGAATCGGAGGGCGTAGCGCTGCCGCAGGACGTGCGCATCTTCATCGCCACCAAAACCAAATCGAACGTTCGTGAACTCGAGGGCGCTCTCACGCGGCTTGATCGCCGTCTCCTCCGTCACCGGCCAGCCCATCACGCTGGCGATGGCGCACCAAACGCTTAAACATTTGAACACCGGCAGCGAACGAAAGATCTCGGTCGAGTCAATTCTGCGGGCCGTAGCTGAGCGCTTCAATCTGCAACCCGCTCAGCTCAAGATGAAGAGCAATACCCGGCAGATCGCCTACCCGCGCCAGATCGCCATGTACCTCGTGAAGGAACTCACCCGCGCTTCCCTGCCCGAAATCGGCCGGTACTTCGGCGGTAAGCATCATACGACCGTCCTCCATTCCGTTCAGAAAATCGAAGAACTGCGCCAGCATGATGAAGATTTAAACAATCTTATTCATTCGCTAATGGACTCGCTTCACTAGTCTTATGCTGTTTTCCACAGGACCGGTCCCGCCAGCGGTTGTGGAGAGCTATGTGCAAAAGCTTTACAGCCTGATTTTTGCAGTACCGGCAACCCTGAAATCCACAGCCCGGATGCAGAGAAGCGCTAAGTTTTGCTATAATTTAGAAGGAATTCAACATTTCCACAACCCTTACTAATACGGTTCTCTTTAGTACCTGAATAAATACCAGTTTAGGAAGAATAGCAAAGCAGTCAGGAGTAAGGAGCTCTCACACACTCGCCATGGAATTCTCAGTCAGCAAGTCCGATCTCGTACGCGAGCTGGGACTCACGCAAGGCGTGGTCGAGAAGAAAACAACGATTCCCGATCCTGTCCAACATTTTGGTCGAAACCGACCACGACCAGGTATGGCTCACTGCGACAGATTTGGAGCTCGGGATTCGTTGCGCTTGTCCGGCGCGCATCAAAAAAGAAGGAGCCGGAACGATCCCGGCGCGCCGTCTGCTGGATTATGTGCGCTTACTTCCGGACGCCGATGTTCAGGTCAAGTTAGCCGAAAATCAGTGGGCGAGTTTCGTATGTGGTCGCTCGCGAACGCGCATCGCCGGGCATGTCGCGCGAGAGCTTTCCGGAACTGCCGCAAATGCCCGAGCCGCTGGCGGAGATTCCGCTCAGCATCTTGTCGCAGATGATTGGCAGCACCATCTTCGCAATTTCGGCGGAGGAATCGCGCTTCACACTCAATGGCGCACTGCTCATCCTGAAGAGAGCGGACTGGTGATGGTGGCAACCGATGGTCATCGTCTGCGCTGTGTTGAGAAACGGGTGGAGCTTGCCGGGACTCACGGGCTCTTATCGCGCTTTGCTGCCGAAGAAAGCCATGAGTGAGATTCAAAAGCTGGCGAGCGACGATCGGCAACAAAAAAATTCGAGTTTTCCGGCAACGAAAATCACTCTGTTTTTCCGCATCGATAAGCGGCTGTTGCTGAGCCGCAAACTGACGGGTAATTTTCCCGATTACGAGCGGGTTTTGCCAAAAGAGCATCCGCACACGCTGGTTATACAGCGGGATGAGCTCAAGGCCGCCATTGAACGCGTGGCCCAGTTTGCGGATGAAAGTTCCCGGGCCATCCGGTTGCAGATTCTTCAAGGCGAGCTAAAAGTTCATTCCTCGATCTCCGAGACCGGAGAGAGCGAAGAGACTATTCCGGTCGACTATAGCGGCCCGGATGTCGAAATCGGATTCAATGCGCAATATCTGCTCGATTTCTTGCGTTCCGTCGACCAGAGCGAAGTAGAGTTTCGTTTCAAAGACGCAAACAGCGCAGGCGAGCTGCGACCGCACGCCGCCGCTGCCGGCACAGTGTACCGCTATGTCGTGATGCCGATGCGCATCTGAATACGCCACCCTCGAAGCGCACTTGGGTGGGCGCACGCGAAGTAACAGAAAGGTTATGAAGAAGCTGGACGCGGCCGCAGACGTTTGCGGTTTTTCATCGCGCTAGTGAGTGTCGAAAATATGGCTACTCTGATTCCAAAACGAAACTTACGATTCCACCAGCATTAAGGTTCTCGAAGGCTTAGAGGCTGTCCGCCTTCGACCTGCGATGTACATCGGGTCAACCGGTGAGCTGGGTCTGCATCACCTCGTCTACGAGGTCGTGGACAATTCTGTCGACGAAGCTCTCGCCGGCTACTGTACGGAAGTCAGCGTTACGATTCACATCGATAATTCCATCACCGTCGTCGATAACGGTCGCGGAATTCCGGTGGACATTCACGAGGAGGAAGGTGTCTCCGCTGCGCAAGTCGTGCTGACCAAGCTTCACGCCGGAGGCAAGTTTGATTCCAACAGCTACAAAGTTTCCGGCGGCCTTCACGGCGTAGGTGTGAGTTGCGTCAACGCGCTTTCCGAGACTCTGCACCTCGAAGTCTGGCGCAAGAAAGCGACCTGGGAACAAGATTATGAACGCGGAATTCCCAAAGCGCCGCTTGCGCAAACCGGCAAATCGAATAAGACCGGCACCAAAATCACCTTCAAAGCAGACCCGACGATCATGGACGCGACGGAGTTCAACTTCGACACTCTGGCCCAGCGTCTGCGTCAGCTCGCGTTTCTCAATAAAGGGCTGAAGATCACTCTCGCGGATGAACGCGGCGAGGATATCCGTTCGGAAGAGTTCTTTTACAGCGGTGGAATCGCCGAGTTCATCAAGCATCTCAATCGCGGCAAATCGGCGCTCCACGACAAACCGATTCACTTTGAAGGCGATCGCGACCTTCCAAACGGCGGCAAGGTGAACATCGAAGTCGCGCTCCAGTACAACGACTCGTACTCGGAAAACGTATTCAGCTTTGCAAATAACATCAACACCGTCGATGGCGGAAGCCACCTCACTGCTTTCCGCAGTGCGCTTGACGCGAACCATCAACACGGCTGCCCAACAGAGCGGTCTCTTCAAAGATCAAAAAGAAAATCTCACGGGCGATGACGTTCGCGAAGGCCTGACCGCGGTCATCAGTGTCAAGCTTCCGCAGCCCCAATTCGAAGGGCAGACGAAAGGGCAAGCTGAATTCGGACATCCGCGGCCATGTGGTCCAGCTAATCAACGAGAAGCTGGGCGAATTCTTCGACAAGAACCCCGCTGTGATGAAGAAGATTGTCACTAAGGCAATCGAGGCGGCGCGCGCCACGGAAGCGGCCAGAAAAGCCCGCGATCTGACTCGGCGCAAGGGTGCGCTTGGATTCGGGCGGCTTGCCCGGCAAGCTGGCCGACTGTCAGGAGAAGGATCCCGACCGCTGCGAACTCTTTCTGGTCGAAGGCGAATCGGCGGGTGGCACCGCGAAATCCGGCCGCGATCGTCGTTATCAGGCGATTCTTGCCGCTCAAAGGCAAGATTCTCAACGTCGAGAAGGCCCGCTACGACAAAATGCTCGCGCACGAAGAGATTCGAGCCATGATCACCGCCATCGGTACCGGCATCGGCAAGGGCGACGATTTCGATTTGGCCAAGCTGCGCTACGGCAAGATCATCATCATGACCGATGCCGACGTGGACGGTTCCCACATCCGCACGCTGCTGCTCACCTTCTTCTTCCGCCACATGCAGCAGTTGATTACGCGCGGCAAAGTTTTCGTCGCTCAGCCGCCGCTGTATCGAATCAAGAAAGGCAAAAGCGAGAAGTACATCAAAGACGACAAAGAATTCACTCGCGAAATTCTGCGCCGCGCCACGGAAAACCTTTCTGTCGAACTCGGTGCGCCGCACCAGCGGCCGGGGAAGCCGACAACCGGCCGTAAGATCGACGGCGCTGAGCTGCGTGCGTTTCTTAATGTCGCTCGACGAGCTCGCGCACCATTAGCCGCCGCCTGGAGCGTCGCGTTCGCGACTGCGCGCGTCGTTGATGTACTGACTGAAATATCGCTGCCCATCGACGCGAAGGCCGATCTGCAGAACGAGCAGAACGTACGAGCATGTCGCCGAACGGCTGCGCGAAGCGAAGCTGAAGTCACCGTCGAGCGGGAAGAAGAACACTCCGCGTGGATGATCGGCTATAAAGATCCGACGAACGCCACCCGCTATATCAATACCGAATTTATGGCCATGCCCGAATTCCGCCGCCTGCGCGCCATCGTGAAAGCAAGTGGCCCGCTTCAACGTGCCCCCATTTACCATCCTCAAAGATTCACAGCGCGAGCCGGTTCAGAACTGGCGTGATCTGCTCGCCACCGTCAAAAGCGAAGGCACACGCGAAGTGAACATTCAGCGGTATAAAGGCCTCGGCGAGATGAATGCCGAACAATTGTGGGCAACCACCATGAACGCCGAGACCCGCACCCTGTTGCAAGTGGATCTGAAAGACTCCGCCGAAAGCGAGCCGATCTTCTCCACTCTTATGGGCGAGGATGTAGAGAGCCGGCGCAAATTTATCGAGGAAAACGCTCTCGATGTTCGTAATCTGGACGTCTAGGCAACTCGCGCACCGGCTGCTTCAAACAGTCCAGCCGTATATTGTGCTTGCTATTCACTAGATCCCAGCGGCGTTCGGGATCGATTGCAGCGAGCGCGGCCGGATCGTTTCCAAATAACTCGAGCGCAGTCGTTTCAAAGCACACCGGCCCGGGTGGACTGTTTGTGAATCCCATATAAGCTAAACCGCGCTGCACATGCACCGGCGACCAGAAGCGCCCGGGTGCGAAATACTCCAGGTACCAATCATCGGGATCGAGCACTCGGTAATAAACCGTGGCGTGCTTCGGCAGTTCTCTGTCGATTCTCTGCGCCAAGGTCAATACAGGATCCGCGCTCGCATGCGAATGGGGATAGATGAACACCCCGAAGTTCCACGCTGCGACCGCCACCGCCAGCGCCACGAATGCCTTTCTGCGTACTCGAAGCATCGGCGTGTCCGCGACATACACCGCGATCAGCAGCACAATGGGCGGCCACACGAATAATTTGTGAAAAGCACTTCCGGGATCCCACGACCCCAGAAACATGGCATAGCTCAGCAGCCAAGTCCAAAGAAGAATTATGGCTCTGCGATTCGGCCGCACGCCTGCATCCGTATCCGGATGCCGAAACAGATGACCGGCCCAAATCATGGCAGCCAGGCAAACGCATAAAGAGAGGCAGATTGCGACGGAGAAGTAGTCGCGTAAGAAAACCAGCTTTCCTCCCACGAAAAGCCGTAAGAAAGTTAATAAGTAAGAACCGACGATCTGCTGCAGCGAATGTGTAAATCCTGAATCCGCCGCGTAGCTGGTGATCCACCTCAGTAATGATGGAGGCGCGCCGTGTTTCGCCGCCTGGGCATAGCACAATAAGTACACCGCAGTAACGCATAACCCAGTACCGGCGACATAAGCGATCGCCACCGAAAACCGTGCGGCCCTTGATCGCCGCCGGTCAAGAGCAATCGCTGCGATTACCGGAACATACGTGAAAATCGCCAGCTCGTGAAATAACATCGCCAGCGTGTGGCACACCGCAACAGCCACCAGCCGCGGCGAGTCTTCGAAGAGAAACAACGTCGCGAGCAACAAAAGCAAGACAGACAGGATGTAGCTGTCGGCGTCCGTCGAAAATTTCCACCAGGTGGCGCCACAGGCGAACAGCAGCCACGAAAACGACGCGATCCGTCCGGAGCCGGTCAGCCGTTTCGACAGGACATACACGAGGTAGCTCGCCGCGGCGCTGGTGAGCACGTTGAAAACCTGCAGCACGGTTATGGCCCGCATGGTCAGGCCGCAACTTACTGCTGCCGAATACAGAAGGTACCCGAGTGCCGAGTAAAGCAGATGATTGGGATGAAACAGCGCCGCCGCCGGAACTTCGCCCCGGTGCACGCCCTCTATCTGAAGCGAAAACAGAACGCCGTCCCAGTAATAAGTCTTCGTTAGGAAAGCCAAATAGAAGAGGAGCGTCAAGATCAATAGCACAAGCGGCGCTCGCACACGCGTCGCGTAGCGGCCAAACCGGATGTACTTAGTGCCCAATGTTTTCAGTTCAGGATCTAGTCGGTTGAGGCAACGCCCGCGATTCGGGCATACAGGCTTTGGAACTCTCTTCATCACCGCGCCGCTGAAGAACGGAACGCGCCAGGTAAAGCGGCCGCTGCTTGGTTTCGGAATAAATGCGACCCACATATTCGCCGACAATTCCAAGGCTGATCATTTGAACACCCCCCAGAAAGAGCATTCCGACAAACGATATCGCCCAACCGGCGACCCATGTATGAGTGAACAGTCGCACCACGAGCGCATAGATAATACCGATCAAAGAAAGTGCCGCTGTGACGAATCCCAATGCGGAAACAAAGCGTAAAGGAACCGTGGAGAAGGACGCGATTCCATCCAGCGCAAGATTGACCATTTTTCTTAACGGGTACTTTGTATGTCCCGCCAGGCGAGCCGCACGAATGTATTTGAGACCGTATTGACGAAAACCAATCCAGCTGCACATCCCGCGCAGCAAGCGATGCCGCTCGGGCATTTTCCGAATCGCTTCCACTGCCTTTCGATCGAGAAGCCGGAAATCGCCTGTGTCCGTTGGAATCGCCACGTCCGACAGCTTGTTGATCAGCCCATAGAAAAGTTTGGCCGTCCAGAGCTTGAATCCCGTTTCGCCGTGCCGCGCTCTCACGCACGCCGTACACCACTTCATAGCCTTGCCCCCAGATCTCCACCATTTTTGCGATGAGTTCCGGTGGGTCCTGAAGATCGGCATCCATGATGACGACCACCTCGCCTTGTGAAACCTCTAGACCTGCCGTCACCGCTGTCTGGTGTCCAAAGTTTCTCGAAAGCTCGATAACTGTCACGCTCGGATCGGAAGCATAGATGGCCTGCAGCTTCAGAAGCGTTGTGTCACGAGAGCCGTCGTCGACATACACGATCTCGTACCACGTGCCCAATGTTTGAAGCACTTCGCTGACGCGCCGGTGGCATTCTGGGATCGCTTCACTCTCGTTGAAGCAGGGTATGACGACGCTGATACTCGGTGCGGGTTGCTGCATCAGGCCACTGGCGAGATCTTTTCACCTCAGAATACCGGATGCTCATCCCCAGGCTCGCCGGCAAATCCAACTATTCGTATCGCAGCGCGCGCGCCGGGTCCAATTCCGCCGCCCGCCTCGAAGGAAGATAGCTGGCCACCACGGCTATCGCGAGGAATAACGAAATCACGATGAGGTATGTGGGTAAATCCGTGGACTCGATTCCGTAGAGAAGCTGCGAAAGCAAATTGGAAAGCGCGAGCGAGCAAAGCGCGCCTGCCAGAGCTCCCAAGAACGCCGGTATTGCTCCTTCGCGCAGGACCACTCGCAAGATTTGTCTCTTCTGCGCTCCCAGTGCCATCCGGATCCCGATCTCACGAACCCGCTGGGTCACCGAATACGCGACCACCGCGTAAATGCCGATCGCAGCGAGCACGATCGCAATGGCGCCGAACACGCCCACAAGCGAGGTCTGAAACACGCGCCAGCCGAGCTGCCCTCGAATGATGTCATCCATGCTCCTGGGCAGGAAAACCGCCACTCCCGGATCCACCTCTTGCACCGCTCTGCGGACTGCGCTGCTATAGCTGAGTGGATCGCCGCTAGTGCGGAGCGACATGGCAAGCCAGGGAACCTCCGCCTGAGGTAATGGATAGAAAATCTCCGGAATCGCGCGTCTCTCCATCCCGAGCTGTGGCACATCCGCAACGACGCCCACGATTTCCGTCCACTCCGGGCGATTCAGGGGCGGTGAAAGACGCTTCCCGATCGCGCTTTTTCCTGGAAAGAATCGCTTCGCGAAAGTCTGGTTGACCACTGCCACGTCCGGCGCGTTTGCGTTATCGCGTTCATTGACGTCTCGCCCGCGCAGCAACCGAATGTTCATGGTCCGGAAGTAACCGGGTGTGACGCGCGTCCACTGAACAAACGGGCTGTCCTCGATATTCTTCGGCCGGGGTTGCCCCTCGATCAGGATTCCGGCGCCCCCCCCCGTTCCGCTGAGTGGCAGATCCGATGTAAGCGCGGCGCTTTCAACCCCTGGGATCGATCGGATCTTTGGCAATAGCTGCCGCGCAAACGATGCGACTGAGCCCGGGTGTTCATAACTGTAACGCAGCGGCGGAAGCGAGACGTGGACAGTGAGTAGATGATCCGCCTCGAAACCTGGATTGATATGGGAGGCTTTTGCGTAGCTTTTAATCAGCAGCCCCGATTGGATTACGAGCAGCGCTGCCACAGCCGTTTCAACGAAGACGAACAGAGTCCGCAGGCGCTGCTGCGCCTTGGATTCGGTCATACGTCCGCTCGTTTGCCGGATGCTGTCGTGTACCCGAATGACCGTGATGCGAATCGCAGGGGCAAGCCCAAAAGCGATAGCAGTCAAAACGCCCATTGCGATCGCAAACAGTAACACTCGCCCATCCAACGTAATTTCTTGCGGGTTCGGAATGCGCGTCCTCGGAAGGCTTCTCAATATCTTGAGAGCTCCAGCCGCGAGGCCGACACCCGCACTTGCTGCCCCGAGGGAAAGTAAAACGTCTTCCGTAAAGAGCTGGCGCAGTATAGTGGCGCGGCTGGCCCCGAGCGCCAGACGGACAGAAATTTCCCGTTGCCGCCCAAAAGCCCGGACCAGCGCCAGATTCGCCACATTCCCGCAGCCGATTAGCAGCACACACATTCCTGCTCCGAGCAACATCAGTAACCCGGGCCGCACATCGCCGGCAATCGAGTCGCGCAGAGTGACCGCCCTTGCACTCACGCCTGCCTTGCGGGCTTCATATTGCGCAGCGACCGAAGCCGCTACCGCGCGTAAGTCCGCATTCGCTTGGGCGAGAGAAACGCCGCGTCGAAGCCGGCCGAAGGCTCCATAGCGCCGATACGGATGCGTATTGATAAGGTTCTTCAAGTCGAATGTGACGGGCACCCACACGCCGGCATCTCGAAGCACCCCGACGTCGCGCGGCAATATCCCAACGACTGTGTACGGCTGCTCATCGAGGATGATCTTGCGACCGATTACATCCTGCCCGGCAAAATGGCTCTCCCAAAATGCCCAGCTCAGCATGGCTACAGCGCCGCGGCCCGGCTGGTCTTCTTCACCGTAGAAATTGCGCCCCGCGACGGGGCTGACACCGAGTACCGGCAGCATTGCCGAGTCACACTGGCAGATGAGCAGACGTTCGGGAGGTCCTTGCCCGGTGAGATTGGCTTGATCAACGTGAAACAGCGCCAGACCCGAGAACGACTTCAGCTGCTTTTTCCAATCCAGGAAATCCGTCATGCTGAAAACGTCTTTATCGGACCTTGCATCGCTGGCGAATATCCGGACAAGCGACCCTTCATCGACGACCGGCAGCGGGCGCAAAATGACCGCATTTACGACGCTGAAGATTGCGGTAGTCGCTCCGATTCCGAGCGCCAGAGCAAGAAAGGCTGCTATCGCCCCACCTGGATGCCGACGAGCTGTGCGGAGTGCATAGCGAATGTCGCGCGTAAGTGGTCCGACGAACATACTGCCTGGTCTTACTGGTGTCTTACTGGCCTTGTGTTAAAAGCGTAACAGGTTTACACCAGTAAATACCCTTAGTTGCGCACCAGACCTCCGCCAAGCCTCTGATTAAATGAGGCGATGCCGCCGCTGCCCACCGTCCGCGTGACTCGCAAAGGAGCCGATCGCCTCCACTCCGGGCACCTCTGGGTCTTCTCGAGCGACGTGCTCGATCGCGGAGATGCCGCGGCGGGCGATGCAGTCCGCGTGGTCGATTACAAGGGGCGCGTTTTGGGTGTTGCGCATTACAGCTCCACTTCCCAAATCTCGCTGCGCCTTCTGACCCGCCGCATCGAACCTATCGACGCGAACTTCCTGCAACGACGCATCCAAGCCGCCTATGAGTATCGCGGCCGCGTCGTGTTCGGCTCGGATGCTTACCGCCTCGTGCATGCTGAAGGCGATCTCCTGCCGGGACTCATCGTCGATCGATATGGCGAATGGCTGGTTGTGCAAATGCTCGATCAAGGCATGGACCGGCTCACGAGTGAGATCGTCGCTGTCCTCGAATCCCTCCTGTCGCCGAAGGGCATTCTGGCCCGTAATGATGCGGCCGTCCGCTTAAAAGAAGAATTGCCTTTGGAAAAACGTGTGCTGGCCGGTGACGTGCCGGAACGCGTTCACATAAATATGAACGGACTCACCTGCGAAGCCGATCTCCTCGGTGGCCAAAAGACCGGTGTCTTCTTGGACCAGCGTGAGAACTATCAATCCGTCCGGCGCTATGCGCGCGGGCGCGCCCTCGATTGTTTCACCGGCACAGGAGGGTTCGCGTTGCCTTTGGCTTCCGTTTGCAGTTCCGTCCACGCCATCGATAGTTCGGCCGCGGCGCTCGACGTCGCAAAAGCAAACGCAGCGCTGAACAACCTGACCAACATTACGTTCCATCAAGCCGACGTGCTCGA
Source organism: uncultured Acidobacteriaceae bacterium (assembly GCA_963787615.1). Lineage (GTDB taxonomy): Bacteria > Acidobacteriota > Terriglobia > Bryobacterales > Bryobacteraceae > Bog-105. The sequence goes on along the minus strand of CAWBDJ010000008.1, from coordinate 674,264 downwards.
CCACCTGCCTCATTTGGCCGCCGCGCGAACCACCTTCGACATCGTGATTGTGGATCCGCCGGCATTCACGAAGTCGCGCTCGGGATTGGAAGGCGCCGCTCGGGGTTATAAAGAAGTCAATCTACGTTCGCTGCAGCTTCTCGAAACAGGCGGCATTCTGGTCAGTTGCTCCTGCTCTCACCATATGAGCGAAGCGCATCTGCTCGAGATCATCGCGTCAGCCGCCCTCGATTGCGGCAAACAATTACGAGTGCTCGAGAGACGCACGCAATCGCAAGATCACCCCATTCTGCTTACTGTGCCTGAGACGCACTACCTGAAGTGCCTGATCTTTGAAGTCCTCTAAAGCACTACAGGACGACGCGCGAATCACCGTCGCGCCGCGTGACATGCTGCCGGTCAAGGTATTCAAGCAGCGGAATCGCGTATTTGCGCGAAACCTGCGTCCATTCTTTGAACTCAGGAACCGAGAATTTGCGGCCCTTGTGAGACGAAAGCGATTTGCGAACGTGCGCGACCACATCCGAATGAAAAATCAGATCTTCGGAAACGCGGATCAGTTTTTGGCCTTTGATGAGCGTCTCGAGCAACCCCCGCCCTTTCTTCGCGTCGCCTTCCACGGAACGCAGGATCTCCGATACAGGCGGCGGTTGAAGCCCAGCCTGCCGGAAAGCACGCTCTATGGTCGCGAGCGCCTGCGTCTGTTCCGCGCTCATTTGTGCCCTATGCGTCGCCAATGCAACGACGTCGCCTTGTACGCGTATCGCTGGAAAGTCATCGAAGATCGCACTCGCCAGGCTGGGTTCCAAATTGAGGCGAGCGACAGCGATAGGCGCGCCTGCCGCTGCCGGATTCTTGGCGTGGAAATCGCGTAACCAACCCAGCACTTTCTCACGTGTCTGAGCAATCCACGCTGTGCTTACTGCTCGTTGCGCCGCCTCGACGAACGTAAGACTCGGGTTCGCGAAGACGAGAGACTTGATCCGATCGGCAGGTAAACCCGTGAGCCGCACTAATTCGGGCAAGCGCCGGCCGCTGGCGCTTTCGTCGATCAGAATCTGAATGCGTTTGGCAGAATCGGCTTCGGCCAGCAACTCCAGCCGCGCAAGCGTCTTTGCGCGATTCAGCCGCGCGCGCGGAAACGGATCGAGAATTGTGCCCCCAGCTACGGTTTTGGCCGGCGACGGACGCCGAAGCACGAAGCGATCGCCCGGCAACGCGAGCGCTGGCTCAGCCAGCCACAGTCGCGCGAATGTTTTCGAAGAAGCATTTCTGCCATTCAGCACCTTCAAGAAGGCCGGAATCTCTGCCGTGCCGGTATGAAACAGAAATTGCTCCCGTTTTGTGGGCACCTCGGTGTCGTCCAGCCAATCGATAGATACATCGATCAATTTCGTCGACTCCAGGCCATCGGGATGCGTCAATACGAAGCCCCGACGAATGTCGGCATGGTCCAGGCCGGTTAGGTTCACCGCGGTGCGCTGCCCCGCCGCCGCAACTTCCACCTGCTGCGCGTGTACCTGCAGGCCGCGCACGCGTGCTTCGCGCTTGCTCGGCCGAGTTTGCACCGTATGGATATGCACCGTATCGCCCACGCGCAATGTCCCGTTCCACAGTGTTCCGGTCACGACCGTCCCGAAACCCTTCAGTGCGAAACTGCGATCGATCGGAAGCCGCGCGAGTCCGCTCTGCTCGCGTGGCAGAGTGCGTTGCGCCAGACTTGCAATCGCGCTTTTCAGTGCATCCAGCCCGCGACCTGTACGGGCACTGACCGGCACGATGGGTGCATCTTCGAGAAACGACGCAACACAAAGCGCCCTCACCTCTTCCGACGCTCGCGCGATCTGTTCCGGCGTCGCCAGATCAGCCTTAGTTAGCACGATAATGCCCTGTTCGATCCCGAGCAGCCGGCAAATATCGAAATGCTCGCGCGTTTGAGGCTTGATCGACTCATCCGCAGCCACAATCAATAGAACCGCCTGAATTCCAGCGGCCCCAGCCAGCATGTTCTTCATGAATCGCTCATGACCGGGAACGTCGATAAAGCTGATATCGCGGCCGTCCGGAAGCATCAGGTGCGCGAATCCAAGATCGATCGAAATGCCCCGTCTTTTCTCTTCAGCCAACCGATCTGTATCGATGCCGGTGAGCGCCCGAATGAGAGAAGTTTTGCCGTGATCGATGTGCCCCGCGGTCCCGATGACGAGTCCACGGGGACCGCTCATATTACTATCTGACATGCAGGAGGCTGATCTTATGGTCGCACTCGAATACAAGCCTTGCGACCCGCGCAGCTCTATCAAAGCAAGATGAGCACCAGTCGAATAGAAGAGGTCCGGCGCCGCCATGCGCGTGCCGAAGAGGGCGGAGGCGCGGAGCGAAATGAACGCCAGCATCGCGAAGGCAAGCTGTCTGCGCGTGAGCGCATCGAGCTGCTCCTCGACGAAGGCACCTTCGAGGAATTAGACAAGCTAGTTCGTCATCGCAGCCACAATTTCGGTCTCGAGCAGAACGTGATCGATGGCGACGGATTCATCACCGGCCACGGCCTCATTCATGGCCGGCAAATGTTCGTCTTCGCGCAGGACTTCACCGTCTTCGGCGGCTCCCTTTCCGAAGCTAATGCGCAAAAGATTGTAAAAGTGATGGATCTGGCGCTCAAGATCGGCGCTCCCGTCATCGGACTAAATGATTCCGGAGGCGCGCGCATTCAAGAAGGCGTGGTTTCCTTGGCCGGCTATGCCGATATCTTTCTGCGCAACACGCTCGCCAGTGGAGTCGTACCGCAGATCTCCGCCATCATGGGCCCTTGCGCGGGCGGCGCCGTGTATTCCCCCGCTTTGACGGATTTCGTGTTCATGGTCCATGGCACCAGTCACATGTTCGTGACTGGGCCCGACGTGATCAAGACTGTCACGCACGAAGACGTCACAAAAGAAGCCCTTGGCGGCGCCGAAACGCACAATTCCACCAGCGGTGTCGCTCATTTCCTGGCGGCGGACGACGAAGATTGCCTTCGCAGCATACGCGAGCTGATCCGATTCGTCCCCCAGAACAATTTGGACGGCGTCCCGCGGCAAACGACGAAGGATCCCGACCACCGCGCCGACCCGGAGCTCGACACGCTCATCCCCGCCGAATCCGACAAGCCGTACGACATCAAAGACGTAATCGCCCGCGTTGTCGACGACGGCTATTTTTTTGAAGTAGCGGAGCATTTTGCCCACAACATTGTCGTTGGTTTCGCGCGCATGGCCGGCGAGGCCATCGGAATCGTTGCGAATCAGCCCGCCTATCTGGCCGGATGTCTGGATATCAATTCCTCTACCAAAGGCGCCCGCTTCGTCCGCTTCTGCGACGCTTTTCAAATTCCGATCCTCACATTTGAGGATGTGCCCGGCTTCTTGCCCGGCACCGCGCAGGAATTCGGGGGCATCATCCGCCACGGCGCCAAGCTGCTGTATGCCTATGCGGAGGCCACCGTGCCGAAAATCACCGTGATCACGCGCAAAGCTTACGGTGGAGCGTATTGCGTCATGGGATCGAAGCATCTGCGAACTGACGTCAACTTCGCATACCCCACGGCGGAAATCGCGGTCATGGGCCCCGAAGGCGCAGTGAATATCCTCTACCGGCGCGAACTGCAGATGTCCGCCGATCCGGATCAAAGCCGCCGGGAAAAGATCGAAGAGTATCGAGAGCGATTCGCCAGTCCCTTTGACGCAGCCGAGCGCGGTTACGTCGACGATGTCATTGAACCGCACGAGACCCGGCCCAAGGTGATTCGTGCTTTAAGAATGCTCGCGAATAAGACCGACACGATGCCGCGCAAGAAACACGGCAACATCCCACTGTAGGGCGGCCTCGCCCGGCCAGTTCGCGGCGGCTAACTCATTCGCCGTCGCTTCCGACCTTCAGTACCGCGAGAAACGCCTCCTGCGGAATGTCAACCCGCCCGACGCGTTTCATCCGCCGCTTGCCCTCTTTTTGTTTCTCTAGCAGCTTGCGCTTGCGCGTGATGTCCCCGCCGTAGCACTTCGCCAGCACATTCTTGCGCATCGCTGAGATCGTCTCGCGCGCGATGATTTTCGTCCCGATCGCCGCCTGCAATGCAACCTCGAACATTTGTCGTGGAATCAGCTTTCGCAAACGCTCGATCAGCGCTTTGCCTCGCTCATAAGCGAAATCGCGGTGCACCACCATGGACAGCGCATCCACCGGCTCGCCCGCAACCAGCACGTCCAGCTTCACCATGGGCGAAATGCGATAGCCGGACAAGTGATAGTCGAGCGAGGCGTAGCCGCGCGACGCCGATTTCAGACGGTCATAAAAATCCATGACGATCTCATTCAGCGGCAGCTCATAGAGCAGCAGCACGCGTCCACCGCCGATATACTCGAACTTCTTCTGAATGCCGCGCTTCTCTTCCAGCAGCTTCAAGATCTCGCCGATGTACTCTTCCCGTGTGATCACCGTCGCATCGATAATCGGCTCTTCGGTGTGCTTGATCGACGAAGGTTCGGGGAACTTTTGCGGATTGTTGACCTCGATTACCTCATCCGCCGTGGTGGTAACGCGATAGCGCACGCCGGGCGCCGTCGTGATCAGATCGATTTGAAACTCGCGCTCCAGACGTTCTTGCACAATCTCCAGGTGCAAAAGCCCCAGAAAACCACAGCGAAATCCGAATCCAAGAGCAACCGAATTCTCCGGCTCGAAGCTGAATGCACTGTCGTTCAAGCGCAGTTTCTCTAGAGCGTCGCGCAGCATCCCATGCTCGTGCGATTCCACCGGATACAGTCCGGCGAACACCATCGGTTTAATTTCCTGAAACCCGGGCAGCGGCTCTGCGGCCGGATTCGCGTCATCGGTGATCGTGTCTCCGATCTGCGCGTCCGACACGGTCTTGATGTTCGCAAATAGGAAACCCGCCTCGCCCGCCGTCAGCTCATCGCATGCCACTGGCTTCGGCGATTGGAACCCGACGCCTTCCACATCGTGCGCTGTGCCGTTCGACCATAAGCGGATCTTCTGGCCTTTGCGCACGGTTCCGTCCACGATGCGCGTGAGAATGATCACGCCGCGATAAGGGTCGAACCACGAATCGAAAATGAGCGCGCGCAGAGGAGCATCCGGCACGCCTTTCGGCGCCGGAATCCGCTGCACTACCGCTTCCAACACCTCCTTAATCCCGATACCGTTCTTTGCACTCGTGAGAATGGCATCGCTTGCGTCAAGCCCGATGACCTGCTCAATCTGTTCTCGAATGCGTTCCGGTTCCGCGGAGGGCAGATCGATTTTGTTGATGACCGGAATGATTTCGAGATCGTGGTTCAGCGCTAGATAGGTGTTAGCGAGTGTCTGCGCCTCCACTCCTTGCGAAGCGTCCACCACCAGCAGCGTTCCCTCGCAGGCCTGCAGGCTGCGCGAAACTTCGTAGGTAAAATCCACGTGTCCGGGTGTGTCGATCAGGTTCAGCTCGTACGTGTTCCCGTCATCTGCTTTGTAATTCAACCGCACTGCGTGAGCTTTGATCGTAATTCCGCGCTCACGCTCCAGGTCCATCGTGTCCAGAACCTGCTCCATCATTTCGCGTTGCGAAACCGCGCCCGTGTACTCGAGCAAGCGATCCGCGAGCGTCGATTTCCCGTGATCGATATGCGCAATGATAGAGAAATTGCGTATAAGGCGGGGATCCATGGTGCGCTAGACTGTGGGGTAAACCCAATTGTCCCATAGCGAGCGCTGTTTACACTCGCGCGCTTGCGCCTCCTCATGCCCTACCAGACGTTCCAAGGATCGCTCGATGCTGCGCATTTGCGCATTGGCGTCGTGGTGAGCCGTTTCAACGAGTTCATCACCGAGCAACTCGCGAAGGGCGCCTTGGAAGTGCTCGAGCAGCGCGGCTGCCCGCACGAAAATATCAGTTTCGTGAAGGTGCCCGGCGCGTGGGAATTGCCGATCACCGCGAAAGTTTTAGCGTCTCACTGTGACGCCATCGTTGCGCTCGGTGCGGTCGTGCGCGGCGATACTCCGCATTTTGAATATGTGGCCAGCGGCGCCGCCGATGGTTTGCGGCAAGTCAGTCTCGAAACCGGCGTGCCGATTGCATTCGGCGTGCTCACCACCGATGACATGCAGCAGGCTATGGATCGCGCCGGTGGAAAGAGCGGCAACAAAGGTTCGGAAGCCGCCGAAGCTGCGATTGAACTCGCCAACCTGATCAAGCAGTTGAAGGAGCGCGTCTAGTTATGGCTGCGCGCCATAGATCGCGACGACGCGCGCTGCAGGTTCTGTTCGAATGGGACATGCGCCGCGACCCCGTTGACCGCGCCATCGACCACTTTTACGAAACCCTCTACTCCGAAGAGAACGAGAAGAAGCCGAAACCCGATCGGTTCATGGAAGAACTCGTCCGCGGCACCGTTGCGAATGCCCGCGATATCGATCAGACCATCGAAGCCAAGTCCGAACATTGGCGCCTTCAGCGCATGGCGGTCGTCGATCGCAACATCCTCCGACTCGCCATTTACGAACTCAACCAACAAGCCGTGCCCGCACCGGTCGTGATCGACGAAGCACTCGAGCTGGCCCGCCAATTCTCCGGTGACGAGTCGCTATCGTTCATCAACGGCGTGCTCGACGCAGTGCACCGCCAGACGGTAGCCGCAGGAACTTGACCGCCCGTTCATTTCCCGATACAAAACGTCGAAAAAATCCGATTCAGAATGTCATCCGCTGTGGTCGCGCCGGTGATCGCATCCATCGGGCGAAGCGCCGCATAGAGATCGATCAGCAGCATCTCATGCGGAATGTGAAACTCCACCGCCCGACGCGCATTCGCAAGCGCTTCCAGACTTTCGCGCAGCAGTGCTTCGTGCCGAATATTCGTGATACTGCCGCTTTCCGGCGTCGCAAGACCTTCGGGCGCGAGTCGCCGCAAAATCGCTTCCCGCAATGCTGGCATGCCTTCGCCGCTTATTGCCGAAACGGGCAACAGATCGGACACTCCGTTGAGGCGCCGTTCCAGATCGCTCTTGTTCCCCACCAGCAAGGGCCTTCGCTCGTGTAGCTTTTCTAGAAGCAAGCGGTCCTCTTCCGCCACCTCAACCGAAAGATCAAACACCAGAATCGTCAGATCGGCGTCCGCCATCGCTTGATAGCTACGCTCAATGCCCAGACTCTCGACCAGATCCTTCCCTTCCCGAATGCCCGCCGTGTCGACCAGCTTCACCGGAATTCCTTCCATCGAAGTTGCTTCCGAGACCGTGTCGCGCGTCGTGCCCGGGATGTGCGTCACAATGGCGCGATCCTGTTCCAGCAGTCGATTGAACAGGCTGCTCTTGCCGACGTTCGGCCTGCCTGCAATCGCCATCGTGAAACCTTCATACACGAGTTTGCCCGCCGCAAAGCTCGCCGCTAGAGCGTCGATGCCGCGCTGCACGACATCGAGCCGCCGCAAGATTTCTTCTGCCGGCGCGACACTGATGTCGTCCTCCGCGAAGTCGATTCCCGCCTCGAGCAGCGAGATCAATTCCACCAGTTGCTCTTTCGCAGGTTGAATCCGTCGCGAGACGGACCCTTCCATCTGCTGTGCGGCCACTCGCGCTTGATAAAGCGTCGTGGCATCGATCAAATCCCGAACCGCTTCCGCCTGCGGCAGATCGATGCGCCCGTTCATGTAAGCGCGCAACGTGAACTCTCCCGGTTCGGCAATGCGCGCGCCTTGCTCAACAGCGCGCTCCAGGCAAAAGCGCAGCACCACCGGAGCGCCATGACATGAGATTTCGACCACGTCCTCTGCGGTATATGAGCGCGGCCGTTCGAAAAATGAAACGACTACTCGATCGACAATATTCGCGCCGGAATCGACAAGGTCGGCCAGCTCACTGCTCCAGTTATGCCAGCGCGGCTGGTGCGCGAACCGCAGAATTCTTTCCGCTACTCTGCGGCTTTCCGATCCCGAGAGGCGCACCACGCCCAATCCGCCGCGGCCGAGAGGAGTGGCAATGGCGACGATCGTGTCGCGCAGATTCATCCAAGGGATACGTCAGCGAGGACCGCGTCCGCGACCGCCGCGTGGCGGTCGATTGCCGGGTCCAGGGCCGCGGCCATGGCCTTCACGCCTATCGCCCGGGCCACGACCGCCTCCGCCTCCGCGATGTCCATCGTCGCGGCTTCCGTGATGAAATCCACGTGGCGGTATAGGCGGAGCGGGCGGCGTCGGCATATCGGCCGGCACGATCACAACAGCCCGTGCCGGTCCAATACCGACGCTTTCGCTGCGGAGATCTTTTTCTTCCCGAAGCGCCAGGTGGATGACACGGCGTTCGCGACTGCTCATCGGATTGAAGTGGAACGGCACGCGCGTGCGCTTCACCTTATCGGCCGCCGCCAACGCACTCATGCGCAATTCCTCCACCCGTAACATCCGGTAATCGTTCGCATCGAACGAAATTAGCGAATGATCTTCCGGCGGCAGACGCAACGCCTCCATCGACAGATGTTCTAACGCCAGCAGCAGCTCCGCGCGGTTTGCCAGCAACAAATCAACATCGCCGCCCGCGAAATGAACCGTGACTTCCGGATTCTCTACTTCGGGATGTGGATTCTCGGCCGCGCGCAAATCGTACGACAACTCGAGACCGGCCTGCTCCAGTACCGGCGACAAGAACTCATCTAACTTCGGCCGCAGCGAGTCGACGGTATATTTCATGCAGTCTATTTCTTCGGTGTTCTTTTCACAGGCGCCTTTGCCGGCAGTGGCGCAGGAGGAGCAGGAGCGGGCATGAACCTGTTGATGATCAGCTGTTGTGCGATGCCGATAAAGTTACCGATTAAGTAATATAGTACAAGTCCGGACGACAGCGAGTAGAACATAAAGCCGAAGAATAGCGGCATCATCATCATCATGCGCTGCTGGTTCGGATCCACACCTGCCGCGGGCGTTAGCTTCTGAGTTCCGAATTGCGAGACAACCAGAATGATCGGCAGTATATGGATCGGAAGCGTCTCAGGCGCCGACAAATCTTGCACCCATAGCCACGGCGCGTGCCGCAATTCGATCGCGATGCTGAGCACCCGATAAAACGCGTACAGGAACGGTAGCTGCACCAGCATAGGCAGGCAGCCGCCAACCGGGTTTACGCCCTCCCGTTTGTACAGATCCATCACTTCCTGGTTCTGTTCCGCCTTCTTCGGATCGCGCAAACTGACGTTCTTGTATTTGGCGTTGATCGCTTGAATCTGCGGCTGCAGTTTCTGCATTCTGCGCGCGGACTTCAAGCTGGTAAGCCGAAACGGGAACAGCGCCAGGTTGATGATCAGCGTGACCACGATAATCGCCCAGCCGTAATTATTCGTCCAGTGATCGTTGGTCCAGTTCAGCCACAGAAATAGCGGCTTCGCAAGGATCCCGAAAAATCCCCAATTCACGATCTGGCCCAGCTTGGGATTGACCTTCTTCAGAATCTCGATGTCTTTTGGACCGACGAACAGCGAGAAATCATTTTGCGGACCCGTAGAGATGCCGACCCCTACGTAAGGAGTGGGCTTCTCTTCCTTTGGCAGCGTCACCGGATCGTTATAAGTACGAACCGTCAATGATGCGGAGTCTGCAGGCAGCGCCACGGCAGCAAAAAAGTTATCTTCTAATCCGCCGAAGGTGTAATTCCCCGTGTTGGTCACGGGTCCGTTCTTTGCATCTTTCGAGGTTTCGGTTCGCAGTTTCCCAGCCGGCGTGTCGTAATACACCGTGTGTTCGGTCGCGGGCGCAGCGTGTACCGTTTGATCGCCGAACCCTCCGCGCCACATCAACAGATGCGGTACAGGCGTGTTGTTCTCCAGAACTTGCGATTTGACTTCCGCCTGATAACTGTCTTTCGAGAACTGAAAAGACTTATGGATGACCGTATGACCATCGGAAAAGTCGTACGCGATACCGCTGCCATCGGGCGAGAGCTTCGCTTGATACAGGACCGCATTGGGATCGACCGCGAGCTTCTGACCGCTGGCTTCGATCGTGAACGGCAGCGGCACGTCCTTCGCCGCGGGATTGATCAGTTCCAGAGGCTTTCCCGCGTTGTCCTGATACTTCTTCAGCACCCAGCTCTTAATCGCAGCGCCGCGATTCGTGAAGACGATGCGATACAGGTCCGTTTCGATGTTGCTGGTGATTTCCGCGCTGGCTTGAACCTGGCCGGCCGTACTCGCTGTTTTCGCAACCGGCAGCGTAGTGGCAGTGGTTGCAGTCGCTGCCGGTTTCTCCGCTAGTTTCGCTGCTACCTTGTCGTTCGCAGGCGCCACCGGTTTTGGCCCGGGCGCAGGCTTGAAAATATATTGCGAAATCAGCAGCACCAGCATCATTAGCGCGAGCGCTAACGGAAGGCGTTTCTCAATCGAAGGCGGCCCCGGTGCTGCGCCGCCGGCATTAGTCGGCATACATAAATCTCAATCTCATCTCAGCGGACCGGATCGTATCCGCCCGCGTGGAAAGGATGGCAGCGGAACAGTCGTCTCACGCCCAGCCACGTTCCTTTTAAAGCACCATGCTTCCCAATCGCATCCGCCATGTACTCCGAGCACGTCGGATAAAAGCGGCAGGCCGACGGCAACAGCGGCGACACCCAGCGCTTGTACCCTTTGAGCACTGCGATCAGAAAGATGCGCATCGCGCGAATATTCGGCCGATCTCGCGGCACAGATCCTCGAAGGGAGCTTCCAAAACACTTCGCCTGGGGTTGAATACCACCGCCCAATTCTCCGGCAGCGAATCCAATTGTTTTCGAACTGCTTCTCTCATCCGCCGCTTCATCCGGTTGCGCTGCACTGCCTTTCCCAGCGCCCTTGGCAGCGTGAATCCGCAGCGCGAAGGAGCAGCTTTCCCCGGGACACGAAGACAAAATACGGCGAAGTAGCGGCTCGTCATGCGAACACCGCTTTCATAAATCTTGCGGAACTCAGACGAGCGAACCACTCGCCTCGATTTAGTGAATCGCCCCCCCACCGCGCACGACACGGCTGCCGGATTGACTGGCGGAGACGAAACCAAGTGGGTGCGCGTTGGTTACTTCGAGTCGCGAACGGCTGGCTCGTCACTAACGGTCAGTTTGTGGCGGCCCTTGGCACGCCGGCGCGCAAGCACAGCGCGGCCATCCGCAGTCTGCATACGCTTGCGAAATCCGTGGGTCTTCGCCCGGTGCCGATTATTCGGCTGAAACGTACGTTTTGGCATTCAACAATCCTTAGTGTATTTTGTTGGGAGCGGCAGCCGGTTTTTGCCAAATCGCGTGCGGGACCGGGCGCGAAGACACACTGCTATCAGTCCACTCAACCCAAACACCAAGTATAAATGATTGAAACTCCAAGGTGAGGTGTGCAAACGCCAAATTGTCCGTTACTTTGCAGTTCCTCCAGTCATCATAGACTCGGTTCGTTCAAAAACTTTCCCCGCTGTCTTCCCTTTATGGGTATCGGCACCAGCTCCTTGAGCACGGATAAAAGTTAGAAAGGACGCATTCGTATGAAGGGACGCATCGCTAAGTTTGTACTTTTGCTTCTAACGGTGGGTTGTTTATCAGGCTACTCAAGTCCGCTGCCGGTGACGTTAGTGTTAGATCCGCCCGGCGGTGCCATACCGGGCACTCCCGGCCAGACCGTGGGCTGGGGATTCACCATCACGAATAACACGACATATTACCTGTTGTTCGATAATTCCTATTTCTGCGAACCGGGCCAGGACCCCACATACACGACCTGCGCGCCGACCCTCGGGACGTACAACGACTACATAGCCACCAACAGCACCGAGGTGGCGCCGATGAGTGCAATTACCGAGACCTTCGGTGCCAACGGAACATCCGGGTTTGGCGGCTACAGCATCTACCCGAGTGCCGCCCTGGGCGCGATGGATAGCGGCACCTTGTTGGCAACGTACATGGAATACGACGGAGATCCGCTAACTGGCGCAAATCCGGTTTCCGGCGATATCAATCTATCCGCGTCCGCTTCCGTGACCGTCATCACCACTCCCGCCGTTCCCGAACCGGCGAGCTGGACGCTCCTGCCAGCTGGGCTGATCTGTGTGGCGCTGGTCCAAAGACGCGCGCGCAGACGCAGTGTCTAAACGACGCCTTCCCAGCGACAAAGTTTTGATCGTCGCCGAAACCCAGCGCTTGATCCTGAGGCAAGCGCGCGCGGAATTATACTTGCTGCATGCGTCACACGTTTGCGTTGGCGGGTGCACTCGTCGCGATGATCTGCATCCCCGCAGCTCGCACACTGCCCGCTCCGCAAGTCGTCCCGCGGCTCACGTTCGACTACGGCGACGTCTTCGACATCACCTGTTACGACGCGATCAAGAAGCCGCTCAATGCCGCGCTGGCGCAGGAGGCGCAACAGAAGGTTGACGCGTCCCAGCACCAATGGGACAACGATGGCCCGGCCGTTCTAGAGACCGTTGTGAAGGTCACCGGCGTTCCGTTCGCATTCGACGAGGCGCAAGGCGCGTTGGTGACCTGTCCGGCGTTCAGCTCGAATCACCTCCCGTTGATGTTCAATGTGGGTGGTTTCCTGGAGGCGTCAGGACGGGATCGCCTTGTTCCTATGAAAGGCTTCACCCACATCGTCGCTCATGAACTCCTGCATCGGTATGTGGATGACCGCCTCAGCCGGATGCCGGGGGGCACGACACCGCTGCTGTCGAAGTACGCGTCCGAGCCGCGGGTCGTTCGACATCATCTTCACGTGCTCGCGATTCTTGAGGTCGTATTCCAGACCTTGGGCCGTGACGACGATGTTCGCGCCACGCGTGCGACGGGCGTCGGCTCCGCGGCGATTGCGGGGCTGCGTGGGCCGAACGACATGGCTCGCGCGCACCAGATCATCGCGGTGGAGCACGCATCGACATTCGTCAACGAGTTGGCAGTGCACTCAAGCAACCAATAACGCTGACCGTTCCCGCGCTCAGCACAGTTTACCCGCATGATTGTCGGCCGAAACGCAGCGACTAATTCTAAGGCGTTGGCGTCCCTATGACGCGCATGCGCAAACAAGTGCTGTACCGGATGTCTTTTTCGACCCGCACCTCTTACGGAAGTTCTAATTAAATCGCCCGCAGTAGACCGTCCATCGCCTCATCCATGCTCGTTTTGCCGTCGAGATAAGGTTGCCAGTAGAGCTTCAGCATTTCGTAGTTCTTTTTCCAGCCACCTTGCCACAAACCGTAATGGATTGCATACGGAACATGCTCGGGAAGGATCTGACTCACTACTTGACCGACCGTATAAAACAAAATCGTGTGCAAGACATCGCGCGATAACTCCTTGCCTACCTTCTGAGCGTGTGACCGCAAGCTTGCGTCCACGGTTCCCATCATCAAATGCGAGCATTCATGGAACAGCTGTTCGACTGCATCCGCGCCTCTGTGTTCTTCATTCAGGCTCGACATCGTGATGAGAGGCGGATCATCCGTTGTAAATGCGCCCGCCCAGTTCGCGTACGCTACTACTTCGACCCGTAGCGGGCCCGCGGCCCATGGATGCTGAAATGCAGACTCAAGGCGCTGGACTATTTGCGGACCGTATCGTCTTATTTGAGGGCGCAACTCGCGAATCCAAGCTTGATTCGCGGCGTCATGCCGGGGCCACCAAACCTTCCGGTACACCGGCTCCGCCTTCTGAAGAGCATCCCGAAGTTCGATCGGAATCCCACGCGCCGCCTCGATCCCTTGCCCTGAAGTAAGATCGGCGACCGCGTAGTTCACGTCCACCAATTTCCCGTGACTGATGTCCAGCCCGGCAGCATTTGCCTGATAAACAGCTATGGCATCGTTCCAAGTCTTTCGCTCTTCCGCGGAAAGCGTGTCGAAGCCCGCCAGGTCCGAAGGAGCGTCCCGTACGGCCACGCGCCGACTGTCCTGCGCTCCCATACGCGAACGCGCCAGAACGTAAAGGAACGAGTGCAGATTGGGCCATTCTTTCGACTCGAGCCGGAACTGCTCGTCAAATGGCGCACTGCTGGGCGCGACTTTCTGCGTCGAAAGAGACGGTCCAACTACGGCCGCCATTAATAGGAAGAGGAACGCCACGCCTGACAACGATTTAGAATAGCTCTCGTGCCACTATCCCGTCTCTTGCGTACCGCCGTTTGTCTTGTCTTCGCCGCCACCGCCGCTCTAGCGCAAACAGGCGACGAACTCACTAACCGTTTAGATGAGGTCGCCACCGCCTACCAACAGCACCGCCACTTTATGGGAACCGTGCTGGTCGCGAAGGGCGGGCACATTCTTCTGGACAAGGGCTACGGAATGGCGAATCTCGAATGGAGCGTCCCCAATGTACCCGAGGCGCGCTTTCGAATCGGCTCCATGACGAAACAGTTCACCGCAACTGCCATCCTGCAGCTTGCCGAACAGCACAAATTATCCGTCCAGGACCACGCCTGCAAATACTTCGATCAATGTCCCGATGTGTGGAAGCAAATCACCATCCATCAACTTCTCAGTCACACCTCCGGCATCCCCAGCTACACGGACGAGAAGCAGTTCCCTACGCCGCCCTTTCTCCGCCTTCCAAAAACGCCTGCCGAAGTTCTGCTGTCAACCAAGGACAAGCCACTCGACTTCGAGCCCGGAACGAAATGGCACTATTCGAACAGCGGCTACATTTTTCTCGGCATCATTATTGAAAAGGTTTCCGGCGAGAAATATGCAACCTATCTCCAGAAGCACATCTTCGAACCTCTCGGCATGCTGAACAGCGGCTACGACGAGACGGAGGTCGTACTGCCTCATCGCGCATCTGGCTATCAGCCCTGCGGGGAATCGCTCTGCAATTCCGACTACATTGACATGTCGCTGCCGTATGCCGCAGGCTCGCTGTACTCCACCGTTGACGATCTATATAAATGGGATCGCGCCCTGTACACCACGCACGTCCTCAGCAAAGCCTCTCTCGATTTGATGTTTACAGCTGTGCGCAATCAATACGGTTACGGCTGGATGCTGGGTCCGATGGCAAATCACAAGCAGATCGGCCACAGCGGCGGCATCCCCGGTTTCAATAGCTATATCGCGCGTTTCCCCGATGACGATGCTGCCGTCATCGTTCTCTCAAACAACATCCAAGGCCATGCATCTGCGCTGGCAGCAGCGCTCGCCGGAACATTATTCGGCGAGAAAGTCGACATCCCGCAGGAGATGAAGCCAATTACGCTTCCGCCCGCAGTCCTCGACCGGTATACCGGCAAGTATCAGGTCGGCCCCATGCTCGTCACCTTCACCAACGAAAACGGCCACTTCATGGTCGCGCCGCAAGGCCAACCAAAGATCGAAGCCAAACCAACTTCCGAGAACCAGTTCTTCGTTGAGGCCGTAGGCGCAATCTTCACCTTCACTGTGGGTCCCGATGGCAAAGCCCAGGAAGTGAAAATGCAACAAGGCCCAGGCACTCTGACTGGCAAGCGTATTAATTAAGTTTCCGGGATGCTCAACTTACCGATTCGCCTGATCGGGCTTTTGCCCATTCTCGCGCTCATCGGCTCCCCGCAAGAGATCTCATTAGCCAGTTTCCCGCGGCAGATGCGCAATCCGATGTCGGACGCAGCGCTCTTTCGGTTGTTCTTAGGGCACGTCGCCGCCTTCGAGCACCAGGCTCGCTTGAATCAAGTCGCGCATCACAGCGGCGAAGCCGTTTCGCCATCACTTACAAACTCAATTCGGCCTGACTCGAAACGAATTGACTGCGATTACGCCCGTCGCTTTGAACTTCGACGATCAACTCGCCGCGCTGACGGCACAGCAGCACGCGATCGCGACACGCTTCCGAGCCCAAACTTTTCCGAAAGTCGGCAAACATTCGGGCTAGCTCTCTTCCTCCTCCTCCGCCTGAGTTGCTATCGAGCGAAGAGCAGATCAAGATCCTCAGCTTGAGCGCACGCGATCGAATCAGAGGCGACTCTAGGCGTTTCGCGGTTTGCGAGCTTCGAACGCGTCCTTCACGACCGCGATTCTTTTCACACCAGTTTTCCTGAAAAAATGAGGAAGTTCTCGCACAACTCAGCTGTTCGTGCAACGTATGCATATTCCTCGATCGATTTGGATCCCGCCACAAAGCAGGTGACCGCTTTTGCCACGACAGAAATGGATGGCGCTTTGCTGCCCTACTATGAACCAACCCTTCGCGTCAGTATCGACGATGGCCATGGCGGACCGGATTTCGCTTCCTCATGCCGCCGCCCCAGCGCGAGTACCGTCGTGTGCCAATTTGCAGCGAACGCCTCGGCTTACCTCATTACTGCTGACCATGGCGTCCGCTTAATGCTTGAAGACCCTCTAAGAAGGCGGTGGCTGGATCCTGTCGCCTATGAGTACGTTGCGGGTCTCGACATATTTCAGGAGTTCGAAATAGAGTTCGTGGGGCAAGGTCCCTTACATTTCATCCCGGATCAGTCGCTCGTTCTCGGCAGTACTTTTGTGTGGAGCGATTGGCCGCCACCCAGTCAACGCCTTACAAAACGGCTTTTTGAGTAATAGGCCCACTCGCTACCTCCTTCCGCCGCGCCTCTCGCTAACCCCGGTCGTAACACGACTGTAATTTCCAAGTGCGACACTGCCGGTGGCACACATAGCTGCCGGCATGAATAGACGCATACCGAAATCGAATTTTCTATCGCCTGTCGGCTACATTGCTGACAAGTGCAGTCGCGCTAAGCGCACAGGTCTTGTTGAACGGCACCGGCGCAACATTCCCGAATCCGCTCTATTCCAAGTGGTTCCACGAATACTGCGGCGCTCATTCCGGTGTTCAAATCAACTATCAGCCCTTAGGTTCCGGAGCAGGAATCAAGCAGGTTACCGAAGGCGTCGTCGACTTCGGCGCATCCGATGGCCCCATGACGGACCAGCAGATCGCCGACTACCGGCAAAAGCACGGCTTCGGCATTCTGCATTTCCCTACCGTCGCGGGGGCTGACGTTCCTACCTATAATCTCCCGGGCGTCAAAACGGGGCTGAATTTTACGCCCGAAGCATTAGCGGGAATCTTTCTGGGGAAAATCACGAAGTGGAATGATGCGGAACTCACGAGAGTGAACCCGGGAGTAAAACTGCCGGGCTCCGACATTCAAGTGGTTCATCGCGCAGACGGCAGCGGGACTACCTATTGCTGGACTGATTATTTGTCAAAGGTCAGCTCTGAGTGGAAGAGCAAAGTAGGCTACGGGACGTCGGTTAACTGGCCCGTCGGGGTCGGCGGCAAGGGCAACGACGGCGTGGCGGGGCAAGTGAAAAACATGCAGTACTCGATCGGTTACGTGGAGCTAATCTACGCGATTCAGAACGGCATGCCCTATGGCAAGGTGCGGAATTCTGCCGGAGTATTCGTTCAGGCCGACCTGGCCAGCACAACCGCCGCTGCAGCAGCCGCGATGAACTCGATGCCCGCTGATTTCCGCGTGTCGATCACCAATCCAGCGGCCAGAGATGCGTACCCCATCGCTACATTTACTTGGCTGTTGATCCCGGAGCACATCTCCGATCCCGCGAAATTGCAAGCTGTCAAGGATTTCTTGAATTGGGCCCTGACGACCGGTCAGGCCCTCGCCCAGCCGCTCGATTACGCGAGACTTCCTTCCGTGCTAATCCCGAAAGAGCAAGCAGCCATCACAAAGATCAAGTAACATGCCGGCGATTGTTACAGCGGAAC
Organism: uncultured Acidobacteriaceae bacterium; assembly: GCA_963787615.1. Lineage (GTDB taxonomy): Bacteria > Acidobacteriota > Terriglobia > Bryobacterales > Bryobacteraceae > Bog-105. The sequence continues at coordinate 656,562 of CAWBDJ010000008.1, read as the reverse complement.
CGCTAGCCCGCCCCGCGTCGCGCGCCCGGACCGCTCCTGTCCGCTGGGCAGGGCGCATGGCGTATACCGTTAGCTTCGCCGCCGCCGCCGCTACCGTTTTCGTAACGTTCCTGGTCGCCTATGAGCTGTGGGTGAATTCGGCTCCTTCGCGCCTGAAGTTTGGCTGGAGTTTCTTGTGGACCCAGACTTGGGATCCCATTGCAAGTCGGTTCGGAGCGCTTCCATTCATTGTCGGCACCCTTGAGACCTCCGCGATCGCCCTCCTGTTTGCAATTCCGTTGGGCCTTGGCGCTGCGATTTTTCTTGCTGAACTCGCCCGGCCGCGCATCTCCGACGCCTTGACGTTTTGCATCGAGCTACTTGCTGCTGTCCCGAGCGTAGTCTATGGCCTAATCGGCATCTTCGTGCTGATCCCCGTACTCGAACGAATCATCGATCCGCTCAAAAGCGTGATCGGATGGCTTCCTATTTTCTCTGGCACATTTTACGGCGTGAGCATTTTCTCGGCTGGAATCGTCTTGGCCATCATGGTGGCGCCCTTTATCATTTCGATTTCGCGTGAAGTTCTGCTGGCCGTCCCGCGCGATCTGCGCGACGCGGCGCTGGCGCTGGGCGCGACCAAATGGGAATCCACATGGCAGGTAGTCATTCCATTTGCGCGGACCGGAATCGCGGGTTCTGTTTTTCTCGCTCTGGCGCGCGCCCTTGGTGAAACCATGGCGGTGACGATGGTGATCGGCAATACGCCGAAAATTCAGGCATCCATATTGGCGCCCGGCTATTCCATCGCGGCAGTGATTGCAAACGAATTTTCTGAGGCGACGGGAAACGTTTACACTAGCGCTCTCATTGAACTCGGCCTGACGCTCTTCGCGCTCACGTTCGTCATTAACGCGTTGGCACGCGTCCTCATACTCGCGACCACCGCGAAAGGCGCTTCATGACAGGCGCATTGGCATTCCGGCGAAGAGCGGTCAATGCAGTCATGTTGACTGCAACGGCCGTTTGCACGCTGTTGGCGACAGGTACGCTGCTATTCATCCTCGGCTATCTGGCCGTGCATGGCGGCAGTAGCTTGAGCTGGAATTTTTTTACCAAGCTGCCCGCGCCCGTGGGCGAGAGCGGCGGTGGAATGGCAAACGCCATCGTAGGGAGCGGCAAAGTACTGCTGATCGCGACCCTGATAGGCGTTCCGATCGGTTTCTTGGCGGGCGTCTACGTCTCCGAGTACGCAGGCGCGAAGGCTGGCGCTTCGATTCGGTTCACAGCGGATCTGCTCAACGGCATTCCCTCGATCGTCATCGGGATCTTCGCCTACGCCCTAATCGTCCTCACAACCAAACATTTTTCGGCATACGCAGGAGGTGTCGCACTGGCGGTCATAATGATTCCGATTTCGCTTAGAACCACCGAGGGATTCTTGCGTGCTGTTCCGGAATCGCTGCGCGAGGGCGCCATGGCTCTGGGCGCCAGGAAGGAAGTCGTTATTGCTACGGTTGTCGTTCCCGCAGCAATGCGCGGCATCGTTGCAGGCACGCTGCTGAATGTCGGTCGCGTCGCCGGCGAAACCGCTCCGCTGCTGTTTACCGCGCTGAATAATCAGTTCTGGAGCCCCGGGTTCAATCAGCCGGTCGCAACGCTTCCGGTCATGGTATTCACCTACGCGATTGCGCCCTATGCGGATTGGCACCGCCAGGCTTGGGCGGCCGGATTCGTGCTTCTGATGCTCGTCCTCACCGCCAATATCGTGGCGCGCTGGGCGATTGGCACAACGGTCGTGGATGCCCGGAGATGATTATGAGTTCACCTGCTCAGGCGCGGCTAGCGGAAAGTACCGTGGGAGAGGAAAATACGCCCATCGCGGAGCCTGAGAAGCTAAAATCGATCGGCCTGAGCTTTTTCTATGGATCGTTTCAGGCACTGCACGGAATCAGTCTGGTTGTTCCTGCTTACAAAGTCACCGCCCTGATTGGCCCCTCTGGTTGCGGCAAGTCGACGTTCTTGCGAACGCTGAATCGATTGAACGAGACCATTCGAAACACCCGTATCGAAGGTGAGGTTTTACTCGATAACGAAAGCATCTTGAACATGGACGTGTCCAGTCTCCGGCTTCGCGTCGGCATGGTCTTTCAAAGATCAAACCCGTTTCCCAAATCGATCTTTGAGAACGTCGCGTATGGACCGCGGGTGAACGGAACCAGGCGCAAGCGCGACTTGGAAGAGATCGTGGAAGCCAGTCTTCGACGATCAGCGCTATGGGAAGAAGTCAAAGACAAGCTGCACAAGTCGGCCCACGATCTCTCGGGAGGCCAGCAGCAGCGGCTCTGCATCGCACGCGCCCTTGCGGTCAATCCCGAAGTTCTTCTGCTCGATGAGCCCTGCTCCGCGCTTGATCCCATCGCCACCGGCAAAATCGAAGAATTGATTTACCAGCTCAAGGACTCGTGCACCGTAGTGATCGTCACGCACAACATGCAGCAAGCCGCGCGAATCGCGGATTACACCGGATTCTTTCTGCTGGGCAGACTAATCGAGTTCGACGACACGCGCAAGATTTTCAAAAACCCATCCAAAAAGGAAACCGAGGATTACGTCACGGGACGGTTCGGCTGACAAAATGGGAACAGTGCGCCATTTCGTTGCAGAGCTAGACCGCTTGAAGCAGCTTCTGCTGGAACAGGGCTCGCTCGTCGAATCGGCCATCTACCGCAGCATCACCGCAGTCCTCGAACGCGATGAGACGCTGGCGCGCGAGGTTTTGAAGAACGAATCCCAGATTAACCGGCTCGAGGTCGAGATCGATGAGTTCGCAGTCAACTTGCTTGCGCTCCAACAGCCCATGGCGACCGATTTGCGCAATATTGTTGCTTGCTTAAAGATCAACAACGACCTGGAGCGCATGGGCGATCTGGCCGTCAACATAGCCCATCGCGCGCTATCGCTGGCGAATCAGCCGAGCATCCGTCCGGCGGTCGAGCTTCCGCGTATCAGGATCATGGTCGAAAGCATGGTTCGCAAGAGTCTCGATTCCTTTGTGCGCTGTGATCCGGACGTGGCGCGGGAAGTACTCGAAGCCGACGACGACGTAGACAAACTTCGAACTTCGATCGCCGACCAACTGCTCCGCTGCATGGAGGAAGATCCGCACAACATCCGGCCGGCGGTCGATCTGCTGTTCGTCATCAAGAACCTGGAGCGCATCGCAGACCATGCGACGAACGTAGCCGAAGATGTTCTATTTCTGACGAAGGGAATTGACGTCCGGCACCATGCTGGAACACGCGGCTGACGTGCTCGTGCGTCATCCTCGCGCATTCTTTAGAATGGAATGTTGGCAGCCCGCCTGTTCCTGAAGCTCATTTTGGCGGTTCTGGTCGTGTTGGCGCTCGCGCTGACGAGTGTCAATTTCGTCACCGCCAAGCTCGCGGAACGCGCCTACACCGACACCCTGCGTCGAGATCTTTTCGAGAAGGCGCGCCTGGTTGCGTCCTTCCATCCCGATGCGAATCGTGACGCGGTTCGAATCGTGTCCAGGTTGGGTTCCGCGCGTCTCACGATCATCAATCGCGATGGCACGGTGTTGGCGGATTCCGATGCAGACCCGGAACGAATGGAAAATCATCGCAAACGCCCGGAATTCGCCGCCGCACTGGCCGGGCACGATAGCTGGAGCATTCGATTTAGCCCCACACTCAAGGTGCCGTTTCTGTACGTTGCGGTTCCCTTTGGCGAGGGCGCACTACGCCTCGCCGTGCCCTTATCGAGAATCACGGAACAGGTTAGCCAAATCCGTCGACAGGTGCTCGCTTCGACCGCTTTCGCTTTTCTTCCTTCGGTCTTGCTTGCCGCTTGGTTTGCGAGACGTGTCTCAGGCCGCTTGGGCGAAATAGTTGCTTATGCAGGACGACTGCCCGACGGCGATTTTCGCGATCGCCTCAGCCAGACCGGTAATGATGAGCTGGGAACGCTCGCCTCCAAGTTGAATGAGACCGCCTCGAAACTCGAACGAACCTTTCGTCAGCTCGAGCAGGAGCACAAAGAACTCGAGCGGCTCGAGCGCGTACGGAAGGACTTCGTCATCAATGTCTCCCATGAGCTGCGAACTCCGCTCGCGTCGATTCAGGGCTATGCCGAGACGTTGCTCGAAGGAGCTGTTCAGGATCCACAGGTCAATCTCAAGTTCGTGCAAATTATTCTGCAGAACGCGCAGCGTCTGGCGCGGCTAACGGCAGATCTACTCACACTCTCGCGCATTGAGCTCCAGCAAAAAACATTCCAGTTTGCGCCTTACAGCATCAATGCTTTGTTGAAACAACATCTGGAGGCGATCCGGCCGCTGGCGGAACAGAAAAACATCCAGCTCTCGCTCAAAGCTGCACCCCCCGAGACCGAAGTCTTCTGCGATGAAGAAGCGATGCACCAAATTCTGACGAACCTGGTCGATAACGCGCTGAAATACACTCCCGAGGACGGATCCGTCGAAGTATCGGCCCGCCCGATTGAAGGTGACCGGATCGAAGTTTCTGTTCGTGATTCCGGCATCGGCATCCCACCGGAAGAGCAGTCCCGCCTCTTCGAACGTTTTTACCGCGTCGATAAGGCGCGTTCCAGGGAACTGGGCGGCACTGGCCTGGGGCTCGCCATTGTCAAGCACCTCGTTCGCGCCCAGGGCGGCGAAGTAGGTATCGAGAGCACGCCTGGAGTAGGTTCGCGCTTTTACTTCACGGTTCCGACGCAAGATCTCGGGATCGCCGAAATCCAGGCCGCCTACGCCGGCTCAGCGGCCTTGTAATCCCGCTGTAACACAACGTCCATTACAGTGGGAGACATGAGGAAGATCCTGCTCATCGAGGACGATGCAGACCTCTTCGCCCTGGTCAAGTACAACCTGGAGAAAGAGGGCTTCGCCTTCGTCGGCTCGCAGACCGGCCACGGCGCCCTGCAGCTATGCCAGCGCGAGAGGCCGGATTTAATCTTGCTCGATATCATGCTTCCCGATTCCGACGGCCTCGATATCTGCAAGCGTATTCGAGCTCATCCCGATCTGGCCCAGATTCCCGTCATTTTTCTTACCGCGCGCGCTTCGGAAACAGATCGCATTGTGGGCCTCGAGCTCGGCGCCAACGACTACATTGTTAAACCGTTCTTTGTTCGCGAATTGATCGCGCGAGTAAAAATCCAGTTCCGTACCGCTATGGTGCCGTCGCGCAAAATGCGCGTGGGTGACTTGGAACTCGATCGCGACACCTGCCGCGTGCACCTGAATGGGCAGGAGATCGTGCTGACCGCGACCGAGTTCAAGCTCCTCGATTTTCTGATGAGCAGGCCCGGGATCGTGTTCAGCCGCGAGCAATTGCTCGACAGTGTTTGGGGCTATGATCGCGCCGTGATCGATCGAACGGTCGACGTCTATATCCTCCGCTTGCGCCAGAAGATCGAATCCGATCCTGCCGCTCCAGGCTGGATTCGCTCCGTGCGCGGTTTTGGCTATACGTTCGAAAAGCAGCAAGCGGAAGTCACCGCCGCCGTTTCCTGACCCGCCTCCTGTAGTCACCGGAATGTCAGAATAGCAGCGGGTATGACCCCCGCCGCCCGCCGTCTATGCACGTGCATGGCGCTCGCTTTACTGGCGTGCCGCGTCGCTTCCGCTCAACTGGAAACCGGCGAATTACGAGTGCTTGTCACAGATGTAACGGGCTTGCCTCTTCCTTCCGCTCTGGATCTGGTCAGCGAATCCTCTCGAACGCGCCGCGATTTCAGCACCAACAATCTCGGGCAATTTGTTTTTCAGCATCTCCCCTTCGGCGTCTACCGCTTGACGGTAGAGCATTCGGGTTTCACTACCTATTCCGCAATCTTCGAGATCCACTCAGAGGTCCCTCGCGATGTCCACGTCCAGCTGAATGTCAAATCAGCGACGACGGAAGTGGTCGTCCGCGATGCCGCGACAGTGCTCGATCCGCACCGCACAGGTGTGACGTACGCGATCGGCTCCCAGCAGATTCAAGAACAGCAATCACCCATCCCCGGCCGAAGCTTGCTTGACCTCATCGATGAGCAGCCTGGGTGGATCTTCGAAGGCAACGCCGTTTTGCATCCGAGAGGATCGGAATATCAAACTCTATTTGTCGTAGATGGCGTGCCCATGGACGAGAATCGTTCACCTGCCTTTGCTCCCGGAATGGAAGGCAGCGAAGTGTCGGAATTAAGCGTTCTGACGGGAAATTTTCCTGCCGAATATGGCCGCAAACTTGGCGGTGTTGTCGAAGTAACAACTAGCCACGACATTCGTCAAGGTCTTCACGCCACTTCGGAACTGTCCGGCGGAAGCTTCGAAACAGAAGATGGGTTCCTTTCGGCCACGTACGGTTGGAAGCGCAGCGCTTTCTCCCTGAGTGCTTCCGGCGAGCATACAAATCACTATCTGGATCCTCCCGTGTTGGGCAATTACACCAACTCCGGAACGTCCGATGCTGTCTCCGCCGCCTACGATGACGATCTCACCGACGCCGACCGCATCCATCTCGCATTTCACCGCAGGCAAACGTCCTTCGAAGTGCCAAACGAAAATCTTCAAGAAGCTGCCGGGCAACGGCAGGATCGCAATGCGCCGGAAGATCTCGGCCAAGTGGCTTGGACGCACGAATTCTCGGCTGAGTCGCTCCTCAATATCAGAACTATCATCGAGGACCTTTCTTCCAATCTCTGGTCGAACAATCTTTCTACGCCCATCATTGCTTTCCAACAGCGCGGATTCCGCCGCGGCTATCTGAACGCGAATCTATCCCTCCACAAGGGGCATCACGACATGAACTTTGGCGGTGATGCGTTGTATGCGCCGGTAACCGAAGCGCTGCAATACCGGATATCCGACGCCTCCTTTTTCGACCCCGGTACACCGCCAACGCTCAACTTCTCCGATCACCGGCTCGACCGAGAACAAGCCGTTTGGGCCCAAGACACCATGCGCTTCGGAAACTTGACCGTCAGTGCAGGTCTACGCTGGGATCACTATTCATTTGTTGTCCACGATCACGCCTTCAGTCCGCGGCTGGGCCTGGCTTGGTACATCCCTTCCGCAGGTTTGGTGTTGCGCTTCTCTTATGACCGCGTATTCCAAACCCCCGCAATAGAAAATCTTCTGCTGGCCAGCTCCCCGCAAGTTGACCAGCTGAATCCGCTGGTCCTCCGGATTCCCGTCCAGCCTTCGCGTGGCGATTACCTCGAAGCCGGATTCAGCCAGGCAATCGCACAAAAAGCGCGTCTCGACGTCAGCTTCTATCGCCGCACCTTTCGTGATTTCGCCGATGACGATGTATTCCTCAATACCGGCATCAGTTTCCCCATCGCTTTTCACAGCGCTCAAATTAAAGGCGTTGACGTGAAACTCGATCTGCCGCGATGGGGCAAGCTTTCGGGCTTCGTGAGTTATTCCAATATGATCGGGGTCGCGCAACTGCCGGTTACTGGAGGCCTATTCCTCGGCGGCGATGCCCAAGGCGTACTCGGCGCAAACACGAGTTTCCCCATAACGCAAGATCAGCGCAACAGCTCGCGAGCACGCCTCCGGTATCAGTTGTACCCACGACTCTGGGTCGCCGCATCCGCGGAGTACGGCAGCGGCCTGCCCGTTGAAATCAACGGTAATTCCGATATAGACGATTTGGAAGCTCAATACGGTCAGCAGATCGTCAGCCGCGTGAACTTCAGCGCAGGACGTGTCCGCCCCAACTTTTCACTCGATGCCAGCGCCGGCGCCGATCTTTGGAAACATGAAAAATCGGTCTTGCGGCTGCAAGCGGAAGTCGAGAACCTCACCAATAAGCTGAACGTGATTAACTTCGCTGGTCTCTTTTCCGGTACCGCCATCGCTCCGCCCCGCAGCGCGAATGCTCGCCTCATGTTTGAGTTCTAACTGCCGAGCTAGGCATCCTATTTCTTATCCTTATACGCATCGATCGCCTGCTGCAGCCGCTTGACCGCTTTCGAGGGCCCGTGCACACCTGTCACCTTGAACTTCTTTCCGCGGCTTTTGTTGTATGAAATGAAAAATTCTTCGACCTGATCGATCAGCGACTTGTTGACCTCCGCAATGGATTGCACATTCTCGTGACTGTAGGAGTGCACCGCCACTCCAATCAGGCGATCGTTTTCGGTGGTCTTCCCCTTCTCCGTCTGCTGCGCCTCGATTACCCCTATCAGCCGGATTGTCAGAACACATCCCACGTGGGCGGGTTCGTCCATCAGCACCATGACGTCGATAGGATCCCCATCATCGGCCACAGTAGAAGGCACGAATCCGAAATCAAAGGGAAAACTCAGCCCTTCCGGTAGTAAGCCACCGAGCGTGAAGGCCTCCACCCGCGGATCGTAATCGAACTTGTTCCGGCTTCCTTTCGGCGTTTCTATAACAACGCGACACCCTCTGTTCTTCTTGTCCAGTTCGTGCGGCAAGCTCGCCAGATCCATGATTGAGAATTACACGCTCATCTGCTGGCTCCCCGAGATTGGACTGAATGATGACCGCCCGGGAGCCGCCTCTCGAGTAAACTTTGCCGCCCCTTACGTCGGCTCGCCCGAAAGAAACTCCTCCGCAACCTTGGCCTCCAGCACCGGACTCGCCGCTTCATCATCGGGAGCTTTCACAATCAGCAACAAGCAGCGCCAATCTTCCGGCAGCGGCGGAATTTTGCCTTGAGCCCAGGCCAGAAGCACCCCGAAAGAGAGCGTAATCAGCAGCGCCTCGTCGCCGGGGCGAAGCGCCATCGACATGTCCGATTGAGTGAGCGCGACACCCATGCCGGCTTCTATCGCGGCAATCAGTTCCGTCGTCCGAACAAGAGAGGTGAATCTCAACTGATTAAGCCAGACTCTTGCATCCTCGTACTCGAGCGGCGCGAGCTCATACACTGCCCGAGTTCGTGGCAGATGCTCAATCACGAAGCGGCTCATGCCAAGGATTATACGGCCCTCGACTAGCCTGCACTTAGAATCCAACAGACAAAAAAGGCGCGTGCGGAACAATATGGATGTGCGCCCACCTGCTCCTCGCCCGGCGAGAAAATTCCCCGCCTTCCCGGCACCCGCCATCAGAGCACCCCTGCTCCTCGCTCTCGCCTCGCTACTCGCGGGCGCGCAAGCGTTCTTTCCGTTGCGCGACGTTCGTCCCGGACTTCACGGCGTGGGCCGAACCGTTTTCGAAGGCAATCGCATCGAGGAGTTCCAGGTTGAAATTCTTGGCGTGCTCCAAAATCTCACGCCCAGGCAGACCATCATCCTCGCCAAACTCAGTGGCGGCCCGCTCGCCGACACCGGCGTGTTGCAGGGCATGAGCGGCAGTCCCGTTTATATCGACGGCAAGCTGCTCGGAGCGATCGCGCTCGGTTTCCCCTTCTCGAAACAGCCCATCGCCGGCATCACGCCCATCGAACAGATGCTCGCTGACACAGCCTCACCCGCCGCTCCGGGCAATTCGCGCCCGCCATCGCCCGCTGCGTCTCAAAGTGAACCCTCAGCGCTGGCCGCGGCATCTGCCCCACCCGCGTTCTCCTCCTCTTTCGGAAATCTGACGGAAATCTCTACGCCCCTCGCGCTCTCCGGATTCTCGCCACGCGTGCTCCAGGCCTTCGCGTCCGATTTCCGCCGATTAGGTTTTGAGCCGCAGCAGGCCATCTCGGCCGGCACGCCACCCTCGCCGCAGTACACCGGTAGCGTCGCACCCGGCTCCATGATCAGCGTCGAACTGCTCACTGGCGATATGGTGATCTCCGCTGACGGCACCGTCACCTACGTCAACGGCAAACGCGTGTACGCCTTTGGCCACCGTTTTTTGAACGGCGGTTCGACGGAAATGCCCTTCGCCCGCTCCGAGGTGGTTGCTCTTCTTCCCACTCTGAACACCTCGACGAAACTCTCCGCCGCTCGTGAATGGGTCGGCACTATGTTGAGTGACCGCAGCAGCGCCATCGCCGGCGAAATCGGCCGCCCTGCCCGCATGATTCCTGTTACTGTCTCCGTTCACTCACCCGAAACCGGCGCGCACGACTATCATTTTCAAGTTGTGAATGACCGCCTGCTGACCCCGTTCATCACGCAAGCGGCCATATTCTCTACTCTCGATGTCACGGAGCGCACCCTCGGCGCCGGCACCCTCCGCCTGCATGGGCGCGTCGAATTCGAAGGCAAGTTGCCTCCCCTCGTCGTGCAAGATATCTTCGTCAGCGATAGCGGCCTCACCCAGCAAGTCTCGAACGATGCAGTCGTGACGCTCGGCTTCATCCTCGGTGCTGGTTTCAAGAGCGTGCGCGTGAAAAACATCTCCTTTATATTGGATCCGGTCGAGAGCAAGCGCCAACTTCACATTGCTCAAGCGTGGGCCTCCGCGCACGAATGCCACCCCGGCGATTCGCTTCAGATCACTACCCTGCTCGAGGGCGAAAATGGCATCGATTTTACTCGCACCGCCACCTATCAAGTGCCCATCGGCGCCCCCATCGGCCCGCTCAACTTTACCGTCAGCGACGCCGCCACGTTGAACACGCCTGATTTCGCCGGTCTCACGCAATCCACCCTGCGCACTCCCGAACAGCTCATCGAAGTCATCAATGGTTTTCGCGGCAGCGAAGCCGTCTATCTTCGCGTCTGGCGTCAGGAGCCTTCCTTCACCATTTCCGGACCGCTGCCGGGCGGAGATCTGACCGATCCTCCTCCTTCCGTGATGTTGGTTCTCGCTGATCCGTCCGCTTCGGCCACCAGCAATGCGGCGCTCACCGTGATCCGCGGCTCGCAAATCGCAGAGCTCAAGCTGCCCGTTAACGACTACGTGGTCACTGGTTCGAAAACCATTCAAGTGGATGTCAAACCGTGAGATTGGTGAATCGCGGGAAGTGAAATGTTGGGCCAAACACTGAGTCTTCGTCTTGCCGTCGCACTCTGCACGGTCGCCACAGCTCTCTCCGCCGCCACCAGCACAGCCTGGCAAATCAGCGGCTTCACCGACTTCTCAAAGGGCCGCTTCTCCGGTCTCTCGCTGACCGCCGACGGTACCCTCGCACCCGGTCCCTCCGTGCGCTGGCAGATGCCCCTCAATCAGCCCGCTCTCTGGGCCCTTGCTGTCGCGCCCGATCGCAGCATCTACGCAGCCACCGGACATCAGGGCAAAATCTTTCGCATAACGCCCGACGGGAAATCGTCTGCCATCTGGACCGCCGAGCAGTCGGAGGTGTTCGCCCTTTGCGTCGCCCACAACGGCACGCTCTACGCCGGCACTTCTCCCGGCGGCGGCATCTATCGCATTCGCGATGGCAAGTCCGAACAGATCTGGCGCTCACCTGCGAAATACATCTGGGGCATTCAGACTGCGCCCGATGGCTCCCTCTACGTCGCGACCGGAGAACCGGGTCGCATCTACCGTATTGACGCGAACGCTAAAGCGGACAGCACCGCCAACGCTTCTCTTTACTATGAGACCGGTCAAGCCAACGTCACCGCCTTGGCGGTTGCTTCGAACGGACATGTCTACGCCGGCACGGATCCGAATGGAATTCTCTACGACATCGCGAGCGCCGGGCAGGCCACCATTCTCTACGATTCCGACCTGCCCGAGATCCGCGCCATCGCCGTGGACCCCAATGGAGCTATCTACATAGCCGCTATGGGCGGAGCAGTTGCTACCCGATCCGCGTCCAGCGCCTCGACCGCAGCCTATTCGGGCGGCCCAGTTGTTTCCGCAACGCCGACCGTCATCACCGTCACGGCTGCGAAACACAACGGCATTCCCTCGGATGCGGACCAGTCAGGCGCGAAAACAGCCGCTCAGGGCACCTCCAGCGGCTCTTCAACCTCCGGCTCAGCCGCAACTTCCAACACCGCCGTCGTCGAAGTCAGCGGTGTCCAGAAATCCGCTATTTATCGCATCGCTCCCAATCGCGTCGTAGAGACTTTGCGCAGCTCCAAAGAAGACAACGTCTACGATCTGTCGCTCGAAGGAAATGCCCTTATCTTTTCAACCGACGATCATGGGCGCATCTATCGCCTCGAAAGCGGCAAAACCACGTTGCTCGCCGAGCCTGGCGACGGAGAAACGACCCGCTTGTTGCAATCGAGCGGTGCGCTCTACGCGGCAATGAGCAATCCTGCGCGTTTGTTTGCGTTCGATCCGGCCGGAAGCGGAAAAGCATCTTACGAATCGCAGGTTCACGATTCCACCAGCGTTGCTCGCTGGGGACATCTGCAGTGGCACGGAACAGGTTCCGGTCTGGTATTCCGCACGCGCACCGGTAACGCCGCCCGTCCTGACGCGACCTGGAGCGATTGGTCGCCCCCTATTGCCGACTCAGCCGGTGCGCTGATCAAAAGTCCGTCTGCGCGCTTCATTCAATGGCGCGCCGAATGGCCGTCCGGCAGCACCGCGGCCATCGATGAGGTCGACGTTCCCTACCTGCCCCAAAATGCCCCGCCCGTGATCCACAGCATCACCGTCAGCTCCATCGTCGCCACCAACACCGTCAAAACTGCTGCCGCCGCTGCCCCGAATTCCGGTTCCGCTTACTCAGTCACCGTCACAGACACCGGCGAACCGCCCGCTGCCAGCACTACCTCGTCCGCCACCCAAACGGCGTCGCGCCTGCAAACGACCCAAACTCAAATTTCCTGGCAAGCGGACGATCCTGACGGAGACAAGCTCGTCTACTCGGTATACTTCCGTGCCGAGGATGAGAACGATTGGCAGCTCATTCGCTCGCGCATGTTCGAGAACACCCTTCTCCTCGATCCTGACGTCTTCGCCGATGGCCGTTACTTCTTCCGCGTCGTTGCTTCCGATGCGCCCTCGAATGCAGCCGAATACGCGCAGCAAACCGAGATGGTCAGCACGCCGGTTCTGATCGACAATACCCCGCCCGTCGTCACCGTCGGTCCGCCGCACCGCAACGGCGGCCGTGCTCGACGTCGATATCGAGGCAACCGATAAAACCAGTCCGCTACGCCTCTGCGAATATTCGATCGACGCTGGTTTTTGGCAGCCCATCGAGGCCGTTGATGGCGTGACCGATTCGCCCCACGAGCGCTTTCATCTGCATCTCGATAAAGTTCGACCCGGCGAACATTTGCTGGTCCTGCGTGTCTACGACTCAGCGAACAACGCCGGTCTGGCTCGCGTCGTTTTGCGATAACGTTTGGTGGTGCAGACCATCTTTCGTCTGCGTAAATGACGATATAGTGCCGGCGGCAGGAGTCGAACCTGCGACCTACGGATTATGAGACCGTCGCTCTAACCACCTGAGCTACGCCGGCGCAATCTCAGGCTATCACTGCTTCACGATCACCGAATAAATGCGATCGAGGTCATCTTGCGAGTAATATTCGATCTCCAGTCGCCCTGACGAATCCGATTTTGCGACGAGCTTTACCTTGGTTCCAAGCGCCATCGACATCTCTTCCAATGCCGCTCGCACATTCGGATCGAGCTTCAGTTCTTCCTTCTGCGCTTTCTCCGCGTCTCCGCCCGGATTCGTTAAGGAGTTAACTAACTTCTCCGTCGCCCTTACCGAAAGCTGCTTAGCAATGATCTCGTCGCATAAGCGCAATTGTGTTTTCTCGTCGGGAACGTTGAGCAACACTCTCGCATGGCCAACCGTGATCGTGCCACTCACGAGCTCGTTGCGAACATAAGGCGAAAGTCGCAGCAATCGTAAGTAGTTCGTAACCGTCGATCGGTCTTTGCCGGTACGCTCCGCGATTTGTTCGTGACTTAGGTCGTGCTCTTCGGCCAGCACCAGAAAAGCCGATGCTATTTCGATTGGGTTCAGATCTTCGCGCTGAATGTTCTCGATTAACCCGAGTTCCAGCCGCTCGTGCTGATGTACACTCCGGACCAGCGCCGGAATCTCCTTCAATCCGGCAAGACCCGCAGCGCTCCAGCGCCGTTCTCCCGCGATAATTCTGTATCTACCCGGTTTTTCCCGGTACACGGTAATGGGCTGAATCACCCCATGCGCCCTGATCGATTGTGCTAATTCCATCAGCTTCTCCGAATCGAAGCTGCTGCGTGGCTGTTGTTCGCCCGGAAAAATCTGGTCCAGGGGAATACTTTGGAACTCTTCCGAATGTTCCGGCAGTTCGTGCCTCGCCGGAGCGCTCGTCACCTCTGGCGTCTCAGGCTCGGCAATCGGGGTCGGCCTGGAAGGCAGGAGCGCCGAAAGCCCCTTACCCAGCGCCTTGCGCGGATTCCGATCTGGCTGTGTGTTCATGAGCCAAAATTTCCTTTGCGAGTTGAATATAAGCTTCGGCACCCCGCGATCGCGGGTCATAGTCCAAAACCGATTTCCCGAAACTTGGCGCTTCCGCCAATCGCACGCTGCGCGGGATCACCGTCTTGAAAACTTCGCTTCCGAAGAATTCCCGAAGATCGTCCTCGACCTGCCGGGTCAAGTTGTTGCGATCGTCATACATCGTCAGCAGCACTCCCTCGATCCGCAAGGATGAATTAAAGGCCTGTTTTACCCGATCGATGGTGTCGACGAGCTGCGAAATACCCTCGAGCGCGAAAAACTCGCACTGAAGCGGAATCAGAACGGAATCCGACGCGACAAGAGCGTTCAACGTGAGTAGATCGAGTGCCGGAGGGCAATCGATTACGATGTAATCGTATTCTTCTCGCAGCGTCTCTACCGCCGTCTTGAGCCGCTGTTCGCGCCGTTCTGCGTCGACGAGTTCCAGGTTGGTCGCGATCAGGTTCTGATCCGCCGGAACTAGCGACAATCCCGCCGAGCCTGTCTGCGCAATTACTTCGGATAGCTGCGCTTCGCCCAGCAGAACATGGTAAAGAGTCTTACGGTCGGCGGATTTCTCGACCCCCACACCCGTCGTCGCGTTTCCCTGGGGATCCGCATCGATGAGCAGAACGTTCTGCTGAGACGCGGCAAAGGCTGACGCTAAGTTAATGGCAGTTGTAGTTTTCCCTACTCCACCCTTCTGGTTCGCTATGGAAAGGACTCGCGCCAAGCCTTCTCGAAGATCCTAACATGTTTCACGTGGAACATTAGGCCGACATGCTTAAATAAACATCCAAAACCGCAATGGCCGCCGGCGTAACTCCAGGGATTCTCCGCGCCTGCCCCAAAGTGGTCGGCCGCACGCGGGTCAGCTTCTGCCGCACCTCGTTCGACAGTCCCGGAATTCCTTCATAGACGAAAGCTTCCGGAATGGCGCGGCTCTCGCCCGACTCAAGCTGCCGGATCTGGCGCTCCTGCTGCACCATATAGCCCGCATACTTGGTCTCGGTTTCAATAGTAGTAAGTACGCCGTGCGCCAGCGGCTCGCCGGTTCGTTTCGCAATCCAGCCCTCCAATTGCGTAATCCGAGCCTCGGGCCGCCTCAGCCAAACAGCGAGCGTTGGATTGTCCGTCGCCGCTTGTAACCCCACCAGCTCTGGCACGGCGCTCGCGCGCGTATGTTCTAGAAGCGCAAGCACTTTGGCCTTCTGCTCCTGCTTGCGGACGAACTGGTCCCAGCGGGCGTCGTTCACCAGACCAACCTTCCGCCCAATCGGAGTCAGCCGCTCATCGGCGTTGTCGATCCGCAGGTGCAGCCGGAACTCCGCCCGTGAAGTGAACATCCGGTACGGCTCATCCGCGCCCTTGCTGATCAGATCATCGATCAGGATCCCCACGTATCCATCCGCTCGCCCCAACGCGATCTCCGGCGCTCCCGTTACTTTGCAGGCCGCATTTAGCCCCGCGATGAGCCCCTGGCAACCGGCTTCTTCGTACCCTGATGTCCCGTTGATCTGCCCGGCCAAAAATAGGCCTTCAATCGACTTCACTTCCAACGAATGCTTCAATTCGCGTGGATCGACCGCGTCGTACTCAATGGCATAACCCGGGCGGATCATCTCGGCCGCTTCCAGACCCGGAATCGACGCCACCATGCCCGCCTGCACATCAATCGGCATGCTCGTCGACATGCCGTTCACATAGATCTCGTGCGTGTCCAGACCTTCTGGCTCCAGAAAAATCTGATGCCTACGCTTGTCGGGAAATTTGACGATCTTATCTTCGATCGAAGGGCAATAGCGCGGCCCAACTCCTTCAATTTGACCGCTATACAGCGGCGACCGGGCAATGCTCTCGCTGATCACCCGCTGCGTTTCCTCTGTCGTGTACGTCAGGTGGCAGCAAATCTGCTCGCGTTCGATGCGCTCCGTCAGGAATGAAAACGGCGTCGGGATCGCATCCCCCGGCTGTTCTTCGAACTTCGACCAATCGATAGTTCGGCCGTCCAACCGAGGCGGAGTTCCCGTCTTTAGGCGTGTCCACTGCAGGCCCAAGGTGCGCAACTGCCCACCAAGAGTATTCGAGGGCGCCTCGCCGTTTCTGCCGCACGCATACTTTTGCTCTCCCACATGCGCCAACCCGTTCAAAAACGTTCCGGTCGTGACCACCACGGCGTCGGCGATGAGATCGCGCCCGTCCTTCAATCGAACCCCTGCTATCGTTCGCGTCAGTTCGTTTGGTAAAAACAGCAGTTCGCCGACTTCGGCCTGTAGAATCCGAAGGTTCGGCTCCTTTTCAAGCCACTCCCGCATGCGGATGCGATACTGCTTCTTGTCGCATTGGGCGCGCGGCGACCAGACCGCCGGTCCGCGGCTCGTATTTAGCAGCCGGAATTGAATTCCCACCGCATCGGTCAGCTCGCCCATCACGCCGCCCAATGCATCGATTTCCCGTACTAAATGACCTTTGGCGATTCCGCCAATCGCAGGGTTGCAGGACATCTGTGCGATCAGGTCGAGGTTCATCGTCACCATCGCCGTGTTCAGGCCAAGTCGCGCACAGGCACGCGCGGCTTCGCAGCCGGCGTGTCCGGCCCCAACCACGATCACGTCATACTTCTTCTGCATGGGCGGAGAACTAATTAGTATTCTAGCGATTGAAAGCGCTTGAAAATATTAATTGTAGGCGGCGGAGGCCGCGAACACGCGCTCGCTTGGCGCCTGCGCCAGTCGCCCAGTGTGAAGGGCCTTGTCGCCAGCCCTGGCAATCCCGGCATTGCGCAGATCGCCACATGCGTTCCCGCGCCGGCGGAGGTTTCCGGCTACGCCGATATCGCCGAAGCACATCAAATCGATCTCACCCTTGTCGGCCCGGAAGCTCCGCTGGTCGCGGGCATTGTCGATCACTTTCGAAGTCGCGGACTGAAGATTATCGGTCCCACGCAGGCTGCGGCGCGCCTGGAAGCCTCCAAGCTTTTCGCGAAAGAGTTCTTTGCGCTAACTGGTATACCCACCGCCCGCTCCAGCCGCAGCATCCGGGAGCTTCCATTTCCGGTCGTTATCAAAGCCGACGGGCTGGCGGCCGGCAAGGGGGTGGTCGTTGCGTATAACGAGGCCGAAGCCACCCAGGCCTTCCGCCGGCTAGGCCCCAAGGTCGTCATTGAAGAGTTCTTGCAGGGCGAGGAGGTCAGCTTCATCGGCCTGAGCAACGGTCGCACCATTCTTCCTTTGGCGCCAACCCAGGACCACAAGCGCGTTTTCGATGGAGATCAAGGCCCTAACACAGGCGGCATGGGAGCATATTGCGATCAGCGCATTTTGACACCTGCCCAGAGCGGGGAAATCATGGAGCGCGTCATGCTGCCCGCCATTCGTCAAATGGAGAAGGACGGAACTCCATTCACCGGCTTCTTGTACGCGGGTTTGATGATGACGGCGGACGGTCCCAAAGTGCTCGAGTTCAACGTGCGCCTCGGCGATCCCGAAACGCAAGCGCTCATGTACAGTTTCGAGGGCGATCTGGCAGAACTGCTGAACGGAGACGCTTCGGCTGCAGCTTGGGGCTCGCCATCCGCATGCATCGTGATCGCCGCCGAAGGTTATCCGGACAATCCTCGTATCGGCGATGTGATCAGCGGCATCCCGGAAGCCGAATCAACCGGAGCCACTGTTTTCCATGCCGGCACCAAGCGGGAAGGGGACTCACTTGTGACAAACGGCGGGCGCGTGCTCGGCGTCACCGCCGGTGCACCCACGCTGCAAGCAGCGCTCGACAAGGCCTACAAAGCCGTTGAAAAGATTCATTTCGACGGCATGCACTTCCGCAGGGACATCGGTCAAAAGGGTCTAGCTCGTTGGTAGACTTTCTTCAAGAGCGCCGGCGGGGACGTAGCTCAGATGGATAGAGCAGCCGCCTCCTAAGCGGCAGGTCGGCAGTTCGAATCTGCCCGTCCCTACCAGAACAGCTGTTCTCCTCGCAGCATGGTAGGCTGAAACACTTGAGATGAGTGCGCTGTCTTAATGGGCGCTCGTCGTTGCCCGGCTCTTTGTTGCGGATCGGGCTCAAAATCTATTTTCCCTTTGGTTTCACACTAGCTCTGAGGAGGGTTTCTCTTGATGCCTGGCGCTAATGCCTTGTTCGCGTTTGTGACCCCTATGCTGCCTGCTGCACGTGTCTCCCGCCGCCTGTTTGCTCATTTTACGACCGCACTCGTTGCCGCCGTTTTGCTGCTGGCGAATCCCGCTGCAGTCTTTGCGCAGCGGTCGGTGCAGACCAGCGGCGAAGCGAATCTCGTGCTCCCCGATCTCCGCCAGGCCACCTTCTTCGGAGGCGCCATCGACGGCCGCACGCTTCTGCTCTACAGCTTGGTCATCGTGGTTCTCGGTCTCCTGTTCGGGGTCGTGATCTATAGCCAGCTCAAGAATTTGCCCGTTCACACCTCCATGTTGGAGATTTCGGAGCTGATTTACGAGACCTGCAAGACCTATCTGGTCACCCAAGCCAAATTTCTGGTGATCCTCTGGGCTTTCATTGCGGTAATCATCATTTTCTATTTCGGGTACCTCGAACATTTCGACGCGGTGAAGGTGTTCGTCATCGTGCTCTTCAGCATTGTTGGTATTTGCGGAAGCAGCGGCGTGGCGTGGTTTGGAATCCGCGTAAACACGTTCGCCAATTCGCGCGCCGCCTTCGCCAGCCTGCGCGGCAAGCCCTACCCGTGCTACGACATTCCGCTGAAAGCCGGCATGAGTATCGGCATGTTGCTGGTCAGTGTCGAGCTGTTGATCATGCTGATCATCCTGCTCTTCATCCCCGGCAGTTACTCGGGGCCGTGCTTCATTGGCTTCGCCATCGGCGAGTCGCTCGGCGCTGCGGTGCTGCGCGTGGCGGGCGGCATCTTCACGAAAATCGCAGACATCGGCGCGGACTTGATGAAGATCGTCTTCAAGATCAAGGAAGACGATGCGCGCAACCCGGGCGTGATCGCCGACTGCACTGGCGACAACGCGGGCGACTCCGTCGGTCCCAGCGCGGATGGCTTCGAGACATACGGTGTCACCGGCGTCGCGCTCATCACCTTCATTGTGCTGGCCGTCAGCAATGTGGGCGTGCAGGCGGAGCTTCTGGTGTGGATCTTCGCCATGCGCGTGATGATGGTGGTCTCCTCCGCCGTGTCCTACTGGCTGAATGCCGCCATCGCGAAAGCGCGATACGTCGAAGTCGACAAGATGAATTTTGAAGCGCCTCTGACCTCGCTCGTGTGGATCACTTCGCTGGTGTCGATTGCCGGGACGTACATCATCTCGTATTTGATGATTCCGCAACTAGGCGGCGACTCCTCTCTGTGGTGGAAGCTTTCGACCGTCATCACGTGCGGAACGCTCGCCGGCGCCGTCATCCCCGAATTCGTCAAGGTCTTCACCTCCATGGAATCCCGGCACGTGCGCGAAGTGGTCAGTTCTTCTCGGGAAGGCGGCGCGTCGCTGAACATTCTCTCCGGATTTGTAGCCGGAAACATGAGCGCGTATTGGCTCGGCACGACAATCCTGGCGTTGATGGCCGTTGCCTACGGTGTGAGCACGCTCGGTTTAGCAGGTTTGATGGTGGCGCCTGCAGTCTTTGCGTTCGGCCTCGTCGCATTCGGATTCCTGGGCATGGGCCCGGTGACGATCGCGGTCGATTCTTACGGCCCCGTGACCGACAATGCGCAATCGGTGTACGAGCTTTCGACCATTGAGCAGATCCCAGGAATCGAACAGGAACTCCGTGGGAAGTATGGATTCGCAGTAAATTTCGAAAGAGCCAAGGAGAATCTCGAAGAGAACGACGGCGCCGGCAATACCTTTAAGGCGACCGCCAAGCCGGTGCTGATCGGTACTGCCGTTGTGGGCGCCACCACCATGATTTTTTCGATAGTCGTCGCCTTGACCAACGGTCTCAATCCAGCGCTGCTTTCTAATCTCTCCATCCTGCACCCGCCGTTTCTGTTGGGTTTGATCGCGGGCGGTTCGGTTATCTATTGGTTCACCGGCGCATCCACCCAGGCCGTGACCACTGGGGCGTACCGGGCCGTCGAGTTCATCAAGGCCCATATCCAGCTCGAGGGCGTGACGAAAGCTTCCGTCGCCGACAGCAAGAAGGTGGTCGAAATCTGTACGCGCTATGCCCAGCGCGGCATGTTCAACATCTTTCTATGCGTGTTTTTCATGACCCTTGGGTTCGCCTTCGTCGAGCCGTATTTCTTTATCGGTTACCTCATCTCCATCGCGCTGTTCGGGTTGTATCAGGCCATCTTTATGGCCAACGCAGGTGGTGCGTGGGACAACGCCAAGAAAATTGTCGAGACCGAGCTAAAGCAGAAGGGCACGCCGCTCCACGATGCGACCGTTGTCGGAGACACCGTCGGCGATCCCTTTAAGGACACCTCTTCCGTCGCGCTAAATCCGATCATCAAATTCACAACGTTGTTCGGATTGCTTGCGGTCGAACTGGCAGTCTCGCTATCAGGCGAGCACGGGTCCGGGCTCGGCTGGTTTCTGGCCGCAATCTTCCTCGCTGCCGCGATGTTCTTCGTGTACCGTTCGTTCTACCGCATGCGCATCGGCGCCTGAGAGTCGTCCAAGCGCAACCGGCAGCCTCTCTAGATTGGCGTTGCTGGCCTGACGAGCCCGTCAAGCGAATCTTGCAGATGCTCAAGCTCCGCACCTACCGAGTTTCTGCTGTCATTCGAGAGTTTGTCTGATAATGCTCGCGCTTTGGATATAACGGTGCGCGCTCTTGCTCGGGCATCGTCGCCCGCCCCGACCTGACCGCGATTATAAGCCGCGCACGCCGCGCCAATGAACGCCAGCCCCAGATGGACCTCACACATCAGAAAGTCGAACAGAAGCTCACGCGGCCACTTTTCCGGTGTACTTGGGGGCGGACTACCACGATCGGATGGGTGTGACACTGCCATCCTGCTTTCTGTCGGGAAAGAGAAAGCTACAGTTCGGGGCAAGCTCTTCGGCGGCTCTTTCGTGATATCACGTCGCGGCAACTTACCTTCGGCTTTGTCCGTCTTGAGTACGGCTCCTGGTACCGGGCAACAGTCGGCGAGGTACTATAGGTCTACTAGGGTAATCCCTCAGTGCGGCCCGTCACCGAGACGATTCCCGGCGCTTTGCGCAGCGAAGGGTGGTGAGCGTGATGACGGCTTCGGCGACTCGTGTTCTCGTCCGTGAACGCGAATTTTTTCAGCGATACAATCAATGCCTCGCCGCTCTCGAGGCCTACATGACTCAGGCTCGCAAGATGTGCGACCTGCTCGAAGCCTGCAACGGCGATCCGGCGAGCGTTCTGAAGCGCCTTGAACTCCTAACTCAACGGAACCGTGAAAACGACTTGCGCTCGGAGTATCAACGCGCACGCAAGCGTCTTTTGCGAACCGCCGGACTAAACTCTACCGGAGCAGTGAAAAGTAGCGCAGTTCCCAGATCGATCTTTCCACTTTGGCCCAAGGGCGTTGCTTAATACGGCTTTCGAGAAGTTCGGTCCCAAGACGACAAACTCCGTGCACCAGGGTAAGGCCCCGGTGCACTGTATTTTCGAGAGTTTCCCCGACTACCAGTTGATGCGCGTTACAATCTGCAGAATCCGCGGATTGCTGCTGAAGGGCAGAGTGGGATTGTTGAAGTTCGGACTACTCGCCGTCACGTAACCCAGGGTTCCCGTGTTGTACGTATTAACGGACACGGCATTGTTGATCGCAGCTGATGTGAACTGAGGGTGGTTGAAGACGTTCAGCCCTTGTGCCTCAAGATCGATCCTGAACCGCTCGCGGACGCTGAAGTGCTTGATTAAGGAAACATCCACGTTGTCGATCGGGCGGGTTGGTTGGGTATTTCGTCCAGCCGTCGCGAGCGCGCCGGGGCCGGCCTGAATGTAGCGTGCGCTCGGATTCACGGCGACCCAGGCGACCACCTTGTTTACGTTCGTGGCCGAGGCGGTCGGCTGAACTACTGCGCCCGTGGCGGTGAGCCCGTAGACGCCGCTGCCGGTTCCCGCAACACCCGCCGTATTAACGATAGTGCGATCCGGAGCGGAATCGCCGTTCAGGTTGGAATCGACGCCACTCTGCACGGTATAGTACTCCGGCGTTTCGTAGGTATAGATCGGCGCAACTTCCCAGTTGCCAACCAGGTTCTTCATAAACCAGTTCGAACTGCTCTTGAAGAAGGGCGCATCGTAGACAAGACTCAGGGTCGCGCGCTGCCGGTGGTCCAGCGCGGAGGAGGCTTTTTCCGCAGACAGATTCAGGAAATCCTGTGCGCGCCGCGGCGTCAAGTATGAGCTGGCGACTTCGGCAGTGCTGTTGTCGATGTCGTGGCTCCAGGTATAAGCCAGCTGATACTGCAGACCGTTGCTGTAGCGGCGATTCAGCTGGGTCTGGAGGCCGTTGTACTGGGAGTAGCCTTCCGGCTGATACGACGTGATCGCGCCCGTAAATCCCGCACTGGCATACAGCGGAATCGCGTTGCCTATCGCGCGGATTTGTCCCACGTTATACGGAAGTGATGCCAGCGTACCGGCCGACGGGGCTGACATGAACGTCGGAATATTGGTCGTTGCGGTCACCGGCGACTGCCGATCTAGCTGTTCTTGGAAGATCAAGTGAACGCCTTTGGTGCCCACATAACGAATATCGAAGGTGTAGTTGTTGGCAAAAACGTGCTGAATGTCGAGCGTGTAGTTGATCGAGTACGGCAGCTTCTGGTCGGGTATGTAAGAGGACGTGTTGGCGCGAGCCTGAGCCGGAGTGAGTCCCGTGAGCGGCGGAGAAGTCAGGCCGCCATTTGCGAGGAACGAGTTTCCGCTCGCGCTCGGCGTCGGTGTGACGGTGGTGTAGAACTCCGGAGGAACGGTGTTTAGGCCGATATTGTCGAAGATGACATCGTAGGCAATCCCGAAACCGGCGCGGACCACCGTATTAGAGTTGCCGCCGGGGCTCCAAGCGAGGCCGATTCGCGGGCCGATTCCGTACGGTGAAGCGCTCGGAGAATTGAAGACTAGTACTCCGGGCACGCTGGCAATGGAATTCAGGCTTTGTGCCTTCATGCTCTCCGGCACAGTGGTGTATTCATAGCGGACGCCCAGGTCCACAGTTAGATTCGGGCGCACGCGCCAAGTGTCCTGGATATAGCTGTAGCTGGCGAGTTGATTGCCGTAGTAGGTGGACCCACCAAAGCTGCGCGCGTAGAAATAATCGGGCGTGGTGTCCATCAGGTAATTGTTCAGAGTCGTCCACTCATAATCTCCGCGCACGCGCTGCACGAAAAACTGAGGCGAGATGTAGTCTCGAAATTCGCTGCCAACCTTAATGGTGTGATTTCCCACAATCCAAGAAACGTTGTCGACGACTTGATATAGATTATTGACCCCGTACTGCGGGAAATTGGGATTCGGACCAACCTGCAAATTGAGGTTATTGATTTGTAAGTTCGGGAAGGCGCTCAATCCGGGAAAGGTTTGATTGCCAACCGGATCGCTCGAATTAGTGCGCTGGTACGCTAACCGCAATTCGTTCGTCAGGTGCGGGTTGAAGGTGTGATATTCGGCCAGAGTACCCAAGTCGTAACGGGACGGAACGATGGTGTAGAACGCGGGAAGATCGGCGCCCGTGTTGATGCTGTCGTAACGGTTGTAGATGTACCGCCCACGAATTTGATCGGAATCGGAAAGCGTGTAGTCCATGCTGAACACGCCGTAAAACGCGTTCTGATAGGCCGGCGCTGAGATGGGAATGATGCCTGTTGGAATGGAGGCATTGCCGACCGTGACCGTGGGTGCGCCTGCGGTTACCGCCGGAGCGATCGCGTACTGTTGCAGGACCTTGAGATTGTTCTGGCTAATTCCGGGAACCCCCGCGATGGTGGAATATCCTGCCGCCGTAGGAGCGTAGATGGGAGCTCCAGGGGTGGGGGAGTTGCCGAGAGGATTGTATTCGAAGCTGGTAAAGAAGAATAGCTTGTTGTGCTTTAAAGGACCGCCGAAGTTGGCGCCCAGATGATTGCGGTCGAAGCGCGGATTCTTAGTCAAGCCCTGATTCTTGTAGGTTTGATCTTCCGCGTTCAACGTGCGGTTTTCTAGATATTCGTAGATGCTGCCGTGAAACTGGTTGGTGCCGCTTTTCACTACGGTGTCGAACTGACCGCCGGAGGAGTGTCCGAACTCGGCTTGAAACTGGTTCTGCAGCAGCGTGAACTCGGCGACTGACTCGTTCGGAACGTAGACCACCGGTCCGGTAACCGATTTGCTGTTGTTGTCGACGCCATCGATCATGAAATTGTTGTTGCGAGGACGCTGGCCGCCCACCGACGGACCCGTACCGACGCCGATGCCGCCCGCGCTCGCGACGCCCGCGTTGAGCAACGAAAGGTTAATCACGCCTTGACCAATGCCGGTATTCGGGAGGTCTGCCGCTTGCTTGGTATTGAACGTATTCTGAATCTGAGCGGTCGTGGTGTCGATTGCAATCGAGGCCTCAGTCACCTCAATGGAAGTGGAGACCGTCCCTACTTTCATGGTCACGTTTGCGGTGGAGGTCTGGTTCAGTTGTACCGCTACGTCCTTCACTTCCGTTGTGGCAAATCCGGCAGCCGCTGCGGTGACGTTGTAGTTGCCCGGCTCGAGGTTTGGAACGCGATATTCGCCGCTTCCGTTGGCCGTGGTCGTGAACTTTACCTGTGTTGCGGTGTTGGTCACGGTAACCGTCGCGTTCGGAACGGCAGCGCCGCTTGCGTCAACAATGGTGCCGACCAGATCGCCGCTAATTGCCTGCGCGTGGAGCTTGACACTAAACAGAGACAAGGCCGCCAGGAACATCAAAGCTATAAAGACAAACTGTCTTGGAGCGCGTAAATTGAACATGCTGGAACCCTATCCAGCAAGGCTGAGGCCGTTCTAGATCGGCCGGTAAGGTGTTGAAAGGACGGGGCTCCGTTAAATTTGTAATCCTTAACCTTCCTTGTTTGCATAGATCCCGCTCTGCAAAATACTGCAAACCGGATTTTCCCCTCGCCAGGATGCGCGCCGCTCAAAAAGAGTAGAATTGTCGCAAGCTTCATGTTAGTTCGCAGTGTGTTGTTTTGGCTGGTAATCTCCAGCGCCGGGTTGCTGTGTGCGCAGGCGCCGGCCGAACAGAACGCGCCGGAGATGAAGAGCGAAGCCAGTGCGGCGACGTTCCAGACCAAGGTGAACCTGGTCCTGGTACCCGTGGTGGTGCGCGACGCACAAGGGCATGCGATCGGCACGCTCAAACAACAGGATTTTCGCTTATTGGACAAGGGGAAGCCGCAGGTGATTTCGCGCTTCTCGGTTGAGAAAACGGGCGAGCATGCAGAGGCGGTGAAGCCCAGCTCGGAAGCGCCAGCGAACGGACCCGAAATCGGTGGCGCTAAGGTCACGTTTGTCCCGCAGCGCTATGTTGCCTACGTTTTCGACGATCTGCACCTGGAGTTCGGGGATCTAGCGCGGGTACAGAAGGCCGCCACGAACCATTTGGCAACTGCGCTTCAACCCACGGATCGCGCTGCCATCTTCACAACGTCGGGACAAGGAAATCTCGACTTCACCGATGACCGCGCGAAGCTGCAGGAGGCCGTGATGCGGCTTCGATCGCGACCCATGCTCAAGCAGCAAGCCAACGACTGTCCGTACATGACGTACTACATGGCGGATCAGATCATCAACAAGAACGATCAGCAGTCGCTGCAAGCCGACACGTCAGAAACCATTCTCTGTGCCGGGCTGCAAGGCGCGGGCGCACAGCAGACGGCGCAGCAGATGGTTCAAAACGCGGCCATCAGTATGCTCCCGATGGGCGAGCAGGACACGCGCGTAACGCTGGATGTGTTGAAGAATATCGTTCGCAGAATTTCCATCATGCCGGGCCAGCGCACGGTTATCATTGCGTCGCCAGGATTCCTCACGTTGACAGCGGAGGCCTTCACCGATAAAACGGACATTCTGGATCGGGCCGCACGGGCGAACGTCCTTATTAACGCTCTCGATGCACGCGGGCTGTATACGGATTCGGAGTTTGATGCCAGCCAGCGCGGATCAAGCAGCATGCAGATGTCCATCGTGAAGGGGCAGCTGGAGCGCGCGAGTGCTATGGCGAACTCCGATGTGTTGGCCGAGCTGGCAGACGGTACGGGCGGCACTTTCTTTCAGAACAGCAACGATCTGAATGCAGGCTTCAAGCGCATAGCCGCCGCTCCGGAATACGTTTACATGCTGGGCTTCTCGCCGCAGAACCTGAAACTCGACGGAAGTTTTCACCGGCTGAAGATCACGGTTCAAGATGCGAAGGGGCTCGCGGTGCAGGCGCGGCATGGTTACTACGCGCCGAAGCACCTGACCAGCGAAGAAGATAACGCCAAGGCCGAGATCCAGGATGCAATCTTTTCGCGCGAGGAAATGCATGACTTGCCGGTGGATCTGCACACGCAATTTTTCAAATCCGATCCCGCCGACGCCAAGCTGACGGTTCTGGCGCGCGTGGATCTGAAGCATTTACGATTCAAGAAGCTGGACGGACGCAACCGGAACGATCTCACGGTGGTCACTGCCCTGTTCGATAGCAATGGTAATTACGTGAAGGCCAACAAGGAAGTGCTCGAGATGCGTTTGCGCGATGAAACGCTCCAAAGACTGTCGTCCGGGATTACCGTTAGAACCAGCTTTGACGTGAAGCCCGGAACATATCTGGTTCGGCTGGTAGTTCGAGACGCAGAGGGACAAATGATGTCCGCTCAAAATGGAGCGGTGGATATTCCGTAGGAGGCGCAGGATGAAATCGAGACGAATGCAATTTTTAACGGGACTGATTTGCTGCGCCGTTACGGGGTTACTATCGGCGGGCAGTGCTTTCGCGCAGGACGCAAATACTCCTGCTGCTCCACAATCGACACCTCTCATCCGATCGGAGAAGCGGCTGGTATTGGTCGATGCGGTCGTCACGGACAAGAAAGGCAATTACATACACGACCTGACCGGCAAGGATTTTCGCGTATGGGAGGACAACAAGGAGCAGACCGTTGAAAGCTTTTCCTTCGAGGCTGATCCATCCTCGCCCTTGAGTGCTCAGAACCATTACTTGATTCTGTTTTTTGACAACTCCACGATGCAATTCGGCGAACAGATGCAGGCGCGGCAAGCAGCCCTCAAGTTCCTGGATTCAAACGCAGGTCCGAAGCGCTTGGTGGCAGTGGTCAATTTCGGCGGCTCGCTCCAGATCGCGCAGAACTTCACGGACGACAAAGAGCGCTTAAAGAAGATCGTCAACGGAGTGAAATTCTCCGCCGTTTCGCCCAATGGGGACGACACTTCGACTGTCGGCGCCCAGCTTGGGTCAGCCGCAGCAGAATTCGGCGCGCGAAACGTGCTGCTTGCGCTGCGAAGTCTCGCAAAAAACTTGACCTCCATCCCCGGGCGCAAAACGCTGGTGTTCCTGAGCGCAGGTTTTCCGCTCGATTCCGAACTCAGGTCCGACCTCACAGCAGTTATCGACGTCTGCAACAAATCGAACGTCGCGATTTACCCAATCGATGTCCGTGGTTTGGTAGCAATGTCGAAATCCGACTTGCCAAACTCACCCCTTGAGCTCCCCTCTGGTGGTGCGTTCCTGCAGTTTGCTTCCTACGTCCAACAGCGTGGAACGCCTGGGAGCGGTGGCGGAGGACGAGCGGGTGCTCCGGGTGGAGGTGCTGGACGAGTGGGCGGCGGCGGTGTTGCGCGACCGGGTG
Source organism: uncultured Acidobacteriaceae bacterium (assembly GCA_963787615.1). Lineage (GTDB taxonomy): Bacteria > Acidobacteriota > Terriglobia > Bryobacterales > Bryobacteraceae > Bog-105. Next base: position 628,502 of record CAWBDJ010000008.1, on the reverse strand, counting down.
GAGTTGGAGCGGGCGGAACTCGAGGTCTAGGTGTGCCGGGCATGGGCAATCAGCAAAACCCGTTTAATCAGCCGCGCTCGATTGTGCCCCACATACCCGACGTTTCCAGGCAGCAAGAAGTCCTTTACGCGCTGGCCTCCGGCACGGGCGGGTTCGTCATCGCGAACACGAACGATTTGCTGGGGGGACTGCAGAGAATTGGAAGTGAGCAAAACCAGTACTACGTGCTCGGATATACGCCCACGGAGTCGAAAGAAGGAAGCTGCCACGACATCAAGGTAAAAGTGGATCGCGGCGGCACGAGCGTCCGGGCGCGAAGCGGATATTGCAACGCCAAACCCGTGGACCTGCTGGCGGGGACTGTGCTCGAAAAAAATCTCGAGGCTCGCGCGTTAGCGGCAGCGGCGGGCAATGTCAGCGCGTCTATGGAGGTTCCGTTCTTCTATACTTCGCCGAACACGGCGCGCGTGGACGTTGCAATGGATATCGCGCCCACCGGACTGCAGTGTCAGAAAGAAAAAGGAAAGCTGCACGGGGAAATGAATGTGCTCGGAATCGCTGCCGAGAGCGATGGCACGATCGCCGCGCGCTTCAGCGACACAATGAAGTTCGACTTTGACAACAAGAAGCAGTTCGAGGAGTTCCAACAGAAACCGCTGCATTACGAAACACAATTCGATGTAGCTTCGGGCAAATATGACCTGAAGGTAGTGTTCAGCTCCGGCGGCGCGAGCTTCGGGAAGGTGCAACTGCCGCTCACCATCGACCCATACGACAGCAAGAATTTCGCGTTGAGCGGCGTCGCTCTGAGTAACAAGATCCAACGCATCAGCGATTTGGATGTTGGCCTCGACGCGGCGCTATTAGAAGATCAGAAGCCGCTCGTAAGTAAGGGCGTCCAGCTGGTGCCTTCGGGCTCGAACATCTTCAAGAAAGGCGAACCGGCGGCTGTTTACGTGGAGGTCTACGAACCGCTGCTTCTACAGCCGAATACGCCCAAGGTGGGGCTGCAAATGAGGCTGGTGGACAAGAAGAGCGGGGAGCAAAAGCTCGATACGGGCTTCATCAATGTACTGACTTACTCGCAAAGCGGAAACCCGGTGATTCCAGTTGCGCTGAAGATTCCAGTCGAGACGCTCGCCGCGGGAGTGTACCGAGCGGAGTTCAAGGCCGTTGACGAAGCGGGGCACGTTTCCGGCGTCCGGTCGGCAGATTTCGTGGTACAGCAGTGAGCAGAAGTGATCCTTCGGGATCGAGCAGACGAGCGTTTCTGAAGGCTGCGGCGGCAGGATTTGCTGCGCGGCAGGCAGCTATCGCACAGCGAGGTGCTACGCAACAGGCAGCATCAGCGGGCGGACCTACGTCACCGCCGAAAACAGCGCGCGTAACATCCTCCGTGATGCTGTGGTCGCTGAAGGGCAGTTTCGAAGAGCGGCTCGCGACAGTGGCTCGTGCCGGGATTCAGTCTGTCGAGCTTGTCACTGAACATCTCAGTTGGTCGGATGTTGAAGCGTCCAGACGCAAAGAGCTGGCGCGATCCTATGGGCTTACCATCGATGCCCTGGCGGCACAGAAAGAGTGGACCAAGCGGCCGGTCACGATGGTGAATCCACGGCATCGCGAAGCGTTCCTGAACGATGTACGGGAGTCCATCGTCTGGGCCAAGAAGTTGGATGTTCCGCAAATCATCGTTGTGAGCGGTAATGAGCAGCCGGGGATGAGCCACGAAGCGCAATACGCCAGCGCGGTGGAGAGCGCGAAACAAGCGGCCGCGATTGCGGATCAGGCGGACGTGAAACTCGTGCTCGAAAACTTAAACAGCAAAGTGAATCATCCGGGTTACTTTTTGACCAGCGCGAAAGAAACGCTGCAGGCCGTGAAAGAAGTGGATAGCCCGCACTGCCGCTTCCTGTTCGACGTGTATCACGAGTACGTGCAGAACGGAGATCCGATTCCGGTGATTACAGAAGCAGTGCCGTATGTGGCCGTTTTTCACGTGGCCGATGCGCCCGGCCGGCACGATCCCGGCACAGGTCAGATGAAGTGGGACGACATTTATAAGGCGATTGGGAAATCGCAATATTCGGGATACGTTGCGATGGAGTACACGCCCGAAGGCGATGAAGTGGACAGCCTGATCAAGGCCGTGACCGAGATGCGCAAAGATCTGAATTCCGCCGGGGAGCCTACCGAAGTGAAACCCGCGGCGTGAACGAATAACGCTACGGTTTGAAGGCCAGCACTGTGTCCAGCAGCGATCCGGTGCGATGCGAGTCGACATTCGTGAAACCGGCTGCTTCAAGCAGGGCACGATATTCGGCGAATGTGCGCTCCCGCCCTTCCGTGCAGATCAGCATGTTCAAATCTTGCATCAGCGCATAAACGGGACCGGAGCGATCGTCATCGACAAGTGCTTCGACGACGAGTATGCCTCCATCGGATGGGAGCGCTCGGAAGATCTTTTCAAGCAGGCTGCCGATCTTCGTATCGGACCAATCGTGAAGAATGCGGCCGAGGACATAGAGGTCGCCTGGAGGGAGCGGGTCAGCAAAGAAATCGCCCGTGACAAATTCGACGCGAGCGGAGACGGGCGATGCAGCGATGTAAGGGCGCGCGAAAGATTCGACACGTGGGAGGTCGAGCACGGTTGCGCGCAGCTGCGGGTTCGTTTCGCAAGCCGCTATGGCGAGATGACCGGTGGCACCGCCGAGATCGACGAGATGAGAAAAGCGACTCAGATCGAAACCATGAACGATGCGCGGTGAGGCGAGCCGGGCGAAGCCATTCATAGCGCTTACGAAGCTGGCTGTCGCAGCGGGATCGCGGAAGTAATAGTCGAAAAGCGCGTTGCGACTTCCGAACGTTTGCGCCCAGCGATTTGAGCCTTCGCGGATTGCATCGTCGAGGTGTGACCACAGCGGAAAAAGCGATTGGTCGGAGTAGACGATGTAGCCGGCAAACGTGTCGGGACTGGCACAGACGAGATACTTGGACGCCACTGGCGTGTTGCTGTAGGTCTGACGCTCGCGAGTGAGAAGACGAAGGGCGACGCAGCCATCGAGAAGACGAGCGAGTGCACTGGCATTGAGGTTGAGTGCGGCTGCAATGGCGTCGGCGCTTTGCGGCTCGGTTTCGAGTTGATCGAAGATGCCAAGACGCACCGCCGTAAACATGGTTTTCGAGCGGCGAAACGCTTCGATCAGATCGAGAATCGGTGCGGGGTCAGCCTCAGCGCTCATGGAAGTGGTCGAATCCTTGCGGCTTAAGTGGACGGTCGTCGAAACGAATTTGTCCGGAGCGGCCGCTTGTGATGGTGCCAATGCGGGTGATCGGGACGCCGCCCATCTTCCGGGGCATTCTGTTCCGTGGCCGAGCCGTGAACAAAAGCTCGTAGTCTTCGCCGCCGTGCAGAGCTTCGTCGACGCTCGCGCGGGGTGCCAGCGGCAGATCGGAGTTGATTTCGGCGCTTACTTTCGATTCGAGACAGAGGCGATGCAGGTCGAGAGAAAGCCCATCGCTCAAATCCATGCCTGACGAGACGCCCAGACGGCGCAACGCCAACCCCAATTCGACGCGGGGTTCTGGACGCACGTGACGACGCCATGCCGGACCACTACGAATCGAGAACGCATGCGCTGATGCGCCGAGCGCGCCCGTGACATAGATTGCATCACCCGGTTTCGCTCCACTGCGGAGAATCGCCTGGCCGCGCGGGACGCGACCGCAGCAGATGACATCCGCAATAATTTTGTCGAAGCGAGCCAGATCTCCGCCTGCGAGCGCGATTTTGTATTTCGCAGCCAGCGCGAGAAGCCCTTTGTAAAAACCTCGTACCCATCGGCCTGCGAACCGTGCGGGTAACGCGAGCGACACGAGGCAGAACACAGGTTCGCTCCCCATGGCGGCCAAATCCGACAAGCTGCGGGCCAGGGCTTGATGACCGACGTCGGCGGCAGTGTGGGTATCAACGGTGAAGTGGCGGCCTTCGAGGACGAAATCGGATGTGAAGACGAGGTCTTCGTTCTTCCGCGGGCGTAATATGGCGCAGTCGTCCCCAATGCCGCGGATGATCTGCTTCCGATGCGGACCAGTTTGCGCGAGCTGGCGAATCTGTTCGACGATTTGGGTTTCGCGCATGTGGCGCTACTGAGCTACCGGCTGCGCGAGAACCAGTCCGGCGGGCAATTCTTCGCCGAACACGCGACTGGAGGCGGCAAGACCGGTGTCCTCGCCGGCAAGTTCGCGCAGAAGACCGGCTGCTTGCGGACTTGCTTCTAGGGCCCGGCGAACCAGATCGAGTGTGGCGGGCGGCAGGTCGCGCGCTGTATCGCCGGTTTGCTGCGCCATTCGGACCACGGATTCGAGCAGAGCGGGCGTGTGCGGAAGTTTCAAAAGCGCCTCCACCCAGCGGCTGACCACCAAAGACGAAAGCACCAGATTGATGGGACCGCTGAACAGTCGGCGCGCGCCCAGACGCGATAGGCACCAAACGCCGGAATCGACCATCTCGCCTCGCTTCACGCTGTCGAGCAGTGTCTCGCCAAGTTGCGTTTTGGTTTGCTGCGGAAGCAATTCGAGGCTTGCTGCGGTGCGCCACATTTCGCGATACAAACTTTGGTTGATGCGCTGCTTGCGTTTCTGTTTGGGCAAAAGAACAGGCGAGAGGCGCTGAAAAATGTCGGCCTGCTGGTTGCGGTTGAGGCCGCCCGCAATGCGGCCGCAGAAAATCCACCAATCAATTTCGCACTGGACCTGATTGCCGAACGCGAGTCCGGCGGCGTAGACGCGGCGCGCCTGCTCGATCCGAAAATCATCGCCCGGAAAACCAAATCCCGGTCTCAGACAAAAGCCGGATAGGTTGAGCCAGCGCGCCTCGTGCGGTGCATTCTTGCGCCGTCCATCGGAAAGCGCGAGCAGCTTATCGGCAAGAGCGCGAATGGTGGGCAGCGGCCATGACAAGCGGCCGAGAGCGAGAGCCTGTTCGAGACGCGCGGGCAATTGTTCAGGTGGCAAGGCGAAGCCGGATTTACCGAACACTTGCTCGATCAGCGATTCAGCGGTTGCTTGTGCTTCCGCGCTGATTACCGCTGAAGAACGTACGCCCGCTGCCAGCGGTCCGCCATCCGGCGCATCAGCCGCAGCTTTGCGCAATTGGAACTGCAGGCGCCAGCGATGCTCGCTGACTTTCGATTCGGCCCACGCTTCGAGCGTGCCCACTTCACTCAAGCGCGCGCCCAGAGTGACCGGCACACGCCGCTCCCCGCCTTTGCCAAAGCGAATCACGGCACGTAACGGGGCATGCAAACGAGGATCGCTGGCCGGGTCAAGCATATTTTCTGTAGGAGTGAACCCAACCACGTCCCCGGCAGCATCGTCAGTGCGACTGAGCGAACTGTACAAGCGAAACGCTACGGGCGTGTTGGCGAGGAGTTCCAGTTCCGGTTGAGCGAGCCTGATCTCTTGTCCTTCTTCGCTACCGCGCGGAACCAGGCAAACGGCACGAACCGACGATGTTCCGGAATCCTGCAATCCAACGTAATAAGCGCGAGGCAGACCGCCGCGTACCAAAACTCCGCTTCCCGAGGCACGCACATAGGCGTAGTACGATGCGCCGACCGCCACGGCGAGATCGAGATCGTGATTCTCAAAGAGCAGGGGCTTGCGGCCGAACCAGTGTTCGACGACATCGCGAACGCGCTCGCGAAAAACCTGCGGAATGAAGAATCCGCCGTTAAACAGAATGGCGTCGATGCCGTGCTCCGCGGCAGGCGAGTTGTGCAAGAACTCGGCGAGATGGCGGGTAATTGCGGGATCCGAGACATAAGGCAGCCCCAGTTCACGAAACACGCTCTGTTTTTCCTGCTGCGGCTGATCGGCGAATTCGCAGGGCGGGAGAAAACCGCCGAGTGCCAGCTCGAGCACCTCCGCGCGCGTAACGGTCGTCTTTAAGGTGCCGCCAATCAGAGAAGCGCCGGTGCCGACTATCGTTAGGTCTACATTTTCCGGGCCGCCTTCGGCCAACAGGGTTTCCTTCGCTGCGGAGCACTGGCGACGCAAGGCACTTCGCTGCCGGAGCGACAACGTCTTGCCCAACTTCGATTCGGCCAGCCAGGAGATCGTGAGATCGAGATTGTCACCGCCAAGCAAAAGATGACGGCCAACATTTGTACGTGTGAATTGCACACGATCGCCTTCACGATCCACACGGACGAGCGTGAAGTCGCTGGTGCCACCGCCCACATCGCAGACCAGCACGATCTGTCCATCGAACAGCTCTTTGTTTGACCGTGCCAGATGGCTGGCGATCCAGGCGTAAAACGCGGCGGCGGGCTCTTCTAATAAAGTCAGGTTTTCGATGCCGGCATCGCGAGCTGCTTGGACGGTCAACTCGCGCGCTTCTTCATCGAAACTCGCCGGCACGGTGAGCACAACTTGTTGCGCGGCGAGAGGCGTCCCTTTGGTGCGCTCCCAGACCTCGCGCAGGTACGTCAAATAACGCGCCGACGCCTCGACGGGAGAAAGCACGCGCCCTTCTTCCTGCGAGTCCCAAGGCAGAATCTTCGCTGTCCGGTCTGCCTCTGAGTTGGAGAGCCACGATTTCGCCGAGTGCACGGTTTTCGTGGGAACGAGCGCACCCTGATCGCGAGCGTAAGCGCCGACCACGGGTGGGTCGCTCAGATAAAGGAATGACGGAAGCGTGCGCAAGGTTGCCAGGCGATTGGCATCCACTTGCTGTTCGATACTCAGAACGTGGATGGGCGGGAAGTCGGCCTCGGCAGCTTCCTGCGGATCGATATAGGCGACCGCAGAGTTAGTCGTACCTAAATCGATACCAACATTCATGCAGCAGCGGCGCGTTCGCGCACGTTGAACTCGAGTTTCCAGCGCCGACCATCTGCGGCGACGCACCACAGTTCGAGCATTCCAGTCTCCGTGACGTTGCTCTCGATGGTGACCGGCACGACTTCTTCGCGCGAGCCATCCGTGTTCGGCGGCAGGAAGACTTCGATCGGCGAAAGCTCTTCTATTTCGTCATTGATTTCGTCGATCAGCGTTCCGGGCGTGTCGCTCTTACGCGACAGCGATGAGAAGAAGCGGAACTCGGCGGGCTCGCCAACGATCAGCGCAAATTTGCGTTGCGGCAATTCGACTTTCGAGCCTTCCTCCAATCCGAATGGAACCACAACCAGTGCCTTCATAGGAGGCGGCAATCCCGGAACCGCGGGCAGGGAACTTTCGATGCCGACATAATAGGTGCGCGGAACACCGCCACGGATGCGTACGCCTTTTCCGGTGCGGGCCAGCCCGTAATAGGCTGCGCCGTGCGCCACGGCGTGCATCAGATCCACCTGCTTGGTTTCGTTCTGAAGCTCAATCAGTGTGGGCGCGCCGGCTTGCTGTAACCAGCCATTCAAAACATCGAAGATGCGCTTTTCAATGGCTGCGGCTTGCAGAACACCGCCGTTCAGGAGCAAATGTGTCGGATGCGCGAAGCCTTCAGATCCCGTGTTGGCTGCTGCCTGGCGCAGGAACTGAGCGAGATGTTTTGTGACCGCCGGATCGGCCGCATAATTGAGGCCCACTTCCATTAAGGCAGCGCGGCGCTGGCGTTGCGGAGCAGCATCGGACGCCACTTCAGGAAAGAAGCCATCGACCAGCAGAGAGCGCACTTCGTCGCGGGCGATTTTCCCGCGAATGGTTCCTCCAACCAGCCCGGTGCCGCGACCCAGAATCGTCAACGGCTGTTCTTTTGGTGCAGAAGCGCCCGACAGGAGCAATTCCTTGGCTGCGCGGCATTGCTGCCAGAGTGAATGGAATTGCATCGAGTCGAGCTTGGTTCCTTTTTGCGCGAACTGTTGCTCGGCATAGCGCGCGACCGCCAGATCCATGTTGTCGCCGCCGAGCAGCAGGTGCTCGCCGACGGCCACGCGTTCAAGCTGCAACTCGCCTTCTTTTTCGGTGACGGCAATGAGCGTGAAGTCCGTCGTGCCGCCGCCGATATCGACGACCAGAATCAGATCGCCGGGGTTCACCTGTTCGCGCCAATTCGGGTTGCGCTCAATCCAGGCATAAAAGGCGGCTTGCGGCTCTTCGATGATCGTCACTTCGGGATAACCGGCGAGCTGGGCCGCTCGTTGCGTCAGTTCGCGGGCGGCTGCATCGAAGGAAGCCGGAACAGTAATCAGAACGATCTGGTCTTCGAGCTTGGCATCGGCATGCGCGTTGTCCCACGCGGAACGCAGGTGCGAAAGATAGGCGCGGGATGCTTCGACGGGAGCGATCTTTGCTATGCCGTCGGGTGCAGTGAGCGGCAGAAGCGGCTGCGCGGGATCGGCATTCTGATTCGACAACCACGATTTCGCGGAGCTGACGAGACGGGTTGCATTCTCCACGCCGCGTGTTCGCGCCAACTGGCCCACGATGTATTCCGGTCGCGCGTTCCAGGGCAGCGCGAGCGATCCTTCCACAAATTCGTTGGATCCCGGCAGATACAAAGAGGACGGCAACAGGTCCAACTCTGCCACTTCACCCGGGTTCACCAGTTGCGTTATGGGGAAGGTGTTGACCGCGGCGTCGGTATTCGACTCGTCTGCAGGCGCATACGCGAGAGCGCTGTTCGTTGTTCCCAGATCGATACCGATGATGTATTCGGGCATGAAGCGCGTCGCGAACTATTCGACTTCAAGTTCCGCTGGAGCGAGCACACTTGCCTCTTGCTTGCCGAGCGGCGGAAGGTTTACGGACGAAACCAGCCAACCCCGATGCCGCAGCGTTCCGCCCGGCACTTTTCCGTTCGCGGGCACATTGCCGATCAGTTTGATGCGATTGGGATCGGGAGCTTTGGAGGCGTCCAGTTTTTGAAAGGTGCCTTCGACGCCGTCGATGACTGGACTGAGGGTCACATGGCGCGTGAGGCTGGTTCTGCAGTCTCCATGTAGGGTGCGCACTGCCGCGCCGACCTGATCGTCTGTATAGGCGCTGATGTCTTCCATCAGAAAATCGATCAGACGCGAGTCCCGTTGCAGAATGTGCAGCACCTGCAGCGCTCCGTCGCTCGCTTTCACTTTCGGTTGCTCCGCGGGCGCGGCAACGGGAACCACCTTCACCTTTGTGTAGCCAAATTCAGACGCGATATCTTCGGGCAGCAAGCCCGAAAAAAGAATGGAAAAGAAGCTCCGAAAAGCCGCAGAGACTCGAGACAATAATGACCTCTAACTAGTCAGGATATCAACCGAAGGGTGCTGCAACTGCGGTCTCCAGAGCGTTGTGAGGTCGTCACCAACATCGTTTTGAAACAAAACGTTGGCGGGTTCTCTCCAAAACAGATAGGAGGCTTAGCGTGGCAACTAAGCGAAAAGACGGAGCCAAGAAGTCGTCTTCAAAGAAACGATCTTCTTCCGGATCGGGCGCAAAATCGAAGCGCACAACCCGCAAAAAGATGCAGAAAGTAATGCATGAGTACAAGCATGGCGAGTTGAAATCCGGGGGCAGAAAAAAAGTAAAGAGCCGGAAACAGGCCATTGCGATCGGGTTAAGCGAGGCGCGTCGCTCGGGAGCGAACGTTCCGCCGAAGAAAGGTGCAAAGAAGAAGACCAGTTCATCGAAGCGATCGAGTTCCAGAAAGCGCGGCTCGAAGACGTCTTCTTAAACTCGGGCCGGTAGCAGGCGGCGACTTACGCCGTAGCCGCCTTATAGCCGCAGGTTGCCGCGTTCTGCATCGCCTGGGTTCCTTCCTCCATCGTGAGCAGCGGAACGGTATTCACTGCCTTACACGCTCCTCCTGCAGAAATCGCCATCGCAAATGCTGCCGCAGCTACGTTATCGGGCATCTGCACGATCCCCACAATGTCGTATTCGCCAAACGACATCCAAAACTTCTCTACTGTGCCGCCGAGCTTCTTAATCGCGGGTTCGACAGCCGCTGCACGGTCTTGCGGATTCTTGACCATGGCGGCCCAAGCCTCCCGCGTGTACGCAACCTGTAGCAAGAAATAAGCCATTGATATTTGCCTCCTCCGGGCAATCATAGTTCGGCGCGCAGGAGGCCCGCAAGCGCGGTCGTTCTGACGAACGTCACGCAAAAAAATAAGCCCGCCCGGCGCGAAGCCGAACGGGCCAAGTAGATTCGGAATTGGGCTGAATCTAAATTGGACTGGATTAGTAATCCATGTCGGGGCCGTGACCGCCGGGACCACCTGGTCCAGCGGCAGCCTTCTTTTCCGGAATCTCGCAGATCATGGCTTCGGTCGTCAGCATCAGAGCGCTGATCGAAGCGGCATGCTGCAGAGCCGAACGAGTGACCTTGGTCGGGTCGATGACGCCGGACTTCACCAGGTCTTCGTAATCGCCGGTCTGGGCGTTGAATCCGAAGTTGTTGTCGGAGCTTGACCGAACCTTCTCCAGCACGATCGCGCCCTCATAACCAGCGTTGCCAGCAATCTGGCGCACCGGCTCTTCGGTCGCGCGGCGAATGATGTCGATACCGATCTGCTCATCGCCGTCCGCCTTCAGGTTCTGAAGACTCTTGCCGGCGCGCAACAGTGCCACGCCGCCGCCCGGAACGATACCCTCTTCGACGGCCGCACGGGTTGCGTGCAGAGCGTCTTCGACACGGGCCTTCTTTTCCTTCATCTCGGTCTCAGTGGCCGCGCCGACCTTGATAACAGCGACGCCACCGGCGAGCTTCGCCAACCGCTCCTGCAACTTCTCGCGATCGTAGTCCGAGGTGGTCTCCTCGATTTGAGTGCGGAGCTGCTTGATGCGGCCTTCGATGGTTTTCTGAGTACCGGCGCCATCAATGATGGTGGTGTTGTCTTTGTCAACTGTCACGCGCTTCGCGCGGCCGAGGTCTTCGAGACGCACACCTTCGAGCTTGATGCCGGTCTCTTCCATCAGGGCTTTGCCGCCCGTCAGGACCGCGATATCTTCGAGCATCGCTTTGCGGCGATCGCCGAAACCAGGAGCTTTCACGGCGCAAGCATTCAGAGTGCCGCGCAGCTTATTGACAACCAGGGTCGCCAGCGCTTCGCCTTCCACTTCCTCGGCGATCACAACCAGCGGCTTGCCGGAGCGAGCGATCTGCTCGAGCAGCGGCAGAAGATCCTTCATGTTGCTGATCTTTTTCTCGTGGATCAGGATGTAGGGATCCTCGAGCACGGCTTCCATGCGGTCCGGGTCGCTGACGAAGTAAGGAGACAGATAGCCGCGATCGAACTGCATGCCGTCCACGGTCTGCAATTCAGTCGACATGGTCTTCGACTCTTCCACCGTGATGACGCCGTCCTTGCCGACTTTCTTCATGGCCTCGGCAATGATGTTGCCGATAGTGGCATCGCCGTTCGCTGAGATAGTGCCGACCTGAGCAATCGCGTCGCCCTGCGAAGGAACATCTTTGGAGAACTTCTTCACTTCATTGACTACCGCTTCTACTGCCTTCTCGATGCCGCGCTTGAGAGCCATCGGATTGGCGCCTGCCGCCACCGACTTCACGCCTTCGCGGAAAATCGCTTGCGCCAGGATCGTCGCGGTCGTAGTGCCGTCACCAGCGATGTCGGAGGTCTTTGAAGCAACCTCGCGCACCATTTGGGCGCCCATATTTTCCAGCGGATCCTTCAACTCCACTTCCTTGGCGACAGTCACGCCGTCCTTGGTGATAGTGGGACCGCCAAACTTCTTCTCGAGAACCACATTCCGGCCCTTCGGACCGAGCGTAACCTTCACGGCATCAGCCAGCTGATTCACGCCACGAAGAATCGCCTGACGCGAAGCCTCGCTATAAACAATTTGTTTTGCTGCCATTTTTCTCTTTTCCTCCTACTTTGCCTTCGCCGAAGAACCGTTGGACGAAGCACCATTGGTGAACACGCCCAGGATCTCGTCCTCGCGCATGATCAGGTACTCATTGCCGTCCAGCTTGATATCGCTGCCAGAATATTTGCCGAAAAGGATGCGGTCGCCAACCTGTACGTCAAGCGGGAACTGCTTCCCTTCGTCGTTGCGCTTTCCTTTTCCGATTGCAATCACTTCACCCTGTTGCGGCTTTTCCTTTGCCGAATCCGGGATGTAGAGACCACCTTGCATGGTCTCGCCTTCATCGATCCGTTTGACCACCACGCGGTCGTGTAGCGGACGAATTTCCATACTCAAAAACCTCCAGTGTGTAACACTAGCCTAGATTTGTATTGATTGATCGGACGGGTAGGGGCCCGATCACCCAGCGACGACTTTAGCACACTAGCCCAGCGAGTGACAAGTGGTATCCTCAAGCTGTTGATAACACGTGGCTTAGTTTTACGCCCCAAAAGCTTTTAGCAGCAGACACTCACATTTTCTTCGTTGCTCGGCAGCGTATCCCGCCTGTTATGCTGGCTTTAGGCTTGCTTCCTTAGATCATGCGGCGTTTTTCTGTTCTGCTGGCGCTCGCCGCCGTTCTCCTTACCGCGACCGTGGGGTACACGCTCAAGGTTCGTTTGGCGAAAGCGCGGCGGACCCACCTGGCTGCTGCTCCTCAAATCGCCGTGCAGTATGACGCGAAATCACCCGATGGATGGCGCTACGACAAGGACGATCCGCAGACCGGGAAGCCGATGGTCAAGCTGAAGGCTGACTCGGCGCAAGCAACGCACGACCCTTCGACGCTCGAAATACATGGTCTGGCCCTACGACTCTATGCGAAGGACGCTTCGAAGTACACCTACGTGCGGTGCGACAAAGGATTTTTCGACGAGCGAACGGGCATATTGAAATCGGATGGCCCGGTTTCGATTGTGATGAGCGTGCCGTCCGATCAGGACGGTGGGAATAAAGACGAAGCGAATAAGCGCGTTCGGGTTACCACTTCGGGGGTCACCTACGAAACGAAGACCGGCAAAGCGGGCACCGATCAGCCGGCCGCGTTTGTATTTCCCAAGGGCGATGGGCAAGCGGTGGGCGGCGAGTACGATCCGAACACGAAGGTGCTTCACCTGAAATCGAAGATTGCACTCGATTGGATCGGCGATGGGCCTGCGGAAAACAAGATGCACATCGAAACCGACGATCTGGTGTACAAAGAGACCGAGCAAAAGATTTATTTGTTGCCCGCGGCGAAGATGCAGCGCCAGTCGACAACCATTCAGGCGCAGAATGCAGTCGTGACGCTACTGGATGGCAGGCTGCACCAGATTGACGGGGACCATGGCTCCGGGACGGACGACCGGGACGATCGCCACACGTCTTATTCCGCCGACAAGATGACGGGGATTTTCGACGATGCAGGCAATCTCGTAAACATCATCGGCGAAAACAACGCGCGCGTGGTTGCCAGCCAGCCCGGCTCACGCACGACCTTAACGGGAAACCGAGCCGATCTGCGATTCGCAGTCAGCACAACGCAAGCGAACGGAAAACCGCAGGCCAAGAGCGATCTTCACCTGGTGCTCGCCGACGGGCATGCGGTCGCGGAATCGGTTCCTCAGGCGCAACCGGGCGTGCAACTTGCGGAAACGCGAATTCTGCGCAGCGAGCATATTGAATTGGAGATGAAGCCCGGCGGCCGGGACGTGCAGGAGATTCGGACTTCGTCGCAGGCCCAATTGGAATTTCAGCCGAATCGTCCCGACCAATCGCATCGCGTAATCGATTCTTCCCACTTACGCGTGCTCTATGGCGAAGGCAGCTATGTGGAGACCTTTCTCGCCTGGAACGTGGCGACGCATACGGACAAGCCCGCTTCCGCGGCTCGGGTAGCAAACGCGCCAGGCGCCCAGCACGCCGGACCGCCCGCCCCCGCGCTTACCTGGAGCGATCGCATGACGACGAAGTTTAAGCCCGGTTCGAATCAGGTTGCGACGATCGAGCAGGTGGGTAACTTCCGCTACGAGGAGGGCGTGCGCAAGGCTTCGGCGAAAAAGGCATTTCTCGAGCAAACCATCAATCGCATCACTCTCACCGACAGCGCGCGCGTGTCGGACGACACGGGAACCGCCATTGGGGATGTGATTGTGATGAATCAGGCCAATGGCGACATGGACGCGAGTGGACACGTCGTTTCGACTCATGCGCCGGACAAGAACCAAAAGCCAGGCACGTCGATGCTGGACGATACCAAGTCCATGCAGGCACAGGCCGACAAGATGCAGACGCGTGAGAACAACACGAAAGTTCATTACGAGGGTCACGCGGTGATGTGGCAGGGCGCCAACCGCATATCGGCCGATGACATCGATATAGACCGCGACGCGCAATCGCTGCATGCGGTAGGAAATGTAGTAAGCGAACTGGTCGATACCAAGTCGAACGGCAATTCGCCCGATCAGAAAGCCATGGCAAGCGCGAGCCACACGGGCGCAAACCACGCGACCGCAAATCAGAAGCGGGGCGATGTCGGCGGCCCCCCCATTTTCACCATCGTGCGCGCGCCGGAATTGTTCTATCGCGATGACACCCGGATCGCGGATTACACCGGTGGCGTCAAACTTACCCGCGAGAAGATGACTGTCACCGCTAAAGAATTACTGGCGTACCTCACTCCGAAAACCGACAACAACGACGATCAGTCTTCGCTCGATCATGCGTTTGCGAACGGCGATGTCGCGATCTCGAACGTAGTGGCACCAAATAGGACGCGCACCGGCACAGCCGATCATTGCGAGTACTACACGAAAGAGAACAAAGTTGTGCTCAACGGCGGAACGCCGCAGATGGTGGACAGTATGAAGGGAACCACCAGAGGTCGCCAGCTGACGTACTATGACAATGATGATCGCCTTGTTGTAGAAGGTGAAAAGAAACAGCTCGCCTATACGCAGATGAAGAAGAAGTAGGCAAGGCGGCGACGACCCCTCCTGCACGCGCGAATACCGTCATCTTGGACTATTCGACTTTCCGATAGATTAAGCAGAGTTTCGTCCGGCCGACTAATTTATAACCGGCCAGCCACGGCCGGAGTTCAGGGTAGACGCTGGGCTTCAGTTTGGGATTGAGCAGGCCGAGGCCATCGACCAAGAAGGTTGGATGGGACCGAGTCAATTGTTCGCGATCGTGAAGCGCCGGGCTGCTGTAGATCACCGATGTGGCATGTAAGTGCCGGTCTGCCGGCACGCCGGTAAGAGGCTGCGAATCCGAGAACAAGCCGTCCGGGGTCATTCGGGTATAGACGTAAATATCTGGCCGGTAGCCCCAGACGAATAGCGTCTCGCCCGGCCTCCCGAGAGACAGAATTCGTTGGGCTGCGTCACGGCTATCGAGATCCATGTTGACATCGGACCAGTGCGGCTCATGCCCCGCCACGTCGTCATAAGCGAGCGAGGCATAGTGTGGGCCAAAACGAATGAACGGCACTAGCAGCGCAATCGCGAGGACGGCCGAAGTGAGCTTCTTATGCTGGCGAAACGCGAGCGCGACACCTCTCGAAGCCACGACGATCAGCGGGGGCAGCACCTGCAGAAAATAACGCGGAGCGAAGCGGCTTCCGAGGCAGACGCCCACGAACGAGAGCGCCAGCCAAGCGCCGAGCCTCCAGCGATCGTCACGGCTGCTGTGAAGAAAAGCGTAAACGGCGGCCGCGACAAGCGCGAAATGGAACGCCACCCAATGGGCCGTACGAACGAGGCCAACAAGCGCTGAATCGGTGACTGGCGAGCCCGCTACGTAGAGCAGGCCCCAGCGCCATACTTGTTCGACATAGCTGCTCCACGCTCCCGAAGCAAAGAGGGCAAGCCATCCTGCAAAGGCGGGAATGGCGAAGCCGGCCAGCAGCAGGGGCCATTCGGGCCAAAGCCAAAGCAGGCACACGGCGAGTACGATTACGCCCTTCGCATTCACCAGAAAGGCCACGCCGGCCCAAACGCCCGCCCACAACGGCAGTCTGCGTTGAGCGAAATAGATAGCTGCCACGTGAGGCACCATCATGAGCGCGTCGGCTGCGAAAGGAATGACTGCGGAAGGCAGATAAAAGGTGGTGAAGAACGCCAGCAGCAAAGCAGCGATGCAACCTTCCATTTCGCTCCACCATGCGCGGGCGAGCCGGTACGCAAGAAGACAAGCTGTCACAACGTAAACGGCGTCGAGAATGCGCAGGGGCCATCCGGAATATCCGCCAATCAGCAGGTAATACAGCGCGTTCAGCGGCGGCTTGTCATACCAGAAGTCACGATAGGGAATCTTGCCGTGCAGGATCTGGAGGGCCGCTGCCAGGTGATAATCTTCGTCCGACCAGAGGAGATGAACGTGCGCGAGACGGAAGCAGCTCAGCGCAACGACCGCCGCGAAGACTGCCGTTCGCATTCGGTTTGCGCGTGGAAATGCGGCCTGCATTCACCGCGTATGATAGGACATGGCGGGAACCGAACGACATTGATAACGCCCATGCGGACCAGAACTCTGCAGACCGTAGAGATTGCAAAGTCTTACAACGGGCGCAAAGTCGTCGATAACGTAACCATACGGGTAGAACAAGGCGAAGTGGTCGGCTTACTCGGGCCGAATGGCGCGGGCAAAACCACGTCCTTCTACATCATCGTGGGGCTGGTTAGTCCGGAATCGGGTGCCGTACTGCTTGACGGCCAGCCGATCACCGACTTGCCCATGTACCTGCGTGCGCGCCGGCGCGTCAGTTATCTGCCGCAGGAACCGTCCGTGTTTCGCAAGCTCAGCGTCGAAGACAATCTGATGGCTATTCTTCAGACGCTGCCGCTCAGCGCGCATGAACGCCGGGAGCGGATGCACAACCTGATCAACGATCTCGGCCTCGATACCGTCCGGCACAGCAAAGGCTACATGTTGTCGGGCGGCGAGCGACGGCGCGTCGAGATTGCCCGTTCGCTGGTTTTGCAACCCGATTTCATTCTGCTCGATGAACCTTTTTCAGGAATCGACCCCATTCAGGTGCTCGAATTGCAGCGAATTATCGCGGACCTGAAGCATAGAGGCATCGGTATTCTCGTCACTGATCACAACGTGCGGGAGACGCTGGCGGTCACAGACCGCGCTTACATCATTAGCAGCGGGCGCATTTTCCGCGCCGGCTCGCCCGAATCCCTGGGCAATGACCCGGAAGTTCGCCGCATTTATCTGGGCGAGAATTTCTACTTTCCGCCGGCACTCGTCAACTAGCTTTTCGTCCGTATATCCCTCCAAAATCGCTGGAAATCCACGGTTTTCCCTATCCGGCAAGCACGCATTCCGGTGTTAAACTGAAAGCCAATGAGTTCGCTTTCGCAACGGCTACATCTCGGTGTCCAGCAAAAGCAGATACTCACACCGGGGCTCGTGCAGATGGTCACGGTGCTTCAGCTCAATCGCATGGAGCTGAAGGACATGATCACGAACGAAATCGCCGAAAATCCGGTGCTGGAGGAAGCGGGTGAGGCCGGCGAGGAGCTTACTCCTGCGGAGGTACAGTCGCTGCTCGAATGCGAGCGTCAACCCGATCCCGCCGATCAGGGGATTCTCGCCAAGGTAGACGGAACCGAGACACAGACCTTCGATTCGCCGGCGGAACGTGAGCTCGTGGCCGACGGCGCCCCGACGGATGCCCCGGACGCAGTCGCGCCGCCACCGACCGGCACGGATGAAACGCCGAAAACCGAAACCGACCCGTTCGAAGAGATCGATTTCGGCAGCTTTTTCGACGATTATCTGGACCCCGGTTTCAAGAGCCCGGCTTCCGAGTCGATCGAAAAGCCCTCTTTCGAAACCTTCTTATCCTCGCCGGTCACTTTAAGTGACCATCTGAACAGCCAGCTCAGCGTCATGGTTTTGCCCGAGCGTGTGCGGCAAGCGGCCAATAGCATCATCGGCAATCTCGAAGAGAGCGGTTATCTGAGCACGCCGCTAGAAGAGATTGCCGTTGCCGAAGGGCTTCCGCTCGAGGACGTGCAAGCGGCTCTCAAAGCCGTTCAGTCGCTCGATCCGACCGGGGTCGGAGCCACCAACTTGCGCGAGTGCCTTCTGCTGCAGCTCGACGCGCGGGGGTGCCGCGAAGGTGTGGCGTGGAAGATTGTCCAAGATCATTTGAAGCTTCTCGAAATGCGCCAGCTTGCGCAGTTGGCGCGAGTGATGGGCAGGCCGATGGAGCACATCCAGATCGCCGTCAGCGTGATTCGCCACCTGGATCCCGCACCGGCCTTGCGCTATTCGGGCGCGGGTGCGCGCCAGGTGGAACCGGATGTGTATATCTCGAAAGATGGCGAGGATTATGTCATCACTCTGAACGATGACGACATTCCGCAGCTTCGCCTCAACGGCGAATATAAGCGGATGATCGACCGCGAACAGGAGCCGAATAAAGACATTCGGAACTATGTGAAAGAGCGGTATGCTTCAGCGCTGCAACTGATTAAAAACATCGAACAGCGGAAGCAAACCATCTTGCGGGTGTGCCATTCGATCGTGCGCCGCCAGCCAGAGTTCCTCGAGACGGGCATCGACCAGTTAAAGCCCATGATGATTAAAGAGGTCGCGGAAGAGATTGGGGTGCATCCTTCCACCGTGAGCCGGGCTGTCGCCAATAAATACGCGCATACGCCGCAGGGGGTTTTTGAGCTCAGGTACTTCTTCTCGGAGGCAGTTCAGGGGCCATCCGGAAGCGCTACTCCGCTGCTGATCGTGAAGCGCCGCGTGAAAAAGATGATCGAGGATGAAAATTCCGCTCATCCTCTCACCGATGAACAGATCACGGCTCGCTTGCAGGCGGAAGGCATCCAAGTTACCCGACGTACAGTTGCGAAGTACCGGGAAGACATGAAAATTCCGTCGACACATCAACGTCGAATCCGCGCCTAACAAGCAGGATCTCCGCGCGCCGCGCAATTCATTCGCGGGCGCTTTTAGAGGAGTTTATGAAGCTCATCTATTCCGGCAAGACCAAAGAATTTACCCCCGAGTTGGAGGAGAAGGTCACCGCGAAACTCAACAAGCTGAGCAAGTTCGTCGAGCAACGCGGCGAGCGCGAAATCCATCTCACACATCAATTGGAGCGCCGCCTCCACAAAGTGGAGATCGTGCTGACGCTCTACGATCATGGCTTGGTCGGGGAGGGCACAGACGCCGATCTTCCTACGGCTGTTAATCACGCCATGGAAAAATTGGAGAAGCAACTCCTGAAATTGCGTACGCGATGGCGCGACACCCACCGCGATGCAAAGGGTGTTCGTTCCAGCAAAGAAGATTGGGACAACAACGCTCCTCCTCAAGCCGAGACAGCGGTGAAGGCCGCCGCGAAGTCTTCGGGCAATGGCGCCGGACGCAAGCCAAAGGTGTTTCGCGTCAACTACACGGAAGGCCGGAAGCCCATGACGCTCGATGAAGCCATGCTCGAACTGGAAAAAGATGGCGATTACGTCGTCTACCGCGACTCCGCTCACAACTGTCTGTCGGTGCTCGTACGCCGTCGCGATGGCAACTTCGATCTGATCGAATCGTAAAAGTCTCTCTAGCTACACTGGTACCTTCATCCCTGGCCTGCGCCAGCGCGGGCATTCTAGCAATCTATGTTGAAAGGGAAACGAGGAGAGGCTGGCGCAGCGGCGCCCAAAGAGCCAGCGCGGGCTGCCGATCTCGTCATCATTACCGGTACCAGCGGCTCGGGCAAGCTGACCGCGCTGAAGGCGTTTGAAGATCTCGGCTTCTATGCCGTCGACAATCTTCCCATCGCGCTGGTCCCGAAATTCGCCGACCTGACGCGTGACTCAAAGAGCCGAAACCGCGCGGCGCTGATCATCGACATTCGCGAAGGCGATGCGCTCAACCAGTTCCCGAAAATGTATCGGGACCTCAAGAAGCATCTCAATGCGACGCTCGTGTTTCTGGATTCCGACGACGAAGTGCTGCAGCGGCGCTTTAGTGAAACGCGGCGGCCTCATCCGCTCGGCGCCGAATCGACGGTTTTGACGAGCATCCGCGAAGAACGCGAGCGCTTGGCCGCTATCCGTGCTCTGACAGACCTGTATATCGATACATCGAAGCTAAATGTACACGAGCTTCGCAGGTTCATTTCGGAAAAGTTCCAAGATACTCAGGACGCGACGAAGATTGTCGTGTATGTAAACAGTTTTGGATTTCGATACGGAGTGCCTGCCGACAGCGATCTGGTATTCGATGTGCGTTTTCTGCCGAATCCGAACTACATTCCGGAATTCAAGGCTCTGACCGGAAGGCATCCGAGCGTTGCACGGTACATCCGGTCGTTTCCACAAACGAACGAGTTCATCAACCGCATCTCGGACCTGCTGATTTATCTTCTTCCGCACTATATACGCGAAGGAAAAAGCTATCTCACCATCTCGTTCGGCTGCACGGGCGGACACCACCGCTCAGTCTTAATCGCGCATGAAATTCGCAAGCGGCTCAAGAAGGCTGGATTCGCGGTGAAGGAAACCCACCGGGATGTTGATCGTCAGTAGAGGCGGTTCGCAAGTACGGTGACTCTGCTACCGGCGCGCGCTTAGCAGCGTCTGGTGGTAATCAGAATAGTGCTCTTCTTCCCGGGTGCGCATTCCATAGAAGCCCAGCACAGTCGCATTCACGGTCTCGATGAACGTTTTCGGCAGCCAGACGTCACCGACCGGAGCCTGTTCCAGCTCAAAACTTGTCCCCGGTTTCACCTTCGCAATAAACAAGCCAAATGCCACGGGACTCATGACCTCCGCCTGCACTTTCACCCAGTGATATCGAGCCTTGTCGATCCAGAGCCGCCCTTTCATGCCCGTAAGCACTCTGGCGCGTTCCACCGGCGGGTGATAGTCGGGATTGGGAATAGCGTCCAGCACATAACAATCGCTGCCTTCGATCTGCTGCTCGCCGGCATATCGAAAATTAAAGGCAGCAACCATTTGCTGCATCAGCATGTGCTCTTCCGATCGCTCATTCTGATACTTGCCTGTGCGCGCCTGTTTCTCGCGCGCCGATTCGGCCTGACGGTGCTCAATTTCGCTCTTCAACTTCGCCGCTTCCTGCTGTTCTTGTGCATGGCTCAGAGGCTCATTGTGAATCGCGATCAAGCGGTCGTAGGGAGAGCCGTCGATCATCATCACTTCATATGTTTTCGATGCTTCGGTACGGGTTTGTCCGGTGGCGTCGATCTTGCTCTTGATGTCCAGTTCGCGGTACGAGTAGTCGGGCTGCGCTTTCCAGTCCGCAGTATTGACAGCGACCGACCGGTGGACGATTTCCGCCGAGGTCAATGGGTGCCCAGGTTGAGGCTTGCCAGGTTGAGAGTCGCCGGCTCGTGCAGAGAGGGGCAGGGAAGCAAGGGGAAAGAGAATCGAAAGAAAAACGTTTGCACACAACTTGACGTTCTTCAGTCCGCTCAAGTGCGTTCCTCCGCGGTTCGTCAGGAGCAACATTGGTTCCAAACGCCTAACCACTGCAATTCAACTACTTAGATGGTGCATCGCAGTGCACCGTAATCTCCAGCCTGGCGGTGGAGTAGTGTAATTTACCGCCTCTTCAGCAATTCTTGCGTATACTCCTAGGGAAGGCGTGGGGATCGCGTTCCTCTGCCGGTCCATCCACGCATTCCAAATCCTTTTCAATCGCTATGCGGAGCGATGTCCCGTTCACGGGGAGTTCAAAGTATATGCCGACGCAATCGCTGTTTGCCCAATCGTGAACTTGCTGTCGTGGCGCGGCTATACGGATCACGCCCTGATGAAAGGACGCCTCGGGCATGGCTTGGGCGGAAGGTTCGAGAACGTACGTCATGCGCGCGTCGCCCGGGAAATGCACTTCCTCCTTGAGGCTTGCGCCTGCTGCCAAACCCTCGACTTCGCGCTGGTTCACGCGGACGCGCAGGCTGTTGTTTCTGAAGCGCAGCTTCATCTACTAAGAGTTTATCCGCCAGTCGCCCGCATAGATGTTGAACCGCTCGTCACGGACAAAACCAAGCAGCGTCACTCCGTATTCCCTCGCCGTTTCGATCGCCAGGCTCGAAGGTCCTCCTACTGTGGCGAGCACCGGCGCGCCCGCCATGACGGTTTTCTGGATCAGCTCGAAGCTGCTGCGGCTGCTCAGAAACAAAACGTTGTCCGCCAGCGGAACCCGATCGTTCAGGACGCACCAACCGATCAGCTTATCGAGCGCGTTGTGGCGGCCGATGTCTTCGAAAACTTTTTCTACAACGCCCGCTGAGTTGACCAAAGCGGCGGCATGCAGACCACCCGTTTTCGCGAACCCTTGCTGCTGGCCCCTGACGAGCCGAGGCAAGCTCGCGATCAACGCAGCATTAACTCGGAAATGATCGAGAGTGCTGTCACGCCTTGGCTGTGGAATTGCGTCACGGCTCCGTTTCCCGCATACGCCGCAACTGGAGTTTATAAACGTACTGCGCGCCAGCCGCCAATTCTCGATGTCAACCTCTTTGGACAGCTCCACAAGGATTTCGTTGGAGGGCTCGCTGCCAAGCGAACGCAGATCTAAAATATTCCCCCGTTCGCGAATGATTCCTTCAGAAAACAGAAAACCAGCCGCAAGCTCGCGATCGTGACCGGGCGTGCGCATGGTCAGAGCGAGGCTGTCGGCGATTTGAGCATCCTTGAACCAATAGCTCACGCGAATCTCGAGCGGCTCTTCCGCGGCTACCGTGTCCATGACGCGTTCGGTTTCAGCGTTGCGAATTCGCTTTACGCTGAAGCGCCGCACGAGTGAACTCTCACCGGGTTCCATCTTTCCAGCGTCACATGCCAGCGGCTATTACATTAGCGACACGCACCAATTCCTACTCTGAATCAGGTGAGTTCGTGCGCTATCTTGTTCGTCGAGAGCGCCTATGCAAGTGGTCGGCATCAATCATGTCGAGCTCATTCTGCTCGCACTGCTTCTGCTCGTCGCAGCGCTTGCGTTCTTGGCGAAGCGTCTCTCCATCCCGTATCCCATCGTTCTTGTCATCGGTGGTCTGTGCCTGAGTTTGGTTCCCCAAGCACCGCGCGTTTCGCTCGACCCCAATGTTGTGTTCTTTATCATCTTGCCGCCGCTGCTCTTCTCCGCCGCTTTTCATACTTCGTGGCGCGAATTCCGCAATAACCTCGTCAGCATCGTCATGCTGGCGTTCGGCCTGGTCGGCTTTACGATTTATGGCGTGGCGGCGGTCACGCGCTGGATGCTGCCCGGCTTCGATTGGAGACTCGGTTTGGTCCTGGGCGCTGTTGTGGCGACCACCGATCCCATCTCGGCCACCGCTACTGCCCGGCGCCTCGGAATTCCTCGTAAGATCACCGACCTGCTCGAAGCAGAGAGCTTGGTAAATGACGGAAGCGGGCTCGTCGCGTTGAAGTTTACTGCTGCGCTTGTCGTAACCGGTGTCACGCCTTCCTTCATTGTCGGCGTTGGTGAATTGCTCTACCTGATCTTTATCGGGGTCGCGATCGGACTCGTGGTCGGTGTTCTAGTCCATACCGTCCAGCGTCGAATCAGCGATGCACCTATCGAAATCACCATCAGCCTCGTCACACCCTACGTCGCCTATCTGACCGCTGAAAGCGCTCATTGCTCGGGCGTCATGGCTACCCTTGCCTGCGGACTATATCTAGGCAGGCGAAGCTCTGGATTCTTCTCCTTGCACGCGCGCATCGAATCTTCCGCTGTCTGGAACACTTTGGACTTCATGCTAAATGGAATCGTGTTTCTGGTGCTCGGCTTGCAACTGCCGTCCATCCTCTCCGCTATCGAAGGACTCAGCTTAAGAGCGCTCGTCATCGATGGCGCGCTATTTAGCGCAGTCGTCATTCTGCTGCGGTTGATATGGGTCTTTCCCGGGGCGTGGATCTCGTCTCAGATCCGTCGTCATTTGCGCCTGAGGCATGTCGACACCTTTTCACCAGCCGGAATTTTCGTCATCGGATGGTCAGGAATGCGCGGCGTGCTGGCGCTTGCGGCAGCTATCGCCCTGCCTGAAACACTGAACAGTGGAGCACCATTCCCGCACAGAAATCTGATCATTTTTCTCACCTTCTGTGTCATTTTCGCCACCCTCGTGCTGCAGGGGCTCAGCTTGCCGGCGCTGATCCGACGGCTTGGCTTGAGCGGAGTTTCTGGAATCCGGCGCGAAGAAGAAGTGGCGCGTCGCGCGATGATCGGAGCGGCTCTTCAATCTCTCGAAGAGCGGCGCCGGGATAGCCCAGGCGGGCCCCCGGAAATTGACGAACAGCTTGAACGGTATTACCGCCGGCGGCTCGCTCTCCTCGATGAACGCGTGGCCGGAGATGGCCAGCAGACAGACGTGCACACGGACGGCCGCCACTCTATTGCCCAGCAACTTCGTGCCATCGAACGCTCAGTGGCTCTGAAGCTTCGCGACGAAAACAAAATACACGATGAAGTACTCAGGTTACTTGAGCGCGAACTGGATTTTTTGGACGCGCGCTTTGCCGAATCGGAGTATTGATCCACACCCCGTCGTCCTTTGTCTTTTCACCGGAACATTTAACCAGCAAATAGGATCTAAGCTGAATCGGTATGTCCCTGAGCAGGCCTCAAATGATGGTCGATAAGATCGCCGCGCTGCGCAAAACCGAACTCTTTGGAAAATTGAGCGACGATCTTCTAAGAAAGATCGCGGGATACGCGACGAGCCGGCACTTTAGTCCGGGTCAGGTACTCTTTTCGGAGAACGAAGAGGCGCACGGAGTATATATCGTCGCCACGGGGGAGCTCCGATCAGTCCGCCAGAACCTCGGAGGCCGGGAGCAAGTGCTCTCTACAGAACGCGCGGGCGCCGTTTTCGGGGCTGTTCCAGTGTTTAACGGCGGTAACTTTTTCAGCACGATGATCGCGGATTCTTCCGCACAGGTGCTCTGCATTGACAAGGAACATATGCATGAGCTTTGTCGCGAACATACTGAGCTACTGTGGAACCTTGCTAGAGTACTCGCGCACAAGGTGCGCCACTACGCCGAACTTATCGAAACCTTAGCGCTTAGAAACGTGGAGCAGCGTGTCGCGCAGCATCTCCTCACCGCGGCGCGGGAGCGAGGCGTTCGTGTCGGGAACGGCTGCGTTGTTGAACTCACATTAACGCGCAGCGAAATTGCCAGCCGTTTAGGCTCAACGCGGGAAGTGGTGTCGCGCGCCTTCGCGCATCTGCAGAAATCCAGGTTGATCCAGATGGAAGGCCGACGGTTGGTGACAGTGCCCGATATGGCCGCACTGAGCGCGTTTTCCGGTGCAAAGCCGGACAGCGGGCCGCCCCATCTGGTGTCCGAGCTCTCTTCCGAAATAGCGTAATGAACTAACGTGTCGAGTCGCCGGTGTTTACGTCTCCGGCGATTCCTCGCTCCAGTCGATCTCGTTCATTGCACGCAAGAACGCTTCGAACTCAATCCCGCGATCCTTGCACACCTGCTGCAAAGTCCTGTTATCGTTACTGTCGAGCGGGACTCCAAACTTGTCGAACACAACGGTCGACGTCGGTATAGCCACGACTAGGTTACTTACTAATGTGTCCGGATCGAGTCTCATCCTAAAACCCGTTTCCCACACTCCTCACAAAGACGCAAGGCACGCGCCAATGTTACGTACTGTGAGTGCATGAACCGGGATCTTACGCGCTTGGGAGTTTTGCTTTTCCTCAATGGAATAACTGAGCTGCTAACCCGCTGTAACTTACGAATCGAACTGGTAATACCACTTACTTGTATTCGTGACAAAAGACACGGTGTCGAATGCTATTTCGGCACAAAAATTGAGTTGGTGGGTTACTCGGACCGTCGAGCCCAGGAACAGAATGATCATCAACTCGGCCGATTTTGCGAATGCCTATGAACGGCATTACGGCAGTACTGTGCGTGTACTTTCCTCACGTGGTGTTAAGGGCGATGTGGCACACGAATTTGCCCAACGCGCGTGGGCTCGCGCGTGGGAACGAAGAGGCGACTTGCGGCACCCCGGCCGCCTTCCCCAATGGGTGAACACAATCGCGATCAATGCGTTCCGCAGTTGGTTGCGTCAGTATGGGCGCGAGCAACAACTCGAGCTAGCAGACGGGTTTCACACTTCAGGGCAAGGAACGAAGTCTTTGGTGAACGACCTACTTAGTTGTACGAAGACTTACCGTCACATCCTCGAATGTTTTTATTTCTGGGGCTATTCGGCCGAAGAGATCGCGCGCGCGTATAACACTACGCCATTAGCAATCCGAGTTCGTCTGTCGCGTGCGCGTGCCGTGCTCCGCAGCGAAGTGACGCGCAAGAAATCCACGATAGGCTAGCCGGCCGGCTCCAATGCTCACGCAGTAGCCGCTTTCGATTTGGGCTCACGGCGCCTTTACAGGAAGGTTGGTTGCGGGGGCAAGATTTGAACTTGCGACCTTTGGGTTATGAGCCCAACGAGCTACCTGACTGCTCCACCCCGCCTTTGGATGGTAACAATGTGGCCCCGAATTGGTCAACTTTACTGCCGATGTATGCGGTCTTTTACTAGGATTCGGGCGTGATGTTGGCTCTCGAGTGGCAGTTCCCGCGGGGCGAAGCTTTACAGTATTAGGAGACGTTCGAACGACTTCCCTCGGTATGAGAACCGCCCGGTCTCCCCGGAGACGCCCGCCGTCCGCGGCCCGCATCGGAGTGCCCGCCCGCCGGCTGGATGCTCCCGATCTTTACCTCAATCCACACCTCAGCCTCCTCGCGTTTCAACGACGCGTATTGGAGGAGGCCGAAGATCCGGCGACGCCTCTGCTCGAACGCGTGAAATTCGTGTCGATCCTCGGGTCGAACATCGACGAATTTTTCATGGTTCGCGTGGCAGGCCTGTGGCAGCAGATCGAGACCCGAACCACCGAAATCAGCATGGATGGCAGATCGCCGGGCGAGCAACTCGAGCTGATCCGCCACGAAGTCACGAGCATCCTTGCCGAGATCTATCGCCTCTGGCGCGAAGAGCTGATGCCTGAATTGCGCGACGCCGACATCCAAATTCTCGAACTCGACGAGCTGAACGCCCAGCAGAAGACCGCCATCGACGACTACTTCCGGCGCGTCGTATACCCGGTCTTAACGCCTCTCGCGGTCGACCAAGGCCGCCCGTTCCCGCATATTTCGAACTTAAGTTTGAACATTGCGGCGATCGTCAGCAATGGTGACGGTCAAGAACGCTTTGCGCGTATCAAAGTGCCCGATTCACTGCCGCAGCTTGTTCCCATTCCTTCGCGAGCGGGCGAGCTTGCATTCATCTGGCTCGAGCAAGTCATCATCGCGAATCTCCGCCTACTGTTTCCCGAAATGGAGATCCTTGAAGCCGATCTGTTCCACGTCACGCGCGATGCGGAGCTTACTATTCAGGAGCTTGAAACCGACGATCTGCTCGAAAGCGTGCAGGAAGCCGTATGGCGTCGCAGATTCCGCGACGCAGTGCGTCTGCAAGTGAATACTGCCATGCCGCAGAGGCTTGTCGACCTGTTGACGAGCAATCTCGAGCTGGACCACAACGACGTCTACCGCATCGATGGGCCTCTCGACCTTAGCCGCGTTCGGGCGCTGCTGACCATTGACCGGCCCGCGCTCAAGGACAAGCCTTTCATTCCCTCCACTCCGAAAAGCTTCGCGAAGGCTTCCGGAGCTGAGATCTTTACCGCGATCCAGGAATCCGACATCCTTCTGCACCACCCGTTCGAATCTTTTCAGCCCGTGGTTGACTTCCTTCGCGCGGCAGCAGAAGATCCCGACGTTTTAGCCATCAAGATGACGCTCTACCGTATGGGCCGCAACTCGCCCATCGTCGAAGCGCTTCTCGATGCCAGCCAGAGCGGTAAACAAGTTGCCGTACTGGTTGAGCTGAAGGCGCGTTTCGACGAAGAAAGCAACATCGAATGGGCGCAAAAACTCGAGCACGAGGGCGTGCATGTCGTCTATGGGTTGCCAGGCGTGAAAGTACACGCGAAGATGACGATGGTGGTGCGCCGTGAAGGCGAGACCATTCGCCGGTACATCCACCTGGGCACGGGCAATTACAATCCGGTGACGGCTCGCATCTACACCGATCTCGGATTGTTCACCGTGAACGAAGAGATCGGGGCCGACGTCAGCGATCTTTTCAACCATCTCACCGGCTACTCCGCCAAAAAGTCTTATCGCAAATTGTTGGTTGCGCCACACAGTCTGCGCACTGGCCTGGAGCGCTTAATCCGCCAGGAGATCGAACGCCAGCGCGAGCACGGCGATGGACACATTATTTTCAAAATGAACGCGCTCGAAGATGCCGGCATGATCCGTTTGCTCTATGAGGCATCGCAGGCGGGCGTCAGAATCGATCTCATTGTGCGTGGCGTCTGCTCTCTGCGGCCCGGTGTTCCAGGCGTCAGCGAGACCATTCGGGTCAGAAGCATCGTCGGACGTTTCCTCGAACATAGCCGTATTTATTACTTTCACAACGGCGGCGATGAACGTGTCTTTGTCGGTAGCGCCGATCTCATGCCACGCAATCTGAACCGTCGCGTAGAAGTCCTGTTTCCGGTAGAAGATGGCAAGCTGGTGCGGCGTCTGCGCGACAAAATTCTCGAGAAATATCTGGAAGACGGGTGCGAAGTGCGGATCATGCATGCCGACGGTAACTACACGCGCCCAAAGCAACAACCCGGAAGAAAACTCGTATGCGCGCAGAACTGGTTCTTGAAGCGGCGCGAGGCCTAGCTCGACCGTGATGCCTCAAGACCGGCAAAACATTTCTTCGGGCGCCAAATGGGAAGACATTGTCGGCTACAGCCGCGCCGTTCGCGTGGGCAGCCGAATCTATCTCACCGGCACAACGGCAACCGGAGAAAACGGAGAGATCGTCGGGTTGGATGATGCTTACGCGCAGACTGTTCAGGTGATTCGCAACATCGAACGCGCGCTAAAGCAGGCGGGCGCGACGCTCGCAAACGTCGTGCGCACGCGCATGTTCGTGACCGACATCAGCCGCTGGCAGGAATACGGACGCGCCCATCGCGAATTCTTCGGCGAGATTCGTCCGTGTGCCACGATGATTGAAATCCGCGCGCTGATCGATCCGAAAATGCTGATTGAAATCGAAGCAGAAGCCGAACTCTGAGCGCGTCTTCTGCGGCTATCCGAGTTTCTTCTTCAGCGTTTCGTTTACCGCTGCCGGGTTCGCTTGTCCGCGGCTCGCCTTCATTACTTGCCCGACCAGAAATCCCATTACGGCCGTTTTTCCGGTTTTATACTGCTCCACCTGCTTGGGATTTCCGCCGATCACTTCATCGACAATCTTTTCGAGCGCGCCGCTGTCTGAGATCTGCTTCAGGCCTTCGCGTTCCATGATGGCCGGGGCGGATTGGCCGCTTTCAAACATCTTCGGCAGAATCTCTTTCGCCAGTTTCCCGGAAAGCTCACCTTTATTGATGAGACCGACCAGCTCCCCCAGCTCGTGCGCCCGAACCGGCGAGTCGACGATCTCTCTTCCAGCCACTTTCAGCAGCGCCATCAGGTCGCCCGTCACCCAGTTCGCAGTCGCGCGTGCATCCCCGCTCACCTTCACGGCTTCCTCAAAGTAATCACCCGTCTCGCGCGTTAACGTCAGTACCTGCGCATCGTATTCGCGCAATCCGTACACGTTCACAAATCGCTCGCGCCGCTCGGCGGGCAATTCGGGTAATCGGCTCTTTACTTCGTGCAGCCAGTGTTCACTCACGCGCAACGGAACCAGGTCCGGCTCCGGGAAGTAGCGATAGTCATGCGCATGCTCTTTGCTCCGCATCCCAACCGTTTGTCCCGTGTCTACGTTGTAGAGTCGCGTCTCCTGCACCACCTTGCCGCCGGATTCGATCAATTCGACTTGCCGCTCGATCTCATGCTCTAAGGCCAGTTTCAAAAATCGGAACGAATTGAGATTCTTGACTTCCGCCTTTGTGCCGAATTGTTGCGCGCCTCTCAGCCGCACCGAAACATTGGCATCGCAGCGCAGCTGCCCCTTCTCCATATCGCAATCCGACACTCCGATGTATTGCAGCATCTGCTTCATCTCGGTGACGTACGCGTAGGCTTCATCGGGCGACCGCATATCCGGGTCGCTCACAATTTCGATTAGCGGTGTTCCGGAGCGATTCAAGTCGACATAGGTGAAGCGATCGGAGTCTTTGAATCCGTCGTGAATGCTTTTGCCGGCATCGTCTTCCATATGTACCCGGGTCACGCCAATACGCTTCTTACCCGCGCTGGTCAGAAGATCGACGTACCCGTGTTCGGCGAGCGGCTGGTCGTATTGCGAGATTTGATAACCCTTTGGCAGGTCCGGATAGAAATAGTTCTTCCGGGCAAAGCGTGAAAACGGATTGATTTTGCAATGCAGCGCCAGCGCAGCGCTGATCGCCATCTCTACTGCTTGCCGGCTCAGCACCGGCAATGCGCCGGGCAGCCCCAGGCAAACCGGACAAACGTTCGTATTCGGCGGAGCGCCGAATTCCACCGGGCAACTGCAAAAGATCTTCGTTTTTGTGCCAAGCTGCACGTGTACCTCGAGCCCGATCACCGGCTCGTATTTCGTGAGGACATCATCAGCAACGGCGGCCACAGACATGTTTCGATTGTAGAGCGGGACAATAAGTCGTCTGCTATGGCAAAAGCTGCTACGGAAGACTCACGGCTTGTGCGACTCACATCGATATGCGTCGCATTGCCTGAAGCGACGCGGCGGTGCAAGGGCGACCATGCAAGTTTTCTGGTACGGAAGAAAACGTTTGCGTATTATCTCCAAAATCATCACGGGGACGGCATCGTTGCCGTCACTTGTAAGGTATTGCCCGGAGACAATGTCAGGCTGGTTGCTTCCGATCCTGTGAGATTCTATTTGCCGGCGTATATAGGCCCGAAGGGTTGGGTGGCTCTTCGTCTCGATTTAGAAGAAATCGATTGGGACGAGGTGCGTGAACTCGTTGTCCACAGTTACCTCCGCACGGCTCCGAAGCGGCTGTCGGCACTCGTCAATATCTGAAGCATTCTCAAAACCAGATTACGTACCAGGTCTTTCGCCACGAAGCGCCGCGACCATGCGTGGATCAGACTGGATTTTTTCTGCAAGGCGAGGGCGTTCTCGGTTCTCCTTGAGCCACTGTGGGTCCGCTTTTGCACTTGCCTCAACGAGCAATGCGACTACTTCGTAGTAGCGAACGTCTTCTGTCCCGCCCGAACAATCACCCCAGGCATGCAGCGCCCATTCCAGGGGTGTTCCGTCAAAACTCTCGTCTTTAGCGTTGATCGGTGCGCCGCGTTCGAGTAGCAACTTGACTGTATCGACATGCGCGCCGTGCGCAGCCCAATGCAGGCCAGTCTGCCCATGATGTTTGAGCCTAAGGTCAATT
Organism: uncultured Acidobacteriaceae bacterium; assembly: GCA_963787615.1. Lineage (GTDB taxonomy): Bacteria > Acidobacteriota > Terriglobia > Bryobacterales > Bryobacteraceae > Bog-105. The sequence continues at coordinate 597,238 of CAWBDJ010000008.1, read as the reverse complement.
TCGACGCCCCTTCCCAACAGAAAATCGACGACCTTCGTTCGGCCGAATTCACAGGCCCAGGCGAAGCCGTCCGTTAGCTGCTTCTGTGTTGCAGGCGGCCTGAGGCAGCCGTCTTCATTGAAAAAACCTTTGACGAGATCGAGCCGTCCAACTCCAGCGGCACCTTCCAGATCTAAGCGTGCGCCGCGTTTCGCCAGGAACTCGGCGGCCTGTCCGCGCCCATTGCCCAGACATGCATTGACTGTGCTGCTACCGTCCGAACCGTCAATAGTTGCTCCATGCTCGATCAGCAATTCCATCAATGGGAGTTGCACGCCTGCCCGTTCTGGATGGCAACTTGTCGCTGTCAGTCCCAGCGCTGTCGAGTGCCCGCCGTACGCATCCGATTCGGCGTTCACATCTGCGCCGGCTTCGAGCAACAGCTTCGCGATCTCGACAATATTTTTTGGTGACCTCTGGCGAAAATCTTCGATGCCGTTCGCCGAGACATAATGCAGCAGCGTCGAGCGATGTTCATGCGTCGATCGCGTCCGCACCAGCTGCGGATTATCGTTCAGTAGCTTCTTGAGCGTCTCTGCATCGCCGCTGACGATCGCGTCCGCCGCCGCCTCAAACTCCGAGGCTGACTCTTCAAGGTCTGAATTTGAAAGCTGCGTAAGGTTGTGTCCTCGTGCTCTTACCCTTGTTGTACGTCGGGGACTCATTGATATGCGACGCGGTGATGTAAATCGACCCGTCGGGGCCCTCACTGAAGGTATCCGGCCATTCAAGCCGCGGATCGGTCAACAGAGTCTGGACCTTCCGGTCAGGCGTCAAACGCGACACACCCTTCGCCTGCAGATTACTCAAATAGATGTTCTGCTGACGGTCCATCCAGATGCCGTCGACCGGGAACGTTTTAGCGTATTTCTCGACTACAGGCTTTCCGTTCGGATCGCGCAAGGCGTCCGTCTTCACGCGATAGAGAGTCGTAGCGGCAATCGGCTGGTAATACAGATACTGTCCATCCGGCGACAACGCGATCGCATCGGAATGGAATGCGGGTGTTTCTCCGGTCGGGCCGAGTACCGGCTTGCCATCGATCACGATTTTTACGCTCTTGTCGGGCATCACAGAGGGATCGCCATCGAGAGCGCGATGCGCTTTCCCACTACCGAGATCAACGATGATAATTCCACCCAGACCGCTGTCGGTGATATAAGCAAAATTCCGCTTGTTATCGAATCGAACGTCGTTCAAGTAAGTATTCGTCTTCGCCACGTCCGCGGGAATTAAGATGACGCGCGTCACCTTATTAGTCTTCAAATCGACCTTCACCAGCTTCGGTCCGCCTGGAACGATACTCATCAGCATGGGGGCGGCGGGATCGAGTATCCACAACGCGTCTGTCTCATCCACCACCACGCTTTGTACACAGACGAAGTGCCTGGAAGCTGATTGCGGCGTCAGATCCCAGCGGTTCCAGTCTTCGTCGGGAAACGGCTTGGCCGAACCGTCCGGCATCACTTCCACAACCGCATTCAAATACTCGGGCGACCAGCGAGGAAAGTTTATGAACAACCGGCCTGTCTTTGAAACGCTAATGCCGGTGAGCTGAAAGTCATTGTTGTGATAAACCTCGGTCAACGCACGGCCAGTCGCCTGCGCTTGACCCAGCATTGCTCCCGACAACCCAAGTACCGTAATCCAGACGTACAATTTGCTGGCATTCCTCAAGAACAAATTCCCCTTTCGCATTGCTTCTCCATTTTTCTCATCAAGACAACACATGTGACAGTCAGCGATCCTGACGGTTTCCCGGTATAACTATCAGCGCGAATCTGACTGGTGTCTAGGACGCAAGTTCCGATTGCTCGCGAGTCGCGCGAATGAGATCGGCTTGCACTGATTGCACAACCGTGGCCAATTCATCTGCGGCCTTGTGCGTGCCCGAAACGGTATTCGTCACAGCTGAACCGACCGTGAACGCGACCCATGCTCGGTGGGATACGAAATACGCAATCAGTGAACCTATCCCCACTAGTCCGATCGGAAGCCCTGCGCCACTGCCCTCTTTCGAACAGAACGCAGCAGCCGCCATCACGAAAAGACCGCTCGCGATGACCAACAAGCCTGGATAGCTTACTTTCACCGCCCTTACTTCCGACAAGCGCGCCAGGGGAAGGATTGTCTGCGATCGGCGGGTCGGGTCAGGAATGATTATCCAGTTCCTGGTCAGCGTAGCCAAGGAATGGGCGTACAGTATTTCTTCGTCCGACAATGCGTCGATGATCGTGTCCGCGCTGCGCGACACTCTTTGCCTCAGTCCCGACTCGCCCCATCTATTATGCGTGAGCGCCGGGGATAAAATAGCGCGGTACGGAGTGTTCATGACCTTACCGCGGATTTCTGCCCTCCTGTTCTGCTGTGCCTTAGCCGGCGCGGTGAATTCTCCCGATGAGCGAGCCATCACGGATCCAAAAACGATCAGTTCGCAAACGGTGCCCGGCGCGCAAGCGATTCCCATCGACGACCTCTTTTATACGCGCAGCGTTTCGGGACCTTCCTGGTCGCCCGACGGAAAAGAGATTGCATTCACCACCACCCTGACAGGCCGGCCTAACGTTTGGAAGGTGTCGTCGGAAAGTGGCTGGCCCATTCAACTCTCGCAATCGGATGATCGCGAATTAGCCGCGGAATGGTCTCCCGACGGGAAGTGGATCGTTTACCAGCAAGATCATGGCGGCGCAGAAACGTACGATCTCTATGCAGTCCCGGCGGCAGGCGGCGAAGTGATGAACCTGACGAAAACACCCGGCGTTTCCGAGACCGGGGCGCGGTGGTCGCCAGATGGCTCGAAGATTGCGTTCGGATCCAAGCTGAAGACACAGCCGGCTACCGATCTCGCAGTGCTCGATTGGAAGACACGGGCGGTCCGACTTCTCACTCATGAGAAAGATCAGACCCAAATGTGGATTCCCGTGACATGGAGCCGTGATGGCAAATACTTGTTCGCTATCCGTGCGGACGTGGGATCCAACAATTCGGATGTTTACCGCGTCGACTGCGGCAGCGGTCAGACGGAAAACCTCACGTCTCATCAGGGCAATCGCCGTTATCTCCTGGGCGACGTTTCGCCTGACGGAACGACTGCGCTGATCAGCTCGAATGAGAAGCGTGGGTTCGCGAATATTGCACTGCTGGATATCGCGACAAAGAAACTTACCTGGGTGACGAACCTGCAATGGGACACAGCGCCGGGAGAATTTTCACCCGACGGAAAGCGCTTCACGTATGTCGTCAATGAAGATGGGCGCACTTCTTTGTTTCTGGCGGATCGCGCTTCCATGCACGCCGAAAAACTGGATTTTCCCGAGGGCGTGTCCTCCTTCGCCGGCAATCCTTCGGCATTCTCTCCATCCGGAGACCGGCTGCTGATTTCGCATCAAGATTCACAGCGTCCCACCGATCTTTGGGTCTACGATTTGGCTGCACGCTCCGCCAAACAGATCACGTTTTCCGCTATCGCCGATCTGAATCCCGATCGGCTGCCGCCTGCTCACCTGGTGCATTACCGCAGCTTCGACGGGAAGATCATCAGCGCGTTTCTGTGGATGCCCTTCAACCTGAAACCAGACGGCTCGAATCCCGGTGTGGTTTTACCGCATGGTGGTCCCACTGGGCAGACGGTCGATTCGTTCGACCGCACCGCGGCGGCGCTGGCTTCGCGCGGCTATGTCTGCATCGCCCCGAATCCGCGCGGCTCAACCGGCTATGGGATGGCGTTTCAAAAAGCGAATTATCAGGATCTCGGTGGAGGAGATCTTCAGGATGAGGTGTTCGCGGCAAAATTCCTTACTGCGACTGGATATGTGGACGCTAGGCGAATTGGGATTACGGGTGGTTCGTACGGCGGCTACATGACGCTCATGGCCATTGGGAAAACACCCGATGTGTGGGCAGCAGCCGTCGAAGAGTACGGCATCATCGACTGGCTCACCATGCTGCAGCACGAAGATCCACGGCTACAGGAGTACGAAAAGTCTATACTCGGCGACCCGGTGAAAGATCGAAAGATCTTCGAACAAGATTCCCCGATCACGTTCATCCGGAACGCTAAAGCGCCGTTGCTCGTACTGCAAGGCGACAACGACATTCGTGTGCCCAAGGAAGAAGCGCAGCAGGTGGTCTCCATTCTCGATAACGCCGGGAAAAAGGTAGATGCGCATTATTATCCGAACGAAGGTCATGGATTCGTTAAACGCGAGAATCAGATTGACGCCATCAGCCGCACCATCGAGTGGTTCGACAAGTATTTGAAGTGGAAGTCAGGCTCGGTGAATGACGAACTCTGATGACCTCACCAGGCGTCAACTGCTGCGACAAACGGGCGGCACGATAACCAGCATTGGCGCTTCGCGTGCCTTTCCGGTGCTAAATCGGACTCGACAGAGCGCGAGTGCGGCGTCGTCGAGGATCACCCCGGCGCTCTCCGGGTTCGACTACGCCCAGGTGCAGCTTGCTCCCAGTCTTCTCGAACGCCAGTTCCAGGAAAATCATCAGCTTCTTCTCGCGTTGAGCGAAGACAGCCTTCTCCGGCCATTTCGTATTCGCGAAGGTCTGCCTGCGCCCGGTGCCGATTTGGGCGGATGGTATGACGCTTACGGCTTCGCACCCGCCGCCACGTTCGGACAATGGCTTTCGGCGCTGGCACGCTCCTATGCGGTGACCTCAGATGAACTGACGCGCGCAAAGATCGACCGTCTGGTTCGCGCTTATGCCGCCACCATTGAGCCCACCGGGCGTTTTTACGTCGAGAACCGGTTTCCTGCATACATCTACGACAAGTTGGTCTGCGGACTCAGCGACGCCCACGCGTTCGCAAACGATCCCACGGCACTACCCGCGCTCGCGCGAGCAACGGCCGCCGCTTTGCCCTACCTTCCGCCGAAAGCGATTGCTAGACAAGAGACGCCTCTGATTGCCCGCGAGGATTTCACTCGCCATTGCTGGGATGAAAGTTACACGCTTCCCGAAAATCTGTTTCTCGCGGCAGTGCGTAGCGGCGATGCTCGTTACCGCGAACTCGCCCAACGGTTTCTCTACGATGACTATTTCGATCCGCTGGCGCGCGGCGAAAATGTCTTATCCGGCAAGCACGCCTACAGCCACGTGAATGCGCTCAGTTCGGCCGCTCAGGCGTATCTCGAACTCGGTGGACCCAAAGTATTTGAATGCAGCCAAGAACGGTTTCGCAATGCTCCAGCAGCAGAGTTTCGCAACTGGCGGCTGGGGACCGGATGAACATTTCATAGCGCCCGGCAGCGGCAAGTTGGGCGAGAGCCTCACGACGTACGCATTCCAGCTTTGAGACGCCCTGCGGATCCTACGCCCACTTCAAGATCACGCGCTATTTGATTGCGATGACGAAAGACTCGCGCTACGGCGACAGCATGGAACGTGTCCTCTACAACACCGTTCTCGGAGCGAAGCCGATTCAGCCGAACGGATCGGCCTTCTACTACTCCGATTACAACTTTCAAGGACATAAGTTCTTCCACTCCGATAAGTGGCCGTGTTGCTCCGGAACCCTGCCGCAGATCGCCGCAGACTACCGGATCAGCGCGTACTTTCAAGACGCGCGCGGCGTGTATGTGAATCTGTACGTGCCATCGACCCTAAGTTGGCAACGAAGCGGGACCGCCTGTGCGCTGCGGCAGACGACCGATTATCCCTACGACAGTCATATCGGTTTTGATCTGACCACGTCACGGCCTGCCACGTTCTCAATTTTCTTGAGAATCCCCGAGTGGGCGGCGGGCGCCACCCTCACAGTGAACGGGCAGCGCGGCTCCCGGCAGCTGACGCCCGGAACATTCGCCGAGGTCCACCGCGAATGGAAGAGCGGCGACCGCATGGAGTTGGAGCTTCCGCTCGCCATGCGGTTAGAACCGGTGGATGCTCAACACCCCGGGACGGTCGCGCTCCTCGTGGGCCCGCTGGTACTAATGGGTTTGCTGGATGGCTCACCGGCCGCGCTGAGCCGCCGAACGCTGCTCTCCGCGAAGCAGACCTCCGCGAAGGCGCACATCTGGAAAACGGCAGACCCCGGCGGCCTGCGGTTCAAGCCTTTCATGGACATACAGGACGAGCAGTACAGGACCTATACAGAGGTTCAGGACGCGTGATCTCGCCGCAGCGTGCCTGGCCGCGGACCTGAGATCTTGTCTTTTCGTTAGGCACTCCTGTCTTGTGGTGCTGATAGTACCCCCTAACCAGCGCTGCTGCCGCCACCACCCCCGCTCGGCCTGTTACATTGTGGTTAACTAGAAGGAAACCTTTCTTGCATGGTAAGTGTGCCTCTTGCACCGTCGGCGTCAGCGCCCGCGTCGACTAAAGTTGCGTGGCAGCCGATCGCCTGGTTCGGCGCACTCCTGATCCTTTGCTACGCGCCCATTCTGTATCGCATGGGCATGCAGTGGGCTACCGACGAGAACATGGGGCACGGGTTCTTCGTGCCCGTCGTCGCGGGCTTCATTGCATGGCAAAGACGTAACATTTTGCTGGCCACCCCGATGCGCCCGAACGGTTGGGGCTTGGTTGTGGTGGCGTGGGCCGCCTGCCAGGCGGTGATTGCAACTCTCGGAGCTGAGTTGTTCACCGCACGACTATCGTTCGTGATCGCGCTCTTCGGCGTCATTCTTTATCTCGGCGGCAAGGAGTGGATCAAGGTGCTCCTCTTCCCCTTGCTGCTGCTCTTGTTCATGATTCCGATTCCTGCGATTATCTACGCCGCTCTGACGCTGAAGCTGCAGTTGCTGGCGAGCGAATTGGGTGAGCTGTTAATCGGCTGGATGGGTATTCCCGTGCTGCGAGCCGGTAACACCCTACAGCTCCCGAGTCAGACTCTGGACATCGCTGAGGCCTGCAGCGGTATCCGTTCCCTACTCTCGTTAGGCTTTCTATCGCTCGTTTACGCGTATTTCATGGATAAGCGCGTATGGATGAGATGGGCGCTGCTGATTGCCACCGTGCCCATCGCCATTGGGGCAAACGGTATTCGAGTTGCCGTTACCGGTCTGTTATCCGAGATCAACACCAAGCTCGCACAGGGCGCGTACCACGAGATGGAAGGCTACATCGTCTTTATAGTGGCGCTCATCGCTCTCGTCGCCACACACCGGCTGCTCAGTTTTACAGCGAAAAGGTTCCACAAGGCTTAGTTCTTCATGGCAAATTTCTTGAATTCGCGAAGCGCGCGCATACTGACGGTTGTGCTGCTTGCGCAGGCATCCTTGTTCTACGGGTTTTCAGCGCGGCACGAGAACGTTCCCACGCATAGACCTCTCGACAACTTTTCTTTCAATAACGGCAAATGGAATCTGGTCCAAAACGTCGACATCGACAAGGACACGCTCGACGTTCTGAAAGCAGACGACATCCTTTCTCGCGTGTATCAGAACAAGCAGACCGGGGATGTGGCAACGCTTTTCGTGGCCTATTTCGGCACGCAGCGCACCGGGAAGGCGCCCCATTCTCCGAAAAATTGCTTGCCGGGAAGCGGTTGGTCGCCCTCGCAGGCGGGAACCATCGACATCCCTGTCGCCGGCCAAGCCCAGCCGATTCGAGTCAATAAGTACGTCGTTGCAAAAGGCCAGAACGAGAGCGTCGTTTTTTATTGGTATCAATCGCACAACCGGGTCGTTGCGAGCGAGTACTCGGCCAAGATTTACACTGTGACCGATTCGATTCGATACAACCGGAGCGACACGTCGCTGGTTCGAGTCGTCGTAAACGTCAATGACGGCGATACACAGAAGGCGACTGAAACGGCCGTCTCTTTTGTGAAGACGTTCTTCGAACCGCTCAAAGAGTACTTGCCGGCCTAACTCCCTCGACCCTCGCGGGCGTTTACCAATCTGCACGCACTGCTGGTACTGTGACTTAAGGTTCTAAACGCCATGTCGTTCTCGCCGGGCACGTCGCTGGGTCCGTACGAGATCGTTGCGCTCATAGGCACTGGCGGGATGGGTGAAGTCTACCGCGCCCGGGACTCCCGTTTAGACCGCACGGTAGCAATCAAGGTGCTGCGCTCTGGCGTCGCGGCGGACGAAAATCACCGCAAGCGTTTTCTGCGCGAGGCGCGTGCGACCGCCGCCTTCAGTCATCCCGGAATTGCAGTTTTCTATGACGCAGGCGAATCGGAGAACTGCTTATATCTGGCGATGGAATACGTCCCCGGCCACACCCTTCAGCAGGAGCTCGCTAAAGGTCCAATTCCCAGCCGCTTATTAAGAGACTATTCACTCCAAATCGCGGCTGCGGTCGAGCACGCTCACGCCTGCGGAATCATCCATCGCGACATCAAAGCCGCGAACATCATGGTTGCCGAAAACGGCGGCCTCAAACTGCTCGATTTCGGGTTGGCGCAATATATTCTTTCGCGAGAAGAAACCGCAACTGCTGTTACCGCTGCCGGAATGGTGGTCTGCACCTTGCAATACTGTGCGCCGGAAGTGCTTGCCGGCCGTGGCGCGAGTGTACGCAGCGACATTTATAACTTGGGCGTGCTCATGTACGAGATGGCTTGCGGCCGTCTGCCCTTTGACGGGCTCGACGGATCTTCGCTCGTCACCGCGGTGCTGCGCGGACAAGCGCCTCCAGTTTGCCAGCGCAATCCTGCCGTGTCGGAGCGGATCGGCAAGGTCATCGCGCGGGCCATGGCGGTCGACCCGCAAGAGCGTTTTCAAAGTGCGGCGGAGTTAGCTGCCGCTCTGCGCACCATGGACGAGAGTCCGGGCAGCGCGGCAGTCGTGCTGGAGCGCGCCATGCCGGTCATCGCGGTACTTGATTTCGCGAACCTCTCTGGCGATCCGGCGACAGACTGGCTCGCGACCGGACTGGCGGAAACGATTACCGCCGATTTGAGGAAGCTGAAGACTGTACGGGTGGTCGCACGCGAACGTGTGCAACAGCACCTCCGCGGCCTCGCCGATCAGAAAAATTTGGCTGCTCTGGCCACCCAACTCAATGTTCGTTGGCTCGTGACCGGTAGTTACCAGCGCTCGGGTGACCGCATTCGCATCACTCCGCAGCTGCTTGAGCCCGCCAGCGGCGACGTCGCAGTCACGGGCAAGATCGATGGCGCGTGGGACGATATCTTCGACCTGCAAGATCGTGTCGTCACCGAATTGATGCGAGCGCTCGAGCTTGAAATGGATTCGAGCGCCCGGCAGCGCATCGCCGCCCCCGAAACGCTGCGCCTCGAAGCCTACGAGCAGTACGCGCAGGGTCTGAAGAGCTTTTCGATACTCGGTAAGGACTCTCTCGAAACTGCCCGCCGGCATTACGAACGCGCCATCGAGCTCGACCCTGATTACGCTGTTGCCTACTCCGCGCTGGGACAAACTTACGCCATGCGCTGGATCCACCGCAACGATCCGGACGACCTGAGTCGCGCCTCCGGCTGCCTGGAACGCGCCCTCGAACTCGATCCTGAATCAGGAGGGCCTTACGGCATACTCTGCTACGTCTACGCACGACAAAACAAGCTGCAGGAGGCGCTTGAGGCCGGACGCAAAGCCGTGCGGCACAACCCGGATCTGTTCATGGCGCACTATTTCCTCGGATTCGTAACCTGGGTGCTCGGTCAGGAAATCTCCGACACATACCTGCAAGCTTCAGTCGAAAACTTCCTCAACTCCATTCAGATAGAACCCGCCCTTAGTCCCAGTTGGTTGCACCTCGGCACAATCGCGATGCACAGCGGAGAATATGATCGCGCCGAACAGTTGGTTCTGCAAACGCTGGAGCTTCAGAATGCCAACCGCGCGGTCAGTCACTTGCCTTTCGCCGAACTGATTCTCGCCGGAATCTCACTCCGTCGAATGGATGGGGCCAAGGCGCTGGAATGGCATGAGCGCGGTCTCCAATACCTCGCCACGATCGACCATATGTACCGCGAAGCGTCGGTCGCGATGAATGCGTGCGGTATGGCAGACGTGCACCTGCGGCAGGGCAACACCGATCAAGCGCTCGCGCATACGCACCACGCCTGGCGCATCGTCCGGGAGTTTCCGCGTATGATGGCCCACAACCGAATCCTCACGCGCACACTGGCCTGCATGGCCGCAGCATACGCTGCCCAGGGCGACCGCGCACGCGCCGTTCAGCTTCTGAAGGAGGCATCGTCGCACCTCGAAATCGTCTTCGAGAATCCCGGTGGGCACATCCAAGGAGTGTTCACGTTTGAGCTTTGCCATACACTGGCAGTGGCACACATTCGCTTGAACGATCTCGACCCCGCTCGCGAACTGCTCGCGAAAGCGGTTGAAAAAGGATGGCGCGACTTGCCATGGCTCCAGTCCGATCCCGAACTGGCTCCCGTGCGTCAGGCAGGCGGTATCGATTTCTTACTTGAGCGCATGCGCGGTTTTCCGTCCCTGCAATTCGGCAGCTCGATCGAAAGCTGCTTGATCTTACCCAGCGGCCACCGCTTGCGCGCCGAGTACCTGCTTCGCGTAATCTCGCACGGAGGTTAGTGGGATTCGAAACTTTTCAAATACCGGCCGCATGTCGATGGCATCGCCTCGCGAGCATTGCAACATTAGGGCCGCGAATGATTTCTCGAGCGAGTTCGTCGCGCTGCGCATCTGCGCCTGAAGCGCTTCCGCCGGCACATGTTCCACTTCAAAGCGGCGACCGCTCTCCTGTTCAAAGATGCGCACCACCTCCAGCGGACTGAGCGCCTCTGGACCACCCACCTCAATAACCGCTCGTTCGGCGGCTGGATTTTCCGCGCAGGCCGACGCAAAACTCCCCAACGTCGCGGAACGAAACCCAACTGATCTTGCTCTCGCCCGAACCGTAGATCCGGGCCTTGGCATTCGGATAGTCGAAGCCGAGCATGGGGCTGAGCCACACCTCCGTGAAAAAGCTTGCCTGAAGAATCGTGTAGTTAAAGTCCCGCAAGGCGCTTTCTACTGCTTGCTTGGCCTGCGACAACGGCGACGGATTTTGACCATCGTGCCGGAAGGAAACGAAAATGAAGCGCTCGACCCCATTCGCCTTGGCCGCCTCGACGAGGTTCAGTTGACCCTGCAAATCGACCGTCTCGATCGAGTCGCTCGACTGTCGCGAAATCGTGCTGGAAGCCGTCGAGATGATAGCGTTTGCCCCGCGGCACGCCTCCATCAGCGAATCGCGGTCTTTCAAATCGCCCACCACCAGCTCGGCGCCACCGTCTTTCAATTGCTGCTTTTTTGCAGGGTCGCTCGTCGAGCGGACCAGCGCCCGCACAGCTCGTCCCTCACCCGATAGCCGCCGGCAAACCTCGCCGCCTAAAAGCCCTGTCGCACCGACAACGAGAATCATGAGCCTACCTCACCCGTATTGTCCGCGCATTTCCGCATAGATGCAAAAAGCAGGCCCTTGTCCCCAAACGCGATGGACATACACTGGAATTGCATGCCCGCCCTGGCTGACAGATCTGCTCAAACTGGAGTGGCTCAAACTGATTTGCTGAGCCGAATCGGCAACACCCCACTGCTCGAGATCGGGTCGGCTCGCCGCGGCGACGTCGCGGTTTTCGCCAAGGCCGAGTTCTTAAATCCGGGCGGATCCGTGAAGGACCGACCTGCCTTGAACATGATCCTGCGAGGCGAAGAGACCGGCCAGCTGGTACCGGGAAAGGTCCTGCTCGATTCAACCAGCGGTAACACGGGTATTGCCTATGCGATGATTTGCGCGGCCAAAGGCTACCGCGTGAAGCTCTGCCTGCCGGCGAACGCCTCTCCGGAACGCAAGCAGATACTCAGAGCCTATGGCGCCGACCTGGTGCTGACCGACGCTGGCGAAGGTTCGGACGGAGCGTTGCGCATGTGCCAGAGGATCTACCAACAAGATCCGCAAACGTATTTTTACCCGAATCAGTACGGCAACCCGGCCAATTGGCAGGCGCATTTTCAGACCACCGGGCCTGAAATTATCGAGCAGACCGACGGAAGGATCACCCATTTTGTGGCCGCGCTCGGAACGACTGGCACGTTTACCGGAGTAACCAGGCGTTTGCGGCAGGAGCTTCCGCATGTGAGATGTATTTCCGTTCAGCCCGCGTCCCCGCTGCATGGTTTGGAAGGCACCAAGCACATGCCGTCTTCCATTAAACCCGGCATTTACGATCCTGGTCTGGCGGATGACAACCTGTGGATCGAGACCGAGGACGCATACGCGATTGCACGGCGATTGGCGCGCGAAGAGGGCCTGCTGGTGGGCATTTCCGCGGCGGCGAACGTTCTCGCTGCGACTCGCATCGCTGAAAAACTATCTAAAGAGGGGCAAAGCGGCGTGGTCGTGACCGTGCTTTGCGATGGCGGCCAGAAGTATCTCAGTGAGCCTTTCTGGAATGATTGAGATCGAGACGAAGCCTTGGGAAACCATGGTGCTGCACGCCGAACGGACGTACCCGAACGAGTGTTGTGGTGCCATGCTGGGCCGCACTCTCGATGGCAAGAAGCTTGTCACCGAAGCGCTTCCGCTCGAGAATGCATACCAGGGCGCGCAAGGCTCGCGCTATGAGCTTCGGCCGGAAGACTTGTTAGCTGCGGAGCGGGCGGCGCGTGGCGACGGCCTCGACTTGATCGGGATCTTTCACTCGCATCCCGATTGCGAAGCGTACTTTTCAGAAACAGACTTGAAGAATTCATGTCCCTGGTATTCGTTCGTCGTGCTCTCTATCCAAGGCGGTAAATTCGATCATGCCAAAAGCTTTCTGCCCGACGTGGATCAAACCAGAGCGAATGGTGAGGAATTAATATGGCAAAAGTCTTGATACCGACGCCGCTGCGTCAGTTCACGGAGCAGCAGGACGCGGTAGAAGTGACGGGGTCGACAATAGGCGATGCCTTGAACCAGCTAACAGCGCGCTATCCCAACATCAAGACCAACTTGTTTAACGATCAAGGCAAATTGCGCAGCTTTGTCAACGTGTACGTGAACGACGAAGACATTCGTTATCTCGACAAAGACGAGACCAAACTCGAAGGCAACGAAACGATCTCGATTGTGCCGAGCATCGCCGGTGGCGCGGCGGCTGCGAGCATTGCCGAGGAGCATGAAACCACCACTCTGACCAACGAGGAAGTGGCGCGCTACAGCCGCCATTTGCTGTTACCCGAGGTTGGCATGCAAGGCCAGCTGAAGCTCAAGCAGGCGAAGGTCGTCATGATTGGCGCGGGCGGACTGGGTGCGCCTGTTGGGTTGTATCTGGCCGCAGCCGGTGTCGGGCGTATCGGCGCGGTCGATTTCGATGTGGTGGACGCGTCGAATCTGCAGCGCCAGGTCATTCACGGAACAAGCGACCTGGGCCGCAAGAAACTCGATTCCGCCGCGGACCGGATGCGCGACATCAATCCGAACGTCCACGTCGAGAAATACGACACCGGATTGAGTAGCGAGAACGCGCTCGAAATTCTGAAAGACTATGACATCGTGATCGACGGAACCGACAATTTTCCGACCCGCTATCTCGTGAACGATGCCTGCGTGCTGTTGAAGAAGCCGAACGTGTACGGCTCAATCTTCCGCTTCGAAGGACAGGCCACGGTGTTTGCCTATGAAGATGGGCCGTGCTACCGCTGCTTGTACCCCGAGCCACCGCCGCCTGGACTGGTGCCTAGCTGCGCGGAAGGTGGAGTGCTCGGAATTTTGCCCGGACTCATCGGCCTGATTCAAGCGACCGAAGCAGTCAAAATTATTCTCGGCGTCGGCGACACGCTGAAGAACCGGCTGTTGCTCTACGATGCGCTGCACATGCGGTTCCGCGAACTGAAATTAAAGCGCGATCGCAATTGCCCGGTCTGCGGCGACCATCCTACGGTTACCAAGCTCATCGATTATCAGGAGTTTTGCGGCATAAGACCTATGGCATCCCAAGCGGCGCCTCCAGAAGGCGTGATTGACGTGATGGAAGTGAAACAGAAGCTCGATCGCGGCGACGACTTCACCTTGATCGATGTGCGCGAGCCGCACGAGTATCAGATCGCGAAAATCCCGGGCGCGAAGCTGATTCCTCTCGGCGAACTGCCCAAGCATCTCAATGAGCTCGATCCCCAGGCCGAGATCGTGGCGCATTGCAAAACCGGCGGCCGCAGCCAAAAAGCCGTGGACCTGCTGAAGCAGAGCGGCTTCAAGAATGTGCGCAATATGACCGGCGGCATTACGGCGTGGAGCGACAAAGTCGATCCCACCGTACCGAAGTATTGATCGCGGCCTATCGCGTCAATTTGTAGATAAATAACGCCACGCGTCGCGTTTGATCCGTCTGGCGGCCCAGATTGATCGTTTCTCCGGGTGCGTGAGCGCCGCTTCCATAAGCTCCCAGGCCTGAGATGCTCGCTGTGTAAGGCGCGACAAACGAAAGATCGCCCGCGCCGCGATGCGTGGGATCGAACGGCTCCATGTTATCCATGCCGAGCGAGCGATTCACTTCATTCAGCTCCTTCAGCAGTTCCTTGTTTCCCGCCGTTTCGGGCATGGACGGATAACCGTCTTTGAACTCGATCTCGCCCGAAGTTCCGGGCAGATGCGCGGAAACGATCTGGCGCATGCGGTCCTCGACGCGTTTGTACTGTTCGTCCGTGACGGTTCGCAGATCGCCGGCAGCTTGCGCCTGAGCGGGAACGACATTCACTTTCCCGGTTGCTGTCGCAGTCGCGGTGGCCTGATCGTACGACGCTTTCGTGCCGCCTACGATGAGTCCGACGTTGTACGTCAGCCCCGGCTCGCGCAGGTCTTGATCAAAGTGATCGAGGATGCGTGCCATCTCGTAGATAGCGCCGTCTCCGACGCCCTTACCGAACACACCGCTCGAATGCGCCGTTTTGCCCGTGGTGGTCAATACCCATTGGTAAGCACTGCGCCGCGAGATGCTGGCGCTATCATGCCCCTGCGCTTGGACGCCGCCTTCGAATTCCAGCGCTGCATCGCTATTCTTTCCCGCTTCGACGAGATCGCGCCGCGCAATGGCCAGCGGCTCGCCCGGACGTTCTTCGTCGCCGCTCAAAAACACCGTTATATTCGTCCCGTCCAGCGCATGGTTCTCATTCAGCGCCTTCAACGCGCTGAGCATGATCACCAAGCCTCCCTTCATGTCCGACGAGCCCGGCCCCGTTGCCGTGTTGCCGTTGGGCGTGAATTTCTGAAAAGGACTATCCGGCTCGAAGACCGTGTCCATGTGCCCGATCAGCAGCACGCGTTTCCCGTGCGTACCCTTTCGCTCGCACACCATGTGGCCGGCGCGATGGACTTCTTCCATCGGAATCGAGCGGCATACAAATCCGAGCGCTTCGAACTTGGGCCGAAGAACGCCGTCAACTTTGCGAACACCTTCAGGGTTGAGCGTGCCGCTGTTGATGTCGACCAGCTGTTCGAGAAGCGCGAGGGAATTCTGCTGATCGGCGTTCACCGACGCGACGATCTTCTCTTGTTCAGGAGTGAGCGATTGACCGAAAATCAGCGCCGCGCCACTCGCGAACGCGACAACGAATCTAGCGACCGCGCGAAGCTTCATTTTCCCCGGAACTTTCATTCTTGTAAACGCGACCGCCCTTCATAATGAACACGACGTGGCGAACGGCAGTGATGTCCTGCAGCGGGTCGCCCTGGACCGCGACGATGTCGGCTTGGAGACCTGGCGCGATCGACCCCAGTTTGTCTCCGAGCCGCAAAGCTTCCGCCGCCCGAGAAGTGCCTTCGATGATCGCTTCCATATTCGGCACGTGTCCGTCTTGCACGCGATAAATGAATTCCTCGGCATTACGTCCGTGTGCGCCCGCCACTCCATCCGTCCCGAGTACCAATTTCACGTGATATTTCAAGGCGCGTTGAGTCACGTCCGCCACTAGGGGCAACCCCTTCTCCATTGCGGCAAAGCCCTCTTCCGTGTAATTGCCGATGCCCAGGAACTTCGGCTTGTTCTCCAGATAATTGTGCAGCACCAAAAAGTTCGGATCGAAGTAGGTCCCGTGTTCGGCCATGAGCTTGAGCGTATCGTCATCGAGAAAAGTGCCGTGCTCAATCGATGTGCATCCGGCGAGAATAGCGGCTTTCGCGCCGTTCGAAGCGTGGGCATGGACGACAGAACGCAGCCCGAGCGCGGTCGCTTCGCCGCACGTCGCCTGGATTTGCGCATCGCTCATGGTCTGCGCACCGCCGTCGCGAATGCTCGCGGTCGCGAAAAGCTTGATCACGTCCGAGCCGTCCGCTTTCATCTTGCGCACGTACTCACGAATCTGGTCGGGAGTGCCGGTCTTTTCCGTCACGACCCGAAGGGAAGTGATGAAATGCGGCCCGGGAAGCACACCGGCATTGATGAGATCGCGAACCGGGCCGTCAACTTCCGCGCCTACGCTCTGGATAGTAGTGAATCCGCCCATCAGAATCTTGTAAACGTCGCCTTCCGTGTAAAGCGCCGTTTGCGCAGGCGTTTCTTTGCTGCCGCGGCCACCTTCATCGAGCCGTCCTTCACTATTGAAATGCCAGCTCGGATGACAATGCGTATCGATCCAGCCAGGCGTGACGGTGAAACCGGATAGATCGTAGTCGGCGCGTCCACTGCGATCGCGAATTTCTGAGATTCGATTGCCGTCGATAACGAGATCTTTGTTTCGGAGAACGTTACCCTTGCCGTCGAGGATGGTAGAAGTCCGAACGACCACTGCCTGGGCGGTACAGACAAATGTGCGATGAAGAAAGCGGCTAACAGCCTGATGAGCATCTCTAATCTTGTACCGCATGCGCGTGGTCGATTTTGCTGACGCGTGCGAAATGATTGATAGGCCCTGAGCCCGCGCCCAAACTGGGAGCACTCTCAATCGCGGATTGAACGAATTGCTTTGCGAGTCGAATCGCTTCATGCAACGGATTGCCGAGAGCCAGACCGGCAGTGATCGCCGCGGCATACGTGCAGCCCGTTCCGTGCGTGTGGCGAGTATTGACGCGTTGCGTAGAAAATCGCTTGGGCAGCCCTGGAGCACTGAGAATATCGAGCGCATCTCCGACGCGGTGCCCTCCTTTGATGAGAGCGGCCTTGCATCCAAAATCGCGCAGCCGCTCGCCGGCTGTCTCCATATCTTCCTCGCTGCGGATCGCCGTCCCGGTGAGCGCTTCCGCTTCGGGGATATTTGGGGTGACTAAATAGGCGTGCGGCAGAAGCTTCTCTTTCAGGATGGTCTCGGCTTCCGGAGACATGAGGCGAGCGCCCTGTTTGCTGAACATCACCGGATCGACGACCAAGGGAAATGTGAACGATTGCGCAAGCTCCGCAACGGCCGCGACAATTTCGGGGCTACCGAGTGCGCCGGTTTTCGCAGCGGCGGGAGGGATGTCGGAGAGAACTGCTTCAATTTGCTGCGCGATCAACTCGGGGTCCAAAACTTCGACACGCGACACGCGCTCGGTGTTTTGAACCGTCAGCAGCGTAATCACCGCTTCGCCATACACACCAAATTGATGAAAAGTTTTGAGATCGGCCTGAATGCCGGCTCCGCCACTCGGGTCCGAGCCCGCAATCGTGAGCGCCACCGCTGGCATGCTCCAACGGTAGCGCACGCCCCGCACACACGCCACGCCCGAACTCAAACTAACGCGCGCGCCTGCGCGACTCTTACTGGAACGCTTGCGTCGTCGACGTCTGACCGGCCGAATTCGTGACCGTCACCGCCACCGATCCAATTTGTGTCACGTCCCCTGTGACCGGGAAGCTGGCCTGCAAGGAAAACGCGCCGCCGACCTGATTGTTGGTGAAGAAGTAGTTGTGGAATGCTGACGTACTGTCCACCGGAACTACGAGGTTGCCGATCGACGTAGAGAAAGTAAACGACAATTGGCCGGCGCTGTACGTATTGTCATAGCCGGTGAGCGTTACCACCAGATTCGGAGACTGCCGGACCGCCGTAATGGAGCTGATCTGCACCTTGGCGGGCGGGATGTCAAACGATTGTGTGAAAGGCGGCGAACTCGGGAACGTCAGTGTAAATGTAATTGTGCCAGCCGTGGTTCCGGTCTGAAACGTCAACGCCGTCTGGCCGTTGTAAGTGGCGGTTTGCGATCCAGCAGGCACTTTCACCTGCAGCGATTGGCCGTTCGTAGCAACGAAGTTGATCGCGGGATCGCTCGCAACCCCAGTTACCAAGGGCACAAACTGCATTGTTAAGGTGCCGATGATGTCTGCTGCGGCCGCACTCTGAATCGTGATCGTGAGGTGCGCCTGTTCCTGGCTCGCGAGCGGCTGCTTGTCTACGGTAAGCGTCGCGCTGGGCACCAGCCCCGTTACGGTTTGCCCGGTTAACGGAAATTGCCTGCTGCCGATGGCAAGCGTCCCGTTGTAGGTGCCCGTCGAAGATGCGGAAAAGGCCACTTTAAAAGCGATCGACTGGCCCGGCGCAATGATCGCCGGCAGAGTCGGAACGCCAGACAGCGTAAATCCCGCACCCGAAACAGTCACGCTCGGCACGGTGACTGCGTCTATGGTCGTTTGTGGATTCGTTACGGTGAATGTGAGCGTTGCCGCTCCGCTCGTGCCCATCACCGTTTGTCCGAAGTTGATAGGCGTAGCCGGTTGTGCGGAGAAGTGAACGCCCGTCGGATCCGTGTAGACGATCGTGAGGGAGCTGATGTCCCCAATCGTGCTCGATGTTCCGGTTCCTTGCAGCGCAAAAGAGTTCGAGCCTATCAGTAAATTGATCGTCGTTGTGGATGTGTCACCAGGAGCAAACGTGACTGTTAACGACAGCGAAGAATTAACCGCAAGC
Organism: uncultured Acidobacteriaceae bacterium; assembly: GCA_963787615.1. GTDB lineage: Bacteria > Acidobacteriota > Terriglobia > Bryobacterales > Bryobacteraceae > Bog-105. The sequence goes on along the minus strand of CAWBDJ010000008.1, from coordinate 578,450 downwards.
GTCGTGGGTAGCGGTTTCGGGGTCAGTTGAAACGGTGGATTGTCGTTGTAGGCCAGCGTTGACAGTGAGATCAGCGCCTGCGGATTCAACACCGTCGTCCCGGTATTCGTGAAAGTGAACTGAACAACGGCGGTTGTTGTCGTAAGGACGTTACCGAAGTTAATTGGCGCTGTGGTGCTCGGGGTTAGATTGCTGCCATCGCATTTGGGAATAGGCTGCGGAGCAGTTACAGCTGTGCAACTCAGCGTATATTGCGGAGCAGTTCCATTGCCCTGGAGCGTTGCCAGGCTCGTCACACTTCCGTTATATAAAGCCTGCAGATAACCGGAAACCGCTCCCGCCGCGACAGGAGTAAAGTGCAGAGTAAATAATTGCGACCCGAGCGGCGCCAGTGTCGTATTCGCCAGGATACCGGTGACTGTGAAATTCGGCGTTGCAGCCGATGAACCCGGAGCGTTGCCGATGAAGACCGTGTTGAGAACGACCGCGGCACTCGAAGGATTCACAACCCGAATCACCACGGAGCTAGAAGCACTGGCCGGAGTATCGGCGAACTGATAAGGCGAGGGAAGCGGCGTCAATCCGCTCACCGGCGACGCGCCATTCGACGGGTCGATGTAGAACGCAAGCGTCTGAGCTCCGACGGATCCGCTCAGAAGCAGAGCCAAAAGGAGCGCTTTCATTTCTGCACCTCTGGCGCGGTTGTGGCGGGCAGGGTAACGCGGCCGCCCGGCGCTGCCGGCAATTCCGAAAGCTCGAGTGCCGTGTTGCTGAGATGCAGAATCCAATTCTGCTTGCTGCTGGCAGAGGCAAGATGCAGCCAATCGGACGACATGCGCTCAATGGTCAGATCGGCGGCCGAAACGGGCAGAATCCGCGGCACCGTGCTGCCCGATGCAACCTCCAGGCCGCGCTCGTCGTGAAACAGGATAAATGAGTGCTGCCTGAAAGCTGGCCCGCCAACGCCCGGAAGAACGCTAAGTGATATCAAGTAACCGGTTTCGAGCGAAATGGTCGCTTCCGAAACGATGCCGCCTCTCTCCGTGACCAGCAACTGCGCAGTGGCTTGATTTTCGAGGCGCAACGAAGTGACCGGCCCGAGAAGTGGGCTCGCCACATCCGTCAACACGAACGACTTTCCATTCCAATGGAGTAGCGCGTGGCGCTCAGGCAGCCAGGCAATCGCCGTAGTTAAATCGCCGTCTACATTCAAGACAGGCGTGGATTCCCCCGACTCGTATTCGGCAACAAGTGCCGAAGAGGGACCAATCAGTTGAATGCGGCCGTTCTTTGCGAGCAGCCCGCCGGAATCCGAGAAGCTGATCGCCTCAGCCGAGCCGATCACCTGAGCGCTGATAACGAAGTCGTCATGCACCCCGAAAACTGCATGGACGCTGTTATCCGAGTACCGCGCAACGCCGACCTTCGGAGCGCCTACTTGCGCTTCCAGCCAGGTTGCCGGGCAAACGGAGGCGAGAAGAAAGAAAACAAGACGAGTCTTCATGCTCTCTGCTCAAACTCAGAAGGAACTAATGCGGCGGCTGGCCAACGCTGACGGTGGGCGCTCCAATAGATATGGAAGGTGCAGCTGTTGTGCTGGTTCCTTTGCCCTTCCCGACCATCGCGACGCCGATGCCGGCACCTGCCGCTATGGCAAGCAGGATGAACCATTTCGCGTGACTGGTGTGCGCAGTTTGTCCTGGCGGCGCACTACTGACGGACACGGAAGGCTGCGCCTGAGGGGCAGCGTTCTGAGTTGCGACCTTCGGCGCCGCGGCACTAGATGCCGAACTGGCTTGCGGTGCTGGTCCAACCTGAACTTGTGGAGTTTGGAGTGTTGCAATTTGAGCTGGTGTAATAGATTTGCTGACGGTCTCCGCGGTCGCAGGCTGAGCGGGCGCGGGCGGCGGCACGTTCACGACAGTAGTGGAGACGGGCGGCGGTGCCGGCGTAGGTGCCGCGATCGAAAGTGCGGGATCGACCGGGCCAACTAGCGTTTGCTCGACGAGCATGCCGGCATGACTTGTCCCTTTCGTCGCAGTGATGCGCATCGCGACCAAGCCCGGAGTGGTGGCCCACTGGATCGCCGCAATGTTCGCGCGGCCTGCTGCGTCGGTGTACGACACGGCCGAATGGGTGCCATCGCCGAAAGCCCCTGTCGCCCCGCTATCCGGCAACCGAACCGCGACAGCCGCGTCCGCCACCGGGGTTCCGGATGGATCCGTCACTTGAACGGTGAATCCCTTCACGGTCTGGGAGCCGATTCCGGCCTCCGAACTTTCGCTGCTGATCAAACGGAGTTGCAGCGTCTGCGCGGCACCCGCGTCCGGCGCGGGCGAGCTTGCTGTCAAAGCGGGGGCCTGGGCCCAGAGAGGCGAAAACGTCAGAATGGGGGTGAGAATTAGAGAAATTAATGGACAAACGGGAATCAGCTTCATCTTGCGGCCTCGATTTTCAAGCGCGCAGAACGGGATAGGCCCACCAGGGGCGCTTGCCCAATGCGCTTACGCCGCGGTCGAAGCTAGACGAGCTGCATGAGAAGGACCGTTACGTTATCCGGCCCGCCCTTTTCCTTCGCGGCGTCGACAAGGTAGTGGCATTTGTCAGGCAGAGATTTCTCTGAATCGAGAGTGTCGCGTAAAGTTTTTTCGTCCAGCACGCCATGAAGTCCGTCGGAGCAGAGCAGAACTTGATCCCCGCGAGTCATTTGGATGATCCGCGAGTCGACCCGCAGCTCGTCCGCCGTACCCACTGCCATGGTCAGGACGTGGCGCATTGGATGTTTGCGCAGGGCTTCATCGGTAAGTCCTAAGCGGGAACCCACCTCAGCAACCCAAGTCTGATCCTGGGTGATGAGAGAAAGTCCTTCTCGAGACGAGAGATAGGCGCGGCTGTCCCCTACGCTGCCGATTTGCACCCGCCCGTCGCCCAGATGGCGCGCCACCAGCAAGGTGGTTCCCATGCCTTCGAACTCCGGTTTGGTCTTGGCCGCTGCCCGAACCACCCGGTTTGCCTCGATAAATGCCTGCTCCAGAGTATCCACGCCATCGGGACTGGGCGCGTCAATTAGAAAATTGTGCAGCGTCTCGGCGCTCATCCGCGAAGCAAGCTCGCCTGCATTCGCGCCCCCCATTCCATCCGCCAGCACAAAAATCCCATTCTTCATGTCGGGAATGAAGTAGTCCTCATTATTGGAGCGAACGCAGCCTGCGTCAGAAATGCCAAAGGCCTCCAGCATAAAAAGGCTCTCCGATTATATCGGTAGCATCCCGCTGTGCGCAGAAATCAGTGACTTGTCAAAAAACCGTGATCTTTGGCGCTTAATGGGAGCTGGAATCGTTCGGTTGCAGCATGGCTTTCAGCTGCCGGAAAGCCGTCTCGTCGAAGCTGAGCTTGAGACGCGCTGGCGCGAGCGCCTTGGTTCCGGGCGCGGCGGGCTCCCGGCGGCGGGCCCGATCTAATAGGGATCGCGCTTCGGCGTCGTTTGGAGTGCGGGTGATCACCGCTTGCAGTCGGTTGGAAGCCTCATCGAAGTAACCGTTGGTTAGAAGCGCAGTGCCCAGATTGAAGAGATAAACACAGTCGTTCTGATCGCCATCAAGGGCGTGACGGAAATCGTCAATCGCAATCGGCAAACCGAGCTCGCTCTCCGCCGCACCAAGATTGTTGTATACCTCGCTGAGCGGAAACACTTTCATCACCTCGCGGAAGTAGTTCGTTGCGGCTGTGTAGTCGCCGGTTGCATACGCACCAACGCCCATCTTGAAGCGCGCCTCTGTATACAGCGGATTGTCGGGCGTGATGTGCTGAAACCACGTAATCGCCTGAGTGTATTGTTTGTGCTCGGCCGCCAGCTTGCCTAACTCGAATGCCGGGTTCGAGAAGTGCGGATCGAGCGCCGCTGCTTGCGCAAACCATTTCTCCTGTTGATCCGGGTTCGACGAGAGCAGGCCACGCACATAGCTCTCTTCCGCATCCATTCGAATCAGTTTCTGCGGAGTCATAAAGTGATCCAACTGCAGATTGGCGGAAGGTTCTAAATACTTCAGCGATTGCCAGGCGAGATGCTCCTCCATGCGTGACAATTCCGATAACTTACCCGCTTCCGATACGGCTGGGCCGTCATGCATCTTTCTCAGATCGATAAATCGAGCACTCAGTTGGATGGAACTGTCCTTCAACTGAGTGTCTCCAGCTGGTAAGTTGGCATCGTAGCTGCCGTAACACAGATAATCGGCATCTAACGCCTGGCCTAGTCTGATGAGAGTTGCCTTCGTAAATCCGGCATCGGGACGCACGGAAAGACGCCGCATTCCTTGCGCGCGAGATTCGCGATCGAAGACAATCTGATTAGCGCCGCGGAACTCTGTCCGGAGCGTTTCAGCAACGCTCTCCCCTACCCAGTTCAGATCCGGATATTGCGAGGCGTTGTGGAACTGAAGAACGAGTACAGTTGCACCCTGCGCCGCAGAACCAAACAGCAGCGCAGAGACACAAACCAGGAGCCAGCACGAGCGCACGTCCCATGCTAGCAAGGGAAAGCGAAGTTTGCGACTACTTACTCCACGCCCCCAGCAGTTGCATGTCCAGCGTCAAATACGATCTTTGTATTAGTCCCGCCGATCCGAATTTCCTGAAGATCATTACTGTTTGTGTATTGAATCTCAGTGGTCGCGAACTTGGCAGGTGTGGTTTCCTCGTGTGCCGGAACCTCGATCGTCTGCTTGCCATGCTTTAGGACAGCCGTATTACTGTCTTTCATTTCAAGCTTATAGTCGCCAGCATTCACCTGTTTACCTTCGACTACGGAATTCTGCAGAAGAGATATTTTGTAAGTAGGAGCGGCCGCACTAAGACTTAGTGCCCCGGCTGCTGCTATGGTAAGTAGGAATTTATTTAGCATTACGTTCTACCCCTTGGATGCGCCGTCGGGTCGTTTGTATTCGCCTCAGTTACAAATGCCCTTGTGAGTTCGCGTGCGAAGTCTTGCAACGCGTGTCTGTGCCGAATGGCAGCATGGTTGCTACTCAGCGGCGTTATGCGGTTTCGCCTGGAAGTGGGTGCACTGAGAGTTCCGGCATAGGAAAGTGTTTTCGGTTGCCCGTAACTAACGTAAGACTGTGTTGGAGCGCGGTGGCGGCAAGCAAGGTGTCAGCCAAAGAGAGAGTGATACCCCGCCGGGCCCAATCAAAGCGCAACCGGCCGGCGCGTCGCGCAATCACGCCCGACACGTCGTACCAGACCAGTGAAGAAAACAACTGATCGGTCCGGGACGCTTCATGCGGGCGCATTCCTGAATACACCTCCGCCACTGTGATAGCGCAGCACGCCATCCGGTGACCTTCGAGCACCACATCGCGCACCCATTGTCTCCGGCCACGCTTGTCGTTCAACACATCCACCAGGATGTTGGTATCGGGAAGAAAGGTCATGGGTCCTTACGACCGCCCCCAGCCCAGTCGCCCAATTTATCCCGCTCGACGCGAAGATCCTCGTCTCGCATTTTGCGTACCCAGGCTTCGGCTCCTTCGGCAAGCTCCGGATGGTCTCCATCTTTCCAGGCCGGCTCCGGGCTGTTCAGAAACTGCAGTAAGCGACGACGACGCACCTCTTCGCGGAGCACGTCCTCGAGGAAAGCGCTGCGGCCACGCTGGCCGACCAGCGTGTCGATTTCCGCCAGCAGGTCTGCGGGCAAGATGACGTGCGCGCGCTTGTGTGTCATAGTAATCCCACTCCTAGTGTGCCATAGCTAGGCCACGGAGCGCCAGGTCAAGACCGTCCTACAAAGGCCCCTGTGAGTTCCCGTGCGGAGTCTCGCACCCCTTCTTCCGTGCCGAATCCAGGCAACCAGTGCACATCCGCTTCCCGGCGGAACCAGGTGACTTGCCGCTTGGCATATTGCCTCGTTTTCGCCTGACATTCACGGATGCCTTTTTCGATGGACATTTGCCCGCTCAGAACCTGCACCGCTTGCTTATAGCCGAGTGACTGAAGAGGTTTCAATTCCGGTGAGAAGCCCGCATCGAGGAGCTCCCGGGTTTCAGCGAGTAAGCCGTTGTGAAACATCCAAGCGGAGCGTTCGTCCAGCCGCTGATACAAAGCGAGCCTGTCCGGACTCAGGCCAATCTTCAGAGTGGCCATACCTTTTAGTGAATCGCGCGGGGCGCTCTGTACGACTGTGGCGGGTTGGCAGGTTTGCCACATCATCTCGATGGCCCGAATCAGTTTTTGATGGTCGTTTGCATGGATGCGCGCGGCAGCCGCAGGATCGTGCCGCCGCAGAAAGCGGTGCAGCGCGGACGGGCGGCGCCGGGCTAAATCGCTGAGCCTCGAACGAAGCTGCGCATCGCGAGCCGGAGCGGGAGAAAGGCCCTCGAGCAGCGCGCGCAGGTAAAACCCCGTGCCTCCCACCACAATCGGAAGCCGCCCACACCCCTGAATTGCAGAAATCGCTTGCCGGGCCAGGCGCGAATACGCACCCGCCGTGAGATCCTCATCCGGATCGAGGATGTCGATCAGGTGGTGGCGAATGGCGCGCCTTTGCAGCACAGGCACTTTGGCGCATCCGATCTCCAGACGGCGATAGACCTGGACGGAGTCGCAGTTGACGATCTCTCCCTCGAACTCCTGCGCCAGCGCCAGGCTGAGTTCGCTTTTGCCGGCGCCCGTGGGCCCGACGATGACTATTAATAATGAGAGCCTGCGATTCAAGAGCTTAGGGCTTACGTGTCCCAGATTAGTCGACTTTCGATACTGCCTTACGAGTACTGCCGAACGCCCGCGAACTCAACCGCGAAGCCTCAGAGGCAGAGCTATACTAAGGACAAACAACCCCGATCGGGTTGTAATCGACTCACTCGAAGCGGTTGAATGTCCCACCCCCAATCTAAGCTTTTTCGCACTGCCTCCGCGCTTTTTCGCAGTGCCTGCGCCCTCGTTTTTGCGCTGACTGCCACCATCGTTCTGATGGGTGCCACAGCCCGCCGCCAGACCCCTTCCGATACGGCGCGCGCACCGGGATCCAGCCTGCCCGCTCCTGTAAAGCAGGGAAACTCCGTCAAAGCCGCCGCTTATTATCATTTCGCGCTCGGCCATTTATACGAAGAACTGGCTGGTTCCTATGGGAATCGCGGCGATTACGTCAATAAAGCCATCGATAATTACCGGCTGGCCATGAAAGAGGACCCGACTGCCGGGTTTCTGGTCGAAGACATCGCCGAGCTGTATCGGGTCTCGGGACGTATTCGTGAGGCCGTCGAAGAAGCGCAGGATGCGCTGAAGACCAATCCCGATGATCTGAACGCCCGTCGTGTACTCGCGCGTATCTACACGCAACAAATAGGAGACGCGCAGGCAAGTCACATCGACGAGGGTATGGCCCGGCGCGCCGTAGAGCAGTACAAAATCATCACCGAAAAAGATCCGAAAGATGTCGACAGCTTCATCATGCTGGGCCGCCTCGACCGGGTGCTCGACGATTCTGTCTCCGCGGAAGGCGCCTTCAAAAAAGTGCTCGCCATCGATCCGGACAATGAGGACGCAGTCACCGGTTTGGCGAGTGTTTATTCGGACCGCGGTGATGCGAAAAGCGCTTCCGCCCTTTTAGAGAAACTTACCAAAAAGAGTCCTTCCCCGCGTGCTTTTCTGAGCCTGGCCAACAACTACGAATCGATGCACGAGTTCGGACTCGCGGCGGATGCCTACAAGAAGGCCCTCGATCTGGACCCGTCGCACGACGATTGGAAATCGCAACTTGCCCAGGATCAAGCACTCGCAGCCCGCTATGACGACGCACTGAAAACTTACCAGGAGCTTGCACAGGCCAATCCGCAGGATCCCGCGCCGTACCGCGGAATGGCTCAAATCTATCTGGAGCAGAGAAACTTCACGCAAGCCCATCAAATGATCGACAAGGCGAAGAAGCTGGATCCGGATGACGTTGAATCTCGCTACGAGGAAGTCATGCTTTTAGAAAATGAAGGCAAAACTGCGGACGCCATCAATGTCTTGAAAGGCGTGCTCGATAGCACCGCGCGTAGCAATTACGACCCGCAGCAGCGCCGGGTTCGCGCGCAAATGCTTGAAAAGCTCGGAGCCCTGTACGAGACCAATGAACAGTACGACGCCGCCGTTGACGCGTTTCGCCAGATCGCCGTACTCGATCCCGATACCGCCGGAACTGCCGAAGCGCAGATCATCGAGACTTATCGTTTGGCGAAGCAGTACCCCAAGGCTGAACAGGAGACCCAAGCGGCCTCCAAGAAGTTCCCCGATAACCGCACCATACGCGAAGTTCACGCCCAGTTGTTAGCCGACGAAGGAAAGACGGATCAAGCTGTCGTCGAACTCAAAAAGCTGTTGGACGGCAAGAACGATCGTAAGACTTACTTGTCCATCGCGGAGGTCTACCAGAAGGCTAAGAATTACGGCGCCATGGGACCAGCGCTGGATGCGGCCGAGAAGCTCTCCCAGACCAAAGAAGACAAAGCAAATGTACTTTACCTGCGCGGGACGATGTACGAACGCGAAAAGAAATTCGATTTGGCCGAGAAGGCTTTCCGCCAGGCACTCGACGGGTTTTCGACCAACGATCCCATGTATGCTTCTACGCTGAACTATTTGGGGTACATGTTCGCGGATGAGAACGTCCGATTGCAGGAAGCGCAGGATCTGATCAAGAAAGCTGTGAACCTCGAGCCGAATAATTACGCTTACCTCGACAGCTTGGGATGGGTTTACTATCGGCTGAACCGGCTTGATGACGCCGAGCAGCAGCTTACGCGATCGCTGCAGTTGCAGGTCTCTTCGAAGGATCCGACGATTCACGATCACTTGGGCGATGTGTACTTCAAGGAGGGCAAGATCAAGGAAGCCATTTCCCAGTGGCAGTCCTCGCTGAAGGCCTGGAACGAGAGTTCCCCCGCCGATCTCGAGCCCGACGAGATTGCCAAGGTCCAGAAGAAGCTCGACAGCGCGCGCGTCCGTCTCGCCAAAGAGCAAGGACCGAAACAGACCAATCCTTAGCGCTGCGCACGGTTGCGCTGCATTCGCGAATGTAGCCACGCCGCGGGCTCTTCGCCCCCGCACCTTCTCGCTGTACTTAGTACCGCACCCCGACGCTGGGCTCTTGCCCAGGTACTCAAAGTACTGCGAAGATGAATAACATTCTCCAACCTTAGTTAGAGATATGTTTTTCCCGTTCCAAGTCCGATCGGTCCTTTCTTCGCGCTCGCGCTATATCGGACTCTCTTTGTGTTTGGCTTTCACCGCGGGTGCCGCAAACCCGCCGGATTACTCCAAAGAAGCGGCGATCGTGCAGGAGTTCGCCAAAGACTTCACGTTCGCAGCCGATGGAACTTGGACATGCGAGCAGAGCGCCATTATACGAATTCAATCGGACGCTGCCGTACGCCAATTCGGCGTTCTGACCTACGACTACGATCGCGACAACCAGACCATCGAAATCGAGTATGTTCGGGTCAAGAAAGTGGACGGTACCGTCGTACCAACACCCAGCGATAACATCCAGGACGTCTCCTCAGAGATCACGCGGATCGCTCCTTCCTACAGTGATCTTCGAGAAAAGCAGATTCCCGTCAAGGCCCTAAGCGCAGGAGACATTCTCGAGTACAAGGTCAAATTCACGCAGACCAAACCGGAGATTCAGGACCAGTTTTGGTACTCACAAAATTTCCTGACCGGCGGCGTCGTGCTTCAAGAGACGCTGCGCATCAGTACGCCTGCAGGCAAATACGTAAAAGTGGTGAGCCCGGGCGTGAAGCCGGAGATTCGCGAAGAATCCGGCCGGAAGATCTACACCTGGAAGACCGCGCAACTTAATCCGACTTCGCAGGAAGAGAAGAAGATTGCTCCCGCTCGCACCAGTCCCGCCGTGCAAGTAACGACCTTCAAAAGCTGGGATGAGCTCGGCCACTGGTACGGTCAACTGCAGCAAAGCCGTGTTACCGTCACGCCTGCCATCCAGTCGAAGGCAGCGGAACTCACCAAGGGTCTCACGAACGCGACCGACAAGCAGCGAGCGATTTACAATTATGTCTCTACCAAATTCCGCTATATCTCCCTTTCGTTTGGCATCGGCAGATATCAGCCTCATGCGGCAGACGACGTCCTCTCAAATCAATACGGCGATTGTAAAGATAAGCACACGCTATTTGCGTCGCTTCTAAAGGCCGCCGGGATTGAGTCTTCGCCGGCACTGATCAGCGCAGGTATCAAGCTTGATCCCGACGTACCGTCGCCCGCCCAGTTCAACCACGTCATTACCGTCATCCGGCAAGACAACGGTTTCGTATGGCTGGATACCACGCCCGAAGTGGCGCCTTATGGGCTGCTGCAGCAAAGCTTGCGTGATGAGAAGGCTCTGCTCATTCCCGACAACGGTCCCGCGGTCCTGCTGACCACTCCGGCCGATCCGCCATTCCCGAACTCGGAAACGGTAGACGCACAGGGCACGCTCACCGCGGACGGCACTCTGAAGGCGCGCTTCAACGTGACTTCGCGCGGCGATGACGAACTTATTTTGAGGAGCGTCTTTCACCAGACTGCACCTGTTCAGTGGCAGGAACTCGTGCAAAATCTGATGCGCTCACAAGGTTTTGTCGGAACTGTGTCGAATGTCGATGTGGATAATCCGCAGAACCTCGACAAGCCTTTTCACTACGCCTACGATTACGTGCGGACCAATTACTCCGATTGGCCCAATCGCCGTATCGGTGCTCCCTTGTTCCCCATTGGCCTTCCATCCAGCGACAGCCAAGAGAAACCCGTCGAGCCCATCCTCATGGGATCACCGGGACAAGTAACGTACCGCGCAACTGTGCATCTTCCGAAAGATTTCTCAGCCGAAATTCCCGACGGTACGAACGTTCAGTCGGACTTTCTGGGTTACAGCAGCAATTACGCGATCATTGACGGTGTACTTTCTGCGAAACGGGAGATCGTAATCAAGAAATCGAAGGTCCCGGTAAGTGCATGGGGCGAGTATCAGAAATTCGCGAAGAACGTCGTGGACGATCAAAACCAGGTTATTCAGCTTGCCGCCTCGACCGGTCCAACCAAGACGGTGGTGGTGCAAAATAATCCTGAGGCTGAAACGCTCGTCGAGCAAGCTTTCCAATCCTTACAAAGGAAAGACCTCAGCACGGCGAAAGACGAACTTACTCGCGCCGAGCGGCTTAACCCGAAGCAACCTAATCTCTCCTGGGCATACGCAAATCTTTACTTCTTCAGCGACAATCCCGTGAAGGGCATGGATGCTTTGCAAAAAGAGATCCGAAACTATCCCGAGAATGTCAGCGCGTATCGAGCTCTTGCGGAGGCGCAAGTCAGCTACGGTCATCAGGAGGAAGCCGTCGAGACACTGCGAACACTCCTCAAAATGGCCCCAAATGATATAGGCGCCGTGTCGCAGCTGACCGCACTTCTGATCGCGAGCAAGCAGTACAACGAGGTTCCGGATCTGGTTCGAAAAGCGCTGAACGACGCCCCCGATAACCAGCAGTTGCGGCTGGCGCTCGCACAAGCGCTCTTGTACAACGGTCGCAAAGAGGAAGGATTGGCCGCCGTTCAAAAGCTCGCAAAAGATTCTTCCGACGGCCTCGTTCTCAATGACGTCGCGTTTTTCCTGGCGGACACCGCTACCGATCTCCCCTTAGCTAAGGAATATGCCGAAAAATCCGTGTCCACGCTCGAGAATGATTCCAAGGAAGTTTCACTCTCGACCCTCAGCAACAAGGATCTCGGCGGCGTCACAGCTCTCGCTGCAGCCTGGGACACGCTTGGATGGGTTTATTTCCAGTTGGGAGACACGAGCACGGCAGAGAAATATCTTCGTGCTTCGTGGATGTTGAGTCAGAACGCCGCTGTTGCTGACCATCTTGGACAGATCTACGCGAAAGAAGATAAGCAAGAAGCAGCCATTCACGCGTGGCGACTCGCCTTGGCTGCCAATAGCCACCTGACAGACACACGCGAACGCTTGAGAAAAATGGGCGTCTCACCTGACCCGCCCCCACCGACGCTTCACCACAGAGATGTTTCCGTCGTACCCGTCGAAGAACTCGGAAAACTGAGGACCGCCAGCTTGCCTGAAATGCCGAAACAGCAAGGCAGCGCTGAATTCTTTGTCCTCTTTTCCGCAGGCAAGATAGAAGATGCGCAGTTCATCAGCGGTACCGACAGTTTGAGATCCGCCTCTTCAGCGCTTATGAAACTTCGGTATGAGTTGCCCTTCCCTGACGATGGACCGGAAAAGATCGCCCGGCGTGGCATTCTGTCTTGCTCGAACTATACGACTCCGAGCTGCAATTTCGTCATGCTCCTCCCCTCCACAACGACCAAGTGAGTTAGTGGTCGTGCGCTTGGACACACCGGTGATACGATTGCCCTCTAGCCTATGAGCGATCCGCTCGCGACTTACTTGCACGATCACATGGCTGGTTCGAGTTTCGCCATCGATCTTCTCGAATCCATTCGCGACCAACACTCCGATGAGCCGCTCGGCCACTTCGCCGCGGGGCTTCTGATCGAAGTGAAGGAAGACAAGCAAGTACTTCAGGGAATTATGGATCGCGTCGGCAAGAGCTCTGCCGACCTGAAAGAGGCCGCCGCTTGGGTGGGCGAGAAGCTGAGTCAATGGAAGCTTAGACGTGGCGCAGCCGGTGGACTCGGAACCTTTGAGGCACTCGAGGCGCTGGCGCTCGGAATCCTAGGGAAGCTGAAGCTCTGGCGAGCCTTGGCCGCCATCGCCGCAGCCGACGTTCGAATGCGCGAAGTGAATTTCGACGAACTGATCGCACGCGCTGAAGACCAGCATGCCCGCGTGGAAGAACGCCGCATGCAAGTTGCGCCCACCGCATTGCAACCTACTTAGACGTGATGATTCCCGCCAAATCGAACGCGCGCTTGGCTTCCGGATTCCCCATGAACCACTTCCACACATTGCCGCTGCGTAGATTCTCCGCGCTTAACAGCGTGATGCCCACATCGATCCCGATCACATCAGCCGCCTGCCAGCCCGTCGTCGGATTAAACGCATCCACAAAGCCATAACGTCGGTAAATGCCATCTCCGAAGCCGCTCTTCATCGCCTGGAGCGCAGGAAGGCAGATATCCGGCGTAAACATGAGCGATCCCGCCGCTGCGCACGGTACCACCGAGCCGTCCAGATTCTTGGTAGCCGGCGGACCTCCCCAAGCCTTGTAACCGTGCGGGCTGGCCGAACTGGTGATGCCCCAAATCTCGCCCGAGTAGCCCGGAAAGTCTTTCGCCAAGTCCATACAGAACGCCCGATGCGCGCGCGTCGCCGTCGCCGAATTTTCAAACCACGCGACCTGAAGCCCTCGAGCCTCCCGACGCTTCCGAAAATCCCACCAGGCAAACGGATATTGGTACGTCCACAGCAAAGTGCGCCCGTAGTAGTGAAATCCGTCGTATTCGAAGGGGTCCCGGTTCCACGCATACCAAGCTTCTGGACTGAGCGCATGTGTCTTCGACCCGATGCCCAGCAGATACATGCACGCAAGTTGGCAGTATTTCGAATAACGAAACTGAATAAAGCCCGTCTCCGGTCGCCAGCCGTGCGCCAGGAAAAACGGATCTCCATTCAACATCCAGCGGTAATCCACCCGGTCGTAAATTTCCGTCGCGTATTGGACGATGTCCGCGTCTTCGCGGAAGTACTGCCGCGCCGTCAACGCACCCGCTACCAGCCAGGTCGAATCGCTAGTCGACACTTCGCTGTTCGTGTGGCGTTCGCCGTTCCGCACATCGATGAAGTGATAGAACCAGCCATGCTCATTCGTGACGGGCCCCGATGCGTATGAATGCAGCGTAGCCCGCACGCGATCACGCGCGTCACGCCGCGAAATCCAGCCGCGCTCGGATCCGATGCACATCGCAGTAAGCGCAAATCCCGTTGCGCCCGTGCTGCCGACATAACGGCCCTCGGGAGCATACTCCGTCGCATCTGCGTGTGCACGATCACGCGCGATACCCGTATGCTCGTCCGACTGTTCCCAGAAATATCGAAAACAACGACGTGACAGGTCATCGAGCAGCGTTTCGTCAGCCGCATTCAACGAAGAATCCGCAGCTCGCGCAATAGATCGAGGCACGACAGCCAGAAGAGCACTCTGCCCTGCTGCTCTCAGCAACTCGCGACGTGAAGGTGGAACGCTGCTCATCGGCTTTCCTCCGCATTCTACGTCCGGCCTGCCGCGATTGGCCCCGAGCACCAGCCGCCGTGATTCCCTGGAGAACGGTAAGCAGGATCATACACTAGCTCTAGAGGAGATCGAATGGAGCTGACACTGACCGCAAACACCGGTGAGGACGTACGCGTATCAACCGGTATTTTCGGCCTGGATGATGTGCTGGGGGGCGGGTTTCCTCAAGGTCACTTTTTCCTCGTTGAGGGCGTGCCCGGCACCGGAAAAACCACGCTGGGCCTCCAGTATCTTATGGCCGGCGCGCAAAACGGTGAAAAAGTGCTGTATGTGACGCTTTCCGAATCGAAAGCGGAAATCGAGAAAGTTGCGCGCTCCCACCGCTGGTCGCTCGACGGCGTGACGATCTTTGAAGTCACTCCCACCGAGGATAGCCTCCGTCCAGATGATCAGTATTCCGCCTTCCATCCAGCGGAAATTGAATTCCAGGACACCACCCAAACAATCCTGAAGAAAGTGGAAGAGCTACAACCTCAGCGCGTTGTGCTCGACTCCCTTTCCGAGATTCGTCTTCTGGCGCGGGACTCCTTGCGCTATCGCCGCCAGATCCTCGCTCTCAAGCACTTCTTCACCAACCGGAACTGCTCGGTGCTTCTGCTCGACGACCGCACCTCCGGGCCAAACGATCTGCAACTGCAGAGTATCTCCCACGGCGTGCTGGTCCTCGAGAAGGTGGCGCGTGAGTTCGGAAAGACCCGGCGTCGCATCCAGGTAGAAAAGATGCGCGGCAGCACCTATCGCGAGGGCTACCACGACTACCACATCGCGACGGGCGGCGTGGTGGTCTATCCGCGTCTGGTTCTCGGAGAACACCGCGAACATTTCGTCGAGGGATACGTCACCAGCGAGATCGCCGAACTCGACGCCATTTGGGGTGAAGGTATAGATCGCGGAACCAGTACTTTGCTGATCGGCCCGGCGGGTTCCGGCAAGAGTTCGATTGCCATGAGTTATGCGTTCGCAGCGGCTCGGCGAGGCGAAACGGCCGCTGTCTTCCTTTTTGAAGAGTGGAGGCGTATCGCTATTAAACGGGCGGCCGCTCTGGGCATGGATCCAGCCCCCTTTATCGAGAATGGCCTCATCCGCCTCGAGCAAGTAGATCCTGCCGAACTATCTCCTGGAGAATTCGTGCAGCATGTGCGGGATGCTGTCGAAAAGAATGGGGCGAAGGTCGTGATCATCGATAGCCTCAACGGATTTTTGAATGCCATGCCCGGCGAACAGCACCTGCCCATGCAAATGCACGAGCTTCTGGCCTTTCTTAACCAGCGTGGGGTGGCAACCTTTCTCGTGTTGGCTCAAGCCGGCCTGGTCGGCTCGAACATGACCTCGCCCGTCGATCTCAGCTACCTTGCCGATAACGTATTGCTCCTGCGCTACTTCGAGGGAAAAGGTCGCGTTCATAAGGCCCTTTCAGTTGTAAAAAAACGCGGCGGGGAGCATGAGACCACGATTCGCGAACTTAACCTGGGCGTAGGCGGAATTCAGGTCGGTCCTCCCCTCGAGCAGTTTCGCGGCGTTTTGAGCGGTATCCCGAAGTACCTCGGCTCCGAACCAGCGCTCTCAGGAGTAAAGGATGAGCCTTAGGACGCCGCCCGCTACGGAGCGGCTCCTTATCCATACACCGTTTGGTCGTGACGGCCCGCTCGTTAGGGATTTTCTCTGTCGCGCCGGCATCGCGAGCGACATCTGTCCTGAGTTTAACGATCTCGTCGCGCGTGTCGTGGAAGGTGCCGACGCGGCCATTATCGGCGACGAAGTGCTGCGGGCCGAAACCGTCGAGCGCCTGAGCGACGTCCTGCGCAATCAGCCCCCTTGGTCCGATTTCCCCTTGCTCATCATGACCAGTGGCGGCGAAGAGACCGAAGGAAGTCGCCAGCGCCTCCGCTTGCTCGAGCCGCTTGGAAATGTGACCCTCCTCGAGCGGCCATTTCGCACTGCCACCCTCGTGAGCACGGTCCGCGCCATGCTCCGCGCGCGCCATCACCAATATCAAATCCGAGATCACCTCGACGAGCTGAAGACCGCCCAGGAACAGCGGCGAATTCTTCTCGATCGTGAGCAGCGCGCCCGCAAAACCGCCGAGCTCCTCAACCGCATCGGCCCCGCTCTCTCCGCCGAGCTCGATCCCAAGAAGCTCACTCAGAAAGTGACCGACCTCGCAACCCAGCTCACCGGTGCCGAGTTTGGAGCTTTCTTTCACAACCTTGTCAATGAGCAGGGCGAGAGCTATATGCTCTACACTCTTTCGGGCGTTCCCCGAGAAGCGTTCTCCAGGTTCCCGATGCCCCGAAATACTGCCATCTTCGCGCCGACATTTCATAACGAAGGCATTGTGCGGAGTGATGACATCACCAAAGATCCTCGTTATGGCAAGAACGCTCCTTACAACGGAATGCCGGAGGGCCACCTCCCCGTCCGCAGCTATTTGGCCGCTTCCGTCGTGTCACGTTCGGGCGAAGTGCTCGGAGGCCTCTTCTTCGGCCACTCCACGCCCGCAGTTTTCTCCGAAGACCAAGAGGCCATCGTGAATGGGATAGCGGCGCAGGCCGCTATCGCGCTCGACAACGCCCGGCTGTTCGCCGAATCCCGCCAGGTGCAAGAAGCCCTTCAGCGTTCCAACCAGGAGCTTCGCCAAGCCAACCTCGAACTCGAGCAGTTCGCCTACTCCGCCTCTCACGACCTCCAAGAGCCGCTTCGCATGGTGGGCATCTACACCCAAATGTTGAAGAAGAAATACGAAGGGCGCTTGGATGCAAACGCGGACGAATACATCGGCTACACCGTCGAAGGCGCCACGCGCATGGAGCAGCTCATTCGCGACCTGCTTCTCTACACCCGCTCGACCGCTCTCAAACAGCCGCCTCAGGCAACCGTCGATTCGACCGCTGCGCTGGCCCGCGCCCTGGCAAACCTTCGCGCGCTGATCGAAGAAAGTGGGGCCGTGATCGACCACAATGGATTGCCGCCAGTACACATACATGCCGTGCACCTGCAACAGCTTTTTCAAAACCTGATCGGCAACGCGCTTAAATATCGGAGCGACGCGCCGCCTCGCATCGCCGTACAGGCCCAGCGCGAACCCGAAGCTTGGCTATTCTCAGTGGCAGACAACGGCATTGGGCTTGATCAACAATATGCCGAACACATCTTCGGCATCTTCAAGCGCCTGCACCACACGGGTGAATACTCCGGTACCGGCATCGGCCTTGCCATCTGCAAGAAAATTGTCGAGTCCTATGGCGGCCGCATTTGGGTCGATTCCGAAATTGGCAAAGGATCCACGTTCTTCTTCTCGGTGCCGGACAAAAAGCCAATGGCAGTGGAACCCTGATCCACCCCACGCCTCAGCAGGTCGCGCGAGCTCTGGCAATCGATTTCGCTAAGCGGCTTCAATGAACTCACTCGAAGAACGAGAGTTTGTTCATCGGATAGTGCTTGCGGTTTCGCGTCCACAGCTCTGCGTTGTTCGCGACCGCACTCGCCGCGATTAACGCATCTGCGATCTCGACCCCATGGCTCCGTCGGTACTGCCGTAGGTAGAGGCCTGCATAATGGCCCGTCTCGTCATCGATTGGAATGCACGTCAGCGCCCGGAAAAGATTGTTTAGGGCCTCATATTCATGTGGCCGAGCGCCCGCCCAGAGTTCAGCCACACTGACGGGTGAATACAGAACAGCAGCGTCGGAGTTGCTCAATTCTATCCATTTGGAAATGACGGTTGCATCTCTCTCGCGTGACACTTCGACCAGGATGTCGGAATCAACGAGAACGGTCATTTTTTGTGAAGCCGGTCCAGACGATCACCTCGGCGGAGGTTCCGAACGTACTCGACCGCATTCAGCCCGTCGGAGCCTTCCTTGCGAATCCCGACGAAATCCTGCATGGCCTTCATCCGCTCATCCCGCTTGCCGAGGTAACGCTCACGAACCGCTTCCCGCACGAGTTCCGAGACCGTTGTTTTTCGACTGCGTGCGCGAGTATGCAGCGCATTCCAGAGATGATCGTCCAGATACAACTGCGTGCGTCGCATGATGTATATTATACATCGTTTAAGCTCTCACCAAGCGTAATCCCGCGCCGTTCCGCTGTGTTAGCCTTAGCCAGAATCCCCGTAAATCTGCCTAGGAGACAGCTATGACCACCCAACAAGCCAGAGCAAATAACATGACGACCCAGGAAGTTGCCGACACGCTCGTTAAACTTTGCTCTCAGGGCAAATTCGAAGAGGCCACGAAAAGTCTCTACTCGCCCGAAATCGTCAGCGTCGAAGCCGGCGCGCCCCCGGGACAATCGCGAGAGGCGAAGGGCCTCGAAGCGGTGCTGGCCAAGGGCGAATGGTGGACTTCTAACCACGACGTCCATTCGGTCAATGTCGAAGGACCCTTGGTTGCCGGTGCGCACTTCGCCGTGACTTTCAAAATGGACGTGACCTTCAAACCGCAAAGCAAACGGTTCACCATGGAAGAGGTCGCGGTCTACAAAGTCGCTGACGGCAAAGTCGTGTACGAACAGTTCTTCTACAACATGTAGAGAGCAACTTCACCCGCTCGCCTCAAGTAGTCACCACAACCAGCGCGGTCGTTCGACGCGCTCCGAGCTTGCGGTATCCGTGTTCGACCGTAGATTCAAAGTAGATCGCGTCCCCTTCCGCTAACTCCGGCTCCTCTTCGCCGATTTGCAGCCCCACTTTCCCGGAGATGACGTAAAGAAATTCGACCCCGGCATGCTGGTGCTTGCGCGCAAACGATCCGTCACCTGTCTCGAACTCGGCATAATAAGCGTTCAGCTTCCGGTTCTCCGCTAAAAAATCCAGGCTCTCGAAATAGTAGGCGGGATGCCGCCTGTCGGAAGCTTCCGGAAAACGCAGCCGCTCTTGCTTTCGCACGATCTCGAGTACCGGTTTCGGTTCGGGATTGAAGAAGTACTCCAGCCCAACGCTGAACACTAATGAGATTCGCAATAGAGTAGGCAGAGTCGGATGCATCAGGTCGCGTTCCAGCTTCGAGAGCAGCGAGGGAGAAAGGCCCGTATGTTTGCTTAGTTCGCTCAGCCCCATGCTCTTGCGCAGCCGCAAGCGCCGCAGTTTCTGCCCGATCGAATACCGCTTCAGGCCTTCCGTAATCGTCTCCGATTCCATCTCGAGTTCGTTTTCCTTTCAGTCAACTTATCCGCTGTCTTTTGCATGGCGCGAAAGCGGAGAATGCTGTTTTCTTTACAGTAAATGGCTTTTTCTTTAAGATCAAGTTGTGGCCGCGAAAAAGCAGGCCGCATGTATTCGAGAAAGGAATCGGAATCACATGAAAAAAATTGATCTACTCGCTGGCGCGCTCGTAGTCGTCGGCGCTTTGAACTGGGGCTTGGTCGGAATTTTCCACTTTGATCTCGTCGCCGCAATCGTGGGCCGGCACTTTGGTGAGACGACGGCCATCAGCTCAGCCGTTTACATTCTGGTGGCGCTTGCCGGAATCTATGAAGCCGTGTCGTTCAGCGCCATCCAACGTCGTCGGAACGAGACTTACTCGACCGCTCGCGCATAACCTCAGCAAATAAACCAAATGGAGAAAAATTCAATGACCTATGAAGACTTAGTACAGCGGGAGCCCCAGAGCGGTGCACGTGAAGAACATCGCGAAGGACCGGTCGCAAGAAGTATCGAGCAGCAGACAGCAAAGCTGCCATCCGACTTGTTTTTATGGGCAGCTTTCGGCTCCATCGCAGCGTCACTTGGCTGCAACTGGGGCGGAAAGAAGCATGCCGCGTTGTTCGTCGGACAGTGGGCTCCCACCTTCTTACTTCTTGGAATCTACAACAAGTTGGTTAAACTGCATGGCTCGGAGGGCGTCTAAAAACCTTCCGACGCGGCTCGGATTCGCCGTAAAAGTGCTAAGCCAGCCTGGGCTGAAGAGCAATGACTCGCGGCGCTGGCAATCGGCTCCCCACCTGCGCGTGTCCGTCGAATATCTCCATGCCATCTTCACTTATCTGGAGAAGTCGGGAATTCGCATGTACCGCATGTCCTCCGACGTGGCGCCCTATGTAACGCATCCGGATTTGCCGCAGTTTCATACGCAAATCGCCGAATGCCGGGCCGAATTGGCCGAACTGGGGCGCCGCGCGAATGGGATTGGTCTACGGCTTTCGTTTCACCCTTCTCAGTTCATCGTGATGAATGCGCCCGACCCGGAATTGCGGCGCAAAAGCATGTGGGATTTGGCCTCACAGGCCGAAATACTCGACGCGATGAACCTCGGTCCCGAAGCCGTGATCGTTATTCATACGGGCGGAGCTTACGACGACAAGTGCGCAGCTATGCGTCGCTGGATCGCCTGTTATAAGGAGCTGCCGGAGCCGGCGCGGCGACGATTGGTACTTGAAAACGATGACGTCCGTTTCAGCGCAGCCGACGTGCTGAGCATTCACGAGCAAACCGGTGTCCGATTGGTGTTTGACATGCAGCATCACCAATGCTTAAATCCGGAACGCGTACCGTGGCGGCCTGCGCTCGAAGCGTTTCTGCGCACCTGGCGGGACGGTACGCGTCCCAAAGTTCACTATTCGTCACCGCGCACGCAAATGCGAGAAGTGATTCGTGCCAATCGGAAAACAGGCAAGCAGGAAACGGTCTTGCGCCCGCCCGTATGGACCGCGCACGCCGACTTCATTCACCCCTTCGAGTTCATCCGTTTCGCGCACGAGACAAAAGACCTGGAGTTTGACGTCATGCTGGAAGCGAAGGCCAAAGACTTGGCGCTGCACCGTCTGCGACAGGACATCGCATGCTACGCACCCGAGCTTCAAGAGCGATTTTGTCTTCCCTGAGAAGTTTGTACTTCCTGCCACACTCCTCGTTTGAATATCCGCCACGCTGGAAATGCATTGCCTTTTGCCTATTTAACCCGGAAAAGCTCCAGTGCCGATTGTTTCAGTAGCGGTGTCTGATTCCACCTTCTCGGTCCTCCGCCGGTTGCGCTCTCCCGTATTGCTGCTGGCCGTGTCGCTCGTCGCCCTGCGCCTCCCTGCTCAAGTGACCCCGGATGCGGATGCGAGCGAATCCGCTTCAGCCGCAAAGGAGCCATCCCCTGCGCCCTCTGCCAAGGTCGATCCGCAACAGCACCGCTTAAAAGCTGCTATGGAGCTGCGGCAAGAAGAACATCAGCGCATTCTCGGCTTGATGCCAAACTTCAATACGTCGAATGTGTTCGGCGCTGAACCGCTAAGTCCTTCACAGAAATTCGAGCTCGCGGCGAAGAGCGCCTTCGATCCATTTGCATTCATAGCTGCCGGCGTGGACGCCGGGTTCGCGCAGCTTGGGAATGATTTTCCCGGGTATCGTCAAGGTGCGTTGGGATACGGAAAG
Source organism: uncultured Acidobacteriaceae bacterium (assembly GCA_963787615.1). GTDB lineage: Bacteria > Acidobacteriota > Terriglobia > Bryobacterales > Bryobacteraceae > Bog-105. The sequence continues at coordinate 556,844 of CAWBDJ010000008.1, read as the reverse complement.
CGGTTCGGGGCATCCTACGCCGACACGTTCGACGGCACGATCATGGGCAACGCCCTGTTCCCAATTCTTCTGAAGCAGGATCCACGCTATTTCCGCAAAGGCACCGGCACTTTCAAGAGCCGTTTCTTGTATGCAATCGAGTCCACTGTGAAATGCAAAGACGACAACGGCAAGTGGGCCCCCAACTATTCGAATGTACTTGGCAACATTGCTGCCGGCGGAATCGCAAACCTGTACTATCCGCGCTCGGATCGAGGCGTCGATCTCACGTTCCAGCGCGCCTTCACCGTCACGGCCGAGGGTGCGATCGGAGCAGTATTCGTCGAGTTCTGGCCAGACATTTCACGTAAGCTCTTCCCAAAACACCGCGGCGAAGACTTGCCCTGATAGCCATTGAGAACGCAACAGGCGCGAACTGCGCAATGCGTCCTACAAACGAAGACTGAGCCCAGGGCCTAAAACTGAGACATAAAAAAGAAGAACTGCAAGAGATGTGAAGATCCACGGCATGCTTATCTCTTCAGAGCTGTCTTCGAATGCCGCTGCCCCGGTTTGATGACGAGAGACAGTGGCCAGCCACAGCATGCCTGCGTTGGCGATTACCGTTGCGGGAATCGCGTCATAGAGAACGCGTATCGGCCCGCGCGGATCTAACGCTGCGCCGAGACTTGCCGTGAGCGCCGCTGAGACATAGGCAATCACCAGAATTCTACTGAATCCTTTCCCGTTTTCAATGCCCGCCAGAGCGAGGTGTCTGCGTAACAGACGGAGCGCCAGAATGTACAGCCCGATCCCGAGCACCACTAATGCCGCTCTCCAGAACCATTCATCGCCGTTGCCGCGAATCAGCTCGAAGTAGTCTCCGACGCCGGTCAGCCCGGAAGACGCCATATACCCGCAGGCCCAAAACAAACTGAAAGCGGCGGAGAGCCATAGGAAAAGCTTGGCAGCAGGGGAGCTGATCCGTTGCCGCCCCGCCTTGAGCAGAAGTAAACACACAAAAGCTAACAAAAAGCTGGCCAAAGGTCCCGCGATAGAAAAAATCCTGCCGAAAAGATTCGCATGATCTTGCCCTGCAAACATTCGATCCGGATCGATTCCCGGTCCAGTCGCAATCGCTCTCGTTGTTGTCAGGATCAGTGATCGCCCGCCCAGAAGCACATACGCGCCGCCGTGACCTAGGCTCTCGTGGGCGACATCCGTGATGACGAACGCGCAGCAAGCAATCGCGGCGACTGTAGCGGCATTCACGCTCTTCGGGTTGTCCACGTGAACACTATTCTGCAGAAGCCTTTGTGGGTCCTCGCCGTTATGCACGGACCCCGCAGCCCACGCCTCATGGCTGCGATCTTGAGAGGCAGAGAATAGTCGCATGAAAAACCGTGCGTAGTTCCGTCCCAACCCCTTGGTCACCGTTCACTCCAAATCTCCATCTCTCCCGCTCTCAGCCACTTACCGCCAATCTTTTCTTCTTGCGCCACGCACCCGTGCTACGAAGTGATTGAATGTTCCGCACCCGGCGTCGATCCGGTCGCGCCTCTCCGCTGAGCAAGCCCGTTCGCTTGCACGGTCTCAAAAAACTGGATCAGCCGTCGCGCTGCTACAGCTTTCCATGTCCCAAGCACTCTGAAAGGAATCTCTAATGTCCACTCCAGCTCAAGTCGCCGCCAACACGGCCAACGCCCAACACTCCACGGGTCCCAGAACTCCCGAGGGCCTCGCCGCCATCGCGCAAAACAATTTCCGTCACGGCTTCACCGGCGCATTTCGTATCCTGCCCTGCGAAAATCAGGCCGACTTTGATACGCTTCTCACCAACCTCCGCACCCACCACCAGCCCTCCACCGCATTCGAAGGCACGCTGGTCGAGAAAATGGCGCAGCACTTCTGGCTCGCCCAACGCGCACTCTCTCTGCAGGACACCTGCTTCGTGCTGGGAATCCCCGCCTCCGCCGATCGCCCCGCCTGCGCCGTGCCCCTTCTCGACGACGATGCACGAAAGCAGCTCGCGCTCTATTTGCGCTACCACAGCACCCACGACCGCGCCTTCTACAAGTGCGCCGACGAGCTGCGAAAGCTAAGAAATGAAAAGCGCAAAGTCGAGATTGGCTTTGAATCGCAAAAGCGAAAGCGGAATGAAGAAGCCCGCAAAGAAGCAGGCGAAGCGCGCAAAGAATTGAACGAAACTCGCAAGCAGGAACTCCACGACTGGGCCATTTTGCTCGCCGAAGCCAAGTTCAGTCACCAGCAAGTGCTCACGAAGGCCGCGGAGTTGCCCATCACACTGCCTAAGTTGGGCGAACAAAAGCAAAAACGAGCCGCCTGACAACGCCGCGCCACCTTCGCATCGCCGGCAACGCCGCCCGCCCGCTCAGATCTTGAGCAACGCCCGCAGCCGCTTCGTCTGAATGCGGCTCACCGGTATCTCCGTCTGCTTCTTGTCGTCCATTTTCAATTGAAAACTCGACTTGAACCACGGAATCACTTCGCGGATCTTATTGATGTTCACTAGGAACGACCGATGCACGCGCCAGAAGACACTCGGGTCGAGGTTCGATTGCAACTCCTCGATGGTCCGGTAGTTCGATTGCCCTTCGAAGTGCGTCGTCACCACCGTAATCAGGCCGTCGTCGATGGTCGCGTAAATCATGTCCTGCGCGTCCACGATCAGGTTTCGATTATTGGCCCTGACCAGCAGCTTCGACCGTTGCAATCCAGGTTGCGGCCCGCTCGCCTCCACCCGTCTTTCCTGTGGCTGCTGCTTGTCTTCGACCGCTTTCCTCGCCCGCGTCAGCGATTCCGCCAGCCGCTCCTTCTCAACCGGTTTGAGCAGGTAATCGAGCGCCTGTAGTTGGAACGCCTTAACCGCGTAATTGTCAAAAGCCGTCGTCAGCACGAAGTGCGGCAAAGGAGCGCCCTTCTCACGCAGCTGGCTGATGACCGCCAAACCGTCAAGCCCGGGCATTTGCACATCCAGGAAACACTAGGTCGGGCTCCAGTTGCTCGATCAGCCGCACCGCTTCCACGCCGTTCGAAGCAGAATCCAGAATCTCGACTTCGGGGAAGTCTTTGAGAAGGTACGACAACTCTTCGCGGGCGAGTTGCTCGTCATCGACAATGAGCGTCGAAACGGTTGTCGTCACAGCGTGCGACATCGCGTGTGACATCGAATGTTAGTATAGCGTAGGGCCGCGAGTTGGCCTCTACGGACCAGGCGAACCTCTCCAAAAAGCCTGCGCTCGCAGTTTATCTCCTGGAGTACTTTCGCATTGCCAAAACAGGGTAACGTCGCCATTGCGCCCGCGGATGGCCGGCTAGGTATTTTGATCCCTGGCATGGGAGCGGTGACCTCCACATTCATCGCCGGCGTCGAGGCGGTCAAGCGAGGACTTGGGGCTCCCATCGGCTCCCTCACCCAGCTCGGCACCATTCGATTGGGCAAGCGCACCGACGCGCGCACCCCGCGCATTCAGGATTTCGTCCCGCTCACCCCGCTCGAGTGCCTGTCTTTCGGAACCTGGGACATATATGAGGATAACGCCTACGAAGCCGCTGTCCGCGCCAAGGTGCTGGACGGCCCGTTACTCGACCAGCTGAAAGAGCCTCTCTCCGCCATCCAGCCCATGAAGGCCGTCTTCGACCACAATTACGTCAAGCGCATCGACGGGCCCAATGTGAAAACCGGCGGAAGCAAGATGGACATGGCCGAAGCCGTGATGGACGACATCCGGCAGTTCAAGCAACGCAATGGATGTACTCGCCTCGTGATGATCTGGTGCGGCTCCACGGAATCTTTTCACAAATGCGCGGCCGTGCACCAGAGCATTGCAGCTTTCGAAGAGGGGCTTCGAAACAACGATCCCGATATTGCGCCCAGCCAGGTTTATGCCTACGCAGCGCTGAAGCTGCGCGTTCCGTTCGCGAACGGAGCGCCTAACCTGACCACCGACGTTCCGGCAATGCTCGATTTGGCGCGCCAGAACGAAGTTCCCATCTGCGGCAAGGACTTCAAAACCGGCCAGACCTACATGAAGACGCTGCTCGCGCCCGGGTTCAAAGCACGCATGCTGGGTGTGCGCGGCTGGTTCTCCACCAACATCCTGGGAAACCGCGACGGAGAAGTGCTGGAAGATCCCGGTTCCTTCAAGACCAAGGAAGAGACCAAGCTTTCGGTGCTCGATCAGATCCTCCAGCCCGACCTCTACCCGCTGCTCTATAAGGACCTGTATCACGCGGTTCGAATCAATTACTATCCGCCCCGTGGCGACGCGAAAGAAGGCTGGGACAACATCGACATCTTCGGCTGGCTCGGCTATCCGATGCAGATCAAAATCGATTTCCTTTGCCGCGATTCCATTCTGGCCGCCCCCTTGGTTCTCGATCTGGTGCTCTTCTTAGACTTAGCCCAGAGAGCCGGGATGAAGGGTATTCAGGAGTGGCTGTCCTTCTACTTCAAAGGACCGATGACCGCTCCCGGGTTGTATCCCGAGCACGATATCTTTATCCAACTCATGAAGCTGAAGAACACGCTTCGCTGGATGCAAGGTGAGGACCTCATTACCCATCTTGGCCTCGAATATTACGATTAAGACGCCCCGCGGCGGAATGCGTCTAACTATGTAGGTGCTTCATGGCCCCGGTTGTTTCGGCCACTCACGGCAGCCCCAAAATGAGCAGCCCGAAGATGAAAGGTGCGCAAGAACCCGACGAGTTCGAACACAAGAGAATCCTTGTCATCGGCGGGACGCAATTCATCGGTCGGCTGCTCGTCACCGAGTTGGTGCGAGCCGGTCACGAAGTGCACATCCTGCATAGAAAAACGCGCCACTCTCTCGGTAAGCGCGTCCGTAACCTGGTCGCGAATAGGAACGATGCGAAGACAGTTCGCAAAGCCGTAGGAGCTACCCGCTTCGACGTCGTTTTCGACAACGCCTATGACTGGGAGCACGGCACCACCGGCGAGCAAGTCGAAGCGACGGCCCAGATTTTCGATGGGAAGATCAGCCGCTATGTCTTCATGTCGAGCGTGGCCGCGTATGGCGATGGACTAAATCATCATGAGGGCGACGCGCTCGCTCCGGACGATCACCCGAACGCTTATGCGCGCCACAAGGCGATGAGCGAACGGGCGCTGTTTCGCATGCACCAGCGCTCTGGCTTTCCCATCGTTACGCTGCGGCCCCCGTTTGTGTACGGGCCCGGCAACCCGTTCTACCGCGAAGCCTTCTTTTGGGACCGCTTCCGTGCCGGTAGGCCCATTATCCTGCCCAGCGAAGGTCATCGCCTGATGCAGTTCATCTACGTGAAAGACTTGGTCGAGCTTGCGATGAAGGCCATGAATCTGCGGAATGCAGTCGGGCACGCCTTCAACACCGCGAACCCGCGCGCTGTTACGCAGCACGAGTTAGTGCTCGATCTCGCCAGGGCTTCCGGCGTCAAGGAGCCTCACATCACATCCATGCCACGAGATCTGATCCATAGGGCGGGCGGTCAAATTATGGGCGAGAGGCTCTATTTCGGTTCGTACTATGACGTTCCCGCCATTACCCAGATCGTTACCAAGGCGCAACGCATGCTCGGCTTTAAACCAACCGACTTTCTGGTCGGCCTAAGGGCCTCCTATCGTGCTTACCTGAAGAAGCGCGGCTTCCCACGTCCGGATTTCTCCTTTGAGGACGAGTTACTCAATCGCTTCTCTGCCCAGATACATACCCCGCAATCGGCCTAAGTTACCGCTGCGTGGGAGCACTATTAATTTCTTGACATATATAGGGCGCAACAAGCTTTCTGTGATGCAATGAAGTTATGAAAGCTCTGTTACTGCCGATCGCCTTGCTAGTCGCCGGATCACTTGCCGCTCCTGCTTATCCGCAGGTCGGGCAAGATATGAAGGACCTGGGTCACGATTCGAAAACCGCCGCTAAGAAAGGCGCCACGAAATCCACTCGCGCCGTGAAGACTGGCGCCACCAAGTCCACCCACGCCGTGAAGACTGGTGCCCACAAGACCGCCACCGCCGTCTCCGACGCAACGCGCGACACCTCGACCCGCCAGTAGCGCTTCACGGCGCCCACTCTGCTCTGGAACACTCCGACACCGGGGATATACTCGGATTGTTGTCTTCGCGGGTATGACAACATAAGTGTCTAAACTGGCACTTTAGCCTCCGAATGCCTCAATACGATTTAGTTGTGGTCGGTTCTGGCCCGGCCGGTCAACGCGCCGCTATTCAAGGCGCCAAGTTCGGCAAACGAGTAGCGCTCATCGAGCGCCGCGAAGTCATCGGCGGCGTCTGCATCAATACCGGCACCATTCCCAGCAAGACCATGCGCGAAGCCGTCTTGCATTTATCCGGTTATAACTACCAGAACATTTATGGTGTCAGCTATCGTGTTAAAGAAAAAATCACGATGGCGGACCTGTCGTTCCGCGTGCAGCATGTCATCAAGACCGAGATCGATGTAACCCAGGCACAGCTTTCGCGAAACGGCATCGAGGTGCTTACCGGCGTCGCTAGCTTCAAAGACGCGCATACCGTCCAGGTAACTAACTCGAGAGGCTCGGTTGATCTCGCCGCCGGGAACATTGTGATCGGGGTGGGCACCAAGCCCGCCGCCTCCTCGAAAGTTCCTATCAACGCCCGGACGATCATCGACAGCGACCAGATTCTCGAAATGCCCACCGTGCCGCGCACGCTCATCGTGGTCGGCGGCGGCGTCATCGGTGTCGAGTACACCTGCATCTTCGCGACTTTAGGTGTGCGCGTAACCTTGATCGAGAAGCGCCCGCGCCTGCTCGAATTCGCCGACGCCGAGATTGTGGAAGCGCTCTCCTATCACTTGCGGGATCACCGCGTCACCATGCGGCTCAACGAAGAAGTGCAGAGCGTCGAAGAGACGCAAGGCGGCGCGGGCGTCGTCGCGAATCTCGAAAGCAACAAGAAAGTGCCCGGCGACGCCCTTCTCTACGCTGTCGGGCGGCAAGGAAACGTCGACGAGCTCAACCTATCGGCAGCCGGACTCGAAGCGGATGCGCGCGGCCGTATTGCGGTCAACGAGCATTATCAAACCGCTGAGCCCCACATCTACGCGGTAGGCGATGTCATCGGGTTTCCAAGTCTTGCGTCCGTGTCCATGGAGCAAGGCCGCATCGCAGTCGCACACGCGTTTAATAAGCCGGTCTCCTCAAACCCAAGCTACTATCCGTTCGGTATTTACACTATTCCCGAAATCTCATTCATCGGCAAAACAGAAGAGCAACTGACCGACGAAGACGTACCGTATGAAGTGGGCGTGGCATATTATCGGGAAATTGCTCGCGGTCAAATTCGCGGCGACACGACCGGGCGGCTGAAGCTGATCTTCCATCGCGAGACCCGCGACTTGCTTGGTGTTCACATCATTGGAGAAGGTGCGGCCGAATTGCTGCACATCGGGCAGGCAGTCTTGATTTTGAAGGGCAAGTTAGATTACTTCATTGAGACGGTATTCAACTATCCAACGCTCGCCGAATGCTACAAGGCTGCGGCTTTTAACGGCTTGAATAAGTTGTCGACTTGAGCCGGAGGGTCACCATGGCACATGGTATTGGCGTTCTCATCACGGAAAGAATAGCGGTCGGCGCGATTTCCGATCACGAACTCACGGGTACGTTGTGTGTTCACCCGGAAGACGAGGCGATCACCGACAGCCTCTACGGTTTGCCGGCCGACAATATTGTTCAAATCATTGTTGAACAGATTAAGCGCCTCGAAATGAAAGCGCCGTCCTACATCGGCGTAGGAATGCCCGGCATCGTACGAAGCGGCGTCGTTGAAGATTCACCCAATCTGGTTCAATTCAAGGGCGTCAACATGCAGAACCTGATGGTCGAAGCATGCACGCGTCTGTTCGGGAAAGTGCCCGTGGCGATCTTCAACGACGCCGACGTGATGGCTGCCGGAATCGCCGCCAAACGTGGGCACCTCGACCGCCTCATCCGTGTCTGGACTTTGGGCAACGGTATCGGGTTTGGACAGTACCCATATTCGGACGGCGTTTGGGAGGCGGGTCACTCTGTCGTGAGTCTCGATCCCAAAGAGCAATTCTGCGGGTGTGGCGGTAAAGGCCACCTCGAGGGGATCATGGGCCAGCGCTCCATGCGGCTCCGCTTCATGGATCGCGAGCCCGAAGAAATCTTTCAGCATGCAAACCGCGATAGACTTTGCATGGATTTTGTAAAGCTATGGCATCGTGCGCTCGCTGCCGCTACCGCCACAAGCATCCATCAGGCTGGGCCCGGCAAGTTCTTCGTCACTGGCTGGAATGCCCGTTTCGTGAATGTGAGCTTGCTGAACGAATACCTTCACGAAATGGTGAAGCTGAGCCCGTTACAGAGCTACTCCATTGAAGTTGTGCCGGGCGGCGAAACTGTCGCAACCATTGGTGCGGCAGTCAACGCCGCGCAAGCAGCCGAAAAAGCGTAACAACTTCCCGGCGCGTTTAACTCCCGCTGCCTTGTCCCGCAGACTGCGCCATCTTTGCCATTGCCTCGCGGGCGCGCTTTTCCATCTCTTGCGGCTGAATGTCCTCGATATGTGTCGCGAGCGCCCATTGGTGGCCAAACGGGTCGGTCAATTTTCCGTATCTGTCGCCCCAGAACATGTCTTGCGGCGGCATCTCGGTTTTTGCACCCGCCTCGACAGCGCGCTTAAATACCGAATCAACGTCTTCGACGTATAAGAAAATACCCACACTCGAGCCGCCTAGCGATTGCGGAGAGCGAGAACCCCTCGGCATCTCGTCGGCGATCATGATCATTGAATCGCCAATCTTGAGCTCCGCATGCCCGATCTTTCCGTCAGGGCCGGCCATCTGCGAAACTTCTTGCGCGCCAAACGCCTGCTTATAAAACTGTATTGCCTTGGCCGCGCCACTGATTGTCAGATACGGCGTGACCGAGTGATAACCAGCCGGAATAGGATTTACTTTACCTGCCATGTTGTTGCCTCCTGTCGCACCAAGAAGAAACGTATCATAAATTCCGTCAATTTTTCGTTACTGGCTGGCGCGTACGCCGCTCTTCTCGCGTGCTGCTAGAAATTCATCACCCGCTTTCCAACTCGCCAGCTTGGGCGTATTCGCGATATCCAATCCGAGCGTTAGGCCGAGGTCTGCCATCTGCTCCATTCCCGACACATCCCAGCTCTCGTGATACTCGTCCGAGGGCTGGTGATAATGCTTCGCATTGAACTCCTCGAACATGCTCTTCCCGAACTCTGGCGGTTTGCCGATGTAATCCGTACCTTCCGAAATAGAAAAGGCAGGAATCCCGACCCGCGCCAGCGAAAAGTGGTCGGAGCGGTAGTAGTGGCCCTGCTCTGGCTCTGGATCCGGTTTGATTTCGAGCTCCATGCGCTTGGCATCGCGCTGAATGAGTGGCCAAAGCGTGGTTCGCTCAGCACCGACGACCGAGATATCGCGAGTCTTGCCAAATGGAAAAAACATATCGAAATTCAAATCTGCGGCAGTTTGGCCGGCAGGAACTTCGGGATGTTCGCCGTAATATTCCGAACCGAGCAGCCCCGATTCCTCCGCCGTCACGAACGCAAACAGCCCGCTTCGCTTCGGCTTCTGAGGCAGCGCCGCCCAGAGCCGGGCCAGTTCCAGAACGATGGCACAACCCGACGCGTTGTCGAGTGCACCATTGTAGATTTTGTCTCCGTTCACGGGCACGCCGATACCAAGATGGTCCCAATGCGCGGTGAAAAGTACCACCTGTGATTTCAATTGAGGATCTGCTCCCGTCCACGCGTCCGATAACATTTCTGCTTTCGATGTCGCGCAGCTTCACCGGGATGTGCCCCGCCACGCGGACGCCCAGATGAATCGGCCGGAACGATCTCTGGTTCGCCATCGCGAGGAGTTCATCGAGTGTCTTGCCGGTACTTGCGACTAGCTTCGCTCCGGCCTCCTGCGAAAGCCACCCGGCGAACTTCAATCCTCTTTCGCCGGGCTTCAGCTTCAGCTCAGGCTGCTCATGGCCGAACGATCCGTTGACCACCGCCCAGCTGTACCCGGCCGTAGGAGTCGTATGGATGATGAGCGCAGCCACGGCGCCGCGCCGCGTTGCCTCTTCGAATTTGTATGTCCACCGTCCGTAGTACGTCAGCGCCCGCCCGCCGAAGAAGTTCGGATCGGTTGACGGCGGTTCGTTCGTGAAAAAGATCAAGACTTTGCCGGCCAGATTTTCGCCCTTGTAATCGTCCCAGCCGAACTCGGGAGCAGAGATGCCGTGGCCCACGAAAACAGCTTCGGCATTGAAATCATTCTCCGGTTGTTGAGAAAAGGCTGTTCCTACGTAATCTTTGACGAAGGTGAGCGGAACCCTACCGTTCTTCCCAGAGAGTGTCAGAGTGGCAGAAGCCTGCGTGGCCGAGCCGACGAGCGGCACGCGTTGGAAGTAGGCGCCATTGTCACCGGCGGGCTTGAGCCCCTCGGATTGAAGCTGCGAAGCGAGGTATTCGGTTGCGAGTTTCTCTCCCCTCGTGCCGACCCCACGTCCTTCCAGCTCGTCACTGGCCAAGTACTTCACGTGAGCGCGAATCTTCTCGCCGGATACGTGCAGACTCTGAGCCGAAATCGAGAATGCCATCACGGCGCCGGCGGCCAACACACGACCGAACATGCCCTCAGTGTATCGGTTGAAAACGGGCGATACGTCTGTACACTGTAGTTGGAAGATATGAGCCCGGCTGTGTTGCGCGTGCGTTCAACGCTCAGCGGCATGTTGGGCGTGATCGCCATTGCGCTCGTCTGTTATTTCCTGCACGTCGAGGCGACGATTGCAGCCGTTCTACTGCTCCTAGGCGTTCTGCTTGCAGGCGCTTACGCCAAACCTGCCGCAGCCTTCATTGCGTCATTTGCAGCAACGGCTTGCCTCGACTACTTCTTCGTGCCTCCAATTGGCTCCATCACGATCGGTGATCCGCAGGGCTGGATCCTCCTCGTTGTATTTCTCGCGGTGGCACTAGTGGCGACGAACTTATCGGGCCGGCTGCGGCGGCAGCGCGACGAGCTCATTTCGCACCAACGGGAAGCCGAGAGGTTGCACGCTCTTAGCCGGGCCATGCTGTTCGCGGACGGTCAAGATATCGGACGGCTGATCGTCAATAAATGCATGGAGCTGTTCGGGTTCACGGAAGTGGCGCTGTTCGAAAGCTCCACCGGGCACTTCTATCGCTCTCCCGCCGAAACCCCTATTCCCGATGAAGCTCTGCGCCGCATCGCGCTGTACGGATCTGTCGATCACAGCACTTCAAAAGTTTTTACGATAGCCCCTGTCACGTTGGGAAGCAAGATCTTCGGGAGCCTGGGATTTCGGGGTGCAATATTGCAGGAGGCGACTCTCCAGGCCGTAGGAAACACGATTGCGATGGGATTGGCACAAGCGCAAGCCCAGGAGGCAGGCAGCCGCGCGGAAGCGGTGCGCAAGAGTGAAGAACTGAAGTCCGTCATGATCGATGCGGTCGCTCACGATCTCAAGACACCTCTTACCGCCATCGAAGCTGCCGCGGATATGATGTTGCACCCCCTAGGCGTGCGGTCCGAGCAGAAGATTGAGTTGCTGGAAGTAATCCAAAAAGAGGCGCGCGGCTTACGCCGCATAATAAACGAGGCAATACATCTGGCGCGCATCGACGCCAAGAAGCTGAACTTGGAACGAGAGCCCGCCAGTGTCCGCGAACTGATCGATGCAGCCATTCAGTCGCTAGGCGAACGCTCCACATCGCACGAAATCGGCGTTCAAGTAAAACAAGGTCTGCCACTTGTCCTTGCGGATCGAGAGCTGATGATCCAGGCGTTAAAACAGTTACTCGATAACGCGATCAAGTACAGTCCATCACACTCGACCGTGTTCGTATCCGCCGAGGAAGACAACGGCATCGTCTCGATCTCAGTCCGCGATCACGGTCAAGGGCTCACGGAGCTGGAACAAGGCCGCGTGTTCGACAAGTTTTATCGCGGGCGCTACGATCGCTCTGCCGTGCAGGGCACGGGCATGGGGCTCGCCATCACCAAAGAGATAGCCGAGGCCCATGGAGGCTCGGCGGCTGTGGAAAGCCAAATTGGACAAGGTTCCCGCTTCACTATCACTCTGCATGCGGCCCGCGAACCGGCACAAGTTGGTCAACAGCCGGCATGACTCCTAACAGGGTCCTGATTGTGGACGACGAGCCGCAGCTCCGACGGGTCATAAGAACGGCTCTGACGACGAACGGGTACGAGCCGTACGAAGCTCGCACCGGAGAAGAGGCTGTAGAATCGCTGCGCGAATTTAATCCCGACGTTATTTTGCTCGACATGAACATGCCCGGTGTAGGAGGCATGGCGGCCTGTCGCCAGATTCGGAGTGCATCCGAAGTCGCGATCATCGTTTTATCGGTTCGTGACAGCGAGGCCGACAAAATTGCGGCGCTCGATGCAGGAGCCGACGATTACATCACGAAGCCCTTTAGCGTAAATGAACTGATGGCGCGAATCCGCGCCAACTTGCGACGGCTGCCGGGCCAAACGGAACAACTGCAGCCAATCGTTATCTCCGACGAACTGACGGTTGACCCGTCCGCGCGTCACGTAATCGCTCACGGGCAGACAGTACGCTTAACACCGAAGGAATTCGACCTGCTGCAATATTTGCTTTCAAACGCAAACAAGCCTATCGCGCATCGCAAGTTACTGCAGAATCTGTGGGGACCCGAATACGGCGAAGAAGTCGAATACTTGCGGGTGTTCGTGAGCCAGTTACGGAAGAAAATTGAAGCTAACCCCGCGCAGCCGCGCTATATTGTCACGGAACCGTGGGTAGGCTATCGGTTCGCATGGCCAAATAAACATGAATGAACGGGGCAAGCTCACAATTTTCCTCGGGTATGCGGCCGGTGTCGGCAAGACATACCAGATGCTCGAAGAGGCGCAGGCTATGCGGGCCAAGAGTGTTGACGTGGTGATCGGTTATTTTGAGCCTCACGGACGGAAGGACACGATTGCTAAAACCGAGGGGCTTGAAATGATTCCACGAAAGAGAGTGGAATACCGCGGCTCTGTGTTCGAGGAAATGGATACCGAAGCGGTGGTTGGACGTCATCCCCGTGTTGCGGTGGTGGACGAATTCCCGCACACGAACGTTCCTGGATCTCCGCGCGAGAAGCGCTGGGAAGATGTTCTGTACATTCTGGATCAAGGGATTGACGTACTGACCACCATGAATGTGCAGCATTTGGAAAGCTTGAACGACCAGATGGCGCAGATTACCGGTGTGAAAGTTCGTGAAACGATGCCCGATTGGGTGGTGAAGCAAGCTGACGAGGTGGTGATGGTGGACTTGACGCCTCGCGCATTGCTGAATCGTTTGCAGCGCGGAGTGGTGTATCCGCCGGATAAAGCCCAGGCAGCGCTGCAGAACTTCTTCAAGGAATCGACGCTGGTCGGCTTGCGAGAGATGGCATTGCGGCAGACCGCTCACGAAGTGGAAGAGCGGATGGAGCAGAGCGATGAGCACGTTCAGCGAGGACGGAATGCGCAGGATTCCGCAAGCGGCCCGCGTTTAGAGGATGCGGTCGTCATCTATATCAGTGACGATCCCTCCACAGCGATGTTGATTCGCCGCGGTAAGCGAGTGGCAGACGTGATTCATGCCGCGTGTTTTGCCGTCTACGTGGCCGAGCGGTCCGACTTGCAGACGGTACCGCCCGCAAAGCGTGAAGCCGTGGAACGGCACTTAAATTTCGCGCGGAATTTGCATATTGAGACGCGCGTACTGACCGGGACTGACCATGCGCAGAGTCTAGTCGATTTTGCGCGGGTGCATAATGCGCGTCAGATCTTTCTTCCGCGAATCATGGGCAAGGGCCTGCACCGGCTTCGTGGAAAGAGTTTGGTCAACCAGGTGGTAAGTCTCGCCAGTGATATGGAAGTGACGATTGTGGCGGATCGCAGGCAAGAGAACCGAACCGGGCAAGTGGCGATGCTGCGCTAGACTTGAAGAATTCGGGCCGTGGCGCAGCCTGGCTAGCGCGCTTGCTTGGGGTGCAAGAGGTCCCGGGTTCAAATCCCGGCGGCCCGACCAATAAGTAGAACCCGACATGGAGCGCTGTCGCATGAGCGCAGACTCACCATGCGAACGAGACAACGGTCCGGTTGAAAAAGAGAGCGCGATTGAGAGCAGTACGATTCGACGAATTCGTCAACCGCGTACCGGTACGGGCTCTCCCAGATCGGCCGCTGCGCTCGCGCGCATCGCGTAACTGACAGCAAATAACGTCTGTTTTCCGAGTTGCGAACTGCTTTTCGGGAAACTTCTCACGCGACGAGACCTCTAACGAGGCACTAAGGAGGATTCATGCGTTTCTTAATGCTTCTGAATTTCACTGCACTTTTCACCATCGGCACCTCTGCGATTGCCTCTCCAGTCACCATCAACAATCCGAGTTTCGAGACACCCGTCCAATGCGCAGGTTGTTACACGTACGATAGCTCTACCGGCTGGGTTTCCCAAGCATCGGTGTCTACGTGGCGTCCCGCGGTCGGACCGGGCGGCGAGTTTAGCTCGATTCCAGATGGATTGCAGGTCGCAGCCCTCGGCGAACCCGGCTCTGGTAGCCTCTCGCAAAATCTCACGGCCACGGTCCTTGCGAATACAACGTACACTCTGAGCTTTTGGGTCGGCCAGCGGACCGACACACCACTCAGCGGGTATGCGGTCGCGTTGCTTGCCGGCGGCGCAACGCTCGGGTCAAACTCAGCCGGCAATCCTAGTCCTGGTACTTTCATGGAGCAAACGATTGTCTACAATTCGGGCCCCTCGCCAGCTGAACTCGGGCAGACGCTTGAAATCCTGGTCAATGGCTCGGGAAACGGACAAGCGGATTTCGATCTGTTCTCGTTGGATGCGAGCGCCACGGGTGCCACATCTTCCGTGCCTGAGCCTTCAAATTTCTGCTTGGTCGTGGCTGGTCTCGGCTTAGTTGCTGGTTTCGCTGTGCGCCGGTTGTCACCAAACAGCTCAACCGCTCTGATCCGTTAGGCTGGATATTTTGGTTCAGGCCTTGCGCCCGGCTCTCATGTATTCGGGTGCAGTCCGGAAGTCCGGATCTTTTTCTGAGACGCGGGTCTTCGCGGCTATCGGTCTGCATTGGCCCGGACACTCCGGGCGCGGCCTAAGACCAACGTTTTCGCGCCGTGCTTCGGATCCGCATTCTTGGGTTCCGCGGCGGATGCCTCACGATGGCCCGCATTCAGCAGCTTACCCATAAGCGGAAGGCTGGAATAATTGGCCTCGACGTAATCCACCCCTAATGAGGTCAACGCAAGCGCGGCGCCGTCATCCTGGCTGACATATTTCTTGCTACGTAGATACCAGATAGTGAAATCAAGGTATTCGCGCGGGAATCCCATGTGCGTCTCCAAGTCGAGCAACGAAATCGACGGATTGTGTATGCTGCCGCGACATTTCCTATAGAGCAGCGCGAGCACCGCGAGCCGACGGTTCGTTTCCCCCTGAATACCGTCCAGAAAGTCAACCGATTCGAAAATCTCATCAGGACGCGCGGGTCTCGTTCTCAGGAATTCGTCATACTGCGCCCGGCGCATCGGCTCGGATAGCACTTCGTAAGCGCGGTTCAATAGCAAGAATTTTTCCGGATCGCCTGTTTCCGGATTATCTGGATGATAGCGGCTTGCCAGGAACCGATAGACGCGGTGAACCGTCTCTGCCTGCGCGTTGGGACTGATCTGCAGAAATTCGTAGTAATCTCGCGCATCCTCCATTTCGAGGCTGGACTGCGAGTTGCGGGATGACACGTCGAGTTCGAGTCCAATATGGCAAACGTCGCCTCTACGCGCAGAGTGGCGCACCGTGCCATAACCTGTCGGATCCCCATCTTCAGCCTGGATATACAGAAGCGTGCCGGTCGAGACATCTAGAGGACAGCGAAGCCCCACTCCCGAATCCGATACATCCGTCCCCAGAACCTGGGCCGAATGAGTTATGCCATTTTCATCCTGCCAGGAAATGGAGTATTTCTTCTGAAAAGGTTTTCTGTGCGCGCGGCGTTTGTTTACCTGCATTGAATAGCCCTATATCCTTTTATCGGTGTTTCAGGGGATTGTGTTCCTAGGCATTTGCGGTTTTAGCCCTATCTCGCGCCGTCGGAGAGGGAATCAGCCGCGCACACCGCTAAAGTAGGGCGCGTGATAAGTGCACAAGCAATGTCGTGACACAGCCTGGGGCGCTCTTGAACAGCGTGGGCAGTTTAGCCAACGCGGTTCGATCCGTCGCCCTCGTTAGATTAAGATTTTTCGGGTCTGATATACGTTTATGTCTAATGTGGGCCGGTGACGGGGTCGGCGATCCGGATCCTCACCAGGAGACAGCATGATGACGCAAGCACCGGCGGCATCGATATTGACCGTTAACGGGCCACATTAAATCCTCGTGCGTCAAGTTGCACCAGAACTTGCCGATGCTTGAAAACAGTCTGAATTTTCGCCCCTCGATCATGGTTCAAGTTTAAGCAGAGCAAGCGGAAAGAAAAAGTCTCCCAACAGGTATAGTGCGTTTCAGAACCCCTTACGGAATAGGCTATCGCCGCGAGCTTGCTTCCCGCGCTACGCGTGGCAAAGCTACAGCCCATGCAAAGCTTGCGCGAAGAGTAACTCCGAGCAGTTGGTCGGCAAACCGGAAATTATGTTTTGGCGGAGCGGTCCACGCCGAGGTTATCAGCGCAGCCCGCCTGACGTAATCGCTTCAGCTAGGAATCGGTTGATTCGCGCCTGTACGACAGTTCAACAAAGCCGTTCTTGTAAGCGACTACGTTCTTCAGATGCCATTTCTGCTCGGTACCGGAATTACCGAATAGGTGCAGTCCGTCACCCAATGTGACCGGCGCTATCATCAATCTGATTTCATCCACCAAGCCGAGCTTGAGAAAACTCTGGCCCAACATGGCCCCTCCCACGACCCAGATGTTTCCATATCGTGGCGCGAGTATCTCACCCACCAATCTCTTGGGATCGCCCGAGTAAAACTCCACCGTCTCCCTCGTGGACGGCAGTTCTCTATTGGTCATCACGATGGTCGGAGTATCGCCATACGGCCAGCCGAGTTGCAGCGCATGCTCATAGGTGCGAGAACCTAGCACGTAGCAGTCTATCGACTCGATGACTTCAGCGCCGTCGTCAGTAATCCCTCTTTCGTAGACATCGCCAGAACTGTCCATCCACGAAACACTGTTGTCCTTCTTGGCAATGAAGCCATCAAGGCTTGAAACTACGTGCAGCGTTACTGTCGATCTCTTTGCGCTCGACATGTTTCCTCCGATGAGGGGGACTCCGGGCGCTTCAACGCTGGTCCGTGATCGCCTCCTCACCAGGAATAACGTATCGTAGCCCGGTCCTCCCGTGTGAGACTGGTTGCGCACACCGTCACCGAGAAAAAACCGTGAAGCCCATGCGAGTCGAATTCATCTGTCTGCTCTTTCTATTTCTGTCACTGCGTTCCGCGGAGGCCCAAGGCACCGTTCCTGTGTTCCGATACGCTGTCGGCCAGAGTTCGTACACTCTGGTCGGCCGCGACCCGGCCCAGGGCGGCACCACGACCATCACTGCCGTGCTGGTTCCTATCACGCTATCGTTCGCCGCGAAGCAGAGCGCTGGAAGACCCTTCGTTATGGATGCCGCCCCAGACTTGCCGCGCGTCCTCCGCTCGCCCGTGTTCGCGAACTTTGCGTTCCCCTTAGGCGGTGATACCCAGTATGGGGATGCGATGCTGCGCGCTACCTTTCCCAATGCCAAGACGTGGCACACGCTGCTCGGCGATGCGCAGTCGACGCGTGTAAGCATCACTGTTCCGGTGGGCTCCGGCTACATTCTCAGTTCGAAGAAGACCGGGGCTTCGTTGGCCGTGGTCGATGTCGAGTTCCTACAAAGAGAACTCTTCAAGCAGATTCCCAGGCAGAAAGGGAAGCTCGTCATTGCCGTGACGCATAACACAACGTATTACGCTGCCGGCGACGCCACGGTCTGCTGTTCGTGGGGAACCCATGGCGTTGACTCCGTGACCGGCAACTCCTTCGTACTCGGCTCGTTTCTGGACGCCGCACCCACTCTCGTCGAAGACCGGGACGTCCAGCCGTTGACACAGCAGCTCGCCGAATTTATCAACGATCCCTTGCACGATCCTCTGATCTACGGCCGCAATGTCAAAGTTCCGGGAAATACCTTCCCGGCCTGGATGCGACCGGCCTTATCGGCGCGTCCCGCTTCAATGCCTACAACGGTGCAGCGTGGCTGCGGTGGAACGGGTGTCGCCTCCACCTACTTTCTTCTCGAGCCCACGGATGCGAACCCAAGAAGCAACATTCCCGTCTCGAGTGCCTTTGTCGCACGTGCCGGCGGCGCCGTTTATCACCTGCAGAACGTAGCCCTGCTGGGTTGGTATACCGGACCGTCTCAAGCTCTCAGCAGCACCTATAGCTTCCCGGACCCGCAAGCGCTCACCGAGCGTTCCGAGCCATGCCCGGCGCGAGGGAGACCTGCGGGCCAAGCGGGCGCCACCCCTGCACTCCCGAATCCGACGGTCGCCGCCGCCCGCGTGAGGGGCGCGCCAAACGGTCACAAGCTCATCGGCTATTGGGTGGGCTACGGCGCAGCGGGTTCCATTTTTCCGCTACGTGACGTCTCGCCGCAGTGGGACATCGTTATCGTCGCCTTCTCTGCACCGGATAAGAGCGCGCCGGAGGGAACCATGCAGTTCCACACACCCGCGGGATTTACCACCCAACAGTTCAAGGCCGACATTGCTTACTTGAAGAGTCAAGGCAAAACAGTGATGGTCTCGCTCGGCGGCGGGGGAGAGTATTTCTCGCTCGCGGATCCGAAGCACATTCCGAACTTCGTCTCCTCCCTCACTCGCATCATTGCCGAGTACGGGTTCGACGGCATCGATCTCGATTTCGAAACGCCGTCTCTCGTCCTGCAACCGGGAGATACGGATTTTCGGCATCCTACGACACCATCCATCGTGAATCTCATCTCGGGGCTGCGCCAGTTGCGCGAACACTTCGGCCGCCATTTTCTGATCAGCCTGGTGCCCGAAGGGACGCAGATCCCCGCTGGTTATCCGAGCTACGGCGGCCAGTTCGGATCATACTTGCCCCTGGCGTACGGCATCGGCGACATTCTCTCTTTCATCGACGTGCAGGATTACAACACCCCGCCGCTCCAAGGCCTGGATGGCGAGATTTATCAGCTCGGCTCGGGGGTGGACTACCACGCCGCTATGACGGAACTCCTGCTCGACGGCTTCCATGTCGGCGGCGATCCCAACCAGTTCTTTCCACCGATGCCGCCCGAGAAGGTTGCCGTCGGCTTTCTGACAGGCGAGACGACACCCAGCATCGTGAGTGAGGCGATGCGATACCTCATCACCGGCAACGCCCCTGCCGCTATCCACATACAAGCTGCGCAAAGCTCGACGGGTACCCGGGCATGATTGGCGCCATGTTCTGGACCATCGACGCCGACCGCCGCGAAAACTACAATTTCTCTAACGTTGTCGGTCCCCAACTCCACAGTTATCCGGCGACCCAATAACGTTTCGAAGGCCGTGTGAATAGAGACTGCTGCGGAGGAGAGTGCGACACCTGACGCATTGTGTCCGCACCAGCTATTACTGTGTGTAATTGTCGACGGCCGCAATGAGATCGCCGCGTGCTGCACCCACGATCTCGGCCAAGCGCGCGAGGGCATCGGAGAATCGATCGCCAGCTGTACCGACACCGATACGGAAATGTGATGGCATTCCGAAACAGTCGCCGGGCGCTATCAGGACGCCGCGTTTTGCCGCGTCGCTACAGAACTCCCGGGCGGCTCCTCCGTCCACTAGCGAAGGAAACGCAGTCATGCCGCCGTGCGGGCGAATCCAATGAAATAGATCGTTGTGCTCACGGAAAAACTGATCCAGCAAGGCGAGATTTTTCTGCGCCACGCCTTGCGCCCGCGCATAAATCGCATCGCTATGATGCGCCGCAAAACTCGCCAAACTCTCGCCCAAAGCCGTATTGGACACGCTGAAATAGCTGCGCGCATTCAAATATAGTTGCCGGCGATGCGGGTCACGGTCGATGATCCAGCCAACTCGCAGTCCACTCAGGCACAGCGCTTTGGAAAAATCGCCGAGCACCGTTGCGCGTGGAAGTCGGGCTGCGGAACGCGTTGGAAGATCGTGGTAGATCGGGTGGTACACCTGGTCACACACAAACTGAACCCCGCGATCGGCGCAGAAGTCATGGAGGATGTCGATCTCTCGGTCGGTCAGCACCGCTCCTGTCGGATTATGCGGAGAATTAACCAAAACGAATTGGGTGTTGGTATCGACGAGCGCTCGAAGCTCGTCGAGATCGACGCGAAATTCGTTTTCAGGGCACAGCCTGTATTCGCGAATGTCGAGACCGAACGATTCCGCAAGCGCAGTGTTGCTTGGAAACCCCGGATTGGGAAGCACGACGTTTGCACCGGGCTCGCTAGCGAGAAAGAAGAGTAAAACGAGAGCTTCGGCGGCGCCCGTTACGATCTGCACATCGTCTGGATGCACACCTTCGAGTTCCGCAATCGCTTCACGCAAACTCGGTGACCCTGCCGGACTCGTATAGAACAGTCGGGTATCCAGCAGGCGCTCGTATTCGTTGTCGCCGGATAAAGCGAGCAACTCGCGCAAAGTCCAGGTCGGTCCTGTGCTCGACGCGAGGTCAAACTCAATCTTCGAATCCGGAAGATTCTTCTGATCGAGCCATTGGTCGAGCAGGAAGGGAGGGAGTTTCACATCACAATTGTAAGCGTGCGCCCTCTGCTCCTATTTCGCCCGCTTCACCGCTTCGACCAACGACGGGTAGGGGTTTATCGCCTTTCCTCGCCACCATTGCTTCTCGGGGCCCAGTTCGAATATCGCGAAATGCAGATGTGGTGCGTTCGCATCTGCATCTCCCGTTGAACCCACAAAGCCGATCCTATCTCCGCGCTCGACGCGCATGCCTTCGCGCAACTCGTTCGCGTATCGATCCAGGTGAGCGTAGTAATAGCAATACACTCCCGCTTCGTCGTATTCGTAGATGGTGTTACCACCCGGTTTGCTCAAAAAGAGCTTGCGGATTGTTCCCGAGACTGCCGCCTCGACCGGCGTCCCTCTCGGTTCCATAATGTCGATTGCCTCGTGTGCGTGTCCGTTGTGAACTTCGGCAAAGCTATCCCGCAGGTCGGCTAGCGCCAACCCACGAATAGGCGGCTTCATTTCGAGAAGGGAAGAGGTCGCGCAAAGACCGACGGACACGGCGAATAATCCCGCTGCACAAGCGTACGTCCGCAAGCGCTACTCCTCGAGTATTGCCGGAGTGCCGCGCCGCACCATTCGCGATAAATCCTCGGCATCCCAGTTGGTCAACCGGATGCAGCCGTAGGACTCGCCGTGGCGGATGTGTCCTGGGTCGGGTGTTCCGTGTATTCCGTAGTGCTTTTTTGAAAGGCCCATCCACACCACACCTGCTGGATTGTTCGGTCCTGGCGGAAGCTTCGCCTTGGCTTCTTCCGGGTCCGCGTTCCAATAGTGTGTTGGGTCGTAATAGAACCAGGGATCATGCTGCACCACCGTAATGACCCAGTGACCAATCGGCAGCGGATCGTGCTCGCCGCCAATAGTAGCGGGATATTGCGCCAAGAGTCTATCTCCCGCGCCGTATGCCGTTACAGTTCGTTTGGATGCGGACACCACCACGGTTAGCGCGCGCTGAGGAGGAGTACGCCGGAGGAACGGCACCCTGAGTCGTACTCCCACACGGCTCAGGTCCTTGCCTGGATTGAGTTGCGCGAGCAGTTTTGGCGAGCTGTGAAACTTCTCGCCCAATTCCTCTTCCGGCGACTCATAGCCCATCCATTTCATTTGCGCCTGTTCCTGCACATCCTGGGGAATCGGGAGGAAGGGACCCTTGAGATCTGCCCTCGTGATGGTGTAAGTGGTCAGCAAAGGCCGCCTGTCGGTGTTCAGCAGCTTCCACATAGCGGCATCGATCGTGCCCGTCGGCCGCAAACCATGTCTCTCCTGATAGCCCTTGATCGCGATCCCCAGATCGTCGCCATAATGTGCATCGATTTCGCCGGGCGAGAACCTTGCGCGATCGAGTAAAATCTGCGCCCGCATCACCGCCGGGCCGGTCGCCCCGGGCCCGACCTCTTCAAGCTTGGTTGAGCTCTCTCGGCCTCGTTTGTGCGAACTCGTCGCTGCCCGCGAATGAACCTGAAGGCGACCCGATGCCGGCACTCCTGCGCTCGCCAACGCCAGCATCAACATTGAAGCAGTTACCGTGTGAGGTCCAGCTTTCCACATCCTCTTCTACGATACCGGTAACGGCTGGTAGGTCTCCACGATAGGATTGTAGGCACTAACCGGTGCTTCTACTGAAGCGAATTCTGTGCAGGATTCTTGGGCACAAGATCGCCTGGAAATATGATCGTTTTACTCCCTCGGGCCGTCTCGTTTGCCAGCGTTGCGGAGCAGCGATCGGCGACACACTAAGCCCGTAGTCAGATATACGATCAAATGTGGAGTTTGCTGGGGTACCGAGGCGTGAGTGATTTCGATAAGACTACGTAACTTCGTACCATCTGCAGCAACGGACGCATTGAAATCGAAATCCGCCCGATGTGCGATCTAATATCCACTTTGTGCGATGTCCGAGTAACCAGCAGATTAGGCTCATTGCAGTCATTCCGTCCTAAAGCTTATATCGTCTGAATTCGACCGACGGAGCGCGTAGTCCGTCCCAAAGATCGCGTCTAGGCCGTACCAGGGACTGCTCCTATAAAATCGTTCGTGGGTGACAGGAAGAGCGCTCGTAACCGGGTCTTGCGGGCTGATCGGCTCGGAGGTTTGCGTCCATTTGGGACGCAATGGTTATGGCGTTTTCGGGATTGACAACAATCAGCGAGCCGTCTTCTTTGGACCTGAAGGCGATACAAGCTGGTCACTCGAGCGGCTCCGCAAGAACATACCCGGTTACACGCACTTCGACCTGGACATCCGGAACCGCGAGGGCATTCTTCGACTGCTGGCAGAGGTGAAGCCTGACGTCATCATTCATACCGCGGCGCAGCCGTCGCATGACCGTGCAGCTGGAATGCCGTTCGAGGATTTTGATACGAATGCGGTCGGTACATTGAATCTTCTCGAAGGGGCGCGACGGCAATGTCCGGAATCGCCATTCGTACACATGTCGACGAACAAAGTGTATGGCGATCTCCCAAACACAATCCGATTGCAAGAACTCGACAGTCGCTGGGACTACGACGACCCGCATTACGAGCATGGTATTCCGGAGACTTTCTCGATCGATCAATCGAAGCACTCGCTTTTCGGCGCCTCGAAAATCGCGGCCGACGTCATGGTGCAGGAGTACGGTCGTTACTTCGGGATGCCGAGTTGCTGTTTGCGTGGCGGCTGTTTGACCGGACCGAATCATTCGGGCGTCGAGCTTCACGGGTTTCTCAGCTACTTAATTCGCTGCAATATTGAGCAACGCGAATACAAAGTTTTTGGATATAAGGGCAAGCAGGTTCGGGACAATATCCATTCCGAGGATGTCGCCAGCTTTATCCTGGCGTTTTGCCGGGACCCGCGCTGCGGCGAGGTGTACAACATCGGCGGCGGGAAAGAAAATTCGTGTTCAATCCGGGAGGCTTTCGCTCTCATCGAGGAGCTGACAGGCAAGCACCAGAAGTACGCCTATATCGATCAGAACCGCGTCGGCGATCACATTTGCTACTACAGTGATCTGCGAAAGGTGAAAGCGCATTATCCGGACTGGCAGATCACGCGCTCTTTGCGAGATATCTGTCGGGAGATTGTGAGCTCGTGGCATGCGCGTCTCTCTCCGGCCTGCGGAGTTCCCGCCGCCGTCGATGCGGTGGAGTTCACGCAACACTAATCGTGCGTGCGGCTCGCAAGCAGGGCGTCCTCGCGCATCGCTTTGAGCGCAGCCTGAACTTGCGGGTCGGATTGCGCCTGAATTTCGTCGCCTTTGTCGACGCCGCGAGCCTGGGTGATCACGTCCGCTTTCAGACGATTGCTGATCCAGGATCGGTCGGCGCTCCAATCGGCCATACTTGGCTGGATCTGGCGCGCCGACAGAAACACCTTTAACTCATCCAGGATCTCCGGTGTCACCTTGAACGGATCCGGCAGCGGGGAGTGCTGAGACAGATATTGCGTTGCGAACGAGGTGACCGCACCGCTCGCGTCAAGAACCTCCTCGAGACGGTCTAGCGGGGTGGGATACGACAGAATGTCGGGCTGTATTCCACCGCCCCCTCGCACCACGCGCCCGTTATCGGTTTTGTAGGTCGGGCTTTGTGCAGCCGGGGTGGCGTTAAATGTTTCGGACAACGCAGAATTTCGAAGCGGGCGCTGAATGGAACGTCCGCTGGGGGTGTAGTAAAAAGCCGTCGTGATCGCCAGCCCGGCTCCCCCGGCTAGCGGCATCACGCTTTGCACCAATCCCTTTCCATAACTCGGTTCGCCCACGATCACGGCGCGATCATGATCCTGCAGTGCTCCGGAAAGTATTTCCGACGCGCTCGCGGTTTTCTCATTGATCAGAACGGCGAGCTTGAACTGGTACGGTGCAGCATTCTTGGGAACGTCCGCCGTTTCCATTTCGCTCGTGCGGCCCTTCGCTGTAAGAATTCTTTGGCCGGGTTTCAAGAACATGGAAGCAGCATCCAAAGCTGCTTTAACGACACCCCCGGGGTTGCTGCGCAGGTCCAGAACCAGCCCCTGCAAGCGATTGGGGCCGAGTTTGTCGATAGCGTCGCGCAACTGCTTCGCGGTCTGAAGATCCCAGCTGGCGATTCGGATGTAGCCGACGCCAGATTGCAACAGGAACGCCCGGTCTACGCTCGGTAAATCCACGAGCTCCGGCGACAACGTGAACTGCAGAAGCTTGGCGGCGCCCTGGCGCCGAATAAACACGACGATCTTTTGCTGCCGCGCTTCGGTGAGCATTTGGATGATTTGTTCCGGCTCCAGCGATCGTATGGCGATGTTGTTGACGCCTACCAGCTCATCTCCCGCCTGAATACCGGCCTTCGCCGAAGGAGTGCCGGGCAGGGTCTGCAGAAAGATAACCTGACCAGGCAGAACCGAAACGATGCTGCCAAAACCCTTCTGCTCGGAATCTTCCATTTGTCTCAGTTGCTCGAACTGCGCGGGATCAAAGAACTGGGTGTGAGGGTCGAGTTCCCGCAACATCGAAGGGATCGCGCCGCCATAGATGAGCTTGTCGACGGGCTGTTGATCCGCAGCTTCCGCTTGCACGGTGGAAAAAACCTTGATGAATTGCTGGAGGAGGGGAACTAAATCTCTCGAGGGGTCGCCCGCTGGAAGGGGAGCACTGGCAGAGTTGGCCGGAGCAGCGGGTGAAGCGCTTGTCTTAGGAGTTTGTGAAGGTCCCGGAGTTTGTGCCGCTAAGGTGCATGCGAAACCGAGACAGAATAGACAATCGCTTCTCAAATACCTGTGGGAACTCAACTTTCATTGTCCCTCTGTCTTCCAGAGGAAAATGAAAACCACCTGGACGGGATTCCATCCAGGTGGCTTCGTGTCGATCAGTTTCCAACCATCTACTTGCGCGATGAAATGCCATCGAGCGCATGAATGAAAGGCCGTGCTTCAGCTGGTGTGCGCTGAGCGCCGGCACCGTTCACGAGATCGCGGTTCGTAACATCGCTGCCATACAACTCGCGATTGGACTCCTTATCTTGGGTGATTGCTGCACCACTGAGGTCCAAACCGCCAAAGAGACCGCGGGATCGCGAGTAGGTCAAAATCTCTGCGTGTAGTTCGGCGTCAGTCATCGCAGATGCATCGCGACCGACAGGGCCGGCCGCTGCGGACGCCTCGCCACCCATTTGGAACTTGTCGCTCAACATGTGCTCCATACCGGTCTGATTCATAACCAGCATGATTACGTCAGTTTCCGCTCCGCCGATGAGTAAACCGAACTTGCCCCCGGATATTCTCACCGATCCCGGAGCGCTCCAGCCGACGCCGCTCGATTTGCGGCAGGAGAAAAAGCCCTTTCCGTATTCGGCGCCCACAATAAAGCCGCCCTTTTTCAGATTGGGAATTACGACTACGCACGACGCTTTGCTCAGCAAATCCTGCGGTATGCCTTTATCAGACGCGTTCATCATTTCGTGCAAATCCTCGGTTGCGGCCTGCAGCCTGGCCTCCGCGGTTTTTTGCGCAAAAGCGGGAATGGCGATCATCGCAGCCGTCAACACTCCCACACAAATTTTCATGATCAGTCCTCCTACTACCTTCCTGTTTTGATTTTGGTGCGGACCTTCGCTCGCAGTTATGAGACGTAGGTTGCAGCGAAGATTAAACATGCTGATTTGGTTTTCCTCCCGTACAAGTACGTGAAAATCTCTTCACCCAAAGCTGTGAATTCACGAAGTTTGTGCGGCATTTTCGGTTTAACCTCTAGCAGCAGGCGTGAATGCGCTTCGCCGTTTCTTTGGCCAGCGTTACGCAATCCGGGATGCCCACCCCGTTGTAGGCGTTCCCAACCAGGTGAAGCCTTCCAGACTCGCTCGCTCGCGCTGCGATTCTCGCCTGCCGTTCGTGGTGACCGACCAGATACTGCGGCATCGAACGCGGCCAGAAGTGAACTGATGCAAACGCCGGAGTTGCGCCGATGTGCATGAAGCGCTCGAAGTCGCTGTGGATCAGCTGAGCGATGGTTTCGGGCGGAGTCCCCAACAGCTGCGTGGCTTGGGGATCGACGACAAATCCACGCAACGCGGCGAGATGGCCAGGCACTCTGGACGGAAACTTGGTGGTCACCCACGTCGCCGCCGAAATCGTTTGCCGCTCCCGCCCAGGGACCAGAAATCCGAAGCCATTTAGCGGGTAAGTGAAGATGGACCGATCATAGAGGAGAGTAGCGAGAATCGCAGACGAGTAAGGAATAGCGGCCAGGTCGGCAGCTAAAGCGGGTGCCGCACTCTGAAGTAGTGTCGCCGCGGCGTGCGCTGGACAGGCGAGAACAACGTGAGCTGCTTCTATGCAACCATCCACCAGCCGGATTCGCCAGCCATTTGTCATTGCCTCGATTTGACTGGCTTCAGAAATGAGAATGTCCGTCGAGGAGGCAATCGCTCGCGCTAAAGCATCCGTCAGGCTCTGCATGCCCTCACGGAAGGAGAGAAACATGCTGGCCCGTGGCGTCGCGCGGCGCTCCCGACGTACTCCTTTGATCAGGCTTCCGTATCGGCGTTCGTATCCGATGAATCTCGGCAGCACGGCTTCGGCGCTCAAGTTCGCCGAATCGCCGCCGTAGACGCCGGAGAGCAGCGGCTCGGCAACATACTCGAGGACTTCTTCGCCGAAATGGTCCCTCACCAGCTCTGCGACAGACGCATCGCCATTTCGTTGTCGAGGCGCAGTGAACGCTTCGGCTAAAAAGCGCCCTTTAGTCCTCGCGCTGAAGAGTTCCGAAGATAGAACCGGCTTCCATTCGGCCGGGGCAATCATCACCATTCCTTTCGGCATAGCGATTAACTTGCCCGTTGCGCACGACGAACACGCGCCGGCGTTCGTCATTCGAGCCGATTATGTGAGTCTTTAAGTCGCCCAGTTCGGCCGCGAGTTCGGTTACGGCCGGCTTGGAGGCGAGATAACTGTCCGGACCTGCTTCGATTTGGCACTCCGCAATCGACTCGGTCTGTATCAGGCCGCCGAGACGGTTCGATTTCTCGACAATGGTCGAACGGATGCCTAGCTTCGAAAGATAATAGGCGGTCGCGAGCCCCGAAATGCCACCGCCGATAATTGCAACGCGCGCGGGGGCCACTCTCTAGCGATGGAACTCTCGTACCATCTGAACAACAGCCTTGACGTTGTCGACAGGAGTTTCCGGCAGAATCCCATGTCCCAGGTTGAAGATATGCCCAGGGCGTGTGCCGGTTCGGCGCAGAAGATCCGAAACCTTGGTGCGAAGCTCTGCAAGCGGGGCAAAGAGAGCCGCAGGGTCCAAATTCCCTTGAATAGCGGAACGATAGCCGATGTCCATCCAGGCCTGGTCGATGTTGATGCGCCAATCGACGCCGATGACGTCGCCGCCCGCGGCGTGAAGCTCGCGTAGGAATCCGCCGGCGCCTGTTCCGAAGTGGATCACGGGGACGCCCGAAGCGCGAATTCGTTCAATGAGCGCGCGGGAATACGGCTGAACGTAGCGGACGTAGTCTTCGGGGCTGAGCGCGCCCACCCAGCTGTCGAATATTTGAATAGCGCGAGCGCCTGCGCCGATCTGCAGACCCGCGAAGCTGCCCAGGACGTCCACGAGCTTCCCCATCAGGCGACGCCACATGGTCTCGTTGGCGAACATAAGCTTCTTCGTTTTCAGAAAGGTCTTGGACGGGCCGCCTTCGACCATATAACTCGCGAGTGTGAAGGGGGCGCCGACGAACCCGATCACGGGAACTCTGCCGGCCAGCGCGCGTGAGACCAGCTTGATGGCCTCACCCACGTAACCGAGGTCGTCTGTGTGGCCGGTAGATAAAGCATCGATGTCTTCCGGTTCCGTAATCGGATTGCCGATCGACGGGCCCTCGCCAGCCACAAACTCCAACTTCAGGCCCATGGGTTCGACGGGCAGAAGAATATCAGCAAAGATGATGGCCGCGTCTACGTCCAGGATTTCGACAGGTTGCAAAGTGACGCTCGCAGCCAGTTCTGCTTTTTTGCAGATTTCGAGGATGCCGTGCTTGGCGCGAATATCGCGGTACGGCTTCAGATAGCGTCCGGCCTGGCGCATGAACCACACCGGGCGAACGTCGGTGGCGCGCCGGCGGCATGCGTCGAGAAATCTGCCTCCTACCGGAGCCAAGCGCATGCATTCCCCGATTTGTCTTCGCACATGATGTGTGTATAGAGAGTTTAGCTGGACGGCTGCTCGTCGCGAGGACGGCCGCGGCGAATGCGTTTCAGCAGGTGCTCCACTTTGCCGCTCACGGCAGCTTGGACGTCTGCCTCGAAGTGCAGTTCCGGCACCCGGTACAGATTCAGGCGCTCCGCCAGTTGGCGGCGCAAGAAATGACGGGCGCCGTCGAGTGCCTCGATGGTTTCCTGTTGCGCACTCGTTTGGTTCGCAATGTGGAGACGGACTTGCGCGTGCTTCATGTCAGGCGATACCAGCACCTCCGTCACGGTCGTTTCGCCGATTCTTGGATCGGAAAGTTCGTAGGCAATCAACTCGTCAAGCTCTTCACGCAACGCCTCGGAAACCCGTTCAGCCCGATGGGGAGCCATTTCAGACCTCACCTTGAGTGTAAAATCCCGGGTTTGGGCGGGAAGGAGCTTTGTCAAATCCACTCGACGGTCGTGTGTGCAAGCGCCCCGCCGAGCACGCTCGAGGCGTGCGCCTCCACGGCCTGAAGGATCTGCTCGGCCCGCACGCGATCGTTTGCAACGGTGACTGCCGCAATGACGGAATTCTGCCAGGAATCGAGAAAATCGATCTCCGCTACCGAAACATTGAAGCGCTCCCGCAGCCGGTCTTTCAGGCTCTTGACGACATGCCGCTTCTCTTTCAGAGAATGTGACTGCTCGACGTGAATCTCAAGGGTCAAGACACCGATCGCAGGCATGCGCTTAAAGGTACACCCGTCTCGATAAAAGGGGCGCTTGCAACGAACGGTTCGAGCAGCTAGTGGACGGTCGGGGCAGGCATCTCAGGAGCGATGCGCTCCATAGTGAACGCTTCCAGGATGTCGCCAACCTGGACGTTGTTGAAATTTGCGAGCGAGATGCCGCATTCGACACCGTTCTTCACCTCGCTGGCATCGTTCTTGAAGCGCTTCAGCGCTTCGATACGGCCCGTGTGGACGATGTCTCCATTGCGCCTGACGCGGATCTGGCTGTCGCGCCGAACCAGACCATCGGACACGTAGCAACCCGCAACCGTGCCAACCTTGCTGATCTTGAATATCTCGCGAACTTCGGCGTGACCCTGCACAGTTTCCTTAAATACCGGTTCGAGGAGACCGGTCATCGCGAGCTTCACTTCATCGATGACTTCATAGATGATGCTGTGCAAGCGGATGTCTACTTTCTGCTGGTCCGCAACCGCTTGAGCGTTGCGCTCAGGCCGCATATTAAAGCCGATGATGACCGCATCGGAGGCCGAGGCCAGCAACACGTCATCTTCCGTGATGGCGCCTACGCCTGCGCGAAGGACGCGAATGCGGATTTTCTCGTTAGAGAGGGCCTGCAAGGTGTCGGAAAGCACTTCTGCGGTGCCACCCACGTCCGCCTTGATGACCAGATTGAGATCTTTGAGCTCGCCTTCTTTGAACTGCTGATGCAACGAGTCGAGCGTCGCGACGCGGGCACCTTTCGCCATTGCCGCATCGCGTGCCTTGGCCTCGCGATAGATAGTGATTTGCTTCGCCTTCGAGGTGTCCGAAATAACCTGGAATGAGTCTCCCACGTCGGGCAGGCTTTCCAGGCCGGTGACTTCGACCGGCATCGATGGTTCGGCCTCTTTCACGGCGTTGCCGCGATCGTCGAACATGGCGCGAACTTTGTTGAACAGAGATCCGCAGATGAAGTAGTCGCCCGTGCGCAGTGTCCCGTTCCGAACCAGCATGGTTGCCACTGGACCACGGCCCTTGTCCAGCTTTGCCTCGAGAACCGTGCCGAGCGCCGGCCGGCCCGGATTCGCCTTCAGATCGAGCAGGTCCGAAACGAGCAGGATCATCTCAAGCAAGAGATCGAGATTCTGGCCCATCTTTGCCGAGACGGGCACCATCACGACGTCGCCGCCCCAATCTTCAGCGAGCAGGGAACGATCCGCAAGCTGCTGCTTCACACGTTCGGGTTGCGCATCGGGTTTATCGATTTTGTTAATTGCGACGATAATCGGCACCTTGGCCGCTCGAGCATGATCGATGGCTTCGAGCGTTTGAGGCATGACGCCGTCATCTGCCGATACAACCAACACGACGATATCGGTGACCTTGGCTCCGCGAGCGCGCATGCGTGTGAAGGCCTGGTGACCGGGAGTGTCGATAAAGACAATCTTGCGGCCGTTTTTCTCGATGTAGTAGGCGCCGATATGCTGCGTGATGCCGCCCGCTTCCCGCCCTGCCACATTGGTCTGGCGAATGGCATCGAGCAAAGATGTTTTGCCGTGATCGACATGACCCATGATCGTGACCACCGGGGCACGTCTTACCAGGTCTTTCGATTCTTCGGCGAGCTCCACATCCTGAGTGGTCTCTTGTTCGTAGCTGACCTGATTGGTGGAAGCGCCGAATTCGCGCGCCAAATCCTGGGTGAGTTTTACATCGAGAGTCTGGTTGATGGTCGCGAAAATCTTCTTCGTCTCGACCAGTTTCTTGATGACCAGATTCGCCTTCACTCCGAGCTTTTCAGAAAGCTCCTTCACCGTCACGCCTTCCGCCACCGTGATCTCGCGGTCGATTGGCGGCAGTTCCACGGCCATCGGGCGCTTGGAGGTCCGCTCGCGAAGAGTGCCTTCTTGTTCTTCGCGCTTTCTGGGGCCTTGCCGCCCCATCGGTTTAGCTTGGTGCCGGCGCTGTTGCTCGGTGGGCGGCGGCGCAGCGGATTCCGGCCGCAGCGAAGTCGGATGCATCGGCCGCATGCCAGGGCGGCGCTGTCCCGGGGCAATGGGTCCACCGGGTATTCCAGGTCCTCGCACAAGCGGCTGACCGGGCCGAATGGGACCGCGATACAACGGCTGCCCAGGCGCGGGCGACGGACGTGCAGGGGCGCCGGGGCGCGGAGATGGAGCGGCCGGAGATGGACGTGTTTGCGTCTGCTGCCTCAGGCGTTGAACTAAATCGGGTCGCGGAGGAACGGTCGGCCGAGCTGCGGGTTGACCCACCAACGGTCGCGCACCAGCCGGCCGGGGCGCAATCGGCGCTCCTGGCGTGAGGCCCGGGCGCGGCGTCGGACGTGGCGGAATGGGCGCTCCGGGAATAGCGGACCCTGAGCCGGACCCAGCTCCGGGAGCCACCATGTGTGTCGGTGGTTGCGGAGATCGGGGTTGCGGCGGCGGAGGCGTCGAGGTTGGCGGCGGTCCCGAAGGCTCGACCGGGGCCGCTGAACGAATCGGACGCTGTGGCGTGCCTAATGACGGACGAGGCGGTTCGGCGGGAAGTGGCTGCCGTGGGCCGCTCGGCGTAACTCCCGGAAGTGAGGAACCGGTTTTCGGTGCGCTTTGCGGCAACGGACGAGCAGGAATCGAAATGCTTCGGTTGATTGGACCGGTTCCGGAACCCGGAATTGGGGAGTGTGCCAATGGCGGATGTATTGCGCCACTTCCTCCCAATGGAGGCCGGAGCGGATGGAATTTCGGAATCGGTCGTTCCGACTCTGCCGCATTTGTTTGTCCCGCGTCCGCAGAGGCAACTTGTGTTGACGACGACGCTGGTCTCTCACCCTCCACGGGTGCCACGGAAGAGGTATCTGTGCCCGCAGAGCGCAAAAGGGGCTGAATTACTTGCCGCGTAGGCTTAGGAGCTTCGATTGGCGGCGCGGGCGGAGGAGTTGGAACGGGCGGCTCGGGAAGTGGAGCGGCGCTAGTTTCGTGAGTATCGGATGTGGACGGTTCATGGACATGGCCATTCGACGTCTCGGCTCCGCTGCGCGCGGAGATATCGCCGGTGAGACGTTGCCGCAATACGATTGCAACGTCTTCATCGACCGAGCTGGAGTGCGTCTTTTTCTCATGCACGCCCAATTCGGGCAGCAAGTCGATGATGACCCCCGGCTTAACTTCGAGCTCCCGCGCCAGCTCATTGATTCGGATTTTCTTCATAGAAGAAACTGCTAGATAACTCCTTATACTTCCGCCACTTGTAGCCCTTTAGTCGGGTTTTTCCATGGTACCAGATTCAACGCTTTCTTCAGCCTCGCCGGAACCCACCATTTCACGCAAACTGGAGGGTGCCCCGGACAAACCTTCCACCCGTCCCAGATCCAGAACTTCGCCTTGGTCGGTTTCCTCGACGGGTGCTGGTTCGTGTGTCGCGATATCCTGCTCCAACACGCCTGTTTCGATATTTTCAAAGGGGCCGGGGCTGTCGGCACCATCAATTCCTTCCGGATTTTCGGCAGGGCCGGGGTTTGCATCGATCATCGCTTCAATCTGTTCGGCATCCACGGGCGCCGATTCGCTTTCTTCGCTGTCATATTGACCATAGAACGACACCACGGCCGATTGAATGTGGCTGACAATTGCTTCGTCGATGCCCGGTATCGCTTCCAAATCTTCCGGAGTCATGGAGCCAAGCCGTTCCACTGTGCCGATACCCGCGGTGACAAGCTTTTCAACCATTGGTTCGTCAAGGCCGTGATCTAGCAATACGGAGACCGGCGCTCCGGAGATGACCATGTCTCCCATACGAGCTTCCAATTCACGCCGTTTCTCTTCCTCGCTCTTGATATCGATTTTCCAGCCCAGAAGTTTCGCCGCTAAACGTACGTTCTGGCCCCGCTTGCCAATGGCGAGCGATAGTTGCAGATCGTCGACGACTACTTCCATGTGCTTGTCGACGGCATCGACAATCGTCACGCGAGAAATCTTGGCAGGGCTCAAGGCCTTGGTGACGTATTGAATCGGATCGTCGGAAAATTCAATGATGTCGATTTTTTCGCCGCGAAGCTCGCGAATAATCGATTGCACACGCATACCTTTCATTCCGACACAGGCGCCCACGCTGTCTACATCGCGATCGCGACTGAACACGGCGATCTTTGTCCGTTCGCCGGCTTCTCGCGCACAGGCCTTAATCGACACCGTGTTGTCGTAAATCTCAGGAACTTCCTGCTCAAACAGACGCATCACCAGTTCCGGCGCCGCGCGTGAAACCATCACACCCGAGTTCTTTCCGCCGCGCTCGATTCCTTTGATTACGCAACGGACGCGATCCCCCATGCTGAAATTCTCCACGCGCGATTGCTCTTTCTTCGGGAGTCTCGCTTCGGTCTTGCCCATGTCGACGATGTAATCCTGGCCTTCCAGCCGTTTGATGGTGCAGTTCACGAGCTCGCCCTGACGGCCCTGAAATTCGGAAAACACGCTGTCGCGCTCGGCTTCGCGGACCTTCTGCAGAATCACCTGCTTGGCTGTTTGCGCGGAGATGCGGCCCAACGCGTCGGTCGGTTTCGCCTCCCGGATTTCGGTTCCGATCGCGGCATCTTTGTCGATCTGCCTGGCCGCGGAAACGCTGATCTGCTTATACGGATCTTCGACCGCATCCACAACCTGCTTCACGCTGTAGATCTGTATGCTGCCGGTATTCTTGTCCAGGTCGGCGACCAGGTCTTCCTGCGAACGGAAGTGCTTGCGGGCGGCTGCGAGCATAGCATCCTTCACCGCATCCAGAACGATCTGCGGATCGATACCCTTTTCCTTGCTCAGCATCTCAATGGACTGATAGATGGAAGCCACGTAAAAACCTCATCAAATTAAAACCGGAATCTCTGTGTGAAAAGCTGCGGGACTTACCACTCGAACTTCAGATTCGCTTTTTGCACTTGCTCAAACGGAACCTGCACTGAATGGCCGGGTGCCGTTTCGAGCTCCAGAGTGCCCTCTGCGAACTGGGCGAGTTTCCCTTCAAATCGCGTCTGCCCTTCGATAGGTTCCCGAATGGCCAGCTTGATTTTCTGTCCGACAACGCGCTCAAAATCCCGGGGGCGCGACAGCTTCCGGTCCACGCCGGGCGAGCTGACCTCCAGGGTGTAACTGTCCCCCGGCACCGCGTCCTCTTCATCGAGCAGCTTGCCGAGCCGTTCAGAGATGAGTGCGCAATCGCCGTGCGTGACGCCGCCGGGCTTGTCGATATAGATCCGCAGCAGACGAGCATTGCCGCCGCCGCGCAACTGTACCTCGGCGATTTCGATGTCCGTGCCTATGGCGGCCCGTTCACCCAGCTCGGTGATTTTTTCCACGACTCCGGTTCTTTCTGCTGCCGGCATTTCGATCCTGAATTGCAATAAAAAAGTGGGCTTTTCGCCCACTTTTCCTTTCGACGTTACATCTCTATTAAACCACTGCCGCGTGCATAGCGCAAATTTTCAGCGGCAGTTTTCCCCGGACTACATATGTTCCGGTTGAAACAGAGCGAAAACGGCGCCCTGCGGGTCTTTGACGATCGCCATGCGGCCCACCTTCGGGATGCTCTGCGGAGGCAGCAGAAATTCTGCGCCGAGTTCTTGCGCCTTCCGAGCCGAACCATCGCAATCGGAAACCAGGAAATAGATCAGCCAGTGCGGCGGTGCCTGAGCTGGCCGATGGGCGGCAGGAGGAATGCCTCCAATGAATTCTTCACCGTTCTTGATGTGCAGGTATCCCGACGAGTCTTTCTCGTCTTTCACCAGCTGCCACCCGAACAGGTCGCGATAGAACTGGGCGGCTTTCTCGGGATCGGGAGTACTCAAATCAGCCCAGCATGCAGTTCCATCGACGCCCGTGATGCCGCTTCCTATGTGTTTGGCTGCCTGCCAGACAGAAAACGCGGCGCCGGTCGGATCGGCTAGCACGGCCATACGCCCGACATCGAAGACATCAAACGCCGGAGCAAAAACCTTGCCTCCGATTTCGCCCGCCCGCCGTGCTGTTCCATCCGCGCTTTCTACAGCGACATAGATCATCCAGTGAGGTGGAACGCCTTGGGATCGTTGATCAGCCCGCAGAGTGTATGCCGCCGCGGTTTCGCGGCCGTGAAGCTGGAACATCGAGTACACGTCGCTTGGCCCCATCGGGAACTCATTGACCGTCCATCCAAACAGGGACGTATAGAAGTTCTTGGCTGCGTTCTGATCGGTGGTCGCGAGTTCAAACCAGCAGAATGCGCCCGGTTTGTGTCGCTCTACATTAGGCATGGAGCGAGTATATAGATTCCCTCACATGTGGCGCAGTGGATGTCAGAATGCGCCTGTAGAAGATTATACTAAAATATAACAAGGAGAAGACTGTGCACATAACCAATCTGCGCAAGGTCGGCGGCTCAATCATGCTGGCAGTACCGCCGGCCCTGCTTGACCTCCTGCATTTGCGGCCGGGAGCCAAGGTCGGCCTGGCGGTTCAGAGCGGACGGCTGGTGGTGGAACCGCAGCAGCGTCCCCGCTATACTCTGGACGAACTTCTCGCTCAGTGCGATCCCAAAGCTCCACGTGGCAAGGAAGAGCGCGAATGGCTCGATAACAAGCCGACTGGCGGTGAGCTCATCTGATGAGGCGCGGCGAGATCTGGCTCGTCGGCCTTGATCCCACGGAAGGTCACGAGCAAAAAGGTAAACGCCCGGTCCTGATTGTGTCGCCGGAGGCGTTCAACCGAGTTACGAAGGTGCCGGTAGTCTTGCCGATCACAAGCGGAGGGAATTTCGCGCGGACCGCCGGTTTTGCGGTCTCGCTGGTCGGGGCGGGAACCAAGACAACAGGCATTGTACGTTGCGACCAGCCGCGTGCGCTCGATCTCGGTGCGCGCAGGGGCAAGAAGCTGGAAAGCGTTCCCGACACGGTCATAGACGAGGTGCTCGCAAAGCTGACGCCAATTTTTGAGTAAGGCTGGCGGGGCTGAAGGGGCTTACATGGTCGACGTCTTGAATGCCTGCCCGACGTGCAACACGGCGGATACCGCGCGGCTGTAGTTCATGCGCATGGGCCCGAGCACCGCGACGTGAGCTTCGAGTCCATTCGGCAGGGCTAAGCGCACGCCGATCAGAGACAGCTCGCCCATGGTCGGGTGAACGTCGGACAAGCCGACCTGGATGGATACTTCTCCATGGCGCTGCTCCAAAAAGCGCTCGAGCAACTGCAGAACGCGCTTCTTTTCCTCAAGCGTGCGGAACAATTCGCGCATGCGCTCGCGCGTGAGGTGAAGATCGAGGCCGATCAGGTTTTCCGCGCCTTCGAAGTGCACTTCCGGCATAAGGCCCAGGTCCAGCAAACCTTTCGAATAGAACAGGCTCACGCGTTTCAAGATCGCGTCGTAGGTAGCGCTCTCCAGCTCTAAGCGGCGCTTCAACTCGCGGTGGATATTGTTCAGCAACCAACCGCCGAAATTGTAATTGATGTAGTTTCGGATGGACGCCAACTCTTGTTGCGAGATGTGGTCGTCGATCGTAATGACCTTATTCCGCACCATGCGGTCGCGCGTGACCACAACCATCAGGATGCGCCGATCCGGAAGAGCCAGCAGCTCCACTTGATCGAGCGTCTGATTCTCGTTCGGTATGGCCGCTGCAATGCCGAAATTCCGAGTGATTTCCGTCAGGAGCTTGGAGGACCGCTCGATGCGTCCTTCCACGCTGCCGGCTTTTTCGATCTCTGCCTGGAGCCGGTCCAGCTCAGCCTGCACAATGCGGCTGCCAAATAAAGTCTTCACATAACTCTGGTAAGCGCGTTCTGTCGGAATGCGCCCGGCCGAGGTATGAGGTTGCGATAGATACCCTTGCTCCAGAAGATCCGCCATCATGTTGCGGATCGAGGCAGAGCTCATCGGATATTTGCAGGCGATGGTGCGCGACGCGACCGGCTCGCCCGTCTCGATGTAGTTCTGGACGATAGCGTGTAAGACATCGAAGTGACGCGGAGAAAGCGTTTCGGGATGATTCATCTGTTTACCAAACGGACTGAATCCAGCGACTTACATGCGGGAGAAAAGGTTAGCGACACCCTCCGCCTTGATTATAAAGATTGCGGGATGAACCGCAGAGTTGTTGATCGTATTAAGCCGTTTCGACGGGGGCATCAACGATCTTCGCGTGGCGCCAGAGCCGCTCCAGATCGTAATAGGAGCGCGCGGATTCCGAGAAGACGTGCACAATGAAATCGCCATAATCCATCAGGATCCATTCGGCCGTTTCATAGCCTTCGATGCTGACCGGGAGTTCGCCCATCTGCTTCAGCTGTTTTTCAACCTCGTCCGAAACGGCATGGGCCTGCCGGGGATTGGATACAGAGCACAAAACGAAGAAATCGGTGAACGAGGTCACTTGGCGAAGATCCAGGACGCGTAAATCCGTTGCTTTCCTGGATTCCGCAGCCCTGGCGGCCGCCAGCCAATTCGGGATCTCTTCCGCGGCGGCAGCAGAATGGGGCTTTACAGAACGGCGTGGCAGACTCGTCTAAAAGTGCTCCTGCGCCTAGCGTACTACATTGATGCCTGATTCGACCACGGATTCTCGCAAACGGTAGAAATCGGTATCGGGGGTCCACGGCGCGTAATCTAAAAAGAGATGCGCAGGCGTTCCGTATCCATGGGTGCGACGCTGCTGTTGTGCATGTTCAGCGGCCTTTCGGCCCTTGCGCAGACCTCGGAGACGGCGGTGATGCCAGCGGGCAATTACGGGGCGCTCTCTGCCACTCTTGTCGAACGTGCCCAGAACGAGGTCACGCGCATTCAGGCGCTGGTTGCAGACGGAACACTGCCGAAGAGCCGCTTGGAGCAGGCGAAAAGGGAGCTCGCCGACGCTCAAGATGAGGCGATTCTGGCGCGAACGTTGTATGGCGAGGTGCGCGTCCAGGACATGACTGCCGACGATGCCAAGTCGATGATCGAAGCGGCCCAAAGGCGCGTGGACCGGGAGAAAAGTATGGTCGACGAGCGGCAAATCCTGGTCGACAATGGCATCTTGGCGAAATCCGAGTTCACGGCCTTCCAAGATGAACTGGACTCGCGGAGACGCGTTCTGGAGCTTGCGCAGAACCGCCTGAAGCTGCTGGATGAGTTGCGTGAGATGGCGGATCAGGAGCAGCGGCTCGAGCGCGCAGCAAGAATGAATGCGCCGGGATTGAAGGACGTGATGACCCGCTATGACGGAAATGGCCATTTTAATTTGGGCGACCTTCCTACTATTTCGAGTGAGTTTCAGCGGCGCTTTCATCACGTGTTACCGATTAGCGCTTTAGGTCAAACGATGGTGCATCAATCGATGGGGCTCGACCACCGCAATCGTGTCGATGTTGCGTTGAACCCCGACGACGCAGAGGGGGTTTGGCTGCGTCAACTTCTGGAGCGGCTACACGTACCTTATCTGGCGTTCCGCAGCGCCGTCGCAGGGGCGGCCACCGCGCCGCACATTCACATCGGTCTTGGCAGCGTCCGATTAAAGCTGGCGCAGCGCTGACGCTAATATCCGGTCCTCGGTTCTCATGCGACGGGCGCGACTGATTCGCTACTATTGCAGCAATGCCAGGCCCTGCGGACCGCATCCTTATCTCCTCTGAGCAGATTCAAAAGCGAGTTCGCGAGATGGCCGCCCAAATCGAGGCCGATTACCCGGACGGCCCCATCTATATGGTCTCCATCCTGAAGGGCGCGTTTATGTTTGTCGCCGACCTGGCGCGCGCACTCAAGCGGCCCTCCGTGCGAATCGAATTCATGGGCATCTCGAGTTACGGTAACGAAAAAACCAGCTCAGGTCAGGTGAAGGTCACCCGCGATCTGGACGTCAATATCGAGGGTCACGATGTATTGATCGTCGAAGACATCATCGATAGCGGCGTGACGTTAAGCTACCTCACCAGGTTGCTGCAGCAACGCAGGCCCAAGTCGCTCGAAATTGCAACGCTCCTCGAAAAACCCGACCGGCGGATTCAACCCGTAAACGTCAAATACGTGGGTTTCCAGATCCCGGATGAGTTTGTGGTTGGATACGGACTCGATTACGCGGAAGATTATCGCAATTTGAGTGATATTCGCGTACTCAGCGCGTAGCGGGCACGATTCGCGCAGCCGCTTGCGCTCGAGCGTGCGAGTACAGCACCTCGACTACGTTGCGGACGTATTGCTCGGAGCTGAGTGGATCCACGTCTTCAGCGGGGAACTCGACGAGCGAGCGGAAGTACGCGCTGAGTTCATCGAAAAGGAGCACTCGAGCACGATCGTCGAGCCGATCGCGGCGCATGAGTGCCTCCAATGCAACTCCTGCTGCTTGGGCGCGCACTCGTTGGCGCAGACGCGCGCACAACACCTGGTGCTGCAAGAGCGAATTGTAGCGGCCCTTTACCAGCGCATCGAAATTGGGGGCCGTGGGTCGCCGATTTCTCACGACCACTGTCCCCGCAGCCAAGTCTCCCAGGCGCTGTAAACGGCGGTTACAAAGCATGGTGATGCCACCTATCAATCCCAACGCGGGCAAGAGGTCAATCGAGCGAATCAGGTTGCGAATTGCGATCTGATAAAACTGCAGCTCGAGACCTGCAGCATCGACGACGCGCAACCCGAGCAGCCATTTCCCAATTGTCTGGCCGTTCCAGTAGTATTCGCATAGAATTCCGTAGAGCAGCCATGCAGCGACATAGAAGACGATCAGCATGCCAGCGCCCAAATCCTCCTTAACCGACCTGATCGGAGCGATCACGTGCTCAACAGCAGTGCTGAGAGCGGAGATGACGCACATATCTAGCAGGAAGGCGAGACAGCGGCTGACCGGGCCGCCCAGGGCCAACGAGAATAGGACACCTTCGGGAAGCCGGATTTCGAGTTTGTAGCTGGCGGCGCCCGACATTTATTATTCGCGGGGATTATTCCGGCTCTTCTCCGGAGTGCGGCCGGCGCGCGCGAAGAACCATATCAGGAGAACCAGTTCGATGAGCCCGAAGGCGATCTTGGCGCTGTATGGCAGCACAGGCTCGTGATATTGCGAGATGAAGGCCTCGATCAAGCCCGCCCAGATAAGCATTAGCGCCGCGCCCATGCTCAGGTGGAAGACGTCGCTCGCCACGGCGCGTAGCCGCTGCGATCGTGACAATCGGGTGTGCCAGCCGATCAGAGCGCTCGCTAATAGGAGGCCCGCCTGGCTGGCTACCAGCAATGCCGGAATTTCAAAAGCGCCGTGAGGCAGCAACCACGCCAGCAAAAACTTCCCTTGGCCCGCACGTATGTAATCCATGCAGACCGCACCCAAATCAACGCCGTTTGCGAAAAGCATCAGAATCGTGCCGATTCCGAATGTCATGCCGGCGGCCATCGAGAAGAACGCCACGCTCATGTTGTGTGTCATCAAAGACGCTGAAAACGCGATCTGGTGCCCGCTGATCTGCTTCCCGCGATCCTTTTCCTCTTGCTTCACGCGCTCGTTTGGGTCGTTGAGCAGATGAGGAAAAGGCATCAATACAGATTTAGCGTCGCGGTCGAGTTGCAAGAGCGCGATGCCTGTGGCAGAGCCTGCGGCCAAAAGAGCGGTTGCGACGGCGAACGCCCGTAACTGACGTCGAAAAACAACAGGCAGCGTCTGCGTCAACCAGTGGACCGGGCGGAAACGCTTGCGCTTTCGTGCCGAGTGAATCTGCGCATACGCACGCGCGACGAGTGCTTCCAGGAACCCCGCGAGTTCAGGTTGAGACGCTTCCTCGAGACGAGCGAGGCTCGATGCGCAATGCTGATACAGATCGAACAGGCGCAGAGACTCTTCGAATGATGGTCTATAGAAGCGATCCTGTTCGAAGCGCTGCAGCACGGTCTCCAACTCCTGCCAGTTCGCCCTCTCGCGAGCGACGAACCGTTCTAAGTCCAGGATCACAGCGGCTCAGACAGGCGTCTCACAGCAACTGCCTCTCTTTAACGTCCAGGTATTCGGTCGCGGCCAGCAAGCCGAGTCGGCCCGGTGCGGCCGTGTGCATACGAACTCCAATCTTCGTCAGCTGCAGGCGTACTTCCGCCAGTTTTTTCCAAAGCAGGTGGCCGGCGAGTTTGTCATAAAGGCCGTCCGCGCTGTCGAGTTCGGACGAAGCAAACAGAGGCTCGACATGTACATCCGTCGGACAGGCGACAACCACGAGATGCTGGCGCACCAGCAAGCGGCTGGCATCGAGGAAAGCATCTGCCAACTGGGGTTCTGCGAGACTCGTGAAAAACACGACAAGCGCGCGACGTTTCACGCGTGTGCGAAGCAAGCTGCAAATTTCGTCGAACGCCGGGGCTACCAGTTTCGTTCGCACCGGGTAAAGTGCTTGTCGGAACACTCGGTCGAATCCAGCCCCGCGAGTCGCCTTCACGAAGTATTCGACGCGATTGCTAAACGTCGCAAACCCGAACCGGTCACCGGTGTGCCGAACAGCCGAGTACAGCATCAAAGTAGAGCGAATGTATTCGTCCAGGATCGTCGCCCGCGTTTCGTCTTTACGCACAACGGGACGGCCGGAGAGGCGCGAGAAGTCCACGCATGCGTAGATGTCCTGAGTTCGCTCGACCTGATAATCGCGGACGATGGGTGTGCGGCGCCGCGCAGTCGCCTTCCAATCGATGTCTGCAAACGAATCGCTCGGGACGTATTCACGCAACTGTTCGAATTCTCGCCCGCGGCCGTTTCGAGCCACGATACGCTGCCCGCCATGCTGGTGCGAAGAGAGGAGCCTGGCTGTTTCTTTGGAAATTTGGGATAGAGCAGGTTCGACGAGAATGAGGCATGCAACCGGAAGCGTGCGCCGAAATTGCCACAGGCCTAAGCGGGAATGACAGCCGAGGAATGCTTGCCGGATAGAGAATTTGCCGCGCTCACGGCCTATTGCGGAGAGCTCAATCTTTACTCCCGGTTGAGTTCCGGGAATGGAGACCGCGATATCGTCCCGGATGGGTTCGATGTCAGGCGGAAGCGCAATTGCGACGCGAAGTTGGTGTGGTGTGTGCCGCGCCGAAGAGTTTCGCTGAAGCTCGATAACAAATCTCGCCTCCTCGTTCAGAACTGCGCGAACCGCCGCTGGCGGTACAATGGTGAGCCCATTCAGTCGGCCTCTTGAAACGATCGCGTCAAGTAAGCAGGCGAGCAACAGGGACGCCGCAATCACAGCGATATAAAGCTCCCCGTGCGGCAAGAACACCGGCAGGGCGCAAGCGGGCACGAAGACGACCCCGACAATCCACAACAATCGCGCGGATGGGCTAATCATCATCACTTTAATCAGACGAAATAATCACGTCGCGATCAGCGCGGAACGGGCACGTCGGCGAGAAGCTGTTTCACGATCTCAGCCGTGCTGGTTCCCTCCATTTCGAACTC
This sequence comes from uncultured Acidobacteriaceae bacterium, assembly GCA_963787615.1. GTDB lineage: Bacteria > Acidobacteriota > Terriglobia > Bryobacterales > Bryobacteraceae > Bog-105. The sequence goes on along the minus strand of CAWBDJ010000008.1, from coordinate 513,720 downwards.
CGGCTTCAGAAGGATTCGATGTTCCAATACCGGTGAGGCGAGAATCCGCACATCGTCGGGCGTGACGAAATCCCGGCCCTCGAGTGCAGCCAAAGCGCGGCTCGCAAGCAAGAGGGCCTGTGTTGCCCGCGGACCTGCACCCGAGAGGATGCCTTCATGCGTACGAGTTCGACGGACCAGATCGACCATATACGTCGTGAGCTCCTCGCGAACCGTTACGTCATTCAGTTCCGCTCGCAGCCGCTCGATCCGATCGGGTTCAAGGACAACCCCAACCTCGCCTCGCTCGAGAGTGGCTTCGGGCCCGTCTCCGATTAACATCCGGCGCGCCAATTCGAGCTCGTCTTCGCGCTCCGGCCAGCCGATCGTCATCTTCATCAGAAATCGGTCCTTCTGCGCCTCGGGGAGCGGGTATGTGCCCTCGAACTCAATCGGGTTTTGCGTCGCGAACACGGTGAAAGTGGAAGGCAGCTGGTGCGTGACTCCATCGATGCTGACGGTGCGCTCCTGCATCGCCTGCAACAAAGCGGCCTGCGTTTTCGCGGGGGCACGGTTGATCTCATCTGCCAGCAGGAACGAGGTAAAGATCGGTCCGGGCCGAAACTCGAAGACGCCATCTCGAAGGTTGAAAATGCTTGTTCCGGTGATGTCGGAAGGCATCAGGTCGGGCGTGAATTGAATGCGCTGAAAATTGCAGCGCATGATTCGAGCGAGCGTTCGAACCAAAAGAGTTTTCGCCAAACCCGGCACGCCTTCGACCAGAGCATGTTGACCGGTTAGGATGGCGATGAGCGAAAATTGCACCGCGTCGGCTTGTCCGATGATCACCTTGCCGACTTCTCTTCTAATCGCCGCAAGGGTGTCTTGCAGCGTAGCGATGTCTGCGCTCAAATACTGACTCCCTGTCCTGAATATCTAGTTTATTGCGGCTCAAAACCTCTCGATGCGCGCGTGTTCCAGTTGAGGCCTTGCGCGAGCGATCTGTATTCGGCTGGAAAATCGGCCGGCTGCACTTGCCGCAAACGGATCAACTCCTCCGTGCTGATTTCCCGCGCGACCCCTTGACGCCCGCTTACGCTGCGGTTCCATTCTTCCGCTACAACTCCTAGAATCGACTTCTTGGGCACGCTTTGCATTAGCAGGTTTGAGAGCGCGGAGTGAGCGTCAAGACCGGAGACGGCCGTGTCGCGGCGGACTTGCGTCGGCGGCACGAAGCTGGTCGAATTACGCCAGACATAAAGAATGGCGAGCGCTAAAAATCCGAGCATCATCCACTGCAACCCGTGCGCTCCAGCCAATCCAACCACCGTACCCGTATCTTCCAAGCCGAGGTGGCTTTCATCGAAGATGATGTCGTGGCGATGGCCGGGTACCGCAGCCAGCACCTGCGTGTCCGGGTGAATCAGCAACTCGCGATTGGTGAACAGCTTCGAATCTGCGATTAGAAGGATGCTGCCCTTTCCGAAGCGGCGTTCGAGAAATAAAGGAGTTTCGTTTCTCATCTGAGAAGACATCCAATCGCTTGGCCAGTACGAGAAGTACCAGCTCACCGGGATCGAATCGAGCCCTGACATAAACTCGTTTACCGCTTTGCTCACGTTTCGTTTCGCAAAAGCGAGTTGAATTCCCCAGCGCTTCTTCAGGGTGTCTTCCGGAACGGGGCGTTTTGAAGGCTCTTTCGACACCGCCGCCGTACGCGGCTTTTCGATTATTCCATCTGCATCGAAGGCAAGGATAATGCGAGCGCCGCGTTCGGCCAAATGCTCGAACTCCTCCAATTCCTTTACTTCCGAATATCGAAACGAACCGAGGGCAGGACCTGCGTAAAAAATATCGGCTTGGGTGCCCTCCAACTTACGTAGCAGTTGGTAATTGCGTGACGGATTGTAGCCAAGCCTGCCAAGCGTTTGAAAGTAGGCTTTGGTCCCTTCGTCGCCGTTGTTCAAGGACGAATACGCAGGGTAATTATATGTTGTTTCCGCACGCCGCAGAACAGATCGAACGATAGTGAACAGAAACACGGCACTGAGCAAGAGAACTGCTGATAAAGCAAGCCGCTCGCGAGTGCGCATATCCGGATACTACGACGCAGAGGGTTGTGGTACGAGGCGCTTCTTAGCAGCGCGCTTCCGATGGCTGTATGCGGTCAGAAATAGCGCGCATATTGTGACGGAAAGCAGAAGAATCTGTTCCCACCACGGCAAGTTCGGGTCCGCACCTTTGCTCAATGCGTTCCCGCCGATGCAGCACAGAACATGCACGCAGAACACCTCGATAGACGCTTGACCCAGAGCGGCTAATGGCACCATGAACGGCAGCGCAGCTATGCGCGTACCGAAGCGCACGAGAACGATCGTTAGGGCGGTGAAATTGATCAGGCGGGCCGGACCGAGATGCCACTTGTCGATCAACCATCCGTACACATTCGGATGGATCCAGTGATCGGTCGGGCCGTAGCGCAGGACGAAAAACGCCGCAGCGACACCGATGCTGACGTTAATGAGCCATTTCGGAAGTGAGGTCTCGGATCTGCTGCCATCGACGTTTACCGGCGCCGAGATGCTGTCGGCATAAATGCTGCCTAACGCGAGTCCCACCATCCAGAGGAATTGCCATGCATACGTATCGAACGCCCCGGTCGAGTTTTCAGGCACAGAAAGTCCGAATAAATTTACGTGCCTATATATCCAGGCGCGAAGCCCGAACTGCGCGGCGGCCCAAACTGTGAAGCTTGCGTAAATAACGGGATCCCAACCCCAACGGTGCGCGATTTTGCGTGCGGCGAGCGTGAGCAGCATGAAGACGATGTACATGGGAAGAATGTCGAGAAGCGAAGGCCGATATTCAAGTAGAGCGCCTGCGATGATCGCCTGGTACGGACGGTTGAGGTAGTACGAAAGCAGATTTTCTAAAGCGAGCCGGTGAAAGGAAACGCCGATTCCCGCGACCAAAGTAAAAGCTATGGCGAGAAGCGCGCAATGGTATAGATAAACGCGAAGCGTTCGCTTTGAAAGATCGCGCACCGCGGCGAGCTGGCCCTGCTTCTGCTCCGCGCGCTGCTCTATCTGGCCAATCATGAAAGCGGCCAGAAAAATGAACCCTTCCGCGCCCGAAACAAACCCGAAAGTCTGATTCGAAACAATGCTGGCCTTTGTCGGCAGGTGCGTGAATGTCATCCATAGCAAAAGGAACCCGCGCAGGATGTCCAGTTCAACGATGCGACCCCGCGGCTTGGGTCGCACGGCGGCTTTCGCGCGATGAGTGGCCGCGCTTGTAAGTTGTCTTACCTGTCGCGTAGAGGCCATAAATTTTAGTGCATTTCAATTCCGACGCATCTCGCCTGTCGCTGGAGTGCAGCTTTTCGGACCAATCAGACAGATTCCTGCAGAATAGATAGATTTTGCAGGAATGAGTCAAGCGTCTCTTCCGTAGCCGGATGCGTGCCGTACCAACTCCTTTCAAAGAGTTGAACGTTCATCCGAAAGATTGCTGCAACATCGGAACCAAGACGTTTTGCGCGACGCTGCAGCTCTCTTGAGTAGTCAAGGTTCGATTTGCCGCGTGCGGGCAAAATCATTCCGCCGCGGGCCAGAGTTGCCAAACTGGAAAGATACAGCGCCCGGAGCGCGAGACGGAAATTTCCGGCTGCGCGATATTGCTCGGCCAACGTAATCCATTCATCCTCCGTTTGATCGCGAACGGGAACGTCGTCATCGAGCAGAGGCAGCGCACCGGCAGAAATGATGACAGCGGTGACAGGTTCTGGCCGTGAACGACGGGTGCGACGCAACAGGGGAACCAGAGCAGCCAAAATCAAAAGCGCCGAGAAACAGGCGATCATGATCGAAACTTCGGACTTCGAAGCTGGGCGCTGTTTGACACGGTTCCCGCTCGCACTGTTCGAGAAAATGCGCCGGAGCCATTCTTCGAAAGCTTGAAACGCAGACTTCAAGTCTTCCCAGGCTTGACTTACGTGGTCTGCTACCGATCGCATAAATGACTCAAACGCGTCTGACGGTGGTCTGCGGGGCTCGACGACCGGAAGGTTCCAGGTATTAGACGGATCCCCAAAAACTGTGTCGATTGCGCGTTTCATCTGCTCGGCGGATGCGCTCGGCGTTTCGTGCCTGGCGGGCTCAGTGCGCGCTGCGGCGGCTTGCGGAGCGCAGGTAAGCACAACCAGTAGAACGATGGCTGCGGCTGCGCTTCGTTGCACGTGCAACAGCCTCAGCCTCAGGCCACGGCCCGAGCTCTGAGATTGCCGGGCGAACCGTCGCAGAACACAAGCGCCTTTAACGATTGGATCGAGACCGAGATAGGCGAGAATGCAGAGCGCCGTAATCGATGTGGGATTGATTAGAACTGCAGGGGAACGGGTGACATTTCCCTCGACACCCGTGAAAGTTTTCCAAAGCGAGGGCAGCACGAAAAGGAGTAAGAAAAGGTTGATCCACAGAAGCGCGCGAAGCAGCAGGACAAGGACCAACATCCACGCGGCTTGCGGTTGTTGAAATACCGCATCCTTCTTGGATTCCGTCACGGTTGCGCGCCAGCCGCCGCTCGCGAATTCTGCGGGGACGAGCAGCGAATGTTGATAGAACATGGTGACCACCGGGTGCGGAACAAACAAAACAAGCGTAAGGGGCCATAAAAGGAGCTTTGATCCCGACAAGACGGACTGGCACACTAGCGCTTCGGAAAATTGTGCCCTCAAGTCATCCTCTTGCTCAGTAAGAGTGCTATAAATGCGAGCGCAAAACACGGACTGGCAGACGTGCAACCAACCGTAAAGCAATGTCAAACCGAAAGCAATCGCAAGCAACCGTTGAACTGCGAAAGGGTTCTGAACCAAATCCGTTATCTCGAACAGCAGAACGCTGAAGAACGGGACGACTCCCGCGAGGTAGATGAGCCAGGCGAGCGAGTCCGTTCGTTTGACCAGCACCAGCGCGTCTTCCAGCAGCCGTAATGCCGATGTGAACCCCGACTCTTTCACTGAGCACCGGACAGGAGCGCATAGTAGCCCCTGACATTCGTTGTGCGCGCCAGGGGAGCCCGCTCCCGGAACTGCAGAATTGCCCAACCAGCGAAATAGAACAGCAGCCAGGCGATTAACAAACCGAGACACGCCAGCGCAAACCCACCTAGCCCAAAGCCGGCTTTATGCGTTAAGGGTGATTCGCCCGAATTCTTGGTAAGGCACGCTGAACACAACAGGCGTGACTCGAACGATACGGTGCATTCGCGGCAGAAAAAGTTTTCACAGGACGGGCAGCGGCAGACCGCCTCCCTCGTTTCATGGTTCAGGCAACGTTTTCGCGCGAGCCCAGGCATACACCTAGCGGAATATTAGCTCAACCCGAGCACACTTGAACGCTTCAGCTGGTATCGGGAGCTTTGCAAGGAATTCTGATATACGGCCGCCAAACCGAAAAGGCTGAAGAGCAACCTTAAAACGTGAAACTCCCAAACCGTGGGGAAGTGAAGATACCAACTCACCGCAAGGCTAAAACGCAGCCAGAAAAACCACGCGAGTTGAAAGAGCGCCAGTAAGTGGCTCATCAGAGTCGCTGAACGAACTGCAAGCGGAAACTGGAAATCGCGCTGAACGAACAAGACGGCAATCAGCGCGCCATAATAAAGCACCAAAAGCGCGCTGCTCAAGGGTGTCAGCAGCCCAAGCACGAACGCGATGACGTGCACGGCAAGAGTAGGGTCTCTCCGTTTGGCTCCGTCTCGACCGGGGATAGAGGTTTGAGGGCGACTTTCGACCTCGGGCAACAATCCCTGTACAGCTTGAACCCTGGTGTTCAGGTCTTCGATAATGCGCCTGGATGCCTTGAGAGTCGCTTCTAAAGCGAAACGATGAGTGCTCAGCTCGGTCGAAATCTGGCAGGCCCAATTCGGCTGCATCAAGCGCCAGCTTGCGTACGTGGACACGAATACGGCCGCGAAAACGGATCCCCACAACAAACTGATCATTGGAGCTGACACAGCTGCGGCAGCCACACAGAGAATTTCGAACCCCAGCATAAGTCCGACCGGGCGCGGCAGCGAATACAACAGCATTGTCTGCATATCGGTCCAGTAGATTCTGAAGTAGATTTCCCGAAAAATACGGTCGCTGACAACCAGCAGATGATCCGAAGCGACCCACGCGAGAACGCGGCCGAGAGCAAACCAACGCCGCTTGCGCACTGGCCGATACACTACCCTCGCCATATTTCAGGGCGCCTGCCGCTCCGGTAAGGTGGCGCGGTGCCTGAATGTGTATACGAAGAATGCGGTCCAGCCCACGATCGTGGCGATGGAGAAAAGCATCGCGAGAATAAAACGAATCTTGCTGCGCGGAGCGATGCTGCAGTCTTTTCTGAAAGTGAAAACCGCCAACCCAAGCGCGAGAGGAGCGGTCAACATGCTCAAAAATCCGGTAAGTACACCGGCCGTACTCAATGTAAGCGCCAAGGAATCGAAATGAAATCGGCTGGAAGCAAGCTTGTCTGCTTGTGTGCCTTTGCTTGCCGCTTCTAAGCAGGATGCACAAACATCTTCGCCTGACCAGGCGATTCGGCATAGTGGGCACAAGAACCGGCCACATCGCGAACATGCAAACGCGGCTACGCGTTCTGCGTGAAAATAACAAGCGGCCTCGTCGGTCAGCACTACTTCGTGCGCGTAGCTCTCAGAAGCGCGAAAGAGCGCAGGGAAGACGGTCGCCTCAATGCGAGATTTGCAGTTGCCGCATATTGTGACGGCGTCGTCACCACTCAGCACCAAACCGCAGCACGGACAGGCAACCGTGATCGCCTGAACCGCCATCACGCGGATTTATACACAACGCGCGTGTCGCACATGTGATCGTGCAGAGCACGTTTCTGGTCGTCAAACCCGGCCATGATGTATCCGATGAAAAGCGTCAGACTGCTGACGATAGAAGCCATATAGCGGCCGCACGCGCGGGCGAACGAAACTTTGTCACCATTCGGGCGCACAATTCTCAGGCCCAACACGAGCTTCCCGGGAGTGCCGCCGCGGTTCGAAACAAACCATCCCTCGTAGAGCAGTGCAATGAACCATGAAATCAAGTTGACGACCAACAGACCGGCGAAAAACGGACCGAACGATCGTATATCAGGCGTAGCCGGCTGCTGGCGCAACACGTTGGGCAGGAACAAGCCGAGTGCATAGCTCAAGGGCAACAACACCACCCAAAGAATCGCGACATCCAAGACCCGAGCCCCAAATCGGATCCAGAAACCGCCGTAACGCCGGAACGTTCTTTCGGTTGCAACTGCGCTTCCTTGCTCACGAACACGCTGGAAGAAGACGTCCTTGCAACCGGCGCAAACTCGTGCGGCGCCAAATGTCAACAAGTCCGCTGGATCAAACTCCCGGCCACACTCGGTGCAGAATCGCCCCTGCGACTGCGGGACCGCGTTTAAGAAAGAGGGTTGAGCCGCACCGAGCGGTTGCCACTCGCCCATGCCTGCTTTCCAAACGAGAGTATCGCCCCGAAGTTGTCCGCCTGCGTACAGCGCCTGAAGTTCTGATTCGTCTACAGGGCCGGAGCGCTGTCCGGCATTAGCGTAGTACCACTCCATCAATTCCCCTCCGGAACAGATGTGCCTAGGACCGGGGAAAAGGCAACTTCAGATTTTCGCTTTAGGAGGCGGTAAATCGCGGGCTTTGCATTCAGAACTGAAGAAGTTGCGCCCATGTGAGCCATCACAGAATGGCTTGTTCTCCGCCATTCCGCAGCGACAGAGCGAAATGACCGACCTGCCCGCCAAACCAAACGAGTTTCCCTCGGAATCCTCGATGACGAATTCGCCTTCAATTCGAATGGGTCCATTGTTGATTATGGTGACTTTCGCGGCCATGCTGCACCGATAGTAACAGAGAAAACCCGCTGTAGAGATCGAACCGCGTTCGGCATTCCAACCGGATGTCCAAACGCTTACTTATAATTGTCGTCGCAGGTATTGATGTGATTCAGTTCGTTTACGAGTCCGACCGGGAGCTGTTTGAAGACGCCATCCGCTTTGCGCAAAAGCAGGTGAAGCGGCTTATCGAAAAACACCCAGAGTTCTATCCGATGTACACGGTCGGCGGTGAATGGAAACATGAAGGGCCGGCCTGGACGCATTGGTGCGACGGATTTTTGCCCGGCATGATGTGGCTCTTCTACAAACATCTTGCGCCTGACAAGCCGGACGCGAAATTCTGGATGGAGCAGGCCATTCGTTACAGCAAACCGCTGGAATCGCGCAAGACCGACAGCGATGTGCACGACCTGGGATTCATCTTCTTCTCCACCTATCACCGCTGGTATCAAGTGACGCGAGACAACGCAGTCCGCGACGTAGTGCTGCACGCCGGAAAAACGCTGGCGCAGCGCTTCAACGAAGTTGGCCAGTATTTGCGTTCCTTCGTCGCCGAGGATTCGATTTTCATCGACATTATGATGAACGTCGGTCTCATCTTCTACGCAGCCAGAGAATGTAACGACAAACACCTGCGCGATATTGCTGTCCGGCACTGCATAACCACCAGGCGATTTCTGGTTCGTGGAGATGGGTCTACCGCTCACGAAGGCATCTTCGATCTAGAGACGGGCGAATTCCTGCGGCAGTCGACCCAACAGGGATTCCGCGGCGATTCCTGCTGGTCACGAGGTCTCGCCTGGGGCTTGTACGGTTTCTCGATGTCATACGAATACAGCCGGGACCCTCGCTTTCTGCAAACGGCCGAGGCTTGCGCGGATTACTACATCACCCACACGCCCGCGGACGGCATTCCACCGTGGGACTATAACGCGCCGCCGGAGAACCGGTCGCTCGTCGACTCATCTGCGGCAGCGATCACGGCGGCTGGCTTGCTGCGCTTGTGCCGGCACATATCCGATCCCATGAAGGGTCATTTCTATTGGTCTACCGCGATGCACATTCTGCGCACTTCATGCACGAAGTATCTGGCCAGCGCGGATCCGGCATGGGAAGGCGTCTTAAAGGGCGGCGTCTACCACATCCATAAGGGACTCGGTGTCGATGAGTCAGTGATGTGGGGCGAGTATTTTTTCGTCGAGGCACTCGAAGACGCGTTGCGCGTCATTCACAACCACTGAGCTGCTTTCACTTCGCGCAATCGCTTCTCAAGCGCTCGAAATCGATGTCGGTCGACGCGGACACATCTGCTTTTAGCATGGATTTCATTTGATCCATCGCGAAATCGTGCTCCTGCGTGTTGCAAGCCGCCACGCAATCCTGCGGCACTATTAACTCCATATCGCGCATGTAGGCATCATTCGCGGTGAATAAAACACAGCTATTCGTAGAAACACCCGTTATGATCAGGCGCTCCGCTCCCAGGTGTTTCAAGAGAAGTTCCAGAGGCGTTTGATAAAAGCCGGAGTGCTTGGGCTTGAGAACGAAGTAATCCCGCTCGCCGGGCACCAACTGTCCGACAAAAGGTCGCCCGCGAACGCCGTCCTCCAAGCAATGCTTCACGATCTCTTCAAACTTCGATTGCCACCGTCCGAAGTTGTCGTTGATGTAGATAGCGGGAATGCCCACGGAGGCCGCTCGCTTCTTCAGCGTTGCGATGCGCGCGGCGATAGGAAGCGCCCGCTTGAAGAGCTCGTCGCCACGGGGAAATTCGAAATCGTTGATTACATCGATCAGCAGTAGAGCGGTATGGTGTGTGTCGGGAGCGCTGCCGTGAAGGTCATGCTGTTTGCCCGGCTGAGTGGTCACGCTCCTAATTTAGCGGGCAGGGGCCGCAGAACTTAGTAACTATGCTGATGCGACGAGATTCGTCGAATATGCCTCGTTCAATGGCGAATACGTTGCCGTGATCCAGGCTGCCAGGTAGAAAAGGCCGCCTATGATGAGCGTCAGCTGAAGACCGAAATATATGGCGAGGAACATCGCTGCGGCGGACCCCATGACGCTCGATGCCGCATTAATAGCCCAAGCCCAGCGAACCGAAGCGGGCATTATGTTTTCCAGCAGTGCGAGGCCGGTGGGGAATGGCATTCCCATGGCAAATCCGACCGGCGCGATGAGTGCAACAGAAATCAAAACTTTTAGTGGGAATGCCAGCCCCACACCGCTCGCCGATACAGGCGTGACAATAGCGGCCAGCGCGAGTATAGCTACAGCAATCAGCCACAGCGCTCCCGTGAGTCTTCGCATCTCGCCCCGAATAACCCGCTTACTTGCAAAGCTGCCGATGCCGCTCGAGAGCAGCATCGAAAAGATGATGACAGTGAGCGCATACGTAGGGTGCCCGAGAAACAGAACGAATTTTTGGATAAGCGCCACTTGAATCAAGATGTAGCCGGCGCCGATGAAAAGGAAAAAGAAAAGGGCGCGTAGGCTTCCTTTGGTGCGCGGCAATTTGCGGCCGAGCAGCAGCGGCGGCAGCGAAAGAATGATCAGCATCGCAACGATGCTAATCGCGATGATTCCGAACAAGACAGGAAGTGCCGAATTGACCTTGTAATCGGCGGACTCTCGCGATGCGTGTCTCACGAAGTGCCAGATATCCCGAGCCTGCACGGTGTAGAAGAAAAACGGACGATCGTCCGTAACAGGTCGAACATCGAACGAATAAGAATCGAAGAAGCGGTTGGGATCCGTGGAGAGAAGCAGGTCTCTGAACGGGCTGTCCGCAGTGGTTCCCGGCACATAGAGCACGCGCATGTGGCCTGCCGTAGCAGCGCTTTGGATGCGATCGATATCGGCGGCTTCAAAAGGATTGCGCGATACAAGGATGGTGTCCTGTGCCCCCCACCGTTGCAGCTCTTGCGCGTTCTCGCGCAAAACCGCTACGTTTCGGGCAGGATCGCGTTGCCCCAGTTGTTTCAGTGCCGCGTACGCCAGCGACACGACACGCAAAGACTCGCGGGGAGGATCGAACCCCCAGCGTGTGAACGCCAGTATCCCATCGCTGGTCAGGTGCGATAGATAGTCGGCAAACGCATTTGTGGTGTAAAGATTGTTCTCCGAAAGTGCAAACGCGCCCGCCGCCGTCGATGCCCAGGTATCGACCAGCGTTGCCTGCACAACCTGATACTGTTCACGCGATCTGCGTACGAAAGAACGGCCATCCTCGACCGCAATCTTGACCTCGGGTCTGAAGTACAGACGATTGCTGTAGCGCGGAAATTTCTCCCGCATAATCACCTTCGCGATGATCGGGTTGATCTCGACTCCAGTGATGTCCCGGCTGCCGGACGCGAGCGCGCGAGAGATATCCCAACCCCCGCCCGGGCCAATTACGAGCGTCTTCGCGCCGGGTCGCAGCAGATAAGGCAATCCGGGTCCGTGATAAGCAAGCTCAAACTTTTGCTGCGCCGACAGGTGCTCGAAATCAAACCGAGCCACTCCGGTTGAGGCGTCTGCATCAATAACGATGCTCTTCATATCACTGCCCGGCTCAGGTTTCAAAGCAATACGCGAGAAACTATTCCATCTGACAAATTCCTCGTTTTTGAGTTGTTGCCCCTTGGCAAATTTCACGTCGATGACGGGGTATCTGGAGTTATAGGTAATAAGCGCGATGAGCAGCAATCCTGTCAGGACTCCTGCCACCCTGCCGCGCGGCGCACGCGCGAGATGAAACCAAATGGCCGCGGAAACGGCAAACAACGCCGCTGCAATCAGAATCGTGTTCGGGCCGCCTACCCAGTTCAGCAGCGGCACCAGAACGGCACAACCTGCAGCAGCACCGATCAGATCGAAAAAATATACTCGGTTGACTCGGCCAATCGTGTCTGCGATCACCAGAGAAAGAATGGTGCCGGAAAACAGGAACGGGATAGCGGCCACCAGGTAAGCGCTGAACAATTCCGCTATTCCCATGTTGCCGGTTCGTGTGAGAAGAAACCAGAGACACAGAACTGTGCCCACTGCGTTCAAGCTCGCGAGTACGCCAAGCTTTTCATAGAGCCGGCCACGCCAGCCGACAACCACGTATGAGAAAACCCCTCCGGCACCCAACCCAAATAGTGCAACCGAGATCGCGAGAAAAGCGAAATGGTAAAAGTAGACGACTGAAAATACTCGGGTGAGCGAGAGTTCGAGCAAAAGCGTCGCAAGCGACGTGGAGGCCACTCCGAAATAGATTTGTGGCCAGTGCCTTCGCCTGAAAGATGGCATCGCCTCCTGACGAAATGGATCGGGAGGTGACAACTCCTTATAGTAGTGGACAGTACTCAATTGATCTGCTGCCGAACCGTCGAACTTGCCCGCGGTCACCTGAGAGATTCTGCTACACGGGACGATTTTCGAGAGGGGCTGGTTCCGGTTTCTTGAATGCGGCGGAGGAGGAAAGCCAGAGGAATTTACTTATGCCGGTACGTGATTCGTCCCTTGGTGAGGTCATAGGGAGACATCTCAAGGGTTACGCGGTCGCCGGCTAGTACGCGGATTCGATTGCGTCTCAGTTTGCCGGCGAGATGCGCCAGAACTGTTCGATCCTGATCCAATTGAACGCTGAACAATCCGCTTGGAAATTTTTCTACAACTGTTCCTGTTACTTCAATGCTGTCTTCTTTACTCATTCGCCTCTGGTTTCGGGGATGCGGACGCAATGCTTCTATGCGCGTCCGCCATGCGCAAGTATAGCGCAAAACCGCTAATTATCAGGCCCAAATGGACTCGCAAGGCGTTTCGCTTATTGTGCCTCTCGATGCGCAAGCAGGCGGTATCCCTGAGAATACTTAGAAAAATATATCCATGTTTTACTCTTGAGTCGGGGGTCCGTGTGGCCGCCCTTTTTCCTGTCGCGGAGCAGACAAGTTTGGCCATCCCTTCCAGCGAATTTAAGAACAAGACTGTGCTCGTCACCGGCGCAGGGCGTGGAATCGGCAAGCGGCTGGCGCTCGGATTCGCGCGTCTCGGCGCGAAAATCGCTCTCGTTGGGCGAAGCAAAGCGGAGATTGACCTTGCGCACATCGAGATCGAACAGTCCGGCGGCAACGCTCTCCGCATTCGCGCGGACGTTACGGATCCGGAGCAACTGACGCTGGCAGTTGACCGTGCGCGAGTGGTCTTCGGCAGCCCGGTCGACGTTCTGATTTGCGCAGCTGGAATCAGTGGTCCGCTCAACTCGTTTCTCAGCACTCCGCTAAAAGCCTGGATCGAACCCATTCAGATCAACCTGCTGGGGGTCATTCATTCGTGTCGCGCCGTGCTGCCGTCGATGGTAGAAAAACGCGCCGGCAAGATCATCGTCCTTGCCTGCGATAGCGATGAAGTGCCGAAACTCTATTTCGCTGGATACGCAACTTCAAAAACTGCGGTCGTTCGCTTTGTAGAATCCCTCGCCGCCGAAGTCGTAGACCAGAATGTTCAAATCAATTGCTTTGATCCGGGTCCGGCTTACACGAACTTGACGGACGAAATCATACGCGCGGAACATCGGCTCGAGCCGCGCGTCGTCAACGCGGCAAAGGAGACTCGGCGCACCGGCGGAATCTCTCCGGAATTACAACTCGAGCACGTCGCATTCCTCGCCTCCGAACAATCCAATCACATTACCGGCAAATTGATACGCGTAACGGACGATTGGAAGAGATTGAAGGATGCCACGCTGCAGCCCGACGCGTTCACGCTCCGGCGCGTGAAAAAGTGACAATACTTCACTCGGTCGAGAAGCGATAAATCGTCGTACTGTGAAAGCGTTGACCCGGATGCAAAACGGTGGTCGGAAAGTTGGAATGATTCGGCGAATCGGGAAAATGTTGGGTTTCTAGAGCCAGCGCCGAACGGTAACGATAAGCACCGCCGATGCCGTGAATCTTGCCGTCCAAGAAATTGCCGGAGTAAAACTGAATACCCGGCTGGGTCGTCAGCACTTCCATCACGCGCCCGGAACTCGGTTCTTCCACTTTGGCGGCGAGAGCGAGCGAATCACCGTTGCTGTTCAGCACAAAATTGTGGTCATATCCCTTGCCAAACTTGAGTTGCTGGTTGTCTTCATTAATGCGAGCACCGATCGCGGTAGGCTTACGAAAATCAAACGGCGTTCCTGCCACGCTCTGAATCGCACCGGTCGGAATCAACGTGCTGTCAATCGGGGTGAAGCGATCCGCCCTCAGCGTGAGCTTATGATTCAGAACCGTCTCACTTCCCGCACCAGCCAAATTGAAGTAAGAATGATTCGTCAGATTCAGAACGGTATCTTTGTCGGTCGTAGCAGTGTAGTCGATCCGCAACTCGTTCTTGTTTCCGAGTGAGAAACGCACGGTTACGTTGAGATTGCCCGGAAAACCTTCCTCGCCGTCGCGGCTTAAATAACGCAATTCCAAGGCGGGACCGTTGCCGTCCGATACCTCCTTGGCATCCCAAACTCGCTTATCGAACCCTTTCAGGCCTCCGTGCAGCGAATTAGGTCCGTTGTTTATTGGTATGTGATACTCGTGTCCATTCAGCGTAAACGTGCCATGCGCGATGCGGTTCCCATATCGCCCGATAGTCGCACCAAAATAGGCCGTGTTTATCTTCGAAGTGTACCCGTCTAAATTGTCGAATCCAAGCGCTACGTCATCGAACTTTTTGTTTCGGTCCGGTACTTTGATTTGCGTGATCGTACCACCGTAATTCGTGATCTTTACTTCCATGCCCGAAGAGTTTCGCAGCGTAAAAACGTATGTCTGTTCGCCGTCCGCTGTTTTCCCGAATGGCTCTTTTGGAATACTCGACGCCGCTTGAGTTGGAACTGCGCCAGCCAGCAACAGCAGGATGAAAAGACGGGATGCAGTGCCTGGAATTGATCGCTTAGTCATGACTGTCAGTGTATGGTGACACGCTTGTGAAAAATCTCCGCATCGATCTCTGGATGATCCTTCGTGCCGCCTACCTTGATGGGCACCTCGAAACCGGCGCCATTCTTTTCGAAGATGCGATCGAACGGCTTCAGCACCCAATGCTTGATTCCGGACTGAGTCCCTGACAGCGTGGCCTGCATCCGAAACAGGCCAGTCATGTCCATCTGCTCCGATCGCAGATCGTAAGTACCACTCAGCTTTATCGCAGCGCCCGGAACACTGAAGGAAAGAGTGGACAACGACACCTTGCCGCGATCCATTGTGAAATGGCCGTGAAAGTCCGAAGCGACGGTCGTCGACGGTCCATTTTCCTCGTTTTTCGCCGATATGCCGCGGGCACGATCGCTGAGGCCCTGAAGACGTTGCTCTACTTTCGGGCTCGTGAATTCGGCTGAGGACACCGCGAATTCTCCATTTAATTTCAACTTGTCCATGACGTCCTCATGGCCCGGCGGAATGAGAATCTTGCTCTTGAAATTGATCGCACCGGTCAGGAACGGCTTGCCTTTTCCGGCGATGAGCCGCAGGATGTCCTCCATTCGAGCATTCTTTGCCACGGCGTCAAGGTTGACGGTTTTCCCGTTGGGGCCGGGGTTATGCACAACGTCGCCTCGGCAGATGAATTCAGAGCGAAGAAAATGTGCGTCTACGGGATCGAGTATCGTATCGCCATCCGTCCCATTGACGACAGAATGAAACGTTGTCACAAGATGCACGGCCTCACCGCCGCGCTTCAGTGCAAATTTCGGGGTGTCCGTCGTTCCATTTACATCGATATACTGCAGCACGCCGTGATACGCGCCCGTTGAGGAAAGAATGCCGCTGATGCCCTTGAACACTCCCAAATTTGCGTTCTTGAAACTGTAGTTTCCGGAGACGGCAGTAGCCCGTGGCTCGTCCTTTTGCCAAGGACCGAAGCTGCCGCTGCTCTCTATCAGACCTGGCGGCTTTGCATTCGTCAACATGGCTGTGAATGCCATCGCGTGCCCTGGTCCGACGGGGTGAAGCGTTAGCTTCTCGATGCGAAATTGCAGCGGTTGTTTGCCTTCGATCTTCGGCTCAATCTCGAGCAGCGTCCCGTCCGCAACTACCGTTTGTATCAAGAAGCGAAGGCGCGTTGAATCGTTGCCCGGCTGTGAACTTTCAATCGGATGATTTTGTTCACTGCCCTGGACTAGAGAAGATCGGCCGCGCGGTGGGACGTGAATTTCCAGTCCTTCCAAACGAACCAGGTCCACGTGATTATCTTTCGCGATGATCGTGTTGTAGTCCGCCTGTGCGACGAAACGGCGGATGTAGATGAGCGGATGTGGATCCCTCCATCCTTTGTGGTGAATCGAGAGCCCCTCACCGATCGCCGTCGGATGTGGGTACAGCGAGATCTGCAGAGACTTCAAATCTACGTCCGCGTCGAATCGCTCCTCGAGAGCCTGGATGATTCTCTTCCGAGCCTCAGGGCCGAGGTTCTGCATTTTGCGTTTGGCCGAAACATACAGCACCGCCGCGCCGATGAGCGCCAGCACGCATACGATGCCCAGTGCATACCAAAGACGCCGGCTCATGTTGCTGATCCTAAGACTCGATCCTATTTAACTGAGAAGATCGCCCCGCTCCCATATACGTTTCACCACCGGCGCCCTCGATCCCTGGCTATACTCGGATTCTGTTGCAGCGGACCAAGTACGGCCAGCGCGCCTCGGCTGCGATTGATAAGTTCAAGCTATGCGTTGGTACTGGATTGCTTTCGTGTTCATTCTGTCGCCCTCTCTGGGCCTTTCTCAGCAGCGCCCCGGATCGGTTCACGTCGTTCGCGCCTCCGGCGAAGCGACCGTTAGCGCCAAGCCCGATCGAGCTGAAATCTCGATCGCCGTCGTCAGCCAAGCCCCCAACGCCCAACGAGCGTCAGCACAGAATGCGGAGCAAACAACGCAGCTATTGAACGCGCTTAAGCGCACTGTCGGTGCCACCGGCGACGTGAAAACAAGCGGCTATTCCATCAGACCTGATTACCAGTATTCAAAAGTTGGCCTCCCTCTAAAGATCACCGGCTATGAAGCGGCGAACACGGTCGTTGCGACCATCAATGATCTGACGCTGGTGGGCAAGATTATCGACGCTGCCGCCAATTCAGGAGCAAACAGGATCAACGGCATCTCCTTTCTGCTTCGCGATGACGAGGTGCCTCGCACGCAAGCTTTAGCCCAAGCAGCTGTAAAAGCACGCGCGAATGCCGAAGCGATCGCGAAGGCGCTGAATTTGCAAATTGTCGGCGTGCTTGAGGCACAATCCAGCGAGGTGTCCAGCATCACGCCGATTGGTTCCGTTGCGCAAAGCGTGCAACTGACCTCGGCGGTCGAGACACCGATACAACCCGGCAGTCTGGACGTTCACGTGGCAGTTACGGTGACCTTAGAGGTTCGGTGACAGAACTGTCCATCGCTCTCATCCTCCGATACAATTGAGGGCGGACCTGCTTGGCTGCGAATGGAAGATTTGGCCTCTAAACCTGCGTCAGCTCCGGAGATTCCGAACAAGTTATATTTCCGCATTGGCGAAGTCGCCAAACTGGCCGGGATAAAACCGTACGTTCTTCGGTTTTGGGAATCTGAATTCGCAGGACTCGGTCCCAAGAAGTCGGGCACCGGTCATCGCCTTTACCGTCGCAAGGACGTTGAACTCGTGCTCGAGATCAAGCGCCTTTTGTATGAGAAGCGGTTCACCATCGAGGGTGCGCGTAAAGTTCTTGAATCGAGACCTAAACGCGACAGCGCCAAACCTGTTTCGCAGCGCCGTCAAGGCGAGTTGTTCACCGCGACGGCCGCCTTCTATCAGGAGTTGCGGCGGGAACTGAACACGATTCTCGAAATCGTGAGCAGACCAACGCGCCCCGTTAGCTGAGAGTCAGTGCCGGACGTGAGGACGTCTTTCGCGCTTAGTGTCGGCCGATTCGCGTTTCACCATAAACTCTAATTTCTCGAGAAGAAGTTGTGCCGCAAGCTGGCTGGCGCTCTTCTTTGAACTCCCGGTTGCGCGACTAGCAAGCTGGTCTCCGATTCTTGCTTCGACTGTGAAAGTCTTCGCGTGTTCAGGCCCGCTGGTCTCTACAGTCGAATAACGGGGGACCGGTAAACCCAGCGCTTGCGTCCGCTCCTGCAACACGCTCTTGTGATTCAATCGGCCAATCGACTCCACATCCTCCGGGCTCTCCAGCACACTCAGAATGTGCTCCTCGATGAAGGAGCGCGCCACTTCAATACCGCCGTCAAGGTAAATTGCGGCGATCACCGCCTCCAGAGCGTTCGAGAGCAGTGTCTTGCGCTCGCGCCCGCCATTCCGCTCTTCGCCCTTTCCTAGCCGCAGGTGCTCGCCCAAGCCCAGTTCGAGCGCACACGTATGCAAGTGCGTTGCACTCACCAGGTGAGCTTTCCATTGCGAAAGCTGCCCTTCGCGAAGCGAGGGATGACGTGCGACCAGCGATTCGCTTGCGATGAATCCTAGAACGGAATCTCCCAGGAACTCGAGTTGTTCGTTGTCGCTATCTTCGGGGAGCGCCGACCCGTGCTCAGACGGCCAGGACCGATGTGTCAGAGCGCGGAGTAACACCTCGTGGTTGTGAAAGTGATATCCAAGCTTCTGTTCCAAGCCTTCGAACAGAGGACGCATGCGCGGCTAGCTGCGCTACTTGGCCCCTTTCAGTTTTGTCGCGGCATCCTTCTGCTGTTGCGCAAATTGCTTGACTACCGCCGGAGCATCGTTCATGGCCAGGACCTTATCGGCGGTTGCGATCGCATCATCGTATTGCTTGTTGTCCAGGTACGCCTTCGCGAGGTGGGCCTGAGAAACCGGGCTCGGATCGTTTGCGACTGCGTTCTTCAAATTCTCAATAGCTTCCGGGTACTTCTTATCCAGATCTGCTGCCCAACCCAATGAATCGTACGCCTGGCCGGTCAACTGCTTCTTAAAGTCCGGCCATTTGTCGGGCGCAATGCCGCTGGGAGGAGCCGAAGCGTTCTTCAACAGAGTTAGCCCTTTGTTCGCGTAATCGTTCACTTTTTTTAAGCTTTGTGCCTTATCCAGATCGTTCTCGCGAGTATGCTGCACAATCGTCCCAGCCAACGTAATCGGCGCGATCACGTTGTTCGGATCAGCCTGTATGGCTTGTTCGCCGAAGGCAACGGTCTGCCCGTAATCGCCCTTTCGCGCCGCTGCATCCATCCCCATATTCAACAGCATGGTTTTGAATTCGGTATCGACGAAGTTCTCGAGCACATAGTTGATCGCCTGGATTTCACCGTCGTCGTTGCCCGCCTGTGCGGCGGCTTGCACCTTCTGCAGCGCCTCCACCTCTTTTTGCGATTTGGCCTTGGGCTGTTGCGCCAGGACCGGTAACGTCAACAGCACCATTACGGTTGCGAACGATGGAAGTCTCATTGCTTTATTTCTCCTGTACCGCTCTGCAGGGCTTTTTGCGCGGCTTCGCGCGCCTTTGCAGACGCGCCTTGGGTCGCAAGCGCCAATTTGAATTCAGCCGTGGCCTTCTCCTGCTCTCCCGCCTTGCGCTGTAACTGGCCTAGATAGTAGTGCGACCACGCGCTGATCGCCGAATTGGGGTTTGCGTCCACCGTACGTTGAAAGAGATTGAGCGCCTCATCCCAATGTTTCTCCTGAAGATCGATCAGCGCCAAACCATAGTACGCTCGAGCTTGCTTGGCCTTGTCGTTGCTCTGCTCGAGGGCGTTATGAAATAGCTTGCGCGCGCTTTCGAAATCATTCTGGGCATATAGGCCTTCAGCCGTCTCGAGCGTCTCTTCGGCCGGCTCGAGCTGGATCTTCGCGGGTGGAGCAATCACCCGTGGAGGCGCCGATGCCACGAACTCCACCTTCTTTAGCCGCTTTTGTTCTTTCCCTACATCCACAGCTGAAATGAGATCGGGATAATACAGCCGAAACGCATCCTGTTGCTTTTCATAGGCGGGCAGAAGATCGGCGAAGGCGGCCGTCAGGATGAAACCCTCGCGCATGGCCTCGTTCACAAACTGCTGGCGTTTATCTGCGCCGCCATGCATCAAGCGGCTGTCGATCGCCTTGATCAAACATTTCGTGACCAGCAGCGAGAAATCATCCTTGTAGGCTAAATCGAGCGCGGGCGCCTCTTCGGCGTACTTTTGGAGCGGCTTCTTCTCCTTGATAATCTCGCTGTATTTGAAGGTCAGCGGATCGAGCAAATAAGCAAGATAGGCATCGCGTATTTCATCCACGACCGGCGTGCTGCTCGGTGTAATTACGATGAAGAAATCGTCTCGATAACTCCTCACTTGCACCTGATCGGGCGCGGCCAACAGGTCAAGATAGATCTGAAAACGCCGTCCTAAATAGCCCGAGGGGTTGCGCAAGTAACCATTCGCCTCGAAGAGGGTCCCGATCACGGCATCCTGATACTCTGCCATAGCAGTCGCGTAGGCGCCCTGCGACCGGTTCCACAAGTCTTCGAGATTGGCTTCCTTGTAGAAACGGGCCAACAACTCGCTAAAACTCCGCAACGGCTCGACATCGGCCGGCACCGCGCCCGCGGTCACTTCGAAGTTCGGCGGTCCCCCTGCAATCAGCGCAAACGAAATGTATTGACTCAAATCCGCTGTATCGGAAGCTTTCTTATGCTCTTTGTAGAACGTCTTCAGCTCCGCAAGGCAGCCAATCTTCTCTTTTGCAAGTGCTTCGCGGATCTGGCCACGGACTCGGTAGCGATCATTCAGAGGCGAATCCATTCCCGCGTCATAGCCAGCTGCATTGATGGCCGCCAGAGTGGAAAAAAGCGTGATGCTGACGCTGAAACCGTTCTCTCCCGAATCGTTCGGGAGCGCTCCCGCCCGGCCCTGCGCCTGAGGAAGGAGCGTTCCCGCGTCAATCGCGGCAGATGAGAAAAGAAGAAATACGGCGAGGACAGCCGAGGTGCGGATCAAAGACGACCTTGTCCAAAAACGATGTTTGGACCTTCAGTTTAACCTAACAATCGGTCTCTACCCGCATACACGTGGGACGATATGAGCAGCGTCGGACCTGATCGGGCCCTACGCTCACCGCGAGCGGTCGAACGGGCTCGCTGCCGGCCTGAATCAAATTGGCCACAAACTCATCAAACGTAAGGAGAATGCCATGGCAGGAAACAACACGCTGACCTTCACTGACGATACTTTTGATAAAGATGTGCTGAATTCTGACGTCCCCGTGCTGGTGGACTTTTGGGCCGAGTGGTGTGGCCCCTGCCGCATGATGGGCCCTACCGTAGATCAGGTGGCAACCGACTATGCCGGCAAGATTAAGGTCGGAAAGGTGGACGTGGATGCGAACCAGCAGACCGCTTTCCGCTACGGCATCCGCGGCATTCCGACTCTGCTGCTCTTCAAAGGCGGCCAAGTCGTTGAACAGAAAGTCGGCGCGATCGGGAAGCCCGAATTCCAGAAGATGCTCGATAAGCACCTTGCGACTTCGGCCAAAGAATCGGTTCCCGTCACCCCTGTTCGGTCGTAAATAGAAGCACATTCCAGGCGCCACCTTGCTGGCGCCCTTTCGTTGAGCGGTCGCGCGGCAGAGCCTTCAGCGGGCAAGCCTCTTTCGGTGCTACGCTGTGGGCATGTTTCGGTCGGCCGGTGCGCTCGCGCTGTTGCCCGCACTGGCCCTCGCGACCTGTTCCTCAGCTGCAGCCAAGTCGTCACTGCCCAGGAAATTTGCTCAGGCGGCGACATCCTCTACACCTTCGCAGCAGCAACCCGCCTCCTCGGCTGAGCCTTTGCAGATTGCTGTCAGGTCGTCAAACCTCCAAGACGTTAAACGGCTGGTGGCGAGCGGTGTCGACGTGAATGCCCGCGACGCCCTCGGAAGCACACCTCTGCTCACTGCCGCCTGGTCCGGCAACACCCAGATCGCCAGTCTTCTTTTGACGCACGGAGCTGACGTGAATGCCGTTCAGCCGGTATCGGGCGCCACTCCTCTCGAATACGCGGTGCTAACAGGCCGGCCGGCGATGGTGAAAATGCTGCTCACCGCGGGGGCGCACGTCGATACGCGGTATCGCGACAATCAGACCGTCCTTCACATGGCGGCTGCAGCGGGGAATGCCCAGATCGTTTCGCTGCTGCTCGATGCGGGAATGGAAATCGGCTCTGCCGATGTCAACGGAAACACCGCTCTCGATCAAGCGGTTCTTCATGGTCAACTGAGCGTTGTTTCCCTCCTGATCGCTCACGGAGCGGACGTCAAGCGCGTTCATCCTGCCGACGCCCGAGGGCCGTTGCACGAAGCTTCCATCAAAGGGTTCGCGATGCTGGTCCAGCCGCTGATCGATGCCGGGGCAGATCCAATCGAACGTGACGCTTCCGGCCAAACGGCACTGGATCTGGCACTCGCTTACAAGAACGTGAAGGTAGTAGCCGCCCTGTTGCACGTCCGCGGACCCGCCAGAAATGCGGAAGAGGCGGCCGAAGAAGCTATGGAATCGGCAACCTTGCGCGGCCGAACCGAGATCGCCCGCATGCTCATAGAGAGCGGCTTCGATATCAGCAAACCTACGCTCTCGGGTTCCACTTATCTGCACGATGCAGCCCTCAAGGGTCGCAAGAACATAGTCCAACTGCTGTTGGACCGCGGCGCTCCGGTCGATGCTCTGGACCGAAGTGGAGCTACTGCCTTGCACGATGCAGCGCTCGCAGGGCACGCCGATGTGATCACGCTTCTACTTGATCGGGGTGCTCGCATCGATGCCATGGATCGCGAGTCGGGTGCCACTCCCTTGATGCTGGCCGCCTCTCTAGGACGTGCAGATGCAGTGGAGCTCCTGCTTCATCGGGGAGCGAACCCGGCCCTCAGAGATCACGCCGGCCGCACCGCTCTCGACCGTGCCAAGGAAACGGAGGAGGACGATACTATCAAGCTGCTTGAAACCGCGCTCGCCCACTCCAAGCTCGATCGCCCGGGCAAAACCCCTGGCTAAATAGGGGAATGCCACCCTAAACGGCTCAACCGTTTACTTTTCTAATGACTAAGCCCCACTTGTGCCGATAAGCGTAAATGAGGGACGAGGCAACTTTGGGACGAGGAAAACGAGTAAGCCAACTTTTGATCGCAGACGGCAATTTGCTGTTTCGTCGCGGCCTGCGAACCCTCTTAGCGGCTGAGAGCGATCTGGAAATCTTAGATGAAGCATCGGACGTCACAGAAACGGTGGCGAAAGTCCGCCTGTTGTCGCCTGACGTTTTGTTGATGGATCTCGCTTTGATACAAGCCGACGGCCAGCAAGCCGCCTTCGCTGTCCGCCAAGCGCGTCCTGAGACCGCCATTCTGTTCCTTACCCAGGAAGATGCACCGGAACAACTGGACCTGGCTATCGCAGCAGGAGCCCGGGGCTACATGCTGAAGAGCAGCACCGCCGCTCAACTGGTTGCCGGCGTTCGGCAGATTGCCTTTACAGACGACCAGACCTCCCGCGGATTATCCAAAATCGTGCCTGACCTGCGCGCGCTGGCCGCTTCCAATGACGGGTATGCACGCGGAACTGTTCTTACCTCTCGTGAACAGGAAGTAATGCGCTTGCTCGCTGAAGGTCGCACCGTCCGGGAAGTCGCTTCCGAACTCTCGCTCAGCGTCAAAACCGTCGAGGCACACAAGCTGAATCTCATGCGCAAGCTCGACATCCATAATCGCGCCACTTTGGTCGAATACGCCGCACAACGCGGTCTCATCCCCGTTCCCGTAACTCAATAGCGAATCGCACCTCCAGCGCCTTGCTACTCTTCCATTGGAGAGAGCAGGTTCAGCAACATGGCGAAGTTCTTATTGGGCCTCGTAGTCGGCGCAGTCGTCACCGTTCTTGGAATCCTTATCATCGGCTTAGCCATCGGTCGCCTATTCGCGACCAAACAGCCCACCATCGCGGCCAACTCCGTTCTCGTTCTGACGCTCGAGGGTGATGTTCCCGAAGCCGCACCGGTCGAGTTTCCTTTTCCGTTTCCCCAAAGCCAGAGTGCCCCCACTGTCCGAGATCTCTGGACGTCCCTGCGCGAAGCTGCGACTGACAGCCGCATCAAGGCCGTCGTCCTGCAGCCGCATGGCTTGCTCGCCGGCTGGGCCAAGCTGCAGGAGCTGCGTGAGGAGTTGTCGGATTTCAAGAAATCGGGCAAGCCCGTCTACGCTTTCTTGCAATCTCCGGGTTCGCAAGAGTACTACCTCGCCACAATTGCTGACCGAATCTTTGTTTCTCCCGACGACATGCTCGACGTTAAGGGATTCCGCCTTGAAGAGATGTTCTTTAAGAACAGCCTCGACAAGCTCGGAATAGACATGCAAGTCGATCACGTCGGCCGCTACAAGGATGCCGGAGACATCTTCACCAGGACCAACATGTCTCCCGAAACGCGCGATGTCCTCAATCAGATCTTGGACCAGATCTATGGCGATTTCTGCTCGACTGTGGGGGAAGGCCGCCATAAGAGCGCGAACGATATCAAAACGCTGGTGGACATGGGACCGTTTCTTGCGTCGCAAGCCAAGGCGACGGGCCTGATCGACGAGCTTGGCTACGAAGATCAGGTTTATGCCGAGCTTAAGAAAAAGACGGGAATGAACGACCTGAACAAGGTGAACATCCGGACTTATTTCCACGGAGCACCTGGCCGGGGCGACCGTATTGCGCTGCTGGTTGGCGAGGGCGACATCGTCAGCGGCGAGCCCGACAATTCGTTTAGCAGTGAAGGTGTTATCGCGTCGGGTGCGTTCGCGAAGAACATCCGGCAGGTTAGGAATGACCGAAGCATCAAGGGCGTCATCCTGCGGGTCGATTCGCCCGGCGGAGATGCCGTCGCATCCGACGAGATCCTGCACGAGCTGAAGCTGCTCAGCGGGGCGAAGCCTCTGGTGATCTCGATGTCAAACGTCGCGGCCTCAGGTGGGTACTTCATGTCTATGACAGGAGATCCCGTCGTTTCCTATCCCGACACAATCACAGGGTCCATCGGTGTGCTTTACGTGAGGCCTGTCTTGCGCGGCTTATTTGACAAGCTCGGAATTTCCGACGACATGGTGACTCGAGGCAAGCTGGCCGATATGGACTCGCCCTACCTGCCCCTGTCCGATGCCGCCCGCCAAAAACTCCACGACTCGATTGAGGCGACCTATCGATCGTTCGTAAGCAAGGTGGCGGGAGCGCGCAAGAAAACCTACGATCAGATCGATCCGCTTGCACAAGGTCGCGTTTGGATGGGCAGCCAAGCTCTCCAGAATGGACTCGTGGACCAGATGGGCGGCCTCAATCAAGCGATAGCGCTCGTTCGCAAGAAGGCGAACCTCTCGCCCACCGGCAAGACGAATTTGATCATGTTTCCACCGCGTCGTACCCTGTTTGAACTCCTTACCAGTTCCTCGCCCGACGCCTTTTCGGACGCTTTCGCTAGCGCGAAACTCCGCAAAACTTTCAGTGGTCTGCCCGGCCCCGCGTTGCTCAAAGGAGGCGTGTTGCGCCTGATGCCTTACCGCGTCACTGTGCAATAACTCGCGCAGTCAAAATGCCGCGGCCGAGTGAATCCCGTTTCGGTCGAGTGCAGTTTGCATCCGCTCAAGTGCGCTCTTGTGGATCTGAGACACGCGGCTCTCGTTGACTCCCAGGATCCCGCCAATCTCCTTCATCGTTAAATCGCGTTCGTAGTACAGTCTGACGACCTGCTGATATCTTTCCGGAAGTGTCTCCATGGCCGAGACGAGCTTTTCGCGCAGCTCCGATTTGGCAAAGACTTGATCGGGACAGTGCGACAGCGCGCACGGTGTTTCCGGTGCGGTGTGCTCATCGCGTTCAGCCCTCGCCTGCGTAGCTGCTAATCCGAGGCTGCGAAAATCCACCATCAACGTTTGCCAGCGTCGCGCGTCAAGCCCCATTGCACTGGCAAGCTCGGCATCTGTTGGCTCTCGTTGAAGCTTCGTCGTCAAGTCTCGCGTCAGGGCTTCCATTTGCTTGTATCGCTTGCGCAAATCGCGGGAAGCCCAGTCCAGTTGACGGAGACTATCGAGGATGGCGCCCCGAATCCGGTGCTTCGCATACGTCGGGAACGCCACCTTCTTGTCGGTCCGGTACTTGGTTGCCGCATCGAAGAGACCCATCACGCCGGCGTGAATTAAGTCGTCTAGCTCGAGATGAACCGGAACTGATTTCTGAATGTGCGCCGCGATCGCGGTGACAAGTGCGAGATGCTCCATGATGAGCTGGTCTCGGCGGTCTGTTTCTTTGTTTGCTTGCTGTGTGGCAGGTGCTCGCTTAATGGCTGCGGCGTTCATTGTTTGTCTCTCCGAGGCTGAAAGCAGGCTGTGCTTCAGTCGGTTCTGGAGAGGCATTCACGCCGCCACGCAAGCGAGCTAGGCGGCAACGTGCCGAGCTTGCGACGTAAACTGCTGTTACATCAAAGGAGTAGAGAAATGCAGCGAGCGCGGGGTCGCTCACGCGAGAGCAGGCGGACGAGCTGGCGCATCCATTACGGAACAACTTCGCTCAAGGAGGAGTTTCAAATTAGATTCGGTGAGCCGCTTCGAAACAAAGCTCAGCGCCTGCGACTTCGCTGCTACCCGCGGCGGGATCTAAGATTCTTCTGAAGTGTTCAGATCGCTCGCTCTTGGCGGCGGGTGATGCGTGCGGTTTCTCGGGTAGGAAGCTTCTTCTCGATACTTGTTGGACGCGCGCGCTTGATCGTGAACTGTGACTCGGCGCCTAGGAGGGGATATAGAAATCCGTCCTCATTTGCCGGGCGCGCCCCAAGGTGCTCCCGCAACTCAGCCGTTTCGAGTAAGTCGAGGAGCGCCATCTTAAGGGCGGCGATCAGCCGGTCCGCAATTTCGGGGCGTAATTTCCGCGCGCCTTTTAGAACATTGTGAATTTGCGGTTGGGAAATCCCCATCATTCTGGCGAATCCGCGTTCCGTAAACTCGCCATTCTTAATACGCGTATTTATCACCTTTATCAAACGCGTGTGAAGTACTGCAAACGTAATAGTAGTAGCTGCTGGCTGTGATTCCACCTTGATATACGGCCCTTCATTAAAGCAACAATTATCACCATTTTACCACGTAATTAAAAACAAATACGTGTGAGGCTAAGCGCTTACGGGTTAAAGAGTTGTGGAATGCCTTCAGGAATCCTCTCTCGATTTTGCGCCACGATTTATTCTGATTTCTTTTGAAAAACCTAAATACATTGTATGTTGATCATATACTAACGACCCGGGTTCTCCCTAGGACTGAGGTTCGTTGGAGAAAAAAACAAAAATGCAGTGGACTCGTTCTGAAACTCTCGCTCTTGCGCAGCAATCGTGCACGTACTGCTATGGCCTCGGTCTTAGACCCGGGCGAGCAGGGCTGTCAACCCCGTGCAACTGTGTGTTCAGGGCTATTTTCCGCGCCTGTTATGTGCGCTTTCGGCAGTGCGCTTCTAAGGAGAAATACATTAGCCGGGTGTCGCTGGAATCGAACCCGGGACGGCAGAGGAAATCTGTTTGGGGCCTCAAGAATGAGGAATTTATCGCTGACTTCTGTCTTGTGAGCCGGCGCGCCCTCGATGAGCACCAGTACAAGGTGTTCAAATTTCATTATTTGCTCGGCGCAGACTGGACTCTATGCTGCCGCAAGCTGAATATGGATCGCGGTACGTTTTTCCACGACATCTACCGGATCGAACAGAAGCTGGGCAGGACCTTCCGGGAATTGCAGCCTCACGCGTTGTTTCCGGTGGATCAGTATTTCAACAGCACGGAAAAATCCCACGTCGCGGCGGTATCTCCATTCCCGGTCGAAACCGATGAGATTCCTAAGGCCAGGAAAGTTTTGAAATTCCCCGTCAAGCGGGCAGCCTGATCGGCCGCAACGCTTATGCTCCTGGGCCAAGCTTTCGGGCTTGGCCCTTTTTTGTTTTTGATTGATCACTCCACCGCGCTCCGCCGCCCGCCGAAGAACTTCGCCAGCAGCGCGGCGGCCTCGGCGGCAAACAGTCCTTCCTCTACCCGCACCCGGTGATTCAACAGATCCGAGTCCGCAAGCGCGAATTTGCTCCGGACCGCGCCGAAACGGATATCCCGTGCCGCAAATACCAGCCGTTCCACCCGCGCCAGCACGATGGCCCCCGCGCACATGACGCACGGTTCCAGAGTGACGTAGAGTGCCGTACCCGGCAGCCGATAGTTCTTGAGGTGCAAGGCACTCTGCCGCAGTGCCTCGATTTCAGCGTGTGCTGTCGGATCGCCGGAAGAGATTGGGCGGTTCCAACCCTCTCCTACGACTGTGCCTTCGTAGACCGCCACCGCGCCTACCGGGACCTCGCCCGCCGCTTGCGCCTGAACCGCTAAGTCGAGCGCCCTCTTCATGAAGCGTTCATCCGCCTCCCCCCAGCGGGGTGCAATATTCGGGTGAACCGAAGGATTCAAGGGTTCGTATCCTTTAGTGTCATCGTTGAAACGCAGTGCCCCGACGGCAGACCTCAAGCCCTGAAGTGCGTTCTCTACGGTACCCTAACGGGAAAGGGGAATCGGCGTGTTCCGTTATCTGTCGTTGGCCGTAAAGAATATTTTTCGCAATCCGTTGCGTAGCATCCTCACGCTGCTAAGCATGGCCGTTTCCCTTTGTCTGCTCGGCGTGCTGATCGCGATGTATCACGCGCTTTACTTCGGCCAGCAAACCCCCGGCGCCGCTCTGCGCCTTGTCGTCAGGCACAAAGTTTCGCTCGCTCAAGCCATTCCGGTGGCCTATGAAGCGAAAATCCGGCAAGTACCCGGAGTTAAGGAAGTGTCCGTATGGAACTGGTTCGGTGGAACCTACAAGGACAGCCGCGACTTCAATAATTTCTTCGCCCGCCTCGGCGTCGAACCCAAGGCCTTCCTGGCGATTCGAACCCAGATGGAAATGCCGGAGGATCAGCGGCGCGCCTTCATTGCGGACCGAACGGGTTGCGTTATCTCGCGAGATCTCACCAAAAAGCTGCACTTCAAGTTGGGGGACCGTATCACGCTGGTTGGCGACATCTATCCCGTCAACCTGCAGCTTAAAGTCGTTGGCATTTTCGATGATCCCGATGCGCAGCAGAGCCTTTTCTTCAACTACGCCTATCTTCGTGACGCGCTGCCCCTGGGGCGCCGCAACTATATCGGCACAGTCGCCATCCTGGCTGACAGCCCCGAAGACGTTCCGCGTATCGCCCGAGCAGTCGACGACATGTTTGCAAACTCCTCACCGCCGACGAAGACCGAATCGGAGCAGCAGTTTGCCCTGAGCTTTGTTTCGATGATCGGCAACGTCAAGCTGTTTCTGCTCAGCATCTGCGCGGCTGTGACTTTCACCATTTTGCTGGTGTCGGGTAACACCATGGCCATGTCCGTCCGCGAGCGCATCAAAGAGGTTGGCGTATTGAAAACCCTTGGCTTTACAACCGAAAAGATTCTGGCGCTCATCATCGGCGAGGCAGTCAGCATAGCTCTCATAGGTGGCATAGTCGGCCTCCTCCTGGCGACAATTCTCACCATTGGTGTGGGTGCCGTTGGTGGCACCTTCATGCCTCAGCTGCACGGATTATCGATGAATCTCGTTACTTCATCGCTCGCTTTAGGGATAGCGGTTCTCGTCGGCCTGATCAGCTCTTTTATACCGGCGTGGAACGCTGCGCGAACGAACATACTGGACTCACTGCGCTACAGCGGATAAGACACGCATGGCTATACCGGTCACATACAACATCCGCAACTTAACCGTTCGCAAGACAACCACCCTGATGACTGCGGCCGGAATCGCTATGACAGTGGCCGTTCTACTGGCGGTCATGGGACTCGTCGCCGGACTCCAAACGGCGTTTGGCGCCAGTGGCGATCCACTCCATATCCTGGTCATGCGAAAAGGCGGGAACGCCGAGCTGACCAGTCTTTTCACGCCAACTCAGTTTCAAATCGTCAAAACTTTCCCGGGCATCGCCACCGGTCGCGATGGACAGCCCTTGGCCTCTATCGAAGTAGTGACCGTCATCAATCTTCCGAGCGTAGATAACCCCGAAGGATCGAATGTGACCTTGCGCGGCTTGGCGCTTCGGGGCGTCGAAATGCGAAAAGTCAAGATTCTTGGCCGGACGCTGGTTTCAACCCGGTCAGAGGGAAATTACGGTTGGAAAAAACATCGCTAAGCGATATCCCGTCGCGCAAATCGGCAAGCAGCTGAAGTTTGGCAAAGGTTATTGGACCGTCGTTGGCGTCATGGATGGCGGCCAGAGCACCGTGAGTAGCGAAATCTTTGGTGACGGCAATCAAGTCGCTTCCGATTTCAACCGGCCCGATACATACAGCTCGGCACTTGTCGAGGCCACAGACGAAGTCAGTGCAGCAGCGCTCGCGAAAGCTCTTGAAAACGACCCGCGCCTGAACGTCACCGTGATGAGCGAGAAAGAGTACTACGCTCAACAAACCGTCTCAGCGCGGCCCATTCAATCGCTCGGGATTTTCGTTGCCATCATCATGGCCGTCGGCAGTTCCTTCGCGGCCATGAACACCATGTACGCAGCCGTTGCACGGCGCGCGAAAGAAGTAGGCACTCTGCGCATCCTCGGCTTCACGCGCGGCAGTATTCTCTTCAGCTTTTTTCTGGAATCGGTGTTGCTCGCGCTCGTTGGCGGTGTACTCGCTTGCCTGATTGTTTTGCCGCTGAACCACGTGACGACAGCGATGGGCAGTTTCATCACCTTTAGCGAGGTCAGTTTCAACTTCCGGATCGGGCCGGAACTCATGGCAATTGGGCTGTTGTTCTCGATGCTTTTAGGAGCAGTAGGTGGCTTGCTGCCCGCGCGCCAAGCGGCCAAGAAAGAAATATTGACGGCATTACGCGAAGTCTGACGCGCTCGATTTTTTAACCCTGCTTTTCAACATGGAGACAGAGCTCAAAAACCTCCGCATCGATCGAACCGCCCGACGAACCCGGGAACCGAAACCTGTCTTGAAACTGCTCGTTCTCGCAGTCGTCATCGGTCTGGCCGCCATCGGCGCGGTGTTCGCGTATGAAAGGGTAAACGCGCCTATACCCGTGCACGTGGTTCAGGTGCAATCGCCTATCGACAACGCCTCCGCGGGAGAGCAGACAGTTTTGACCGCGACAGGTTACATCGTCGCCGCCCACAAGATAGAAGTCGCTTCGAAGGTCAATGGCAGAGTAGCCTGGATCGGCGTCGACAAGGGCGACAAAGTACAGGCCGGACAAGTGCTGGTGCGTCTCGAAGACGATGAATACCGCGCCCAAGTTCAGCAGCAGCAGGGCCAGCTCGCCAACCTGCAGGCGAAGTTGGCAGAAGACCAGCACGGCTCGCGTCCTGAGGAAATTCAGAAAGCGCGAGCGGACGTCGACCAAGCGAAGGCGGACTTAGCCGATGCTAAAGTTTCCCTCGATCGCACGCGGCAGCTTGTTGAACAGGGGGTGCTCGCCAAACAATCGCTCGACGACGCGCAGTCGAAGTATGATGGCGATGATGCGAAGGTTGCCAGCTTGCAGCGAACGCTCGATCTCTCCGTGCTGGGGCCGCGCAAGGAAGAGATCGACCAGATTCGCGGACAAATCGAACAAGCACGCGGTGCGCTCGCCTATGCGCAAAACCAGCTCGACAATACTGTCATCAAAGCGCCGGTATCGGGCACGATTCTAGATCGCAACGTAGAGAAGGGCGAGTTCATTTCCACCGGATTCGTCGGCGACAAAGGCGCCAAGGGCTACATCGTCACAATGGCCGACCTCAACGATCTGCAGGTCGAGCTCGATATCCCGCAAGGCGATTTTCCAAAACTCGGGCCTCAGCAAAAAGGCATTGTGACCACGGACGCATACCCCGACAAAAAATACCAGGGCGAGATCGAACAGGTTTCACCCGAAGCGGATCGTGCCAAAGCCACCGTTCAGGTGAAAGTGCACGTGCTGAACCCCGACGCTTATTTGCGGCCCGACATGAATGCCACAGTTTCGTTCTACAACGATGTGAAAACTAGCGCCACGCCGGCGGCGGAACGTGTCATCGTGGTCCCGCAAGGTGCTGTCCAAAACGGCAATGTTTTCGCGGTCGTCAACGGACACGCGCGAAAGAAGCCAGTGACCGTCCGCGGTACCTCAGATAAAGGCGTCCTCATTGCGAGCGGGCTCATCGGTGGCGAGGAGCTGATCGTGAGCCCTCCAGCAACTTTGAAAGATGGACAAAAAGTGGAAGTGAAATAACAAAAGCGAATGGGAATCGGAGAAACCAGCATGGACGAAACGATAGTCACCACACGCAAGCTGAGTAAAGAGTTTGTGCGCGACGAATTTCACGTTGTAGCGCTCGATGCGGTCGACATCCAAATTCATCGCGGCGATTTTGTCGCGCTTATGGGCCCTTCCGGATCCGGTAAGTCTACGCTCCTGCACTTAATCGCCGCGATGGACAAACCCAGCGACGGCGACATAGAAGTTCTCGGCGTTAATCTGCGTCAATTGAACGACAAACAGATCGCTCACTGGCGCAATGAACACATCGGATTCGTCTTTCAATCCTTCAATCTGCTTCCGGTGCTGACGGCTCTCGAGAACGTGGAGCTGCCGCTAAAACTCACGCGCCTGAACAAGAAAGAACGCGTCGAACACGCCGAAACAGCACTCAAGCTGGTCGGTCTCGGCGACCGCTTCGATCACCTGCCCAAGCAGTTATCGGGTGGACAAGAACAGCGCGTTGCGATCGCGCGTGCTATTGTCACCGACCCCGATCTCATCCTGGCCGACGAGCCCACCGGCAATCTGGATGCCGCCGCTGCTGAAGATGTCCTCACCATGTTGATGCGTCTGAATCGAGAATTCGGAAAGACGGTCGTCATGGTCACGCACGACCCGCACGCGGCGAAATTTGCGAAAACAATCCGCCACCTGGAGAAAGGCCAGCTGCTCCCGTTAGGCACGCTTCCCGCCGACTGGGCCAGCGCAATGGCCTCGCGCAACTAGTTTTGCCAGCGCTACTAGTGCCGGAAATGGCGCACGCCGGTGAAGACCATCGCCATCTTCCAGGCGTTCGCCGCGGCAATCACTTCTTCATCCTTAACTGAGCCGCCGGGCTGAATCACCGCCGTCACGCCATGCCGGGCCGCCTCCGCAACCCCGTCGGGAAACGGGAAAAACGCATCGGATGCGAGCACTGTCCCTGCTAAGGGCAGCACTGCCTTCATGGCGCCAACCTTCACGCTATCCACCCGGCTCATCTGTCCGGCTCCTACGCTTACCGTCTGTCCTGCCTTCGCATAGACGATCGCATTCGACTTCACGTGTTTGCAGACGGTCCAAGCGAATATCAGCGCTTCCTTCTCCAGCGCGGTCGGTTGTCGTGTGGTTTTCACTTGAAGTGCCGAAATGTCGAGTGCGGCCGTATCTGCCGTTTGCGCCAACAGACCACCGGAAATCGATTTCATGACGATCTCCGGCTTCTCCGCTGCTCTTACCTTCAGTAGCCGCAAATTCTTTTTGGTTGTTAGCGCCGCGAGCGCATCGGCCGAATAGGCCGGCGCGGCAATGGCCTCGACAAATAGTTTGCTGACCTCCGACGCCGTTTCTCCGTCGATCTCGCGATTGAACGCCAATACTCCGCCGAATGCCGAAATCGGATCGGCTTCGAGCGCCTTACGATACGCCTCTGCAAGCGTCGCCTGTTCCGCGCAACCGCATGGGTTCGTGTGCTTGATGATCGCTGCAGCTGGACTTTCAAACTCCTGAACCAGCTGCCACGCGGCATCAAGATCCACTAGGTTGTTGTAGGACAACTCCTTTCCGTGAAGCTGCTCGGCCCCCGCAATGCCGGTATTGTCAAAACGGTAGAGCGCCGCGCTTTGATGCGGATTCTCTCCATAGCGGAGACTAGCGGCACGCGGCACCGAAATCCGCAAGATCGGCGGTAATTGCTCTTGCGTCTGCACGTTTTGGTCTGTATCGATTTGCGACAGGCGCGAAGACACAGCTTGATCGTAAGCGGCCGTGCGTGAAAACGCGTCTTGCGCCAGCTTCCAATGCGTGGAGTTCTTCAGCGAACCCCGGTTCTCGATTAATTCCGCGAGAATGCCGTCATACTGTTCGGGCGAAACGACCACCGCAACGTCTTGGAAATTCTTAGCCGCAGCGCGAATCATCGTCGGCCCGCCAATGTCGATGTTCTCGATCAGTTCCTCGCGCGTTACGCTCGGTTTCTGGGCATATTTCTCGAACTCGTACAGATTTACAACCACCATCTGAATCGGAGGAATCTCATGTTCCGCCAGCGATCGCATGTGCTCTGGCTTCGAGCGAATCGCCAGAATCCCGCCGGCAATGCGCGGATGAATGGTTTTCACGCGCCCGTCGAGCATTTCCGGGAAGCCCGTCACATCGGCTACCTCGCGCACCGGAATGCCGCTGTCGCGAAGCAGCTTCGCCGTTCCCCCCGTCGAGATCAACTCGACTCCCATCTCGTGCAACTTACTCGCGAATGGAACAATTCCACTCTTATCCGTCACGCTTAACAGTGCACGCTCGATCATCGCCATCAGAACACATTTTTGCAGAGCCGCATATGCCTCCTGCGCTTGTCTCGACGAATAAAATCAATTTGTGCCTCACTACTGCACTCTGATACCCGGCGATGGCATCGGTCCGGAGGTTGCGGACGCTGCCGTGCGCGCGGTCGATGCCACAGGAGTCGATATCTGCTGGCGACGCGCCGAATTGAACGAAGCGATCATTCTGGAAGCTGGAAAAACGCTGCCGCAATATCTACTCGACTCGCTAAATGAAACGCGCGTCGGGCTGAAGGGACCCGTCACAACGCCGGTCGCCAGCGGGTTTCAAAGTGTCAACGTCGCTCTGAGAAAAACCCTGGACCTGTTCGCCAACGTGCGCCCCGTGAGGACGCTTCCGGGCATCAAAACGCGCTTTCAGGACGTGAAAATCGATATGGTGATCTTTCGCGAGAACACCGAAGATCTCTATTCCGGCCTCGAACACGAAATCGTCAAAGACGTTGTCACCAGTTTGAAAGTGATTACGCGGACCGCCTCGGAGCGCATTGCCCGCTACGCTTTCCATTACGCACAGAAAAACGGCCGCAAGCGGGTTACCGCCATTCATAAAGCCAATATCATGAAGCTCGCCGACGGCCTGTTCCTCCGCTGCTGCCGGGAAACAGCGCAGCAGTTTCCCGATATCGACTATCGGGAGCTGATCGTCGACAACGCTTCCATGCAACTCGTCATGCGTCCGGAAACATTCGATATTCTGCTGCTGCCGAATCTCTACGGCGATATCGTTTCCGACCTCGCTGCTGGCCTGGTGGGCGGCCTCGGAATCGTGCCCGGAGCAAACATGGGCGAGACGCATGCCGTTTTTGAAGCGGTGCACGGCAGCGCGCCCGATATCGCCGGCCAAGGCAAAGCCAATCCCACCGCGCTCATGCTGTCCGCGGTGATGCTTCTGATTCACCTGGGCGAGACCCACGCCGCTCAAAAACTACAGAGCGCCGTAGAACAGGTCTATCGCGAAGGCAAGCACCTCACCAGTGATGTCGGAGGCACGGCGTCGACGGAAGAGTTCACCGAGGCGGTGATGAGAATCGTAAGAAGTTAGCTAGAGACCCTTCTTCGCCAGAAATACAATCAAATCAACTACTCGATTCGAATAGCCCCACTCGTTGTCGTACCAGGAAACGACCTTCGCAAGATTGCCATCCAGCACCTTCGTCATCTCCGCATCCACAATTGAGCTGTTCGGATTGTGCAGCATGTCCGTCGAAACCACGGGATCTTCCGTATACGCCAAAATGCCCTTCAGCGGACCGTCGGCAGCTTGCTTGAACGCTGCATTCACCGCTTCCGTAGTGGTCTGTTTCTTGAGCACCGCGACAAAATCTACGACCGAGACATCCGGGGTGGGGACGCGCATAGAGTAGCCGTCCAGCTTGCCTTTCAACTCCGGAACCACCAGGCCAATGGCCTTTGCTGCACCCGTCGACGTCGGGATCATGTTCAGCGCAGCGGCCCGGGCGCGCCGCAAATCTTTGTGCGGAAAATCAAGCACGACCTGGTCATTCGTATAGCTGTGGATGGTCGTCATCGTCCCCTTCTCGATCCCGAATGACTCATTCAGTACTTTGACAAGCGGTGCCAGGCAATTCGTCGTGCACGACGCGTTCGAAATGATGTTGTGCTTGGCCGGATCGTACATGTTGTCGTTCACGCCCAGCACGACGGTCACGTCCTCGTTCTTCGCCGGTGCCGAAATGATTACCTTTTTTACCGAGCCGCGCAAGTGCTTCTTGGCATCGTTTGCATCTGTGAAACGGCCGGTCGATTCCACTACAAGCTGCACGCCCAAACCGGCCCAATCAATTTCCGCGGGATCTTTAATTGCAAAAATCTTGATCTTTTTGTCGCCCACTCGAACGCTCTCGCTATCGGCCCGAATGTCCTCCTCAAGCCGGCCGAGGATCGAATCGTACTTCAGCAAGTGAGCTAGCGTGGCGGTGTCGGTCAAATCGTTTGCCGCAACAAACTCGATCTCCGGGTTATTCAGTCCTGCGCGGACGACATTTCGTCCGATACGGCCAAAGCCGTTGATACCTACCTTAATTGGCATACGTTTCTTATTCTACGGACGGGTGCGAAACACACGTCACCACAACGAGGCGACCACACTACTGCAAGCGGGCGGGGTTATCGAGGCGGCGGCAACGGGGGCGCGGTCATTCCGCCTACGTTCGCATACGATTCTTCAATCTTCACTACCTTGCCTTCGTTGAAGCGTACGAACGTCATCTTCCCTGGCGGATCGCCATAGATCCAATCTTCAATCTCATCGCCGTCCTTGTTTGTCTCCCGGCTCTTGTTCCGCGGCTTCCCGAGCGCCAGCAGCACCTGGTCCTTGTCCATCCCGGTAACTGCCCGCTGCTCTTTGATCGCTTTTTTGATCGGCTCCGGCAGCTTGTCCATGTACTGTTCCGCCGCCGAGTGCTTCTCGAAATCGAAGATCGGCGACAGCATCTGCCTTATGTCGGACGATTTCAAAGACGGAACGCTCCCGGGGAAAACAATCGCAATGTGTGAACCGTTTGCGGTCTGCCCGTTCTGATTCGTGTGAACCGGTGAGCTGTTGCCGCCCATGCCGACTTGCACGTGGTCGTACCAGTGGCCGCTGCTGGTGCCGCCATTAATCTCAAGCAAAATCTTGTTCGATAGAATCTCGACTCGCGTGATCTGCACCTCATCACCGAGTCGCGCAGCGGGGCCGGCTGCCTGCATCGCGTATTCCCACGCGCGTGTGTCGTAGGTTCCGTCGCTGCGAACCACTAACGGCTTCTTCGCGTGCGGAAGCGAAACCTTCAATGTGGCAAACTCCGCATTGAGACCGCGCTCGATCTCCATGCGCTCATCGAAGCTCAGCTTATCCGCTCGCAAGCTCGGGCACGCGGCCAACAAAACGCCTGCAACCGTGATCGCCGTCAGAAAGGCTCGTTGAGAACCCGCGCGATCGCTGCCACCTGGGGCTTGATGGGGGCGCGCGCTACCGCGAAAAAAAGGCCAACCGCGAAAATCGTCGCCAGCAGCCCGCCTTCCGGGCCATAATTGCCGCCGCTCCAGAGAGGCGTCAGGTCCCATCGGTAGAAATACCTCGTAACCTCGATTGTAAGCCCGCTCAGATTCACTCCGAACAGCGGCAGCACCGCATTCCAGCCGTAGTGTAGGCCGATCGGAAGCCACAGGTCATGAC
This sequence comes from uncultured Acidobacteriaceae bacterium, assembly GCA_963787615.1. Lineage (GTDB taxonomy): Bacteria > Acidobacteriota > Terriglobia > Bryobacterales > Bryobacteraceae > Bog-105. The sequence continues at coordinate 476,102 of CAWBDJ010000008.1, read as the reverse complement.
TCCTCAAGAACGCGTACCCGAGCAAAATACCCCACAAAATTGTATTCAGGATGCCCAGTTTAGAGGCATACGGATTGTTCGAATGGGCGAGACCGAATAACACGCCGACCGGCAGAACGGTCGCAAACGGCCCCATTTTCTGTACCAGAAGTTGAAACGCGTAACCGCGAAAGATCATTTCTTCGCCCAGCGCCGCGACGAAGAGAGCTGCCAGATAGAACAGCAGGCCTTGCCAGGTGAACCCAGACGTTGGCCGCGCCACCAGGTGTCCCGTTCCCGCCAGCAAAGGTGCTGCCAGCATGGCTGCCGCCGCGCCGCCACCCAACACCAGTCCGGAGAAAAAGTTGCGGCTCGACGCGCTTCCCCCTCGCAGCCCGATATCGCCCAGCGGTCGCCGATCGAATATTCTCATCGTGAGCAGGTTCGCGAGGAGGCCCGTAAGGCACAGCCCGATCGTGCCGGCCACCACAACTCCTAACGTGCCCAGCAGAATCGGACCCAGAAAAAGCATCCCGATCAGCACCGTAGCCAGGAAAAATGCCACTCGGATGACAATGCCGATCCGCGTATCCGGTTCTGCCGGCCGAACCGTCATGTCCTGCGTATCCATGAATGAAAAGCTCTGAGGCTATCGGAAAACTCCCCGTGTGGCTAGTACTTCGGTTAGCGTGCTGGTGCTAAGTACTAAATCTAATGCTATCTTCGGACCCGAGACACCGGTTCACCTCACCCCCATTACATCCGATGAGAAGCATATGGACGAACGGCGAATTGATCATCGGCTACTCTGTGCGGAATTAGTGGAACTGACGTGGGAAGACGGCTCCGGGCGTAAGCGCCAGCGAGTCGCCAACTTGGAAGACATCTCGCTTTCTGGAATATGCCTCCAGGTGGAAAAAGAGATTCCTTCCGGTACAGCTATCACCATGTCTTACGGCGACGGCAAACTCGTGGGAGTTGTTCGCTATTGCGTGTTTCGAGACATCGGCTACTTCCTCGGTATCCAATTAGAGGAAGGTTGCCAATGGTCTACCCAGCATTTCAAGCCGCAGCACCTCCTCGACCCACTGGAACTGGTCGAGCGCGCCATGATTCGGCATCAGGGTGACCCTGAAGAAAAACTTCAGAATCAGCCCGTCTCGAAGTAAAATTCATAGACGAAGCGGATCGGCGGCATCTGGCCCGTGCGATTGCCGGCTGGATGCATCGCATGGCCAAGAGCAAGCAACCACCTGCCCCCACGGGTGTTTATGCGGCGCTTGCCACGCCCCGCCGTTCTGAAAAAACTGAAGCCGACGCCGCTGTCCTGCTCGATTATCTCGATCTAGTCGTTCGCTCGGGCGTAGATGGCCTGGTGCTGTTCGGTTCTACCGGGGAATTCGCGCACTTCGATATCACCGAACGCACGCGCGTGCTTTCGCTCGCCATCCGTCGCAGCCGCGTGCCTGTGCTCGTGAATGTCTCACATTCTACGCTCGTAGGTGCCATCCATCTCGCCGAAAACGCCATCAATGCGGACGCCGCGGGCGTGCTCCTCACTCCGCCTTACTTCTACACCTACAGCGATGCGCAGTTGCTCGAGTTCTATCAGCAGTTTGCCCGTAGCGTCGGCACGCAAACCCGCATCTTCTTGTACAATCTTCCGCTCTTCACTCCACCGATTTCGGCCGCCCTCGCCATCCGGCTTCTTGGCTCTGGCGCGTTTGCCGGCATCAAAGATTCAAGCGGCGATTGGCGGTTCTTCGAAACGTTGCGAGATCTCCGCGACAGAGTCCCCTTCACCCTGCTGGTCGGAAGCGAATCGCTGTACCTTCGTTCCCGTTTGGCGCGCGCGGATGGGATCGTTTCTGGTGTCGCGGCCGCCGTGCCTGAGTTGCTGGTCGCGATTGATCGAAGCATTCGCATGGGCGACTCCGAACGCGCCACTCGCCTCAATGCGCGCCTAGAAGAGCTGCTCGAGTGGATCGAAAAGTTTCCCGCCACAGTTGGTATCAAGCAAACTGCCGTGGCACGTGGGTGGAAGCTGAATCACTTTGCGTTCCCGCTCGACGATGACACACAGGCCGGGTTGGCCGGTTTTCATCATTGGCTACGAGCCTGGCTGCCCGCTGTGTTGAGCGAGTGCAGTGAAGCCGCGACGGTCAAAGCGTAGGATGATAGTCCTGAGACCAGACGAGTGAGTCCCGAACAGTTTCAAGCGGCCGCGTTTCAGCACGCCAGTTGGATTTCCGATTATTTCCGGCACATCCGCGACTTCCCCGTAACTACCGCTCTACAGCCCGGAGAGCTCATTGCAACTCTGCCGAAGGCCGCGCCTGAAACCGGCGAGCCGATCGAGAAAATCTTCGACGATTTTCAATCGATCGTTTTTCCCGCACTCACCCTCTGGAATCACCCCCGCTTTCTCGCCTATTTTTCCGTCTCGGCAACACCGCCTTCCATCCTTGCTGATTTCCTCGCTTCCACGGTTAATGTCAACGCGATGCTTTGGAAGTCCTCGCCCGCAGCGACCGAACTGGAGCAAGTGACACTTGGCTGGCTGCGTCAATGGCTCGCGCTCGACGATAGTTTCTTTGGCATTATTTACGACACCGCCTCGATCGGCGTCATGCAAGCCATCGCAGCCGCCCGCGAATGGGTTGACCCCGAATCTCGCGTGAAAGGCATGCGGCCGGGGCTAATCGTCTACGTCTCCGAGCACACCCACTCCTCTGCAGAGAAAGCCGCCATCACGCTCGGGTTCGGTCAGGAAAACGTTCGTCGAATCCCGGTAGATGATCAGTTCCGCATGCGCCCTGAGTTGCTTCGCAAGAACATCGAAGCCGATGTTGAGGCGGGCAAGCGCCCCTGCTGCATCGTTGTCTCGGTTGGTTCCACTTCTACCAGCGCCGTCGAACCCATTCCCGCCATTGCCGACATTGCGGAGCAATACGGAATCTGGCTGCACGTCGATGCCGCTTATGCCGGTTCGGCCGCAGTGATTCCCGAGATGCGCCACATCCTCAAGGGAGTCGAGCGCGCGCATTCTCTGGTGGTCAATCCTCATAAATGGCTGTACGTCGGAATCGATTGCAGCGTCCTCTACACTCGTTTGCCCGATATTTTTCGCCGGGCCTCTTCGCTCAGTGCCGAATATCTTCGAACGAGCGAAGACGATCGCGTCGTGAACTATATGGATTACGGTGTGCAACTGGGACGCCGGTTTCGCGCCCTGAAGCTCTGGTACGTGTTTCGTTATTACGGGCGCCAGGGCATCATCGCCATGCTTCGCGAGGCCCTTCGTCTTGCGCAGCTGTTCAAACATCTTGTCGAACAAGATGATGCTTTCGAGCTCTCTGCGCCGGTGCCATTCTCGCTCGTCTGTTTCCGCTATCGGAGTGACGACGCGTTCAATCAGCGCCTGCTCGCCCAAATCAACTCGACAGGGAAAGCCTTTCTCTCTCACACTGTGCTCAACGGCAAGTTCGTACTGCGCTGCGCCATCGGCAATTTCCAAACCAACGAGCAGGACGTTCGCGAAGTCTGGGATCTCATCCGCGAAACTGCTCGACAACTCGCCCGCACCGAGGCGACCGCCGCGGTGACCCGCTAAATCGGCCAACTGCCCCAGATGGATCTACAGCCGCTTGCGATCACGCTCTGCGGCATCAATTTTCGCAATCCCGTTTTTGCTGCATCCGGGACCTTCGGTTACGGAATTGAATTCGAAAAGCTGGTCGACCTCAATACCCTCGGAGCGATCTTCACTAAAGGCCTTTCTCGCGAGCCGATAGCCGGTAATCCTCCGCCACGTCTCTGGCACACCGAAGCTGGCATGATCAATTCGGTCGGCCTGCAGAATGTCGGAGTCGCCGCCTTCGTTCGAGAAAAACTTCCCAAGCTGCGCCGCTACCAGACTCCCGTCTTCGCCAACGTCTTCGGTTATTGCGACGAGGACTACCTCGAAGTCATTCGCGCATTGGAAGACGCTGAGGGAATCGCCGGGTACGAGTTGAACGTCTCGTGTCCTAATACTCACGAAGGCGGCATGTTTTTCTCGAGCGATGTTAGGCTCCTTGCGCATCTCGTCACGCGTGCCCGTGCCATCGCTCGCCGCCCCCTTATCGTCAAACTTTCGCCGAACGTTGCTCAAATCCAACCTTTCGCAAAATCCGCCGAAGACTCGGGTGCCGACGCAATCTCACTTGTAAACACCTTCGTCGCGCTCGCTCCGGATGTACATACCCGTTCGCCGCGGATCGGTGCGGGCTTCGGGGGTCTCTCCGGACCAGCCATCAAACCGCTGGCACTACGGCTCGTCTATGAAGCCGCGCAAACGGTGAAAATCCCCGTGATCGGCCTGGGCGGAATCGCAACCGGCGAAGATGCCGCGGAATTCTTGAGCGTAGGCGCTCGCGCAGTTCAGGTCGGCACCGCAACCTTCGTCGATCCTCGTGCGCCGAGCCAAATCGCTAGGCAGCTCGGCAGCGTCCTTCGTCATCTGCAGCTTGCCAACGTGAGCGAACTCATCGGCACAATGCGTGTGCCTGAATTCACATCTACACAGCTGTCTCCGGCTCACATTGCAAAATAGAGCAATGAAAGAGATCATCACAGCTCAAAATGCGCCAAAAGCGGCAGGGCCTTATTCTACGGCGGTCCGGCAGAACGGATTCGTTTTTCTCAGCGGGCAGATTCCGCTCGACCCTCAAACCGGACAGCTGGTCACTGGATCGATCGAAGAGCAGACCGCGCGCGTGCTCGACAATTTGAAAGCCGTGCTCGAAGCAGCCGGACTCTCTTTCAACAATGTAGTGAAAACAACCGTGTTCCTCAAGGACATGGGCAATTTCGCACGCATGAATGAGACCTACGCGAAGTATTTCTCGAGCAATCCCCCTGCTCGCTCGACGGTCGAAGTAGCGCGTCTGCCGCGCGATGTCCAGGTTGAGATCGAGGCCATCGCGATGGACGCGAAAACATAGCGATTTATTGCTTTGGCGGCGGCGTGTCGGCGGGCTTCAAAGGAGGATGCGCGCTGTACTGTTTTTGCGGCGCGTTCAACTTGATATCGATCGTCTTTTCTTGGGTATCGACGTCGAACTTGTTACCGAACGTCTGATACTCCTTCTTGATTATTTGCAACTGAATCGTTCCCTGCGGAATCGGCGGAAAGCTGGCGATGCCCTCCAGATTCGTGTGCACTTCCCAATGAATGGGCTTGCGCTTGCCCAGCTTCATGATCTGGTGAGAACCGACGAAGTCTAAAATCACCGCTGCATTCTCCACCGGCTTATCGAACTGGTTCGTCACCGAAACGATGATCTTCGTCTCAGGAGTGCTCGCCATCGCCGCCAAAGACGCAGTCAGAAAAACCACCGGCAGCACTCGGACGTTCATGTTAAGAATTATCGCGTAATGTTGGTTCGCGACGCCCTAAGCGTCTGCGGTGCCGTTACAAGTCGCTCAATCGCTGCCCGCAGTTCTGGTTCTTCCATAACGCCCGGATGATAGAGCTTCACCGTTCCTTGCTTACCGACGAGCACGATTGTTGGCGTCGTGCTCACACCGAAGCGCTCAAAGTTCTGCTCGTTTAGAGGAACGCCCGCGTTCGGAACTGCGGAATAATATCGCGCGTACACTTTCTCGATGAAGCCTGTTTCCTTTGAGGCGTCTGCATGCTCATCGTCCGCCGTGTAGCCGTAGCGCCGCGTGGGCGCGATGACCACCAATCCCTTCGCCGCAAACTGCGACGCCAAATGAGCAATGATCGGCGCTTCCGCCTTGCAATCCGCACACCAGTGCGCCCAAAAGAAAAGCAGCACAACCTTGCCGCGCAATGCGCTAAACGCCGCAGGTTTGGGCCCAATCCATTGCGTCTCCTGAAGCACCGGTACGGGCCTGCCCTCGAGCGTCATCAAGTTCAGGTTCTTTTGCAAACGATCGACAATAGATGTCCCGCGCCACTTTCGAAGAGCCGATTGGAGAAGCTGTATCGCTTCCGTCCTCTTATGTTCGGCGGAAAGAACTTTCGCCTGGATTTCATAAGCCGCCCCCAATGCAATCGGCAAGTGCGGCTCCGCATCCAATTTGCGCGTGCCCAGAGCGGTCTCGCAAACGCGCTCAATCTCGTCCCCTTCCTTCGACGCTGTGTCCAGGTGCCCTGCTGCCAACTCCCCGCGAGCGACCCACGACAGCGCCTCCATCGCTTCCGGAGTATCGCCATTCAAGCGCCGGTATTGTGCGACCAGCGCCGATGCGGATGCGAGATCTCCATGGGCCAGCGCCGACTCAACATACGCGACCACGCGCGGTGTCGGCGGCTGCCCGTAGCTTTGTACTTGCTCTTGGGCCGCGGTCCCCATCAGCAGTCCCGCGAGCCCCAGCCACAGCAGCTTTACTGCATGCACAGAGTTTTCAGATACTCCCGAAACGGCTCGCCCAGATCATGCCGGCTTAACGCAAACTCTACCGTCGCTTTCAGGAACCCGAGTTTGTCTCCCGCATCGTAGCGTTTGCCTTCAAACTTTAACCCGTAGATAGGACGGTTTCGCAGCATGTACTTCAATGCATCGGTGAGTTGAATCTCTCCCCCGCTACCCGGCTCAATCGCCTCTACGCACTGAAAGATTTCGGGCGTCAGTATGTAGCGGCCGATAATCGCGAGATTCGAGGGCGCGTCCGCCAGTTTGGGTTTCTCCACCATGTTGCGAATGCGAAACAGCCGGTTCTCTCGCCCGTTATCCGATACCAGCTCCCCATCCACGATTCCATACGAGGAGACTTGGTCGTCGGGCACTTCCATCAGCGCCAGCACGGACGCCCCGTAATACTCGTAGACATCCAAAAGTTGCCGGATGCAAGGTGTTTGCGACGCGATGATGTCATCGGACAGCACCACCGCAAACGGTTCTTTGCCCACCAGTTCCTTCGCTCGTAAAACTGCATGCCCCAGGCCCAAAGCCTCTTTTTGCCTCACGTACGAAACATCGATCATGTCTGAGATGCCCCGCACCATCGTGAGCATTTCGCCCTTACTCTTCGACTCGAGCAGTTGCTCCAACTCAAAACTCACGTCGAAATGATCTTCGATCGATGATTTCCCGCGTCCCGTGACAATAATGATGTTCTGAATGCCGGAGTGCATTGCTTCTTCCACTCCGTATTGGATGAGCGGCTTGTCCACGACCGGCAGCATTTCCTTCGGTTGCGCCTTGGTGGCCGGAAGAAATCTTGTTCCGAGCCCCGCAGCTGGAAATACCGCCTTGCGCACTTTCGCTATCATCAATGGTCATTGTACGCGCTTGATCGGCCAAACCGACCGCTCGCTGCAGCCCTTTTGTTAATCGCGGACCGGTGTGTTACTCCTTAAATTTGAAAGCTACGCGTACGAATTGGAATTGAAATGGCTTACGTAATCGCCGAACCCTGCATCGGAATCAAAGATACTGCCTGTGTCGATGCCTGCCCTGTAGATTGCATTCACCCGAAGAAGGACGAGGAAAAGTTCGAGGGCGAGCAGATGCTCTATATCGATCCGGTCGAATGCATCGATTGCGGCGCTTGCGTACCCGTGTGCCCGGTCTCTGCCATTTTCGCTGCCGACGATCTGCCCGATAAATGGGCGGAGTTCACTCAGAAAAACTCCGAGTTCTTCGGCCGCTGACACCAATTCAGCTGAAACTCACGGTCGGTAAACCGCGCAGGAGGTGTCCGTCTCCCACACGCGCACGTACGCAAGCGACCCGTTCTTCAGGTCTTTCTGGATCTCGTCCGTAGATAAATTTCGCAATGTTCTCTGCCGACGGATTGATCTCGTCGAACGGCTTCAGATCATTCAGAAACTGGTGATCCATGTATTCGCTCGTCGTGCGAAGGCGCTTCTTTAGCTCCGCGAAGTCGTAAAGCAGTCCGTTCTCATCCAGCTCACGACCTTCCATTCCGACTTGTACGCGATAGTTGTGCCCGTGTACGTTCTCGCACTTGCCGTGGTAATTGCGGAGCGCGTGTCCGGCGGCGAAGGTGTGCTCTACGGAAATCTCAAACATCGAAGAATTCTTGAACGTCCCCTAATTTAGTTGTGAATCGGTACGCAGGCAGGCTGTCGAAAAACACTCGCCCGTACGGCAGCTTTGTAATCCTATTATCCAGCAGCGCAAGCACCCCGCGATCCGAAGCGCTGCGAATCAGCCGTCCAAAACCCTGCTTCAGAGCCAGCGCAGCTTGCGGAATCTGATACTCGTAGAACGGGTTTCCGCCGCTCTGCCGGATCGCGTCGACGCGCGCCGCAATCACTGGGTCCGTTGGCACCGCAAATGGCAGCCGGTCGATGACCACGCAGCTCAGTTGCTCACCCTGAACGTCCACGCCTTGCCAGAAACTCGACGTGCCGAATAAAACCGCTCCGGGCGTCGCTCGAAAAGCTTCTATCAGCGCCGTCCGCGGTGCTTCGCCCTGCAGCAGAAGCGGATATTCGAGCCGCTTTCTGAGCGATTCATAAACCTGCCGCATCTGCTGATAGCTGGTGAATAGCACGAAGGCACGGCCATGCGAAGCATTAACAATCTCTTCAACCTCATCGGCAGCACGCCGCGCGAAGTCCGGCTGCCGCGGATCAGGCAGGTGTGGCGGCACATAAAGAAGTACTTGCTTGGCGTAATCGTAATGGCTCTCCACCTCCAGCGTTCTCGCATCCTGCAGCCCCAAGCGCTTCTGAGTGTAATCGAATTCGCCCGCCACCGTTAGAGTCGCCGACGTCAAGATCACCGTATCCACCCGCTGCATCAGGTGCGTGGAAAGTGTTTGCGAGACATCGATCGGTGTGGCTTGCAAATAGAAACCGCGCCCCCGGCGTTCGGTCCAATAAACGTAGGCCGCATCCCGAGCTTCCATCCAGAAGCGAAGCGCCTGCTCAATCAGCCTGGCGCGCCGCACCAACGGCAGCGTTTGATCGATTGCGCCTTGCACCAACTCAAGCCGCGTGCAGAACGTTTCTAGCGCAAACAGCAACTCACCGTAAGTGCCCTCGTGATTCTCGAGGAAACTCTCATGCTCGCGAAATCCTTGCCTGCCCTCCTGCGGAAAGAGTTGGAAAAAACTTTCTGTCCGGTCGCCCAGGTGAATCAAGCTGCGGTCTAATTCCGGAGTCGCAAACAGTTTCTGCCGTGAAATTGCGGCCGTATCTTTGATCAGTTCCTGGATTTGCAGATTGCTGACGGACATCCCGAAATACTGCCCGGCGACATCCTCGATCTCATGCGCTTCGTCGAAGATGACCGCTGAGTAATCCGGCAGAATCCCGCCGAATGCCTGTTCACGAACCGCCAGATCGGCGAAAAACAGATGATGATTGACGATGATGATGTCGCTTTCGGTCGCGCGCCGGTGCATCTCTGTAATGAAGCATCGCTCGAACTGCTTGCATTTCTGTCCAGCGCATAAATCTCCCCGCGCGTCCAGCTTCCACCACGCGCTGCTCATCTCCGCAAGCTCTCGCAGTTCGCTGCGGTCTCCCGTCGCCGTTTTTATTTCCCACTCCCGAATCAGGTGGAACTCTCTTATCTCTTCCAACCCGGCAAGTACCGGTTCCCGTTCCGCGTCATACAACTTTTGCCGGCATAAATAATTCGCCCGCCCCTTCATGTAAGAAACCGCCAGCGGCCGCTCAAAAAGCGATTGCAAAAACGGCAGGTCCTTGAAGTACAGCTGCTCCTGCAAATTCTTCGTGCCTGTCGAAATGACAACTCGCTTCCCAGACAGAATCGACGGAACCAGATACGCGAGCGTCTTGCCCGTGCCTGTCCCCGCCTCCACCACTAAATGACGCTGCTCCGCCAGCGCGGCCTCCACCGCTTCAGCCATCTGCAACTGCCCTTGCCGGTATTCGTAATGGGGATGCGTTCGCGACAGTATCCCGCCTCGCGCGAAAAAGCTCTTCGCCGTGAGTTTCGTCGAACTGGCGGCGCGTTTTGCGGGATTGGCGGAGACACTCACAGCAGAACGGGACGAAAAGTCAGCGGGAAATCCCCAGTGTAGTACTTACTTGCGCCGATTCTTCTCTAGCTGGTTATTCTCTAATAGGGCCGCGCTAGCTTCCCATGGCGGAAGAGATTCTCTATCTGACCGAACTCATCGGCGTTAAGGTCTACGACCTCAAGGGCCGCCGTATCGGCGCGCTGCGCGATGCCGCTCTCGTTCCCCTCATTCACCCCGTTCGGCTCGACCGCTATTTAGTGGGCGCCGGCCCCGGTTGGTTGAGCATCCGCTACGATCAGGTCCACACGGTCGGCTTGGACGGCATACACCTGAAAGATGAGCTTCTGACGCCCTATCACTCCGATGAATATATGCTGCGCATGGTCCGCGATCTCCTCGATCAGCAGATCATCGACGCGCAAGGCCGCAAAGTTGTCCGCGTCAATGATGTCACGTTCCTAAAAGAGTCCGAAAACGGCCAGGACGTTCTTCACATCCTTGAAGTCGACATCGGCCTGCGTTCTATGTTGCGCCGGGTCCTAAGAGGCGTCGTCTCACCTGCAGTTGTGCGCGCCGTGCAGCGCCGCATTCCGCCTCACTCCATTCGCTGGGAGTTTTGCAACATCCTCGAAGCAGATCCCCAGCGCCGCGTCCGTCTCGCCATCTCGAACAAGCTCCTCGAGGATATGCATCCCGCCGACCTGGCAGACATCGTCGAAGATCTCGGGCACGACGATCGCGCTGCCATTTTCAACGCTGTCGACGCCGAAACCGCCGCCGACCTGCTCACCGAGGTTGAGCCCGGCATTCAAACGCGCATCATCGAGTCTCTGAAAACCGACAAAGCTGCAGACATTCTCGAAGAGATGGAACCCTCGGAAGCCGCCGACCTGCTCAATGAATTGGAACAGGAGCGCTCCGAACAGATCCTCGATCAGATGGAACCTGAAGAAAAAGAGGAAGTGGAAGAACTGCTCGAGTTCCGTGACGACACTGCGGGCGGTCTCATGGATCCGGGGTTCCTCGCCTTCGCGGAAGACGCCACCGTCGCGCACGCCATCGCGGAACTGAAGAAGGACGAGGAAGTCCTTGAGGATCTACACAGCGTTTTTCTCGTGGACAGCGACAATCACCTGCGTTATACGGTTCCTCTCGCGAAGCTTTTCTTTGCAGCCGGCGACACGCCCCTGAAGGAACTCGCTTCGGATCCTTTGCTGTACGTTCGCTCGGATGAGAAGCAAGATCGCGTCGCCGAAACCTTCGACAAGTACAATCTCCTCACCCTGCCGGTTGTCGATCAGCAGGACAGGTTGATCGGAGTAATTACCGTCGACGACATAGTCGCGCTCCTGCGGCACGGCTGACCTGTTGCGCGCACCCTTCTCCACAACCACCACCGAGGGAAATACCACGTTTTCGTTACAATGAAGACACGGAATAGTAATTTCTGATCGGAATTGGGCTCGCACCAGACCACTCGGGCCCGTTTCTTCCACATTCGTTCACGCGCCGAAAATCATCGACATGCCGCAAGCCAAAGACCCCGCGCTAGGTATCAATAGCTGGTTAGAAGACGAACTTTATCATCAATATCAGTTCGATCGAAAGAGCGTTGACGAAGGTTGGACGCACCTGTTTGAGGAGGCGGGCCAAACAGTAACCGCCAACGGCAGTTCAGAGGTCGGCACGAACGGCGATATCGCCGTCGCTGAACCCGAAGCGAAGGAACCTTCCACTCCGTACGGTCCTGAAACGCCGCGCCAGGAACCTCCGCAACAGCCTCCCCCCGAAACGGAGCCGCCTCAGCAGCTTCCGCCTCAACAAGAACCGCCGCAGGTCGAGCCTCCCCGTCAGGAGCCGCCCCAGCCCACACCGGCTCCGCAGGAGAGCCTTCCGCGCGTGGCCACGCAACTGGTTACTCAAGCTGGACCCGCCGCTGCGCCCGGCGCCGCCGAAGTTACCCGCACTTCGAGCCAGCCTGCGCGACAGGAAACAAAGGCCGTCGGTTCGAGCGATCAATTAATTCCGTTGCGCGGCGCAGCCGCACGCATCGCGGAGAACATGACGGCCAGCCTGGCCATCCCCGTTGCCACCTCCCAACGCCAAATTCCCGTTCGCGTCATCGAAGAGAATCGGAATCTCATCAACAAGCAGCGTGCGCTGCACGGCCGCGGCAAGCTCAGCTTCACGCATATCATTGCTTGGGCCATCGTCAAGTCCGTGGAATCCAATCCAGCGCTCAACCAGGCCTATGCAGAGAATGGCGGGGAGCCGTTCCGCGTCGTTCGCGGTCACGTGAATATCGGCCTCGCGGTCGATGTTGCCGGCAAGGACGGCTCGCGTTCCCTCAAAGTTCCCAACGTAAAAAACGCCGATGTCAATGAGCTTTGCGCAGTTCGTCGCGGCTTATGACGACATCGTGGCGCGTGCGCGCACTAACAAATTGCAGGTTGCCGATTTCGAAGCGACCACGATTTCGCTCACCAATCCCGGTACGGTCGGAACGCTCGGCTCTGTGCCGCGACTGATGCCCGGTCAAGGAGCAATCATCGCCACCGGAGCCATCGACTATCCGGCGGAATTCGCCGCCGCGAGCACCGAAACTCGCGCCCTGCTCGGCCTCAGCAAGGTGCTGACCATCACCTGCACCTATGACCACCGCATCATACAAGGCGCGGAATCCGGCGCTTTTCTCGCCAAACTTCATCAGCTGCTGCAAGGCGAAGACGGCTTTTACGAAAACATTTTTCGCGATCTCAAAATTCCATACATGCCCGTTCGCTGGCAGACGGATCAACAGATTGCCCCATCGCGCTTCGGCTCCGTCAATGCCGACGTCGCCAAAGAAGCGGGCGTCATTCAGTTGATCACCTCCTATCGCATACGTGGTCACCTGCTCGCGAACACCAACCCGCTTGGCCATGATCCGGCTTATCATCCTGAGCTCGATCCTGCGTCCTACGGCTTGTCGATTTGGGATCTCGATCGGCCCTTCCTCGCCGGTGCAGTGAAAGCGCCCAGCGGCGCTATCGCCTCGTACATGCAGCCCTACGAGACCTTGCGCGAGATCCTCGATCGCCTTCGCTCCACCTACTGCGGAGCTATGGGCATCGAGTACATGCACATCCCCGATCCCGAGCAGAAGCAGTGGCTTCAGGACCGCATGGAAGCCACGATGAATTTGTGGCAGCTCGACGATGCTACGCGCCACCGCATTCTGGGTCGCTTAATCCAAGCCGAAGAGTTCGAACATTTTCTGCAGACTCGCTTCGTCGGCCAGAAGCGCTTCGGTCTGGAAGGACTCGAAAGCACCATCGCGGTGCTGGACGAAATTCTGGAACGCGCCGCAAATGAAAACGCTCACGAAGCCGTCATCGGAATGGCGCATCGTGGACGTCTCAATGTGCTCGCCAACGTTGTCGGCAAATCGATGGCGCAGGTGTTTTCGGAATTTGAAGGTGAACCCGATCCCGAAAGCGTCCAAGGCTCAGGAGATGTGAAATATCATCTCGGCGCGAGCGGGATTCATCGCTCCACTCACGGCAAAGAGATCCTGGTTTCCGTTGCCTTCAATCCAAGTCATCTCGAAGCCGTCGATCCCGTCGTCGAAGGACTCGTTCGGCCGAAGCAGGATCGCATCGGCGACGAAAAGCGTGAACGCGTCATCCCCATTCTGATCCACGGCGACGCGGCTTTCATCGGACAAGGCATTGTTGCCGAAGTTCTGCAGCTTTCTCAGCTCGAAGGGTATAAAACCGGCGGCACCATCCACGTCATCACGAATAATCAGATCGGCTTCACTACCAACCCGCTCGAAGGGCGCAGCAGCATTTACTGCACGGACGTTGCCCGTTCCGTACAGGCCCCCATCTTTCACGTGAACGCCGATGAACCCGAAGCTTGTATTCGTGCCGCGCAGCTCGCCTACGATTACCGCCAGCGCTTCAAACGCGACGTTGTGATCGACATCATCGGGTATCGCCGTCAAGGTCACAACGAAGCCGACGATCCCAGCTACACGCAGCCGGTCATGTATCGCAAGATCAAGGCGACGCCCACCGTGGCAGCGCAATACTCCGAACGCCTCGTGCGCGAAAAGTTCGTTACCCAGGATTTCATCGCGAACCTGCGCGCCCAGGTCCGCACTCGCTTGAATGCCACCTATGACGAAGCCAAAAAGTCTCGTGAGCAGTTCGTCATTGAAGAGTTCGCCGAAGCACCCGCCGAGCAGGTGCATCAGCCCATTCCTTCCACCGCCGCCGGATACGACACGCTCGCCAAAGTAATCGAGGGTTGCACCGGCCTTCCCCAAGAGTTTCACCTTCATCCGAAACTGCAATCGCTGCTCGCCAGGCGCCGCGAAGCTCTCAAAGGCGCGCCTATTGATTGGGGCTTTGCCGAGACACTCGCCTTCGGCAGTCTGGTCCTCGAAGGCACGCCCGTTCGTCTCTCGGGTGAAGATGTCTCGCGAGGTACGTTCACCCAGCGTCACCTCACCTTCAGCGATTACGAAACCGGCGACATATACACCCCGCTGCAGCATCTTGCTCCCAATCAGGCCAAGTTTGAAGTTGTCGACAGCCTGCTCAGCGAGTACGCCGCCATGGGTTACGAATTCGGCTACAGCGTGGCTGATCCGCTCACCCTCGTGATGTGGGAAGCGCAGTTCGGCGATTTCGTAAACGGTGCGCAAATCATCATCGACCAGTTCATCGTTTCAGCCGAAGTGAAGTGGGATCAGCCGAGCGGCCTCGTTCTTCTGCTCCCGCACGGACTCGAAGGCCAAGGTCCCGAGCATTCCAGCGCCCGCATCGAACGCTTCCTTCAGCTCTGCTCGGAGAACAACATGCAGGTCTGCAACTGCACAACTCCCGCGCAGTACTTCCATTTACTCCGTCGTCAGATGTACGGAGGCAAGGATCGCAGAGGAGTGCGTAAGCCGCTCATCGTATTCACTCCGAAATTCCTGCTGCGCTACGCCAAGGCTGCCTCGCGTCTCGATGAACTGACCAATGGGGCCTTTCAGGAAGTCATCAGCGATTCGCAATACGTTGGCGGTCACATACGGCGCGTGCTGTTGTGCTCCGGCAAAGTCTACTACGATCTCGTTAACAAGCGCGAAGAACTCCGCCGCAACGACATCGCTATCATTCGTCTCGAACAACTGTATCCCTTCCCGCTGCAGCATTTGACCGACATCCTGCGCCGCTACTCCGACGCTACGGAGCTGTTCTGGGTGCAGGAAGAGCCCGAAAATATGGGGGCCTGGTACTTCGTCGAAGAGCAGATGCAATCGATCATCAATCCGGGTGACACGGTGCCCGCCAAGCGTCAACTCCGCTATGTCGGGCGCCCCACCGCCGCAAGTCCTGCAGCCGGCGCCCATAAAGTGCACCATGACCAGCAAGTCGCGCTGGTTAACGAAGCGTTCGCCGCCACCCCCGCAGTCGTTCGTAAAGCGCACCGCCTGGTTCGCAAAAAGAGATAAAATCCGCGAAGTAGCTGCGAATGGCGCGATTTCGTTAATCGCGAGGCGGCGTGCTCGCATTCATTCGTAAGCAAGAGACCCAGTTTCCTTGCAAAATCTTCAGAGCAAAACTGAACAGAGAAACATACGGGGTACGCAGAATCATGTCGCCGCTAATTCTCCATGGGAACTTGAAACGTGCACAGAAATCTTCTGATCGAGAAGACGTCACGTGCGAATGGGCCAATGAGGTGTCCAGCCGCTGGGAACTGGCTTGTCAAAGCCTAACGGAATTAGATCCCATGCACGTCCCAGAGCAGCACGTTTTGCGCATTCTTGTCGAACGAGACGTCCCGCGGCTCTTAAAACAATTAGCCGCTCAAAGCCCGAAGTAACTTGATCGCGAGCGGGGTCCCGCTCCCAGCATGTATGTTCTGTAAATTCTGCGCGTGCTGAATTCGCGAGCCGAACGTGTCCAGAGGAAAGAGGTAGCGTAATGGCTGCGCATGCGCCTGCGGTAAACGCCCAAGTAGTCGAAACCAATATCCCTCAACGCCTTGATCGCCTCCCGTGGAGCCGTTGGCATTCCAAGATGGTGATTGCGCTTGGAATCACATGGCTTCTAGATGGATTGGAGGTCACGCTTGCCGGTTCACTGGCGAGCGTGCTGAAGAATAAGAACGCACTTGGCCTTACCGACGCCGAGGTCGGCGCAAGCGCAACCGGTTATTTAGCCGGAGCGGTTATTGGCGCACTCTTCTTCGGGTGGCTCACAGACCGTCTCGGGCGAAAAAAGCTGTTCTTGATCACCCTTGCACTCTATCTCTCCGCTACAGCGGCTACAGCTTTTTCATGGGGCTTCTGGAGTTTTCTGCTGTTTCGCGTCTTTACCGGTGCCGGTATCGGCGGAGAGTACGCGGCGATAAACTCCGCAATTGATGAATTAGTTCCCGCGGCGGTGCGCGGCAACGTCGACCTGGTGATTAATGCTACGTTCTGGATCGGCGCAGCGTTAGGAGCGGGCGGTACTCTGTTCCTGTTAAATTCCGGGTTCGTCTCGCCGACCTTCGGCTGGCGCTTTGCCTTCGGCATTGGTGCGCTGCTCGGCTTGGTCATCTTGCTGTTTCGCAAGTCGGTCCCCGAAAGCCCACGCTGGCTAATGCTGCGGGGACGCGAAGAAGAGGCGGGGGCAATCGTAGACGACATAGAGAAGAAGGTCGCGCAGCAAAAGGGCGATCTGAAAAATCCAGAGGGAAGCTTGAAGATCGCCGTCCGCGATCACACTCCGCTCCGGGACGTATGGAAGTCGATGATCCATGACCAGCCGAAGCGCTCCTTGCTAGGTCTCACCCTGATGGTGGGTCAATCCTTTTTTTACAACGCAGTTTTCTTCACTTACGGATTGGTGCTCGCCCAGTTCTTTCACGTGAAAAGCGAGCGCGTTTCCATTTACATCCTGCCCTTGGCACTCGGTAACTTCGTCGGCCCGCTCATCCTCGGCCGTTTCTTCGATTCCATCGGCAGGAAAAAGATGATCACAGCCACTTACGGAGTTTCTGGACTACTGTTAATCGGCTCTGCCTTGATGTTTAAAGGCAACCACATGGGAGCCATCGGACAAGACCTCTGGTTTACCGCCATCTTCTTCGTCGCCTCATCCGCAGCAAGTTCCGCCTATCTCACCGTCAGCGAGGTGTTTCCTCTCGAAATTCGAGCCTTCGCCATCTCCATCTTTTACGCGACAGGCACACTGGCCGGCGGTGTCGGTGCCCCGCTTCTTTTCGCGCACTTGATCTCCTCGCATAACCGCTCGGAACTTTTCTGGGGCTATTTACTAGGCGCGGCTCTCATGCTCTTGGGAGCGGCGACAGAACTAAAGCTCGGCGTTAACGCAGAGCGACAATCTCTGGAATCGATCTCAACGCCGCTGCAGGCCGCCAGTCAGGCAAGCTAGAGGCGACACTGCTGTTTTTGCGCGGTAATCCACAACCCCGCAAGCACCGTCTCAATGGCAGGTAGGCTCTTCCGAGCCAAACCCACACCCCATGGCTGCGGTTATACGAGCTGTTTTCGGATATTGCTTCCTCGTCCTCATAGTGCGAACAGCAGGGAGGCGTCCAGGTAAACAGATAACGCCTTTCGAATTCGTGTTTATATTTTTCATCGGTGGCCTCACCCTTACGCCTATGGTTGGAAACGACCGTTCCCTGAGTAACGCGCTCTGTATTATCACGACCATTGCGGTGACGCACTTCGCCATCGCTTGGCTGAAACAACGTTCTCCCGCGTTCGGCCGCTTGGTCGACGGAACTCCCTTGGTGCTCCTAAAAAAGGGCGAGTGGCAGATACAAACTATGAAAAAAATGCGTATGCAAGATGACGACGTCATGGCCATGGCTCGCGATAGCGGCCTCGAACGGTTAGATCAAATCGAGTACGCGATTCTCGAACGCAATGGCGAGATCAGCATCGTGGAGAAGTCTTGAATATGGCTGCTTTTGCCGAAACCAAGCCCGTTGAAAAAACGAAACCCGTTGAAGATACCGTCTCTAAAGTCGACGATATTGCGGTCGGCTCAGATCTAAAGTTCCAGCGCAAATGGTGGCGCTTCACACGCGTGATGTGGACCGTGTTCGCTGGAATTGTAATTGCCGACATTCTCGGATGCTTTGGCCGCGGGCCCTTGGCAAATGCACACCTGCGCACCAATGACGGAACTATGGATCTGAAGTACGAGCGCATCGAACGCTTCAGCACCCCATCTATTTTGCGCATCCAGTTTGGTCAAAATGCCATTCACGATGGAAAGATCCAGCTTTGGCTCGGCGAAAGCTTCATCAAGTCTCTCGGTAACCAGCGCGTCGTTCCGCAACCCGCCGCTTCGGTCATCGGGCAAGACGGCATCCTTTACACTTTCCCCGCTACAACGGTTCCCGCAGCGATCGAGTTCGCCCTCGAGCCAACCGCACCTGGCATCTACGACCTGAGGATGCGAGTACCCGGATCCGAGGAGTTGAACCCTAGAATTTTCGTGATGCCCTGAGCAGCGGCATAGCAGTTTATGTACACCGTCTTTCACGCCATCGTTGGATATTTCTTTCTTGTCCTGGTTGTCCGAGGATTGAGCCGGCGTCCTGGCGCACAAATGACGCCGTTCGAATTCGTCATCATTTTCCTTATAGGTGGAGTCATTATCCTCGCTACCGTCGGCGATGACCGATCTGAGACGAATTCCGTATGCGCCGTGATCACGGTCGGATTGATGCACAGACTTGTTTCGTGGCTCAGTACGCGATTTCCGGCTTTCGGCAGGATTGCCCAGGGTACTCCCCTGGTTGTGCTGAAAGATGGTGAATGGCAGGCCGAGGTGATGGAAAAGATGCGACTGCAGGATACGGACGTGATGGCTGCAGCACGTACGAAGGGGGTCAAGACCCTGGGCCAAGTGAAGCTCGCCGTTCTGGAACGGAACGGCGGGATCAGCATCATCAAGGCTGACGAAGCAGGGTCTTAACCATTCCAGTCTCCGACCCTCGCAAAATCTCTTCGATGGCATCGCACGCCGCGGTTGCGCCATCTTCGCTCGCAATATTGGACCCAATCCCTCTCGCCCGCGCTTCGTAGTTCTTATCGTTCAGCAATTCCGTCAATTCTCGCGCCACCCGCCGCGCCGTGTAGCGGTGTCGTGGAATGGTTCGACCCACTGCCAGCTTGCGAATGCGCTCCGCATTGTCGGGCTGATCGTGCGACCACGGGACCACTATCATGGGACGCCCCGAACGCAGCGCCTGCGCGGTTGTGCCGATGCCACCTTGATGCACAATTGCCGCACATTTCGGCATGATCTGCGAATACGGCAGATAATTTGCGACATAAATGGACTCAGAGACAGGCTGCGGCAGTTCCTCTCGATCCAACATTCCCACCAGCAGGACGGCGCGCACGCCTATCTTCTCAATAGCTGCAATACTCTCGCGGTAGAACGTGCCCGGCTGCATGACCGCCGAGGATCCCAGCGTAAACAGAACTGGCGCGGCGCCTTGTTCGAGAAATCGAGTGAGCCCTTCATCCGTACTGTCCGCATCATCTGTTGCCCCCGGCATTGCGCCTTGTTTGTCGTAAAATACGAATCCGGTAAGCCGCACGTTTGGTGGCCAATCCTGCTGCGGCGTTGCGAAGTAGCGCGAAAACAGTGCAAGCGTTGCTAGGCGAGAAAATTGCCCGTCCAGCAACGGATTCGCATCCGCGCGCGGCAAACCCACCCGTACGCGTAATTGCTGAATTGGTTTAGCCCACCCTCGCAATCGCAGTCGCACGATCCGCATCAATGTCCTGAATGGAACTGTTCCAAGAGAGCGCAAATGCCGAAGCCAAACCGCTTGTGGAAAAACCGGCGGATCGTAGACCGAGAAGAACACGATCGGTTGTAACGCGACCGAAACCCAAGGCACGCCTGACACCTCCGCCGCAATCGGCCCCGCGTAACCGGCCATATGAGTCAATATCAAATCGGCTCCATGACACGCAATCGCCAAATCCTCGTAGCTTTGTTCTAAATGTGGAAGGAGGTATCGGCGAATCAGATATTCCGATCCCAGACGTGGATGCCACAGCTTCTCGATAAAATCTTTATTACCGGGCAGTTCCCCGACATCCGGCCGCACCGCTGAAAACGCGATGCCTTCCGCTTCAACTTTCTCGCGGTAAACCTCCGAAGTGGCAATCGTCACTTCGTGACCTCGCTCTCGTAGTCTGATTGCTATCGCTAGGTACGGGTGCAGATCGCCGAGTGAGCCGAACGTGTGCAAGACGACGCGAGCCACTGTCCAACTGTAATCGGTACCGCTTACTGCCACCCCGCCCGCAGTACCAGCTTCAGAAAACCCCGCGCGCTGGCTTTTAATAGAAACTCCGCCCGGCGCAGTACAATCTAACGGCAGGATGAAAGGAGCTTAATAATTTGAAAGTATGGACGCGCGACGCCCTCAACGAGTTCGTTCGAACCAAGCTCGATGGCTATCGCGTCATCGTCGTCTCCAACCGCGAGCCCTTTCAGCATCGGCGCTCAGGTGGGCGGATCGAATGCCTCCAGCCCGCCAGCGGAATGGCCAGCGCGCTCGATCCGGTCATGCGCGCCTGCGGTGGCCTGTGGATTGCCCACGGCAGCGGGGACGCTGATCGCCAAACGGTCGACCACCTCGACCACGTCCAAGTTCCTCCGGATGGGCCGGAATACACGCTTCGGCGCGTTTGGCTGTCGAAGAAGGAAGAAGAGGGCCACTACGCCGGGCTCTCAAACCAGGGCCTATGGCCGCTCTGTCACGTCGCCTTTACGCGTCCTGTTTTCGACCCGGATGATTGGGCCACCTACCGTCGCGTCAATCAGCGATTTGCCGACGCAGTCCTGCAAGAAGCCGGCAACGATCCTACGTTTGTTTTCATCCAGGATTATCATTTCGCGTTACTGCCCCGCATGCTGCGCAACGCGCGTTCGAACCTCGTGATCGCGCAGTTCTGGCACATCCCCTGGCCCAATCGCGAAGTGTTTAGCTCGTTCCCTTGGCAGGAAGAGATTCTGGACGGAATGCTGGGCAACGATCTCCTCGGCTTCCATCTTCCGCAGCATTGCCGCAATTTCCTCGAGACCGCCGACTGCACCCTCGAAGCGCGCGTCGACCAAGCCGGATCCGAAATCTGTCGGGGTGGCCATTCCACTCTGGTGCGTCCCTTCCCCATCGGAATCGATTTCGACGAACACGCCGAGCTGGCTCAATCCGAGGAAGTCGCGGCGCAAATGCGACGCTGGCGCAAAGAGCTTCGGCTCAGCGGCAAAGTCCTCGGAATCGGCATCGATCGCTTGGACTATACCAAGGGCATTCCAGAACGGCTTCGATTTCTCGATCGCTTCCTTGAGCTAAATCCCAGCTATCGCGGCAAAGTTCTGTTCGTACAAGTTGCTGTCCCGAGTCGCTCTACCCTGCCTGCCTACCGGCAGATCGAAGGCGAGGTCGAATCGCTGACGGCGCAAATCAATCTGAGGTGGGGCACACCCTCCTGGCGTCCGATCGTCCTACTCAAGCGGCACTATAGCCAGCCGGAGATGATCGCGCTCCATCGCCTCGCTCACTTCTGCGTGGTCGCTTCTCTACACGACGGAATGAATCTCGTCGCGAAGGAATTCGTGGCCAGCCGTGTCGACCAGGACGGCGTTCTCGTTCTCAGCAAGTTCACCGGCGCTGCTCGCGAGCTGAAGGAAGCGCTTCAAATCAATCCATTCTCGATTGAGGAAGGAGCCGAAGCTTATCGCGCTGCGCTCCAGATGCCTGTCGATGAGCGCCGCCGCCGCATGGAGCGCATGCGCGAAACGGTCGAGCAAAATAACGTCTATCGATGGGCTGGTAAATTCCTTTCGCAATTGGCTAAAGTCGAATTCCCCGAATCTGCCGACCAAGAGTATTCCATTTCGCCACCAACCCCCTTCCGTCCTGCCAGTTTAGGAGTTGCCGTGTGACCCAAACCGCCCAACTGAACCATGCAGTCGATCTGTTCGACGATCTGCAAAACATCAAACAGCGTGTCGCCTCGTCCAATCACGTCGCGCTTTTCCTCGATTTCGACGGAACTGTGTCACCCATCGTTTCGAACCCCGGCGAGGCCAAACTCGATCCCGAAATTCGCTCCATCCTCAATTCACTCATCGCCCGCAGCGACTTCCATGTTTCCCTCCTCAGCGGCCGCGCTGTGGCGGATTTGCGTGCTCGCGCAGGGTTGACTAACGTCATCTACGTTGGGAATCACGGCCTCGAAATCGAGGGTGATTCCACCTGTTTTCGCGAGCCGCAGGCCGAAGCGCTTCGGCGCGAGTTGCGCTCTCTGTCGCTGCAACTCAAGTTGGCGCTTAGTGACACCGAGGGTGTTGAAATCGAAGACAAAGGCCTGACCCTCAGCGTTCATTTCCGCCGCCTGATTGAACAATTGCACGATTGGGTTCGCCACGTCACCTTCAGCACGGTCACGCGCCAGCGCTCTTTCACTTGCCGCGAAGGCAAGATGGTCCTCGAGGTGAAGCCTAAAATCGCTTGGCACAAGGGCTACGCTGTGAAGTGGATTCTCCGCGAAGTCTTGCCGCATTCATCGCTGCCAATCTGCATCGGAGATGATGTTACTGACGAAGACGCATTCGCCGCGATTTCCGAAGGTATTACCATCAGAGTCGGGACTTCCGGCGACACCAGGGCGCAATATATCGTGCCCGATGTCCACGCACTCGGAGAGTTCCTCCAATGGTTAGACCGCGCGAAACCGCATGCCTCCTTCGCATATTCTCAGCGGGCTGGAAGATGACCCGCTCTGGTACAAAGACGCGATTATTTATGAAGCTCACGTTCGGGCGTTCTACGATAGCAACGCCGACGGAATGGGAGATTTCCGCGGGCTCGCCGAAAAATTAAGCTATCTCGAAGATCTCGGTGTCACGGCCATTTGGCTGCTGCCATTCTTTCCTTCTCCCTGGAAGGATGACGGCTACGATATCTCTGATTTCCGCAGCGTCCACCCCGCTTATGGCACGCTGCGCGATTTCCAGGCCTTCCTCAAAGAGGCCCACCGGCGTGGTCTCCGTGTCATTACTGAGCTCGTCGTTAATCACACCTCCGATCAACACGAGTGGTTTCAAAAATCACGCCGCGCTGAGCCCGGTTCCAGCTGGCGCGATTTCTACGTGTGGAGCGACACGCCCGATAAGTACGCCGGTACGCGCATCATCTTCAAAGATTTCGAGCCCTCCAACTGGAGTTGGGATCCGGTCGCGAAGGCCTATTATTGGCACCGCTTCTATTCCCATCAGCCGGATCTGAACTTCGACAGTCCATTGGTGCGCCGCACCGTGATGCGTACCCTCGATTTCTGGGCCCAGATGGGCGTCGACGGGTTCCGTCTCGACGCGATCCCCTATCTGTACGAGCGCGAAGGCACCAGTTGCGAAAATCTCTCCGAGACCCACGTATTTTTGAAGGAGCTTCGGCGACATCTCGATTCCGGCTTTCCGCACCGCATGCTCCTCGCCGAAGCGAATATGTGGCCCGAAGATGCCGTGGCGTACTTCGGCGAAGGAGACGAGTGCCACGTCTCTTTCCACTTCCCCCTCATGCCGCGTCTGTTTATGGCATTGAGGCTCGAAGACCGCCTTCCGATCGTCGAAATCCTGAAGCGTACTCCTGCTATTCCCGAAACCTGTCAGTGGGCCATGTTCCTGCGCAATCACGACGAGCTCACGCTCGAGATGGTCACCGACGAAGAGCGCGACTACATGTATCGTGTCTACGCGTCCGATCAACGCGCGCGCATCAACCTGGGTATCCGTCGTCGCCTCGCTCCGCTGCTCGGCAACGATCGCCCTCGTATCGAAGTAATGAATGCGCTGCTCTTTTCGCTGCCCGGCACGCCCGTCATTTACTACGGAGATGAAATCGGGATGGGTGACAACGTCTATCTAGGGGATCGCAATGGCGTTCGTACGCCTATGCAGTGGAGCCCGGATCGAAATGCCGGCTTCTCGGCTGCGAACCCGCAGCGGCTCTACCTTCCGGTAAATATCGATCCCGCCTACCACTACGAAGCCATCAATGTCGAAGCGCAGGAAGATAATCCTGCTTCGCTTCTGAACTGGACCAAGCGCCTCGTTGCCCTGCGCAGGCAGTACAAAGCGTTTGGCCGCGGCACGCTGGAATTTCTGAATCCGTCCAATCAGTCGGTCGTTGCCTACTTCCGCCGTTATCAGCAAGAAACCATCCTCGTGGTCGCGAACTTGTCCCGCTTCGCGCAAGCCGTGGAGCTCGAACTGCATAAGTACCAGGCCCACACACCCGTTGAAATGTTCGGCCGTACGGATTTTCCAGTGATTCGGGAAGGATTTTACCCGCTCACCTTGGGCCCTAACTCTTTCTATTGGTTTTCGCTCGAGCCTCGCAGTGAACCCGTCGCCGTTTCCACCCCTGTCGTCGAGCCGAAACAGACCAGTATTCCCATCGTGCTCGTGCCCGCGCTCGATGAGGTCTGGCACTCAGGTTCTCGCGCCAACTTAGCCGCTGTCTTGCCGCCCTTTCTCGCCTCCCGCCGTTGGTTCCGAGCGAAAAATCGCCGCTTGCGTTCCGTCGAGATTACAGAAGTGATTCCGGTCGACGGCGAACAGGACGTCATCTTGCTCGTGCGCGTCGAGTACACCACCGGCGACCCCGAAGTGTTTCTCCTGCCCATAGCATCTGCGCGCGGCGATGAGGCTCAGATCGTAACGGAAGAGCACCCCGAATCCCTCCTCGCCGAAATACACGCTCCGAATGGCTCCCGCGCCCTGCTTTACAGCGCCACGTCCAGCAAGGACTTCTGCACCGGGTTGCTCGACGCCTTCGCCCGCCGCAAACGGCTGCGCGGCGAATCCGGTGTTTTGGTCGCGCATCGCAACCGCCACTTCCGCCGGCTCTGGGGTCCCACACATCCCAACCTCGAACCGGCTCTTCTGCTCTCCGCGGAAGTGAATACATCCGTCCGTTTTGGTGACCGTTTCGTCCTCAAGCTGGTGCGCAATATCGAACCCGGCCCAAACCCCGGCGTAGAGTTTGGTCACCTCCTGACAGGTACGCAAAACCCGTCTCAGAATGCGGCGCCGTTCGTTGGCCATCTCGAATATCAGCCCGATAACGGCGAAACATCCACTCTCGCCATTCTTCATGGCTTTGTCCGCAATCAAGGAACGGCTTGGCACCACACGCGAAAAGAGCTGAGCGAATTCCTGGAACGGGCGCAGCACTCCAAGCACTCCATTGCGGATCTACAAAAGTCGGCGCCCACGAATTTTTATGCGCTCCGTTTCGTCCTCGCGGCCCCCCCACCCATCGCCCGCGAAGTGATCGGCCCTTATCTGTCTTTGGCCGAGTTGATCGGCCACCGAGTGGCAGAACTGCATCTGCTGCTGTCCCAGCCCTCTTCCGACCCGGCCTTCGCGCCTGAGCCTTTCAACGATTTTTATAGACAAAGTCTGTATCACGGTTACATAGGCCTGACGAGTCGCCGCGTCGAATTCATTCGCCAACGCTACTCGGAGATGAACGACGATGTCCGTGTGCTCGCGGCGAAAGTCCTTGAGCAAGAGAACGCTATTGTCGCGAAGTTTCGAGCCGTATTCGAGCAGCGCATCCACTCCCAACGCACCCGCTTTCATGGTCGCCTTCATCTCGGGCATTTGCTGCTTCACGACGAGGATGTCGTGATCTTCGATTTCGAAGGCGATCCCGATCAACACCTCAGCGAGCGCCGCATTAAGCGCTGTCCCCTCCGCGATGTCGCCAGTATGCTGGCCTCTTTTGGGTACGCCGCGCAATCGGCAACGCGCCACATTATGGCCGGGGAGCGAGGCGAGAACTTAACTCGTCACGCGCTCCGGGTCTGGGGCCGCTTCTGGTACTCCCACGTCAGCGCCGCATTCTTAACCGGTTATATGACTACCGCTCGCGGAGCGTCTTACTTGCCCGAATCGGAAGCTGACCAGGAAGTCTTGCTGCAAACTTATCTGCTCGAGCGCGCTCTTCTCGATGTGCGCGCCGACATCGAAGATAAGCCCGAGCTTTCCGGTATGCCCTTCCGCCTCATTTTGCATCTGCTCGACGCCGACGCGGAACGGAAAATCGGCGAATAGCGTCAGCGCCCCTGGGCCAGGAAACCGTCTACCGCCGCAACGAACTTGTCCGGTTCTTCGTAGAACGGCATGTGACCACTCTTGTCGAAAACTGCAAATTGAGACCCCGGTATCTGCTTGTGTATCCGGTAAGCACAGACGGGAGCCACGTTCATATCGAACCGGCCTGTGATGACCAGAGTAGGGAATCTGAATTTCTGAATCTCGGGATTCAAATCGAACTTTTGAATGTCGCGATTGATCGCCTGGTTGACCTCACGATTTTCGCTTACCTCCGACATCTCGGCGAGCGCAGCATCCCGTTTTTCCGGCGAGTAAAACAGCATCGATAGATACTCTCTGAGCGAGATCTCATCAGCCCTCTTGTCACCCATCTGGCTCGCAAATCGCGCCGCGTCTTCCCGCTCCACGCCTTCGGGAAAAACGTCTTTGAAGAGAAAAATGGTATCGCTCCACTTCGGCGCCGCAGAATCCACGATGATCAGATGACTGATGTGCTCCGGATGCCGCGCCGCATACGCCATCACTAGGTAACCGCCCCAGGAATGCCCCAGCAGATCAATCTGCGCAAACCCGAGATGCGCGCGTAGCGCATCGAGATCGTTGATTTGATCGAGCAGCGTGCACGATTGTCCCGGCTTGAGCGCCGAGGAGCGGCCGTTGCCGCGCTGGTCGTAGAAAACCACGCGCCGGTTCTTCCCCAGCGCTTCCCATGCGGACGAAAGATGCAGATACGTGTGATCGAAACCAGGCCCGCCATTCGCCACCATCAACGGAGTCCCGTTGCCCGACCCGAATACCTCGTAATAAATCGACGCGCCGGGCGCGTTGAAAACTTGTCCGGAGTTCGGCTCCGCTGCGTACGCTGAAAGAGATGCGAGACAAAGCACGCCCAGTGTGAAATTCCGGAGGTTCAACATGTCATCAAGCAGCTTAACTCAACACATCCGCGGCGGTTTTACTTCGGTCAAGTGTATGGACTGGGAGCTTGGGTAACACTTCAGACCGACGATGGGTAACGATCCAGTTCGTTGGATCGGAGAATGCGTCCACGCCCTGGAAAGGAGAGTCGAGTGTCAGATGAGCCCATAAAGTTCATCGCCGAAGTGCTCTCTGGCACCGCGAGCATGGCAGACCTGTGCCGCCGTTTTGGTATTTCCCGGAAGACGGGGTACAAGTGGATATTGGGGTATCGCCGTCTGTTCGAACGCTAGGAAGCGCTCGCGTCTCAGCTCGTTGAGTCGCTTTACCGTTTGCTGATCGGCGGGATCTTCACGTCAGGATTTCCACGTTTCCAGTCTCAACGTCATAGTAGGCGGCATCGAGCGACATCTTTCCTTCTTTGATAAGGGAGGCTAGAACCGGAGAGGACGCGCGTAGCAGGTTTGCCTGATATTTTGCATTCTCGCGGCTCGCAAGGTTCGCATCCGTCTCGCCTGCCTTCAACGCGGGATGAATGTAATGGTAAAGGGAACTGATCTGGCCGGGAACGGGCTTTGCACTCATCGTGGCTTTCACCGCACCGCAATTCCGGTGACCGATCACGAGCGTTACCTTGACACCGAGTACAGCCGCTCCGTACTCGAGACTGGCGATGGTCGCCGGAGTTGCAAAGTTTCCCGCTACACGCACAACGAACAGATGACCGATAGTTTGGTCAAAGACAAGTTCGACGGGTACACGAGAATCAGCACAGGAGAGTACGGCGGCAAACGGCTTCTGCTCTTCAACGGTATTAGTACGGAGGATATCCAAGTCCTGTTGCAAAGATATGAGCTGCTTCGTTTGAAAGCGGCCATTGCCCTGCTCCAAGATCGTCATTGCTTCTGTTGGAGACGCCGGCATCTTGAAGGTATCTACGTAAGCCTTGACGTCAGACGGAATCGCGGAAACCAGCAGGGCGCTGAAAGCTTGTCTGAAAAGGGTCCTTCGCTTGATCTCTTTCATCTGTTCTTCCGATTGGAAAGACGGCGCGAAACCGTCAATCTTCCCGGTCCGCGATTGCACTGAGTCTGTCATCGTCGTATCGCCGCAACCATTCACCGCGCGCAAGCGCCATTCTGCAGTCCTCCTGGCGGGCTCGGAAACTGCGACACCACTTAGCGAATAAGCGGTTCAGCAAAGCTGGGATTTAGAATCACAGGGCATGATGCAGAAACGATCAAGCGGATTCTAGTAAATAGGGCCCCATCGTCTGAATCTCTAGCCAGATCTGTGTAACTGAGCCAATTATGGAGTGGTTCGACGCGGTTTCCTCGCTCGAAATAGCTGCGTGGCTCACATTTTCTTCATGTGCACTGGATATCAAATCTTTTGAACCTGCATTCGGCCAGTCTCATCGTGCCTGTCGAAGTTGGCCGCGTGGTGCGTGCTCGCAAGAGGGGATATCAAAACCGCACCGTCGGGCCGTGGTGATAGACACATCGAGCGAGAAAGAAGCATATGAGTGCACAAGACGACATTCAACGAACAATTCTCCCTATCCCGGACCAGGCGCATGTGGGTTTGACCACCTACGATGCGAAAGATCCAGACACCAAATACCCACCGATCCGGGAATTACGGCCACCCGCGGGCGCGCCGAATGTTCTGATTATTCTGCTCGACGATGTCGGGTTTGGGGCATCGAGTGTTTTTGGCGGCCCGTGCCGGACACCGAACTTCGAGAGGCTAGCGGCCGATGGCCTGCGCTACAACCGGTTTCATACCACGGCGCTATGCTCACCTACGCGCCAGGCGCTCCTGACGGGTCGGAACCATCACTCGGTCAATATGGGCGGCATCTGCGAGATCGCGACCTCGGCGCCAGGCTATACTTCTTTGCTGCCGAAGAGCACAGCGCCGCTCGCGATGACGCTGAAGCTCAACGGCTATGCGACCGCGCAGTTCGGGAAATGTCATGAAGTGCCGGTTTGGGAGACGAGCCCGATGGGACCGTTCGACCAGTGGCCGACCGGCGGCGGTGGATTCGAGTATTTCTATGGATTCATTGGCGGTGAGACCAACCAGTACTACCCGGGGATTTATGAAGGCACCGTACCGGTCGAGCCCGACAAGACGCCGGAAGAGGGCTATCACTTCACCGAAGACATGACGGACAAGGCGATCAAGTGGATCCGCCAGCAAAAGGCGTTAATGCCCGACAAGCCATTCTTCGTCTATTTCGCACCGGGAGCAACGCACGCTCCCCATCACGTGAGCAAGGAGTGGATCGATAAATACAAAGGCAAGTTCGACCAGGGCTGGGACAAGCTGCGTGAAGAGACATTCGCCCGGCAAAAACAGCTCGGCGTGATCCCGCCGGACTGCCAGCTTACTGAACGCCATTCTGAGATTCCGGCTTGGGACACGGTCTCAGCCGAGATGAAGCCGATCTTGGCACGGCAGATGGAAGTATACGCGGCTTTTATGGAGCATACCGACCATCACATTGGACGGCTGATAGACACCCTCCAGGATCTCCAGGTATTGAACGACACGCTGATCTACGCGATCGTCGGCGACAATGGCGCATCGGCAGAAGGGACTCTGAACGGCCTCTTTAATGAAGTGTGCATATTTAATGGCATGCCGCAAGTTGAAACAGTGGAATTCCTGAAAAGCAAGATCGACGATTTCGGCGGACCGAAGGCCTACAACCACTATGCGGTCGGTTGGGCGCACGCCATGAACACCCCGTATCAATGGGCCAAACAAGTCGCATCACATTGGGGCGGCACGCGCAATGGCACCATTGTGCACTGGCCCAAAGGCATCAAAGCCAAGGGAGAGATCCGCACCCAGTTCTCTCATGTCATTGATGTCGCCCCAACAATCCTGGAAGCGGCAGGTCTGCCGCATCCGACAATTGTCAACAGCGTGCAGCAGGCCGCGATAGAGGGCGTCAGCATGATGTATTCGTTCGAAGAGGCCAAGGCAGCCGATCGACACGAGACCCAGTATTTCGAGATGTTCTGCAACCGTGGCATCTACCACAAGGGCTGGACCGCGGTGACCCGGCACAGCATACCCTGGGACGTCACGAAATCACTACCCGCCCTTGACGACGATGTGTGGGAGCTGTATGACACGAACAAAGACTGGAGCCAATCGAAAGACCTGGCGAAAGAGAATCCACAAAAACTGCACGAATTGCAGCGGCTGTGGCTGATCGAGGCTGTCAAGTACAGCGTTCTGCCGCTTGATGACAGAAGGATCGAACGCTTTAACTCGGACTTAGCCGGCCGGCCTCAGTTGATCAAGGGCAACCGGCAGATACTATTCAGCGGGATGGGACGGTTGAGCGAAAACTCGGTCGTCAACATCAAAAACAAGTCTCATTCAATAACGGCCGACGTCGTGGTCCCGAAGTCCGGCGCCGAAGGCGTGATCATCGCGCAAGGTGGCGCCTTCACCGGCTGGAGCCTCTACGCCAAAGAGGGCAAACTCAAGTATTGTTACAACTTGCTCGGAATCAAGCTGTTCTACGCCGTGTCAGACAAGCCGATTCCCGAAGGTCGGCACCAGGTTCGGATGGAGTTCCAATATGATGGCGGCGGCTTGGCCAAGGGCGGCAACGCATTGCTGTACTTGGATGGCAAGAAGATCGGCGAAGGCCGCGTGGAAATGACGGTGCCGATGGCCTTCTCGGGAGACGAGACGTGTGACGTCGGCAAGGGAACCGGCTCGGCAGTTTCACCTGACTACGACGCGAAACACAATGAGTTCAATGGCGAGGTGAACTGGGTTGAGATCGACATCGGGAAGGATTCGGTCAATCTCGATCACATGATCTCGCCCGAACAACGCCTGGAACTCGCCATGGCGCGGCAGTAAATCCTGCTCGCTACAGCGCAGAACAGCATGCCCTCGCCTCGGCCGTTTCACCTTCTGGCCAAGCCCACGGGAGCCATCTGCAACCTCGACTGCAAGTATTGCTTCTTCCTGTCTAAAGAGATGCTCTACCCGGGTGACCGCTTTCGCATGTCCGATGGGATGCTGGAGACGTACATCCGGCAGCTTCTGGACGCGCATCCGTCAGATGAGGTCAACGTAGCGTGGCAGGGCGGCGAACCCACCCTGATGGGGCTCGATTTCTTCCGGCGCGCGATTGCGTACGTGGAAAAGTATCGGAAACCGGGTCAGAAAATCCTGCATACGATACAGACCAACGGAACGCTGCTGAATGACGAATGGTGCGCGTTTTTCAAGCAACACAGCTTTCTCGTCGGCCTCAGCGTCGATGGTCCGAAGGAAATGCATGACGCCTATCGCGTCAACAAGGGCGGCGCCGGAAGCTTCGATCAGGTCATGCGCGGTTGGGAGGCGCTGCGCAAGCGGGAAGTGGATGTCAACATCCTGTGCACGATTCACGCCGCCAACGCCGATCATCCGATCGAGGTGTACCGGTTCTTTCGGGACGAGTTGCAGGCCAACTTCATGCAGTTCCTCCCCATCGTGGAGCGAACCACCGAGGATTTCCTGCCAATTGCAAATTTGGGCTGGGGCGAACGGTCCGGTTCCGATCGACCGTTGTACACGCAACACGGCGGACTCGTCACCGAGCGTTCTGTGCGCGCGGAGCAGTTCGGCCGTTTCCTTATCGCGATCTTCGATGAATGGGTGCACCGTGACGTGGGCAAGGTCTTTGTGCAGACGTTCGATGTGGCGCTGGGGAGCTGGCTAGGGCAGCACAATCTATGCATTTTCTCGCCGACCTGCGGCGATGCCCTCGCGCTCGAACACAATGGCGATTTATATTCCTGCGATCACTACGTTGAGCCCGACTATCGGCTCGGGAATATTCAGGAGACGCCCCTGCGGGAGCTGGTGGACTCGCAGAAGCAGCGCGCGTTCGGGCAGCACAAGCTGAGCAGTTTGCCGAAGTACTGCCGGGAGTGCGAGGTGCTCTTCGCCTGCTACGGTGAATGTCCGCGGAACCGGTTCATCGCCAGCCCGAATGGCGAGCCCGGACTCAATTATCTCTGCGCCGGCTACAAGCTATTCTTCAAACACATCGATCCCGCGATGAAGATCATGGCGAACCTGCTCCAGCAAGGCGGCTGGGCCGATGAGATTATGCACTTGTGAGGGCTATACACAAGCCCTCCCTTGCCTCGAACCTACCCGGGGTTGGCCTTACCGGGCTGCAGCCTTCGCCTTCGCCGCCACTGCCGGCCTGCTCACCTTGCTCACGCGAGCCGCCTTTGGTTTGTGAGTCGCCGTTCCGGCACCGTTTCGTACGGCAGCGGTCACCGCATTCGCTCCATTGGAGCTGCCATTCCGCTCTGTGCTGTTCGGACCGTTCGGAGTTACCTTCCCGAGCACAACCGGCCGCTTGGCACCGGTAGCCATCGGAACGTTCGAGGGCCGCAAATGCGCCGTTTCATATGCCATCACGGCGAACGCAATCGCTTCCTTCGCGTCCACGTCCAGCCCCACTTCCGTCGTGTCCTTCACCGGAATCGGGTCCATGGCTTTGCGAAGCATGCGCATCATGGTCGGGTTGTGTGTCCCGCCACCCGAAACGAAAATCTCATCAACGCGCATCTCCGGAAGCACGAAGTTCCGCACCGCCAGCGCAATGCTCTCGGCAGTCAAAGCCGTCGCCGTCGCAATCAGGTCTTCGCTGCTAAGTTCGGTATCGAGCAGCTTGGAAACAAACTCCGATCCGTACTGCTCGCGTCCCGCCGTCTTCGGCGGCTTGGCACGAAAATACTTGTCGCGCAGCAGCTTCGCCAACAGCTTCGCATCGATTGTGCCGGACTCCGCCATCGCGCCGTCGCGGTCAAACGTCAGCCTGTTTTGCGTAATTCGCGTCACCAGCTGATCGATGACCATATTCCCAGGGCCTGTGTCGAACGCGATCACTCGGTCCGTACTCGTGTTCGGAGGAATCGCCGTCAGGTTTGCGATACCACCGATATTCACGGCCACGCGCCCCCGGCCGCGATGGCGGATCAGCATGTAATCCAAGTACGGCACCAGCGGCGCGCCCTTCCCGCCCGCCGCCATGTCACGCTCCCGGAAGTTCGAGATCACATCGATCCCGGTCCGCTCGCTGATAATACTCGATTCGCCGATCTGGAACGTGCTCGCAACCTTCTTCCCCAGATACTGCGTTCCCTGTCCCTCGTGGAAAATGGTCTGCCCGTGACAGCCGATTAGCTTGATCGAATCAAGCGGAATCTCCGCACGCTCAGCTGTTTCCTCCAAGGCCTCGGCATACAACTCGCCGAGCAGGAAATTCAACCGCGAGATGTCGCCCGTAAATGCGTTGGTGTTCGACATGGCGAAAAGCGCCTCGCGGATCTTCTTTGGATATGGGACTGAATGACTCGTAAGGACGTTAATCTTCGCCCTGAAGCCCGAACCGGTGATATCGATGATCGCCACATCGATCCCGTCGAGCGAAGTCCCGCTCATGATACCTGCTATTCTCATCTTTTTAGCAACTCGTGCTGTAACTCTTGCAGAATTTGCAATGCTTCGACCGGCCGCATCTGGTCAATCTCCAGAGCCCGGATCCGATCGGCGAGCCCCTGGTTCACAGGCTCGAAAAGTTTAATTTGTAATGGCGTGCTTGCATCGCCGGGGGTTAACTCTTCGGTAACAGAGTGTTCCCTTACTTCATGATGCAATAAAACAGACCTCGCGCGCAGGATTACTTGCAAGGGTAAACCCGCTAAACGCGCCACTTCGATCCCATAACTGCGGTCCGATGAGCCCGGTTCTACCTTTCTTATGAATAAGATCTGGTCATTCGACTCTTTTACCGCAACGTGTAAATTTCTTACGCCGGAAAGTTGATCGGCAAGCTCCGTCAGCTCGTGATAATGCGTGGCAAACAGCGATTTCGCTCTTGTTCGCTCGTGAATGTACTCAACCACCGCCCAGGCGAGCGCCAGTCCATCGTAAGTCGAAGTGCCGCGCCCAATTTCGTCTAATACTATGAAACTGTTATTTGTCGCCGTGTTCAAGATGGCTGCGGTCTCGGTCATCTCGACCATGAATGTCGAACGCCCCCGCGCAAGATTATCCGCCGCCCCGATCCGCGTGAACACTCGGTCCACTACCGGCAACAAAGCCGCGTCCGCCGGTACAAACGAGCCGATCTGCGCCAGGATCAGAATGAGTGCGGCCTGACGCAAATAAGTCGACTTCCCGCCCATGTTCGGGCCCGTGATCACCGCTATAAACTCGTTCGACGAATGTAAGTACAGGTCGTTTGGGATGAACCGGATCGCCTCCCGTTCCGTCAACCGCTCGATCACCGGATGCCGTCCCGCGTCGATCCGCATCTCACCCGAATCGGAAAAGCGCGGCCGCCGGTAACGGTTTTCGACCGCCACTTGGGCCAAGGTTGCCGCGACATCCAGTTCCGCCACTTGGGCCGCGGCTGCCTTGATCCGTTCGCCGAAAGACGCCGTAAATCCGCGCAGCTCGTGGAAAATTTCCCGTTCGAGCGTCAAAATCTTTTCCTCTGCCGCTAGAACCTTCGCCTCCAGTTCTTTCAGTTCGGGCGTGGTAAACCGCTCGGCGTTCGCGAGCGTCTGTTTGCGCTCATAATCGGCAGGCGCGAGTTGCAAATTCGCCCTGGAGATCTCAATGTAATAGCCAAACACATTGTTGAACCGAATTTTGAGCGATTGAATTCCGGTGCGGCTCCGCTCCCGTGTTTCAATGGCCGCTATGTACTGCCGGCTATTGCGGCTGATGTCACGCAGCTCGTCCAGTTCCGCATGAAAGCCGTCGCGAATGGTTCCGCCGTCCGCCAGGTTGACCGGCGGCTCTTCCGCGATCGCGCCGAGAATGTTATCGCGGACCTCCCCGACTTCATCGATCTCGCGCCGGAGCCCCGCAGTTTCGAACTGCTTCGTCAGCTCTGCGATCCGCGGCAACTGCGTCAGCGATCTTCCCAGCCCCAGCATGTCCCGCGGTGTCGCCGTTCCGAGCGTGACTTTGGCAAGCAATCTCTCCAGATCCTGCACCGCGCTCAATCCCTTGCGAAGATCCCCGCGCACAATCACTTTGGCCGTCAGCTCCGCTACTTCGTCTAACCGCGCTTCAATTTCGGCCTGATCGCAAGAAGGATTCAGCAACCGCCGCCGTAACAGACGCCCGCCCATGCCCGTCGACGTCTTATCCAAAACATGGATCAGCGTTGCCTCCCGGCTCTCTCCCGCGAATAAGGGTTCCAGCAACTCCAGATTCCGAACCGTCGCGCCATCGAGCATCATGTGCTCCTGCCGCTGATAAAACACCGGCCGATCCAAATGGTCGAGCGCCGATTTCTGTGTCTCGCGCAAATAATGCAGAATTGCACCCGCCGCCCCCGTCGCTAACGGTCTATCGCCTAGCCCGCAGCCATCGAGCGAATGCAGCCGAAAGCTCTCAAGAATTTGCCGACCAGCGTAATCACCCCCAAATACCCAGCCATCCAGTGCCGTCTCGAGAAACGCCCCGCCCACGCCGTATCCTTCCGGATGCAGCACTTCGCGTACGTTCAGCGTTTCGAGCGTTGCCATTACCTCTCCGGCGTCCACTTCGGTGGTGCGGAACTCGCCCGTCGAAACATCCGCGTATGCCAGCCCGCTGCGGCCCGCCTTCGTGAACACAGCCGCCAAATAGTTGTTTTCGTGAGACCGCAGCAGCGACGAATCCGTCGCCGTGCCCGGCGTCACCACCCGCGTAATCTCGCGCCGTACCAGCTTCTTTCCCGGCCCGGGTTCTTCCATCTGCTCGCAAATGGCCACCCGGTACCCCCGCTGGATCAGCCGGGAAACGTATCCGTCCGCCGCATGGTGCGGGACCCCGCACATGGGTACCGGGTCCCCGCGCTCTTTATTCCGCGACGTGAGCGTGATCTCTAATTCCCGGGCCGCCGTGACGGCATCTTCATAAAACAACTCGTAGAAGTCGCCCAGCCGGAACAGCAAAAGCGCGCCCGGAACCTGCTTTTTCGCAGCCTGATATTGCCGCATCAGCGGCGTAGACGCTTCGGCGTTCATGGGAAGGAGGAACTTCTAATGCTACCGAGCAAACGCACAAATTGCACTTGATGCTCATGATGCTAAACTGGAAGCATCATGAGCATCAGAACCACCGTCACGCTCGATGAAGACGTGTTAGAGCGGGTCAAACAGGAAAGCCGTTCCCGTGGCGCCTCATTTCGCGACACACTCAACGATCTGCTTCGAACCGCTCTGGTCGCCAAGGACATCCAGCCGATACGCCGCAACTTCAAAGTCGAGCCGTTCCTACACGGCTTTGCACAAGGCCTTAACTATGACTGCACCGAAGCTCTCCTCGAACATCTGGACGGTCCGGAGCACAAGTGATCATTCTGGATGTCAACGTCCTGCTCTACGCCCATGATTTGGACGCTCCCCAAAATCAAGTGGCGACTACCTGGCTGGAGCAGCTTTTTGCCAGTTCGGATGTGATCGGCTTACCATGGCAAACCATTTCGGCCTTTCTCCGCGTCAGCACCGATCGACGCATGCCGGTTCACCAGAAAACGCTTCCCCAAGTGTTTCAGCTCGTCCGCGAGTGGCTCTCCCAGCCCGGTGTCGTCCTCGTGCAACCCGGTCCCCGTCACCTTGAACTTCTGGAGCGACTTGCCGTAGACAATTACGCCGTCGGTCCGCTTGTGAGCGACGCCGTGCTCGCTGCCCTCGCTATCGAAAACGGCGCGACCCTCGCCTCCACCGATCGCGATTTCAGCCGCTTTCAAAATCTTCGCTGGATCAATCCACTCGCATAAACCTCTCCGTCACCCACTTGTGATATAACGCCAAACGAATATGCCACCGACCGCGCTCGACGCGCTCAATCTTTTTTATCCCGCTGCGAACGCAGCTTATGGCTGTCAAGATCCGGCCCACCTGCTCATCGGTAACGGCTTCACGTACACCGCGCAAATCCGGGTTGATGCCGAGAAAGCCGCGCAAATACCGTTGCTGCACCTCCCCATGCTCAGCAGCATGTTAAAGCTCGGCCCGGTGTTCGGTTTTGTCGCCAAGGGTCCAGGTGCGGTCTTTGTCTCATTCCGCGGAACCGAGACTCCCGAAGAATGGTTGTGCGATTTCGAAGCCATTCCCACCGGTTGCGAAATCGGCAGCGGCACCGTTCACGCAGGCTTTCAGATTGTCTATGAAGTCATTCGCGACAGCGCATTGGCCGGGCTGCACGGCGCCTTGACTCCCGGCGATCAACTGCTGGTCACGGGACATTCGCTCGGCGCGGCACTCGCTCTCCTGTTTGCCGACGATGCGTTCTCAATCACTCAAAAAATCCAGGTCTGCACCTTCGCCGGTCCGCGCATCGCACTGAACGATTTCGTCGCCACTTACAACAAAAATCTTCCCGACACCACCCGCGTCGTAAATCGCTGGGACATCGTGCCGAATGTGCCTGTGCCCGCGCCGCCCTCGTGCCTATACGAGCATGTTCAAACGCCGCTCCCCATCGACGGCGGCTTTACTTTCGATTTGAAGCAAGCCCATTCCCTGCCGTTGTCGTATTTGCCGGGCTTGAAGAAGCACATAAATCCGCCACTCGTTAAAGTCAGCGCCCCGGGAGCGCCCTAACACGATCGTCTATTAGGCGTATAAACCA
Source organism: uncultured Acidobacteriaceae bacterium (assembly GCA_963787615.1). Lineage (GTDB taxonomy): Bacteria > Acidobacteriota > Terriglobia > Bryobacterales > Bryobacteraceae > Bog-105. Next base: position 438,393 of record CAWBDJ010000008.1, on the reverse strand, counting down.
CGTTTTCGAATGGCATTCGCCACTCGGTCCAGCGCCAGCATGTACGCTGCGGTGCGGTTGTTTACCGCGTGTTTTTCCGCATAACTGGTCACGTCATTGAAGCTCGCCACCATGATGTCTTCCAGTTGATCGTTGACCTGCTTCTCGCTCCAAAAATAGCCCTGCCGGTCCTGCACCCATTCGAAGTACGATACCGTCACGCCACCCGCATTCGCCAGAATGTCAGGAATCACGAATACCTTCTTCTCTGCCAGAATGGAGTCCGCGACGAAAGTGGTCGGGCCGTTCGCCCCTTCGCAGAGAATCTTCGCCTTGATCCGCTCCGCGTTAGCCGACGTGATCACGTTCTCGCGCGCGGCAGGAATCAATACATCGCAATTCATCAGCAGCGCTTCGTCTTTATCCACGTCCTCCGCTTCCGCAAAGCCCGTGATCGACCCCGTATGGCTGCGATGAATCATCAATCCTTCGATATCTAACCCGCGGGGATTGTAAACTGCGCCATCGTACTCGACGATCGAAACAATTTTGAACCCGTTGCGACTCATCAGGCGCGCCGCCATCCCGCCCACGTTTCCGAAGCCCTGAATGATGACACGCGTGTCCTCCGGCGCCAGGCCAAAACGCTTCAAGGCCTCCATGGTGACAATCATGCAGCCCCGTCCCGTCGCTTCAGGTCGCCCGCGCGATCCGCCCAGTTCCAGCGGCTTGCCCGTCACTACCGCCGTCACCGTGTGCCGCTGATGCATCGAATACGTATCCATGATCCAGGCCATGGTCTGGTCGTTCGTATTCACATCCGGCGCGGGCACGTCGCGCTCCGGACCGATGAACTCGGAGATCTCGGCCGTATACCGCCGCGTGATTCGCTCTAACTCGCCTTCGCTCAGCAGGTGCGGCTGGCAAATCACTCCGCCCTTAGCGCCCCCAAACGGAATATTCACTACCGCGCACTTCCACGTCATCCACGCCGCCAGTGCGCGCACCTCGTCGATCGATACGTCGGGCGCAAATCGGATCCCGCCCTTCGCCGGCCCCCGCGCGATCGAATGCTGCACCCGGTACCCCGTGAACACTTCAATGCGCCCGTCATCTAACGTCACTGGGAAATTGACCGTGAGCTCCATCGCCGCGCTGCGCAAAACTTTGCGCATTCCGTCGTCGAGTTTCAGAAGTTCAGCTGCTTCATCGAATCGATGCGCTGCCGATTCCCACGGGTTGATCTCTTGCTCGACAACAGACGGACTGGCTACTGCAAGCATGATGGACGCGCTCCTAATCGAATGCTACACCTCCGCGACCGATTGCCGTTTGGCTGTACCGGGCCGCACATTACTCCCGAAGCGCCTGATCCAAATCTTGCTTCAAGTCCTGTAATTCCTCAACGCCTACCGAAAGCCGGATCAGAGTATCCGATATACCCGCCGCAAGGCGCTGTTCGGCAGGAACGGACGCGTGTGTCATGATCGCCGGGTGTTCGATCAGGCTCTCGACACCACCCAGACTCTCGGCGAGTGCGAAAATTCGACATCGCTCGAGTACCCGGCGCGCATATGACACGTCACCCTTCAAAATGACCGTGATCATGCCGCCGAATGCCTGCATCTGATGCCGCGCGAGCGCATGTTGCGGATGCGACGCAAGGCCGGGGTACACGACGCGTTCCACCCCGGGGTGACTTTGCAGCCACTCCGCAAGCGCTTGGGCATTGCTGCAATGCCGGGCCATTCGCAAGTGGAGAGTTTTCAAGCCGCGCAGCGCCAGAAAAGAATCGAACGGACTCGCAATGGCACCCACCGCGTTCTGAAGAAATCCGAACTGCTCGCCCAGTTCCGGATTCGCCACGGCGATAACCCCGCCCACTATGTCCGAGTGCCCGTTCAGGTACTTAGTCGCCGAATGCACCACGATGTCGAACCCGAATTCCAGCGGGCGCTGCAGGTAGGGACTGGCGAACGTATTATCGGCGACCGCAAGCGCATTGTGCTGTTTCGCAATCGCGCTCACAGCCGCAAGATCGATAATCTTCAAAAGCGGATTCGAGGGTGTTTCGACCCAAATCATCCGCGTCTTCCGTCGCAAGGCGCGTTGCACCGCCTCCGGTTCCGACATGTCTACAAAACTAAATTCGAGCCCGGCAGATCTCTTTCGTACGCGCTCAAATAGTCGAAACGTGCCGCCATACAAGTCGTCGCTGGCAATCACATGATCGCCGGTGTCGAGAAGATCGAGCGTAGTCGCCATGGCCGCCAGCCCGGAAGCGAAAGCGAATCCGCGAATGCCGCTCTCGAGATCGGCTACACAACGCTCATAGGCAAATCGCGTCGGATTCTGAGAGCGGGAATATTCATAACCCTTGTGGACGCCCGGACTCTGTTGCACATACGTTGATGTGGCGTAGATCGGCGTCATAATCGCCCCGGTGGAGGGATCCGGCTCCTGGCCGGCGTGAATCGCACGAGTTCCAAATTGATAAGGCATGTTGAGAAAGCGGCTTCGCTTCAGTGAAGCTTTCGTCGAAGGTAGCTCAAGAGATCCGACCGTGTAACTAAACCGACGAACGTGTCCCCTTCCGTCGCGAGTGCCACCAGTCCGCGGTCAAGAATGTCATAGACAGAATCGATGCGCGCATCCGGCGAGATCGTTTCCAGCCGGCTCGTCATACCGTCCCGCACGGGCGAATGGAATCTGTCCGCGTCCCCATGCACCGCCAGCAGCAGGTCCGATTCGTCCAGTACACCCACGCAGCGGCCTCCATTGATGACAGGCACTTGCGACACGTCCGCCATCCGCATCCGCTGGAACGCGGTAAGCAAAGTGTCGTCCGGCGCCACCGTAATCACCGCGCCTTCTTGATAGCGCCGCGCAATCAGCTCGCGAACCGTTCCGCTCGCCGGGCGTTCCAGATAGCCCTGGTCCAGCAGCCAATAATCGTTGTACATCTTCGACAGATACTTCGATCCCGTGTCGCAAATGAACGTAACTACCCGCTTCGAGTCCGTCTGTTCACGGCAGTAACGCAGTGCCGCCGCAAGTAACGTCCCCGACGAAGGCCCTCCAAAGATCCCCGTACGCTTCAACAGATCGCGCGCAGTCAGAAAACTTTCTGAATCGCTGATGCTGTATGCGTGCCGTACGCGCGACACATCCGCAATGGAAGGCATGCAGCTCCCACCGATGCCTTCGACCGCATAGCTCCCCGATGCAACCTGCTTCCCGGTGCGCACGCACTCAGCAAGCGATGAACCCATGGGATCGGCCAACACCATTTCACTGTCCGGCTGAACACGCGCGAAAAAGCGGCTCAGGCCCGTCATCGTTCCGCCCGATCCAATACCGCACACAATCGTATCCACCCGGTGATCCATCTGATGCCAGATCTCAGGGCCCGTCGTCACCTCATGCGCCAGCGGATTGGCAGCGTTCCCGAACTGGTTGATGTGATAACAGTGCGGCGTCTCCTTTGCAATCCGCGCCGCCATTGTTTGGTAATACGCGGGATGCCCCGGATCGACGTCCGATCGCGTCAAACGGATGTCCGCGCCCAAAGCTCGCGCATGAGCGATCTTTTCCGACGACATCTTGTCGGGAATGACCAGAATGCAGCCGTACCCTTTGATCGCCGCGACCAGCGCTAATCCGATGCCCGTATTTCCCGCGGTCGCTTCGACAATCGTGTCACCCGGATTCAGGGCGCCCGTTTGTTCCGCCACCTCAATCATCGAAACCGCCATCCGATCTTTTATCGATCCGCCTGGATTCTGCGACTCGAGTTTCAGAAACACCTCGCACACCCCGGTATCGAACCCGGTCAGTTGAACCAGCGGTGTGTTTCCGATAAGACCGAGCGTCGGAGGCGAAGGAGCTTCGTGCATTGCGAGTGTGGGTCCTTCGTTATCGTAAACGCTATCCCCCGTTAAGCACGAGTATTTCTCACGCGCATACAAGGCGCGGCGGCGTACTACCGGGGCTCAAGTCGACCTGCGAGTACCCATGGCAGCTTTATTACGAATTGGACGGCCGCAACTTTGCCACGGAAATCCTTCCACGTCTTCATTGTGTGCTGGAAAGCTCAATTCTTGGCATGCTCGGAACGGTACCGATACAGGAGTTTATCGAAAAGTGGCAGTGATCAGATCCATGTGCGCACGACGGGTGAGTCGCTAACCGCGTTCTTTTGTCACGACCTGCCGATGGGTAAGCTCCTAATCCGAATGTGAGCACGTCTAAACACAACTACGCAGCCACTGTGCAGCTCAGATTCGATCGCGGGCAAGCTCGCCAAAATTCGCTGGGCGTACTGTTCTGCGACCACTATTTCCCTGTCGCGGAATAGAATGAATGACGGCTTCGATGCCTCTGTTAGCGCAAGTAGGGTCGCGAAATCAGAATCTGCAGATACGATCACCTGATCTCCGTTGCAAGCCTTTCGGACGATCTCCACGTCCGGCGCAGACCGCATGCCAAGATCTCGGACATGCACCGCCTCATGCCCAGCGTGGCGCAGCAATTGAGCCAATCCTGGTGGAAGCGCGTTATCTATAAGAAATTTCACGCACTCTGAGGTAGCGGAATTTCTCTTTCAAGCGCGGTGGCCGCCGCGTACTTCAGGCTCTCTCGTATATCTTCTTCCTCTAGGTCTGGGTATTCTCTTATTATTTGCGAGGGCGACAGTCCCGCCGCCAACATTCGCAATACAGTCGCCACTGGAATACGTAATCCGCGCAAACACGGGACGCCCCCCATCTGCGCAGGATCGACCGTAATCCTCGGAAAGTTCAGCATCGGAGTTGTTCCCATTATGTCCACATTTCCCGTGGCCTGATATCCCAGGCCGGGATTTCTTCCCATATCGTCGCTGTCGAAAGTTCCAACTCAGCATTCGCCGATTCCGTGGGCGTTCATTGGCAACAAGTCCGGCAAGCAGCTTCGTGCTCTGCCCACTTCTCTTTCGCGAAGCGAATTAATCCCGAATCAAGCCTTCGCCGCACAACATGCGCTCTGGCGGCTTCCCAATGCCGCGCCGCCTCCTCGTACCGCCTCTCGCACATCGCGATTCCTGCTTCGACGACCTCAACCGATTCCGGTTTCCGCAGCTGACACGCGCGTTCGCACCACTTACGACCCTGGGCGGCTCGTCCTCGAATCTCCGCACTCGCCGAAGCCGCCTCCAAGAATAGAATGTGCCGGCAGAGCTTTCCACTGCGTGCCGATCCCGCCAGCGCGTTTTCCAGATGCTGCAAGGCGGCGCCTTCCGAGCCCCCCTCGTCCAGCCGGCGGTAAAAAGCCATCAGCTGGCAATATGGATACTCAGGATTTGTGGCATCGACCGCCAACATTTCCTTGAACAGCTGTGGATCCCAGTCGCGAGGGCGCAAGCCGTTCGCTTCTTCAGTCTGAACCCCAATGAGTGCCAGCCAGGAGCATGCGCGGTGTGGATTTCTAAGCAGCAACAAGAGCTGTGCGCCGTCCGATCTATTCAAACCCGAGGTGAACGGAACCAGGGAAAAAATCGCCGTTACTAGCGCCGTCCACAACAGGGTGCCCGTCCAATTCCAAGCGCCATTCCCGGAGTGAACCCACATCAATGCACACGCGGCGGTCAACACAATGCTGGCAAGCGGCCCCCCGGCGATCATCCACGTTAGTCGAGAGATAGGCAAGGTACAGTCTTTCGTGAGTGGCTTGAAAAACCCGCCAGCCATCCACCTGCGCGAGTCAAAACGAAGCGACCAGTGCTTGCCGGACTTTATGAGTACGAATCCACCCACCGCCATTCCGCCAGTATCAACATCGGCCAGCGTGCCCGCAAAAAAATGCCCGAGCTCATGCATCGCAATAGCAGCGTACAGAGCAGGAATAAGAACTAACGCGTTAACGCCCGGCCAATGCCAGTGCGGAAGCCTATGTTGGTCCTCCAGGATGAATAGCAGCCCAAGTACTAGACCAAGAAGGACTCCGATAAGCTTCGGCAGCCAAGGCCTGGGCGGCTCAGGCGGCGCCTGCTCGAGATCTAAAATCGGAGTCTCCGACACTTCGAACAGCTTATCGGATGCACGGTCCGCTTTGCTACTGAACCGTGTTCGTCAAGTCCCCTTCAGATGACCAATAGAGTGCGTTGAATAGCAAAGGCAACGTCGCATGTGTCTGCGCTCGATGCTGCGGGCGAATGCCGAACAGCACAATTCTGCCGGGATTCAGGTCTACCGCGACCACTGCTGCATGCCCGGCCATCAACTCTTCACCGCGCAGCCATCCGGAGGCCCGAACCTGCGTATTCGGATACCGTGCCACTACACTGACTTTCTGTGACGAGAACCCGTCGACGATTTGAAAAAACGGCGAGTTGATGTAGAAACCATACGTCTCAGGCGCAACCCCGTAGGCGATGGGACTCGCCGGGTCCACCTGTAGATTCACAATCGTGCCCGGCGCGAAGTGCTGCTCGCGATTCGTCGTTCGTTTGATATCTTTCACCGGCAACGGAAGCTTGTCAATCAGCAGATCCGAGGCCTCGCCGAGCGCAATCAAGGTGCCGCCGCTGTGCAGAAATTCTTCCAGGGCTTTCCAACCCGCGTCGCCCAGACCGCCCCGATACTCCGGAACAATACTGCTGTAATCAAGCCCCTCGAGTATCTCTTTCGGGCGCTGGTCGGGCAGAATGATCGCGTCGAAACGATCCCGTAACTTGCCGGATTTAACGTCTGTATTGTGCAGCACCGTATACGCGAACTCATAGTGCTCGAGCACCCACCGTGTCCACCCCTCGTCCATGTCCGCCGTCCACGGTTGATAGAGGGCAATCCTTGGTTGACGAATGGCCGTAGCGAAACCCTGCGGCCGTGCTTCGCCCGTACCCCCTTCTGTAATGGCAAATCCCGCTACAGCCTTGTTCCAAATCTCCGCTTTGGTCTTCGCGTTCACAAACGAAACGCCTTCGGACGTCGACTTCGAAATCGAAACGGTAGCGCCGCTCTTCAATAATCGATTCACGACGCGAGCGCTGTCCGCGCCGTCATACCGAAAAACCCAGCCGCCTGAATTCTTCTGCACAGCAAAACTCAACTGCGGTGCACCGCTCAGCTTCTCTAGTGGAAGGTCCTTGCTAAGAGGCGTTTTCGCAAACGGTGTCTCTACACCGAACTGCAATCCGAGAGACCACGCCGAAACATCGTACGGAGCCTCAGGCGCCGCTTGCGGCGATTTTCTGACCTCCGGATACGTCTGCCGCTCTAGGATGTCCTTCGCATAACGCCCAAACACCTGCCCGAAGGGAACCACGAACGTTCCGGCCGGATACTTTCGTCCATCTTGCTCGAAATCGCGACCCGCCCGATATACTTCGACGCCCGCAATCTGTAGCTTGTCAACCAGCTCCCGCGCCTCATTCGGATCGTGCTGGCTCGCAATCGGAATGATCGCAGCGAAACTCTTTTCTTTGCCGCCGCCGATCTCACCTTTCCTGCCTTTCTCGACGGTGTGGAGATTGACCTCGTAGATCTGTCGCAGCAGCGTTTCGCGGCTGTCGGCTGCCGCATCGAGCAATGCATACGTGGCGATTAACTCGTAATCCACAATGTCACCGAGCGTCCACGTCCCACCCAGCCACGGACGCGGATACTCGGTGCGCGGTGTCGTGTCGCGCGGTGCTGGCAGCGGATCGTTCGGATGTTCAAACTGCCGCCGCCGCTCCGCTTCAAAGTCTTCCGTCGCGTTCGTCGTAGCCCGCGTGGGTTTGGAAGCGTCCGCTTTCTCTTGCTGGATCGGTGTCGCGATCCTCGCGCTCGCTACCTCGGTCAAAAGCCCGACCTCGTTGTGCCACCATCCGGTCCACGCCATCGCTCCCGGCCAGAAGTTCGTGTATGTCGAGTTGTAAATGATCCCTTCTTTGCCTTCTGCCTCCAGAGCCGCCGCTTGCTCCTGGCCATAAATCGTATTCAGCCGGTAAATCAGCGGATCTACATTCGGATTGATCGGATCCGTCGCCGGCATCGTGAAAATACGCGGCCCGGCACTACCCTGCTGATGTTCATCCAGCCAAATCGATGGGAACCAGTCGTGCCATAGGATTTCCGCAGTTAGTTTGCTCTCCTTTTGAGAAAACAAGTACTCATCGCGATTATCGTCATGTCCGACATACGGGTGCCACAATCGCGGAAGTGGACTCGCTTCGTAGGCCGTCCCGAGATACTTGTTGTACCAGTCGGTCACCATCATCTGCCCGTCAGGATTGAGTGACGGCACCAGCAGAAAAATCACGTTATCGAGTATGTTCTTCACCCGCGGCGAATCCGTCGTGGCTAACTGATGAACTAGTTCGACGACCATCTGCGACGATCCGATCTCGGTCGAGTGGACATTGTTCGTGATCAGCACAACCGATTTGCCGGAACGGAATATTTCATCTCGCTCGGCCTCGGTAGGCGCACCTCCCTGGAAATACAGCTTGCGCTCCAGTGCTTTATAGTGCTCCAGGTTTTTCAGGTTTTCACCTGAACTGATCTCCAGAACCACAAAAGGATTGCCTAGAGTCGTCGGCCCCAGGTTTCGCACCCTCACGCGATCCGAGCCCGCCTCAATTGCGTGGAAGTACTCGACAATTTTGTCGTACCGGGCCAGCTTTTTGTCAGCACCTATTTTGAAGCCAAAGTATTGTTCCGGTGTCGGCACGGAGTGCGCTGGTGGAGACTGCGCTCCCGCAGACAACAACCCCGCAGCAAACAGAATCGCGAGTGTCGGTCGAGCGCCGCGTTTCAATCTACGTCGAGCAAAATGTCTTCTCATTCAAAATCCTTGGAATCGAAAAGCAAGAGATGGCCGCTGCGTCAGAGCTTACAACAAACCACCCGGACGGACACGTTCAGCTCGCGCTAAAGTTAAAATCTTGATCGCATGATTGCAAAGAGTCTTCCCGCCCTGCTTGTTCTGCACCTGCTCGCCGCACACGGAATGCGCGCTGCAGGTTTCGCAACTGACGACCTGTATAAACTCCGCTCGGTCGGCTCCGTAACGTTTTCTCCCGACGGAACCCGCATTGCCTATACCGTTCTGAACAGTAGCCGTCCCGGACGCCCTTACTCGCAACTGTTTATCACCAATGGCCGCGCCGGAAGTTCAACACAGCTCGACGAGTCTGGCTCCAGCCCGATATGGTCCCGAGACGGAAAATGGATCGCCTATTACGGCTCGGACCACGGACATCGAGAGTTGCGCATTGTTCACCCGGACGGCTCGGGAGCAACCTCGCTGGCGCCCGTTACAGGGACGAATTCCCCGGAGCCAGGGCAGGGAGAATCGCTGACCTGGTCGCCCGCCGGCGATCGGATTGCGTTCGTCTCCGCAACTCCTGGGCCCGAAACGGAAGCGGCCACCGGCGACCCCATCGTGATCACCCGCTATTTATATAAGCCCAGTAATGAAGAAGGTCTCACTCACTTCAACGATAATCGTCGCCTGCACATTTTTATCGTCGATCTCGCCAGTAAGCGCGTGCGCCAACTGACTACGGGTAATTACTACGAACATTCCATCGACTGGTCACCCGACGGCCACGAAATACTCTTCGTTTCGAATCGCGAGCCTAACTCTGACGAGTTCTTCAATTACGACGTGTTCGCCGTGAATGTCGCCGACGGAAACACGCGGCGTCTCACCGCAACGGAGAACTGCGAATACGCCCCTGTTTGGTCTCCTGACGGAAAATCTATCGCTTTTCTGTCCACAACGCGAGGGCTCACCGATCGCGAGACCACGATGGAAGACACGCATGCCTGGCTCATGGACGCCAACGGCACGAACCGGCGCGAAGTTGGAGCAGCACTTGACCAGCGCCAAGGAAATCTGGCGTGGTCGCCTGACGGAAATAGCGTGTATGTGACTGGGCAACAGCACGGGAGCACGCACCTGTACCGCATTCCGGTGACCGGGGGAAATCCTGAAACCGTGCTCGATGCTCCCGGTGCCGTCCACGGCTGGTCGGCGGATGCTCAGGGCGATATCGCATACAGCTACTCCAGTCCCAGCGATTTGGCACAGCTATTCATCAAAACCAGCACCGGTACGCGGCAACTGAGCAGGCTCAACGCTGATCTTCTGCAAGGAAAAGAGATCGCCGAAGTCGTTCCGTTCACGTTCACGAGCAACGACAACAAATTTCAAGTGGAGGCGTTTCTCACCAAGCCGCTTGGGTTGATGCCCGATTCGAAACATCCGTTGATTGTCGACATTCACGGCGGACCGCACGGCCAAAATGGTCCCGCGTTCAATTTCCGTGCCCAAGTTTATGCCGCGAAAGGTTACGCGACGCTCATGGTGAATTATCGTGGCTCGACTGGCTACGGCCAAAAATTTGCCGACGCTGTTTTCGGTGATCAGGATGGCAATGAGGGACAGGATGTGCTCTATGGAGTCAGCGCCGCCGTACGGCGCTTTCTATGGATTGATCGCGACCGCATGGGAATCGAAGGCCTCAGTTACGGCGGCCAACTCACGGATTGGCTCATTACGCAAACGAATGAATTTAAGGCGGCCATCCCCACTGCCGGGATTTCCAACTTAATAAGTTATAACTACATGACTTACTACAACCAATATGAAGAAATGGAGTTCGGGCAGTTTCTTCATCAAGGCGATTTGATGAATTTCGCCTGGGACCGCTCCGCCCTGAAGCATGTTGCGAATGTCCATACGCCAGTCATGATCATGCACGGCGAGAACGATGCCGACGTTCCGATCGCCGAAGCCGAGCAGTACTATGTCGCTCTGAAGGACGTGGGTGTCGAAACCGTCTTTGTCCGCTATCCGCGTGAAGGACACGGCCTTCGGGAGACAGCTCATCAGGTCGATTCGATCAATCGTTCAATTGCCTGGTACGAAAAGCAGTTCGCGCGCGCCGGCGCAGCGAAGATCACCAACGTCCAGCCCTAGTTGAGCTGTTTTGTGGGGCGGAACTCCCGTTCCGCGCCGGACGTCCCTCGTCCGGCTCCGTCAACTTTAACGAAAATGGCTGCTACAGGTCCTGGCTAACTGAACCATCCCCGCGCCAATCTCGTCTAACTGGGCGAGACCATCACCTTTATGACCCCAGACGAACGCAAAATGCTCAACGACTTCGCCGAGAAGTTCGCGCAAACGCCCTCCCCGCCCAAAGATCAGGAAGCCGAGGAGTTCATTCGCACCCACATCGGCAAGCGCCCGGATGCCCTCTATCTCATGACGCAAACCGTGCTGATCCAGAACCTGGCTCTTCAACACGCACAACAACAGATTCAGGAACTTCAGCAGCGCTCCGGCGTTCCCGGCCAAGTCGCATTCCGGCAGCTTCCTCGGGCAAGGCGCCTCAGCCGGCGGCTCTGGATTTTCACAGCGCGGCGGACCCTCGGGCGGTCAGCAGTATCCCCCTCCTCCACCTCCTCAATACGCGCCGCCGGCCCAAAGTGCGCCCAGTCCCAGCACTCAGCCCAGTTTCTTACGCGGTGCGGCGCAAACAGCCGCGGGCGTAGCCGCGGGAGCTCTGGCCTTTGAAGGCATTCAGTCGTTGTTCTCGCATCCGGGATACGGCGGGGGCGGTGGCTTCTTCGGAGGTGGCGGCGGAGGTTTTGGGGGCGGCGCGCCTGTCGAAGAAGTCGTCAACAATTACTACGACAGCCCCGGTGACGCTGGCCGCGACGATTATCGAGCGGACGCCGGCGACAACTATCAGAACGCCGACGATTATAGCGGCGGCCAAGCCGATGATTCAGCCCAGTACGACGACGCCAATTACGACGCGGGAGACGACAGCGGCGGATTCGACGACAATTCCGGCGGTGGCACAGACTTTGCCTGAGGCGGATTTCGCCTGATCACCCAATTTTCGCTTCCACGCTGCGCCGCTCCAGATACGCCTGTCGGCTCTTCGTAATCATCTTTCGTGCTTCAGGGGGGCCGGTCCAGCCTTCCATCTTGGTCTTGCCCCCTTGTAGCTCCTTATAAATGGAGAAAAAATACTCGATCTCTTTGCGCAAGTGTGGAAAAACCTGGTCCATGGTATGAACGCTGTCGAACCGCGGATTTTCATGCGGCACAGCCAGAACCTTTTGATCGTTCTCTCGCTCGTCAACCATTTGTAGAAGTCCTACTGGCCGCACCTCCATTAGGCAACCCGTGAAGCTCGGTCCATCTACCAAGACCAACACATCCAGCGGATCCCCGTCTTCAGCCAGCGTCCCCGGAATGAACCCGTAATCGCCGGGATAGTGCATCGGCGAATAAAGCGCCCGATCCAGCCGGAAAACACCCAACTCGCCGTCGTACTCGTACTTGTTGGTCGAGTTCTTGGGGATCTCGATGATCGCCCGCACCACCTCCGGACAGTCGGGCCCCGGGTCAATGTCGTACAACTTCACGGGTTCACTCTAGCATCCATTTGAAAAAACGAACCCAATCTCGCCCGTGGGCCTGCGTTCGTTTCGCAAAATGCGCCACCTCTTCGCCTTTTGGACCTGAAGATTGGCTTTGAATCGCAGAAACGGCACCTGCGAACCCGGCTTCGTTTCCGTAAAAAGCACGTGCGACACTCGAAAGCATGCCTGAAAAGGTGCGCTGGGGCGTCCTCGGCGTCGCGGCCATCGCCACTAAGAAGGTCATTCCCGCAATGAAGAAGGGAACGCGAACCGCGATTGTCGCGATCGCTTCCCGGGACTTCAACCGCTCTCGCGACGCCGCAGCCCAACTCGACATTCCAAACGCTTATGGCTCTTACGAAGAGCTTCTCGCCGATCCGAATGTAGATGCCATCTACAATCCCCTTCCTAATCACTTGCACGTTCCCTGGTCCATAAAAGCCGCCAACGCCGGCAAGCACGTTTTATGCGAGAAACCGATCGCCCTAAATGCCGAAGAAGCGAAAGAACTTATCCGCGTGCGGGATGCTGCACGAGTGAAAATCGGCGAAGCGTTCATGGTCCGAACCCACCCGCAGTGGCTGCGAGCGCGGGACATCGTACGCAGCGGCGATATCGGTCAATTGCGGGCGATCACAAGTGCGTTCAGTTATTTCAATTGCGATCCCAACAACATACGGAACATCAAGGCATTCGGCGGAGGCGCCGTCATGGATATTGGTTGTTATCCGATTACGATGTCGCGTTTCCTCTTCGAGCGGGAGCCGGCGCGTGTCGTTGCATCGATTGACCGCGATCCTGAGATGGGCACTGACCGGTTGACTTCCGCGCTTCTCGATTTCGAAACAGGACGGGCTGTCTTTACCTGCAGCACCCAGCTTGTTCCCTTTCAGCGCATGCAGATCATGGGCACCCAGGGTCGTATCGAAATAGAGATCCCGTACAACATTCCGCCCGACAAGCCCACCCGAATTTTCGTCGACAACGGCGCCGAGCTAGCGGGGCGAAGCGCTCGCGTTGAAGAATTTGCCGCCGCCGATCAGTACACCATCCAAGGCGACGAGTTCTCGAGAGCGATTCAGGACGATGTCGAAGTTCCTGTTCCGCTCGAAAATGCAGTCGCCAATATGCGCGTTATCGACGCGGTGCTGCGTTCGGGCGAGACGGGTCGTTGGGAAAAGCCGTAGGAGCGGTGCACGCGAGCGCCGTATCGAATAGACAGAGATTTTCAGCTTTCCAGCGCATGGCGGCGTACAGCCGAGTCCGCCCGCTCGGGTGATCGTAGAAGACAAACTCCTCCACCGGGCCCGGGTCGAGTTTGCGATATTCGCCCAGCAGAAGATCCGCTTCCGCTTCGCCGTCCGGCTGGCGCGAAGTATTCAAGCCGAAGATATCCGCCTCGTACTCCTGCGTTCGTGTAAAGGTGTTTGCAACCGGAGTGAAAAGAAAGCCCATCGTGGACAGAATCAACAACGCTAGCGGTAAGACCGCCACGTCGCCGATTCCGCGAATCTCCCAACGCGCACCCCAACGGGCCAGCGCTCTCTCGATCGCCCACCGTAGCACCGCGAACATGACGACCGTCACGATCGAGAAGAACATGACCGCGTTATAGAGGTGATTTAAGACATAATGGCCCATCTCGTGGCCCATGACCGCCATAATCGCCTGCGGCGAACAGCGGTTAAGCAAGTTGTCGTTTAAGGTAATTCGTTCTGTTCCAAAAAGTCCACTCACGTTCGCACTGACACGTTTGCTTTGGCGCGATGCATCCACTTGGTAAACGTCGGTTGCTGGGATCCCATTCTCTCGCGCCAGGCTCAAGATCTGGTTCTTAATTGTGACGTTCTGAAGCGGCGTGTACCTGTTAAACAGGGGAGCAATGAACACAGGTGAGATCACGATACCGATCACCAGAAACACAATCCCAACGAGCGTGCCCCATAAGTGCCATGTGCGCGGAAGCCGCCGCACGATTGCCATCAGAACCGCTATAGCAACGCCGCCCAGCACGATCGTCACGCCCAGGCTAACCGCCTGATCGCGAAACCACGAACCAAAGTTCTGGTTCGAAAGCCCGTACTTGTGCTCGCGCGTAAAGCCCTCGTACACGGTCAAAGGAAACGTCATCACCGTTGTGACCACAATGAAGTCGACTGCGTATATGAATGATTGAAGCCAGACAAAGCGCGTGAGCCGTTCAGCCCAGTCACGCATGCGCGCCGACACCCTGGTCTCGAGCAGGATCAGTAGCACCGCAGCGCCATACAGAAAATCCCAAAGGATAAGCCAGTAGCCGCCCTCGAAGTATGCGTCCGATCTCGCTTTCGCCTCGGGCGGCACGCTCGCGAGCCACGCGTCTGTTGCCGCTTGGGCATTGAAGTGAGCCGACGGTTGTGCCGCCGGAGGCACGACAGGCGCTTTGGGGGCGGCGAACAAAAGTGCAGCGGAGAAGAGCAGCAATGCGACGGAGAGGCGGAGTTTCATGAAATCTGCCAGATCTTAATTACTGGGATATCATGAAGGCGTCTGTTGCTCGACAAGGAGTGTAATGGGACCGATCGGCGTTCAAGAGATGATTATGATTTTCATAATCGCTCTTGTTCTGTTTGGCCCGAAGAAACTGCCAGAGCTCGGACGAATGCTCGGAAAAGCTTTGAGTGAATTCCGCCGCGCCAAGAACGAGTTGAAGTCTACCTTCGAGACTCACCTACAGGAGCTCGAACGAGAAACCCGAGCGACGACTACAACCTCCACCCCCCACAACGACTATTCTCCGTCGCGATATTCCTATCCATACGAAGACTCCAACTACGATGCGGGTGATCCATCCTCTGCTCGAGCTTCGTATGAATCTCGAGAGACCCATAATTTGGAACCTGTTCCCGCCACCCCCAGCGCGACGCAAGACATCGCAGCCCCGCGGATTGAAACCACCCCCGAGAACACGCCGGTGGCCGATACCGTCCCTAGAAGTAATGGCGTTCAGCCGGTCGCGTCTGTTTCAGTTGCTCACGACCCGGAGCATTCCGTCTAAGTTAGGTAGTGATGCCGGACGACTTCGAGGAGCAAAAGGCTCCAGACAGCGAAGCTGTACCGCACGAAACTGCTGTGTATAGCAGCTCTTCTGAACCCTACGGAGAGCCGCCAACAGAAGTAGCTCCAGTGAGTGCGGCGCCGCTACCCGTCAAAAGAGCGCCCGCTCCACCACCCCCGCCGCCCCCACCTCCTCCGCCGCCAGACGAGGACGAGGACGACCCGGAAGAGAAGGGCATGTTGCGCATGTCCTTTATGGAGCATCTCGAAGAGCTCCGCACGCGCCTCATACGGTCACTCGCCGGGATAATCGTGGCCTTTCTGGTCAGTATCACGTTCTGTAAGCAGTTGTGGGAGGTAGTGTCCGCGCCCGCAGTGGACGCCTTGCGAAATCTCGGAATCAATCCGCCGAACCTCGCTCAGATCTCGCCGATGGAGAACTTCAACGTCATCTATTTAAAGCTGCCGTTGCTCGTATCGCTTTTTATCGGCTCACCGTGGATCTTGTACCAGGTGTGGGCCTTCATCTCCCCAGGCCTCTACAAGCGCGAAAAGCGATGGGCCGTCCCCTTCATCCTGTGCACCGCGGGACTCTTCATCACCGGCGGATGCTTTGCCTACTTCGTAGCTTTCCGCTATGGTCTCCAGTTCCTGCTCGGCATCGGACGCGACGTTCATGTCACACCGGTCGTGTCGATCAATGAATATTTCGATCTCTTCGTGAACGTGACGCTTGGGGTCGCTCTCGTGTTCGAGATGCCGGTAATTATTTTCTTTCTAACGCTTCTGCGTGTGGCCTCGCCGCGCTTTCTGCTGCGCCATAGCCGCTACGCCATCCTCGCCATTGTTGTGATTGCGGCAGTCGTCACGCCCACCCCCGATGCGTTCAACATGATGATCTTTGCGGTGCCCATGGTCATGCTGTTTTTCGTCGGTGTGTTTGCAAGCTATCTGCTAGTCATCCGCCGCGAAGGAAAGAAATTCCCCTGGTCGATGATCTTGCTGGTTGTGTTTGGCCTAATTCTAATTACGGCCGGCCTGATCGCGTTATTGATTTACCGCTATCACTACCATTACGTTCCGAAGTGGCCGTTTCTTACACGTTAGTGGGTGACACCTCATGCCGCCACAACGCGGCCCCGCCCAGTAACCCATCTTCGTTAGGAACGCGCGTCACCTGCTTGGGTAAAGCGAAGTCGATCCTCACCGCGTTACCGCCGCCGATGTATAAGTGATCGTAGTTGAATAACGAGTCAAGCTGCACAATCGCGTTCTCGAGTAGTTTGTTCCAGCGCTTGCGTCCATGCTTCTGCAGCCCGCGCTTGCCCAAGAAATCTTCGTACGTTTTGTTCTTGTGCCATGGATGATGCGCCAGTTCGAGTCCTGGCACAAGATGACCATCTACGAAAAGCGAAGAGCCGAACCCGGTTCCCAAAGTGATCACCAGCTCGACTCCCTTTCCATGAATCGCTCCAAAACCCTGGACAGCAGCATCGTTTGCGACGCGCACGGGTTTTCTCCAGCGCCGCATCAACACTCGCTCGAGCTCGAAACCTACCCACTTCGGGTGGAGATTGTGTGCGGTCAGTGTCGCTCCGCGCTTGACGACCCCGGGAAAGCCTACCGAAACACGATCGAACTTGCTGAGCTTGTTTGCAATCTGGTCCATCACGCCGAGCACTGCAGCCGGAGTTGCAGGATTGGGAGTGACTGCCCGCTCTCTCTCGCCGATCGGCTTGCCTCGCGCATTGAGCAACAATCCTTTTATGCCCGTCCCGCCGATATCGATTGCCAGTGTCGTTATGTTTTTTTGTTCCGTAGGCATACCGACACTGTATCCGAAGGGCTAAGTACATATTGGTGATTTTCGGCCACTTCTGGTCGTAATTGCACGTATTTGTCATGCCAGTTTTGCTAGTTGTTTTCCTCGATTTCGATACCTTTTTGCCCATGTGAATGTTGCTCTGTAGTTTTTGCATCCTTGTAATTCAATCGAACGTCACTCAAGTGTTGGTAGATAAGCATGTGCGCACCTTTGGCATCGGAGATGCTTCAAAGAAAGCGGGTCGACGGAATGGTCGACAAAGAGGCGTGTACCAAATCGGGTCAGATAAGCACGACACGATTAATAAATTTTAGTTTGAGAGGAGTTTTTGAAATGAGTTCTAAAGTTCGTTCGTTTTACATCGGCGGCCTTGCCGTTATGGGCGTCGGTCTGTTCGGTATGTCGTTTGTGCCGAGGGCACACGCAGATGCATGGGACAAGATGACCATCGTCACGGTAAATGAACCGATTATCGCGGGCGACAAGGTCCTCGATCCTGGCACTTACGTTTGGAAGTTGCTGGATTCGCCGTCGAATCGCCACATCGTCCAGATTTTCGATAAGGATCAGCGTCATTTAGAGGAAACGATTCTAGCCATCCCGAATTATCGGCTTCAGCCCACCGGACATACGCAGTTCGCGTTCTGGGAAACTCCGGCCGGTGTGCCGAAAGCGGTACGCGCTTGGTTTTACCCCGGCGATAACTTTGGTCAAGAGTTCGCATATCCGAAGAAGCTTGTTGCTGAACTAGCTTCTACGGCTCCAGTTCCTGTTCCGAACGACTATCGCGAACCTGAGCCCGTTCCCGTCCCCGAAGCACAGCCTGCGCCCGTTCCTGCTCCGGAACCGCAAGCCGCTCCTGCTCCGCAGCAACAAGCGCCTGCAGAGAATACGACGGTAGCGCCGGTTCCCGCGCAGACACAAACGCAGTCGCTTCCGCACACCGGCAGTTTCAATCCTTTGATCGGACTGCTCGGGTTGGCATCGTTGACTGCTGCTGGATTGCTCTCTTTGGGAACAAAGCGGGCCTAAGGAAATCTACAGCCATCATCCGGGGGTGTCTCCGGTGAAAACTCCGACGTCCGGCAGCAGTACTCCGGGCGTCGGTTTTATCTTTTACGAGCGTGTAGAGCGTGTGAGAATGTAGTTGCCGAAGAGGTGGACTATGCGCAAAGCGGGTTCGAGACGGTCGCGAATCTTGTTTGGAACGCTTGCGATGGTGTCACTCACAGCTTTGCTGATTTCAGCCCAGCAGAACATCTCACAACGCACCCCCGCGTGTTTACACCATTTCGGACAATGTAGACCTCGTTCTTCTTGATGTCAGCGTGAAAGATCCTCGCGGCGGATACGTGACCAACTTACTCAAAAGTAATTTCCAGGTTTATGAAGACGGTCACCAGCGTGAAATCACGCAATTTGCAAAAGCCGACACTCCGGTCACAGTCGGTTTGATCGTGGACAACAGCGGAAGCATGCGGTTCAAGCGTCCTGAAGTGGTTCTTGCCGGACTCGCCTTCGCCAAGCAGAGTAATCCGCAGGATGAGTTCTTTGTCGTGAACTTCAACAACTCGGTCGTTCGCGGTTTGCCGCCGCGCACTTTGTTCACCGATGACCTTCAGGCCTTGCGAGCTGCTTTGTACATTGGTCAGCCCGTCGGACAGACGGCGCTATATGATGCCGTGGCATATGGATTGAAGCATCTCGAGTACAGTCACCGCGACAAACGAACTCTGATCGTCGTAAGCGACGGAGGCGACAACGTCAGCCACACCCGATTTCCCGAGCTAATGAAATTGATCGAAGCCTCTCGCGCCACCATTTACACGGTCGGTTTATACGATCCTGAGGATCACGATTTGAATCCCGCCGTGCTCCGAAAAATGTCGGGTGTAAGCGGCGGAGAATCTTTCGAACCCGAGAAGTTGGACGACGTGATTTCTGTGTTCAACAAAATTTCAAAAGACATTAGGAACTGCTACACGGTCGGCTACGCACCCGACGAGATCAATGACAAGCACATTGTGCGCAGCGTAAAGGTGACTGCCGCGGAGGATAATCGCAGGCTGCTTACTCGTACGCGCACAAGTTACATCACCACGCCCCTTTCCGAATTGGTCGCGGAAGAGAGCCAGAGAGATGTGCACCGGAGAGAACGATGAGCTATGGCCGACGCTAACGGACCTCTCATCGTCAGACGAAGCCCGTCTGCATATTACGTGAAGCCCGGGCTGCATAGTCACAACGTGCGCCGCCGTTTCATTCCCAAAAACGGCGCATCGAAGTTTCTCACGAACATTCGTGCGCTGCTATTGTTGTTGGGCTTATGCGGCGTCGGTTATTACTGCTATACGACGTGCGACCAATATATTTATCAGGCCTATCAGAATTGGGCCTTCGATCAGCAAATTGCCGGACACCGGGCAGTGACTTTCGCCGATTACATCCGGGAGCGTACACCGTTTGGATTTCTAGCGGGAACGAAACCCTCGGAACCGGCTGCGACTTCAGCTTCAGCGGCTCCCTCTTCTTCCACACCTATCGAGATACCCCGGCCTGCTCCAGGTTCGCTGCTGGGTAGGGTAGATATCGCGCGCCTGAATCTCGGGGCGATGGTGCGCGAAGGAGTAGATGCGAAAACGTTGAGCGTCGCGGTAGGGCACGTTCCTTCCAGCGCTCTGCCAGGTCAGCCGGGAAATTTCGCGATAGCGGCCCACCGCGATACTCTCTTTCGAGCTTTGAAGGACATTCGAACCGACGACTTAGTAACGTTTCAATCACCATCCGGCACTTACATGTATCGGGTCGTCGCTACCAGGATCGTCAAACCTTCGGACGTCAGTGTGCTTCGTCCCGATGGTGGAGGTTTGATTCCCCCTGAACAGATTTCCTCCGGCGGTGAAGTATCGGGCAAGCTGCTGACGATGATTACGTGCTATCCCTTCTACTATGTCGGTTCCGCACCCAAGCGATTCATAGTGGAGGCCAAGTTAGTCTCAACCAATACGTCGGCCACCGTTTTGCCGAGCGAAGCGAGAAATATCAGCGCGCCTCAAACTCGCCCCCTCCGCCTCAAACGGCACAAAGTATTCCGCGTTTCCTGAGCTTTTCACGCGCGCTCTTTAGTGCAGCAACCCGTTGTTATACTGCGTTTGTAAACCCTTGGGAGGTCGTCTAATGGTAAGACTGCAGACTCTGGATCTGCGTATCGGGGTTCGAGTCCCTGCCTCCCAGCCAATCGGCCACTGCTGACATTCAGTCGCGTATCACGCGCTGGTAGTCGCCGCTTCTCGCTTCCACGCATACAGCGGATATCTGTCGGTCAGCGCTGCGACGCCTTTCCGCGTTTCTGCGAGAACGGCCTCTGATTTCACATTGTTTACTACACGCGCAATCAGCTTTCCTACCTGCGTCATTTCTGCTTCGCGGAACCCGCGAGTGGTCACAGCCGGGCTGCCCAGGCGAATGCCGCTCGGATTCAAGGGTGGATTCGTATCGAATGGAATCGCGTTCTTATTGACCGTGATATACGCCTCGTCGAGCGCCTTCTCCGCTTCTTTCCCTTTTACGCCCCTCGCAAAAACGTCGATCAGGAACATGTGCGAGTCCGTTCCTCCGCTCACCACTCGCACGCCTTCATCCTGAAGAGATTTCGCCAGCGCGCGCGCGTTCGACAATACTTGCCGCTGATACGTTCGAAACTCTTCTGAGAGCGCCTCCAGGAAGCAGACCGCCTTCGCGGCCAAAATATGCACGAGAGGGCCGCCTTGCGCGCCCGGAAAAACTGCCCGATCGATTGCTGCTGCAAATTTCTCTCTGGAAAGAATCATTCCCGATCGAGGTCCCCGCAAAGTCTTGTGCGTAGTGGATGTGACGATGTCCGCGTGCTCGCACGGATTCGGATAAACTCCCGCAGCGACCAAACCCGAGTAGTGCGCAATGTCGACCAGAAACACGGCACCAACAGAATCGGCGATCTGACGGAAACGCGCGAAATCGATAACCCGTGAATACGCGCTCGCTCCAGCAATGATTAATTTGGGCTTGTTTTGCTGCGCGACTCTGGCCACCTCTTCGTAATCGATAAGTTCATCTTCGCGGCGAACGCCGTAGGCCACCACCTTGTACAACTTCCCTGAAAAATTCAGCGGATGCCCATGCGTCAGGTGTCCTCCATGTGCCAGATTCATACCGAGAATCGTGTCGCCGGGCTGCAGAACCGAGGCGTACGCCGCCTCATTCGCTTGCGAGCCCGAATGCGGCTGGACATTCACGTGTTCCGCGTTGAAAAGTTTCTTCGCCCGTTCACGCGCAAGATTCTCGACGACGTCGACGAACTCGCAACCGCCGTAATAACGTTTGGCCGGATACCCTTCTGCATACTTATTCGTGAAGACGCTGCCCGCGGCTTCGAGTACCGCTTCAGAAGTGAAGTTTTCGCTCGCGATCAATTCAAGTCGCGTATTTTGGCGATCCACTTCGTGCTGAATCGCTTGGTAGATCTCGGGGTCCACTTCCGAGAGGGGCCGTGCCATTCGCTGCTGTAGGTTCATGGGGGTGGTTCCAACCGTCTGTTCTAATTGTCTATTAGACCGAATGCGTTGGAGCACTCTTTTTATCCCCACGTTGCGGGAATTGCCCGCTGAAGCCGAAGTAATTAGCCATCAATTGCTGTTGCGCGCAGGCTACATACGGCAGCTTTCTGCGGGCGTTTATAACTACCTCTTACTCGCGCAGCGTTCGCTTCTGAAGATTCAGCAGATTGTGCGCGAAGAGATGAATGCCATCGGCGGCCAGGAGATGCTGCTTGCGACACTGCATCCGGCGGAAGTGTGGCAGGAGTCCGGCCGTTGGGATGTAATGGGCGACAACCTGTTTCGGCTGAAGGACCGCGCTGGGCGCGACCTGTGCCTGGGAATGACTCACGAAGAGATCGTTACAGTCATCGCGCGAGGGGAGCTTCGCAGCTATAAGCAGCTGCCTCAAATCTGGTATCAGATTCAGACCAAGTTTCGCGACGAGCCGAGGCCCAAGTCCGGGCTGCTGCGGGTTCGTCAGTTCATCATGAAGGACGCGTACACCTTCGACATCAATAAGCAAGGTTTGGATCTCGCTTACGACAAGCACTACAACGCGTACAGCAGAATTTTCGAGCGCTGCGGACTCGAGTACAGCGTCGTTGAAGCCCATTCGGGAGCAATGGGCGGTACGGATTCTCATGAGTTCGTGGTTCGCTCCGACGCGGGCGAAGATTTCATTGTGCGGTGCCGCAATTGCGGATACGCGGCCAATTTAGAAAAAGCTATCTCCACGCCCGCTCAGCCGAGCGCAGCCGATCCGGAAGGCGATCTGTCACCGGAAGAGTTTCATACGCCCGGGCTCAAGACCATCGCCGACATTGCCGGATTTACGCGTTTGCCGGAGAGCTCGCAAATGAAGAGCCTGGTCATGGTCGCCGATAAACAGCCGGTGCTCATCATGCTGCGAGGTGACCACCAGCTCAGCGAGACGAAGTTGATGTCCGTGCTCACTGCAACGGATCTGCGGCCGGCCCATCCGCAGGAAATTGTGCAATGGTTCGGCGCCGCTGCAGGCTCGCTCGGTCCGGTTGGCCTGACTAACATGCGCATACTCGCCGACAGCGCGTTAAAGGGACGCCGCAACATGATCGCGGGTGCCAATCGCGACGATTATCACCTGAAGAACGTCACACCCGGGGAAGATTTCGAACCCGAGTTCTTCGATTTGAGGCAAGTCGCTACAGGTGATACTTGTCCGAATTGCGGCGCCTCCCTGGAGATGATGAAAGCCATCGAGATCGGGCACATTTTCAAGCTTGGCTACAAATATTCGGAGTCGATGGGATTGCGTGTTCTCGGGGAAGATGGCAAGGAATTCACGCCCATCATGGGGTCTTATGGCCTGGGCATTGAACGAGTGCTCACTTGCGCGATCGAGCTCTTTCATGACGCCGACGGCATGTCGCTGCCGGTCGCGATTGCACCTTTCACGATCGTGATCACCCCCGCTAACTACAAGGACGCCCTGCAAAGGGAGGCGGCCGATTTGCTCTACAGTCAATGTTTGGATGCTGGAATCGACGCGCTACTAGACGACCGCGACGAACGGCCCGGAGTGAAATTCAAGGACGCCGACCTCATCGGCATTCCGTACCGGATCACGGTCGGCAAAAAGCTAAGCGAAGGAAAAATCGAGTTCCTGGAGCGACGCACCCGCGCTTCTGAAGAAGTGCTGCTGCACGACGCTCTTTCGCGCATTCAGCAGCGGCTGCTCTCGCCGTAACAGCCGAGTGCCGTGATCAGAGAATCTTTTTGCCCATGGCAGACATAACCAGCTCCACACCGAGCAGAGCCGTTCGGTTCGCTTCATCGAGTACCGGATTCACTTCGACTACTTCCATCGAGATCATGCGGCTGCAATCGCAGATGGTCTCCATCGCCAAGTGAGCTTCGCGGTAGGTAATTCCTCCGCGTACGGGTGTTCCCACGCCGGGCGCTTCGTCCGGATCCACGGAATCCATATCGAGCGATAAATGAAAACCGGCCGTCCCTTCGCCCGCGAGCGCGATGGCCTTATCCATGATGTTCCCTAAGCCGCGCTCATCGATGTCCCGCATCGTGAAGGCTGTTGCGCCCGATTCTCTCAGCACCTGGCGCTCGCGCTCGTCCACGTCACGAATGCCGATCAGCACGACATTGGTGCCGTCGACTTTGGGCGCGTAGTCGAAAATATTGGTGAGTTCTTTCGGCCCTTGACCCACGCAGCACGCGAGCGGCATCCCGTGCACGTTCCCGCTCGGACTTGACTCGGGCGTATTCATATCGGCATGCGCATCGATCCAAATAAGCCCGATCTTCTGGCCTTGCTCGTGAAAAAAGTGACCGACGCCTGAGACCGTTCCCACCGCCACCGAGTGATCGCCGCCGAGCACCAGCGGAAATTTGCCCGCACTCACGACACCTTCCACCGTCGTCGCCAACTTCGCACAGGTCTTCGCGATTTGCGACAGATACTTTGCGTTCTCGGCCCCCGCAGGTGTACTCTCCTGCTGGGCCACAGAAACGTTGCCGAGGTCGTCCACCTTGTATCCCAGCGATGTGAGCTTGGCGTTCAAACCCGCAAGCCGCAAAGCAGAAGGTCCCATGTCGACGCCGCGGCGTCCGGCGCCCAGATCGAGCGGCGCGCCAAGGATGGAGATCCGGGATTGACGCATACAGGTTGTGCGGCTTACGGACGCGTGCGGTACAACATGCGCGGATAGGGGATCGTTTCGCGTACGTGCTCGAGCCCGCACATCCATGCGACAAATCTCTCGACGCCCATGCCGAACCCTCCATGCGGCACTGTCCCGAAGCGTCGCAGATCGAGGTACCACTCGAAAGCTTCACGCGGCAAGTTATGCTCCGCGAGTCTCCGTTCGAGCAACGTCAGATCGTGAATCCGCTGCCCGCCTCCTACGATCTCGCCATAACCTTCGGGCGCAATCACATCGACGCCGAGCGCCAGCTCGGGACGTTGTTCGTCAGGTTGAAAATAGAAAGCTTTGATCTGCGTCGGATACCGATCTACCATGACAGGCTTGTCAAACCCTTCCGTGAGCAACGTTTCATCGGTATTGCCGAAATCTCCACCCCATTGAATCTCGCTTCCTTTGGATTTCAGGATCTCTACCGCTTCGTCATAGCTGATGCGTGGAAACGGGGCCTTGACGGTTTCGAGCTTGGACGTATCGCGCTCTAGCACTTTCAACTCTTCCTGCCGCTTCTCGAGTACCCGCGCAACAACGTACACGATCAGCTCTTCCGCTACCCGCTTCACTTCTTCGAGATCTGCGTATGCCATCTCGGGTTCCACCATCCAGAACTCCGTCAGATGGCGCCGCGTTTTGGATTTCTCGGCCCGAAACGTGGGGCCGAAGCAGTACACTTTGCCGAAGGCCATCGCGTCCGCCTCGTTGTAGAGCTGGCCGGATTGCGTCAGGTAAACCTTCTCGTCTTCGAAATAATCGACCTCGAATAGGGTGGTCGTGCCTTCGCAAGC
Organism: uncultured Acidobacteriaceae bacterium; assembly: GCA_963787615.1. Lineage (GTDB taxonomy): Bacteria > Acidobacteriota > Terriglobia > Bryobacterales > Bryobacteraceae > Bog-105. Next base: position 413,088 of record CAWBDJ010000008.1, on the reverse strand, counting down.
CGCGGGCGTAAAAACAGGCGTGTCGACCAGCGTGAAGCCGTGTTCATCGAAGTAGTCGCGTATGGATTTGATCACCTCGTGACGTACGCGAATAGCCGCGTGCTGGCGGCGGCTGCGCAGCCAGAGATGGCGATGATCCATCAAAAAATCGACGCCATGGTCCTTCGGCGTGATCGGGTACGGGTGCTCTTCGCTAACGCGTTGCATTACGCGCGCATCAATGACGTCCAGTTCATATCCGCCTGGAGCCCGCGGCTCGGCGCGCACCGTGCCCGTCACGGTGAGCGAACTCTCTTGCGTCAGGTTTTTCAGCGTATCGAACACCTGCTCGGGCAGATTACTCTTCACCGCGACGCACTGCATCAATCCACTCCCATCGCGAACGATGGGAAAGACGATCTTGCCCGATTTGCGCAAATTGTAAAGCCACCCGCGGATCTCGACTGCTTCGCCAACGTGCTTGCTGGCATCGCGGATTTCGATGGTGCCAGCGGCAGCACTGTCGCGGGCCGCTGTCTCATTCGCCGCGCGTGCGATTTGAGAATCACTACTCATAGACGCTTTATTAATTCATCCATAGCGCGCCTGGCCTCTTGAACCGGTTGCTCCATGCCGGTCGGCTCCTTTAATTCGAGCAGCAACGGATATTGATCCTGGCGTGATGCCAACAACCGCATGGCCTGACCCCAATCGATACTGCCCTCGCCTGGAAACAGATGCTGATCGTGCTGCGCGTCGTTGTCATGAAGGTGCGTCGACCGAATGCGATCCTTCATCAGCTTGAACTGATCTTCAATTCCATGTGACATATGCGCATGTCCGATGTCAAAACAATAATTCAGGTTTAAATGCGTTTCCGCCAGGAAGCCGTTCAAGCGCGCCCCCGTTGACAAAGCGTTTGGAGTATTTTCGAGCAGCACCTCTACCCCACGCTGCCCCGCGAAGACTCTGATTTCCTCCAAGGAGGAGAATGCCGAATCGAGTCGCCGTGGGTCATATTCCTGGCCGGCGACTCCCAGGTGCTGAATCAAGTACCGGAATGGAATCTCGTCGGCAATTTCGAGCGCTCGTTTGACTTCGTCCACCATCGTGATGCGCTTGCCTTTCGTCGGCTCGGTGATATCGATGACAGCCTGCGGCCCGGAACGGCCCCACACGTCGTCGGTATACATGGGGGCGTGCAGCGAGTGCATCTTTAGCTTCGAGTCTCGGAACCAATGGCCGAGTTCGTTGATCTGAGCCTTGTCCCGGTAGTCGATGTGCTGCCGTGCGCAAAAAATTTCAACCGCCGGGAAGCCGGCATCCCACACTCTATCGAGCCACACGGTCGTGAGACGGTGACGTACGAACAGATGCGTCGACAGTACAAGGTTCATCAAGAGGTCTTTTTATGGTCCCGTCGAAGGTCGCGATTAGACGCTGTGCAGCCTGGCGGTTCTAATACCCCGCTACCTTCCCGTGCAGATGCGACTCGGTGCCACCTTCGAGCGTGCCGTTCTGCATGACAATCGCCTCAACACGCGCCACGCCATCGGTGGGTTTCACTTCATAACCCATGTTTTGGAGCGCCTTCTCGACCGCCGGCGGGAAACCATGTTGCAAGTAGAGCGCGTCGGGCTTCCACTGTTCATGGAAGCGCGGCAAGTCGACTGCATCTTGCGGGTTCATATGAAAATCGAGAACGTCGAGAATGACTTCCATAACGCCCGTCGTGATCCTCGATCCGCCCGGAGCGCCCACAACCATGAATAACTTGCCGCCCCTGGTGACGATGGTAGGAGTCATCGAGGATAAAGGACGTTTTCGCGGTTCGATCGCATTTGCATCGGCACCCACCATTCCGAACATATTAGGGGTGCCGGGCTTGGCGGCGAAATCATCCATTTCATCGTTGAGCAGGAAACCGAGTCCAGGCGCTGTAATCGCATTCCCCCAGGAGTTATTCAGCGTGTAAGTGACCGCGACAGCGTTGCCTTTAGAATCCACCACGTTGTAGTGCGTAGTCTCGCTGCTCTCGTACCACTTGAGACGGGCAGTCACCGCCTTAGGCAGACCGGGCGCAATGATATCGCTCGGGGTAGCGCGGGTGGGATCAATCGTACTGCGCCGCCAGGCGATGTATTTCGGATCGAGCAGTTGCCGCACCGGAACGTTGTAGAAATCGGGGTCGCCGAGATACTCACTGCGGTCCGCGTAGAAGCGACGCATCGCTTCCGCTTCATAATGCACAGCCTTTGTCGAATCGGCCCCATCCGTGTCGTAGTTAGTGCCTTCGAGCATGCCCATCATCTGCAGCACACCGACGCCGCCGGCGCTTGGTGGAGGTGCGGTGATGATGTGGAATCCCTTGTAGTTCCCGTTGAGCGGCGTGCGTTCAGCGACTTTGTAGTTCTTCAGATCTTCGAGAGTGACGAGCCCGCCATGCGCTTCCATTGCCGCAGCAAGGCGCTTCGCGGTTTCGCCCTGGTAGAACTCGGCCGCCCCGTTTCGCGCGATGCGATCGAGCGTGTCAGCCAGTTCGGTTTGTCGCAGCGTGTCGCCCTCTTGATATGGTTTGCCATCGCGGAAGAAAACCCGTTTCGATTCAGGATCAGATTCCAGGCGAGTGCGTGCCGCGTTTAACGAGGCGGCTACGGGTGCGGTGACCGTGTATCCGTCACGAGCCAGCTTAACGGCCGGGACAAGCAGCTCCGGCCACGGCTTACTGCCGAACTTTTTATGGGCAAATTCGAAGCCCGCCACCGATCCAGGCACGCCTGCGGATCGCCATCCTTCAATGCTCTCGCGCGTCGGATTTCCATCCGGCCCGATATACATATCGCGAGTGGCCTTGCCGGGAGCGCATTCACGAAAATCGAGGAAATCTGTCGTTCCATCCGCGAGCCTCACCAGCATGAACCCGCCACCGCCGATGTTTCCCGCTACCGGATGCGTAACAGCCAGTGCGAACCCGACCGCGATCGCAGCATCAACTGCATTGCCACCCAGCTTGAGTACTTCGACGCCAACATCGGCCGCAAGCGGCTCCTGCGCGACGACCATCCCGTGCTTGGCGCGAACCGGCTCCTTCGCGCGAACCGGTGCTTGCAAAACGCAAAGAGCAAAGAGGCACACCAACCCGGCCCTGAACTGCTGGCATCGCATATATGCCAGCCAGTCTAACAATTGGATTGTTTGCGGGATGAGAGAACGGAATCGGGGAGAACGCGAAAACTACGCCGCGAGTTTCCGCAAGCGTGCTGTAAGCCGGCTCTTATAACGCGCCGCCGTGTTCCTCTTGATGATGCCCCATTTGGCAGCACGATCGACCAGCGAAAATGTAGTGGGCACCAGCTTCGTGGCGCCCTGAGCGTCTTTTTGATCGAGCAGCCGGCGCATAGCGCGGATTTGATGCCGGAGCCGGGACTTACGCATGCGATTGATAATCGTCCGACGCTCCGTGATGCGGACGCGCTTCAACGCAGAAACTGTATTTGCCATTAACCTACTGACCTGATTCTATATGGATACAACCTCTAGGATAGCTGAGTGCTTCTAACGTAGCAATGGAGGTTCCCCGCGGTCCTAAGGTGAAAGTTGCCAAATGCCGACAGTTAACAATAGAAGTGTCGGTGAAACAGATCTCCTGAAAATGATTAAACGATTTTTACAATTCTTCGCCTTAGCGGCAAGTTGCGCTGCCATCAGCATGGCTTTGTGGTCTGCCACGGCGCCCCAGAACGATTGGACCATTGCGGGTCCGTTCGGCGGAACTGCCACGACGCTGGCCATCGATCCGAAAGATTCGAACGTGGTGCTCGCCGGAGCCATGAATTCTCTGCTTTTTCAAAGCCGCGATTCCGGCGCAAATTGGAACCCACTCAATCTTCCGAAGCGAACTCTCAGCGAAGTAACCACCCTCCTGATCGATCCCGGCGATTCGAACCATTATTTCGCCGGGATGATCGCAGCCGAAGGCGGCGGTCTCTTTGAAAGCCACGATCAGGGGAAGACATGGGAACCGGTAAAGGAGATCCGCGATTTCGGGGTGCGGGCACTTACTGCCTCGGCAAGCAAGCCGTCCCGCTTCGTGGCCGCCACCTTACATGGCGTAATGCTGAGCGACGATTCAGGCAAAACGTGGACTCGTATCTCGGACCCCCAGAATCTCGAGATGCAAGGTATCACGGCAGTCGCGGTCGACGCAAAAGATCCCAATATCATCTACGCCGGAACAACTCATTTGCCTTGGAAAACCATGGATGCGGGCAAGACCTGGGAGTCCATTCATACGGGCATGATCGACGACTCCGACGTGTTCTCGATTTATGTCGATCCGTCCGAACCGACAGATGTTTTGGCAAGCGCTTGTAGCGGCATCTATTCGAGCAACGATCGCGGCGATCTCTGGCACAAGCTGCTGGGTATCCCGAACACCTCCCGGCGCACTCACGTGGTGCGCGAGGATCCTTTAAACGCGAGCATTATTTATGCGGGGACAACTACTGGTCTATTCAAATCTCTGAATCGCGGAACCAGTTGGAAAACATTGAATGACACTCAAGTCAATGCACTGGCCTTCGATCCGTCGCACCCCGAAAACATGTTTATTGCGCTTGAATACGAAGGAGTCGGAAAAAGCAGCAACCGAGGCGATCAAATCAATCTGGTCGACAAGGGCTTCGTAGATCGAGTGATTAGCTCCGCCACTGTTTCCGGCAATAAGCTCGTGGCGGTCGAGACACAAGAAGGTGAAACGAGCGGAATCTTTGTAAGTAGCGATCGCGGCGAATCATGGTCACAGCTGCAAAATACGCGTGGTCTCGGGGGAGTACACCTGAAGGCTGTTACCGGATTCAATACGAATGATCGTACATTGATCGCCGCCAGCCCGCATCAGATGTACAAATCGATCGACGCCGGAATCACTTGGAAGGTGTTGCCGGTGCGCTTAGTTACCCCTCCTGTCGAGACAGAGAAAGCGAAAACCGAAACAAAGGCCAGCCATCCGGCAGCCCGCGGCAGGCAAGTTTCACGGACGAGAACCTCCAGACCTGTCAAGCCAAAGCCCAACATTAGGGAGATTTCACTTTTGGACGTGAACGGACTGTACACGCTGAAGAGCGGCACCAATGATGTACTGTTCGCGGCGACGGATCTCGGTCTTTTAAAGAGTACAGACCTAGGCGAGCGTTGGACCCGCACAGAACTCCCGGCATCGACTGCCGTAACAGCGCTCTATTCGGCCCCGAACTTCGACGGTCGTTTAATCGTGCGGGCTGCTGGTGGCCTGTTCGTCTCTAAAGATTACGGTGACCACTGGAGTGACCTGTCATTCCCCTTGTCGGCTTCGGATGTGAATGAGGTCGCCATTCCGGTCGACCCAAACGGGCCGCTGCTGGTGGCGACCCGACTCGGCCTGTACTCGTCTCCCGATGGAGGCAACAAGTGGTTCGTGAACCCCGGAAACTTACCCGCTTCGACCGTCAGTTCCGTTCTCTATGCCCGGTCGGACGGGGCCGCTTACGCAGTCGAATACGGCCGCCTCTATCAAAGCAAGGACGCGGGAAATTCCTGGTCCGAGCTCTCGACCGGACTTCCTTCGCTGCGAATTCGCCAGCTTTGGATGCCGGAAGGCGATGTTAACCGGCTCTATGGAATTACTAGTGACTTAGGAATTATCTTTCGCAATTAACTATTTTTCCGCTAAGATCAATTATTGGTGTTGGTTGCAACTCTCGCCTGGAGGAGAAGGATGAAACCTAGCCTCAGCTTTCGACCGATAAACTCGGCGATTCTGTGCGCGGCGCTATGCTTTGGCACATCTGTTTATGCGCAAAGCACAAGCCAAACAAGCAATAACTCACGTGGCTCGGCGGACGAGTATCCGGATACGGTCGAATTGGATCCATTCGGAGGTGTAAGTCTTTTCGGACAGGTGAACCGTGGCCTGGGTGAAAAGCTCGTCAACGGTGGCACTGCGGGTGGACGCATAGCGTGGAACTTCAGCAGGCACGTCGGGCTGGAGCTCGGCTACAACTTCATGATCAATAATGTCCGGCTGGTAACCCCAATCGCGCCGGGCCGGGCCAGCTACGCTTTCGGAGATCAGATTCACTACTTCTGGTTGGATCCGGTCTTCAACTTCCGGGCGCGCGGTTCGCGCGTTCAGCCCTATGTTTCCGCGGGCGTCGGCGCAGCCGAATTCAACCCCACCGCCCAAGCCGAAGCTCAGGCTAGAGCGCTTGACCCTATTTTCCATTCAGGACAGCTGGACGACAATCTCCAGGTAATGGTGAATTACGGAGGCGGTGTCAAATTTCATCTCAGCGAACACTTCGGTCTGCGCTTCGATGCGCGCGGATTGTGGTCGCGCAATCCAACCTTCGATTTACCGAACTACAACACCGGTGGGATTTATATACCTGCCAAGTCTCACCTCAATGGCTTCCAAGGCACTATGGGGCTGGTCATTTATCTGGGCCGCACCGAAGTGCCTGCACCGCCGGCGCCACCGCCACCTCCCGCGCCGTTGAATGCCGGTTCTATTACAGGTACTGAGGGCACGCTGTGTCAGGGTAAGCCCATCACACTGCACGCGACTGCCAGCGATCCTCTCGGTCACACGCTGAATTATGCGTGGAAACTTAACGGTGCGCCTTCGGGTACCAACAGCGCCGACTTCTCATTCACGCCGAATAACGCTGGCACCTTCACAGTAGAAGTAACAGTAACGGATTCGACGACGCCGTCGCGCACAGTGAGCGCTGGACCTGTTACGCTCACGGTCCAGGAATATGTTGAACCCCAGCTTGCAAGTATCTCCGCGTCACCCAATGCACTGACCTGCGCGGCAGATACCACCGGCACCCATACCGCCAATCTCTCCGGCCAGGCGACCGGCTCTGCTTGCGGCGGCAATCTGACCTATAAGTGGACAGTAAGCGAAGGTAGCGTGAGTAATGACACCAGCCCGAACGCAACCTTCGACGCCTCTACATTGAACTTTGAAGGCGGCGCTCAAGGACAGAGTAAGACCGTCACGGCGACCCTGACAGTTACGGATGAAACTGGCAAGTCCGTGTCGCAAACCACGAACATCACGGTAACCTGCCCGCCGCAGTTCGTACGGCTGCCGGATGTCCTATTCGCTAAGAACAGCGCTCGCGTGAATAACTGCGGCAAGCGCGTCCTGATCGACGAAGCTGCTCCGCGGATGGCGAGCGGGGATTACGATGTCGTGCTGGTCGGCCATGTTGATGCCGACGAGCAGGCGAACGCTCCAGCCCGAGGCAGAGGGCGCAGACGGGCTGCAAATCGCCGGCTTGATGAGCAGCGTACTTTGAACTCTGCGGCCGTGTTAAGCGGCGGTGGAGGAACGTGCGCCAAGGTCGATCCGGGCCGGATCAAAGTCGACTGGGTCGGTACCGATCAAACCTCGACGCCCGAACCGGGACTGTGCGGGACTTCAAACCGCGCGTCACAAAAGGAACGCAGAGGTTCTCGGGTCACCGAGGCTGACAAGAATCGCCGCGTAGAGGTTTACCTGGTTCCGAGAAATAGCCAGGCCATGCCTCCCGCGGTCAAGAACATCAAACCCCTGCCACAGGCCGAAGTGAGGGCCCTCGGCTGTCCGAAATAAGACAAAGGCGCACAGCGGCAAAGCAGATTGGCTTCGCCGCTGTGCGCCTGAATGCTGCAACAATTGCTGATCAAACAGGATGGGGCGTAATAAAAAGCGCCTCAATAACATCCATTACATCGGTATAGACTCGTATGTGCTTTGGAGGAGAAGGATGAAGAATCGGCTTAAATTTAGGCCGCTCAGTTCTGCGATTCTGTGTGGCGCGGTGTGTTTTGCAACTGCCGCTTTTGCTCAGAACGCGAACAACACGACTAGCAACACCAAAACAACCTCGACAGAGGATCAATACCCAGATCTCGTCGAATTGGATCCATTTGGTGGCATCAGCATTTACGGCGAGGTGGTGACCGGCTTGGGAGAGAAGTTGGTTGATGGCGGTGTCGCCGGTTTGCGGCTCGCAGTCAACCCAAACAGGTGGCTCGGTATCGAGCTATGGGCAGACTATGCTCAAGCGAACGTCGAATTTAAGGTCTCGAGCGGAAAGTATCCGGCCGGGAATGGCGCGCTCACCGGCACACCTCTTCCGACATACAGCTTTGGAAGCCGCAACTACATGTTCGGCCTCAATCCCGTTTTCAATCTGAGGCCTCGCGGATCTAAGTTCCAGCCATACCTGACGGTCGGTGTCGGTGGCGTGCAATATACGCCGACCGATACTGCCAAGGGCCTGGCGCGAGCCTCGGGCACGAACGCCCTGTATTATTCCGGCAACCTGAATGACAATCTGCAGGTCGCTCTGAACTACGGAGGTGGTATCAAATGGCACCTCAGCGATCATTTCGGTTTGCGCTTGGATGCGCGGGGTTTTCTGTCTCGCAACCCGACTTACAATTTGCCCAATTTCAATGATGGCGGCATCTACATTCCCGCAAAGAATAAGCTGAACGGATTACAAGCCACGTTGGGATTGGTGTGGTACTTCGGGCAGACCAAGTGTCCGCCGATGCCGCCTGCACCCGCACCGCCGGCGCCGCTACCGACGCCCACCATCACAGGCGCCGAAGGCACCATCTGCCAGGGCAAGGCCGTAACACTGCATGCCAACATCACCGGCCCTGCGGGACATAACCTGCAGTATGCCTGGACGATGAACGGCCAAGCGCAAGGCAGCAACAGCCCCGACTTCTCATTCACGCCCAATAATACAGGCACCTTCAACGTTCAGGTGACAGTCACGGATACAACTCCGCCGCCACCTCCGATGGAACGCCCGAAGAACATTTCCGTCCGTTGCTGGGTCCAACCGCCCACGCCACCAGCGGCCGCACCTGTCTCGGCTACCGCGACGATTACGGTGAACGATACGGCGCCGACGATTACTACCGTCACCGCCGATCCGAACACTTTGGCTTGCTCGGCTAACACGAACGGAACGCATACGGCCAATCTCACGGCTCAGGCGACTCCTACGGCTTGCGGCGGCAACTTGACATACAAGTGGACCGTAAGCGAGGGCAGCGTCACGAACGATACCAGCCCGAACGCAACCTTCGATGCTTCCACCGTGAACTTTGAAGGCGGCGCTCAAGGCCAAAGCAAGACCATTACGGCAACTTTGACGGTCACTGATGAGAGTGGCAAGACGGCTACACAGAACACGACCATTACCGTGAACTGCCAGCCGCAATTTGTCCGGCTCGATGACGTGGTCTTCGCCAAGAACAACACCCGCGTGAACAACTGCGGTAAGCGCGTACTGATTGATGACGCGGCCCCGCGAGTTGCCAGCGGCGATTACGACATCGTACTCGTCGGTCATCGTGACAGCGACGAGGCAGCTAACGCCACCGTCCCACGGGGTCGGCGAGGCCGAAGGGCGGCAGCGGAACGCCGCGCCATTGACGAACAGCGCACACTCAATTGTGCGGCCGTTCTGAGCGGCGGTACTGGCACCTGCGCCAAGGTCGATCCATCACGTATCAAGGTGGATTGGGTTGGCACGGACCAGACTTCGGAACCGAGGCCGGGACTCTGCGGAACTTCCAACGTGAAGGAGCGCAAAGGCTCTCAGACCAGCGCGGCGGATAAGAACCGGCGCGTGGAAGTCTACCTCGTACCGAGAAACAGCCAGACCATGCCTCCAGCGGTGAAGAACATCAAACCGCTACCGGAGCGCGAGGTTCGAGCTCTCGGCTGTCCCAAATAGACCAGCAGTAACTTAAAACAGAGGGCCAGGCGGTTCAGCCGCTTGGCCCTTTTTGTTTATGTGCACTGCTCGAAGATGACAGAATAGAGAGCGCTATGAATCTGCTTCGCCGGACACCGGTCTCCCTTCTCGCCAGTTGTCTTTTGATGAGCACCGCCGCGCTGGCCGCAAACGGTTCGTTCACGATCGATCAAGTCATGAGCGCGCCATTCGCGACCTCGCCTCTTGCTGCGCCCACAGGTGCAAGAGTGGCGTGGCTGCTCGATGAACGCGGTCAGCGAAACATTTGGGTTGCCAGTGCGCCCGACTGGAAAGGCCATAAAGTCACCCAATTCACCCAGGATGACGGACAAGAGATCGCGGAGCTGGCGTGGGCGCCCGACAGCAGTTTCCTGCTCTTTGCACGTGGCGGCGATTTCGAAACCGGCGGAGACAATCCGAATCCGGATCTCGATCCGCGTAAGCCGGAGCAGGCCATCTGGATCGTTGCGATGGACGGATCGGCTCCGAAGAAACTCCTCGATGGACATGCTCCTGCAATGTCGCCGAAAGGTGATCTGATCGCTTTCCTGCGCGGCGGCCAAATTTTGTTCATGAAGCCGTCCGGAGAGGAAGTAAAACCGGGCGTGACTCAGAAAGCGACAGCCACGGACTTGACGTGGTCGCCCGACGGAACCGAACTCGCCTTCGTCAGCGGACGCCGAGATCACAGCCTTATCGGCGTCTTTCAACCAGCAGACAAGCGCTTGCGTTATTTGGACGCGAGCACGGATCACGACTCAGATCCGGTCTGGTCGCCGGACGGCGCTCATATCGCGTTCCTGCGCGTACCGTCTGGAACTCGAGCTGCGAGCTTCACTCCTCGCCGTGAAGGAGAGCCGTGGTCCATTCGTGTAGCGGACGCAAAAACCGGGTTCGCCCGCGAGGTGTTTCACGCCGCCACTGGACCCGGTAGTGTGTTTCATCGCATCGTGGCGCAGCACCAGATCTTTTGGGGCTCCGGCGGTGAACTGGTTTTCCCTTGGGAGAAGAACGGCTGGTGCCATTTGTACAGCCTGCCTGCTCGCGGTGAAGTCGCGACCGAACTCACGCCCGGCGAAGGAGAGGTCGAGCACGTGGCAATTTCGCATGACGGCGAAACCCTCTTCTATTCGACCAACATTCGCGACATCGACCGCAGACATTTGTGGCAAGTTCATGTTTCTGGTCATCCCGCGCCGCAGCCTGTCACGCGAGGCGAAACTATCGAATGGGAGCCTGCGCCGGTCGCCGATGCATCGGCCTTGGTATTTCTCGCTTCGAGTTACAACGAATGCGCGCACGCCATGGTGCGGACGGCCGCCGGCAAGACGATGCCGCTTGCTTCAGAAGCCACGCCCTCGGAATTTCCTGCCGCCTCGCTCGTCAAACCGCAACCCGTTTTGATCACAGCGGCGGACGGAATGCAGATTCACGGACAGCTGTTCCTCCCTCCTGCTGACAAAAGCGAGCGTCACCCGGCATTGATCTTTTTCCACGGCGGCTCGCGTCGGCAGATGTTGCTCGGGTTCCACTACATGGGCTATTACTCAAATGCCTATTCGCAGAATCAGTATCTTGCGAATCAGGGATACGTCGTTCTCTCGGTCAATTACCGCAGCGGCATCGGCTACGGCCTCAATTTCCGTGAGGCGGTGAACTATGGCGCGCATGGCGCGAGCGAATTCAACGATGTGATCGGAGCGGGCTTGTACCTGAAATCGCGGCCCGATGTAGACCCGAAGCGCATTGGTGTCTGGGGCGGATCGTATGGCGGCTATCTGACCGCCATGGCTCTGGCCCGCGCCTCCGACCTGTTCGCGGCGGGAGTCGATTTCCATGGTGTGCACGATTGGTCAACGCTTCGCGGCGGTAGCAGCGCTCAGGCCAGCGGTGATCCGGACGAACAGATAGAGCGACAAGAGGCCGCGCGATTGGCATTTGAGTCCTCGCCCATGGCATCGATAAAAACGTGGAGATCGCCGGTCCTGCTGATTCAAGGCGACGATGACAGAAACGTCGCTTTTGGGCAATCGGTTATGCTGGCCGCCGCTTTGCGGCAGCAGCATGTCGAGTTCGAGGAGCTCATTTTCCCAAATGAAATCCACGATTTCCTCGTGCACAAGCATTGGATCGAAGCGTACAAAGCCTCGGCCGATTTCTTCGCGCGAAAACTGCAATCGAATGCAGAAGTCGCGCAGACGCACTGAAGATTTTGCTAGTGATTGCTCGGATGGGACCGCACGTGTCTCGTGCTAAGCGCCAGCATGACAACAGCTTACCTCTATTCGCGCGAATGGCCACCTTATTGCTTGCAACAGGCCCGGAGGAGCTATGAAATACATCATCGCGTGGATGTTAGGCGTACCGGGCGGGTTGATCTTGCTTTGGTTCCTGTTCAGCCACATGCACTAACGCGCTTTCGGCAGTCCTCTGCCGTGTGTCGCGCGCGCTAACCTGCGGAGCAGATGTACTTGCTGCTGCTGATCGCCGCATCTCTCGTTTTCGCGGCCGGCGGTCTCTTCATGAAGTACTCGAACGGCCTCACAAAGCCCTTGCCGAGCATCGGTGTGTTTCTATTTTTCTGTATCGGTGCCGCATGTCAGGCACTCGGCATGAAGCGGGCCGAAATGGGCGTCGCTTACATCTTCGTGCTGGGCGCTGAGGCCATCGCCGCATTCGTTCTGAGCATTATCATCCTGGGTGAGCGAGCCACCATCGGAAAAATTTGTGCGCTCGCACTCATCGTTGGCGGGATTGTCTTACTGGAGCGCGCCTGAACGCCGCGGTTTGTGCAGGGCATGGTGGGCGGTGCGGGGATCGAACCTGCGACCTCCTGCTTGTAAGGCAGGCGCTCTAACCGGCTGAGCTAACCGCCCACGTTGCTCCTCTACATCCTCGCACGCTTACGCGCCGATCAGACGCGCATACAAGCTGCGGGCCACCCCAGGATCGGTTGTGCCTTTCACGATCGCGCGACCGTCGGGGAAGAAGGTCAGATGATACTTCGGCATCGTCATGCGTAACGCAAACTCGTTGACGCGGACCTCACCGAGCGCGCGCAAACGGATCGCCAGCTCATGCAGATCGAGCGGCCGCGTACTCTCGTGCAACTGCACTGCATTTCGCCCGCACAGGCTGACCGGAGCGCGACGCTGCCCCTCCAAAAACCGAAATTCCCGAGCCCCGCAGACATGACACTGAGGATCGCGGGTGCCGGCATCCACCTGTTTGCTTGACCCGTTCCACACATCCAGCGTGTGAATGCGGCATTGAAAATCCGGCCAACCCACCAAGAAACGCAACGCCATAGCCACTTGAAGTGCCGCGACCGACGCGGTCGTCGAAGCAAGCACGCCATTCACCTCGCAGGTCGGCTGAACTCCCGACGGCGCTTCCGGATAAACGCAGGAAAAACAGGGTCCGCGATATGGAACGACCGGCATTACGATGCCGTAACTGCCTATCGCGGCGCCATACACCCATGAAATTCGCAGTTTGACGCTAAGATCGTTGAGGAGATACCGCGTCTCAAAGTTGTCGCTGCCGTCCAGTATGAGTTCGCTTCCGGCCGCTAATTCTTCTGCATTAGACGGCGTCATGTCCGTCACGAGCGGTTCAATCTCTACTTGCTGGTTCAGCTTCCGCAGCCGTTGTGCTGCCGCGACGGCTTTGGGACATTCATTGCGCGCGTCGCTTTCGTCATAGAGCCACTGTCGTTGAAGATTTGTATAGTCAACGTAATCGCGATCAATCAGCCGCAGCCGTCCCACTCCTGCGCGTGCGAGCGCCTCGGCTTGAAAGCTTCCGAGTGCACCGCAACCCACCACGCATACGGTCGCTTCTCGGATCCTGCTTTGGCCAGCCTCCCCAATCGGCGGGAACAAAATCTGCCGTGAATACCGCTCCTTTTCGGCAGACGTCATATACGACGATCCTAACAGCCGGCAAGCGATTGCCTCTTCGTGCTCATTGCAATCGTCTGAATGCGTGCACGCGAATTTTTTTCGTGTTTCTCTTAGTGGCGTGTAGCATTCGCTCCCTCTCGGCCCAGAGTTCACCGCCCATTCAGGAGGCGCTGAAATACGAAGGACAGCGCATCGTGGAGATCCGCTTTGAACCGGCAGATCAGCCGCTAAACCCATCTGAGTTGAACCATAAACTTCCCTTCCAAGCCGGTTCAGCATTTCACGAACGCGACTTACGTCTGGCAATCCAAAACCTGTTCGCGACCGGTCGTTTTTCCGATTTGGCGGTCGACGCCACAGAAGCCGCCGGTGGAGTGGCACTCAGGTTCATCACCAAACGTGCTTACTTCGTCGGCCGCGTGGTGATCCGTGGCGTCAACGCGCCGCCCAATAGTGGCGAGTTGGCGAGCGCGACAAAGCTACGGCTCGGAACACCTTACGTTGACGCCGACCGGACTCAAGCGATGCAATCGCTCCTGTCGCTGCTGCGGCAGAACGGCTTCTATCGCGCCAAAATGGATGCGCAGGTCGAATACCGGCCACACTTCGAAGAAGCGAATGTGATTTTCGATGTGGATGCCGGCAAGCGCGCCCGATTCGAACAGCCCGTCATCACCGGCCATCCCGGACGGCCCGAGCAAAGTATCGTTCTCTCAACGCACTGGAAGCGACTCTATGGGTTGCTCGGTTGGCAGGAGGTTACTCAAGCGCGCGTTCGCCAGGGATTAGACAATGTGCGCCGTTACTATGAGAAACATAATCTTCTCGATTCGCGAGTAACACTCAGACGCTTGGATTACCACAATGAGACGAACACCGTCGAGCCCACCCTTGAGGTGCAGGCGGGCATTCGCGTCATCATCCGTACAACTGGAGCGAAAATCAGCCTCGGCAAGCTGAAGCAACTCGTGCCCGTGTTCCAGGAACACTCCGTCGATCCTGACCTGCTCGTTGAAGGCCAGCACAACGTCCAGCAATACTTGGTATCGGAGGGATATTTTGGGGCGGAGGTGGGTTACAAAACTGCCGTGGGGCAGAATCCGGATGAACGCATCATCACGTACCAAATCGACCGCGGGCGCCGTCACAGATTTGTCTACCTTGCTATAGCGGGAAACAAGTACTTCAACTTGGATACTATTCGGGAACGCCTGTATCTGCAGCCCGCGGAGTTTCCGCGCTTTCCATATGGCCGTTTCAGCGAACTCTACCTCAAGCAAGATATTCAATCGATTGAGAACCTCTACAGCTCGAATGGTTTTCGAGATGTCAAAGTCACTTCAAACGCGGAAGACGATTACCGGGGCGTCAAGGATCACCTCGCCGTCTTCATTCGCATCCAGGAAGGACCGCAATGGTACGTCTCAGCCCTTTCCATTGAAGGTTCCGCTGAAAACGACTTGCCTGCCCTGCGCTCACGCCTGGCATCTCTCGCAGGCCAGCCGTTCAGCGAAGCAAACGTCGCCGGCGATCGCGAAAGCTTTTTAGATTACTACTACAACCGCGGCTTTCTGAATGCAACTTTCGACTACTATGTCAGTCCAGCCGAGCAGCCAAACCACGTCAATATTCGATATGTCTTGAATCCCGGACCGCGCAAGTATGTCGGCGATGTGCTGGTAAGTGGACTGGAGACAACCCGCCGCAAACTCGTTTACGATCGCATCGAGCTGAACAGGGACGAGCCGCTTTCTCTAGCCAAAGAAACAGACAGTCAGCGGCGGCTCTATGAACTCGGAATCTTCGCGCGCGTCAACACGGCCATTCAAAATCCGGACGGAGATGAGGCCGACAAGACCGTGCTGTATGACATCGATGAGGCGCGGCATTACTCGATGAACCTCGGTGTCGGAGCGCAGATCGCGCGCATTGGCGGCAGCGTGACCAGCCTCGATAATCCAGCCGGAAGTACCGGCTTCGCCCCACGCGTGGCGCTTGGCATCAGTCGAATCAATTTCCTCGGATTGGGCCAAACGGTCGGGCTACAAACATCTGTTTCGACGATCGAACAACGTGGCGCACTGACTTACTTCATTCCGCAGCTCGTTTCGAATCCGGATTTAAACCTGTCACTCACTGCGTTCATAGAGAATTCAAGCGATATTCGCACGTTTACAGCACACCGCCGCGAGGCTTCGATTCAACTCGGCCAAAGAATCTCCCGTGCGTTTACCGCACAATACCGTTTGGTCTTTCGCAACGTGACGCTGTCGAATCTCAAAATCGACCAACTGCTCGTGCCGCTTTTATCTCAACCTGAAACGGTCGGGATGGGCGAGTTCTCCCTCATCGAAGACAAGCGTGACGATCCGACGGATGCGCACCACGGTATCTATACGACCTTCGATGTGAGCTATGCTCCGGGCATTCTCGGATCACAAACTCAGTTTGCTCGTGGGCTCTTTCGCAACTCGACCTATCATCCATTCCATCGCGATCTCGTGTTTGCGCGCAGCACCCAATTTGGGATTATCAGCCGCACGGGGGGCCACCCCGAGATTCCCCTTGCCGAGCGGCTCTACTCGGGTGGATCTACTTCGATACGCGCTTTCCCGGATTTCCAGGCGGGGCCGCGCGATCTGACAACAGGCTTTCCGCTCGGAGGAAACGCCATGTTCACGAATAGCCTCGAGATGCGATTTCCGTTGTACGGCGACAACCTCGCCGGCGTGCTTTTTCACGATGCCGGAAACGTATATGACAAGGTGAGCGATTTCAGCCTGCGCTTTCGCCAGCGCAATCTGCAGGATTTCAACTATACGGTCCAGTCGGTCGGTTTCGGTCTGCGCTATCGCACCCCGATTGGCCCGATCCGATTAGATCTATCGTTTAGCCCCGACGCCCCGCGCTTTTTTGGGCTGAAAGGAACTTTACAGGATCTGATAAGTGGGACGGCTGTATCAACCGTCCAAAAGATCAACGCGTTCCAATTTCACTTTTCACTAGGTCAGGCATTCTGATGTTTCGGTTCTTTCTTATTACGATTCTTCTCGTGCCCTCCCGAGCCGAGATCGTTGACCGGATCGCAATCGTCGTCGGGCAGCAAGTCATCACGGAGCTCCAACTCGATGAAGAACTCCGGGTAACGGCTTTTCTCAATCGTCAGCCCGTCGCGCGGGACATCGAAGCTCGGCGCCGAGCGGCAGATCGCTTGGTCGAACAATTGTTAGTGAAGCGGGAAATGGATCTGAGCCACTATCCTTTGCCGAATGCCGAGGACGTCAATAATTATCTGGACAAAATCCACGCGGCGTTTGGCCGCAACTCGCAATGGGATCACGAACTCGCCGCTTACAATTTATCCGAAAGTACGTTGAAAGATCATCTCGCGCTTCAGCTCACCATCCTCCGCTTCATCGAATTGAGATTTCGCCCCGACCTGGGCGTTTCTGAACCCGACATTCGAAATGACTACGAACGTCAAATAGCCGCGTGGCAAGTAAATCATCCCGGAGCTAAGCCCCCCACCGTCGAAGCTTTGAAAGAATCGATTCACAACGGACTGATTGAAGCACGGACAGATCAGATCCTCAATACCTGGCTCCAAGAAGGGCGGAAACAGCTCAATATCGTTTATCTCGACAAGTCACTGCAATGACCCGGAAACGTCGCACACTCGCGCTCTCTGCCGTCGGAACGGTCGCTTTGATTGTTCTGACACTCGCTGGCGCGTTTTATGCCATCCAGACGAATTGGTTTAAGGCCAAGGTGCGGGAGAAAGTCATCGCGGCAATGGAACTGTCGACGGGAGGCACGGTGGAGCTGGGCAGCTTCGATTACAACTGGCGAACGCTCACCGCCGAATTCCGGAACCTGGTTGTGCATGGAACGGAACCGGCCGGTGTGCCACCGCTTTTTCGCGCCGATTCGATTCGTGTTGGCCTAAAAATCATCTCTGTCTTCAAAGAAGACGTAGACATTGCGTCCCTGATCGTACAGCGCCCGATAATCCATTTACTCGTCGCGCCGGACGGAAGCACAAATGTTCCTTCGCCTAAGCTCGGGCGCCGAAGCTCTGCTGAAACCATCGAAGCTTTGCTGAATCTTAAGGTCCGACATTTTGAAATCGATGGCGGCGCATTCGAAGCCGACGATCGCCGTGTTCCGTTAAGTGCTCGCGCGGAAAACATTTCTCTCTTACTTACTTACGACCGCCGTAGATCGCGCTACAACGTCAAGATCGCCTCTCGCAAGCTGCATGTCGAAGCTCAAGAGTGGCCCGCGCTCAATGCTCAGTTTGACGCCACAGCGCTACTTGAAAGAGATCGTGTACTGGTCCCTCGCGCAACGTTTGCATCTGGGGCCTCGGCGCTTGAGGCAAACGGAGCACTGCAGCACTTTGCGCATCCAACTGCCGATTTTGAGATTGCCAGCCACTTAACCGCTCCGGACCTGCCCAACTTTCCAAGCCTTGCAGATCTCCGCCGCGGAGAACTTGCACTGAATGGCAGGGTCCATTACGACCAGTCCAGGCTCTTTAGTTTTTCGGGTACAGTGGCCGGGCACAACGTCGCGTATCGCTCCGGACCAATGGCTTGGAAGAACGTCCAATTTCGGTCCGATGTTTTCGCGAATACGCAAGGAGCGCAGTTCACACGCCTCAGCATCGGAGCCGCTGGCGCCCATCTCACCGGTCAAGCCGCGCTGTCGCATTATCGCCAACTTCGGCTCAACGGCACGCTCGCCAGCCTGAGTATTGGCGAGGCTGGCACGTGGGTTTCAAAGCAGAGTTTGCCTTGGGCGGGCGTCATGAGTGGCCCTGTGCATGTTGAAGCATCCCTGGCGGGGCGATCGCCTGCGCTGCTCCTGCAAACGAAACTCCAAATTGTGCCCGCTTCGAGTGGCATCCCGCTGTCGGGCGACGTTGATGTGATCTATAGACGCCCAAGTAACGTCTTCGAGTTTGGGACCTCCCACCTCAATTCCTCGAATACGCAGGTGGCGTTTTCGGGAACTCTGAACTCACGCTTACAAGTGGTCCTCGACAGCACAAATGTCGACGACCTCAAGCCGGCCATCTCGTTTGTGAGTTCTCGAGTGTCCGCGGCCGAGTTGCCGAAATTGCTCAGCAATGGCAGCGCCCACTTCGACGGCATCGTCGTCGGGTCGATGGAAGACCCGCAGATCGCCGGTAATCTCGCGCTCGCCCATTTCCGTTTTCAAGGCCAGACCTGGGACCAAATCCACTCGCGCGTTGCGGCAAGTTCCGCTCGCCTGGAGTTCTCTTCAGCGGCAATCGATCAGGGTCTCTTACACGCGAGTGCAACGGGACGCATCGTACTTGATAACTGGCGAGCGACTATCAGAAGTCCCGTTCGTCTCGATGCGCAGTTTAGAGGTGCCGACATGACCAAAATCATCGGCGCTTACACAAATATCAAGCTACCCATCGTGGCTGGACTCGCGTCTGGCGCAATCAACATTGAAGGGTCGATCCTCGAGCCGCGCGGTACCGCGCAAGTTACCGTCGACAAGCTCAATGCTTACGGCGAAAGCCTCAACGAGATTGAAGTGGCCGCGTCGCTCCAGGGACACGAGGTACAAATCACTCGCGGTCGCCTTCAGGCTGGCCCGGCCATCATATCATTCTCCGGCACGTATACGCACGCGCATGGCACATGGCGAGAAGGCGACATCGAAACCAAAATTGACAGCAATGGATTTCCACTCGCAAGCCTTGCTCCAATGCGCAAATATGAGCCGGGCCTGAACGCCCAATTCGAGATTCACGCCCAGGCAGCGGCACATGTCACACCGGACCGCCTGGAGCCTAAAAACGCCGATGGGACCGCAGTTTTCCGAAGAATAACCGTGAACAACGTGCCGTATGGAAGTGTCACGTTCAACGCGATGACACGCGGCGAATTGCTCGACACGAGCGTCTCCGGCGATCTCCGGGGAAGCCATGTCTCCGGCGCTGCTCAAGTGCACCTCACGGGTGGCTACCCGGCGAAAGCTGAATTTGTCTTAGACCGCATCCAGTTGTCGACTCTAAACGCGATCCTGAATCCGCGCGAACCCAAACCGCTCCCCGTCGACGGCTTCCTCAGAGGCGGCTTGTCCTTGGAGGGGCCGCTTCAGCGACCCGACGCACTGCATGGAAGTTTACAAATTCAAGAAGTGCAGCTTAACTCCCGTGTGCCGGTGCAAGTAACTGGTGAAGCGGAGTCCCCGGATCTGATCTTCCGCAATGTACGTCCTATCGTCCTCGATGCATCGAACGGTGTCGCCACGATCCGCAGCTTCGAGCTTGGCGGGAAGGACACACGACTGACCGTGACCGGATCCCTTCCGTTTCTCGAACAACGGCCCATGAACCTCAACGTGAACGGCGCCATGGATTTGCGCTTTTTCCAGCTGCTTGATCCAAATGTTCAATCTTCCGGTCAGTCTGTCGTTAGTGCTTCCATCCATGGCACGCTTTCCGATCCAGCTGTGAACGGAACCCTTCAGATAAAGAACGGATCGTTATTGTTCAGCAATCTGCCAAACGGGTTAACGGCCGTGAACGGAACGGTCCGATTTGATCGTGATCGAGCAACTATTGAAAAGCTGACGGCCCAAACAGGGGGCGGGGACTTGTCCCTGGCCGGGTTCGTAACGTTCGCCAGGACCGGGCCGCTCGTCTATCGCTTGGAAGCGAATGCGGACAATGTGCGCGTGCGCTACGCGGGCAGCGTGAGCGTAACAGCAAACTCCCGGCTTCGGCTCACGGGCACAAGCGAAAACAGCGTTCTTTCGGGAAGTGCGACAGTCTCCCGCGTAGTCTTCAACCCAACTACCGATGTCGGCAACTTGCTTGCCTCTGCCGCCGCGCCCCTCGAGTCTCCCGGCAACGAAAACGATTTCCTCACGGGATTGCAATTCGACGTGCGCATCGAGAGTGCGCCCAACCTGCAATTGAACACGGAACTGAGTCGCGATGTTCAGGCCGAAATCGATCTTCGCCTGCGTGGTACGCCTGCCCATCCTCTTCTTCAGGGAAGCATTACCGCCAATCAGGGAGATATCAGGGTCTTCGGCACGAAGTACAGCATCAACCGCGGCGAAGTCAGCTTCGTCAATGCCGTCAAAATTGAGCCCGTACTCAATCTCGATCTGCAGACCCAAGCCCACGGGATCGCCGTCGAGATCACGGTCTCCGGCACGCTCGGCAAGCTGAACATCAACTACCGCTCCGACCCGCCTCTTCAGCCGCGAGATATTATCGCTCTGCTGACCGTCGGCCGTACGCCCGATATCGCATCGAACGTTCCCAATGCGCAAGTCACGAACGACGTCAGCGCGTTACAATCCGGTGCCAATACCGTGCTTGGTCAGGCCATTTCGCCGGTCTCGAATCGCTTATCCAAACTTTTCGGGATCACGAATATAAAGATCGATCCCATGGTGCAGGGCATCACAAACACGCCACAGGCGCGCCTCACCGTCGAGCAGAACATCTCTCGCCAGATCACGGTTACCTACGTCACGAACCTGTCCGAAACGTCTGAGCAAATCTTTCGTCTGGAGTGGGCTCTCAGTCCGCAGTATTCGATTGTTGCCCTTCGAGACGACAACGGCGAGTTCGGCATCGATCTTCAATATCGGAAGCGCTTCAAATAGTTCGAAATGAGACTCCGCGCTGCGCAGGGCAAGCTGAAGATCGAGCACAGCATCATCGATGGTTTACGCCGTGTGCTGGAACTTCTGCTGGCCCGTAACGTCGAGATACGGTCCGTCATCCCCGGCGTAATCCGGCCTGTCAGAGATGCGAAAGGCGAGCCGACCATTCGCGTCACCGTTCCGACAACTAACGGGTGGAAAGCGATCGCCTTAAGCGCGGGCGCGCGACAGGAGCTGTTTATTAGTACCGCCCTCACCAAAGAAGAGTTGGAACACGCAATTTCGCGAGGCGCTAAACGGCGCGTGACTATAGGCGCATGTCTGCAGCGGAATTTTTACGCGCCTGTTAGAGCGTTCGGATCATGTGATCCGGACAGGCAAGCTGTGCTTCGCTTAACAGTCGTTGTGGCAGATCGAGCCCATGCTGGGCCAGAAAGGGCACAATGGAATAAAACCTCTCCTGCAAACGACGATGGGGATAAATGAGATTAGTGAGATAGGCCGCATCGCGAGTTGCACGCGCGTCGCGCTGCATCGCCTCCCTCGCTGTTTTTCGTTCAAGCTTGTCGATCTGGTAAAGAATCTTCGCGGCGCTCTTTTTTGCCGAGGATTCCAAAGTCGGATCGAACTGCGTTAACGAAGATCCCAGCTTCGCCATTGAAGATGCGACTCCCGAACGCAGCTCTAGAAACTCGTCCGTAATGTTGGGCGACACAAGTTTCGCGGCCATGCAGCTCTTCACTTTCTCATGATGATCGAACACGTCGGGAACGCGCAGGCCGTAGCGCTCGAGCAACTTCGTTGCACGGCCGTCCAACAACGTGAAGCTGTTGCGCGGAAAGACGAGCGGCATGCGGCCAAGAAGTTTCTCATACAGCACCTGACTCTGGGCTAAGTAAGCGATCTCAGCCGGGCCACCAACATAACTTACGGTCGGCAACAAGTAGTCCTGCATCACGGGCCGAAGCAGCGCGTTGGGCGAAATTTGATTCGCCATCGCCTGAAATTCTGCCGGGCTGTAAGAGCGGTCTTTGGCCACAAAGAAGCCGTCTTGCCACCGCACTGCGATCCGCTTTCCCGCGCTTAGTAAAAACAGCAGCGACGTGTCCTGTTCCACCAAAACCTGCGCATGGTAACCCGCCGCAATCAATGCCTTGTCGCGTTCGCGCAAAGCCCGAACAAGATCGGGAACGTTCTGAATCGTCTCCCTTATGAAATCCGCAGCAATCTCGCGAATCTCAGGAGCCAAAGGATCCAGATATAGAAGGCCGAACTCTTTCAAAACATCCTGAAGGAAGGAGCGAAACGCCGATCCAAACGTTGCGCCGGGACGATACGCAGCCTCGATCTTCTTCAGTACATCGTCTGCAAACGGCAGTTCGCCAAGCGCCGTGCGTAGCTCGGAGATGGGTAATTCCGTCAGCTCGACACTGCCCACCGGACCACCGTTCGCGACTGTGTTCGCGACCGTAAGCTTGGCCGGCACGGCACTTTGATCGAAGACCCAGGCATGATCAATTTCAGCCAGATCGTGATCTTCTGTCGCGAGCCAAAAGACCGGCACTGCGGCTACGCCCTGCTGCTCCAAGTGCGCCGCCAGCTTTACCGCGGTCAGCGCTTTATAAATCGTGTAGGCGGGCCCGGAGAAAAGCCCGACTTGCTGCCCGGTGACGATGGCTACCGTTTGCGGCTGCGCCAACTCAGCGAGGGCCGCAGAGTCGCCGTTCTGTCGCCGCAGAGCCGAGACCAGCCGTTCACGCCGTGAAGCCGGGTACCGGAGCTGCTGCACGGAGCGGCTAAGCGCGTCGGCATCCGAGAAGTGTCCCGAGTAGAATTCGCTTACCCGATCAAAATCGTAGAGATAGTCGCTAAAAAGCCGGCTGGTCCCAGGAATCAGGTTATGTTGGACACACGAAGGCTCCATGGCTGCTGCGCAGTTACCAGATGACGGCTCGCAGTGTAAAGTTACCAAATCTTCCCGCCCGGAAGTGCAGAATGGAAGTACCGGCATGGACGAACAGGAATTCAAGACACAGGCGGACGCCGCCTTGCACTCTCTTTATAAAAAGCTTTCTGTCGCCTCGGACCAGTACGAGTTTGAGCCCGACTTCAATGCAGGCGCTCTTGCCATTGAATTCGAAGAGCCGAAGGCGAAATTCGTCATCAGCCCGAACACGCCGGTTCGCCAGATCTGGGTTTCCGCGCATTCGAAGAGTTTCAAGCTCGATTGGAATCCGGCCAAACAAGCCTTCGTTCTCGCGGACACCAAGCAAACGCTTGACGAGCTGATCGGCTCGGCCATTGCGCAGCAGGTCGGGGAAGAGGTCACTCTTTAGCCGTGCCTGGCGTTTACATCTCATATCCATTTTGTAATCAGAAGTGCAGCTTCTGTAACTTCGCCTCGGACGTGTCTTCGCGCGAAATGGCCGCGCGCTATGGCCGGACTTTGCTGAAGGAAATACGCGGGCATCGCTGGACTTGGCTGCCCGAAACCGTCTACTTCGGCGGTGGCACGCCGAGCCTGATGCGTTTCGAACTGCTGCGCGACGTCATGGACGCAATCCCTCGCGAGCGCCTATGCGAGATCACTCTCGAGTGTGCTCCCGGAACTATCACGCCGGAAGCGGCTCATGCGTGGCGGTCGTGCGGTGTCAATCGCCTCAGCCTCGGCGTGCAATCGTTCGTTGACGCGGAACTTCGTCAGACCGGCCGCCGCCATAACGCACGCGCAGTCGAAGCAGATGTGAATCTTCTCCGCGAGGCCGGGATCCACAACATCAACATCGATCTGATTGCCGGGTTGCCGGAACAGACGGCCGCTTCTTGGGAGCATTCCCTCGACTGGATCGAGCGCCTCGAACCGTCCCATGCCTCGGTTTACATCTTCGAAATCGACGAGGACAGCCGCTTGGGGAAGGAAGTTCTGTTGGGAGGAAATCGGTATGGCGCGGCGCATGTTCCGACCGACGACCTCACGGCCGAGCTCTACGAACGAGCTGTCGATCGGCTCGCCGCACTCGGCCTCGAGCGTTACGAAATTTCGAATTTCGCTCGGCCTGGATTTCAGTCGCGGCATAACCTTAAATACTGGAAGCTTGAGCCCTACGTCGGCTTCGGTCTGGACGCGCACTCTTTCGACGGTTGCTACAGATGGAGCAATCCCGATGCGCTCGAAACCTACATCAGCCAGAACGACATCCCTTCCGCTATCCCGAATCTAATCGAAACCGACGCCTCGGAAGAACACTTCTTCGTCGGCCTGCGCTTGATGGACGGTATCGAACCGACTCCTCAAGAGTGGTCTCGTTTCGGGTCATCGATTGACAAACATCTTCGCAATGGAATGCTTCAGCGCGATGGCGATCGATTGCGCCTTTCCGCCCAGGGAGTCCTTCTTTCAAACGAAATCTTTGAGGAGTTTGTGCATGTCTGACCAGCGCCGCCCAGCGTCAACCCAGTCGTACTCGACGGCATCGTACATCGACCTCCGCAGCGACACCGTGACGAAGCCGAACGCGAAAATGCGTGCCGCTATGGCGAGCGCCGAGTTCGGCGACGACGTGTACGGAGAGGATCCGACCGTGAACCGGCTTGAGCAACGCGCGGCGGAAATTCTCGGGAAGGAGGCCGGTCTGTTTGTGCCCACGGGCACGATGGGCAACACCATCGCCGTCAAGGTTCACACCAATCACGGGGAAGAGGTCGTCAGCGAGGCCCGATCCCATCTCACTGATATGGAGCTCTCGATGATGGCCTGGTTTTCCGGGTGTCTGGCGCGCACCATTCGCACCGAACATGGCGTCATGGAATGGAAGCAGATCGCAACCGCTCTCCGCCCGAAAACTCCTCACAACTCGCCTACAACGTTAGTCTCTATCGAAAACACGCACAACATGCATGGCGGTACGGTGTACCCGCTCGAAACGATTGACGAGATCTGCGCGGAAGCGCACGATCGCGGCCTGAAGGTTCATATGGATGGCGCGCGCGTCTTCAATGCCGCAGTCGCGATCGGCAAGCCGGTCTCCCGCATCGCGCAGGGCGCCGATACGGTGATGTTCTGCTTATCAAAGGGCCTGGGCGCACCCGTTGGTTCCATGCTCGTCGGAGCACGGGAAACGATTGACCAGGGGCGCCTATACCGCAAGCGTCTCGGCGGAGGAATGCGGCAGGCGGGCGTTCTCGCTGCGGCCGGACTCATCGCGCTCGAGGAGTCGCCCGCGCGGCTTCACGAGGATCATCAAAATGCGAAGTATCTCGCTAAGCGGCTCGCCGACATACCCGGCATCCGGATCGAACCTGCTCGCGTGGAAACCAATATCCTGGTCTTCGATATTTCGGGTCTCGGCCTTTCAACCGCCGAGTTCAGCAAGGAACTGCGCTCTCGCGGTGTCCTCTCAAACGGCATCAGCCCAACTCACATGCGCATGGTGACGCACGTGGACGTCGGCCGCCAACAGTGTGAACGTGCCGCCGATGTTCTCGCCGAAGTTGCATCGCAAACACATACGATAACCGCCGCCGTCTGATACGATTCTTCGGTGCTCATCCTCTCGGCCACATTGGCCATATTTGTGTATGGCCTGATCGCGCCGATTCTGGGAGCGCTGCTGCCGGCTTACTCGCTAAGCGCCGATCAACAGGGCAACCTCGCGATGGTGCAGGCGCTCGGCCTGGTGGTTGCCTCCTTAGTGGCCGGCCCCATCATTGATTTAAAGGGAAATAAACTAGGCTTGGTTTCTGGCTTGGCGCTGATCGTGCTTTCACTCGCCGCAGCGCCGAACGCGGGGGGTTACGTAGGTCTCCTGATCGTTTATTTCGTGCTCGGTTTCGGCGGCGGAATGGTTGTGACTGGCGGCAATGCTCTCGTCGGCGCCGTCGAGCCTAACAGGCGTGGCTCTGCTCTCAACTTCCTCAACCTGTTTTTCGGACTCGGCGGAATTCTCACCACCTTGGTCGCGAGCGAACGCATGGACCCCGGCCTGCTCTGCTATTCCATTGCCGTCCTCACCGCCATTGCACTCGTCGTGAATCTCGGTACCAGGATGCCCTCTCCTTCTGGCGAATCCAGCTTCCGCTTGCATGAGGTACCAGCGCTCCTCTCACGGCCAGCACTTGTTTTGCTGTCTTTCTTCTTGTTCCTTTATGTGTCCTGCGAAGTCGGAGTCTGGAACTGGCTCAAAATCTACCTGATGACTGTCCATTTCGACGAAAAGACCGCCGGCCACGTCGTCAGCTACGGATTTGCGTTCGGAATCCTTGTGGGCCGGCTCTTTGTTTCCAGAGTTTTGACCAACGTCCCTACGTTGACTATTACCCTGGCTTCCGCAATTCTTATGGCCATCACAACGTATGCCATGCTGACGCTCGGCTCGACCACCGCCATCACCGCGGCCGTTTTTTGTGCTGGCCTTAGCATGGCCCCCGTTTTTCCCACCACACTCGCCATCGTCGGCGACACGTTCACCCGCGGCCTTGCCACCGCCATGGGCATCGTGATTACCTGCGGCTGGATCGGCCTCGCGGTCAGTTCGAAAATTATCGGTGCATTAGCGCAAAATAATAACTACCGCCGCGCTCTCATGCTTCTTCCGTTCTTTTCCCTGGTCATGGTACTAACGAACCTGGTACTCAGATCCTTGTTACGTCCTCGACAAGTGGCGGTGTAGCATTTTTGCCCTAACCTGGGATAGACTCTAAAATTCGGCCATTTGGGCCAGGAGGATGATTCATGGCATTTTGTCCAAATTGCGGCGCGCAAGTCACCGGTACTTACTGTCCCAATTGCGGCACGGCGGTCACGGGCGCGGGAGCAACTTCAGGGACCGCTTCCAGTACCACCGGCAGTGCCGGCACCAGTTACACCGGCCCGGCGACGCCTCTCGCGAGTGCTCCAGGTTTGACGGAGAATGTGGCCAGCGCTCTGTGTTACCTGTTCGGATTGATAACGGGCATTATTTTCTTGGTGATTGCTCCGTATAACCAGAACAAGACCGTCCGTTTCCACGCTTTCCAATCGATTTTCGCGAGCATCGCCCTGATCATCCTGTCGATTGTCTTGACCATCGTCCTAGGCATATTCGTGTCCATCACGCACGTTTGGTCGTTCTGGTTTCTGTATCGCTTGTACGACCTGCTGGTTTTCATCGGCTGGCTGTACATGATGTACGCGGCCTACAACAACCGCAAGGTCAAATTGCCGGTGGTCGGCGACTTAGCGCAAAAACAAGCGTAAACCGAACCCGCGCATCCTCCGTCCGATACTAGGACTGTGAAGTATTGCTGTGTTTTGGCGCTCACTATCAGTGTGGCCGCCGGTGCTGAAGACATTACCCCGCGCATCGGCTCCATTGAGATCTACGGAGCGCGCAAAGTCTCCCTTCAAAAAATCAGGTCCGCGGTAGGTGCCAAAGAGGGTGATCCTCTTCCCTCACGAGAAGACGTCGAGGATCGTATCGACAAGCTTCCCGGCGTTCTCGCTTCGCGCGTGGAGGCCAGTTGCTGCAGCGATCGCAACATGATTCTCTACGTCGGTGTCGAGGAGAAAGACCAGCCCCATTTTGAGTTCCATCCCGCCCCCACCGGCGATGTCACCTTGCCCGCCGAACTGGTCGGGAACTACCGCAGCTTCCTCGATGCCGTTGCGGAAAGCATCCGAGGAAAAAACGCCGACGAAGATCTCACCAACGGCTATTCGCTGATGGCGGACCCCGAATGCCGGGAACAGCAGCAAGCGTTCATCCCTTTCGCCTCTCGCGATCTGGCCCTCATCGATCGCGTGTTGCGCGAATCCTCCGATATCGAGCAGCGCACCATAGCCGCTTATGTCTTGCAGTATGCGCCGCGCACGCCCCGAAGCATCAAAGTAATGGTCGACGGGCTCCAATATGCGCTGCAGGACCAGGAAGATAGCGTGCGAGGAAACGCGATGCGATCTCTCCAGGCCGTCGCGGTCGGCGCCCGGCTACATCCGGACCAGCAAATCCATATCGAGCCCACCTGGTTCGTCGAATTGATGAATTCGGTGGTGTGGTCCGACCGGCACAACGCCGCGCTCGCTCTGGTCAATTTGACCGATCAGCGCGACTCCGACACGCTCTCGCTGATTCGACAGCGAGCGCTTTCGTCTGTCGTCGAAATGGCGCGATGGCACAACCTGGAAGACGCACTGCCCGCGTTCATGCTGGCTGGAAGGCTCGCTGGGTTAGACGAAAAGGAAATTCAAGACGCTTGGATTACGGGCGATCATGAGCCCGTTCTGCAGCAGGCGCTGAATCCGAAAAGAAAGCGCGGCGCGCCGAAGAGGCAGGCTTCAGCTGGGAGTTAGCTCTCCCACTCCGTTGGGGACAAGGACGGCCTCCCTCGCCACGGTCGAATCGATCTCGACGTCCTCTTCTCGCGTGAGAGGCATGTCGCATTCGCAGCAATCGCTGCACCGGTGACACCGCTCACACAAGTGATTGGCGCATGCATCCTTGGTGCAGAATACGCAGATCTCCCGCGAGCCTTCGCCGCAGATTGAACACGTGAATGTGGTTGCTTCCATTACTACTTCTTCGATCGTTTTGAGCTCGGCGCCGGTACCTTGCTGATGATACCGCGGCACCTCTGCGCCTCTTCATCGGCGATCTTGAAGTTCTGCTCCGTGCTCGCCGCCAAATCGCGAATGTAATCGCGAAAGCGCTCGCGGTCATTGAAATTGTGCGCAATCACCGCATTCAGCTTATCGGCCGTGGCGCGGTTGGCATAACGCTGCGCTCCTTCCTGTAGCGATCGCGTGGTCACTTCCAGCGCTTCCAGCCGGAAATAAGTATCGAGCGCCAACGATAAACTCTCCGTCTTCTGCGATAGTTCACGAGTCCTGACGAGCACGTCCTTTAGCTGTTGCTGCGCTGTTTGCCATTGGATGATGTAGGTGGTGGACGCCCCTTTCTGGTCGTACCATTGTTGGGGATTTATTTGTGCCAGCAGCGGCTGTAATTGTTGGCTGTCGCTCGCAACATTGGACAGGATCTTCTGAACGTCCCAGGGCGTTTCCAATCCCGCTTCGGCCTGTGCTTGCTGGTGGCTCAGCCTCGGGGGCGACGTCTGCGCCCTCAAAGCGCCGCAAAATGAAACAGTCAACGCGATCGCCGGGGCAAACCGCCCCTTGTGCAAAGTCATCCGCCTCCATTTTACCGGCGGTTCCCGCTAGCGGGCTCAGCTACCGCTCTCGCTGCGAAAGCTGTTCGGACCGCCACGGGTGCGCTTCGGCCAGGATCTTATTCCCCTCAAGGGGCTCAACATTGTGGCTGCCGGGATGCCCGGGCGTAATGGCGGAAAGAATTTTCACCGTGTAGCGGTACAGCGATCCACGTTCCACGCGATGCGAAATCGGTTGATCTTTCTGCACCAGAATCGCGTCGATCGCCTTCACCATCACAGGTTCGTTTCTAGGCAGCAGCGTGTGCTGAACGCGCAACTTCGCCCTCAATCACGTCGATGCGCGCTGTTTCATCTTCGTCGATCCCGATGGCGACGGTGGCAGGCTGGTGCGTGCTGATGATCGCCACAGGACAGAAGATACGCAGCTGTAATTGCCCGATACTCGGCTGCAGATGCACGCGCACCCGGCCCGCCAGCACGTCCAGCAGATCGCCCGCCGTAGCGGCATTCTGCCGGAAAACCACCCGTGAGTTTCCAAAGATATCGAAGCTGCTTCCGCCCCGCACTTCGAAATGTGCGTACCCATCGGCCCCGGTCGTGATCACCTGTTGCACGGGGACGCGTTCCCCGGCGCTCACTGCCCAGGGCTGCTCATCCCGCATTCGCGAAACCTGGCCGGTGACCACCGTCGCGTGGGCCTCGAACGGCTGCATCGCCGACCGATCCACCGGCGGGTTCTGAGCATGCACAGCGCCTGCCCCGACGATTCCAATCCACACCGCACAGGAAAGTATCCGCACTCGAGCCTCCCGGCGTGACGGTCATTTCATTCTTCCATACGTACCGCCCAAGGCTCTCAGTACCGGTTTCCAAACTTTTTTCAACTGCGTCTGTTTACGGTGTCCTTGCGAATCGTTACACTTTCATTGCAGAATAGATAAAACTACTTGCTTCGGGAGGCTAGGTTGCATATATCTGTAAGATTCTTAACGGGACTGTGTCTGTCGGTCCTACTGTCGTGCGGCGCGCTGCTCGCCCAAGACGTCACCGGAACCATCGTCGGTACCGTGACTGATCCGTCGGGAGCACCCATAGGTGGTGCCACCGCTACCGTTACGAATATCGCCACGCAAGTGCAAAAGACGGCGACCACCGACTCGTCCGGGAACTATGTCGCGGCGCTCTTGCCGGTCGGGACGTACAAAGTAACTGTCGAGGCGAAAGGGTTCAAAACAGAAACAAAGGAAAACATAATTCTCAATGTCAACGACAAATTGACTATTGACGTACCCATGCAGGTGGGCAGCACCACGGAGCAGATCAGCGTCGAGGCCTCGCCGGTGCAGGTGCAGTTGCAGCAGGGCTCTGAAGAGAGCACCACTATCAGCGGCACTCAGGTCCGCGAATTAGCCTTGATCACGCGAAATTATGAGCAACTGATCGGGTTAATGCCCGGCGTCACGTCGGCCTCGGTAGATCAGTTGTACGTGGGGACGACCCTTCCCTCCGGAACGACGGCAACGATCCCCTTTTCGATCAACGGCACGCGGAACTCTCAGAGTGGATACCTGGTGGACGGCGGCGACATTGTCGACCGTGGCTCCGACCAAACCCTTGTGAACACACCGAGCATTGATTCCATTGCCGAGTTCAAGGTCTTGCGCACCGGATACTCGGCTGACTTGGGACGTGCGGCGGGTGGCCTCGTTACCGTGGTGACAAAATCCGGAACAAACGATTTCCATGGCGACGTTTTCGAATTCGTTCGCAACAGCGCCTTTGCCGCCAATAATTTCCTCAACAACGCCAACAGCGTGAACGTCAAAAACGGGCAAGCGCAGGTTGCGCCGCTGCATTACAACGACTTCGGCGAGACGCTAGGCGGACCGGTTTGGATACCCAAGCTTTACAACGGCAAGAACAGGACCTTCTTCTTTTTCTCGCAGGAGTTCCGCCGTGTAATTACTTATGCAAGCGGTACGGCGACCCTGCCCACCGCGGCCGAAATCAGTGGTAACTTCCCCCACCAGATTTGCATTCGATATACCGGCAGCACCTGCGCCGCGACCTCCAACACCATCCCCGGTATCGATCCGGTCGCGCGCCAGTACATCACGGACATCTTTTCCAAAATTCCGCTTCCGACCGGAACCAACAACG
The DNA here is from genome assembly GCA_963787615.1 of uncultured Acidobacteriaceae bacterium. GTDB lineage: Bacteria > Acidobacteriota > Terriglobia > Bryobacterales > Bryobacteraceae > Bog-105. The sequence goes on along the minus strand of CAWBDJ010000008.1, from coordinate 381,422 downwards.
AAACGACTCTTTTCCGAAATGTCTACAACTTCGAACAGGAGTTATACAAGCTCGATCATAACTTCGGCGACAAACTGCACATTTCAGCTCGTTACCTACGCGACCAAATCCCCACCGTCGAACCGCAAGGCTTGTTTACCGGCTTGGCCGTTCCAGGCGTGACCTCTACTAGCACGAACGCTCCGGGTCGCAACTGGTCTGTCCGCGCAACTTCCTCGTTTACTCCGACGTGGCTCAACGAGGTCGGCTGGGATTTCACGTACGGTGCTCTTGTCAGTAATCCAACCGGGCTTTTGAATTCCAACTACTCACCCGACATTAAGCCAACCCTGCCGTTCCCGGTAACTCTGAATCAAGTGCCTAGCCTTGCTTTCAGCGGTGGCACTTCTCTTACTACCTTCGGTCCCTATCGCGACTTCAATCGCAATCACAATATCTTCGACAATGTGACCAAGATCCACGGTGATCATACGTTTCGCTTCGGCCTCAGCTATAACCACTACGAGAAAACAGAAAACGCGGCGGGTGGAAACCAGGGAACGTTTACCATGACGCCTGCGAGCGTGCCGGCGGGCGGCGCGACAACCTACGAGCAGTCGTTCGCCAATTTCCTTTTGGGCAACGTCGCTACCTACAGTCAGGTATCGGAAGATGTCACTCCCGATATTAAGGCCCAACAGTGGGAGGTCTATGTGCAGGACGACTGGCGCGTGAGGTCGAATTTCACGCTCAACATCGGGGTGCGGTATTCGAACTTCCGCCAACCCACGGATGCCAAGAATGAGCTGACAAACTTCGATCCGGCTCTCTACAATCGCTCTGCTGCACCCGCATTCACTTCAACGGGTCTCCTCGCCGCCGGCACTCCTTATCCATATACAAACGGAATTATTGCCAACGGCTCGGGCTCGCCTTTCGGCAGCGCAGTATCCTCGCAGGACAATAAAGACTTCGCTCCCCGCTTCGGCTTCGCCTGGGATCCTTTTGGAACCGGCAAAACAGCCATCCGCGGGCGGCTATGGAATTTTCTATGATGCCACGCTTTATGGAATCTATGAGCAGAATATCTTCGCGAATCCGCCGTACTTGAAATCCGCGACCATCCCAAATACCACCCTCGACAATCCCGCCGGAGGCACTGCGAGCGTCAGCAGCTCGCCGGTTGTGCTGCACGCCACCCCCGTGAAATTCCAGACGCCCTACACGCAGTCTTGGAGCTTTGAGATCCAACGGCAGCTCACCAACACAAGCCTCCTGAACGTGGCGTATGTGGGCAACAAGGGTACACACCTGCTGGGCGAGGTAGATCTGAATAGCGTCTATCCAGGCTTGGCCTACACTTCAGGTCTCGTCTCGCCTACGACAACGTTCACGTCTTCAAACGAGACCCTTCTAAACATCCTTCGGCCCTATCCGGGTTATAACGCCATCAACGTGATCGAGCCATGGTTCAATTCGAACTACCATTCCCTCCAGGTTTACGCGAAGAAGCAGTTTTCGGGAGATTCGCTGATCACGGGCTCGTATACCTGGTCCCGGAATCTTACCGATAACCAGACCGATCGCTCCACAGCGGCTCAGAATGTCTACAACTTCAATTCCGGGGAATACGGCCCTGCACAATACGACCGGACGCACGTCTTCTCCGCTAGTTTCGTGTACACGCTGCCGTTCTTCAAGGATCAGCGAGGCGTTACCGGCCATGTGCTGGGCGGCTGGGAAATCTCTATCATTACCAACTACTACACTGGCCTGCCTTACACCGTCACGACGAGCGGAGTCGATCCGGCCGGCCTGGGCATCATCGGATCGAGCGCGGCAAGCTTGCGCCCCGATCTCATCGGAGGGTGCAATCCGAACAGCTTCGCTCATACCCGCTCCGAGTGGTTCAATACGGCGTGCTTCGCCAGCGTGCCCTACCGGCGTGCATCGTCCCGGCGATGCGGGACGGGGCATCATCCGAGGTCCCGGATATGAAGGCTGGAACGCTTTGGCGTCCAAGAATCTCGTTTGGAAGGAACGTTTCCGCTTCCAGTTGCGCGGAGAAGCCTCCAACGTTTTCAACCATGCCAACCCGAGCACCTTCGGTTCTCTATCAACGACAAGCAGTCTCTTCGCCGTGATCACCGGGTATCGCGATCCGCGCATTATCCAGTTAGCGGCGAAACTTTACTTCTGATCCGCCCACCGGCAGGCGGGTGGCTCGTCACCGCCCGCTTGTCGCCGCGGATACTTTGAACGTTCCCGCGATCAGCTCATCCCGAGAAGCGGGCGCATCAATCCGGTCATAGACTGGCGCCCTGAATTTCTCCGTCAACTCGCGATACCTTCTCCCGGATCTCAAACAGGCGATGCTCCGCCGCCAATCGTGAAAAACTCCTGGCGCGCGGCCTCGAAAAAGGTGAATTGAGATCGCAGGTTTCGTTTTGTTGCTTTTCCTTGCTGCTGCAAAAGCAAAGTGTTTTACAATTGCTTCAGTTCCGGTGCTGTACTAAGCTGCAAGTAATTTCGCACGTACATAGCCGTCGGACATGGGAGTTGTCTAATCATGAGGAATTCATTAGCAAGGCTAGGGCTAACTATTAGCCCTTTCTGTTCTGTCGTCTGCATGCTCGCTGTCATGTTGACGGCAAGCTTCACCGCTCGCGGCCAAGAGGTGACTGCAGCCATTAACGGTACTGTGACAGATCCGTCCGGCGCCGCAATCGCCAACGCAACCGTCACGGCAACAGACTTGGAGCGGGAGATTAAAACGACCACCACAACGAATGCTGCCGGTTCGTACTCTTTCCCACGCCTGCCGGTGAGCCGCTATTCCATTCGAGTCGAAGCGAATGGTTTCCAGGCTGCCGTGCAGCCGAATATCCTTTTGGTTTTGAACCAAATTGCCAAGGTCGACGTGCAGATGCAGGTCGGAAATGTCAACCAAACGGTGGAAGTCAGCTCAGCCGCGCCGATCCTCCAAACAGAATCCACGCAGGTCGCGACGGTCATCGACTCGCATGCCATTGTGAGTATGCCTCTATCCACCCGGAATTATGGCCAATTGACGCTATTAGTGCCCGGCGCTGTTACGACCAACGCGTCTTCTTTCGTGGGCGGCTCTGGCTCCAGCGCCGGCTTGAACACCTTCTATAGCGGCCGTCCTTATATCAACGGCAACCGCGAGCAGGACGACAACTATGTTCTGGACGGTCTCGATAACAACCAGAGCGATGAAGGAGGTGTCGCCTACGCGCCTAGCCCCGATGCGCTTCAGGAATTCAATGTGATTACCACCAATGCGTCCTCCGAATTCGGAAATTATCTGGGCGGCATCATCAACGCGACGCTCAAGTCCGGCACAAACCAGTTCCATGGCGATGTGTTCGAGTTCTTCCGCAATGACAAGTTGAACGCCAACCTGTGGCAAAACAAATTCAACGGTCTTCCGCGCCCGCTCCTCCGCTACAACGAATTTGGTGGAACGGTCGGAGGCCCCATTATCAAAAATAAGCTGTTCTTCTTCGCCGATTATCAGGGCGAACGCTACGATCAACCGAGTACCACTGGCGGCTTTACCGTCTTCAGTACGGCCGAACGCCCGGGTGGCGGCCCCAACGGCTCGGCCGACTTCGGAGACCTATGTACCGCCAACGGCGGCAGCTTTAATTCCGCAGGTGTGTGCAGCAATCCTAAGAACCAGCTTTATAATCCGTATTCCAGCAGTTCGCCGGCTGCTCGCACCATACTCCCTTTCAACCGAATCCCCGCCAATCTGATCGACCCGGTAGCGGCCAAAATCCTTTCCTCCTCTCTGTACCCGGCGCCGCTCAACAGCAAATTCACCAATAACCAGGTGAACTCCAGCCACGCCTATACAAATGGCGACCAGGGCGATATCAAGGTCGACTGGGCTGCCACCGACAAGGATCACGTGTACGGCCGGTACACGCAGCAATACGTAACGAATCCCGCCACCAATAGCCAGCCTTTGTTGTTTAATTCGTCCAATGTGTATCCCATTTACAGCGGAGTTCTCGATTGGACACATACCTTCGGTCCAAGCTTCGTCAACGATGCGCGTGCGGGCGTCAATTACTTCCCTGTCACCTACGCCAGTGTCAGTAATGGAACGGGGCAAAATCTGCCTTCCGTCTTCGGAATCCCGGGCGTGCCGTCCACGTTCCTTCCCACCATAGGTCTGATCAACAGCCTCGTCAGCAATATTGGCACCACCGATATCGCGCAGGCTTTCAATGACGCGGTGATTCAGGCAGAAGATACCGCCATTATTGTCAAAGGCCGCCACACCATGCATGCGGGCTTCCAATTTCTTCGCTACCGCGATGATGTGTTCTATTCTGGCCAAGGCGGCGCAGCCGGTATCTTCGATTTCAACGGTCAGTATACGGCGCTCGGCAGTGGCGCTGCCTCGCCGGGAAATGGTGGGGCCGATTTCGTTATGGGTCTGCCCGAATTTATCGAGCTCGGCCAAAACGTTGGAACACGAGGCCTTCGCTACAGCGCGATCGGAGCGTTTTTCCAAGACGATTGGCACGTCAACGATCATCTGACGGTGAACCTCGGGCTGCGCTACGAACTGCACACCCCGGAATATGAAGTCGATAATCGCGCCACCAATTACGGCGAGTTCACAGGCCAGGTCTATCTCGCGAGCAATGGGTCGAACTGCCCCTACTCAAATTGCCAAGCATTGTATAACCAGTACAACGGAATTACCAACTATCAACCGCGCATCGGCCTTGCCTGGACTCCTTTCGGCAGCAAGACAGTGATTCGCGCCGGTTGGGGCGTGACCGACTTCTTCGAGGGAATCGGCGTGGCGAATATTCCAGCCGCTAATCCGCCCTGGCAAGGAGCAGGTCAGCAAAGCTATCTGCCCGCGAACCCGCTGCCCGGCAGCACTCTCAGTCAGGGCTTTAGCGTATTGCCTCCGCCCGTTTGTACCCCTGCCACTGCAGTCTCGACCCCCTCGCCGGCTGCTTGCTTCCAGAGTCAGACCATTCACATCATCGATCCGAACTTCCGGCCCACCGTGTCTCAGCAATACAACGTCACCATTCAACATCAGTTCGGGAATTCCACCACCGTGCAGGTTGCCTATGTGGGTGAAGACAACACTCATCTCACCAACATTTACTACGGCCATCAACGTGTCCTGAACCCGAACGGCACTGTTTCAAACAGCCTTTACCTGGCCGGCAATCCGGCGCTGCATGCGGAAACCGGCGGCGTTGTGGGACTTAACGCCGGCATCGAACGAGTCATCGATAGCAACGCCTACGGCAATTACAATGCATTCGAGGCATCGGTGCAGCATCGCCTTTCGAGCGGACTCCAATTTCAATTGAACTATACGTATTCGAAATGCCTGACAAATGCACCGGGCTTCTTCGGCCAGTATGGCGACGCCAATTCCGGGCAGACGCAAGCAAACGGCGGTTACGCCTTCCCGGAGTACACCTATAATCAGGCACTCGATTATGGTTACTGTCCGAACGACGTACAGAACGAGTTTAGTGGCTATGTGACTTACGATGTCCCGTTCGGCCGTGGCCGCATGTTTGGCAATAATTCGAATAAATTCGTCGATGCAGTTTTGGGCGGATGGGACGTAAACCTTCTCATGAACATTCATAGCGGATTCCCATTTGAAGTGACCGCCAGCGATACCTCCGGAACGCGTTCCGGAAACGAGCGCGCAAATTGTATCGCTCCTCCGCACGTGTTTGGCGATCGGAACAGTCCGCTCGGCGGTTATCAGTATTGGGATCCATCGACCTTCCAACAGCCGGCGACCGGACAACTGGGCACCTGCGGGACGGGTATCATTAGAGGACCCGGAATGACCGAAGCGGACCTCGGTATTTCAAAGTTGTTTCACTTTACGGAGCGTCAGAGCCTGGAACTCCGCGGCGAAGCAATCAATGTCGCGAACACGGTCATCCTCAATGCGCCAGCCGGAAGAATCGGGAGCAGTTTTGGTCTCGTGCAGTCTGCGCAACTGCCCCGCAACATTCAAATTGCTTTGAAATACAATTTTTGATCGCCTGAACACTTTCAGGTTCGGGTCAGTTCTATTTCTGACGCACTCAGCAGCAGGCGGGTGGCTCGTTAGCGCCCGCTTGTCGCCGCGGCTACTTTGAAGGTTCCCGCGATCAGCGCCTGCGCTTCTTCCTGAATGCTTCGCAGGTGCTTCTTACTAAGAAAACTTTCGGCATAAATTTTGTAAACGTTCTCCGTACCCGACGGCCGTGCCGCGAACCAGCCGTTCTTCGTCACCACTTTAAGACCGCCGATCGCGGCTCCGTTCCCAGGCGCTCTCGTCAGCATCGCCTCGATCGGCTCGCCTGCCAGCTCTTTTGCCGACACCTGTTCCGGCGAGAGCTTGGATAAAATCGCCTTCTCATCGGGAGAAGCGGGCGCATCAATCCGCTCGTAAACGGGTGCTCCGAATTTCTCGGTCAACTCCCGATACCGCTCGCCTGGATCTTTTCCAGTCTTCGCCGTAATCTCTGCCGAAAGCAGCCCCAGAATTAGCCCATCTTTATCGGTACTCCACGCCGATCCATCTCTTCGCAAGAATGATGCACCGGCACTCTCTTCGCCGCCGAAACCGAGCGAGCCGTCGAGCAATCCGTCCACGAACCACTTGAACCCGACCGGCACTTCCATCAGCCGCCGCTTCAGATCGTCGGCCACCCGGTCGATAATGCTGCTGCTCACCAGCGTTTTGCCCACGCCGGCGTCGGCCCTCCATTGAGGCCGGTTGCGGAACAGATAATCAATCGCGACCGCAAGATAATGATTCGGATTGAGCAGACCTGCGCTTGGGGTCACAATCCCATGCCGGTCATGGTCCGTATCGCACGCGAACGCAACATCGAAGCGGTCCTTCAGCGCAATAAGACTCGCCATCGCATAAGGCGAAGAGCAATCCATGCGAATCTTTCCGTCCCAATCGAGGGTCATGAACCGAAATGTCGGATCGACCTCCGTGTTGACGACTTCGAGCTTCAAACCATAGCGTTCGGCAATACGCGGCCAATAACCAACGCCGGCTCCACCCAGCGGATCAACTCCTAACTTCAGCCCCGCTGCCGCAATAGCCTCCAGATCGACAACGCGCCACAACTCATCCACATAACCGGAAACATAGTCATAACGATGTGTTGTCCCCGCTTTTAGCGCGCGTTCATACGAAAATCGAGGAACGTCCTTTAGTCCTTCCGCCAGCAGATCGTTCGCGTAATTCTCGATCCACTTCGTTGCACTTGTGTCGGCCGGACCGCCCGAGGGTGGGTTGTACTTGAATCCTCCGTCATCCGGCGGATTGTGCGAGGGCGTGATGACAATCCCATCGGCCAGTCCATCTTTGCGGCCTCGATTGTAAGTCAAAATCGCATGCGAAATCGCAGGCGTAGGCGTGTAGCCGCCGTCCTGGTCGATCATCGTCACGACGTTGTTGGCCGCGAGAACTTCCAGTGCAGTCACGAAGGCCGGTTCCGAAAGCGCATGCGTGTCCATTCCGATAAACAACGGCCCCGTCGTGCCTTGCTCCGCGCGATAACGGCAGATCGCCTGCGTGATAGCAAGAATGTGGTTCTCATTGAACCCGGAGGTGAGCGAACTCCCGCGATGTCCCGAGGTCCCGAACGCCACGCGTTGCGTCGATTCCGCCGGATCCGGTTTCAGAGCGTAATAGCTCGTGATGAGGCGAGGAATGTTTACCAGATCGGACGCATTCGCCGGTTTCCCTGCGCGCGGGTCATTCGCCATTGCGCCTCCTATGTTATTCCGCCTGCAAGCGGTAGAAGCCCGCCGAGGCTCCGATCCAGTCCATATCTTTGTTGAAATCGACGCCCATCATCTTGCCGCGTCCGGTTCGAACCACCGTGGTCACCGGCTTCAATTCGCCGCCGTCGCGAACGTACATAATCCGAACCTCTGCCTTCGTCATCCCGCTCGGTGTATCGATCGTCGCGACGAAATCCATTTTGCGTTGCAGGATGAAATTCTGCCGTTCCGTTTGCGGAATCGCTTCGATCTCCTCCTTCGCCGGCGCGATCTTGACGCCCAGCCCAGCGAAGGAATAAAGCGGCTTCAAAACCCAATCTTGTAAATCGTCCGGCAGCTTCTGAACGTCGTTCAAAAAGTGCGTTTCCGGCACGCTCACATGCCGAAACCAAGGCAGTGAAAACTTGCTCAGCCGAAAAAACCAGTTTGGATGCCCGGCCCACTCAACGTCCAAATCGTCGCTGAGCTCGAAGTTCGCCCGAATATTCTTCCTCACCAACTCGTCCACGATCACTCGATTGTAGATTCGCTTCACCGGCACTCCATCGAGTATCAGCTTCCGCCCTTGCTTCCGCATTTCCGTGATGCACGCGATCTTGATGCCCAACATTTTCTGCATCACCAAAAAATCCGCTAGCGTCTTCTGCTCGTACGGCTCGATCTCGAGCAGTACAACCTCTTCCGGCGCATGCCCGTTCAAAATCACGCGTCTCAGCAGATCCGCATAGCTCTGTTGGTTGAGTCCGCTTAGAAATGTCGTTAAATGCGGATCGATCTTTTCACACAGGCGGTAAACGCTCGCGTACTCGTTTGCGAGTTTCGCCTGAAATCCGTAAACGGAAGGAAATCCTTGAATCTCGACCAGCTTCGGCTCGAGAGTGCCATCCTTCTCTCGAACTAACCCGAAATCGGCCTGCACGAATAACGCATGCTCCGTCTCGTTCGGAACCCGAAACGGCTCAGGGATTGCTGCGTCCGAGGCGCGGCGGTATTCTGCGTTCCCGGCGAGTTGCTCGTAGAGCTCGCGTCCGTAGCGCGCCATCTTGTCGAGCAGCGGCTTGGGAAGAAACACCGGCGTTTCACTGCATCGGAACCCCACATGCGTCCCGGTCGCCGCATCTATGCGCTGCAGGAATTCCGCATATAATTCGGGTGTCCACAGTTCGTTGAACCGCTGGCGGAGTTCCGGTATCACGTGGTGTTCGCGCTTACACCAGAAAGTGGCCCGCGCTCATGATCTGGCGCTCGTCTGCCCAAATGTCGAACTTCCGTCCGACCACGTCGATATGCGTGGAAGAAGTCCATTGAGCCCCGGTGTGCGCTCCATATGGATCTCCGAATGCCATATGCACGCCGGGAATTTTTTCGTCCTGCAGAATGTTCCCAACCACCTCGTGCACCGCCAGGTTGGTACCGATTGCAAACTCGCCCACTCGATCGCTGTTTGCGTCACGGTGCGTATATTCCCAGAACTCAGCCTCGAGTTCTTTATTCGCGGAGCATGCCTTCGTCAGCCGGTTCCCTTGTACCGTCAACGTTAACGGAGTCGCCTTCAGATCGCCGAACTTCGCGCAGAGATAGTCCCCAACCACTCCGTCGACAACGAACGTCCCATTCACTTCGAGCGGTGACGTGAACGTCTCGCCACCCGGTAAATTCCCCCACTTCTCGCGGCTGATGATGCCGCTCGTCTTGATCCACTTGTAATCGGGCGTCAATGCCGCCCGCACATCTGTCCCGGCCTGGGTTGTCGCGCGGATCGACTGCGCCTTGTTGACGATATTCATCACCCGCAGCGTCAGCTCGTCGACCTTCGCGAAATCCGCCCGCATGCCCTCCAGCATGATCTTTTTTTCGATATTAACCATGTGGGCATGACGCAGTTTCTTGCGATTAACAACACCGCACATCTGCATGCGCGTCTTCAATTCGTTGGCTTGCGCCTGAACCGCAAAAATGCTGACCTGACTTGTTTCCAGATCGTCCAACACCGCTTGCGGCATATCAACCAGCGGCCGCGGGGCAAGATCCTCCAGCACAAACGTCTGGTACGGACATCCGCAATCGTTCAATTCGGCCACTAAAGCGGCGGCGATTTCTTGGCACGCTTCATCGGTGATGAGTGTCACCTTTTCGTCGGGCTGCACTTTCAGACACACAAACACCGCGTTGTGCGCGCCGGTCTTCAGTTCCGGGTCGAAAGGCCGACGCTGAAGATCCGTGCTCATTACGCCGCGCCTGCCCCAACATGTTCTTGACCCACTTCCGCCTGCGTCTCCTGAACGATGTAATCCATCACTTTCGTCAAATCTCCCGTCTCCTGGTAAACGCGCAACTGGCGGTCGGCGCCTGTGCCGTGCTCGAGAATGCGGTGAATGTAGTTGATCTCCTCGCGCGAGTCCAATTCATCCACTACATCGTCCACAAAGTTCAAATATTCGTAGATAAGGTCCCGTACCGGCACTTCTTGTTGTTTTCCGAAATCGATGATCTTCCCGTCCAGTCCGTACCGTAATGCTCGCCACTTGTTTTCCATGATCAAGGCGCGCCGGTACAACCGGAAACTTTGATTCGCCGCATGCAGCTTATACAGCTTCGCCACCGTCGCCTGAATCAGCGCCGTGATCGCAATCGTCTCGTCCACCCGCATCGGCACATCGCAAATGCGGAATTCGAGCGTCGGGAAATTCGGATGCGGACGGATATCCCACCAGATCTTCTTTGCGTTGTCGATACAGTTGGTCTTTACCAGCAGGCTCACGAAGCTTTCGTACTCGCCCCAACTGGGGAAATAATCGGGTATATTCGTGCGAGGAAACTTATCGAATACCTTGCAGCGGTAGGATTTCAACCCCGTATCCATGCCCTGCCAGAAAGGCGAATTGGTCGAGAGGGCCAAAATATGCGGCAGGAAATAGCGCGCCGCGTTCATGATTTGAATGCCGGTTTCGCGGTCTTCCACTCCTATATGAACGTGCAGGCCGAAAATTAAATTCGCGCGCGCAACCATCTTCAAATCCTGCACGATCGTGTAATACCGCTCATCGGGATAGATAGCCTGGTTGCGCCAGTCCGCGAACGGATGTGTTGCTGCCGAAGCCACGTGCAACCCGTTTTGTCGCGCCAGTTGGATAATGTCTCGTCGCAGCGCCTTCAATTCCACAGCGGCATCTTTGATGTGTTTGCAGATTCCCGTGCCCACCTCGACGACCGATTGATGCATCTCGGCCTTGACTGCTTCTTTGAGAAGGATCTTCCCCTTCGCAATGATCTCGGTGTCTATGTGGGATCGGAGGTCCCGCGTTTCGGGATCAATCGTCTGGTACTCTTCTTCGATGCCGATGGTCAGGCTAGGTTTCGCCATCCGCTCCCTCCAGCCTAGGGTTCTACCCAAGCTCCTCTAATTATTGCGACGCCGCTGTGAATTTTGCGGGCGCGCCGTTCAGGAAATAGTCCCAGCGGTACTGCGGACGCCTCACCTCTTGACCTTGTGCTGTATCGATGGCCAGCTGCGCTACGTTCTCCACCACCCAATCGAAATTGGCCTGCCCCACCGAATGAACATCAGCATCCGGCGCCGGATTCAGGAAGTCGATTGCGTACGGAATGCCTTTCTCCACCGCGAATTCTACGGTGTTGAAGTCATACCCCAAAGCGCGGCACAGCGTGAGTGCATCCTTTACCACTCGCTCATATAGTTCGTGCGAGCTCGCGGTGCTGTCTTTCACGTATCGCAAGTGGTGCGGCTGCCTCGGGTCGTACTTCATCACGCGGACTTTCTCTTGTCCCACTACATAACAGCGAAAGTACTCATCGAATTCGACCGCCGTTTGCAGCGTCATGCACATCGCGCCCGTCTGGTCGTAAGCGTTGTAAAACTCTTCCGGTGAATTCACCTTGAAAACGTGCTTCCAACCGCCTCCGCTAAACGGCTTCAAAAAGGCCGGAAACCCGATGTACTCGAAAATCTCGTCCCAATTCAGCGGGAAAGCCAAATTGCGCATCGACTGAACTGTCGTCCCCGGCGGATGCGTCTTGTGCGGCAACACTACCGTATTCGGCACTGCCACCCCTAATTTGCTCGCCAGCGCGTAGTTGAAAAATTTATCGTCGGCGCTCCACCAGAACGGGTTGTTGATCACCGTCGTCCCCGTTAACACCGCATTCTTCAGGTACGCGCGAAAGAACTCGATGTCGTGCGAAATCCGATCGATGATCACCCGATACCCGCTCGGGTTCGCCATCTTGATCCCGCCGATCTGGATATGTTCCGCTACTACATCCGGGACGTTCTTGCTGTTAATGCGTTCGACCAGCGCGGAAGGAAAGGTATTCTCCATTCCATAGATAATTCCAATCTTGCTCGGCATGTTCACCTCTGTTGAACAACCTCAATCGCGCACTGGATCGCGCGTCAACTACATGCGCCCATGGCGTCTTCGCTTTAGCGCGTCGGCGCCCGTGGTGCGCGTCAATCAAAAGAATTTTACCGCCATCCGCTGCCACAACGGCCAATCGTGGCGCTCGCCGCCCGTCCAAACGTCCAGCCAGTGCGGGATGCCTTTTAAGCCCAGGATCCGCGCCATTTCGAAATTCGCACCCAGGCAAATATCCCAATCCCCGGCTGCCAACACCAGCCGCATCCGTTGATAACGTTCCAGGAACCATGGATCGCTGATGTTCGGAATGTAGTCGACGGGATTGTTGAAGTAAAAATCGCTGTCGTAATAGCCATTCATAAACGACCGCACATCAAAGTTCCCGCTCATCGCGACGCACGCCGAAACAGCGTCGGGGTGCTTCATCGCGAAGTTAAGCGCGTGATAGGCCCCGAAGCTGCACCCCGTTGTACAAATCTGCTGGGCTCCGTTCACGCCCTTCATCAGGGGGAATACTTCGTACGTGATGTAGCTCTCGTACGCAATGTGTCGCATCACGCGATCGTGTGGATGAATGCCGCGGTTGTACCAGCTCTCCGAATCCACGCTGTCGGCGCAGAAAACTTGCGTCCGCCCCGCATCGATCTTCTCCGCGATCGCGTGAATCATGCCGGAGTTCTCGTATTCGTAGAACTTCCCCTGCGACGTGGGAAACACCAGAATCGGCGTCCCCGCATGCCCGTAGACCAACAGCTCCATGTTCCGGCCGAGTCTGTGGCTGTACCAATTGTGATAATCGCGCCGCATAAAATGGATAATTGAGCGTTCCGGGCATCAGGTCCAGCCCGTCTCTATCTTACTCACCCACTTACGCCATCCCGGGATTAGCTCGCCGCAACGCACTCTTTCGTGATACTTCGTCCCGCGGCCACGCACTTGCTCAAACATTTCTTCGCGTCGACACCCGATATGGAACTAAACGGAAGGCTGGAAACGTACTTCTTTTCTGCACGGGAAGCCTGCAACTACGGCTAAGCACAGACTCATCTAAGGGATGAACACCGGGAAGGAGATCGCGGCCGCGACGGATGCTAAACTGACTGTTCAGTCGGGGCTTCTGACTTGTCGCCGCACCGGAGCGGACGGCAATGTGTAAAAGTAACTTGCGACACAAGATAACAGGTGTGCTTGCTGCTGTGCTCCTACTGCCCTCGGCGGGGTTTTGGGCCGCTGGCGACGCTCTCGAAGACCACTCGCGAGATGAGTCAGAAGCCATTATCGACAGGTATCTCCAGGCCACCCAAACCCATGAAGACAGTCTTCGCGGCGCTTCCATGGAAATCGATATCAACGCCGACGTGCCCAAGCTGAAGGAGCATGGCCGTCTCCGCGCGTTGCGCAAGATCTCGAAAGTAGGGCAGGTCACTTATCACGTGCTCGGTTTTCAGGGCGACAACACCATCAAGAACCTAGTGATTGGACGCTACCTTCAAGCCGAGCAGCAAGGTCAGGGAGATCAGAGCCTCGCCATCACACCCGCCAACTACAAATTCAAATTCAAGGGCGAGAAACACGACGTCGGCAACGGGGTTTATGTCTTCCAGCTCTCGCCGCGCAGTAAGAAGGTTGGCCTCTTCAAGGGCGAGATGTGGCTTGACGCGCAAACCTGTCTACCCGTTTACGAGAAGGGGCATTTCATCAAAAACCCCAGTATCTTCTTCAAAAAAGTAGACTTTCAGCGCGCTTTTGCCATTCAGAACGGGCTGGCGATTCCGCAGTCCCTGAGCAGCACCATCGATGTCCGCCTGGTTGGAAAGGTCGAGCTCAACATTAATTACTCTAAGTTCGCGCAAGACACGGACGTTACCGGCGATGCCGACGATTCTGAATCCGCCGCGATCCCTACTGCGGCCGCTAAGCAGTCGGTTCCCGCTCCACACCAGGTCTGCCCGTAAAAGCACCACCTTAGCGCCAATCCGTGCGGCAGTGTTGAGATCTGCCGCTCCAACCAAGTAACCTATAGGTAACCTTAAGGGAATACATGAGAACGCTTTTTCTGAACCCTCCTTCTTTCGAGGGCTTTGATGGTGGTGCGGGTTCCCGTTGGCCTGCCGCGCGAGAAATTGAGTCCTATTGGTATCCGGTCTGGCTTTGTTATCCCGCTGGAATGATCCCCGATAGCAAGGTCCTCGACGCTCCACCCCACAAAGTCAGCATCGATCAAACCGTCGCAATGGCCTCCGACTATGAGCTGCTCGTGCTCTTTACGTCGACCCCCGGCTTCAACGTCGACGTCAAGATCGCCGAAATGATGAAGGATACCAACCCGAAGCTGAAGGTTGCCTTCGTTGGGCCGCCGGTCACCATTGAACCGGAGAAGAGCCTTAACGCATCCTTAGCCATCGACTTCGTCGTGAAGCGCGAGTTCGATTACCCCATTCGCGATTTCGCCATGGGGAAGCCACTCGAAGAGATCCCCAGCGTCGTTTTCCGGAAAAATGGAGGATTTCAGCACAATCCCGAAGGGGCCGTCATCGAAGACCTCGATGCGCTTCCTTGGGTGACGAAGGTTTATAAGCGCGATCTCGATTTCCGCCGCTACAACGTCCCCTTCCTGTTGAATCCGTACATCTCCTTCTACACCACGCGCGGTTGCCCGGCGCAATGTACGTTTTGCCTCTGGCCCCAGACCCACTCCGGTCATCGCTGGCGCCTGCGTTCCTCCGATGACATCGTGAACGAATGCCGCTGGACGCTCGAGAATTTTCCCGGCCTGAAGGAAATCTTCTTCGATGACGATACCTTCAATTACCAAAAGGCCCGCACCATCGAGCTCTGCAGCAAACTGAAACAGCTCAACTTCACCTGGAGCTGCACCTCGCGCGTGACAACCGATTACGACACGCTCAAGGCTATGAAAGATGCCGGTTGTCGTCTCCTCATCGTTGGTTACGAATCGGGCGACCAGCAGATCCTGAAAAATATTAAGAAGGGCGCCACCATCGACATGGCGCGCCGCTTCACTGCCAATTGCAAAAAGCTCGGCCTTACCGTGCACGGCGACTTCATCGTCGGCCTGCCTGGCGAAACCCGCGAGACTATTCGCAAAAGCATCGATTTCGCAAAAGAGTTGGATGTCCAGACCATTCAGGTCTCCATCGGCCACGCCTTCCCCGGCACCGAGTACTACGATCACATCAAGAAGAACGGCCTCATCACCATCGACGAAACAATGACCGACGAGGCCGGCCATCAGCTTCCCAACTACCAATATCCCGGCCTGGACCAAGGCGAACTGGTTGAGTGGGTAGAGCGTTTTTACGGAGAATTCTACTTCCGCCCCAAAGTAGCTCTGCGGCTCGTCGGTAAAGCAATCTTTGACAACTCGGAGCGGAAGCGTCTCTATAAAGAAGCTCGCGAATACCTTTCCTTGCGGTCAAAGCGCAAGAAGTACGTAAAGGATCAGAAGCACCAAAAAGAGGAAGCCGCCGTTCTCAGTGCCGGGGACTAGTCTCGCCGCAGCTACGCTTGCCGGAGAACAAGCGCTCCGGCCAGTTCGCACGCGCGCATCGAAGCTGAAGATTTTTCTTTTGGCTTTCGCCGTGATTGTCTTCAATGCCGTCGGCAATCTCGCGCTCGCCTGGGGGATGCGGCACGTTTCAGAAACCGTTGCGTTGAACCCCCTCGCCTACATTCGCGCCATGCTGAATCCGTTCGTCGCAATGGGCATCGCTCTGCTCATTCTATGGGTGTTGACGCGTATGGCGCTTCTCAGCTGGGCGGACCTCAGCTTCGTGCTGCCGCTCACTGGAGTCGGGTACATTTTGGCTGCCGTCTTTGGCCGCCTCTTTCTGAATGAATCCATCACTCCCGGCCACTGGATTGGAACCATTCTGATCTTTGCGGGCACAGCTTTGGTGGGAAGCACCGATCAGAAGACCCACTGTCCTCCTCGAGATCGTTCTCTAATGTCTCGATCTGGAGTCGCCGAATGAAGTGGCTGCTCCTGTCGATCATTGTGTGCGCGACCGTCCTCAGCGATCTATTGCAAAGTTATGAAATGAAGCGGAGCGGCGAGCAGAGCGTTAACGCTCGCGGCCTCGCGCGCTTGCTTCGCATGATCGTCAGCCGCCGCTATCTCTTCTTCTCCATCGTCTGTTTGGCGCTGTCCTTCTTCGCCTTCATGGCCCTCCTGCAAATCGCCCCTTTGAGCTTCGCCGTCCCGGCCTCCGCCGCGACGTTCGTGCTCGAAACCGCTTTGGCGAAGTTCATCTTGAATGAGCACGTAGGCAGGCGCCGCGGTGCGGGAGCTCTGCTCGTATTAAGCGGCGTCGTATTGTTGGCCCGCTAAGCGGCTGTGCGCCTCTTCTGGCTCATTTTTCTTCCGAGCGCGGCGTATCAGTTGCTCGCGCTTTTTGCCGCGTTACAACATCTCGCGAAGCGCCGCTCAGATCGTCTCCGGCCCCAACCCGCGTTTGCGCCGCCCGTCTCTGTTCTGAAGCCCCTACGCGGGATGGATCCGAATACATACGAAGCCTTCGTCTCGCAGATTGAGCAGCGCTATCCGGCCTTCGAGATTTTGTTCGGGGCACGAGATGAAAACGATGCCGCCGCCCAGGAAGTCCGGCGTCTTCAGCGCAATTTCCCCGGCTCTGGGCTTCGCCTCATCATCGGCGCCGACCCCGCGTCTAACAGCAAGGTCGGTGTTCTCATGGAACTCGCTCGTCATGCCCGCCATGCTATCTGGATCGTCAACGACAGCGATATCAAAGTGGACCGCGATTATCTGTCGCAAGTCGTCGCGCCTCTCGCCGACGCTTCCATCGGCGTCGTCACCTGCCTCTACCGCGTCAGGCCTCACAACTTCCCTGCCGCGTGGGAAGCCCTGGGCATCGCCACCGATTTCATGCCCAGCACTCTGGTTGCACAGTCCCTCGGCGTCCGCGAGTTCGGTCTCGGTTCAACGCTCGCATTCCGCGCTCGCGATCTCGAACAGGCGGGCGGTTTCGCAGGCATCGCCGATTACCTCGCCGACGATTATCAGCTTGCCAAGCGAATCGCCGCTCTCGGCAAACGCGCCCTTCTTTCCACGTACACGGTCGAGACCAGCCTCGGTGACGCAACGTTCAGCGGCGTCTGGCGTCACCAACTCCGCTGGGCCCGCACCATTTGCGCATCGAAAGCAGGCGGTTATGCTGGGCTTCCGATCACGCACGCTGGCCTGTGGATCCTCATCGCACTGCTCTCCGGAGCTTGGCCCTGCGCCGCAGTTCTCGCCGCCCTGCGCATCGCCTCCGCCGCCCTCACCGGCTGGTTTGTTCTCCGTAGCTCGCTCGCCGCCGCGCTTTGTTGGCTGACTCCGCTCTGGGACCTGTACTCGTTCTGCGTCTGGCTCGCGTCCTATGCCGGACGGAAGGTTTGCTGGCGAGATCAGACCCTCACAATCGATAGAAACGGTCGCATTCGGAGCTGACACACGCGTGCTCTGTGAACGCGATTGGACGAATTTAGCGTGTTAGCCTGATATCGTTATCAACATTCTCGACGGACCTCGCACCTTTCTCGGCTGCAGGTCCGATCACCGTCATAGGAGCCAGGAGTTCGGATGTTTTCGAAAATCAGGAGTGTTCTGCTTGTCGCCGCCGTTGCGTCGATCTCAATTTCGAGTGCTCGAGCGCAAGCCATCGCTCCTGTAAAACTCGCCATCATCAACGCCCAGAAAGCTGTTGCCGACACTCAGGAAATGAAGAAAATCCAGGCCGGGCTCGAAGCAAAGTACAAACCCCGTACCCAGGCGATTCAGACTCTCCAACAACAGCTCCAGACCATTCAGCAGCAGTTGAGCGCCCCGAATCTGGCGCCCGATCGAGAAGCGCAGCTCCGCGCCGACGGCACCCAGAAGCAGAAGGAAGCCCAGCGCCTGAGTGAAGATTTGCAGGCCGACCTGAATAACGAGCGGCAGGACATTCTCGGCCGCGCTGGGCGCCAGATGACTGAGGTCGTCAAGAAAATAGCCGAAGCGCGCGGCATCGATATCGTTGTCGACATCACCAACACCATCTATTTTAAACCGGCACTCGATATCACGGCCGAAGCAACGACCGCTTACGACAAGGCATATCCTGCCAGGTAAGTAGCGCTTCCTGGGACTCGGCGGTTTCAAGGAGAACTCATGGGCAGCTATTTGCAGCAATATGGCGCCGAGGACGAACGCCGCAGCCGCACCATCAAATGGATTATCCTGACGTGCATTGCTGTCATAGCGGTCCTCATTGCCGCCTATATGTTCTTCCACAATTTCCCCGAAAAGCAGGTCGTGAAGCACTTCCTGGCCCGCGTCAATGCACGCGATTATCAAGCGGCCTATCGCGATTGGGGCTGCACCGGGCAGCATCCTTGCCCCAATTACGACTACAGCCGCTTCATGGAGGATTGGGGACCTTCGAAGAAAATCGGTTCCCCCTGGAAAATCGCTTCCATCGACGGCTGCCGCACATTCGTAACCGTCAATGTGCAAGCCGAAGGATCCGAGCTGCAGTCACTCGCCGTCGAGCGCGACAATCACAGCCTGGGATACGCGCCCGCCCCCGAATGCCAGGAGCGCCAATGGCACTGGAAGCAATTCTTCCAGCGCATCTTCGGCGGTTCCTAGCACCTCACAGTTCAACTTAACTGCGCGCTCCATCACCCCGATGATTAGAAAAACGCGCTGAGAGATTCAATGAGGAGACTTGCCTTTTACTTCTTGATCCTGCTGTTCGTCTATTACAGCGTCGATTGATGGATCCCTCTCGGAAACTGGAACGGAGAACACCACTGGCCTGTGCAAAACGATCAATTTGCTCTGGATGTCTTCGTTGGCATTGTGCTCGTGGGCGCAATCGTTAGCTTCCGGGCGAACTTTCGCATCGGGATGGTTTTCGGAACCGTTCTGTTGGGGCTCTGGACGTTTTTTCACATGCAAACGTGGTGGCTACGGTATCTCAGCGGCGTAAGCTCGCCACGTTCGATTGCCTTTCATGCGCAATTTCTCGAACACACCCAGGTTTTGCCCAAGGTTGGCAACCATTTTCCGCCAGATGCGGAACATACATTTATCGACGTCT
Organism: uncultured Acidobacteriaceae bacterium; assembly: GCA_963787615.1. Taxonomy (GTDB): domain Bacteria; phylum Acidobacteriota; class Terriglobia; order Bryobacterales; family Bryobacteraceae; genus Bog-105. The sequence continues at coordinate 362,137 of CAWBDJ010000008.1, read as the reverse complement.
TCGTCTTTCCTGCATTTTTCTGTTGCCTTCTCGCAACGAAAAGCGCGATTTGGCCTGCAACATTCTCGCGAGCTGCATCCCGGACGGCGCGAAATTCCTCCTAGGCTAAGTTACACGCGCGAAGCAAGCGTCAGCGAGGACTTGACACCGCCATGCTCAATTAAAATGATATTGCTGCTCATGAGAGAGTCGGTCTGAATTGCCGGTCAAAGATAACCCAGCGCCTAGGGCCTCCGCGTGGCTACTAGATAATGTTCAATCTCCCATACGTCTTGAATTCGCGATGTTCGCTGCAGTTGTTCCAATGCATCTTCGGCGGCTCCTAACCCGCACTTTCAGCACAACGTGAAATCGCGAGATCGGCGTCTCCAAATTCTGATCGGGGTGTCGCTGACCCTCGGCGGCGCGAACCTCGCGCTCGGCAACCTCGGCGAACGCTACACCGGGCTGGGGCCACTATTCGGCCGCGAGGTGTTGTGGTGGGCGCTCGTGGCAGTGGTTCTGGCGTTCATCCTGTTCGTGGAGCGTCTGCCCCTTTCATCGATCGGGTTCAAGCGGCCTACCTGGGGAACGTTGTGGGCCATTCCCGCCGGTGTGCTATTGGTCATCGGCATACCCTTTATCTATTTCGTCGTGTTTCCTCTTCTGCGCTTGCATATGAACACCGCCGAAATAGCCAAACTGGCCTCGACACCGCTCTGGTATCGACTGCTGTTGGTAACGCGCGCCGCCGTCTGCGAGGAAATCTTGTTTCGCGGTTATCCGATTCCCCGAATCGAAGAATTGTTTGGCCGACCGCGCATTGTGGGCACATGGATTGCGGCGGTCGTGTCCTGGGCGGCATTCACCGCCGCGCATCTCGGTTCATGGGGTGGAGCGCAACTGATCGTTGCCGGCTACGGCGGCGTGATTCTAACTGCGTTATACCTATGGCGGCGCGATTTGGTCTGCAACATTCTTGCGCACTTCATCGCCGACGGCGCCGGCTTCCTGTTCGGCTAAGTGGCACCTCTGCCAGCGCTTTAGGCGCGTCCTGCAACTTTTCGCCATTTTGCTGTTCTGCGCCGATTAGGGAGTTCGGGATACCGTGTCGCATGAGCCCGCCTGATACGATCGACACGGTGTCGATATCAGCTCGCGGCCGTATTCATGAAGGTGCCGGAAGGCTATGTGGCCTTTGTCGAGGAGCTGCCCGGTGCAAACACGCAGGCCGACACGCTTGATCAAGCTCGCGAAAATCTAAATGATGCCATCACTCTCGTCCTAGAAGCAAATCGTGCGCTTTCAGAAGAGTCGATTCGCGGCGTAGAGGTCATCCGAGAAAAATTGATCGTCTCGGCGGCATGAAACGCATTGATCTCCTGCGTCACCTGGAGAGATCAGGATGCGAATTCTTGCGGGAAGGTGACCGACATACCTTGTATGTGAACCGCGCTGCGAAGAAGAGTTCAGCGATTCCGAGCTAATGGCCCTGGAAGCAATTCTTCCAGCGCATCTTCGGCGGTTCCTAGCGCGTTCGCGCTGCTACCGGTCGCCTCTCTCCAGATCGCTTTGGCAATCTGCGCGATAACTCCTTCCCGAACAACTGCATTTTCGGGCGAGTCCGTGATCAGCACCGCCACTGCGAGCCTTCGCCCATCGGGCAATGTAATCAGACCGGCATCGTTGGTCGCGTGCGTGATCCCGTTATTTTGCCCGGACGTTCCTGTCTTATGAGCGACCACCACTCCCTTCGGCAACAGCCCTCTGAGTCTGTGCTCTCCGATGCGAGTGTCAGTCATCCAGCCGAGAAGCAAGCGCGTGTGCTCTACCGATAGCGGAGAGTGATCCGCGATCAGCCGCAACAGAGCTACCAGAGCGCTAGGCTGCGCATAATTCCGATATTGTGCGCGAACGTCTTGGCCAAGAGTTTTTTCCGTGTCTCTAATGCTGATCCCGGTGATCCCGAGGCTTTCGATGTAGGCATTCGCGACCCCCGGACCTCCAATTGTGCGAAGCAGGATGTCTGACGCTACTCCATCGCTCTCCGATACCGCCAAGCGCAATAGCTCTTGAATCGAAACATCTACTCCTCCTCGGGGATGCTCATCGCGCAACGGACTGCCCTGGCCCGGCGAGATCAAATCCGTCGGCAGAAATCGAACCTTCTGGGAAAGGCTGAATGTGCCTTCCTCTACGGCGTGCAGTGTCGCCATCGCGATTGGCAGTTTGTAAACAGACTGCATCGGCAACTTCGCCGTGGCGTTCACATTGCAGTCGAGAGGCGTGCCCGGTAATGAACACGCCACGCCAACACGCCCGTGAGCACGCGCAGCAATCTGTTCAATCGTGCTCCTCAGTTGTCCCGGCAGCGGAATCGAAATCAAAGGAACGGAAAGCACGAAGAGCCAAACCCGCATCATCGAAGTCAATTTTAGGTCACCCCGAGCGCAGCAACCTTTTTCAGCTGCTTCCTGCGATGTCATTACTGGATACACTTCGAAGTCAATCAGATCGCTCCAGTTTGCCATCCACTCATCCAGCAGTCTGCGGTCGTGAGTTTCCCTCAATTGCAGGAAACGCTTTGCGCCGGTACCTCTGTCCTGCCTCTTTTACCGCTATTTAGATGGCTCTTTCCACGCAAAAATCCGGTAGTCTGATTACATGATCAGATGCTTTCTGCTTTCTTGCCTGCTCACAACCGCTCTCGTTGCCCAGGAAGCCACTCCGGATAAGCGTTTGCAAAATGCATCCAGCGCGTTTAGCGAGGTGATGGCTAGTCCGGATAAAGGAATTCCCCAGGACCTCATGGATAAAGCTCAATGCGTGGTCATCGTGCCCGGATTAAAGAAGGGTGCATTCGGGGTCGGCGGCAAGTATGGTCGCGGTTTCGCGTCGTGCCGCAGGTGTTCACGTGGTTGGAGTGCGCCGGCGGCAGTCGCAATTGAAGGAGGAAGCTTTGGGCTGCAACTCGGCGGGTCTTCCACCGACGTCCTCATGCTGGTCATGAAAGAGAGCGGCATGAACAGGTTGCTCGGTGACAAGTTCACCATTGGAGGGCAAGCCGCCGCGGCTGCCGGCCCGGTCGGCCGCGAAACCAGCGCCAACACGGATGTTCTATTGAGTGCCGAAATTCTCTCCTGGTCACGTTCGCGAGGCTTATTCGCCGGTCTATCGCTCGAAGGCGCCACCTTGCGACCTGACCCCGGCGAAAACAGGAAACTTTACGGACGCGATATCACAAACAAGGAGATCTTGGAGGCGAGCGTCCCCACCCCTTCGGCTGCTCGTCCCTTGGTTGCCACTTTGGACCGTTACTCCCGCGCGGCGCTGGCTGAAAACTGCATCTCACTCGGAGAGAACGCCATCCATTTCGCGACTGCTAAATTCGCAATCCCGCCCGGCTCGGAACAAGTATTATCCGAAGTCGCGAATCAGCTGAAGGCGCATGCGGACTGGAAGTGGGACGTGGAGGGTTACACCGATAATGCGGGTGATAAAGCCGCAAATCAGAAGCTTTCCGAGCAGCGATTGGTCAACCCCGTCTTTGCCACCTCGTGTTGCCCGTAGGCGACAACGGACTGATAAGCATCGATCGCAAGACACCTGGTTGGCCTTTTGTGCAGCAGCAAGGGTTGCTCGCCCAGTGCCCGCCCCGATGTCCACTACATCCAGGCCTGTGAGATCGACCAATTTGTCGAGCTCGTGCATCACGACCGTCCGTCGATAAGGCAAAGTTGTGGTAAAGGTCGGGATGCCGCGCACTGATCCAGTCAAACTGGAAGAAGTCAGGGTCGGGATGCTGCGGATCATAGGTTCGCCATGCATTCGGCGGGGCAGCGGGGCATATCATAGCTATAAGCGATGGGTGACTCGGCGTTGCTCATATCGGTAGTATATCAGACGTGGGTTTCCGTATTGCCTTTTACTATGAGAGAGGTAGGAGCGCAGCCTCTACCTCTTTCATCCCCTTCAGCCACAGCCCAGTGCTCAGCGCCAGAGTGTGCAGAATAATTTGGAGTTTAGATATCGTCTTCTAAAGAATATGAAATAGAAGGCAATAAACACCAGGACAATGCTGATGTTCGCTATCAGTCGTTCCCAGAATCGATTCCGAAAGAACACTACATCTACACCAACGACGACGGCGATCATCACCACAAAAGTAAAGTACGACAGAGCTATTCCTTGCCATTTTCATCACCTCCTTTCAAGTATACACCCTGTCCGGACGCACCTATCGACTCTGTGAGTCTCACAAACGTCCGCTTTCAACGACACTCGCCGGCGGAGCTAGCAAACTCCCCAGCTCTGCTGAGGATTTCCTGTCTCACGAAGCTGTCTCAAAATCAACGTCTCACAACCTGCCATATGTGGTGGATTTCGAGATACGAGCATGTAGTCCTCTTTCCTGTACCGCTGAGCTAGTAATTTTTCCTATAAGTCCTTCCACTTTCTGTTATAAAACTCCCCACCCAACCAGCTTCAAACCCGACCAAAGACCGTGTCGGGAATCGTAGATTGTGCGAACGCGACAAACTTTGGCGAAGCGGGAGAGGAGGAGTAGGATCACAACCCGAGCGAGGAGACATACATTGAGTAATCGGCGAACGTCACATCCTTGACCTTTGTCGGAGTAAAATTAGTGCTCTTATCTGTATCGCTGTAGCTGGCAAGAATTCTGCCACTCAAAGTGTCATAGATGTCATCATCATTCACTTGCTTTCCGTTATCCACACCTGTGGTGATTAATTTCAGCAACACAACTACCGACTTTTTCGCTGATACGTAGTCCCCATCAGAACGTAAGAAAGATTGGAGTTGCATCCTGATTGCTGGTCACTTTGTTGCAGCTGCAGTCTCTTTCTTGGTCCGCCTGCGCGGTTGAGAAATGAGGTGGCATCATCGGCGCACTGGCCTGTCCCAGGGCGAAGGAAGCCGTCGGCGTCGGCACAGCATGGAGTGGGACACTCGGCGTACCTGCGCTTTTGTTTGATTGTGAAACTCCAGCGGTATAACCGACGAGCCGCCAAAAATATTACGATGATAATGTATTTCATCAACGATATCATATGAACGTTTTCAGTACCAAGGTAATATTCTAGTTAGAAACAATTCTGCTCAAATGTGGAGCTCAAGCAGTCATGTAGTGACTAGACCAATTTATTATAATTGGTATATGGCACATCGCTCTCACCGATTTTCGGGGCGAGAGTTTTTTGTTATCAGGATATTTGGGTTGACAATTCGTAAAATAGTGAAAGAATGGAGATAGGTAGCTCACCGTCTATTATGAGATGAATCTCTACACCTGTTTTGGTTTCGAAAGACACGAAGCAAATCCGTCGGAGAAAGGCGTTGTCGAGAAAAGCCATGGAAGCTCGCTCATTCTGGTGGACTCTCACTCACAGTTCGCAGCCTTCGGCAGCTCATCGTTACAGTTCCGCTGGGGTCACGCTCACGATAGGTTTTCCGATGGCAGCAGCATCCCGCGGCAGTGCAGGCGAAAGACCGCGTCTGCCACTGCAATCCTCACGCTGACGGCCCGGCGTTCCCATGCGAACCAGTGCCGTGGTCAGCCAATGCAATCCCAACCCGATCGGACGCGTGCAGTCACTGCTATAGCCGTGGCCGACCTCATTCTCAATCCACGGCATTACTGTCTTGCTCCCTTGGCGACAGCCGCATCCACCGCGACCTACCTACTGGCACAAGACCATCCCCTAGCAGCATGTGAGCTAATCGTAGCTGGAAGCTTATCCACGTTGATACTGCTGGACAGCGCTCTGTCTGGTTCGTCGTCTTGCGCGATGGTTGTAACCGAATCGCTCATGGGACTCACCTGCGTTCGACCAATGAAAAAAGGAGTGGTTGCTGTGCTCCCCGCCGGTAGCGGGCCGTCCCACTTTGCGGATGACGGATTATTCCCGCAAAACCCCAGCGCTTCCGTTTGGGAAGTCTTCAGAAGTGTGAGGCAAGAACAGGGCTTTGCCTCTCTCGCCTTTCCTGCTTGCTGGCGTCTGCCCCTCATTGCCTGAACGGCTCCTAAGGGCAGCTCCAGTACCGCTGATTCTTCAGCTCTCACCTACTCGCGATCGTTCGGCTTCGCTCCGCCGTCTGCTCTTTCAGGAGGGCTGCTTGGAGCTGAAGCAATTTGGCGATCAAGCTCCAACATGGCGTGTTCGAGTCCCTCCTTGCGTTGCTGTGGAAGGGAGCGTAGCGCTCGGGCACCGCGACCTGGCGTAGCATCGTCACGGGAGAGGTGTTGCACATCCCGCACCCATTTCCCGACTCCCCCGCTCGGCTTCTCGGCATCATGGATCCTTGCCGTCCCAGCTGGAGCCTGGCGGGCAGCGCGGAGCTCCGCCATCTCCGTCGTGACAGCTTTCCTCTCAATCGCGAGCTCCTTCCTCTTGAGCTCGAGTTGTTTGATTCCCAGTTCGATTCTCTGCCGATGTATGGTTGGGGGTGGGTTTTGCCTCCCGTGACGCGGCCTCCTGTTTTGCCTTGTGATGAAATAACGGCATGGTTCGATCTCCCCGCTAGCGCCTCCAGCCACCTCAATCATGCCCTTCCCAATCTTACCAAGCGGCAATCCTGGTACGGGCAACCGGAGTTGCCAGCACGCCGCTGAGGCGCACAAGAATGGCTCAGGAGCAGCAAACCCCTCTGAAGAGGCATTCGCTTACCCCTTCAGCTGTCCACGAGCTCTCACTGACACCTCACGCCTGTCGTCAACGTCAGCGAACCGCTGCGATCACTTGCACAACAGCGGCGATTGTGTTGATGAGCGTCAAGAGAGCAACGAGTATGGTCAACGTGGTTATGCGACGGGTCAGCCTCTCGGCTTCGCGACGATCAAGCTCACGCAGGTAATCCTCTGCCGACATTGCGCCCGCTCCCGACATTGGCACAGGATGGGTATGTAACCAGTCGTAGCGCCGTATGAGTTCCGCTTCCGGAAGCATGCGGAGGTCGGCCAGTCTGACATTGGCGATAATCCGCAGTGATTCCGCTCTGCCGTCGGGATCAGCCTCTTCGCCCATCTGTCTTTCCCTCCAAAGACAGAATCATAAACGCCCCTTTGTGCCACACCGCCGGCGACCTCTCCAGCTGCCGAGCTCTGCGCAGAATTTCCTTCCGTGAGATGACCAGCTTGGCAATCTCTGACCTGATTGTTCGGTTTGCCAGCCACAGTCAGCCGTGTCACGCAGCCACTCCCACGGCATCTCAAACCCAAGCTGCGATAGAATCTCCTTGTCTGCGACGGGAAGCAGCGAGGGTAGGCAGCGGGAGGGAAGCATGCTCGACGCTGGCGTGTTTTCTTGGTCGTCGGGATGTTCGTTGGCCTCGTCCTGCCGAGCGGCTTAGCGATAGCTCAAACCGCTCCAGCCAACTCGTCTCAACCCACCGCCGTGTTGCGACCCATCGGAAAGCACTCGCTGGTATACACCAACGTGCCAAAGCCATTCACCTTGTCGTCCGGCCAACCTGGCACCTTGTCGGTCGTTGCGGACGGCGAGCTGCGCACACAGATGGATCCGGTGATTCTCCGCAACAACACATCGAAAACCCTGATGTTCCTCGTGGTGAAGGCGACGGTCACCGACCCAAATGGTGCACAGATCGGCCAGTACGGGGATGGTGCAGGCAGCTTCGCACCAGACGTGGTTTACCCAGGCGATTATGCTCTCGGCCAGGTCTTCATCAACGGCGACGTTCCGGCCGGCTCGAAGGTGAAATACCAGGCAAGCGGGACGGATGTTGCTCAATCCGGTATCGGCATCACGGATACCACCGTCGCCATTCGCGCGGTCGCCTGGACGGATCAGGGAATCATCATCACCTTCCAAAACCCCTCGACCTTTACCGTCAAGGGCGATAGCTTTGCGGTGCTGATCTGCCTGGACAGCAATAACGTTCCAACTGACGTGTATGCCAACGAAAACCCGCTCGGTCAAATCCCCTCGGAAAAAGAAAGGTACCTTCCAGATCCCGGGCGACGCAACCGTGTGATCGTTATATTGTCGGCGGGTATGCTTCCACGCAGTAAGTAGCGGAGCGAATTACAACCGAGTGCTTCCTCTACCGAAACGTCTGGTGTCCTATCGGCGTGCCAGTTGGCACAACTACCCGTCCATCTGCCAGGCGCCCTAAGGACAAACATACGCTTCAGCACGCTCTCTATCGCTCTCACCCTCGATAGCAAATAGCGAATGCTTGTGTTTTCTCCTCTCTAGAAGATCTGTCTTTGTAGTGAATACGAAAGAGGAATCTTCGAAATTCTCCAAAGCAAAGAATTGATCTCTTGAACGCCGAAGACAACAAGTGACTCCTCTCTCTCTGGTTCCAGCAATTTCTTCATGCCGCCACTCTGGATCGCATATGGTTCACCAGCGTAGAGCAGGTCTGTGTACAGATCGCTTGCCGCGTTCCCGCCGTCATTGCGAAACTCAGCGTGAATAAGTATTTTGTCCGGTTCGCCGTAGTATTGCCCGCTAAAGTACGAAAATTCTGCCGAGCGAGACCTGAGATCGGCATCGCGTTGGAGGTCGGTTGCCGTCTGCGTCGCCTGCGCAGCAATCGCCGATGCCACCGCCATTTGCTCCATTAGCGGCAACGAGTTGTCGGTTTGTTTCGAGGAGTTCTCGACTGATCGCGACCGCATCTTTAGTTCGCCTTTGCCATGTGGCGGCTCTCCTCAGTCATCTCCCTGCTGTTGAGATATGACCAGCCGGCGATGAAGAGTGCCAGGCCAGAGAAGATCGCAATGGCAAGCTGTATCCAGTCCGAGAGGCTCACGGTCAGTTCGTCCTTTTCTCCTGCGCTTGCTCACGCATACCGTGTCGCCGTCTCAGCGCTGCTCAGTTTCCTGACGTGATGGCTATCAACCCGTCGCTCAGCTACGAAAAAGGAGTGGTTGCCCACTCCCCTTTTAGTTTTCCTCCAAAGGTTCTTCTCATCTTAGCGCCGCCGCTTCCCCGCCGCCGCATTTTTCAGGTACGCACCTGGCCGAAACGCTGCCACAGTGCGGCCTTTGTACTCAACCACCTTACCGGTACGGATGTGCTTGACCTTGCCACCTTTGCGCTTTCTCGTCTCGAACGTCCCAAACCCTGGGAATGTCACTTTCTCCCCCTGCTGCGCAACAGCTCCTCCAGCAGCCGGTGGCTGGCATTCACAACGTCTGCGACTCGACATTGGCAGCCTCGTTTGTTTGGCAACCTTTCGCACAAACTCTTCCTTGGTCATACCACTCCTTTCTTTTGGATTGTCTCTCTACTATAGATAAATTACCTGTTGTTTGTCAATATTGATCTATTGATTTTTCCTCTCTAGTTGGTGTACTATCTGTATATATGCCGCAGTATCGGTTTGGAAGCCGCCACGATCCCTCGCCAGCGACCATGTTAAGCGTGACAACATTGCTCTCGTCCCCGCCTCGCTGCTTCCCTATAAAGATCACTGGCAAGCAATCGCCAACCAAATGCCACAAGGCAGTGTGCTGGTGTGTGTGCCAACACCGGAGAGCAAGAAGAAAGAGGCGCTGCTTGCGGTTGCCCGCTCACTGAGAAGCAAGGGTATTGGTGTGCGAGCTGTTGCCGCCGAATATTTTTGTCGCAGTGGTATACAACGGCATGATGAGGTGTCCGAAATGTGACCGAGCGTTCTGTCGGAGCCGATGTTCTAGGAGGGTTCTTGCTCTTTTTGCCGCTCTTGTTCTTCTAAGCGCTTCACTGCCGGCGCGTTCGGTGAGTAGACATGCACGGCTTCTGCTCGTGACGTATAGGCTGTTCCCTCAGGAATAAACTCACTGCTGATTGTCCCTCTCTCGTAGATTGTTCCGATCACTCGTCCATCAGACACCTTATTTACCAGGTGATAGCGTCGAGGTTCTCCAGCTTGTTCTGGTAATGGTGGGAGTTTTTTCTCGATCAAGCCAGCACGAAGTAATCCTGCTGTGACGCCGCGCAGGACACTTGCTGCTGGCTTCCAACCAACTCGCTCAAAATCTCTTGCAACTTCATTGAGCTTTTCTGCCATATGAGAGTGGTATTATAAGACTCGTTTTCCATTCTGTCAATCGTTTGGTTCATCAGCTATGGTATACTGCTTCAAGAATACAATCTTGGTACATGGATGGGAATGTTCTCTATTATGGCGATAATCTCGATGTGCTTCGGCGATACATCAAAGATGAGTCAGTTGACTTGATCTACCTTGACCCACCATTCAACAGCAGCCAGGATTACAATGTCCTCTTTGCCGAGAAATCTGGTACCGGCGCCGCCGCGCAGATCAAAGCCTTCACCGATACATGGAAATGGGATCAGGCCGCGGCAGAAGCGTATCAGGATGTGGTTGAACACGGCGGCAAAGTCTCGGAAGCCATGCAAGCGTTCAAGCTGCTCCTTGGCACGAGCGACATGATGGCTTATCTGGCAATGATGGCGCCGCGCTGCAAAGAACTGCACCGTGTGCTCAAACCAACCGGTTCGCTCTACCTGCACTGTGATCCGACAGCGAGTCACTACCTGAAGCTGCTCCTTGATGCCACCTTCGGCGTCCGGCAGTTTCGCAATGAGATTGTCTGGAAACGCACGAGTGCGCACAGCGATCCTGGGCGCTACGGCGCAAATATTGATCTGCTCTTCTTCTACACCAAATCCGAGCACTGGACGTGGAACCAACAGTACCGCCCGCACGAGGCTGAATACCTGGCACGCTTTCGCCATCGCGATCCTGACGGTCGGCAATGGGCAGATTATGACCTGAGCGCGAAAGGACTCTCCGGCGGCGGGTATGAGTACGACTACAAAGGTATGCGCTCTTTGTGGCGCTGCCCGCGTGAAACCATGGAGGAGTTTGATCGAGCGGGCAAGCTGCACTTCACCAAGACCGGCGGCATCCGCCTCAAGCGCTACCTCGACGAAAACAAAGGCGTTGCCCTGCAATGCCTGTGGGAAGACATCCCACCGATCAATTTTCAGGCACAGGAACGGCTCGGCTATCCAACGCAGAAGCCAGAAGCGCTGCTTGATCGGATCATTCTCACCAGCAGTAACGAGGGCGATACCGTGCTTGACCCCTTCTGTGGCTGTGGGACTGCCGTCTCGTCTGCCCAACGACTTAAGCGCCGCTGGATCGGGATTGATATCACGCATCTCGCTATCAACCTGATCAAGCACCGCTTGCAAACTGTCTATCAGGGGAACGCGCACTTTACCGTCGTTGGGGAACCGGTCTCCTTGCCAGACGCCGAAGATTTGGCGCAGTCTGACCCCTACCAATTTCAGTTTTGGGCGTTGGGGTTGGTTGGTGCCCGACCAGTTGAGCAGAGGAAAGGTGCTGATCGCGGAATTGACGGCAAACTCTTTTTCCACGATGAGGCTGGTGGGCAGACCAAACAGATCATCTTCTCAGTCAAGGCTGGCCACACCGATGTGTCGCATGTGCGGGATTTGCGCGGTGTGGTTGAGCGCGACCAGGCAGCAATTGGTGTGCTCATCTCGCTGCAGGAGCCAACCCAGCCGATGCGAGCTGAGGCAGCCGCAGCAGGGTTTTATCCCTCTCCTGGTTGGCAGCAACGGTTTCCTCGTCTCCAACTGCTGACCATCGCTGAGCTGTTGGCCGGCAAGCAAGTTGCCTGTCCGCCATCGCGCCACACCAACGTCACCTTCAAGCAGGCGCCAGCGGCAAAACAAGCGATTGCTGAAACCCTCAGCCTGCTAGATAAATAATTATTTCATCTGGGAAAACAAGACGGACAGGAGAGCAAGGGGCGGTTGATGGGACATCCAGGCGATGGCGAGAATTGCACCAACCACAGCCCATGGAAACACTGCCTGAGACCAATTTTTTGCTATCTCTGACTCCATGAGCCTTTCGTCAAGTCGCCGCTTTCTTCGGAGATGTTTCATATCTTGATGATAAGATAGGGTTGTCAAATCATAGATTTGTATCTGAACCTTCGCGATTATTACCTGTGAGGCAAACGAGCTCGTCAAACCGATTCATGACCGCATGCCGGTGATTCTCAGGCGGATTGATGAGAACGTCTGGCTTGACCCAAGCATTCGCCAGCCTGAAGCCTTACAAGGCATGCTTCGTCCCTTCCCTGCCCATCTGATGCAGGCAGTCCGCATCTCCGACGCCGTGAATCGGCCAGAGAACGACACGCCCGACGTCTTGACGCCTGAACCGGAGAATCCGCCAGTGTCCCTTGGCTAATAATCGTTGTGCTTTCTTTATTATGTCAAATCTGCTATGCTGGCAGCAGAAAGGAGGATGGAATGGCCAAAGAACCGCTCACCATCAAAGTTGATCCAGCAAGCGAGCTCGCGCGTGCGTTGGCTGCGGCTGATGCCCCTGTCCTCTTGGACACCGGCGGCACTCGTTACTCAGTCACCAAGGCGAGCAGTGATCCCCTCAGTACCTACGATCCGGCGAGGATCAGGGCAGGCCTCAAGCGCTTTGCCGGCTTGATCAGCCCAGAGGAAGGGGAACACATGAAGGCGCTCGTGTACCGTGGCCGTGACGAAGGAACGCGCCCCATCACGCGACCATGAGCTTCTTGGTCAACACCGACTACTTGATCGACCTGACCGCCAATATCCCCAGTGCGCTCGCGACCATGGAGCGACTCAGCGGCCAGGTGCTTGCCATCAGCATCGTCTCGTATGGCGAAATCTTCGAGGGGGCGTTTGGTACTCCCGAACCGGCCAAGCTCTTAGCGGCCTATCGGGAATTTCTCTCCGACTATCCGATGCTTCCGCTCTCCGATCCGATCATGGAGCGCTTCGCCCGCCTGCGTAGCAGCCTGCGCACCAGCGGCCAGCTCATCCCCGATCTCGACCTTCTCATTGCAGCCACCGCGCTTGAGCATCGCTTGCAGCTGTTGACCCGCAATCTCCGCCACTTCGAGCGGATTCCTGCGCTCTCCATCTATCAGCCAAGCTAGACCAACATATCCCTTTTCGCTCCCCTTGCCTATCCAGCACGGTGTACGTACACTGTCTCAGACACGATGTCAGCCGTGTCCCAGACAAGTCTCAGACACGATGTCAGCCGTGTCCCAGACTTGTCTCAGACACGATGTCAGCCGTGTCCCAGACTTGTCTCAGACACGATGTGCCGTCCCAGACTTTCTCCAGCCTGGTACAGGGGAGAACAGCGCAGATGAACGACACCCAGCAGGGAGTCCTGCTCTCCGAGGCACCAAACAGCTTGGGCTCTCCCTTGATGCCATCAGACAACGCGTCAAACGAGGCACGCTGGAGGCGCGCAAAGGTGACGATGGTCGGTGGTACGTTGCTGTCGAGTGCCTCAGCGCTGTCCGAGACACGACACGCCCTGACTCAGACAGCCCGAATGGTGTCTCAGACCAGCAAGAAACGGTGTCTGGTACTCCGTCTGAGACAGTCCAGCCCGCTGGCTCAGACAGCCTGGAAAGCGCATCTCCGTGTCTGAGACACCAAGCGATGCACTCCATGCAGCACAGGAGCGCACCATTGACGCACTTGCGACCCAGGTGTCCTTTTTGCAGCGCGAGTTGGAAGCCAGAACGGAAGAATTGCGGCGAAAGGATTACATCATTGCCGATCTGACACGGCGCATCCCGGAACTGCCGGCGAACATTACGTCAACTCCGCAGCCAGAGTCAGCACCGGAGCACCCGATCACTGATTCGCAGCGCTGGTGGCAGCGGATAGCCGGCTGGCTCAGACAGGAGCGGGCACGTGCGGAGGTGTCCTAGACAGGCGGATTGGTTTGTTTGCGGCGCCGGCCACCACGGGTACGCTCGCGTTCCTCATTCGTCAGCGTTTGTCCCTTCGCTGCGACTAATACGTTCTTGCTCTCATCGTAGCGAATCTGCACCCGAAACCCATGCGTTGCAGCGCGCCGTCCCAAGACGCGTGCATGGCGTCGCCGCTCTGGATCTGACGCATAGGGAATGACAATCACCTCCCCGTCGGCGAGCGCAGTGATTGCTTCGTTCCACTCCGGATCGGGTGCGCCACTTCTCGGTTGCGGTTCTGGCAACTTCTCAAACTGCTGCTTTGTCCCCTTGTGCCATTGCAAGGGCATGGGTTTCTCCTCTCGTTTGCTTTCGCGCCGCTCTCCCTAAAGCACCACAGGCGACGTATCATAGCCACACGCTGCAGTACTTTGCAACAGCAATGCAACAGCAACGATCCTGTCATGACGTCACGACGTCATGCATATTGACAGATGTGATCAATTTATTTTATAGTACAAGTATCGAATAAAATCTGACAAAATACCCCTGCCTGGGCTTTTTGTCGATTTCTGACTATGGTGATTGCAATCGCCTCGCAAAAAGGCGGCACTGGTAAAACAACAACCTCGATCTCGCTTGCCGCAGGTCTTGCCCGCAAAGGAAAACGTGTCCTCCTGATTGATATCGATTCGCAGGCCAACTCATCAAAAGTGCTGCTGCACGAGTACCAATCCCTCACCAAAGAGCAAACCATCTATGCAACGATTATCAACCGGCTCCCCTTGCAGCTGCATCACACCAGTGTGCCAGGACTGGATATCGTCCCCCTGCATATCCTGTTATCCAATACCGATATCGAGCTGACGACCGCCCTTGACCATCGCGAAGCCAGACTCAAAGAGCAGCTGGATTCCCTTACGGAGCGCTTTGCGTACATCTTTATTGACTGCCCGCCAGCACTCGGCTGGTTGACGCTCAATGCCTTCACGGCCGCAGAAAAAGTCTTGATCGTCGTCTCGCCTGGCTATTTTGAGCTTGATTCGATCACACCTCGCCATGAGATGGTTGACACGGGTGGGTCGCAGCAGTGGCCGATGAGGGCAGTTGACAGGGTGACACTGGTGCGCTAAGAACGCGGCATCCCCGTGCCGTTCGGCCGCACGTCCGCCGCGGCCGTGAAATATTCCGGGGGACCACCATGCCACCGGCCGCGCGACCGCGCCACCCGTGCACAATACGTCGACGCAGATCCGTCTCCGCGTCACCTCACCGGAACAGGAAGCCTACGAGTTGCTCCGCCCGATTGTCCTCTTCGGGCAGCCGCCCGCGGCCCGGGCCCGCGAGACGGGCGTGCCGGAGCGCACGCTGCGGCGCAAAGCCACCCGCTTTGACGCGCTCGGCATGCGCAGCCGGGTCGATCAGGAACCGCCCCCGGCCGCAACGGATCGCCGCCGGTCACCGCCGGAGCTTCGCCAGACCATGCTCGGAATTCAAGGCGGAGTATCCCGCGTTTGGACTCCGCGAGTCGCCCGCATCTGCCGCGAACGCTTCGATCGTCCGGTCAGCCATCATGCCGTCGAACGGGTCTTGCTCTGGGAGACGCTGCCGATCCCGCCGCCCCGCCGCTTCCGCCGCTATCACGAGATCGCCGATCCGGTTGAGCGCCGACGCGCGGTGGTGACGCTGTACCTGGATGGGTGGAGCGTCAAAGCGATTGCTGGCTACCTGGACGTCTCACGGCCGACCGTCTACGACGTGCTCCACCGGTGGACGGCCAAGGGCCCCGGCCAAGGTTGGCGGATCGCTCCCGGGCGCCGCAGCACCCGGCCCGCAGCAGGTGAACCTCAAGGCGATGGTCGCCATCCGCCGGCTGCAGGCCAACCCCCAACTGGGCGAGTTCCGAATCCATGCGGCGCTGCTCCAACAGGGGCTGCACCTCTCGCCCCGCACCTGCGGCCGGATCCTGGCGCTGCACCGCGCCCTGGGTCCCCGCAACCGGCCGCAGCCAGGTCCCACGAGCCGCAGCCGATGCCGTTCGCGGCCGTGCGCCGGCATCAGTATTGGTCCGTGGACATCCGCTATGTCGAGGAGCATCGCCTTGGCACGGGCAAGCCGGTCTACGTCATCTCGGGTCCTGGAACTTCAGCCGCGCCCTGCTCGCCAGCGCCGTCTCCCCGCGGCAGGACTTGACCGCCTATCTCATCGTCCTGCGGGCGGCGGTTGAAGCGCACGGCGCCCCCGAAACGCTGATCAGCGATAGTGGGAGCATCTTAGAAAGCACCAAACAGCCCAAGCGATCTACGCGGCGCTGGGCATTGAGAAACGGGCAATCGATCAGGGCCTCCCCTGGCAGAATTACATTGAGACCCACTTCAATGTGATGCGCCGGATGGCGGACTATCACTACACCCGCGTCACCTCCTGGGCCGAGGCACAGATGGTCCACGCCCGGTTCTTCACCGACTACAACCACCAGCCGCATTGGGCGCATCGGGATCGGGGCAACAACCGGCAGAGCCCGGCCGCCGTGCTGGGGTGGGTGCAGGGCGCGTGGTGCGATCCCGCCAATCTTGACCGCCTCTTCCGCTTGCGGTCCACCCGCGTCCTCAACGCCGGCGGCTCCCTCCGCTTCCGGCACTGGCGGCTCTACGGCGAGCGGGGATTGGCCGGGGAGCGCGCGGCCGTCCAGATCCATGGGGAGATCCTGACCCTCGAGTATGAGACGGAGACGCTGGTGCAGTATCGGGTGGCCCTGGAGGCGGACGGCCATCGCTTGCGGAAGGTCAGCGACCCGCGGTTCTTCCCCACGGCCCACCAGTCGCCGCAGCCGTTCCTGCCACCGCTGGACGAGGTGGCCTGGCAGCCGGCTCAGCAGCTGGCGCCCTACGCTCCGCGTCGTCGCTGGAAGGAGGAGCGACACCCACCAGGCGCTCTTGCCGATTGCCCAAGTCAGCACCATAGGCTGATCGCTTCGGGCCATCTGCGCGGCGGTCGGCCATCGATGCGACCCACCGGTGTAAAGGAAGTCATGGCGAGGCGTGTTTGAGCTTGATTCGATTGTCCGAATCTCCAAAACGATCAATGAGGTGCACGAGTTCTTCAATCCCGCCCTCTCCCTTGCAGGCTTGCTCTTTACGATGAGTGATCCAACGATCAACTCAGAAACCTCCTTGAAGCTGCTGCGGCAAGGCCTATACCCGCCAGGTCTTGACGACGATTATTCCCCGCAACACCGATATTCGCGACGCGCATATGAACCGCAAGGACATCTTCTCGTTTATGCCCCCCGCCAAAGCCGCCCATGCCTATGACCGCTTGATTCGTGAACTGTTTTCCATATGAAAAAACAATTCGACACTGAAGCGATTGCCAATGATCTCAAAGGCGCCTCCCTGTTTTTCACGCGGGCCTGCAGTGCCACCAGTGCACTCACCCCCAGCGGCATTCCCCGAACACCCAAAAACCCAAGAACCCAGCAAGCCAGCTGCTCACCAGTCCTTCCCTCCTCCTGCAGCACCCAATCGAGCCGCTGCACAGGAATCTTCTAGAAAAGAAGAAAAGAAGATTTCTAGAACACTAGAAAAGAAGAACACGAGAAATGAAGAAATGAAGTTTTCTAGAAAAGAAAAAAGAGGCAGTGATCCGGCAGTGAACAAGGTCGGGTATCTCCTTACTCGAAAGGAGATGGATCAGCTGGACGATACGGTCTTTGCCATGAGAAAAATCTTTCGCGAACGCTATGATGTCAAAATTACCAAAAACGATGTCGTTCGAGCCTGTTTAGCCATCGGTCTGCAAGACTGGCAGGACAAGCAGCTTACCTCACACATCGCCGAAATCATCAAGAAAAAATAAGTTTTCTAGAAAACGAGAAAAGAAGAAATCCAGGAAACCAGAAATCTGGTTTTCTAGAAAACCAGGAATCTAGAAAACTGGTTGACATAACAGGACGAATCCCGCTATACCTAGTGAGCGTTCCTTTTCTTTTTGCAGTTGTTGACAGGGGAGTGTCCTGAAGGGAATATCCGTTCAGGACAAAAAGAGAGGCGCTCTGCGTGCCGCTCCCAGAGGGAAGAGACTGCACAAACGCCGACACTCTTTCGCAAGAGTCAGCGTAGCAGCCCCTCTGATGGCGTGTCAAGCGCATCAGGAGGGATTTTTTATGACCCGCACCAGGAATAGCAGTGCAACCGTCGCCTTTGCCGGCTTCCATAGCCCGAACTACACCAGTGTGCCAGACGAATTCTTCGACGAGTTGCCGTACCTGTTGAGTGGCGCCGAGTTCAAAGTTGCGGCCTACATCATCCGTCGCACCTTTGGCTTCAAGAAGCAGTCAGACAGCATTAGCCTCAGTCAGATGGTCTCTGGCATCACCACCCGCGACGGACGCGTCCTGGATCGCGGCGCTGGTGTGACCAGGAGCACCGCGGTGGCGGCAATCAAAGGCTTGCTTGACAAAGGTGTCATCGTGGCCAACCGCAACCGTTCCAAGGAGAAGGGAAATGAGGCCACCACCTACGCGGTTCGCTTTTGGGGTGAGCCAGTGGCCGAGGCGCATACCCCCCCTAGTATGAAAATCGAACTAGGGCTAGTCCGAAAATCGAACCAACAACAAACAGGGGTACAACAAACAGCAAGAGAGACGACTTTCGAAAGCGCACACACGCAAAATTTTTCTGAGGAAAACGAAGACTCGACGATCGACGCTGACCAGTTCACTGACGATCCATTTGAGACGGCATCTCTGCATGCCACCACAGGCCAGCAAATGCCCGCAGACGCAGCAAAACCCAGTGAAGTGGGGAAGAGTCCAGTTAATGCAAAAAACCGCCGCCTTAAGCGATTCTCCGGCGTCACCGCAGGCCTCCCGTGAGTCTGCTGGCGAACCCGTACAACCGGAGCACAGTCCAGGCTATGCGCGGTTGCGCGAAGCAGCTCGCAGAAATCGGGAACAGCTGCAGGCGGAGACAAAACGACGCAGCCGCGGCGAGCAGCAAGTAATCCAACCAGATGCGAGCACGCCGCTTGCCGACATCATCACGTCACGAATAGCGCAGCTTACTGCACCCAACGACAAAGCCGACCCAGTCGATCCACCAGCACTCGCCCGTCGTGGCCGGCCACCACGCTCACCAGAAGAGCGGGAGCTGCGGGAGACCTTTCAGCTCCTCGTCTCGGATATGGCGTCGCTCTTTCATGACGAGGCCACCGTGAGCCAATCGTTGTCGCGCTTTGTCCATGACTACCAGCAGGGCAGGGAATTCCATCCTGACCTGACGCCAGAGGCGATGATCAGTCTGTGCTACGAGATCAAGTCCGTCGTCCAGGAGTACAGCCCGACCATCAAAAAGCTCTCGTCTCACTCAGGTCTGCTTGGCGTGAAGAATAAATTCCCCTACTTCATGGAACTCGTGGAAGTCCGCCTTGGGTTGAAACAGGACTATGCCCTGCGAAGCACGCGGAATCGCGCCAGTCCGCCACCGCCGGATCGTCCCGCTCAGTACGTCGTTGCGCCCATGCGCTGGGTACCGGAGCTGAACGATGGCAGCGGCTGAACGATGCGCCAATGGATTCGTTCAGGTTTTGTGTCTGTGGACAGGGGTGTGGGCGAGGGTGTGGTTTTGCTGGTGCACAGCCTCGTCCACACGCCGGTGTCTGCCTGAGCAGGATTTCTCCCCGAACATCCCAGCTATTCGATTCGTGAGAAATGGGCAAGCGGATGAGGCTTGCTGCATGGGCTGGGGATGGGGCGTAGGGGAGTCGTCGAACAGCAAGCGAAGCGCGCTGAGGCCGAAGGCCGTTCGACGACTCCCCTACGCGAGTGAGTGTGTTTCAAACCTCGTTGCCCCTTGAGCAAATGGGCAGGTTTGGTCTTCGAGTACCAAATGCACCCAGGATGAGGGATGGACTCAGCGCCATCCTCTTGACGCCTGGCACTGAGATGGGGAAGAGGGGAGCGTCTTGACAAACCCCGAACGTATGACGCGCCCCAGGCTTTGGGGCTTGTTGGCCACTCGGGTTTTCGATCACACAGAGCCCTTCCGCTCGCCACGGGGCAGACAGTTCGTCTGCGGGATGGCCGATGGAGATGCGTTGCAAGAAGGGGCAAGCGGTGGCAGCAACCGCGCCGCTACCACACCCACTCCCCTTTCCGTGGAGTGCTGCGGCACACGAATGGGGAATAAGCAAATGGAAGGAGGAAGAGGGAACGAAACGATGTTGATCGGTTGCGAAGCAGCTATTCTCGGTTGAACAGGTCACAAACTTGCTCTGCTGTCCAGGTTGGATTTTTACTCGCGCGTGCCTCGCGCAGAACAGCGTCAGCTACTTCTTTTGTTTCTGGCCGATTCGCAAGCTCCTGCTCGTACATACGGTCTGCAACGTTGTTCCAGGTGTACAAAAACCTTCCATCCATATCAAAGAACTTTGTCTTCAATACGCCATCCTTGTACTCACCGAACACATGGGGTTCGTTTTGATCGATGTATCCTTCTTGCTCATTTACGCGTTGTACAATATGGCGAAAGACTGCAAGACGAGAGGCAAGCTTTGGTGAGACGGCTGGAGTGATATTCGCCCGTTGCTCTGGTTGCGAGCCAGCAACTGCTTGTCCGATTCTCTCAGGCGGAAGTGGCCTCTCCATATAGTTCAGCTATACTATAAACAGATTTTATTGTCAATAGGGGAAATATGTGTCAATATTCATTGTGAAATTCTTTTTTCTCACAGCGGATTGGTTCTCACGGCATTAAACGCTCGTTCCTGGTGCAGGGGAGAGCTGGTGGTTGCTTTCCATGCTCCTTTGTCGTAGCCATCAAGCTGGACATGCGATCCGGTGTGGATCTCGCCGCTTCTCACTTGGTGTTGGAACTTTTTGAGCGAGCCACCGCCATTGCCAGGGTAGACCGTGACATGGAGCAGCACGGTTTCAACACCCGCAGGTGGTGGTGGTTCTGTTTGGTTGAGCAGGAATTGGCCGACTTGTTCTGTCTTGCCTTTTTTCTTGTTGGTGATTGTCTTGTCGGGGATGATCGCACCCGTAATTTCCCCTGTCACGCTGGTGAGTTTCTGCTTCGGCTGGTTTGTTGCACTGCTTGGTTCAGTGCGCTGCGGGGAAGCAGGCACGACAGGCGGAGAATCAGGTTGCGCTGGTTGTGGTGGTGGTTCTGGTAGGAGCTGCCCGTTTGGTTGCGTGGTTGGCGAGGGTCCTGCTGTCCCGTTGTGATGCTCGATGGTGTTGGTCGGTGTGACTGCCTCAGCGAGTTGGTAGGTGACACTGCCCGCCTGATCAACCGCGAAGAAGCGATTCGCCTCAGTGATCACGAGCCCTTCAGGTTGGAGGGTTGGTGCGGTCGTGACGTTGCGGCATTCGATGAGATCACCCGTGTGGGTCAGCAGCTCGATGACGCCAGCGGTAGGGAAGAGGGAGAGGATGCTTGGTGGCGTGCCAAATTCGATGAGTGCGCCTTTGCCATAGTCGCGGTGGCGCGCTGGCTCGATTGACCCGTTCGGGAAGTAGTCGGCATAGGCTGGCAGTGGCCAGGCTGGTGCGTTCTGGCCGCTTGGCTCAGTTGGTTGGTTGGTTGCGCTGGAGAGGTGCTGCCCTGATTCTTTCATCTGAGAAGGGCAGGGAAATGTAGCGTTATTCTATACAAAACTTGTCAGAAAACGCAAGAGGCAAATGACGAGAATCTTTTCATTGTCATCAGAGAGCATATATTTTCTCTCACCTGGCTTTGATCGTTCATTCGGTATTCTCGTTCACCAATGCAGCATCCATGAGAGAAGAATTCTGCTTGTGTCGATGAGATGGAGCAGGGAAGAAGGAGTAGGAAACAGACTGATAAGAGGTGAGTACAACAGACCATCAGAGTGACAGGAAAAAAGTGTTTCTCTCAGTTGGTTTCTTCATGATTCACGATACAAAGCGAAAGAACTCTCCAAATCATATGATCTCAAAGATTATTCTCTCTTCTACAACCGAAGATCTTGCTCTCTCAATCGCTCTCTTGCATTTTCTTGCGCATTTGTGTATTGTCCATGGGATGAACGAACTCATCGTAGCACCTGTTCTTCCAGCACTCCCAGAACACCCTCGTCCGCTCGCTGCATGGCAGATGCCATCTCTTCCCGCATCAGTGCTGCCAGCGCACGCGCAACACGCTCTTGAAGGACAAGCAGTGCCATCGAATCAGGCACAAAGACCCAAGCAGCGCCGAGTGGTCATCACCGGTGAGATCAAATCCGAGCCAATCTATCGCACCACCAAGCGAGGGAAGTTACTCGGAAAACTCAAAGTTGCCGAACGCGTCAAAGGTGGGAAAGTGGTGTGGCATACCTTGTATACGACAGGCAAGCGAGTAGCCGAATGGCAAAAGCACCAGTTTCACAAAGGCGATCGGATCAAAGCAGTTGGGTACCAACAACAGCGGTACTATCTTGATCGCGAAGGCAACCGCCAACCGCATCCAGAAGTTGTTTGCCCTGAGCGCAGAAGTCTTCCATCGACCATTGCGCCAGCAGCACACTAACCGGTCAGAGAGCACAGTCCAGCAACCACCAGTTGACGCAATCGTAAGCCAGACACCACGCATCCACTGGGAGATCAAGGACAATCCTACTCTGCCGGTAGCAGCACCAGCCATCCGTGCGCTCCCAGAGGGACAAGAAGTGCCGATATTGACCCTCCTTGAGCCAGCAGAGCCGATCTTCCAGCTACCGGCCATGCGACAGCCTGAACCCGTGCCATTGAAACAAAGCGTGCCTGCCCTGCCGAGACTCACCTAGGCACTCCCACTGTTGACCTTTACTTTGTAAAGGAAACGTGCTATAAACCGGCTGCCGATGACAGCCGAACAGCGACCAGGCCAACCAGCCGAAGGGCAACAGCCATTTGGCGGTGGCACGAACGCGCCGCGACCAGATGAACCGCAGCCGATCCATTCGCCGCCTGGTATCGATGCTCTGCCGCTTGGCGCTCATCCATCGCCACAGGGGCAGCAACTTGGCCGGTCGCAAGAGGGTCAACGCCTCGACCGCCAAGGCTTGAGCGAGATCTGGAATGTACACGAAGCGGAGTTGCTACCCGAGCAAATACGCAACCTTGGTCACTTTCTCTACAGCAGTCTCTTTACACAGTTGGCACCACACATACTGGTCGAAGAACTAACAGAAGAAGAGGAGAGCGAAGGAACCAATTGGGACAAACTACGTCAGCAACCAGCGGCGGTCTATGTACAACGCTGTGCGCAGGGTATCGGCTTGAGTTCCCGACCTACTCCACCGCTGGCTCAACACCGCCTCCATTGAACAAGCGATGGCATGGCTCGCCTACCGTGAGCAGGTTCTCGACACCAACCCCGAGGCTCAGCGCTCCCGCGCTTCCTCAGACGAAGACGCTGAGTGTTCCCAGCGAGTTGCTCAATACGGACTACAGGCCGCGGTCGGTGACCACGAAGCCGTTGCTCACCGTGCGCTCCATTTGCTCCACCTTGACTACCCAATCGACGAGTAACTACTGCCTCGCTCGGGCAAGGATCACCCTGAACATTCTATGCATCTGCATGCATAACTCGTGGCGTCATACAACCACATCGTGACTTTCTCGCAGCGGCAGCATTCTGCCTCAAAGCGAGTAGGAAGCTTCCCCGCGTTATAGGCAACCTGAAGGAGCCGTTGTCCACTGTCGATTTGCCGATAGAATCCCTCGGCGCTCGCATGTTCCTTGGTCTCGCAACAGAGCAGGACGCCCTGGGTGCGTTCCACTTCGCAAGACGACCGGAGGAGTGCCGCCGCTAGAGAATACGGCAGCGTTCCTCGGTCGATTTGCTGTGTCAAGCCATGTCCGTACGAGAACCTGCGAACCTCCGTCGCCACCGCGCCTCTCTCTTCTGCGGTGCTCCCAAACAGTCCGAGCCCACGCAGTTCCGTATCCAACAGATGCACTTGACTGTATTCCACCAAGAACGATGTCGAGTATCTCCTGCTCCGTACGGTGTCCGCCGAGATTCGAGTGGTCTCCTCTTTGCCAGCTCCTATCTCTTCGCCAAATATCGTGTCATTACTTTTCTCTCGGCCACTAACCGTCGCCAGCTCTTGTGTCCAGGCGAGCTTGGCTCCTTCCGAATGCGCCATCACACGCAACCAGGGAAGCGTCGTCGTCGCTAAGACGCGGTCAAGCAGGCCGCGCGCTTGCTTGAAATCGCCCACCTCTCGGAGCCATTCGGCTTCGGCCAGGAGCGCCTCGCAGGAAGAGTTCCCAGTCGCATCGCTGACCAATGAGTCGCGCAATTTGAAACAGCTCGCGAGCCTCGGGCAGCGGATTTGAAGTAGCTTCCTCTAAGGCGCGTCCTTGGATCAGGTAGAGCCTTCCAAGCAACGTCTCCTCAGGAGAACCACTCCTGAGGGGGAGGCCTTCGAGCTTGCCAAGGAGGAGACCTACCGTTCCCTCAACGATGCTTCTCGTCTGGATCGTCGGATCGAGAACGAGCAGGGAGAGCTGCTTGCTCAGCAATGCGTATTTCTCTAGTTCTTTTTTCGGCAAGATCGTTTCTTTGTCTTGAGACAAGTCTTCGGTGATATCTGAGATAATGTAAAGATACTTCGATAATGAATCTTCTAATATATTTCTAATTAATTGAGAGACATTTCTCCCCATCTTTCTCTTTATGTTTCTTAGAAGAAGAGAATTCAACCATGAAGAAGCTAACATCCTTCGCTCGAAGTTATCGAGATCAAGTTTGATCATGATATTCTCGAGAATTGCTACATCTGGCACCTCTCTCGCATCTTTTATTATCATGGATATTGTACTAGGGGTGACCATGATAGCATCTGCCAAATCTTTTTCAGAAATACCCTGTGATTTCAATATTTCCCTGAGATAAACACCGAACCCTGCATTCATCTCTTTCCTTGCCTCGCCACCGCCCGCGGGACAGATTCACAGTTTGTGTGAATTCCGTTTGGCGCCACTCTTCTCGCCATACGATGGCCTTGCGCAGTCGCGCCGAGGATTTTGAGGAGTGCTCGATAGGGAGAAGAACGAGACTTATCTCTGATCTGCGCTGACGACACTGAGGGCTTCGCGTGAGGAGTCGAGGCCGGCCGATGGCTGACCTCAAGACACCGGCAGTCTAAGTCTAGCCGAAAACCCCTCGACTCCTCTGCTTCGGCTCACTGCTCAAGGCATCCCGTGGCTTTCCGCAATGGAAAGCTGCCTATCCGCTGCATTGCGGGTGAGTGCCAGGGCAGACAAGGAGTAAACCAGTCATGGCTGCCCCACACCCTGAAGCCGATAGTGAGCCCTACCGTCTGCACGTGCCCCGCTTTTTTGGTCTTGATCGGTGTCCGGTGAGCGAGGACTTGCATGCACAGATCAGGTGGTATATCGAAGCCACCCTCGGCAATTGTGAAACGGAACTCTGCGATCTGCGGCCTGAGCGCTGCCTCGTCTACAACGTCCTCTCCTCGGATCAGCGCCTCGTCTTGGCACTGGCACGCAGCGTGAGCCGGCTGCTCTTGCACGAGCACATCTGTGTCGAGCTTCCCAACGGCCACGTGTGCGTCTTCCCCGTTGACCTTTCTGACCTCTACCTTGTACAGCCAGCTTGATTGCCCAGGTCTGGCTCCGCCTGCGGCTCGAGGCCGGATCACGGCAGGATGCGCCAGATCAGGAAGAACGGAGGTGAAGCAGACACTTCTCGGAAACGATTCGGTTGCAAGTGTGTACGGACAAAGGAGCAAGACGATGCCCATCGGATTTCACTATCACGAAGTCACGGAGTATCGTGAGCAAACATCCCAACCGCAGCCGCGGGAGGCGACTTCATCGAGCCTGGATCAGAAGCCTAAAGACGTGGGCAACACCAAGCTGAAGGAGGCCAGCCCGCGGCAACTGGCGAACCAGCTCAGCGGGGAACTGGTCAAGCACATGTCAGACAGAGACGCCCTCATCCTGACCGGTGAGCTGGCAAAGTACGTTGGCTCGAAACTGCCGTAGCTCCGTTCATGTAGGCGGTGACTCAGCCAACACATCGCCGACTTGTGGAACTGGGGAGGGGAGGGAACTCGCCTTCCCAGTTTTCTTGCTGAGGCAAAGGAAAAACGTATGCATGGCTTAGGGATTCTGGCCGGTGTGTTTGTTGTCCTGCTCCTGGTGCTGTTGGTCATTCTTGGCGCTTGGGCACGCCTCGCCAGAGGATGGGGTACAAATACCGGTCACGTTTTTGACGGATCGTTGCGACGTGGGCGGTGGTGGCGATGGCAGTACCGAAACGGATCCGGAGCGAGCCGACGGACGACTGGCAGCAACTGCGGCTGCGCGTGCAATTCCCCGAGCAGGAGGCCTACGAACTGCTGCGGCCCATCGTGCTCTTTGGGCAGACGGCCGCCGAGCGGGCCCAAGCCACCGGTGTCTCGGAGCGCACGCTCGACCGCAAGGCGGACTGCTTCGACGCCGAGGGGATGGCCAGCCTCTTCCCGACCAGAGCGCGGACCGACGATGACCGCCGTCGGGTGCCGGCTGACCTGCGGCATCGCATCCTGGCGCTGAAGGCCGAGTACCCGCCGTTCCGCCCACACGAGATCGCCGCGATCTGTCGACGACGGGACGATTGTCGAGTGAGCCATAAGACGGTCCAGCGCGTCTTGGCCGAGGGGCCGCTGCCCACGCTCCGGCGGCGGCGTTATCCCTCCTACGCCCAGATTCCCGACCCGACCCAGCGTCGGCTCGCCATCGTCCACCTCTATTTCGAGGGCTGGAACATCGCTTCGATCGCCGGCTATCTGGAGACCACCCGCCCCCGCGTCTACGAGACCCTCCACCGGTTCTTCGCTGAGGACTTCGCGGGCCTCGCCGACAAGCCGCATGCCCCGAAGCAGCCGGCACGGAAAGCCAACTTCCGGGCAATGGCGGCGATTCGGCGCCTCCAGGCGAACCCGGAACTGGGCGAGTTCCGGGTGCATGCCGCACTGCGGCAGATGGGCATCGACCTGAGCCCGCGCACCTGTGGCCGGATCATGGCGCTCAACCGTGCCCTGGGCCTGCCGCAGCCGGCCGATCCGCTGCCCCGCGAGCCGCATCCGATGCCGTTTGCAGCGACCTACCGGCACGAATACTGGTCAGTTGACGTGCGCTACATCGAGGGCCATAGCCTCGCCGATCCGAAGCCGATGTACGTCATCTCCGTCTTGGAGAACTACTCGCGCGCGCTCCTGGCGACCGCGATCTCGCCGCGGCAAGATCTGACCGCCTACCTGCTCGTCCTCCGCGAGGCATTGCGCACGCACGGTTGCCCCGTCGGCATCGTCAGCGACGGCGGCAGCATCTTCAAGGCAGGTCAAGTCCTGAAGATCTACCGGGTCCTGGGCATTGAGCGCTATCAGATCGAGCCGGGCAGCCCTGGCAGAACTACATCGAAACGCACTTCAACGTCATGCGGCGGATGGCGGACCAGGACTACGCCAAGGCGACGACGTGGGGCGAGCTGCGGGCGGCGCACGACCGCTTTTTCCACGCCTACAACTTCCAGGCTCATCTGGCGCACCAACAACGGCCGGATGGGCGACACAGCCCGGCGGCGGTGCTCGGATGGGTACGCGGGATTTGGTGCGACGAGGCCGAGTTGGATCGGCTCTTCCGCCTGCGCTCGACGCGCATCTTCGACCGTAGGGGCTACGTGCGGTTCCGACGGTGGCGGGTCTACGGCGAGCGGGGCTTGGCGGGACGGCGGGGCGCGGTCTGGTTGTCCGGAGAGGTGCTGACGGTCACCTACGACGAGGAAGCCCTGGCCCAATATCGAGTGGGGTACGCGGCCGAGACGCAGCGGATCGCGAGCCTGACGGACGCGCGCTTATTCGCTCCCCGCCACCCGTCGCCGCAGCCCTTCTTGGCGGGGCTCAGTGACGTCGAGTGGCATCTGGCCATGCCGCTCCGGCCCTACGCGACGCGGCGATCACGGGGCACGGCAGATGGCCAATTGCGGCTGGTCAGCTGACCGCTCGCCACCGGCCGAACGTCCGTCACCAATGCGACCGGAATGTGTACTCCATCCTCTGACGAGGCGTGCGCTTGGGTGGTCATCATTGTGACTTCGGCGCTGCTCTAGCAGGGAGGCAACAGAGCAAAATGAACCTCGTTCCTGCCACTGACCATCGCTTCGCAATCGAGCGTTTACCGGATTCGCCAGAGCTTGTCGCCTACCACGCCGCCGTGCGGGAAATGGTCTTTCACTCAAAGCTTCTGCGAACTGCGATGCAGCTGGGAGCTGCGGATTTGCAGCAGGCTCTCTACGAGCAAATTTCAATCGTTGAAAATGCTGCTCGCTTCAAAGAGCTCTCGCCGCATTTGACGGAAGAGCAGGCAGCAATCCTTGATGCCGAAGTTGCTGCGTCTTTAGCGCATATCGAGCACATCTTAGAAGCAGGGCTTGAGCGAACCGCCTTTCAACTGCGACAAGCGCACTTGCCGCAACCAGAACCACTCACCACGGTCTCAGAGGGTTTCTGGGGCGGTGTGGTCAAGGGATTGACCCTCGGTCAGGTTGGCAAGAAGCGTCAGCTCCAAGCATCGCCATTCGATGGTTTTGACCTGATTAGCGGAGTTTGGCGGATCAGCAAGCAACCGCAGACAAGCGTGCCAGCGGTCTTGACCGCTGATGCCCTCGTGTCTCAGCAGAGCTTCTTTTCTCGCGATGGAGCAGAGACCAGAGAAATAGCGCTCACGCGTGAGCTAGCGAATCAACACCGTGTTGAAGCGATGGCGATGACCGCCAAGCTGATCGCCGCTGAGCAGTGCATGCGAACGACCTTTAGCCACACGGCTCACATGCACAAAGAAGTGGTCGAGGAGATCAGAGTCAACCAAGCGCAAGGACGGATTGCCACTGCCAAGCCGGAAGTGGATGGATTCAGTGACCTGCTTTGCCAGTTGGCCACTCGGCATTTTTCAGCCCTTGTTGAGAGCACAAATTTTGCCATTGCCCAACTTGCCACGTTGCCGGTGACTCCGCCACCACTGATGCCGGTCAAGAAAAAAGGCTGGTTTGGCCGCTAAGGCTGCATCCCTGCGTCTGGTGTCCAAGACGGAGACGAGGCGCAGGGAGAAACCCACAAGGAGCAGAGAGAACATGGCACTCACAGAGAATGGTCATAAACTCTGGACTGGGGAAGCACCCGAACTCACGCTGTTCCCCCAAAAGCGCCAATCCGTCCTTGGTCTCGCGATGAGTGAGTACGCGAACCAACTCGTCGCGCGGTTGTCTCTGAAGAAACGGCCAAACGCCTATGAAGTCCATGAAGCACTGCTTCTGCTCCAGCGTCGCTACTTCATCCTTCTCTCTACAGCGCAAAAGGAGACAGACAAAAAAGCCTTGCATGCGTCCTATCAAACAGGATTTGAGCAATTGCAGGAGCTTCTCATGCAGATTGATCCACCCCTGATTACTCGCCCACAAAAACAGGAGAGCATATCACCCATGGTCCTAGGCTTACCCGTTGATCCCTCCATTGTTGGAAACGACTCCTAAGATGCCACAGCAGCCATCCAACCGCTTGACTGCCTTGTTGCCACCACAGACAGCAGCACTGTTTGTGCCCTTATTGCAGTGTGCAAAAAATACAGGCCTTGGGGTCTGTGGCACACGAGGAGTTGGCAAGTCATCATTACTTTTTCTTCTTGCCTGGCTTGATGCCATCATCCTTGGCAAGCCAACGATTGTGATTACCCCAATTCCACAGGTTATCGATTTATTCTTTACGAATGTGTGTTCGTTTTGTGCGAAAGATCAAAAGAAAATTTGGCAGCGAGTGCGCTACAGCAATCTCTCCGGCCAGGAAATGAGCGATGCTGCTGACCCGACTGATCGCTTTATTCTGCCAACGCCACTGTTTTATGCATCAGGGATTGGGACTGAGGGATCGTTCGTGGTGAGTCAGCGGCTGCCAGCACTGCTGTTGCGATTATCGCCACGCTTGGTTGACGCCTCGGTGCAAGGCTACCAAGCCGTCAACACGCTTGCCACCCATGCTGGTCGCATTCTCTTTGCGTGCGGACTGGGGATTGAGCAGATGGACGACTTGCTGCAATTTCCCGAAAGCGAGCAGTGGCAAGCACGATTCAGGCAAGCAGTCCACACTGATCCCTCAGTTGGTGATGCGGTCTCATTCTTCCAAACCACCTATCTCCCCTTGAGCCGGCTTCGGCGCTTTGAGTATGGCCAAGCCTTGCGCTCGCGCTTGAGTCTGTTTGCTGACCCAATTACCAAAGCCCAGTTTGGCGGGACGACATGGGCGCTTCCCTGGAACGACGTGTTTGCGAAGAAACTGATTGTCTTTGTGGATATTTCCCAACGAACACTCCGAGGCAGACCCGCAGTTTCAAAATGCTCTTTGTGTTTCTCTCACTGATGGATTTTATCAAACGGTGGGGAGCGAGACTTGGCGGAGACAGAGGAACCCCTATCAGCGTGATTGTTGATGAGATTGCAACAATTGTTGGGGGAAAAAATAGTCCCTTGGCGGCAGATTTAGACAGCTTCATCAACACATACAGTCGAAACTACAACGTCCATTTTGCAACGGCGTTCCAAGAGCCATTTCAGCTGCGAGAGAACCCAAAAATTCTGGAAACGCTGATGAGTCTTGGCACAAAATTTTTTGGCCGAATGACAGACGCAGATTCAGCTCGGCTCATTGCTGATGCTGCCATTCCCTATGACAAAACCGCGATCAAAGCGATCCATCGCGTCCCCCACATCACCTCCCAGTATGGGTATGCCACTGTCTGGTATGAGGAGCGGCAAACGTATCTGAATAAGCTTGAACAAGTGGAACTCAACAGGCAAAAATTCGAACGCTTAGGCAGAGGAGAATTTCTCGTGAGTCGGTCAGTGAAAGAAGGGGAGAAACCACTGCCCTTGCAGCCATTTTCAATCAACCAGTTTCGCATCACGCCGCCCAACCGGCTGCTTGTCGTAGATGTCAAACGCAGATTGAGTCTGCGAGATGGGGTACGCGTTGGGGATGTGCTGAGCCGACTTGCCAACGAAACAAACGCAAACGTGGCACAAAGCATGCCGAAGAAGAAAGAGGGAAACCCCATTGTGATTCGCCGAAGCACTGAGAAGAGCTGATCCATTCTGTTTCAGTTTGCTTCAGTTGACAAATATGCTCATTCTTGCTACATAATGGAGCACATCCGTATGCACGTAACTGTCCCATTGTCTGCTGCCTTGTCCCGTCCCCACCAGCGGGAGGCTTCGTCACCGTTTCTTCTGTTGCCCGCTGATCTGCCCATCATCGCGTTGTTAGCCAGACACCGGTTGCTGACGGCCGAGCAGGTGCAGCGGGGACTCAATCTCTCACCCAAATCCGCGAGCTATCCACGCCGGCGGCTCAAACCCCTGCAAGACAAGGGCTATGTCACCATTCCGCCAGAGATCGCCGCGGCGGCGCGGGCTGGCCAAACCAAGGCGGTCTATTTGTTGACCGCCAAGGGGTATCAACTCGCCAAGAAACTGGGATTTCCCGTGCCTGAGCGCTGGCGCAGCACTGAACAGCACCCCGTTGTTTCTTTTCGCCCACACCCTCGCGGTGACGGATGTTCTGCTCGCTGCGGATGCTCTCTGCGCCGCGCAGGAAGGCGTTGTCATCAGCCAACTCATGCATGAGCGGGACATGAAGCGCCATCCGGTCAAAGTGAGCGTGACGAGTGAGAACCCCATCACCAAGCAAACGACCACCCGCTCGGTTGCGGTCATTCCCGATCTGTGGCTGGATTTTACGCTTGGCGATGGTGAGCGTTGACCAGTTGTCCACACGCCGATTGCGCTTGAAGTTGACCTCGCCACGGAGAGTCAGGCCAAGTGGCGGCGAAAAGTGGCCGAGCTGACCGCCTTTGTGGCTGGTGCTTACCAAGCGGCGTTTGGCTTCGATCTGCTCACGATTGCCGTGGGCCTGCCCTGGTAATCCGGCCAGAGCACAGCTTCTCAAGCGCTGGACAGAGGAAGCGCTCACCGAGCTGTCGCATCCTGAAGTCGGCCAGATTTTCCTGTTCACCAGTTGTGATCCCGCAACCAGTGCGGCAGCGCACTTCTTTCTTGATCCCGTCTTTGTCGAGGTGTTTGCTCCTTCGCCTGTTGCCCTGCTTGCCCTGCCTAGAGAGGCAGTCAGTGGATGAGGTTGCCCTTTGGCACGCCACCCCGTCGGATTCACTTAGGCAATCGGCACGATTCCCTGATCCCCTGGCCGGCTCATCTGTCAGGCGATCTACCCTCTCGCACAAACGGTTTCTTGGCAAAACCCGCATGGGCAAAAGCCGGCTGGTTGCCTCACTCGGGTGTCAACTGTTTGCGCTGAACCACAGCTTCGCCGTGTTGATCCGCACTAGGAATTAGCCGATGAGTATTTCGATGTATTTTTCCGATCTCGGATACTTTGCAAACCAGTCTATCAGCGAAAAACTCTGGTTTGTTGACTTTGCCAGACCCGATTACTTTGTCCCCTTCAACTATTTTCGCCAACCCTATCTGCCCAACGATTGCTGGCACTATGGTTGAGGTGACAACCCGTGCGTGGAAAGCGTTAGCTGATGGCCAAGCGCCAACGTATGAGAGTATTTTTCGCCATAGCGCGTTGTTATGATTGAAAACCAGAAAACGTTGGTGCAAATTCCCTTACTCCTCTTTGATAAAGGCTATCGGGATACCCTGTTATCTCATACCAGCGATGGCCAAGCAATCGACTTTTTTGTATTAGTTTGAGCAGTGGGGCAAATATACACCGATGCTGATCAACTCGATTATGAATCGGATTGACCTTTTGACCTTTACCCTTCCCTTCGCTACAGCTTGGGGCAAATGGAGAATTTGATCAACTTTCGGGAGATCATCGACAAGGGCATCTGTGCGATTTTCAATCTCGGCGGATTAGACCGCAGAACCCGCGAGCTCGTTGGCTGTCTTTTGACGGTCGGGTTTGAGCATGCTGCGCTCAGCCGTCGTGATGTGCCAAGAGAGAAACGCCGTCCCTTTCACTTGCTGATTGATGAAGCAGCTTCATTTGTCTCAACCTCTGCCGGCGCTTTGGATAGTTTTTTGTCTGAATCAGCCAATTTGGTTTCTGGGTTACCATGATCAACCAAGACAGCTCCCAGTTTGACGAAAGACTCCAAGGCGCGTTGCAGAATGTTGGCGTGGAGGTTCTTTCCGCGATGCCGGTCTTGATTCGGTCTCCTTTGCCCCGCGGATTCGCGAGTTCCATCCCTTAGCGATCAAGCGGGAAGTGGAGGATGAGGCGGCAAGAAAGCGGACAAACCCGCAAGGGTTTACCGGGCAGGAAGTGTATGAGCTGAAAGCCAAAGAGCTTGACAACTCGAAAAGCAGCATGCGTTTGTGACCATTGGCACGAAGACGCACAAGATCAAAACCCGTCATATGCCTGATCGGATCTGTTCGCAGGAAACCCTTGCGCGAATCAAGGATGCGTACGCGAGGCGACTGCTGTGGCGAAAAGCCCTTGTCACGCCGGAGGTTGACCGCCGGATGATGGGCACAACGGAACACGCACCACTCAGGAGTCAGCCAGCACTGACTGGGCTTCCCAGGGAACAAGGTGTGCCGCTGATTCGGCGGAACAATACAAACAGAAGACAAGGATGGTAAATACCAGGACAACCCATAACATTGCATTTCTCATTATTTGTGCTACAATGTCTTTCTTTTTATGCCAGTTTCAACACACGAGAGTAACCGTAGCATTTCTCACCGGCTGCTAACCCGTATATCAATGTTTTGGAGGAGCTACGGACATAACCGTTTATCGATTTCTTTCTAGAGACTCTCAAACAGCGAGTTGCCCAAGCGCAAGCTGGTGATGCCAGTGCGAGAAAAGAAGTCTTTCCGGCAACGCTGTTACTTATTCCCTATGCCATTCAGCGGTACGCTCCAGAATACACTACCAAGGAAGAATTGATTTTTCCTGCATTTGAAACCATCAATCGGTGTATTGACACGTATGATCCTCACTTTGTCTCGGAAAAAAGAAGAGAACCTGCTAATTTTGCCACGTATGCGCTTTCATCACTTGTAGGGAGCTTGAGGGGATACACTAGCTTTGCAGCGGACAGTTCCCCGTTTCATAGCAGCACTGTCGGACAAAACTCGTCCCAACATTCAGGAAAGCGGAGTATGATTTTCTGCAAACACATGGCAGAGAGCCAACTGTTGATGAGCTGATTGATGCTGCAAGTGACAAGATAAAAACAGCAAATCCCGATCGGCCAGTACCAAAAAGAGACAGGTCCTCTTTTTAACGAGGGTTGTGCATCGGCAAGCGATGAACACAACTGATGTCGTTGAAACGTCCAGTGACGGGCAAAAGGTGACGACACAGAGATCCTTCTCGTGAATGAGACAATCCCAGATGAAACGAACGGTATTGATCCAAGTATCATCTATGATAAAAAAGATTTGCTCAATCGCTTGATACGGCGGTCTCCCAACTTCGGTCGCGAGATGCGCTGGTTGTTCGGTTGCATCATGGCCCGGTTGATGGACAGCAATGGACGCTTGAGAACATTGGAGATCGAATCGGCATTAGCAAAGAACGGGTAAACAACTGTACCAACGCGGCCTTCGCGATTTACACCATGATCCATTGCCTCTCCCCTTGGTTGGCGATAGGATTACGCCAGCTCGGGCAGGAGCGGCACTCGGCATTCACCACGGACAGGGCACAAACACCGCAGCGGAAGGCAATCAGCGCTGATTGACGCAGCAGCCCCCAGCGAAGCGAAAAATGGTAAGAGAGAGAGCATTCTGTGCCCAGTTGACAATAATTGACGCATCAGGTTGCCCTGAGCGCGACGAAACAGGGGAGATAGGAATGCAAATACCTTACAGTTTCAACCTTGTTCGAAACTTGACATAACTCTTGGCTGCTAGTATATATAGAATATATGCCAGAAACAGGATCAGGTGAGGGTGGCTTTCGCAAAGCGATCAGTAAGATCGGTTTTGGAGCACACAAGCCCCAAACTGCAGCTCCCCCTCGTTCCATCCCATCAGGGGTGACGCCGGATACAGCTGCAGTCCCACAGAAAGTGACCCGCGAACCAGCAGCTCCATTTGCTTGAGGTCACTGTTTCTCGATTAGCTGAGCAGTTTAATCCTAAAAACTCAGCCCTATGAATTCGTCCAAGCTGTCTATCCAAAAATGTCAGAAGCGGTATGGCAACAAACACTTCAAAGATTTGGCGGAGACGAACACCAAGCAAGTCTCTTCAATCTTCACGAGCGAAACGACTATGATCCGCTGGCATTTGCATGTCAAGGAAAGGATTTCGCCTTGAGCGTGCGCCATGAAGAAGAAAGGAAAGGAATTGTAGATGAAAAACTAGGTGATCTAAGCCAGTCAGAACGGTTTAGTGTCTGGGTATATCCAAAAGGAACAGAATATGATAATAAAAAACCAATACTCAACGGATTATTAGCCAAATTAGCTGTAGTGAACCCAGCATCCCCCTATGCCACTCGTCCCTCGTTCCATTTCACGACGAGCCAAGATCGCGTAAGCAACGATTTCTCCGTTCCTGATCTTCAGAAACTCAAAGCAGCACTGCCAGCCTTGACAAACCCAGACACACGGCGAGATGTTGGTGTGGTCAACGCTGCAGTCGCCTCTTTCGTTGCTGATCAACTTCGAAAATCCCCTGCGTCTCACCGCCGTTGCAGCCGAACGAGTAGTCCTGGATCAACGGTTCTGACAAGCCCCGTATCTAACAGCCGCTCCATGGTTCAACACTCAGCCGAACAAGGGTTGATGGCCTGTCCTCGGTTGCACTGCTTGCTGTTGCCGCAAAGACTGCAGGAATTGCCGGTGCTGTCCGTTCCCGTCATGCACAATCCGTGAGCCAAGCAGCAACGAAGGAGTCGTGACGCGAGCGCGGTAATCATGCTCATCAAGAAATGATCTCGTCAGCAGATTGTGGGCGAGGGTTGCGATCAGATAGGTATTGAGTGTCTGTCCCTGTAAATCGCCGTACTCGAGGCGTGCTTGTTTTCCCTTTGCGTTATTCCCGTAGCGCTTCATGTGCGGGTAACGCTCAACCGCCAGCCAGCCTGATTGTTCGATGGCATTACCACACGCAGCAGGTGCGGTTCAGCCCAGTGACACTGCGCGCCAGGTGGCACGAGCGCACGAAGCGAAGCGAAGGCATCGCTTCCTGCAACTGCTTCTGGCACAAACACGAGTGTCCGGCCATCACGCTTGAGTAGCTCAAAGGCATCATCCCGCAGTGAGAGCTCAGGCACGCTCACGGAGCGACCAAGTTTTGTCCCCCAGTCCCGCCATGCGGATCGCCAAAAGGCAGTGAGGGTTTCGACAGTTGGCTTGCCAGCGTGTTCAGCTGCCTGATAGGTAAGAAGCCGCGATTGGATGGTGTCGAGGAAGGGTTTGTCCCTGTGGTTGTCGGGCAGGCGAGCCATATAGGCGGAGAGTAAGTCTCCTGCTTCTGCTGCCATAGATACTAATTGCGTGATTGTAGCAAGAAGCAAATCTGTTGGTCAAGACAAGCAATTGACAGATAACCATCTCTTCCATATAATCTCACTCACTTCCTGCCTAATTGCATTATGCGAGACAATGGCAGGTTCACGCCGCAATCAGCCATCCAACATGAATCGTCAGCACCACAGCCTGACCGGTTAGCGCCAATCATCAAGACGCTTGAACAGGGGATTGACGCGATTCTGGACAGCAACCAGTTTGCCGCCTATTTGCGCACGATGAGCCGATTTCATGGGTACTCGTTCAACAACACCTTGCTCATCATGGTGCAGCAACCAGAGGCAACCCAGGTGGCAGGGTATCGGATGTGGCAGCAGCTTGGTTGACAAGTCAAAAAAGGCGAGCACGGGATCAAAATCCTGGTTCCCCATAAACGCCGCCTGCCAACAGAGCAGGACGGTGATGACGAAACAGAAGCCATCTACACCGTTTCCAGCTTCGGTGTCGGCACGGTCTTTGACGTGTCTCAGACAGAAGGGAAGGAGTTACCAGCCCCACCACCAGTGCATGAGCTTGGAACCGTGTCGGATCTTGGTGAGCTTCTCAGGCAACGGTTGGTCGGCTTTCTGTCTGAGCAAGAGGTGAGCCTCCGCCGCGAGGATACCGGCTCAGCCCGCGGCTACTACAGCCCGAGGGAGAAAGCCATTGGTCTCTCCGACACAATCAGTGGCGATCAGGAAACCAAGACCCTGCTCCATGAGACAGCTCATTACCTCGCAGATCACAAGAACGGCATTGCCAGAGACGACGCAGAGACGGTGGCTGAATCAAGCGCCTTTGTTGTCCTGAGCCATTTTGGGATTGCCACAGGTGACTATTCCTTCCCCTATGTGGCAGCCTGGGCGAAGGACAAAGCCGTGTTGCGGCGAAATCTGAGCGCGATTCAACAGACAGCGGATCAGTTGATTACCATACTTGAGGATGCCACCGCCCAGCCAGAGCACCTGCCGCTCACTGTTCCAGCTGAGCAGCTGGTGGTCGCCGCACCACCATCCAGCGAGGGAAAGCAGTATACGAATCTGGGATTACCCTTGTGATGGAAAGGAGGAGCGAGAAGGAAACGATGACCCCAGAGTCTACCCGACACAGCGATATCGGATTGCCCCGCAAGCTGATTGATGAGCCATTCCAGTTTCGCGGCTACTATGACCGGCAACCGATCGGTGTTTGTCATGTCCGCATCTATGAACGGCTCAACGAACCACCGGTTGTTGTTCTCACTGAGTTGGATGAGAACGAAACCACCTCGATTACCAACCTTGCCGAGAATCTCTGGCCAGAAGTGCTCGCGAAGTATCTGCCCCAGCGGTTTGACTATCCCGAACCGGCCATCTGCATTGAGCACTACCCACCCGTCAAAAACCGCAACGGCCATATCGAGCAGGCAGCGACCTTTGATCAGGTGACGTTTGCCAGATGGCAACCCAAAGCGGTTATCCGCCATGGCATTACCCGCATTGAGCTTGGTGAACCTGACTGGCATGCCTTGTCACTAGAGCAGGTCAAAGCCCTCACGGGCGAGCTAGTCTGATGGTGTCATCCGTTGCTTAGTGAGCGGGTGGCAGCGAAAAACCCTGAAACTGTGGTGGATGCTGCAATGCTTCAAAGAGGACTTCGCCCTGATCAACGATGAAGCGAAACACTGGTTGACCAACGGACAGGGCAGAGCCACATTCAGGAGATAACCGACGAAGCCCGTGCGATTTATCGGTCAAGCAATTGGCAATGAGGACGCCTTCCGTTATCGCTTCAGGTCTTCCCCTGTGGTAGGCACGGATTTCGTGGACATATACCTGCTCTGCTCGACTCTCCATGACGAGATCAGGCGCTTCCTCCCGCCAGTCGGCCAACCAACGCTCATCATATGGCGGGTCAATCAGTCCATGCGGTTCGACGAGCCCCATCCAGGCATACGGATTATCCATGCCGCGCGCCGCCACCACCGCAGGAGAAAGCGTCGAGTAAAAATAGATGCCACCAGAGCGCTCATGGAAATGCTGGGCAGTGACCTCATACCCTGTTTGATAGACAAGTGGCGTAAAGGTTGTGCCGCAGTCTCGACAGGTTTCTGCCCCACGAATAAACGGTGAGACAAACACGGGAGCTTCCGCAGGAATCCCCAGCTGATTGGCCGTTTCTGGTGGAATGAGTTTCAACACCTTGAAGTGAACAAGTCCTGCTGGTTCTTGTGCAGGATGGTTCGTCAGCCCGTCAGGGAGAAAAGAATCGTCTCTTTCGTTCATTGGTGCGTGGACTATACAGGAAACCGATGAGATTGTCAAAAAGTGAAATAAAGAGAGAAAGCAACAAATGGTATAATCCGCTTCTATGCATCTATCCCGCAGTATCAAATCACTGGCTCATACGCTTGGTTCACAAGAGGGGGGGTGCAGATGCCAGAGACGTCTATCAGCATGGCGAACAGGTCAAACCAAATATGCTTATCAGAAAATACAATGGGTATGAGATCGGTATTTACTGCTTCAAAGATAGCAATACCGGACGGATTATCATCTCTTCGATTTGGAAGCGAGACAGAGCCTAAACGGGGAACGCTGGGTGCTCATTTTGAAAGCTATTTCTCGTTCACTCGCTCTTCCAAGGTATCAAGCCGTTCGCCGATCTCATCAAATGCTTTTTCGAGGTGTTTCACGTCACTGTACTCTCTTGGAAATCTGCTCATTTTCACTAATAGATACCCAATGAGAAAAGCAAAGAGTGCAGGATTCGAGAATGAGGCGATTACCATAATAACGTAACCGATTATTCTTATAAGAGACAAGAGTGTCCATCGAAAGAAAGGTACCTTCATCTCTCCCTTTTTGAGATATGTTCTAATCAAAGGATTTCGTGTGTGGATTCTCACAAAAGTATTGTAACACATCAATTCCTCTGCATTGTCTGCGCTCTGCTGCCTTCGTTCCCACATCGTCGTTCGGTTGGGAAGGGGAGCGGGTGTGGAGTGGTGCGGTTGCTGCCATTGGGCGGGATGATGCCAGCTGCGAAATCGTGGCAAAGCTTGGTCTTTGCGGACAACCCCGCTATCCCGCAGAACATGCCATTTTTGCCTTGTCAGAGTTGCAAGTTATGAGGCAGGAGATCAGCTCTATCTTGCTCGACAGCTCCTTTCGATACAGCCTGCCTCATTCCGTGAACTGGCATTTTGGGGAGTCTGGGACTGAGGATTGTTCGGTTGCGACCAAGCGTAACGAGACTACTTGGCAACCTGTCCATACTCAATGCGTAAGCGATAGGCGAAGGTTGACTGTCCGTGGTCGCGCACATACCGCTCTGCGACAGGGCCATAGATGCGGCCAAGCATTGCGGCCAACTCGTTTGGGTCACCAAAGTCGGCAACGTAGGTGAAGTCGTGGATCCTCCTCTGATGGACGGGAATACCCTGCCATGATCTCTCGGTAATGACCGTGTCGTGGGGAGGGCAATCGGGCGCAAACCAGGCGCGTGGCGCCACCTCCGTGATGAATGCGGGGTAGACGGATGACAGGACATCAGTCATCTCGCCAAAGAGCGCGCCCGGCGCACAGCCCATGACCACGAGCCAGCCATCGGGTTGCAAGACGCGGTACGCCTCCTGGTAATCAAGCTCAGCCCACGCACACAAGGCTGCAGCAACCGACCGATGAGCAAGCGGCAGCCGCGATCGATCGGCTTGGAGATAGGTTCCGTGGCCAATTGGCTAGCCGCTCACGGCGTAGATCGTAGCCGGTTAACGGTCAAAGGTTTTGGCGAATCGCATCCGGTCGCCGACAATTCCACCGCCGAGGGACGAGCGAAGAATCGCCGAGTAGAACTGATTCACCGCTAGACGTCCTACCGGAGATAATCGTCCTCGCCTGCAAGTCCGGAGCAGCCGAATTGGCTTCGTGTCGCAAAACATCCGCCCCCGAAGCGGGCCTGACTCGCGTGTGTCCTCTTAATGAGGTTCGGCTAAATCCACTTGATATGCGGGCAAAACATCGTTCTCGCCGGCGATCCACGTGTACAGTGTCGGCAGTACATAAACGCTCAACAGCAGCGTGGCGCTCAGTCCCCCTACGATCACGATTGCGAACGGTTTCTGTGAATCCGACCCGATACCGGTCGAAATAGCCGCAGGTAAGAGTCCCAGCGTCGCCACCAACATCGTCATCATGATGGGGCGCAGCCGCAAAACTGCGCCTTCGACCGCCGCCTCTGGAATGCTGTACCCTCTCGAGCGCAGCTGGTTGATGTATTCGATCATGATCACTCCGGTTTCGACCGCCACGCCGAACAACGCCAGCGTACCGATTCCCGAAGAAACGCTGAAGTGAGTTCCCGTGAAGTACAACGCAAACAGTGCGCCGATGGGCGAAAGCCCGACGCTCACCATCGCGAGTGCCGCCCATTTGAAAGAGTTGAACATCGAATACAGAAGAAAGAAAATAACCGCAACTGTTACAGGCACAATCACCGCCAGCCGCGCATTGGCCCGTTTCGCACTCGCGTATTCACCCGCCCATTCCAGGTAATAACCGGGCGGCAGTTTCACTTCGCTATCCACCCGACGAATGGCTTCCTCAACCGTGCTGCCCAAGTCGCGCCCACGGACGCTGTACTTGATCGCGACGTAGCGGGAATTGTTTTCGCGGTAAATCTGCGAAGCCCCGTCGGTCGTCGAGATGTTGCAAACCTGATCCAACGCAACTCGCTCCCCGGAAGGAGCCAAAAGCCGGATGTTTCGAATCGCATCCGGACTGGTGCGATATTCCGGCTGATATCGCACCACCAGGTCGTAACGCTGTTCGCCGCGCAGCACTTGGCTCACCGCCTTCCCGCCGATCGCCGTCTCGACCGCATCTTGAATGTCGGAAATGTTCAATCCATACCGGTTCGCTCGATCCCGATCCACCGTGATGTTCAAGTTCGGCTGTCCAATCACGCGAAAAAGGCCGAGATCCTGAACGCCGGCAACGCCTTGCATCACCTTCACGACTTCCTCGCCTTTGCCCTCCAGTTCTCTGAGATCTGTCCCGAAAATCTTGATCGCCAGTTCACCTTTGACGCCGCTCACCGCCTCTTCCATGTTGTCCGCGATCGGCTGCGAGAAGTTCCAGATGGCGCCCGGGATCTTTTCCACCTCCCGATTCATGGCGCGAATCAACTCCTCCTTATCGCGATTGAAAACAGGCCGCCACTGCTCTTTGGGCTTCAGATCGACGAAGTACTCCGTATTCGAAAAAAGCGCCGAGTCCGTCCCATCGTCCGGTCGCCCGTCTTGACTGACCACTTTGGTCACTTCCGGGAAGCTTGCGAACATCAACCGAGCTCTTCTCATCACGCGCTCGCCTTCTGCCGGACCCGTACTCGGCGACAACGTGCCGCGCGCCCAAATCGCGCCCTCATCCAAATGCGGCAAGAATTCCGAGCCGATTGCACCACTGATCATCAAAGACACCGCCACAATCAAAAGCCCGCCTGCAATACCCAGCACGATCAACCGTCGCGGCAGCGAGCTCATCGACCACTCGAGCGACCGCCTGTAACCCGCAATGATCGCCGCCAAAATCGGATTCCGCCACTCCTTCGTGTTACTCCCAAACAGGAGCAGTGCTAACACCGGCAGAATCGAGAGCGAAAACAGCAGTGATCCTAATAACGCGAAACTGACGGTCAATGCCATCGGACGGAACAGGCGTCCTTCCACGTGTTGCAACGTAAAAATCGGCAGATACGCCGTGATGATGATCGCGCGCGCGAAAAACACCGGCCGCTGCACCTCATGCACCGACTCGCGAATCAAGTCCATCACGGTTCGCTCGTGATCGCGCCTGCTGATGTGGCGCAGCACATTCTCAATCACCACCACAGATCCGTCTACCACCATCCCGAAATCGAGCGCCCCCAGCGAAAGCAGGTTTGCCGGTACATGACTTAGGTCGAGACAAATCGATGCGAAGAGCAGCGCAAACGGAATCGTCAGAACCACGATGATGGCCGACCGTATATTGCCCAGAAATAAGAACAGAATGATGGAAACGAGCAGGATGCCTTCCGTCAGGTTGTGCATCACCGTGTGCGTCGTGAAATGAACCAGGTCGCTGCGATCCAGGAACGGCACAATCTTCACGCCCGGAGGCAGGATGCGATTGTTTAGCTCGTCCACTTTCTGGTGCAGCGCCGCGAGCATCGCATCGCCATTAGCGCCCTTGCGCAGCAGAACGATTCCCTCTACCGTGTCCCCGTCATCCACGATCGAGCCGTCTTTGCGGTGAACTGCCTTGGCAATCTGACCCAGACGGATCTTCGGTCCTTGCGTCACAAATGAAACGTCACGCACCAGGATCGGTGTCCCATTCTGCGCTTTGAGAACCGTCCGGCCAATGTCCTTCACATCGCGATATAGACCCACCTCGCGAACATTTACCTGCTGCTCGCCTGTTTGGATGAAGCTGCCGCCCGCATTCACGTTGTTGTTGCCGAGTGCCTGCTCCACTTGCCCGATGCCCACCCCGTAAGACACCAGCCGGTCCGGATCTACTTGGACTTGATACTCCCGCGTCGTTCCGCCGAAGCTCGACACATCGATCACATCCGGAACGGACTTCAACTGTTTCTCGATCACCCAATCCTCGAGCGATTTCAACTCCATCAGGTCGTACTGGGGATTGGTGCTCTTCAGCGTGTACCAATAGAGTTGTCCGACCGGGCTGTAGTCGGGTCCAATCGTCGGCTGCAGATTGTTCGGCAGCGTCACCATCGACAATCGCTCCAAGACCTTCTGCCGGTTCCAGTCATTA
Organism: uncultured Acidobacteriaceae bacterium; assembly: GCA_963787615.1. Lineage (GTDB taxonomy): Bacteria > Acidobacteriota > Terriglobia > Bryobacterales > Bryobacteraceae > Bog-105. The sequence continues at coordinate 319,072 of CAWBDJ010000008.1, read as the reverse complement.
TTCGATTCATCGTCGAAGTTCATCGTCACGACCGAAAGCCCGAACTCGGAAATCGATCGTATGTTGGCCAGATGAGGGATGCCGGCCATTTGAACTTCTATCGGAATCGTGACCTGCTGCTCGACCTCCTCACCCGCGCGCCCAGGCCATTGCGTGATCACTTGAACATAGTTGTTCGCCACGTCGGGATAAGCTTCGACCGGCAGGTTCTTGAACGAAATAACGCCCCACGCTAGAAGAAGAATCCCTACCGCCATCACCAGCAGCTTGTTGCGCAGGGAGTAATCGACAAAGGCGCGAATCATGTCTCTCTAGGTCCGGCGCTTCTACTGCTCGCTCTCCGCGTTCAAAGCGAGAGCATTGTTGACCACTTTCTGTCCCGGTGAGATACCGGATGACACATCCTGCATGCCGTTGACGATTTTGCCGGCCGTCACCTCTGTTCTGCGAAACGCGCCGTTGCCGGAAGGCACGAACACCCAGTCGCGATCATGCAAATGTAGAACGGCGCCGCTCGGGACGGTCGCATATGCTTGGCCGTGCAAGCCATAAAATGTCGCGCTGACAAACATTCCTGCCCGCATCATCCCTGGATTTGCGAGTTCGATCCGGACCTTCGCGGTGCGCAGATTCGAATCCAGAATCTTCCCAATATTGTTAATGCGCCCGTGAAACGTATGGTCCGGATAAGCGTTCAATTGAATATCGGCCGTGTCGCCCAGTCGAACGATGGGCAAGTCGTTCTCGTACACGTCGCACATCACCCACACGGTCGAAAGATTCGCGATTGTAAAAAGATTGGGCTGATTGTCGGGTGTATGCACGGTCGCGGACTGCACCACGTTCTGTTCCACAATGGTTCCCGACGCCGGGGCATACACGTTCACAACCGGATCTTCATGGTCTGGATCTCCGCCCAGTGTTCGAATCAGCTGAGCAGCGGCCTTGAGACTCACTCGCGCCTTCTCTTCTGTGCCCTCCGCCACCTGTAAGTCGTTCAATGAAATCGCGCCGTGCTCGTACAGAAGTTTCGCTCGCTCCAACTGCTTCATGGCGAGTGCTTCATCCGCTTTCGCCTGTTCGTAACCTTGGAACGCGTTGGTGATATCGTTGCTCAGCACCTTGAGCAACAGCTGCCCTTTCGTCACGTCGTCGCCGAGCTTGGCATAGATCGCGACGACTCGTCCGGAAGCCAACGAAACCACGGGAATCGACTTCTCGACATCGAAAGCCACTGTTCCCGTCGCATGCACCTGTGGAAGTTCATCGCGCTGCCCAGCCGCCACCAGCGGGAATCGCTCCGGCCGCTCCACTTTGACCATGTTGAGATCCGGTTCCTCCACTACGTTTGCTTTTGGAGGTGCTGCCGCCGCCGCGTCCACCTTTTCCTTGCCGCATCCTGCCAGCATGAAACTGAGCAGCGCCACACCGTAAGCGAAACTGGCCCGCTTCATCGAATTACCTCGCGTCCTACTGCAAAATTCACCTGATTTGCCGCCGAGAAGTAGGCCCCGACCAGATTCACGTATGTGAGCTCTGTGGTTCGGTATTCCTTTTGCGCATCGAGAAAGTCCAGCAGCGATGCCGCTCCGTGCTCGTATGCGAACGACACCGTTGAGCGCACCTCCTGCGCTTCCTCCAGATATTTCGCCTTATAAGGCCGCAACAGCGCGAGCGTACTTTCGAGCGTTGCGTAGGCCGAATCCACATCGTGCAGCGCTGTCACCTCCGCCGCGTCGCGCAATTTCTCGCTCCGCCCGATATCGAGCAGGGTGTGCAGTTTGTCCCCTTGATTCCGGTCGAATATCCGCAGCGGGACGCTAACACTGGCCCCTAGCGCGTTGTAGGCGGCTGGATTGTTGAACGAACCGTTGTGTGTCCACCACGTGCTGAACGTCGGGTCGGCCGAACCATTCGCGATCGAAAGCTGATGATCGGTTTTGGCTTTCTCAAGCGACTGCTCGGCTTCCTTCAAATCGGGACGAGTATTGAGCGCCAGTTCACGCAGCTCCTTCAACGTCGTGATCGGCTCTCCAAACGAGAACTCTTCGACGACATCGAACTGATCGACTACCGTCGGCTCCCGTAACAGCGCCAACAGATCGATCTTGGCTGTGCGCAGATTCACTTGCGCGGTCTGCAGGTCCGACTCGAACTGAACCCGCTGCAGCTCCACTCTCTGGAAATCCACTTTGGCGATCGCGCCTACCTGCAAGCGGTCACCGTTGATCTTGATCTCTCTGTCGTAGAACTCCAGGTTTTCTTTCACCACTCCCAAAACCGCTTTGGCCAGCAGCACGCGTACGAAGGCATCGCGCAAGCTGAACGTCAGAGTTCGCTCCAGATCGGCTTGCGCCGCTGTCGCGATCGTCGTGGCTTTCTCCGCACTTTCCAACCGCAGCTCGCGCTTGTGTTCGCGCTCGTGCAAGTAGCTCAGACCCGTTGACACGAAAGTACCCGCGAACGGCCGCCATACGCCCTGTGAAGGAGAGATTTGAGTGCCGTCCGTTGACAGAGTGAAATCCGGATTAGGACGGAGATATGCCGTAATCTCGTCCGCCCGCGCCTCGTCGATGGTCACCTTTCCCGCCAAGAGCGTCGGATTATTGGTTCGAAATCTCGCTTCGGTCTCCTGCCATGTGAGTGCTTGCGGACCACTGGCGGTCTGGGCCAGGCATCCGGATGCAAACAGGAGAGCGATGTACAAACGCCAGCTGTGGCGCTGCATCTGTCCTCCTCTGAACTTTTGTTAACTCTTTGGTTTGCGTTAGACTACTGCGACAGGCGGCGAACGGCCGGCTTCGCGCGGCGCAATGCGGTCACTCGCGTGCAACACGGGAGTGAACGTCAGCGCGACGAAGTAGAACTGTATGGCGACTTCCGGTGCGCGGCAGACCAGGGGAGTATCCATGGTCTCGTAAAGCCGCAACAGGTCGTCGTTGTGGCTCCGTTTACCCGGGTGCCCGTGATCGTGCTGCGCGTTGAAATGTTCAATGCGCACCACATCGTCGGTCGCCGAAATATAGGGAAACAGGGCTGCGATAATCAGCCCGACACCGACGATGTGCAGCCACGCTGGCGCTCGCTTCAGCTCCGTACTGGGGCGCAATGCAAAACGAATCGTGCTCGCCAGCGCGAAGAGCCCGAGCATCAGCCATACCACGTTCAGGGCTGTCTCGAAATACACTCTCCTTTACCCTAGCATGGCTTTTTGCACTCAGATCGGCGACCATTTGCACCAAAACTGCGTCTGATATTTTGGAGCCTCAATTGCAAGTAAGATTGCTCACGGGCTGAATGTAACCCCGATGCGCGTACTCTTTCACACAATGTTGTTCGCGGCGTTTTGCACAGTTGGGGTATGCCCGGCCGCGGACGTCCCCGCACAAAGGCCGCAAACCACCGCTCTGCATCAGATCAGCCAATCGGGTTATTACTGGAAGGCAAGTTCGGTCGGTAGCACGGCGCAACTGCTCGCTCTTTTTTGTCATTCCTGCCCGACCAGTGGAAACGGAGAGCAAGACCAGCCGCTCTTAGCCGTTCTTCGCGACACCCTGGGCGACAATAATCCCGAAAACGATCGGGTCACGTACGTTTGGCTCCTCGGGTATTCCCATCCGAATGTCGGCCAACGCATTCTCTCCGCTGTGCCGTTCTTTTACTGGCGTATCGATAAAGGCTCAAGCAAAGTCAGCGCGCACGACACCGCCCCGTTCTTCGATCTCACCGCGCCACAGCATCCCGTCGCCTCTGAGGTAGGGCGCGACCTCTTGCAGTGGCTCATGCTCGATCCCATGACAACGCCGGTTCGCGCTACCTCTCGTGCTTACCGCAGTAACCAACTCGATTATGAGCGTCTTCATCTCGAAGAAGCGATTAGCTATTTGCGCCAGGCGCCCGTCTCGCCCGGCGATTCGTGCCTGACGCAAACGCAACTGGACACCATCATTGCTCGCTTGGAGCTGCGCAAACACCTCCTGGGCGGCTTCGTCAGTGAGTCCCGCGCATCGCGAATCGGACAGGAATCCGGTTTTGATGAAGAGCGCGTTCGCAGCCGCAACTGGGAGCTTCTGCGCGAATGCGCGGAAAGAACCGGCCTATTCTTTGAATCGCTCGATCTCGGCGGCACAACCGGTGAGTACGCCCTCCTTTGGTTCCCTTTGCACTCGCCGCCTGACGCCGCCGCCGTTCCGCTTAATCCAATTTGGAAACTACTGAATATTCGGAATCCCTGGACCGACGATCGTCTGAAGGGTTGGAAAGGCCCGGTCTACACGCGCACGCTGGACGAGAACGGTTCTTTATCCTTGACTAATACTCCGGGTTCGCGACAGATTCAGCTGATTCCCCTCGGCGTATATAGCTTGAGCTACCCCAAGGTTCCCCTGCTGCTCGTTGACTTCCGTGATACGCTTCACGTTCGCTGGCACGAGATGACCCAGCGCTCTATTAACGAAATTACGGCTGGCGTAATCGGCATCTCGCACTTTACGAATTGGTACTACTATGTCGCCGCCGACCTGTACGATTTCGTCGTTGATCGTCATGGAGCAGCGATGAACCAGACTGCTCGACTCGACTGCTACTCGCGGTTCCGTGTTGCCGTCGCTCTCGATCAGCAGGCTGACCCGTCACTTCGCAAAGAGATCCAGCGCCATGTAGATTCGCTCGCTATCAATCCCCTGGAAGGCGCGCCGGAACGCGAATTACAAGCCGCCCGAGCGCGTTATGCGCTCCTCGAGGCCGAGAGCACCAACGGCATGCTGCTCAACCGCCTCGGTAAACAGCGCCGCTCCGAGCTGGCCTACTTCGAAGAATCCAAGAAAGCGCGGGTTGCGCGCGGTTTGTTGCACGATGTCACTCTGGGCGTTTATACGCACCGTGCCCCACAGGATGCGGCAAACCTCAGCGCGCTCGATTCATACCGTCGAGTCGAATATCATTTGCACTTCTTAGATTCGCTTCTCGAGCCGGGTACTCAGCCTGAAATCGCTTACGATAGCTCTCGGATTCAGGCTTCGGTCACCGAGCTCGGCAGGCTCATGCCGGAAATCGGCTCGCCTTTGATTCGGGCACACGCCTCCGCAACTCTCGAACGTTTGCGCAGCCTTTCTCAGGATGAGAATCTGCAAGCCAACTGTTCGCTCACTCTGCTCGCCCTCGAACGCGACACCGCCACAATGCATGCAGCTGCGGGCCTTGGAATGGCCGCACGGCCGCGCGCCGTTTCCATTGGTCCTGCGGAGAGCGCGAAGTCCGTTAAGTGACGCCGCTGCTCGTTCCGTTTCTAGCTTTTCTCCTCGCTTCAACGGCCGCGACCGTGTCGTCGCACGCACAGCTGCCGCAAAACGTGCCTTCGCACCGGAATGAGGCTCCTCGCGCCCGCCGTGTCGTCATTCTCAAACTCGATGGCCTCAACGCTGACCTGCTCTACAACACCATGAGGCAGATCGATCCCGCCACCGGCAAGTCGCGCCTGCCCTGGTTTTCACACATCTTCGCCGAACAGGGCACAATCTTCGAAAACTTCTACACACGCGGCATCAGCCTTTCCGCCCCGTCCTGGTCGATGCTCGACACCGGTCACCATACGATCATTCGCGGCAACGTCGAGTACGACCGCTACACCGGCCACGTCTACGATTACCTCAATTTCTTTCCTTTTTATATCGGCTATGCGCGTAGCCGCGCCGTCGATATGCCCGGGGTCGAGGTTCTCGATCGCGCCGGCATTCCACTTGTCATCGACGCTTTCCCGTATGCACAACGATTCCAAAGCGTTCAGCTCTTTCAGCGCGGCGTGCGTTGGACCACCCTCGAACAAGTGTTGAAACGCCGCTTCTCTTCAAAGGCGGTTTTTTCGATGCTCGAAAGTGCGGGCACCCCCTCGTTCGACGAACTCTTCGCCGAGCAGACCATTGATGAACTCAAGCAAGAATTGCAGCGGCCCGAAATCTTCTATCTCGATTTCTACATCGCGGAGGTCGACCATGCGGGTCATGTCACCAACCAACCCGCGGCGCTTTTTGACGTACTGCAGCGGCTTGACACACGCGTTGGCAGACTCTGGTCTGCTATTCAGGCCTCTCCTCTCGGGGCGGAAACTCTCTTCGTAGTCGTCTCCGATCACGGAATGAACAACGTGCCGGGCGTCCTCAGCCAATCCTTCAGTCTGCCTGATTTGTTCGCGAGCGTCGCAGGCGGAGCCCATCATGTCGTTACCAACCGTCATCAGCTCAGCGACTTCAAGCTCCGCGGACTCAACCCGCTGGTCCACCGCGTCATCACTCCCAGCACCGTTTCGTTCTATTTAGAAGGCGAAGCGTCCCGGTATCCAACCGCTTGGCTCGACATCGACGGAAACGAGCGCACCTCTGTTCACCTTCGCAACAGCGATCTGAACAAGATCCACATTCTTCTGCTGCAGTTGGCCCAGCACGGCCTGCCCGAAGACATCCGCAGCGCCGCCGCGCGTTGCCTTCGCGAAATCATTGATCGGCACCGTGACGCCTGGACCAAAACCGCCGCGGAATTGGAAGAAGAGATGCGCGCTCTCGAGCAGGCCATCGATGATCGCAAAAAGGTGGTTGCCGCACAGCCTCACAGCTGGACTCCTGAACAGCGTGACAGCGGAGAGGACAAGCAAGCGCGCCGCCTCAGCAATGAACTACAGGCTTGGCAGCGCGAACATTCCGAATACAACGCGTACATCCGGCACCTTCGATCTCTGCTCAAGCTGCAGCCTCAAGGAAATCGTCCTTTTAAACAAAACATCGCGGATCTCATTCCCGAACTCGCATTGGGCGACAACAACTCCATCTACGATCTCCAGCACTATGTTGCGGGCCCGGCAGTCCGCGGTCTCGTGCTCGATCCCTCGGGAAATCTCGATGAAGAGCGATCGTTTCGCCGCGTAAACTATTTCCCGCTTCTTGCTGAACAGCGCGTGCGCAACAATCCTCAGCCGGAGCTCTCGCCGCGCCCGATCGATTTCACCGCGTCGCGCCTTCCCGACGCTGCGCTCCAATCCTACTGGCTTTACGCTGGCGAAGATAGCCAGCTGATCATTCGAGTCGATAACGCCGGCCGCATATCCGTCGAACCAGTTCAGCACCTGTCACAGAACGCCGAGGGCAAGATTACCTGGGACCCGCAACCCTGGAGCGCTGGCTTGCCGCTGCATCTTTTCGAAGATGCACAACTTCAACTGCCTCCCGGCGCGGATCGTGCCGCATGGCTTTCTGCGTGGCATACCGAACGGGAGTGGTTAGAAGCTATTCATCTGTGCCGCTATTCAAATGCGGTGATCGGCATCACCGAGGACCTATCCCCCGTCGCACCGAACGTGCCAGGACCCCCGGGCATCAACGCCGTCCTGCTTCGGTATGAGCGCCGCCGCCGCGAGCTCGTGGCCCCCGACTTCGAGGTCTTCGCCGCGGATCACTGGAACTTCAATGTGCGCTTCCCAAATCCTGGCGGCAATCACGGTGGCTTCTTCCGCATCTCCACTCATTCGGTTTGGATGATGGCCGGATCCGGAATGCCAACGCGTACGGTCAGTGAACCTTACGACAGTCTCAACTTCGCTTCAACCGTGCTCAGCTTGCTCGGCCGTACGCCACCCATGCCCGAGCGCGTGGTTCCCTTCGAATAAGCGCCGCTATTTCACATCGGCGTCGAATACACCGGTCTCGATCGCATCTCCGTGCTTCATCTGCACAAAAATTCGATAGCGCCCCGCGGTTGGAAATCCATACGGGAAACTAACCTCATTGGGCAGGGCGGCCGTGGCGGCTGATCGAACGCCGTTCGTTGCGCCGCGATCCATCTCAGGCATGTCCATACCTGTCATATCCATGCCTGCCATACTTGCGTTTTTTGGCGCTTGCTTCTGCGCCAGCATGAACGCCGCCATGGAAACAGAACCAGTAGGATGAATGTGCGCGAACACGCTGCCATCCGTCTTCACGAACGCAGCGTGCCCCAACATCCCCATGTACAATCGCATGTCCGCGGGCGCGCGGCCCTGTGGATCGAGCAGAATAAATCGGAACGCCGTCGGCTGTTTCGCTTTCAATGCCTCTGACCCACGCACCCAGTCCATGCGGTAGCCGTCCGGAAGCAAGAATGCTGTATTCGAAGTCGAGGCTCGCTCCCACGGCATCGCTGTGCCGCTCGCATCATCGCCTGCGAGCGGCCGTCCCTTCAACGCGTCCGGGAGTTGCAACGTCGTAACCATCGTCTCCGGAAATCCGTTTGCGTGAACAATATCGGCGTACAGCTTGTATGTCCCGGCGGGCATGCTGGGCAGCTTGAGCTGAAACACGCCACTCTGCACCTGCTCGGGATGAAGATGGTAGACCACATCTAATGCGGGCTGCCGGATCGCATACAAGTGCATCAAGTGTTCGTGATCCGGCACGAGGTCATCCATGGTGCGCACCAGAAGCATCCGGCTCAAACGGCCGCGCTTGGGTGACATCCACCCCGGGTCTTTCATGCGCAACGTCAGCATCCCTGAACCATCCAGCGTGCCCGTCATCTGCAACGGCTTGTAAACCTGTTTGCGATAAGAGGCCGCTTCGCTCTCCCACCACGCATTCCCGTACCACAGCACCGTCGCGACCACCACAAACGCGATCACCATTGCCACCCGGCTGCGGCGCTCCTGAGTTCGATCCGGCATCACACCCGGATCGAGCTTGGCTTCGCGAACGGAGGCTCCGACGATTGCTACCACGCCCGCGACCAAAAACATTCCTAATACAAAGAGGATTGCTCCGAGCGGCCGCTGCATGTTCTTGGTGCTCATCGCGGCTGCGGGGACTGGCACCGCCACCGTGCCTTCACCCTGCTGGCCTTGCGCCGTGAGCCGTACCTGCCATGACCCGGGAGCCATGATCCATAAAACGCCTGTAAAGAATTGTGGATCTCGCGGCGATGCCTTCAGCTTGTCTGCCACCGGGGCGAACTTCGCTCCAACGCCCGTCATCGGCACGGGAACGACTTGAATCTCGCGTACCCCCGCACCCTCCGATCTGACTTCGACTTCAGCTACGCCTGGAATGACCGTCGGCGGCCGCACCGTCACGAACAGCTGGTATGGTCCCGCCTTGCCATCGAGATAAATATCCGGACTTCCGATATGCGCGTGTGCCCCCAGCGCAGCCGCTGCAAAAACCAAAATCGTCCGGATCAACCGAGCTTGCATCGCATTATCGCTTCACTGTCCTAAACCAATCCCCGCGCGAAATGCCCCAGCGAATCGCGAGTATGCAGAGTAGGAATGCGAGGCCAATTCCTCGCCAGAACTCTCCCGCCGTCTCAATCGTGAAGAACCGGTTCTGTGCCATATAAGAGGTCGGCGGCAATCCGTACCATAGGTACATCGCGCCAAAGAAACGGTTTCTCGCGCCCGGCGACATGAGGAAGTTCGCAAACGGCCACTCTGCCGACAGCAGTAATCCGACAAAGAGCGCCGCCCCTACTGCGGCGATTTTCCAGCGGTTCCATGTTTTGGTACGCTGCCACAACAAATCGAGCGCGAATGCGGGCACGATGAGAAGCATCGGGAACTCCGGCGGAATGAATTGTGTGACGTGCTGGTACACCGGCCCAAGTTTTGGTTGAGCGGGGAACAGTGGCAGCACCAGGATGAACCCCATCAGGAACAGCGTGTAGACCCCGGCGATAAACGTCGCAGCAAACGGTGCGCGTGTCGTGCGCCATCCGATCGCCAAAATCATTGGAGTTATGGCCGACACCAGTATGTATGGCAACGAGTTATGTAGAGCGGCGCGCTCCGTGTACTCCATCAGCACGATCATCGTCATCACCAACACAATCGCGCCTACGTACAGAAACAGCCACCGCGAGATCTCTCTCGCCTTACCACTGACCCGGTTCATATGTCCGGCGATCAGGACCAGGGTTCCGAGCTGAACGCCATAGACGCCAAGGAACAAAATCATATGCGGCGGACTCACGATTTTTACGTCGAGCCCGTACGCATCGTGCCACCAGTTATCGAACGGAGCCGAGGCCAGCATCGCAATTCCGCCCCACGATGCAATGAACGCTCCGAGTGGCGCCCGAAAACCCCAAATGTGAACCGACGAGTCCGCCAGCGGCGCGGAGCGTGAGAAGGTCGTTTGTAAGATGATGTACCCGAACGCCACGCCGGCCAACACACCGCACAAATAGATCGCCATGTGGGCGGGTGTCCAGAAAGTGTCGCGGCCAATCGAACTATGCCACGAAATGTCCCAATGTCCCCCGATCATCGCGGACGTAACTGCCAGCGCGGCACACCAGATGTACCAGGGGACGGTAGCTGTGGAGGCCCTGACCGGTGTACTTGCAAGCGTTGCGGTAGCCATGTTCTCTCTCCAGTGTGGCCGTTGAAACTTCTATTTTCCTACTTTCGCTCTACCTGAGCGCCGCGCCTGCGCTCTCGTTTTACTTTTCTTTTATTTCTTTTCCATTGACAGAGCTTACATATGCTCTTAAAATCTTCAGCAGTTCAGAATGGTTTCCGGCCCGGGAGCGCCCTGTTTCCGGCCGCGAAAGGAGTTGGTCCATATGAGCAAGATCTCCCAAATACCCGTCCCGCGGTTCGCCCCTGTTCTTTCGTCGCTTGTCGCGCTCGCTCTGATGTTTACTCTGCAGCCTCTAGCGGCCCAGGAAGTCACTGCTGCCATTAACGGCACTGTGAGCGATCCTTCGGGCGCTGCCGTCGCAGGCGCCAAAATAGTTGCCCGAGATTTGGACCGAGGCACAGCCTTCCCGACCACCACCGGGAGCGACGGCGCGTACAGTTTGCCACGTCTCCCCATTGGCCGCTACGAAGTGCGCGTCGAAAGCGCTGGATTTCAGTCCGCTGTTCAGTCGAACGTCCTGCTCGTCTTGAATCAGGTAGCAAAAGTCGACTTCCAATTGCAGGTGGGCAATGTCAATCAGACAGTTGAAGTCACCTCCGCGGCTCCTATTCTTCAGACCCAGTCGACCCAACTCAACACCGTCATCGATGCGCGAACGAATGCGCAGTTGCCGCTCGCCACGCGAAATTACAACCAACTCACTTTGCTCGCACCCGGTTCAGTCACTACCAATCCCGCGGCGTTTCAGGGAGCTAATAGTACGTTCGGCAGCGGCCGTCCAGAAGTCAACGGCAACCGCGAGCAGGCAAACTTCTACCTTCTCGATGGCATCGATAACAACCAGGTCTCCGAAAATGACGTCGGTTATGCGCCGAATGTCGACGCCATCCAAGAGTTCAACTTGATTACCAATAACGCCTCGTCTGAGTTCGGTAATTTCATGGGCGGCATCATCAGCGTCAGCTTGAAATCGGGAACCAATCACTTCCACGGCGACGTGTTTGAATTCATTCGCAATGACAAGCTCAACGCGAACACCTGGGCCAACAACTGGAACGGCGTGCAGCGCCCCTTGTTACGTTGGAACGAGTTTGGCGGAACCATTGGTGGCCCGATCATTCACGACAAACTGTTTTTCTTCGCCGATTACCAAGGCTCTCGCTTCGATCAGCCCGCCACCGCTGCCTCTATCACCACGCTCACCAATGCTGAGCGGAATGGAGATTTCTCGGCGAACTGCACGGCGGGATTCACAAGCGGGATTTGCAACAATCCCGCCCAGCAGATATATAACCCTTACACCGGCACTAACGGCTCCAACCGCCAGCCATTCCTCAACAACATCATCTTTCCGAAAACGTTACTTAGCCCCATAGCGACGCAAATCGTCTCTTCTTCGTTATTTCCCGCCACGATCAACAACAGTCTCACTCAGAACGCGCTCAATACCCAGCGCAACAACACGAATAGCGATCAAGGCGATATCAAGGTGGATTGGCAGCCCACAGATAAGGATCACGCTTTCGGCCGCTTCACCAGAGCGCTAACCGTCAACCCGCTCACGAACTCCCAGGCGCTCTTGTACGGCCAGTACAATACTTTTCCCCTCTACAACGGTGTACTGGATTGGACCCGAACAATCAGTCCTACCATCGTGAACGACATGCGAGGCGGCATTCAGTACTATCCCGTGACCACTGGCTTCAACCCAGCGCCTTCCACCGGACTTCCTTCCATTCCGGGCGCCAATTCCAGCTTCCTCCCGGGCTTTTTCTTCGCCGGGGGAAATATCAACACCGGTTCCAGTTCGGCCGGGGCTAGCGGGCCCGCATTCGGTACCGCGGCAGTGACGCAGGTGTTCTCCGATACCAACATTCAGGCCGAAGACACGCTCATTATTTCCAAAGGCACGCACACGATGCGCACCGGATTCCAGTACTTCCGCCAACGGCTCAATATCTTCTATTCCGGGAACGAAGGACTGGGCGGCGACTTCAACTTCAACGGGCAATACACTCAAAACGTCGTGAACGGAACGCCCATCGGCGGGCTGCCCGAAGCGGATTTTATGCTTGGTTTACCGTTTAACCTGGGCATCGGCGCCGGCACCGGCACTGTAGGCCAGCGCGCCAGCATCTATTCTGCTTTCTTCCAGGATGATTGGCGCGTCAACCAGCACCTGACGCTGAATCTCGGTCTGCGCTGGGAATTACACACACCTTGGGATGAGGTCCACAACCGCCAAACCAACTTCCAGGAATTTTCGGGCCAGGTACTGTTATCCGGTCAGACCAATTTATTCAATGACAACAACGCGCTCTACAACCAGTACAACGGAATCGAGAACTTTCAGCCTCGCATTGGTCTGGCGTGGACACCTTTCGGAAATAACACCGTGATCCGGGCTTCGTACTCGCTGTCGAGTTTTCTCGAAGGAACCGGGACAAATCTCCGTTTGTTCCGCAATCCGCCGTGGGAGCTTGGCCACTCCGTCACCTACACTACGACTCAGAACGGCGGGTTGCCGCCCACCACGCTCAGCAACGGATTCAATTTCACGACCGGCGGCACGCCATGCACCCCCCAGACAATTACTTCATATCCGGCCTCGTGTTTCAATGGCGCTACTATCTTCACCTGGGACCCGAACTTCCGCCCGGCTGTCTCCAACCAGTGGAATTTCACCATTCAGCATCAGTTCGGCAACTCAACCACTCTCCAAATCGGCTATGTCGGGCAGAAGAACGATCATCTCGTCGTCCCGGTGAATGCTTCGCAAGGTTACCTGAATCCGCAAACGGGAGTCGTTCAACCTAGCCTGTACTTGGCCGGCAATCCAACTCTTCTCGCCGAGAAGCCTACCGACAAGCTGACAGCGAGTACCGGCATTCAAAGCTACAATGCCTTGCAGGTCGTCTTGCAAAGACGGCTGAGCAATGGTCTCGAGTTCCAGGCCAATTACACCTGGTCGAAGTGTCTGACCGATTCGCTTGGATATTACGGCCTCTACGCCAACGCCGATAACGGAGCCGACCAGAGCGGCGGCGATTACTTTTACTACCAGAACACCTACAACGCGCACGCCGATTACGGTCCGTGCTACTACGATGTAAGTCACATAGTAAGTGGTTACGTGACTTACGATCTACCCTTCGGCCATAATCGCACCTTCGGTTCCAATGTGAATGGGTTCGTGAACGCCGTTCTCGGCGATTGGCAGGTGAACTCGATTTTCACTTTCCACAGCGGATTCCCATTCACCATCAATGCGCCCGATCAATCGGGCACGGGCTCCTTTGACTCTCGCGCCAATTGCATCTCTCCACCGGTTGTGTTCGGAGAACGAAACTCACCTCTAGGCGGCTACCAGTGGTTTAGCCCGGCCAGTTTTGCTCCGGAAACCCAAGGCACTTTCGGAACCTGCGGCATCGGTACCGTGCGTGGTCCGGGTCTGCACACGGTTGACCTGAGTCTCTCGAAGCGCTTCTACGTTACGGAGCACCAGAACCTCGAGTTTCGGGCCGAAGCGATTAACTTCACCAATACTCCGATTCTCGCTGGCCCCGGCGACTCCGAGAACAGTGTCAACCTCGGCCGGATCACAAACTCACAGGGTGCGCGCAACCTGCAATTCGGCTTGAAGTACAACTTTTAGCTAAGTATCGAACTCGCAATCGCTGCCCGTCTGGGTCTACCCGGCCCGGCATTGAGTGCCGCTCAGGCCGTCCTCAAACGCAAGGAAACGCAAACATTGGAAGGAAAGAGTTTGATTTATTGCAAAGTTGCTGTAGACTAAGCTTTCTTTTCGCGTCTGTCGATTACTCCAATGGCTGAGTCCGCACGCATGCCGAAACGTAAGCCCCATCGTTTGCTCGCTGAGGAACGGCGCCGCGAAATCCTCGCCGTTTTGGGCCAGAACGGAAGAATCACGGTCGAAGAAGTCGCACGCCGGTTCGGTGTGTCTGCCGTCACGGCCCGTAGTGATCTGGACACGCTGTCACAGAGTGGCGCCCTGGTGCGCTCGCACGGCGGGGGCATCCGTCCCCTGGCTGTCGCGCCTGAGCATCCGCTGAAGGTTCGCGAAGGCATGCACCACGAGGAAAAGGTACGCATCGCGCAAGCCGCGGTTCAACTCATTCGCCCGCTGCAAACTGTAATCCTCTGTACAGGATCGACCTCCGTCGAACTCGCCTCGCAAATTCGGCGCACCTGCCCGGAAAACATCACGGTTATCACCTACGCGCTCAATATCGCCGCCAAGCTGGTGGATCTTCCCAACGTCTCCTTGTTCATGCTAGGTGGCTTCTTGCGCCAGCCCTCCAGCGCATTCGTCGGCCCTCACGCCGAGCAGATGATGCATTCTCTGCACGCCGACCACTGCTTCATGGGCACCGTCGGTTTGAATGTCGAGTTCGGCCTCACCACGCTCGACATAATGGAAGCACAGCTAAACCGCCGCATGATCGAAGCCGCTGCACAAATCACGGTTCTGGCGGATTCGAGCAAATTCGGTCATCGCAGCTTGTCTGTTATCTCCGATTTCAGCAATATCCATCGCGTTATCACTGACCTCGGAGCTCCCGCCGACGATGTCGAGAAGCTTCGCGCGGCGGGCGTCGAAGTGATTCTCGTCTAATATTTCTTTGTTGTTCGCCTGCGCCCCAAGCAGCTATTCGCAACAGCTGCATACCGTCGCCGGGTTCCTTTTTCTTTCTTTTGATTTCTTTTTCCTTGACAGGGCTTCCGTATGCTCTTACAATTCTCAGCAGTTCAGAATTGTCTCCGGCTGGTGAACCCATCTTCACCTGTTCGCGAAAAGGAGTTCCTCCGATGAAAAGGTTCCTAAGCCCCGTCCCGCGTCTCTTCTGCCTTGTCCCTCTGCTCACCGTTGTTGCGTTCGTCTTCGCAGTCAGACCGGCTTCAGCGCAGAACGTCAACGCCGCCATTAACGGCGTCGTAACAGATACTTCGGGCGCTGCTGTAAGCGGCGCCAAAGTGACAGCCAAAGACCTGGACCGCGGTACCGTCTTCCCGACCACCACCGCCGGCGATGGAGCTTACGACTTGCCGCGCCTTCCCGTCGGCCGTTATGAGGTACGCGTCGAAAACCCCGGATTCCAGTCGGCCGTCCAATCCAACGTGACTCTCGTCCTGAATCAGGTCGCGAAGCTGGACTTTCAGCTGCAGGTCGGTAATACCACTTCCACCATTGAAGTAACTTCCGCAGCGCCAGTTCTGCAAACTGAGAGTACCGAGCTCGGCACTGTCATTGGCGCCCACGCGATCGTTGCTGTGCCGCTCGAAACACGCAACTACAACGAGTTGGCTTTACTCACGCCGGGCGCCGTCACAACCAGTCCCGCTTCCTTCAATTACCCCCAGACCACCTTCAATTCCGGCCGGCCGTACATCAACGGCAACCGCGAGCAGGCCAGTTACTACTTGCTGGATGGCATGGAAAACATCGAGTTCGTGGACAATAACGTCGCTTACTCGCCCAGCGTCGACGCGATTCAGGAGTTCAACGTTATCAGCCAGAACCCTTCCGCCGAATTCGGGCAGTTCCTCGGCGGCGTCATCAGCGTCAGCACGAAATCGGGAACGAACAGCTTCCACGGTGACGTATTTGAGTTCATTCGCAACGACAAACTGAACGCGAACGAGTGGGCCAATAACTTCCAAAACATCGCGCGCCCGCTGCTGCGCTGGAACGAGTTCGGCGCCACCTTCGGCGGTCCCATCAAAAAGGACAAACTCTTCTTTTTTGTCGATTACCAGGGTTCGCGCTACGATACGCCAGCCTCCGGCACCCCGCTCGCCACGTTTTCGAGCCTCGAACAGAGTCAACCCGGCAATTTCTCGGACCTCCCCGGCGCCACGCTGCATTACCCGGGAACCACGATTTCAATCCCCGGCAACAATCTGAACAACGCGACCCAATGTGCCACCGCGCAACAAATGACACTGAACGGAACTCCCGGTCATACGCCCTGTATTTACATCAGCCCGCTGGCCGTGAAGCTGATGGCAGCATTCCCGAAAGCCACCGGGCCCGGTACCACCAACAACGCCATAAACGTTCAGCATTCTTACATCAACGGCGATCAGGGCGACGCGAGAGTCGACTGGGCTCCCACTGACAAAGATCACGTCTTCGCGCGTTATTCCCAGCAGTACGTTTTCAATCCCACCACGAATAGCCAGGCGTTGCTTTACAACAGCTCCGGCAACAATATCTTCCCGCTCCAGCAAGGCGTTCTCGATTGGACCCATACCTTCAGTCCGACTTTTGTCAACGAAGCTCGTGCCGGAACGAATTACTTCCCGGCCGAAGGCAACATACAAAGCGCGACCGGCACGAATTTCGGCAATCTCATACCCGGTGAGCCCACTGCATTTCTGCCCAAGATAAATTTCGGAGGGCAAGTCGCTTCGTTCGGTACTGTGGACGCCCCCGAAATTTTCCACCAAACCTCGATACAGGCCGATGACACAGCGATTATCACGAAGGGCACGCATACCATCCGTGCCGGTTTCCAGTACATCCGATATCGCAACGATTACATTCCAGCGACAAGTAATGATGGAGCTGCCGGTCAAATCACATTCACCGGCACCTACACGGGAAATGGCGAGGCAGATTTCCTCGCTGGGCTCCCGTCCGCCGTTGGCCTCGGCATAGGTTTCAACGGTACCGTTGGACAGCGGAACAGCGCGATCGGCGCGTTCGTTCAGGACGATTGGCGCATCACTCCGCACCTGACGCTCAACCTGGGCCTCCGCTGGGAACTCTTCACTCCCATTTACGAAATCGGCAACCGGATGACGAATTTCAACGAGATCACAGGTCAAATTGAGCTCGCTGGCGTTAACGGCAACAGCCGAGCTCTTTACAACCAGTACAACGGGATCGCCAACTTCCTCCCGCGTATCGGTCTGGCCTGGAGTCTGGATAGCAAAACCGTCGTGAGGGCAGCCTTCTCGCGCTCCAGCTTCCAGGAGGGCACCGGCGAGTATAACCGCCTTGCGACTAACGCGCCGTGGAACCTGGATTTGGCCGTTGCTCCCACCACTCTTCCCAACGGTGCCGTTCCCGCAAATCAGGTCTATCTGGATCAGGGTTTCGCAGGTTTGTTTGCGGCTCAGACCGGTGCGCCGTGCAACACCAGCACTGTGACTTCGGCTCCCGCCTCCTGCTTCGCAGGCGTCAGATTACACCTGCAAGACCCGAACTATCGGCCCGCCATTTCCAACCAGTGGAACTTCACTATCCAGCGGCAACTCGGAAGCGCTACCACGGTGACCGCCTCCTATGTGGGCCAACATAACGATCATTTGGCGGCTATTCTCGACGCCGGCCAAAAACTGCTTTTGCCGAACGGAACCGTAGTGAACGGTCCTTATCTCTCAGGCAACCCGACCCTGTATAACGAAACCGCCGGCGCGGGTGCCCAAGTCAGGCTCAACGCCACGGTAGGGAGAGCCAATTACAACGCTCTTCAATTTAGCGCTCAGCAGCGCTTCAGCAAAGGTCTCGACTTCCTGATGAATTACACCTGGTCGAAATGTCTGACCAACAACCAGGGTTACTACGGCAGGTACGGCGACATCACGGGAAACCAAGCGAGCGCGGATGTTGCGTTCCAGCAGAACGTATACAACATCAACGGCGATTACGGTTTTTGCGATCACGACGTAACCAACGTGTTCAACGGTTATCTCACCTATGACCTGCCGTTTGGCCGCAATCGCACTTACGGCAGCAACATGAATAAAGTGGCGAACGCAATTGTCGGCGATTGGCAATTGAGCACGGTTTTCACGGTCCACGGCGGCTTCCCCATCTCCATGCTCGATTGGTCCGGTGATCCTGGTACCGGATCGTTCCAACCGCGGCCGGAGTGCATCGCTCCTTCGCGTGAAACGCCATACCACGAAGCCAGCGCGGCCCAGGGCGGCGGTTACGTCTGGTTCGATCCAACCACTATGGCCAATCCTCCGGCGGGCCAATTTGGAAACTGCGGCGTCTCCACTGAGCGTGGTCCCGGCTTGAAGCAAGTCGATATCAGTCTCTCGAAATTCTTTCCTGTTACGGAGCACTCGAATCTCGAATTCAGAGCTGAATCGATCAACGCTTTCAACTCGCCTATCTTTACTGTTACCGGCTACTCCATCGATGTTGTCGGCTTCAACCCGAACGGGACCGTAGCTACGCCTAACACGGGATTGGTGAATGGCTCGCAGGGCGCCCGCAACTTCCAATTCGGTTTGAAGTACAATTTTTAGCCCGGTCTACAGGCAACACTCGACCCTGAGCCGGAAGCGTAAGCGATCTATTTCGGTTCAGTGGTTGGCTGCATCGGGTGAATTTTGCAAGCCGTTCACGGGAGCGGCTCTTCTATCTTGAGGAATTGATCGGCTCGAATGTTCTTCAGTTGCTGCACTCTGCCTCGCGGCCACCGAATTTCGATCGCGCCGATCTGTTTTTCCCCGCCGAGCCCAAAGTGAACTCGCTTATCGCTCGATGACATAAACCCGACGCTCACAGCTACGTGGTTATAAAGCACGCGACCGGAAGCGGTCGTCAGCTTCACCTTCGCGCCGATCGCATCTCGATTGCTGTATCGCCCCACTAAATCGAGAGTCAGCCAGTGGTTTCCGTCGTCTGCTGAGTTGATGAGAATGCGAGGCCGTTCCATCAACGACGTAACTACCAGATCCTCAAACCCATCGTTATTCAAATCCCCTTTCGCCGACCCTCGCTGGTAGCCCATGCGCAAAAAATCCGTGCCCATTTGCTCCGAAACGTCTTGGAACTGCTTACCGCTCACGCTTTCAAACATCGTGTCGTGCTGGCGAGCATTCGGTTTGATGTTGTCCACGTCGCCATTCGCGGAGTATAGATCCATCCAGCCATCGTTGTCGTAATCGATGAACCCCGCGCTCCAGCCGGAAAAAGGTGCGCTCAGCTGCCGCAGCTTCGTCATCGGAGAAGCATATTCGAAGTAGTCGCCCCTGTTCCGAAACAACCCCCAGATCTGCCCCATCAAGTCGTTGTAAAAGATATCGACACGGCCGTCATTGTCATAATCCTTGGCGTCGCTCCCCATGGATGAGACTGCTTTGCCGGTTTCGTCGTATGCCACGCCAAGCGGAAGCGCCTGTTCCTCGAACGTTCCGTTTCCCTTGTTGAGGAATAGGAAATTCGCCTCTGTATCGTTCGCAATGAAAACGTCCTGAAGTCCGTCGTCGTTAAAGTCCGCGATCGAGATCCCCATACCTTTGCCCAGCGCACTCCCGAATCCCGATTTTTCGGTGACATCCTCGAATTTTCCATGCCCCAGGTTGTGATAGAGACGGCTCGGAACCGCCTTGTAGTAGAGGCGCGGGTCGCAGTAATATTCCACCCCGGCCGCGCTGCAGCGCTTATCCGTTTGCGGGCTCCACAACGTATAATTTGCGACGACTAAGTCGAGAAGCCCATCGTTGTCATAGTCGAACCACGCCGCACCCACGCTGAGCGTGTTCGGGGGCTTCACTCCAAGGCCGCCTCCCGCCGTCACATCGGTAAATGTGCCGTTTCCGTTGTTGTGATAAAGCACGTTGCGTCCCGCGCTCGCAATGAAGATGTCCTCGTAGCCGTCATTGTCGTAATCGCCGATCGCCACGCCTAAGTTGTAGTCGAGATCTTCTCCGGAAAGGCCGGCTTTTTTCGTGACGTCCTCAAACGTGCCGTCTCCCTTGTTGCGAAGCAGACAATTGTTAAACGCCGGGCCAGTCTTCTTCAGTTCCGGCAACTTCGCCCCGTTTGTGAAGAAGATGTCCATCTTTCCATCGTTATCAAAATCGAAAATCGCGACCCCGCCGCACATCGGCTGAACGAAATATTTCCGCGCGGACAGATCGTTGTTCGTGATGTACGAAAACTTTGATCGGCTGGCGATGTCGGTAAAATGTGGGCGCCTGTGAGCCGGGCCAAGCGGCCGTTCGCGCCTGAAACGCGAATCCACCCAACCCCAAAGCGAGGGCGACCGCCGCAACTGTGGCTAACGCACTCTTATTGAGGCGGATTGTCAACCGGTACCCCGGACACGTTTTTCCGAAGCATCTTTGTGGTCTGGTTCAGTTTCTCGGCAGCGCTCTTCTGCAAAGCAAATTCGCGCGCGGCCTCGTCCTTCCGCCCCACGCGTTGATAGGAAGTGGCGAGCGCTAGATGCGCGGTCGGGTTGTCGGGTGCAAGCTTAACGGCTGTCTCGAGCGGCTCGATTGCAGCTGCAGCTTTATCGGAATCGAGCAAGGCCCGGCCCAGCCCGAAATACGCTTCCGCAAATCCCGGATAGAGCTTCGTCGCACGCGAGAAATGCTCGATCGCGTCCGGCAGCCTGTTTTCTTGTCTTGCCAACTCGCCGAGATAATATTCCGCGCCTGCCGATTGCGGATTGATCTTCAACTCTGCCTCAAATTCCTTGCGCGCTTCTGCCGAAGTTGTTGCAGCCGGAGGCAAAGACATCAGCAAGCCGCCGATCCGATAGTGAATGCCCGGTTTTTCCGGTGTTCGCTGCAGCAGAATGCGGTATTCCGCAATGGCCTTTGCGAAATCACCCTGCCGCTCAAAATTTTCTGCATTCAGTTCAATCACCAGCGGCGATTCAGGCGCTTTATCCATTAACTGCTGCGAATTTCGCTGGCTAAGCTCTGAGAAAACGTGCACGGCGAGGAACAGCACGTCGGGATCGTTCGGATACGCTTGCTGCAACCAGGCGAGAAAGCTCATCGCATCCGTCTGCCGGTTGAGTAACATCGAGCAGCGCACCCCCGCGAAGCTCACTGTTCGCTTTACATCATTCTTGTCTGCCGTGTCCCGCATAGCTTGATCGAGCAAAGGCATAGCATCGCCGCAGTGCCCTTTCAACGCGAGATCAACCCCACGCTCGGCGGCTGATTTCTCCTGACTCGGTGCCGGGCGGCTGTACCCGATCAGTATTGCGACAACAAGGACAAAGCTTGGCGCTGCCTTCACGCAACGGACTCCTTGTCCCGTTGCCTCACCAGCAGTTTTTCCGCATTCAACGCGCCGGCCGGCGTATCTTCGTGTTTGAATATCGCGTAGGTAGGATACGCATTCGCCTGGTACTGCTCGACTCGATAGGCAATGCTGTCCAGCTCCGATTCCGTGTAGTCCGGCTTGCGCAGGCGAAGGTACACAAAATCGGCGGTGACCACGTGGGGTGTCTCCAGGTTCTCGGTTTCCGCGACACAAAGCGCTACGTTTGCATCGCGAAGCACTTCATAGATGCTCTCATCGAACCAGCTCGCATTCCGAAATTCGAAGGCGCTCTGAAGTCCTCGGGGCAGCAGCACGACGAACCTCGCGAGCCTTTCGCGATCGATCTTGAAACTCGGCGGAAGCTGAAACAAAATCGGCCCAAGCCTTCCCGCGTCGCGTAACGGATTGAGTGATTCGAGAAATACGCGCGTGAACTCCTCGGCGCCGTCCAGTTTGAGCGAGTGAGTAATCTTCATGTGTGCCTTCGGCAAGAACATGAAGCCCTCCGGCGTTGTCGCCATCCATTTCGCGAAGGTCGCTGCCGACGCGAGTCGCCGATATGTGTAGTTCACCTCGACGGCGTTAAGTCGGGTCGCGTAATAAGAAAGAAATCTTCCGCTCGGCAGCTTCTCGGGATAGAAATCGGGTTTCCAGCTTGGGTATGCAAACCCGGACGTGCCGCAGTACAGTTTGGCTTCCGGCATAATCTACAGACCGGCGAACCAATCGTATCCTTCCTCGGCCCAGTAATCGTCTGGTCTGTCGTTCGTATAGCGGATTAGCCCGATTCGTTTGATGTTCTTGATCCCGTACTTCACCGGTATCACCAGCCGAAGGGGAGCCCCGTGCTGGGTCTCGAGCGGCTTTCCGTTTTGCTCATATGCCAGCAGGGTCTGTGGATGCATGGCGCTCTTCATATCGATTCCGACGTAGTAATCTTCGTCCGGCGTTTGCATGGAGACGTACTTCGGCAACTTCGCTCCGGGGCGGAAGTACTTTTGCGTGAAATCGGAAAAGCGCGCGCCGCCCCAGTATGCAACCGTACTCCAGCCCTCGATGCAGCAAAATTGTGTGATCATCTCGATCTTGGGGAGTGCCTTCACATCGTCTAAAGACAGGCTTAGTGCCGGTCCTCCAGTATCCACTTGCAACTGCCAGTTTTGTGGATCAAACGGCGGCCCCATTCCGATGTCGCCGTTCGCTTTCAGATAGGCAACGCGATCGCGCGAGTAAGTGGGCATCAGGTGTGACGGGCTCACATAGCCGCGCGCCAGCTTGCCGTTAAAATCGAGAACGCGACGCTGCGGCCACGGCGTTCCATTCGCCTGTTTCGCTCGCGTGACCCATTCGTATCCACCGATCGCGGCGGCTGCCGCTAAACCACCAATGAGGAAATCCCGCCGTGTCCTGCGGCTTAGCTCGCGGTTCACGCCATCTTCAGGAAGAACAATTTCCGGGTGCCGCTCAGTCATGCTCTTTCACCAGTTCGTAACCGATCACCATGCTCCGAAAGTTGTTCCACCCCGCCAGCATCACCTGCACCACGTGCACCATGAAAAACAGGCAATATCCGATCGTCAGAAAGAAATGAATGTATCGCGCGCCCGGATACCCGCCGAACAAAGCCGCCAGCCAGCTCAACTGGGCCGGTTTGTAAATCGCTAGCCCGGTCAATACCGAGCCAATGCCCATGACGACAATCGCCGTGTAAGAAATTTGCTGCGCGGCGTTGTATTTCTCCTGTGTCGGCGGCTCTTTGCGCAGGTGTAAATCGTGCAACACAACGTACCAGGAGTCGCGAAACACAGTCGAAGAACGCGGAACCAGCAAACGCCACTCACCGGACCATAGCGTGTAGGCGACGTAAAGAATTCCGTTAATGACGAACAGCCACATGAAGAAGAAGTGCAGAGCCATTCCATCAGCTAATCTCTGATTCATGTGAAAGGTCCGGAATACCCACGGCGGGAAGAAATGCAGCGGACCGGCGCTGTAAATCGGATACGCCCAGTAGATCAGGAACCCGCTCCAGATCATCAAAGCCAGCAAAGGAAAGTTAATCCAGTGAAACCAGCGAACGGCCACCAGATGCTTCAACTTAAGCTTCTGCATACATACTTATACGAGCGTCTTCAGGGCGAAAGGATTTCTTGAAATATGATGTTTCTTAAGCGTAGCGTGATCTGAACGCCCATGGAGCCCCGATCGGCAGCAGGCGGAACATCCCGGCAGCTGACCCTCCTCTGTCTGGCCAGCTACGAAAAGGGACATCGATTTTTCGAAGAAGCGAAGCGGCAAGGATGTCGCGTCCTGCTGCTGACGTCGCAGAGCCTGCAGCACACCGCCCACTTTCCGCGCGAAAGCCTGGATGAAATCTTCTACCTGCCCGATCAGGAGCACGAATGGAACCTCCAGGAGATGCTCAACGCCGTTAATCACCTCTGCCGAACGATTCAAATCGATCGCATAATCCCGCTCGACGACTTCGATCTTGAAAAGGCCGCGCTCCTGCGTGAACATTTACGAATCCCCGGATTCGGCGAGAGCGCGACGCGTTACTTCCGCGACAAGCTCGCTATGCGCATGCGCGCGGCTGCGCACGGCATTGCCGTTCCCGAATTCACTGCGACCATCAACTACGAACAAATCACCCGATTTCTAGAAACAGTGCGCAGCCCTTGGGTCCTGAAGCCGAGGCTCATGGCGGGTGCCATTGGCATCAAGAAATTCCATGATCGGCAGGAAGTCTGGGACCGCATTCACGCGGTAGGCGATCAACAGTCGTTCTTCGTCCTCGAACGTTTCGTTCCTGGGCACATTTATCACGTCGATTCCATCTGGTTCAAAGGCAAAATGGTCTACGCTGTCGCGAGTGCCTATGGAACGCCTCCCCTCGACGTCACCCACTCGGGCGGCATATTCACAACTCGACTTCTCGAACGAGGCTCCGAGGACGATCGCGCTTTGCGATCTCTCAACGAGACGGTGCTGCGCTGTTTCGATCTTGGTAACGGTGTTTCCCATACGGAGTTCATTCGCGCGCACGAGGACGGCAGTTTTTATTTCCTCGAAACCTCGGCTCGGGTCGGCGGCGCCAATATCGCCGAGCTCATAGAAGCGGCAACGGGTATTAATATGTGGGCCGAATGGGCCAAGGTGGAAGTGGCGGCCGCTCTGCGCCTTCCGTACTCACCGCCCGCTCCCGCCAATGACTATGCGGGGCTGCTCGTGTCGCTCGCCCGGCAGGAATGGCCCGATACGTCCTCGTTCCAAGAGCCGGAACTGTTCTGGCGTATGCACAAGCGCCATCACATTGGACTGATCGTGAAAACCCCGGACTACCGTCGGGTTACGGAACTGCTCGACATCTATACCCAACGGGTGCGCGAGAACTATCACGCTAGCGCGCCGGCTCGGGAAACCGTACGCGAGTGAAGTCCTGGTATATGAACGCGCGTACAAAGCAGTGCTAGTCTTGATGACGATGCGACCCATGACGGTGGCAAGTCTGACCGCAGGAGCCGTACTCAGCGGTGTTTCTGCTGCCGCCGCATACGGTAGCGTTTCCAAGTCCTCTCAACTCTTCGGACCTTCTGTGTATCGCGGTCCGGGACGCAGGCGATCCATCGCTCTTACGTTCGATGACGGCCCGAGTGAAGGAACACTTCGGCTCCTTGAGTATCTCCACAAAGAAGCCGTCTGGGCTACATTCTTTCAGTGCGGGATGAATGTTCGGCGCTTGCCTCATATCGCAGGACACGTCGCCGCCGCTGGACATCAGCTCGGAAACCATACCTACTCTCATCCGAAGCTTCCATTCAAGTCTCGTGAATTCATTCACCGTGAGTTCACCGAAGCCCAAAAGATCATTCATTTCGAGACCGGCATTGCGCCCATGATTTTGCGCCCGCCGTACGGATTCCGCTGGGTGGGGATGCGCCAAGTGCAAGAAAGGCTCTCACTGCTGGGTGTCATGTGGACTGCCATGGCTTACGACTGGCGATGGCCGGTTGAACGCATTGCCACTCACGTGCTCGCGCATGCAACTCCGGGCGGCATCATTTGTTTACACGATGGCCGCGGCGTGAGGTCCAATCCTGACATCACCGCCACTTTAGATGCGGTGAAGCGGATCGTTCCCGTGTTAAAGGACAAGGGCTACTCGTTTGAGGTCATCAGCGACCTGATGCAGCCGTAAACAGCTGCGCTCTCGCGCTTACTCGGGCTGAATCTCGATCACCGCGAGTGCCTGCGGCTGCAACGTAATCGGATCATTAATCGAGTGCCGTTCAGGATGGGCAAGCATGGAAGCCGCCTTAATCTGCGCAATTTGACCCGGCGTCGGAGTCACTGGACTGCCGGCAGCTTTCCAGGCCTTCAGACTCGAGCCGTGATCCGGATCCACGAATTGCATCTGATAATTCGTAAACTGTTTTCCGTGAATGTCGAGCCGAAATGTTTTTGGTGAGCCGCGCTCGCCCGGTTCGGCGTAATTCCAAACAGCGATCACCACGGCGCCATCCGCTCGCTGTGTGACTAAAGCATTTTCGGAACTGATCGGCAAACGGCGGTCCCCTAGGCGGTGCAGAAGTTCAAACACGTGAAACGCAGCTTTAGGAATGCCGCGTTCGGCGATCAGGCCATAACCTCCATAGAAAGGTGTTTTCACTACGCCCTGCTCTTCGAACACATCGGAAAACGTCCAGTACGACATCAGGTTCGCGAGTCCATCGCATTCGCGAATATTGTTCGCGAGCCAGGGACCCATGAAGGCGCTATCGGTCACCTGCTGCTCCGTCATATAGGTAGCGTTGTACTCGGACCAGATGATCGGCGTATTCGGCGCGGCGGACGCCTTCACCTGATCGAAAACTTTTTTCGCTGCACGGGCGACCATGTCCCGGCGCGCAATGGGCACGGAATTTCCGAACACGTCTTCCGGTTTGTCATTACCGTAAACGTGTGTTGCGACAAAATCGAAAGGCACGTGGTCGTGAGTGCAGTGCGCGATGAATGCATCCACCCACGCAGCCTGCGCGGTTGCGGGACCTCCAACACGTAGCTGCGAATCCACGTTTTTGATCGCGCGTGCGGTTGTGTCATACAGCGCGAAATAGGTCCGCTGTTTGGGCACGCCATCCCAAAAATCGATGTTCGGCTCGTTCCATACTTCGAAGTACCACTGCTCCACTTCGCCTTTGCCGTAGCGGTCCAGCAGATGCCGCGTGAAAGCTTCGATCAGGGCGCTCCATTTCCCGGGGTCTTTGGGCGGCGAAGGCAGAGGCTGGTACCAAAATGGATGCGGAGTCAAGTTGGCCGCCAGCTTGCGCGGCATGAAACTCAGCTCGACATACGGCTTGATGCCGTTCTCGAGCAGTCCGTCATAGATCTGGTCGACGTAGGAGAAATTGTAAACGGGCCGCCCTTGCGCGTCTTCGGCGTAAACGCCGTTCTCGTCATCCAGAATGGCGTGAAAGCGAACGTAGCGGAACCGGGTGATGGCCTTAACAGCCTTCAAATCGCGGCGATAGTCCTCGCGCAAACTCAGCACAGCACGCCCTGACCCGAACATCTGCTCCCAGATATGCGCAAACGGCCGCGACTGCGCGGTGGTGTCAATGGTGATTGTTTCGGCGGGACTATTTGCGTCACTAACACCCTGCGCTTTGATACAGCACACGATTGCGACCAGGGCTAGACCCGCGGCAATGCTAGTACTTGCGCGCTTCACGGCTTTAAAATCTCCCAACGTTGTTAACATACAAGAGAATCGCTGTAATTTGTGAGGTATTCATAATGGGCAAGCGTCTGCTGTTCCCAATTGCGATGATTGCGATCGTCGCGGCGGGGGCGAACGCTCAGACCACGGACCCCAACCCCGGCCACACGCCCGACGTGTTCTTGGATAACCATCGGCCACTCGTTCAGAAAAAAGGTAAGCCTCCGGTTGCCCGCACAGTCACTGGCAAGGTGGTCGACGACACCGGCCAACCGCTCGAAGGCGCGATGGTCATTTTAACGAACTCGAAAAGCGGCGACCGCACCGAAGTTGTCACAAAAAAAGATGGGCATTTTAACTTCGATGACGTGAGTTTCAACATCGATTACCAGCTGCAAGCCCGTTACAAGAGCCTGAGCAGTGAGTCGCGTAAGTTAAGCCAGTATGATCACGCGGCAACAGTGGTGCGTATCTTACAAATCGAGCCGCAAATCGAGCCGGGCCCAAACCGTACAAGTACCCAGGCGAAAAAAGAAACTCCGCCTGAAACCAAGAAATAGTGTCCAGCAGGGATACGTCGCCACAAACCGCAAACCCGAGCGTTAGTGATAAGATAAAGCGCTTAATAATGCCTAGCGGCTCGGTGCCGCGTGCTCGTTCCGCCCTGGTTCGGTACTCGGTCCCAATCGTCGGTTTGGGTCTCTCGACAATTTTGGCATTACTCATCCGGCATTTCGCTGGACCGAAGCCATCACCTTTTACGAGTGTCGCGTTTCTGCTTGTCATCATGGCCAGCGCCTGGTGGGGCGGGTACGTGCCGGGCATGATTGCCGCGCTGCTAAGCCTCTTCGTCGTTCCTTACGCGGTGGTTCCTCACTTTGAGCCGTTCAAGACGGACCCGATTCGGGTGCTCTTGTCGCTGTTACTCACGGTACTGATCAGCCGTGTGGCCCAGAACCGCAACAGGGTGGAAGCTGCTCTGCGCCTCGCTAATGAAAGCCTCGACGAGCGGGTTCGCCAAAGAACCGTCGAACTGCAACGCTCAAACGCCGAGCTGCAGCGGCTGAATGAAGACCTCAATCAGTTTGCCTATTCCGCTTCTCACGATCTGCAAGAACCGCTCCGCATGGTTGCGATCTACAGCCAGATGCTCGAGCGTAAATACAAAGGACAACTGAGCGGGGACGCAAACGAGTACATCGACCAGATCGTCCAGGGCGCCCGGCACATGGACATGCTGCTAAAGGATCTGCTCGCGTACGCTCAGACCGTTAACATCTCGCTTGAGAATGTCCAACCCGTCGAGGGAACCGTGGTGCTCGAGCGGGCCTTGTCGAACCTGAGCGCCGCAGTTACGGAAAGCAAGGCCACCGTAAACTACAACGGCCTTCCGCAAGTCCGCGTACAGGAAGTACACCTTCTGCAGCTTTTTCAAAACCTGATCGGCAACGCGATCAAGTACCACGCCGACGAGCCGCCGCGAGTGGATGTCACTGCGAGACGAGAAGGCTCCAGCTGGGCTTTCGCCGTGAAGGACAACGGCATCGGCATCCCGCCCGAATACAGCGATCAGGTTTTTCGCATGTTTAAGCGCCTGCACAGCTCCTCGAAATACGAGGGGACGGGCATGGGGCTTGCTATCTGCCACCGAATCGTCGAGCGTTACGGCGGGCGCATCTGGGTCGAGTCGGAAGAGGGGCAAGGCTCGACGTTCTGGTTCACGCTGCCGGCTGCCGACGACAAAGCCAGTCGACTCGCACCGGTTGCTACTTCATCTCACTCAGGCGCTCCGGCATATCCGCCAGCACAAAGCTCATCACCGCCAGCGATGCTACGTTGAGCTGAAACTCGCGCGGCACAATTTTGTCGAAGCTGTCGGCATCGGTATGGTGCCAATCGAAGTAATGCGCCTCCACTGTGTGCACGCCAAAACCAGGCACTCCGGCCGAAAGGAGCGGCGCGATGTCGGAACCACCTCCGCCGCGACTAATTTTCCCGCCTTCGATACTTTGGAGCAGTTTGCCGATTTCAACCACGCGCTGAAACGCTGCCTCCGACACTTTCTGCGGCTGCGCAGGCGGTGTTTGGGTCTGGCGACGCCTGCCGAATCCTTCGCCATTGCCGAATCCGAAGCCGACCGGCTTCTCGGCGCCTCCATCCATCTCGATGGCGGCGACGTGATTCGCAATCTGGTCGCCGACCATATCCCGGTAGGCGCGTCCACCTGCTCCACCGTTCTCTTCGTTGACCCAAAACACGACGCGAATGGTGCGCCGCGGCTGCAGCCCTAATTTCTTGATCAGCGCGACGGCTTCGAGTGTAGCCATGATCCCGCTGCCGTCGTCATTCGCGCCCTGACCGATGTCCCACGAATCGATATGCCCGCCCAGCACCACCACTTCTTCCGGTTTCTCACGCCCGCGAATCTCACCGACCACGTTGTGAGAATCGGATGGCGCCTCCAGGTGCGCCTCCATCATCAGCCGCACACGCACCGGAGTTCCGCCGTCCAGCAGGCGCTGGATCATGGCTGCATCTTCAACGCTCAGAGCAGCCGCGGGAATCTTCGGCGCGTCTTCGGCATACTCGAGCGTTCCCGTATGCGGCGTTTGCAAACTAACACCCGTCATCGAGCGCACCAGAACGGCGGCGGCTCCCATCTGCGCCGCTCGCGACGGTCCGGCAGTGCGGTACATGACGGTGGGCCCGTAACCCTTCCAGGCGGGATTCAGCAGCACAATCTTTCCGGCCACTTTGTCACGGCCTAACGCGGTCAATTGATCGAAGCTGGAGACGGCCACCACGTCGGCCGTGATGCCCTCGGGCGGCGTGGCCACGCTCATGCCGAGACCAATCATCGTCAGGGGTTTCTCAATCGGCGCAATCATCACGGCCGATTCTCGCCCGCGTACCCAATGCGGCACCTTCACGGATGGCGTCTGTACATTCTCGAGCTGCGCCTTCTTCATCTCGCCAGCAGCCCACTCGATCGCCCTTTCGAGCGAGGCAGTTCCGCTCAATCGATTTCCAATGTGATCGCACAGATACTGGAGTCGCGCGAGACCATCGTTGTCGGCCAGCGCCGCCTCAATCAGCTTATGTGCGGTATCGCCGTATTGTTCTGAAATGTTGACCGGCTCGGCCGCAAACAGCGCGCCGGCGAACAAGAGAACCGCGAAGCATCTTTTCATTCCGTTCAATCTACCAAGCCCCCGTGAGCGCGCTCCGCGATCATGCACTAAGACCGCGCGAGTGCGCGCGTCTGGCCGATAAGAGCGGAAAGCGATATCCACAAATGGCCGTAGACCCGATCAGTAGCGGTGTAGGCGCATCGGTAGACATATCTACGATCGAACCTCCTACGCCCGCCCTGCCGGTCACGAGTTCGCCCACTCAAGACCACGTCGGAGCAGGTACTACGCCTGCTGCTGATTCGAACGCAGCTATTCTCGCCAACATTTCTGCACCGGATCTCGCCAAGCTGGCGGCTATCCTGGAGCCGACTCATTCGCCGCAATCCGCCGCGCTATTGCAGAACTTGCTGCAAGACACGCGCGACGCCGTTTCGCACATCGATGCGGTGCGCAGTCACTCGCAGGCCGAAACGGTGCTGCCCGGCGATGACGCCCGAGCCATTGCAAACCTCGGCGAAATCGCCAGACTGGATCCGGCCGTCATCGAAACTCTTCGAGTCGATCCCGCTCTGGCGCCGATCCGTCCGGAGATGGAGCGGCTGCTGCATCAGGTGACGGCCGTCGCGAAAATGGATGCAGAAGGATCGCTCGTTCGGGCGGGTCAATTCATCGAATCAAACGGCGCGAGGATGCTGCCGAACTGGCAGACGCGTCCCGAAACGCTGATGCAAGTTGCCCACCGGCTGTTCGACACAGGTGGTTACACAAACTACGTCCGCTCTGCCCAAGTGGCGCAAGCGATTATCGATTACTCGCCGTGGATCGTCAATTACGCTCCCGGCATACCCGCAAAGGCACGGACCGGGGCGGCCGCTGGTGAAGACGCGCTACAGACCGCCGTGCGGAAAAGCTGGGTCGATATCAGGAACGGCGCTCCCTCGAAAATTGCAAGGCTGTGGGAGCGAGCTCCCCTGCTGGTACTGCTGGTTGGATGGCTCGGGCTCGGCCTGGTAGCAGGTCCAATATCGCTGCTGTTCCGTTCCGCTCCTCCGGGCACTTGGCCGGCGTCGATAGTGAACGCCTTCTACGACATATGGGCCATCGGATTCCTGGCTCTGGCAGGCTTCGGCTTTTACGCCCGGGTGCGTACCGTGCGCTTCTGAGACCTGGTAAAAACCCGTGCAAGAGCGTTCCTAGTACTCGATCCGGTTTCCCCTTTCCTCCATTGCTCTCCATTCGCGAAGCTATTTTTTCGTGCGCGCGTCCCTACTACGATTACGTTGTTTACATGTCACTCTCAAACTTGATGGGACTTCTTCAGCAGTACGCAAATCCGTCTGCTGCGGCGAACTCACCGAATGCCTCGCAAGACTTTGCGCAGGTAGCCCAAACGGCTTCACCGTCACACGTGGCGGGCGGCTTAGCGGAAGCTTTTCGATCGAACCAAACGCCACCGTTTCCTCAGATGTTGACCACGATGTTTAACAACTCGAACGGGCAACAACGAGCAGGCATTCTGAACCAGCTGCTCAGTTCGGCAGGAGGCGCGGGCGGTGCCGGAATGTTGGGCAGCTTGGCCGGTCTTCTCGGCGGTGGATCTCAAGTCACCCCGGAACAGGCGCAGCAGGTATCGCCGGAGGCCGTTCACAATCTGGCGCAGCAGGCCCAGCAGAACGATCCCTCGATCATCGATAAGGCAAGTAACTTCTACGCTCAACACCCGACGCTGGTGCAGGGCTTAGGCGCATCTGCGCTAGCGATGATCATGTCGCACATGTCTCGCAACGTTTAGTCTAAAACCGAAAGGATCACACAATGTCATTTCTCGCTTGGATCGTATTAGGACTGATTGCCGGGTTCATCGGAAGCAAGATCGTCAACAAAACCGGCGAAGGCATTTTCCTGGACATCATTCTGGGAATCGTCGGAGCAGTCGTCGGAGGCTGGCTCTACAGCATGGTAGGGGGCCACGGCGTTACCGGTGTGAACCTTCCGAGCATTCTGATTGCCGTCGTAGGCGCCATCATTGTACTCGTGGTATATCACGCGCTTTTCCGCCGCCGCGCGGGCTGACGGGAAAGATCGCACAACGCAATGAAGATGTTCCGGTGGACGCTCCTTTTCCTGGCGTTTGCAGCGCTCGCGGTTCCGCAGACGAGCGGGTCAGCGAGAGCGACAAGCTCAAAATCGACGTCGACTGCTGCCGCTAAAAAGGGCGGGCTGGTCGACATCAACAACGCGAGCGCGGACGAACTGGACGCGCTCCCGGGCATCGGACCCGTGATGGCGCAAAAGATCATCGCGGGAAGACCGTATCGCGCCAAGACGGATCTCCTCACGCACAAGATCATTCCGCAGTCAGCTTACGACAAGATCAGGGGTCAGATCGTCGCCCATCAGCAGAAAAAGTAGCTGAACCAACGCCTGGCCTGACCTGTTCTTTCTGCTCTTAACGACTAGCGCGGCGACGTAGTGAGCCCAGGGCGAGGAATCCTGCTCCGGCACCGAACAGAGTGACCGATGCGGGCTCTGGAATCGTCGGGGCGTTTGTACCCGAGTCGCTGGTTATCGTAGCGGTGATTGAGGTCGTGCCTCCCGAACTGATGGAGAAGTCACCACTCTGATCCAAAGCGACGGTGAAGGTGCCAGTACCGCTCACGCCGGAATAGTTAACCGTCTGGGTCGGATTCGAAAAATCGATCGTCACCGTGCCACTGTTCCCGTGCACGCTGCCTGAGAGCGTTGTTGTATACGTCGTATTGTTGCTTCCTTGCGGCACCGTGTAGGTCAGGAGCAGTTCGAACGGCTCGCCCGTGTAGGTGTGAGTGCCGTTGTCCAGATCGAAGACGCCGAGTATGGCGTCGTACGTCGTGGTTCCGGTGAACGCATCGCCTGTAAAGCTCAAATGAGAATCACTGGCTGTTGTCGTTGGGGTGCAGGAAGCGCCGAAACAGCCCTTAGCGGTGCCGGTTACCGTAATCGCGGAAGCGTATGCAGATGGCAGAAGAACGCAGCCGGCTAATAAAGTAAGAAACGTAAATAAAGGTTTTTGGATCATATTTCTTGTCTTGTCTCATGAGTATGCCGTAGTGCTGCCGCGAAAGGCGAGATTCACGAAGTACTGGAACTTTCTCGAGTTTGCGTAGTACTGGGCAGCGGTTCTGAAATCATCCAGGCAGACTGCATCTATACGGCATGAGCGAAGATCCGATCCTTTCATTTGTCGAAAGGCAAGACTGGCTTGCGCCGATCCAGGAAACTGGCCAGGCGCTTGTCAATAAGGCCTACGATTCAGCGGGCGAGACAGGGCAAGCGGTCAAGAACGCGCTGCACGGCGTGTGGCTTGGACATCCAGTCCATTCAGCGATCACGGACGTTCCGGTCGGCAGCTGGACGACAGCGGCCGTTCTCGATCTGCTCGAAGCCGGAGGACAGAAAAAGTATGCGGCGGGCGCGGACGCAGCGGTGGCGGTCGGCCTGGTGGGCGCGGTCGGCTCCGCTGTTACCGGCCTCACCGACTGGAGCGACACCGACGGCAAAGCGCAACGCGTGGGCGCATTGCACGGGCTGCTGAACATCACGGCAGCGGCTCTTTATACCGGCTCTTATATCGCGCGAAAGAATCGCAGCCGGGCGCTCGGGCGCGCACTCGGTTTCGTAGGCTTCGGCATCGTTTTAGCGAGCGCATATCTTGGCGGCGCGATTTCGTACCGGCAGCGCATCGGAGTCGATCATGCTCCTGATCCGGATGAGGAGCTGCCGCAAGATTTCAAGCCGGCACTGCCGGAAAGCGATCTCATCGACGGACAACCGAAGAAAGCTACCGTCGATGGAACGGATATTTTCCTGTTAAAGCGCGGCAACAAGATCTACGCGCTTGCGAACAAATGCGCCCACTTGGGCGGTCCGCTTTCCGAAGGCACTATCGAGGATGACAGCGTGATCTGCCCGTGGCACGGCTCGCGCTTCTGCCTTAAGACGGGCGAGGTGCTGGACGGCCCGGCCGTGCATCCGCAACCGAAACTAGACGTAGAGATCCGAGACGGCCAGGTGCTGGTGCGCAGCAGTTAGAAATCGCGCAGACGACAAGATCGTCCGCGCCACCCCGTGCAGTCGTCCAATCGACAGTTCGAGATCTATACAGCGGGCTTGCAGAGTAGCAAGCCCAGAACGCCGGTGCCGCTTCGCTTGTCGGCTCTCGAGCAGAAAGCGAAAGAGGCGCTCGACCCGGCTGCTTACGATTACGTCGCGGGCGGAGCGGGCGGCGAGCGAACGATGGACGCGAACCTCGAAGCGTTTTCGTGTTGGCGCATCGTGCCGCGCATGCTCACCGATGTTTCGCGGCGGGACCTCGCGACCGAGTTATTCGGCACAACCTTGCCGGCACCGGTCCTGCTCGGTCCGGTGGGAGTGCAGTCGATTATCCACACGCAGGGCGAACTTGCTACAGCACGGGCCGCAGCATCGCTCGGTGTGCCATTCGTGCTGAGCACGGCATCCTCGCACTCGATCGAGGAAGTGGCGGCCGCGATGGGTCAAGGTCCACGCTGGTTTCAACTGTATCCGGCAAAAGATCGCGATTTGAACGCGAGCTTGCTCGAGCGAGCCGAGCGCGCCGGCTACACGGCCGCGATCATCACACTCGACACCAGAATCCTAGGTTGGCGCGAGCGCGATCTCGATCGCGGTTATCTGCCCTTTCTTCTCGGCCACGGTCTTGCGAACTACTTCAGCGATCCGGTATTTCGTGCGGCGCTAGCGCGTGCACCAGAGGACCATCCGGCGGCAGGCCATCGGACACTGGGCGAATATTTACTCCGATGTCGCGTCCACGTGGGAGGATCTGCGCGTATTACGTAAACAGACGCGCTTGCCGATGATCCTCAAAGGCATTCTTCATCCCGAGGATGCGCGCAAGGCGCTCGATTACGGAGTGGACGGCATCGTCGTCTCAAATCACGGCGGCCGTCAGGTGGATGGCGCGATCGCCGCTCTCGATGCGCTGCCGGAGGTGGTGAAAGCGATCGGCGGACGTGTCCCATTGCTGTTCGACAGCGGCATTCGACGCGGTGCGGATGTGTTGAAAGCACTGGCACTGGGAGCACGCGCGGTCCTCATCGGCAGGCTGTACTGCTGGGGGCTTGCCATTGCGGGCGAAGAAGGCGTTCGCGAAGTGTTGCTCAACCTGCTTGCCGATATCGATGTGACCTTTGCGCTGACCGGGTACGCATCGTGCCGCGAGGTAGATATTTCTGTGCTCGTCCGGAACCAAATTTAGGGGTCGGGCTCTCGATTGGCAAAGGGTTTGGGCTGCGATGCGGGGACTGGGCTAGGAGGCGACGAAGGGGGCTGTTTTTCCAGCTTCGCTCTCTGCTCTTCCATGCATTCTTCGAACATTTTTTTCAGCTTTTTATCCGTAGCCAGGAGTTCGTATACGGCCTCTCGTCGAAAGCGTTCGATGGCTTGAAGGGAACGGTGAAAGGAGCGTTCGGCGGCAGTTTTGTAGCGCAGCATGAGCTGAAGCTTGTGCTCCATCTCGGGCGTCCAGTCCATCGGGTTGCACTCGGCGAGCCGTTGCTCGACGGCGTGATACTGGCGCTGCACTCGTCGCAGGACCCAATCGTTGTAAATACATTCTTCGAGCAGCGACTCG
Organism: uncultured Acidobacteriaceae bacterium; assembly: GCA_963787615.1. GTDB lineage: Bacteria > Acidobacteriota > Terriglobia > Bryobacterales > Bryobacteraceae > Bog-105. The sequence continues at coordinate 283,140 of CAWBDJ010000008.1, read as the reverse complement.
GTACCTTGACCTTCGGGCTTGTAGGTGTCGAACCAATTTTGGCGGAGGCGATCGAAATCCTCCTGCCGCTCATCGCCGACGAGTACGTGAATCGACGCGCAACAGCCGTGAGTGATGGAATTTCGGCTCGACGTTTGCTTTCCGTCAAGTGTGGTTGGTCCAGAGGACATGACTCGCCCGAAAGTATGCATCGCGATGTCGCGCAGGGAAGTCAGAAATCCGGGTGAAGTGATTGAGAGCAGGCGGAAAGATTTATTTTTAAAAAGCGAAACGACGCCCGAGAGAGGTGGTGGAAGTGGATTTTACGAAACGAACGAGTTGGCTTCGTTTCGCAGGGAATCGTCGTTTATTCGCCTGAGTGGGGCAGGCGCCAGCGGGAAACGAGCTCGCGGGCGGCGGCGGGCCATTCGGGAAAGAGAAAGTGGAACCCGGCGGCGAGCAGGCGGCTCGGCACAACGCGACGGCTCTTGAGGACGAGTTCCGATTCGGTGCGCAACACAAAGGTGCCGATCTCGAGCATCCATTTCGGGATGGGCAAGCCGATGCGGGCACCCCAGGCGTTACGCAAGGCGCGCATGAACTCGCGATTGGGGAGCGGATTGGGAGATGCGAGATTGACGATGCCGGAAAGGTCTTCGCGGGCGATCAACAGGTCCATTGCCCGCACGAAGTCGGATTCATGAATCCACGAAACATATTGATTCCCCGGGCCCTGCGGCCCGCCGAGTCCATGACGAACAAAACCTAAGAGCACATCAAAGACTCCGCCCCGATCCGGACTGAAGGTCATGGCGCTGCGGGTAGCGATTTTCCGGGTGCGCGGGGTAGAGGTCGAGAAGAAAGCATCCTCCCAACCTTTCGCCACATCAATCGAAAAATTCCAGGTATCGGGAGCGCCTGGCTCGTTCCCGCCCAATTCGCCGCTGGCTTCGTCCATGGCGCGATCGAGAGCATGACGGTAGATCGTGGCGGTGCTGGCGTTGACCCAAAGGCGCGGAGGTTTGTTGAGGGAGGCAATTACCTGATTCAACAGGAGTGTGCTTTGAATACGCGATTCATAAATGGCGCGCCGGTTGGCTGGGTTGTAGCGGCAATTCACGCTTCGGCCAGCAAGATTGATGCATACGTCGCTTTGCTCGAGTTCGGCGACCCATGCGCCCGGTGTGAGACCGTCCCACTGCATCATGCGCCAGGGCGCGGGGCGTGGGCTGCGGCTGAGAACAGTGACGGTGTGGCCTTTTGCATGGAAATGGCGCGCGAGGATGCGACCGACCTGGCCAGTGCCGCCGGGTATGAGGATCTTCATCGGTTTTGGCTCGGTCGTTCGCTCTCAGGCGTTGAGGGGAGATAGTTGCGCCACTCGGAGGATTCGGCGATGTGCCGAATCACGTCATTCCGCTCACGCAGGAGGGCTTGCATGTAACGACGAAGCACCACAATTTCGGCCAGGCGTCCTAAGACGGGCAGAGGCGCCGCGAAGCAGAAGAGATCTCGCATCTCGGTCTTATCCGGCGAGACGGAACGAAAAAAATGATCGTGCTGCATGGAGCGGAAGATTCCGCGAACCATCGTGTCTTGAAAGTGGGCGGGGCGATCGAAGGCCGTGATTTTGCTGGTCAGCTGGTGCCAAAAACCGAAGTGCTTGGCGCGCCAGGTGACATGCTCGCCGGGGCCGATCAGTCCGGAAGTAACTCCGGCGGTCGCGAGGGCCGCTTCGCCAAAGTGGACGTTGCCGGCGAGATGGACCTCGACGCTTCGCGCCAGATCGAAACATCGCTCGATGGGCGCATGGATGAGCGTGAGTTCTTGTAACCTCACCACGCGCGCTGAGCCTCTTTTTCGGCGAGCATTCGAACATGGTTCAGAACTCGCAGATGAATGCGATGGATGATGGCGTCGGACCAGCAGCGCCAGTACTGTGCCGGCCACAATCCGTGTTGATACCAGGTCGTCCCTTCGAGAAGCGTGTCGCCGTTCGGCAATGGCGTTATGCGGAATTGGCCACGCCTGGAAAGCAGGTGTCTGCCGCAGCGCAGCAGCGCGACTCCGCCGCTAACAAACACGGTCAAAAGCAGGAATGCCACAAGCCAACGCGCCGCCATGTGGGTGTCCTACTCCTCGGCTACGATCTCGATCAATTGCAAAGCGGTCTTGCGCAGCGGGCGCATGAGCGGCAGCGCGGAGATCCGGATTAACGCAGCCACGCTCTTTGACGCGAGCTTCAAGAGCTTCTCGCTTCTGACCTGGTGGGGCGAGTCATCAATGACCCAGAAAAAGATCACTCCCATCTGAAAGAACCAGAGCACGCCGGGCAGGCGCGGCTGGAGATCGCGGGGAATGCGCGTGCCGCAATCGACCAGAATGTGCCGGAACCAGGCGATGTCGATGTCGCGAATGTCTTTCGTTTGCGGGCTGAAAGGGGAGAGCGGGTGTTTGGGGTCCGCGCCGTTTCTGAGCAGCGCGCGCAGGACGCTGCGGTTCGGCGCAAAATGAACGAGTTTCGCGCGAATCAACTCGGCGAGGCGCGCTTCCAAGTCACCGGCGTGTTCCAGGGCGGCCTCGATCTTGGGTTGCATCTCTGCGCAGGACCGCTGGTAGAAATCCATCACGATGGCTTCTTTGGAGGGGTAGTAGTAATAGGCAGCGCCGGTGGCAACTCCCGCAGTCTGAGCAATATCCCGCATCGTGGCGCTGTCAAAGCCTTGTTTGCGAAAGAGGGCGAGGGCGGCATCCAGAATTTTGAGTCCGGTCTCCTCGGCTTTGGGGGTGGGTTTCGGCAGCGGCATAGATTTGAACGCGTTCAATAATGAGTATGCGCTTGTCGAGCTGCGGGTGTCAATGGATTTTTGAACGCGTTCAAGTACCGGGCGTGCCTAGTGGGTCAAACCGGCGCAGTTCGAGGAAGTACGTGGCCGCGGTCCGCACGGCGTCCTTACGAGGGGGCGCGCATACTTCGAAGCAGATGCATTATCTTTAGAAACGCAATGGAGCGGAGGAGATGGTTTAGTCATTTGGCGGCACCCGCGATCATTTGTTCGGCGGCTTTTCAGTGCTTTGCCACCCGACAGACAACGGCCGAAGGTTACCTACGTGCATTACAAACACTAGATGATTCGCGACCCGAGTCCGTGTGCATTGCCCGGGAATGGCTACGCAGGTCGATGGCTGACACAAACCCAGACCACCGGGACGAAATGTTTCGTGCGTTTCGGGCCTTCTATATTCGCTCGATCGATAGTACTCGCTCGGTGTTCTTGGCAAAGATGGATGGATATACAGATGCCTATGAACAATGGTTGATGAAATCAGCACCAACCGCATCTATACAAGATTTTTTGAGAGAGCGGCCCGATATCGCGAAAGCCGGATCCAATTGGTTCAGCTGCGGCTTCTTGATGAGCGACTCCGAAGGTAGCCTTTATCCCACAGAAGATCCGGCTGCTTTGTTGAAATTCGCGGACAGACTTACGCGCAGTCTCAGAAGTTATGTTCGGTTTCGGTCCAAGGAGGACCGCGAAACCGTCATCGGCGACGCATGCCTTCAAATCAGTTGGGAACAGCTTCGCCTAAGGATAAGGCGGTGGGAGAAGTTCGGACGGGCCCATCCGAAATTGCCGGAGACGAACTCGGAGATAGAGCCTGAAATTCGCGCCTTGGCGCTAGTGTACTTTTTCGGATCCGATAACACTCCGAATTTTGAGTTCCCGAGTGGCCGTCTCGACCCGAAGCTGGTCGCTTCATGGCGTGAGTTTGTGGCTCACGATGGGTCTTCACGTTACCACGCGCTGATATCTTCGCTCGTGAAAAACATCGATGAGCAGAACCAGGGACTCACTCAAAGAGACCGTCCCCTTTTCGAACGGTCTGGCATGGGAAATGAGTTCGATGAATGGTGGAAATGGTTCCAGTTCCGCCTGAACCAGCGGTGAGTTGGTGCTGGGGTCGGAGGCTCCGGTTCAAACGTTAGACGTTTTTGACGTCCACGCGGAGGGTTGAAAATGTCAACGGCACACGCAAACAGCGCGCGTGCCGTGATAGACAAGAGTCAGTAAAAAGGCTGCTGTTATGCGCCAAAGATAGATTGAGCGTAGGCGCCAGCGGAGGAAGCGAGCCCGATAGCGAGTGTCAATAAGCCGAACAACATCGTGCGTTTCATGTTTAGAAGTCCTTTCACCTTACTCCTTCGTAAAAAGAGTGCTAAACGGCTAACCTCGCCGGCACTTTTTGCAAGTTTTCTTGCCAGGGCTTTCTAACTCCTGGCTGCCCTGTATCAAAATCGCCCTGATCGAACTGGCCGCGCGCCCAGCACGCAGGTCCTGGCCGGTTGGAGCGCAGGCAATCCCGCGGCGCTGGAAGAGCTCGCGTGTCACGTCCATCGCGAGCTGCACGCAGCAAACGGAACTAGCGTGGAGACGCTTTGGACGATCTCACCTGCGCGGGTTTCGGGGCAACTTTAGCCGCGGCTGCTCAGCAACCGATCCCGCACATGCGCAGCTTGCCAGAGGTGGCGCCGACTGTGCCCGTTGAATACCGAGAAGAACTCAACCAGGTTCATTTTGATGTAGCTCGCCAGAGGCGAGGAAAAGCGCTTAGCCGCAAGGTTCAAGCCCGCAGCGCTCTCCAGCTCATTGAGCATCGCCGATTGCGAACTCAGGAAATCGCTCAGCGCCTGTGAGGGGGCCCCGGACAACAGAGGAACGAGCTTCCGAGGCGCCGGCAATCGAACGATGGGGGGAGGCTCGACGTATCGAACCAACAGACGACCGTACAGGCCGAGTCGAAACGGTCCTGGATTTGAGAGTTGTTTACGGCGGCAATCCGCGAGCGCGCCGCGCACACTTGGCAGAAAGCATTCCGTTGTGATACGCAAGTGAATAAGATTTTCGGCGATCGACCATTTCTCAGGATGCGGTCGCCATGCAAGCTGATCTTCCCTGAGGCCCTCGCAAACCGAAATAGCATTCAAATTGACTGCCACTAAATCCGTACGAAGTGTCTCGACAGTAACCAGCATGCTTGAGATCAGCTCGCGCCAACCAACCTATAGGGTAGGACCTCCTCTGAGTTAATTATCACGGCGAGTTGTTCAGTCCCACGCGCTTTGAAAATGTCAACGGCACACGCAAACAGCGTGTGCCGTGAGAGAGAAGAGTCAGTAAAAAGGCTGCTGTTATGCGCCAAAGATGGATTGAGCGTAGGCGCCAGCGGAGGAAGCGAGCCCGAGAGCGAGTGTCAATAAGCCGAACAACATCGTGCGTTTCATGTTTAGAAGTCCTTTCACCTTACTCCTTCGTAAAAGGAGTGCTAAACGGCTAACGTCGGCGGTATGTTTTTGCAGTTTTTGTTGCATGGGATTTTACTCTGCCTTAGCCCGTGGTCGAATCGCCGTGATGCGGCTATCGGCCTGAAGACGCCGCCACACGCCGGAATTCTGCGTCCATCATCGAATGAATTACGGCTGAGCCAGCGCAATCATCCTGGGCATGCATGCCGACTGGCCCAAATATCCAAAGATATCGATCGGGCACAACAACCGGAAGAGGCGCTTGACGGCAACGTATTGTAGCGCGATATTGGTAACCATATGGTTACCAATAGGCGAAGGCTCGATCGGACCTTCGGCGCGCTTGCCGATGGAACACGGCGAGCGATCCTTGGACGGCTCGCCCAGGGCGACGCAGCTGTTGGCGAATTGGCGCGACCCTTCCGCATATCGCGGCCCGCGATCTCGAAGCACCTTCGCGTGTTGGAGCAGGCGGGTTTGGTTCGACGGGCGCGTGATGGACGGATCAGCCGGTGCGCGCTTAATGCGAAGCCGCTGCGCGAAGCCGGCGAGTGGGTTGACTGCTACCGCGCTTTTTGGACTGGGCGGCTGGATGCGCTAGCGCGTTACATCGAACGGAGTCGTTCTTGACCACAGGGCGAAACTCGCTGCAGGTATCACGAACGATTGGCGCCGACGCGGAGACGCTGTTTCGGGCCTGGACGGATCCCCAAGCACTGATGCACTGGTGGCGACAGGAAGGCGACGGCTGGGGATTCGCTGAAGCGTCGATCGATCTTCGCGTCGGCGGGCGGTATCGCCTCGGCATGACAGATCCCGAGGGCAAGGCGCACGTTGCGATTGGCGTTTACCGGGAAATTGAGCGGCCGGTCCGGTTGGTCTTCACCTGGAGCTGGGAAGATGCCGGAAACGGCGTCAAGGACACGCTGGTCACTATCGAATTCAAGAACGTCGGCGACAACCTAACGAAGGTAATCGTCACGCACGAACGTTTCGTGGACGCAACGAGAATGCACCGTCACGAACGAGGCTGGACGGAGCTGCTTGGACTAGTCGAGCGCTTTGTTGACAGATATGCGGCCGCGACAGGGCGAGAAGGGAGAATGACATGACGACGAAAGATACGATGGAAGGCTATTTTCAGAATCTTAAACAGAAGAAGGGATGGGAGTCGTTTCTGTCCGATGATATGAGCTTCACCAGCTTCACTGCTCCGGTGAAACGAATCAGCGGAAGAGCGGCCTATCTTGAAGCGACTAAGCGATTCTACTCGATGATTACGGAGCTAGAGGTTAAGGAGTTGATAGTCGACGGAGAGCGCGCGTGTGCGTTGACGCGGTACCAGCTCCAACCGCCTGGCGGCCCAGCATTCGGCAGCGACGTGGCGGAGGTGTTTGGAGTAACGGATGGGAAGATCTCGTCGTTCGATATCTATTTTGATAGCGCACCCTTTCCCAAATAGGGTGGGGAGAGCTGCGAGGGCGTTTGACGACGGCATTTAACGACGGGCCGGCGGCCCTTAGACGAGCGCTGGTGGCTTGCCGGAGGCATTTCGGTGGTGCCGGGGCCGGACGAGGACGTCCGACGCGGAACAGGAGTTCCGCCCCACAAAGGGACTAGATAGCCAGCACTGGTAGTTCGTCGTAGGGGCCTGGAAAGAGGGGTTCTCCTGCTAAACTAGGGAACTGAATCCCCTGAAATGAAATACATTTTTACGTCGGAATCGGTGACTGAGGGTCACCCGGATAAGATCGCCGATCAGGTCTCGGATGCAGTTTTAGACGCGGTTTTGACGGACGATCCAGCGGGCCGGGTGGCGTGCGAAACGCTGGTGACGACGGGCATTTGCGTGGTGGCGGGCGAGATCACGACCAAGACGTACGTCGATGTCCCGAAGCTGGTGCGCGGCGTGATCAACTATATCGGTTACACGGATGCGGCGATGGGTTTCGATTCCAAGACCTGCGCGGTGGTGAACATGATTCAATCGCAATCGCCGGACATCGCGATGGGTGTCGACACGGGCGGGGCGGGGGACCAGGGCTTGATGTTCGGTTATGCGTCGAACGAGACGCCGGAGCTGATGCCGATGCCGATCATGATGGCGCATAAACTGGTGCGGCGGCTGAGCGAATCGCGGAGGGAAGGCGAGCTGCCTTATCTGCGCCCCGACGGCAAGAGCCAGGTGAGCGTGGAATACGTGGACGGGAAGCCGAAGCGCATCGACGCAGTGGTGATCTCGACGCAGCACGACGATGAGGTGACGACCGAGCAGCTGCGCGCGGACGTGAAGAAGTACATCATCACGCCGGTGCTTCCAGGGGCGATGTGCGATTCGCATACCAAGTTCCACATCAATCCGACGGGACGTTTCGTGATCGGCGGACCGCACGGCGACACGGGGCTGACGGGCCGCAAGATCATCGTCGATACTTACGGCGGGATGGGGCGGCACGGCGGCGGAGCTTTTTCGGGGAAGGATCCGACGAAAGTGGACCGCTCGGCGTGCTACATGGCGCGGTACGTGGCGAAGAACTTAGTGGCGGCGGGTCTGGCAGATCGCGCGGAAGTGCAGCTTGCGTATGCAATCGGCGTGGCGGAGCCGGTTTCGGTGATGGTGAACACGTTCGGAACGGGAAAAGTGGAAGACAACCGGCTGGCGGAGCTGGTGCGGGAAAACTTTTCACTGACGCCCGCTGCGATGATTCAGCACTTGAATTTGCGGAAGCCTATTTACCGGAAAACGGCGGCGTTCGGGCACTTCGGGCGGACGGAAGATACGTTCACCTGGGAAGCGGTCGACAAGGCCGAGGTTCTGCGCGAAGCCGCTCAACTGACTGCTGCAGCCGTGTAAGGCGCACGCACTCACATTCGCGTTTCAAGACGCGTCCAGTAAGGAAAAACCAGTGGCAACAGCAGTAGATTGCAAGCGCTCGGTCGAGATTGAGATTCCGCTCGATGAAGTGGAACGGGCCCGCGAGCGCGTCACCAATTCCATCAAGCAACGTGTCCGGTTGCCGGGATTTCGCCCGGGCAAGGCGCCGGTGAGCATGATTCAATCGCGCTTCGAAGGCGAGATTCGCAACGAAGTGCTGGAGATTCTTCTGCCGCAGGCGTTCCGCGAGAGCGTGGAGAAGCAAGAACTTAAAGTGGTGGGGCAGCCGAACATCTCCGATCTGAAGTTCGAGGCGGGCCAGCCGATTCGGTTCAAGGCGGAGTTTGAAGTTGCTCCGGAATTCGAGCTGGCGGATTATCGCGGGCTGCCGGTGAAATACGAAGAGCCGAGCGTGACGGACGAAGAAGTGGATAAGCGGCTGGAGGCGATGCGTGAGAACAAGGCCGAGTATCCGAACCTGGACCCGCGTCCGATCGAATCCGGCGATTATGTTCTGGTGCATCTGAAATCGCTCGAGGGACTGGCGGAGCCGATCGATCAGGATGTGCAGATTCAAGTGGGTGGGGAAGAGACGCTGCCGGGGTTCAACGAAGCGCTGCTGGGGAGCAATCCGGACGAGATGAAGCAGGTGGACATCACGTATCCGGAAGAGTATGGGCAAGAGCGGCTGGCGGGGAAGACGGTGAGTTTCGAGTTGCTGCCGAAGTTCATCCGCAAGAAGGAGCTGCCGGCGCTGGACGATGAATTCGCACGGGACCTGGGCGATTATCAGACGCTCGATGAATTGAAAGAGGCGGTGCGGAAGGCGATTTTTCAGGAGAAGCAGTACGTAGCGCAGCAGGCGGCGAAAGAAGAGCTGATCGACAAGCTGGTGGATGGGAACGATTTTGCGGTGCCGGAGGCGTACACGGACAAGCAGATCGAGAATCAAGTGCGCATGCAGTTGCGGGATCTGGCCGGGCGCGGCGTGGATCCGAATACGATCAAGCTGGATTGGGAAAAAGTGAAAGAGAGCCAGCGCGATAAGGCTATGCGCAATGTGAAGGCCTCGCTGTTGCTCGAGAAGATTTCGGAGCGCGAAGGGATTCACGCGACGAAGGACGAGGTAGATCGCGAAGTGCAGCGGCTGGCGCGGCAGGAGCGGGAAGCGGTGCCGGTCACGCGGGCGCGGCTGGAGAAAGATGGAGCGATCGGGCGAATCGCCAGCCATATACAGACCGAGAAGACGCTGCAGTTTTTGTTTGAGCAGGCGAAGAGGGGCTGAGGCGGGGCACGCGCGGAGCGCTCTTTACTTCTTTGTTAAGCTTGCTTCTTGAGCGGCGACGGGGACGCTAGCCGGGGTGGTGGTGATACCGAGGAGTCCAGAGACCACTTGAACGGACTCGCCGAGCCTCGCAGCGATCTGGTTGACGCTCATGCCCTGGTGCAGCATCACCTTCGCTTCGGCGGTGGGCGAGAGCTTCACACTGTCCGCCTGCGGTGCAGCTGCTTTCGTTGTGCTTTGGGTGGAGGTTGTTGCCTGTGTCCGTTGCACCTGGTCCGTTTGCGTGCTGCCGCCCACATAAGATGCCGCGTTAGTTGAAATTCCGTTCACCATGTACCGGTGCCCCTTCTTTCCGAATACTCTATCGATGAAAAGGGGAGGAATTAGATGTTGAGGAAAAGAATGTTTTTAGTTTGTCTGGTTGCGAGGTCGATTTCGTCTTGAGCCCTGGGGCGGCTCGGAAGTCGGTGGCGATGGAAGGTGGTATGTAGCTGCTACTTTTGGCGCCTTCCGAGGATCTCGTAGACCGGCTTGTTGTCTGCAAACACCCGCCACTCGACAACTTTGTCGTCACGGATCACGGCTTTCCAAGCCGCGGGTGTTCGCCATGACTCGCCGTCTATCGTCCCGCCTGCCTCGCCAGCGATCAGCATCGTGTTGCCTTCAGACATGGCTTGGTCTGCGCGAACCCAATAATCGGGACACATTGCGAAATAGCCCCGCCAGCCGGCTTCCATCGATTCTGCGCCCTCAACCCGATTTCCCAGGGAGTCCACGAACACAAAATCTGCGGCCATCAGGGCGGCGAGGGCAATCACGTCGTGGCCATTGATGGCAGCCAGCCATTGCTTGAGAATCTCCGCAGAATTGGGCGAAGCCATCCGGAAAAGTCTAGCACCGACGGGAGCGCTCATCGCCCCCTTGAAACGTCACGCGGGTTTCGGTCGGCGGTGTGGTCGAGTGTTCTTCTCGGATGCTGCTGCGGTGGTGGGACTGCAGCCTGGCTTCACGCTTTGTATTCCATTGACTTTTGAATGTCGGCAAGAGAGGCGACCGCTTGGGCGAGGGTGGTTACTACTTCGACCTTGAAGGCTTTCGCGAGTCGCTCTTCGGCTTTCAAACCGCCTCCTGAGAAGTTCCACAAGCCAACGACGATTCTGGGAACGCGAAGGCGCGAGCGCACTTTCTCGCTTAGCGAACGAGCCTTCAGGAGCGCGAAAGGCGGGACCGCCGAAATGCAGACGACATCTCCCTCCTGTTCATAGAAATCGTGGAGGGTTGCTGTGGAGGAATCGATGGCCTGGAACGATACGACAGGATATCCAGCCTGACCGAGGATTTGCGCCAACATCTCGGCGCTAATCTCATCCGCACTGTCATGGGTCGATAGGCAAATCACGCGACAGTGTGAAAGCATGCTCCTGTTTTCTCCGTGAGCGATGCCGGCGGGCTGTGGCTCATAATCCGCCAGCTCTGCGACGAATTCGCTGATGCTGCGGATGATAAAGGTCTCGCGGGTTTCATCGAGTGCTCCCTTATGGCGATCCTCTTCGGCCATGCTGAGAGCGGGAATCATGACGACGTCATAGAGTTCTATGAGCGAACGTTCCTTCAGAAATGAGCTGACCAGCACGCGCGCTTCCTGCTCGTCCATGGCGAGGAGCCGCTGATAGAAATGGGCGGCGGGTGATAAGACCGGTTCGTCCCCCAGCAAAATTTCAAGAAATTCGAACTGCGGCACGTACCCACCGAGGACGAACAAACAGACCGTCAAGGGCGTGGAGAGGACAAGACCCACAGGTCCCCAAAGCACCGTCCAGAAAACGGCCGCGACCAGAATGGCGAAGGCAGAAATGCCGGTGTGAGTTCCGTAAATCCAGGGCTCGATCACATAGGCGATGGTCAGCTCTATGGCCAGAAAAAGGCAGACACACAGAATGGTTTGGACCCAGCTTTCAAATAAAGCGACAGATAGAATCACCGGCAGGCTGCCGCCAATGACGGGTCCGACATAAGGAACGAAGCGCAGAACGCCCGCGACGGTTCCCAGCAGCAAGGCATTCGGAAGACCGATGAAATACAGGCCAATTGCGATCAGCGCACCGAACGCGGCATTGACGGCGAACTGCATGCGCAGGTAGCGACTAACCCGCTCCGTCACTTCGTCGAAAGCCTGGGTGATGAGGTTCAGCTGGTTGTGTGCGATGAGCCGGAGCAGGCGATTTCTCAGATCTTCGCGCTTGATCAACATGCCGATCGCAAAGACCACGACGATTAAGGCTGTACCCAGCGGCCCTACGAGAGGTCCGAGAAAATTTTCAAGGGATTGCACCGCGGTGGGCTGCCGCTGGATGACTTCGACCGGGAGAGGAGCCTCACCTGTTGCAGAAGGCAGCGGCCTCCGCTGGGCCGATGATGGTGGAAGCTGTTTCGGAGGGGAGTTCGCCAGATCATTACTCAATTCGCCGATGTCGTCGGTGACTCTGGTGAGAATTGCGCCAGTACTGCCCCGCAGAGATTCCATTCTCTTTTGAATGTTGGCTCTGTAATTCGGCAACTGATCCGCTATATCAATCAGTTGTTCGGTCATGATCCAGCCGACGCCGGTCAACAATGTGAGCGAGACCAGCAGCACCAAGACGACGGCGGGTATCCGGCCGAATCGCCGAGCTTCCAGGCGTCTTACTAATGGTGTGAGCAGAAAGGCGAGTAGAGCGGCGAGCGAAAGCGGGATCAGAATTCTTTTTGCGAAATAGAGAAACGCCAGGGCGGCGACGAAAGCAAATAGTGACGATTCACGCCACGAGGAAGCTGGGTTGGCAAGCCGAGCCATGTCGAATAGAAGCTAGCGCGTATGCACGGTGCTATCTTTCTGCCAGACCAAAGAACAGCACGGTAACGGGGTCAGCTAGAAACCTTCCGGTCAGTATACATGGAGAAGGGCCCTGGCCATTGCGCTGCTGCGGGGCGGTTCTCGACGAACTCCCGAGAGAATGAATCATGACCGGCGTCAGGATGGACAAGTGGCTGTGGGCTGCGCGATTTTTTAAGACGCGGTCGCTCGCTGCGCGGGCCTGTGAACTTGGTCGGATTGAAGCAAACGGTCAACCATCCAAGGCTGCGCGCGAGGTCCGAGCCGGCGATGTGTTGCAGGTGAAGACGGCGGGCGGCGATTTCGAGGTCGAGGTTGTCCTTCTCAGTGAAGTACGTGGCCCGGCCGTGGTTGCGCAGACTCTCTACCGTGAAACACCGGCGAGCATGGAGCGGCGGCTGAAGGTGGCACAAGAGCGCAAACTGATGCTGCAGTTGGAAGGATCGCGGGAAGGCAAACCGTCGAAACGCGATCGTCGTGAACTCAATCGGCTGCGGGGGAGAGCGTGACGCGAGCGGGGCCAGAGAGGGTTGATCATGAGCCCGGCCCGCTCACGGTCGCGGTTGCGAAAGCTGCTGGATTTGCAGAATGACAAACTCTGCCGGGCGCAGCGGAGCAAAGCCGACGAGGATATTCACAACTCCCCGATCGATGTCGCTTTGCGTCATGGTAGTTGCGTCGCACTTCACAAAATACGCCTCGACGGGCGTGCTGCCCTGGAAGGCGCCTTGCAAATACAGTGCTTGAAGGAAGGCGACGGCGGACATTGTGATTTTGGTCCAAAGGGCCGGAGCGTTGGCCTCGAAGGCTGCCCATCCGGTTCCGCGAGAGATGCTCTCCTCCAAGAACAGGGCCAGCCTTCGCACGGAGACGTACTCGTACGGGGAAGGCGTTGCGGCGGCGGAGGGAACCAGCGTTCGCGCGCCCCAGATCAGGATGCCTTGCCCTGGAAAGGCACGCAGCAGGTTCAAATTCATTTGGTTTAAAGCGAGGGCTTGGCTTTCATCGAAGGTGGCGGCGAGGGAGACGACGCCCAAGAGGACCGCACCTGGTCCCGCGGGCGCCTTCCATACGCCCGAGTTCGCGTCGGTCCGCGCGTAAATGGCGGCCACTGCTCCCGATGGCGCAACGGTTCGCAGTCCGGGGCCGAGCGGGTCCGATATTTCGAGCCATGGTCCGTAGACTGCGGCTGACGCACTCCTCGGCAGTGTCGATCCGTTCATCAGGTTTGTGAGCTGCTCCGCGGTGGTCGCACTTGCATCCGCATCGATGATGAAAAAGGCGCGGCGCTTTTCGCAGTACGCAGTGGCGGCGGCCAGAATGGAAGTGTCCTTCACGCCGGGCAGGCAAAGCAGGTTCAGACTCGGTAGGTCATCGAGCGCTCGAAGCGCGGCTTGTGCCAATTGCGGGGTGAGGCGCCCGCCGCTCGTCCCCGCACGCACGATGTACAAAGAGCCTCCCCCATTTGAAAAGAACTGGTGGGCCGCGAAGCCCAGATCCGAATTTGCATCAAGCGGGCCGAATTGGCTCTGGTAATGCGCGAAGCTCGCGATCGGAGTGGCGGTTTGAAGGGGCCCGGACTGCGAGAACCCGATCAATGCAGTGAGGGACGTGCTCACCGCAGCAATGGGCGGAACACCGCCAAGCTTTTCCGGGGTGGCGATACCCGGGCCGGGGCGAGCGGGCGAATTCGGCATGCTTTCCATGATGGCAGTGGCAACATGAAGGCTATGCCGAAGGTCACGATACAAATTGACCCCCTAAGCTGCATCGTGGCGGCCAACTGCGTGGGTGTGGAACCGAAGTTATTTCAGATCGGCGGCGAATCGCACGTGGAAGTGATGGACCGGAGCGGCAGCTCGCAAGGAACGGTATACACGTTCGAGGCGACGGATGCCGAGTTCGAGATGGCGGAAGAAGCCGCTGAGTCTTGCCCCACTCGTGCCATCGCGATCACGCAGCATTGAAGGCAGCTTTCACATCGATGCGAGCGCTTCTTGTCCTTTCTATAGTCGCGGCGGTGGCGCGTTTAGGGGCGCAAGATGTCGAGTCGACGGCCGCGCCGGAAAAACACGCGTCTGCTCCCGTGAAATATGTGGAGCGGGAGTTCTATTTACCGGACCGCGGGGCGATGCCGGGGCTGGACACGCTGGAAGTTCGGGCGATGATGCCGGGGCGACATCCGCTCGCGCTGTTGACGCATGGAACGTCGAAAACGCCAGAGGATCGAGCACAGGTGACGCCGTGGACGTTTCTGCCGCAGGCGCTCTGGTTTGCGCGACGCGGATACGTGGTGCTGGTGGTAGTGCGGCGAGGATATGGGCGCTCGGGTGGCGAGCAGGACAGCCGGCACGGGGGGTGTGGCCGGAATGGCAGCTTTACGGAATCCGGAGAGGCGAGCGCGGAAGATTTGCGCGCGGCCGCGCGGTATGCGGCGGACCTGCCGGAAGTAGACGCCACGACAGTGATCAGCGCGGGTGTTTCCACGGGCGGTTTTGCGCAGGTGGCTCTCTCTGCCGACCCGATGCCGGGATTGAAGGCGGCGATCAGCTTCGCGGGCGGACGAGGTGGGGACGGAACGGGGTACAACTGCGACGAAGCCGGCATCACGGGAGCGTTTCGAAGCTTCGGCAAACACAATAAGGTACCGATGCTCTGGATTTATGCGGAGAACGACAAGTGGTTTCCGCCGAAGATGGCGCGGCGCTTTGATGAGGCGTTCCGAAAGGGCGGGGGCAAGGATGAGTTCGTGCTCGTGCCGCCGGACGGGGAGGATGGACACCATTTCTACTACAACGTTGCGAAGTGGTCACCGATGATTGAGGCTTATCTGCGGGCGAGAGATCTGCTGCCGTTGGGAGACCAAGTGCTGCCGCCACCGTTGCTACCGAATGTGCCGGACCCAACCGGTCTGAGCGAGGCCGGGGTCGAGGCCTTCCATCGTTTTCTTATGAACGGACCATTTAAAGCGTTCGCGACCAATGGAGCTGACGTTTGGGGGAGCTCAACGGGACAGTTCACGCAGCAGGCTGCGGATCGAAAGGCGATGGAACGGTGCAAAGCTGCAGCAAAGGGAGCGGGCGGATGCAAGATTGTCGTGCGCGGGACGGCCGTGACGGAATAGCGCCTCATATTCGCCGGAATAGATGGCGATAAGCGAGATATCGTAGCGGATCTGTGGCCGTTCGCATGAATTTCGATACTCCTGGTCGGTCGCGCCAACGACCTTGTGTGGGACTTCGAGCTCATTCGTCTGCTTTGCAACTTACTTGGATAGTTGTGCTCTGCGGGCCGATGCTCGGCCAGCAATCTACCACGCCGCAACAAGAACAAGCGAAGCAGGCGAGAGGCAATACATGCCTGGAGCCGCCACCAATGGTCCGCTGGCAGGATTACAACGGTCCACTCGCCAAGGTGGTAGGCATCGTAGGCGAAAAAATTGACCGCACGTCGGTTCGCGTGCCGCACTATAAGCCAGGCGTGATGCTTTGCTCGCTCGGAGTGAAGGACAAATTCGCGCTGTTTGTGCACGATTCGACTACTCCATTAACGCTACTCAGCGACGCCTTCAACGCCGGATTGGATCAAGCAGAGAATTCCCAGCCGAGGTTCGGACAAGGACTGAGAGGTTATGGCCGGCGGTTGGGAGCAGATGCCGCCAGCGACACGTCCACGCGATTCTTTTCCGAATTTCTGTTTCCGACAATTCTTTCCGAAGATCCGAGGTATTACCGGCTGGGCCACGGGAGCGTGGGGCACCGGCTGCTGCATGCGCTGGGACACACGGTGATTGCACATCAAGACAGCGGCAGGCAGATGCCCAACATTTCGGAATGGGCCGGCACCACGGCGGGCGTGCTGCTCAGTGGTCTGTATCATCCGGGCACAACGCACGGGCCAAGCTCAATCGCGTGGCACGTGAGTTTGAACGTGTTGCAGAATGCCGGATTCGACGTTCTGGGCGAATTCTGGCCGGAGATCGCGCACAAATTTCACGTTCCCTTCCGGGCGGCCTTACCACCGACCGAGCGCCCGGCAAGTAGCGAGTACGTTACGTACTATCGCTGGACGCAGCTTCGCGGCGTATGGATCGTCGAGCGACTTTCCTTTATGCTCGGTCCAAGTATTTCGGAGGGTTTCGCAGGCGCTGGCTGCTCCGGCATGCGAATTCTCAGGCTGGGGTTGCACTTTAATGACGTCCCAGCAAACGCGTATACCGGGTGACCATATGGAAACGCGCTCTCGAATCCGCCCTGTTTCGCACGTTGTGCGCGGAATAGCGCTTATGGCGATAGCGCTGTTTGCTGCCTCGCCAGCTTTGGGCTGCCAGAACGCAGCCGTTTTGAAATTGACGGGGCACCTTGAATTAGGTGTGCGTTTCTCGACGCATGATGCGCGCATTGTGGAGCAAGCAAGCCGCGCCTTGAATCGCTGGTCGGAAATTGCCGACGTGTCCTGGCATCGCGACAACACCGATAATTGTTCGATCGACTTCGAAGACGGTACATTTGCCGACGGTAACGAAATCGCGGAAGCTAACGCGGAGCGCGGCTCGATTATCTTTGCGCGCGCAGGCGAACTTACCGCGAGGGAACTGTGGGTTACAGCTTTCCACGAGGTGGGACATCTTCTCGGTTTACAACACAACGCGGACCCGCAGTCGGTGATGTACTGGATCGATTTCCGCGGAGACGAAGTGCTGGACGATTCGGATATGCGCGCATTGGCGGCCGCGCATGCGTTACGAGCCGAATGCAACGAACGCGGACCGTGTCAGATTTTGCCTCCCGCATTTTCGGCGCGGAAATCGGGGAGTGACACGCGAACCCTAGGGACTGAAGTGGCGGCGTTGCAAACGGATTCACTCGGACCGACAGCCAAGCGATCGCGCCATCATCGCCGGCGGCGACGAAACCGGATTCTACCGAAATAGACTTCCGCGGTGTATGATCGTGCCGGAATGTTTCGGTTCGGTCTCACGCTGCTCTGGCTGGTTTCACTGCACGCGACGGCACAGCAGTTCGATGTTGCGATCGTGAACGGGCGCGTGATGGATCCCGAGAGCGGCCTCGATGCGATCCGCAGTGTTGGAATCGAGCACGGCCGCATCACTTCGATATCGACCGATGTTTTGCATGGCAAGACAACCATCGATGCCGGTGGATTAGTGGTGTCACCCGGGTTTATCGATTTGCACTCGCATGGTCAGACGCCGGAGAACTACCGCTTCAAAGCGCGCGATGGGGTCACGACCGCTCTGGAGTTAGAGGTCGGCGTGTGGCCTGTGCCGCAATGGTATGCGGCACGAACCGGCAAAGCGCTGATCAATTTCGGCGCAAGCAGCGGACACATTCCGGCGAGCATGGCGGTTATGCACGATCCGGGCGGCTTGCTGCCACGAGGTCCAACGGCGCAACGCGCACCGACGCCCGAAGAACAACGCGATATTCTGGCGCGCATCAAACAAGGATTGGAGGACGGGGCACTCGGGGTTGGGCTTGGCATCGCGTACGTTCCTAAAGACACGCGTGAGCAAATTCTCGAGGTATTTCAGGTCGCAGCTTCGTACAAGCTGCCCTGTTTTGTTCACATCCGGAGTGGCGGGCCGGTTGAACCCGGTGTCGTAGATGCTCTTCAGGAGGTTCTAGCGGACGCGGGCGTAACGGGCGCTCCTTTGCATGTGGTGCATATCACGAGCATGGGCCTCGGCCAGACAGCTTTATGTCTGCAGATGCTTCGCGGGGCTAAAGAGCACGGTTTGGATGTAACGACCGAAGCGTATCCCTACACCGCGGGCATGACGGACATCTCGTCGGCGGTGTTCGATCCGGGCTGGCAGGAGCACCAGGGCGGCATCAGCTATCACGATCTGCAGTGGGCTTCGACGGGTGAGCGGCTGACAGAGAAGACCTTTGCGGTGTATCGCAAACAGGGCGGCATGGTGGCGATTCATAGCATTCCGGAAGCTATGGTCAAACTTGCCATCTCCGATCCCATGGTTATGATCGCGAGCGACGGTATTTTGGAGAACGGCAAAGGTCATCCTCGAGCGGCTGGCTGCTACGCTCGCGTGCTGGGCCGGTATGTCCGGGAAGAGCGCGCACTCCCGTTGATGGAGGCGCTGCGAAAAATGACGCTGATGCCAGCCGAACGGGTTGCTTTGAAGGACAAAGGTCGCATCAGAATTGGTGCCGATGCGGACATCACGATCTTCGACCCGGCGCGCGTGGCTGATCGAGCGACCTTTGAAAATCCGGCGCAGTATTCCGAAGGCATTCCTTACGTGCTGGTCAACGGAGTTGTTGTGGTGAATAAGGGAGTGTTGGTAGAAAGCGCTTTACCGGGGCGCGGCGTTTTGCGGCACGCAAGGCGTGAAGGGTGATGACAGACTTTAGAGCGCAGCATCTGGAAACGTTCCGCAAGCTGCACGTGGAAACGTTCCGCAAACTGCACGAGCGCGGCTGCTTCGTGATTCCGAATCCGTGGGATGTCGGCACGGCACGATACCTGGGTCATCTCGGGTTTCAGGCGCTGGCGACGACCAGTTCGGGCTTCGCGTTTGCGCGCGGCCTGCCGGATGCGGAGTGGGCAGTCACGCGAGACCAGATGCTGGAGCATATCGCCGAGATGGCGGCGGCCAGAGCTGCCGGTGAACGCCGATTTTCAATCGGGATATGCGCACGAGCCGGAAGGTGTTGCAGAAAATGTGCGGCTCTGCGTAAAGGCTGGAGTTGCGGGTCTCTCGATCGAGGATGCCACCGGTGACTCGCGCAATCCGCTTTATGAACGGGCGGTGGCGGTAGATCGTATCAAGGCTGCTCGAAGCGCGATCAATGGTTCCGGTACTGGTGTGCTGCTTACGGCACGGGCCGAGTGCTTCCTGGTTGGCCATGTGGAGCCTCTAAAAGAATCCATCGCGCGGCTCGAATTGTATGCGGAAGCAGGCGCAGACGTGTTGTATGCACCGGGCGTGCGAGAGCGCACCGAGATCGAGGCGATCGTGAGGGCGGTTAGTCCGCGCCCGGTGAATGTGCTGATGAGTTCGAACACCGGCTTGCGGGTTGCGGATTTGGCGGAGATGGGTGTGCGACGGATCAGCGTTGGTTCTTCGCTGGCGCGTGCCGCGTGGACCGGTTTCATACATGCGGCAAAAACAATTGCAGATCAGGGTGAGTTTTCCGGTTTCGATGGAACCGTTCCGTATGTTGACCTCAACGCCTTCTTTCGAGACGACGTGAAGAAGCGAGCGGGCTAGATTCTAGGATTCGGCCAAAGCGATGGCGAGAACTGTTATCTCTTCAGTGCGGCTCATCTTGCCGGAGACCGTTCTCGAGAAGGCGTGGATCCGTTTCGAGAGTGGAACCATCAGCGATTTCGGGCAAGGCTTGCCGCCGGAATCGGAGAACGTACTCGATGGAATGGGACTGTTTCTAGCTCCCGGTTTCGTTGACACGCACGTACACGGCGGAAACGGAGCCGATTTTCTCGATGGCACCCGAGAGGCTTTTTGCACGGTAGCGGATTATCACGTCTCGCGAGGGACGACGGCGCTCTGCCCTACGCTCGCGACCACCACGTACGAACGCCTTGCGGCGGTGCTTGCTATCTGGAGCGAAGTTAAAGACAGTTGTCACGCACGCATTCTCCCGATTCACCTGGAGGGGCCGCATTTAGCGGTCACGAAGGCCGGCGCCCATGATGTGAAGCTGCTTCGTGCTCCAACGGAAGAAGACATCTGCTGGCTGGTTGAAAATGCATCGCGCATCGCGCAGATGACGATC
The DNA here is from genome assembly GCA_963787615.1 of uncultured Acidobacteriaceae bacterium. Classification (GTDB taxonomy): domain Bacteria; phylum Acidobacteriota; class Terriglobia; order Bryobacterales; family Bryobacteraceae; genus Bog-105. Next base: position 263,043 of record CAWBDJ010000008.1, on the reverse strand, counting down.
GCGCCGGAACTGCCGAACGCACTAGAGCTGATTCAGCGCTGTAGTCAAGCAGGAATCATCCTGAGCGCCGGCCACACGGAAGCGCGCGAGGAGTTGGTGGGTACGAGCGTGAGCCGCGGGCTTACCAAGGTGACACATTTGTTCAATGCCATGACGTACGCGGCGAAAACGGGCCTGTTTCGCGAAGCGGGTTTCGCTGAGTACGCGCTGGTCGAGGACAGAGTGGCGTGCGAGTTGATTGCGGACGGTTTCCATGTGAGCCCGACGTTGATGAAGCTGGCGGTGCGAAGCAAAGGAGCTTGGACGAGTGGTGCTTATCAGTGACGCGCTGGCCGGGGCGGGACGGCCAGTCGGGTCGACTTTCATGCTGGGAACGTTGGCGTGCAAAACCGCGGAAGGTTATTGCGAACTGGCGGATGGATCAGCTTTGGCGGGGAGCGCAACTACTTTGATGGATCAGGTTCGAATCGTGCACGAGAAGGTTGGAGTGCCCATTGCAGAGGCGGTGCGAATGGCGAGTTACACGCCGGCATGCGTGTTACGAATGGACGACCGGTACGGTTCAATTGCGCGCGGCAAGGCGGCCGATTTGGTTCAATTCGACGAAAATTTCCGCGTACGGGGTGTTTGGGTAGCAGGAGAAGAGCGCGGCCGGGAGGCCGCGCTCGGTGGCAAGAGATCAAAAGTTTGAGATTAGTGATCGCGGGTGTCGCGGTCGTGATCGTAATCGTGATAATGGTAGCCGTCGCGCGTGACGCCACGATCTTCGACTCCCATATCGAGCGGACGCTCTAAGCGGAAGGTCACCACGGAGTCACGAGGAACGCGGACGGCTCGACCGTGGCCTTCGCCGCCATTGATGGCTCCCACGATGCCGCCGACGAGGCTGTCGTCATGGTGCGATTCGATGCGTTTCGGATCTGATTTGATGCCGTAGCGCTGGCCGTGCACGGAAACGGAATCCAGATCGAGAATGAGGTCGTTATCGCGTGATATGCGGACCATCATCTCGACAGTCGCGCCGCGCGGAATGACCAAGCGACCGTTTTCCCCACGGACATCCTGATCGACGTTGCCGGTGTAGACGCGGTTGTCGCCCTTGTCCACATCGATACTCTCGTTGGTGCGTACCGGAATGACCGTACCCGGTTCGAGTCTGCGGACCCGGTCGGCGTCCCGATCCCGATCGCCGTCTCTATCTCGGTCGCGGTCTTGCGCCACGGCCAGCGTGGAGAGGCTCAGAGCCACAAACACCAATCCACCCGCAGCCGCGGCTTTTCGGAATGCGTTATACATCATTTGCGCAAAATCCCCCTTATGGGCCACTTCTCTGCACCTACGGCACCAGTTGGTGTGGAGACATGTTCCCCATGATTTACGAGGGGATACTAGCGGCTCAGGCCGCAGAAATTTCCGCCTGCAAGCAGAAATTGCCAGTGTTTGGGATGGGTCCCCTCGCTCACGGTCAAGGTTCAGTCGTTGGGTGGCTGAGGCTTGGCGGCAGCCTGTAAGAGGGCTGCTTTGTCCTTGGCACCTTGGTCTAGGGCTGACTGGGCGGCGGTGCGGCCGTCCCGATTGCGAATGGAGGGATCGGCGCCGGCCTGCAGCAGGGCCTTTATGTAGTTCTGTTCAAAGCAGTTCATGAGTGCCGTTTGGCCATTTTTGTCGATCAGGTTCAGATCCGGGTGGGCGGCGAGCAGGGGCGCGAGAGTTTTGTAGTTATTGCAGGCGGCGAAGATAGGAGTCTGGCCGTTGTCGTTGCGGGCGCTCACGTCGGCACCCGCTTCGATTAATAAAGCGACGATTTCCGGCTCGGATTCGGCTATGCTCGATTCCAGAAGATTTGTTAAGGCGGTATTTCCGCTTCGGCCTTTGGCGTTCACATCGGGATGCAGGGCAAGAATTTCCTCGACCATAGCGGGGTTAGCGGATTCGGCTGCGGCGGTCAAGACAGGATCGGGGTTGTTGTCGCACGAAGAGCTGTTTATATCCGCACCTTTATCGATGAGCACGCGTACCGTGGGCACGTTGCCGCTGCGGGCGGCCGCTCGCAGAGCACAGAAGAGCAAGGGCGCGGGCAGATGTGCGGCATTTCCGATGAGATGGGCGACGAGGTTCGCGTTCCCTTTCCCGGCTGCGCTCACCAGCGGGGCGGCGCCGTGTTTTCCGGGTTCGAGCGCGGGAGCGCCGTTCTGAACGAATAGCTGGATCAGCTGGGGCGAGCCTTGGGCCAGCACGTTTGAAAAAAGTTCGACATTTTCGGGCGTAGCGGCTTTGAAATTCCAATGCTCGGCTTGTAAGGCGGGCCCGGTCTCGCTGGTCTCTTGGAGCCATTTGTCCGTGCCGGCGATTTCGTCGATGGCGGTTTCGAGGTGCTCGACCGCTTCGGGCATGCCTGCCTCGAGACCAACGTAATCTACGACTGACCTTTTATAACTGTCAAACTCGATGGATGTCTTGTAGGTAGGGTTGTCGGTGATGGCGGTCGGTGTACTTGTCTTTCAGAGAGAAATAGTCCGCACGGCGGAAGGCCGCTACGAGATTGTCTACTCCCTGTTTAGATAGTGAAGCGTGATGATGCCCGAGAATGAGAACATTGCTCTTGCCGTCGAACAAAACCTGGCCGTCGCCTCGCACCTCGACGGAATAGGCAGGGACAGGAGCCATAACATCCGGTTCGCTCGAGCCGGATACGGAGGCTGTTCCGATCCTTCATGTCAGGAAACGGCATTCGTTCGGTCGCCCACTGTTCGGGCGGCAACAAGCGCACGTAGTCGTTGAAGACAGCGACGACGGCGACTCCCGTCTTTCTCGAAAGGTTTGAAGTGTTCAGGCCTTCGACCAGGTTTCGGCTTGCTCAAAAAACTCGGGAGGGCCGGAGATGGCCTGGGCGGATTCCACATCTCCGTTGGTGTTGACAACCAGCTGCAGAGTCACCCCGGCTGAGAGCCCGAAGCGGGTGCTCGGCACGAATGATCGGGCGATGGGGGTCAGTGCGATGGCTTTGAACTTCCGTCGGAGGAGGGGCCGGAGAGGCGAAACCTGCGCGCACGCGAGGCTCGCGCAAACGGCTAAAACCGACGGTCCGCGCCACCGGATCGTGTTGATATCCATATCACTGGGACAGCCTACTTATAGATGATAAATGGCACCGATTACTGGGGTAATCGGGCAAGCTGGCTACCGTAAAACTGGGGAGTTCAGCCGTAAGGGGGGTGTGGCGGCCTTGATTTCGTTACCTTTGTTGGCTTAAAAGTGCTCTAGTGTTGTTATACTGAGGTTGAAAATCACTCGGTGGGCCAAGGGATCCTCTTGATGTTTCTCTACGTAGGAGCACCAGCTTGAAACGTGCCGGATCGGACGATTCCCTCCGCTGTTCGTTTTGTCACAAAAGCCAAGACGTAGTCGGGAAGCTCATCTCGTCGCCGAGCGATTATCCGCGTGCGTACATTTGCGATGAATGCATCGCCGTTTGCAATTCGATCATTGAAGACGACCGGCATGAGCAGAGTTATGGGACGCCGGGGAAACTGCCGCGGCCGCTCGAACTTAAGGAATATCTGGATCAATACGTAATCGGGCAGGAAGCCACTAAGAAGAAGTTGGCGGTGGCGGTCTACAACCATTACAAGCGGATCCAGATGAACAAGCAGCGCGGCAGCGAAGTGGAGCTGTCGAAATCGAACATTCTGCTGATTGGGCCGACCGGGACGGGTAAGACGCTGCTAGCGCAGACGCTGGCGCGGATTTTGGATGTGCCGTTCGCGATTGTGGACGCGACCACGCTGACGGAAGCGGGGTACGTCGGGGAAGATGTAGAAAACATCATTCTGCGGCTGCTGCAAAATGCAGATTGGGACGTCCAAAGGGCGCAGACGGGCATCATATATATAGACGAGATCGATAAGATCGGGCGGAAGGACGAGAACCCGTCGATTACGCGCGACGTTTCGGGCGAGGGCGTGCAGCAAGCGCTGCTGAAGATTCTGGAAGGTACGGTCGCGAACGTTCCGCCGCAAGGTGGGCGCAAGCATCCGCATCAGGAGTTCACGCCGGTGGATACGACGAACATCTTATTTATCTGCGGCGGCGCATTTGTTGGTTTGGAAAAAGTGATCGCGCGGCGGTCGGGGAGCAAGTCTATCGGCTTCATGGTCGCTGACGATAAGGAAACCGTGCGCCGGGGCTTCAGTGCGATGAGGCGCGATGTGGACCTGTTGGGGCAGTGCCAGCCGGTCGATTTGATCAAGTACGGCTTCATTCCGGAGTTCATCGGGCGCATGCCGGTCACCGCCATTCTCGAAGATCTCTCGAAGGAAGCGTTAGTGCAGATTCTGACGAAGCCGAAGAACGCGATCGTACGTCAGTACCAGAAGCTCTTTGAATTCGAGAATGTTAAGCTCAAGTTTAGCGAGGACGCCCTAGATGCGGTTGCGCAACTTGCGATGGAACGCAAGGTGGGCGCGCGAGGTCTGCGAATGATCTTAGAAGATCTGATGTTAGACCTGATGTACTATCTCCCGACCTTTAAGAAAGTTCGCGAGTTCATAGTCACCAAGGAGATGGTGCTCTCGCAAAAGATCAACATGGCCGTGCTCGAAAAGGCGGGCTAGCCAGCCAGCGGTTTTCAAGCGAAGAAAGTTTCTCGCGCGGGGTGCAGCCCGAGAGCGGGAAAAGCTATTGAAATCATCTTCTCGTCCCTTATTTCAGGGACCAATCCGCGTAGAAAGTCAAAATGGTCACAACGAAAGATAAGACGGATACGAAGCGATTACCAATGATGCCCATTCGGGACGTGGTGATCTTCCCGTACATGATGACCCCCTTTGTAGTGGGGCGTGAATCGAGCGTGCGGGCGCTCGACGAGGCGTTGCTGGGGGATAAGAAGATTTTCCTGGCGACCCAGCACGATGCATCGGTGGATGAGCCGAGGCCGGACGAGATTTATTCGGTCGGGACCGTTGCCAACATTGTTCAGAGCTTGAAGCAGCCGGACGGCAACATCAAGGTTCTTGTCGAGGGAGTCGAGCGCGGAAAGATTATCTCGGTCAGCGAGGAAGAAGGATACTTCCGGGCGGTGGTGAAGACCACGGCTTACAAGGTGGAGCAGGGCAACCAGCTGGAAGGGCTGACGAGCCGTGTGACGACGCTCTTTGAGCAGTACGTCAAGCTGAGCCAGAACCTGAACTACGAGACCATGATCGCGGCGATCCGGGTGGACGATCCGGGCAAGCTGGCGGACACGGTAGGCGCGAACCTGCAGCTGACGATCGAAGAGAAGCAGGAGCTGCTCGAAATTTTCGATCCGGTGGACCGGCTCACGCGGGTGGCGGATCTGCTGGATATCGAGATCGAGAAGTTGAACGTGGACCGCACCATTCAGGGCCGTGTGAAACGGCAAATGGAGCGCGCGCAGAAAGAGTACTACCTCAACGAGAAGATCAAAGCGATCCAGAAAGAGCTGGGGCGCGGCGAGAAGAGCGAGTACGACGAGCTAAAGAAGAAGATCGACGCGGCCGGGATGACGAAGGACGCGCACGAGAAGGCGATCGCGGAATTAAAGCGCCTGGAAGGCATGCCGCCGATGTCGGCGGAATCGACGGTGTCGCGCAACTATCTGGACTGGCTGCTGGCTGTGCCGTGGAAGAAGCGGACCAAAGAGATTCGCGACCTGCGCTATGCGGGGAAGGTGCTCGAAGGGGATCACTACGGGCTCGAGAAAATCAAAGAGCGCATTCTGGAATTTCTGTCGGTGCGGCGTCTGGTGCAAAATCCTAAGGGCTCGATTCTGTGTTTTGTGGGGCCGCCCGGTGTAGGCAAAACTTCGTTGGGCATGTCGATCGCAAAGGCGACTGGACGGAAATTTGTGCGCTTGTCGTTGGGCGGCGTGCGAGATGAAGCGGAGATTCGGGGACACCGGCGGACGTATATCGGAGCGCTGCCCGGGCAGCTCATCCAGATGATGAAGAAGGCGGGAACGAAGAATCCGATTCTGATGCTGGATGAAGTAGATAAGATGTCGATGGATTTTCGAGGCGATCCGTCGGCGGCGCTGCTCGAAGTGCTCGATCCGGAACAGAATTACATGTTCATGGATCATTACCTCGATGTCGAATACGATTTGAGCCAGGTGTTTTTCATCGCGACGGCAAACGTGCTGCACACCATACCGCCAGCTTTGCAGGATCGCATGGAAGTGATCCGGTTGTCGGGCTACACGGAGCTGGAAAAGCTGGAAATCGCGAAGCGGTTTCTGGTCACGAAGCAGCGCAAAGACACGGGCGTAAGCAACGAGCAGGTCGAGTTTACGGATCAGGGATTGCAGACGTTGATCCAGTCGTATACACGCGAGGCGGGTGTGCGAAATCTGGAGCGCGAGATCGGCAACCTGTGCCGGAAGGTGGCGCGCAAGGTAGTAGAAGCGCAAGCCGGGGCGGAGGAGCCCGTGGGGGAAACGGCCGAGGTGGAAGTGATCGAAGACGGAGTAGAGGCGCAAGGCGAACAGACCGCGCAGCCGGTAAAGAAGAGCAAGAAAAAGGCCAAGAAAGAAGAACCGCCTTTAGTGCCGATTGAAAAGATCGTGATCACGCCGGAGAAGGTGACGGAGATGTTGGGCGTGGCGCGCTTCCGCGATCTGGATGCGGAGAAGAAGAACGAGATCGGCGCGACGACCGGACTGGCGTGGACAGAAGTAGGCGGGTCGATTCTGACGACGGAAGCGACGGCGATGGAAGGCCGGGGCAAGATGATGACGACCGGGAAACTGGGCGATGTCATGCAGGAATCGGCGCAAGCGGCCATGAGTTATGTGCGGTCGCGGGCGCAGTATCTGGGATTGCCGAAGGATTTTTACCGGCACCTCGACATTCACGTGCATGTGCCGGAAGGGGCCATTCCGAAAGACGGGCCATCGGCGGGAATCACGATCGGGACCAGCATCTGCAGTGCGTTGACCGGCATTCCGGTTCGCGGCGATATCGCCATGACGGGCGAGATTACGGTGCGCGGACGGGTGCTTGGAATCGGGGGCTTGAAGGAGAAGCTGTTGGCGGCGCACCGGCAGGGAATCTTCGAAGTGGTTCTGCCGAAAGATAACGATAAAGACCTGGCGGAAATTCCGGAGAACATCCGGAAGGAGATGAAGCTGCACTTCGTGAGCTCGATGGACGAAGTGCTGAAGATTGCACTCGAACGGGAGATTGTAGCGCTGCCTCTGGCGCCTACCGCGACGGCGACAGATCTGGTCGAGCGGGTGGAAGACAACTTGACGCACTGAGCGCTGCGGCTCAGGGCAAGAAATCCGCATTCGGATATTCATAAGCTGTGGTAGGAACCGAAGCAGCGAGGGAACGATATCTTTTGAAGCGCTCACAAGGCGCGGCGCAAGCCGGGAGTGAGCCTTCGCGAGAGCAATTACAACGCAAGGGCAAGCCCGGGTCTCAGTTCTTGATCAGCGCGGCGGGACCGGAGCAGTTCCCGCCGGAACGGGAGAACGGACCGATCGAAATCGCCTTTCTGGGACGAAGCAATGTTGGGAAATCGAGCCTGTTGAACCAGCTCGTCGGACGGCACGTGGGGCAATCGGGATTAGCGTTCACCAGCGCGCGTCCGGGATGTACGCAGTTGATCAACTTCTTCCAGATCGATGAAGGGGTGCGATTCGTCGATTTGCCGGGGTACGGGTATGCGCAGGTGTCGCTCGAAGAACGCACGGCATGGAAGAAGCTGATCGAGACTTATTTGACGGAGCGGCAAAGTCTGGCGTTATCGCTCCTCATCATCGACGCGCGGCGTGGATGGATGGACATGGACCTGGAACTGAAAGCCTGGCTTGAGTTCCACAACCGTCGATACCAGGTGATCGTCACCAAGATCGACAAGCTGAAAAGTAATAACCAACTGAAAGCCGGATTGGCTGCGGTCCAGCAGGAATTGAAGGACCAGGAGCCAGTGCCGTTCTCGGCCATCGACGGCCGGGGAGTGAGGGAAATTTGGCAAATCATCTCGAAGACCAAGAACAAGCAGTAGCCCCCGCGGGTGCCACCGAAGGTACGCCCACCGAGAAGCCACAAGAGACAAACGGCGAAGGCAAGGGCGCGAGCGATACGCCCGAGGCGAAGGCCGCAGAAGGCGGCGGAGAAAGCAAAACGGCGGAAACGAAACTGCCGGAGGGCAGGCCCGAGCGGGCCGGATCCGTGCGACCGCGAACCACAGGCGGTGAAGCCCGACACGGCGAGCCGCGACCGAATGGCCGACCGGGGGGCGAGGGTCCGCGCAGACAACCGCAACACGGACAAGCTCCGCAAGCGCAACCGGGACAGGAAGGGCGGGCCGGGGCGGACGTAAAGAACGCTCCCGAGAACAGCTCTGCGGCCGTGGTCTCTGGTGCGGCGCCGCCCAATGCGGCTCAAGCCTCTGCGGCGACACAAGGCGGGCAGCAGCAAGGCGCTCCGCCACAAGGAAGTCAGCCACAAGGCGCTGCCCAACAGGGGCAACCAGGACAACAGCACGCGCAACAGCAAGGCCAACCGGGACAGCAGGGATTTCAGCCGGGGCAGCGGCGCGGCCGCCACTCGATCGGCAACACGGGTGCACAAGGCCAGAAGAACGGAACGACGACGCTCGATCTGGTCGAGCTGAAGGACATGAGCATTCAGGCTCTGAACCAGATCGCGAAAGATCTGGGAGTGGCGGGCGCGGCCGGTCTGCGCAAGCAAGAGCTGATTTTCAAAATCCTTCAGACGCAGGCAGAGAAGAGCGGGCTGATTTTCTCGGAAGGCGTACTGGAGTGCCTGCCGGATGGGTTCGGATTTCTTCGCGCTCCGGAATACAACTATTTGCCGGGGCCGGACGATGTTTATGTTTCACCGTCGCAGATCCGGCGTTTCGATCTGCGCACTGGGGACACGGTTTCGGGCCAGATTCGTCCGCCGAAAGAAGGCGAACGCTATTTTGCACTGATCAAAGTGGACGCGATCAACTTCGAGCCGCCGGAGGAATCGCGCAACAAGATATTCTTCGACAACCTGACGCCGCTGTATCCGGATGAGCGGCTGAAGCTGGAGACGAGCAAGGACAACTTTTCGGGGCGGGTGATGGATCTGCTGACGCCGCTTGGAAAAGGGCAGCGCGGCTTGATTGTGGCGCCTCCGCGCACAGGCAAGACGATGATGCTGCAGAGCATCGCGAACTCGATCACGACGAGCCATCCGGAGATCAATCTCATTGTTCTGCTGATTGATGAGCGGCCGGAAGAAGTTACGGACATGCAGCGCTCGGTGCGCGGCGAAGTGATCAGCTCGACCTTCGACGAGCCGGCTTCGCGGCACGTGCAAGTGGCGGAGATGGTGATTGAAAAAGCGAAGCGGCTGGTGGAGCACAAGCGCGATGTGGTGATTCTGCTCGATTCGATCACGCGCCTGGCTCGCGCATACAACACGGTGGTGCCGCCGTCGGGCAAGGTATTGTCGGGCGGCGTCGATTCGAATGCGCTGCAGAGGCCGAAGCGGTTCTTTGGAGCGGCGCGCAACATCGAAGAAGGCGGGTCGCTGACGATTGTGGCGACAGCGCTGATCGACACGGGGAGCCGCATGGATGACGTGATCTTTGAGGAATTCAAAGGCACGGGCAACATGGAAATTCATCTTGACCGCAAGCTGGTGGATAAGCGCGTGTTCCCGGCCATCGACATCAATCGGAGCGGCACGCGAAAAGAAGAGCTGCTCATGCCGCGCGAGGAACTCAATCGCGTTTGGGTGCTGCGCAAGGTGCTCACTCCGCTATCGCCGGTGGAATCGATGGAGCTGTTGATCGACAAACTGGGCAAGACGCGAAGCAACGTCGAATTTTTGGCTGCGATGAACGGCTAAAAACTACAAACCTTAAATTTCGAATGGGCCGCATACGGATTCTCTCCGATAATGTCGCGAACAAAATCGCGGCTGGAGAGGTGGTAGAGCGGCCCGCTTCCGTTGTAAAGGAACTTCTCGAGAACTCGCTTGATGCGGGGGCGACGGAGATCCGCGTCGATAGCGAGAACGCCGGGCGGCGCTTGATTCGCATTCAGGATGACGGCTGCGGCATGTTGCGCGATGACGCGCTGCTGGCGTTCGAACGACACGCCACGAGCAAATTGAGCGATGTGAAGGATCTGCTTGCGATCGCGACGCTCGGGTTTCGCGGAGAGGCGCTGCCGTCGATTGCGTCGGTGAGCCGGCTGCTGCTGGAGACGCGTTCGGCGGAGGAGCAGACTGGAACGGCGATCGAATTCGCGGGGGGCAAGCTACTGCGGTGCGATGAAATCGCGAGGCAGCCGGGGACGACGATCAGCGTTCGCGATTTGTTCTTTAACGTTCCGGCGAGGAAGAAGTTCTTGCGCTCGGATCAGACAGAACTGGCGCACATTGGGTCTTTGGTGACGCATTACAGTCTCGGACATGCGAACAAACGCTTTGAGCTGTACCACGAAGGCCGCGAGCTGCTGAGCGTGACGCCGGTTTCGACCTTACGCGATCGTGCGTTTCAGGTGTTTGGGTCGGAGATGATGCAGGATCTGACCGATATGGGTCCGCGCACGTTCGAATTGCGCTTGCCGCCGCCGTATGTTCCTCCGAATGCGCGCCCAAGCATGACAGCGCCGCCGGAAGCGGAAGTCGCGCAATTTGCTCTGGAGGGCCTGATTTCGGGGCCGCACGTGCAGAAGCTGAATCGCAATTCGGTGTTTCTGTTCGTGAATGGCCGATTAATTCGCGATAAAGTGCTGCTGCATGCGATTTCAGCGGCGTATCACAATCTGATGCCGCCGGGCTGCTACCCATTTGCGTTGCTGTTCTTGAACTGTGACGCAGGCGAGGTGGATGTAAACGTGCATCCGTCAAAGACGGAAGTGCGATTCCGGCACGGCAGCGCGGTGCACGATTTTGTACGGGATGCGATTCGCGAAGTGTTGATGGAAAGCCGGCCGGTATCGAGCATGCCGTTGCTGCCGACCTCGCCGGTGATGGCGATGGACAGAGCGCGAGGGGCGGCAATGCCGCAAGCGTCCGGACAACGCGCCGGTGGACTTTCCTTGTCTGAATTTTCCGCGTCACTGGAGGCGATCGCGCTTGAATCCGAACCAGTAGAAGTGGCCGAGACCGACATCGGGCAAGCGGAGCCTCTGGAATTACCCGAAGTAACGATCAACAACGCGCCGGTACGACAGGCATTTGTGCCGGAGTTTGCGCCCGCGCGCGCATCTCAGACGATTCGGCGGGTTCCCGACACGCACGGGGCGCTCGATTCAGCGGGAGCCGATTGGGATCGAGTGGATACGCTGGCGGCGCTGCCGGATTTGCGGCCGCTCGGACAGCTTCATGACAGCTTCATCGTGGCGGCGGGACGGGATGGATTGTGGATCATCGACCAGCATGTCGCACATGAACGCGTGTTGTTCGAGCAGGTGCTGCGACAGAGAGCGGCAGGAACGGTGGAGATTCAGCAATTGCTGATGCCGCTGGTGCTGCAGCTGACGCCCACACAGCAGTTTGAATATGCACGGATTGCAGATGAGCTGAATGCGCACGGCTTTGAAACCGAGCCGTTCGGGCAACGCACGGTAGCGATCAAAGCCGCTCCGGCGGGGGTAGGCGCTGGCGAGATCGAGAAGATCGTCTTTGAAATTTTGGAGATTGCGGAGACGGAGCTGAGGTCGGCGTCGCTAGATGAGATCCGGCGAAATGTGTGCGCGACGATTGCCTGCCGGGCGGCGATCAAGATCAATACAAAGCTCGAACCGAAGAAAGTCGAGTGGCTGCTACGCTCGCTCGCCGGTTGCGAATATCCGATGACGTGCCCGCATGGACGGCCGATCGCGCTGCGGTACAGCACGAAAGACATTCTGAAAAGCTTTCATCGGATATAGCCGCTACTGCGCTTTCTTGAACTCAAGACCAAAGGGAGAGAGTGAATCCTTCACGACCTTTTCGTCCCCCACAGCCACGACGGTCATGCGCGATGCGGGGAAGTATTTGCGGCTTACGCTTTCGACGTCAGCGGTAGAGACATGCTGCACTTTGTCGCCTTGAAGCCAGAGTTCTTCGGGTGGCAGCGATTCGGTCCACAATTTTGCGAGCACGCGGGCAACTGCTTCTCTCGATTGTGACTGGAGCGCCATCGAACCCACGAGGTATCGCTTGGCACGTTCTAGCTCATCACCAGTCGGCGCGGTGGAAGCCATTCGATTCAGTTCATAACTGATCTCGTTGTAAGTTGCGCCTGTGACGGCATTTCGAACATCGGCGCGAGTGACCAGCACGCCAGTCTCCTGATAGGACGAGATGCGCGCGCCCGGTGAATACGTGTAGCCCTTGTCTTCGCGGATATTGGCAATCAAACGAGACCCAAACATGCCGCCGTAGATGGCATCGGCGACGTTCGCGGCATAGTAGTCGGGTGCGGCAGGATTGGGCGTGAGCGTGCCCAGGTAGAGAGTTGTTTGCACGGAATTCGGTCGAGGAACGTAAAGAACGGCTTGAGAACGAGAGGCCGATGGCTCAGGAACAGTAGCGACGGGCGGCGCGGATGGGGCTGCCCACGAAGCGAAGGCAGTGCGGATTTCGGATGCGGCGCGATGTTCGTCGACATCGCCAGTGACGACGAGGAGCGCCTGATCTGGACGGAAGCGGCGCGCGTACTCACGCCTAAGGTCGGCGGCGCTGGTGCCGGCGAGGGACTCCTTCGTGGGGGCGGTGACGGCATAGGGATGATCCGGAAAGAGAGCGCGGTAGAGCGCGCGGCGAGCGAGAAAGCTTGGTTCAGCTTCTTCGGCTTGGAGGCTCGAGGTCAAATTATTTTTCGCAATCTCGACTTCCTGATCAGCGAAGGCGGCGTTTCGCGCGACATCGGACAGAATCGCAATTGCCTTACTGGCGTTTTCCGCCAAGACGCTGGTTGAGACGAGGATCGCGTCTGCGGTTGCATCAGCGCCGAGGTCGCCGCCGGCTGCTTGTATTTCGGCAGCAATCTGTTTGGCGCTGCGCGTTTTCGTGCCTTCGGTGCTGGTAGCGGCAAGCAGATCGGCCATGCCGGGCCGGTCGCTGGGATCGGCTGTGTAGCCTCCATGCACGGCCAGAACGAAAGCAACTTTCGGGAATCCTTTTTCTGGAACGATCCAGACTTGAAGACCGTTGTCGAGCTTGATTTTGGTGATGTCTTTGGCCTGCAGCGGCTTCAGCGGGCCGTAGGCGGGAAGGTCTTTTGGCAGCGCGGGCTGCTTATCTGCGGCCGATGCAGTCGATGAAGAAAATGCCAACAGTCCGATGAGCGCAAGCTGGAGTAGATTCGGCTTCATTGTTGTGTTCCCGGTGCGCCGGCGCTCGCTTTAGATTCCGGCACGCGATAGATGATGGTTCGATTTGATTTGACGAGGTATTTCTCTGCGAAGGCGCGAACTTCGGTGGCAGTGACTGCGGCGATCTCATCGGGCTCCGCTTTGACGCGGTCTGGCTTGCCGTCAAATAAGACGGCATGGCCGAGAACGGAGGCACGTTGGATGGGGATCTCAAGCTGGCCGTAGAGGTCGGAGCGCATCTTGGATTGAACCCGGGAGAGTTCGGCAGCATCGGGACCGTGGCTGACGAGTCCGGAGATGGTTTCATCGTACGCGGCAAGCAATGCCTCTTCGGCCGTGGTGGGCGGAAGCACGATGAAGGAGGTCATGAGCGTTGGCCCGTTGTACTCGAACGGATTGCCCAGTGGCCAATTCAGGCCGCCGTCGACTGAGATCGCTACTTGCTTTTCTTTGACGAGATGCTGGTACAAGCGTGAAGCATGGCCGTTGTGGAGCAGTTCGCCTGTGACTGCGCCGACGATCGCTTCATGCGAGTTGCGCGGGGGCATGCGATAACCGATGGCGATGGCGGGCACTTTCGCCAGCTTGTCGGTTTGCGTGAATTTTCTTTCGGACGTCTGCGGAGGTTCCTCTAGAGAGGGGCGCGGCGGAGTGGGGCGTGACGGGACCGCGCCGAAATACTTTTCGGCTTTGGCGAATATTTCGTTCGCGTTCACGTCACCGGCGATCGCGATAACAGCGTTGTTGGGCGAATAGTACTGGTCGTAAAAGGTGTGGACGTCGTTGATGCGAGCTGAATCCAGATCCTTGAAATCGCCGTAGAAATTGTGGGCATTCGGATAAGTGTTGAAGGCCTTGCCGGGCAGATCGATGGCGAAGAACAGACCGTAGGGCTGATTCAATACGTTGACGCGGACTTCTTCTTCGACCACGTTGCGCTGATTCTCGAGGTTCGCAGGCGAGAAATCGAGAGTCTTCATGCGGTCCGCTTCGAGCCATAAGATTGGATCGAGCGCAGAGACGGGAGCGGTTTCAATGTACTCGGTGAAGTCGTAACGGGTATCGCCATTCATCCAGCCGCCGCCTCCTTCGACAACTTTGTCGAGGATGCCTTTCGGCGCATTGGGAGTGCCTTCGAACATCATGTGCTCAAAGAGGTGCGCAAAGCCGGTCCTGCCTTCCGGCTCGAGGCGGAAGCCGATGCCATAGGAAACGCAGATGCCGAAAGTGGGCGCCGAGTGATCCTCGGAAACAACGACGCGCAGACCATTTCGCAGTTGCTTTTCTGCGACAGGCACGCTCCAGGAGATGGCGGGTGAGTGATGGACGGTTTGAGAGAGAAGGCTGGAAGCGGCTAAGCCAAAGTACGCGAGGGCGGTTCCGAATAAGAAGCAACGGATGAGCGAACGCGCAGTGTGTTCTTGAAGTCGAATTGCATAGCAGGTAGAGCTTAGAAAGCTGGCTTATTGTTGATTATTGCAGCCGGATATCGTCGACGTCGAAGCTGAAGTGCCCGGGCTCGAGGCCCGCGCTGAAGATGAAGGCGATGACATCAGAACCATTGATTCCGTTGAACGCACTAAATGGAAAAGTAAATTGTTTCCATTCCGCGGTCGGCGTGAAGTCGCGCTGAGCGGGCATCATACCAAGGCTCTTGGCCATTACCATGAGGCGCGCCGCCTTACCGTCGCCTTTGGCCCAGAAGGTGATCTTCGTGAAGTGCGAGAGATTGGCGGGCTGCATGGGTGCCGCGCCGGGCATAAACATCGCACCAGCCCAGGGAAATGCGAACGCTTTGACGATTTCACCGTTGATTTGCAAAGCGTGAGCACTGCCATTCGCGCCGCCGTCGAGGATGGAAAGTTCGGCGGTGGACTTTCCGCCCGCGATCGAATCCGTCGAGGGCGCCCATCCGGCGCCGAACTTCGCGTCCACCTTAGCGTCCTCAAAATCGCTGATGAGCCCACTTTCAGCGCCTGGAGGGAGAGGCGAGTTTTTCAATTTCGTTTCCGCATCCAGCGCATTTTGGATTTCGGTTTTCCAGGCAGCGCGGTCGACGCGTACGCCGCCTTCCCATACGTCGACAATGTTTCGAGTTTGAAGAATGTCCTTGGCAGGATCGCCTTCGACGAGCAGCAGATCCGCGCGCTCGCCTTCCGCGATGCGGCCGCGATCGGGAAGGGAGAAGCGCGCCGCAGGAACCGAGGTTGCCGCCGTAAGAGCTTCTTCGGGCGTGAGACCCGCGTCGACGAGTAGTTTCAATTCGCCTTGCAGACTGACGCCGTGAGCGGTGCCGGGATTCGGAGCGTCCGTTCCGGCCAGGATGGGGACCTTGGCCGCTTTAAGAAGCTGCACGGCTTTGACGGCGGCTTCATAATCTTCATGCCCGTTTGCGCGGACGGGGAACGAGGCTTTCAGGTTCGCTCTGTCGGCGGAGGAGATGTAGGGAAAGAGGCGAGCATCGGCGAGCAATTCTTCACCCGCATGGCGATGGCAGATAGAGGCGAGGACCGAAAGCGTGGGCACGACGAAGGCGTGGTGCGCCGCTACGAACTGGCCGAAATCGGCATCAGGGGGCCGATCTACGAACAGGTGTGCGAGCCCATCGGCGCCAGCGGCAATTGCGTCGCGCGCTTCCTGATAGGAGCCGATGTGCACGACCGCTATTTTGTGGCGCAGGTGAGCGGCCACGACAACCGCGGCGAGGGTTTCCTTGCTAATCGTCGCAATGTTGAGGCCGTAGGTGTGGCCGTCGTCGTAAATGATCTTGATGTAGTCGGATCCTTCGGCAAGGCGCGCATCGACGAAGTTTTGCGCTTGTTCGGGTCCCGTGATGGTTGGGATCGGTATGCCGTACTCGGTGCCGTGCCCGTGCGGAGCAGTGGTGAGGGTGCCGGCAGTTTCGAAACGTGCGGCTTCGGGGTATTTGCCCGCCGCCATGTCTTTGCGGAGCGCCATGGCGGAGCCGATGACGGTGAACATGTCCAGTTCGGTAGTGACGCCAAAGATGGAGGCTTCACGGAGCGAGTCGATGCCGAACATGTGGGTGTGAGAGTCGATCAGGCCGGGAAGGAGCGTGCGGCCTTTTCCATCGATGGTTTGGGCGCCGGGCGGAGGTGTGACGGACGCACCCACGGCGACGATCTTGCCTTCGCTCACGGCCACGTTGACGTTGTGCAGCATTCGCGTGCCATCGAACGCATTTACGTTTGTGACAAGGAAGGATTGAGGCGTTTGCGCGCAGATACAGGCGGCAAAGACGGAAAAGAGAAAAAGACAGCGCATATCAGGAGCGTACCGTTAGGCTATACGAAAAAGCCGTTCGATTGGTTCCGGGCGGGCGGATTAAGAGGGCGTTCAGAGCGGAGCGGTAACTACTCCCACTCAATCGTGCCGGGGGGTTTGTGAGTGAGATCGTAGAAGACGGCGGCGATTTCCGGTCGGGCGAGCAGCCGAGAGGTGAGGCGGTCGAGCATCTCCGAGGGCATCAAGACTACGTCGGCGGTCATGCCATCGACGGAGTTGATGGGGCGTAAGACGACGGATTCGCGGGCGTCCTCTGTTCCGGCGGGCACGAGGATGACGGGGAATTGCCATACCTTTTCATCGAAGCCGGCTTCGAGACACAAGTTGCGCACGACGGAGTCGGCGTCGCGGAGAGTATCGAGGCGCTGTTTAGTGATGGATGCTTCGAAGACTCTTAGCGAGGCGAGGGGAGCCTTCGAGCCGCAGAGCGCGACCACACGATTGATGTCGGCACGGCGGTTGGTGAGAGTGGGAGCCGTGGTCTGGATGTCGTTCGGTGTCGGTTTGGCGGCAAGAGCCAGAACGTTGCGATAGCTGCGCACATCACCCTGCACGCCGACGGAGCGGACCGGCAAAAGAAAACCGTCGTGTGTCTCGACGATGGGGGCTTCCGTTTCCGAGCAAAGACAACGGATGGCGAGGCCGGGACCAGGGAAGGGATGGCGGGCAAGAAACTTCTCGGGAACGCCTATTTCGCGGCCGATCTCGCGGACCTCATCCTTATAGAACGACGTAAGCGGTTCGATGATACGGCCGGAATGGATGAGGGCCTGAATGCCGGCGACACGGTTGTGATGCGTCTTGATGAGGTCGGCCTTAGCGGTGCCGCCGGATTCGATGGTGTCGGGGTAGATGGTGCCTTGGCCCAGGACCCAATGGCCGTCCAGGAAGTGTTCGGTCGAGAGGATGCGTTCCTGCACTTTGACGAATTGCTCACCGATGACGAGACGCTTTTGTTCGGGATCATGGAGACGGGCAAGAGCGCTCAGGAAATCCTGTTCAGCTTCGTCGACCAAAAAATTTGTGGCGCCGAGTTCGCGGAAGATGCCGCGAACGAATTCGGTTTCGCCCTGGCGCATCAGCCCTGTGTCCACGTAGATGCCGTAGACGCGTTGTGGGCCCAGAGCGCGAAGGCATAGAGTGTAGGCGACTGTGGAATCGACGCCGCCGCTGACGAAGAAGAAAACGTTACGGTCCTTGGCAGCGCTGCGAATCTGCTCTTCGACGAGGGGAACGCGCTGCGAGACATCCCAGTCCTTGGTTGCGCCGCAGATATCGAAGACGAAGTTTTCGAGGATGCGCGTCCCGGCGTGGGTATGGGCGACCTCGGGATGAAATTGCAGGCCGAAGAGCTTGCGCGATGGATCGGACATGGCGGCGACGCCGGAGACTTCGGTCGAGCCGATCACGCGAAAGCCGGGAGGAGGTGCGGCAACCGTATCGAAGTGGCTCATCCAGATCTGCGAATGATGGACGCCGTTCCATAGTGGATCTTCGGAGGTGACGGTGAGGTGTGCGATGCCGTATTCGCCGCGCTCGCCTTTTTGAACGTTGCCGCCGAGGTGGCGCGCGAGGAGCTGGTGACCGTAGCAGATGCCGAGAACGGGCGGACCGGAATGGAGAATGTGCGGGTCGATATCGGGGCAGCCGGTTTGGTAAACGCTTCCCGGACCGCCCGAGATGATGATGCCTTTGCGGGGACGAAGTTGCGGGGCCGGGGTGTCACTCGCTTGCACGTCGGCGTAGACGCCGAGCTCGCGAACACGCCGGGCGATCAGGTGAGTGTACTGACCGCCGGTGTCGAGAACGGTGATTTGCGGTTCAGCTAAGGCCGTGTTCAAGGGTTAGCGCAGTCCGAGAAGGCCGGACGAGGACGTCCGGCGCGGACGAAGCCGTCCGCCCTACACTAGCGCAGGCTTGCTCTTTGCTTTTCGTAGCGGCTCTTGGATTGAGCGAGAAGCTTCGCGGCCTGAGGCATGGCTACGATGGCCTTCTGCACCTCGGGATCCTGCTCGACGGCGAGTTTCTGCGAATCTTCGTAGCTAAAGGCGGTGATGTCCATTTCGCGCTGCAACTCGTCGCGCAGCCAGCTATGGTCGCGAGTCCAATCGGCTTCTGTAAAATCCACGCCCTGTTTCATCAGGTAGTCGTGAAAATCGTTCAGAAGGTTTTCATCGGGAGTCCAGCCGCTGGCGAGTTTCGCGTCGTGGGTACCGAAGTAATGGGCAGAGAAATTGAAAAACGCATTCTTGCGTAGCGCGTTTAATTCGAAAGCGTCGAGCTTGGGTTCGTCAAACTTTTCGTCCGGGCTAATGCCGCCGCCGCCGTAGACGGTGCGGCCGAGATCGGTCTGCTTAACGTCCATCGGATTATTGGCCTGACTGCGCTTGCCGTAGTAGTAGTCAAGGAAAGACAGATTCGAGTAGTCACGCTGGATAAGGCGACCGCTGGGCGTGTAATAGTGCTGGGTGGTGAGCGCAAGGCCGGTGTTGTCGCTCAAGGGATACACGGTCTGAACCAATCCCTTGCCGAAAGTGGTGTCCCCTAAGATCCAGGCGCGATCGTGATCCTGCAGAGCGCCTGCGACGATTTCGGCGGCTGAGGCAGAGTAGCGGTTGACGAGGACCACGATGGGGTAACTCTCGCCATATTGGCTACCGTGCGCGATGTAAGGCTTCTCAGAGTAGGCGCGTCCTTTGTGCGAGACGACGACCTGGCCCCGATCAAGCCAACGACCGGCGACGGCAACGCCTTCCTGCAAGAGTCCGCCGGGATTTTCGCGGAGGTCGAGAATGAGGCCTTTGATGTTCTGCTCGCCGAGGGATTTGAGGTTGTCTTCGACTTCATGGCTGGTGGTCTCAGTGAATTGCGTAATGCGCATGAAGGCGATGCCCGGCTTGACCCAGAAGGCTTCGTCGACGCTGTTGCGAGGAATTTCGGCGCGAACGAGATTAAAGGTGAGAGGCTTTGACATTCCTTCTCGGCTGACGACGACTTGAACGGGCGTGCCCTTGGGGCCGCGGAGCAGGTCGGCAATCTCGGTGCTGGTGAGAGTGTCACAGCGCTTATCGTTTACTTCCATCAAGACGTCGCCGGGGCGAATACCGGCCTTATATGCAGGGGTTCCGCCGAAGGGATGAAGCACCATCGTTTTGCCGGTGCGGGGCTGGGGTCCGATAGTCATGCCGACGCCGTAGTACTTGCCGTGCTGCTCTTCGCGCAGGCCGGCGAATTCTTTTGGATCAAAGAAGTTGGAATGCGGGTCGAGCGTCCGCAGCATGCCTGGGATAGCGCCTTTGTAGATGGCCTTGTCGGCGGACAGCTTGTCGGCGTAGTTCTGATCGATGATGTCGTACACCTTCGTGAACGACTCGATGCTGGCTTTCAGATCGTCATCGGTAGTGGGGCTGGCGTTATGCTGCGGAGCCGCGAAGACCGACTGGGCACCCGGCCCGAAGACGCCGCCCACTAACGCGCAGGTGGCAATAAAAAGGGGAACAAACAGGAAATAACGCCGATCGGAAGACAATCCAAGACCTCCAGGATCTGTTTCCAGTATAGACGTTGGAACGGTGCTTAAGTTGTTGGTGCGCGGAATTTAAACGGCCGCGCGCATGCGGCGGCCTAAGGAGGTTTCGCCGCGAGCGCCTTTCTTCGGCAGGTCGTCGAGACGCTTGACCTGGTCGCTCACGCAGACCAGGAACATGGGCTGGCGGGCGTTTTTGAGGAGGTCGATGATGCGCTCCTGCTGTTCCTCCAGGTAGATCGATTTGCCGTCGGTGAGGAGATGGAGCTTCGAATCGGCGGAGAGCACATCGGCGAGGCGGCGGCCCATTTCGCGTTGCAGGAAGCGCAGGACGCGGCGGATTTTCTGGAGCGAAAATCCTTTGCGGCGGAGTTCTGCGATGACGGTGATCTCGATGACTTCTTCGGGCAGGTAGATGCGCTTGTGCCCTTCGTGACGCGGAGAGACGACTTTGCGCTCATCCCACCACTGAAGCTGGCGAAGGCTGACCTGCGCGATTTTTGAAACGTCGGTGCTGGTGTATGTCCGTTGATCAGGGGACAAATCAGGACGGACTTTCCGTGTTTTGAACATAACCCCCTGTTTCCGTTTCGGCGATTAGAGCGGCTCCCAAAATTGTACTAGACCCACGGCCAGAGTCAAGCCTGGACTTGGCCGAAGGGTTTGGCGGGACGCTCAACCTCCGCCCACGAACTCGACAATTTCGATCGCAGAGCCATGAGCGACGGGAGTTTCGTTCCAGTCGCGTTTGCGTACGATCGATTTGTTCAATTCGATGGCGACGCGGTCAGCTGCAACGTTCAGCGCGTGGAGGAGAGCACCGAGAGATTCGCCTGAAGGTACTTGTTTAGGCTCGCCGTTGACGGTGACTTGAATGGTTAATGGCTGCACAGCGGTGTTGTGGTCCTTCGTAATTATATGAATATTTCGGTTGGTACTCTAATAACGGTGCGCCATGCCTACCACGTACGCTGATACCTGGTTTCCGGTTCTGATCCAGATTTTGATTGCGATCGCGGTGGCGGCGGCCATGATTGGATTATCTGCGCTTCTCGGGCGGCATGTTCGCGATCCGATCAAGTTCATGCCGTACGAATCGGGAATGACTCCGGTTGGAAACGCGCGAGAACGCTTCACCGTGAAGTTTTACCTGGTGGGGATGGTTTTCATTCTGTTCGATATCGAAGCGATTTTTCTGTATCCGTGGGCGGTCGTTTACCGGCAGCTGAAGCTTTTTGCGTTTTTCGAGATGCTGCTGTTCATCGTGCTGGTTTTGTGCGGGTTCTTCTACATCTGGAAGAAGGGCGTGCTGAATTGGTCGACGGATCAGGAGCGCGAACAGCGGCGCTCGGCGGGGACGAAACGTGCTGCCTGAAGCTGTCGCACAGAATCCCACGGCAATTACCATCGATGAGCGGATTCCAAACGCGATCGTGGACGCGACGATGGCGTTGGATGGAGCGGTGTTGTGTATCCAGCCAGACGAGATCGCGCAAGTTTGCCGTTTGCTAAAAGAGGCCGCCGGTTTCGAGCAGCTGGTGGGAGTGACGGGCGTGGATTGGTGGCCGGTGGAGCCGCGGTTTGAAGTCATCTATTTTCTGCACTCGTTCCAGCACAATGCCCGGGTGCGATTGAGCGTGCGGATCGGAGAAGACGAGGAACTGGACTCGGTGGTTCCGGTGTGGCGCGGGGCGAACTGGTACGAGCGGGAAGTATTCGATCTCTTCGGAGTGCGCTTTCGAAATCATCCAAACCTGGAGCGGATTATGATGCCGGCGGACTGGGAAGGACATCCGCTGCGCAAAGATTATCCGGTTCACGGGCACAGGTATTCGTACCAGGATGAATAGGGCTTGAAATCGCAGCCGTACGCACGTGTCATATAAGATGCAGCGATGAAAGAGGGGAACACCCACGTCGCATCACTCGATGCGGAGCACGAGCTGTCGATCGGAGACCCGTCAGGAAGAGAACTTCCGTTAGACGAGCGGCCAACTTCGGGGCGTCGCATGACGCTCAACATGGGTCCGCAGCATCCGTCCACGCACGGGGTGCTGAGGGTGGTGCTCGAACTCGACGGGGAGACGATCCTCAGGGCGCGGCCGGAGATCGGGTATCTGCACACCGGTATCGAGAAGCAGTGCGAGGTCAAGAAGTACCAGCAGGTGGTGCCGCTGACCGATCGCGTCGATTACCTTTCGAACCTGAATAACAACCTTTGTTACGCGCTGGCAGTGGAGAAATTGCTGGGCCTGGAAATACCGCCGATGGCGCAGTGGATGCGGGTGATGCTGTGCGAATTGCAGCGGCTCTCGAGCCATCTGGTTTGGCTTGGCACGCACGCGATGGACGTGGGCGCGATGACCCCGTATTTCTACACGTTTCGCGAGCGTGAGGAAATCCTCAAGGTCTTCGAAATGTTTTCGGGGCAGCGCATGATGACGAGTTACATCCGTCCGGGCGGGCTGGCGCTGGAGCCGCCGCGGGGGTGGCACAAGGCGGTCGCGAAAACGGTTGACCAGGTTGCAAACGGGATCGAGGAATATGTAAATCTGTTGAGCTCGAATCCCATTTGGGTGAACCGGACGCAAGGCGTGGGCCAGTTGCCGCTGGATGTGATGATCGACCTTGGCGTCACGGGGCCGCTGTTGAGAGCGGCGGGCGTGAAGACGGATGCGCGTAAAGATTCGCCGCACACGAGCTACGAGAAATTCGATTTCGAAATTCCGGTGCGTACGGCGAACGATGTTTACGCACGTTATGAAGTGCGAATGGAAGAGATGCGGCAGAGCGTGCGGATTGTGAGGCAGGCGCTCGAAGGGATGCCGTCGGGGCCGTGGCAAGCGGATGCGCCGCACGTGTTGCTTCCCGACCGCGAAAAGATGAAGACCCAGATGGAGTCATTGATTTACCACTTCAAGATCGTGACGGAAGGGTATCGGGTTCCGGCAGGATCGGTGTATCAGGTAGTGGAATCGCCGCGCGGGGAACTGGGGTATTACGTAGTGAGCGATGGCACGGCCAATCCACATCGCGTGTTCATGCGTACGCCGAGCTTTGGAAATTTGCAAGCGCTGGGAGCAATGCTCGAAGGGATTCTGCTTTCGGACGCAATTCCGGTGATGGCGAGCCTGGATTTCGTGCTGGGCGACACGGATCGCTGAACGGCTATGACATTTTCAACGGCGCTGGAAGAGCGTTTTCGCAAGCTGCTGGCGAGTTACCCTGCGGGGCGGCAACGTTCCGCGGTGGTGCCGATGTTGCTTTACGGTCAAGACGAAGTGGGCGCGGTGACGCAGGAGCTGGTAGAAGAAGTGGCGCGGCGTTGTGGCGTCACGCCGCTGCAGGTGGATGAAACCATCGGGTACTACTCGATGCTGCATCGCAAGCCGCTGGGGAAATATCACGTGCAAGTGTGTACAAATATCGCTTGCCAAGCGGTGGGCGGCGAACAATTGTACGAACATGCGAGCCGCACGTTGAAGCTGGGCAATAAACAGGTGTCGGCCGACGGATTGATTTCTTTGGAAGAGGTAGAGTGCATGGGTGCGTGTTCCTGGGCCCCTGCGATTCAAGTCAATTACGATTTCCATCACCATGTGACTCCCGAGCGCTTTGACCGATTGATGGAGGCGCTGCGCGACGGCACGTACGGAAGGCGGGCTTCTTAAAAGATGCGCTACAACGAACCGAGCCCGCTCGAGCAGATGGTGATTTCGTACCGGTTCGATCTTCCGAATTCGACCTCCATCGATACCTACCTTGCAAACGATGGATATGTCGCGATTCAAAAAGCGGTGGGGATGACGCCGGAAGCGATTATCGAAGAGTTGAAAGCTTCGTCGCTGCGGGGCCGCGGCGGGGCGGGATTTCCAACCGGCATGAAGTGGAGCTTTGTGCCACGCACGACCGGTAAGCCGACGTATGTGATCTGCAACTCGGACGAGAGCGAGCCGGGCACGTGCAAAGACCGGCTGCTGATGGAGAACGATCCGCACCAGCTGATTGAAGGCATGCTGATTGCGGGCTGGACGATTAAGTCGAATAAGGGCTACATCTTCATTCGCGGCGAATATCGTTACCTGATCGAGATAGTGGACCGCGCGATTGAGGAAGCTTATGCGCGCGGGTACCTCGGGAAAAACATTCTAGGGTCGGGTTGGGAGTTCGATCTCTACACGCATACCGGCGCGGGCGCTTACGAGTGCGGGGAAGAATCGGCGCTGCTGGAATCGCTGGAAGGGAAGCGCGGGATTCCGCGGTTGAAGCCGCCGTTTCCGGCGGTGGTGGGAGCGTTTCAATCGCCGACGATTTTGAACAACACCGAGACGTATTCGTCGATTCCGGTAATTTTCCGCAAGGGCGGCGCGTGGTACGCGGAACTCGGAACACCTAAAAATGGCGGAACGCGATTGATGTGCGTGTCCGGACATGTGAACAAGCCGGGCGTGTACGAATTACCGATGGGCTTTCCGCTGATGCGTTTGATCAACGAGGTTTGCGGCGGAGTGCGGAACGACAAAAAGCTGAAGGCGGTGATTCCGGGCGGATCGTCATCGCCGGTGTTGAAGGCAGAGGAGTGCGACATCCCGCTGGACTTCGATTCGCTTGCCAAGGCGAAGACGATGGCGGGGTCGGGCGGGCTGGTGGTGCTTGATGAAGACACGGACATCGTGGCGGTGGCGCTGCGGACGATTAAGTTTTACGCGCACGAGAGCTGCGGCTGGTGCATTCCTTGCAGGGAAGGTACGACGTGGCTGAAGAAAATCATCGGGCGCTTTCATGAAGGCGGCGGCGTGGAGAGCGATATCGATTTGATTGCGGAGCTGGCAAACAACATGCTGGGGCGCACCTTCTGCGCGCTCGGCGATGCGGCAGCGATGCCCACAGGTGCGTTCATAGCGAAATTTCGCGATGAGTTTGAAGCGTATCTTAAGAAGTCGCGTAGCGCCGAACGTGTTCCGGAGCTTGCGGTTGTTTAGGCGCATTTGAAATGGCTGATCCTGTCAATTTCACGATCGACGGCCACGCATTGCAGGCGCCGCCCGGAACGCTGGTGATCAATGCGGCGAAGCAGGCGGGAATCGAGATTCCGGCATTTTGCTATTACGATGGCTTAACGCTGCAGGCTGCGTGCCGGATGTGCCTGGTGGAAGTAGAGAAGACGCCGAAGCTGCAGGTTGCGTGCACGTTGCCGGTGGCGGAAGGCATGGTGGTGCACACCGATTCGGCGCAAGTGAAGCAAGCGCGCAAGGGAACGCTGGAGTTTCTGCTGACGAATCATCCGCTCGACTGCCCGGTATGCGATAAGGGCGGCGAGTGCGAGCTGCAGGACATGGTGTTTCGCTATGGCGCGGGCGAGAGCCGCTTTCGCGAGACGAAGATTCACGTCGATGAAAAGCAGTGGTCGCCGATTGTTTTCTACGATGCGCCACGCTGCATTCTTTGCTATCGCTGCGTGCGCATATGCGCCGAAGGGCTGGGCGTCAGTGCGCTGGGCATCGGAAACCGCGGCGCGATGTCGGAAATCGTTCCGAACCATGGCGATCATCTGGAGTGCGATGAATGCGGAGCGTGCATCGATATCTGTCCGGTGGGCGCGCTGACGAGCGGGACATATCGCTATAAGACGCGGCCGTGGGAGATGGAGCATGTGGGCACGATTTGCACGCATTGCTCGAATGGGTGCAAGACGACCCTCGGCGTGCGTAACGGCCATATTATTCGGGCGAATAATCGCGATCGATCGGGCGTGAATGGCGAATTTCTGTGCGTGAAGGGACGCTATGGGTTCGACTTCAACGAACATCCGGAACGGTTGACCGCGCCTCTGGTTCGCGCCGCGAATGGAGAGTTGAGGCCCGTATCGTGGGGACAGGCGCTGGCAGCTGTGGCGAAAAAATTTAGCGAGCTGCGCGCCAAGAGGGGCAGATTCGCGGTGATTGGCTCGAATCACACGAGCAATGAAGAAAATTATCTGCTGCAGAAGTTCGCGCGTCAGGTGCTCGGGACGTCGAACATAGACCATCACCGGACGGGCGATGTGGCGGCGCTGATGGACGCGCTCGGCGGCAAGGCCAATGCTCTAGCCACAACGTCGGACCTATACAACACGAAGGCGGCGCTGGTGGTCGGGAGCGACCTCGCGCAGGAACAGCCGTTCGTGGCGTTTCAACTCCGTGCGAACTGGCGGCATCACAAAGCGCACGTGTATGCGATCAATCCGGGTCCGGTTCGCGAGGACAACTACGCGACGACGCTGCGTGCGGAAGCGGGGCAAGAATTTGCAGCGGTTGAGTCCTTGCGCGAGAAGCTGGCGCCGGAACCGGAGCTGGTCATTATTTTTGGTGGGGCGATCAAGGGCGAAGCAGTCCGGCGGCTGGTGACATTCGGCGATTCGCTCGGTATTCCGGTGAAATATGTATGCCTGGTGGATTACTCGAATTCGCGCGGAGCTGCGGACATGGGTGTTTTGCCGGACCTGCTGCCGGGATACCAGAGTGTTCGCGACGCGGGGCTTGAGCCGGGTTTGAACTACGACCAGATTTTGGCTGCGGCGGATTTGGATGCACTGTGGGTGGTAGGAGCGAATCCACTCTCGCGACGGGAGCTTGCGGCGGCGAATGCATTCGTCGTCGTGCAGGATCTATTCTTAACGGAAACCGCGCGCAGGGCGCATGTCGTATTGCCGGCAGCTTCTGCTTACGAAAAGAACGGAACCGTAACGAATGTATGCGGAGATGTGCAGAAGCTCAGTCGCGGGCCGAAGACGATGGGCGCGAAGACGGATTTCGAGATCGTCGCGCTGCTTGCGAAAGAGATGCGGGAGGATTTGGGCGCGAGATCGCCCGAGGCAGTATTCCAGGAGATTCGTAGATCCGTACGCGGATATGACGTCCCGTTTGCCGTTCTCGAGACGGGCGGGGCGGCGCACACCTCACCTTTGAACGGGCATGTGGTGTTTGAATCGCAACCGGAGTTGATTCGACCGGCGGGGAACACGCTGTTTACTTCGGGTACGCTGGGCCGGTTTTCGAAGATGCTGAACTCGGTGATCGAGGCGCCCGGCGCGCTGTATCACGATCCGGGGAAGGAACCGGTTGTGCACCCGGGAAGCGTGCAGGTGGAAACGGTGACGCAGGAGAAATGAACTTCTTCATCGCCAGCTTGATCAAGATCGCGATCGTGTTTGGGATCTTCATGACCACACTTGCGTATCTGCAATGGATCGAGCGCAAAGTGCTGGCGCATATTCAGGCGCGAACCGGGCCGCTGCGAGTCGGGCCGCATGGCTTGATGCAGCCGATGGCGGATGTTTTCAAGCTGCTGACGAAAGAAGATCTGCTGCCGCCGTATGTAAACCGGTTCTTTTATTTGCTGGCACCATTCATTGCGGTGTGCCTGGCGCTGATCTCGATATCAATTATTCCGTTCGGGCCGGAAGTGAGTGTATTCGGATATCGAACGTACATGCAGATCAGCGATGTAAATGTCGGGATTTTGTTCATATTGGCGATTGGGGCGGTGAGCGTTTACGGAATCGCGCTGGCGGGCTGGTCGTCGAATAACAAGTACTCGCTGATAGGCGCGTTACGGAGCAGCGCGCAGATGATCAGCTACGAGCTGCCGCTGACGCTGGTGATCGTGTCGCCGTTGTTGCTGGCGAATCAACTGAGTTTTCGCGCGATCAGCGATACACAGGCGGGTTATTATCTGGGATTCATTCCGCGGTGGAACATCTTTCACATGCCGTTCCCGCAAATTTTCGGGTTCATCATCTTTATGATCGCGGCATTTGCGGAGACCAACCGGGTGCCGTTCGATTTGCCGGAAGCGGAAAACGAGCTGGTGGCGGGATTTCATACCGAATACAGCAGCATGAAATTCGCGTGTTTCTTCATGTCGGAATACGCCAACATGGTGACAATTACCTGCGTCGCGACGCTGCTGTTTCTGGGCGGCTGGCATCCACTGTTTCCCGCGCCGTTTTCGAACTGGGTGGCGACCGCGGTATTCGTCATCGCGGCGCTGGCGTGCTTCTTTGAGGCGATTCGACCGGCACGAGCGCGTGACAGGCGCACCTTTCCCGTTTTCGGGCTGGGCTTTTTAGTGCTGGCGGTGTTGTTCGCCGTGCCCGTGCTGCAGACGGTGTTGGTACCTGCATTTTGGTTCGCCGCCAAAGTCGCCTGCCTGTTGTTTACCTACATATGGGTTCGCGGAACATTGCCGCGTTTCCGGTATGACCAGTTGATGCATTTCGCATGGACGTTCCTGTTTCCATGCGCGCTCCTCAACCTGCTGCTCACGGCGTTCTTCGTGGCAGTGTTTTAAAGGATCGGGTGATCCGATGGACACGATTCTCTTTATC
The DNA here is from genome assembly GCA_963787615.1 of uncultured Acidobacteriaceae bacterium. Lineage (GTDB taxonomy): Bacteria > Acidobacteriota > Terriglobia > Bryobacterales > Bryobacteraceae > Bog-105. Next base: position 234,513 of record CAWBDJ010000008.1, on the reverse strand, counting down.
GTTTTCGCGATCGTCGCGATTGTGTGTGCGTTCAACCTGGTTTTACAGACGCACCCGATTTCGAGCGCCCTCTCGCTGATTGGAGTCATGGGTTCGCTCGCGGTGCTGTATCTGGTACTCGGCGCGGAGTTTATCGCCATGGCGCAAATGATCGTCTACGGCGGCGCGGTGATGGTGCTGTTCATCTTCGTCATCATGCTGCTGAACGCGGGAACCGAGAAGACCAGCGGCAAATCGTTGTTCGCGCAGATTGCCGGGCTGCCGTTGTTGCTGGCGCTGGTAGCGGTGATCACTTTTCTAGTGCGCGCCTTCCTGCCCCGCATGCCCGCCGTGCAATTTGGAAGCTGGGTGGGCGGCACGGCCGAGCGTATCGGGCAGGTATTGTTTACCGAATATCTGCTGCCGTTCGAGGTTATTTCGATTTTGATACTGATCGCGATTTTGGGCGCGGTGGTTCTGGCGCAAAAGGAAATCGACTAGCGATGCATCTTCCGCCCGTTCCCTTGTCCTGGTACCTGATCCTAAGTGCGATTCTGTTTGCGCTTGGTGTGGCCGGATTCGTCTACCGAAAATCGGTCATTACGGTATTCATGTCGATCGAGCTGATGTTGAATGCAGTGAATCTCAGCTTCATATCGTTTTCCTACGAGCTGCAACGCATCGACGGGCACATCTACGCGTTTTTCGTGATGGTTGTGGCGGCGGCGGAAGCTGCAGTCGGTCTGGCGATCATTCTGACGATTTTCAAGAATCGCGGCACTCTACAGATCGATGAAGTGGATTCGATGAAGCTGTAACGAAAGCGAACATGACGCTCTGGCTCATTCCGTTTTTCCCGCTGATCGGGTTTCTGCTCAATGGCCTGTTTGGGAAGCGCCTTTCGAGGGCGGTCATCAGCCTGATCGCTGTCGCCTCGGTGGCGGCATCCTTCGTTTGTGTGGTGATTTTGCTGTCCAGGCTGTATCCCATCACCACGGCTTACGGCGAGCATTACTACACGTGGATACAAAGCGGATTCCTGCAGATTGGATTCGACCTGGTGGTGGACCGCTTAACCGCCGTGATGCTGCTGGTGGTGACCGGCGTCGGATTGCTGATCCATATTTATGCGGTCGGCTATATGGCAGAGGAAGGCGGTTATTACAGATTCTTCTGCTACTTCAACCTCTTCATGTTTTTCATGCTAGTGCTGGTGCTCGCGGCGAACCTGCTGGTGATGTTCGTGGGGTGGGAAGGCGTGGGACTGTGCAGCTATTTGCTGGTGGGATTCTATTTTCCCGAGGCGTACGCGAGCAATGCAGCGAATAAGGCGTTCATCGTCAACCGCATCGGTGATTTCGGCTTTTCGCTGGGTATCTTTTTGACGGTGGCAGCTTTCAAGACGCTGGATTTCGGAAGAATCGCCGCGGCGGTGGCAACCATGCCGGTGGAAGCGCGGATTGGAACGATCACGGCGATTACGCTGCTGCTGTTTGTGGGCGCGACGGGAAAATCTGCGCAATTGCCGCTTTATGTATGGCTGCCGGACGCGATGGCAGGCCCGACGCCGGTATCGGCGCTGATCCATGCGGCGACGATGGTGACCGCCGGCGTATATATGATCGCGCGCGTTTCCTTCCTCTACAATCACGCACCGCTCGCGATGAATGTGGTGGCGGTGATCGGACTCGCCACAGCGGTATTTGCCGCCACGATTGGCATCACGCAGAACGATATTAAGCGCGTGTTCGCGTACTCGACGGTCTCGCAGCTTGGCTACATGTTTTTGGGTGTCGGGGTCGGCGCGTATTCGACTGGAATCTTTCACCTGATGACGCATTCGTTTTTCAAAGCGCTGCTGTTCCTGGGAGCGGGAAGCGTAATCCACGGGCTTGGTGGCGAGCAGGATTTGCGGCACATGGGTGGACTCAGAAAGCACATGCGCATTACGTTCCTCACGCTGGGCGTGGCGAGCCTGGCGATTTCGGGATTTCCGTTCTTTTCCGGTTTCTTCAGCAAGGACGCGATTTTGTCCGCCGCATACGCGAGGGCTCCCTGGATGTTCTGGGTGGGCGCGCTGACGGCAGGGTTGACCGCCTTTTATGTTTTTCGCGCCTATTTCATGGCGTTTTTCGGCGAATATCGAGGACATCATCATCCGCATGAATCGCCGGCCGTGATGACTGTGCCGCTAATCGTGCTTGCGCTGCTCTCGTTCGGTGGGGGATGGATAAATGTTCCGCGGTGGCTCTCGCCCATGTTCCCGTTTTCCGCTCAGGAAAATATGACGCCGATGATCATTTCGGCAGCGCTGGGCATCCTCGGAATCGTCGTCGCGTGGTTCTTATATGTTGCGCGGCCGGCATTAGCGGAATCGCTTAAGACAAGTTTCGGCCCGGTTTACACGCTGGTGGCGAACAAATACTACGTGGACGAGCTTTACTCGGCTGCGATCGTGAAACCGCTCGAAGGGATTTCGCGACTGGTGCTATGGCGCGGGATCGATAACGCGCTGATCGACAATTCGCTGGTGAATGGCTTGGGACGGGTAGTGCGCGGCTGGGGCGCGCTGCTGCGGGAACTGCAATCGGGAAGCATCCGGAATTATGCAACGTGGATTCTCGCCGGGTCTCTGCTGGTGATCTTTATTCTTGGGCTGACGGGAGGCGGACGGTGAGTTTACTTGCAATCACGTTAGCGCTTCCGCTGATCGGCTTTTTCGCGGTACTTTTCACGCGACGAAATACGAACGGACCGTTCGTGGTGGCGTTGACAGCCAGCGTAGCGGCCTTCCTAGCCTCACTTGGGCTGATCGGGCCTGCGCTCGCGAACCCGGCGCAATTCAGCTCTACGATCAATTCGCCGTGGATCGACAGCCCGGGACTGCAGATCCGCTTTCACCTGGGGATTGACGGGATCAACTTATGGCTGGTGATTCTGACCACGCTGCTGCTGCCCATCGGTGTCTGGATTTCGCGCACCATGATCGCGGAACGGCAGAAGGGTTTCTTCGCCTTACTGCTGCTGTTCGAGTTTGGGTTGATCGGGGTGTTTGCCGCGCTTGATCTGTTCGTGTTTTACGTGTTCTGGGAAGTGGCGCTGGTCCCCATGTACCTGATGGTTGGCGGCTGGGGCGGACGGAGGCGCGGCGCGGCAGCGGTGAAGTTTTTCGTGTATACGATGCTCGGTTCCGTGCTGATGCTTGCCTCGATTATTTACGTTCGCAGCCATGCCGGCACGTTCGATTACGTCGAGATCATGAATGCGCTTGGGTCGGGGCGGCTGATTCTGACGCCGACTGAGCAAGTGGCGTTGTTCCTTGGCTTTTTTGCGGCGTTTGCGGTGAAGGTACCGATCTTCCCACTGCACACATGGCTGCCGGACACGTACGCCGAGGCGCCTATGCCGGCGACATTTCTGTTGGCGGCCGTCATGTCGAAAATGGGAGCGTACGGCCTGCTTCGGTACTCATTGACGCTGGCGCCGATGGGCGCGCACCGGTGTTCGGGATGGATCGCGGTGCTTGCGATTATCGGGATCATCTATGGCGCGCTGCTGGCTCTGATTCAGCCGAACATCAAGCGGCTGATCGCGTACTCGTCAGTGAGTCACCTGGGATTTGTAGTGCTTGGAATATTTTCGTTCAGCCAACAAGGAGCCGATGGGGCCGTTTACCAGATGCTTGCGCATGGGATTTCGACGGGCGCTCTGTTCCTGCTGGCGGGTTATTTGGAGCAGCGGCGGGGTTCGCTGGAGATCGCAGATTTCGGCGGGGTTGCGACGCGCGCCCCCTGGTTGGCGACTACTTTCATGATTGCCATGCTTGCGAGCATCGGCCTCCCGGCGTTGTGTAACTTTATCGGCGAGTTTTTAGTACTGCAAGGCGCGGCTTTGACAAAGTTTTCATGGGCGGCGTGGGCGGCGATCGGCGTGATTCTTTCGGCCGCCTACATGCTGTGGATGTACCAGCGGACGTTTTTCGGAAAACCCGATGAGCGGGCGAGTTTCTTCGATTTGCGAGGACGCGATTGGGCGCCGCTCGTGCCGCTGATTGTGCTGATGGTGTGGCTCGGCAGCTACACGCAATCGTTCATGCCGCCGATCACAGCGGCGACATCGCATTTGCTGGATGAGACCAGCATGAGCAACGAATACAGGGTGAAACTGGCGATTCCGAATCCAGTCACTACGGCGGAGGTCTCGCGTGCCCGGTAACTTTCAGCCACAAGCGATCGAGTACTTGCGATTCTTGCCCGAGATTCTGCTGAGTATTTTCGGCATCGCCATCATGATGCTCGAAGCGGTGGCGCGCGGGAAGAGAACGTATTTAGGCGTGCTGTCGCTGGTAGGCCTTGCGGCGGCATTTGCGGCGAATATTTGGGCGTATGGCAATGGTGGTCCGGCGTTTCAAAACATGATCGTCATAGATGGATACGGCACGTTCTTTCGAGGACTGGTTCTGGTAGTCGGATTTTTGTGCGTGCTGGCCTCGTTCAGTTATCTCGAGCGCGAGGGTGCGCAACGGGGTGAATACTATGCGCTGATTTTGTTCTCGCTGGTGGGGCAGTGCATCTTGGCGACGGCGAGCGACCTCATCATGGTGTTCATTGGCCTCGAGATCTCATCAATCGCGACGTACATTTTGGCGGGCTTTCTCCGCGACGACCGCCGTAACAACGAATCGTCACTCAAATATTTTCTGCTTGGTTCTTTTGCGACGGCGTTTCTGTTGTACGGCATCGCCTGGATTTACGGATTAGCGGCTTCGACCAATCTCAACGAGGTACGACGCGTTTTCGATCAGGGGCAGCGGCCGGCAACCTTGGTTGGGTTGGCGATGGCGCTGCTTTTTGTCGGGTTCGCGTTCAAGGTATCAGTGGCGCCATTTCAGATCTGGGCGCCGGATGTATATCAAGGCGCAGCGGCTCCGGTGAGCGCATTCTTATCGGCGGGTCCAAAGGCGGCTGCGTTCGCGGTGTTTTTCAGGGTCTTCATGACCTCGTTCCGGCCTATGAATGACCGCTGGATATGGCTGGTGTGGGGATGCGCGCTGCTGACCATGGTGGTCGGAAACTTCGCTGCGCTACTACAGACGAATGTGAAGCGGCTGCTTGGGTATAGTTCGATCGCGCATGCCGGGTACATCATGGTGGCGCTGACGGCGAGCTCGGAAATCGGGATGGCGGCGGCGATGTTTTATTTGGCCTCTTACGCGCTGATGAATATCGGAGCCTTTGCGGTGGTCAGCCATGTGGCGTCCCGGAACGAGCGCTACGTAAAGATTGAAGACATGGCGGGCTTAGGACGACGGGAGCCGGTGACTGCGGCATTACTCGCGATCTTTGTTTTCTCGCTGATTGGCGTGCCGCTCACAGGCGGATTTTTCGCGAAGTTTTATGTTTTTAAAGCAGCGCTCGATTCGCACCTGGTGTGGCTGACGGTTCTTGGATTAGTCAACAGCGCAATTGCGGCTTACTACTACCTGAAAATTCTGGTTGCGGTGTACATGCAGGAACCCAGCGCGGCTACCGAACAGCTTCCGGCTCCATCCCGGAGCCTGAACGTCGCGATTTGGGCCAGTGCGTTGGGGACGCTTTTCCTAGGCATCTTCCCGTCGGCGTTGTTGTCGTTTGCTTCAACATCGGCGGCGGCACTGCGGTAGGCCAAGCTCTCCTGGTCAAATAGTAAGCTGTCGCCGCTCCCTCACGGTCGCGGTTCTGGTTTACAGGCGACCGGTGCTCTGGAACAGGGCGACGACGGCCAGCGCGACAAACGCCAGCAGCATCGAATACTCGAGGAAGTCCTGTATCGCGTGTGCTTGCCTGAACGACTTTAGAACGGCGGTCACGTGTTGCATAAACATCGTATCGTTCGGTCCGCCGTTTCCACACACCTTAGGGCGTATGGGTAAAGAGATCAGAAATAGTCTGTGAGCTGAGTAATTTTTTCCACGCGAAGCAGGCGAGGGTGGCTTTCGGGAACGTTTTCGAGCTCGAGTCCCCAGGTGCGCGGGTGGGGAACGTAGACCGCATTCAGCCCAACGGCCAGAGCGGGATTGATGTCCGATTTCGGAGAATTGCCGATCATCCACGTCTTCTCAAGATCGAAGCCGCGCTCATCGGCGAGCTGCCGGTAGGCGGACTCATTTTTTTCTTTTACGATCGCGGCGTGGGCGAAGTGCGGCGCGAGACCGGAGCGATCAATTTTGATTTTTTGCTCGTCGGGATCACCTTTCGTGAAGATGGTTAACTCGTGGCGTGGCGCGAGCGCCTGGATAGTTTCGGCGACGCCCTGAAGGAGTTCGATCGGTTGTTCGAGAATGGCGTGCGCGAAATCCTGCACGGCAATCAAGTCAGTGGATGAGATATGACGCTCGGCAAGGCGCTGGTAACACTCAGCTAAATTGCGCCCGAAATTACGTGAGCCGTAGCCGTGGATTTTCGAATTAGCGTGTTCGATTTCGTCGAGCACACACCGGACCTCTGACGGCGACATCGAGGAGTGCGACAGATATCTGTAAAATTCATCGAAGGCAGCTTCGAAATAGATGTTGTTTTCCCAGAGTGTGTCGTCTGCGTCAAAAATGAGATGCCGGCGTGTCGCGTCAGGTGCGGGTGATGTGCTTGGCATGACCGTTTTGCGGGCCCACTCGCTTGGCGACCGCGGTGAATTTTCGCTGAGTGATGTGATCGGGGACGATTCTGACGAGATATTCGAGCCTTTCGACTTCGGAGCGGAGCGCCAGAACGGTTTGGCGCTTGTCGAGGTCGGAGACGAGTTGCCCGATTTGGAAACTGAGGCGCGCAAGGGTTTCGATTTTATCGGGAGGAACTTCGGGGCGCTCGATTTGCATCAATTCGCGCAGAGCGAAATTAGCTTTCTGGCGCAATTCGGGCGGGACTTCGTTGACATCTTCGTCGTCGAAGTACTCGACCTCGGCGCGCAGATACGGCTTCTCCTCATCGAGCGATTCGATTTGAAAACGGCGTTGTCCGGCGGCTAGGAGATCGAGCGTGCCGTCCGGATATTTGCGAAGCACATTGACGACGGCGGCGCTGCAGCCGATGTTAACGATGCCATCGTTCTTGGCGAGAACGACGCCGAACTCGCCCTCGACAGGAATGATGTCGCCCATCATTTCTTTGTAGCGTTCCTCAAAGATGTGGAGAGGCAGCGGCATCCCGGGCAGGAGCACGAGGGAGAGCGGGAAAAGCGGGATCAACTGCGTACCCATGCCCCTATTATCGTTGCGGGATCGCGCAGAAATGAGGACTACTATCGTAGGTGATGACCCTGAAGCTCAAGCGCACTCCTGGGCTTTACCTGGTCGGTTTCATGGCAGCCGGGAAAACAACGGTGGGGCGCGCGCTGGCGGATGAACTGGGTTGGCCGTTCGCGGATATCGATAGGGAGATCGAGGAGAGCGAGGGAAAGACGATCGCGCAGATCTTTGAGGAGCGCGGCGAAGGAGTGTTTCGGGAGCTGGAAACGGAGGCGATTCGCAGACGAGTGAAGAGGGTCGAAGCGGGGCTTCCTTGTGTGATCGCATTGGGTGGGGGCGCGTTTGCACAACAGCGGAACTGGGAATTGATTGAGAATAATGGCGTCACTGTGTGGCTGGACTGCACGATCGAGTTGGTACGCACGCGTCTGGGCGATGATGTGACGCGACCGCTGGCGCGGTCCGGGGATCATCTTCGAAAACTTTTCGACGACCGGCGACCGCTCTACGCTCGCGCGGACTTTCGCATCGAAGTGGATTGCGATGATGTAACGCAAATTGTGGCGAGGATCCGGGAGCTTCCGATTTTTTGAAGTCGACCAAGCTCCTGCGGCGTCATGGGATGGCAATTTTGCGAGCGGCGATCGCGGCTGCGGATGCGGGCAATGCGGTTCGCCGGCATTTGACTGTACGAGGCGGTGTGCTCCGGGCTGGCGGTGTGCGTGTCGCGCTGAAAGATTTCGACCGGGTGTTCCTGATCGCGGCGGGGAAGGCCGCACTGGAGATGGCGGCGGCCGTCGCAGAAACTTTCTTTAGGGCGGGTGCGCCGGGACTCGCGGGCGCTATTGCGGTGACCAAGCACGGGCATGCCACGTCACAAGTGCGCGGTCTGCAAGCGATGGAAGCCGGGCATCCGATACCTGATGCCGCCGGTTTACAAGCGTCGATTGCTATTCAAGAATTGTTGCGGGAATTGAATGCTCGCGATCTTTTGCTGGTCGCGATTTCGGGCGGAGCCTCGGCGCTGCTGCCCGCGCCGGCCGAGCAGGTAAGCCTTGAAGCAAAGCAGAGGACAACCGATTTACTATTGCGGGCGGGAGCGAACATTGCGGAGCTGAATGCGGTGCGGAAACACTTGTCCCTGCTGAAGGGCGGCCGCCTGGCTGCGCTCGCGTATCCGGCGACTGTGATTGCGCTTCTGCTTTCCGATGTGATCGGCGATGCGCCGGACGTGATCGGCTCCGGACCGACAGCTCCGGATCTCTCAACGTTTGCGGATGCCACACAGGTCTTGGCGAAGTTCGATCTCTTGCGGCGCGTACCCGCGAAGGTCCGCGAGCGACTGCAGGCAGGAGCGCGGGGCGAGATTGCGGAAACGCCGAAGCCGGGAGATCCGGTATTCGAGAAAGTGCATAACGTGATTGTGGGGAGCAACCGGATTGCGTTAGAAGCGGCCGCGAGAGAGGCGAGGGCGCTGGGATACCGGCCGCTCATTCTTTCGAGCACAATGCAAGGTGAGACGCGGGAAGTGGCGGGCGTACACGCGCAGATTTTGCGGGAAGTGGTGGCATCGGGCAGCCCGGTCGCTACACCCGCGTGCATTCTATCTGGTGGCGAGACGACGGTGACGGTGCGCGGCAAGGGAAAGGGAGGACGGAACCAGGAGTTTGCGCTGGCAGCGGCGATGGCCCTCGCCGGGCTGCCGAATGCGATGGTGCTGAGCGCGGGAACGGACGGGACCGATGGCGACACGGATGCCGCAGGAGCGATTGCAACGGGTGAGACGTTGCAACGCGCGGCGGAGATGGGGCTCGATGCACCCGAGCATCTCTTGCGCAATGACTCTTATCCGTTCTTTGATGCGCTCGGGGATCTCATCAAGACGGGCCCGACCGGGACGAATGTGATGGACGTGTATTTGTTGCTGGCGGCGTAAATCAAGCGTCGGGTTCGTAGAAGCTGAGCGAGTTGTCGCCTTGCTTGAGCACGCGGGTTCTTACGAGGCGGCCATAGCGAGCTTCCAGCGAAAGGCGCGAGGGGTGCTGCGCGATGGCTAACGCGCAGCTGGATCGGGCGAGCGCGAGCAAAGAATTGGCGTATTCGTTCGTTTGCTCGTAAGGCGGGTCGATGAAAGCGATCTCAGCCTCGTGGCTGGACAGCAGCACGGCAGCGCTGCCACGCACGACGGTGGTTTCGTTTTCGATTTCAAGCGAACGAAGATTTTCTCGAAGCACGTGGAGCGCTTTCGCGTTGCGCTCGATCAAGATCACGTGGCGGGCGCCGCGGCTGAGGGCTTCGATGCCGACTGCACCACTTCCGGCGTAGGCATCGAGAAAAACGGTGCCTGCCAGGCGAGGCGCGAGAACGTTGAACAGAGCTTCGCGCAAACGATCGGGAGTGGGACGGACGGTGAGACCCGGAACGGATTTGAGTTTGCGGCTGCGAAAGCGTCCGGCGATGACGCGCACGATTAGCCGACCTGCACGAGCGCGTACTTGCGCTGCCAGTGTTCCTGAATGTAGCGGACGATGCTGCGCAGCTCCTCGGGTTGCGTGCTGCCGTGAATCAGCTCTTGCGCCTCCTTTCGCGCGATCTCGAGAATATCGCCATCGCGGATGAGATCCGCTAAGCGAAGGCCTGGTATGCCGGACTGTTTGGTTCCGAAGAATTCGCCGGGGCCGCGCAGCTTCATATCCATCTCGGCTATGTAGAAGCCGTCATGCGATTCGATTAAGGTGCGGATTCGCTCGCGCGCGACGTCGTTCAGCTTGGCTGTGACGAGAACACAGTAGCTCTGATGAGGGCCGCGGCCGACGCGGCCACGCAATTGATGAATCTGCGCGAGGCCGAAGCGTTCCGCCTGTTCGATCACCATCACGGAGGCGTTCGGCACGTCGACGCCGACTTCGATCACGGTTGTCGAGACCAGAATTTTCGTCTGACCGGATTGAAAGGTCTGCATAGCTGATTCCTTGTCGCCGGCGGGCAGCTTGCCGTGCAAGAGGCCAACCGGGATGTCGGTGAAAACCTTTTGCGATAGATGCTCGAACATCTTTTCGGCAGCTTTCACAGCGCCTGTGTCGGTCTCTTCGACGAGCGGATAGACGATGTAGGCCTGGCGGCCTGACTTGATCTCTTGTGCGATGAAGCCGTACACGCCTTCGACGGCAGATTCCTGAACGTGCCTGGTGATGATCGGTTTGCGGCCGGGCGGGAGCTCATCGAGGGTCGAGACATCGAGGTCGCCGTAGATGGTGAGCGCGAGAGTGCGCGGGATGGGAGTAGCGGTCATGACGAGCACGTCCGGCTGCTCGCCTTTCTTCATCAACTCGAGACGCTGGCGCACCCCGAAGCGATGCTGTTCGTCGACAATGGCGAGGCCGAGCTTCGAAAATTTCACGTCCTCCTGAATGAGAGCGTGGGTGCCGACCACGACTTTTATGTATCCTTCGGCGATTAGATTTTTGATCTGCTGTTTTTCCCGGGCGCTTTGCGAGCCGGTCAAGGATGCGACAACGTAGCCCAGCTTTTCGAGAAGGCGCTTGAAGTACAAGTAATGCTGAGCGGCGAGAATTTCGGTAGGGGCGAGGACCGCGACCTGATAACCGTTTTCGATGGCGATAACCGCGGCTTGCGCAGCGACGATCGTTTTACCACTACCGACGTCGCCCTGCAGGAGGCGATTCATGGGATGCGGACGCTTCATGTCGTCGGCTATCTCTTGCATGACGCGCCGCTGTGCCCCGGTGGGTTTGAAAGGGAGCATTTTTTTTATCTGCTCGCGGGCGCGATCCGTGACGATAAACGGAATGCCCGCCGCGGCCTTGGCTTTACCCTTCTTTAGAGCGAGGCCACACTCAAGCCAGAAGAATTCGTCGAAGATGAGGCGCACTTGCGCGGGGGTGCGGAATTCGTTCAGGAGGCGCAGGTCGGCGTCATGCGGCGGGAAATGGAGGTGATGAATGGCGGACGCGAGATCGGGCAGCGCGAGGTGTGTTCGAACGCTTTCGGGCAGCGCGTCTTCGGGCATGGGCGCGTCTTTGAGAATGCGGTCGATCAAGGTGCGGAAAACGCGGGTGGAGATTTTAGCCGCCGCTTCATAGACGGGGACGATGCGTCCGCTGTGGAGCGTCTCTTCGCCTTCGTCATCGGCTGAGAGGATTTCGATCTCCGGCTGGATCATGAGGCGGTTTCCATGGCTGCGGTCGAGCTCGACTTTTCCAAATAGCGCGAGGCGAGTGCCGGAAACGAGGGTGTCCTGGAAGCGCTCGCCGTGAAACCAACGGGCCTGGAGGTTGGCGCCGCTGCCATCGTGAAGGGTGGCTTCGAATAGTGCGGGTCCGTTGCGCCGATAGCGTGAAAGCTTGCCGGCGCTTACGCGCGCGAGCACGACGGCTTTTTCGCCGGGCGCCAGTTCCGCGATGGATTTGATGTTGCGGCGGTCTTCGTAACGGAAGGGTGCGTAATAGAGAAGATCGGCTACGGTCGAGAGGTCTTTCGCAGCGAGCATCTCCGCGCGGGCGGGCCCGATGCCCTTGACATATTGAAGCGGAGTGGCAAGGTCCAATTTCTTAGACTAGCGTTGGGGCCACGATAATGATTGGCGGCGAGTGGTCGTGGACGTCAGCTGGTTTTTTCTTCCAGTTCACCCCAGCGGGCATAGAGGTCATTTACGATTGCTTGCGCTTGCTCTACCTCGCGGTAGCCATCGCGAAGACGTTGGGCATTTCCGAAAACGGCCGGGTCTTCGAGTGCAGCGTGTTTCTCGGCCAGGGCGCGCTCTGCCGCAATGATTCGTTCCTCGATCGAGGCAAGATCGCGGCTGTCCAGATAAGAAAGCTTTTTCCTGGTTGGGGCAGGACGTGGATCGGGTAGCGCAGTCGAATTCGCAGCAGTTCTCGTTCTCGCCCGCTTACGTTCCGCTTGCCAGCTCTCCCATTGCGAATAGTCGGCGAAGTGTTCGACAGATCCTGCGCCATCCAAGCCCCACACCAGCGTAGAAACGCGGTCCAACATGTAGCGATCGTGGGTGACGAGAACGAGCGCTCCTGGAAATTCCGCAAGGTTCTCTTCCAAGATCTCAAGCGTTGGTGTATCGAGATCGTTGGTGGGCTCGTCAAGGAGGAGCAAATCAGCGGGCTCGAGCATCAACTTTGCTATTAAAACGCGCGCGCGCTCGCCGCCTGAGAGCTTGCCGACAGGCTGATTCAGCTGCTCATTCGAAAATAAGAAGCGGGCCGCCCACGAGGCAACATGAATGGAACGATCCTGATAGACGACGGAATCGCTATCGGGGGCCAAGGCACGTCGCAAGGTTACATGCGGATCAAGCGGGCGCCTTTGATCGAAATAGACGATGCCTAGAGACGCTGCACGGGTGATCTCACCGGAGTTTGGTTCGATTTCTCCGCGCAGGAGACGCAGAAGCGTTGTTTTTCCGCTGCCGTTCGCACCGACCAACCCAATGCGCGTACCGGTGCTGATGATTCCGTCGACGCCGTCCAGGACCAGACGATCGTCGAAGCCATAGCTGACGTCTTTCAATTCAAGCAGCCGCTTGGTTTTGCGATCGCTGGCGGTGAAATCGAGTTGGGCGGTGGCCGTGCGCAGGCGGGAGTTGAGGTCACCGAGTTCCCCGATCAACTCCTGGGCATTGTCGATGCGCGCTTTGGCTTTCGTGGCGCGAGCTTTGGGGCCGCGCCGCAGCCATTCAAGCTCGTTGCGAACACGATTTTCGAGAGCTTCCTGGTGTTTGGCCTGAGCGGCTAAAAACTCGCTCTTCTTCTCGAGAAAGGCACTATAGTTTCCAGCCACGCGCAGCAGCCCGTCCGGGTAAACGCGACTGAGTTCGGCCATGCTGGTTGCGATGTTCTCGAGAAAGTAGCGATCGTGGCTCACGACTACGCAGGCGAATCGGGAGTTCTGCAACAGTTTCTCGAGCCAGTCGATGCCCGCGAGGTCCATGTGATTCGTGGGCTCGTCGAGCAGCAGGATGTCGGGATCGGTAACCAAAGCCTCGGCGATGGCGAGACGTTTCTGCCAGCGTCCGGATAATGTCGCGGCCTCTGCTTCGGTATCGAGGAGGCCGGCGCGACCCATGGTTTCAGCTTCACGCCCTCGCTTCTCAGCGTCGGGAACGTCCGAACGGTCAACTGCTCTTCTGAGAATCGCTCTGACGCTTTCGCCTGGTAGGAACTGGGACTGCTGCGCGACATAGCTCAAACGTGTGTTCTTGCGAACGGCAATGTCGCCGCTGTCCGGCTGACGTTGGCCTGCCAGGATCTCAAGCAAAGTCGACTTTCCCGATCCATTTGGCCCAACGACGCCCAGCCGGTCGCCTTCGAAGACATTGATCCCGATATCACGGAACACGGGCGCGGCGCCATAGGATTTGGTGAGACCTTGTGCGTTGAGTAGAAGCGCCACTTATTACATGATCGCCGGGCGACCATTAGGGTCAACGACGCGACGAGACGTCGGCGAGCGTCAGCGCAGGATGGGAAATGTGTGGGCGGGCAGAAGTTTCGCAGACGACAAAAACCGATCGTCCGCGCCACGCGCCAATGAGGTCTTCACGAATGGCGACGAGTTCTCGAGCGCGGCCACTTTGTCTGCGGCTGCTTCAGCGGTGGCTTTGCGAACGGTGATGCTGCCGCGGTCCGTGGTGAGATTCACGTCAGGGCCGGTTCCGACGCTGCCTTCGAGGCGTGCGCCGCGGCCTTCCGTGCGCTGTTTGAGCGCTTCGCCGAATTCGTTGTCGATTTCGCCGTGATCGGTGCTCGCGCTGAGGGCGAAGCTGGCGGTTTGCGGGAGCGCGAGCTCGATATTACCGGATCGGGTGTGGACGACGATCTTGCCGAGTGGAACGCGTCCGGGCCGCAGGTCGATGTCGCCTTTGTCGACGGTCAGCTCAAGCCCATTCGAAAAGCCATCGAGACTCACATCCGTCGCGCGCGTTGTTAAGCGCAGAGGGCCGACGACATTCTGTACGTTCAGATTGCCGCGTTCGAGGCGAATTTCACCGGGCACCTGCTGGGCGGCGAGCTCCGTGCGCATGCTTTCGACTCGAACCGGTTGGGCCAGATCGCGCAAAGAGATCGTTCCTGTGTAATCGCCGCTGATGGTGACTTGGCCAGCAATTTTGGTGAGTTCCACATCGGCCCCGTGTCCGCGGAGATCGATGGTTCCGTTCACGTTGGTGCAGCGAATGACGTCGCTGCGGCGCGTGTCGAGTTTGAGGTTTCCGCCGATGTCCTGGAGGCGCACACCGGCGTTGTCGCTACTGATGTCGAGGTTTCCAGAAACTGCGGAGATATCGAAATCGCCCACTTGGCCGGTGGCTTGGATGGTAGAGCCTTTGGGCAGCGAGATGTCGAGATTGGTCGTGACGGGGGTGCGCGATCCGGCCCGATCCTGATTGCAGCGCACGACGACGGTATCGCCCTGCATGACGATCTCGACGGGAGTTTGCGTATTGGCGCGGTCGGCCTCATGATCGTCGAAAGCACGCACGGTCTTGTGGCCGCCGACGATCAGATCGGTTCCGTCGGTGCCCACGATCTTGGCGTCGCCGCGAAAGCTTTCCAGCACGATGTGAGGTGTTTTGCCGACAGTGCGCTGCAGGCTTGCGATGGGATAGTCGTGCCCTTCGCCGAAAGCCTCGACACCGCGTTCCCAACCGGCTCGGCGCCACCAGGTGTCCGGGCGGCGGACTTCATACGAAGTGAGACCGGCGATGCAGATCAGAACGACCAAAAACCAGCCACCGCCGGAAATTCCGTTTACGGGTATGGCCCGCCCCGTCATGAAGCGAATCGAAATTTCGATCAACTGGATGACGCCCCAAAAGATCAGGAGGAAAGGCCAGTATTGAATTAGCAACTCACCGATGCGGAATGAAGGCGAGAGGGCGTGAATGAGGAACAGCACGCCGATCGCGATGAGGAGGATCGGTCCGGTAACGGAGCCGCGCGGTCTCATTAGTACGCGCCTCCGGGTGGAGGGATGGTGCGAGGCACAGCCATGCGCTCAAACAGCTTCATGAGACCGATCACGATGATGATAAGTGGCCAAGTGCGGGAGAACGGCACGATACCGGCTTGATGGACGGCGAACAGGATGCCGACGGTGATCAGCAGGATGGGTCCGCGAATGGCTTGCACGAACAAGGCGCCTCGGGAATAGGGCACGACCGGAGTCACTGCGGCTGGCGGTGAGCCGGACGGATACGCGGGGTTTTGTTGCGGGTTACCGTTCATGGGGAGTCTCCATGGTGGGCCGGGTCGCGTCGGAGTTCGTGAACGGATGCGGAGCAGGCGGACGTGTTCCGCTCACGCGGGCATACAGCAGGTAGGCACCGACGACGATCAGGAGGACGGGCCAGAAGCGCCCGATCTCGCGAAATTCGATCAGGTGCAGCGTGTCCAGCAGGAAAAGGAGGCCGATCAGGATCAGGAGAATGGGCCCTATGGGTGCGCGGCTGGAATGCCGGCCAGGTCCCATCAAGCTGGACCATTCCTCAACCGGGATACCCATCTGACGTTTCTTGGCGGTGTGATACGCCTCGAACGGCATGTAGAAGATGAAACCAATCATTGTCATGATCAGGAAAGGTTGACCGGCGGTCCCGTCGGCGCTATTAACGAGGCTGATCAGCAAGCCGAAGATGATGGCATGCACCAAACCTTTCAAGTACTGGCCGTTGTAGATGGCACCGACGCCAGGGATCCAGCCGAGGAGGAAAGCCAGTCCGGGAGAAGTCTGAACGCCAGGGTGAGTGCCGGGCACGGGCGGCGGCTGTACGTAGGGATTCGCGGCGGACGGATTGGTTCCGGGCTGAGCTGCATATGCAGCGCCTGATTGAGGCGCGTAAGCGCCCGGTTGAGCGGCGTATGGGCCAGGCTCGGCGTAAGGGACCGGAAAGTGGTCCTGGCAGTAAATAGTGCCGTCAGCGGAGTGCTGACACAGTGAGCACAGGGGCCGGCCGCAGGAGCGGCAAAACGCGGTCGCGGTCGTATCTGGATGTAGATAGCAGTTCATTTTTTGTTCCGATCGAGCTGATTCTTCTGATCAGCAGAATTGTTTTGGCGAGCCGGCTGATTGGGCGCAGGTTCCGGCTGGTCCTGCAACGATCGCAGGCGTGTCTCGAGCTCGTAAACCCAGCGCAGATTTTCGTAGTACTTGACGGCGCGATCTTTCACGCGGATGGTTTTATCTTCAAGGCCCCCCCAGATACGGATCGGATCGAGGTCGGCGGCTTGAATATGCTGCACGCGCACCCCGGTGCAGCGCTCGAGCATGGCGAAAGACAGAATGGTCATGGCCATGCCCATGGCGAGGCGAGGCTGCAACACGGGCTGGAGCCAGCGGGCGATGTATTTGCTGAAAAGGCTTTGGCGCTCGAAGGGTTCACGCGGGCGACGCGACGGCGCTTGGAACGCGATGCGCGTGATCAACTCGGCCGGGGGCGTGAGGTCGGGGACGCGGCTCAAAAGGGTGATCGCACTGCGGGCGTCGTCGAGAAGTTCACGGCACGCGATGCAGGACGAGACATGCTCGTCGACAGCGGCGCGCTCGGCGGCGGCGACAGTGTCGTCGATGTAGTCGGCGAGCGAGATTTCAAACTCGGCGCAATTCATGACGTCCTTAGACCGTGACCTTGTTTCGTCTGAGCACGCGAACCAATTCGGCGCGTCCACGATTGAGTCTTGACTTTACCGTTCCTTCCGGGACGTCCAACACGCGAGCGATTTCGCGGTACTCCATTTCCTGGAGGTCGCGCAAGATGACCGCTTCGCGCAGCTCGGGAGACAGTTTTTGCAAGGCGGCCTGCAACAATTCACCGGCTTCTCGAGCCGCCAGGAGGCCGTCGGTTCGGGAGTGCTGCCCTGTTTTTTCTTCAAGCACGAGCAATTTATCTTCGATGTTGTCGGTGACACGCTCGTTCTTGGTGCGGCGGTAATTGTCGACCAGCAGATTGCGTGTGAGGCGAGTGAGCCAGACCACGAACGATCCTTCGCCGGCACGGAAACTTTGGAGTGTCTTGAAGACGCGCAGGAAGACCTCCTGGGTGAGATCCTGCGCTTCGTTTTCTTTGTTCGTGAACCGGTAGCAGAGTGCATACACACGTTTGGTGTGCAGCTTCACCAGCTCTTCCCAGGCAGCCTGTTCGCCGCCAAGGCAGCGCCCGACCAAACTCGCTTCAGAATCCAATCGTTGCGTAATCCCCCAAGGGACGGCACTCGCCCATGTCAAACGCGGACCGATTGCTTTTGAGCTTAACGAATTCGGGATTGCGGCGGCTGACATCGGCGTCCTGTGCTGGCCTTTGCGGCCGGAATTGAGGCTAAATGCTCCTTCCGTCAACGCATTGGCTACACCTTCATAAACGATAGATGGTGTTCAGAAGTTCAATTGCAGCACGGGGACTTTGGGACGAGGTGGTGGCCGGAGCGGCTTTCCTTCCCTTCGCTGATAGTGGTTAAATTTCAAAGAGTTGCGCTGAGGCGAGATAAGGCTAACGTATGACCTGCCCGTTTTGCGGCCACCGGGAAGACAAAGTAATTGATTCAAGGGAGAGCAAGGAAGGAGATTCGATCCGGCGGCGGCGGCAATGCCTGGCCTGCGAGCGCCGCTTTACGACCTATGAAC
This sequence comes from uncultured Acidobacteriaceae bacterium, assembly GCA_963787615.1. Classification (GTDB taxonomy): domain Bacteria; phylum Acidobacteriota; class Terriglobia; order Bryobacterales; family Bryobacteraceae; genus Bog-105. The sequence goes on along the minus strand of CAWBDJ010000008.1, from coordinate 216,662 downwards.
GCTGCGACGAAGTGCCCTACATGGTCATCAAAAAAGACGGGCGGCGCGAAAAGTTCGACCGGCAAAAGGTCCTGAACGGGCTCCTGCGCGCTTGTGAAAAGCGGCCAGTGAGCATGGGGAAGCTGGCAGAGCTGGTGGACGACGTCGAAACGGCGTTACTCGAGAGCCCTGAGCGGGAGCTTGCGACGACGCTCATCGGGGAACGGCTCATGGACCGCCTGCGATCCCTGGATAAGATCGCGTACGTACGGTTTGCCTCCGTGTACCGTGACTTCCAGGACGTCGAAGAATTCTTGAGCGAACTCACGAACGTAATGCTCCATCGGAAAGTCTAAGACTGTGAGGGGACAGGAGCGTGCCTTGTTTCGCGTGGTTTTAGGGTGTGATTCGGGGCGGGTAAATGCACTTATCTTTTGTGTAACCAATCACTTTGGGGAACATCTTCCTAAATAGGTGTTAACTTCCAAGAGAAAACCGGGTATAATTGGTGCGCGCAATACTGACAAGGTTGGCACGTGCATGGGGCTATGCGGCCGAACCGGTGAAAAACTACCCTCGTTCTGAGGCGAATTTAACAAACGTTTTTGCGATGGATCCGGTTTGGCACGTGTGTCCCCCTGGCGCGCGGGAGGCTCTAGGGCCCGGGCGTCGAAGCAGGTAGAGGGTGCGTGTCCGTAGAGGTGAGCAGATTAAGGTGGATCAATTCGAAGATCAATTTTTAGCAGAGGGACATGAGCCGCTAGGGCTCCCGTTCGACGAGGATGCGAACTTTTTCCATCCGGAAGAGGTTCAGGACGAGGAGTTCCACGGGGCGCAGCCCGTCGAGGAGTCGATATATACCGACGATCCGGTACGGGTGTATCTGCGCGAGATGGGTTCGGTTCCGCTGCTGACGCGCGAAGGCGAGGTCAGCCTGGCGCGCAAAATGGAGCGCGGGAAGCTGCGGATGCAGAAGGCGATCAGCCGTTCTCCGCTGATTCAAACGGTCGTTCTAGAATTCGCAGAACTGGTGCGCAAGGGCGCCGAGGATGTCGACAGCTACATCGACTTTCCTCCCTCGGAAATTGAAGAGGGAAGCGCGGCCGACATCAAGCGGCGCAGCGACATTGCAGACCTGTTTGTGGCGTATCTGGGAGCCTACAAAAAGCTGCAGCAGACGATCGATAAACATGCGACGGTTCCGACTGCGAACAAGCGGCTTCGCAAGAGGTGGGCCGGCAAAGTAGCACGAGCCAAGGTAGATCTTTCAAAGGCGCTGCGGACGGTGCCCTTCAATCTGGCGCGCTGGAAAGAGTTTGTTCGGCAGGATCGAAAACAACGGAGAAGAGATGTCTCTGTTGGACGCCGAGGTCAAGAAGCTGGAAATGCGCAATTCGGCTTCGGCGCAACTGCGCGTGAAAGAGCTGCGGCGGGAACTCAAACGAAAAGAGAACGAGGCCGGGGCCTCGCTGCCGGAGCTAAGGCATAGCCTGGCGGTGATCCGCCATGGCGAGGTGGAAGCCGAGCGGGCCAAGAAGGACCTGGTCGAGGCGAACCTGCGGCTGGTGGTTTCGGTAGCCAAGAAGTATGTGAATCGTGGCTTGCATCTGCTCGATTTAATCCAGGAAGGCAATATCGGGCTGATGCGCGCGGCGGACAAGTTCGAATACCGGCGCGGGTACAAATTTTCGACTTATGCGACGTGGTGGATCCGCCAGGCGATAACGCGAGCGATCGCGGATCAATCGCGCACCATCCGCATTCCCGTTCACATGAACGAGAGCATGAACAAGTTCCTGCGGGCGACGCGCGAGCTCGAGAAGGAACTGGGCCGGGTGCCGACGAACGAAGAGATCGGGCGTCGGATGGACATTCCGGTCGAGAAGGTTCAGAAGCTGAAGACCATCTCGCGCGATCCGGTGTCACTTGAAACTCCGGTGGGCCGCGACGGCGAATCGGCGTTGGGCGATCTGATCGAAGATCGCTGGGTGGGTTCGCCTGTCGACGCGGTCATCGATTCGAACGTGCGCGATGAGACGGCGAATATTTTGAAGACGCTCTCTCCTAAAGAAGAGAAGGTGATCCGGCTGCGCTTCGGCATCGGGTGTGAGCGAGAGCACACGCTCGAGGAGATCGGGCAGGAGTTCGATGTGACGCGCGAGCGCATCCGTCAGATCGAGGCCAAGGCGCTGCGGCAATTGCGATCGCCGGAGCGGGCACGGCACCTGCGTGCGTTGCTAGCAGCCCGTTAGCGGCCTGTCGCGACGAAAACGTGAGCGTGAACCGTAACGTCGAAACTGAGCCGCGCGCCATCAAGCGGTTTCCGCATCCTGACGAAATCACTGCGACAAGCCCGCTAGGCACTTGGCCGTCGCACCCGGCGTCCTCTGATTTCCTCCACCTCCAACATACATTCACAACTCTAAAACTTAATGTTTTCGGGCCTTCCACGCTCCAAACGCTTGACACGCCCGGGTATCCTGGAGCCAAAGGAATCCGTTTCTATGACTTCCGAAAAGCGGCTCGCTTCCAACCGCGCGAACGCGCAGCTCTCTACTGGCCCCTTCGTCCGAAGGCAAGGTCAAGGTCTCCCATAACGCCCTGAAAACCGGCCTGACCGGCCGTACCATCCTCCTGCCGACCGAGGACGTCTCGGCCTATCAAGCGCAGGTGGATCGCCTGTATCGGCAGTTCGCCCCGGAAGCGGACGAGGAGAAGCGCCTCACCCAATCCATCGCCGACACGCTCTGGCGTCTGGAACGCATTCCATCGCTCGAAGCCGGGATTTACGCGATCGGCCGCCGCGAACTCGCCGCCCAGTTTGCCGACGAATCGGACGAAGCGGTGCGCAAGGCCATGATCGAAGCGCAGATCTTCCTCTCCTACCGCCGCGATCTGAATAATTTGTCCATTCAGGAAGGCCGTCTGCGCCGCCTGTACGAAAAGGACGAAGCCGAGTTGAAGCGCTTGCTTGCGCAGCGCCGGGAAGCCGTCCAGAACCGTGAAACGGCCGAGCGAGGGCGCTGGTATTCGGCCATCATCCACCTCCGGGCCGCGAGACAGAACCGTGTCCCCTTCGATCCGGCCGAGCTTGGCTTTGAATTTTCAGCCGAGGAAGTAGAAGCCCGCGAGCAGCAGGAACTCCTCAACTCCGCCCTCCATAACGGCTCCTACTACCGAATGAAAAGCCAGGGACAGCTCAAGCTCCTCCCCAAAACCGCCTGATTGTGGGCGTTGCTCGCGCCGCGGTAATCAATTTCCCTTATCAGCTGTTTGAGAAGGCCAACCCAAGCGCCTTGGCCTTTTTGTATTAGCTGATCGTAGTGAAACTTCGATATATGGGAGCAGTGGCCCCGGAATTTGTACCAGATTCAGTAGAAAGTTGCGCCTCAACAGGTAAGCCATTGATTTTATCAGGCTTGATCCGTTGGTACCGGAATTGCCTACTGCAATCGAGGGGAAGAGAATACATGCGATTTTTGCGAACGCACTTGGGAGCGCTCTTAGCTGCTTTGGTGCTGCTCAGTCTGCCAGCTTTTGCGCAACTTGACGAGCGGAAACATTACGGGACCGTCTACGATCCGACCGGAGCGACGGTACCGAGAGCCACGGTGGTGGCGAGGAATATTGCTACGGGTGTAGAGAACACAACGAAGTCAACCGGCGCGGGCGACTATCGGTTTGAAAATCTGCCCGTGGGCATATATTCGATTACGGTGAATGCGGCGGGCTTCACGAAGGCAGAGGTCGCGAACGTTAACGTGCAGTTCAATGTGACGGTTACGACGAACGTCACGCTTGGCGATTGGACAAGCGGCTACTAGCATTCAAGTGTCGGAATCCTCAGTGTCGATCGATACAACCACTGCCCAGGTGCAGACTACGTTCGAGACGAAACAAATCATCGATTTGCCGAACACGGCGACGGGTTCAGGCGTGCTGAATTTATCCTTGCTGAATGCCGGTGTCGCGACGAGCGGCGCGGTTGGAGCGGGAACGGGCCCCTCGGTAGGCGGCCAGCGTCCACGTAATAACAGTTTTACCATTGAAGGTGTCGACAATAATGACGGCGCGGTGACCGGGCCCATCGTGAGCGTGCCCAATGACGCGGTCGCGGAATTCAGTGTTCTGCAGAATCAATATTCACCGGATTTCGGTCACTCTTCCGGTGGGCAGTTTAACGAGGTCGTAAAGAGCGGCACGAATACCTTCCACGGTTCGCTGTACGAGTACTTTCAAAACCGCGATCTGAACGCGGCGGACAACCTCGCGGCGGTAAGCGGTACGCCGCTTCACCCCCGCTATGACAACAATCGCTTCGGCGGAACAATCGGCGGCCCGATCAAGAAGAACAAGCTGTTCTTCTTTGTAGATTACGAGTACAACCCGGTTGGACAAGCGGGCTCGGCGGGTCAGATCTATTCTCCGACCGCTGCCGGATACGCCACCATCTCGGCACAACCGGGCATTAACCAGACAAATCTGAACATCTTGAAAACGTATCTTACTCCGGCCCCCACAGCAGTCTCGGCTGCCTCCGTGGGTGGATATCCTATTCTGAGTCCGAAGGCGCTAGGTCCTGAATACAACCAGTCGACGATTACGGGGACGCCTGTACAGATTGGCCTACTCTCAGTTGCTACGCCGAACTATTTCAACAGTGAGGCGGGAGTTGGTTCGATCGACTATAACATCTCCGACAAGGATGCTCTGCGCGGCCGATTTGTATTGAACCGCACTGGAGCTATTGATACGGGCACCAGCTTGCCCACGTTTTTTGTCACCGTCCCGACGAATGCGTACCTGGTTACGCTCTCCGAATACCATAACTTCAGTCCCACGGTTATCAACGAACTGCGCTTGGGCTATAACCGGCTTTCCAGCATAGACCCGGTCGGAAACCAGACCTTCCCTGGCCTGGATCAATTTCCCAATCTGGTTTTCAACGAATTGGGTGGGGTAACAGTTGGGCCGAATGGCAATTTCCCGCAGTTCGGGTATCAAAACAGTTACCAGCTCACCGACAACGTGACGTGGAACAAGGGAGCGCACAGCGTCAAGGTTGGTTTTGACGGTCTAAGACTCATCAACCCGCAGAGCTTCACTCAGCGTTCGCGCGGCGATTATGAATACAACTTCCTGAGCGATTACCTTAACGACTTCACTCCGGATTACCTCGCCCAGCGCTCGGCCGGCAATCCTATTTACTGGGGCAACCGTTACCTGCTGGGATGGTACGCGAACGATAGCTGGAAGATTCGCCCGAACTTTACCGTGAATCTTGGGGTCAGGTACGAATACCAGACGGTTCCCGCGGGCGAGCAGCAGCAGGCCCTGAACGCGGTGGCGAGTGTGCCGGGTTTGATTACCTTCGCCACACCCCAGGCGCAGAAAAATAACATCATGCCGCGCATTGGGATAGCATACTCTCCGGGCACTAGCGGCAAGACCTCAATTCGCGCCGGATTCGGAATCAATTACGACGTTCTGTTCGACAACCTTGGTTTGCTCACCTTGCCGCCCGAACTTTCGACCACTCAGGACGTTACCTCAAACGGTGGCAGCAACTTCCTGGCGAGTGGTGGTTTGCCTCCAAATGGGCCGTCGGCCAACTTCACTGCGGCGCAAGCGCGCCAGAAAACGGGAGGCTTTGTTCCCGACGTGCAGCAGCGGCCTAAATCGTACCAGTGGAATTTCGGAATTCAGCACGAGTTCGCCGGTAATTATGTGTTCGAGAGTCGCTACTTGGGAGATCGCGGCACCGACTTGGACATTCAGGCTCAACTGAATGCACAACCGGTCGTAAACGCCTCCAACGCTTTGCCGGTTTACTTTAGCGCGCCCAGCCAGGCAACGCTCAACTCCCTACCAAATACGCTAAGCGCCTTAACCGCGATATACAACGCCCAGGGAGACTATGTGCCTGCCTACTACAATGCCGGCTTCCATGCCGCATGCACTCCGGGTTGCGGCCATTCCAAAATTACTTCTTACCAGCCGTGGGGCAATTCGGTTTATCACGGTTGGGCGAACCAATTGACACGCCGCTTCAGCAATGGTTTACAGTTCATTGGTGCATACACTTGGAGCCACGCGATCGATGACTCGACCGCTGACGTTTTCAGCACGTACGCCACTCCGCGCCGTCCTCAAGACTCTCAGAATCTTAGAGCGGACCGTGCTAGTTCCGCGCTCGATCATCGGCAGCGACTTAGCTTCGAGCTGCTGTACGATGTGCCTTTCTTTAAGAACCGTAATTGGTTCGTGAAGAACATCATCGGAAACTGGGAGCTGGCGCCGGTCTATCAATATCAGTCCGGAACGCTTTTCACAGTCCAGGCTGGAACGGACGCCAACCTGAACGGTGACTCCGCTCCCGACCGCGGGATTGTCAACCCGAACGGCGGTAACCCCAACATTGGTTCCGGCACAACTGCCCTCCACAATACGGCTGGCGCAACTGTTGCATACCTCGTAACGAATCCGGCCGCACTGTACGTCGCGACTCCGAAGGGTGCCATGCCCACGGTCGGCCGTAACACTGGCGAATTTCCTCCCATCGATGATTTGGATGCTACCGCTGCCAAACGCTTCAATTTCACCGAACGCACCAGCATCGAGTTCTCGGCGCGCGTCTTTAACGTGTTGAATCACTCGCAGTATGTTGGTGGGAACATCAGCGATGTTGCACCCAACGGGGCGACCGGCGGAACACAGGCGCTTGTTTTCCGACCGAACAGCACGATTTTCAACAACTTCTCGCAGGCCTTCTCGAGCAACCCTCGCACTATGGTGCTGGCGCTAAAGCTGATCTTCTAACGACCTAGTTCAAGACAAGACAGCAAGAGGGGAGCTTCGGCTCCCCTCTTGCTTTTCACGGCTACACGCAAGGACATTCATGCGAGCGTGAAATGTAAGGACCACGGAGATCGCGGCTTCGCTCCGCATTATGGAAACTCGGCGCCGTTCTTCTTCCAGAATCGATAGAAATGCGGCGCTAGTAATAGCACGTATCACCATCTCCTTTCAAGGGTTTAGGAGGCTCTAACGAGTCCGGGCGGCTGGTTGCTGAATTGCTCCGACCCGCAATGGCGGGACCGCGGAGTTGCATTGCGTCCGCACACCGCATCGTCCCTGCGAAGGGCGCTTGGAACACGAAGATCTTGGGGGATACTTTGGTGGCTAACTTTTCGAGAAGGATCAGCGTTTTAATTTTGAGCCTAGTGTGCCTGATAGTGGCGGCACATACTGCCTCTGGCCAGCAGCTCACGGCCCAGATCAAAGGGACTGTTACGGACGCGAGCGGCGCCGCAGTGCCCGACACGCAGGTGACAGCTACCAACACTCAGACAGATGTCTCGAAGACCGTGCCGTCTAAGGGCGATGGGAGTTTCGAATTTCTGCAGTTGCCGGTTGGCACTTACAAGGTCACGGCGACCAAGTCAGGCTTCAACACCTTCACGGAAAACAACATTCCGCTGGCCGTGAACCAGATTTACAGCTTGCCGGTGACGCTGCAAGTGGGATCGGTGAGCACGGCGGTTGAGGTGCAAGGCAACGCAGCGCAGGTGGAAACCAGCAACACCCAAATGAACACAGTGATCGAGTCCAAGAAGATTGTCGATCTTCCCTTGAACGGTCGGAACTGGGTTCAGTTGCAGCAACTGGCCCCCGGCGTCGTTTCCACCAGCGACCGCTTCGGCACAAACTACGCCACCAACGGCAGCCAGTCGCAGCAAAATTCCTTCCTCATCAATGGAGCCGATTCGATCGATCTACCGCTGAATAGCCCGCTGATCATTCCGAGCCCGGATGCCATCGGTGAATTTAACTTGATCGACAGCACGATCGATCCTCAGTACGGGCGGAATTCCGGCGGTATTCTGAACGCAATTCTCAAATCCGGCACGAACTCGTTCCACGGCGACGCATTCGAGTTTTATCGCGACACGTTCTTGAATAGCCGCAATCTGTTTCAGGTCACCAAGCCGATTTTCCACCAGAATCAATTTGGCGGGATCTTAGACGGCCCGATCTGGAAGGATCACACGTTTTTCATGATCTCGTATCAGGGCACCCGCAATAGGGCGCCGGAAGCGGGCGGAACCACGACCGTGTTTACCAATGCCCAGCGAAGCGGGATTTTCTCAGATATCGGGAGTTCGGGGGCGACATCTCCCTTCGCGCTGGTCGGTGAGAGCGGCGCCACGTATCCCGCTGGCACCCCGTACACGACCATATTCCCGACCGGCCACATTCCGGCCGCAGACATTAATCCGATTTCGGCGAAGCTGCTGGCCACCTATGTTCCAGCGGCAAACGGGGCGGCCGGCCTGTATTCGTTCAATCCCATCGTCACGAATACAACCGACCAGGGAATCGCAAGACTCGACCACAATTTCGGCACCAAGGATGCTTTGTGGTTCACGTCGATCATCCAACACAACGTCGCGCCCGAGACTTTGCCGTTTACTGGTTCAACGCTGCCTGGCTTCGGTGATGAGAGTGTCTCGGCGCCCCAAGCAGTTCACTTTTGACTGGACTCATACCTTCAGTCCTACAACCTTGAACGAGTTGCGTCTGTCTTATGTGCGGTTGAATCTCCTCGCGGTTTACCCGCAGCAAATTGTTCAACCCTCCTCGCTAGGATTCAACATCAATCCACAAAGTGCGCAGGCAGGCATTCCGTTCATCGGCTTGACAGGATATTTTGACCTGGGTTTCAGCACCAACGGACCGCAACCGCGAATCGATGAAACGACGGAAATAGCCGATAATTTCTCGAAAGTTATAGGCCGCCACACTTTGAAGTTCGGCTTCGACGGTAAGCGATATAACGTCAACAACCCCTTCTTCGGGAACAACAACGGCAATTACTCGTTTGGCGGCAACGGTCAGTACAGCACCGGCGATCCCGGTGCAGACTTTCTGCTCGGAATCCCCGATTCCTACAGTCAAGGAAGCGGCGGCTGGATCGTGGCCCGAACGTACGAATATTACGCCTACGCGCAGGACAACTGGAAAGTAAGTAATAACCTGACGGTCAACTATGGTGCCGGATACCAAATCGACACACCCCTCGTGAATCAACATTTCAATCAGTTAGACCTGAACTGCTTTATTCCAGGCGAGCAATCGAAGGTGTTCCCGACGGCTCCGGCAGGTCTGACATTTCCGGGCGATCCGGGCTGTACGAAATCCGGTTACTATCCTCACTATGATCACATCGGGCCGAGGTTCGGCTTCGCCTACAGTCCAGGATCAAATCCGAACAAGAACTTTGTGATCCGCGGCGGCTTCGGCGTTTACTTCAACCGCTCGGAGGAAGAGCTGGCATTGCAGAACTTGGGTGCGTACCCATTCTCAATTACATCGTCTGGTATATCAGGCGTTGGCGGCAGCCCATCCTTTGCCAATCCATATAGGGATATTGCGACCGGGGCAACCGTTGTGAATCCGTTCCCTTTCACGCCGGCAAAACCCGGATCTAACGTTGACTTCAGTCAGTTCTACCCGTTGAATTACAACACCATCAATCCGAACTTTACGTCTCCGTACGCGATGAACTTCAATTTCAACATTCAGAAGGAACTGCCGGGGTCGATGCTCCTGACACTCGGGTATGTTGGGGCACTCGGGCGGCATCTGGAGTTGACGTATGAAGGTAACCCCATCTCTCCGGCGGGTGTAGCGGCATGCAAAGCTTCTGCCGCCTGCATCGCGGATCGTACCAATCAGCAGGTAGATTTCCCCACACATACTCTGTATGCTCCGGGGGATGTTTTCCAAAGCGTGGGAGTTCAGGCGACTCGTGGAGATTCCAGCTACAACTCCTTCCAGGCGAAGCTGGAGAAGCGCTTCAGCCATGGGCTCAGCTTCCTAGCTTCATATACGTACGCTCATTCGATTGACGATACGTCCAGCTTTGAAAACAGTGGATTCGGCAATCGGGGAATAAATCCGTATAACTTTGCAACCAACAAAGGCGATTCCAGCTTTGACGCCCGGCAACGTTTGGTTCTCAGCTATGACTACGAACTGCCGCACCTAAGCCGCATTTGGAACAATGCGGTGACCCGAGCAGTTTTTGACGGTTGGGCCTTCGCAGGGATCACGACCTTGCAATCGGGCTTGCCGATCACGTTCCAGGAGACGGACGTTAACTCGCTCCAATGTAACTTCACCGAGTATTACGCCTGCTGGGACGCGCCAAATATCGTGGGCGGGACTCCGGCTACCTATGACCCGCGGACATCCAGCCTCGTGAATACGGCGACGAGCGCAACCAACAAGACCGCCAAACCGTATTACTACTTCAACACCAACGTCTTCACGAAGGAGGCGATCGGCGTGCTCGGCAATGCAGGGCGTAACAACTTCCATGGCCCGGGGATTAACAATACGGACCTGGATCTGGCAAAACGTGTGTATATCAGCAAGTCTGAAACGCGCTATCTGGAACTGCGGCTCGAAGGCTACAACGTCTTCAATCACACCCAGTTCTCAACCGTCAACACAGGCAGTGGCGGAAGCGGAGTGAGCGGTAATATTACAAGTTCCAACTTTGGGAGAATCCTATCCGCTGCTTCCGGCCGACTTATCCAGCTCGGCGTGAAGTTCTACTTCTAACAGGCCGCCCAAAGCGTCAATAAGAAGAGGGGAGCCGAAAGGCTCCCCTCTTGCTTTATGCGACGTAAAGATGGCGGGAGCCAGCCGTCTCTCGTGCGGCTGACTCCAGCGCGGACTCGGAGGTATTTCCGCGCTTTCTACTACGACTATACAACCGTGAAGAAGGTTACGCGTTGTTAATAGTCGGATTAAGTACTGCTTGTTGCTGGTAAAATGAAGGTGGTCAAGGGATTAGATGCTCGTTGCCAGCACCATCGCCGAGGAAATCCTGGAGTTGAAGGCCCGGCGGCAGGCCGTTATCCTCGCCCATCACTATCAAGAACCCGAGATTCAGGAATTGGCCGATTCGGTCGGCGATAGCCTGGAACTGGCTCGAATCGCGCAAAAGTTCGACGGCGAGGTGATTGCCTTCTGCGGCGTGCGGTTCATGGCCGAGACTGCCAAGGTATTGAATCCGGAGCGCGTCGTCGTCGTTCCAGACAAGAACGCAGGCTGTAGTCTAGTCGACAGCTGCCCGGCGGAAGCGGTGCGTGCCTTTCGGCGGCGCAACCCCGATCACGTGATCGTCAGCTACATCAACACGTCGGTCGAGGTAAAGGCGGAGAGCGACATTCTGTGCACCTCGCGCAACGCGGTGAAGGTGGTGAATTCGATTCCGCGAGAGAAGCCCATCCTGTTCCTGCCCGATATCAATCTCGGGAATTACGTGAAGGCGCAGACCGGGCGCAAGAACATGCAAATTTGGCAGGGCGCGTGCATCGTTCATGCGACTTTCCCGGCACGTCGGCTAGCTGCGGCGCGGCGGGAACACCCGAAGGCACTGGTAGCGGCGCATCCGGAATGTCCCGGCGATGTGCTACGCATGGCAGACTTTATCGGGTCCACGTCGTCAATTGTGGATTGGTGCACTGCGCAGCGCGCGGATGAATTCATCGTTATGACGGAGAGCGGGGTCCGGTACTCGCTTGAAAAGCTATCGCCCGGGAAGAAGTTTTATTTCGTGGCCAATGAGAACTGCAATTGCAGCGAGTGCCCGTATATGAAGCTGAATTCGCTCGAAAAGCTCTTGGCGTGCCTGGAAAATCTGGAGCCACGGATTGAGCTGTCGCGGGATATTGTGGAACGCGCTCTGGTTCCAATCGAGCGAATGCTCGCAGTAAGGTGATTGTCTCCCCCGTAGAATGGCGGGTCCTTTTGCAGGCCGGCTTGGTTCATCATAGGTTGTAGGCTTCCCGTGAGTACACTCGTGCAACTTGCGCCTGTTTCCGTGCCGCAGGTCGGGCATGTGGAATCGCTAGCGCCGCCTGGTGGTCCGTTGGTCGATTCGTTTGGGCGGGTGCATTCGGATCTAAGAATCAGTGTTACGGACCGCTGCAATATCCGTTGTTTTTACTGCATGCCGGAACATGGAGCGGAGTTCGCGCCCATCTCCTCGCTGCTGAGCTTTTCACAAATCACGCGGTTTGTGGCGATGGCGGTTTCGCTCGGGGTACGGAAAATCCGGCTCACGGGTGGGGAACCGCTGCTGCGTCCCAAACTGCCGAAATTGATTGCAGAGCTAGGTGCGATCGCGGGCATACGGGATTTGGCGCTGACAACGAATGCGGTGCTGCTGGCGGATGCGGCGCAACCGCTGTATGACGCGGGTTTGCGCCGTCTGAATATTCATCTCGACACGCTTGACCGCGAGCGGTTCCGCCTTATCACGCGCCGCGACGATCTGGGCCGTGTGCTGGCAGGCATCGACCAGGCTATGAGCGCCGGCTTTACTTCGATCAAATTGAACGCCGTGGCGATCAAGGGCTTGACTGAGCAGGACATCATTCCGTTGGTGCGGTTCGCGCGCGAACGCAACATCGAAGTGCGTTTTATCGAGTTCATGCCGCTTGACGCACAGCAGATCTGGTCGCTCGACCGTGTATTGACGGCGGACGACATGATTGCGATGCTCGGCGAAGAGTTTGGTGAGCTCACGGCGGTTCCGGACGCGGATCCTCGAGCGCCGGCGACGGAATATCAGTTTTCAGACGGGCACCGGGTGGGGTTTATCGCTTCAGTGAGCCGGCCGTTTTGCATGAATTGCAACCGATTGCGCCTAACGGCGGACGGGAAACTGCGATATTGCCTGTTCGCGCGAGAAGAGACGGACGTGAGGGGAGTGCTCGAGCGGCCGGATTCAGACCCGGAACTAGAAGCTGCGATTCGCGAGACAGTGTGGCGAAAATGGGTTGGGCATGACATTAACCAGCCGTCTTTTGCCGCGCCTCAACGGCCAATGTATTCGATCGGCGGCTAGATCGCATAGGCGTATAACAGCGCGAGCAGGCCGATCACGGTCGCCAACAAGAGGCTGTGCTTCAGCGTAAAGCGAAACAGGGCCGGGTTCTTCGTGCGCGCGTAGGCCGGCTGCGGCCGCGGCGACGGAGATGCTCTGCAAGCTGATCATTTTGCCCATCACGCCGCCGGCGGAATTGGCCGACGCCATCAAAGCGGGGTTCAGGCCGAGGCGAGTTGCGGTGACCTGCTGCAAGCTTCCGAACAGGGCATTCGACGAAGTATCGCTGCCGGTAAGGAAGACGCCCAACCAGCCGAGCATGGCGCTGAAGAAAGGGAAGGCCCGGCCAGTAGAGGCAAACGCGAGGCCGAGGGTTCCGGTTGCCCCTGAATAATTCATTACAAACGCGAGCGCCAGAACCGCGACGATGCTGATGAAGGAAAACTTCAGCTGATTGGCGGATGCGGCGGCAAGACGAAGAAAGCGACGCGGGCTGACGCGTAACAACAGAGCGGAGGCGAAGGCTGCCGAGGCGCATGCAGTTCCGGCTTCTGCGAGGAAACGGAAGCGGTAGATGGCGGCATAGGGGCCAGCCGTTGCGACCGCAGGCGGAACGCGCTCGACCAGATTGTGCAAACCGGGCCAAGGGAAGACTATGCTGGCGCGATTCAATGCCGCGCTCACCGGGGCGGCACTCCAGGACAGGATCAGCACGACGAGCAGCAAATAGGGCGACCAGGCGGAGACTATCTCTGCGAAGGTATATCGGCTTTTTTGCTCGACGGTACGTGCTGGAGCCCAGAAGCGCAAGAGCGCGACCAGCGACAACACGGCCGCGAGCGAACTGAGAATGTCGGTGAGGTAGGGTCCTACGAAATTCGAGACCGCGAACTGAACAGTGGCAAAGCTCGCGCCACATACTAAAGCGGCGGGCCAAATGCGGCGGAGGCCGCGAAGACCGCTCATGACCACGATGAGATAAGCGGGGATGAAGAGCGAGACGGGTGCACAGAGGCGACCGACATTTTTGCTGAGCTCCTGCAAGAGGCAGCCCAGTAGTAGCCGCTAAAGTGACGAGCGGGATGGCGATAGAGCCGAAGGCCACGGGTGCTGTGTTGGCGAGCAGGCAGATAGCCGCGGCATAGAAGGGTTCAAAACCCAGACCGCCCAGAATCGCCGCAGCCACGGCGACGGGCGTGCCGAATCCAGCAGCACCTTCAAGGAAGGCGCCGAAGGCGAATGCGATGAGTAGCGCCTGCAGATTTCGGTCTGCCGTGAGCTGGCCGATGGAGTTTTTGAGCACTTCGAATTTGCCGGTATCGACAGTGAGGCGATAAAGCAGGATGGCCCAATAGATGACCCAGAAGATGGGGAAAGCGCCGAAGGCCGCGCCGTACAGCGCGGAACTGAGCGCGAGCGGCGGGGGCATGCGGTAGGCCAGCAACGCCACGAGCAGCGCTACGACGAGGCCGAGCAACGACGATTTCCACGCGCTAACCCGGCGGATGCCGATGGCGTAAAGGAGAGCGGCGATCGGCAAAGCGGCAACAAGAGAAGACCACACGAGGCTGTGAGCGACAGGCGAGTAGTTCTGTTGCCACATGGCGGCTGAGATTTCGGACCGGTGTTGCTACCTAGCAGCGCCACTTGCCAGGCGCCCGGCACCTGTTGCGGGTTTGCAATCGTAGAACGCCGGTGTTTTGGCGAAGCGACGCTGGTAGGCGGCGCCCAACTGCTCGCGGAAGCGGTCAACGGCGTCGGGCGAGACAAGATTAACGGTACAGCCCCCGAAGCCGCCACCGGTCATGCGGGCGCCGTACACGCCGGGGATTTTGATGGCCGTATCGACCAGAAAATCGATCTCTTCGCAGCTGATCTCGTAATCGTATTGCATGCTGCGGTGAGAGGCGACGAACAAGCGGCCCATTTCCGGCAGGTCGTGCGCGCGAGCGGCGACGGCCAGGTCAAGAACGCGCTGGCTATCGGAGATGACGTGACGCGCGCGTTGGCGTGGCAGAGGAGGAATGCGCTCCTGAATTTCGACAAAGAATTCCATCGATACATCGCGCAGGCTTTGCACGTTTGGATCGATGACTTGGATGGCGGCGACAGCAGCCTGGCATTCCGCGACACGTTCTCGATAGGCGGAAGTTCCGAGTTCGTGTTTTACGAGCGAATTGACGGCCATGATCGTGACGTCGCGTGGAAGCGGGACATATTCATGCTTCAGGCTGCGGCAATCGATTTGAATGGCAGCGCCCTCGCGGCCGAATACCGACGCGTATTGGTCCATGATGCCGCAAGGCACACCGACAAACTGAATTTCGGCGCGCTGACCGAGCCGGGCGATATCGACGGGGTCCATACGATTTGCATCGAGGAGTGCGACGGCTGACGCGATTTCCAAAGCAGCGGACGAACTCAGGCCGGAGCCGACCGGCACTTCGCTGGCGATGCAGAGATCGGCGGGTTTAATGGACACGCCGGCTTTGGCGAGCTCCTGCGCGACGCCGACGACGTAATCGCTCCAACTGCCCGCGGGCTTGGCGTTCAAAATTTCGTCCGCAGCAAGAGAAAATTCCTCTTCGAGATCTAGCGAATAGATGCGAAGGCGATTTTCACTAGAGGGTGCGATCGCGATATAACACGCCATCTCAAGGGCGATGGGGAAGACGAACCCCAGATTGTAATCGGTGTGCTCGCCAATGAGATTGACACGGCCGGGCGCACGATAGACCGCAGGCTGGATGTCAGATCGAAAGCGATCGCGAAAGGCGCTTACGACTTTTTCGCCCGGAACGACAGCCAAAGCAGAATTCCTCCGAAGACAAACAGTGTCAGGCCGCACCAGAGATTCACGTTGATTTCGGGATCCAAGGGCGCGCGCACATCGGGTTCGATGAGCGCGTACAGAAGAAGAATCAGGCCGAGCAGGCCGAACAGAAAGCCGATGGGGCGTCGGAGGTCATCCATATTGATTACCAGTATTCTCGACTACCAGAAAATGATGTTGAAGATCACGAGAACTGCCAGTACAACGATGGCGAGAGGGCCCGGCCGTTTATACCAGGGTACGTTCTCTTCAGGCGGTATATCGGTGAAACCGTAAACCAGATTGTGAAGCTGCGCCTCGGGCTTGGGGCGCGTTGCGAGACTTACCACAAGCGTGACGACGAAACAGGCGACGAAGGCGACGATCGAAATCCAGAAATTTTGGGCCATGGTGGAGGGAAACTGATGAAGGTTGGCGATCCAGCCGCCCTTGTTCTCTGCCACGGTGCAGCCGTGCGTGGCGGCGGCCGCTACGGTTCCAACGAGCAGCCCCGAGAAGGCGCCGTGTCCGGTGGCGCGCTTCCAGAACATACCGAGTAAGAAGGTTGCGAAGAGCGGCGCGTTGACAAACCCGAAGACCAGCTGCAGAAAGTCCATGATGTTGTTGAAATGGGTGGCCAGGTAAGCGGTGCCGACCGACAAAGCGACGCCCGCGACGGTGGTGACGCGGCCGACCCATAGGTAATGACTATCGGGCGCAGAGCGGCGAATGTAGCCCTGGTAGAGGTCATAGGTGAACACGGTATTAAAGGCCGTTACGTTGCCGGCCATGCCCGACATGAAAGAGGCCATCAAACCGGTCAATCCGATGCCTAACATGCCGGAGGGATAAAGTTTCGCCATCAGAGTGGTGAGCACCTGGTCGTAGTCATAGCCGCCGCCTCCGGCTTTCAGCGGAAGTGTGTAGCCGCTCGACATACTCATGAGGGCGACTGCAGCAATCCCGGGCAGGATGACCACGAATGGCATGAGAATTTTCGGGAAGGCAGCGAAGATGGGCGTCTGACGGGCTCCCGCCATGTTGGGGGCAGCCATAGCGCGCTGGACGACCAGGAAGTTGGTGCACCAGTACCCGAACGACAGCACGAATCCGAGGCCAGCGACTAAGCCGAAGATTTCGACTCCCATCGGATTTTCGCTTGAATGCGCAGCGTAGCGCCAGGAATGTGTCATCACGGGTTGCAGCCGGGTTGAAATGCCTTGCCAGCCGCCCGCTTTTTGGACCGCCAGAATGGATAAGGGCGCGAAACCGAGCACGATTAAGAAGAACTGGACCACTTCGTTGTAAATGGCGCTGGTGAGGCCGCCGAGCAGGGTATAAATGAGCACGATAACGGCGGATAGCAGCACGGAATTCGTGAAATTCCACTTCAGAACGAGCTCAAACAACAGACCCAAGGCATACATGCTGATGCCGGACGAGAAGATGGTCATGATCGCGAAGGTGATGGCGTTAAGACCGCGTGTTTTCTCGTCGAAACGCAGCTTCAGGTATTCCGGGACGCTGCGCGCGCGGCTGCCGTAATAGAAGGGCATCATGAAGACGCCGACGAATACCATGGCGGGAACGGCGCCTAACCAATAGAAATGCGCCGTCATAATGCCGTACTTCGCGCCGGAGGCGCACATGCCGATCATTTCCTGTGCGCCGAGGTTAGCGGCGATGAAGGCGAGACTAGTAATCCATACGGGAACCGCGTGTCTCGAGGTCAAAAAGTCAGCGCTAGTCGTCACCTTCTTCTTAGCGAGCCAGCCGATGCCAAGGACGAAAGCGAAGTAGATGATGAGACTGACGTAATCGATCGGTCTGAGTATCAAGGTCTGGTTCCGTCCCGGGTGGAATTGTATCTTACCGCTTCAAATCGTCGAACGTGTCGGTCGCCTCAGGTCTCGAGGTGTCTCCGGCGTTTGCGTGATGAATAGGCGCACAGAAACCGATCTTCGGAAGATAGAGCGAGCAAAGCAGGTGGCCGTTACTCCCGATGCATTTCGTACTCGGCAGCTAAACGGCAGCGCGGCCGCTCAGGACCGTTCTGCTGCAACGGTGCAAACAGCGTATCGAGCGACACGGATCAGGCGTAGAATAGGGCCAATGGGTAACCGGGGCGCCCGGAAGGCCACACGGAACTTGGCGATCAGGCCGCGCATCGAATAGTTGGATGGATAGGGAGTCGTCAGGTAGACGATAGAGGAGTTGGGAATTATGAAACGCGTATGGCAAAAATCGGCGACAGTCCTCGCTGGACTGCTGGTAACCGCCATGTACGCGACGCCGCAGGCTTACACAGTCTCTGCGAAGCCTGGAGCAGTCAACTACA
Source organism: uncultured Acidobacteriaceae bacterium (assembly GCA_963787615.1). Taxonomy (GTDB): domain Bacteria; phylum Acidobacteriota; class Terriglobia; order Bryobacterales; family Bryobacteraceae; genus Bog-105. The sequence continues at coordinate 198,629 of CAWBDJ010000008.1, read as the reverse complement.
TTGAAGGGCATGCCTATCTGAACGGGCAGCCGTTATCGGACAAAGGCCTACGAGCGACCTTTCTGAACGCAAACGATACGTTGTCGACGGATGCAGGAAAAGCGGAAATCCTGCTGACGCCGGGTGTTTTTCTGCGGATTGGCGATAACAGCCAAGTCCGTATAATTTCGCCGTCGCTGACAGGTACGCAGCTGGAAGTGAAGCGCGGCGAGGCGATGATCGAAGCCGACGGATTGCTGAAGGAAAACAACATTCAGGTGATCGACCACGGCGCTTCCATCACCATCGAGAAGAATGGGTTGTACCGCTTTACGGCGGATGACAATCCGACGGCTGCAGTGATTGATGGCAAAGCTGAAGTTTATGTTGGAGACAAGAAGACCGACATCGGAAAAGGCCATGAGATCGTTCTTGCCGACCTGAAAGAGCAGAAGTTCGACACGAAGAAGGAAGACGATTTGTACGCATGGAGCAATGTGCGGTCGGAATACGATGCGGCGACAAGCTACCAGTCCGCGAAGAGCTTGAGCGCCAACAGCTTCAGTGCGTGGGGCGGCTACGGGTTTGACCCGATGTATGGGCCCGGGTGGTACTGGAACAGTGCCTTCAACGGCTGGGGCTGGCTGCCTGGAGACGGAGCGTTCTTCAGCCCGTTTGGGTACGGTTTCTACGGTGCGGGATATCTGCCGTATGCGCCGGTAGTGGTGGCGCCCGTAGGCGGGTGGCATAACGGCCACTGGACAGGGCGGCATGGAACGACAGCGACGGTTCCGGTGAATCCGAGCCATCCACCGGCAATCGGGGTAGTCACTGGCTCACCGTATGCCAATCAGGTAGCGCGTTCGGCAGTGGCGAATTCGTTCGCCTCGGCGGGCGGCTTCCACACGGCAAGCGGCGCTCCGGCGGCATCGTTTTCGGGTGGGCACTTTGCGGGATTCTCGGGCGCGCGCGGTGGCGAGGCATCCGGTGGCGGAATTGCGCACGGTGGCGGATTTTCGGGCGGCGGCGGTCACATCAGCGCTGCCGGAGGTGGTGGATTTTCGGGTGGCGGTGGACACGCCGGCGGCGGTGGCGGCGGACATCGCTAGCCTCAACGTCGTTACGTAGCACAAAGAGCGGCTAAAGCTTCGGCTTTGCCGCTCTTGTCGTTTTTGGGCGACGCGGTGGCGATAAGCCGTATAAGATGATCGGGAGTATGCCGTACCTGCTGAAATCCGAGCCTGAGACCTATTCTTTTGCCGATTTGGAGCGAGACGGCGAGACTGTCTGGGACGGTGTTACGAATCCCGTGGCAGTGAAGCATCTGCGCGAGATGAAATCCGGCGACAAGCTGGTGGTGTACCACACAGGAACCGAGCGGCGGGTGGTGGGAACGGCGACGGTGAGAAGCGTGGATGTAACGGACGTGAAAAACCCTCGGGTAATGATCAAAGCGGGCAAGCCGGTTGCGCAACCGCGGAGTCTCGCAGAGATCAAGGAGCACAAGTTGTTCGGCGACTCTCCGCTTGTGAAGCAAGGGCGGCTCTCAGTCGTGCCACTCACGGCCGAGCAGTACGAGTGGCTGACGAGAGGGTAGAAATCAGTTTCCAGGGTGATACGTCCGTTCGGTGTGCCCCTGCAGTTGCGAGCGGTAAAAATAGACCTCCCGCAAATCGCCCGTGCTATACCGCTGGGCTTCATCGTCGAAGTGAGGGGATGCCGGATGGCCGCTCTCGCCACCTGCTGTTACGGCCCGGGCGCGCACTTTGTCGCCGAACTCGACGACGGCGACGAAGCTGTTTCCTGTGGTGCCATACCATTTCTTCGTGCCCGGGTATGGGCGCGCGCCGAAGGAGGCCAGCGATCCCCATTGGGAAGAGGTGAAGCCGACGGGGATGCTCGGGGCAGCGTCGTTGAATGGCTGGACGATGTCGCCGGTGAGCCGCTGAAACCGGTTGATATTCCCCCAGGGCGTTTTCCAGGTTCCGAACTCGGCAGTGAGTTTGTCGGAAGCTGCGGAAAGCGATTGCAAGAGCTGCTCGGCCGGTACCTTGGTCGCGATGTAGTCGTCGGCGGCCATGCCGGCCTTTTTCGCCTCGCCGCGCATGTGCCGCAGCATATCCTCGCCCCAGAACACTGCGAGGGAGGTGGGGACGGACGCTACTCCCCAGCGGAGATCCCAGCCGCGCAAGACGGCGATCTGCTCGGCGATTTTTGCTCGCATGGGATTCGCGGCGGGGGTTTCGTCCCATGCTTTGATCAGGGCGGGAATTGGTTTTTCGAACCAAGTGAGATAGCTGTCGTAAGCCGCGGCAATGAGTGAGCCGACGGTGAAATCCTTTTTGTTCTGCAGGACTCTGATGGCGTGGAGGCCGCGCGCCGATTCAGTGCCGCTCTCTACATACGGTGGATAGTCTTCCTTCTTCGGGCTGCTCGGCCCGGCCGCGGACCACGGCCAGTTGTTGCTGTTGTAAAGCCAACCGCTCTTGGGGTTCAGTAAGTGCGGCGTCTCGTCGACAGAAAGAAGTCCATGCCACTCGGTTGCGGGATCACTGCCATCGACGGGCTTCGTCCAGTCGAAGCGGACATCGCGTCTGGGAATGAAGTTGCCGTGGAAGTAGGCGATGTCGCCGTCAGCGTCCGCGAAGATGGTGTTGTTCGACGAGTTGGTGTGCAGTTCCATGGTTTGCCGGAACGATTTGTAATCCGTGGCCTTGGTGCGCGTGTAGGACTGTATCAGCGCCTTCACCGGCTCCTGCATTAATCTGATGCTCACCCACTTACCGTTCGCCGCGCGGATGATGGGACCGTGATGGGTGCGGTACACGGTGAATTTCTTTTCAGCCATGCCGTGATCGGTCCTGTATGGCACCGTGATTTCCGTTGCCACAACGGGACGTTCTTCGTTGCCGTATTTGTAATAGAAGCGGTCGCCCCTCTTCTCGACGGTTTCGAGATACTCGTCGATCGCATCGACGCCGCTGGAGGTGTGCATCCAACCGGTGCGGTCGTTGAAGCCCTGGTAGACGAAAAATTGACCCCAGGTGACCGCGCCGTAGGCATCCAGGCCTTGGTCGCTGACCATCTGCAGCTCGGACCGGAAGAAGAAGGAGGTGTGGGGATTGATGAGAAGCAGGGCGTGGTGTGCGATGGTATTCGAGGGCGCGATAGCGATGCCGTTTGATCCTGAGGGCTCGGTATGCCGGCTATCCTCGGCGGGAACCGGCGGGATCGTGTCGTTGCCATAGAAAGCCTGGAGCTGGGTGAGGTTCACGTGCTCGATGTCGCCGCCGATGCTGCCCTCGGTGAAGGTAAGCGCCATCCAGGGCTCGAATCGCTTGATGACCCTTGGTTTCACTTCGGGGTGCTTGGCGAGATAGTAATTCAGGCCGTCGGCGAAGGCGTTCATGAGCGTCTTCAACCAGGCCGGGCTCGCTGCGAATTGTGTCTTCATCGCGTCGGGGTCGATGAAGAGCTTCATGCGCAGGTCTTGGTAAATCTTGGACTCGCCTTCCGCCTCAGCTAAGCGCCCCATGGCATTGATGTAGTTGGTTTCGACGCGATTGAAATCGTCCTCGGCCTGTGCGTAGATCATGCCGAAGACCGCATCGGCGTCTGTTTTTCCGTAGACGTGTGCAATGCCCCAATCGTCGCGGACGATGGTGACGTTCCGCGCTTCCTGCTGCCAACGCGCGAGTTCCGATTCGGTGGCGGTCTGGAAAGCCGAAGCGGCGGAGGCGGTTGCGAAGACGACAACGAGCCGACTTAAGAAAAATTTGTTCTTCAGGAGTTACTCCCCTGGCATTGTAGTTAGTGCCAAGTACCATAATGGCGTGCGGCTCAGATGCGTGCGTTGCTTTCTGTTGTTGTACGCCGGCAGTGCTGCTTCGGTATTGGGTACGTCCATCCCGGACGCACCAGAGCCGTGGAAGAGTGTAAAGATCGATCCGTCTCTGCCACCCACCTTGTTGCTGATGCCACACGCGCCCGGCGGTCGCGCCGGCCGAGTTTGGGTTCGCAAACTGCAAGGAGGTGTGCTCGTCCTCGGCGAAGTGAATGGGGCCGCGCCAGTGTTCCCGCGCTCAGCCAAAGATCTGATGAAAGGCGATCACGTTGAGGTTTGGCTGAGTCTGACACCCGATCTCGAACTGCCGCTAGGCTGGGGCAATCAATTCGAAGATGTCCAGCTTGCTCATGGCGAGGCATCGTGTGAAAGGCTGCGCGAGAGACCTTTGTTCCGAGCTTATCCGGAGGGACTGGAGCGGAAGTGTCGTGCCTGGGTCAAACAACAGCAGCCGTACCGCGCCTATTTCCGCCGGCTATTCGTTCGGCAGTGGCAACTGGCTCCCGGCGTTGCTGCCGAAGCGTTTTCCTTGCCCGCCTTTAAAGAGATCGAGAGTATCCAGGACCCGATCTTACTCGAGCCGAAAGGGCTTCCGCAGTTCACGGCGACCCTCCAGTCTTCGGCCGGCTATCAGTTCCGCGTATTTATTCCTTGGCAGATCTTTCCGCCGGGCAGGCAGTTGCCACTCCGCGATCTCCGTCTGCTGGTTGAAGTGTTTTCACCGGCCACCGATGCGAGCAGCAATGGTCCTTATTCGACCACCTCGGCGGGCCGGCGATACGGCGAACCTGCCGGATTTAACGCGCTTCAATTCGAGCACGCAAAACAATATCAACTCGCTGCTTGCGACTATGCGTCTCCGGACCAGAATCTCGCGGTCGGTCTCGATATGAATGATCGAGAGATCGATGGTTATTTTTTTCCTGTTCAAGGCAACCTGATCACGGATATTTTTGTGCTGCAGGACTACATGGCTGGCTACGCTTACGACCCTACAGGCTTCTCGCCAATCACGTTTTCGACCCATTTCTTTTCGGAAGAGATGAAACCCGAAGAATACGTCTGCGGTCCAATACTCCGCTATAAGCACGGCTCGCAAGCTACCGATCTTCTCCTTCACTTCACGGAGGAAGAGCAGGAAGCTTCTCTCGGGAAACTCGGGCCCACCGCATCCGTTATCGTCGACTCCCACGGATTCAGCGCGCATCGAACCGCTGACGGAACTTTGCTCGTCAAATCGGGTCCGCGCGTTTATTGGTCTCGCTACGGATCTGGTCAGTGCGGAGCATGTCCGCGCGCCGGCTTTCAAATTTACGAGTCAAACGGGCACGGAGAAGCCGCCAAGCTCTTTAGCGCCGACGAGGTCGTTGACTGCGGACAAGACATTGACATTCAACTTTCCGCTGACTGGAGACGCATTTCTGTTTATAAGTACGCAATGACAGAAGGCGAAGGCAGCGGGCCGGTTCCCCTTGGATGGTCCGATAACGATTACTGCCTGGAGGGCGGAGAATACGTTCCTTGTGGCTCGACAAAGCACATCCCTCCTGCCGCTCCTCGGAATCTAGTCTTCGAACCCTGTGTTCGCTGATGATGGCGGCTCTCGCCTGCACGATTGACTAGCGAGAAATTCGCATGGCGTGTTGCGTGCCAGCGGTCAACTGCACAAGGGCGTCGTGGATGCGGTTTAGCCCTTGTGCCAGCACGCTTGTTTCGCCGCCGATGCCGATGCGCACTCGTTCGGGAGCGCCGAAAAAATGGCCAGGCGTAATCACGGTGTCGTAGTCGTCACGCAAGAATTGGCAAAGCTCGACGACGGGGATGTCGATGCGCGGGAACAAGACGGTTCCGACTTTCAACGGCTCACAATCGATCTCGGGAGTGGCGGCTATAAATTCGTTCGCCAGTGCGCGATTCCTTTCGAGCAACTCTCGCGACCATTGTCCGACGCGGTCGAGGTGCGCCAGTGCAACGCAGCTCAGTTGATCTGTGACATAAGGAGCATTCACATAGAGCAGATCGTTGATGCGGAAAATTTTGCGAATGAGATCGGGCTCCGCGAGGATCCAGCCGCAGCGCAATCCGCTCAGTCCATACACCTTGGTCAGGCTGTTCGTCACGATAAATTCGCGGCCCAGCTTGAATGCGGTGGCCGGTGCGTCCTCGAATAGCAGGTCGAGATAGACCTCGTCGACGAGGACACGGGCGCGAACCGATCGGGCGATGTTTTGGATGCGCTTCAACGTCGCTTCCGCGATGTAAGCGCAACTGGGATTGTGAAGATTGGTGAGGACGATCAGCCGCGTCCGGGGGGTGAGTGAGCGCTCGATAAGATCCGTATCGGTTGCAAACCGGGCCTCGGCGGGGCGATCGAACGATTTGACATTTGCGCCGAGATACTCGGCCGTTTCCGCGAGCAGTGGATAGGCTGGATGCTCAATGAGCACGTCATCGCCGGGCTCGATGACAGCGGCCATGGACAGATAATTTGCCATGGAGGTGCCTTGCGCAGTAGCGACGCAGTCTTGATCGACGCCGCATTTGGCTGCGATTGCTTTGAGCAACGGAGGATACCCGTAGGCGCCGGGCCCGCATAGGGTGAGAGAGTCGAAATCGACGGGCAAACCGGAAAGGGGGTAATTTTTCACGCCGCTGTTCGCAAGATTGAACGCGGCCTGGGATTTAGTCTTTACCCACTCCATGTAGGCAGACCCGACGGTGCCGCGGGGAGTGTTCAAACAGTCTGCCTCCTGCTCCAGTAAAAGTAGACGGGAATGCCCAGCAGTACGAGTCCTAGGCCGATCAGGCTGTTACCGGGATAGTGATAAAACGTGGCGAGCACGACCAGCCAGCAGGCGGCGACGAAGAAGACGGTAGTAAATGGATGTCCGGGGGTGCGATGCTGCCGCGAGCTTGCGCCGCGACGGAAAACGAAGAGGGAAGCTCCGGTCAATCCGAAGAATATGAAATCAATGGAGACGACGTAGTTCAGGATCTGTTCGTAGCGGCCGGAGACGGCAATAACGACTGCCAGCACCCCTTGCAACGCAATCGCGGCGACAGGCACTTTGGTGCTTTTTGGAACCCACCCGATCCATTTAAAGAACAGGCGATCGCGCGCCATGGCGAAATAGACACGCGGCGCAGTGAGCATGCCTTGACTGAGAAATCCGAGCGTGGAAACTGAGATCGCAACGGCCATGAAGAGAGCGCCGCGGTCGCCGATCGCCTTTTGCATGACGGTGTAGGCCGGAGTCAGCGTTGCGGCGAGACCCTGCGGGCCGAGCGTGCGCAGACACACGACGTTGATGCTGATGTAAATGGCGGTGACGCCGACCACTCCGAGCAACAGCGCGCGCGCCAGATCGCGCCGGGGGTCGCGCATTTCGCCGGTCATAAAACTGGCGGTTTGCCAGCCTCCGTAGGCGAACAGCACGGGTGTGACGGCGGCACCAAAGGTAATGAGCAGGCGCGGTGTGAAGGGCTCGGCGAGCGGTGCGGGGTGTTTTGCGGCGGAAGCGCTGAAGCCGACGATCAGCAGGAACGCAATGGCCGCGATTTTCATCAGCATGAGAGTGCTTTGTACGCCGCTTCCAATGCGAACACCCAAGCAGTTGATTAAAGTGAGCACAGTTAGAACGAGGGTGGCGATGACGGCGTCCGAAGCAGCGGTGTGCACAATTTCGCGCGCGTAGCGGGCAAACGTGACGGCGACCGCGGCCATTCCGCCGGTCTGAATGACTACCAGCAAGGCCCAGCCATAGAGAAATGCTACGACCGGGTGGTACGCGTCGCGAAGATAGGCATACTGGCCGCCGAGATTGGGGCGCAGCATGGCGAGTTCGGCATAAATGAAGGCGCCGGCGAGCGCCGTCAATCCGCCGAGCACCCAAGCCCCCAGTATCAATGCAGAAGTGTGCACCTGGCGGGCGACGACGTACGGATTGACGAATATGCCCGATCCGATGATGCCGCCCATGACGATCATGGTGGCGTCGAAGACGCCCAGTCTTCGGGCGAGCGTGGGTGCCGATGCCCGATCGGACAAGGGACTAACCTTGGGCGGCCTTGCGTCTAGTGGGAGCGTGCTTCTTGGTGGCCGTGGCGGCCGCCGGCTCGTTTTGCCCCGCCTTGGCGACGGGCTTGCGCGCGGGTAATTCGCCCAAGCTCTTCTGCAAGGCTTGCATGAGGTCGATGACGGGCGCGCGTTTCCTGGGAGCCTCAGCGGGAACGGCCTGCCCTTCCTTCTTGGCTTCGATCATCTGCAGCAAGCGCCCCTGGTATTCGTCGTGATACTTGGCAGGCTCGAAAGTCGGTTGCTAATCCCTCTACCAGTTTCTCGGCAAGCGCGACTTCTTGAGGTTTTACCGTGATGTTTTCATCGCGACGGAACTCGGGCACTTCACGGACCTCTTCGGGATAAAACATGGTGTGCAGCAGGAGACCGTCGGCATGGGGGCGCACCACGACGGTGTACTCGCGCTGGTGCATGGCGACCTTCGCGATGGCGCTGTATCCCGATTTCCGCATCGTTTCAAGCAAAAGATGGTAGGCTTTCTTGCCGGCCTCTTCGGCAACCATGAAATAGGATGCATCGAAATAGATTGGGTCAATGCCTTCCGCTTTCACGAACTCGAAAATCTCCATGTTGTCGCTCGACGCCGGTGCGACGCTTTTCACTTCTTCATCGCTGACGATGACGTAGCGGTCTTTCTCGACCTCGTATCCCTTGACAAGCTCGCTTCGCTCGACCAGGCGGTCGCAATGCGGGCAAAACGTCTGTTGCTTAATGCGGCTACCGCAGACCTGGTGGATCTGATTGAAGCTGACGCGCTCGGTGCGGGCGGCCGCATAGAGACGAATTGGGATCGTGATGAGGCCGAAAGTGATGTAGCCTTTCCAGACGGTTGAAGCCAAGGCGTTTTCCTCCCTGAACACGCTACAGCTAACGATGAAGAGCCGAGCCGGGCTCGCACTTAAAACAATATCGTGCCCGTATGTCGTTTGCAACCGGACACTTAGCTAGGCAGTTCTGGTACCCCACCGCACGGTTTCGCATAGTGGGGGGGTGAAGATCTTCGTTTACTATATCGGCAAAGCGCGGGATGCCCATGCGAACGCGATTGCGGCCGAGTTTGTGAAACGGAGCGGGCGCTATGCCGATTGTGAGATGCGGGAGATTGTGCCGGGACGGTTCGACGTGTTCGCGAAGCACTCGAGTGCACGCAAGATTTTGCTCGATCCGGCGGGACGAGCGATGGATTCGGCGGATTTCGTGCAATTGATAGAGCGGGCGGGACGCGAAGGGCAAGATCTGATCTTCGTCGTCGGCGGGCACGATGGGCTTCCGCCGGAGTGGAAGAGCCGGGCCGACCTGCTGTTGTCTCTGTCTCCGATGACCTTTCCGCACGAACTCGCGCGGGCCATGCTGACCGAGCAGATCTATCGCGCCTACACCACGCTGCGCGGCCATCCCTATCCGAGATAGTGGAGCCGAGAAACCTTGTAATACACTCACAAGCGTGCTGCTGCGCCTGACAGGAATTCAAAAGAATTTTGGCGGAGTAAAAGCATTGCGTGACGGCAATCTGGAGGTGTGCGAAGGCGAAGTCCACTTGCTGATGGGTGAAAACGGCGCTGGTAAATCGACGCTCATGAAGATCGTAGCGGGCTTGTACCAGCGCGATGGCGGCGAAATGCTGTGGCGCGGCCAGCCGGTTTCGTTCACCAGGCCATCGGAAGCATCGGCGAATGGAATTGCGATGGTGCACCAGGAGGCGTTGCTGGCTCCGCACCTCACGGTTGCCGAAAACATTTATCTGGGACACGAGAGCGCATCGAGCGCGGGATGGATACGGCGGCGCGCACTCGTCGAAAAAGCAACGCTTCTGATTTCGCAGCATGGCTTTCGACTGGATGCGAATGCACGCGTTGAGAAATTGACCCCGGCTGGAAAACAACTGGTCGAAATTTGTCGTGCCATTGCACAAGGCTCGAGTCTGCTGATTTTCGACGAGCCCACTTCATCGCTGCCCGAGACGGAGACGCGCGAGGTGTTCCGCATCGTGCGTGAGCTGCGCCAACGGAATGTTGGAGTGATTTACATCACTCACCGGCTGGAAGAGCTGCGATCGGTTGGCGACCGCGTTACGGTTCTTCGCGACGGTGTGACGGTACACACAGGAAGTCTCGACGAGCTGACGCGCGATGAATTGATTCAACATATGGTGGGACGGCCGATTGAGGCGATTTTCCGTCGCGAAGCGTTTTCGCCGGGCGAAACTTTACTGCGTGTAAAGGACGTTTGTAGGGGGATGCTGCGAGACATTTCTTTCGAAATTCGAGCCGGTGAAATTGTCGGTCTCGCCGGATTGATGGGCGCGGGAAGGACGGAACTTTGCAGGGCACTGTTCGGCTTGGATCCGGCGGAGCGAGGAAGCATCGAAATCGCAGGTGAAATGGTGACGCCGAAAACGCCTCGCCAGGCCGTACGCGGCGGGAATCGCGCTGATTCCCGAAGACCGTCAGCACGACGGTCTGGCACTCAAGTTGCCGATGACGTACAACATCACAATGCCCGATCTGGCGCGCATCAGCAGCTTCGGATTTCTGAGCAAAGACAAGGAGGTCGAGCTGGCGCAGCAGTATCGTGAACGGCTGCGGATCAAAGCGAGCACGGTGACGCAACTGGCCGGCCGGCTCAGCGGGGGCAATCAGCAGAAGATCGTCATTGCGAAGTGGGTGGCGCGAGGCGCGCGCATTTTCCTGTTTGACGAGCCGACGCGCGGCATCGATGTGGCGGCCAAGCAGGAAGTTTTCGAGGAAATGGATCGCCTTGCACGCTCGGGGGCGGCGATTTTGATGGTCAGCTCCGAAATGCCTGAGCTGATCCAAGTGGCGGACCGAATTCTGGTGATGTCGCAAGGTCGGATCGCGGGCGAGTTGCCGCGCGCGACCGCACAAGGAGAGATCACGCAAGAAGAGATTATGCGATTGGCTGCGCCGGCTCGCGAAAGCACGCTTCAAGAGAAGACATGATGCAACGGCTGCAGCGGCTGCTTCCGTTCGTCACTTTGATCGTCCTTTTTGTTGCGCTGACGATTGCTACGCCTCATTTCCTGACCCAGATCAATCTGGCGAGCGTGGCACGGCAGACCGCGGTGATCAACATCATGGCCCTTGGCATGACGCTGGTGATTGTCAGCGGCGGGATCGATCTGTCGGTTGGGTCGATACTCGCGGTGGCAGGGCTTTTCGGCACCATGGCGATCAAGGATGGATACTCCATTCCGGTGGGTATCGCCGTCGGCATCGGATGTGGCCTGATCTGCGGCCTGCTGAACGGCCTGATGATTACGCAGCTTCGCATCAATCCGTTTATCGTTACGCTCGGTACGCTCGAAGCGTATCGAGGGTTCGCACTGGTGGTCTCGAAAGGACTGCCGGTGCATGGGATTCCAGATGCCTTTTCGTTCCTGGGCGACGGCAACTTGCTGGGGATTCCCTTCTCGCTTTGGGTTCTAGCGGCGTGCGCTGTTGTGATGCATTTTTTACTCGAGAATACGAAGCTTGGCCGGTATGCGTTTGCGATCGGGAGCAATGCGAGCGCGGCATATTACGCAGGCGTGCCGATCAAGTTTCATCTGACGGCGGTGTACGCGATCGCGGGCATGCTGACTGGCTTAGCGGGAATGATCGAAGCGTCGCGGCTCATGACCGGACAGCCGACGGCAGGTCAAGGTTACGAGTTGCAGGCGATTGCGGCAGTGGTGATCGGAGGCGGGAGTTTGCAAGGCGGCGAAGGCAGCGTGACCGGAACACTGGTGGGCGCGTTCATCATGGGTTTGCTTTCGAATGGCAGTGATCTCCTGGGCATCAATCCGTACTGGCAACAGGTGATCATCGGGACGGTGATTATTGCGGCGGTCGCGTTTGACGAATTTCGTAAGCGGAAATTGACGTCTGCGTGACGCCAAGTACTTCTACTTGTTACGCTGCGTGCTTCGTGCGGTGTGAAACAGAACAAAGTACATGGCGTCTTTTGGGAGAGGAGAACCAACCGAGATGCCGGCACTGAAAGAGTTACTGGTCGAGGAAATGCAAGACCTGCTTCACGCGGAAGGGCAGCTTGTGAAAGCGCTTCCGAAGATGGCGAAAGCGGCGAATGACCCGAAGCTGAAGCAGGCGTTTGAGAACCACCTGGAAGAGACGAAAGGGCATGTGGAGCGCCTGAAACAAGCGTTTGAAGAGCTCGGAGCCAAGCCCAAAGCGAAGGTTTGCAAAGCCATGCAGGGCCTGGTAGAGGAAGGCTCAGAGAAGATCGCCGAAGGGAAAGAAAAAGAGGACGCGATGGCGGACCTGGGGCTGGTCGCCGCCGCACAGAAAGTCGAGCATTACGAGATTTCCGGTTACGGTACGCTGCGGACTGTAGCGGAACAACTGGGCGAGACAAAGGTAGCAAAGTTGCTGGCCCAGACGCTTGCCGAAGAAGAGAAAACGGACAAGCTGCTGACACAACTCTCTCCGCCGTTGCTGCAGCAGGCGGCGCAGGAGCCTTCAGAAGAAGAGGAAGAAGAGGAACAGCCCCGGAGCCGGTCGGCGCGTCGCGGCGGAGACTGATCGAGGATATAGGTGCGCTTAAGCCAGCTCGGTCAATCAATGAGGCCGTGCTTCATCGCGAACCGCACCAATTCTCCGGTGCTGTGGAGGTTCAGCTTCTCCATGATTTTCCCGCGGTGCGAATCGACGGTATAAACGCTGAGGTTTAAACGCGTCGCGATCTCCTTGTTAGTCTTCCCTTCCGCGATAAGCTGCAGCACCTCGCGTTCGCGGCTGGAGAGCAGATCGAGGGGATCCGTGACGTTTTGGCGGTAATCGCTCAGCAGCGCTCCGGAAACGGCCGGGCTGATGTAGCCGTCTCCGCGGGCGACCGATCGCACGGCATTTAGTAGCTCCGTATCAATGGCGTCCTTGAGAATGTAACCGCGTGCGCCGGCGCGCAGAATTTCACGGACATAAACGGCTTCTTTATGCATGCTCAACACGAGCACGCGCAGGCGCGGGTTCGTCTCAACGAGCCGGCGCGTGGCTTCGATGCCATTCAATTCCGGCATGGCGACATCCATAAGAACGATGTCGGGCTTAAGTTTCTGCGCGAGGTCGACGGCTTCGCGGCCGTTTGCGGCTTCACCGACTACCTGTAGATCGGCATGTGCCGAGAGAATCAGTTTGAGGCCTTGCCGCACGATAGTGTGATCGTCGGCTAAGAGGATTTTTATTGCGTGATCGGGCACGGCAATCGGGCACGTCACCTCGATTGTCAGTCCTTGTCCGGTGGCGGTTACCATCTTTAAACTTCCGCCACAGCCTTGAGCGCGCGTCTGCATGCCTGCCAAGCCAAGGCCGCGAATGCCGCCCCGCTCGCTTGCTTCAAATCCGCGCCCGTTGTCGCGAATGGTCATGACGACCTGGTCTCCATGCGAGGACAAGTCGACAGACACGGAAGTTGCCTCGGCGTGCCGCGCGATGTTCGTCAAAGCCTCCTGCGCGATGCGGTACAGATTGGTCTCGGCGTCATCCGGTAAGCGCCGGGCGCTGATGCCGCTTTGGTACTTCACGTCAATTCCAGTGCGCTGAGAGAAGCTGTCGGTTAAAGATCGCAGGGCAGCGTCGAGGCCGAAATCGTCGAGGATGGTCGGACGCAGCAGCTGCGACATCTCGCGCACGTCCTGGATGGCGTGATCGACCAGACGCATGCAATCGTCGACTCGTGCCTGGTCCGCGCTCCCGCGCAACGCTGACAAGTTGGCCTTAATCGCGGTTAGAGCTTGGCCCAATTCATCGTGCAGCTCGTGAGAGAAGCGGCGTGCGACATTCTCCTGCGTCTCCAAGAACTGATACTGCATTTTGGTCAACTCGCCGGCTTGCATTTCCAACCTGCGAAACAACCCGGCGGTGGCGCGCACTGCCCAGGTGGCGCAGAGAAGAGAAAGGCCCACGCACATGGCGAAGAGCCACACGGTCCAGCGCAATAGGCCATGGCCCTCCTGGTATATGCTTTCGCGCAGCAACTCTGCTTGCTCATAAGCAGATTCGAGCGCACTGCTCATCTGCTGCCGCGATTGCGCAATTTGATCGAGGATCTCCTCGCGGCGCACGACATCTCGGTTGCGCGCCAGCTGCAGCCAACGGCTGTTTAACTGGGCCTGTTGTTTTTCGATGTCATCGATAGCGGCTTTGGCGTGTGACTGGCGGTCGGCGAACGTCTGCGTGTTGCGGTCGATCTGATGAACGGCGCGCAAGGCGACCAGCAGAGCGGAAAGAAGCAGAATGGCGGAAAGGCATAACCCCAACAGGAGGAGGCGTTGTAAGTGGGCCTGCGTAATGGATTTCGTCTCGCGCACTATGACGATTCTTTCATTAAGAAACGCTTCCGGCTATCCCGAAAATACGGGATCGAGAATGGCGATTCGACGTGATGGTGCGAAGGCGCGAGAACAGGCAAAGTAGAGATGTGAGCGGCAGGGAAGCGAACCAGATGGCAGCGGCGAAAAATAACAAACCAGAAATTCACAGCCGCTGCCTCTCGCGGGTTCGCGGCTTAAAGATCCGCCACAGTTGAAGGAGAAAAGAAAATGAAAAAGCTATTTACCTCTACCGTTTTGACCGTCGCGGCGGTTCCTTTCCTGATGGCTGCTCCGCATGCAGCGAAAAAGGTGCAGAACCAGTCGCAGACCTCCAGCCAGACAACGGACTCGAACGCGAGCAACACCAGCACGAGCACGAAGAAGGTCCACAAAAAGCGCGTCAAGAAGAACGCGAACGGTACGTCGAGCACCGAGAGCAACACCACGTCGACGTCCAGCAGCACGTCTCCCCAAAAGTAAGCAAAAAGCACTATCTGAGAGGCCCAGGATCAGGTTCGCCTGAACTGGGCCATTTTCTTTTCAACGCTCCTCGGCTTGTACTAAAACCTTTCTTGGGTGGAAAGCTTGACAGCGCCCAGAGTTTGCGCATACTATTGCCCCTATAGAATTCAGGGTCTGTCCTCAAGCTATCCAAAAAACAGGAGTGTTATGAACGCGAGCTTTAGGTCATCGCATGACGTCGCAGTGCGTCTTTGCAAGGTTTGGATTGTCTGCCTGGCGCTGGCAATTACGTTCAGTGCAAATCTGGCGTGGGCACAAGCCACGAATACAGGAACTGTTTCCGGTCAGGTGACCGACCAGCAGGGTGCGGCGATTGCCGGCGCGCAGCTAAAACTCATCGACGTCGCGACGAACACGCCGCGCGTGACGAATTCGAATCAGGACGGACGCTATACGTTTGTGAACGTGGCTCCCGGAACTTACAACATCGAAGTCAGTAAACCAGGCTTCGCTGAGTCAAAGGTCGAGCAACAACAGGTACAAGTCGGTCTAGAGCTCACCATCAATTTGAGCCTACACGTCGGCGCCACTTCAACAACGATTGAAGTTCAGGCTCAAGCCGGTGCCGAGCTGCAAACGTCCAATGCGAGCGTCGGCTCGACGATTACGGGCCAATCGATCACTTTACTTCCTAATCTTGGCCGCGATGCCAATTCATTCGTAGTTCTGCAGCCGGGTGTCACACCGATGGGCAACGTCGCCGGTGCGGTAAATGATCAAAATGCTTACCAGCTGGACGGCGCGCCGAATTCGAGCGACATGGACGGCAATCAGGCCACGTACACTCCCGCCAGCGGCTATATCGGCGCCTCTTCGACGGGCGGTGTTCCTTCGGGCGTTCTGCCGACTCCGGCCGAAAGTATTGAGGAGTTCAGAGTAGGAACGACAAATAACACGGCAGATTTCAACGGATCGGCCGGCGGCCAAGTGCAAATGGTTACGAAGCGCGGCACGAACCAGATACACGGAGCGCTGTACGAGTACTACCTCGGCAGCAACTTCGGAGCGAACTTCTGGAAGAACAATCACACTCCCGATAAGGCGCTGGGTCTGCCATATACGCCTCTGCCATCGAGTCATCAGAATCGGTTCGGCATGGCTCTGGGAGGTCCGGTTCTGCCCGATTTCCTGGGCGGAAAGTGGTACCTGTTCGGCAACTATGAAGGCCGGCGTTTCCCGCAGGCGACGACCATTGAAAGAACAGTTCCGTCTGCTTTGTTGCGGGCGGGAATCATTCAGATTCAGACTTCTACCGGCGTTGTCGCCTATAACGTGAACCCGAGCCCTGTAACGGTTGGCGGAGTCACGTATCCGGGATGCGGGGGAGCGAACTATTGCGACCCGCGAGGGATCGGCCTGAATCCGATCGTGAACCAAATCTGGTCTAAGTTCGAACCTTCTCCGAACGATTTCCAAGCGCCATCGCCGGCAGACAACCTGAATACGCAGGGCTACATCTCAGCAATATCGCTGCCACAAAATTCGGACTTCGGCGTGGTTCGGCTGGATCATGATTTCGGCTCGAAAAACCATTTCACTAGCAGCTACCGTATGTACGATTTCACGCAGGCTGTAACCAGCCAGGTTGACATTGGCGGCGTGCTCGCGGGTGACCAGGCCGGAACTGCCGTTTCTCATGCAATTCGGCCGCAGAAACCTTGGTTCTGGGTCGCGGGCCTTACGACCACCATCTCGCCGACGATGACGAATGATCTGCATGTGAGTTACCTGCGGAACTTCTGGCAATGGTACACGGCTGGTGGTCCGCCACAGCTGCCCGGTTTAGGCGGCGCGGTCGAAATCGGCGGTGAATCGGCCAACGCTCTTATACCGATGAATGTCGATTCGCAAGACGCGCGGCAGCGTTTCTGGGACGGTAAGGATAAGACGCTGCGCGATGACATCAGCTGGCTCAAGGGCAATCATCTCTTCCAGTTCGGCGGGCAATACGAGCGAAACTTCGACTTCCACCAGCGCAACGACAACGGCGCGGGCATCTTCGCTGCGAACGTGTATCAGGTTGCGAACGGATCAGGTATCAACTACACGGCATTTATTCCCAGTTCAGTGCCTAGTACCCAAGTTAGTACCTGGAACACACTTTACTCCGAGGTCTTGGGCCTGGTCTCCCAATCGCAAACGCTGTACAGCCGTGCCGGCAGTAATCTTGCATTGCAGCCGCTCGGAACGCCGCTGTTCGATCAAGACATTATCCCCAGCTACGACGTTTATTTCAGCGATACATGGCATCTCCGCAAAAATCTGACCGTGACTTACGGCCTGAGTTGGAACCTGGAAATGCCTCCGTACGAAGTTAACGGCAAACAGGTTGAATTGACGGACCTTACCGGGCACCAGGTGACGGCTGAGGGATACCTCGCGCAGGTGCAGGCCGCTGCTCTGGCCGGGCAGCCGAACGCCGTTCCAGAGGTGAGTTTCACAACGATCAAGAACGTGGTGGGCGCGAGCAACAAGTATCCTTACAACCCGTTCTACAAGAGTTTCAGTCCCCGTGTCTCGGCCGCTTGGAATCCGAACTTCACTGACGGCATCCTCGGCGCATTATTCGGCCAAAATAAGACCGTCATCCGCGGCGGTTACGGCCGGATTTACGGGCGCCTCAACGGTGTTGATCTAGTTCTGGTGCCGTTGCTAGGTACCGGGCTGGCGCAAGCGGTTAGCTGTCCCTCTACCCAATCGAATGGCACCTGTCTTTCAACAGGCACTGCTACGCCCGCTAACGCATTCCGCATCGGGACGGATGGGCTTTCTGCCCCGCTTCCCGCGGCTGCACCGACCATTCCGCAGCCTTTCGTACCCGGCGTGGGAGGGAACGTCGCCTCTGGGGATGGCTCGGTTCTCGATCCCACCTTCAAGCCGAACCATTCCGATCAATTCGATTTCACGATCCAGCGCGCTCTCAGTCAGAAGCTGCTGTTCGAAGTCGGCTATATCGGTCGCAGAATTCGCGACGAGTATCAGGGCATCGAGCTCAATGCTGTGCCGACCATGTACACGGTGAATGGCCAGCAGTTTTCGAACGCTTTTGCTAACACATACTTAGCCGTCAGTGCGGGTTCAACGCCTGCGGTGCAGCCCTTCTTTGAAGGCGCTCTCGGCGGGGCGGGTTCTGCTTACTGCACGGGTTTCGGCAGTTGCACGGCCGCGGTGGCATCCAAGCTAAAGAGCAATATTCTGAGTACTCAGGTGTTCAACATGTGGCAAACCATGGCTACCAGTTCGTCTTGGACGCTTGGCCGCACATTGCTCAACACCAATCCGAACCAGCTCTCAAACGTGTTTATGGAGACGAGCTTGGGGTATTCGAACTACAACGCCCTTTTCTTCTCTCTGACAGCTCGCGATTGGCATGGCCTGACCGCCACGTCCAATTTCACGTGGAGCCGCGCCCTAGGTACCGGCGACGTAGTGCAGGCGACCAGCGAACTATCCGTTCCGAATCCGTGGAACATTTCGCAGGCGTACGGACCGCAGCCCTTTGATTTCCGGTTCGTTTACAACCTGAATATGCTGTACCAGATTCCGTTCATGAGGACGCAGAAGGGAATTGTCGGGAGACTCCTGGGCGGATGGTCCGTTGCTCCGCTGTTCACGGCGCAAAGCGGGGCCCCGCTCGAAGTGAACATCGGTACGGGAAATAGTTCAGATTGTCAGTCGTTCGGTGAAGTCTTCTGCAACGGTTCGGCGAGCACGTACGAGAACGCGGTCACCATCACTCCCTACGCTTACGGCAATTCGGCGCACACGAATATCACGGGTACGGGGGGCGTCGCTTCTACCGGTAACCCCTCGGCAGGCGGTTCGGGCATTAACATGTTCGCAAATCCCGCGGCGGCTTACGCGGACTTCCGGCGACTGATTTTGGGGTATGACACGAACGCAAATGGCACCGGCGTGCTACGCGGCTTCCCGAGCTGGAATCTCGATCTGGCCGTCAACAAGGATTTTGCGATCACGGAGCGTTTCCGCGCCACGTTTATCGCACAGTTCTCAAACGTGCTGAATCATTTCCAGCCGGCGAACCCGAGCATGAATATCGATAGCCCGCAGACTTGGGGTGTAGTTACTGCCCAGGCCACGACTGGTGGCGCCGGCATACCCGCCATCAATCCCCGCCAGATTGAGTTCGGGCTGCGCATACACTTCTAACGGACTCTCGGAGGCGAAGAGCCGGACGGCGGGCCGGATTTTCCGGCCCGCTAGTCATGTCGCGCGGGTCAATCGAGGAGCGTCAGCGGTGATTCGCTCTCACGACGCACCTGACTGATTTTGCAATCCTGCGGACGCTTTTCGGGGCGCCAGTGGAGTAATTTCGTGCCGTGCCGGAAGCGGTCACCGGAGAAATGATCGTACTGCACCTCAACGACGAGTTTTGGAGCGAGCGGTTCCCATTCGGTGCTACGTTCGGTACTCCAGCGGCTCGGGCCTCCCGGAGCGGAGCCGGTGAATCCGGGAGGTTCGATCAGCGACTCAAGTTTCTTGGTGAGTGCCGGCTTATCGGCGGCGGCAAGTCCGGACGTAAAGCCAACGTGGTTGAGCAAACCGGCTTCGTCGTAGAGGCCGAGGAGCAGCGAACCGACGAGACGATTTTTCGTGGCGTAGCGAAAACCTCCGACCACGCAATCGGCCGTGCGAAGATTCTTGATTTTGAGCATGGAATTGCGTTCGCCGGAAGCGTAGGGACGATCGACGCGCTTGGCGATTACGCCATCGAGCGGCCCAGCCATTCTCTTGAACCAATTCTTTGCAGTATCGAAATCGCGCGTGCGCGGTGAAAGGCGGATACGTTCCTGGTCACGAAAAAATTTAGCGGCGAACCGCTCCAGCTCTTTTCGTCTTGCGTCTAACAGCTGGCCGGACAGGTCGGTCCCGTGCTCATCGACCAGTAAGTCGAATACGAGCAGCGTTGCGGGCGTTTCTTTGGCCAGCTTTCTGATGCGGCTTTCGGCCGGATGAATGCGCTGCAGCAACGCGTCGAAATTGAGCGTGCGTTCCTGCGTTACGATCAGCTCTCCATCCAGAACGAAAGTCTTGGTGGGCAGCGAGAGCAGCGCTTCGACAATCTCCGGGAAATAGCGCGCGAGCGGCTGACCCGATTTAGACATCACATGGAGCTCTTTGCCATCGCGAAAAGCAAGACATCGAAAACCGTCCCATTTCGGTTCGTACTCCCACTCGGGTCCAGTAGGGATTTCGCGGGCCGTATCCGCTTCCATGGGGGCGTAATCGAGGGGCAAAGGAAGACTCATGCAAGCGATTCGAGGGGGCAGCGCGAGCGTTGCCGCAGCACAGGTTTGAAGAGATCGCCCAGTTGCGCCACGCGGGCGGGCATACTGTCCATGGTGAAATCCGAAATGGAGACGCCGGCTTTCACTTCCTCCCATGTGACAGGAGCAGAGACGGATGCTTCGGGTCGCGGACGGACCGAGTAGACGGAGGCGAGCGTTCTTCCCCAAGCGTTCTGGTTATAATCGACCAACACGCGGCCGGCCGGGCGCTGCGCGACCCGATATTCGGACGTAATCGAATCCGGATATTGTTCCGCCAATTCGAAGGCGATTCGCTTTGCAACGCGCCAAACTTCTTTCTGGAGCGGCTTGCGCTGAATGGGCACATAAATATGAATGCCGCGCGATCCGGTAGTCTTCGCATAGCTCTCCACTTTTCGTTCGTCCAGAAACTGCTTCACGAGCAACGCCACTTCGCGAACATGCGAGAACTCGGCGGGAGGAACGGGATCCAGATCGAAATGTAAAAAATCGGGCCGGTTCACATCATCGCAGCGCGCATACCACGGATTGAGATCGATACAGCCGAGATTCACAATCCACAGCAGCGAAGGAAGATCCTCCGCAATCGGGAAATCGATTATGTTACCGGATTTGTGAGTGATGGAGCAGGTTTCGAGCCAGGCAGGGCGGTACGTCGGCGTCCTCTTCATGAAGAAGAACTTACCTTCGATGCCGTTCGGGTAACGTTTCATGACCATGGCGCGTTCTTTCAGGTGGGGAAGCAGCGCGGGCGCAACGGCAATGTAGTAGAGCAGAAGATCGCGTTTTGTTTTGCCGAGCCGCGACCAAAAGACCTTCTTCAGATTCGTGAGCGTTACTTTCTTTGTTCCATATTTGACATCGCACGAATCGGCATCGCTGGGAATGTCAATATCCATCGTGGGCTGAAGGTAAGACCCGGGGGATATGCGCGCGGTTACACGGACTGAACCTTTTGATGGGGCTGAATGGGGTCTCGCGTGAGCGTGCCATCGACGGTGCGCCAAATGTTTCGCGGATTCGCGTCCTGTAATTCGAGAGGCAGCAGATGTTGCGGAAACGCTTGGTAGCAAACGGGGCGAACAAAGCGATAGATTGCCGTTGTGCCGACGGACGTAAACTTCTCGTCCGTTGTCGCCGGATAGGGGCCGCCGTGATACATGGCAGATCCGACCTCGACGCCGGTGGGAAAGCCGTTAAAGATCAGGCGGCCGGCCTTGCGGCTGAGAATGTCGATCAACTCGGCGTTTTGCTTTAATTCTTCGGGCGTTCCGTGGATGGAGGCGGTCAAACTTCCCTCAAGAGCTTGGGCGGCCTTGATCAGTTCAGCCGGCGACCCGCAACGGACCACAATGCTCCCGGGACCAAACATCTCGCTGTGCAACTCGGCATTGGCGAGCCAGGTCGCCGCATCGGTCACCAATACGCCAGGCTGACCTTCGGTGCGCTTTGAATCGCTTGCCCGGGAAGAGGTGTGAGCCTCGACGCCTTTGACATTCGAGACGGTCGCGAACTTGTCTCGATAGCCTTCCGCAATGGCAGGATTCAGCATCGTCGCCGGTGTCGCTTGTGCGAAGTTCTCGACCAATGTTTGGCGGAAAGCGCGAAAACTATCGCCGTCGACGCCAAACACAAGACCGGGGCAAGTACAAAACTGTCCGACGCCGAGCACGACGGAGCGAAACAGTCCTTCCGCGATGGCCGGACCGTTATTTCGCAAAACATCGCTCAGTATGAACACCGGATTCACGCTGCCCATTTCGGCATATACAGGAATCGGCTCGGGGCGTCGCGCCGCTGCATCAAAGAGCGCGCGACCAGCGCGGAGAGATCCGGTGAAGCCGACCGCTTTCGTCTTGGGATGAGTAACAAGCGCGAGGCTGGTCTCGGGTTGTTTGCCGTGCATCATCGAAAAGGTGCCTTCCGGCAGCGATTGCCTTTTCACGGCACGCGCGATCGCACCGGCAACCAACTCCGATGTTCCTGGATGGGCGGGGTGAGCCTTTATGACCACCGGATTGCGAGCAGCGAGAGCAGAGATTGTGTCCCCGCCTGCTACCGAATATGCCAGGGGAAAATTGCTGGCGCCGAAGACCACCACCGGCCCAATCGGCTGAAGCATTCGGCGCAGATCCGGGCGCGGCAAAGGCTTTCGCTCGGGCAAAGCAGGGTCGATCCGCGCATCTACCCAGGAGCCTTCTCTCACGATGCGGGCGAACATGTCTATCTGGTTTAGAGTGCGTTCACGCTCGCCTCTAAGGCGCGTTTCGTCAAGCCCCGTTTCGCGCGCCGCCCTTTCGAGGAGCGCATCACCGATTCCGCCGATTTCCTCTCGAACGGCCATCAAGAAATCAGCGACTTGATTTGCATCCAGCTTGCGAATCTCAGGCACGGCGAGCTCGGCCAACTCGACGGCTCGATCGACTTCGTCGGCCGTCGCCTCGTAAAAGGACGGTTGAATCGCTTCACCCGCCCGAGGATCGTATGCGGAAAAGGTACTTTTACCTGAATTCGAGAGTTCAGAACCAATAATGTTTTTACCGTGAAGATCCGTGTTCACAATCTAAGAGTACTGGCAACGAGTGCTGCACATACTGGATAATCGCGAAGGACATGACCGAATCTACTGCGCCGAGTCACAATGCTCCGGCTGTAACGCCCGAACGTCTCATTGCAATTCGCTTGGAGCTTTGCAAGTCCGCTCATTATCGAAGCCGCTGTGCGGAATCGGTACTTCGACACGCTGGCGGAGCAGCCGATGAACCGACGCGGCCGGCTGCTTAACGCTGCTTCATTTCCGCTTTAGCGCTTTTCACATCGTTCGCGCAGGGCAACAGGACCTCGAGCCGCGTCACTTCGAGCATTTTGCGTAAGTTCGGGGAGGCTTCGACCAGGCGAATGGGGCACGCGCGTTTGGCTGCCATCGAATAGACGACCGTTAGCTCGCCAAGGCCGGCGCTGTCGGTTTGCGTCAGCTCGGATACCTGGAGGATGACCCCCGATAACTTCGGCGTGCTGAGAAGTTGGCGCGCGTTTTCGCGCAGAGTACCGAGGGAAGGAGCGAGCGTCAACGATCCGCTGAGTTCCAGAATGGCGAAACCGTCCTCTACGTGTGACTTCACTGTCAAAGGCATTCTCTGGGTCCTGGTCCTCGCTGAACGCGATTAATTATCCGTTTTCGTATACACAGGGTCGCCTGTTATCCAAGTAGTGCCATGCCGCACAATGCCGGCGCTCAAATTTAAGCATGCCCTCTACTATCTTGCGCCTATCCTCTATAAGGCAGAAAAAATGCAAGTAAGTTAGCGCGTCATTCGAGGTGCACTGGAAACCACGGAGGTCATCCGGTGAAATCTCGAAGACGCTCATAGGGTGAACGACAGCGCATTCTTTGCCGCGGACGCGCTGTCGTTCAGTAGGTCATTCAGTACGTCTCAATTTTCCGCGTCCGGTATGGGGGCGTAACGTACGCCGCGACTGGGCTCTCGTTGCCCTGCTTGTCGATAGCTTTGACGCCCAGCACCACTTCATCGATATTCACGTTCGGCAGAGTGTATTGCGTAACGTTGCCGACGAAGATCTCTTTTTCCCAGAGAGGAGACGTGGTTTTCCGCATAACGACGGCATAGCCCAAGAGATCGGGCTCGGGGTTGTCGTTGTGCCAAGTCAGGGCTGCGTCATATCCGCTTCCGCGTCCGAGTGGCGATGAGAAGGCGCGGCCTTCGATGGGCGGAGGCGTTTTCAATTCCGGAGCTTTGGGTGCCAGCGCAAGGGAGGCAATCCCCGCCGCATTCGCCTTCGCCACGAGCGCTGTGTAGGCGGGAGCTGTGTTTGCGAACGTATCTGTTGCGGTGTGTTGGTTTGAGAAATTCTCCATGGGTGTAGTGATGCGAACTGCGGCATAACCGGCGGCGTTGAAGGGGCTGTGATCTCCTCCTCGGCCGAAGCGGTCGTGCCGGAACACCAGATTCACGTCAAAGCCCGGCTGGTAGCGTTCATTCACGTCTCGGAGATAGCGGGCCAGTTCGCGTGACGAAGAATCGGCCGGTTCCTCGGAATAAACGTTCACGTACCGGTTGCTTGTTTCGCCATTGCCGGTCACATCGCTACCGATGATGTCGTTGTTGAATACGCCCTCGATCAGGTCGTGCTTAGCGGCGGCCGCTTCCGCATAAAGGCCGCTGCCGAAGAGGCCATATTCTTCTGCGGCGAAGGTGATAAACACAATGGTCTTCCGAAACTGGTACTGGCTCATGACCCGCGCCAACTCCATAACGGCGGCGGTGCCGCTACCGTCGTCCGTCACGCCGGGCGCAGGAGCTGCGGCAGTCGCCTGCGCGTCCAATTCGCGCCGCCCATTCGCGTCAGTCTTGTAGACCAGATGAATACTGTCGTAATGACCGCTGACGATCACCTCGCGGTCCGGCTCACTGGTGCCCGGCAGGACCGCGACAACGTTCCAGATCTCGACGTTGCCGGGCATCCTGGCATTTTGTTTCGCGAGCCGGTGCTTGTCGAATGAGACTTGCAGCTTCGGACTGTAGCTGCGGAACTGCGCCGCGATCCACTCTCTCGCTGCACCTACTCCATGCGCCGGATCATCTGTCGCGGAAAAGATGTTCCTCGTGCCAAAGCTCTCGAGCTTCTTCTGAATGTCGGCGATACGATCCGCCGAAACCTGCGACACGATCGACTGCACCTGAGGATTCGGTGATTTCTCGGCAGCAAACGAACAACATGCGCCCACTAACACCAGCAACGTGCGTTTAAACATTGTTTGCGTCGTTTATCGTAGCGCACGGGCTTCGGGCGCAGCGGCGGTCAGGCGCGAGCGGGTGGCGCGATGCTAGCGATGGCCGCTCCCTCACGGTCGCGGTTCTGAAGAAGACTACACCGTTGCAGTCTCGGTCTGTTCGTCACGCGAGGGTTCCGCACGCGCGGCATTTGGGCGCGTGGCAAGGGCCGCGTTGAATTTCACTGACACCAGCTTTGAAACTCCGGGCTCCTGCATGGTGACGCCATAAAGTGCTTGCGCGGCTTCCATGGTGCGCTTCGCGTGGGTGATGACGATGAATTGCGTCTGATCCGCCATCTCCCGCAGCAGCTTTGTCAATCGTTGGATATTCGGCTCATCGAGCGGGGCATCCACCTCATCGAGAATGCAGAACGGACTGGGCGTGTATTGGAAAACCGCCATCAACAGTGCCATGGCGGTAAGCGACTTTTCGCCGCCGGAGAGCAGCAGCACGCTTTGCAGCTTCTTGCCGGGAGGAGAGGCGACGATGTCGATCCCCGACTCGGCAACATTTTCTTCGTCAGTAAGGCGCATTTCTCCGATGCCGCCTTCGAAGAGCACTTTGAACATCTCGCGGAAGTTTTCGTTGATGGCATGGAACGCTTCCGCGAACCTCTTGCGCGATTCGTTATCGATCTCGCGGATTGCTTTCTCTGTATCGCGTATGGAATCGAGCAGATCCTGCCGTTGCGCGTTCAAGAATTCCTGGCGTTGATCGGCTTCTTCGAACTCTTCGAGCGCCTGCGGATTGACCGGCCCGAGCGCTTCAATTTTGCGGCGGACTTCCGCGTATTTTGCGTCGATCTCCTCAAGCGCTGTTTCGGCCGCGACTGTTTCGATGCCTTCGACGAGTTGCTGCAGCGTGGTTTCGAGTTCCTTCTGGCAGGTCTCTTCGAGGTGCTGCAAATCGGACTCGGCGCGCGCGAGAGTCACCTGCAGCGCCGAGCGCTTCTCCTGCACGGCTTGCGCTTCAACGCGCAAGCGCTTCAGCTCGTCTTCGGAGGCGGCTAAGCGGGCGCGGAACTCCGCTTCGCGCTCAGCAAGGCTGTTGGCGGTTGCTTCTGCTTCCGCAATCGAGCCATTCAACTCAGCAGCTTTCGATTCGAGCTCGGCGTTGCTCGCGAGAAACTGCGCCCGTTCGGCGCTCAAGCGTTCTGCTTCCCGTGTCAGGTGCACGCGGCGGTGCGTGAAATCCTGCACCTGCGCTTCGAGACGGGACCTATGCGCGGCAAGAGATCGCCGACGCTCTTCGAGGCTGGCAAGGTTCGCGCGAACAGTGGCATGCTCTTCTGCCGTTTGCTCGAGTTCTTTTTGGACCTGTGTCAACTCTTCACGAGCGAATTCGAGCGCGCGCTCCTGGTCGGTCCTCGCCTCTTCGGATCGGGTGAGCGCCTCACGATCGCGCTGCAGGTTCTCTTCGACGTTTATCCGCTCTTGCGAAAAGCGATCCAATTCGCCCCGCGCATGAGAAAGCGCGGCCTGCACACGCTGGAACTCCTCGGCGAGTTTGCGGCTCTCGTGATCGAGGGCCAGCACGTCTTTCTCCTGGGCCTGCTGCTTGCCGCGCAGATGCTCCAGATGGTCAGCGAGGCGGGAAATGGCGCGTTCGAGCTCAGTGAGGCGTAGCTGCGACGCCTCGAGTTCGGTTCGCCTGGTTTCTTCAAGACGCGAGGTCTCGCGCAATTCTCGTTTGAGGGCAAGCGGACCGGCACCTGTCTTCTTACCTCCGCTCACGGCTCGTCCGTGATAATTCACTCCCTCGCCGGTCAGGAACCAGCAGTGCGGGAATTGCGCGGCCAAGTCGCGCGCCAGCGTGCGGTCATTTACGACGTAGCAGTTGGCAATCCGCGGCAGCATGTGAAGCGGAACATTCGAAAGCCCGTTGGTGAATCGAAGCGCATCGGTCAGCTTGGCGACGATGCCAGGCTCGGCGGCAAGCTCCGGCAGTTCGCTAGACGCATTCTCCGCGCCTGTGGCTTCGACGAGAAATGTCGCGCGGCCGTTCAGCTCGGTGCGCATCAGCTCTATGCCGCGCTCCGCATCGGCCCAATCGCGAACGACCACATATTCCAGTTCGTCGTGCAGGAATTCTTCGGTGGCTTTCTCGAACTGGGGATCTACTTCCAGAAAATCGGCGAGCACGCCAACGGGACGGAGTTCGTGCGCGTTGCCGCTCTCGACGGCGGTGAACAGCCGTTTCACGGTATCGGTGGTATAGCTGCGATGCTGCAGCACCTCCTCGAGCGAATCCTTGCGCGCCTTCAGGCGTGAAAACTCGTTGCGCAAACGGTCGAGAGCCTCGCGGCTGTCCCTCAGATCAGCGCGCTTTCGCTCGATCTCCTGCTCGAGGTCGTTGCGCTGATCGGTGACAGCCATCAGCTCGGTTTGGCGCGCAGCCAGATCCTCGGAAAGATTCGCCTGTAACTGCTCGATACGCGAAAGATCGGCTATCGATTGTTGCTCTTGAGCGGATGCGCGGGCCGTCTCGCGGGCTCCGGAAGCGAGCTGCGCCTCCATCTGTGTAATGCGATTCTTCAGCCCGGCCGATTGGCCTAAAAGGCTGAGCACGCGTTGACGCGCTGCATCCAAGCCCCGCTCCTGTTCGGCGAGCTTGTTCTGCACCTGCTGCCGCTCAACCGATTTTTCGTCGAGCTCCTGGCGCGATGCCGCACATTCACCTTCCAGCGCGTCGAGCTCAGCGGTTTGCTCCTCGAGTTCCGCTGCGTGCTGCTGGTGCTCGGTTTCGAGAGCCTGCGCCTCGTGATTGCCGGCGGCCAAACGATGCTCGATCTGCTCCACCTGCTTGAGCTGGTATTGAAGTCGGCTACGCACGCGCTCGGCTTCAAGACGCAAATCCGCAAGCTGGTCGCGCGCCGCGGTCAGCTGCTGGTCATTGGAGTAGGAGTCCTCGAGTGCGGTGGCCTGGCGACTCTCTCGCTCTTCGATCGAAGCTTGAGCTGCCTGCAAATCCGCAGAGGCCAGATTCAGCTCAATCGCGATCTTGGCGGTGTCGCGCTCCAGCATTCGGAACTTCGCCGCCAGCAACTGCCGCAAGTAGCCGGTTGCTTCGGCCTTCAGCTCGGAATAACGTCTGGTCTTGGCGGCCTGCCTCTTCAGCGAGTTGGCCTGACGCGTGACTTCTTCCAGAATGTCGAAGACGCGCGCTAGGTTCTGCTTGGCGCCTTCCAGCTTCGCTTCCGCGAGCCGCTTACGGGTCTTGAACTTCGTGATGCCGGCAGCTTCTTCGATGACGCCGCGGCGGTCCTGCGGTCGATTGCTAAGAATCTGCCCGATCCGGCCCTGCTCGATAATGGCGTAGCTTTCGGGCCCCAGACCGGTCCCGAAGAACAGGTCCTGAATATCGCGCAAGCGAGCCAGCTTGCCGTTGACCAGGTACTCGCTTTCGCCTGAGCGGTAAAGACGCCGAGTGATGGTGATTTCACCAGTGCGGTCGGCGGGTTTGGCTGCGTCTCCTTTGATGACGGGGTGCTCGACGTCTCCATTTGTGTGGCCGTATCCGTTGGTTTGGTTCCAGGGCGAAGCCGCCGAGGAGGCGTGATCTGTTTCAGCGCCCGCAAGCGAAACCTCGCCGTTGTGGGCTGGAAGGCTCACGCTCGCAGCGGGTGGCACCGTCGCGTGTCCCACCAGGGTCATAGTCACGGAAGCCATGCCGAGTGGTTTCCGGTCGCGCGTTCCGGCGAAGATGACATCTTCCATGCGGGCTCCGCGCAGGGTCTTGGCCGATTGCTCGCCCAGAACCCAACTGATGGCATCGCTCAGGTTGGATTTACCACATCCATTCGGTCCGACGATGGCAGCTATGCCGCTGCCGGCGAACTTCATTTCCGTTCTGTCGTAGAAGGACTTAAAGCCCTGAATTTCAACTCGCTTGAGCTTCAGCAACTGCGGATCCCCTTCCTAAGAGATATTTTCGGGGGCGACTCTATGGTAACGAGACGGCACTGCAGTGTAAAGGTACTCCCCACATTGTGTTGTGGGAATTGCTGTCGAAAACTCTATATATAGAGGTGTAAGTTCGTGCCGTATGTAGTAAGCGAGGGCACTCGGCTGTACTGGGAGGAGCATGGGTCCGGCCCGCCGGTGCTATTGATCATGGGCCTCAGCTTCACCCACGAGATGTGGTTTCGGGTGCTGCCAGCCGTCGCAGGGCGATACCGCGCGATCCTCTTCGATAATCGCGGCATGGGCTCCAGCGATTGCCCGCGCGGTCCATATTCGATTCGCCAAATGGCGCGCGATGCGATCCAGGTTATGGATGCGGCAGGCGTCGCGCAGGCGCATGTGGTAGGAGCTTCTATGGGTGGAATGATTGCGCAGGAGTTGACGCTACGCTCCCCGGAGCGAGTGCGAAGCCTGGTGCTGGGGTCTACAACGTACAGTGGACTGCTGGGCGAATGGCCGCACTTCCGGCATAGACCTCGTTTCAATTGGGCCTCGGCGACCAGAGTCGAGCGTGAGCGGGCGTTACGGTCGCTGCTCTACGCGGAAAGCACGCCGGTCGAGCGCATTGAGGAGGATCTACGGGTGCGCTGTCAGTGCGCGTGGAGCAACAAAGGATTCTGGAATCAGTTTGCGGGCATTCTGATGTGGAACTCGTACCGGCGGCTTCCCCGCATCCAGGCGCCCACGCTGGTGCTTCACGGCGAAGAGGACCATTTGGTTCCTCCGCGCAACGGAAAGGTTGTTGCATCGCGCATCAGCGGAGCGAGATTCCACTTGTTGCCCAAAGCCGGGCACATTCTGATCACGGATCAGCCGGAAGCATCCACAGAACTCTTGCTGAACTTTCTCGACGAGCAGACGGAGTGTTCGGCGGCCACAACGCCGGTACCCGGATAACTAAACCGCAGCGACGGTCTTGTCGGTGAGAGCAGCGACACCGGGCAGTTCCAGGCCGGCGAGAAACTCGAGCGAGGCGCCGCCGCCCGTAGAGATATGCGAGATTTTGTCGGACAGGCCGCTCGTTTTGATGGCCTTTTCGGAGTCGCCGCCGCCCACGACGGAAACGGCTCCCGACGCGGCGACCGCCTTCGCCAGTTCTACTGTCCCGTTGTCAAAGGGCGGCATCTCGAAGATGCCGACAGGCCCGTTCCAAATTATCGTTCTGGCACTGCGGATCAGGGTTGCGTAGAGCTCGACCGTTTTGGGCCCGATATCGACTCCGATTTGATCACCGGCGATGCGGGTGACGACTTCGTTTTCGGCCCCAGCCTTCACCTCACGAACTACTACATGATCTAAGGGCAGCACGAGCTTCCCCTCGGCGCTGGCTAATAGCTGGCGCGCCAGATCGATCTTGTCTTCCTCCACCAGAGACCGTCCGGTAGGCTCATTGCGAGCACGCATAAACGTGTAGGCCATGGCTCCGCCGATCAGCAGCTTGTCGACGACAGTGAGCAGGTTCTGAATTACTTCGATCTTGTCCGAGACCTTGGCGCCTCCAAGTAGCGCGAGCGACGGACGCTCGGGATTGCGCGTGACGCGTGTCAGCCACTCAAGCTCCTGATCCATTAGCAGTCCCGCGGCGGCGAGAGGCAGGAAAGAAACTATGCCCACCGTCGACGCGTGCGCCCGGTGTGCTGATCCGAAAGCGTCGTTTACGTAGACGTCGGCCAGGGCGGCCAACTGCTTTGAGAAGTCCGGGTCATTGGCCTCTTCTTCAGGATGAAAACGCAAATTTTCGAGTAAAAGCACCTCGCCGGGTGCAGGCTTCAGCGCGGCCACCTGGGGTCCCACGCAGTCCGGCGCCATGGTCACTTGCTTACCCAGAAGTTCACTGAGCCGGATAGCTACGGGCGCCAGGCTCATCTCTGCGTTGCGCTGGCCCTTCGGCCGGCCCAGATGGCTCGCCAAGACAACGCCGGCACAGTGTTCGATCGCGTATTGAATGGTCGGGAGCGAGGCTCGTATGCGTTTGTCACTGGTGATCTCCTGGCCCTTCTTAGCGAGGGGAACATTGAAATCCACGCGAATAAATACCGTTTTGTCCTTCAGATCCAGATCCTTGATGGACAGCTTGGGCATGCAGTTATTGTAGGAAAGGCGCGCGATGCTGGCCCCGAGCGAGGCAGGTGGGCGGCCCCGACGTTAGTACCTGTGGAAAAAGGCTGAAGAAACTTTGGACACAGGCCGAATAGTACTACAGGGGAGGGCGGAACGGATAAGCGGTTCGAAAGTTGCTGGAGATTTGGAGCAGATTTCGCACTATAATCCGAGATAGTATTGAAGTCCTGGACCTTCGGTACTAGCGTACCGGGTCAAACGAGCTTCTGATTCAACTGATGTCGACCGCACCCATTCGCGTGTTTCTCGCCGATGCCCATCCCATCGTCATCGACGGCCTTCGAAACGTCCTGAGCCAGTATGCCAGCCTCCAGGTGGTTGGGGAAGCGTGCGAGGGAATGGACGCGATCGATAAGATCGTGCAATTGGATCCGGACGTGATTCTGCTGGATCCGAAACTGCCCCGCATTGATGGCCTGACGGTGCTTCGTAGCATTCAGACCCGTGCGCCGAAATGCAGGGTGATTCTCTTCGCCGGGTCGGAGAATAAGGAAGAGTTTGTGGAGGCGATGAAGTTGGGGTGCTGCGGCATTCTGCTGAAAGACGCTTCGACGAGCCTCATTGAAAAGAGCATTCAAAAGGTCCACGCTGGCGAAATCTGGCTGGACTCAAATACCACGGCCGCGGTGATCCGCCAGTTTGCCTCGCCTTCCGAATTTCCGGCCGCACACCCCAACGGAAAACCGAATCGGGAGCGCGCTCAACTCAGCCAGCGCGAACGCGAGATCATCGTGTTAATTGCCCAAGGCTACAAAAATAAAGAGATTGCCGAGAAGATGTTTATCACCGAGCAAACGGTGAAGAACCACTTGCATAACGTGTTCGACAAGCTAGGGGTTTCCGACCGGCTCGAACTCGCGCTTTACGCCATTCACAATAGTCTGCACCTGAAAGCCTAAGCGGACGAGTTTCTCCCGTAGCAAAATACCTCACTGAGTCACATCGGCTGAGTCAGGCCTGCTGAGTCACAGCTGGTAGTAATCCGCGGCGTGTTGCGCGACAATCGAACCACACTGTCAGGCCGCTGCACGTGGCCGCCGCACTATGCCTGGGCTTCGCGACGAAATCACGAAAACGTTTCTGCGCCTGACCGGCGCGGCAGCCCAGCGTCGGACAGGGCCGGACGCAACGATAACGAGTAGTTCGGACAGCGCCGCTAAACGGCACGCTTCCGCCGAGCTCGGTGAAACCGTCGTGCACACGGATGCGCGCGAAGGCCAGCAGGTGGGTGCCTACCGCATTCTCCGGCGCTTGGGCGCGGGCGGTATGGGTCATGTCTACTTGGGCGTTGACACCCGTCTGGACCGACAGGTAGCGCTTAAGTTTCTTCCGCCGGAGCTCACGTCCGATCAAGAATTGCTGCACCGCCTGCAGCAAGAGGCGCGAACTGCCTCGGCGTTAAATCATCCCAACATCCTGACGATTTACGAAATCTGCGAGTGGAACGGCGAGTACTTCATCGCCAGCGAATTTGTGGATGGAACAACGCTGCGCACACAAATGGAGCGGGGCGCGATTGACGTAGGGACGGCTATCGACATATCCAGTCAGGTAGCGTCGGCGCTCATGGCGGCGCATTCGGCGGGCGTGATACACCGCGATCTGAAGCCGAGCAACATCATGATCCGCCCGGATGGATACGTGAAGGTCATCGATTTCGGTCTCGCCAAGCATTTTGCGGGCCAGGGCCCGGACCCGACCGGAAGTTCCTTCACTCGGGCGGGGGCGGTGGTCGGGACGATCGCTTACATGTCGCCCGAGCAAGCCCGTGGGGATCATGTCGATCAACGGACCGACTTGTGGAGCCTCGGCGTCATCCTGTACGAAATGATCGCGCACCGCCGTCCGTTCGATGGACAGACAGACAGCCATGTGATCGTCTCAATTCTCGATCATCGGGTACGGCCGTTGCCGCACGGGAAATCGCTGCCGGCAGGGCTTGCGCACCTGATTGACTGTGCTCTTGCGAAAGATCCTCGAAAACGCTACCAGACTGCGGGCGAGATGCTCGCCGATTTGCAACAGGTGAGTCAAGCTTCCCGTCTCGGCAGCAAAATCAGACCGGTCGTTGCCGGCCGACGCACTGCTTTCCCGGCGAAGTTGGCTGCGGCTGCGCTTGTCATCGCTGTCGTGCTTGCGTGCGCCGTGTGGTGGTGGCCGATGGGCGGAAAAGAGCGCCTGCTTGGCCCGCATTGGTTTCGCGTCGAATCGGTCCGACAACTCACGTTCAACGGACGAACGAGTTTGGCTGCCCTATCGCCCGACGGCAAGTATCTCGCGTTCGTTGCGGGCGATCCCAATGGGCTGGCAACTCTTTACCTCAAACAGGTCGATTCAACCACGGAAGCTGTAAAGATCGGTCCAAAAAGAATCACCTATGCTGGACTGACTTTTTCCGCCGATGATGAGATTTTTGTAGTCCAGAAAGACGAAAGGCAGGTGGGACAGCTTTTTGCCGTGCCAATCGTGGGGGATTCCAGCAGCCGAATACTGGTGAACGATATAGACGGTCCCGTTTCGTTCTCCCCTAACGGCGATCACTTTGCGTTTGTCCGGTATGTTCGTGAGCACCGCGCGGGCCGCGACCAAACGGACAGCGTCGTCTTCATCGCTTCGCGCGACGGTTCCGAGATGCGAAAGCTAGTGTCGGCTGAGAACTCGACACTCGCGCATCGCATCGCCTGGTCTCCGAAGGGAGATTTGATCGCCGCAATTTTGTACAGAGATGTAGCGGGTGGGAGCGACCGGCCGATGCTGGACCTGATCGATCTAAACGGACGTCAGTCCCTACAGAATCTGCCCAACTGGCGACTGCCTGGCCAACTATCCTGGACACCTGATGCCAAGACACTGATTCTTACGGCCGTCGCTCAGGGCGACAAAGACAACCATTCTCAGCTCATGCAGGTGGTGGCAAAGAGCAGAGAAGCGCGCGACATCACGAAGGATTTGGCCGGCTATAAGAGCGCCAGCATGACCGTCGACGGCGAGCAGCTTGCGGCCGTGAAGTTGGAGACCAAAGCCAGGCTTTGGATTTCCTCGACCGGCGATCTGACACGCGGGCAAAGCGCGCCGGAGGAAGCACAAGACCACCCCACCGTGTCCTGGTACGACGGAAGTCATGTCATGGTCAACTCACAACGGAGTGGCTTCCCCAACGTTTGGTTGTTTGATTCCGATACGCAAACCCGCGCGGGTCTCACCAGTGAACGTTGTGTCGAACAAGGGGCCACATCGATACCGCGCAGCAACGGCACCGGCAACTCGGTCGTTTTCAGTTCAAATCGAGGCGGGCGATTTCATTTGTGGAGGTTCGACCCGGAAAGAAACCAATACACCCAGCTAACGTTCGGCGGAAACTACGAGGATACGCCGAGTGTCACTCCCGATGGTCGATGGGTCGTGTACAGTTCGTGGATTTCGAATGACCCTCACTTGCGTATGGTGGCGGCGGATGGAGGAACGAGCCGGCAACTGAGATCTGAATCCGCGAGAGATCCGCAGGTGTCGCCTGACGGCAAATGGATTGCGTGTAGCCTGCTCGACCCGCATACCTCCAAGTGGGAGATCGCTGTTTTTGCGCTGGATGGTTCAGGCGCGATACGCGCGATACCGGAGGCCCAACTGCCGTTGCGGTGGGCGCCGGAAGGAAATGCCCTGACGAGCGTCCGCACGGATTCCAAGGGCATATCGAATATCTGGCGGATACCGCTCGATGGTTCAGCGCCGCGGCAACTTACCCATTTCGACGACGAGACCATCCTGAACTTCGCCTGGTCTCCAAAGGGTGACCGTCTGGCGTGTGTGCGTGCAACCATCGGTTCGGATGTGGCACTATTCAGCCAGCGGAAATCGAGATAGACTGGCTAGGCAATTGCAACCGCACCCGATAGTTCCAATGAAGGAGTGTATACGTACATGAGCACAACGCCCAAAACAGGCACGCCGAAGCGAACCAAGGCGACCAAAGCAGCAAACAAGAGCGCAGCGGTGAAGCCTGCCGTAATGAAGGCAACGGTAGGCATAGCACGACCGAACGTCGGTCCCATCGACCCGCGCTCAGAGCAGTAGAGCGCTTCGATCGAGCCGGTTAGGAAACCATAGGACTTGCCGGTAAAATGAAGATAGTTCGCTATCTTCATGACAGCTATTGAAAACGAGAGCCGTCGGGACCGCCGGGCGGCTCTGGAAGAAGCTCTATGTACGCGTGTGCTCGTCCTCGATGGAGCGATGGGCACGATGCTGCAGCAAGAGAATCTCACGGCTGCCGATTTTGGCGGCCCTGCACTTGAAGGCTGCAATGAGATTCTTGTCTCCACCCGGCCGGACGTTATCGTTGGCGTTCACCGTGCCTATTACGAAGCTGGCGCCGACATTGTTGAGACCGACAGTTTTGGGAGCACTAAAATCGTGCTCGCGGAGTATGGTCTTCAGGACCAATCCTACGAGCTGAATTTCGCGGCCGCTCGCCTCGCTCGCCAGGCTGCCGATGAGTTCTCGAAGCCTGGACGGCCTCGGTTTGTAGCAGGCTCGATGGGGCCCACCACAAAAGCAATAACTGTGACGGGCGGCGTCACTTTCCCTGAATTGGTCGCGAACTACTACGATCAGGCGAAAGGTCTCTTCGACGGCGGTGTCGACATTCTGCTTCTCGAGACCTGTCAGGATACGCGCAACATCAAGGCCGGGCTTCTAGCCATCGACCGTCTCGGGCGCGAGCTGAATTATCCAATTCCTACTATGGTGTCGGGCACCATTGAAGCGAGTGGTACCATGCTCGCGGGTCAAACCGCGGACGCGTTCTATACGTCGATTGCGCACGCTGACCTGCTCTCGGTCGGATTGAATTGCGCGACTGGCCCTGAGTTCATGACCGATCACATTCGGTCGATTCACGAACTCGCGACCACGCGCGTTTCGTGTTACCCCAACGCAGGCTTGCCGGACGAAGAAGGCAAATACCTGGAAACGCCGACGACCTTGGCCGCGCAACTCGAGCGTTTTGTCGATCATGGCTGGTTGAACATGGTGGGCGGGTGCTGCGGTACGCGTCCCGATCACATTCGTGCCATTGCGCAGATGGTTCAGGGGAAGAGACCCCGGCAACCCAAAGAACCGACGCACCGCGCCTATTTCTCGGGTATCGAGATGGTGGAAGCCGAAGAGAGCAACCGGCCGCTGATTGTTGGTGAGCGGACGAACGTGATCGGTTCACGGCTGTTCAAGAAGATGGTCAGCGATGAGAAGTGGGAAGAGGCGACCGAAATCGCGCGCTGGCAGATTCGTAACGGGGCACATGTTGTCGATGTTTGCCTGCAGTCGAGCGATCGCGAAGAGCTGAACGATATCCCGCTGTTTTACGAGAAGCTGATCCGCAAGATCAAAGCGCCGATCATGATCGACACGACGGATCCGCGCTCGATCGAGCTCTCACTCACTTACTGCGAGGGCAAGAGCATCATCAACTCCATCAACCTGGAAGATGGGGAGGAGAAGTTCGAGCGGGTCTGCCCCATCGCACGTGCCTATGGTGCCGCGCTGGTAGTGGGTTGCATCGATGAAGACAAGTTGCAGGCGCAAGCGTTCACCCGCGAGCGGAAACTTGCGGTGGCGGAGCGCTCCGTCTCGCTGCTGACGACGAAGTACGGCATTCCGCCCGAAAACATCATCATCGATCCGCTCGTGTTTCCCTGCGCGACAGGAGATGAAAACTATA
Organism: uncultured Acidobacteriaceae bacterium; assembly: GCA_963787615.1. Taxonomy (GTDB): domain Bacteria; phylum Acidobacteriota; class Terriglobia; order Bryobacterales; family Bryobacteraceae; genus Bog-105. The sequence continues at coordinate 161,992 of CAWBDJ010000008.1, read as the reverse complement.
TTGGCGGCGCGGTCGAGACGATCGAGTCAATCCGCCTCATCAAGGAGAAGATCCCGTATGTCAAAACCATTCTCGGAATCTCGAACATCTCCTTCGGTCTCCCCGCTTCCGCTCGAGAAGTCGTCAATTCCGTCTTCCTCTATTACTGCACCAAAGCCGGCCTCGATCTCGCTATCGTGAATGCGGAAAAGCTGGAGCGCTTCGCCCTGATTCCAGAGCAGGAGCGGCGGCTCGCGGAGGCTCTGCTCTTCAATACTCCGCCCGTGGATGTTCCTTCGGATCATTCGAATGCTGTCGTGCTGGAAGCAGTTCCTGAGGATTGGCGGTTGCAATCGCGTGACCAAAAGATGGCGGTGAATCAATTTCACATTACGGCCATCTCCGACTATTTCCGCGGCGCGGCGAAGAAGGATAAGAAAAAAGCAGCCGACCTTCCGCTGGATGAGCGTCTGGGCAACTACATCATCGAAGGGACCAAAGACGGCCTCATTCCCGATTTGGATTTGAAGCTCAAACAAGGGGTTGCGCCCCTGGATGTGATCAACGGTCCGCTGATGGCCGGCATGTCCGAAGTCGGGCGCCTGTTCAACAACAATGAACTGATTGTGGCGGAAGTTCTGCAATCGGCAGAGGCGATGAAAGCCGCGGTGAATCACCTCGAGCAATTCATGGAGAAGTCCGAGTCCGCCACTCGCGGCAGAATCGTGCTCGCGACAGTGAAGGGCGACGTGCATGATATCGGCAAGAATCTGGTCGAGATCATTCTCAGCAATAACGGTTACCGTGTGGTGAATCTCGGGATAAAAGTTCCGCCCGAAGATTTGATCAAGGCTTACCAGCAGCACAAACCCGATGCCATCGGCCTGTCGGGCCTGCTGGTCAAGAGCGCGCAGCAGATGGTGACCACGGCGGGGGATCTTAAAGATGCGGGAATCCACGTGCCTCTCCTCGTAGGAGGTGCGGCGCTTTCGGAAAAATTCACGAAAACGAAAATTGGACCAAGTTACGCCGCCCCGACGTTCTACGCGAAGGACGCGATGACCGGTTTGCGCCTGATGAACGAGATTATGGATCCGGACGTGCGTGAAGAAGTTCTTTCGCAGCATATCTTCGGTGACGTTCCGCTGGACGGCCCGATGCGCGAGCAAATTGCCGTTCCATCTGGCCAGGCTCGCAGCCCAAAGGTTCGCACTGAAATTCCAGCGCCGCCCGCTCCTTATCTCGACCGCAAAGTGCGCATCATGCCGAATCTGCCGGAAGTATGGAGCTACATCAACCCGTTGATGCTGTACGGGCGGCATCTCGGATTTAAGGGCAAATTCGAAAAGCTGTTGGTGGAGCGCGATCCAAAGGCTCTGGAACTTTTCCATAATGTGGAGGACGTGAAGCGCGAAGCCGCGACTTTTATGAAGGCGCGCGCTGTCTGGCAATTTTTCGAAATCGAGCGGGAAGGGAACACCCTGCACGTCTTCTCACCGGGCGCACAATCGCCCTTGGAGAGCTTTCGGTTTGGACGGCAGGCCAAGTCCGACGGTCTTTGTCTAAGCGACTACGCTCTGGATCCGCAGGATGGGCGCCGCGATCACATGGCGCTGTTCGTCGTGACGGCGGGCGAAGGAATCATCGCCCATTCCGAGGAAGCAAAGCAGCGGGGTGAATATTTCAAAGCACATGCGCTACAGGCGCTCGGGATCGAGACTGCCGAAGCGGCCGCCGAATGGCTGCACCGGCGCATCCGTGAAGATTGGGGCTTCCCGGATCCTCCAACCATGACGATGCAAGAACGCTTTACGTCCAAATACAGGGGAAAGCGCTATAGTTTCGGGTACCCCGCGTGTCCGAATCTCGAAGATCAGACCAAGCTGTGGCGTTTGCTGCGCCCCGAAGACATCGGCGTACAACTGACGGAAGGCTTCATGATGGAGCCAGAAGCGAGTGTCTCGGCTCTGGTTTTCCATCATCCGGACTGTGTCTATTTCAGCGCCGCGGAAGAGCCCGAACCGGCGTACGCGTAGCACGCTCGATTCTACTCTCCACTCTTGCCTGTCATTTTGCGAATAAACGCGACCTCCGCGGGACGGTAGGGTTTGCCGTCGGGATGGAAGATATCGTGGTGCCACATGGCCGGTGAGCGATACACGTACGGCTGCTGCCAAGAATCCCACGGCAAATAAGTCTGCGTCTTACCTGCAACGAACCCCCAGTTGATTGCGCCGACCTTGTATTCCTTTGCGATCGGCAGAATGCCCTCGAACGTGCTCTTCTCACCGCGCGCCATATATTCGGTGCAGATCAGCGGACGCCCATATTGCTGCAGCCAATGCACGCGCTTCTCGAAATCATTGGGCACAGCGTAGTTATGGAAAGAAGTGATATCGGAAAGGTCGATTTGCTCCTTGGTCATAGGCTCGAGCTTGGCGGGATCAGACCAGTCGCCGTGCCACACGCCGCTGGTTAAGGGCTGTTCGGGGTTGGCTGCGCGCGTCCATTCGAACGCCTTAGGCAGCAATGCCAGCACGAGTTGAACCTTGTTAGGCGGCTCCGACTGTCCATAGCTGCCGTTATTGGTGTTATCGGGCTCGTTCCACACATCCCACGCCAGAACGCGTCGGTCGTGTGCGAACGCGCCGACTACCCCTTCGACATACGCCTGAAGACGCAGATATTGAGATGGATCTTGCAGCGCCTTCGCACCGGGGCTTTGTACCCAGCGCGAATTGTGTATTCCCGGTCTTGGTGGTGCCTGTTTGCCGAGATGCGGAAAGGGATCCCAGCACGAATCGAACAGCACGAACATCGGTTTGATCCGATGCTTGTCACAGATCTCTAGAAATCGACTAATCCGTTTCTTGAAACCGTCTTTATCCTGTTCCCAAAGCAGGTCGTGCAGGAACACGCGCATGGTGTTCATTCCGAGCCCCTGCGCCCATCCGAGCTCGGTATCGATGCGCTGCGGGTCGAACGTATCCGCCTGCCACATTTCTAACTCGTTCGAGGCGTCGGACGGAATGTAATCGCTGCCGACCAGCCACGGCTGGCCTCGGTACCAGTCATTCGCTTGTTGTTGAGTCCAGCGATGCGATTGTGCTCGGTCGGCTTGATGCGCAAAAAGTAGAGCCGCGCAGGCGAGCGAAACAACTGCAGCAATTCGGTTAAACGTCTGAGCTTTCAGTTTTCTGCGTTTTACGTTATGTAACGACACGTCACTAAATCGATCTAAACAGACGGCAATCGCAACATCTTTTTGTGCGCTAGTTTCGGCAGGTTCTTTTACCAGTCCGCGGTGCGATGCCTTGCTTTGGGGGAACCATGAAGTCGCTGCAGTCCTATGTTGTTTGTATAACTTTTTCGCTACTCGTCTCACTGTGCGGTGCGGTGTTAGTCGCGCAATCTAATCGGGGCGCTATCACTGGTAATGTAACCGATGCGTCGGGCGCGCCGGTCGCGAATGCAACGGTCACTGCCAAGGAAACAAACAGCGGAACCACGTATACAGCGACGACGACGCAATCCGGAGACTATAGCTTTCCCCAATTGCTCGTAGGGAGCTACGACCTGACGATTGCGGCGCCCGGGTTCAAGACCGAGCAGCGCACCGGCATCGTGGTTCAGATCAACTCGACAGCTTCCATGAGCGTCCAGCTCTCCGTGGGGGCCACTAGCGAAACTGTTACGGTCACCGCAGACGTGCCGACGGTCCAATCTGCGACTTCGGATATTAGCGGCGTGGTCACGCCGCAGCAGGTGGAGCAGCTGCCGCTCTCACTGGGTGGTGTTGGGGCGTTCCGCTCGCCTGAAGCTTTCGCCTTCCTTCTCCCCGGAGTAGTCGGTCCGGGGACCGGCGACAATTCGAACGGCGTCTATATCCAAAAGACCAGCGGTGGCCAGAACTTTGGTGACGACGTGATCCTCGACGGCAATTCCGCCGTGCGTCCCGATAATGGCTCGACCTTCGACGAAACGGCACCTTCGGTCGACTCCTTGCAGGAATTCAAGGTCACCACCGCGACGCCCTCTGCCCAGTTCGGCCGCACGACCGGCGCCGTTCGCAGTTTCACATCGTATTCAGGCGGCAATTCGATCCATGGTATGGCCTACGATATCCTGCGGAACACCGATCTCGACGCGAATACCTATTTCAATGGCCTGAACCTGGATGACTGCACAACTCCGCAGTGCCGCGCAAATTTCGCCACCCCGAAAGACATTAAGAACGACTACGGACTGACGTTTAGCGGCCCAGTTGTTATCCCCCACATCTATAACGGAAAAGATAAGACCTTCTTCTTCTTCGCATGGGAGCAGTTGCAGTGGCCTCGCAGTTCAGTGACAACCAATAGCGTGCCGACCGCCGCGGAACGGACGGGGGATTTCTCTGCACTTCTGACGAACACCGTCATTGGAAGTAACCCTTGCACGGGCGCGCCTGTCTACGCCGGCGAAATTTTCATTCCGAGCTCGGAAACAGTAAGCACCAGTGGAACGCCGTGCCGCACCACGCCCGCGTCCTACAACGGCAAACTCAATGTCATTCCACCGTCGCTGCTGAGTCCGGTCGCCTTGAACGTACTGAAGTATTTGCCGGCACCGACGAATTCGGGTCTGCAGAACAATTTCGCTTTCAACGCGGCTTTCCCGACTAACAACACTACGTACACGGTTCGCATTGATCAAAATTTAGGGAATTCCGATAAGATCTTTGGTTCTTACGACACGCGCCAAAACGTACTGCTCACCGGCGGCGTTCCAGCTCTGCCGAATCCTATCGATCCAAACACCTGGTTCCAGGATTTCGTCACACACTACGGGCGTTTCGGCTGGGATCACACCATCTCTCCCACTATGCTGAACCATTTGAACCTCGGTTTTAGCCGTTGGAATAGCGCCAACAACTCGGGCGCGGTCAACGGCACCAACTGGGGTTCGCAAATAGGGCTGGCGAACGTCTCGGGCCCTGCCTTTCCCCGATTCAACATCAACGGCGGCTTCACATCCATCGGGCAGCAAAGAGCGGACGACACGATTTCGAACGAAGCGAGTGTAGCCGATAACGTGACTTGGGTGAAAGGAAAGCACACGCTCACGATGGGTGGTGAGTACCGCTGGATGCAGTTGAACAATCTGACTGCGGATAACCAGAGCGGAGGTTTCAACTTCTCGAACGCGGAAACGGCCGCCGGCCCGGGCGTTCTCGCGAATCAGGGTGGTAACAGCTTCGCCAGTTTTCTGCTCGGCGAAGTGGATAACGCCAACCTGACCGTCGAAGCCCACTACCCGCGCTACACACAGAACTATTGGGCCCTGTATCTCCAGGACGACTTCAAGGTGAGTTCTCATCTCACTCTTAACCTGGGTCTCCGCTGGGACGTGGATCAGCCTCGCACAGAAGCGGATAACTTCACGTCGAACTTCAGCCCCACCACTCCGAATCCCGGTGCGGGCGGTCATCCGGGCGCGGTGATCTTTGCTTCCAACTGCAACGGCTGCAATGTGCGTTGGGCGAAGACTTTTTATGACGACTTCGCGCCGCGTATCGGATTCGCGTACTCTCCGGGCACGAGCGGAAAGACCGCCATCCGGGGCGCATACGGCATTATGTACGGCCCGCTGTATTATGCTGACTTCGGCAACTCAGTCAACGCGGGCTACGCTGCGTCACCGAACCCGTCATCGCCGAACGGCTTCACACCGGCGTTCAATCTGAGCAATGGGTTTCCAGCATATCCGGCTGCACCCTTCCTCAATCCCACAATCCGCAACCAGTCGGGTGTCGACTACATCAGCCCTGGGTTCGGTAAGCCGCCGATGATCCAGAGTTGGAGTTTCCAAATCCAGCAGCAATTGGCTCCGGATCTGATCCTGAGCGTTGGCTATGTCGGCAACAAGAGCCAGAACTTGCGATCGGCGGCTGCGGATGGGATGTACAACAACATGCGGCCGCAATACCTCGCGCTAGGCTCGAACGTTTTGAACGCGCAGGTCGGGTCGTCTCTCGCGAATGCTGCTGGCGTCTCTTCGCCTTTCCCCGGGTTTAACGGCCCGGTAGGTCAAGCTCTCCGCCCGTATCCCCAGTACTTCCGAATTAATACTGACTGCTGCCTGGAAAACGACGGCATGTCCACCTTCGAGGCCCTGGAAGTGATGCTGCAGCGCCGTTTCCACAGCGGCTTGAATTTGCAACTTTCCTACACCTGGTCGAAAACTCTTACCGATGCCGACAGCATGCAGCCGTGCTGCAACGCGGGCGGAGGGTTGTATCAGGATCCGTTCAACCTGCATCTCGAGAAATCGATCAGCTCCCAGGACATCCCCCAGATGTTCGTGGGCAGTTTTATCTACGAGCTCCCCTTCGGCAAAAACAAGGCGTTTCTGAATCACGGCGGAGTGGTGGGCGCGATTTTCGGCGGTTGGCAAGTCGGCGCTATTCTGCGCTATCAAAGCGGCGAGCCTCTGCCCTTTTATTGCGCTTCCAACAGCTTCAGCGCGGGCTGGGACGACTGTTTCCGATTTAATCCGGTTCCCGGTCAGTCCGTCTATAGTTCTGTCATGAATACGCCCGGATTCAATGCTCTACATCAGCCTTATCTGAACAACAACTACTTCGCGGATCCGAACACTAACCCGAACGCTCCGATCGTTTTCGGCCAGCTCGCTCGTGTTACCGGTTTTCGTATGCAGAATTACGCCGAGGAAGACGTCAATCTGGTCAAGCGCTTCAACATTTGGGAGTCGGTCAATCTTGAGCTCCGTGCCGATGCGTTCAACATCGCAAACCGCCACATTTTCGCGGCGCCTTACAATCTCAACCCGAGTCCGAACAATCCGACCACGAACTTCGGCTTCACAGGAGGCACCATCGATACCCCGCGGCTCCTCCAACTCGAGATGCGCTTGCGTTTCTAGTTACCTCCGATGCACGTACGCGCGGGGTTTCGCTTCTGCGCTTTTCTGGCGCTTGCGACCGGCGCGTACTGCTCCTCCACGTTCACAAATCCACTGCTCGTGACAGGCCCTGATCCGTGGGTCATCTATCAGGACGGCTTCTATTACTACATGAACACCACGAGCAGGAACCTGACGATTTGGAAGACGCGCGACATTACCGACCTTGACCATGCCGAGAAGAAGATTGTATGGAAGCCCCCGCGAAAGGGCCCATACTCTCATCAACTCTGGGCGCCTGAGCTGCACTTTGTCGAGGGAAAGTGGTACATCTACTTTGCCGCGGATTCCGGCAAGAACCGTACGCACCGCATCTGGGTTCTCGAAAATGGCTCGCGCGATCCTGTCTCGGGCGAATGGGCGATGAAAGGAGAACTTACCGACGCCAGCGACAAATGGGCGATTGATCCTACGGTATTCGACAACGCCGGCAAGCTATACGCCGCCTGGTCCGGGTGGCCCGGCGATGAAAATGGAACTCAAAACATCTATATCGCTCAACTCAAGAATCCGTGGACGGTGGAGAGTCGTCGCGTGATGCTTTCGACGCCGCAATTTCGGTGGGAAGAATTTGGCGATCTGCCGCATGAGCATCCCAAGCACGTCGATGTGAATGAGGCGCCGGAAATCCTCAAGCACAACGGGAAGATCTTTTTGATTTACTCAGCGAGCGGGTGCTGGACCGATCATTACGCGCTCGGGATGCTTTGGGCTTCCGGGACGAGCGATTTGTTGAATCCCGCTTCGTGGACGAAATTGGCGCAGCCGGTGTTCTCCGAATCGCCCGAAGCACACGCCTACGGACCAGGGCACAACGGCTTCTTTAAGTCTCCCGATGGCCGGCAAGACTGGATCATTTATCACGCCAATCCTCTTCCGCATGAGGGTTGCTCGACAGATCGCTCGCCACGTGCTCAACCGTTTGCCTGGAACGCGGACGGCACACCCAGCTTCGGCGCGCCCGTCCCGTTGAATAAGCCCATCGCGAAGCCGTCAGGCGAGCAACTGCACTAGTTGGTCGCGGGCGGTCATCGAAAGCCCGCTTGCTGACGCGCGCGGTTCCGCAAATCGGCGTACTAGTCGCTCTGAACGGGAAGTGTGAAAAAGAACGTCGATCCACTGCCCGGCTCGGACTCCACCCAGATGCGGCCACGATGTTTGTCGACGATCTTCTTGCAATAAGCCAGGCCGAGTCCAATGCCCTCGAATTTACGGCTGTGCGCGCGCTTAAAAAGTCCAAAAATCTCCTCGTGATACTCGCGAGCGATCCCTAGACCGTTGTCCTTCACTCGAAATTGCCAATATGCGCCGCACTGTTCGGCGCTGATTTCAATACGGGGCGCTTCAGTCCCGCGATACTTCAATGCGTTTCCGATTAAGTTCTGGAAAAGTTGCAGCAGGGCAATTTCGTCGCCCAGCACGGTAGGCAAAGGCTCTGACGTAATCGTTGCTCCAGTTTCTCGAACGGTTCCCTCCAGATCGAGGAGCGCGGATTGTAGTACGGAGTCGCAAGCGACCGGCCGTCGCTCCGCTTCCGTGGCGCTCACGACCGCGTAGGCGAGCAATCCTCCGATCAGCGCGTCCATACGCTCGACCCCGCCCTCGATGTGCCGAAGCAGGTCGCCCCTGGCAGCTTTCACGTCTTCCGGCAGTTTCCGCGCAAGTAACTGCGTGAAACCGCCGATCGTACGCAGCGGCTCGCGTAAATCGTGGGCCACGATGTATGCAAACTCCTGAAGCTCTGCGTTCGAGCGCGCCAGTACTTCACTCTGCTCGGCCAGTTTCTGTTCAATTCGCTTCTGATCGTCTATGTCCGTCGATGTGCCGAACCAGCGTGCGATGTGGCCGGACGAATCGTGCACCGCCGAGGCTCGCGCTTTGAACCAGCGATATGCACCCTCGGCGTTGCGCATTCGATATTCGATGTCATAAGCGCGCTCGCCGCGAACTGCGGCCAGCCAGGCCTCGCGCGTACGCTCACGGTCATCGGGATGAAGCGCGTTGATCCACTTGAAGCCGAGGTGCTCGGTTTCGGGAAGCCCCGTGTACTCTTCCCAACGCGAATTGAGATAGTCGCAGTAGCCATCCGCACGACACCTCCACACGAGCTGCGGAACGGATTCCGAGAGCAGGCGATGTACCTCCTCGCTTTCGAGGACGGCTCGATGCAGAAGATCGCGCTGAAGTTCGGCCTCTTTCTGCTCGCTGACGTCTCGATAGACGAGTACCGCGCCGATCAACACACCGTCGGCATCACGCAACGGAGAGGCGCTCGCGTGCACCCAGCAGCCGCGCGACTTATCCGCATTGCGTATGAAGAGTTCGCGATCCTGGACAGCTTCGCCACGCAGCGCTCTTGTCAAAGGCAAATCTTCGGAAGGACACGGGGTCACGCGGTCCGTTAGAAAAACCCCGCAAGCCACCGAGCACTGATCGGCAGCGGCGCCCCGCGGCTCAGTCCCCGGCTCAATGCCTAAAATATCCCGCGCCGCGCCGTTAAAGACAACGAAATGTCCTTCGCAATCGACAACCGCGATCGCCTCCGGCATGTACTCGATGATCGACCGGAGGGTCTCATCGCTAAACACGAATTGTGCGATGTCCTGCATGCGTTCCGAGGGAAATTGGATGCTGTATTGCAGTATAAAGCGGCGAAAGGCGTCGCTGCTCCTGAGCCTTCCCCTCTTTGCGGCCTGCTTATAACTTGTGTAATGGCGACGGCAGCTTATGCGAGAGCGACCAGGCGCCCCCGCCGGTAATCAGAAGGGCAACCGCGATGAGCAGTTGCGTAAGGGAGTATTCCATGCCGCCTTTATTGATATCGAAGCCGTGGGGAAGATGCACGAGGAAAATGGCGCCGATCATCACCACGATGATGCAGGCTGCCCCAATTCGAATCAGAAAGCCGGTGAGTATCGCGAGGCCCCCGCAAAACTGCGCCAAGCCGACCAGGTAACCGACTAAAGCGGGTGCATGCATGAAGGCTGCGAACTTCACGGGACCTGGGCCTCCGAATGCCCCAAAGAGAATCGCACAGCCGTGATAGAGGAAGGCGACGCCGCTGGCGATGCGGATCATCAACAGCGCTGTGCTGATCTCCGCTGCTCTCGACGTATGAGCCGGCATCGAGGAGTTCATTTCATCCTCCAGACTGCCCTTCATCTTCCAGTCGCGGAGGAGTCGCGTGTTCTGTTGTTTGTCCCTTGATTTGATCTCTGAGTTTGTTGTTATCCTGCGGATCGAGTTCTTCGGGTGCCGGGTCGTCGCGGCGGCAATGCTCCGGATCAGGTGCTGGGAACGGTGTCATTGTTCCAGTGTGCATGAAAACTGTTACAACTGTCCGATAACGCCTAATAACTCACTTGGCTGGCTGATCAGAATGTCAGGCGCGTCGATTTCGAAAGCTTCCGGCTGAAATCCCCACGCCACGCCACAACTACGGATGCCGGCATTGCGCGCCGTCTGCACGTCCACGCCGCTATCGCCCACCATGATCGACTCGGTCGCGCCTGCATGCGCCTCGTGCATCAAAGTCTTGATTCCGATCGCATCCGGCTTTTTGCTGACGAAACTGTCTCCCCCATAAACACGCAGGAAGTGCTTCTGTAAGCCGAGCGCTCCGACAATATCGAAGCTGATGCGCACGGGCTTGTTGGTCAGAACAGCGAGTTTGTGCCCGGATGCCGACAACTCTTCGACGACTTCTCGAACACCGGGGTAAAGCCGGGTGTGCTCGAGAGCATGCGCGCGGTAAAACTTCAGAAAGAAACGCAAGCCTTCCTCGACCATCTCTTCCGACGCTTCCGAGCCTAGGGCGCGGCGCAGTAACACCGCCGCGCCGTTACCAACGTACGAGTAAATTAGCGCCGGATCGAGCGCGGTCATGCCGAAGTGCTCGCGTGTCGCGTTCATCGAAATCGCAAGATCTTTGCTGGAGTCGATGAGCGTGCCGTCGAGGTCGAAGACGATCAGCAACGTGAATATTCCTCGGGAAGGGTAGAGAACTGACGGTTCACGTAGCCTGTTGGTGCTGGTCCGAAGGGTGAGCCCACAGCCGCTTCAGATTTTCCATCTGCTCATCGAAGGCGTCTTTCAACGGGCGAGGCGCCATATCAACCAGCCAGGATGCCACTTCGCTCGCGTACGGCAGGACGCGCGAATGTTCCAGGAAGGTCGGCGTAGGAGATGGCGAGAAAGCGACGAGAATGTCCAGCAGGGCTGCAATCATTAAAGCTCCTCGAACAAAGCCCGCCACGCCGCCAAGAAAATGGTTGAACCAGGAAAGGCCGATCCAGCGGAAGAACCGGGACAACACAGACGAGATCGCAGTTCCGAGAATCATTACTCCAACGAAGATGAGCAGGAATCCTAAAATGTTCGCTACGGTCGGCGTCTTCACCCACGGCATCAGTTCTGCCGCCACCATGCGATAACACCAGAAGCCGGCCATTAAACCAGCTACGGTAGCGGCGAAACCGACCACGACCCGCGCGAGTCCGGAACGCAGTCCCGCAATTGCCGACCAGAGAATAATCAGCACGAGCGAGATGTCGAACCAGTTTAAGCTGCCCATCGAAGGTGCGTTAGAAAGTGGCGGAGGCGCCGTCCAGCGTTCTGCCAGTGAGTCGCCAATAAGCTTCCTGATATTTTGCGCTCGTTTGCTGCACCACCTCCGGCGGAAGTGCCGGCGCAGGCGGCCGCTTATTCCAGGTAAGCGTCTCCAAGTAGTCGCGCACATATTGCTTATCGAATGAGAATTGCGGTCTTCCGGGGCTGTGCGAATCGGCCGGCCAGTACCGGGAGGAATCAGGGGTCAACACCTCATCCGCCAGTGTTAAGGTGCCGTCGATAAAGCCGAATTCGAACTTCGTGTCGGCTAATATGATGCCGCGCTCCAGCGCGTAGGCCGCAGCACGATCGTAGATCTCGAGTGTCAAATCGCGGAGTTGGCCTGCGAGATCCACGCCCAGCCGATCCGCCACATACTGGAAAGGTACGTTCACGTCGTGCCCCGTTTGGGCCTTCGTCGCGGGCGTGAAAATGGGCTCGTGGCAGACGGTCTCCGTCGCGCAAACCGGAGGGAAGCGGGATACCGCAAACCGTCCCTTTGGTGCTGTATTCGCGCCATCCGGAGCCCGCCAGATAGCCTCGGGCGACACACTCGATCTCGATCATTTGGGCCTTTTTGACCAGCATCGAGCGCCCATTCAGCATCTTTCGATGACGGTACAGCCGTTTCGGGTATTGCTTCACGTCCGCGGTCAAAAGGTGCGATTGGACGGTGTTTTTCAGAAAGTCGAACCAGAACAAGGACATCTGCGTCAATACGCGTCCTTTGCACGGTATGCCGCTCGGGAGAACGCAATCGAACGCCGAGATGCGATCGGAGGCAACGAACAGCAAGGTATCGCCCAAATCATAGATATCGCGCACCTTACCCCGTCGGCGCGGCATCAGCCGGAACTTTGTTTCCAGCAGAACCTTATCCGGGCACATAGCCATTCCTGAGTATCCCAGAGCTTCCAGACACAAGGTACGTATTGGCAAAAAACGCACTCACCGTGGAAGATTTTCCTTCAATAACCTTCATACCGCAGAGGTAATTTGTTGAAAACCCTGGTTTGGTTCGCCCGTTGCTTTACCAGTTAACTGGAAGGAGCTTAACCATGAATTCGGATCAATTCGAAGGCAAATGGAAGCAACTCAAGGGTTCGGTAAAGCAGCGTTGGGCCAAGCTCACCGACGATGACGTTACCGCGATGAGTGGAAAGAAAGATGAGCTGGTCGGCAGACTGCAGGAGCGGTACGGTATCACCAAGGAGCAAGCCGTCAAGGAAGCCGATGAGTGGGCCCGCGCTGCTAACACCGGGCTGGATACAACCACGACGCCGCGCAGCAATCAAGCCAAAGTGTAGTTGAACAAGCGTGCCTGACGTTGCGTTCAAGGGGCGGCGTTGACCGCCCTTTTTGTTTTTCCGAAGCTCTCGTTCTCAAATTTCAGCGCGAGCGGCGACTTAGCCCAGCACTCCGTTGCCGATAAGCTAGTTCGAGTGGCAACTTGCGACGCGCCACAATCCAAAATCAGCAATTTCGAGGTGTGATGAACCGCTACGTTATCACGGGAGGCGCGGGTTTTATTGGCTCGGCGCTGGTCAGAGCTTTGCTGGCCGAAGGCCGCCACGTGCATGTGATCGATAACCTGTCGACGGGCAAGCTGGCCAACTTGGAAGAAGTCGCGGATCAAATCACCTTTCACGAAGTCGACCTTCGGGATTACGATCGCATTGCGCCGGTCGTCGATGGCGCGCATCGCGTGTTTCATCTGGCTGCACTGCCTTCGGTTCCCAAGTCGATCGAACAGCCGGTCCCCAGTCACGAATCGAACATCGACGGAACGTTCAACCTGTTGCGCGCGGCAGTAGAAGGGAAGGTCGGCCGTGTCGTTTATGCGGGGTCTTCTTCGGCGTATGGCGATACCGAAGTTCTACCGAAAGTGGAGAGCATGGTGCCCGCCCCGAAGTCCCCGTACGCGGTGCAGAAACTGCTCGGCGAATATTACGCAAGCGCCTTCTCGAACTGCTACGGTCTGGAAACTGTTTCGCTGCGCTTCTTTAATGTTTATGGGCCCCGTCAAGATCCAAGCAGCGTCTATTCCGGCGTGCTGTCCGTTTTCCTGAACTGCCTCATCGAGCGGCGCAGTCCGACCATCTATGGCGATGGCGAGCAATCGCGGGATTTCACGCATGTCGACGATGTGACCAGTCTCATCCTCAAAGCCTCAACGGCACGCGGGGTTTCGGGAAGAGTGTTCAATGCAGGTAACGGCAATCGCTACACGCTGAACCAAACGTGGCAAATGCTGCAGCAGATAGAAGGCGTGAGTCTGCCCGCCATGTACGGACCGCCCCGTCCAGGAGACGTGCGCCACTCACAAGCGGACACGACCGCAGCGATTCGGGATCTCGGGCACAGCCCGCGCGTAACGTTTGAGCAGGGTTTGCGCCTCACGCTCGAGTGGTATCGCACAGCGCGCGCCCGTAAACACAAAGACTCCCCTGTCGGCGCCACGCTAGTCTCATAGATCGGTGTCCAATTTATTCCGGCTCGACGGCGATGGTATTTATCGCTGCGCTGCCTTTCAGCAGTTTGCTTGGCAAGAACACGGTTTCGGTACGCGGCGGGCAAATCCGGAATCAGACATCACGTTGAAGCAGATCCACTCGGCTCGGGCTGCTGAATGCGGCTGGATTGACAAACCGTGAGCGCGAGGGCGACGCATTAATTACGGACGAGATCGGAAAATACATTGCCGTTCGAACGGCCGATTGCGTACCGATTTTGCTGCTTGATTCGCGCAACCGCGCGGTAGCCGCGGTGCATGCAGGGTGGCGCGGGACGGCTGGTGAAGTGGTGAAACACGCGATTGAGAAAATGGCTGCCGATTTTGCAACTGCGCCAAGCGACATTTACGCCGCTATGGGGCCATCGATCCGGGACTGCTGCTATGAAGTGGGCGCGGAGGTCGCGAATCACTTTGCAGAGCTTTTTCCGGAGTGGGAACCAACCAGCGGGCAACGCAAACTCAATCTTACGGAGGCGAACCGGCGTCAGATGGAACAGGCGGGCGTTGCACGTGACCGCGTCTTCGATTCCGGTTTTTGTACGGCCTGCCAGCCAGCGCAATTTTTCTCTTACCGCCGAGAGCCTGAAAATCCGAGTCGCATGGTGGCTGCGATCTGCCGTTTGGCGTAGCTCAAACGCGTATACGCCCCTCTGCCCATCGATGCGCCCGTCCATAAGATAAGCTCGATCCATGGATCGTAAAGCGAAAGCCCAATGGAAGGGCGATTTGAAGTCGGGCACGGGTATTCTTTCTTCCGATAGCGGCGTGCTCTCCAACGCGCCGTATTCATTCAAGACCCGCTTTGAGCAGGGAAACGGCACCAATCCTGAAGAACTGCTGGCCGCGGCGCATGCGGGCTGTTTCTCGATGGCTCTTTCAGCGGAGCTGCAGAAGGAAGGGCTGAAAGCCGACAGCATCGATACGACGTGCACCATCACGCTCGACAAGGAAGGCAGTGGCTTCGCGATCAAGAAAAGCCATCTGGAGTTGAGGGCGAAGATTCCGGGCGCTTCGCAGGATAGCTTCGAGCGGGCCACACAAGCTGCGAAAGAGGGTTGCCCCGTCTCGAAGCTCTACGATACCGAGATCACGCTGGACGCCAAGCTGGACTCGTAGAGCAACGTATCGCTTCCCTACTCTTCGTCATGTTGTGATGCGAGTCGCGTTACCACCGTCATATCTTCCAACGTGGTCACATCCCCCGTCACGGCATTGGTCGTAACGATCTCGCGAAGCAGTCGGCGCATGATTTTGCCGCTCCGGGTTTTTGGCAACGCATCGGTAAAGCGGATCTCGTCAGGTCGTGCGAACGGTCCGATCTCGTGCGACACCCATTGGCGCAATTCCTGGCCAAGCGTGTCGTGATTCCAATCGCCCTTCTTGCACGTGACGAATGCGCACACTGCCTGTCCCGTGATCTCATGGGGCTTGGCCACAACCGCGGCTTCCGCCACTGCGGGATGATGGACCAGCGCCGATTCCACTTCCATCGTGCTGAGTCGATGACCGCTGACGTTCATCACGTCATCTACACGGCCAAGCACCCAATAGTATCCGTCTTGATCGCGGCGCGCGGCGTCGCCGGTGAAATAGGAGCCCGGCACGCGTGACCAGTACTGCTCTTTGAAGCGCTGTGGATCGCCCCAGATGTTGCGAACCATGCCTGGCCATGGCTCACGGATGATCAGATAGCCTTCGCGATTGTCGGGCAGCATGTTGCCTTCGGAATCGACAATGTCGGCGACCACGCCTGGAATGGGCAATGTTGCGGAGCCTGGTTTCAACGGCACGGCGCCGGGCATGGGCGCAATCATGATCCCGCCCGTTTCGGTCTGCCACCAGGTGTCGACAATCGGGCAGCGCTCCTTTCCGATCACGCGGTAATACCATTCCCATGCGGCGGGATTGATCGGCTCTCCCACCGATCCAAGCAAGCGCAAACTCGAAAGATTGTGCGCATCGGGCCACCGATCGCCCTGCCGGATGAGCGCGCGAATTGCCGTAGGCGACGTGTACAAGATAGATACCCGATGCTTCTCGACGATTTGCCACAACCGGTCGAACGCCGGATAGTCGGGAGCGCCCTCATACATGACCGACGTCGCACCTGCTGCGAGTGGCCCGTACACGATGTAGCTGTGGCCGGTTACCCACCCAATGTCCGCGGTGCACCAGTAAACGTCGTTCTCTTGCAGATCGAAAATCCACTTCATCGTCATGCAGGTCTGCAGCAAATACCCCGCCGTGGTATGAAGAACACCCTTCGGTTTTCCTGTGGTGCCCGAGGTGTAGAGCACAAAAAGCGGATGCTCCGAATCGAGATCTTGCGCTTCGCAAGTTTCCGACTGGTGCTGCTGCGGCGGTGTGTCTGAGAGCTGCTCGTCGAGCTCGTGCCACCACAGATCGCGTCCCGCCTTCATCTCGATGGGCGAACGAGTGCGCCTATACACGATGACGTTACGCACGTCGGGGCACCCCTCGAGCGCTTCGTCGATCGCTTGTTTGAGACGAACCTCTTTGCCACGCCGCCAGCCGCCGTCGGCCGTAATCACAACCCACGCGTTCAGATCCTGAATGCGCGCCTTCAATGCCTCGGCCGAGAATCCGGCGAACACAACACTGTGCGTAATGCCAAGCCTGGCGCACGCGAGCATGGCGATGGGAAGTTCGGGAACCATCGGCATGTAAATGATGGCGCGGTCACCCGCTCGGTACCCAAGACGCTTTAAAACGGTGGCGAATCGGCTGACAAGCCCGTGCAGCTCTTCGTACGTGATGGTGCGCTGATCGCCCGGTTCGCCTTCCCAGACCAGTGCTGGTTTTGTTCTTCGAGGCGTGCTCAGATGCCGATCGACACAGTTGTAGCAGGCGTTGATTTTACCGCCCGTGAACCATTTCGCGAAGGGCGGATCCCATTCCAACGTTTTGGAAAAACGATGGAACCAAGTCAGCTCGCTATTGGCCAGCTCTTCCCAAAATCTTTCCGGGTTTTTTTTCGCTCGGTCGTAAAGCTCGCGATATCCTTCCATGCCCTTCACGCGGGCATGCGCAACAAATTCCGCGTTGGGCGTGTACGTTTTCGAATCGCTCATTATCGGCCGTTCCAGCGGCCAGTGTAACGCAGAGAGGTCGGGCTGTGACCGGCCGCGACGCTCAGATTACCATCGAGATGAGCATGAACTTGGGACGCCTCTTCATCGTTGCCGGATTGGTGTTAGTGGGTTTGGGCGTCGCAATCGCCTTGTTGAACCGGCTCAACCTGCCGTTGGGGCGCTTGCCGGGTGATGTAGTGTGGCGCGGCAAGAACACGACCTTCTACTTCCCCTGGGTCACATGCTTGCTTCTTAGTGCCCTGGCCACCATTCTTTTGTGGCTGGTGAATCGACGTCCTTAACGAACGGTGCCCATGCGCTCGGGGGGCCAAAAGACGAACACGGCTTTGCCATAGATGTAGCTTCTTGGGACGAAGCCCCACGCGCGGCTGTCATTTGAGGCCACGCGATGATCGCCTAACACAAAATATTCGTTGGGCGGAACGACATGCGGAGCGTAGTTACGATCGTCGCGATACTCCGTCGGCACATAATTCTCTACCAGCTTCTTCGTGTTCACGATCACATAGCCGTCTTCCACGGCGATGGTGTCTCCCGGCAAACCAATTACCCGCTTGATGTAGGATTTTGTCGTATCCTCCGGGAACCAGAAGACCACCGTATCCCCACGTTTAATGTCGCCGAGCCCGAACTTATAGCTGAACTGGTTTATGAATAGCCGCTCCTGATCGTAGAGGCTGGGCATCATGCTCGTCCCCTCCACTTTCACCGGACGATACAGGAACAAAATAACCAGAACGGCAATAAGCACCGAGAGCATCAGGTCACGAAACCAAGCGATGGTCGTGACGAATCCGGAGCGCGGCCGTTCTACCGAGGTGCGCAGCGCCGCAGCGTGGGACTCAATAACATCTTGACCCGGCTCATTCATAACGTGACGCTTACCTATAGCTTACAAAGCACACGGATACTGCCGCGTCGCTGGGCAACAATCCGCCCGCGCACGGACCAGGCGCTCCTTGCAATATTGGACGATCGATTACGGGTTTAGTTGGATTGGCTTACCAATAACGTAAGCTGAAACGCGATCAGCGCTTTGCTCTTAATTCGTGCTCGGCACGGATCCAATCTTCTTCCGGTGAGCCATGTGCGTGCCCGCGAGCGACCCAGTACGAGTGCGCAAGTTTCGCGATCTCTTCGTGCGATGGAGATGGGCGCACGGCGGAAGCAAGCGAACTTAAGTCAGCCGCCGTGGCCGTCATTTTCGCCGCAGGCGAGCTCTCCACAAAATTCTCCGGCGAGCTGCTTTTCCGATGCTTAGCTGAACCTGTGTCGCTCGTTTCTTTCTTGAGCTTGGAAGATCGTGAGGTGCGCGGTTTAGATATTCCTTCTGACGCCGTGCTCTTCTCCGGCACAGACCCGACATTCTCTTCCGCGATATTGTTTTTCGAACCTTTACTGGACTGCATGGAGCTTATTTAAACATAGCGAAACAAGCTTGTCAGTATTTGTTTGAAGGGTGTCTCACAGTTTGAACAGGAATGTGACGTTTTTTTACGAAGTGTTGCCGCTGGCCTCGCGTATAATTTGAAGTAAGTGGTCGTACGGCATCGCAAAAAGGCATTAGTCAGCCGCATTGTGGCAATACTGTGCCTATGCGCGTTAATTGTTGCATGCGTAGCCGGTCCGATTCATAAGCACAACGCAAGTCAGGAAGGCACCTGTCTCATCTGCCACGCCACAAATCGCGCAAAGGTTGTCGCGATTGAAAGTGACGCGGGCAAGCCCTACAGCGCGGCGACAGCAGATCTCACCTCGTCCGCAAAGCCTAGCGCAATTCTGGAGGTTCGCAAGTTAGCTCGCACCTCGCGCGCTCCGCCATCGCTACTTCTTTCCCTGTAGTTGTTTGATCGCCTCCTACGCTCGCCCCAAGCGAGTGGCAGGCGGTCTGAGCTTGAAAAGAAGGAGCAGTATTTTGAATCGATTAATCAAGCCGGCAGGCATGCTGGCAATTTTAATTTTTGTTTTCTTCGCTCGCGCGGATTCCCCCTCCGAATCGCAGGCGAGCGGCACGGGCGGAACTATCCAGGGCACTGTCGTCGACCCGAGCGGCGCGGTGATCGCGGGCGCCGATATCACCATTAGCAATGCGGTTTCGGATTACAAGCAGGCCGTGAAATCGGGTGCGGACGGAACATTCCGGTTCGTCAATATCCCGCCCAATGAATATCTCATTGAAGTTACATCAGCCGGTTTTCAAAGGTATCAAAGCCACGTAGCAGTGCGCACGCAGGTTCCCATTCAGTTTCAGGCCCAGTTGGCCTTGGCTGGATCACAGCAGACCGTGAATGTCTCGGCTTCGGCCGACGTGGTTGAGAATGTGCCATCAGCACACACGGATGTGAGCCAGAACCTGCTCGCGAACCTGCCGATTGCGACGACCGGTCAAGGATTGAGCGACGCAATTACGATGACATCCGGTGGCGTTGTGGCCGACTCGAACGGGTTTTTCCATCCGCAGGGAGACCATGGGGAGACCACTTACGTCGTTGACGGTCAGCCTATCAGCGATCAACAGAGCAAGACATTCTCTACCCAGCTCCCTTCGAATGCCTTTCAGTCCCTTGAAATCGTTAACGCTGGGCCCAGCGCCGAATATGGCGACAAGACCAGCATGGTGGTGAACGCCGTCACACGCTCTGGCCTTGGTCAGAAGCCAACTGCGAGTCTTTCGCTGACTTACGGCTCGTTCGGCACTGTTGGCGAAGAAGCGACGTATGGAACAGGTGGCGCAAACTGGGGCAATTTCGTCGTTGTGAATACGGACAGAAGCGGTCGGTTTCTGGACAGCCCTGAATTTACGCCGTTTCACGACAAGGGTAACAATGAAACTCTCTTCGACCGCGTCGATTTTCAACCCGGAAGCCGCGACTCCTTTCATCTTGATTTATTCGGCGCTCGCAATTGGTTCCAGATTCCTGACACCTACGATCAACTAACTCAGGATCAACGTCAGCAAGCGACGACTTTAAGCGCGGGTCTCGGGTATCAGCATACTTTCAGTGCGCAGACCGTTCTTTCAATTAACCCGTTCTTCCGACAGGATCACGTCCAATACTTCCCGAGTCGAGACGTGTTCGACGATACTCCCGCGACCCTCGGCCAAAATCGCCATCTCACGAACTGGGGTACCCGTGTCGACCTCTCTTACGCGAATGGCATACACAACGTCAAGGTCGGAACGCAGTTCATGCAAACCAGGCTCAACGAGAATTTTGGGCTGGGCATTACGGATCCAACTTTCAATCCGGTGTGCTTAACCTCCGCAGGCAACCCGGTTCTTACGCCAACGCTAACAAACCCAAGTGCGTGTGCCGGTCTTGGGTACATTGTGAACCCGACACTTTCACCCGGTTTGATTCCGTTTGATTTAACGCGAGGCGGTAGCTTATTCAATTTCCGTGGTGCGGCGAACATCAATGAACAGGCCGTTTACGGACAAGACCAGATCAGTATAAGGAACTTCACGCTCACGATCGGTTTGCGTTTCGACAACTACGACGGTATCTCCAAAGACCACCTCGTAGAACCGCGCACTGGAATTTCATATTTGGTTAAGAAGACCGGCACAGTGCTGCGCGCTTCTTACGACCGCACTATGGAGACACCGTATAACGAGAACCTCGTCTTATCGAGCACTACCGGCGCTGGCGGGTTGGCGTCCAACGTGTTCGGAGCTTTTGGTAGCCAGGCGCTCCGGCCAGGCCACCGCAATCAATACGGCACCGGGTTACAGCAAGGGGTCGGAAAGTACCTTCGGATCGAAGGCGATTACTTCTGGAAATATACGCAGAACGCGTTCGATTTTGACACTCTCTTCAACACGCCGGTCGCATTTCCAATTGAGTGGAGGCAATCCAAGATCGATGGTGTTTCGGCGCGTATTTCCACTTCCAATTTGCACGGCTTTCAAGCGTATACGAATCTCGGACACACGCGTGCCAGGTTTTTCGGCCCTGAAAGCGGAGGCCTGATCTTCAACTCGCCTCTGAACAACAGTGTCTTCCGCATCGATCATGACCAGGCATTTCAGGCGACCACGTATCTGCGCTATCAGTACAAGAAAGATGGGCCCTGGATGATGTTCACCTGGCGATACGACAGCGGCGAGGTTGCAGGTTCCGTAACGGACCTCGCGGACGCGCTGGCACTCGATGGCGACCAGCAAGCCGCAATTGGCTTCTTCTGCGGAAATCAATTTGCCACCTTGCAGCACCCCATCACCTCGTGTTCGGGAAATTACGGCGCGACGAGACTAGTCATTCCGGCCGCGGGAACTTTCAACCCCGATCACAATCCGCCGCGCATTGCCTCACGGAATTTGTTCGACGTCGGCATAGGCACCGATAATCTCTTTCGCAAAGAAAAGGGTGTGAAAACCACGTTGAAGCTTACGGCGGTAAACATCACGAACGAAGCGGCGCTCTACAACTTTTTATCCACCTTTAGCGGCACGCATTGGGTTACGCCCCGCAGCTATCAAGTTTCCTTAGGCTGGGTTTACTGATTCCAGTCGCAGGCTGATTTGAATCGCTCTCGTTGCCACACGTCAGTCCTGCGCTTCTGTGAGAATGAGAGCCATGTCTCAGCCGGTCATTCTGATCGCAAGCGGCGATCTGCGCCTGTCCGCAAACCAGGCATGCTGGCCGGCGCAAGAGCAGGTGGAAAAGGCCGTCACCAAAGCCATAGAAGACTGCGGCTACGCGGTGAAACGTGGCCATCCTGTCGACGCGCAAAAGAGACATGGCTTCATCGATTCGCAGAAGTATGGGATGCAGGTGTTCCGTGGCGTTCCACAAGACGCGCCCATCATTGTTGTCGAAGCCGTCTGGCAGTACAGTCATCATGTTCTGCACGGTCTGATCACGCATAAGGGGCCCATCCTGACGGTCGCGAATTGGAGCGGCCAGTGGCCCGGCTTGGTGGGAATGCTGAATTTGAACGGTTCGCTAGCGAAAGCCGGCGTCACGTATGCAACCTTGTGGTCTCAGGATTTCGAGGACGATTACTTCTTGTCGCGATTGCGGTCATGGTTGCGCGGCGAATCCGTTCGACATGACACCACGCATGTACGCTCGCTGAGCGATTTGAAGCTCCCTGCCGATAGCGAGGCGCTCGGCACGTCGCTTGCGCGACAACTTAAGCGCGACAAAGCGATTCTCGGCATATTCGATGAAGGATGCATGGGCATGTTCAACGCGATCGTGCCGGATCACCTCTTGAACCCTACGGGTGTGTACAAGGAGCGCCTTAGTCAGTCCGCCCTTTATGCGGCGATGCGAACAGTTGCCCAAGAAGAAGCGCAGGCGGTCAGGAATTGGCTCGATAGCAAAGGCCTCCAGTTTAAGACTGGTGAAAATCCACAAGCGGATCTAACCGACGAGCAAATTCTCGACCAGTGCCGAATGTACATAGCGGCACTTCGCATTGCGGATGAGTTCGGTTGTGCCGCAATCGGGATTCAATATCAGCAGGGGTTGAAAGACTTGGCGCCTGCCTCCGATCTCGCCGAAGGGCTCCTAAACAACTCCGATCGGCCGCCGGTAACGTCTCCCGATGGCCGAGTGCTGCATGCCGGGCAGCCGCTGCCTCATTTCAATGAGGTTGATGAATGTGCGGGGTTAGATGCGCTAGTGACCAACCGCGTTTGGAATGCGCTCGGCCTTCCGCCGGAGACCACGCTGCATGACCTCCGCTACGGCGAAGTGTACGAAGATCAGTTTGTTTGGGTGTTCGAAATTTCGGGTGCCGTGCCTGCTGCCCACAACATCGGCGGTTACGCTGGCTCGGTGAGCGAACGGCAACCCCCGATGTATTTCCGCTTGGGAGGCGGTTCGCTGAAAGGCGTGAGTAAGCCCGGAGAAATTGTATGGAGCCGCGTCTTCATTGAGGAGGGAAGATTGAAAGTCGATATAGGACGTGCACGCGTCGTCGAACTTCCCAGGTCAGAAACCGAGCGTCGCTGGCGTCTCACAACTTCTCAATGGCCGATCATGCACGCTGTTCTCTACGGCATCTCGCGAGACCAGATGATGGCGCGGCATAAAGCCAATCACATTCAGGTGGCCTACGCCGCAGACCGGGAGAGTGCAAACCGAGCGTTAGCTGTGAAGGCGGCGTTTTTTCGGGAAGCTGGTCTGGACGTCAACATTTGTGGAACAGAAACTGGATTGTAGAGGCTGAAGTGATCGCGCTGAAGCGAATTGAAGAGCTAATCGAGAGTTCGCCCGATCCGGAGAGGGTGTCGCAGTATGTGGCGGAATTTTCCTCTCGTTGTCCCGAGCTGTGGGATCAACTTGTCGAGAATGACAACCAGTGTCGCTGGCTCATCACAACGTTCGGCTTTAGCCACTTTCTTTCCGAGGAGCTGTTGCGGCATCCGGAATGGCTTTCCACGATTACAGAGTTTGACCGTCCACTTAAGCTCGCGGAATATGAGCGGCGTCTCAAGGCCTTCGTTCGGGAATGTGGGGCGGCCGCGCCTAGCGCGGGAGATCTGGCGTTGTTTCGGCGGAAGGAGCTCCTACGCATAGTTCTTCGAGATGCTTTGAAAGAAGGCACCCTCTCCGAAATAACAGAAGAACTGTCGAATCTTGCCGGCGCAATTCTCGGCTGCGCGCTGAATAGCACGGTTTCGGAATTTGAAGCCCGCTACGGCCGCCCTGAAGCTTTGGAGTCCTCCGGCAAGACAATGCCCGTGCATTTCACCGTCCTCGCGCTTGGCAAACTCGGAGGCCGAGAGCTGAATTACAGCTCCGATATCGATTTGATGTTTGTGTACGGCGAAAACGGAGAAACGGCGGGACCACAACGGATCAGTAACAAGGAATTTTTCAAAAAAGTTGCTAACCAGTTCACAAATTTGTTATCGACGTATACGGCTGCCGGCCTTTGCTATCGCGTGGACTTGAGGCTACGGCCGGAAGGCACGCTCGGAGACGTTTGCATCTCGCTCTCGGCTGCCAAAGAGTACTACTCGAAACGCGCTCGCGACTGGGAGCTGCAGATGTTGATCAAAGCTCGCGTTGCTGCCGGCGATGAAACGCTCGGTCAGGCGCTGCTCGATTTCGTCGAGCCTTCGATCTATTCGACAACGCTTGACTTTTCGACAATCGAGGCCATGTCGGCGACGCGCGAGCGAATGAGCGAGAAGCTGGCGCGCAAGCGGCTCAACAAAGACGGACTGGATGTGAAACTCGCGCGCGGTGGCATTCGCGATATAGAATTCTTGGTTCAATGCCTCCAGCGTCTGCATGGCGGGCGCGAGGCATGGGTGCGACACGGCGGCACGTTACTTGCACTTTCGCGGCTTCACGATAAAGACCTCCTGGCAGAAACGGAGTATTCGCGCCTGGTCGAGGCCTATGAGTTCTTACGAAAATTGGAGCACCGGCTGCAATTCGAGGACGACCGGCAGACTCATGCTTTGCCATCGAATCCCACAGAACTCGAACGCATCGCACGGCGGATGCGATCAGGACCACCACCGCAGCAAACGGGTCTCAGTGCATCGGCGCGATTACTGCAAGCTTTGAATCAGCACCTGGAGAACGTGCAAGGTATATACGAAAGTATTGTGCATGCCCAGCGGCCGTTGCAATACACTCCCAGTCTGGCCGCGTTTTCAGAGATGGTCTCGCCGAAAACTCATGTGGATCGGGGCACGATTGGAGTATCTGACGAGCTTCTGCAATCGGTGAACCGCGCGGCGCCACAACTCGCGGAACGTCTTCGCGCGCGCGGCATTCACGGGCCGGAAGCCAGCTTGGCGACCTTCCTCGAAAAAACTCTTCAGGATGCCTCTTACTTGCGTTTGCTGGAAGAGCATCCGAAACTCGCTGATTGGACCGTTCAAATCTTCGAGCTCAGTCCATTCTTTTCCGAACAGCTCACGCGCCGGCCGGAGCTGTTAAACGAACTGCAGCATATTGCCGACGATCCAGAGTGGCGGCCTGCGTTTGAAGCTTCTGCCCCGGCCCTTGCCGACATAGATGGGCTGAGACGTTTCTTCAAGCAGGAGATGTTCCGTATCGAAGCGTCCAGCATGTTGCTGCAGGAAGCCGTGTTTCAAACACTCGACCGAACATCCGCTTTGGCTGAGTTCGTCATTGCGCGTGCCTACCGTATCGCTCGCGAGCAGGCGGTTGCCCATGCGCGCGGCCATTCAACAAACGACAAGCCGTTTCAAGAACCGCAAAGCGAGATGATGGTCGTCGCTCTCGGGCGCCTCGGCATGCGAGAGTTCGACTTAGGCTCCGACGCCGATTTGCTTTTCATCATTCCGGATAGTGAAGCGCCGCGGCAGAGGTTCTGGACGCGCGTCGTAGAGCACCTCATCGAGATACTGACCGGGTACACGAGCGAAGGGCCTATTCTGTCACTCGATACCCGGCTCCGCCCAAATGGACGCGAAGGAATGCTCGTGCAAACCGAGTCGAAGTACGTTGAATACTTTTCGAATACGGCCGAGGCTTGGGAAGGGATCGCGTACATGAAGGCGCGCGGTGTCGCAGGCGACACGGATAGAGCAACCAAGTTCCTCACTGAGCTGCAGCAAGTCGATTGGCGCCGCTATGGGCAAGGCGGTCGCTCGAAACAGGATCTACGCCAGATGCGCATGCGGCTTCAGCGCGAGCAGGGTAGTACGACACCGTTGAAAGCAGCCGAGGGCGGCTATTACGATGCGGATTTCATCCTCATGTATCTGCGCCTGAAGGGTGCCGGTATGTTTTTCAAAAGCCTGAACACACCCGAGCGCATCGATGTGGTCGAGAAGATGGGGCACCTCGAGCGCGCCGATGCAGAGTTTCTGCTTCAGGCGACTAATTACTTTCGCGCGCTCGATCATGCCATCCGCGTGGTCATGGGGCGCGCCGAAGAAAAGCTGCCATCATCAAGCGCAGAGCGTGAAATGGTGGCTGAACTTGTGCGGCGCTGGACGAAAGACCGTCCGACCGCGTCCACCTTGGAAACGGACCTCGACGCACTTCGAGCCAAAATGCGGCGGCTTTTCGACACCGTCTTCGCGCAATAGGTGACGCCGGGAAGCTGGACTTCTTTACTCTTCTTCGTCGACGTGTAAGTGCGCTTTAGCGGCTGCGATGATCTTGTCGGCCTGCAGCGCCGGCACGTAATCGTAATGGTCGAATTCCATGTGGAAGGAAGCGCGGCCTTGCGTCATCGAGATCAAGTCGTTTTGGTAGCTCAGCATTTCAGACATTGGGACCTGGGCGCGAATCGTTTGCATGTTTCCCTTCAGGTCCATGCCTGAAATGCGCCCGCGCCGCCCGTTGAAATCGCTCATGAGGTCGCCTGCGAACTCCGTAGGCGTTTCCACTTCGACCTTCATGATTGGTTCGAGGATCGCCGGTTTCGCCTGCTGCATGGCGGCGCGGAATGCCTTACGGCCGGCCAGCTTAAAAGCCATTTCAGACGAATCCACATCGTGGTATGAGCCGTCGTACAACGTCACCTTGAAGTCGGTAACAGGGAACCCCGCTATGAAGCCCTGCTCCGCAGCTTCCACGATCCCTTTTTCCACGGCTGGAACGTACTGTCTGGGAATAGCGCCGCCGAAAATATCGTTTACAAATTCGAATTTCGCGCCACGCGCCAGCGGCTCAATTTTGATCCAGCAATCGCCAAACTGTCCGTGACCGCCGGTCTGCTTTTTGTGACGGCCTTGTACGCTGGCTGTTCCCCGAACCGTTTCGCGATACGGGATCTTTGGCGCCTTCAGTTCCACTTCCACGCCATAGCGGCGCTTCAGTCGGCTGACGACGATTTCAACGTGTTGCTGGCCATTGCCGGCGAGCAGAAACTCTTTGGTTTGCGGATCGCGATAGAAACGCAGCGAGCGGTCTTCTTCCAAAATCTTCGAAAGCGCGGTGCTCAGGCGATCTTCATCATTGCGCGTTTTCGCAGAGATCGCATACGCAATAGAAGGTTCGGGAAAATCTACCGCGCGGAACACCACGCAGTTCGTCTTTTCGCATAGGGTGTCGCCCGTTAACGTCTCTTTCAGCTTGGCGACCACGCCGATATCGCCCGCCCGCAACTCGGTGACGGGCTGCATAGTCTTACCGAACGGAGTCGCGATATGGGCCAGACGCTCGCTCGCATTTGAGCGCATGTTCGAGAGATGCGCGTCATCTTTCAAAGTTCCCGACATGACTTTGAAATACGTCACCCGACCTGCGAAAGGGTCGGCGGCCGTTTTGAACACGAATGCAGAAGATGAGTCTTTGGGAGTGATGGCTCTCGTTATTTCGCTGCCATTCTGCACGGCTGGCAACGGGGGCCGCTGGAGGGGCGTGGGGAAAATCTCCGCGACGAAATTCATCAAGAGATCGCAACCTATATTCTGCGAGGCGGCGGCACAGAGAATCGGTACGATGCGGCGTTCGCGCACGGCTTGCTGAAGCCCGCTTACGATGTGCTCCACGGGTAAAGTGCCGGTCGCGAAGAACTCTTCCATCAACTCATCGTTCCCTTCGGCAATCATCTCCACCAGCGCTTCATGCGCCTTAGTAGCGTCTTCGAGGTGCGAGGCCGGGATGTCCCCCTCTTTTCCCTTGCCATCACCTCCCGCTTTGTAGGTGTATGCGCGCATCCGAACCAGATCGATCACGCCAGTGAAATTCTTTTCGGAACCGATCGGCAGATGAACAGGAACTGCTGCTCGGCCGAAGGTTTCATTTACGTCCGCGAGTACGCGCTCAAACGAGGATCGCTCCCGATCAAGTTTGTTCACGGCGAGCGCACATGGGAGCTCAAAATCAGCGGCAAATTGCCAGACTTTCTCCGTTGAGACTTCGATTCCCGCCACGCCATCGAGCAACACGAGCGCTGCGTCCGCCGCTAACAGGGCACCGCGAGTGTCATTCAAAAACAGGTTGTAGCCCGGCGTATCGATGAGGTTGATTTTGACCTTTTGCCAGGGGAAAGCGGCGACAGAGGAAGTGATACTCAGCTTGCGCACCACCTCTTCCTCATCGAAGTCGGTTATGGTGTTCCCCTCGTCGACCTTCAAGTGCCGATCTGTCACGGCCGCAGTAAAAAGAAGAGCCGAACTCAGCGATGTCTTGCCGGAATGACCATGTCCAATCAAAGCCACGTTCCGAATATCGGAACTGTCGAAGACCCTCATAAATGCCTCCAGACCAGCTATTCGCGACTATTGGGCTGCGGTGTAGCGCGGAGCCTGTCGGCCCGGCTCACCCGCGTCCTGTGCGCCCGGCGATCAGGCTGGCCGAATTCGTGAGGATATCAAAGTCGAGTCGATGGCCCAGCATTCAGGCCAGGAGCAGCTACGCGGTCTGCTGCGAAGCAGCAACGTCGCTCGACACGTCGACGATCGGATTATAGGTGAGGATCCGTCCACAGCTTTCACAGAACATGATCTTGTCGCCTCGCCGCAAGTCCTGGAAAAATTGCGGGCGCAGAACGATCTGGCACGCGTCGCAACGACCTTCCGTAGCATCCGCAATGGGCGTGTTCTTCGTCTTTTTGCGAATTCGTTCGTATTCCGTGTAGAATTTCGGGTCCATCTGTTCGACGATGAACTTGCGTTCACTCCGCGTGCCGCCGAGTTCGCGCTCGTCGACAGCCGTACGTTCACGAGCCCGGTTCTTTTGAGTGTCGACGTGCTGCTGCTCAACCTTCAATGCGGCTTCGGCAGCTTTGACATTCTTCTCGAGCGGCTCCGATTGCTCCATCAGCTCCAGGATCTTGTCTTCGGATTTGCGGATCTCGCCTTCGGCGTACGCAATTTCGTTTTGAAAAGCCCGGTATTGCTCGTTTGTCTTCGCGAGCAGCGTTTGGTCTTTCAGCTTGGAGATTTTCTGCTCGTGGACTTGCGTATCGCCTTCCAGCTTCTTTCGATCCCGCTGGTTGGCGGTCAAGGCCGCGCGATCTACGTCAAGCCGGCGCGTGTGCGATTCCAACCGCTTTTCAATTTCCGCAATGTGTTTCGGGAGTGTCGCGATCTCGTTCTCGAGACTCGCGATCTTGCGATCAAGCGCCTGAAGACGCAGCGCAAGAGCAAGGTCCTGCAGCATCTAACTTCGGATTCTAGCATGTGCAAAGAGGAGCCTCTTGCGAATCGGAGCGATGAACAGATCGGTAGCGAAGGCGATTTCATTCAACCGAACCAATCGCGCACACCAGAGAAATGCGAGCAGACCCAGAGGCAAGGCAACCGCCAGTTCGCCGCAATATCCCCAGCGATCGCCACTGTTAGGATTGCCCAATACACGGTTTACACATGCGAATACAAACGCCATTGCTCCGGAGGCAGCCGTGACGCGCAGAAAACGGTCCAGTAGGTAGCGGCCTTCGATGCCACCCAGTTTTCGCCGCAAACATTCAAACAGGATGAGGGCTTCGAGGCTAACGGCGAAAGATGTAGTTAAGGCCAGCGCCGCAAACCCGAAGTGAAAATAATTCAGCAAGACGAGCGGAAGACAGATGTTCACCGCGATGGAAACCAGAGCCGCATGCATCGGCGTCCGCGCGTCCGACAGGGCATAGAAAGCTGGATTCAGAATTTTGACGGACGCATAAGCAAACAGGCCGATGGAGTAGCAGGCGAGCGCAAGTGCAGTTTGGCGCGTATCGTATGCTTCGAATCGCCCCGCTTCATAAATGGCCCCGATGATGGGCCGCCCCAGAAAAATAAGCCCGATCGAAGAAGGAATTGTCAGCAACAACACGAGGCTCAGCGAGCGAGATAGCGTTTTGCGAAATTCATCGAAATTCCTCGCTGCCGCACTCCTCGCAATGGACGGAAGCATCGCAGCCGCGAAAGCTACCCCGAACAACCCAAGCGGAAGCTGCACAAAACGGAGAGCGTAACCGAGCCAGCTTACAGGACCGTCGTGTCCGCGCAATGGGTCCGCCAGCCCCGAAGCGAAGCTGGTGTTCACGATGACGTTGATCTGTACGGCCGCATTTCCCACTATGGCGGGCAACATAAGACCGAAGATTTGACGCAGAGCCGGATGCGACCAGTTGAACGCGAGCCGGAACGAGAAACCGAACCGACGGAGGCGCGGAATTTGCCAGCCTAGCTGCAATACTCCGCCGATGACGACGCCAAACGCCATGCCCTCGATAGGGGCGATCCCGATGTGAGGGCCCAACCAGAAACCCAATGCTAATCCAAAAACCACCGATCCTAAATTGAAAAATGTAGAGGCGAGCGCCGGAACGCCGAAGCTTCCGCAACAGTTCAACATCCCCATAGCCTGCGCGCCCAGTGCAACCAAAATGGACAGCGGGAACATGATGCGCGTGAGGCGAACCGCGAGCGCAAATTTCCCCGGGACTAAGCTGAACCCGGGCGCGAGCAGCGACACCAGCGCCGGTGCAAAGACGACGCCTGCGATGCACAGAATGCCAACGACGAGAATGATTGCCGTCGCGACCGTGTTTGCGAGTAACGCAGCTTCCCGTTTTCCGCCTTTCGCCAGCACCGTCGTAAACGCGGGCACAAATGCGGAGGACATGGCGCCTTCTGCAAACAGATCCCTGCCGAGATTTGGAATTCGCAAGCCGAGCAGAAAAGCATCGTAAGAGAATCCCGCGCCAAACTTCTGGGCCATCACCATTTCGCGCACCAGTCCCGTGACGCGGCTGACGGCGATTGCGATGGAAACTGCGCCTGCAGAACGGGCCACCTGCTCGGACTGAGCAGTTCGTTCGACATCCGGCGCAGATGTCCTCATGCGAACATGTTTTCTTCCGCGTACACTTGTCAGACAAGACGTGCACGCGTGCTCTCAGATTCTGATGTTTCCGCTAACGCCCTGCAGGAAGTACTTCTATGTTGTTAACTGTTGGAAGCGTATTCGTCAAGGAAACGGGCGATGGTTATGATGCCTTTGTAGTAATTCGCGATACGGTACTTTTCGTTAGGAGAATGCAAACCATCGTCTGGCAAACCGAAGCCCATTAGTACTGTGGGAATTCCGAGATGAGTCGCGAATTCACCCACGATGGGGATGGATCCCCCGCTGCGAATGAACACGGTCGGCTTGCCGAATTCAGCGCTAAACGCGTGTGCGGCCGTATCGATCGCGGGATGATTCGGATTGACCGACACAGCGGGGTTCGCGCTAAGAACGCGGATTTCGGTCCGGATACCGCGGGGAGTGTTTTCGTTCACCCATCCTTTCAGTGCTGCCAGTACTCGCTCCGGATCCTGCTTCGGTACTAGGCGCATACTCACTTTGGCCGTCGCCTTCGCAGGGATGACGGTCTTCGCGCCTGCGCCGGTGAAACCTCCAGCGATGCCGTGGACCTCGAAGGTCGGTCGAGCCCAGGTGCGGGCGAAGACAGATTGATCGGGCTCGCCCGTAAGTTCGCTGGAGCCGACCTCGTGCTTGAGAAACTCGCTTTCGGAGAACGGAAGACCCTTCCAACTCTCGATCTCGGCTGGATCGGGGGGAACGACGTCGTCGTAAATACCAGGAATTTGAATGCGGCCGCTCGCATCCTTGGCCTTCGACAGCAGCTCGATCAGACCGTAAACCGCGTTGGGAGCCGTGCCGCCGTACATGCCGGAATGCAAGTCACGCGCCGGTCCGGTTGCTTCTATCTCCACGTAAATCAGGCCGCGAAGGCCGACACACAGGGTCGGAACGCCATCGGCGAACAGCTCTGTATCGGACACAAGCGCAACATCGGCTTTTAGCTTTTCTTTATTCTGCGGAACGAAATTCGCAATCGATTCCCCACCGACCTCTTCTTCACCTTCGATAAGGAATTTGAGATTCAAAGGCAACTTGCCGTCATGTGCCGCGCGCAACGCTTCCGCCGCTTTCACGTGCATGTACATTTGACCCTTGTCATCGCAAGCGCCCCGCGCATAAATGTTGCCGTCCCGAATACTCGGCTCAAACGGGGGCGACTTCCACAATTCCAGCGGGTCAGGAGGCTGAACATCGTAGTGCCCGTAGCACAGAACGGTCGGTTTGCCGGGCGCGTGAAGCCAGTCAGCATATACCAGCGGATGTTTCCCCGTCGGAATCACTTCAATATTTTCGAGACCGGCATGCTTCAAACTGTAGGCCACGAACTGCGCCGCCTGCGCCACGTCTTGCTTGTGCTCGGGAAGCGTGCTGACGCTGGGAATGCGCAACAAATCAAGCAGTTCATCCAGAAATCGCGACGCATTCTGGCGGACGAAATCCTCGACGGCGGTGGGCAATTACGTGTCCTTTCCGTTCCAGTATAGGTTTTAGAGCTCTGCGCGAATCGAGAAGACGGCGACCTCTGCAAGCAAATTGGGAAGAAAGCGCGCCTCCCGATTGCCGCGGACGAAAATTTTGCGGTCAATAATCCAATGTTGTTTGCGGCAGAGCGAAACAAAGTCCTCGACGGTGAGGAAATGCAGGTTTGGCGATTCGTACCAGTCGTACGGAAACAATCTCGTGCGCGGCGCTCGTCCGCTTGAAAGGTGGGCCAATCGCGTCGTCCAATGGCCGAAGTTCGGGAAAGCGACGATCGCGTGGCGGCCCACCCGCAGCATCTCTCGCAATACACGAAGTGGATATCGCATCTCCTGCAGCGTCTGGCTGAGAATCACGAAATCGAAGGTCGCGGGCGGGTAATCGGCTAGTCCTTGCTCGATATCGCTCTGATAGACAGACACGCCCCGTGCTATCGCACGACGGACCTTATTTGAATCGATCTCGACCCCCTGTGCCTCTATGCCCTTGTGCTCGCGAAGCCATGCCAGCAACTCTCCTTCGCCACAACCGAGATCGAGCACGCGCGAGCCGGGCTCGACTAATTCGGCGATCATGGCGTAATCCCTGCGCGCGCTGATTTCTATTTTCACTTCGCGCGGCGGCGTTGTTGGAGGAGCCGTACTCGCCTGACGGTGAACGCTGTGGAGAAAGCCCGTCACCATTTCACGCTGCTCCTTGGTCTCGACGAGAAACGCGTCGTGCCCGTAAGTGGAGGTAAGCTCGCAGAACGCGACGTCGGCATTACGGCTGCGCAGCGCGCTCACCGTTTCAAGGGACTGGTATGTGGGGTAGAGCCAATCGGACGTGAAACTCATAACCAAAAAACGGGCGCGCGTCCCGGCGAAGGCCGACGCAAGAGAAGCCCGTCCGGCGGACAGATCGAAATAGTCCATCGCCTTCGTGATGTAGAGGTAAGAGTTCGCGTCGAAACGATTGACGAACTGGCTGCCTCGGTAGCGGAGATAACTCTCGACCTCGAAATCCACCGAGAAGTCGTAGCCGAATGCATCTTTGTCGCGCAATCGGCGCCCAAACTTCTGGCGCATGGAGGCGTCGCTCATATACGTGATATGACCGACCATGCGCGCAACGGCGAGCCCACGAGCCGGAGGCCGCGCGTCGTAATAGTTGCCTTCATTCCAATCGGGGTCGGCCATAATCGCTTGTCGGCCCACTTCATTGAATGCGATCTGCTGCGCACTATGGCGCGATGTGGCCGCAATCGGGATAGCGGCCGCGACAGAATCCGGGTAAGCGACCGCCCATTCGAGAGCTTGCATGCCACCCATCGAGCCACCCGCAACCGCGAGCAAACGTTCGATGCCAAGGTGCTCGACTAGCATTTTTTGCAAGCGCACCATATCGCCGATCGTGATCACGGGAAAACGCATCGCGTAGGGCTGCGCCGTCGCAGGCTCGACCGAGCTGGGCCCTGTAGTGCCGCGGCACCCGCCGAGCACATTCGAAGAGATAACGAAATAGTGATCTGTGTCAAACGCAAGACCGGGTCCGATCATGGCGGACCACCAGCCGGGCTGACCGGTCTCCTTGCTGATTCCCGCGGCGTGAGCGTCACCCGAAAAAGCGTGCAGCACCAGGATGGCGTTCGTTGCGTCTGCGTTCAGGGCTCCATACGTCTCGTACGCGACGTCAACGTTCATCAGCGTGACACCGCAATCGAGCGTCAGCGAAGGAAACGTGACGAGTTGAGTTTCTACTGTGAAAACAGTTTCGGCGGAGCTAAGCATACCCGCGCGAGGATTGGTGAGCGCCTGAACTGCACGATAACACGCAGCGGCTCCTAATCCTGCGAATTCCAAGGGTGCGGAGATCACATCCGGTGTTGACAGGGTGATGAGCCGAATGTAAACTTTACCCCAGACTTAGAAGTCTTGTGGGGTCGCGTCGGGAGGTTGGATTCGGGTATGACATTAAGTAAGGTTTTTCTCGCTCTTGTAGTGTGCTCGTTGGCGGGCACATCCGTTTTCGCTCAGGAGTTCCGCGCCACGTTATCGGGAACAATTACGGATCCCAGCGGCAATGGCATTGCGAACGCAAAAGTTACGGTCCAGAACCTTGCGACAAGTGGAGAACAGTCGCAAATGACTGGCGCGCAGGGTGACTACAGCATTCCCTTTCTGAAT
Source organism: uncultured Acidobacteriaceae bacterium (assembly GCA_963787615.1). Lineage (GTDB taxonomy): Bacteria > Acidobacteriota > Terriglobia > Bryobacterales > Bryobacteraceae > Bog-105. Next base: position 127,416 of record CAWBDJ010000008.1, on the reverse strand, counting down.
CCCGGCAAATACAAAGTGACTGTCGAGGCGGCAGGGTTCCAAACAGAAGTGAGGCCGGAGGTTGAGCTTCACACAAACGACAAACTCCAGGCAAACTTCTCGATGCAGATCGGTCAGGTGCAGAGCACCGTCGAAGTAACAGCTGCGCCGCCGATGCTCGATGCCGCAACCGCCACCCGCGGTGACACCATCGAAAACCTGCGCGTGACCGAACTGCCGATTAATGGACGCAATCCGTTCACGCTGACGAATCTTTCTACGGGTGTGGTTTTCGCTGGCAATCCGCAATTCACCAGGCCCTTCGACAACGGCGACAACATCAATTTCTCGATCAATGGCGGCCTGCGCCAAACCAATTCATGGCTGCTCGACGGTGTTCCGGACGATTCGGTCACTGATACGGATTCGCAACGGACACGCGGCAATCAGAACATCGCGTATATCCCGACTGTGGATGCCACCCAGGAGTTCAAAGTCGTGACGAACTTCTACGACGCGCAATATGGACGCACTGGCGGCGGTGTCATGAACGTGACCACCAAGAGTGGCACCAATGACTTTCACGGCACCGGGTATGAGTTTATGCGGCGGTACTGGCTCGATGCCAACCTCACTCAGAACAACGCGGCCGGCAGGCCAGTCTATGCGCTCGATCCGATTACTCACCAGAACATCGGCGGCCACAGTCTCGACCAGTACGGAACGGAAGTCAGCGGCCCAGTGTGGATTCCGAAAATTTATAAGGGCAAGAACAAGACTTTCTTCGCGTTTGGATTTGAGAATTACATAGAAGGAACGCCTTCGCCGATCCTGACGAGCGTGCCTTCCAACGCCGAGCGCAAGGGCGATTTTTCGCAAGCCGGGGTAAACATCTACGATCCGAACTCCACGGTACTGAACCCGGCATTCAATTCTGCCCTACCCGATAGCGCAAGCAATCCCCGATATACTCGCACTCAATTTCAAAGCAATGGTCAGCTGAACGTCATTCCGGCAAGTCGCCTCAGTCCTACCGGGCTCGCTATCCTCAACGCTTTTCCTGCCCCTAACACTGGAGCTGCCAACGCGATAACGAACAACTACATCGCCAGCCCGAACATCAGTTCCGACCACTTCCGTAACTGGATTGGCCGCGTGGATCAAGATTTCAGTGACAAAGAACGGATGTTTTTCCGTTACGCCCACAATCGCCGGAATCAGATCGATAATGGCGCCAACGGGTTTACTGGGCCGGGCAAAGATGCGCAAGATCCGCTGGTGCGCTTGAATGACAATGCCGTAGTGGATTCACTGACGGTGATCTCACCGAACACGCTGTTCGATTTCCGCATCGGCTACACGCGTTTCATCCAGGCCGCCTACCGCACCACTGTTCAGGGTTTCGACGACACGCAGCTCGGCTTCTCACCTGCTTTCAACAGTGAACGTTTCAATGCGCTCCCGCCGCGCATTATCGATTCAACGGGCCTTTACCCGACGTTCGGTACCCGCAATCCAAGTCAAAACACCACGAACGAGCTGACCTTTGAACCGAGCCTGTCGTGGATTCACGGACGCCAGTCTTTCAAATTCGGCGCAGATGTCCGTGACATCCGCACCGAAGCAAACGGCGGCTCTTTCATCTACGGTGCCGGCGAGTGGACGTTCAGTCCCGGTTTCACTCAACAGAACCCGGAAGTATCGAGCTCTACCTCCGGTGCAACACTGGCCTCTTTGCTGGTCGGTGATCCGGCGAGCGGCATTATGAGTTACACTCCGCCACTGGCGTATCGGTGGGGTTATTACGGTTTTTATATTCAGGACGATATCAAGCTGACTCAGCGCCTGACCATTAATGCCGGGCTGCGATACGACATTGAAGGTTCGCCTTCGGAGCGCTTCAACCGGATGAACCGTGGTTGGAATTTTAGCGCCCCCAGTCCGCTCGCCGCGGCCGTGGCCAATGCTAACCCGGCGGATTGCCCATCGTGTGCGAGTCTCACGGGTGGGCTGCTGTTCGCCGGCACAAACGGCTTGCCGCGCAATGCCTTTAACTCCCGCTATCACGATATCCAGCCGCGAATTGGCGCGGCTTACGCGTTGACCCCTCTTACCGTCATACGCGGTGGCTTCGGCGTTTTTTACCTTCCCGAAGCCGAGTACGGCGGGTCTCTCGGATTTTCAGCCGACACCAATTATGTTTCCTCGCTCCCCGGCGGCGGTATCAACAACTTCATTCCGACAAACAATTTTGCGACGGGCAATCCCTTTCCGAACGGCATAGTTCAGCCCAGCGGCAGCTCGCTCGGTCTGAACACAGCACTCGGCAGCGGAGTCATCTTTGCTAACCCGAACCGTTTGATACCGCATGTCTATCAATACTCGTTCGGCATCGAGCGGCAATTGCCTTGGGAGACGAAATTGGACGTTGAATATGCCGGCAGCCGGTCCTACAACATAAACACGAATGACAACCAGGCCGGAGGCGCCCGCAACTTAGACGTGAATTCGGTAGCGCAAATACAACAGGCATTTGCGAATCCCAGCTACTTCACGCAGGCGGTACCGAACCCATTTGCAGGTCTGATTCCAACGAATCCCGCGCTCAATGGCGCTACCGTTTCCCGCCAGCAACTGCTGCTTCCGTGGCCCCAGTTCACCTCCGTTCAGGAGGCCTTCGAATCCGTGGGGCGTCTCTGGTATGACTCGCTGCAGGTGAATGCCGTGAAGCGATACAGCTCGCACCTCGTGCTGGCGCTCGCTTATACGTTCTCGAAGAGCTTAGACGGCACGAATTTCGTAAACCCGCAGGACCCCAGGCCAACCAAAATGCTGTCTTCGAGTGATCGGCCGCAGCGACTGGTCATCAGTGGCGTTTACCAGCTACCGTTCGGAAAAGGACGCAAGTTCTTCAGCGGCGTGAATCGGGCGGAAGAACTGATCGTCGGAGGTTGGGAGTATAACTTCATCGGTACGCTGCAATCCGGCACGCCCTTGAGCTATCCAACTAATGTGAATCTGATTGGAAACCCCGTGATTGCGGGTGCGAATTACAACAACTATTTCAACGATTGCGTTTTGCAAGTGAACGGAACGAGCCTGGGTCCCAATGCAGCGCGTACAAATGCAACGACGCCGTGCAGCAACCCAGCTTGGCAGATCCGCGCAGCCAATACGCTGCAAACCGTCCCGTTCAACAGCTCGGTTCTGCGGAACCCATGGCGGCCGCAATGGGACATGTCGCTGAACAAAAACTTTAACTTCACCGAACGGCTTAACTTCCAGTTCCGGTTGGAAGCGTTCAACGTTTTCAATACGCCCATTCTCGGCGGACCGAATACGACTCCGACGAGCGCCAATTTCGGATTTGTTTCGAACAATCAGGTCAATTTCCCGCGCGACGTGCAACTTGGTTTCAAGTTGAATTTCTAAGCTCCGAAACCTCCGCTTCGCTTGCCCGGCTTCCGACGCCCCGAGTGGGGTCGCTTAGCATGAAGACAGGTATAGTCGTGGGAAATGTGATTCAGCTCGTCGGCCCACACCAGGTCGTACAACTGTTCGGCGTGAAGCTGGTCGGGGTAAATGCGGAGAACGGGAAGAAGCTCCTGTTTTCCGTCGTCTTTGTTCTATGCGTCACGTTTTTGGGCCGTTTTCTTCGTTGGCTGGCCCATAGAAACACTTGGGACAAAGCCGGTAAGCGCTTCGCTTTCTGGACGCATCAGGGCATTTCGATCGCGGTCGCAATCTTCCTGGTGGTGGGGCTGATCTCGATCTGGTTCAATAATCCGAGCACGCTCACAACGGCGGCCGGACTGGTTACTGCGGGCCTGGCGTTTGCGTTGCAAAAAGTGGTGACAGCCTTCGCTGGTTATCTGGTCATCCTCAGAGGCAAGACATTCAGTGTCGGGGACCGTATCACGATGGGTGGCATACGTGGAGACGTGATAGCCCTGACCTTCTTGCAGACGGTCATCATGGAAATGGGGCAACCTGCCGAAGGCGACGCGGGTGATCCGATGTGGGTGCAGGCTCGCCAGTACACAGGCCGCATCGTGCGCATCAGCAATTCAGTCATTTTCGATGAGCCCGTGTACAACTACACGCGCGAATTCCCCTACATCTGGGAGGAGATGCGGCTGCCCGTGCCGTACAACGCAGATCGTAACCGCGCCGAACAGATTCTGCTTGAAGCTGCGCGCAAGCACACCACAAAAGTGGCCGAGCTGAGTGAGCGTGCGTTAGAGGAGTTCGAGCAGCGGTATGTTGTAAAGCGTTCGGAACTGGAGCCGCAAGTCTACTGGCGACTCACCGACAACTGGGTTGAAATGACGGTGCGCTTCATCGTGCCGGATTCGGGAATCCGGGGGATCAAGAGCAAAATGAGCCGCGACATTCTGGAGCAATTAGATCAGGCAGGCATCGGAATTGCTTCTGGAACGTATGAAGTAGTCGGAATGCCGCCGCTCAAGGTGCAAGTGATGCAACCGGAGGCTGCCTCCTTGGGAGATGGCGCGAAATCCGCAACGCAGAGCTCAGCGGTTTGATGCTTCCGCGCTGGCCTGATCCGACCCACCGATTCGCCGGTAGTCGAAGTACGTCTCGTCGTCTTGCGAAGCGCGGTTGAACATGTAAAATACCTTCGCGTTCGACTTCATCGCGAAATGCGTGGCCTGCCAAATCCCGCTTCCGACAGGTGATTTTTCCAGCTCAAATTGCGTGCCAGGCTCAACCTGGGCCAGAAAACCTTCTATGGACACAGGGCGAACCACCTGGGCCGTCACTTTCACCCACTGATACGTTTGCTGGTCGATCCATAGTTCGCCTTGCATTCCGCGAAGAACCTGGGTTTCCATATTCGGCGGCTGGTATCCGGATCGGGGAGTCGCCTTAAGTACCCAAACGTTGAATCCTCTCACCTTCCGCTGCCCAATCAGCGTGAAGTCGAAGGCTTTGGTGAGCTGATCCATCATGTCGTTATCACGTTTGCGTTGTTTCTCGTATTTTGCAATGCGGTTCTGCCGCTCTTCACTCGTTTCCGAACGGCGGTGCTGGACAGCTTGCTGCTGCTTTTTCTCCTCTTCTGCCTGCTGCGATGCCGGTAACGGTTTGCCGTTCACCTCAATTAACCGCTGATACGGCGTCCCCTCGATCATCGAGACCTGGTACAGCTTGGAACCTTTGGCCCCACGGTCCCGTTCCTTGTGGTTGTAGTTAGGAGCTGCTTTGAAGTCCACCTGGTTCGCGGCGACAGATTTCTGGATAATTTCCTGAAGATTCGGCTGTTGCGCGACCCCTACCGCCGCGAGTGCAAGCAAAGAAAGCAACCTGGGCACCCCAGACCTTGCCACAACCTTGTTGTCGATCAAATCAGCCCCCTGTAGCAGTAGACGTACAAACCAAGCAAAAGTTAAGCGCTACCACCGGCGCTTCCTTTTACTTTCCGGCGAGATAGTAATGGACCGCAGGCGTGACGATCAACGAGAGGATCATAGACGCCACAATTCCGCCGATAACCGCGATGGCAAGCGGCTGGAGCATTTGAGACCCCGCTCCTAAGGCGAGCGATAGCGGAATCATCCCGGCAATGGCCGCCAGCGCGGTCATCAGAATCGGACGCAACCGCCTCTCGCCCGCCTCAATCATCGCATCGCGCGGCGATGAACCTTCCGCGCGGAACTTTTGATCGGCGTCCAGCAGCAGAATTCCATTCTTGGCGACGATCCCCACAACCATAATCAACCCCATGAACGACGAGATATTGAAGGTCGTGTTTGTGACAAATAGTGCGAAGAACACTCCGGAGGTGGAGAGCAGCGCCGAACAGAGAATCGCAATTGGGGCTGCGAAACCTCCAAATTCGACGAGCAGCACGATGAAGACGAGCACTACCGCGGCAGCCAATACAAACAGAAGATCATGAAACGATTGTTGCTGTTGCTCATACAACCCGCCGTAAACCACGCGGATCGCCGAAGGCAGGTGTAGCGCGGCGACTTTTTTCTGAACGAGAGCGATGCCGGTGCCCAGGCTCATTCCCTCGAGCCGGCCTGTGACTGCGACGTCGCGCTGAAGGTTCTCGCGGCGTACTTCCACCTGGCCAGGATCGTTCTGCACGGTCGCCAGAGTGCCCAATGTCGCGATTTTTCCTGTGCCACTGATCAACACCGTGTTGCGAATTGCGTCCAGCGAAGATCGTGTTTCGGGAGGGAAGGTGACGCGCAGCGTGTAAGGCCGATTGTTGACTACGATCGGAACCGGGGCTGGTTCGCCCTGAAAGATAGCGCTTGCGTCGAGTTCCACCTCCTGGGGCGTAAAACCGGCGCGAGCGGCAACAGTTTGGTCTACGTTGAGCGTGATGGCCGGGCCGCTGACCGTGTTCTCGATACCATTCTTCACGTCCTTCACGCTCGAAATGGTTTTGATCGCATCCGCTACTTTCGGCGCCCAGGTTCTTAGAAGATTTAGGTTTTCAGAAAAAAGCTTGATCTCGATGGGATCTGGCGATCCTGTAAGATCGCCGATCATGTCCTCGAGCACCTGGTGGAAATCAGTATCCAGTTGCGGATATTGCTGATTCACCTTCTCGCGCACTTCCGCGATCACCTCGTCCACTCCGCGGTGGCGGTTCGATTTCAATTTCACCGAGATGTCGCCGGTATTTGCTTCCGTTACCGCGGCCAACCCAAGTTGCAGCCCCGTGCGGCGCGAAGTACTCTCCACTTCCGGGATGGAGTGCAGGATTTTTTCTACGCCCGTCAAATTGCGATTTGTGTCGGCGAGCGAAGACCCCGCAGGCATCAAATAGTCCAAAACGAAACCGCCTTCATCCATCGACGGAAGCAGATCTGAACCCAGGAAGCGATAGCACAGGAAAGAGACTGCGATCAGAATGAGACAGAGCGCGAGCAAGACGAGCGGATAAGCGAGTGCGGCTTTGATGGCGCGCTCATATAGGCGAGTCAGGCGGCCCATCATTCCTGTGGTGGCGATTTGATGATGCGCGGGTCGGCTGGTTGAATGCCCCGCATTTCCTCCGTGCGATCGAAGGAGCAGGTGACTGAGGGCAGGGGTCCACGTGAGCGCCAGCCCCAGCGAGGCCAGCAGCGCAACCGCCACCGTTACCGCTAACGCACGGAAAAAAGTACCGGTCACTCCGGTTATGGTGACGAGCGGCAGAAATACCACAATCGGTGTAATCGTAGAGCCCAGCAGAGGAACGCGAATTTCGCGCAGTGCGCTACGAATGGCTTCACCTCGGCTCTGTCCGGCATCGCGATGCAGCACGATGTTTTCGACGACGACAATCGCATCATCGATGACCAGTCCGACTGCTGCTGCCAGTCCACCGAGCGTCATCAAATTAAAGCTTTGGCCCATCGCCCGCAAAGCAATGAATGTAACCGCGATCGTGACCGGAATCACCAGTCCCGCGACGACCGACGTTCCCCAATCGCGCAGAAAAATAACCAAAATAATGGCCGCGAGAACCAGCCCGATCAGGATGGCGTCGCGCACGCTCGCTATCGACGCGCTTACAATTTCCGATTGATCGTAGAACGGCTCGAGGCTAATCCCGCCGGGCAGCGAGCGCTGTAGATCTGCAAGTTTTTTATGCACCTCATCGGCGACCGCAACCGTATTACTGTCGGGCTGGCGATAGACGTTCAAAAGAACGGCGGGTTGGCCGTTCGCGGTCACGATTGTATAAACCGGTTTCACAGAGGGGCTGACGGAAGCCACATCGCTGATCTTCACAGGTACACCCGAGGCCGTGGTTTTCGCGACGATGTCTCCAATCTCCGCCGGATTGTGGACCTGGCCGCTGACTAGCCCCAGTACGAGCTGATGGTTTTGTTCGAGGAACCCGGGCGAATCGATAAGATTACTTTTCGAGATTGCGTCCAGCAGGTTCGGAACCGTGAGTTGTGTTTGGACGAGTTTTTCAGGATCCGGCTGAATCTGAAATTCCGGCTCTTGCCCGCCTTGCACGACGATGATGGAAGTGCCCGGAAGGCTGTTTAGCTGTGGCTTGATGGTATACGTCGCCAATTGCCACAAGGTCGTCTGCGGCACCGTGCGGGATGTCATGCTGTAGCCCATGATTGGGAACGCCGCGAACGTCAAACGATTCGTGGTAATACTCGCGGTGGACGGGAGCGTCGCTTGCACTCGTGCGACGGCCGCGTTCACGTATTGCAGTGTCTGGAACATGTCGACGTTCCAGTTGAAAAAAAGATCTATCTCGGCCGAGCCGCGGCTGGTCACGGAAAGAATGTGATCCAAGCCAGGAACGGAGTTGACTACTTCCTCGATCGGCCGCGTAATGGTGACCTGCATTTGATCGATTGGCATCACCCCGTTGTCAACACCGACCACGATGCGCGGAAAATTTGTCGACGGGAATACGGCGATCGGGATCTTGAATGCTAGGTAAACGCCAAAGCCCGCTAGTGCAACGATGATGAATAGGATCGATTTGAGGAATCGCGCCGTCCAATGGTCGGACCGCTCCTCAGTCGAAACCGGAGCTGGAGCAGTGGTCAAGCTCATTTCTTGTCTTCATCCGTATTTGAGCCGGTGCTGCCCGGTTTTGCGATCTCAACCTTCGCTTTGTCATCAAGTCCCAGGGCGCCCTCAGTGATCACTTGCTCGCCTGCATTCAGTCCCGCTGACGATCTGCACGTTATCTCCGGAACGGATACCAACCTGCACGCTGTGTTCGTGAGCGAGCCCATCCGGGCCCGCAACCATTACCTTTTCACCGCCTTCGTCTGAGGCAAGCAGAGCCGAGACTGGGACCACGATTGCATCGGGAATCTGCCCCGCATCGATCGAAATCTGGACCGTGGTGCCGGGCTTCAAACGCTCCTCCGGATTGGGGGCTTCCACCCAAACTTGCACCGTTGTGGTACTCGGATCGACAGCTGGACTGACCACCGTCACTTTGCCTGTCAATTCACCACCCGGCCCGGAAATCGTAGCCGGTCTTCCCACTTTGATCGACGCCGCTTCACGCACCGGCACATTTGCACGCGCGGTAACCCGCGAGATATCGACAACGGAAATAAGCGCCGAGCCGCTGCTCGCCATCTCTCCGATGTTTAATGGCCGGTCTGAGACGATACCGCTGATGGGACTACGCACCTCCGCATAGGAAACTTGAGCTTCGCCGCTTTGATAATGAGCCTGGGCCGCCGCCACCTGGGCCTGAGCGCTCTTCAGTTGCTCTCGGCGACCCACACTTTGCAGCGACTTGAGGTGCTGCTGCGCGGTGTCAAATTGGCTTTGGGCCTGAACCATCGCGACTTTCGCATCGTCCACCAATTTCTGAGCGAGAGCTCCTTCGCGAAGCAGCGCTTGCCGGTTTTCATAGACCTTCGTCGCTGCATCGAGCGCCTGCCGCGCCGAGTCGACGTCGGCCTGTGCTTTCGTCATGTCTTCCGGCATGGTAGCCGCGCTGGTGTTTTCGTAATTGGCTTGCGACTGGCGGTACAGTTCCTTGCTCTCTTGTGCGGCGGCGACTAGATCGCGATCCTCCAACGTCGCTACCAGCTGGCCCTGTCGAACGTGATCGCCGCGTTGCACGAGGAAGCGCTGAATAGGGGCGCTGATCTTCGGAACCACGTTGGCCTGCTTCACCGGATATAGAACTGCTTCGGCCGTGATGACCTGCTCGATCGACTGACGCTTCGCTGCCGCGACCTGTACGGGAGTAGCAGGTTGCGATTCGTCGCCGCCCGCGCCCGCCGCTTCCTTCGATTTCGAGCACGCGCCCAGAATGACCAAATATGTGCTCAGCATGCAAGCGAGTGCGAGATGCCGGCTGATCTTCAACATGATTAGAAGCTTCCCGTTAGAGTTTGCAGATTTGCAAGCGCCACGCGATACCGCAACAGACCGTCGTCATAAGCACCACGGGCTTGACTCGCAGTAGTTTGTGCATCGACCACCTCGAGGGCAGTGGCTTCGCCGGCTTGATATCGCAGAACGGTCAGGCGAAGGCTTTCTGCGGATAATTGCGACGATTCGCGCAAAGACGCGACCTCCGCAAGAGCGAGTTGGGCTTCGCCGTATGCGGACGCGAGCTCGCCTTGCAACTGCCTTTGGGTAGACGTGAGATCCAGCTCCGCCTGGCGCTCCCGTAAAGCGGCTTGCTTCACTTTGCTGTGAATCGCGCCCCAGCTCCAAATGGGAACATTGAGCGTTGCTTGTGCAACGTAGCCGAGATTTTGACGGTAAGGGACTTGGTAGTCCGGAAGCGTGCTCCGGCCCGTCGCTTGCGTTGGATAATTCGTGCGCGCGGCAAATTGATTGGCGTCGATGCCGTACCACACATCGAGCCCGAACGAAGGCAAGTACGCGTAGCGAGCCACAGTTACTTCTAGCCGCGTCTGTCTCGCTGTTGCCTGGGCGGCGCGGAGGTCCGGATTCGTCGCATTGGCCTGAGCGGTCGCTTCAGGCAAAGGCGGCAACGCGGCGAGTTGCGCAAGATCGTCCACAATTTCGTAGTCCACGCGCAAGCTGGGGAACATGAGTACAGCCAATGTGATTTTCGCCTTTTGGACCGCGAGTTGCGCGTCCTGAACATCGCGCCGGCGCTGCGCCGCCTGTATTTGCGCCTTGATCACATCAGCGTGCGCGACCTCGCCACCGCGCTCCTGCTTTTGCGTAATATCGAGAAAATGCTCGGCCTCCGACAAGCTCGTTGCCGCGTTCGTCAGCTTGCGCTCGGCGGATGCGATCCCGTAATAATCCTGAACGACCGTAGCGTTCAGGCCACGTGCTGCAACGTCCGCCTTCGCTCTCGCGACAGCTTCCGCAGCTGCGGCCACTCGAATTTCGCCGCGCCGGACAAAGGACAGCAGCTCCTCGTGAGCATTGAGCTGTTCATTATAGACGTGAACACCGTCGTTCGCGACGAATACACCCGAAGGCGTGCCGTTCCCCTCGGTATAGATGAACTGATTGATAGCGCTGATCGACGGCAGCGTTGCCGCTTTCGCTTGTACGCGGTCCTCTCTCGCGATTTGCGCAGCAATATTCGCGGATTGAATCTGCGTTCCATATTGCCGCGCTCGGGCCAGCGCATCTTGCAAGCCGATCGTAAGTGCTTCCGTGCGAGGCGAGGGCGTAGCCGCGTACTGCTGACCGCTTAGCAGCCGTGAAATGGTCAGTAGCGAAGCTAGAAATTTGAAGTGTCCGGGCAATCGTATGTCCGCTGGACAGCGTACCGTCATTAAAGCGGATTTTGCTGAAAATTTGCTGAAAGCGAACCCCTTCAGCCTTTTTTCAGATTATTCGGCTAGCATGTTGGTCAGATACTTGTGCGAATCCTGGTCGTAGAGGATGAGGACCGGATGGCCACATTGTTGGAACACGGCCTTGAAGAAGAGGGCTATCAGGTGCATGTGGCACGAGACGGCGAACAAGCGCTTGCCACGGCGCAATCGGCTGCTTTCGACGCCATCGTTTTGGACCTCATGCTGCCCCGCATGGACGGTTTGACCGTGGCCCGGCGCCTGCGCGAAGCGGGAAACCAGACGCCCGTGCTGATGCTGACTGCGCGAGACGCGATGAGCGATATCGTCAACGGCCTCGATGTCGGAGCTGACGATTACCTCACGAAGCCGTTTTCTTTCGAGGTACTCTTGGCCCGTTTACGCGCCGTGAGCCGCCGCGGGCCCATTCCCCACAGCGTTCTGCTGCAGTTTGCGGATCTTTGCCTCGACACCGCAACACGCCGGGTCACGCGGCACGGACGCCTCGTGAATCTCACCCCCAAAGAGCACAGCCTTCTCGAGGTCTTGCTGCGCAATGCGGAACGGGCAGTTAGCCGCGACACCATTCTGGAATCCGTATGGGGCTTCGACACGGACGTCGAGGAAAACACGGTCGAAGCTTTCGTTCGATTGCTGCGAGGCAAAATTGACGCGGGCTTCGAGCCCAAACTGATTCATACGATACGCGGTATCGGATATTGCTTGCGGCTCCCCGATCACGGGCGCGATACATGAACCGCACATCCATTCGTTGGCGCCTCACCTTGTGGTATTCGCTCGCTCTTACCGCGGGTCTCGGGCTGTTCGCTCTCGCGACTTGGCTATCGATGCGGCACAGCCTGATGAGCGACTTGGACCTCGCCCTTATGGATCGCGCGCAAAGTGTCGAGAGCTTCGCCGATGCAGAGATTCGCGATCCCAAAGTCGCACTCCCGGAAGAACTCGACGAGTACTCGCACGCCTTCCCACAGGGTACGTATGTGCAGGTAAAGAACGACGTGGGCGCAGTAGTCTTCACCTCAAACGCGCTATTTCCCTGGCAGACGAGCACAAATGCGGGTCGCATTTCGACAACGGTCCAATGGAAGAATGACCGTTATCGCCTGCTGCTGAGAACAATTCAAGTGAGCGGGCGCAACTGGCAGGTTGCGATCTCGGAATCAGTCCAGCCCATCCAGGAGACTCTCAGCCGCCTTCGAATGCTACTGATTACGCTGATTCCCGCCATTATCGTCATCGCCTCTTTAGGCGGATTGTGGCTGAGCCGGCGTGCACTGAAACCCGTAGACGAAATTACAGCGGCCGCTCGTTCCATTGGCATTGCGAACCTGTCGGAGCGGCTGGCCGTTCCCGCCACCGGTGATGAACTCCAGCGCTTATCAGAAACGTGGAATGGAATGCTGTCGCGCCTGGAAGATGCGGTCAAGCGCCTCTCGCGTTTCACGGCCGATGCTTCTCATGAGCTGAGGACCCCGCTCGCAGTTATTCGCACTACTGCCGAGATCGCGGCGCGCCGTTCCCGCCCGGAGGCGCAGTATCGCGAGGCCCTCATGCAAATCGTGAGTGAATCTGAGCATATGACCGGCTTGGTTGAGGATTTGCTGTTGCTTGCGCGATGCGATTCCGAAACCATGAACATGCCTATGTCGACCATAAATTTGGCGCGCGTCGTCGATGACGTGTGCTCGGAGGTCAAGCCTTTGGCCGAGGCAAAAGATATCCAGTTCACGGCGACCGTGCCCCCTCACGAAGTGATGGTCCTCGGAAATCAGCCCGCTATTCGGAGATTGGTGTTGGTGCTGCTGGATAACGCCCTCAAATACTCGCGACTTGGCGGTCAGGTGAGCGTCCGGTTGGCCGAGACTGCAGACGAGTTTCATCTGGAAATTGCGGACAGCGGTCCCGGCATCGCCGAATCCGAGCTGCCCCGTATATTCGAGCGCTTCTACCGCGCCCCCGATGCTCGCGAGAGTGCCCCAACCGGATCGGGATTGGGGCTGTCACTGGCCACAGGCATCGCGCAACATCACCACGCGCGAATTGAAGTCCAGAGCGTTCCCGGGAAAGGCTCCACTTTTCGCGTGCTATTCCGGCCGCTAGCGGCACTTTGCTAAATAGAACCCGCCGCGTTATGCATTTGAGCGGGAGCAGTACGGAGGATACGAGATGAAGTTTATCGCGGGATTGATCGTTGGAATCATCTTAATCCCTATCGCTGTCTATTGTTATTTCCGGTTTGGGTATGCGCCTGTCGCAACGGCCTCATCACCCATTCCGTTCGAGCGCACGCTGGCGCACATGGGTCTCAACGCACGCATTCATAAGGATGCTCCCAAGAGCGCGCCCTTTCAGGCCACCGAGGCCGATATGCAAAATGGCGCCCATCTTTATCGCGAGCATTGCGCTATCTGCCACGGAGTGATGGATGGTGCAAAGACGCCGACCGGTAAAGGCATGTATCCGCCGCCGCCCCAACTGCTCAAAGGCAAAGGAGTCAGCGATGACCCGCCGGGCGAAACCTATTGGAAAGTGGACCACGGCATCCGCTTAACCGGAATGCCCGCCTACGGACAATCGCTCTCCGAGAAAGAAATGTGGCAAATCAGTCTGATGCTCGCCGGATCGGACAAGCTTTCACCGGATGTGCAGACCATTCTAAAGCAGCCCTTGCATCCGGACTAAACATCGCCGACTACATGACCCTCGCACTTTAACGGGGTGAAGTATTTTTCGTCCGGGAGCCGTCTATTTTCCGAACATGCCTGATCTAGACAAGCTATCTCCAGGCCGCTGGCCCGTGCTCCGTCAACTGAAAAATGGTGATGTACGGGGGCTCGGCGCATCCGCGGCATCGGACCGCACGGAAACTCTTGCCGCACGAACGAAACGCGCCGACAAAGTAGTGGATTCCGTATGTCCGTACTGCGCCGTCGGTTGCGCGCAACTCGTCTACGTGAAGGACGAGAAAATCATAGACATTGAGGGCGACCCGCGCTCACCGATTTCGAACGGCTGCTTGTGTCCGAAAGGAGCCGCGACATTTCAGCTGGTCACCGGTTCCCATCGTGTAACGGACGTTCTCTATCGGCGGCCTTACGGGACCAAATGGGAGAAGATTCCGCTCGAGCAGGCCATGGATATGGTTGCGCAACGCGTGAAGAAGACCCGCGACGCGCATTGGGAAGACAAGGACAAGAAGGGCAACCCGCTTCGACGCACGATGGGAATAGCGCACCTGGGCGGCGCAACCCTCGACAACGAAGAGAATTACCTGATCAAGAAGTTGTTCACCGGGTTAGGTATCGTTCAGATCGAAAATCAGGCCCGTATTTGACACTCCTCCACGGTCCCCAGTTTGGGGACCTCGTTTGGCCGGGGCGGCGCCACGGATTATCCAGCCGACCTGGCAAACTCCGATTGCATCGTCATCGAAGGCTCGAATATGGCCGAGTGTCATCCCGTCGCCTTCCGTTGGGTCATGAAAGCCCGTGAGCGAGGCGCGACGGTCATTCATGTAGATCCCCGCTTCACACGTACCAGCGCGGTTGCGAACATTCACGTGCCGCTGCGAGCGGGCTCCGATATCGTGTTTCTGGGCGGCATCATCCGCCACATCATCGAAACCGAGCAGTATTTCAAAGAGTACGTCGTCAACTACACCAACGCCCCCGCCATCATCAACGACGATTTCAAAGATACCGAAGATCTCGACGGCCTGTTTAGCGGATGGCAGAAGGACAAGGGCCACTATCAGGCGAAGACCTGGATGTATAAGGACGTGGACCCCGAGCCTGCCGGTGGCGCACGCGAATCCGAAGCAGGCAAAAAAGGTGAGCCGATACAGCGGCAGCCCATCCAGGCCGAACATACCGATGAAACCTTACAGCATCCGCGGTGCGTGTTCCAGATCGTCAAGCGCCACTATTCGCGCTACACACCGGAAATGGTAGAGGAGACGTGCGGAATTCCGAAGCACCTGTTTTTGAAAGTTGCCGATACGCTCTGCCGCAATTCGGGACGGGAGCGGACGGGTGCATTCGTTTATGCAGTGGGCTGGACGCAACACACCGTCGGCGTGCAGTATATAAGGTCCGCTGCCATCATCCAGTTGCTGCTCGGCAACATGGGCCGTCCGGGTGGCGGAATTATTGCCTTACGAGGGCACGCCTCCATTCAGGGTTCAACAGATATTCCGACGCTATACAATCTTTTGCCTGGCTATCTGCCCATGCCGAAGGCCAAGCATGACAAGGATCTTGCGACATATCTGCGATTGAACCAATCTCCTTCCGGCTGGTGGGGCGAATTTTCCAAGTACTTTGTGTCTCTCATGAAGGCCTGGTTTGGAAACGTCGCCACGAACGGAAACGATTGGTGTTATGACTATCTGCCCACTCTCACCGGCGACCATTCGCACATGAACACGGTTGTCGACATGGTCGACGGCATCGTTCAAGGCTACTTCGTGATGGGCGAAAACCCCGTTGTTGGATCCATGAATGGACCGCTGCAACGCAAGGGGCTGCGCAAATTGGAATGGCTCGTTGTGCGCGATTTTCAGGTGACGGAAACCGCCGATTTCTGGCGCGAAGCCCCGGAGATCCAACGCGGCGAGGTGAAACCGCAGGATATCCCAACAGAAGTGTTTTTCTTCCCAGCCGCGGCGCACACCGAGAAAGATGGAAGTTTCACAAACACGCAGCGGCTTCTGCAATGGCACCACAAAGCTGTCGAGCCGAAAGGCGACTCACGCAGCGAGCTCGATTTTATTTTCAAGCTCGGTCAACGGCTCAAACGCTTGTATCAGACCGAGTACGACAAACCTAGAAATTGGCCCATCCGCGATTTGACTTGGGATTATCCGACACACGGCCCCACAAACGAACCGAGCGCGGAAGCCGTGCTTCACGAAATTAACGGCTACACGATCGCCGATCGCAAGCCCGTCGAGGGCTTCACTTCATTGAAGGACGACGGCTCTACGGCCTGCGGCTGCTGGATCTATTCGGGCGCTTATCGGGATGGTAAAAACCAGACGGCCCGCCGCAAGCCCTATTGGGAACAGAACTGGATCGCGCCGGAGTGGGCTTGGGCTTGGCCGCACAATCGGCGAATTCTCTACAATCGTGCTTCCGCCGATCCGGAAGGCAAACCATGGTCCGAGCGAAAACGCCTGGTCTGGTGGGACGAGCAGAAGCGCCAATGGGTCGGAGACGACACGCCCGACTTCATCGTGGAACGTCCGCCGTCTTACCGCCCTGCGAAGAATGCGCGAGGCAAAGACACCATCTCCGGCATCGATCCGTTCGTCATGCAAGCGGATGGGAAGGGCTGGATTTTTGTGCCCGCCGGTCTCGAAGATGGACCGTTGCCGACGCACTATGAGCCGCAGGAGTCAGTCATCAAGAATCCGTTGTATGGACAGCAATGCAATCCGGAGCGCATGGAATGGAAGCGTAAGGATAACCCGTACCATCAGCCCTACGACGATCCGCGTTTCCCATACCTCGTGACCACCTATCGCCTTACTGAACATCACACTGCAGGCGGCATGAGCCGGTGGCTATCGTGGCTCTCTGAACTGCAACCCGAGATGTTCTGCGAGGTGTCGCCCGAACTCGCCGCTGAGTGCAAATTGAAAAATGGCGGATGGGCCACTATCCGCACCATGCGCGGCGAGATTGAAGCGCGCGTGCTGGTTACGCAACGCATGCAACCCTTGCGCATCAAAGGCCGGGTCATTCACCAAATCGGCTTGCCCTATCACTGGTCGAGCAAAGGCCTGATTCGGGGTGACGCCGCAAACGATCTGATCGGCTTCGTAGCCGACCCCAACGTCTCCATACAGGAATCGAAGGCTCTGACGGCAATGATTGAGCCCGGCCGCGAGAGCCGGGACCGACGCGTCGCGACCAGCGGTCGTTTAACGAAGAAGCTTCCCTCAAGAGAAAAGGACAGAGACTTGCCGCAGGCGCGCCATAAACCGGAGAGCAAGCACGGATTCAAGGCAATGGAGACGAAGGAAGGAAACGTGTAAACGTGGCCCCTACAAAAGGATTCTTCACCGACACAACGCTCTGTATCGGCTGCAAAGCATGTGAGGTCGCCTGCAAGCAGTGGAATCAGCTCCCGGATGACGGCTTCCTCTTCTCTGGAATGTCCTACGACAACACCGTCCACTTGGGCGCTTCCACATGGCGGCACGTTGCCTTCATCGAACGTCCAGTCGCTCTGCGGTCGGACGATGACAGCGCGTTTTCCTGGCTGTTCTCGTCGGATGTTTGTAAACACTGCGCGCGCGCCGGCTGCCTGGAGAGCTGTCCTACGGGTGCGATTATGCGCACGGAGTTCGGCTCAGTATATGTGCAGCCGGATGTTTGCAACGGGTGCGGCTACTGCATCGTAAATTGTCCTTTCGGAGTCATCGATCGTCGCGAGGAGGATGGGCGTGCATGGAAGTGCACGCTTTGCTATGACCGGCTTCGGGAAGGGATGCAGCCGGCCTGCGCCAAGGCCTGCCCGACCGAGTCGATTCAATTCGGCGACCTGGATCAGTTGCGCAAGAACGCAGCCGAGCGCGTCGACAAATTGCACGAGCAGGGCGTACCAGACGCGTACCTCTACGGGGCCGACAAGCAAGACCAGCCCGGAACCGAGGGATTGAACGCGTTTTTTCTCCTCGTCGACAAGCCGGAAGTTTACAACCTGCCTCCCGACCCCGTCGTTCCGACCAAGAAAGTGAAAGACGCGTGGACATCCATGGCAGCCGGTGCGCTCGGGATGGCATTGGTTGCGATTGGAGCGTCGCTCTTCGGCGGTAGAGGCAAAACCCCATGACCGCTGTTCGGTACAAGACCTCAGTCGAACCCGTATACACCGATGGCCGCGATATCGATGTCGATGTAGCGGAGCTTTCGGGAGAGGCCGCCGATCAGGAATCATCCGGATCGAGTGATAAGCACATCAAGAGCATGGCGCAGACCTGGCAGCGTTTGCCTGAGCCGCGCGGAGAAGATCCCACTTACTACGACCGACCTCTTCTCAACGAGCCGATCTGGGAGTGGGCGGTTCCGACCTACTATTACGTAGGTGGTCTAACAGGGGCCGTGCTCGTCCTTGGCGCCGCCGCCCAGATCAGGCGCTCGAACAAACTCCAGCGCTTCATCAGGCGCTGCCATTGGATCGGCTTCATCGGTGCTTGCATCAGTGGCGCGCTCCTTACGTACGATCTCGGGCGCCCCTGGCGATTCTTCAACATGCTTCGGGTCTTCCGGCCGACGTCGCCGATGAATGTCGGTGCGTGGATTCTCTCAGGAACCGCCGCTGCCTCAATGGCGACCGTATTGTTTCGAGGTCGCGCGGGAGCGACGGGTACTTTCGGCGAGGCTTGTGGATACGCTTCCGGCATCTTCGGCATGGGCCTTGCCACTTATACCGGCGTCTTAGTTGCGAACACTGCCATTCCGGTGTGGCAGGAATCCCGCCGCGTTCTTCCCGTCCTGTTCGCTTCATCCGCAATGACCAGCGTGGGATCGGCTTTCGAAATGTTCGTGGCAGATCCCGAGGAGCGGCGTATCGCGAAAGTCTTTGGAACGCTCGGACAAGTAGCCGAAGTTTCGGCCGCGATGGTCATGGAGAAACACGCCTCCGTTGTTCCGCGTGTCGGGCGTCCACTCAGAAAGGGCCTGAGCGGAGTGATGTGGAAGACCGCCGCTGTTTTAACCGCGACTAGCTGTGCCATCGGCGTCCTTCCGAATCCGTCCCGAAGTAAACGAATAACAGCAGGCGTTCTCGGAACTGCAGGGTCAATTTTATTGCGTTTCGCCGTGGAGCACGCGGGCGTCGTCTCGGCTCGCGACGCGCGTGCTTCCTTCCATCAACAGCGTGCCGGTCATGGCGCAGCCGGCGTGTAACGTCAGGTTCTGCGCTGCTATCGTAATTACGGCTCGCACCGAAACATTTCTCGGTCACGTTTGAGTCCCCATAAACGCTGAAGGGATTTAGAACAAGTGAGCTGCGGTCCGCGGTGGGATAGGACTCGCGTCTAATGCCCCAGTACTTCTCGCGAAGTGCAAATAGCATTGCCAGGCTCAGCATCCTCGGCGCGGCCGCCGCGCTCGTGCTCGTCTGTTGGCTGGGGTATCTGATCGTGCGATCGCCGTATGAAATGATGCAGAACGTTCCGCGCGAACAGCCTGTCCCTTTCAGTCATGAGCACCACGTTGGCGGCTTGGGCATCGATTGCAGGTACTGCCACACGACCGTCGAAACGTCGTCATTTGCGAATATCCCCGCTACCAAGATCTGCATGAACTGCCACTCGCAGATGTGGGCGACGAGTCCCATGCTCGAGCCCGTGCGCGAAAGCTATCGCACTGGCAAATCGATTGAGTGGACGCGCGTGCACGACCTACCGGAATTCGTGTATTTCAATCACAGCATTCACATACACGAAGGAATCGGCTGCTCGACGTGTCATGGGCGCGTGGACAAGATGCCGCTTATGTGGCAGGCGGAACCCCTCACGATGGAGTGGTGCCTCGACTGCCATCGGCATCCTGAGCGCTACGTCCGGCCGCGCGACCAGGTCTTTTCGATGGATTATGCGGCTCCACCCGACCAGATTGCGTTGGGCAAGCGTCTGATGCGCGAGTATCACATCCAGAGCCTCACCAGCTGCTCAACATGTCACCGATGAGCAAGACTTCCCATAAGGGTCTGATCCCCGTCGAAGCGCTTACGCGTTCGGCTTCGCCCGCATTCTGGCGCAGCCTGGATGAATTCAATAACGCAGAGCCGGAGCCGATCGAAGAGTTCAGCGAAGAAGGCATCGAGTTTTCTGGCGCGAGCCGCCGTCGTTTTTTGTCGCTAATGGCAGGATCGATGGCGCTGGCCGGGCTCACCGGCTGCACGCGGCAACCCACCGAGACGATCATGCCGTATGTCGACCCGCCGGAGAACGTCATTCCGGGCAAGCCGAAATATTACGCGACCGCGGCACCCGTGAACGGAATCGCAGAAGGCGTCATCGTGGAAAGCCATCTGGGGCGGCCCACGAAAGTGGAGGGCAATCCCGATCATCCCGCGAACTTGGGTGCGACCAGCGTACATTCGCAAGCCTGCCTCATGGATTTGTATGATGCCGATCGCGCGAAGGAGATTATTCATCTCGGCGAACCGCAGGATTGGGATTCGTTCCTTATCGCGTTTGAGCAGGCGGTCGCGCCCGTTCAGGATCGGCACGGCGATGGACTGCGAATTCTGAGCGAAACGGTGGTATCGCCCACTTTGGGCGCGCAGATCCAAGCCGTGCTGAAGAAATTTCCAGCCGCGAAGCTGCACCAATTCGATCCGGCCGGGCCGCATTCCGCCCGTGCCGCGGCACAGCTCGTCTTCGGCAAGCCGGTCCATAGTTACCACAAACTCGATACGGCGGATGTCGTGGTTTCGCTCGACTCCGATTTTCTTGCTTGTGGTCGTGGTTCCACCCGGTATGCGCGCGATTTTTCCACCCGCCGCCGGCGCGGCGACCGCGTGGACATGAACCGGCTCTACGTGATCGAGAGCACCATGACTGCCACGGGCGGGAAAGCCGACCACCGGCTCGCCTTGCGTTACGCGGATGTCGAAGAGTTTGCGAGACAATTGGCGGCCGCGCTGGGCGTATCAAGCGGCGCATCGAGCAACTCGTATGCGTTTTGGATAACCCGTGTTGCGCGCGATCTCCAAACGCACAAAGGCTCCTCCGCGATCATTGCAGGCGAACATCAATCGCCGGGCGTCCACGCCCTGGCGCACGCCATGAACGCGGCTCTCGGAAACGTGGGCAAAACCGTGATCTACACGGAACCGCTCGAAGTGCAGCCCACTGACCAGATCGAGTCGCTCCGTGACCTGTCTCGCGACATGAACGACGGGAAAGTGAGCCTGTTGATCATGCTGGGAGGCAATCCGGTCTACAACGCTCCGCAAGACTTCGCCTTCGTCGCCGGGCTTCAGAAAGTGAAGACGTCGATTCACGTCGGCCTTCACTTCAACGAAACATCGCTAAGGACGACTTGGCATATTCCCGAGCCGCATTTCCTCGAAGACTGGGCTGACACGCGCGCGCTTGACGGAACCATCAGCGTTATCCAGCCGCTCATTGCCCCGCTTTACAGCTCGCATTCACAACTTCAGATTCTAGATGCGATGCTGCAATCTCCCGGACGCTCCTCTTACCAGATCGTGCGTGCCTATTGGTCTGGCCAGAGCGGCTCAAAAGACTTTGAGCAATGGTGGCGCAAGTCCGTCCACGACGGCTTGATCGCTAACTCTGCGCTGCCGCCCATCACCGCCGCGCCGAGCAGCAACTTCGGAACACCACAAGCCGCACCCGCTTCGAAGGGAATCGAACTCGTCTTTCGGCCGGACGTGTACATGTACGATGGCCGCTACGCCAATAACGTGTGGCTACAGGAACTGCCGCATCCCATGACGAAGCTGACCTGGGATAACGCGGTCTTTCTGAGTCCTAAGACCGCGAAGCGCTTGGGGTTCGATAACCAGCAGCACGTCGAGTTGACCTACCACGGCCGGAGTGTGCGAGGTTCTGTTTGGATATTGCCCGGCCAGCCCGACGAATCGGTCACTGTCGATCTGGGTTGGGGCCGCTGGCACTCGGGCCGGGCAGGCAACGGCGCGGGTTTCAACGCGTACGCGCTGCGTACTTCCGATGCGCTGTGGACCGACAGCGGCGTCGAGTTGCACAAGCTGGATACGCCCTATCCGCTCGCGACCACGCAGATGCAGCAATCGATGGCGGGCCGTGATGTGGTCATTGCTAACAGTGTCGACGGCTATAAGCGCAATCCCGATTTCGTGATCGAGAAAACCCATCCGCCCAAAGAAAACCTGACGCTCTATCCGCACTGGGATTACCGAGGCTATGCCTGGGCGATGTCCATCGACTTAACTGCATGCGTGAACTGCCAGGCTTGCGTGGTGGCGTGCCAGGCCGAAAACAACATCCCGGTTGTCGGCAAAGAACAGGTTCTGGCGCGGCGAGCCATGCACTGGCTGCGTATCGACACGTACTATGAGGGCGATCCGAGCATCCCTACCGCCTTTTACATGCCGGTCCCGTGCATGCAATGCGAAAACGCACCATGTGAGCTCGTCTGCCCCGTGCAGGCGACGAATCACAGCAGGGATGGCCTGAATGACATGGTCTACAACCGCTGCATCGGCACCCGCTACTGCTCGAACAATTGTCCCTACAAAGTGCGCCGATTCAATTTCATGCTTTTCCAGGATTGGACCACCGAGACCTGGAAGATGCAGCGCAATCCCGATGTCACGGTACGCAGCCGCGGAGTGATGGAGAAATGCACCTATTGCGTGCAGCGCATCAGGGAGGCCGAGATCACCGCCACAACGGAGGATCGATTCATTCGCGACGGCGAGATTCAGACAGCCTGTATGCAGGCGTGTCCCACGCAAGCCATCGTGTTCGGCGACAAAAATAATTCGGCCAATCGCGTCGCCAAACTCAAGGCCGAGAAACTGAACTATGCATTGTTTGCCGAATTGAACACGCGGCCGCGGACGACCTACCTTGCGGAATTGCGCAACCCGAATCCGGAATTTCAGGGAGCGAGTTCATGACGGTTGAAGAACGGCAACGTCATGCAGCCCGCGAGCTAGATCCGAATAATCCTCTTCCTGTCGTCGCGCCGAGTACTACCTTCGAAACCGTCAGCGAGCAGATCAGTTCGATTGTGTTGACCCGGAAAACGCCCCTGTTCTGGTGGTGCGCTTTTGGATTCGGCTTATTCCTGTTCCTCGTGTTCGGAGTCGCGGTGACGTATCTACTTGCCAAAGGCGTCGGAATTTGGGGCATTGAAATTCCGGTCGCCTGGGGGTTCGCCATCACGAACTTTGTCTGGTGGATCGGAATCGGTCACGCTGGCACCCTGATTTCTGCCTTTCTGCTGCTAATGAATCAGGGCTGGCGCAATTCCATCAATCGGTTCGCCGAAGCGATGACGATCTTTGCGGTTATGTGCGCCGGCATGTTCCCTTTGTTCCACTTGGGACGGGCTTGGATCTTCTACTGGATTCTTCCGTATCCCAACACCATGACCGCGCAGCCGAACTTCCGCAGCCCGTTAGTTTGGGACGTCTTCGCCGTCTCGACGTACTTTACGATCTCGGTCCTGTTCTGGTATATCGGCATGATCCCCGATCTCGCGACGCTTCGAGATCGTGCCCCCACGAGATTCAAATACGGATTGTACGGAATGATGGCCTTCGGCTGGCGCGGAGCTTCGCACCATTGGAAGCTCCATCAAACCGCCTGCTTACTCCTTGCAGGCATCGCCACCCCGCTGGTGCTCTCAGTACATACGGTCGTCAGCTTCGATTTCACCATCGCGATCTTGCCCGGCTGGCACTCAACTATCTTTCCGCCGTACTTCGTCGCAGGAGCGATCTATTCGGGATTCGCCATGGTACTGGTGCTCGGTCTTCCCCTCCGCAAGGTCTATGGACTGCACAACCTCATCACCGTACGGCATTTGAACAATTGCGGAAAGCTGATGTTGACGACCGGCTTTTTCCTCGCCTACACCTATCTGATTGAACCGTTCACGGCCTGGTACAGCGGCAACGGTTTTGAGATGTACACCGTTCATAATCGCGCTTTCGGACCACACTCCTGGAGTTATTGGCTAGTCATTCTGCTCAATGTCATCGTTCCGCAGGCGTTGTGGTTTTATAAAGTCCGCACCAGGCCTGTCCCGCTCTTCACCGTATCGATGTTGGTGCTGATCGGGATGTGGATTGAGCGCTTCATGATCATCATCACTGCCCTGGACCGGGATTTCCTCCCTTCTTCCTGGTCGAATTTCGTTGCGACTTTCTGGGACAACGCAACGTTCTGGGGATCGATCGGCATGTTCATCGTCTTGTTCATGCTGTTTGTGCGCTTCCTCCCCATGATCCCCATGGCGGAGGTTCGTGAGTTGCTGCCGTTTTCGAAGCCCGGCGGAGGAACGGAAAAATGAACGACAGCGAGATCTACGGCACGGTGGCCGAGTTCGACGATCCTACTGCCCTAGTCGAAGCAGCCCGCGAAGCGAAGCGGGAGGGCTACAGAAAATTTGAAGCCTATACACCGTATCCGATCAAAGATCTCGACGAGATTATCCCAGGCTGGAATCTCGTTCCTCCCATTGTTTTACTAGGCGGGCTGATAGGAGCCGCAACGGCCTGGAGCATGGAGTATTACATTGCCGCTATCGATTATCCGACTAACGTCGGGGGACGACCGCTCTATAGCTGGCCGATGTTCATTCCGATCTTGTTCGAGCTGACAGTCCTGTTCGCAGGGGTATCCGCGTTTTTCGGCACGCTGGCCTTGTGCGGGTTTCCCCGGCCGCATTTCCCATTGTTCAATTTGCCTCAGTTCGGTCTCGCATCGAGTAGCCGCTTCTTTCTGTGCATCGAGAAGCGCGATCCGATTTACGATTCACAACTCACGGCCCGTTTTCTGCGTGATCTCGAAGCGATAGGAGTTTGGGAAGTTGAGAATACCTAGCACAGCTGCGATAGTTGTATCCGCATTTTTGTGCTTCACCGCCTGCCGGCAGGACATGCAGGACCAGCCGAAGTATAAGCCGCTTGGGGCGAGCAAATTTTTCGCTGATGGACGGGAAGCCCGTCCCATTCCCGCTGGTACGATCGCGCGTGACGAATTGAACGACAGCGATCCCTTTCATAGGGCGAGGAGAATGGCGCGTTCCTCGCTACCATTCCGGCTCAAGTCGATTCCCAGCTGCTTCATCGCGGGCGAGACCGGTACGACATCTATTGCAGTCCGTGTCACGGGCGCACCGGCGATGGCAACGGAATGGTTGCTCAGCGCGGCGTGAAAATCCCGGCAAATTTCCACACCGATCGCCTTCGTTCCGTTCCGCCCGGCTATATCTATCAGGTGATCGCAAATGGCTACGGAGCGATGGGCGACTATGGGGACCAGATTCCGGTGGGCGACCGCTGGGCCATTGTCGCGTACGTAAGAGCTTTGCAACTCAGCAGGGACGCCAATGTGAACAACGTGCCGCCCGATCAGCGGGGGCAATTGAGCGGTGCAAATCAACCGCAGCCGGGAGCTCCTCGATGACAGTTTCCTCCGTCTTCGATGTGTCGCCCGAGCTCGAACGTGATCTCCGGCGCGTCTTTACCCCTGCACTCGGCGCCGGAATTGTTCTCGGTGCCGTCAGCATCATCGGTGCTATTTCCAGCCCCGGCGATTTTTTCCGATCCTACTTAATGGGATATCTTTTCTGGCTAGGGCTGACCCTCGGATGCATGGGCATCGTGATGCTGCAGTATTTGACGGCTGGAGCATGGGGAATCATGACGCGCCGGACGCTCGAATCCGCTAGCCGGACTCTGCCCTTATGCGCGATTCTGTTTATCCCCATCGCCATTGGAATTCCGTGGCTTTACGACTGGGCGAACTCGGATCTGGTCAAGAAGGAATACGTTCTGCAGCATCGCCACATATACATGAATCCCGCGATGTTCATCGTCCGCGCCATCATCTACTTCGCGGTTTGGGGAACCCTGATGTTTTTCCTAAATAAATGGTCCGCCGAGCAGGACGAGAAGGGCGGATTTGAAAAACGGCTGGCCCGGATAAGCGCGCCAGGACTGCTCCTCTATGTGTTCACGATTACTTTTGCGGCTGTCGACTGGGCAGAATCCCTGGAGAACAACTGGTACTCGACCATTTGGGGTTTCTTGTTTGTGGCCCGCGAAGGCTTGGCGGCATTCGCCTTCGTGATTATCGCGATGACACTGCTGTCGCGACGAGAGCCGTTGGCCAGCAGATTCAAACCGTCGCACCTGCACGATCTCGGTAAATTACTACTCGTCTTCGTGATGCTCTGGGCCTATTTTGAATTTTCGCAATTGGTTGTCATCTGGTCGGGTAATTTGACGGACGAGATTCCGTGGTACCTGCACCGCTTTGCGACATCCTGGGGATGGCTCGGCGTTCTTCTCATCGTATTCGAGTTCATCGTGCCCTTCCTGATGCTGCTCTCGCGTCCACTGAAGCGCAACGCGGTCGCACTCTGTTCGGTGGTCGGCATCATCATTGTTATGCGATGGGTCGACCTGATGTGGGTGGTGATGCCGCAGTACTACCAACGTGGGTTTCGACTGACCTGGATGAATTTCTGCGTGCCGCTCGCAATCGGCTGTCTCTGGATAGCGATGTTCGCTTGGCAGCTGAAGACCCGGCCTTTGCTTCCCTTGCAAGCGCCGAACCTCGAAAAAGCGTTACATCATGGCGACTGAAACACATCGCGAGGAGACCAGCTTCGAGCCTTCCGACATCAGCGGAAGAGGAACGCTCATTACGGGCGTCGCGGTACTCGTCGGCATGTGGATCGCAGTTTCGCTCCTGTATTTCTTTTTCGCATTTCTGGTGCACCACCGGGCCAAATCGAGCCCGCCTCCGTTGCCTGTCGAGGCACATGGGAATCCCTTGCCTCCCGAGCCGCGCTTGCAGGAATCCCCGCGCCAGGATTTGAAGGCTATGCGCGCGCGCGAAGATTGGGAACTGAATCATTACTTCTGGGTGGACCAGAAGAAGGGAACCGTTGCAATTCCCATCGAACGCGCCATGGAGATTCTCGCCGCCGAGGGCATTCCCCCTCGGAAGCAACCGTCGAATCTCGTTCTATCGCAACCGCAGGCCGGAACACGCCAAACAGGCTTCGAAGGAAAAGTTGCGCCGGAACCACAATGAGAGCTTTCGCCCATCTCGCCATGCTGATCGGTTCTCTTGCTGCCTTAATTGCGCCGGCGGCACTTGCATCGGCCGATGCACCGGCGCTCCCGCCCCGCTTCCAAGGTATTGGAATCGAGCAGAGGCTCAACCAGCCGATCCCGCTCGATACCGTATTCCGCGATGAGAGTGGCGCCTCGGTCCCGTTGCGAACGTTCTTCGGCCAGAGGCCCGTTCTGCTTGTGCTCGCGTACTATCGCTGTCCCATGCTCTGCAGCCAGGTTCTAAGCGGAGTAGTCGCGGGGCTTCGTCCCTTGTCATTGAAACCGGGCCGCGATTTCGAAATTCTGGCGATCAGTTTTGATCCCGGCGACACGCCGGCCGAGGCCACCGCAAAGCGCAATCGCTATGCGCACAGCTACTCGAGCAAAGCCGGAAGTGAGGGCTGGCACTTTCTCACCGGCACAGAATCTTCCATTCAGGCTCTGACGCAAGCGGTCGGCTTCCACTATCGCTGGGATCCCGTCAACAACATGTTTATCCACGCGAGCGGCATCATGATTCTCACGCCCGAAGGCCGCCTCGCTCGATACCTCTATGGAGTTGAGTACGAACCGAAGGACCTGAAGTTGGGATTGATCGAGTCCTCCCATAACCGCATCGGTTCCCCAGTAGATCAGATTCTGCTGTTCTGTTACCACTACGATCCAAAAACCGGCAAGTATGGGGCGGTGGTCATGAACATTTTGCGTTTGAGTGCCGTCCTGCTCTTACTCGTTATGGGAGTTGCACTCGTCGCGCTCTGGCGTCGAGACCTGCGCGAGCATCGAACACCGTTAAAAGAAGCGCTGCACTATGATCACTAGCCTTCGCCTGTTTCCGGAATCGGCATCCTCCGTCGCGGGAGAAGTAAACGGCTTTTATATTTGCATGCTGATCCTCTGCACGGCGGTGGCTGTCGGAATCGCATGCGTTCTGATCTATTCCGCCATACGCTATCACCGCAAAGCTGAGAACGAGCTTGGCGATCAAAAACGCTATAACATTCCGGCCGAGGTCACCTGGACGGTTGTGCCTTTCATTCTGTTCCTGGGCATGTTCGGATGGGGAGCGAAGATGTACTTCGATATCGAAAGGCCGCCCGACAACGCCATCAGTATGTATGTCGTGGGCAAACAGTGGATGTGGAAGGTCCAGCATCCCGAGGGTCAGCGCGAGATCAATGAACTGCATATCCCCGCGGGGCGGCCCGTGAAACTCACCATGACGTCCGAAGACGTCATCCACAGTTTCTTCGTCCCCGCGTTTCGAACCAAGCAGGATGTGCTGCCCGGCCGTTACACCACCACCTGGTTTCAAGCGACAAAACCGGGCAAGTATCACTTGTTCTGCTCCCAGTATTGTGGAACGAAGCATTCGGGCATGATCGGTTGGATATACGTCATGAGCCCCAAGGATTATCAGACTTGGCTCACCGAGGGTGCCGCCGAGGGATCGCTCGCCTCAACCGGAGAGAAATACTTTCACCAGTTCGGCTGTGCAAACTGTCACCACTTCGGCACTCAAGGGCGCTGCCCGGATCTGCGTAATCTGTACATGCGGCCCGTTCAGCTGACAAATGGGCAGACCATCGCAGCGGACGATTCCTATATTCGCGAGAAACTGCACGATCCGAATGCCCAGATTCCCTGGGGATTTGCGCCTAATGTCATGCCGAACTTCTCGGGTGTGCTGTCGGAGGAGGAAATAGTCGCACTGATCTCCTACATCAAGGCGCTAGGGCCGCAGCCCGGCACACAGGAGCCCTCCAGTTCTGGTACCGCTCCCACGGAATACGGAACGCAAAAAGGTATTGGCGGACCCGGGGCCACATCGAACGCCGGTTCGCAGGTGGAGAAGCGCTGACATGATTCAAGCTGTTGCTGCCCAAAAGATCGAAAAAAACTATTTGAATGAGAAGCAGGGAATCCTTTCCTGGCTGCTCACGACGGACCACAAACGCATCGGCATTCTTTACACCTTTTCTATAACCGTCTTCTTCTTTCTGGGCGGATTCTTCGCGCTCATGATGCGCTTGGAACTGCTTTCGCCGCGTAATTGGCTCGTCAGCGCCGAGACTTACAACCAGCTCTTTACCATGCACGGAATCATCATGGTCTGGTTCTTCCTGATTCCGTCTATTCCCAATACGTTGGGCAATTTCCTGATCCCTATGATGGTAGGCGCCAAGGACCTGGCGTTTCCAAAACTGAACCTGGCGAGCTGGTACATCTACATGCTCGGCGGCACAATCACGGTGTACGCTCTCTTCCGCGGCGGCGTGGACACTGGCTGGACTTTCTACACGCCATTCAGCACCAGTTACTCCACGACTTACGTGACAGCTGCAGCCGTGGGCATTTTCATCTCCGGATTCTCATCCATCGTCACCGGTCTCAACTTCATCGCGACCATTCATCGCATGCGCGCTCCCGGCCTGACCTGGTTCAAACTGCCGATTTTCATCTGGTCGATGTATGCGAGCAGCATGATTCTCGTTCTCGCCACACCGGTGTTAGCAATCACATTGCTGATGATCGCCGTGGAACGCATATTTCAGGTTGGAATCTTCGACCCCGCGCTCGGCGGCGATCCAGTGCTGTTTCAGCACATGTTCTGGTTTTACTCGCATCCGGCGGTTTACATCATGGTTCTGCCTGGAATGGCCGTCATCAGCGAAATCATCCCGGCCTTCTCGCGCAAGCCCCTCTTCGGCTACAAAGCCGTCGCTTTTTCCAGCATCGCAATCGCCGTATTTGGGTTCCTGGTTTGGGGCCATCACATGTTCGTTGCGGGTGAATCCGCATACTCCGCAATGGCCTTTTCTTTCCTCAGTTATTGCGTCGCTATTCCTTCCGCCATCAAGGTTTTCAACTGGACAGCAACTGTCTACCGAGGCTCCGTTTCGTGGGATACGCCCATGCTGTATGCGATCGGCTTCGTCGGACTATTCACGATCGGTGGAATGACGGGCCTGTTTCTAGCCGCGCTCGGATTCGACGTGCACGTGCACGACACCTACTTCGTCATTGCTCATTTCCATTACATTATGGTCGGCGGAACAGTGATGGCGTTCCTCGGAGGCGTGCATTACTGGTGGCCGAAGGTCAGCGGAAAAATGTATCCCGAGGGGTTGGCGAGACTCTCTGCATTGGTTGTGTTTCTAGGATTCAATCTGACCTTCTTCCCGCAATTTGTCCTCGGCTATCTCGGCATGCCCCGACGCTACGCGGCTTATCCTGAAGAATTTCAAATGCTGCATGTGCTTTCGACTGCTGGCGCGTCTATTCTCGGCGTCGGATACATCATGCCGCTGTGTTACCTCATATGGGCGTGGAAGTACGGCAAGAATGCGGGCCCGAATCCGTGGCGCGCAACAGGTCTCGAGTGGAAGACTGCATCGCCTCCCCCCACGCACAATTTCGAAGTGACTCCCGTCGTCACTGCCAAACTGCCGTACGACTATGAGGCGATGAAGGAGGAACTCCAACTTGTCTGAGCCCGCCACACTCGCTTGCCGCGAACAGTTCGCCACACCCGAACAGCAGCGCGAAACCGCCAGCATCGGTATGTGGATTTTCCTCGCCAGCGAAATCATGATGTTTGGTGGCCTCTTCATGGCCTACACTGTCTATCGCATGAGCCATCCGCAAGCCTTCCAGGCCGGAAGCGCCGATATGAACATCTGGCTCGGCTCCATTAACACCGCAATCCTCCTGACCAGCAGCCTGATGCTCGCATTCGCCGAGCACAGTGCACAAGCCGGCAATCAGCGCTTGCTCGGTTTACTCTTGATCGCCACTATGGTCATCGGAGTGGTCTTTCTCGGACTCAAGTTCACCGAGTACTACCAACATTTTCAGGAGCACAAAGCGCCCGGTGTCTGGTTCGAAGATTCAAGCCCGTACGCGAGCAGCATTCAGATGTTTTTCGTCTTCTACTTCATCATGACCGGCCTGCACGCCGTCCACATGATCATCGGACTCGGAATTCTTTCGGTCCTCCTGTTCCGCACTTTTTTAGGCACATTCACCGCGGCGTACCACAGCCCCATCTTGTTTGGCGGCCTGTACTGGCATTTTGTCGATATCATCTGGATTTTTCTATACGCCATCTTTTACCTTCCGGGGTTGCACAAATGAGCGAGCCGGCGCTTTCTCGCAAGAGATACACCTTTGCGTGGCTGGGGCTGCTCGGCCTCACGTTGCTGAATACGCTGATTGCGTTTATCAATTTGGGACCATTCAGCACCATCATCGCGGTTGGGATCGCGGCCATTATGGCTTCCATCGTTGCCGGTTTCCTGATGCACGCCTTTTATGAAACGATCGTGATCCGCATCATCCTCGCCGGCGGCGTAATCTGGTTTCTGATTCTGATCTCTTTAACGCTCGGCGACTATATGACCCGCGGCTGGCTTCCCGTCCCAGGCAAATAGGTATCCGCCGCTTTAGCCCCGAGCCGATGAAGCGAAAAGTTCCGAAAATTCCGAAGCTCATTGAGCCCTATCGCGTCGAGCATGGCAAGCACTTTCGCCTAGAAGATTTCGACTCTGCCGACACGCAAGGTCTCGATCTAAAGGAACAAGCAGACCAGCTGTTAAAGGAGGGTATAGAGCGTCTCAGCGATATGCAGCAGAAGCTTTATGCCCAGGATCGTTGGGCTGTACTGCTGATTTTGCAGGCCATGGATGCCGCCGGTAAAGACAGCGTCATTCGCCATGTCATGTCCGGAGTCAGTCCGATAGGCTGCCAGGTCTTTTCGTTCAAGCAGCCCTCCGCCGAAGATCTCAGTCACGATTTCATCTGGCGCACCTCAAAGCTCCTGCCACAGAGAGGCTACATCGGTATCTTCAATCGCTCCTATTACGAGGAAGTACTCGTCGTGCGCGTTCACCCGCACTTACTCACAAACGAGCGCCTACCGAACCCGCCCGGGACCAAGAAAATCTGGAAACAGCGCTTCGCCGATATCAACGCGTTCGAGGCCTATTTGAATGACAATGGCACGGTCGTGCGCAAATTCTTTCTGAACGTCTCGAAAGAGGAGCAGAGAAAGCGCTTCTTGAGCAGGCTCGATGAGCCGCATAAAAACTGGAAGTTTTCAGAAGCCGATGTCCGCGAACGAGAGCACTGGAACGACTATATGTCCGCTTACGAAGACATGATTCGGCATACCGCCACCCCTCATGCACCTTGGTATGTGGTGCCTGCCGACCAAAAGTGGTTCACGCGGATGATTGTCTCTTCCGTCATCATTGACACTCTCGAATCGTTGAAGCTCGCCTTCCCGAAAGTGGATGCAGCGAAGCAAAAAGAACTAGACTCCGCGCGCAAGTTGCTGCTCAGCGAGTCGAAACGCTAGCCTTCAATCGCCGCGATCGGTGAACCTCTCCGCTCTTTCCAACGCCCTCGCGTAAAATCTGGGAATTTCACGGGAGCGCTCCCTTGCGCCACCGAAGCCTCACTCAGCGGGCCCGGAGCAGACCACGCGGCGGCATCGTAAACGTCCAGGTCGGGCGGTAATCCACGCCGCATACACTCCACCAGGCGGTAACACATGATGAAATCCATCCCGCCGTGCCCGCCGAGCTTGCGTGCGATTTCACCTTCCTTCTTCCACAATGGATGCTCGTACTGAGATTTGAATGCTTCGAGAGTGCCGTACTCTTCTTTGCCTTTCTGCCCGTCGAAATAAATCCGCGGTGGGTAATCCTTGAAAACTCCCTTGGTTCCAGCGATACTGTTCAGGCGGTCATAAGGATGCGGGTTCGACACGTCATGCTGTAGGTTGATCGTCCGCTGATTCGCCGTTTTTATCAGCGAGACGTTCATGTCCCCTTCGACATACCGCTCGCTCCATTTCAAATCGCCCTTCGGCACATGCGCTTCGCGATATTGCAGCTAGTCCGAGCGCCGGCGTGCTCATTGACACGAGATACTCGAAGCGATCTCCGCGATTGATGCCCATGTAGTTGGACACCGGACCCAACCCGTGAGTCGGATACAAATTGCCATTGCGCTCGGTATGTGCAGCCCGGCGCCACAGCCCTTCACCCTGATTTGAGAACAGCTCGTCGCGAAGGTCGTGGATATAAGCGGCCTCCCCATACAACAGATCCCCGAAAAGACCGGCGCGAACCATCGCCAGTACCAGCGTTTCATTCTCGCCGTAGCAGCAGTTTTCCAGCATCATGCAGTGGCGGCGCGTTTTTTCCGAGGTGTTCACTAATTGCCAGCACTCTTCTATTGTGGTTGCCGCCGGCACTTCTACAGCCGCGTGTTTGCCGTGCTCCATCGCTGCGATTGCCATCTGAGTGTGCCAGCGCCATGGCGTGGCGATGACCGCTAGATCGAGATCGTCTCGCGCGACCAGCCCCGTGAAAGCGTGTTCGCCGTCAGTATAAAGAGCTGGAGCCTTTTGGCCTGCTTGCTCGACCAGCGCCCGTGCATTCTCAGCTTTATCTCGCACGATGTCGCACAATGCATTCACCTGAACATCGGCAGCTAGCAAATTCTGTAGCAGAACAGTGCCCCGGCCACCCACGCCGATGATGCCGATACGCGGGTTCACAGCGCTGAACGGCATGTCGATGACTGACGGCCCACTCGTCTGCGCATCCAGCGCAGAAGCGCTAGCCATACTCGCCGCAGTGATCTGCAGAAAACGCCTGCGCGATGTATCGAAGCCGGACATCAGCGCTCCGCTGATACTTCGCTGCTGCGAAAACCGGACGAGATGAGCGGAATGACGCTGGCGATCGCCAATCCTACCGCCGCTCCAAAAGCGTCGACTGCGACATCGTGCCACTCAAAGCGGTTGTGATAAATCGCTGTTTCGAGCGCTTCGAGAAATGCCGCGATACAACAAACTTGCACATAACGTGCCAGTCTCCATCTGAAGCGATCCGCCGCCCAACAGAAAAGAATCCCGGTCACCACGAAAATCGAGAAATGTCCCAGGTTGTGAAATTGCCCCTTCGTACCCAGTTGAGACTTGACGGCAAACGGAGCGAGCGACAGAGCTGTGATCAGCGCCAGCCAAACCCATAAGACGCAGCGTGTCGTCGTTACTTGGACAGAGTGCGTCACACTTCCTTCAGACATGAGAGACCCGACCGAGCTTTCTGTCCCTTATTCTTGCAAAAGGCGCGAAGGGCGGCCGTGCCTAGTCGCCGGTTGCGTACGAAATGAACTCTACTTCGTCCTCAACTTCGGCGCGAACAGGTGTTTTCGGATTCTCGGCCACATGCAGCGACTGCAATCTTCGATACGTCGGGCTGCTGGTCCAGAGTTCCTCGTGTGTGCCCACTGCTTCAATACCGCCGTCGGAGAACACCACCACGGTATCGGCCTTGCGTATGGTGGAAAGCCGGTGAGCGATAACAAAACACGTCCTGCCGCGGATCATTTTGTCGAATGCCAGCTGGATAAGCCGTTCACTTTCGTTATCGAGATTGCTGGTCGCTTCATCCAATATCAAAACCTTCGGGTCATGCACCAGCGCCCGCGCAATGCCGAGTCTCTGGCGCTCTCCCCCTGACAGTTTCAGGCCCCGCTCTCCTACCTGCGTTTGATACGAATGGTCGCAGCGCTGAATGAACGAATGCGCCTGGGCGGCGTGGGTGGCTTCTTCCACCTCAGTCGCCGTTACCCTGTCGCGTCCATACGCAACGTTTTCGAACACCGTTCTCGAGAAAAGCTCCACTTCCTGAGGAACCACAGCAATATGTTCTCTGAGGCTGCGTTGCTTGATGTCCCGAATATCTTTGCCGTCCAGCAGGATGCTGCCGCAGTCGGGATCGTAAAGACGCTGCAGCAGGTTCATCAACGTGCTTTTCCCTGATCCGCTCGGTCCGATGAGCGCCACTACCGAACCGGAGGGAACAGCGAAACTGACATTGCGTAACGCCCATCGATCTGCCTCTGCATACCGGAACGAAACGTTTCGGAATTCGACCGAATGCTCATTTCCGGACAGCTCTTGCGCGTTCGGCGTATCGCAAATGGTTTTACCCTGCTCGAGAATTTCGAACAATCGTTCGGCACGTGACAGGTTCCTCCGCAGCTTCGGCAAGATCACCGAAAGCTGTGAAATCGGTCCGTAGACCATGTCTTGCATCGCGATAAACAGGACGTAATCACCCACCGTGCAGCGGTGCGCCAGAACAAAATATCCGCCCAACATGATCACGCCCACCCGTCCCGCTGTCGCGATAAATGCCTGCAGGTTCTCAATCAATGCCCAAAGCCGTTCACCGCGGTAGTGTTTGTCGCGCGCCGCGTGTAACAGCTCCCGCTGCAGCATCGCCTCCTGCTTCTCGCGGGCGAACTTCTTCACACTCCGTACATTGCTCGCAATGTCATAGGATTCCTTCGTGACGGTTTCAAACGCCCGGCTGATCTGCCGCTCGATTTCGTGCATGGGGCGCCCGAACCGCCCTATTGCCAGTACATAAGCGGGTAACGGCAGGAACACGATCAGCGCGATCCACGGATTCTTCATCAGCAGCGAGATCAGCACTCCCACGACAACCAGCAGGGGAGGAAGCAGATTTTGGCCAAGAACTTCATACAGAACCACGAAGATCGCCGTACCACCCCGGTCGAGCGCGCCCACCACTTCCCCCGTGTTGACGCTTCCGTGGTACTCGGTATCGAGTGAAAGGAAGTTTGCGAAGGCGGCATTCTTGGCTTCGTCTTCGCATTGCGAGGCCGAATGAAACAAACGATAGTTATAGAACGAACGTAAGAGCCGGGTAACAGTAGTCGCGCCGAAAATTGCAGCGCCCGCCATCAGCAGCGCCTGAATAGAAGCCTGTTGTTTCCCCTGCAGCGTTCGGATGATCTGATCAATAAGGCTGCGCGTGACAAACGGGATGGCGAGGTCGAGTGCTGCCGCAACCAGGATTAGAAAGGAAAGGCCGGCGAGCGTCTTCCGGTGTCGGCC
Organism: uncultured Acidobacteriaceae bacterium; assembly: GCA_963787615.1. Taxonomy (GTDB): domain Bacteria; phylum Acidobacteriota; class Terriglobia; order Bryobacterales; family Bryobacteraceae; genus Bog-105. The sequence goes on along the minus strand of CAWBDJ010000008.1, from coordinate 91,389 downwards.
GAGAAGCGACATCACCTTCCACCCGGTCCACCGCTGGCGCGCGCCGGAACGGGCGATTCCTACTGCATCGCACATGTTGGGTAGTTCTCAGATTCCTCATCGGCTATCCCTGCCCGTGTAATTAGGTTGTGGCCACATTGTTGGAAATGGACACAGTGCAACAACGCCTACGCGCGCCCGTACCGGTAGTAATGCCTCCCTCAAACCACTTTCGCCAACACAAACAGCACGAAAACGATGCGTCGAATGCGATTACTGTTTGACGACACCATATAGAGAGTACACGTCAGCGACTATGGACTTCTCGTGGAGTGAACTTGTTCATCGCGCCGGATGGGACTTCGCGCGCCCCGGCTCAACTCGCGTTTTAGCGTTTGTCTATACTGCGACCCTCAGCCTGAGAGTTGAAGAGGCCGGCGCAGGACTGAATCCGCATCTCTCTTTAAGACATCTCGCGCGAATCCTCAGTCGTGAGCCGGATTGGATTCAATATCGACCGCAGTGGCTGAAAACCTCCTGGCCTGACCGGGAGATCCACACTCTCGCAGATCTGGAATTCTACGCTCTGACCGCATCGAAGGCGTTGTTAGCTGTCGGATCGCCCATACCGGATGGAACGGCAGACGAAATGAGCAATGCCCTGACCGCCTTGTTCCCCGAGCCTGCCGCTTGCGCGATCCATTCGGATCATTACGCTGCCTGGGCCGGTCACGTCACAATTGAGTCCGATGGCAGAATGCAACATAGTTATGGCGGCCCACTCGTCCGCGAAGGCTTGGAGTGGCCACTGCCAAAGCAAGATATCGGCAACCGAAGCGCTTTCGAACGGTTTCTCTTTGACTCCATGCGAATCGATATTCAACGGCGACTCGAGGCTGACGTGGATCAGCCGTAAAAGAGACCGCATTCACCGCCGCGAAGTGCGGATAAACTACCTGGATATGCGACGTAAAGCCGCTCTTGTTTGCGCCGTGCTATGAATTGCCGTTTTTTCGACGGCAATGTGCAGTGTGGTAGACCCTGGGCCTTAGCCTCGACGCTTGCTCCTGACCGTAACAGAACATCCCTAATTTCTGTCCGCTGGACGTCGTAACCCTGTAGGGGAGCAAAGCGATACTGTCTGCGCCGCGCTCCCGTACCGCACCGGGATCGGACTTCAAAACCTATTTCGGCGGCGTGTTCTGCTGCGGAGCGCGGGGCCACCCACCACTCTGAGAAGCTTGCGTGGAACCCGAAGACGTGTGCGTTGAACTTTGCCCATTCTGCGTCGGCGCTTGCGAGACTCCCGCCGGTGAAGAGCCTCCCTGCTGACTTGAATTGTCCGAGTCAAGGTCGACCGTGTTCACGCGCGGTCCTGAATCGTCGTTAACCGCCATTTTCCGACGCTTCGGCGCGGCCTCATCCTGCGATGGAGCTGGTTCCACATTCGTATCAGCTGGTTCCTGCACGCGGCTGACCACCGGTCCTGTACGTTGGCCCGAATGATCGCCCGCCAGATATACTCGCGCGTATCGAACCTCAGCTGCTTGGAAGCGCAACCTCGTTTCATTCGACAGATCCACTTCTACACTGCGCCGATCAGTAGCCGCGGATCCCTCCGGCAAATGGAAGAACAGCGCGTACCGCTGGCGCAGCCTGGCAAGCGTGTCTTCCAGTGCCGAGGCTTCATCGACACGCATCGTGTCGCCGCCTGAATCGCGCGCGATGTCGGCAGTTCCCGCCGAATGTGAGGGATCCCCTCCGCCGTATCCACCTGGACCTCGGCGGCCCAAGATGACAGGGCCACCACCCGGCAGACCAATGCCTCCCGGCCACCCGCCTCCGCTTCCCCAAGTGCCATGTGGACGTCCACCTCCGCCGCCTCCACCCATGGTCGGCGGCTCATAGGGCGCTTGTAGAAAACTGAGAACGGCGTTCGCGCTTGCCAGAGCGGCTTCTACTCGCGGTTCGTTCTCCTCGTCCTGCGTCTCATCGTCTGTCAGGATCACGACCGCGCGGCGAGCCTCGGGCCGTGCCTCTCGCGCGACATAATTAGCCGCATCCAGCATCGCGTGCGTGATGCGCGTTCCGCCATTGAAGCGTTCCGACCGCAGCAGATGTTGCAACTCGGACGTGACGTCGCTATGACTGTTCCGAAAAGGCAGCCGCACTCGCGTCGACGTGTCGAACACCATAATCGCCACGCGATCCCGTTCCGCAAGCACGTTCAAAGCCTGTTGCGCCGCCGAAGCAATCCGTTCGACGTGCGGCTCCATACTGCCGCTCACATCCAGCAATAAGAGAATGTCGATGGGCATGTTCTCACTGGCAAAATTGCGAATCGGAAGAACGTGCCCGTCCAGGCGCAGAACGAAATCCTCACGTTCTAAGCCGGTGATCGCCCGTCCCTGGTTGTCGACGACTTGCGCATCGATGCGCGCCAGCGCTACATCGCTCTTAAAAACGACTGGATCGTCCTTAGCGAAACTCTGGGCCGCGGATACGAGAAGTAAAGCTGAAAGCAAGCGCAACATGCACACGAGGCCCCGGGCCCTTCCTTTGATACGTGCCGTAAGAGGGGTACGTTTCGCCATTGCATGATCCGAAACTCCTCAGTGAATAGAGTTAAGCAATACGAGCAGGCAAACCGCACCACTCGTCCTTTATCATGTAGGTTCGAGGCCACTTGTCCGCATTCTCAACTCCTCTGCGCCCGCCGACACTGTCATGAAAGTGTCGGTCATCATCCCCGCAGCCGGATTGGGGACGCGCATGGGCAGGAGTTCGCCGGAGAAGGCCGGCATCAGTAGGAAGCAGTTCATGCTGCTGCGCGGTTCGCCCATTCTCATCCACACCATCAGGAAATTCGTAAGCTCGCCCTTGATCACCGAGATCGTCGTGGCGTTACGCGAAGACGATGTCACTTGGGCCGGGGAGCTGTTCCATACGCACGGGCTGAGTCAAAGCGTTCGAACGGTTGCAGGCGGCGAGACGCGCCAGCAATCCGTTGAAAACGCACTTGCCGCCATCGCCGATGACACGGAACTGGTCGCCGTGCATGACGCAGTTCGCCCCTTTATCGAAAAGGACATCATAGAAAAGGTGATCCGTGAAGCCGCGGAAACGGGCGCAGCGATCGTCGGTATTGTCCCGGTCGATACCGTCAAGCAGGTGCATCGAAACAAGGTTCGGGCGACCCTTCCGCGCGAGCGCCTGATTCTCACCCAAACCCCCCAGGTATTCCGCCTCGGCTCTTTTGCGGCAAGCCTTCGAACGCGCGCGGCAGGACCTATTCATCGGCACCGACGAGTCGTCGCTCGTAGAACGTCTGGAGCAGGTCGAAGTTTCCGTCGTGCTCGGCACCGATCGCAACATCAAAATCACTAAGCCGAGCGACATGGATCTGGCCCGCTTATATTTAGGGCTCGAGAACTCGCCTCTCGATCTTTCCTGAGAATGGCAGAGACTGTCGCGCCGCCTCTCCGAATCGGCCAAGGTTGGGATACACACCGCATTGAACAAGGCCGTCCCCTGATTCTCGGCGGCGTGCAGATCCCCAGCCAATTTGGACTCGCCGGACACTCGGATGCCGATGTACTTTTTCACGCCATCACCGACGCGGTTCTGGGTGCGCTCGCATTGGGAGATATTGGAATGCACTTCCCCGATACGGCTCCTGAGTGGAAAGGTGCTAACAGTTTTCAATTCCTCGAGCACGCCCTCAAGCTGGCCGGCCTTCATGGATACCACTTGGCGAATGTCGATTCCACCATCATTCTGGAAAGCCCAAAACTCAAGGATTTTCGCTCCAACATTCGGGAGAGTCTGGCCCACGCGGTCGGCTTGCCGCTAACATCGGTCAGCGTAAAATTCAAAACCGCCGAGAAAGTCGGGCCCGTCGGTGAGGGCCGATCCTGCGAAGCCCAAGCAATCGTTCTCCTGACTGCCGACGCGAGTCAAGGAGACAAGCCTCAGTCGTGACTTCGCTTGCCCTCTCCATATTCCGCTGGCTCTTCGTAGCGGCGGCGCTCGCAGGCGCTTATTACTCTGGCGTGTTCGCGCGCGCTGCGCTCCTGTTCCAACAAGATACGGCGGCCTCAGTTCCCGCAGCCGTCTCGCTAGTTCCTTATAACGCTTCCTATGTAGCGCGATTATCCTCTTGGCAGCCCGAGAACAAGTTTGCTCTGCTCAAACGTGCCGTCGAGCTCAATCGCTTCGATGTCGACGCCTGGATTCAGCTCGGGCTTACCGCCGAAATGCAGCACCATGATGCCCGCTCTGCCGAGCACTATTACTTGCGAGCGTGGCAGGTCGATCGCATGTTTTTGCCACGCTGGACGCTCACCAATTTCTATTTCCGCCAGCAGGATCCCACCCAGTTCTTCCGCTGGGCAAACGCGACCTTGCAAATCACGCCTTATCCCGCCGATCCCGTGTTCATGCAGATGTGGCTAATGAGCCAGGACCCCGATCGAATTGCCGCCCACATTCCCGATCGCGCTGCGATTCTGGTCCAATACGCATCGTTCCTCGCGAACGCTCATCAGTACACGGCCGTCGCGCCCATCGTGCGGCGCCTCGTAGATGCTGCCGGCACGCGCAATCCGGCCGCTTACGGCCGCGATGATCAGATCGGACCCGCCGAAGATCATCTGCTTGCCGATGCCGACCTCCAGGACGCGCTCGACGTCTGGAATAGCATGAAGCGGGCGAATTGGGTTGCGCTCGCCGCACCCACGCCCGCCCATCCGTTGACCAATGGGAATTTCCAAGTCCCCTTCTTTCATCACGGCTTCGATTGGGCTCCCGTTCCCTCTGCCGGCGTGACCATCGACCAATTCCCGGCGGAAAAGAATCTCCGCATTACCGTTTCAGGTGCGGAGTCTGAGCATTGCGTTCTCATGCAGCAGTACATCCCGCTTCAGCCGAACCGCGCTTATCGACTTCGCTGGCACGCGGAGAATCAGGGAATCCAAATGCCCAGTGGACTCGCCTGGCACCTGTATCCGATTCCAAGCGCAAATCAGACCAACCTGTCCGCACCCGACTTGCTGAACCCTTCGCCGGGAACCTGGGACTTTACGTCACCCCAAGGCGCGACCTTAAGCTTATTGACGCTCGAGTATACGCGTCCGCTCGGAAATACACGCGCCGCCGGAGACGTAACATTGCGACAAGTAGCGCTCGAAGAACAGTAGGGTACGTACCGAAGAGTAAGTAGACCTGTGTGCGCGAATGATGCGCCACAGACGAAAGGCTACTTCTTGATGCTCACGTGTCCCGTGTGTGCCAGCGACAATGTCAGACGTTCCGGCAGAAAACCACTCGCCGAATTCTTCAAGCGCTGGCGCGGTTTAAAGCGCTATCGATGCCGCGATTGCCGCAAGGTCTTCCACAGGCCGCTTCCGCCTGGCCAACGAGCGACAATGAAACGAATTGAAGGCGAAAATCACGGACCATCTTCGACACAAGACGTACTGTTCTGGACCAAGAGCCGTAGGCGAGCCGCTGAAGTGGCTCTGTTCTTCGCTATGCTGGTCATCTTCTACATGGCGGTTAGGTTTTTCGCTCACCAAACATGACATGGAGGCTGGCGCTCGTTGTCGCTTACGGAGCTTGACTGATTGAAGCTCAGCAACTGCAATATCGCGGTGTGCGGCGCCGGAGGATTCATCGGTGGCCATCTCGTCGCGGATCTGTTGCGAAACGGCGCAAACACGGTTCGCGCGATTGATCTGAAGCCTCGCGAGGAATGGTATCAGCATTCCTCGGCGGCTGAAAATCTGGTCCTCGATTTGAGAGATAAGAATGCGTGCGCGAAAGCCGTCCAAGGCGCGGACGCTGTATTCAACCTTGCCTCCGACATGGGCGGAATGGGTTTTATCGAAGCTAACCGGGCGCTCTGCATGCTCAGCGTGCTCATCAACACGCACCTGCTGCTCGCATCGCGCGAAGCCGGCGTAAGACGTTTTTTCTTTGCCTCGTCCGCTTGCGTCTACAACGCTGATAAACAGAAAACCCCACATGTCACGCCCCTCAAAGAAGAGGATGCATATCCGGCTATGCCCGAAGATGGCTACGGTTGGGAAAAGCTCTTCAGTGAGCGCATGTGCCGGCATTTTGAAGAAGATTTTGGCTTGCTGTGCCGCGTCGCTCGTTATCACAACGTCTACGGGCCGCTCGGAACCTACACTGGCGGACGTGAAAAAGCCCCGGCTGCCATATGCCGCAAAGTGATTCAGGCAAAAGCCTCAGGCCGAAAAGAAATCGAGATCTGGGGAGATGGCAACCAGACGCGCAGCTTTATGTACATCGACGATTGTCTGCGAGGCACCCGCATGATCATGGAAAGCGACATTCACGAACCGATCAATCTGGGCAGCAGCGAGCTTGTCACCATCAATCAGCTCGTCGATATCGTCGAGGAGATCGCGGGCGTAAAACTGAAGCGCACCTACAACCTCGAAGCGCCAAAAGGGGTCAACGGGCGCAACAGTGACAATTCAAAAATTCGGGACTATTTAGCCTGGGAGCCTTCCATTCCGCTGAAGCAAGGAATGCGCCAAACCTACGAATGGATCGAAACCCGGATGCTCGCGCCAGTCGGCTGAAACCGAGCCAGAAGCGTAAGCGCCTTTGACGATCTTGGCCCTTACCGCACCACTGCGGCCGAGTATTCTTCGTACGAGCCCACGAAGTCCTCAATCTGACCGTCTTCAAAGCGCCAGATTCGTGTCGCTACTTCGTCCACAAGATCTTCATCATGCGTCACTAGGAGCACCGTCCCCTCGAACTTCTGAAGGGCGATGTTCAACGCGTTGATTGACTCCAAATCAAGGTGGTTCGTCGGCTCATCGAACACAAGAACGTTGGGTTTTTGCAGCATCAGTTTGCAAAAGATCAGGCGCGCTGCTTCTCCACCCGACAAAGCGTCCGTCGGCTTGATGCCTTCTTCCCCCCGGAATAGCATCTGGCCCAGCAAACCGCGTATCTCTTCCTTCGAGGCTTGCGGATCCCAATCGTGCAGCCACTGCTCGACAGTCGTACCGTTGCGGATCGTCTCGCGGTGGTCCTGCGCGAAATAACCCACCTGCACTTCGTGCCCCCAGGTGACCGTCCCGGAATCAAGCCCCACGTCCGTGTCGTCGACACCCGGCGTGTTCGCGAGCAGCGCTTTCAACAGAGTCGTTTTTCCAGCCCCGTTCCGCCCCATCAGCGCCACTTTCTGGCCGCGCGGAACTGCAGCCGAAAAGTTGTTGATGACGTCTACGTCGCCGTAGCCCTTGCAAACGTCTTTGAACTCGAGTGCGTGACGGCCCGACGGCCGCTTCATGTCAAAACGAATATACGGCCGCTGGATATTCGATCGCGCCAGTTCGGTCGTTTGTAATCGCTCCACTTCCTTCTTGCGCGAAGTCACCTGGCTCGCCCGCGTGCCCGCCGAAAAGCGAGCGATGAACTCGTTAAGCTGCGCGATCTTTTTCTCGCGCTGCGCATTCTCGGCTTCGATACGGACACGAACCTGCGTCTTCTGCAGAACCATATCGTCGTACCCGCCGGGATAAGTAATGATCGTCTGATAATCGATATCCGCCGTGTGCGTCGACACGCTGTTCAGGAAATGACGGTCGTGCGAAATCACGATCAGCGTGCCGTCGTAGTGCGTCAGAAAATTCTGCAGCCAGTGAATCGATTCCAGATCCAGATAATTGGTCGGCTCATCGAGCAGCAACGCCTGCGGATGCCCGAACAGCGCCTGCGCCAGCAGAACACGCACCTTCTGCCCGCCTTGCAGTTCGCCCATCTTGCGATTGTGAAGCGGCTCCGGAATGTCCAGCCCGTCCAGCAAGACCGCCGCATCGCTCTCCGCCGTATAACCGTCCTCCTCGGCGACAATCCCTTCGAGTTCGCCCAGGCGCATGCCGTCTTCGTCCGTCAGCTCCGGCTTCGAATACAGCGTTTCCCGTTCTTCAAGCGCATTCCATAGCGGCATGTTGCTCATGATCACGGTATCGACGACCCGATACTCGTCAAACGCGAACTGGTCCTGCCGCAAGATGCCGATCCTCTTGGGGCGCACCACCGTGCCCTTCTGCGGCTCGAGCTCGCCCGAAAGCAGCCTCATAAAGGTCGATTTACCGGAGCCATTCGGTCCGGTCAGGCCGTACCGGCGGCCAGTCAAAAAGGCAGTGCTTACATCCTCGAAGAGGATCTTGCCTCCGTAACGCATACTTACATTGCTAACTGAAATCATGGGGAAGAACTAGGCGGGAACTTCTATTTTAGCGTAGCGGGCGAGTGTTTCGCCCGCTCTTGACGGACAGGTAGGGCTTCCCGCTCAGCGGGACGTTCTTCGCCGAATCAGTGCAGCCGCCCCAATCAGGCCAACTGCGAACAAACTTGCGGAACCCGGCTCAGGTGTCTGTGACAAATCCGTTGTCCCCGCCAACAACATATGCGAAATGGGTGGCTGGGTCGACGTGTTGAGTTCTATGACGATGTCGTTGAAGTCGAACTCTGAGTAAGGCACGCACGGACTGCTGCCCGGTTGATAAGCTCCCGCGCATGCGTCCGCATCCTTGGCGCCCAGGTAGTATGTACCGCCATTCGAAAACACCGCGAAATGCTGCGTATTGTCAACCGGCATCGTCCCTGTCCCGAGATTCGAAGCGGAGTTCATGTAATAGATGTACTCGGTTTGAAAAGCGGTCCCGAAGCCCTGTACGTTCTCTATGAAGAAACCGTAATTCTGGCCCGCCGCCATAGCCGGGATCGTGAAGCTCGTGCCGGTTGGGTTATTGGACGTGTAGAATGCCGTGGGATTGCTAACTGTGCTTCCGGTGCTGTCGGTCAAATAGTAGCCGAAGAAATCTACTCCAACCGTGCCGCCCTTCTGACTAGTCAGCGCCACTTGTAGGGTAACTTGTGCCGGGCTGCCGTTGCTCGTGAAATACATGTTCGAAGGAGCGCCCAGCCCTCCATTCGAGTAATACGGCATGTAACCGGGAGGATTGTAGCCGGGAACACTCTGACTACCGCACTGGCTGCTGCCGACAATGCACCAGCCGATGTTCGCCTCGGGCCCGTCGCCCGAGCCATTATTCCAGTAATATAGGCCCGGTACGTACGAAGAAAGACTGTATAGACGGTTGGGGTTCCACGTCGTCAGTGTTCCCCCATTCAAAGTGTCTGAAAACGCCGATGGCGCTCCGCCAGTAACTAACAGAATAGAAGTGATTACCAAGGACTTAGTCAAATTCTTATACAATTGTGCTCTCCTCCGAGAGCCAAGAACGGAACACCGCGCTTTGCTGCTCCGCCGGGTTGTGCAGGCAGAGACGTAGCTGCGGATCACTAACTTAGTTCCTTAGCGCCCGCTAATGTCTCACGTAGAGGGCCGAGGCCTCACCCCGCACTCGGGTGAGTACCGCGCCAAAGAGGAAGATCTGTGCCGAATAGTAAACCCAAACGACAAGCGCGACCAGCGAGCCCGCTGCCCCGTAGGTGGACCCCACGCCGGCCGTGCCCAGGTAAAACGCAAGCAGCGTTTTGCCGATACTGAAAAGCACCGCCGTAGCGACCGCCCCGATCCCGACGTCCCGCCAGCGAATGGAAACATCCGGAACGAACTTGAATATCAGCGCGAACAAAGCGGCGAACGCCAGTAGTGAAAGGATGAAATTAGAGAATTCGGTCATGACGGCGATATGAAGCGGAACAAAATCTCCGAAAAACTTCTCCGCCATGGTGATTGCCGCGCTTAGGATAAGGGACGCCAGCAACAGGAAACCGAGTGCAAGCACCGTGGCAAACGAAACTAGGCGCTGCGTAACGTAATTGCGCCAGGTAGACGACCGGCGCGGCGGCGCATCCCAAATCGTGTTCAGAGAACCCCGTAATTCTACGAAAACTCCGGAGGCCCCAAACAGCAGCGTGACCAACGCAATAATCGTGGCAAGCAGACCGTTCGCCTTGTGAGCGCTATCGAGCAGCATTTGGAGCGTCTTGGCGCTCGATGAGCCGACTACCGCCGCCACCTGCTGCAGCAAATCGCTCTCTGCCGATTGTCTATACACGACTTCGCAGATTCTCACGCTCAGCACCAGTAGTGGAGCCATCGACAGCAGCGTGTAATATGCGAGCGATGCTCCCAATCGCGGAGCGTTGTGATCGCTCCAACTGGAAGCCGCTGCCTTGAGCATCTTTATAAGCTCGTGTCCCCTCATTTGCTCGCAAGCCTTCCGGATCGCCCAATGATAGATTGCCCTAGCTGTGAGGCTGACACAGCTGTAACGGGCCAAACACAGCGGGCGTCCACGAGGTACCACCGCAGGTATGTTTGTAGAATCAGCAGGGATCTCTCGCGTGCGACCTTTTTGCACTTCATATCTCTATAAGCGGCAAAGATGAGGACGTTATCATCCTTCCGCCGCCACCAACTCCTTTTTGGGCTCCTCTGCTTCATAAATCTGAGCGCGATCGGCTCGCAGGATTTTAGCGGAAGGACGGTAGTTTCGGTTCAGTACGACCCCGCTACCCAGCCGCTTGATTCACGAGATCTGGCAAAAATGCAGCTGGTTCGACCCGGCGAACCGCTGGACAGGACGCAAGTCGCAGCCACGCTCGACCGCATGTTCGCAAGCGGTCTGTACGACGACATTCAAGTGGATGCCGAGCCGAGCGGAAACGGAGTTGCGCTGCGATTCATCACGCGCGCCAGACGTTTCATCGGGCACGTGGGCGCGCACGGAAATATCAAGGACCCGCCCAACCGAGCCGTCATCATCAGCGACGCCCAATTGCAGTTGGGGGCCCCCTTTGATGAAGACACTCTCGCCACTGCCCGGAAGAGCATTGAACAGGAGTTGCATCAGAACGGTCTTTACGAAGCGTCGGTTGGCGTGGCGACAATCGAGGACCCCGACACCCATCAGGTCACTATCCGTTTTCTAGTCCAGGCGGGTAAGCGAGCCCGGTACGAAATGCCGGCGATCAATGGGGATACCAAGCTTCGCAACGAAACGATTGTGCGTGCCACCGGATGGCGCATTCCACTGATTCACCGCTGGCGCCAGGTAACAGACGCCTTAACAGATAGAGGGACGGACGGAATCCAGAGAAAATACGCGAAAATCGGGCGGCTGACCGCTTCGGTCGACATGACGTCTCTCGATTACGATCCCGCCACCAAGCGAGCTAAAGCTACCTTCGATATCAATGCCGGCCCGAAGATCACCATCAAGGCTCTCGAGGCGAAGGTCTCAAAAGGAAAGCTCCGTAAGTATGTGCCGGTATATCAGGAGGGATCGGTCGATAACGATCTTCTAACTGAAGGCGCGCGCAACCTGCACGACTATTTTCAATCCAAGGGCTACCCCGATGTAGACGTGACGTTTAGGCGCGAGCCGCCACAACAAGACGAGCAAATTATCAATTACTACATCGCAACCGGAGCACGCCGCAAGCTCGTGAACGTGGAAATCCTCGGTAGCAACTACTTCACGCTCGACACGCTCCGCGAGCGAATGTTTCTTCGCCCCGCCACGCTTGTGCTCCGATATGGCCGCTATAGCGAGGATTTCCGCCATCGGGACGAGGAGGCCATCGAAAACTTGTACCGCGCAAACGGCTTCCGCGACGTAAAGGTCATCTCCACCGTGCAGACAAACTACAAAGGGAACGCGAATGACATAGCAGTCGTGTTCCACATCGATCAGGGCAAGCAATGGACAGTCGCAAACCTGGACGTTATTGGGGTTTCGAAGCTCGACCTTTCTCCGATTCGAGACCAACTATCGTCGGCGGAGGGACAGCCCTATGCAGATGTGAATGTCGCTTCTGACCGCAATTTAATTCTCGATTTTTATCACTCGAACGGTTTTCCAAGCGCCACGTTCCGCTATACGACGACGCCCGGTCCCAACCCGGAAACCGTGAGCCTGCTCTATGGCATTACAGAAGGCCAACGTAACTTTGTTCGGAAGGTCATTATCTCGGGCTTATACCGGACCCATCCATCTCTGGTCCAGAAAAGAATCGATATCGCGTCGGGAGAGCCCATTTCGATGGTTAAGATCAATGACGTCTCCCGCGAACTCACGGATCTTGGAATTTTCGCTAACGTCAATACGGCCCTCCAGGATGCCGACGGGACAAATCAGTACAAATACGTTCTCTACGATTTCGATGAAGCCGCTCGCTATACGTTCAATATCGGTCTGGGACTCGAAGTCGGACAATTTGGCAGCACTACCAGTAATCTGGCGGAAGCGGGCGGTGCCAAGGGTGTTTCTCCGATCTTTTCTTTCAATGTAGATCGCCTGAATTTTCTCGGGCGCGGCGAAACCATTTCGCTTCAAACACGCTATTCAACGCTGGAACAGCGCGAATCGCTGAACTACATCGTGCCGCACTTCCTGGGCTCGCTCAATCGCACCCTCACTTTCAGCCTGCTGTATGACACCACGCAGGATGTGCAGACATTCCGCGTTCGAAGAGAAGAAGCTGCCGTCCAAACTTCACAAAGATTGAACAGAGCGTCTACCGTACTGCTGCGCTTTGCCTATCGCCGTGACGCCCCGAACACCACCATTCCAGCGCTGAACACAGCTGCTTTTACATCGCCGGTTCGCCTGGGAGAGTTTTCGGCCAGCTACATTCAGGATCACCGGGATAACCCGGCCGACGCTCATCGCGGTTTCTGGAACACCGTAGATACGGGCATTGCGGGGAACTTCTTTGGATCGCAGCGCAACTTCTACCGTATACTCGCCCGCAACGCGACCTATACATCACTGGGAAGAAATCTCGTCTTTGCGCGTCAAACGCAAATTGGCGGCATCATTCCTTTCAACATTCCAACAGGTCTCAATGCTTACAACGTGATTCCGTTGCCGGAGCGGTTCTTCGGCGGCGGCGGTGTTTCCATGCGCGGTTTCGGCGACAATCAGGCGGGTCCCCGCGATACCGGCAATCCCTCGGAGCTGCCGACCGTACCAGCCACTCCTTCTGCCACGGGCTTTCCTATCGGTGGAAACGGTCTCTTCTTCAATACCGCCGAACTCCGCTTTCCGCTCCTCTATCCAAACCTCAGCGGCGTGTTCTTTCACGACATGGGAAACATCTACAACACTTTCAGCAGTATCTCCCTGCGGTATCACCAAAGCCGCTATGAAGATTTCAATTATGCTGTGCAAGCGGTTGGTTTCGGGCTCCGGTACAAGACACCGCTCGGCCCGGTGCGCGTTGATCTTGCATATGCGCTCAATCCGCCACGCTATCTAGGATTCAGCAGGAACGAAACGGTCCAGCAGCTACTCTCCTGCACACCCGCTGAAATCGGCAATCCTGCTTTCCCTACCTGCACGGCAAGTCCCCAGCGCCTTAGCCATTTTCAATTCTTCTTCTCAATTGGGCAGGCGTTCTGATGCGATTCCGGCTTGCCTTTCTGCTGTTGCTTGCAAGCTCGTTCGCGTCAGCCGTAATCATTGACCGGATTGCTGTCGTAGTTGGCAATTCCATCGTTAAAGACAGCGAGATCGATCGCGATATTCGCGTTACTCATTTGCTGAACAACGAACCTCTGGATTTCAGCAACGCCGCGCGCAAGAAGGCGGCGAATCGTTTGATCGACCAGATCTTTATTCGGCGCGAGATTGAGATCGGAGATTACCCGACCGCCACCTTGCAGGAAGCGGACCGCCAGCTCGACAGCTTGAAAAAGCAGCGCTTCAAGAACGACGTTGCTTTCGAGCAGGCTCTTCAACGTTACGGGCTCACCGAACTCGAGCTGCGCACGCAGTTTCAGTGGCAGCTGACGGTATTGCGATTCATTGACGTCCGCTTCAAGCCCGCCGTGCTCATCAGTGATGACGAGATCGATAAGTATTTCCAGGCACATGCCACCGCTTTGCGCAAGCAATACCCGGGTAAAACTCTCGATGACGTGCGCGAACAGATTCGGAGCACGCTGACCGCAGAGGCGGTCAACAATCAGTTCTTTGCGTGGTTGGACGATCAGCGGCGGAACAACAAAATTCAATTTCGTGAGGAGAGCCTCGCGTGACGAGAAGAAAGAAGATTCTGATCTGGATCGGCGCAGGTATACCTGCTCTGATCCTGCTGCTGATCATCACCTCTGTTCTCATCGTGCGCACCGCGTGGTTCTCGAATTACGTACGCGACAAGATCATTGCAGTAACCGAAGAATCGACCGGCGGGGTCGTCGAAATCGGATCGTTTCAGTTCGACTGGATGCACCTTACGGCTCGTATCCGCAATTTCGTTTTGCATGGAAACGAGCCCAAGACCGCCGCTCCGCTGGCGCGCATCGCGCTCCTCGAAGTTCACTTGAAACTGCTAGCCGGTTTGAAGCACGCAGTCGATCTTCAATACCTGGGCATCGACCAGCCACAGGTAAACCTTATCGTTTTCCCGGATGGCACGACTAATATTCCCGAGCCGAAAGTTCATAAGCAGCCCAGCCAGACATCCGCGCTGCAGACCGTTGTCGATTTGGCGATCGGGCAGTTTCAGATCACCAACGGCCTTCTTCAGTGCGCGCAACAGAAGACCGCCTTCAGTGCTCGTGGCGAGAACCTGCGTGCTCTGCTGAATTACAGTACTTTGAACGCGAATTATCAAGGGAACTTGTGGATCGACCCGCTGTTGTTGTCGTCCGGGAAGAATCCGCCGTTGGGCGTGCACGTTAACGTGCCCGTCACTATCGAGAAGGACGCCATCCGGGTAGCAGGCGCGAAGCTAAACACCGCTCAATCGCAGATCGCGGTGAACGGCTCGATCCAAAACATGAATGCTCCCCTGATCTCGGCACAGGTAAACGCGAGCATCTCGCTGCCGGAAATCCAACACAGCCTAGATCTGCCTATCGACGCGAGCGCAAAGGGCGCCCCCAGCCAGCTCAGTCTGGAACTCGCGGCCGACATGGATCAAAAGAACAATACGGTTCAGTTGAAAACCGCACACCTGGGATTGGGGCAAACCACCTTTCAAGCCTCGGGCACTATCGATCCATCGAAAAACTCGGCGATTCATTTCAACGCGCATTTTGTGCCAGGTGAATTAGCCCGCCTCCTGAAAGTCTCGACCGTACAAGCGTCGGGGGCACTGGACGCCAACGGCTCGGCCAAAATGGATGCACGCCGCAACTATTCTGTCGACGGCACTTTGAACTCGAAGGGGCTTTCGGTACGCAGCGGGACGACACGTCTTTCCGACGTGAGTCTTTACTCGCCTTTTCACGCCGATCCTTACCTCATCAGCATGGACGGCCTCAAGCTGAATGCATTTGGTGGTTCGCTGGCGGCGAAGATTTTCGTCGAGAAACTGGAACGCCTCAGTGTGGAAGGCAATCTGCGAGGTCTATCGCTCCCTGTCCTGGCTCGTTCGTTCACCGGCAAGTACCTCGGTTATGACGGCACGCTTGACGGCTCCATCAAAGCGCGTGGCGATCTGAAGGCGAAGGGCACCAGGGGCTACAACGCGACCGCCGCGCTCGCAATCCTTCCCGGCCGTCGCGGCATACCGGTGAGCGGACGCCTGTATGCGAACTATGTCGGCGCAAGCGACACCATTGACCTTGGAAAATCCGATCTGGTCCTGCCAAACTCGCGAATCGATGTTTCGGGCGCGCTGAACAAGCGGCTTGATATTAATCTGGTCTCTCACAACCTCAACGATTTTCTGCCCGCCGCGAACTTCGCATCTACCAAGCCGCAATCCTCGCTTCCCGTCAGCTTGGAGGCTGGCGGCGTAGCCGCGATTCAAGCGCAGGTCATGGGAAATCTCTCGGCACCGCGCATCACAGGTCACGTCACGGCCAATCGGTTCAACGTTGAACAGCGTCCCTTCGACCGCCTCGCATTAGATATCAATGCCGCGCCCTCGGGCGCCGTCATTCAGAACGGGCTGCTGACACGCAAGACGCTCGAAACCACTTTCGATGCATCTATAGGACTTCGCAAATGGAGCCCGCTTCCTGCTTCACCTCTCACCGCGAATCTTTCGATGCGCAACGGTGACGTCGCCGATCTATTGAGCCTTGCGGGTGAGAGCTCGATTCCCGCCGCAGGGAGCTTGAACGCTGACGTGCATATTAACGGTACATATGGCGACCCGCTCGGCAGCGCCACTCTCCAGGTTGTAAACGGCAGCGCCTACGGTCAGCCGTTCGATCGCTTGTACGCGAACGTCAACCTTTCCGATCAGCTCATCACGCTGTCGCCTCTCGAACTTGCGGCTGCCGGAGGGCGCATTGACGTCAACGGCACCTTCCAGCACCCACGTGACAGTTTGACCGTAGGGCACGCGCAGTTCCACGTCGCATCCAGCAACGTGCAGCTTGCGAACATCCGTCCTTTGGAACGCGAGTCGCCGGGCGTTGCCGGTTCGATTCAACTGACTGCCGATGCCGCAGCCGACGTGCGCGAAGTAAACAAGACCTCCGAAGTGACGGTTTCGAATATCAGCGCCGACCTCTCCGCGCGCGGTCTTCGCGTACAGAACCAGGCGGCCGGTGACCTGACTGCGACCGCCCGCACCTCAAACGGAACGGTGAATTACAACCTGACCTCCGATTTCGCGGGGTCGAACATTCGCGTCAATGGCCACACCGCTCTTATAAAGGATTACCCGACCACCGCCGACGCGTCCATCCAGAATCTCTCCGTCGAGAAGACGTTGCGCATCGCAGGTGAAGGTTCAATACCGGCGACGGGAACCTTGTCCGCCGATGCGCATCTGGCCGGAACGCTGCAAGCGCCCAGTGCCGATGTTTCTTTCACACTGGCGAGCGCCAAAGTCTATCAGGAGCCGATCAACAAGCTGCAAGGCTCCGTTCAGTATTCGAACACTTTGGTGAACATCCCGTCTGTCAAATTGGACGTTCCCGCCGGCAGCGTCACGCTTGCAGGCTCGTTCTCTCATCCCGGCCAACGACTTCAACGCAGGTGCACTCCACCTGAATGTGAAGAGCACCGACATTCAAGTGGCAAAGATCCAACATGTACAAGAGGAGCAGCGTGGATTGGCCGGTACGTTCGGCTCGCCGCGGATCTCTCAGCCAACTTGCGGGAACAGAATGGCAGCCGGACGGTGCTGATTTCGAATCTGAACGCCGACGCTTCCGCCAACGCCGTGCGCATGAACAATCGAAACCTTGGCGAGGCGAATCTCGCCGCCCACACCGCCGGATCGACTCTCAACTTCCGATTTGATTCCGACCTGGCGCAAAGCCAGATCCACCTTTCCGGAGATTCACAGCTTCGTGGCGATTACCCCGTCCGGGCGACCCTCAACTTCTCGAATATCAAGTACTCGAATCTCGCTCCTTTCATCTCTTCTGAGCCGAACGTCCCACCCAGCTTCGATGCGCTCGTCGAGGGACAGGCGACGGTGAACGGACCGATGTTGAACATGGACGCCTTGACGGCGCGCCTGCAACTGAACACGCTTCAGGCGCAAACTCTGCCGCGACGCTCGCCCACGGGAGGTCCGCCGCCCGGAAGAGCTGTCACCATTCGCAACAACGGTCCCGTTGTGGTCGCCTTGAACCACTCAGTCGTGCAGATACAACAGCTCCGCATCGAAGGGCCGGGGACCAACATCGATGCCTCCGGTTCCGCGAATCTCAAGAACAACCAAATGGCCGTTAACCTTAACGCCAATGCGGATCTCGATCTTTTGCAGGATGTCGATCGAAACTTCTATTCTTCGGGATCGGTCGCTATGAACGCCCTCATTCATGGCACCGCTTCACAGCCCGTAGTGAATGGCCGTATCGAGCTCAAAAATGCAAATGTGAACTATGCCCTAGCACCAAACGGTATCTCTAACGCCAACGGCGTGATTCTGCTGAACGGGACGAGTGCATTGATTCAAAACCTCACTGGTGAAAGCGGCGGCGGAAAAGTCGTGCTCGCCGGTTTCGTGGGTTATCACGATGCCAACTTGACCTTCCATCTGCGGGGAAACGCGACCAACGTACGCGTCCGTTATTCGGGTATTAGCGTTACCTCAAATGGGACAGTCAATCTCACCGGCAATACCCAGCGTTCCTTGCTCGCGGGAAATGTAGTCGTCGAAAAAATTGTGTATGGGTCTTCGGGTGACGTCGGGTCCATTTTGTCTTCCGCGTCTCCGCCCGTGTCGACCCCGGCTGCGCCGTCCGGCATCATGACGGGAATGCGCTTGGACGTCCGGATAACCACAGATCCGGATCTCCGGGTCATTACCTCGTACGCCAACAGGCTGAACATACAGGCGAACCTGAATGTGCGCGGTACAGCTGCCGATCCCGGAATCCTCGGCCGTGTAAGTGTCACGGACGGGCAATTGGTCTTTTTCGGCAACACTTACACGGTCAACACGGGCACCATCAACTTCTATAATCCGAACGCGATACAGCCTATTCTGAACATTTCCCTCAACACCATTGCGCAGAACGTGAGCGTAACGCTCGGCTTGACCGGGCCGATTAACAACCTGCACCTGAACTACAGCTCCGATCCGCCGCTTACGTTTCAACAGATCGTCCAACTGCTGGCCACGAATACGACACCGAACGATCCGACGATTGCTTCGCAACAGCCCACGCAGCCGCAACAATCGTTCACGCAAATGGGCGAATCGGCACTTCTGAGTCAAGCCGTCGCCAATCCGATCGCCAGCCGTGTTCAGCGGGTTTTCGGTATCACTCAATTCAAAATCGATCCTTCGTTCCAGGGGAGCGGAGGCCAACCCGATGCCCGGGTTACGCTACAACAGAAGATTGCAAGTAACATCACGTTCACTTACATCACCGACGTATCGCAGACGAACGCCGAGATCATCCGTGTGGAATGGGCCTTCAGTCCCCAGCTTTCCGCCGTTGCTTTGCGGGATTTCAACGGAAATGTCAGCCTCGAGTTCTTCTACCGGTTCAACAAGCGATAGCATGAACAGGCCGAGCGAATGAATATCGTCGTATTCGGTCTCTCCATCAGCTCGGCATGGGGCAACGGTCATGCGACACTTTTGCGTGGGCTGTTTCGGGCGCTCAATCGCCGCGGGCACGAGATCCATTTTTTCGAACGCGACACGCCCTACTACGCTTCGCACCGCGATGCTGTCTCCTTCCCATTCGCGACTCTGCACCTCTATTCCGAATGGAACGACGTGCTCCACCGCGCCAGACAAGCGCTCGCGAACGCAGACGTCGGTATGGTGACGTCGTATTGCCCGGATGGAATCGCAGCATGTGATCTAGTCCTCGACTCGAACTTGGCGCGCACCGTCTTCTATGACATGGATACGCCCGTTACCTTGAGCCGCTTGGAAAAGGGCGAACCGATTCCGTACCTTCCGAAAGAAGGCCTGGGCGCATTTGATTTAGTCCTGAGTTATACAGGCGCGCAAGCACTCGAACGACTGCGCGAGCACCTTCGGTGCGCAGTGCGTTGCCCCCTTGTACGGTTGGGTCGATCCCGAACTTTACTGTCCGGCCGAGCCATGCGGCAAATTCGCGTCCGATCTTTCCTATCTCGGAACTCATTCGGCGGACCGCCAAGCCGCGCTCGAGGATCTCCTGATCAGTCCGGCACGCGGTCTGAAAGACCGGAACTTCGTCATCGCAGGAGCGATGTACCCGAATCCACAAACATGGCCTGAAAATATTCGCTATTTCGAGCACGTCTCCCCGCACGAACATCGTGCCTTCTATTCGTCGTCGCCGCTGACGCTCAACGTCACGCGCGGATCGATGGCCGCCATGGGTTATTGTCCGTCCGGGCGGCTCTTTGAGGCAGCGGCATGCGGCACTGCCGTTCTCAGCGACTGGTGGGACGGGCTCGATACATTCTTTACGCCTGGCGAGGAGATCCTGATCGCCACGTCTACGGCCGACAGCGTTTCCGCCCTGAGTAAAGACCGCGCTCTCTTGAAACAGATTGGTTCTCGCGCCAAACAGAGAGCGCTCGATTGCCACACTGCACAGATTCGAGCCGACCGTTTTCTCGAGCTGGTCGAGACACCCCGGGATGAGAGCGGCGAAGTGCAAACCACGCTCGCCTCCAGAGGAGCTTGACATGTGGGGAATTATTCCAGCCGCTGGAATGGGAAGCCGCATTCAGCCGCTCGCTTTTTCCAAGGAGCTGCTTCCCGTCGGAAGTCACGTCAGCGGAGCAACCGAGCGGCCGCGTGCCGTCAGTGAATACCTCATCGAACGCATGGTAAACGGCGGAGTCGACAAGATCTGCTTTGTCATCTCAGCGGGTAAATCGGACATCCTCGACTATTTCGGTGGAAACGCGTTATCCGCAACGATCTTCTACGCCGTTCAACCGCAGCCCGCCGGTTTGTGCGACGCGATCTTTCGTGCCTTGCCGCTCATCGCTCCTGAAGAAGAAGTTTGCATCGGCCTGCCGGACACGATCTGGTTTCCGGAAGATGCGCTAGCGCAATCTTCGCAGTGGGTGCCTGTCGCTACTCCTGTTTCCCGTTCAACATCCGGAACGTTTCGACGCCGTGATCACGACCGAAGAAAACGAAGTTGTGGAAGTTCGCGTCAAGAGCGCGGAACCAGGGACAAAGTGGATCTGGGGCGCTTTCCGAATGCCAGGATTCATCTTGAGCGAACTGCACGAGCTATGGAAAAGCCGCCAGGACGAATATCTGGGAACACTGATCAATGAATATCTGGCGCGCGGTGGCCGCGCTTATGGTTTCAAAATCGGAGAATGCTATGTCGATGTCGGCACGCTGAACGGCTATCGTGAGGCGCTTCGCGTTCTCGATGCGCATTGTGTCGCTGAAATCAACCAGACTTGACTCTCGACATCATCGACGATTTCAATGATCTTGTCGGGTTTGCGCCGGCGTGGTCCTCTTTCGCTCGAACGATAGACGATCTGACTCCCTTCCAATTGCCCGAATGGCTGCTCACGTGGTGGCGGCATTTCGGAAGCGGCCAGTTGCGTGTGCTGGTGTTTCGTCACGGCGATCTGATTAACGGAGTCGTTCCTTGTTTTCTTCACGACTGGCAAGGCTTGCGTCAAATAACGCTGATCGGGTCGGGGATTTCGGATTATGTCGAGCCCGCTATTTCTCCCGAATCGTGCTCTGCGGTTGTCGAGCACTTGCGAGCGTACCTCCAATCAGGTTCCGACTGGGATCTTTGCAACTGGCAGGATCTATCCTTTAACACCCCGCTCCGAGGTCTTGCTTCAACGGTTACCGATGAAACAGAATGCTACGTCCTTCATTTGCAAGGCAACTTCGAAGAGTATTGGGGAGCGCGCTCCAAAAGCCTGCGTCAGAACGTGCGGCGTGACCGGCAAAAAGCGGAGCTACGTGCGCCGCTGAACTTCGAAGTGCTGTCGAGAGCCGACGCGGAAGCGATGGAAGCTCTCATTCAGTTACACGCTGCGCGCTGGCGCAAGCACGGCCAACCCGGAATGATCGATCGAAATAGTTCAGCCGGCTTCCTCGACGACATCGCCCGCGGATTCGAAAAGCGAGACATGCTGCGAATCTTCGTATTGCGATTCGAAGGACAAATCGCGGCTGTGATTCTCGGCTTCCAACACGCCGGCACGGTGTTCAACTACCTAACCGCTTTCGATCCGCAGTTTGAGGCGCTCGGGTTGGGGCGGACGCTGCTGTACGAATCAATCCGCTATTCCTTCGAGCAGGGATATCGCGCCTGGGATTTCCTGCGAGGCAACGAACCGTATAAGATTTGGTGGGGCGCCGATCCGATACCCAAATGCCGCGTCATAGTGACTCGTACAGCCGTATGTAATCGTCTATCATTCGCGACGCATTCCAGCGCGTCTTAGCTTGCTCGCGACAGGTCGCGGGCGAAATATCGTCGACGCGCTGGATAGCCTCCTCCATTTCCGTTTTGGATTCGACGATAAATCCCGTTGTGCCGTGCTCGACTACTTCCGGCAAGGCGCCTGAACGGAATGCCACAACCGGCGTCCCGGAGCTGAGCGCTTCCATGGCGACTAATGAGCTCGTCTCCGCGACCAAGCTCGGAATCAGCAGGCATTTCGCTTCGGCGAATAGAAACTTTTTGCGATCCAGACCGACCGCGCCCACATATTGCCGCTTGTCATCGAGAAGCGGCGCCACTTCTTGCGAGAAATACCTCTCGTGAGCGCGAAACGGGTGGACCGGCCCCGCAATCACCATGGGGAGATCGAGCCGGTGTGCGACTTCGAGCCCAATATGAACGCCTTTCTCCGGACAAATTCGTCCGAGCCACAGCAGATGCTTCCTGTCCCGGGATCGTACGTCATACTGCGCGGTATCGATTCCGTTCAAGACCACCGGCAGTTTTTTCTTGCCGGGTGCTGCATGGGCCTGCGATTCGGAAACGCAGTTCAGCTGAAAATCCCCCGAATGAAAGATGAATTCTGGATACCAGGCGGGCGGAAGATGCAAAGTCGCAAGTTTCCGTACGCCATTGCTGGGCAAGTATTTATAAAAATCCAAGCCGTGGAAATGAATCACATCGACGTCGTACCTATGAAGCGCGCGTTCAATCGAGCGCCGGTGCTCGCCCCGCGCCGCCTCCCGGACTTCTTCCGTCATCTCGCCTTCGAACGCAGGTGTTTCGATCAACTCACCGCTGATGCGCGAACCTGCGGCAG
Source organism: uncultured Acidobacteriaceae bacterium (assembly GCA_963787615.1). Taxonomy (GTDB): domain Bacteria; phylum Acidobacteriota; class Terriglobia; order Bryobacterales; family Bryobacteraceae; genus Bog-105. Next base: position 68,758 of record CAWBDJ010000008.1, on the reverse strand, counting down.
CGATGACAACGGACCGATAGCCGCGTTCGACGAGCCCACGCTCCAGCAAATAGAGGATCTGTTCCGCACCCCCGCCCGAATCCGGCCCCACCGGCAATAAAGGATACGCGACGCTCAGGATCGTCAATCGTGAATGATCTCAGAGTAGCTGCTGAGAGTTCGTTGGCAGTCTCTTTTATCGCTCTTTGCCCGGGAGCGCCGCCTATTTGCGTGATCTCCTCGTGTTCACGCACAATCGGTGTAGCACGTGCTACACGTGTTAGGAACCCGACCGTGGCCCAAGATGCGACGAACAGAAAACAGAATGTGACCGTGAGTTTGAGTGCGGATACAATTCGTAAGGCCAAAGTGCTGGCGACTCGTCGGTCCACCTCTGTAAGTGGACTTCTCGCCGAACAGATCGAATCGCTTGTCGGCGAGGAGGAAGCGTACGAACGCTCCGAACGAACTGCGCTGACCATGTTGGACAAAGGCTTCCATCTTGGTGGGAGGCACCGTGGCTGCGGCAATAAAAGCCGGTGCAGATCGAATCTTGTCAGAGGATCTCAATGCGGGCCAAACGATTTCAGGTGTGCGAATTGAAAACCCGTTTGAGAGGACTTAGCAGGAGAGAGACTCGCGTCTGGTTGCGTCATGGTGCGGAGAGGGGGACTTGAACCCCCACGGTGTTACCCGCTAGCACCTCAAGCTAGTGCGTCTGCCAATTCCGCCATCTCCGCGATTGAGGAAAACTACTTCTTGTTCTTGGTTGGGGGTGGTGGGGCCTTTTGGACCACCGGCGCTCGACGATGCTCCAGCACGCTGCCGGTCGAGGGCGAAGTGCGAGACGACATGATGGAAAGCGCGAGCGAGGTGACCATAAATAAGGCAGCCGCAATGGTGGTGGCCTTTGACAGAACCGTGGCCGTACCGCGCGGACCGAACACCGTCTGCGAACCCATGCCGCCAAACGCCCCTGCCAGGTCGGCGGCCTTGCCGCTCTGCAAAAGAACGACAATGATCAGAAAAAAACAAATAATGAGGTGCAGGGTTGTTAGGAGATACACCATGCCAGCTCCGAGTATAGCAACGGGAATAAGCGGTGCAAAACTGGAGCGATGGCCGATTTTACGGAACGAACCCACCGGATGTTGCTCGAAACCGAGCGGAAGGAGTATCAGGGTACCGGCCTGAGCCAGAGTAATTGCGAAACGAACCCAATCGTGCAGTTCGAGCGCTGGATGAAGGAGGCCCAAGCCGCTCATTTAAAAGAGCCAAATGCCATGACGCTCGCAACCGCTACGCGCGATGGCCGGCCCTCCGGACGAGTAGTCTTGTTGAAGGAGGTCAGCGATATTGGGTTCGTTTTTTACACCAACTACACCAGCCGTAAAGCCCGAGATCTGGAAACGAATCCGTTTGCCGCGCTAAGCTTCTACTGGCCCGAATTGGAGCGGCAGGTACGCGTCGAGGGGCAGGTCCGGCGGGTTCCCAGAGAGCAATCGGAGGCGTACTTCCGAACCCGCCCGCGAGGCAGCCAACTGGGAGCATGGGCTTCCCGGCAGAGCGAGGTGGTCGGAAATCGCGAGGAGCTGGACGCCAAGCTTCGGGATGTGGACGCGCGATATCGCGAACGGGACGTGCCTGCGCCGGAGTTTTGGGGCGGCTATTGTGTTCGTCCCGAGGCAATCGAGTTCTGGCAGGGCCGACCCAACCGAATGCACGACCGGCTCCAATACCGAAGAAAGGGCGAAGAGGCCTGGCTCATAGAGCGATTGTCACCCTAGCTAAACGCAGGGATATGCCCGCGCGTCTGAAGAGTGTGTCTCGGGCGATTTGTCTCATTCTGATGGCTTCGTTCGGCCTTTCCGCAGATCCCACCGCCGATGAGCTAATTAAGAAGGTCCAGGATCGGTACAACGGCGCTCGCACCCTTTCGGTTGATTTCGTGGAGAATTACAGCATATTGGGGCACGCGCGCCGGCCCGAGACTGGCACTTTGACTCTGCGGAAGCAGGGGAAGATGCGCTGGGACTACCGTCAACCGCAGGGCAAGCTGTTCATCTCGGATGGCAAGAATGTATTCCTATACACCTCAATGGACAATAGAGTAGAAAAAGTCCCCCTCAAGGACACTGAGGATATGCGGGCACCGCTCGCGTTTCTGTTGGGACGACTGGACATGAAGAAGGAGTTTCGGGGTTTCACGGTGCGGCCCGGCGAGGGCGGCACGTGGCTGGAGGCTTCGGCAAAAAACGATCGCGTTCCCTACTCGAGCATCGACATGCTGATTGCGGCAGATGGGTCCGTGCGGCAACTGAAAGTGGCGGGGCGGGATCAATCGTCGCTGGCCTATTCGTTCGCGAATGAGAAGCTGAACCCGCCGCTAAGCGACGAGATGTTTCATTTCACGATTCCTCCCGGCGCGGAAGTGGTCAATGCGGTCGAGTTTGGATCCGAGGGGAAATAGCGGGCGTGGCTGAATTCCTTCTGCGGTACGCGGATCCTCATGGCCAGATGCACGAGCTGGTTTCGGAAGCTCCGACGGAGCGCGAGGCTCGTGAGCGTCTGGCCCAGCAAGGATTTCTGGTCTACTCAGTTCGCGCAAAAGACCTGGGGGCGCGCCTGGGCGGTATTACCCGCCGCCGAAAGACCGTCAATCTCGAGAAGTTCCTCATCTTCAACGAGCAGTTTGTCACTTTGATCAAGGCGGGGTTGCCGATTCTCAAAGGTCTCGATTTGCTGGCAGACCGGCTTACCGATGAGAAACTCGGCAGGCACATCCAGGCGGTGCGAGACGAGGTCCGGACCGGCACAGTGCTCTCGGATGCATTCGGGCGCCAGCATGTTTTTCCTGCTATCTATGTGACCTCGGTGCTGGCGGGCGAGAAGAGCGGGTCCTTGGTCGAAGTGCTGGAACGCTACATCGCGTATCAGCGGCTGACGCTAGCCTTGCGCAAGAAGCTGCTGCTGTCGCTGCTCTATCCTTCCGTTCTGATCGTGCTTGTAGTTTGTCTGATGGTCTTTCTGGTGACCTATGTAGTGCCGAATTTCGCGGCTCTCTACAACAGCATGGAAGCGAAGCTGCCGGCCGCGACCATGGTTCTGATTGCGCTCGGCACGACCGCGCGGGCTTACGTCCTCATCGCTTTCAACCTGCTCATCCTGGCGGCCGTAGCCGCTTACTTTTGGGGGCGGCGGGAGGGTTCGAAAGAGACCTTGGATCGCTGGAAAATGCGCATCCCCTTGCTGGGAGAGGTGTGGACCAAATATCAAGTTGCTCAACTCGCCAGAGTGTTGGGCACGCTGTTGACGGGTGGGATTCCGCTGGTTCAGGCGCTCGAGACGTCGGGGCGCTCGCTCGGCAGCCCGCTGTTGAAGAAAGCGCTGGATCGAACCGCGGTTCTGGTGCGTGAAGGTAGACCGCTTTCGGCTGCCCTCGACAGCACCGGCATTGTTCCCGGTCTGGCAGTTGACATGATGGAAGTGGGGGAATCCACGGGAGCGCTTCCGCAAATGCTAAGCAGCGTCGCGCAATTTTACGAGGACGATGTCTCGACCCGAATGACGGCCCTGTTGTCACTGATCGAACCGGCGATTATGATCTTTATGGGCATCTTCGTCGCGTTCGTGCTCGTGGCGCTGTACCTCCCCATTTTCTCGTTAGCGGACACGATCAGGTAGTACATGGCAACCGACACAATCAAGATTAAAGATCCAGGCGAAGAAGCCGAACAGGCGCAATCAATCGCGCGTCGTTACTGCTGTGACTTCGTCGATCTCAAGACGGCGAAAATCGATCACGAGCTCTTCCGCACAGTTCCAGTAGACCTGATGTTCCGCTATCATTTCGTTCCTCTGCAGGGTCAGAACGGAACGCTCGAGATAGCGCTTTCGGATCCCAGGCAAGTAGTTTCCATCGACGAGCTGTCAGTACTTCTTTCCAAGAAGCTGAAGGTCAAGGTCGCGACCTATTCACAGATTTCGGATCTGCTGAAGAAGACGGAACAGTCGCAGCGTGTTCTCGAAGAAGTGACGGAAGGCTTCACACTCGACGTGGTCGGCGACGACGAGGCGGCGGACGAAAATCTCTCGATCGACCGGCTCACGTCGGATGAAGGCAACATCGCGCCTGTAATCAAGCTGGTGGATACGACCATTTTCAACGCTCTGGAGCGGCGGGCCAGCGATATTCACATCGAGACACGCGATCAGGAGCTGGCCATCAAGTATCGGATCGACGGCGTCCTGCAGTATGCGATGAGTCCGATCGCGAAGGAATGGTATTCGGCAGTCATCTCGCGCATTAAGGTCATGAGCGAGCTGGATATCGCGGAGCGGCGCGTTCCGCAGGACGGACGTTTTCGCGTCCGCTACAAAGGGCGTCTGATCGATTTCCGCGTCTCGATCATGCCGACAATTTACGGCGAGGATGCCGTGCTCCGCGTCCTCGACAAGGAGTCGATGAGCGAGAAGTTCTCGCGCTTGACTTTGGAGGTGGTTGGCTTTTTCGAGCAGGATCTGGCAAAATTCCGCCGCTACATCAAAGAGCCCTACGGAATGGTGCTGGTGACGGGTCCGACGGGATCGGGTAAGACCACCACGCTGTACGCGGCGTTAAGCGAGATCAAGAACGACGAAGACAAGATCATTACCATCGAGGACCCGGTCGAATATCAGATCAAAGGGATCACGCAGATTCCGGTGAACGAGAAGAAAGGACTGACATTTGCCCGCGGCCTGCGATCGATTTTGCGTCACGATCCGGATAAAATTCTGGTCGGCGAAATTCGCGACCAGGAGACCGCTCAGATCGCCATCAACGCGGCGCTCACCGGGCACCTGGTCTTCACCACCGTTCACGCCAACAACGTCCTCGACGTCTTAGGACGCTTTCTCAACATGGGTGTCGAGCCATACAACTTTGTTTCTTCGCTCAACTGCATCCTGGCGCAACGCCTGGTCCGCATTATTTGTCCGCATTGCCGGCAACCGGTGACCTACGACGACGAGTATTTGGTCGAGAGCGGCCTCGATCTGGACGAATGGCGAACGTTTCCGTTCTACGAGGGTCGTGGGTGTATGGAGTGCAGCGGCACAGGGTTCCGTGGACGCACCGCGATTCATGAGCTGCTGGATTTGACGGAGAAAATACGCGAGATGATTCTGGAGCGCAGGCCGACCTCCGAGATCAAGCGTGTAGCGCGACAGGACGGCATGACCTTCCTGCGTCATTCGGCGCTCGACCGCGTGCGCCAAGGGATCACAACCTTGCGCGAGGCCAACAAAGTAACGTTCATCGAAGGGTAGGTAATCAACCTCTGACGTTTGTCGATCGTCTTCAGCGCTGGATCACCGAACGGCCGCCGGATCACTTGTTCGAGATCACGGAAACGTCGCTCGCGATCGCATCGCCGCGCAATCCGAACCAGACCAGGCACGAGATATTGCCGGAGCGTGCTCTGGCGGCTTCGCCGGCGGCTCCGAATCTGCTGAAGCCGCAGCTCTACCGAGATGTCCTGGCGGGATTGTCAACGGCTCCGCTGCGCCGTAGTGCCGCCGCGCTGATCATTCCCGATTACGCAGTGCGGATGGCGATCCTCGATTTCCAGGAGTTTCCGTCGGGCGAGGTGGAACGCGACGCGCTGATTCGTTTCCGTTTACGTAAAACCGTACCGTTTCACATTGAAGAAGCACAGCTCGCGTATTCGATTCAAGTCAGTCAGCCGAACCAGATCGAGGTGCTTGCGGTCGCAATTGCGGGACCGATATTAGACGAGTACGAGAGCATCTTCATTGAGGCGGGATACCGCGTCGGCGTGGTCACGCCATCTTCGCTCGCTACTTTGCGGCTGTGCGCGGGTCCGGAGAAAGAGCTCACGCTGCTGGCCAAGGCGGCTGGTTCAACGCTCTCGGTTTTGCTGATCGAGCAGAGCCGGGTGCGCCTGGTTCGTTCGCCTCGATCTCGAAGGAGCCGAAGAGGAGTTGAAGCGGGAAGAGCACACCGTTCTGCCTTTGCTGCAGCAAACACTCGCGTACGCCGAGGATCAGATTGGGCAATCCGTGACTCGCATGCTTCTCTGCGGATTTGGCGCTGAGACAGAGAGATTAGGAAAACTTGCGCAGAGGGAGTTCCGCATTCCGTACGCGCAGGTGCGCTCGCAATTCGGGGCGGCCTCGCAAGAAAATGCGGGACTGCTGGGCCTGTTGGAGCAGTACGCCGCATGAATGCGTTTTCCCCGACCTCGATCAACATCGCTTCCCAGCCGTTCCGGCGCGAACGCGCTCAGAACGCGATGCTCGCCGCGATGTGCGCAGCCTTCCTGTGTTCGCTGCTGGTGCTGGTCAGCCTGATTCTTCACGCCCGCGCACAAGCGGCAGACCTGCGGCGCGTCATTGCGTCGGAAAACGCGGAGCTGCGGGGCTTGGAGCGGGAAGACACTCAATTTTCGGCGATTCTCGGGAAGCCGGAGAACGCGGACGTCTTTTCGACCAGTGTTTTTTTGAACGAATTGATTGCTCGCCGAGCGGTGAGCTGGACGCGCGTGTTCAAGGATCTGGGGACCGTGATGCCCGCCGAAATGCGCTTGATGGGAATTCGCCTGCCGCAAGTGGCCGCTGAAGACGCGAGCGGGACAAATCGCGTGCAACTCGACATGCTGGTGGGGACCACCCGGCCCGAGGCCGTCATCGACCTGCTGAAACATCTGCAGCAATCGAGTCTATTTGGACCGGCGCAGGTGATGATTCAGCAGCCACCCACCCAAAATGATCCGCTTTATAAGTACCGTGTGACGGTTGCCTATGCCCAGAAACTTTGACTGGTTTTTGGCCAGCCCCTACGGGACGCGAGGGGCGCGTTTCTGGCTCCAACTGACGGGTGCAGCGCTCGCATTGCTGAACGGCGTCGCGCTGTTCTTTTATCTCGCTCCTCCGGGTGGTTCGCGTAAGCAACTGGCGCAGGAAAGTCTGCAGGTCCGAAACCAGATAGCGGCTACCCGCGGACAGGCGCTGAAGCTGAGCTCTGTCGCCGCAAAGGTGCAACTCGGCAGCACGGAGTCGCTCGATTTCGAATCGAAATACTTTCTGACCAAGCGCATGGCGTACGCGGCGGTCATCGCGGAGATCCAAAGGATGGCGAGCGCGTCCGGGCTGCAGGAGCGCGACGCCGTGTTTACGGAAGATCCGATCGAAGGCTCGTCCGATCTTTCCATCCTCAACAGCACGGCTAATTACGAAGGCACGTACGCGAGTCTCATCCGGTTTCTGAATGAAGCGGACCATTCTCCGATGCTGCTGATTTTGGAAAACCTGCAGGCGGCGCCGCAGCAAAAATCGGGGCAGATCGCGACTTCGATTCGGTTTATGGCCATTGTGCGCGAAGAGCCCGGCGTCTCGGGAGGTCAGCCGTGAGCGCAGCTTCGCAAACGCGAATTTTCGGTGTCCGGGTCGGAATCGATCCGAAGATATTGGTTGGCGCGCTGATCGTCGCGGCCGGCATTTTGTGGTGGTACAACTCGCGCAGCGACGAGGAGACGAGCCCGGCGGCAGTTGTGACAAATCGGCCCGCAGCAGTGCCCGCCCCGGCAATTCCGTTGAGATCTCACCTTACGGCGCGCCGCGCCACGACGTCCAATACCGATCGAGACACACTGCGGCTGCGGCCGATTGATGCGACCCGAGGAGATGTGGATCCCACGCTGCGCTTGGATCTGCTAAGTCGCTTGCAGTTCGTCAAAGCCGACGCTGGCGGGCGCAGCCTGTTCGAAGTGGGTCCGCCGCCGATGACGGCAGAGCAAAAGGCAATTCTCGCGAACGCACCAAAGCTTCCTCCCAAGCCGCTGCCTGCGGCGCCGGTGGTAAACACGCCGCCGCAAGTCAACATACCGCTCAAGTATTACGGTTTCGTCAAGCCTGGAGAGAGGGGCTCGACGAACCGTGGATTGTTTCTGGACGGCGATAACGTTTTGGTTGCTTCGGAGGGAGAAGTCTTGGAGCAGCGGTACCTCGTTGTCGAGCTGACGGGCACCAGCGCCCGCTTGGAAGACGTGCAAATGAAACAGGGACAAACGTTGCCCGTTGTTCCGGTGGCACTCCAATGATTCGCAAACGCCGCCGTCAAGAGCACCCAGGTCAACAGCACTGCGGTCAGGAGCGTGGTTCCGCGCTTCTCATCGTGTTTTTGTTCGCCGCCATGGTCGCGATCATGCTCTATATGGAGCTGCCGGTAGCCGCTTTCGAAGCGCAACGAAACAAGGAACAGTTGCTGATCGATCGCGGCAACGAGTACGCGCACGCGGTGAAGCTGTTCGTCAGGAAATTCGGCATGTATCCGTCCTCGATCGATCAGCTCGAGAATACAAACCGCATGCGCTTTCTGCGGCGCCGTTTCAAGGACCCGCTCACCGGAAAGGATGATTGGCGCCTGTTGCACGCGGGGCCGAATGGGCAGCTTCTTGACTCGAAGGTGAACCCGATCGGGAACAGTTCGAACGGAACCGGCAGTAATTCCGGAATGGGAAGCTTTGGTTCCTCCTCAACGAGCACGAGCTCCGGTTTTGCAAGCGGCGGATCCAATTCGAGCTCGAGCTCAAATTCGAGTTCGGCCGACGTGGTGGTTGCTTCCGTTCCGCAGCGTCCGCCAGCGATCGCGGCGAACGGCGGCGGGCTGGCGCCGAACCCGCTGCAGGCGGATCAGAATCCGATGACTCCTCTGATGCCGCCGGGCCAGAGTTCCGCTCAAGTGGGACAAGCGAGCGGTCAAAACACCGGACAGCCAGGCGCTGCGGTAGGAGCGCCCGCCGGCAGTGCAAACAGCATGGACGCGATCCGCAACCTGTTAAATAATCCGAATCCCACGCCGCAAACAGGTACGTCGCAGACCAGCGCGCCGCAAACAACCTCCGTGCCGGCAGGCTCTTACACTATGGGAGCAGTTACGGGCGGCGGCTTCGCGGGCGTGGCGAGTAAGGCCGAAGGACACAGCATCAAAACGGTAAACGACCAGGTCGACTACTCGCTCTGGGAATTCTATTACGACCCGACGAAAGACCTGACGCGCGGCATTGCGAATGCAGCTCAGGCGGGCGCAGCGCAGGCAGCCGCTCAGGTCGCGGCACAGAATTCCGGCAATCAGAATGCGACGACAACGAGCGCACCTGCGACGTGCTACTCCGCCGCCATCGGGCCAAGTGATATTGCAACCGGCTCCGAACCCGCCGCCTCCTCCGAATCCGCCGCAATAAGTCTTTGCGCGCAAGCCGAAAGACTTACATGGAGCCGGCCATCCGGAAACACTGAGGGTTTGGTTCTAGTCAAAAGCTTCTCCGTCTTTCTGTCGAACCTTCACAGCTGGCCGGGTGAGCCTCCCCAATCTTTTGGGTCCACATCGGCAATGGATTGGGAAAAGCACCAATGGTGGCCAGCGAAGTCCTCAGCATTATATTGGCGCTCGCCGTAGGGGTAGTCAGTCGGTTCCCGAACAATTTGCACCCCCCTGCGGCGAGCGTGTTCGTAATGGGCATCGACGCCTTCAACCCGGACCATCACCGATGTCCTTAGAGACACGTTGCCCTCGGTTTCAATAAGGATCACTGCACCGTCACCGACGTTCAGCTGGGCTCGATGATCCCCCATACGAATGCGAACGGTGAAGCCGAAAGCCTCGCATAAGCGCTCTATCGCCTCCCCAATTTTCGGATACGCGAGCTCTGGAAGAACTGTGCTTCGAGGCATCGAGCGATTCGATAGCATAACGCTGATTCTATGACAGATCAGCAATTAATCGACCGCAAGTAAGATCCCAGAGGGTGCGCCACATTCCGAGCGCGGACGCCGAACTACCTAGCACTATGTAGAATGCTATAGTACTGGCCAGGAGTCGACCGTGAATCTCACCCGTACTCGCGTCTACATCCAAGGCGTCGGCGAGGATCTGCATTATGCCGCGCGCACCCTTCTCCACACGCCGCTATTCGCCTCCGCTGCAATTCTTACCTTGGCCATAGGTATTGGGGCGACGACGGCCGTATTCAGTGTCGTCGACCGTGTGCTTTTTCGTAGTCTGCCTTATCGGAATGCGGATCGTTTAGTGTCGTGGGGTCTCACAGGCCCGATAGATGATAACGAGTTTATGCTCGGACACACCTATATCGACTGGCGTAAACGGCTGCCCCCATTTGAATCGGTCACATCGATGTCCCTGCCGGCGGAGGGCGATCTGGGAGAGCGCGACCCCATATCGGTCCGCTGCATTCCCGTAGAGGCCAACTTTCTGTCCACGCTCGGCGTAGTTCCCGCAGTGGGTCGAGATTTCACGCGCGAAGACGATCGCCCTAACGCGCCCCGAGTCGCTCTGATTTCATATGGGCTGTGGCAGTCCCGCTTCGGCGGAGACGCAGCCGCTCTCAATGGAACCGTAATCCTCGACGATCAACAGACACGCATCATCGGCGTGCTGCCGAAGAGCTTCGAGATTCCTACCCTGGGTCGTGACGACGTTCTCATTCCACAACAGCTCGATGAAATCGCGCAGCTCCGCTCGAATCCGGGAAGATTCTTACGCACGTTCGCACGACTGAAACCGGCCACGTCCATCGGGCAGGCTCGCGCAGAACTCCAACCATTTCTCGAAGACACCTTGCGATTCGTTCCGCCATCTCTGCGCAAGGAAGTGGGTCTCGCTGTCCGCTCGCTGCGGGATCGACAAGTATCGAACGTGCGACTGGCCTCGTGGACGTTGTTCGGAGCGGTGCTTGCGCTGTTGCTCATCGCGTGCGCAAATGTTGCCAACCTTTTGCTCGCCCGTGCTGCCGTGAAACAACGCGAGCTGGCCATGCGGTCCGCTGTGGGAGCCGGACGAGCGCGGCTCGCGCGCCAGGCACTGGTTGAGAGCTTGCTGTTGTCGCTCTGCGGCTCCGTGGCGGGGTGCGCCTTCGCCTGGATACTGTTGCGCATGTTAACTCGTGTTGCGCCCGAAGGTCTTCTGCAATTGGATGCGGGGCAATTTCAGCACGCCATCGACACCCGTGTACTGTTGTTCACTCTAGTTCTATCCATCGTCACCGCAGTTGTGTTTGGCCTCGTCCCCGCTTTTGAGCATCCCCGCCCCGAAATCCTCACCGGCTGGCAAGCGACCTCAACTAGACGGACGCGCTTGCGCCATCTCTTGGTTGCCGCTCAGATTGCGGTCTCGGTGATTCTGCTGACCGGTGCTGGGCTGTTTGTCCGAAGTCTTTGGAAACTCGAGCGTCAGCCCATTGGCCTCGAGCCGATGCATACCATCGCTGCCTCGTTCGAATTGAATCATCACCGCTATCCGTCGGGCGACAAACTGAGCAGCTTCTACAACCAGATCGAAGCTAAGCTCGCCCAGATCCCGGGAGTAAGCGCATTCGCCCTGACCGACTCGATTCCTCCGGGCGGATGGGTGCATTCGCGGCCCTTCTCGAACATGAGCATTCGAGGGAAACCGCCGCTGGCGAGCGAGGGCGGCACGGTGCTATTCCGCTACATCACGCCCCAGTACTTCCGCGTTCTCGGGATCCCCATTCTTCGTGGACGCGCGTTCAACGATCAGGATCGAACGCCGTCTCAAAACGCAATCATTCTCAACGCGAAACTCGCCGGCCGTATGTTCGGCGCTGAAGATCCGCTTGGTAACCGCGTCGTCGTCGATCCTCAAGCTCCGCCGCTCGCGATCGTTGGCGTAGCCGGCGACGTCAAGAACAATGGGCTGGCGAACTCGACTGGTCCGGAGTATTATTTGACACGCAAGCCTTATCCCGATATGCGCCTGGGTACGCGCGCAGTGGCGCTCATGCAAACCTCCATGTCCGCAGCCGCACTGGCGGCATGGATTCGCGCTGAAGTTGCTTCAGTCGATCCGCGACTGCCTGTCACCATCGAAACGATGAAAAGCCGCCTCGACGAGGAGAACCACCGTCCGCGATTCATTACTGTGCTCGTCGGCCTCTTTGCCGCTTTCGGTCTGATGCTTGCTGCGGTTGGATTATATGGTGTCATGAGCTTTGTGGTCATGCAGCAAACGCGCGAGATCGGGGTACGGATGGCGCTCGGGGCCACGCCCGCCAATGTAGTCCGTCTTGTGTTGATGAAAGCAGGAAGCTGGACGGCTGCCGGTATCCTGTGTGGATTGGCGGGTTCGTTTGCGCTCGCGCGTGTTGCTCGCGGCTTGTTATTCGAAGTGTCGCCGCGCGATCCGATTTCGATCGTGGTTGCTGTTGCAGTGCTCAGTCTGGCGGCATTCGCCGCAGCCGGCTGGCCCTCGTATCGCGCCTCCAGAGTCGATCCTGCTGTTTCCCTGCGCCACGAATAACACACCCGGTTCGCCGATCATCAGGCGCGCTGTGCCCGGGCGCGTTGTAACGATATCTGCTTCGCGTACACCTCGCGAAACGTCTTTGCTGCCTCATTGCCGGCCCAAATTTCCAAATCGGCATCCGGATCCGTTTGCAACAGAAGGTTGATGGTGCCGTTTCTAACAGCGCCACTGATATCGCGCACTTTCTGTTCGTGCCCGCGATCGAGAGCGTCGGCGAGGCGCAGCAGCGGGGCCAGATACGTCACCAGCCGTTTGGAATCTGCATCGAGCGAGTCGAATTGAGGGTGCCTCTCCTGCGGCATCGATTTGCGATGAAATCGACACAGAGCCGCTATGGTGAGCCGCTCTTTGTTGGTGAATCCCGGGAGATCGGAATTTGCCACCAGGTACGCCGAGTGCTTATGGTGTCCTGTCCCGCTGACGAAGTGCCCGATGTCATGCAAGTAGGCGGCAGCTTCCAGCAGCTTTCCTGCCGGCGGCGGAAGTTGATGAACGGGTTGCAGCGATTCAAATAGCCGGTGCCCCAAACACGCCACGTGGCGCGCGTGGCGAAGAGCGACTCCGTAGCGCTTGGCCATTGCCTCGACGATGGGTCGCTGCTCGCGCGAAAGCTGCGACAGTTCGCGCCCGACGCCGCGCGCCGCCAGGTCCGCAATAATTCCATCGCGAACACCGGCGCTGCAGTAATAGAGCGATGGGTGCTTGAACAGCTCCAAAGCTCGCAGAAAGACGGCCGTGCCCCCGATGATGATTTCCGCGCGCTTTGGGCCGATCCCGGTGATTTTCCGCCGTCTCGCCAGGTTGCGCTTAATAAGATTCGCGTAAAGGTTCCGAATCTGGCTGGTGGAGGCGCGCAGCCGGTCCGCCTGGTCGCGTTTGGCACGCGGAATTCGATTCGCAACCGAGACGATTGCGGCTGCAGTTGCCGATGTGGCAACGGCGCGGTCGAACCTTTCATCATCATGCTGTTTATGAAAGAAGCCGAGCCTTTCCTCGATATACCGGTCCATCCGGTGCAATTCTTCGGGCTCCGGCGGATCGGTCTTTAGGAAAACCTCAGTAAGACGCACGGCGCCGACCGGTTTTGACAAGCTATCGATGAGCTGTCCGCCTTGGCTGATGATCAGTTCCGCGCTGCCTCCGCCCACATCGATAATCAGCGTCCGCTCTTTGGGCCGTGGCCAGCGCGCTCCCACGCCCAAATGGATCAGCCGCGCCTCTTCGGGGCCGGAAATGATCTCGACGTTGGTTGCGAGCGCTTGGCTCGTGCGGCGCAAAAATTCGCGCTGATTGCTGGCATCGCGTACTGCACTGGTCGCCACGGCGCGAATGCCGACGATTTCCAGTCGACTGTAAACGGCCGCCATACGCGTCAAAATCGCCGTTAGTAGATCAAGCGCCTCTTTGCTGATCCGTCCCGATCGGAATACGCTCTCCCCTAGCCTGGTGACTTGCCGCTCTTCCGCCAGAATGCGTGTTTCCCCCGCACTCACCTCAGCAGCCATCATGCGAACCGAGTTACTTCCGATATCGATGGCCGCGTACCGGGGCATATCCGTTTATAGCAACCAAGGAATACGTGGTACTCGCTAGACTGGAATTTTGGTGCGTACTACGAAATCGCGGCATCGGATCTCGCCGATTAGTAATGCAAACATGACCTCTTTTCTGCGCCCGGTTGCGGCTCGATACCGCAGCTGGATGGATCGTTGGGAAAACGAACTTTGCTTCCGTGCAACGGACCGCACCGTTCGTCCCTTCGACTATGGGCTCGAGTGGAGCAAAGAGTGGCCATGTTCCGTCGAGCATCCGCTCAATGGGGCGGGACCGGTCGAGTATCTTGTTCATCTGAATGAACTGGCGATCGCAAAAAGCGAAGCCTTCTTTGGCTATCAAACGCCGAACAACTTCGAAATTGGCAGCGAATGGCTCCAGTTCAGGTCGCCGGTCGAGACGCCTTTCCCCGAAAATAATCTGGTTCGCGCGCGCTGGTTTCCAGCTCGCAACGGCCGCCGCAAGGCCGTGATTGTGCTGCCGCACTGGAATGCAACCCTCCCACAGCATAATGCGCTCTGTGCCGGACTACAGCGGCTTGGGGTGGGCGCACTCCGCCTTAGCCTGCCCTATCACGATTCACGCATGCCGACAGGTCTGAGCCGGGCGGATTACGCCGTCTCTGCGAACATTTGCCGCACCATTGCTGCTACGCGTCAAGCCGTCATCGACACGCGTTGCTGCGTCGACTGGCTGCAGCAGGAGGGATACGAAGATATCGGCATCGTGGGCACAAGTCTTGGATCCTGCTACGCGTTTCTTGCAAGCGCACACGATCCTCGCATCCGGGTTAACGTGTTCAATCACTGTTCTACCTATTTCGCCGATGTGGTGTGGGAAGGCTTGTCGAGCCAGCATATACGACACAGCCTGGAGCGCGCAGTGAGTCTGGAAACGCTTCGTAAGCTTTGGCTTTGCATCAGCCCGCCCAGCTATTGGGAACTGTTCAGCCGAATGAAAAAGATTTCGAAGTTCATTTACACGCGGTACGACACCACCTTCCCGCTGCACTTGTCGCGTCAGGTAATCGAAGGCGCCCGAAAAGCGAAGTGGCGTCACGAGGTTTCGGTTCTGCCATGCGGCCACTACACCATGGGCGAGTTTCCGTTCAAGTACATAACCGGATACGAAATCTGCTCATTTGTGAAGCGCAATTTGTAATCCGCTGCACTTTTTGCCACTGGTTAAGACCTTAAATATTTGCGTTGCGGGTGGTGCAAAATACGGCGCTCCTGCATCGAACGCATGTGGGCCAGCATTTCACCTCCTCTTCCCCCGAGACGACTGAATGACAGCACAGCGCCGAGGGATTTTACTGGCTGTCTGCACGGCTGTCCTAGGCTCTGCGGGGTTGATGTTCGCGCAAGCGGGTGGGGCGGCGTCGAGGCCCGGAACGCAGGCCGTTAGTGCGCAGGGGCCTGCGATCGAAGCACCGAGCCCGATCACGCAAACGATACAGGGAGACCAGAACTATCAAGGAAGCGTTCCACAAGGAACTGCCTCCGCGACGCCCATACCTCTGAGCCTTGGTGATGCAATCAATCGTGGCCTGAAAGCGAACCTCGGGCTACTGACCAGCGAGGAATCGAGCCGGCAGGCGCGCGCCGAACGTATTCGCGCTTTGAGCAGTTTATTGCCTAGCGTGAATGGCCAATTAAGCATGACTGAGCAGCAGCTGAATCTGCAGGCGCTCGGGTTTCTTGTCAGCTTCCCTCCCAGTCTTGGAATCTCGATTCCCCACATCGTCGGCCCGTATTCCTATCAAGCTGCGCTCGCGAATGCAACGGTTCCAATTTTTGATTTCAGCTCGATCAGCAATTTCCGCTCTTCCCGCGAAGAGGTTAAAGCCTCCACTTTGTCGATCAAGAATGCACGAGATCTAGTGGTGCAGGCAGTTGGAAACGCATACCTGCAAATCATCGCCGATACAGCGCGTGTATCTGCCACGCAGGCCGAAATCGATGCCGATAACGCGGTCTATATGAATGCTGTGCATCGTCATGATGCCGGAACCGCCATTGCCATCGATGTGCTGCGCTCGCAGGTCGAGTTGAAGCAGCGGCAGCAGGCACTTGTGGCAGTAACGAACCAGTTCGAGAAGGACAAATTGACGCTCGGGCGCATCATCGGTCTTCCGATTGGACAGCAGTTCACGGTTGCGGATCCCGCGCCGTCGGTGCCGCTCGAAGCAATATCGCTAGCGGACGCGTTGGCGAAAGCGTATGCAAATCGGCCGGATTATCAGGCTGCTAAAGCACGTGTGCTGGCTGCGCAGTTTTCCGTGCAAGCGGCGAAAGCTGAGCGATATCCCACGCTCACCGCTTCCGGTTTCTATGGAGATGAAGGTTTACGGCTTCTCACCAACTCGCACGGCGTGTTCCAGGCAACCGGGTCCATTCAGTTCAACGTTTTTGATGGAGGCCGCATTCGCGCAGACATTCTTCAAAACGAGGCGGAGCTGCGAAACCGGCGCAACGAGTTTGAGAATCTGCGCGGGCAAATCGACTACGATGTTCGCAACGCGCTGCTTGATCTCAAATCTGCAGGCGACCAGGTGGATGTGGCACGCAGCAACGTAGATCTCGCCAACCAGACTCTCAAGCAGGCACGCGACCGCTTCACGGCGGGCGTGACGAACACGGTCGAGGTCGTTCAGGCACAGCAAACCGTAGCAGATGCCAACGAGAACTTGATCTCGGCGCAGTTCCAGTACAACGTTGGGAAAGTATCGTTAGCCCGAGCGCTTGGTCTGGCTGAGGAAGGTATTCGCTCCTACTTCAATCAGAAGCCGTGAAGGGCGCTCTCGGGGCAGCACGGCCCAATAACGGATCAGTAGTCATGGCGAGCATATTTTTCGCTGTAGGCCTTCCGGCGCGAACTGCCTGAAATCTGCCAGATTGAAAGTATAGATAAGTTCGGCTGCGCACCTGCCTGCACATCGTAGCAGCAGGGCATCGTAGATCTTGGCGCCTATCCAGCCTCCCGTTGCCGTGATGTTCAATGCTTCGAGATAGTCCTCTTTCGCGATGGGCACCACTTCAAAATGCGGCAGGATGTTTTCAGCTATGATCCGCGTTGCCTCCATTGGATGGATGCGCGGCTGCACCGGAAGGCGTGTGAGCGCCGCATATACTTCAGCGATCGAATGCGCGCTGATGAAGCCCTTGTCTCGTCCGCTGACCACATTAAGCAGCGCCGGTCTCGCCTGCGCATGGTGTGGGTGGCTCTGTTCCGAGGCGGCAACAAGTACGGTCGTATCGAAGAATATATGCACCCGCTCTACGCTTTCAGCGCAGATTGGATGCGCTCCTCGCGGACGTTCTCAATCACTTCGTCCCAGCTTGTCCCCCGGTCTGCGGTACCCTGATGCAGCCACAAACCCTCCACCTTGACCATTGAAGCGACCTGCTGAGCCCTCTTGAGAAGAACGCCGTCGGGCTGTTCAATTGCTTCCAGTTCAGTGTTCGGCTTAAAACCCAGCCTTTCCCGGAGAGGCTTCGGGACGACGATTCGTCCTGCTTTATCGATCCTAATCTCCATAAATATTCCGAAATTGACCTTCTACCATCGATGATACCATTTACCATTTTGTATGGTACTACTCCCAATCGTTGTAAACGGGCCAGTTAACGCGGGTCAATTCAGTGCAAGGTGTCCTGTGTGCGAGATCACGCTCGGTCGGGCAGGCGTGAGCAAAATCCATTCTCACCCAATCTACTTTTCCAGGTAGAAGCTGCCCACGAACAATGCGTCGATTCCGGAAGAGTAGAAACTGCGCACCGCATCTCGCGGCGTGCAAACCAACGGGTCGCCGAACAGATTAAAACTGGTGTTGTAGAGGACGGGCAATCCGGTTGAATCGCCGGCAGCTGTCAACAGTGCGTGATACAACGGGTTTTCCTCTTTTTGAACTGTGTGTACGCGGATAAAATCGCTGCCGAGCAGCGCGGCGGAAAACGTCTCGCGAAATTCGGGCCGGACACGGCCCACCGTCGAAAGATAACGCGCATTCGGACCCGCTTCGAAATACTTGCTCGCCAGCTCCTCTGGGACCGAAGCCGCAAATTTGCGAAAGCTCTCGCGGTGCTTGATGTAGACGTTCAGGTTCTCCGTTGAATAAGGGTTCAACGGCGAGGCCAGAATGCTGCGATTCCCCAGCGCTCGCGAGCCCAGTTCCATGCGCCCCTGCATCCAGGCGACAATTTTATGATCGTTCAGCGCGCGCGTTGCTTGCTGAATCAGCTCGCCTTCGGTTAGCAGAAAGTGAAAGCGCAGCTTGCAATTCTCAAGTACCTGCTTGATCTGTTCCGGTGAATAGGAGGGTCCCAGACATAAGGTTCGGAATGGCACACGCGCCTGTTCTCCATAGAAGTGATGCCACACGTGAAGCGCGGCCCCCAAGCCCGTCCCTGCATTCCCGCCCACGGGCTGAACGAAGACGTTCGCAAATCTGTCTTCGAGCGCCCGAATCAGAAATGTATTCAGCCCCAGACCGCCGGCGATGCATACCGTATTGGCATCGCCGATCATCGCGATCACGCTTTCGGCAACTGCGGCCTGGAGACTCGCGGCCAAATCGGCCTTCACTTTGGGTGAAAGTGGCTCGTCGGCCCGAACTTGAATTTCGTCGTAGAAGCGGGTGCTGAAGCCCCCGCGCGTTAATAGATCCGCATCGAAATAGGTGCGATCGATCTGCGGCCACGCGGACCCACCGCGATGCAGGATGCTGCGAAACGTTTTGAGGTGCTTCGGCTCACCCGAAGCCGACAGCCACTGCACCTTGTGTTCATCTGCGCGAGGCTCAAACCCGAGTAGGCCGGTGACACGGTTGAATAAATCCCCGAGGGAATCCGGGAAGTACAGTTCCCGCACGGGAGTCAATTGGTTGCCCTGGCCGCGAAAGAGCACCGCTGAACGGAAATCGCCCGCGCGATCGATGCTCAAAACAGCGGCGCATTCGAAGCCCGAGAGGTAGTAAACGGACGCGGCGTGCGCATGATGGTGCTCGACAACGACGATCTCACTGTTCGGAAATCTGGCGCGTATCTCCAGCTGCGCGTCGCTCTCAGGCCCAAGCGCAAACGGTCTTGCCAGTGCGACGCAATCGATTTCGTGCGGCTTGACGTGCGCGACCTCGAGCGCCGTTTTGAACGCTTCCTCAGGGAACGCGCCCGACCGTTCTTGTCGTGAAACTTTGGCCTGTTCCACCGCGGCCGCGATCTCCCCGTTCTTGAGAACGCAACAGGCGCTGTCGGTGAGCAGGCCACCCAGACCTACCACGATGCGCGACACGCCTATACCTTTCGGAGCCTCTGGATAACACGTTCGCGGCCAATGCAGACAAACACTGCGAACGCGCTGGGCCCCACGGTTTGCCCCGTCAAAGCTGCGCGACTAGCGTTGATAAGTACGCCGGCCTTGACGCCACGCTCTCCAGCCAGTTGGCGCAGATCACGCTCGACGCTAGCTTCCGTGAATTCGGGGCTCATTTCAATGCGACCCGCTAGTTCCCGCAGCAGCTCGCGTGCACCGGGCGCGTTCAGCTTCTCCAAAGCGGCAGGCTCAACCTGAAAATCGTCGGAAAAATACGCGCGTCCCTTGGTAGAGAAATCGAGCAAGGTAGAGAAGCGGCTGCGGATCGTGTCGACCACGTGCAGAAAGAACGCGTCATCGCCGTAAGGAGCCAGCCCGTGATCTTCGAGCGTGCGCCGCACCAATGGCGCCAACGTTTCGACCGGAACAGAGCGCAGATGCTGAGAATTCAGCCACATGGCCTTGGGATCGATCGGGTCTGCCTCGGTGAAATTCACCACGGCATTGCTGCGGTGCACCCCGTCGAAGCTGAAAGCATTCGTCAACTCATACAAATTCATCTGCTCGCGATTATCCTTAGGCGACCAGCCTAAAAGACAAAGAAAATTGATGTAAGCCAGCGAAAGAAATCCATTGTCGCGATACGTGGTCACGCTCACGACAGGTCCATGTTTGCGCTTCGACAATTTCGATCCGTCAGGAGCTGTTAAGAGCGGCAGATGCGCAAATCGCGGAAGATGCATGCCCGCGGCCTGAAAGATCAGGATGTGTTTAAACGTATTCGAAAGATGATCCTGCCCGCGAATCACATGAGTGATCTTGAGATCCACGTCGTCTGCGCACGAAGCGAGGTGATATGTGGGCATGCCGTTGCTTCTGAGCAATGCGAAATCCTCGATGTCGGCCGTCAGCTTTGATTGCGCGCCATAGACCTCATCGTGGAACGCCACTTCATGAGCAGGTTCGCGTCGTACCCGGAAGCGGATGACAAACGGCTCGCCTGCAGCAGCGCGGTGATCGCTTTCCTCTTTTGTGAGCGCTCGCATTTCGGGATTACACAACCAGGGCCCGTCGCCGTGCGGCCTGTCTTCCAAATCCGCCGAGGCCGGCTTGAAATCACGATAAGCGAAGCCGTTGGCAAGGAGCTGATTGGCCAGCTTGCGATGCAGATCGAGGCGCTCGGACTGGCGATAGAGTTCGTCCCAGCTCAACCCCAGCCAATTCAGGCCCTCATAGATGGAATTGAGCGATGCTTCTGTGTTGCGGTCGACGTCGGTGTCATCGATGCGTAACACCATCGTGCCGTGATGTTTTCTTACGTAAAGCCAATTGAAGATAAATGTCCGCGCGCTGCCGATGTGCAAATAACCTGTGGGCGAGGGCGCAAAGCGAGCCCGAATCATGAAGCTTCAGTGTACAGAAAGCATCAAGAATTTCGAGGCACGGTGGATAATCGCTCATGCAGGTCGATGAATTGAGCAAGCGGCAGCTGCTCTGCTCGCAAGGTAGCTTCCGGCAGCGTGTCCGCGCGCTCGCCGTAGTAGGGCCGAAGATTATTGCGCAGCGTTTTGCGTTTGTGCGCAAAGCAGCGGCTCACGAAGGCGAGTAGCTGCGGCAGGTTGTCCGGAACTTCGTTCTTTCGCCGCAATCTTACGGCCGCCGAATCCACTTTGGGCGGTGGAGCAAAAGCGGCCGCGGGAACAGCGCAAACGAGTTCCACTGCGCAAACGAGCTGAGTGGCGACGGTCAGATAACCGTACGCGCGTGATCCCGGTTGGGCCAATAACCGCGCGGCCACTTCCGATTGGACGAGAAAGACTGCGACAGGAAAGCGCTCATCGAGTGCCAGAAATCTTTCGATAATCGGCGAGGTGATGTAATAGGGCAGATTTCCGGCAATTGCCGCCGCTCCCCATTGCGCCAATTCGATTGCGAGCACGTCTGCGGAATGCACGTGCAGCTTCCGTTCGCTGGCAAACTTCGCTTGCAGGTACGCCACTAGCGAAGTATCTATTTCCAGAGCATGCAACTCATCGGTGCGCGGGAGAAGGTGACGCGTCAGGGCTCCGCGACCGGCTCCAATCTCGATAACACGTGAGACGTAATCGCCGCAAGCAGCAGCCGCCAGCCGTTCGAGAATCGAATCACGTATCAGGAAATGCTGTCCCAGTTTCCGCGGCATCGTTGCTATCTTTCTAAAAGAGCATGGACGAAGGCAACGATCTGGAGGCTCAGGTTCGGGCAGCGAACGAAAAAGTGCGCGAGCTCGAATCGGACCTGAGAGCATCGCAACGGCAGATCGCGAGAGTTCTGGAATTGATTGAAAGACAGCAGCGCCAGCTGAACTCTCAGGAATCTTCCGTTGCACGTCTGGACCGCATTCTGATGGAGATTCTCACGGGCCGCACCTGGCGAACTCTGCGAGCGACGGGCCACCTGATCAAGAAACTTGTGCCCGTGCACGTGGGCGGGAACGCAGGCCAGTCTGTGGCACTCACTCGAAAGCGCTCCTATCTGGTATGTGACGAGCCGAAAGCGAACGACCGGAAGCCGCGGAGTGGCAGCATCGCGGTCCGAGGCTGGTGCCTCTCGGAGGGCGGCGTCGGGAGTGTTCAGGTCGAGGTCCCGGGGTTGCCGCGCCTCGAAGCTCCACCCTCTATTCCACGACCGGACGTCAGGAAAGCGCATCCGGATCTGGACCGAACGGGAAGCTCGGGATTCGCTCTCGAGTTCGATTCACTGAAGCTTCCCAAGGGTCACTACCCGATCACTGTCCGCGTGATCTCCGAAGGCGTGCCGGTGCGCGAGGCCACAACCTCAATCTTTATCGATCACGAACGGGGCTTCGCCTCCGATTACGATCGGTGGATCTACGAATTTGAGCGTCCGGACGACGAGTTCATTCAGCTGAAGCTGGCGAGCATTCAGTACCGCCCGCTCGTAAGCATTTTGATGTCGGTTTATAACACCGATCCATCCGAATTGACTGCAGCCATTCAATCCGTTCTCGATCAGTCCTTGAGCAATTGGGAACTTTGCATCGCGGATGATTGTTCGCCGCGCAGCGAAGTACGAGAGATACTCGATGGATTTGCGCGGCAGGACGGCAGGATCAAACTGGCGTTTCAGCGTGAACGAGGCGGCATATCCAAAACCTGCAACGCGGCATGGCAAATGGCCGCGGGCGAATATATCGCGTTTCTCGACCATGATGATGCGCTTGCGCCGCACGCACTCGCTCACCTCTGCGAAACGATAGAGCGCGCGCCGGATGCGGATCTCCTTTATAGCGATGAAGACAAGATCGACCGGAAAGGGAAGCGGTTCGATCCCTTTTTCAAACCCGACTGGTCACCGGACCTGCTGCTTTCCGAAAATTACATCTGCCATTTTCTCGTGTTGCGGCAGGATCTGGCTGGGAAGATCGGCACGTTTCATTCAGATTGCGACGGAAGCCAGGATTACGACCTGATTCTGAGGGCGACGGAGCACGCCCGGAGAATCGAGCACATCCCAAAAGTGCTGTACCATTGGCGCGCGGGCACCGCTTCAACTGCGGCTTCGATCGACAACAAACAGTACGCGGTGGACGCCGCACACGAAGCGCTGCAGCGGTATTCAGATCGAGCGGGCAACCAGATTACGGTGGAACGGGGCAAGATTGTAGGGCGCTGGCGCGCTCGATACCCGATCGCGAGCGGCACACGCGTTAGCATCATCATCCCATCGGGCGGGAAAGTCGACGTGTTGCGAGCCAATCTGGAAAGTTTGTTTCACACCACGGCTTACGCGGATTACGAAGTGGTCGTGATCGACAATTCGAGAAGCGGCGCGATCGAAAAGACGGTTGCGGAGTTACAGGCGCCCGTGCCGGCCCTCCGGTACATCGATTGGCGCAATAAGCCGTTCAACTACTCGGCCATCAACAATGCGGCTGCACGGCAGTGCGATTCGCCGGTCTTCCTGTTCCTGAACGACGATACCTCCGTGATTGCTCCCGATTGGCTGGAGGCGATGTTGGAGCTGGTCATGCGACCCGAGGTCGGCGTTGTCGGTGCGAAGCTGCTTTACCCAGGTGGGCGTATTCAACATGCGGGCGTTGTAATGGGCCTCTACGACAACTGCGGTCACGCCTTTAAAGGATTGGACGGCAACGTCGGCCACTACTTCGATTTCTCCGACGTCATTCGGAATGTGAGTGCGGTCACCGGAGCCTGCCTCATGACGAAAGCGGAAATTTTTTGGCAAGCGGCGGGCTTCGATGAAACGGATTTTGCAGTGGCATTCAACGATGTCGATCTGTGTCTGAAGATCGGCAGCCTCGGCTACCGCGTTCTCTACACACCTCATGCGGTGCTCTACCATCACGAGGCGTTCTCGAAGACATCGAAGGATTTGGTGCCGCATCCGGAAGAAGTGGCTCGAATGCGCTTCAAGTGGGACAACATCATTGCCGGCGACCCGTACTACAGCCCGAATCTGACGCGCAATGACGAGGATTATTCGTTGCGGAGGCGAACTTAAACCGGATTGGCCGCTACGGCCGGAATACGAGCGGCCGAAACACGATACTCACATCGCGATTGGTAGGCTGCGCCACGGCCAAAACGCTCGGGAACTCGGGCAACGAGATGTTGTTGTCCTGCAGCCGGGTTGCGTCGCCGACAAAAGAAGCAGAGCCGTCACGCACGCTGTAGTCGGTGATATGTCCCTTGCCATCGAGGGTGAGGGTGAGCATGACAGAAGATCGCAGCTGAAGCGGCACAAGATTCGCATCCGCACGATCGGCATACATCACCGGCACTTCGTAATTGGCTATTCGACCGCTCGATCCGATAGCAAAAGCCAAGGCGCCGAATAGAATGAGACTCGAAAATATGCCGCCCGTAGCGGGGATGGTGAGCGGCCGCATAATTTCGTCCACTCGCGATCTCCATTGATTCCATATGCGCGTCAAAGGCGACCCGAGATGATCCACAATGGCCTGGCGCTCTTGCGATGCGCTCACCCAGATCGCCGTCCGCAATTCAGCAGGCAATGCAGGCTGAGGCAAGCCGTTGAGAGCAGAATGCACGGACCGCATTTGCTCGAAACGCAAAGAGCATGACGGGCAGTTGTTTAAGTGCGCTTCCAGCCGTAATCGTTCGCTGGGGCGCAGCCTGCCGTCGACGTAATCGGTGCGCCGGCGTTGAGCAATCCAACAAATCATGATCTGTACACCCAGGTCTTCCGTTCCTTACCTACGAACTAGCCATCACTTCAGCAAAGCCTTCATCAGGCTGTGTGAGTTCGGTGCGCAAAGCCTCGCGGCCGCGCAAAATCCTCGACTTCACCGTACCCAGCGATACCTGCAAAATATCTGCGATCTCCTCGTAGCTCAAATTTTGTATATCTCGAAGCACCACAGCGGTCCGGAACACGGGGTTGATTCTGGTCAGAGCCCGCTCGATCAGCACCCGCGTTTCGCCGTCTAATGCCTGATCGTAGGGCGAGCGTCCAGGGTCGGCGGCAATTTCAAGCGATACATCACGGCTTCCCGGATCTTTCTCCAACGAAATCTCATGCCGGGCATGCCGCACCCACCACCGGCGGTGATTGCGCGCCTCGTTCACCGCGATCCGGTAAATCCAAGTCCGCAAACTGCTGCGCTCCCGGAACGCATTCACACCACGAAAAACCTTCAAAAAAACTTCCTGAACAACGTCGCAAGCGTCGGATTGGTTTCCAAGCAGCCTATACACCAGACCATAAATCGGCTGCTCGTAGCGATCAATCAGCTCTTCGTACGCACTTTCGATACCGGCGCGCAGTCCACGCAAAATCCGCGCGTCTTCCTCTGAGATTCCGGTCCCGGCACCTGCCAGGATCGAGAGAGCACCCGAATTCCCCAACAACGATCGCGCCATCGCTTGGTATCTTACCTGAATTCATTACTGGCGGGTGGAACGCCAGTTACCTAAATAGACACCGCCGGACGTCCGGAAGTTCCGATTACCCGCAGATGCGGCGGTAGTAAGCCTCGTACTGGGGGATGATCAGATCGGTGCAAAAACGGCTCTGAGCCGTATGGCGCGCCGCCTGTGACATGGTTGCGTGCAGGTTTTCGTTGGTGAGCAGTTCTGTCAGGCGAAGCGCTTGCGCGTCAGTATCGCCGACCGGCTCCATGTACCCGTCTACGCCATGCGTAACGAGGTCGGGGACCCCGCCGGTATCGGTCGCCACGGGAGGCACACCGCACGCCATGGCTTCGAGAGCGGCCAGCCCGAACGCTTCCAATTCGCTCGGAAGGTGCAGCGCGTGCATTCGGGGTATCAGCCGCTCCATGTGATCCTGCTTGCCGAGAAAGCGGATGTACGGGTCGATGCGCAGCTCTTTGGCAAGCTGCTCGGCTGGACTTCGATCCGGCCCGTCCCCGGCCATAATGAGTTCGGCGTCGACGTGCTTCCGAACCTCGGCAAACGCGCGTATGCAATCGAGCACACGTTTGACCGGGCGGAAATTCGAGATATGCAGGATACGCTTGCGCCCTTTTCGTCGGGCTTCTTCGTCGGGATGGTAGAGCGAGCAATTCACAAAATTGTGGATCACTTCGATCGGATTCTGAACGCCGAAAAAGTCAACCGTTCGCCGCCGCATGTATTCGCTGATCGTGGTGATGCCATCGGAACGCTCTATCGAAAATTTCGTGATCCGGAAATAAGATGCATCGGCGCCGACCAGCGTGATATCAGTGCCGTGAAGCGTGGTGATGAATGGCAAACGGCGCAGCGTCGTCATTTCCTGGGCCAGCAGCGCCGAGATGGAGTGCGGGATTGCGTAATGGACATGCAGGAGATCGAGCGAGTGCCGCTCCGCGACTTCGGCCATTCGTGAAGCCAAGGCGAGCGAGTAAGGAGGGTATTGGAAGAGCGGGTAAGTCGAAACTTCGACCTCGTGGTAATAAATGCCAGGCGTATCCGGATCGAGGCGAATCGGATTCGCGTAGCTGATGAAGTGCACCTCGTGCCCGCGATTGGCGAGTTCGAGACCCAGCTCCGTGGCTACGATGCCGCTGCCCCCGTAGGTGGGATAGCAGGTGATCCCGATCCGCATGGTTTCAGTATCGACGGGCGCGTTACGCAAAACGCCGGATTACGCGAGGAGCACGATCTTACCGATGTGCTCGCCACTCTCCATGCGCTGATGTGCAAGCCGCGCCTCGGCAAGCGGGAAGGTCGAGTCAATCACGGGCCGGATTGGATTTTTTGCCGGGAGCATCGGCCATACGTCTCGAAGCAGTCGCTGGGCGATTTCACCCTTCTCAGCGGCTGTGCGCGCGCGCATTGTCGATCCCATCACTTTGGCTCGTTTCTGCATCAGCTTGCCGATATCGAGTTGTCCAGTTCGCCCGCCTTGTGTGGCAACGATCGATAGGCGCCCTTCCGTTGCGAGCGACTCTACATTGCGTTCCAGATATCCGCCACCCACCAGATCGAGCACAACATCCACACCACGACCGTTCGTGATGCGCTTCACTTCGGCGACGAAATCCGTTTCGCGGTAATCGATCGCGTGCGCGGCGCCGAAACTGA
The DNA here is from genome assembly GCA_963787615.1 of uncultured Acidobacteriaceae bacterium. Lineage (GTDB taxonomy): Bacteria > Acidobacteriota > Terriglobia > Bryobacterales > Bryobacteraceae > Bog-105. Next base: position 41,998 of record CAWBDJ010000008.1, on the reverse strand, counting down.
GGCAGGCGTCACATTTCTTCGCGCTGCCTGCTGTCACCAGTGGTACGGCACCCCAGGCGCGGCTCAGCATGATTGCTGTGCTGCCGATGCCACTCGTCCCGCCGTGAATCAGTACAGTCTCACCCCGCCTCAAACCGGCGCGTGTGATCAAGTTGTCGTAAACCGTAAACATATTCTCGGGAAGTGTTGCCGCCTCAACGCCTGTCCAGCCCCGTGGGATCGGCAGAACCTGTACCGCAGGCGCGGCGCAAAACTCGGCGTACCCGCCGCCGGTGAGAATTGCGCAAACCCGATCGCCGGGCCTGTAATCGTGAACCCGAGATCCAACGGAATCGATGGTTCCCGCAACGTCGAGCCCAGGAATATCAGAGGAACCGGGAGGCGGCGGATACTTGCCTTGCCGCTGCAGCGTGTCCGCGCGCGCGACCCCCGCAGCTTCCACGCGAATCACTACTTCTTCTTCCTTCGGCTCGGGTTTCGGACGCTCCACCGCTTTGAGCACATCCGGGTCCCCAAACGAGGAAATTTCGATTGCAGTCATGGTTGCGCTTCAACCCAGAACGAGCCAAAGACCGATCGCCATTTCCGTTATGGAATAGCTAAGCGTCACCCGCGGGTTTTCGGCCAGGTACTCGAGCATATCGTCGATCATCGGCGACCCTCGTTGCAGCCCTCGAACATACTTCTGCGGTGCCACCAAGGCGCGGATTCCATCTCCCAAAAGCAGGAGACCCAAGGATCTGCGGACTGGTTTGAGCTTCATTCTCGTCCTCCGTTGACTGGACGCCATCGAATGTCATTCCGCATCAGCGTCAATGCTATCTTCAAACCACCAGCTGAATGACGGCCGTTGATCTTTCGAGCGATGCGGGACTGGTCGCGATGGTGCTGCTGACCGTCAACATTCTGCTGGGCCTGTTCCTCTCAGCACGTTACAACACCGTTCGCCGCTGGCCGCACCGCCGCATTCCGATCTTCGACATACACAATTGGACGGCGTACATCGCACTCGGCCTGGTTTTCCTGCATCCCATCCTCTTGTTGTGCTCGAGGACGGCTGGATTCCGCATCGCAGATGTGTTGTGGCCCATCCACTCGCCAAAGCAATCGCTCTACAACTGTTTTGGCGCGCTGACATTCTATTGCGTGGTCTTTGTAGTCGTGACGTCGTATTTCCGATTCCGCCTCGGCAGCCGGCTTTGGAAAAAACTTCACTACGTCGCCTACGCCGCTGCGACATTTCTTTTTGTGCACGGGATATTGATCGATCCCGAGCTGAAGAACAGGCCTCCAGATCCATTCGACGGCGAAAAGGTTCTGGTCGAAAGCTGCGCGCTCTTGATAGCGCTAGCAACGGTCTGGCGCATTCGCTATCAACCCAAGAAGCGCGCCATTCGAGCATCGGTGCAGAAGGTCGACTACGAGGCGTTACAGTGACGAGCACTGCTTCCAAGCGGGTTGAGCAGGCGAGCCACGGCAATCCGCCAATCGCGGCACCAGCGGATCGACCCGTCATCATTCGTTTGACTCTTCCAGGCTTAAAATAGTGGGGAGGCCATGAGCTTAAGCAGCATCGAAGAGATCGAACGCGCCATAGGAGTGCTCAGCCCGCAAGAGTTGGAGCAATTGTACTTATGGCTTGACCAACACTATCCTCAGCCCATCGATACTCGCGTTCAGTCCGACCTTGCGGCGGGCCGTCTCGACAAAGCCCTCAATCGCGCTTTGGACGACGAAAAGAACGGTCGAGTTCAGCCGCTCTAGCACGCGAATGCAGCACCGCGCTGCGACGGATTTTTGGCGGGAATATCATGGCCTTCCGCAGGAACTCCGCACGCGTGCTGATAAGCAGTTCTTGTTGCTGAAATCCAACCCGCAGCATCCTTCATTGCAATTCAAGAAGGTGGGAGAGCGCCATGGCGAGGAGATCTGGTCAGCTCGCGTCACATTGAGTTATCGCGCTCTTGCGATCAAGCGGCCGGACGGATACCTGTGGTTCTGGATTGGCGATCACAAAGGGTACGAAGCACTGATTTCTTAGCGGCATACCCAAAATTTGGGCACTGTGCTCTCCGTTCTCGTCAACGCCGCTGGATACAAAACCTACAGCTTGGATAGCCAAAAGCAGCGGCGAAATAGTCGGCCGGCTCGATGAGAATCTAACTCACTGCGGGTGCCGGAGTGCGTTGTCTCCCTCCCCGCACCCACTTCGCAATCGAAAACACGCTCCCAATCAAACACAAAACAGCGAACCCCACCATCGTCCACTTGAACGCGGCAGTGTTCATCGCGCGAATGATCGCGGGCCCGAATTTGATGGCCAGCAGGCTCAGAATGACGAAACGCGCTCCTCGGCTCAACGCTACGATCCAAAGCAGCCGAGGCCGCGGATAGCCCAGAGCACTGGTGGTCGCGATGACCATCGTGAACGGGAACGGAGGCGGGGCCAGGCATCCCACCACCAGCGCCCGTCCACCCTTTTCACCGATTTTGCGCTTCAACCTTTGGAACCGTTTCGGTCCAGCTACCTTCTGCACGCCTGCTTCGCCGCCTTTGCGAGCGACGAGATCGAGCAGAAATACTCCGAGCGTCGAGCCGCACACTGCCGAAATTACGTAGAAGGCCACCCCTCGTGATGCCGGGCGACCAATGCGACAACCAGCAGGTCATTTCCGAATGGCAAAAACAAAAACGACGAATCCATCACACCCATGAAAAATGGGCCGAAGTAGCCGAGGTGAAACAAAAAACGGAGGAGCGGGCGGAAGAAGTTTGACAATCGGTGGGTTAACTCGTTGGCGTTTCCAGTAAGCTGTGCTTGTGAGATGCCAAACCGCCATTAAGGTTGCGCTGGTAACAATCGCCGCTCTTGCGATTGCATTCTTGAGCGCACGCGCTCAGACGCCGGCAAAAGCTCGACGTACACTGCCCCCTAAAGGCATGGCGCACGTTCTCGTAATTGGTCAGACCAAGGGCTGGGAGCACGATTCCATTCCCGACGCGATGGCGAACATCTGGAAGATGGGACATGATACCAAGCTTTGGGAAGCGACCATTCGCACCGATACGGAACTGATTACGAAGCGAGACCTGAATCCAACCCGGCCGGGAGGCTTTAACCGGAAGAACCTCGACTACTTCGACGCGGTGGTTTTCGCCAGTACAACGGGCGAGCTGGATTTAACCGATGACCAGAAACGAGACATGATGTCCTCTATCAAGGACGACGGGAAGGGATTTGTCGGAATCCACGCTGCCCTTGATACCAATTACCAGTGGCCCGAATATGGCGAGATGATCGGCGGCTGGTTCGACGGCCACCCGTGGAATACTTTCAATGCGCCGATTATCGTGGAAGACCCAAATTTCCCGGCAGTGCGTCACTTTCCCAAGCAGTTTGTGAAGTACGACGAGATTTATCAGGCGAAAGCGTGGTCGCGCGAGAAAGTGAACGTGTTGCTGAGTCTCGATGCCGACAAGCTGGATTACAGCAGGCCGGAAGTGCACCGCAGCGATCGTGATTTTGCCGTCGCTTGGTCAAAAATGTACGGCAAGGGCCGTGTTTTCTACTCAACCCTGGGACACACCAAAGAATCATGGGATGACCCCGACATTCAGAAAATGTACTTCGAGGCGATTAAGTGGGTGCTCGGCCTCACCGAAGGCAGCACGGCGACGCACGCTCGATCAGGCACTTAGCGTCTGCTCGATTGGCACGAATTCCGGGGCTACTCTCTTCAGCTGCCCGCACGCCGCGAAGATGTCACGACCGCGCGGTTTTCGAACGAAGCAGGGAAGCGCTCTGCGAACTATATTCTGAAACGCTTCGACGCGCTCCGGATCCGGTGTTTCGAAAGGAATGCCCGGTCCCGGATTCAGTGCGATCAGGTTTACTTTGCAATTCAGGTTCGCCAGCAGACGAACGACACGCCTGGCGTCTGCATCCGTATCGTTGACGCCTCTCAGCAGCACGTATTCAAAACTCAGCTTTTCCCAAGGACGAAGTGGATAATTGCGGCAAGTGTTTAACAGCTCTTTCAGGTGATACTTCTTCGTGATCGGCATCAGCTCGCGCCGCTGTTCTTCCGTTGATGCATTCAGTGAGATGGCAAGCTTAGGTCGAATCGCGGCACGCCCAAGCTCTTCCATCTTCGGCACGATGCCTGAGGTCGAGAGGGTGATCCGCTTTTCCGAGATCCCGATCCCGTTTCTGTCGGTCAACAGCCGCGTAGCTTTGAGAACGCTGTCCAGATTCAACAGCGGTTCCCCCATGCCCATCATCACGATATTCATGCGCGCGTCGGCCGGTTTAAGACTGTTCTCGCGAGCAACATACAGCACCTGCCCCACAATTTCGCCCGCCGTCAGATTGCGTTCCAAACCCATCAGCGCGGTCAAACAGAATTTGCAGTCCACCGGACACCCCACCTGGCTGGAAATGCAGATGGTGTCGCGGCCCTCTTCCGGCATCAGAACGGATTCGACTGTTCTGTTATCCTCAAGGCGCAGCAGATAGCGCTTGGTTCCATCGCTTGAATCGAAGCGGCGCTCGGCTGTCGGCAGCCCTAGGGCGCTACCGGTAAGCAGCTGATTTCGAAGGACTTGGGGCAAGCTGGAAACTTCGGACAAATCCGCTACCTGCTGACGGTACAAAGCGTCATATAATTGTCGGGCGCGGTAGGTGGGCTGCTCCGGGCCAAGAAGCCTCTGGAGGTCCGAAAGGTCCATTCCGACCAGCGGCTGACCCTCAAGTACTTGCAGCATCTAGTTTTAGTGTACCGACGGGTACTCGGGAAGGCACTTGTGTATGGTTCTGGCAACGCCAAATGTCCGCGAGATTGAGCGGGCGACTTTACCGAACGGGCTTCGCATTGTGACGGAGACAATGCCGCACGTCCGTTCCGTTTCTTTAGGCGTTTGGATCGGCAGCGGTTCACGAATCGAAGCAGGCGCGGAGAACGGCATCTCGCATTTCATCGAGCATATGGTGTTCAAGGGCACCAAATCCCGCTCCGCCGAAGATATTGCCCGTTCGGTCGATTCGGTGGGCGGCGGCCTTGACGCATTCACCAGCAAGGAACTGGTGAGTTTCAACACCAAGGTCCTCGATGAGCATCTGCCCATCGCGCTCGACGTTCTCGCAGATTTAGTTTTGAATCCGCTGTTCCGGGAAAGCGACATCGAGAAAGAGAAGGGCGTCATTCTCGAAGAGATCAAGATGGAGGCCGACCAGCCCGAGTTCGTCTTGCACGAGACTTTCATCAGCAATTTCTGGAAGGGCCACGGGCTAGGCAAGCCGATTCTCGGAACGAAGGAGACCGTGAAGAAATTCGGACAGGAGATGCTGTTCGATTACTACACCCGGGTCTACTCGCCGCAAAACATTTTGATCACGGCAGCCGGTAATCTGGAGCACGACCACATGGTGGACTTGATTCGTGACCAGTTCGCCTGTCTCGGAGAACGCGGTAGTGTTCCGCAAGATTCCGTTCCTAAGACGCATGCCCCGATCGTAAAGAAGAAGAAAGAGTCGCTCGAGCAGGTTCACATCGCGCTGGGCGTGCCGGCATACCGGTTGGCGCACGAGCTACGATTCCCGCTGTACGTTCTGAATACGGTTCTGGGCGGCGGGATGAGCTCGCGGCTGTTCCAAAATATCCGGGAAAAGCAGGGACTTGCTTACGCCGTCTATTCGGAATTGAACCTTTTCAGTGATACCGGGTGCTTCACGGTATATGCGGGAACGGCGGAAGAGACCGCCAAACAAGTAGTCAGCTCCGTCATCCAGGAGTTCCGGCAACTGAAAGACGAATTAATTGGCGAAGATGAACTGCGGCGCGCAAAGGACCATCTGAAAGGTTCGCTCATGCTCAGCTTGGAATCGACTTCAAGCCGCATGTCCAATCTCGCGAGACAAGAGCTTTACTTCGACCGGTTCATGTCGATGGACGAGATGCTCGAGAGCATAGAGGCCGTGACGCGGGACGAAGTGCAGATGATCGCGCACCAATTCTTTCGTACCGAAAACATCGCTCTCGCGATGCTGGGCAGAGTCGGTGACCTCGAAGTTACGCGCGACGCTCTGGTTTGCTAGAGCTGTCCAGGGCTTCCAGTTTTTCGTCCAAATATTGGAGCGAACGTTGAAGCAGATCTCGATATCTCGGATTGCTGGCCGAGGCAAGGTCTTGCAGCACTCTGGTGCGCGATAACTCGAGGCTTTCCCGTTCCCGTTCTGAGCTGAGCTGCTCCGCGCTGACGTGAATCGCTTTGGATCGGGACGCCCGCGCCTCCGCTGCCTCGATCTGTGACTCGACAGCTTTACTTTCCCAGCCGCGTGCCATACCTTCCAGCTTCCCACATTTAAGCAAACCCTACGAATAACGGGAAAGCAGGGCCGCTCAGCGAGTGAACAGCATCGTCCGGGCGTGGTGGCCTTTGCTCAATCTTTCATCGCTTGTGTAGAGGATCGAATCTGTTGCTTCAGCCAACGCTATGTAGGCGGCATCGTAGGCCGTAAAATTGTGCCGGAGTTCCCAAATCCGTGCTAGCAGAGGTATATGCGAGTAGCGCTCCGCGGGCAGCGTCGAAAGTGCCTCCAGAAACTGCTCACTGCGGTGCGAATCGACGCGGCGTGCCTTGCTCAGATTTCGAAGCGCGCTGATTGCCTCGACATCGAGCAGATGGGGAACAATGAACGGCTCGCCGCACTCCTCTATGGAACGCCTGATCGCATCGGCTAATGCGCCGTTCGTGAGGAGCTCCACAATTACGGACGCATCGAGAACAATCACCGTTCATCTCGCAATTTGCGCACAATTTGCGCGGCGCTCCGTCGCGCACGAATCGGCTTTGAATGCCGCGTGTGCTCCAACCATTCGCGCATCGTCGGACGTTCTGCGCTGCGCTCCAATTCCCTTTTAATAAAGTCCGATAGGCTCATGCCCTCGCGAGCGGCACGACTTTTCAGAGTGCTATGCACCTGCTCTGGCACATTTCTCACCTGAACCATCTTCGACATGTACTAAGCATATAAAACATGTGCGGCACATGTCCACGGCCTTCATCCTGCGTCGCTGGTCAAGACCTTAGACGTAAAGTTTACGGTCGACGACCCGCATCTGCTCAGCTCGCTGCTGCGCGCCGGCGTCAAAGCGCAGGAGACCGAACCAATCATCTCCAACCTGCTCGAGCGCATTCGCCGCGAGGGCGAATCCGGAGACGCCTTCTACCGCGACATGTGCGGCCTGCATGTGACCGAGATCCTCATCCATTTCCTCCGCCTCGAACGCCAACAGCCCGGGACGGCCTCTGCAGAGGAGATCGGCGAAGACACTCCGGCCGACGTCATTACTCAGCAAGCCGTCAGCTTCATTCGCGATCACTATGCCGAAGAACTCGACTTGCGCAGCATGGCCAAAGCAATCGGGAAATCCGATCGCTATATCCGCAGTCATTTCGACGAGTTTCTAGGCGTCTCGCCCATGCGCTATCTCCTGCACTACCGCATCCGCAAATCCAAAGAACTGATTCGTCACTCCGATCATGAGCTGAAAGAAGTAGCGGAACTGGTCGGGTTCAAGACCGTTCATCACTTTGCGCGCGCTTTTCACAAGATCTGCGGCGAAACTCCCGCCTCCTGGCGTCGCAAATATCGTTCCGGTATTTGCAAGGACGTCTGCATTCACCCGAATTTTGCAAACAAGATCTGGACGATCACTCGAAAAAACTGACTAGCGTACGTGTTGTTTGTAGGGTGGACCTCGGGGTCCGCGGCAGGCGCCAATATTGCCTTGGCGACGGCGCACGCTCCTGCCGACGAGATGGTGAACCGTTGACGCAGTCTATATCTTTGCTCTGGACGCATCCTCGCTGTACCAATCGATAGATCGCGTGAAGTACATTATGGCGGCAGTTGCGAGAAAGCTTGCCATAGAGCCGATCATCAACGCCTCATCTTCCAGTGTCAGCAGCAGGTAAATCAATCCGTAAATTAAGGAGAAGACAACAAACGCACGCGCACCTTGCCGACGACTTTCAAAAATCCAGTTAGCATCGATGGCGATGACTGAGATGGTAGCTGCAGACGCGATGACGAACGCCGGGCCAAAACCGATGCGTTCTGAAATCGAGAGCAGAAGCAGGTAAAAGATTAGCTGTGCAACTCCGATCAAAAAGTATTGTGCCGGATGGACACGCTTGCCGGTTGTCGTCTCGAAAATGAAAAATGTAGAAAAAACCAAACCTAGAAACAGTAAGGCGTACTTCAACGATCGGGTCACGGACTGATAAGCATCCGCCAATTCAACGAAAGTTACAGCGGGAGCGATCGGAAAAAGGCTTGCGACTAAATCGCTTGGCCCTTCAGAGCTAATTCCACGAGCGATAAACGGAATGGACCAATGAGCTCGAAAACCTGGTGATGCGGTGCCTTGGGACGTGGGAAGAAATCCGCCACTGAAACCTGGATGCGGCCAGTCGCCGCGAACTGTGATGTTGCTCGTCTTGCCAAACGGCAAAACGGAGAGGCTTTGGGATCCTGAGAACTTCATACTCGCAGTAAGTTGAAATTTTGAATTCGGGCCAATCGTCGTTCCGACACGCAGCCCGAAGATTTTCAGACCGATTTCGGGGTGATCCCGAACGTTCAACGAGAGACGATTCAACAATGCCGAAACGGCCATGTTTCTGGTCGTACCTCCGCCCGTCATAGTTGCGTCGGCCAGAGCACCACGCGCATCTGACACGCCGGTGATGAATTCGGCCCGGCCCCAATCAAGTTCTGCATATTCCGGAAGATTCGCCGGACGGGATGGCAGATCGAAGAACGCCTTGAACTCTACGGTTGCCGCGTACACAGTCACTTTGAACAGTGAGCGGTGACGAACTTCAGACCTCGTCAGGACATCAGCTTCTCCCACCGACGGGAAAATCACGTAAACGCCCTGATCGACTCGCCTTGAGCCCGCCCCATCCGGCGTAGCGTAAGGAATCGCTAGCACCGGTCCTAGAAACGTCTGTGGGCCGCCGGAAACACTCCAGATGGATTGTGAGACTTCGGTAGCCCGCTGTGAGCGATCCTCAACAAGGTTATCCACAAACCAGGCTGGAACGGTCATCATCAGCGCCAGGACGGCCACCGTAACTAACTTGAAGCCCATAGAGCGAGTGTGTAAGTTTTGCCGCGCAACAGAAGGCATGAGCCAATATTATCATGCAGAGTACTTTGCAACACAGAGAGATCGCCGGCGACCGGTCTTAAGACGCAAGAGCGGTTTCCGCGCTAAGATAACCCACGATGAAACGACCCCACCTCTGTCTCCTCACTGCTTTCATCGTGTTTGGAATCGCAGCCAATACCATGGAAGTCCTTGCGCAAGCTCCAGCGCCTGGAACTGAATCGGCAGAGGCGCGGCAGCAACGACTCGCTTGGTTTAAGCAGGCCAAATATGGCCTTTTCATCCATTGGGGTCTGTACGCGATTCCGGCGGGCGAATGGAAAGGTGAGCGAGTGCCTGGCCTCGGCGAATGGATCATGAACCGCGCTAAGATTCCTGTCGCCGAGTACGAGAAATTGGCGCAACAGTGGAATCCCACTAAATTCGATGCGGAAGCGTGGGTGCAAATGGCGCAAGACGCCGGCATGAAATACATCGTGATCACTTCGAAGCACCACGACGGCTTTGCCATGTTCGATTCAAAGGTAAGCCGCTGGAATGTGGTAGCCGCAACGCCCTTCAAGCGCGACGTGCTCAAAGAGTTGGCGGCCGCCTGCCACAAGCACAACATGCCCTTGGGCTTCTATTACTCGCAGTCCCAGGACTGGCACGAACCAGGTGGCGCGGGAAACGATTGGGACTTCGGCCCCGACGTGGGCCCGGACGGCAAGGAACGCAAGGATTATGACGGTTATCTGCGCGGCAAAGCGGAACCGCAAGTGCGTGAGTTGCTGACTAATTACGGCCCGGTAGCCCTGATATGGTTCGATACGCCGCGCATGATGACGCCCGAGCGCGCACAGCGGTTTGCAGATATCGTGCGAACGCTGCAGCCCAAGACACTCATTGACGGCCGACTTGGCGTGGCGGGCGATTACGTTTCCACCGGCGATAACGTGATTCCCTCGGGCATCCAGAGTCGGTATTGGGAGGTCCCCGCCACCACCAATCACACCTGGGGCTATCGCAAAGACGATCAGGATTGGAAGTCGCCCGGCGAGATCACGTTCAAGCTCGTCGATGCCGTGAGCAAAGGCGGCAACTACCTGCTGAATGTCGGCCCCATCTCGAACGGCGTGATCCCGCAGGCCGCCCAAGATAACCTGCGCACCGTCGGTCGTTGGCTGAAGGTTAACGGCGAGGCGGTCTACGGCGCTGGCCCATCTCCCTGGGGGGACGAGTTCGGCGAGCCAAGCGCACGCAACACCAAAGACTTGCGCGGTAAGCCACTCGTTCTCTCGCATGACGAGTGGCGCGTCACAACCAGGCCGGGGAAACTATATTTCACGTTCTTCCAGGAGCCGCGCGTGCCGTTCGAACTCCCGCCTATGAAGAACCCGATCACGCGAGCCTACCAACTCGCGGACGGTAAGCCCGCGGAGATTAAAGAAGAGAACGGGCGGCGACAGCTGATTGTGACCCGCCCCATGGTTGATCCGATGGCAACGGTCATCGTCGTCGAAATCGAAGGCGCACAAATTGAGCGCTAGTCGGATTTAACTTCCCGGCATGCGACAGCGTCAGGAGTCTTTCAATATCTGCAGCACTGAAAGCATTGTGCTCCAGCTGCGTGTTGTTGCCGGAACACCGAAGAGTTGATCGATCTGGCCAAGATATCCGATTGTCCTCATGTGGCGCCGGTATACTCCGAACACAAGGCGATCTTTCGAGCCCATGATTCGTACAAACCACTCCTCACCTGCCGGAAATGCGACCGGAAGGGAAGGCTTATTCTGACTGGCTCTCGACAGGACACTCACAAATCGAACGACATCCGGCTGTGATGGCACAGCCCCAAACGGATTCTCCATTTCCAATCGGACCAGATCGCTGCCGTCGCAGAATGCTACTTCCGCTTCAAACGGCAGCTTCCGGCGCAGTTCAGCAAGGAACTTCGTGCGCGACCCAGGTTTTCTAACGACAAGTGTTCCTGCCGCGCCCACGTTCACGACATCATGGACGGCCAGGTCCCTTGCGAGTACGCTTGGGCGAAATCTCCGGTGCCCTCCCACGTTAATGCCGCGGAGGAAAACAATCAGAGCCATACCACGTTCGTGGACGCCATTAGTGCAGCTTCAACGATCGCTGCGGCTCGCTCACCTTCGCCACCACGCCGACTAACTCACGCCTGGCGCAGCCAACGCCCTTACAGGTGAGGAGCCCAACCCGGTTCGTATTTGCGGCCCCACGATTTCATCGCTTCAGAATCGTTTAGAATATGGCCGTCTTTGGCATTTAGCTTCAGCTCGCGCTGTACTTCCCAGGCGATGTTCGATAGTTGAAGTAACGTGACCGTAATGTTGCCTGACTCAATAGGCTGGGTAAGTTTTGCTCCCGTTTGGGCCGCCGCGATGAAGTTGGCAAAGTGCTGATCCGTCAAGATGTCAGCACCGGTCAAATCGGAGGACCCTGCCGCCTTCCCTTCCTTGACATCGCCCGTCTTGTTTCCCTTGAGATCGTATACCTCGTAGCCGCCGGCATCGAGCACAACAGTGCCGGTTGTGCCAACGATCACTGATCCTCGATCGCGATTGTAGAACTTCATTCCACTGCAGCTCTTGCCTTCCCAGGAGATGAGCTTGTCGTCGTATTCGAAGCTGGTGACGAGCGTGTCGTAGAACTGCCAGTCATCTTGGAACTGGTAGCGTCCGCCCGATGCGGTCACTCGCTTGGGATAGTCGACCGCAAGCGCCCAGCGACACACGTCGATCTCGTGAGTGCCGTTGTTGAGAGCTTCCCCCGTGCCCCATGTTCTGAACCAGTGCCAGTTGTAAGGCTGAACATTGTCCCTGTACGCCTGACGCGGAGCCGGGCCCTGCCACAGGTCCCAATCGAGAACCGCAGGGACGGGCACCTCCTTCCCCACGCCGATGGACTTGCGCGTATTGCTGTACCAGCCCTTTGCATAATAAGCGCGGCCGATCAGCCCGTTCTGTATCTTGTCGACGACGTCAATGAACAGCGGGGAAGATCGCCGCTGCGTACCCATCTGGACGAGTTTGCCGTACTTGCGTTGCGCTTCGACGAGAAGCGCCCCTTCGGCAGGGTTGTGGCTGCACGGTTTCTCAACATAGACGTGCTTGCCCGCTTCGAGCCCCGCGATCGCCATCGGAGTATGCCAGTGATCCGGCGTCGCAATGGTAATCGCGTCCACGTCTTTCGCGCCCAGCAGTTCGCGAAAATCTTTGTGGGTGGCCGGCATCTCGCCGAAGCTCTTCTCGACAGCCTCGGCAAACTTCTGGAGAGTGTTGCTGTCGACATCGCAGACGTGAGTGATCCTCGCACACTTCTCGTTCGCTTTGAGCGAGGCGAGGTGCGCGTAGGCGCGGCTATGGAGTCCGATCACTGCGAAGTTGAGCCGGTCATTGGAGCCCACTATGCGCGCGTAGCTTTTTGCGGTTGAGCGGAGGCTGAGCCCTGCAGCTCCCGCCCCGAGGGTGTGAACAAATTGACGTCGGGAGATCATCTCTCCATCATCTCGAAAGCGGAACCCCGCTTAACTCGCCGTTATTCTGAAAATTTAAAAAACGCCACATCGGCACCCCCCGAATTCGGCAGGCCGTCGGCACGGTCAGCCTCGCCGCGCTGCCTCGATGGCGGCGACGTCGATCTTTGCCATCCTCATCATCGCCTCGAAGACGCGCTTGGCCTCACCGCCACCAGCCGCAAGCGCATCGGTTAGCGCCCGCGGGGTGATCTGCCAGGAGAGGCCCCAGCGGTCCTTGCACCAACCGCACTGGCTTTCCGTGCCGCCATTGCCGACGATCGCGTTCCAGTAACGGTCCGTCTCTTCCTGATTGTCCGTCGCGATCTGGAAGGAAAAGGCCTCGCTGTGCCTGAACGCCGGGCCGCCGTTGAGACCGAGACAGGGAATGCCTACGACGGTGAACTCCACAGTCAGCACATTGCCCTTCTTGCCGCCCGGATAGTCAGCGGGGGACTCGTGAACAGCGGTCACTTTACTGTCCGGAAAAGTGGCAGCGTAGAAGCGCGCCGCCTCATGCGCGTCTTTGTCGAACCAGAGGCAGATCGTGTTCTTTGGCTTCATCTTCGTGAATCATATCGCTGTCAGGGATCGACTTCGAGATGTTCGGGCGCCCGGGCCGCGGGCGAGGTGTGATACTCCGTACAAGACGGACCGACGCGTAATGGATGCGGAAGACTTTCGCCGAATAGCGCTAAAGCTGGCGGGCGCGGAAGAGGGATCGCATATGGGGTCGGCTGACTTTCGGGTGGGCGGTAGGATTTTCGCTACGCTTGCTTCTCAACATCAAGGCTATGGAAACCTGATGCTCACGCCGGAGCAGCAGACCGCCTTTGTCGAGGAAGCTCCTGACATTTTCGCCGGGTTAGCCACTGATGAGAATGATTCGGGGGCGAGGCCGGCCACTTGTCCGATTAGCGCGTTATACGGCAAAGTGCGGCGCCAGAGGGCGCATAGCTCTACACTTCGCTACTACTCGCGTCTGGGCTCGCCACAAGTCGTCCAGGATGGCTGCAACGAATGAGTTGCGATCTGGCGTGTTCTTACGCGTTAGCGCTTCGCCGTAAACGAATGCTGCTGCGCGGGCGGGGGTCTTTCTTCTTGGCTCTGAACTGTTGGACGGCTATTTCCCGACCCGCCACTACAAACCCATAAAGCGCGTCGATTGCCCTTAAGCGCCTTGCTGCCAGTCTCAAGCCAAACCACTGCATAATTCAACCGCGAATCGCGCTTGTCGGCGCGCACGATTATCCTCCGGACTCTTCCGAACCGTTCGAAGATGGATCGCAACTCGGATTCAATCACGGCCTTTGCCAAATTGCTAACGAACACTCCGGTCTCTTCTGGGAAAAGTTCTTCTTTCCGGCTCGACGTCCGTATGTTCCTGTGTAGTCGGTTCGCAATTCCGAACTAGATCCGGCGTTTGGCATACTCGAAAGCGAGGGACATCAGCTTTCCGCATCTTCCGGTTTCTTGCAAATTGGGCCGCCGCCGACGGCACTTAGAATATCTTGTAATATCCCGGATTTCCTAAGCGCGGTAACCTCGTAATCGTAGGTGTCTCGGTCCTCAGTATTCATCGCCTTATAAATAACTGCAGGCGACAATTCTCTGCCGTCTATCCCAGCCGCAACAATCCGCTTCTGAAGACGGGACATATAGTATGAGGCGAAAAGGCTGAGATGAATGTTCCTCACGCTGAGGTGAAAACCGAGTTACTCGAGAGCACGACAGTAAGGCAGGGCAGCCGAATGAAGTTGCGGCTTTTCAAGGTCATTGAGTTGCATCGCCTCAAAAATCCGTCGCATGCCTTCCCCAGTTCACGCATGTATCGATGCTCCCGAAGCACACGGGCTATCAGTGGATTTCTGGATTCAGTGCGCGCCCTTCAGTCCTCCAATTCACTCAGCCGTAGCGTCGACAGCAGGGCGCCAGGATTTTTACTTCCATGCGATCGTCGTAGACGAAAATTTCGACACCGCTGTGTGTGCTGTAATCCCGATGGGCTATCGCATTTATCAGCGCCTCTCGACACGCCTGCTCCGGATAGACGAATTTGGGTTCAAAGCGAGCGCCTTCGGCAAATTCGGTTCGTTGCACGAGGAACGTAGTGCGAAGCAGACTCCCAGCCTCTGACGAGCAGACGAGACACATTCGACTCTTCGGTTATGTCCTCTTTCACGTTGTACTTGTCGCCTACACCTATCGAAGTTCCCAACACGCGCAGTATTCGAATTTGGCATCTTGGATGCCATCGTCTAATGTCCTTTGCGAACAGCGAGAGCGAGCCATCCGAAGACGAAGCCCGCCGGGAGAGTATTCACTCAATCCGATTTGCTGCAGATAGCGCTCAATGCTCAAGCCCTTCATATAGGAATTAGCCGCAATCTGTAGCTCTTCCAGATCGAGGTCGTTTACTGTTGCGCCATCGACGAACTGTCGCTCGAACTCGCGTGACTTGATCTCCTGTCGTTCAAATTGAATGTCTTCAAAAGCGACCGGAACACACTCCTTGTCCTTCCGCCGCACGCAGCGACCATCGGGAAGCTGGTAGATCTGGCTTGTGCCCTTGTTAACGGAAAAAAAAAGGACCGTCTTGCTTTCAATCACCGCTAGCGTGGCGTAGAGAAGAGGGAGGACCTGTCCGCTGTATACATGCGCTCGCGGCGCGCCTAGCATCGTTTGAACGACGTCCTCGGAATGAGGAACTCCGGTGACAGTTCCGTCATTTTCTACCCCTATCAGCAGGTCCCCTCCGTCAGCGTTCGCGAACCCAACAAGTTGCTCTCCAATTTCCCGGCAGATCTCCTTTGGAGAACGTGGCCGCTTCTGTTGTGCCGTTCCTTCGAATGCGGACTTGAATTCGCGGATATGACTTTCCCCCAACTGTATGTTGTTCTTGACACGGTCGGAGAGAAGCAGGGCGGCGGGATCCATAGCGCAGCATCATAACAAATACGACCAGGCCAGATCGGGCGCGCCAACCGGAAGCTCATCAGTAAGACTGGACCCAAATCCGCCCTAACGGCCAAGGGTTTGTTAATCTGTCTCCGGCCTGGAAGCTGAGGATTCCTCTACGCTGCGCGACTACGTCTTATGCCGCCACGCCGCTCGCGGGCGCGTCTGCTGCCCTACTGACGTGCCGTTGCCCGTAAACCTGATCGGCTCTCGTCGGTAATAGCCGGAAGTCGAAGTATTGCTCCTTGATTCCTTCTCGGATTACGGCCAATTCCGGACCCAGTGAATACCCCTAAATTGTCAGTAACGGCCCAGCGTTTACGAATGCAAGTTGACGTATAGTCGGCATCTCGCACAAGTGATCTCGTGAAGATTACTCCGGAAGCCCGCTCGTATTCGGCGTTTGGCCCGGCCGCCGTGTGATACTCCCTACAAGACGGACGGACGCGTAATGGATGCGGAAGACTTTCGGCGAATAGCGCTAAAGCTGGCGGGCGCGGAAGAGGGATCGCATATGGGGTCGGCTGACTTTCGGGTGGGCGGTAGGATTTTCGCTACGCTTGCCTCTCAACATCAAGGCTATGGAAACCTGATGCTCACGCCGGAGCAGCAGACCGCGTTTGTCGAGGAAGCTCCTGACATTTTCGTTCCAATTGCCGGTGGATGGGGACGGATGGGGGCGACCCACATTAAGCTCGCCGCAGCCACTGAGGACGTGCTAGCTGGCGCACTGCACACCGCGTGGAAGCTGAGGACCGAAAAAAACGCCCAAAAATCCCGCAAGAACTCCGGCCGAGAGGGCGCTGGACCAGCGAAACGACGCCGCGGAAAAGTCTGAGCTGTGGCAGGTGCAGCGCGGCCGAAGAATCGATGTAGTCGGGGCATTAGAAAACGCGAAAAACCGGGACTGAGTTCGATTTCCCGAGCACCAGCCCTGCCTTACGAACGGACGGAGCCTGCGAAGGAAATCTGTTCTCCGTCCCAGCGTTTTTCCCCATCTAACCACGCTCCCCATCGGCGCCGCCCAAGATCGCCATAACTCCACTTGCGAAATTCAGAATCGATTTACTGGGAGGGTTAGAAAGCGCGAAAAAGCGGGACTGTTGACATGACGCGGCGCGACACCGGGAGAGATGAAATTTGTCACCCGTCGCCGCGGCAGTTTCGACCGAGCACCAGCTCTGCCCCACGAACGCACCGAAGCGCGTTTCGCGTTCCTGATCCGCCTGCGAGCAACCGCGTGCCGCTCCTCAAATTCGGCGTTTTCGCTCCGCCGACTCTCGCCCGGCTGATCAGCGGCAACAACGGCGCTTAGCAGGATGAATCGATGGTCTTGTGGTTGACGCTCGCACTGTGATTCTCCAGGTGCGTTATGTGAAAGATCTTTGGGTTCTTCGGGGCCACGGACCTCCCATTGTAGTTGCTTCAGAGTGCGTCGCGCGATGGTTAGGACGAGGAAATTCTTTTTCATCAGCTACAATGCATGAACAGCAAGTGCCGTTTTACATAGCACTCTCGGATTACCGTTCCTAACTCTGCGTCCCGTCGATCGTTCGCCCGAACTTTGATTGCGTGTGGACCGGAAAGAATGATAACGTCATATCGAAATCTGTGACAGCAGAAGCAACTCGGTCGGCAAGCCGACCACGTCTGAAGGAATTGAATTTCGGCTCCGCGAGTGCTGACTACGAGGCGTCTCACGACCCTGATCTCCTACTTTCGGGCTTTATCGACCCACTCCACCTTGTTCGTGAGGCAATTGCAGGCCGAAGGTTTTTGTTCCTTGGGTATAAAGGTTCTGGCAAATCGGCCTTGGGCGAACATCTGCTGCTTCTGTCGAAGTCCGATCCCCAGTTATTTGTCGAATTTACCAATATCGCGGACGTATCTTTCACGACCTTCAGTCAGATCTGCAGGGGATCGATCGAGCCGGAGGCGCGGTATCCGATGGTTTGGTCTTGGTTGCTCTTGCTCTTCTTATTTCGCTCCTTCGACCGGGACCAAGGCTCGAACACATTCGATGAGGACGGTTTAGCGAGGCCAGTTCGCGCCCTCAAGCGGGTCGGCTTACTAAACGACGGCTTGTCTGTCAAAGACCTGGTTAACAACACGGCCGAGAAGAGCTTCTCGCTCAAGCTGAATGTCATTGCGGCAGAAGTACAGGCAAATTACAAAACAGCAGCTGTTAATTCTGACTTCCCGTTTGCGGTGGATCGGCTGAAGAGGGCCTTCCTGAACGCAAAAAGCGCGAGTCGACATCTCCTCGGTGGTGGGACGGTTTGGATGAAGTGCTTCGCCGTGCACGTTGCAATATGACGCCTTAGCTGCACTTATCTTCGAAGTCAATGGATTGAACATGGATCTCGTTAGAAGTCAAGTTCCAGCGAAAATTATACTTTTGTGTCGGACAGATCTGTTCGAGCGGTTGCCTCATCCGAACAAGAACAAGATCAGGCAAAATGCGGCTACGAACATCAACTGGTATGCTCCGCCGGATCAATCGGTACTGATCGCGTTGGTAAATAAGCGTGCATCGATGAGCGCCGGCAGGGAGATGGACGTCCTTGCTACTTACTTTCCTTCAACCCTGAGGTCAGACGGCCGGGGAAGCATTCGTTCACAGATACTTGAGCAAACACGGCACGTGCCGCGCGACGTAATTATGCTGCTGAACAACATGCAGCAATTTTCCGGGGATGTTTTGACGTCGAGCCAAATTGCAACGGCATTGGCTCAATATTCTCGCGATTACTTCATTCCGGGGATCACTGATGAATTGGCAGGATACCTGCGCCCAGAACAAATTTCGATGTTCATGCAATTGCTGGGCGCAACTCGCAAGGTCAGAGTTTCAGTCGCAGCTCTTGAACATCAGGCCAAGCGTATGCATTTGCGCGACTTGGATGTGCTTGAAACGGTTCGCGTCCTCTTTGAATGCAGCGCTATCGGAACTCTGGATGCCGTGCTCAAGACAGGCGAGATTCAGACGACTTTTAAGTACAGAACCCGCATGCTAGTCTCGACGAGCGACGCGATCTAATATTGCATCGAGCTTTATGGTCTGGTTAGGGGCTCGCTGGGGGCAGGCAGATCGCGCGGCAGCGGGCAAATCAGCACCCGCACGAGCGCGGTCCGGTGATCAGCATAAGGGCCGTCACAACGGGCCTGGTTAGTCCGCGCTCATTGGGCTTGGCAGATTACTCGCGATAAGTCGACTTCCATCCGGCGATTCGTTGGACTGGGCAATCACAGTGTCCGTGATGCAATTTCAGTCACCTTCAATGATGGTGCTCGATTCTTCCAATTCGCATACCGTTTGGCGCGTTCTTCCGCTTGTGGTCCAGAGAAAATCGCTACCGAACACTTCGCCGTCCGTCCAGATGGGCTTCAACACGCCAGAAATCCGCGCATCCTTATCTGGACCTTCGTATCGCACGCGAATCTTCCCGCGGTTGCCGCACGTCGTTAGCGTGACGGATCAGGAACGGATCGCTCAAGTAGGGCGTTCGCACGATGAATTGCGCGGAATGCTCATCGGCGCTGCTAGGCAGATTCGCAAGTTTAGACACAATCCAGAGAACGCCAAAACGCGGTTTGCGCCGCTTACGTTAAAGTGCGTTAACGGCGTTGCAAAAAGGGTAGTTTATCGCCCCTCCCTGCCCGCCTGCTTTCCACTTATTTTTTCGGGCCGCTATCCGCAAATGTTCAAAAAGGGTCCTATTTCAGGAAATGACTCAGCAGCGCAGTGGCAGCGGCAATCGCCAGCGGTATTCAAAACTTATCCGTTATCTTTTTCTCGCCAGCCTTTTCCAGAGCGTGTTTGATCGTGTTGGTGACGTTTACTGTATTTCCAGTGCCAGACACATTACCGATATTCGCCGCTTGCCCGTTCCATAAGCCGCAGCGAAGGCGCTCATTTGCATCAGAAGAGGCGCTTGCAGGTTTAAGGTTTGTTCGGCTTCCTTGGCAGCGGCTTTGAGGCGAATGGTGCGGTTTTTCAGGCCAGCAGCGGACAGGATAAAGCATACGTAGAACACTAAGAAGAAAATCCATGGCAAATAATAATTTGCTTCAGGTAGGGCTTTGGGGAACGGCAGGGATGCAACGAAGCTCCAGAGCATAGTGAAGTTTGCTCCAAACCAACGCCAGATATCTCCGGCAGTCATGCCGATGCTGTACTGAAACCGGCTTTGCATCCCGGTTATGCCCACAGATGGATTAAAAGCAGCTGGATACCGGCGCATACGAAAAAACAAGTCCTATAACGAAGACCACAGCGCTTGCAAAACTCGACAGGCGTGCGCTGCTGCGAATTCTGGCTCTTTCCGCACGGGTCTCAACAATGTATTGTGGAGCATTAAACATTCCGTCCCGGTTTTCTTCGGGACCCAATCAGGGTGCCGCACGAATATTTCACAACGGATAAATTTTGCGACGACGCCGAAACCTAATGGAATCGGGCCCGTCTGGTGTTGCAAAAGTAGGTGATGGCCTAGTGTTTAGCTTCGGAGTTGCTCCTGTGGTGTCGGCTACTCGGGAGTCTTGGCGCAGATTACGAACGAAAACTCCGCTTGTATCCGGCGATTCGTTAGACGCCACCTGTCCGTGAAACGCAGCGCTCCCATATCATCACAGCCCACCCAAATTCTCTATCTCCCTTCATCTCAGTAATCTAACCGCCCCAAACTCCGCCCACCCGCACGCCCACCCTCCACACTTTGAGCGGAATTATGGCGATCTCTAAACGTAAACTCGCAGCCAACCGCGCCAACGCGCAAAAAAGTACCGGGCCCACCTCCAGCACAGGCAAGGAGACGGTCTCTCAAAACAGCCGCAAGCACGGTCTTTGCGGCGCCTTCAAAGTGCTCGAAGGGGAAAGCCAGGCCGACTATGACGACCTGCTCGAGCGCTACCTGCGCATCGAACAGCCCGCCGACGATGTCGAACGCGAACTCGTCGCCAAAATGGTCCGCAGTACCTGGCTCTCGGAACGCGCCGTTCGCCTCCAGGAAGCCTGCTTCCTCGTCCAGCCCTCCACGGCCGAAGATATCGCCAACGGCAAACAAGGAATCTGCGTGCGCGCCGACCTCGATCTCTACCTCCGCTACCAGCCGGCCCACGATCGGGCCTATCAGCGCGCCGCCAATGAGCTGGCAAAGAGAAGAAAACTAAGGCTGCAAGCCGAAGTTGGCTTTGTTTCGCAAAAACGGGCGCAGGCCCGGGAAGAACGGGCCGACGCGATGGAAGAACGTCGCCAAAAACAGCAGGCGCAGCGCGACGAGCTCCATGCCTACAAGGTCGCCACCGCGGCATTTCGCCTCCACCAGCAAGAAACGAACTTCTACACCGCGAATTCCACCGTGCCGGCGCCGGACATGGGCCAAATCGTCCCCTGAATGACGCCGACAATTCGCTTGCTCGTGCACCGCGACGCCACAACTGCCTCATCAATGCGAAAAACCGGGCCTGTTGACATGACGCGGCGTGCGACCCCGGGAGAGATGAAATTTGTGGCCCTGTCGCCGCGGCAGTTGTCGACAGAGACTTTCGAGGCTGCCTTCGATTTCCCGAGCAACTCCCGCCGCCTGACGCCCCTTTCGCGCCCCTGCAGTCGTCGAAGTCGCTGTTATTCTGAGGAGGAACACCCCAATCCAGCCGCTGTTTTAATGCCGCAGTTACGCTACACGACTCCCCACGGAATCACAGTTACTCGAACCGGCTCCAAGATCCCGTTCCGGCGCGGTTTAGGGCAGCTTCTGACCCAGCTCGACACCAAACGAGGCGTGTATCTTTCTTCCGGCTACGAATATCCGGAGCGCTACTCGCGGTGGGACGTAGCGAGCATCGCGCCGCCTCTGGAAATCGTCGGGCGCGGGCGAACGCTGGAATTTCATGCGTTGAACGGGCGCGGTGAAGTTCTGCTGAAACTATTTGCGCGTTTGCTCGAGGATCATCCCGATCTGCAAAGCAGCTTTGTAACTCCGTATTCGCTCACCGTGCGAGCTGAGGCCGCTCGCGGAGCGATTCCCGGAAGAAGAGCGGAGTAAGCAGCCCTCGCCGTTTTCCGTTCTCCGCACGCTGGTACAGGAATTCCGCCATCCGGAAGATTCGCGACTAGCGCTGATCGGCGCATTCGGCTACGACTTGCTGCTCGATTTCGATCCGATTCGTCTGCGGCTTGAGCGCGACAACCAGAAACACGTTCATCTGTTTCTTTGTGACGACATCTACTTCATGGACCGCAAGAAGGAAGTCATCGAGCGGTTTCAGTACGATTTCGCTGGCGAAGACGCCGATACTGCGGGGCTGCCGCGCTCATCTCCTGCAATTCGGCGGATCACTAACGGCCGCCAACGCGCCGAGATTGTCTCCGATCACGCGCCTGAAGAGTACATGTCGAAAGTCGAGACGGTTCGTGAAGGCATGCGGCAGGGCAACTTTTACGAAGTGGTCCTCCGTCAAACCTTCGCCGCGCATTTCGACGGCAGTCCCTCCGAATTATTCCGGCGCATGCAGAAGTCGAGCCCCAGTCCTTACGAATTCCTTCTGCAGATGGGCGACGAACAGCTTGTCGGTGCATCGCCTGAAATGTTCGTGCGCGTGGAAGGAGATCAAGTCGAAACTTGCCCCATCGCAGGTACCGCCCGCCGCTCGGGAGACCCGCTGCGCGACGCCGAGAGTATCCGCGATCTGCTCAATTCCACCAAAGAGGAATCGGAGTTGACCATGTGCAGCGATGTGGACCGCAACGATAAGTCGCGCGTCTGTGTTCCAGGTTCGGTGCGAGTCATCGGCCGCCGCCTCATCGAATCCTACGCCGGTCTTTTCCATACCGTCGATCACGTCAAGGGCACTCTCGTGGATGGTTTCGATTCGCTCGATGCTTTTCTCACTCACATGTGGGCCGTCACCGTTATCGGGGCGCCTAAAAAAGCGGCTGCTCAGGCAATCGAAGATCTCGAAAAAGATGCGCGTGGCTGGTACGGTGGCGCGGTGGGCATGCTGAGTTTGAACGGCGACATCAACACCGGCATAACCATCCGCACTGTTCATCTGAAGGACGGCATCGCTCGTTACGCCGCGGGTGCCACGCTCTTGTACGATTCCGATGCCCGATCGGAAGACCAGGAATGCCGCCTGAAGGCCACAACGTTTTTCCGTGCGCTATATCCCGCGATCGCTTCCGGGCCCGAAGCTCATCACACGCGGCGAGTAGGTGAAGGCGTTCATTTATTGCTCATCGATAACGACGATTGCTTTATCCACACGCTCGCGAATTATGCTCGACAAACCGGCGCGACCGTTTCCACTTACCGCTCGAACGTCGCTCTCGAGATGATCGAGACCGTAAACCCGGATGTCGTGCTGATATCTCCCGGTCCCGCTCGCCCGGCGGATTTCGGTGTGCCGCAGCTCGTTCGCGAGCTTGCGAAACGCGGAGTTCCAACTTTCGGAGTTTGTCTGGGGCTGCAGGGCATTGTGGAGGCGTTCGGAGGAGAGCTGGACGTATTGGATTACCCGATGCACGGCAAGCGCTCGCTGGTCTCGCATTACGGCCGTGGCGTTTTCCACGGGCTTCCCTCGCCATTTCGCGTCGGACGTTATCACTCGCTATATGCGAATCGCGAAAGCTTTCCGGAGTGCCTCGAAATAACGGCCGAATCCGACGACGGCATCATTATGGGAGTGCGTCACCGCGATCTGCCGGTCGAGGCTGTGCAGTTCCATCCGGAATCCATCCTCACGCTAGAGCGCGATTGTGGACTTCGCCTCATTGAAAACATGATCGAGACGTATGCGGGTGGCGCGGACGATCGGGTTTTGTCGTCTGCGTCTGCGAGACCCAGCACTTGAGCTCGGAGAAAAGTATTGCCATCGTGGGAGGCGGACTTGCCGGTCTTGCCGCTGCAGTCGCACTCGCTTCTGCCGAGTACCGCGTCACCCTATTCGAAGCGCGTCCATTTCTAGGCGGTCGGGCGACGTCTTACCCGCTCAATACAGCCGATGAAAATAGCCCGACCATCGACAACTGCCAGCACGTGCTGCTCCGTTGCTGCAAAAACCTGATCGACTTCTACGAGCGGCTCGGGGTTAGCGATCGCATCCAGTTCTATCGTGAGTTTTATTGGATTGAGCCGGGCGGCCGAGTTTCGATTATGGCTCGCGGCAAACTGCCGGCTCCGTTCCATTTCACAGGCTCGTTCGCAAAGCTCCGATTTCTATCATTCTGGGACAAACTCGCCATAGCTCGCGGTCTGCTCTCGATTCATTACGAATACGGCAAGCGCGCCGATCTTGACCGGATCACCATGCTCGACTGGCTCCGTGAAAAGAAACAGACACCGCAAGCGATCGAGCGGTTCTGGCGACAGGTGTGCGTCAGTGCCATCAGCGAAGAGCCGGATCGCATGGCCGCATCTTATGGTCTGCAGGTTTTCTATCTCGGTTTTCTCTCTCGGCCGGATGCGTACGAATTCGGCGTTCCCGCTGTTCCGTTGGGCGAACTCTATTCGCCGGATGTCCTATCGTCTTTTCCGCAAATCAAAATTGCGCAGCGTGCTTCCGTCCAGCAAGTTCGGATTGAAAGTGAACGTGTCATCGGCTTGATTGTGAATGGTGAGTGCGTGAAGGCGGATGCGTATATTCTGGCCATTCCGTTTGAGCGACTGAGCACGGTCGCCCCTGCCTTGCCGATCGATGTATCGGCGTTTACTCATGCACCCATCACCGGAATTCATTTGTGGTTTGACCGGCCCATAACCGATCTGCCGCATGCCACCCTTCTCGATAGAACGATGCAATGGATGTTCAACAAAAAAGACGGGCGGCACATTCAGCTGGTGGTGAGCGCGTCGCGAACCCTCACCGAGATGCCGAGGGCCGAGGTGATCGAGTTAGCGCTCAAAGAACTCAAAGAATTCTTCCCCGGAGTCCAACACGCCGTTCTCGAACATGCTCATGTTGTAAAAGACGTCCGCGCTGTGTTGTCCGCGGCTCCCAACCTTGAAAGGCCATCTAATGTCACGTCGATTGCGAACCTCTTCTTGGCGGGCGACTGGACTCGCTCCGGATGGCCGGCGATCATGGAAGGCGCAGTGCGCAGCGGGTATCTGGCCGCGGAAGCGGCGCTGGCCTCCTTCGGCGAATCGTGGCGGTTTTTACTGCCCGATGTGGCTTAACGCTGGTTCGATTTCAAAATCTTCTTGCGCAGACGAATCGATTTCGGCGTCACCTCGACCAGTTCGTCCTCGCGAATGAATTCGATTGCCTGCTCGAGATTCAACAGACGCGGAGGCACCAGCCGAATCGCTTCGTCCGAGGTGGACGCGCGCATGTTAGTCAGCTTCTTCTCTTTGACGATATTCACGTCCAGATCGCTGTCGCGTGAATTCTCGCCGACAATCATCCCCTGATACACTTCCGTACTGGGCGCTATGAACATGACCCCGCGTTCCTGCAAATTGTACAGCGCGTAACTGGTAGCCACACCCGGACGATCCGCGACCAAAGATCCCGTGGGCCTCTTCGCGATATCACCCTGCCATTCGATATAGCCGTGAAATAGCGCATTCATAATCGCGGTTCCTTTGGTATCCGTCAGCATCTCGCTGCGAAGGCCGATCAATCCACGCGACGGCACGTAAAATTCGAGACGCACGCGGCCGGAGCCGTGATTGACCATCTTGTTCATCTTGCCCCGGCGACTGCCCAGCTTCTCAATCACCACGCCAATGAACT
This sequence comes from uncultured Acidobacteriaceae bacterium, assembly GCA_963787615.1. Lineage (GTDB taxonomy): Bacteria > Acidobacteriota > Terriglobia > Bryobacterales > Bryobacteraceae > Bog-105. Next base: position 16,603 of record CAWBDJ010000008.1, on the reverse strand, counting down.
CTTCCGGGCAATCGATCACCAGCAACTCCACTGGCTCATGCAGAACACCATCGATCTTGCGGGTCAGGATTTCGGGATTTCCGACTTGCAGCTCGTAACCTTCGCGCCGCATCATCTCGATGAGAATGGCAAGCTGCAGCTCGCCCCGGCCCATTACCTTGAATGCGTCAGGGCCCCCCGCTTCTTCGACACGGATCGAGACGTTGGTCAGCAGCTCCTTATCGAGGCGATCGCGGAGATTTCGCGAAGTGACGAATTCGCCTTCGCGCCCGGCGAAGGGCGAGTTGTTGATAGTGAACGTCATCGCAATCGTCGGCTCGTCGATCGCAATGTTGGGCAGGGCTTTGGGCGATTCCGCGCTGGTGATCGTTTCACCGATCGTGATTCCTTCCACGCCCGCAATCGCAAGGACATCTCCAGGCTTTCCGACGGTCTCGTCAACGCGCTTCAATCCTTCGAACGAGTAGAGTTTCGTGATCTTCGTCTTTTGCAATGCGCCATCGAGCTTCACGATTCCCACTTCGTCACCATGCTTGAGGGTGCCGTTGAAAACGCGCCCGATCGCGAGCCGCCCGAGGTAATCGCTGTAATCAAGATTGGCGACCAGCAGTTGAAGCGTTTCGTCTGGATCGCCTTGCGGCGAAGGAATGTGCTTGAGAACGGTCTCGAAAAGCGGCTGAAGGTTTTGACTGGAATCGCTCAATTCCAGTTTGGCGATTCCAGCTTTGGCATTCGTGTACACAACCGGAAAATCGAGTTGGTCCTCGGTGGCGTCGAGGTCAATGAAGAGATCGTACACTTCATTCAGCACTTCCTGAACGCGCGCGTCCGGACGGTCGATTTTGTTGATGACCAGCACGGGCGGAAGCTTCGCCTCGAGTGCTTTCATCAGCACATAACGCGTCTGCGGGAGCGGGCCTTCACTCGCATCCACCAGCAACATGACACCATCTACGATTTTCAGCGCACGCTCTACTTCGCCGCCAAAGTCACTGTGTCCGGGTGTATCGACAATGTTGATCTTTGTCCCGTGATAGCGAACGCCGGTTGTTTTCGCCAGGATGGTAATGCCGCGCTCGCGCTCCAGTTCATTCGAATCCATGACGCGGTCAGCGACTTCTTCATTGGCGCGGAAGATGCCGCTCTGGCGCAGCATAGCGTCGACCAGCGTCGTCTTTCCATGATCAACGTGCGCAATGATGGCGATATTGCGCGTGTTGATACTTCCATTTTTCGTCGGAATCAGCAACTTTCATGGTCGCATGCATGTGCGAACCTGTTAGCGAAATGCCCGCAGACGAACCGCTACCGACAGTTGTCATCGTGGGCCGGCCGAACGTCGGCAAATCAACGCTGTTCAACGCGATCCTGGGTAACCGGCGCTCGATTGTCGGAGACGAGCCGGGAATTACGCGCGATCGGATCTATGGCGAGGCCGAATACCGCGGCAAGCGCTTCGGCCTGATCGATACCGGTGGCATCATTCCCCACGATGACGAGCTGATCCCGATCCAGATCCTAAAGCAGGCGCGCGTAGCGCTCGACATCGCCTCACACATTCTGTACGTCATCGATGGCCGAACAGAGATTACGTCTGCCGATCGCGATCTTGCCAAGCTGCTCCGTCCCTTGAACAAACCACTGACGCTGGTGGTCAATAAGATCGATGCAAAGGTGCGCGAGAACCTGGTGCCGGAATTCTACTCGCTTGGGCTTGGGGATCCTTTCGCGATCTCAGCCGAACATAAGCTGGGTCTCGACGAATTACTCGATCGCGTGACTACTCCGTTTCCAAGAGAAGTGATCGAGTCGCCCGAAGCCGAGGAGGAGGCGGAAGGCAAGCAGAAGCGGATCAAAGTAGCGATTATTGGTCGCCCAAACGTCGGAAAATCGACGATGCTCAACAGCTTGGTCGGAGCGGAGCGGTCCATTGTTTCGCCGGTTCCGGGCACGACGCGCGACGCTGTCGACGAAACGATACAAGAGGGAAATACTACCTTCCGCTTTGTCGATACCGCGGGCATTCGCCGCAAAGGCAGGACGACCGAGATGACGGAAAAGATGAGCGTAGTGATGGCGCGCCGGAACATCCGGATGGCGAATGTCGTCCTGCTGATCGTCGATGCAACGGAGGGCGTAGTTGGATCCGACGCGACCATCGCCGGGTACGCGCACGAAGAAGGACGCGCGGTCATCATCGTAGTGAATAAATGGGACGCGGCCGAGGGGAAGAGCAAGCGTGCCTTCACCGAGACCATCCGCGATCAATTGAAGTTCCTCGACTACGCGCCGGTTCTTTTTGCTTCCGCGAAAAACGGCGAGGGAATCCGGCGTATCATGTCCACCATTCGGCGCTGTTTCGATTCAGCGTCGAAGCGAGTGACAACCGGTGAACTGAACCGATTCGTCGAAACCCTAAAGTTCGAGAGCGATATACGCATCTACTACATCACCCAAGCTTCCATTCGACCGCCGACCTTCGTGGTCTTCACGGATAAATCGGACAAGATGCATTTTTCCATCGAACGAGCACTCATCAATCGCTTGCGCGAACAGTTCGGGTTCGAAGGTACGCCAATCGTTATCAAACCGCGAAGGCGGTAGCGGTGTCCCTCTGGCGGAAACCTCCTCTCGTAGTACGTGCGGTTCTTGTCGGTTGCGTTATCGCAGGCGTGGGCTATGCTCCGCGCAACGCGCTTATCTTCGGAAATTTGAAACTGCTTCCAAATGTTCCCTGGAGCGCGGCCGTTATGGCCCTGTATCTCGGCCTGTTTTGGTGGTATTTAGGCGGACATGGTTGGCCCCGAAGTACCGCGGCGACCAGGCGAGCCCGTCTGAGGGGGCGGCTGCCTCGCGGGCAGATTCTGAAATGGGCACTCATTACGGGCGCGTTTGCGACGGTAACGTTGCGCGCCATCTTGGACATCACGCGTCGCCTCTCGATTCGACCGGCTCAAGACCTCACCAGTCCCGAGGTGCTCAACAAATATCCATTCGTGACAATTCTGCTCGTTTTGCTGATGATTTCAGCGGTGGCCGGGATTGTGGAGGAAACGGCATTCCGCGGCTACATGCAACGACCAATTGAGGAGCGGCATGGTCCCGTTATCGCGATTCTTTTGGTTTCCTTCCTGTTTTGTCTTGCACACTATCGATTCGAAGCGCGCGATCCCTGGCCATGGCTCACCTTCACTCCTGTCTATTTTGTCGTGGGCGCGACGCTCGGCACGCTAGCGTATCTCACCGACTCGATTGTCGTTGGCATATTCGTGCATGCGCTGATCGATGCTGCGGCGCTCTTGCGTTACTGGTGGCTCGGAATCCCGAACTCAGTCTGGCAGGCCGGGTTCGATGCGCCGTTCTGGGCGGAATGCGCGATTGCTCTCGTATTCGGGCTGGCGACGGTGTGGGGGCTTCGAAAAGTGGCGAACGTTAGAGCTTACTCATTGCGCTGAAAACTGCTTGACGACCACGTTGTCGTCGTCGTCGAAAACGCGCACTGCGACAAATTGGCCGGGCTCAAAGGCAAGCATGTAACTCAGTTCTTGTGAATCCGTTACTTTGTTGACCGGCTGAAGGGGAATCCATTCACCGCCATTGACGGAGTACTCCGCTTTCCCGATCCAACTCAGAGCATCTCTCGCACTAAACCTGACGACACGCTGCGCGCCAGTTTTCGTTAGCGAAACGGCGGTGATTTCCGGCGGCGTATTGTCGATCGTGAAGGGGTCGCTTTCGAGCGAAGAAGTCAGCGCGTCCGCCGGCGTATTGCCGGGCGCGTCGCTTGCCGTTACTCGAATCACGTATTCGCCGTCGGCAAATGCAGAGCTATCGAAGGCGTAGTAGTGGTCCTGCAGCTTGTCTTTCAGCGTGCGCCACAGGGTATCGTTCTTCCCCCGAATTTCGACCTTGTACACCAGAGGATCGCTATTCGGATCGCTGGCAGTCCAGCGCACAGTTACGTAGCCTTTGTTGTACTGCAGAGTGGCGTTGCCAACACCCTCGAGAGTCGTCCCTGCGGAGCCCGACTTTTTTTGCCCTACGGCGGCTAGCGTCAGCGTGGATGGCGAACCTGAAGGCATCACCGATCTCTCCAGAACAGAGCTGGCCGGCGCCTCGCGGTAATTGAATGGCGCGATCTCAACTGCACTAATCCGGGGTGCAATGTTCTTCGGAAGGTAAGCTATTTCAATCGCACTCAACTCAGGACTTAAACCAGGCGACTCCGCTCCTGAGGAGCAAGCAAAAGTAAGGCGGTATTGCAGAAATCGTGCAGGAGGTGACTGGATTTGCCCGCCGAGCCGGGTCACGTCGACCTTGCTCCACGGGCTCCAATTATTTTCAGGATTGTTGAGATTGCCACTCCGCGTCTCGAGAGTAATTTCGCCGCCATGCAATGTGTCGGTCATGTGGGCTTTGCCCCAGCGCGTGAAGTCGTTCGCATCGAGGACGTCGCTTTCAAGCGTGCCCTTCATCTCCATTCCAGGACCAATCGAATACAGATTGCCGACGTTACCCGTGGTGGCGTAGACGATGCCGCTTCTACTCTGAAGAAATCCTGTTACCTGCGTGGGAGGCGCATTCAGGAGCTGTGTGGAAAGCTGATCGGAATCTACACGGTAGATGATGCCCTTGTTGCCGGTGCCGAGGAGCGCTTTGCCGTCGGAATCAAACGCGATCGCATACACGAGGTCCGAAGGTGAATTCCAGATGCGTTCGGCAAAACCGTCTTTCTGTATGCGGTAAAAATCGGACCCGCCGCTAACCGATGCGCTCAGCGATCCGATCGCAGGCGGCAGCATCGGCGGAGTGGTGCCTGTGTGCGGAGTACCGGTCGGCGTGATGGGCGAAGGATTCGAGGGAAGAACAGGCGCAGGGCCGCTGACAGACGGACCTGCCGTCTTGCTACCCACGGCTGCGGCATAAATCAGGCCGCCGTGCTCGGCCACGGCAGTGACTTCGCGCTTCGCAGTTTGATACAGGACGAAGCTGTCGCCCTTTGGAGTGATGCGAAGAACGAGGCCGCTCGGTTCCGTGCCGACGATCAGGTTGCCGGAACTGTCGATGATCATCGAGCGCGCGTGGGTTTCTTCCGTATCGAAAAATTTCGATCCTTTCCCGTCGGGCGTGACGCGATAAATAAGACCTGCATCGCCGGTCGCGACAAACAGATCGCCCGAACGGTCGAAAACCATGGACCAAACATATTTGCATTTGGGATCGAAAAAGAGCTGTGGTTTGCCGCTCTTATCGATGCGGTAGATCTTGGCATCGGGGAGGACGGCCGCATACACCCGATCGTCAGAATCGACGGCAAGCGCGTGCACTTCCAGGCCGGCGACTTCTGCGAGAACCTTAGGTTTACCGTTCCGCGGAAGTTCAAAGATTTTCGTGCTGGCTCCGGTCGGCGCTCCACCCGCGTAGTAAAGAGTGCCCTTCGAGTCTTGAGCAACAGCCCAGAGATAAGGAACGGTAGTGCCGTCCAGTTCCTTGAATTCAGGCGCCAGGGTGACGTGGCCGTCGCTGCGGATGGAAAGGTGCTTGACTGCGCCGCGCGCGAACTCAGCCTGATCTGACTGTTCCCAGATGTGAGTATCCACCGCGAACAGTAGCGTGGGAGCGGCGATCAGAAACAGTAAAGCGGGGGCTCGGAAGAAGCCCGAGTGAATGTGCATGCGGTATTAGAGACAGCCCTTCAGTTCACGTAAATTTTCAGCGAGTAATTGCCGGTTACGACCACGTCGAAGGGTACGGAGGTTTGCTCGTGCGCGCTTTCCGGCGAACTGACGAACTGGTGATTCGTGGCGCGGCCGCTTTGCATCACGTTGAGCACGGAAGCGGGTAAGCTCGGCAGCACTTTTTCGTCGGAATAGACCGTAGGCTCGGACTGGATGAGTGAAACATACAGGCGATTGTTGCTGCGCTCCTCGTTGAGCATAGCGACCGTTTGCGGTACGTCTTCGATGCGGTTCAGAGAGCTTGCGATGTTCTGGAAACGGCTGAGCGTTTCGGCATCGCTAAAGAGAATCTGGTGCTCGCCGCGATTGAGACCGGCTGGGATCTTGACGTTTACGGTCCGCTCCAGACGTTCGCCACGGTAAGGCCGCAGGAAAACCTTTACAGGGACGTCGGTTCCGGCTGTGACTTTGTTATCGGAAATCCAGGCAGATTCAATCTGCGCGATACGGCGCTCGGGTAGTAGATCGACGGACACATCGACAGCATCGAGCTTCGGGAGCTTGTTTGAATTCACAAACAGGCGATTAAACTTGTCGCCCCACCACCCTGCGAGCAGCATGGGCGTCGGAATGGGCGTTTCCGCGGGAGCCTGCATGGTAGTGAGATCGATGCGATGCTGCCCTTCGACCTGCAATTCGCCATGCAGCCGATAGGTGGCCTCCTCCGAAAAATCGTTCAGATTCGAGATGCTGTTGAACAGCGTGGCCATCATTAAATAAGGCGTCCATTTCTGGTCGACGAAAACGTTGAAGTGGAAATCCCGAGCCTTGCGAACGGTGTTGTCACGATCATAGGATTTGACGTGCATGGTAACGGGAATCATCTGCGCCGTAGCCCCCAACTCGCCCGCGACCGCGCTGTGACGATCCTGCCGCAAGGCGCCGACAACCTCGGATGCGTTACCCATTTTGGTGGGCTGATAGGACGAGGCGAGCGTCATCAGGATGTCTTCCTTCGCGAGAGGCATGTCGACGGCGCCCAGGTTGAACATCGGGTGGCCGAAAGCAAGGATGCGCTTTCCGTCGTTGTAAGTGACCGTACCGCCGCCGGTCATGGTCATGTCCCCGGAAACGAGCACTGCGGCCACGCCTTCACCCGGCTGCAGGGAGGTGGGCCAATCCTTTGCCGGCTTGGCGGAATCAAGTTTGCCACCCGCGCCGCCTTGCGCGACCGTGAGGCCGAGCTGATTGAAGATCGGCGCGAATTCGTGCAACGCTTCGTCGCTAAAACCGGACATCGTGATCGGCGTCGCAATGGGCGTCATTGCGGGTATGTCGGAGGCGCTGCCCAAACGGGCCGCAGCCATGACGCGAGCGAGGAGTTCGCTCGGCATCGGAACCGATGCGCTGGCCTGCTGGATCTTATCCGGTGTACGACTGTCGGCCGGGCGTGTTTTATCGAAATCGTTTACTTCCAGCATTAACTGGATCGGCGTGATACCGCAGATCGCATCCGGCGAAAAGACGCTCAAACGCAGAGCGATAGCGCCGACCAGCTTGCCGTCAATGTAAACCGGGCTGCCGCTCATGCCACCCGCTACGTTCGTTCGCTCCGCTTTGCCCGTGAGCTTCGCGACGATGACGTCCTGGTGGGGACCCCACATATTCTGCCAAACTCCGATGATTTCGACGGGAACAGGTTCGGGCTTACTCCCTTGGAAGACGGTCCAAGCAACGCCTTTCATACCCGGCTTTAGCGCACTCTGCGGAAAGAGTTCAACTTTCCCGGCCTTCGGCGGAAGGGTCATATTGGGAATGACACGTCCAGCTAGTGGGTCAGGGGAGAGGGCCGCGCCGGCGCTAGAAATCGCCGCAAACGTCACGCACGAAAGGACGGTCGAGCATAGGAGCGTTTGTCGCAGCATGAGTCTACTTTCTTGGGAGGTCAGAAATTCCGTATCGGCGCTGAAACGAAACGCATTAAGCACCGATGATCCTCATTATCCCGCAGAAAACGGGACGTTCTCTGACCAACGTACAAAAAACGTTCGCGTCAATTGGACGGCTGCTACGGGATATGAAGTTTCCCTAGCGTTAACCTTTCGTGAAAAGCGATATCTTTCGGGGTACTTATCATCGAACAGAGAGGGTTCAGGTTGTAGACTGAAACTTTCCAAAAGCTCCTTGCGGAGTGGGAGTTCAACGATGATTCGATGTAGATTCGGGGTTGCTGGTTCTATTCTTTTCTGCATAGCGGTCGGCGTTGGAGTAGCCGCGGGCCCGAAGGGCGCTAAGGGTGACGCGACGAAAGGGAAAGCAGTGTTTGAACAATGCGCCATGTGCCACAACGCGGATTCGCCGGAGCAGAAGATGGGGCCATCACTGCAGGGTCTCTTCAAGAGAAAGACTCTGAAGAATGGCAAACCGATAAACGATACCAACGTTATGGATCAAGTCGTAAACGGAGGCGGTACCATGCCGGCGATGGGTGGCACTCTGAACCCCGAAGACAGGACCAACCTTCTCGCCTATTTGCATACGCTGTAGGCGTCGATCGCGCAGGCCCGCGAACAAGCGAGATTCGCGTGGTTTGCTAGATTGTTAGAGTTCGCGCCTTCCTCGCGTCCCCATCGTCTAGCCCGGCCTAGGACACCGCCCTTTCACGGCGATAACAGGGGTTCGAATCCCCTTGGGGACGCCAAATGTCCCGAGATCGCGCCCCCTACCGAAAGCTAATGGCTTCGGAACGCCGAGACCATTCGCCATAGTTTTGAAGAGCGTGGCGTTTGCGTCATCATCTTTCAACGCCCACATAAATGCTCCGGCCAAACCTCCTGCGCGAAGTTTCGCGTACGACATTTTGTAAGTGACGGAGGTGGGGTCATCATACGACCAGAACGTTCCGGTCGCGGAGTTGTAAAGCCAGTCTGAATACGTGAAGTAGTCGCGATAATGAACGAAGCCCGGGAGAGTCACCAAAGTTCGATAAGTTGCCACTCCATCCGTCGCGAGCGTATCGCCCGCCGGCGAAGGAGCCGGGCCGGTGGAGGACTGATATAAAGCCGTATTCATGGTGTGCGGAACACCTGTCCAGCCCCGTCCATACGAAGGCACGCCGAGTAACATCTTATTAGCAGGAACGCCCGCGCCAAATACGCCGCGATGGTGGATTCAATATTAAGCCCCTCCGCCGCCGCAGGGTCGTAGGGAGAGTCGAGAAGCGGTGCTGCGTGATTGGTCGTGGTCTCCCAAGTGCCGTGGTAATCGTACGTTTCCATGTTGAGGAAATCGAGCTGCGCGGCCACAGCGGCAAGCTGCATGTTCGAGTAATTTTGCGAACCTGCAGGCGCGGCGATGGTCAGCAAGTATTGCTTTTTGTTTTGCGTACCCAGTGCTGTGAGTTGATTGCGGAACTCAGTCAGAAGAGCGGTAAAGTTCGCCTTATCGGCTGACGTCGGGAATTCCCAATCAACATCGATGCCATCGAAGAGTGTTCCTGTCGATATACCTTGCGCAACATTTCCGTTGATAAACATATCGATACAGGAAGCGGCCAGTTGCTGCCGGCCTGTTGCGGTCGCGGCAGCCGCCGCAAAGTTTGCCGTGTTTGCGCTGGATGCACCGCCGATCGAAATCAGCACCTTCAGACTCGGATGTAGTCCCTTCAGTTGCTGGAGCGCTGCGAAATTTCCGTAGAGAGGCCCAGTGTAAGGCTGGCCGTTCACCGACGGAAGATAGGGCGTTTGATAATCCGCCCATGAATCCGCAATGGCGCAATGGCCGGAGGTATCGACATTCGCGAACGCGTAGAAGACGTGAGTCAGCTTGGCGGCCGCACCACTGTTCTGGACATCGGCGATGTTGTAGTTGGCGCCGTAAATGCTCCACTCTTCGAAATAAGCACCGAGGAGCTTGCTAGAGGCTGTTGTGGTTGTGGCGTTGGTTTGTTGTGCGGGTGCGATGATACTGCAGGCGAGCAAACCGGGAAGCAAAATGGAAAAACGCGTTACACGAGCGAAGAGATTTGTCATACGTCGGGTCGATTATATACCCGCGGTTGAGGCGCGCTAATCAGCGGCGAAGATAGGAATCGGTCTTGTTGAGCCAATCGGCGCGAGGCGGCGTAAAGATATCGATATCGACCGTATCTTCGAGTGCCACCGCGGTGTGTGGAACGTTCGGCGGGATGCAGAGGAATTCGCCGGTTCGCACAGTAATTTCCTTCCCCTCAATGGTGAAGTGGAGCGCGCCCTTTTCGACGTACGTGACTTGCTCATTGATGTGACTGTGCACCGGGACTACGCAATCCTTCTTCAGCAGTACGCGCGCGACCATCATCTGATCGCCGACGACGAGCTGACGATCGAGTAACGGATTTACCGCTTCCGAGGGGATCTCGTCCCATTGAATGTGCTTGATTTCGGCTCGGGGGGCGGTGTTTGCCGGTGCGGGATCACTCATGAACACTGTTCCTCTTGGTTGAGTTTGACACTACAGCCCTTTATACATTCCGCCGTCGACGAGGAGAGTCTGGCCGGTGACGAAGGAGGCGCGCTCGGAGGCGAGCCACACGATTGCGTCGGCAATTTCTTCCGGCTGTCCGAGACGCCCGAGTGGGATCTGATCGATCCAGGTCTGCTCAATCTGTTTCTCCGTTTTGCCGGAGGTCGCTGCAACGCGGGCGGATAGTTCCTTGAGGCGGTCGGTTGCGGTATAGCCCGGGCCGACATTGTTCACCGTAATGCCGTCTTTGCCGAATTCATTCGCGAGACTGCGAACCAGTCCCATTACTCCCGCGCGAACGGCGTTTGAAAGCACAAGCTGAGGCTGAGGTTGGCGTACTGTGACCGAGCTGATGGTGATGATGCGTCCCCAGCGCTGCTTCTGCATGTACGGAATGACAACACGGGCAAACGCGACGGCACTGCGAAGATTCAGAGCGAAGGCATCATCCCATTGCTGGTCGGTTGTCTCCAAGAAGTCTCTCGCAGGAGGGCCGCCTGCATTCGTGACGCACACATCGATGCGGCCAAAAACGCTATGAACTTTTTTGGCGAATTGGTCGATAGCGGCACTGCTGCGCACGTCCACCGGCTCAGCGTGCGCTTCAACCTTGAAACGTTCGCGAACGGTCGCGGCCACGCGCTCGAGCGCTTGCGGATCTCGCGAACAAAGCGCGACGTGAGCGCCTTCGGCTGCCAGCGCGAACGCGGCAGCACGGCCAAGTCCCTGACTGGAGCCGGCGACTACGGCAACTCGATTACGTAAACCTGTTTCCAATGTCTACGATTTCGGCGGATAGGGCGCCCGCAGGGTAAACACGTTGCGCGGCTGAATGCCGGCGGCTTCGCGAGCTGCCTGCAAGATCTGCTGCGCATCCTTCTGTAAGGCATCGATCCGCGGGTCTTGTTCAGGTTGACAGCTCAGGTCGGGCGATTTGTCGCCGTTCGCTTCAACGAAAAGACTCGATCCAAAGGAGACACTCTTCATGCAGTGTCGCGCTGGTAGAGCACTCAAGGAGCCGGCGTCCTTCAGATCGCGCATGAACTGGTTGCAAAGGTGCTCGCCCAGCTTGACATGTTGAATCCCACCGCCGCGCTGTTCCACGGTGGCGTGACCGTCATGGTCGAAAGTGACGCGCAGGCCGGGGCGGTTGGTAGAGCCTGTGTCCTCGACAGTCGCTTGAGGGCCATTGGCGAAGAGAAGCATAGGACTTAGAAAAACGAGCCCGCAGAGTGCCCGCTTGAACGCTAGGTGCACGATTCCATTATCGCGCTCTACTTTCCGGTCATTTCGTCGACATGGCGGTGGTGCGCGACGCTCTCGCTTTTGCGACCATATCACGAACTTCTGCTGCCAACGTTGGAGCGTGATAACAGAATCCGTCTTTGATGGTCCACTCCACTCCACCCGTATGAATCTGTTTTCCATCTTTGATGGCTTCGACGCCGGTCGGGTAGAGCACCTTCATATTCTCGAGCGGGTTTCCATTCACTACGATCAGGTCGGCGAAATAGCCTGGCCGTATCCCGCCGATCTTACCTTCCATGCCAAGAATTTTGGCGTTATTTCCAGTGACGTGCTGGATCACTTTGATGGGATTGAATCCGGCTTCCTCGTGAAGCTCAAGCTCGCGCAAGAGACCAAAGCCGTAGATTTGGTAAATGAATCCAGCGTCGTCGCCAGCGCCGATCAGCCCACCCATTCGCTCGAAATCGCGCAGGGCAGCCATCCAGATGCGGTAATTTTCTTTCCAGAACACTTCGTCATTCGAGGTCCAGCCGATGAAATAGGACCCGTGATTCTTGGGATTGGGGCGAAAATATTCTTCGAGCGTGGGATGCAGATATTCGGCAAACCACGGCTGAGTTTGGGCGCGCTGCAAATCACGACTGGCTTCATAGATGTCCAACGTAGGCACCCAGGCGACATGAGCCTTCACCATGGCAGCGAGCACCTCTTGCAATTTTTCGGGGTCTGCCTCGCGCCAAAGGCGGCCGGCATAGCGGAAGCGATCGGTTTCGTTGTTGTAGTTGAAATTGGCGGGGAAGTTCTGGACGCCATCGGGAATGGCTGCATCGGGTATTCCATACCAATGCTCGATGCTGCGGGTGCCGAAGCGAATATCATCCCAGGCGTTGGTTTCTTCCACAGCCACATGGTGCGCGACCGGCAGACCTAGTTTGTGCGCCTCGTCCTCTGCGGCTTCCATGATGTCGCGATACATCCCAAGGAATTTGACTCCATCGGCACCCTCCTGCTTGTATTCGCGAATACGCGCCCGCGCCTGTTCGGGCGTGGTCGGCACGGGCGGCTGGGCGTTGAACATGGGATAGACGAAAATGCGTGGAGCGGCTACTTCACCGGCTGCGCTTTTTGCGCGCAGAGCGAGGGTTTTCTTCGTATCGCTGCCGACATCGCGAACGGTAGTGATGCCGCACATCAGCCAGATCTTCAATTCGTAGTCGAGTGGTTGTGGGATGCCGCCCCGTTCGTCTTGCGTGTGGGCGTGAGCGTCTATTAAACCCGGAAGAACGTATTTGCCGGTCGCATCAATCTCGACGTCAGCGGGTAGACGCTTCGATCGCCCGTTTGCCAGAGCAACCGAATCGATAGGCACGACGGCCACGATGCGGTTGTTCTCGATCATGATGTCTTTCGGGCCAGCGGCGGGTGTACCGTTCCCGTCGACGATCGTCGCGTTACGGATGGCTAGCCGCGCATATCGCTGGCCGTTGGTCGGGCGCTGCGGTGTTTGCGCTTGCAACGCACCGGCAAGCAAGAACGAGGCGACTCCGAATGTGAGAGTGCGCATACGGCGGCTCCTTGTGAATAAGAGATGTCGACACATTATATGCGCCCAGCACACAGAACTGAATCAGCGGGCCCAGCGTTTGGAAACGTCTTTGATGCGGCGCACTGCTTCCATCAAGTTTTCGATGGAATTGGGTGGAACTGCGGCGGCGCGATGACGTCGTGGTAGAGCGGCCACAGCGTCGCGTTGCAGAAGCCCTCGTAGAAACACCTGACCTCGGTCTCGGACGGGCCCAGGCCAACCAGGTCCAGGCCGTCCGCCCAGAACACCCCCAGGGCCGGCCCGGCGTCGGCCCGACCAGCCGATCCAGGCCCCGCCGGCCTTGCGCATCACCGGCTCCAGCGCGGTGACCAGGCCGCCCGGACTCGGCTGCCATTCCAGCTGCCCCATCCGCGGCCCTCAACCCGGTCCACCGGCAGCCTGCTGGCCACCACCACAAAGTCGTGACCCGGCTTACTTTTCGAATCATCGATTCGCCAAGCAACGCGAGTCAGGGACTGCCGAGCAGGCGCGCGAATGGCCCCCGGTCATCCTCGCTACCGGCAGCGGCTTTGGCGCCCCAGGGCCTAGCCATAGCCGCTTCCAGGCTGACGCGCCATAGGCCCTCGCCGAACTCACCGGCGCCCCCGGTGCCGTCAGCGAGTATGTGCAGGTGATGGCCGGATTCGGCTTCCGTCTCCTTGGCGTACTCCTTCCCGAGCAGGCCTGAAGAGGGCTCCAGCGCGCTCATGAGCGGATTCCGCTCGACGAGTTCGCTGAATACCTCCGCTCCGCGATCAGGGCACCGTCCAGTATCGTGCCGTGAACGGACATGGTGACCAGAACCGAGGCCTGCCCCGACTCGTTGATGGCCCGGACCAGCTGCTGCGGTACGGGGTCTATGTCGTGCCTGGCCATGAGGGCTCTCCTAGTTTGTCACGAAGGGCCGCTCTACTACCCACGGCAGGACGGGTGACACCTATCAGGTTGCCCCGGTTCCGGCAGGCGATGGAGGAGCGCTGCCGCCGGAATCAGGTTCGCGGGCCAGTGTTCGCAGCAGGTAGCTGAATCCGCGGGACGCTCGCGCCTGACGTCGCGCTGACGTCTGCACGCTGATGTCGCTGGCCTGCAGGACCTGGCATCCGGCTTCGGCGGCTGCGGCTATCAGGGCATGGTCTTCTGCCGTCGGCAGTGGCTTGAATCCGCCCGCCGCGAGGTATGCCGACGCCCGGATGCCGAGGTTCGCGCCGTGTACGTGCGGGTGCGGTCCCTCGCCGGACTCGTACATCCTGTTCTGGTCCCTGTCTTTCGCCGTGCGGGCGGAGCTGTGGCGCGAGCTCGGCGGCTTGTGCGAGCAGTACAGCGGTTACGGCGGCGAGGACACCGACTTCGGCCAGCTCGCCGCCAGCCACCGTATCCCTCTGACGTGGGTCGGTGGTGCCTGGGCCTATCACCAGCACCACCCGGGCGCGGACCCTCCCGTGCAGCACGTCGGTGACATCATCCGCAACGCCTCGGTCTTCTACCAGCGGTGGGGCTGGTGGCCGATGGGCGGGTGGCTGGCCGAATTCGAGCGGCGCGGGCTGATTGTTTTCGAGCACAGCACTCAGACCTGGCAAGCCGTCAGTGCCTGACGACTACGGCGGCCGCGGCGATGCGCTGGTCACGGCCGGTTTCGAGCAGCCCGGCGCCGGGTAACCGAAACCTTCCCACGTAAGCGCAAGGCGCCGAGCGGCATCGAAAGGAACCATTCGTGTCAAACAAGTCCCCGTCGGGTCGGGATTTTTGGCCTCCAGCGAGGAACTCGGCCCGGACGAGATCATCCGCGCCGCTAAGACCGCCGAGGCCGCCGGTTTCGACCGTCTCTGGGTCTCTGACCACTACCGCCCCTTGGATGTCGGAGCAGGGCTCCAGCCCCTTCGTGTGGTCGGTGCTCGGCGCCCTGGCCAGCACGACTCAGCTCAGGCTCACGACCGCGGTCACCTGCCCCACGTTTCGGATCCACCCGGCGATCATCGCCCAGGCCACCGCGACCACGGCGGTGATGGCCCCGGGCCGGGGCACCTTCGGGGTCGGAACCGGCGAAGCCCTCGAACGAGCACATCCTGGGGGATGCGTGGCCACCGGTCAGCGTGCGGCAGGCCCGGCTGGCCGAGGCCCTCGACATCATCCGGCAGCTGTGGACCGGTGAGGTCGTCACCTGCCCGGGCACGTACTTCACGGTGCACGACGCCAAGCTGTTCACCCGGCCCGAGACACCGCCCAGGACATCCTGGTCTCCGGCTTCGGCCCCGGAAGCAACCAAGCTCGCCGCGCAGATCGGACAGGGGTGGATAAGCGTTTCCCCCGACGCCGAGGGTATGAAGGTCTACCGCGACGCCGGCGGTACCGGCCGCACGCAAGCGGGCGCGAAGATCTGCTGGGCTGAGACAGAAAAAGAAGCCATGGAGACCGCGCACCGGCTCTGGGGCCATAGGGCCAGCGCCGGCCAGCTCTCTCAGGACGCGCCTATGTGGATGCAGTACGAAGCCGTCTCCGAGCTCACCTCAACGAGCGACATCGCCAAGACGGTACCGTGCGGGCCTGATGCGGCACGCGCAGCCGAAGCCATCGCCGAGTACGTCGAAGTCGGGTACGACGAATCTACATCGCCCAGATGGGTCCCGATCAAGACGGCGGCATCCGCTTCCTGGCCGAAGAGGTCCTGCCGCTCCTGAACACCAGGACCTGAGGCGCAGCTGGCCGACTGAAGAGGTACACTCAGTCGGCTGTGGCCGTCCGGAGGCCAGTCCGCCGACGACGAAGCAGGCCACGAGCGGCACGGCTACCGGCATGGCCAGACCAGCCGCCCGGTTCAGTGGTCTCGCAGTGCCTTGACCAGCTCCGCTTTCGTCATGTTCGAGCGGCCCTTGATGCCGATTTCCTTGGCCCGCTCAACCAGCTCCTGCTTGCTCCAGTCGTCGTAGGAGCCGCTCTTGCCGCCCTTGCGGCCGACCTTGCTACGTGAGCTGCCAGCCGCGCTGCGTTGGCGATCAGGGCTGACTTCTCCTTGCTCTCACCCTGAGAGCGGAGCTTTCGATATGTCTTCTCGTCCTTGATCTGCGCCCTGGGCATGGTTACCTCCTGTGTGCCTGTTCTTGCCTTCCATCACCAGGGCAAACCAGCTATTTCGCGGGTGCGCGGTGGCGGGGAAGCGCTCCGGTGGCTTGCAGGGCCGACCTGCGTGGTCCGCCGCGGTAGCTGAGCACGTCGGCGGCCCACAAGTCGCCGTAAGTCGGCACGGCGGGAATGCGCCGGTCTGGGAGCCGCGCGATATCGCTGGCTACCTGTTCCTCGGCGGCCTGGCCGGTGCCTCGTCCCTGCTTGGCGCGGACTGTCATTGAATTGATTGACCTAACCCGGAAACAGGGCTCCCCAGTCGGCCGCATGTCCGCATAATCGCCGGTAGCGACCCTCGATGGCTGACGGTCGGCCAGGGGGCGGACCACCCCGGTCGTTCGGTTCGTTCCAGGTCTATTTCCGCCGAACGGGCCGGGTCTCACGCCACCGCTGGCCTGCCCCTGCTTAAGCCTTCCAGGACGAACCACTGGTCTCGCAGGCACCCTATCCGGCACGATCAGGAACAGCTTCT
>CAWBDJ010000007.1:0-48455 GCA_963787615.1 uncultured Acidobacteriaceae bacterium | reverse complement strand
GAGTGCCGCCAGAATGAAACTTAGGGAGATTGCTTTGTTTTTCAAATTTTGCTCCGAGTGTTGATTAATAATGCGCGAAAGTGTCTGTTCATGATAGAGCGTTCAGCAGTCGGACCCAGAAATGTTTCATACTTTTTTAGTACTTGGGGTACCAGAAGCGCCGCTCAGAAAAGGCGGGTGGGGCGTTCGCCGATTTTGGACCAGGGCACGAAGGCTTGCGCGAGATAGTAGCCGAGGGCGTCGCTCAAGTGGGTGCGCATGCGATCGGACTTGTCGAGTTCGGTGGTGGGTTGGCC
Source organism: uncultured Acidobacteriaceae bacterium (assembly GCA_963787615.1). Taxonomy (GTDB): domain Bacteria; phylum Acidobacteriota; class Terriglobia; order Bryobacterales; family Bryobacteraceae; genus Bog-105. The sequence goes on along the minus strand of CAWBDJ010000007.1, from coordinate 48,159 downwards.
GAAGGAGTCCGTGCGCCAGCAGACGCGCTCGAGATCGGCGATCAGTTCTTTGCATCGCGGGTCGATGTACAGGCGAGTTTCGCCGGCCGCATTTTGCAAGCGGCTGTTCACGACATTGACGCGATCGCGAACGCCGGGGTTCACGGTGGCGGCCTGGATATGCGCGACAGCCTGGCCGCGGAGTTGGGAGAAAAAATCACGGATGAGATTCCAATCGGTGGGTGTGCCGGAGGTGCGGCGCTGATGCCCACTGGCGTCGCCGTAGATATCTATGGTGAGGGCGCCGGCGGTATGGCGGTAGGGCTGGACGCGCTGCCAGAAACGCTCGCAGGCCATCGAGGTGTGAGCGTCTTCGAGGACGATTTCGTCGAGAACATGTACAACGTCGCCATTTCGTTGCGCGAGGACAGAACACATGGGGTTGACGTTGAAATCGAGAGACCAGATGAGACGCACATTCGTGTTATACGAGCAGGCGAGGACGTTTTGCTCGCGCGTAAAGCTGTGATACGCGCGGCCGAGCGCGACGGATTCGAAACTGGCTTCGAATTCCTGACGATAGAGCCGGGCGTCGAGCTCGGAGGCGGCGCCGGCCAATTCCTCGAGCGTGACGTTGCCGCCATCGAGGGTGGTGAAGTGAAACGCTGCCCATTCGCGGTGGGATTGGGCGGCTTCGAAGCGATCGTACAGGTGGTTATGGCCCTGGGGCGTGCCGATGAAGAGGGCGCGACCACGGCGATCGGCGAGAGCGGGACGAAGAACTTCGGACCAGACCTGGGGTTTCATGGTGGCAAACTCGTCGAGGACCACGAAGTCGAGGCCGTTGCCGCGAAGTCCGTCGACGTTGTCGGCGCCGCGAAGCGCGATGGCGCCTGCGCCATGGAAATGAATACTGAGATCGGTTTCGCAGATGGTATGCGCGGGATCGTGTCGAGTTAATTCTTTGAGGCGCGACCAAGCGATGCGCTTGGCCTGACGGTAGGTGGGAGCGACATACCAGGCGATGGCATTCGTTTTTTCGGCGGCGGCGCGGAGCAGTTCGTGCAGCGCGAGCTGTGTTTTTCCGAAGCGGCGGCCGGCGACGAGCACGCGAAAACGTTTCGGGGAGGTGAAGCTTGCCACTGCGCGCGCTTGAGGCGGAATTCAGCGCGGGTGTTCTTCATGAGGGCTTTTCGACTTCCTGCTTGAACACAGTGACGTGCCTGATGACCCGGGCGGCGGATCGGGTTGTGCCGGTGTCGCGCCAACCGCAGCGCGCTTTTACCCAGAAGGTCAAGGCCGCCAAATTTTTGCCGGACATGGCGATGGAGTGGAGGTTCCTGAGCGCCTGTTCGCGGCCTTCCGCAGCGCCGTTTTTGAGCTCGAGCTGGAATATTTTCTGAAATTTCGGTAAGCGAAGACGCAGTTGGGATGCGATGTCGTCGTCGGACATGCCGATGGCGGCGAGTTCGCGAACGCGAAGCTGGTCGTCCGGCGTTGGGACTTGTTTACGATCGCGCACAAGGCTGCCTAGAGGGTGCCCGCCCAGACGCACTGTGCGCTTTCTGGGAGCGCGGCATCATCTTGAAGAAAACCATCTCAAGTCAATCTCCGTTGAGTACGAGCGGAGTGGATTGCGGCGCGGCGGCGGAAAGGGTTCGATCGAGAGAAGAGAGGTCGAAACCGGCAGGCAGAAGCTTAGCGAGATCGTTCGCGAGCTTCATTTCTTCGCGTTGTCTGCGCAAATCTTCGCGTTGTGTGCGCAGATTCGCAGTGGCCATGTGGACGGCGTGCTTTTCGGCTTGGCGCGATTCTGCGATAAGGCGTTTTTGCGAAGCAAAGCCAATTTCGGCTAATTGGCGCGCTTTCTTGCGTTTCTGAAGCTCGGCGGAGGCGCGTTGATAGGCGCGGTCGTGGGCGGCGTGATAGCGGACGTAGCGTTCGAGGTGGTAGTCGACAGCGACGGGAATTTCGCCGTTCCTCGCGTGCTCGGGAGTTTTCGCGTCGAGAGTAAAGCAGTTGTTCTGCATGCGCAGAGCACGCTTCGAGAGCCAGGTGTGTTCGGCCATTTTGACGACCAACTCGATTTCGGCCTGGCCGACGGGTTGTTCGTCTTCCATCAGTTGGTGCAAGAAGGCGTTGAGATTTTCCTGCTGTTCGACTTCTGCGAGGACGCGGAACTGGGCGCAGAGGCCGTGCTTGGTGCCGTTTTGCGAGACTTTGGCCTTGGTCTCAGCGGACTTGGGGCCAGAGGATTTCTGTGCGTTGCGGCGATTGGCCGCGATTTGCTTGGGAGTCGCCATGGGTGATGAATTCAGCCGGGTGTGGGCGCAGGCGCGCCGAGGTTGCCCTTCGCGAGGGCACTGACACATCCGGTTTCGTATCGTCATCGAGTGTGCGGGTGGGCGTGCGGGATGAGAGGATCCGGGGGTTGTAAAGTCGTGGATCTACAGGCGAAAAAAAATTTGGAAAGTGTTGTGACGGAGGGAGGGTTGCTGATGGTGCGCGGCATATGTCACTGGTGAGCTCGGCGATTCGGTACGGGGCGCATCCAGAGCCGCATCCGATATACGGTCTGCGCCCTATGCGTCCAAGCGGGCCTTCGTTGGTGAAGAGAAGCGGACTTAGCGTTCCGTATCTGGCTTACAGTTTCTAGGTGGCACTGGCGCGATCCGGGGGGAATGCCGCACCTGCGCCGCCGCGCTGATCCATGCAATCTTTGAGTTGTCGATTAGTCGGCCGGCTCTATGCAGTCATGCGAAATGAACTCGGCTGGAGTTCTGACACAGGGCGGCAGCCCAGGACCTACAACCATCTCCATCGAAGCTTCACGCTGTGCGACGGTCTGGTTCAGCTGAAAGAGGAATTCGAGCACGTTGGCGTTCGGGCTAATGTCGTACGCTTTGCGCACCATAGCATCTAGGCGCCCGTGAGCCTGCTTCAGCGGATTGTCGCCGGGCAGTTCCAGGGTGCGGTACAGCTCGCGCAAGCTGTAGCCATGTTCCTCCAATAGCTCGGCCCGAAGCTGACGCAGTTCGACCGCCGCTTTAGCGACCGCGCGGACCTGCCCGATTGTTGGCGATTGTGGCCAAGGGAAGGAGTCGTACACGGTGTTGCTGGTGTATCTGAACCGCTCGGTCAGTGTCGAGCATCGCTCGGTAAACCATAGCCAATGAATGCCCGACTGAAGGACGCCGAAGCAATAGTCATCGACGAACGTGAACACCGAGACAGCATCACTCGGATGGATTGAGTTCGACACGAATACGAAGATCGGCCGCTTGGTAACGCGGCTACAGCAGATGTAGCGCGGGAGCGCGGCCAGCTTGGCCAGTAGGTCTTGCCGACTGTACGATAGCTGCCACCATTTCCTCAAGAAATTACGGTGATGAAGGTTCACGCGGGCGCGCGGATTATCTCTTCGCGCTTCGCGGTTGCGCTCCTCTTCCTTTTGAGCCTTTTCCTCGCGCTCAGGAAGCACCAGCCTCTGAACCCTGCGGAACGGCTCTGCGTATCCCTGTGACTCGTGCAGGTCGCGAGGCGCGAAATCGATTACGAAGCGCGTCGCCTGAGGCGGGCTTTCCGACAAAAAATCGTCTCCGATGATGTACGGCTTGATGACATCGGCGTTGCGTGAATTGGCGCGGATCATTGCCTCGGCCTCATCAGGGGCGAGCAGGAATCCTTCGTGCCCGTGCGTTTGCCCCTGGTCGCATGTATCGGAATCCTTATTCACCCTCAGCTCCGCGGCCGTCGTGACATCAAACCTGCCTGACAGCGCCGCGCCGATCCGCTCGACTTCGTCGATTTCCCATGGGCTATCGACCCGGTCTCCGTTTTGCCGAAATAGCTTTTTGAGACCGTTCTCTTGACCCTTGATCCAGTTGACGATCGACACATGCACATCGGCATCACCGGACCACACCTGGGTTGAAACGGCTTCAGTAATCGTGCCGCCGTTCTGGATGATGTAATCCAAGCCGCCCTCGCGCGAGTAGTTTTGGCGAATCGTATTCGTACCGACGAGGCCGGCGCGTGCACCCGGAGCAAGCTCGTCATGGGCGCGCCGGAACCAGTAGACGCAATAATCCGCGTGCCCGGGCACCTCGGGAAAACGCGCGCGCACCCGATTGACATCGGAGCGACGGAACGCCTGTTGCATTTTGTTCTTCGACTGGTAAGGCGGATTCCCGATAATCGCGTCCGCGGCCGGCCACTTGCAGAACAGGGCATCGTCCCAGCGAATGTTCGCATCGAGATTGTCGAGCGGCAGCGGCTTCTCGAACTCGAAAGGCAGCTCGTTGTTTTCGGCGAACCAGCTATCGTGCGTCTCGGCCAACGCGATGCGCTTTGCCAGCATGAGCGTGACCTTCGCGAGCTCCACGGCGAAGGGTTCCTTGTCGAGACCGAAGAACTGGGTAGTGCGCACAAGGGAGACCGTGCCCGCCGCGCGACGTGCGCGCTCACCGAAGTTCTCGTGGATTTTCGCCAGGATCTCCATTTCGAGATTCACCAGCTCGCGATACGCGATGTACAGGAAGTTCCCGCTGCCGCAGGCGGGATCGAGAACCCGGAACGCCAGCAGCGCGTCGGCGAGATCGCGCAACTCCTTGAGGGTCGAGGCTTGCGCGATCCGCTCGCGCCACGGACGAACGACCGTGGGGCGAACCACCTTCTGGATATCGGCCTCGCTAGTGAAGTGGGCGCCGTAGGCGTGGCGCTCGGCCTTATCCATGCTGCTCTGGAACAGGGTACCGAAGATCGGCGGTGCAACCTTTCCCCAGTTCTCGGAGGAGGCATCCATCATGAGCAGCAGTTCGTCGGGCTGCAGCTCGATAGGGTCAATGACCGAGAACAGGCCGCCATTGAAGTAGTGGACGTCCTTGAAGCGGCCGCCGCGCGCTGGACGTTCCGAGTTCATCTGGCGGAAAAGCGAGCCGAGCAGGTCATAACTGCTTTCACCATTGGCGCAGTCGTTCAGCAGCTCGGAGAACAGACCCTTCGGCAGCAGGTCGAAATCCTCGGAGAACATCGCGACCACGCACTGCAGGATGAACCGCTGGGCGCGATCGCGATGCTCTTGCCGGTGGACGAGCGCGTTGAACACACGTGCGACCTGGTCGGCCGCCGTGCGCGTCACCGCGACGCGATCATTATTGAAGAGCGGCTTCTTTTCCTCCGGCAGGAGGAAATTGAAAGCCTCGTACCGGTCGCCCAGCTCATCCAGACGAACCCGATCAATTGGCTCATGGAGCTGGACGTTGAAGTCGTAAATCCAGAACTCATCGAAGTTGCACAGCACGACGTATTCGGGTCGGTCGGGCACGGCGTTCAGCCAGTAATCGAATGCCTGCTGGTAGTGCTTCTGCAGCTTCTCGCCACGGCTCTTCATTTCGAGCAGCAACCGCGGCCGCCAAAGCAGGTCGGCAAACGCGGTACCTCCGCCGTGCCGCTTAACCTTGAATTCTAAAACCCCACCGGCTTCCTTGTAGCCTTGGTGACCGAACGCCTGAAAAAGCCGATCGCAGAATACCTGGGCCTCGCCCTTCTCGTAACCGTGCAGGGTTCTGCCGTACTCGACGAACGCTTTGATGTGATCCCTGATCTCAGACACACGCGGCCCGTGAGAAGGCTAGCCCCCTTGTCGTTCTCCGAATGCTCCAAAGTAGCAGAGCTTACGAAACGGGACCAGGCGTCAGAGCTGCTGCACTCATGCAGCGAGTCGGACCAACGTAAGCGTGACCACGATGGGATAGTATATTCGCTGGATGGGACCACAGAGCAGAAGAGCCGCGTTGCGGCACATATCCGCAGTCGCTTCGCCGCTCGTAATCTGCGGAATCGCGGATCTGATCGTTGCCCCTCAAAGTACCGCAGCGTGGCAGGGGACGGAGTTCTCGACGTGGGCTTCCAGGTACAACAAGCCCAAAGAATTCGTCGATATCGAGAAGCAGATGCAATGAATTACGCAGGCGTCCCTTACCCCGTCAACAGCGACAATCCGCCGTGCGGCACTGGCAAGACAAATCTCACTGCCAGGACGTCCAGTGGGACTACGATCCACCCCCGGGCAACACATCTACGAGGTCCGCTACATAAGAGCCAACGTGAAGGGGCGGAGCTCAGGTTCGATGACGACGGCAATGCCGGGCTTGCGTATGGCCGCGTCCTAAACCTGAGAGCGACACCGCCGGACCGAAACAACGGAAGGCTGTCTATCGCGTGCACGCTGAAGAGCTGGGCGAATCGCAACCGAACGATCGTCTGGATCGTAGGCTATCGCGCACGACGGAAGGACTGAACCCCAACTCAGGCCGATTAGCGTTGCAGAGCCCGCTCGCTTCGAGAATCGATACGAGATAGCTGGCGAACAGGAGGAGGGCATCATCCTGCAGGTTTGAAGTAGATCAAATTTAAGGAACTTGAATCTCTACAGAATTCGAATCGGAGTCGTGAGGTCAAGCCCCGGTGATCAATGCCGGTCTGCGTGGCGCCAGACTATGTCTATCTGAAAGCTGATTCGGATTCAGTTCTCGCCGGAATGTTCACAACCTGTGCTCGTACAAGATCCCGAAGCAAAGCCCGTTTTCGACCGCGTTCGTTCGTCGGATCATCGGCATCCGAAACTACAGTGTTCGCTGTCAAGTTGAGGTATCGGAGCGCTAGTCGGAGAAGTTCTTTCAGTCGATAGGTACTGATAAACGCGCTTCGATCCCTTGACCAGAATTCACTTCTCCGTGTAGTGCGTATCTAGGACATTGCCTCGGTGTTGTCGCGGCGAATCGTTCGTTGTTCGAGGTCGCCTCGCGCCGTAACCAAAAGCGCTGAGAGCGCTGCATCGGCGATCTCAGAATCCATCTCATGCAACCTATTCTGATACTGTGTAGATCGCCTAATTCAAACTCACGTGGACATAGTTGGAACTGAATTCCGAATCGTGTTGACTGAGTGCTGTTCGAAAAACGATGGAGAGCGAAAAAAACCCGGAATGAAACGGTACTACATTACGGATCGCAAAGCGGTCGGCGGCTTCCGCCCGCTACTCGAGGTGATTCGCGATCAGATGCACCTGGGCGTGGACTTCATCCAGATTCGTGAAAAAGACATCACCGCGCGTGAGCTGTTTGAGTTCACGCTGGCGGTGCTCGAAGTGCGCGCTGATGAGGTGCGAATGCCGCTTCCCGCCAAGATCCTGGTCAACTCTCGCGCGGATATCGCGCTGGCGACCGGCGCGGACGGCGTTCATCTGCCTGCCAATGCGCCACAGCAAACAGTGCCCGGTTTGCTGGTTGTGCGCTCCTGTCATACGCTCGGTGAAATCAGGGCCACTACCGCGAATTTCGTCACGTTTGGTCCAGTGTTCAACAGTCCCGGTAAAGGAGAGGCCGTTGGTCTCGAAATGCTTGAAGCCGCCTGCCGACTGGGAAAGCCGGTCTACGCTCTTGGCGGCGTAAATTGGGACAATGCAGCGGAATGCATGCAGGCGGGCGCCGAAGGCATTGCCGGCATCCGCCTCTTCCAAGACCCTGGCCTGTGACGAAGGCTTTACATGCCTAATGCGTTTGCAATAAGCGGACGATAGTTAGGTTGGATCTGCAATACTGCAGATAAATAGATAGTCTGAGGAACGCTATTCGCAGCACTCGAATGGGAACACCAATGCTCCATTCCGTACTGTTCAGCCGGCAAAAAATGCGCAATCGCGGCGTGAGCGCCGGCCTGGCGGCTCTGCTGCTTTCGTGCCCTGCGGCTCTGCCGGCGCAAACGAACTCGCCGGATCCGGCAGCGCAGCGCGATTCTGCCCGCACCGATCCTAATGTTAAGCAGTCGGCTTTCAAGCAGCCGGGCGTACCACGGGATAGTTCGACGACTCCGCCGCTGACCGCAGCGGAAAAATTTCGCTATCGGATAATCGACGAGTTCGGTATCCGAGGCGTAATAGGAAACCTTGCGGGAGCCGCTATCGCACAAGCGACGAACACGCCCGCCGAATGGGGTCAAGGCTGGGGCGCTTACGGCAAGCGCTACGCCTCGGGATTCGGAACCACACTTTCTCGACAACTCTTTGCTTTCACCCTCGAAACGGCCTTGCACGAAGATCCCAGATACTTCCCTTCTACCGAAACAACCTTCGGTGCACGGGTGAAACACGCGCTGAAATACGTGCTCGTCGCCCGCACTGATTCGGGCAGCGATAGTTTCGCGTACGCGCGCGTCATTAGCGCGTTTGGAGCTGGACAATTTGTGAATGTCTGGCAGCCGAGAAGTACCGGCCATGTGTCGGACGGGATCGAGCGCTCTTTTATTACTCTAGGCGTCGATGCGGGGTTCAACCTAGCCCAAGAGTTCATTCCGTCTTTCCGGCCGAAACCCTTTAGACATCATCATCCTTAGGCGCGCGGTCAAGCACCTAAGGCGTGCACGGTCTCTCTTTCATGCAGTTCCTGTAAGCTCCAGATGCGGATCGGATCGCGTCTTCGGGAAGCAATTGCCTCAGCAGCCGCTTTCGCGCCACTCATCGTCGTGATGCAGGGAGTTCGATACGTCACCGCGTTGCGCCGTATGGTTTGTTCGTCCGGAAACGAGTGACTCCCGGTGGTGGTATAGATCACCAGGTTCAACTTCCCTGCCTTGATCAAATCGACCGCGTTCGGCCGGCCTTCGTTCACTTTGAACACAGTCTTCGAAGCGAGGCCCGCGCTCTTAAGCGCTCCTGCTGTTCCGCGCGTCGCGAACAGCTCGAATCCAAATTCGCGAAACTTCGCCGCTACGGCGATGGCCGCGGGTTTATCGCGATCGTTGACGCTGAGGAACAGCGCTCCCGCGTCTGGAATCGGGGTTCCGGCCGCGAGCTGCGCCTTCGCAAAAGCCTCGCCGAAAGTCTTACCGACGCCCATCACCTCGCCCGTCGATCTCATTTCAGGGCCCAATGCGGGATCGACGCCAGGAAATTTGGCGAACGGGAATACGGGACTCTTCACAAAAAAATTCGGCACGCGCAAGGTTCCGTTCACCGGTTCGCCGGTCCAATGCCGAAAATCCTTGAGCTTTTTCCCCAGCATCAATCCAACTGCAATTTTCGCTACAGGCACACCGGTCGCCTTACTGACAAACGGCACCGTCCGCGAGGCTCGCGGGTTCACTTCCAACACATACACTTCACCGTTCTTGATCGCGTATTGGGCGTTCATCAACCCGATCACCTTGAGCGCTCGCGCCAGCTTCGTCGTATATTCTTCGATGGTCCGGCGGGTGTGCTCCTGGATCGAGATCGCTGGAAGGACACAGGAGCTATCGCCGGAATGGACGCCCGCTTCTTCGATGTGCTCCATGATGCCAGCGATCAATACGTTTTCGCCGTCACAAAGCGCATCGACATCCACCTCGGTTGCGTCTTCGAGGAATCGATCGATCAGCACGGGCCGTTTGACAGAGAAACTCGTCGCCTCTTGCATGTAGCGGCGCACCGTCTGCTCGTTGTAAGCGATCGCCATCGCGCGGCCGCCTAAGACATAACTCGGACGGACCAGAACAGGAAAACCCAAATTGCGCGCCACCTCGCATGCTTCTTCGACACTTGTGGCAGCGCCATGCTCGGGGGAAGGAATGCCGAGATCCCTCAGCAGGTTTCCGAATAACTTTCGATCTTCCGCCAAGTCGATGTCGCTCGGGTCCGTGCCGATGATGGGCAATCCAAGCTGCTTCAGCGGCATCGCCAAATTCAGAGGTGTCTGCCCGCCGAACTGTACGATCACGCCGTCCGGTTTCTCGACATCGTGGATGTTGAGAACTTCCTCTTGGGTCAGCGGCTCGAAATATAAGCGGTCGCTGGTGTCGTAGTCCGTCGAGACAGTCTCCGGGTTGCAGTTCACCATGATCGATTCGTACCCGAACTCCTTCAGCGCAAAAGAGGCATGGCAGCAGCAGTAGTCGAACTCGATGCCCTGCCCGATCCGGTTCGGCCCGCTGCCGAGAATGATCACTTTCCTGCGCTCGCTGGGCGCTGCTTCGTTCTCCGATTCGTAGCTTGAATACAGATAGGGGGTAAAGCTTTCGAACTCCGCTGCACACGTGTCCACGCGATTGAACACGGCCTCGACGCCAAGTTTCTTGCGGGCGTTGCGGACCTCGATCGGCTCCGCGCCCATGAGTTCGCCGATTTGCCGGTCTCCCAAACCATCCCGCTTGAGTTTGCGAAATTCTTTGGCGTTTATAGATTCGAGCTTGCGGCTTGCAATCGATTGTTCGAGCGCGACCACCTCCGCAATCTGACCAAGGAACCAGCGGTCGATGTTGGTGCGCTCAAAGATCTCGTCGACAGTGTAGCCGCGGTGAAACGCAAAGCGGATGTAGTCCAGGCGCTCCGGATTAGGCGTAATCAGCCGTTTTCCGATCAGTTCCGGGTCGAGCGATTTCGCCTGCGACGATTTGCCCGTTTCCAAGCTGCGCAATCCTTTTCCGAGTGCCTGCTTGAACGTGCGCCCAATCGCCATCACTTCCCCGACCGATTTCATCTGCGTGCCGAGCACCGGCTCTGCGCCTGGAAATTTTTCGAACTGCCAGCGTGGAATCTTCACGACGACGTAATCGAGCGTCGGCTCGAAACAGGCAGGCGTCGCGCGGGTGATGTCGTTCTTGATCTCGTCGAGCCGGTATCCAACCGCCAGTTTCGCTGCGATCTTTGCAATCGGGAAACCCGGTCGCTTTCGATGCCAGTGCCGAGCTGCGCGAAACGCGTGGATTCATCTCGACGATGACCATCCGCCCGTTCTCCGGATTTATCGCAAACTGCACATTCGATCCGCCCGTGTCGACGCCGATCTCGTTCAAGCACCGCAGCGCAGCGTCCCGCATGACCTGGTATTCGCGATCCGTTAACGTTTGCGCAGGCGCTACCGTGATCGAATCGCCGGTATGGACGCCCATCGGATCGAAGTTCTCGATCGAGCAGACAATGATGCCGTTCCCGGCAAGATCCCGCATCACCTCCAGCTCAAATTCCTTCCACCCGAGCACACTTTCTTCTACAAGCACTTCGTGCACAGGTGAAAGATCGATACCGCGCTCTAGAATTTCGGCCAGTTCCTCGCGATTGTAGGCGATGCCGCCGCCCGTTCCGCCCAATGTAAAGCTGGGGCGCAGAATGATCGGATAACCCATTCGGTCGGCGAATTCGAGACCGTCGGTCACGTTGTTCACGAGCTGCGACTGCGTCATGTCGAGACCAATCTTCTTCATCGCGTCCTTGAACAGCAGACGGTCTTCTGCTTTCTTGATGGCGTCAATGTTTGCGCCGATTAGTTCAACGTGATATGCGTCCAAGACGCCCGATTCGGCAAGTTCCACCGCCAGGTTCAAGGCCGTCTGCCCGCCGACGGTCGAGAGCAGCGCTTGTGGCCGCTCCTTTCGGATCACTTCGGTCGCGTAAGCTGCGCTTAACGGCTCGACATAGGTTCGGTCCGCGACATCGGGATCGGTCATGATGGTCGCGGGGTTCGAGTTGATCAACACTACCTCGTAACCCTCTTGCCGGAGAGCCTTACATGCCTGCACGCCCGAGTAATCGAACTCGCAAGCCTGCCCAATTACGATGGGCCCAGAACCGATGATCATGATGCGCTTCAGATCGGTTCGCTTCGGCATCGCTAGCGGTCCTTGCCTGAACCGCGCACAACGGACTCATGAAGAGTCCCGGTGCGCTTGTTCTCCCTCATCATCGCTGCGAACTCATGGAACAGGTAATGCGAGTCGTGCGGCCCAGGCGCAGCTTCGGGGTGATATTGCACGCAAAAAACCGGCTCGCTGCGATGCCGCAGACCCTCTACGGTTTGATCGTTCAAATTTAAGTGGGTGATCTCGATTTCCGAATCGCGCAATGATTCGGGGTCGACGCAGAAACCGTGATTCTGCGACGTGATCTCGACCTTGGCGGTGCGCCGGTTCAGCACCGGATGATTCGCGCCATGATGTCCAAACTTCAGCTTGTACGTCTTGCCGCCGAACGCCAGGCCGAGAATCTGGTGGCCGAGGCAAATTCCGAACATGGGCACCTTGCCCACCATCTTCTTTACTTCCATAGATTGGCGTTGCAGGGGTTCGGGATCGCCAGGCCCGTTCGACAAAAAAACTCCGTCGGGTTTCAGGGCTAAGACGTCCTCGCTCGTGGTGTCCGCCGGCACCACGGTCACGCGCGATCCAATTTGCACAAGATGCCGCAAGATGTTGCGCTTGATCCCGTAATCATAGGCAACCACGTTGAACTGGGGCTCATCTGCTTCGGAAACTCTATCGGAAACCGAAACTGGTTCTACACCTTCTGTCCACCCGTAGCTGCTGCCGGTTGAAACTCTCGAAACGAGGTTCTGACCGGTCATGCTTGGCGAATTTCTCGCGGCTTCGATCAGTTCGCCAGGGTCGTGTGCGCCGACCGCGATGACGCCCCGCATCGCCCCTCTATCCCGCAGCAATCGCACCAACCTGCGGGTGTCCACATCGGCAATCACCGGCACTCCGTGTTTACCGAGGAAGTGATCGGCCTTGTCCTCGGAGCGCCAGTTGCTCGCCACAGGCGAAAACTCGCGCACGACCAAACCCTCTATGTAGGGGCCGCGCGCTTCGCAATCGGCTTCGTTCGAGCCATAATTGCCGATCTGCGGGTTCGTCAAGACAACAATCTGGCCGCAGTAGGAAGGATCGGTAAAGATCTCCTGATATCCCGTGATGGCTGTATTGAAGACTACTTCGCCGGTGCGTTGTACAGGCGCACCAAAGCTGGTGCCCTCGAAGATGGTTCCGTCTTCCAGGGCCAGAATCGCTTGCTCCAACCTGATTAGCTCTCCTAAGGATGAGGAATCTGCAAGAATATGCAGCGGACCGGGATGCCGATCACCCTATTGGAACATAGTTCGTCATCGCAAAACACGACAGGCTCCTCAGCCTTTGCGACCAAGGAGCCTGTTCGATTAACTGAAGGTGATTTCTGAACTATCGCCGTCCGCCGCCGCCGTGACCGCCGCTAAATCCACCGCCGCGACCGCCGCTGAATCCTCCACTGCGCCCCGCGAATCCAGTGGCGCGACCGCCGCCCACAAATCCACGACCACCGCTATAGCCGGCGTAACCACGCGCGCCGGCATACCCGCGGGTGCCTACGAAGCCGCGAGCTCCATATCCATATCCACCGCGGTATCCGTAACCATAGCCGCGTCCGTAGCCGTAGTATCCACGGCCCCAGCCACCCCAGTAGCCGCCGTAAAAGCCCACGTACGGATAAGCGTATGGTCCGTAGTATGCGTACGGATCACAATAATAAGGACTCGCGTACGGACCGCAAGCATAGGGATATGAGTACGCGTAAGGATAGGCCGGGTATGTGGGTCCGACCGCCACCCCGAAGCCGACCTGAGCGGGAGCGGGAGTGGCTACGGCCAGCATCTGCTCCAACGGCCAGCACTAAAAGTCCCATTCTTTTAAACATTGTTCCAGCCTCCGTTGAGGGCTGCCCCTCAACCTCTCTAGTTATTAGACGCGCGAATGACTGTGATGATTCCCACTAAGGTGCACGCGGGCATCAATCACAGTTCGGGCGAGTAATTTTTTTTCGTTCATTTTCAGCGGTTTATGTCGTGAGTAGTGAGTAGGTCGCCACTTCTGCTCTCTACTCTCGTGTGCAGAAGTCCTATGCGTACTAAAAACAAATTAACGGCATCGTTCTGCGCGATCATCGCCGCCGCACTCATCAGCACGGGTTGTAATACCCAGCCAACTCACCCGAATCAGATCAACACCTTCGACGGCACGTCGTACGATTCCTTGACGCTCGCTCAAGGAGCACTCACGGCGCTGCGCGTTCAGGTATCTACCGCGTATCCACAGTACGCGCCCGAGTTTAACGGCAGCGCTGCGGCGTACTCGGCAGCTTTGAGCGTTTACTCCATTTACCGGACAGCCGTCACCGGCACCAATCAGGCGCAACTCAGCGCGGCGATCCAGAACCTTACGGTCAGCATCGTACTTCTCGAAAACACCTTTCAAGCAGACCTGCACGCGTCGCCGACGAGCACACAGAAGGTTCGCGCTCGAGCCGCTCGCATTCGTTCAGGTGCGGGCGCAAATCTCAGCGCGGTCGACATCCTTACAGAGCTCGAGATAGCGGCATCTATCGCCGAAGCTGTGCCACAAGCGCAGCCTTATGCGGCCCTGGCAGCGCTCGTAATCGCCGCGACGGACGAGGCCGTTGCTGCCGAAAACGCAAATGCGGGCAAGCCCATCGACTTGTCCACGCTTCAGCCAATCGCACCCATCTCGTAGGCTTTCCGCGCGGGGGCATTCGCCTCTGAGTAGGTTCAAATGGTGTTTAGCGGATGTTAACCCAAGCGAACCACTGGATCCTGATCATCGGGGCCGCGGTAGATGCTCTTCTGCTCTGCCGCGTTCTCTTGCTCAAGCTCCAGCGCGTGTACCTGTTCATCACCCTCGCTTGCGTGCTGTCGGTGTTCTTCGATGTCGCGGCGTTAGCGCTTTGGTCCGATTCCACAGCAACTTCGAGGGTCTTTCTCGCCTCCAAGTTCATCGACGCGTTTGTCTTCCCTCTGGTCGGCTGGGATGTGTTCGAAGAAATGAAATCGCAAATTTCGAAGCTGCGCCGGCTGGCGGTTGGAAAGCTAATTTCAGGTCTATTCTTTGCCGCCGTGTTCAGCTTTTTAGTAGTGATGCTTGCGCCGAGCGATCCAAACGGTGGAATGCCTCTGCTCGCCACCGTCGACCTCGTTCTTTGGGCCGGATCGTCCACAGCCACGTTGGCCTTCCTCTGGACGCTGCACAAAGTGATACGGGCTCAAAACATAGCGCGCCCGAATAACACCTTCGTGTGGCTGATTTTTTGGCAGCTTGGGCTAGTCGCCGAAGTTCTCGGCTGCTTCTCAATTCTGCTCGTCACCCTTGGAAGAAACGCCGTGGCTGAAGACGTGGTGAATCTCGTGTTCAATATCTACGGCATTGTTATCACTGGTTGGTGCATTCTCAAGCTGCGAGCAGTACCTTCGGGCGTGCCCTCCGCGCCCGCAAGCGCCAGCTTATAAGCGCGTCAGTTCCGGTACAAGCGTGAAATTACGTCTCGGCGTAATACCGGTCCGTCGCCTGCACGACAAGCCCCTTCTGTCTTGCACTCACGCGAATTTTGCGAAAGCCCGATGACGTCACCGGCTGGTCGGAAACAAAGCCGAGGCTATACTCGCTGCGCAGCTCTTCTTGTATGACGTCAAAGATCTGCTGAATGGTTTGCTGCTTGGTTACGGCAAAAAATCCGCCGCCGGTTTCATGCGACAGCCGCTCCAGCACTCGCTTGCCGCCTGCCCCGAGTGAAATCCCTCCGTAGTACGAAGCATCGGAAAACAGGATCGAATACACGAGTGTGTCTGCACGTTGCGCCGCCTCGATTGCATCCGTCAGACTCACCTCGCTTCCTTCATCTACGCCATCGGTCAGTACGACAAAAGCTTTTCGCCCCTGCCGCTGCCGCATTACCTGGATCGCTGCTGTTCGCACCGCATCGTAGAGCAAAGTTCCGCTGCCGTTAGCGGCCTGTTGCGCGTTTGGTAAATCGAGAAGGGCAAGCGTATCTTGCAGCTCTTTATGGGATCCAGTAAGTCCCTGACGTATAACCACGGCCTGATCGAACTGAACAATCACCGCTTTGTCTTTGTCTTCCCGCAGCACTTGATCCAGGAAACGGTAGCTCGCTGCCCGCTCGTCTTCGAGTACGCGCCCCTGACTCAAGCTGGTGTCGACCAGCAATCCGACGGTCAGCGGGAGGTCGGATTCCTGAGAGAAGTAGCGGATCGTCTGTGGTTTCCCGTTTTCTAGAACGGTGAAATCGTTCTTGGTCAGATTGCGAACGATCTGTCCATTCTTGTCGCGAACGGCTGCAAAGATGTTCACCACCTTTACTTCCGTTGAAAAGGTGGGCTGCTGCGCGTCGAGCGACGGAGTGAAAAGCACACCAGCGACGCAGGCCATCCACTGCCGTCTCGACAACTCGATGTGAGCGCGATTTTTGGAGTCCGAAACTTCTCGCATCGCGAGTATAGACGGCCCTGACCGCGGTCCCGCTTCAGTTCCGAAAGCGGCTGCTCTTACGAGAACAAATCCCTCAGCCAATCCTGAAACCACTGCCAATACATTTCCATGTCATAGCTCATACTGCGGCGATAATCATCGGGAAACCGAGTCACGCGCTGAAACCCGGGAGGTGGCTCAAAAAGTGTCTGCGACAACGATCCTTCGACGAGATCCGTCACCTCGAATGTCATTTCGCGCGTGTCCCTTCCGGCGGGCCCGCCGACGGAATGTGAAGTGATCCTCTCACGTATCGCCAGTCCTGTGACCGCGGGCCCGGTGTGCTTCACTCTTATGACGGGCGGCTGATCGCCCGCGCAAGAATGTAACCCTGCCCTCGCATTCTTCTCACTCGGTAATCCGGCAGCGTCCACATACCATCCGTCCTTCAGTGATTCCGATTCCAGTACTGGAGCCGAGCCCGGATTGCTCTCACGATATCGTTTCTCCGAGCTAATAAGATGACGCGCTTGTCGCCCGAACATATTCGGCGCTCACCCGTATCGGTCGTGGCAATCTCAATCTGCAGGATCGGCGGCGGTGCAGCATTCACGGCTGACGCGTGCGGCGGCAAGCTTCGATGCAGCCGGACGACGACGTATTCCCGCCGATCGACATTCCAAATCGTCTGTCGGAGCTGGTCGTAGTCTACGACCGACACGCTTTGTTTCCCCGCGCTCGATTCGAAGTCGTAACGTTTCAATCCCCCCTTGAAATATTCCGTCGTGACGGATCGTCCGCCGGGGTAGGTGACAGCCGTCGTGATCTTCCAGTCCGCTCGAAGGGGCGCGAGAGCGGTCAACAGGCCCAACGTGCAAAGAGAAACCTTACGCACGATGCTTACACTCTCCAGTAATCCGGCCGCCACTCCTTAATTGCGTCCTTGATCTGCTTGTTCGCGAGCTTCTCAGTTAGCGTGCGCTCGACTAAGCCAGGGATCTCCGCATCGGAGGCAAATCGCAGCGCGACCAATTGCGATTCGTTCAACTCGGGAATCCGGGCCCGCAACGGATCCGGCAACAGCATTGCTAAACGAAGCCGCTCCTCTAAACGGATCACGCGATCCTGAACCTTCAACGCATAAATTCGCGCTTTAAATGCAACCAGGAGCAGAATCACGACGATTCCCAAAATGCCTAGCGCTTCAAATCCTGTATGACGTATCAAGTGGGCGACAGCCCAGACGAGCAGCAGCAGCAAAGCTGGAGCGATAAGAAAATGGAACAACGGATCTCTGCGAACGTGATTGCTTTTAGTCTGGGGAACCTTCTCGGCCATACGTAAAACCTCTATTCCGCTGCTAGCCTTTGGGCAATTGGCTCGTATTCCAGCCACCGCCGAGCGCTTTGATGAGACCGACTGTTGCGTCCATGCGACGGCGCAACAAGTCTACATCGGTTCGCTGGTTCGTGAGCGCGATACTTTGCGCTGCGATGACGTCGAGATAAGTTATTAGACCGCCCTTGTACCGGTTTAGCGAGAGCTCGAGCGAGTTCTCCGCGGCTGCCGTTGCTTCATGCTGCGTGCCCGATTCGTCTTCCAGAATTCGCAGGGTGGAAAGATTATCCTCTACTTCCTGAAACGCGGTAAGAGCCGTTTGCCGGTACTGTGCGACGGTGGCGTCGTACCCGGCTATCGCGCTCTGCACTTGCGCGCGGCGCCGGCCAGCGTCGAAGATTGTCTCGGCTACCGACGGACCGACTGACCAGAAGCGGCTGGGCCAAGCGAACCAGCTGACGATACTGCCGCTTTGTAACCCTCCGGTCGCCGTGATGAGCAGGTCGGGCCAGAAAGCTGCCTTGGCGATTCCAATCTGCTCGTTTGCCGCAGCCACCTGCCGCTCTGCTGCGGCGATGTCGGGTCTGCGCTCAAGAAGCTGCGATGGCACACCGGTCGGAATGCGCGGCGGCTGCTCATCCAGGGTTTTCACTTCGAGTTTGAACTGCTCCGGCGTGCGCCCGACCAGCACCGCGATGGCATGCTCAAACTGAGCGCGTGTGGCGCTGAGGTCGATATCCTGCGCCTCCGTCTGGCTCAATTGCGTTTGGGCCTGCGTCACTTCCGCTTTAGCCGCAATCCCGCCTTCAAAGCGATTCCTGGTCAGCCGTAGCGCCCTTTCATAGGCGACTACCGTGTCGTCCAGTAACTGCTTCTCCGCGTCTAAGCTGTGCGCTTCAAAATAGTCGACCGCGAGTTCGCTTTCTAGCTGTAGCTTGGTATTCTCGAGATCCGCCGCTGAGGCCTGGAACTGCTCGCGCGCGTTGGCAATGGTGCGGCGGATGCGTCCCCAGAAATCCAGATCCCATGACACGCTCAGCGGTGCTGAGAACTGTGCATAGCCGAAGCCCGGCAAGCCGGTTGGATTGTTGCTCGAGATACGGTTGCGGCTGATCCCCGGATCGCTGCCAACGGTGGGGTAAAGACCAGCCCGGGTAATCTGAATCTGCGCGCGCGCGTTTCGGAAATTTGCTTCCGCAACTTTCAAGGTCTGATTTGCTCGAGGAACCTGCTCTTCGAGCGCGTTCAGTTGCGCGTCGCCGAATATCTCCCACCAGTTCCCTCGAATCTCGGCGTCTTTCGGATGCGCCATCTGCCAGCCGTTCACTTCTTTGAAGCTTGCGGGGGGCGCCTCACCGTATGCCGGAGCCGTTGGCACACTGGGCTTGCTATATTTCGGGCCGACTGTACAGCTGGCGAGCAACGCTGCCATTGCAACGGCGACCAGCAGTGCGTTTCTATTCATTCATCAACATCCGCGATTCCGAACTCATTGTGGCCGCGATGGTCGAACTGTGAACGGCCATACCTCTTCATCATCTCCAATCGGCTGCCCCGGAGGCGGCTCCGGCAGTTTCGGAAGCTGCACTGATTTCGGATCCTTTCGCAGTGCTTCGATCAGTTGCACCTGATCGGGAAAGGTCGTGTAATTCTTTAACTTCTCGACAGCGGACCCCGCCACGGCGCGGACATCTTCCGGAGCCGTTGAATCCACCGCCAGCGCGACCAAACGCACCAGCACAACGTTCTTCACAGCAGCGGCGACCCGAGAATCGAGTCCAACATACGGCCCGTGCCGGCCTCGCCAAGTCGCATCAAGGAGCCCGTCGATCACTTCCTGGAGGCCGGGATTGTCGCGATGTTCCGCGTGATACTGCTCCAGGCGCTCCGCACGCTGCGGATTCAATATCAAGCTGACAGTCATGTCCGCAGCCGCTTCTGCCGCTGCGATGGGATCGAAGGTCACGCCCGTGCTCGAAGGAAACGTCTCCTGTGTTCTAGGATATCCGGGCGGTCTCGGCGGAATCAGATCCAAAATGCGGTCCGATAACGTCAAAGTAGCGGGATCGATGGTACGTAACAGCGCTTGCAAGGCGCGCCGCTGCTCCGTCGCTGGAACGATGCGGGTAATCGGCTGCCCGTCGCCGCGCAGCGCGTATGTATATTCGTTGCCGCCGAGCACTTTGCTCGCCGCCTCCGTTTGGTAGCGATGCAGGAAGTACAACGGCACCAGCACCTCATCGAGCGTCGCCATGGGCGCTCCGATCTGAATGTTGTTCTCGCCGAAGCGCGATAATGCGATCGATCGAATCTTCAACAAACGGTTTAACTCGTCTACTGCGTTTGGACCGTTGTCCCAGAGGTGAGACTTAGGATGCGCACTCCCGGGCGGACGACTGTCGGCGTCGGTAATAAACGTCAAGCCACGCTTGGCCGCATCCATCAGGATCTTGTCCAGCGCCTCGCGTTCGTTCACTCCAGGGTTGAACTGCGAGTAGCCCCATGTAATCGAGACCTTGTCCCAGTCGCCAATTCCTGTTGCATAGGCGTTCGAGAGATCAAAGGTATTGTCGGGTCGAATGTCGATCCACGGACCGGGATAGTCCATCACCGAAGCGCGCCCTTGTGTGCTGGCGACGTAATTGTGCTCGAGGCCAAGCGTGTGCCCCACTTCGTGCGCGGCGAGTTGCCGTAAACGCGCGTACACGGCGCGTTTCAGCACGTCGCTGGTGTCGTGCCCCGGAACATGGGGCGCCAGCAGTCCTTCAAAGATGAGGTAATCCTGATGCTCGCGCAATGAGCCGAGCGAAACGATTCCTTTGATGATTTCTCCCGTCCGCGGGTCGACAAGCGAGTTTCCGTACGACCATCCTCGGGTTGACCGGTGCACCCATTGAATGACGTTGTAACGTACATCCATCGGATCAGCTTCTACGGGCAGTGTTTTGACAATAAAGGCGTTATGGAAGCCCGCTGCCTCAAACGCCTGATTCCACCAGCTAGCCCCCTCTATCAGTGCGGCCCGCACATCGGGAGGCGCAGCCGGATCGACGTAATACACGAGCGGCTCTACAGGATCGCTTACCGCGGCGCTCGGATCCTTCTTCTGCAACCGGTGCCGCGCGATGTAGCGCGTCATGACAGGTTGATCAATCGGAGCTGAGAAGTCCATGAACTCGGTTGAGAAGTACCCCGCCCGCGGATCCTGCATGCGCGGCTGGTATCCCGGACCGGGAAGCGCCACCAGCGATTGATGCTCGCGCACCGTAACCGCCTCGGGAGATGGCGTCACTTCGCGGATATACCTGCCCGTCGGTTCACCCGTGAACGTGATTGTCGTCTCTACCTCGGTGTTCTTCGGGAATGCTTTCGTGAGGGGAAGATAGAAAGCGCTGCGGGTGGGATCGACGCGATATTGCCCTTGCTTTTGCTGCTGCAAGCGCTCCGACACGCCGTCGGCGTCGCGCAGAAAGAAGTTGGTTGCATCCACCAGTACACGCCCGCCGTCGTCGGCCGCCACATCGAATCCCCACAACGTTGATCGCGCAAACGAATCACGCGCGGCCCGGCGTGCGGCCGCATCTCCCCGAGTTGCGCGGAACCTGTAGTTCGATTCAATCAGCAACACGCGTGGACCGGAGCGTTCGAACTGAACAACCATCGGCTCTCGCATGCTGCCGCGGTCGAGCCCCAGTTCGTTTGAACCGACTCCTGCGGAAAGTGCCGTGATGTACAGAAACTCTTCGTCGAAGCGATCGATCTCGAGCCACATCTTGCCGCTGTGCTCGTCCCAATAAAGAGGAAAGAAACCGTCGATTTTGCGCAACCCGGCCGTGCGCGAGGCAAATGTTTGCACGTCGGGAGTCGAGGGCCGCTGACGTGCGGAGACCAGAAAGGAAGCTAAAAGAAAAACAGCAACAAATCGTATTGACACAGGATTGTCATTGTCTCAGGTTTATTCGGGGCTTTCAGTATTTTCGATTTGCGTATAAACTGAGCTATTCATCGACAAAGGTCTGGAAATCACACCAGATGCAAAAACGCGCGTGTCAGGCCAGCGAAATATACTGATCATCGAGGACAACCCTGGAGATATTCGCCTCATGCGCGAGGCTCTTCGCGAGGTGCAACCTCCGGTCACCATTCACGTCGCGCAAGAGAGCGATGAGGCTCTGCAATATTTGCGCCAAGAGGGACGGCACAGCGCGGAACAGAAACCGCACCTGATTTTTCTCGATTTCAATCTGCCGAAATCGGACTCGCGCCAGCTACTGCGACAAATAAAAGAAGACGAACAGCTTCGGCTCATTCCCATCGCCGTGCTTACAACCTCGGATGCCGATAAAGATATCCGCGAGGCCTATGAGCTGCACGCCAATTGCTACCTGCGCAAGCCCGTCGATCTGGACGGATTTTTCGCCACGATCCGTGAAGCCGCCCATTTTTGGCTGGATGTAGCCTATATCCCTGCCGACTTAGAGGCAGACGCAGTGAACAAATCATATCTGTTATGATTCTGGGCGCATGGGCCCTTATTCGATCGGCGTAGATCTCGGAGGTACCAATCTTCGCGTCGCTGCGATCGACTCGACGGGTCAGGTGCTGGACAGGGTCTCACGAGGGGCTGATTACTCCACGGGGCCGGAGCGTGTGGTCGGCGACATCGTCGAAATCATCAAACGAATCCGTTCGCGCTATTCAGTTTCCAGCTTGCGAGGCGTCGGTATTGGCGTCCCCGGGTTCATCGACATGGACGCCGGCGTGGTGGTGGGGTCGGCGAATCTGCCCGGCTTTCAAGGCTTCCCCATTCGTGACGAGATTCAAACAGCTCTAGGAACACCGATTACCCTTGAGAATGACGCCAATGCCGCAGCCCTCGGCGAGATGTGGATGGGCGCCGGCAAAGACGTAAAGGATCTCATCCTGATCACGCTGGGTACCGGTATCGGGGGTGGAATCGTCGTGGGCGGAAAAGTGCTGCACGGCTTTCTCGGGATGGCTGGTGAAATCGGCCACATGACCATCTTTTCGGATGGCAATCCCTGCGGATGCGGAAACTGCGGTTGCCTCGAGAAACATGCGTCTGCCACCGCTATTGCCGCTATGGGTCGCATGATGCACTTCGGTAACGATGTCACAGCCGAAAAAGTATATGACCTGGCGCTGCAGGGCAACGAGCGCGCAATGCTCATTTTCCAGTCGGTCGGAAAGGCGCTTGGGTTGGCTCTGGCGAATCTAATTAACTTGTTTAACTTTCCTTTGTATCTCCTGAGCGGCGGGCCCTTACCGGCGTGGGATATGTTTGCTCCGGCGATGTTTCACGAGATCCAGAAGCGCTCCTTCACATTTGGCCGGAACGGTACCCGAATCGAGAAGGCTTTGTTGGGGGCCGATGCCGGCTTATTCGGAGCTGCTTACCTCCCTTTTGAACGGGGCATGTACCTAGAGACGGCAAGTGTCGGCTGAAATCGGGTAAAACTGAAATTCGGCATGTACTGGCTCGGACTGCACGTCGGGAATAACCCAGGCGGCGCGCCTGATCATTCTATCCAGCATTGAAGGGAATGTTTCAGGCGATTGGCGAATTGAATGTCTGAGACCGGTTCCCGGTACTGCGATGTCGCTCTACCGGTCCCGATTGACCGGCTGTTTACTTACGAAGTTCCATTGCCGTCGCGTGATCGAGTTCGCCCCGGCTGTCGTGTTTGGGCGCCATTTGGGCCGCGCAAGCTTACTGGCGTTGTCGTCCGTGCTCACGATGAGCCAACAGCGCAGGATTCGCGCGAGATTTTCGCTCTGCTCGATGAAGAGCCCGTGCTCGACGCCGACCTTCTGCATCTCGGGCAATGGATTGCCGAGTATTACTGCGCTCCGCTCGGTGAAGTACTGAAGGGCATGTTGCCTTTGAGCGGCGAGGTGCGCCGGAGCACGCTTTATTCGCTCACCGATGCTGGTCGGAATATCGCTCGTCAGCTGACCGTGCACTCGGCGGATGATGCTGCGTCCACTGTTCTCAAGTTGCTGGAGGAACGGCCTCGTACGGCGCAGCACCTTGCAAGTAAGGCGAAGAATGCGCGGAGCGTCTTGAATGCGCTGACGAAGCGCGGCTGGGTAACTCAAGAGGATCGGCAGGAAGAGCGCGACCCGCTGCGAGCCGCGGCCGAACGCCTGGAGGCGGAGTTCTTGCGTCGGCCCCCTCCGGAGGTGAAATTGAAGAAAAGCGAGCGTGAACTGCTCGCCTTCCTCGAGCTACATCCCGGTCCGCACAACGTCGCCGAGCTTGGCAAGAACGTTAACAAAGCGAGCGAAGCCGCACGCGCGCTCGCTCGGCGTGAACTCATACAACTCCAAGCCAACGCAGTTCTCGCCCTCACCGGTTTTGAGCGGCCCGTGCCCGTACTGAACGCGCACCAGGAAGCGGCGTTCGCGGCGATTCGCGCCGCTCTCGAGAAAAATCAATTTCAATCGTTCCTGCTGCAAGGCGTCACGGGTTCCGGCAAGACGGAAGTGTACCTGCGCAGTATTGAAACGGCGCTCGGGCTCGGGAAGAATGCCTTGCTGCTGGTGCCCGAGATCGCACTCACGCCTGCGGTGGCAGGTCAGTTCTTTCATCGCTTCGGCAAGCAGGTTGCCATTCTGCACTCCGCATTCGGTGATACGGAGCGCGCGGAGCAATGGCGTCGCATTCGTGGCGGCCAAGCACGGGTAATCGTCGGGACGCGATCGGGAATATTTGCGCCCGTTCAGAATCTGGGCCTGGTCATTGTGGACGAAGAGCACGACGGCAGCTACAAACAGCAGGAGACGCCACGCTATCACGGCCGCGATGTGGCATTGATGCGTGCGAAGCAATCCGGGGCTGTTGCGATTCTTGGCTCGGCAACGCCAAGTGTAGAAACACGCTACAACGCAGAGCATGGGAAGTACACGATGCTTTGCTTGCCGGAGCGTATCGCGCAGCGGCCTATGCCTGAAGTTCAACTTGTCGACATGCGAGTGGAATTTCTGGAGACTAAACGGCAAGCGACGTTCTCGCGACAATTGCTGGAGGAGATAAGCCACCGCCTCGCGAACCGAGAGCAAACGATTCTGCTTCTCAACCGGCGCGGGTTTTCGAATTTCATGGTTTGCCGCGGGTGCGGCGAACGTCTGGCGTGCGCCAACTGCTCGGTGACTTTGACCCACCATCGGCGCGACAGGCGCATGTTATGCCATTACTGCGGGTACGCGGAGAAGATACCCACCGAGTGCCCGAAGTGCGGCAGCGATTATATACAATTCCTCGGCACTGGATCAGAGCGCGTTGAAGACGAGTTGCACCAGCATCTGCCAGCGGCAAGGATTGCACGTCTCGACCGCGACAGTGCGAGTGGCAAGGGGGCGTTCGAACAAATCTTGCATGCATTTCGAGACGGCGAGATCGACATCCTGGTGGGTACGCAGATGATTGCCAAAGGACACGACATTCCTAATGTCACGCTGGTGGGCGTGATATTGGCGGATATCGGTCTAAGCATGCCTGATTTCCGAGCGGCTGAACGCAGCTTTCAACTGTTGACGCAAGCTGCTGGCCGCGCGGGACGCGGCAGCGCGCCTGGACACGTCGTGATCCAGACTCTAAATCCGGACCACTATGCCATCCGGTTTGCAGCCGAACAGGACTACGAAGGCTTCTACAGGAAAGAGATCGAGTTTCGAAAGTGGCTTCGCTATCCGCCTTTCTCCGCGTTCGCGAATGTGTTAGTACGGGCCGAGAAGCAGGAAGAGGCGCTTCGCATGGCGACACAACTCGGCTTTGTCCTGAACCCCGCGCCCGAGGGCGTCCGCGTTATGGGACCTGCGGAAGCGCCAGTACTTCGATTGAAGAACGAATTTCGCTATCAGATTTTGATAAAAGGAGCGAAACGTGGTATCGTTCGCAGCGTTCTGAAGGACTTACGTCAGTTCGCAGAGAAAGTCGAAGTGGAACGCGACAGCGCTGGTGATCGATGTGGATCCAATTAGTTTGATGTAAAGCGACGAAGGCGCCACTCAGCCGCAAGGTCCTGAACGCGGGCGCCACATAACCCCTTTTCCGCCAGCTTGCGCGAAAACTCGTGGTCCTGCCCTCCCATGTCCGGGAGCGCGACTATAACCTCCGACAGCGATCCAACAGGCCTTCCTCACCATCGCGATTGCATCGCCACCGCTGTCGCATTGCGCAAAAGCTGCACCCGTTTCATCCAGTAGCGTCACACATTTTTCGACGTAATCAGGCGGCAAGCTGTTGTCGGGATCGAACGGGATGTACAGCTCTGTGTCGCAAAAGCTCACTCCGGCATTCAGGGTTAGGCAGACTTCCGAGTGGCGGCGATTCTGCAGTAGAGCCACGTGATTAAAGTCCGACGCCTGCTGCTTCAACCACGCTTGGCCCACGGCCACGGACGTGTCCTTAGATTGATCGTCCACGACAATAACGTCGATGTCACGCGTCGTTTGTTGGCGGAACGATTCAAGCGCCTCTTCCAAAACACGCGCATTGTTGAAGAGTGGCACTACAACTGAGACACGGCTGTGTCCTCGGCGGGAAGATTGATAAAGCACTTCGTACTCGGGAATCGCGATCGTCGGCAATGTACTCGCCTTCTCCATTGCCATGTCACATCGCAATAGGTCGGCGGCCAGCCTTACAGGTGATACAAACTCGTTTAGCACCCGCGTGGTGAGCAGGTGGCGACGCTCTGGACCGTACAGCCACAGCACATCACGATAAGCTTGATCTGCAACACGTCGGCGCAAATCGCGGTCGCCGAGTAATTCGGCAATACACCGATACCAATCCTTATCGCTGCTGGCCAGCAACCCCGTTTCAGCGTGTCTGATCGCACCCGCGAACGGCGTCGTCGGAGACGCGATAGTGGGAACACCTGCCAGGGCTGCCTCGAAGAACTTTAGCTCGCTCTTCGCCTCACAATATCGATTCCCCACTTCCACAGGCGCAACATTAATGTCGAAGCGGGCATACTCTCGCGGAAGATCTTCGAGCGGCACTCGATCTCGCCATTCAATCTGCTCCTGTTGCTTCTTTAACTCAGGGAACTCGCCAATGTCGATGCAACCGCGAAACAGCACAAGTCGCGCCGAGGGGTTCTCGCTTAAGGCCGCGGCAATTGCGCCGGAAGCCACCGCGAAATCGCGCTGGTGAGTCAGTGTCCCCCCGGCATAACCAATGCGGACGAGACCGTCGTCCTGGTCCGATCTGCGCGCCCGCATCGCGGACCGGGCACGCTCGAGCGTATGCCTGTCGAATCCGTTAGGAATCACAGTTGCAGGTTTCGAGAGAGCCCTCACTTCAGCTGCCAGCGGAGTAGTGGGCGTCGTGCAGCAATCAGCGTGCATGAGAAGGCGCTGAATCGCTGCGTAAAAGGCTTGCACCTCAGGTTCGGAAATGTTCTGCGTTCGAATTCCGTCAATCACCTCTGCTACGGCGAGCTCCGGCCGAAACATCAAGTCATCGATGTCGTAGATGATGGCCGCACCTGCCTCGTGCGCGGCTGTTATGAGTGCAGCCGTATCGGGCGACCACCTTGCCCGCCAAATCCAAACGATGTTCGCCGATGTAACTTCTGACATCTGTTGCGATATCTCTGAAGCTCGTGATTGTGATGGTCTCGAAAAATCGCGGCGGCAACGAACTCGCCACATTTCTGACCCGGTACTGATGACCCGGGGTCTCGGGCTCGCCAGAAACGAAGACTACTCGGTGTCGGGTGTTCTTTACGCCAGCTCCTTTGCGAGTCTCTGTCTTCGCATGAGGCCGTCGGCCTTCGTGCATGCCCCACCGCAGGTAATGCACGAGCGGATTTACGCCCACTGCTGCCACATCCGGGTTCTGCTCCAAATAAAAACCGGTATCGAAGAGCGGGTGCGGATCGCGACCTTCTCTCCAACCGTGGATCAAGTAATGCAGTAGCGGATCGATACCGGCTGCTGCTACATCGGGATTTTCTTTCAGATAGAATGCGTGGTCAAAGAGCCGCGATTCGACGAGCAATTTCTTTTCAGCCCGCAGGCGGAGACGGCGAGGAAGCTGTAGCGTGAGGGTCCACCACAGTAACCGAGCAGGAGACGATAGTGTGCCTTTCACCCGCGGCAGGCCTCGCGCTCTGCGCATACAGTCCGCTGTCTATGTCGATTGTTTCTGGCGGAGAGGGGGGGATTCGAACCCCCGGTAGACTTTAAAGGCCTACGACGGTTTAGCAAACCGCTGCTTTCGACCACTCAGCCACCTCTCCTGGTGAGAGCGATTCTGTTGCAATCGTAACATGAGAAATCGGTTTGCCGACAAAGCCGCTTCTCGCTAAAATCCGCGTTCCATGGGCATTGTAAGCGGCGGCTCGACGAGAAAATCGGCATCGCGGACTTCCAGCATAGCCGCCCGAATGGCTTGCTCCATCGCAGGCTCAGTCGTCACGACAAACGGCAAATCGCGCCAGTCCTCTCGTGGCAGTTGCAGCACGGCGTCGATTCCGATGTTGTGTTTGGCAAGGATGGTTGCGAGCGTGGCGATGATTCCCGCTTTGTCTTCGACGCGGAAACGCAGGTAATATGGCAATTTCTGTGTCGCGGTCGACAGCGGTCGGTATTCGCCCAAGCGCTCGTGCGCAAACGGGCTGACGCGTTGTGGGCTGCCGAATCGAATCTCTCGGGCCACTCGCATGACATCGCTCACCACCGCCACTCCGGTTGGCTTCGCACCCGCGCCGCGCCCGTAGTAGAACGTATCGTCGCCGTAGGCGCCTCGGATCCAAATCGCGTTATATGCTCCTTTAACGTGGGCCAGGATAGCCGCTTGGGGGATCAGGCTGGGGCGAACGGAGAGTAGCAGTCCCTGCTCTGTTTGACGGGCCAGGCAGAGCAGCCGGATGGTGTGCTGCAACTGGTGCGCGTATTGGAAGTCAACAGGCATGATCCGCCGGATGCCTTCCGTATAGATATCCGCGGGCGTCAATTTCTCACCGAACGCGAGAGCGGCTAGAATGGCCAGCTTCGAACGCGCATCCAGGCCATCCACGTCGGCAGAGGGATCTGCTTCGGCGTATCCAAGTTGATGTGCTTCGGCTAGCACCGCATCGAAAGCGGCATTGCTCTTCTCAATTTCAGTGAGGATGAAATTACTCGTGCCATTGAGAATCCCGTAGAGTTCTACGACCCGATCTCCGGCTATGCCCTCCCGAAGAACCGTGTGAATGGGAATTCCTCCGGCGACGCTCGCCTCCATCGCCAGATTCACGCCGTTTTGATTCGCGGCTGTCCACAGTTCAGCGCCGCGGAGCGCCATCAACTCCTTGTTCGCAGTAACAACGGACTTTTTTTCGCGAAGCGCCTCCTCGATGAGGTGCCCGGCGGTCGCAGTGCCGCCGATCAACTCAACCACAATTTGGACGTCGGGATCGCGAACCACCTCGCGCCAATTTGCAGTACGCACGACCGCACCGTCAATCCAGGGCAAGGTCTTTTGCTGCACGTTGCGGCTGCAAACCGCTTTCACTTTGAGCGGGAAGCCAAGTTTCTCTTCAATTGCTTTCGCGTTCTCGACGAGAATTTGTAGCGTGCCGAGCCCTACATTTCCAAGGCCGACAATGCCCACTCCTACATGCACGCCGCACGACTCCGGAACGCGTCGAACCAGATCATTAGTGGCTTATCATAGCAACGGTATGAGTAGTACGCGCCGCACAGCGTTGCTCGCCTTAGCAGCATCAGCGCTTGTGAAGGCACAAACGCAGGAACCCGATGATCCGCGGCAGCAACGTTTGCCTCTTCCGCCGAATCCAGAGGAGGACCAAAAGCTTCCAAACGGTAAATCGCAAAAAGATGCGATCGCGAAGCAAGAGCATGAACAGGCGTTGAAGGACGCGAATGATCTCATCGCGATCGCACAACAACTGAAGAACGAATTGCAGAAAGCCGGGGATTACGTCGTGCCGCTGTCCTCTGTGAAGAAGACCGAAGATATCGAACGTCTCGCGCGCAAAATTCGCGGTCGCTTGAAGCAATGACCACGCATTTGTGTACTCTTCGATGTGATCTATTCCCGCATGCTAATCTGGCGTGAACAGCAGTGCGTCACTGAAGCTAAATGCCGACCGTTCGCGAAAAGAAGCAGTTGATGAGCGCCTCGGAGATTGACCGAACGCTAGTCCGTCTCGCTCACGAAGTATTGGAAAAGACGACGGATTTGGATCGCTTGGCATTCGTCGGAATTAAAAGACGTGGGGTGCCTTTGGCGCAGAGATTAGCCGCGAAAATCGACAGCCTCGAAAGCCGGAAAATCCCAGTGGGCATTTTGGACATTAATCTTTATCGGGACGATCTCTCCACCGTCTCGGAACGGCCGGTTGTGCATGCGAGGCAAATCGATTTCCCGATCGTCGGAAAAGACATTGTCTTGATGGATGACGTGCTGTATACGGGTCGCACGATACGCGCTGCACTCGACGCGCTGTTCGATCACGGCAGGCCGTCGCGTGTGCAGTTGCTCGTGCTGATCGATCGCGGGCACCGGGAGCTGCCCATTGAGGCGCGTTACGTCGGGCGCATGGTGCAGACCGGCAGCAGCGAGATCATCGAGGTCAAATTTCAGGAGATCGATGGCCAGGAAAAGGTGCTGCTGGTCGAGAGAATCGAAGACCCCGTTTCAGATAGCGCGAAGTTACAATCCAATGAGTCCGCGGCTTTCAGCTAGACAACAATTCGATCGATGAGCCGGGGCTTGCTGGACATCGAGTCCTTGACGCGCCCGGAGATCGAAGCGATTCTGACACGTTCGAAGGACTTCCAGCCGGCGTCGGGGCAGACGTTCAAGCGTCTCGAAATTCTCCGCGGCCGGACCGTTGTCAATTTATTCTTCGAAGCATCCACCAGAACGCGAACCAGCTTCGAAATTGCGGCGAAGCGGCTGGGCGCCGATATCATCTCCATCACAGCTGCCGGTTCCAGTCTTTCAAAAGGGGAATCGCTTGTCGACACGCTCAACACTCTTGCTGCCATGCGCCCGGACGCGATCGTCATGCGGCATTCGGCTTCGGGGGCGCCGCACTTCCTGTCCCGCTACCTGCCTATTCCGATTGTGAACGCCGGTGATGGCACGCATGAACATCCAACTCAAGCACTGCTCGACGCCTTGACAATCATGGACCGACGCGGGAGTTTAGAAAACCTGCGTGTCGCAATTATCGGCGACATCGCACACAGCCGCGTGGCGCGTTCAAATATCTTTCTTCTCTCGAAATTTGGCGTTCAGGTGGTGCTTTGCGGCCCGGCATCTCTGCTGCCGCGGGAAATCGGACAAATTGCCGCCGGCGTAGAGCTCACTTGCGATATGGAAGAGGCTATACGCCAGGCCGACGTCATCATGATGTTGCGCGTGCAGTTGGAACGGCAGCACGAAGCGGCGTTCCCGGCGAATGAATATTTCCAGTTTTTCGGGCTTCGACCGGAGCATATCGAGCTCGCTAAGCCAAACGTCATCGTTATGCACCCGGGTCCGATCAACCGCGGGCGGGAAATCTCGTCCGAAGTCGCGGATTCGCAGCGTTCAGCCATATTGAACCAGGTCGAGAACGGAATCGCGGTTCGAATGGCCGTGCTCGAAAGAGTTTTCTCCGCATGAGCAAACTGGTCATCAAAAACGGCCGTGTGGTAGATCCTGCGCAGGATTTGGATCGGGTGTGCGATGTAGCGATCGAAAACGGTACGATTCGCGAGATAGGCGAAGGCATTGCGACTACGGGTGCCGAGCAGTTCGATGCTTCCGGACTTGTCGTCGCGCCCGGCTTCATCGACATGCATGTACATCTTCGCGAGCCCGGTTTTGAACACGCCGAGACGATTGAGACCGGCTCACGAGCGGCAGCTGCGGGCGGCTTCACTTCTATCTGCTGCATGCCTAATACAGAACCAGTGAATGACAACGCGACGGTCACAAGCTATATCCGTGATCGTGCGCGGCGTTCAGCCGTTGTGAACGTTTATCCTATCGGAGCGATCACAAAGAATAGTGCAGGCGAGGAACTATCGGCCATCTCGTCGATGAAGCAGGCCGGGGCAGTTGCTATCTCTGACGACGGTAAGCCGGTTATGAATGCACGGGTGGCGCGCCGTGCTATGGAATTTGCAAGGGCGCTCGACCTGCCACTCATCGAGCACTGCGAGGATCTTCATCTCAGCGCGGGCGGCGATATGCACGAAGGCTTAGAATCGACGCGGCTCGGGTTGCGCGGCATACCTCGGACTTCCGAAGATGTCATGGTCGCCCGCGACTTGATTCTCGCGGAAGCCGCGGGTTGTCGCTATCACGTGGCCCATATTTCCTCTCGCCATTCTGTCGAGATGGTGGCCATGGCGAAGCAGCGGGGTTTGAAAGTCACGTCGGAAGCGACGCCGCATCATTTCGCCCTTGCCGATTCGGACATGCGCCCATACGACAGCGACTACAAGATGAAACCTCCATTGCGCGAGCAGTGCGATGTGGAAGCTGTGACCGACGGTTTGGTGAACGGTGCGATCGACGCTATCGCGACGGATCATGCGCCTCATCCGGGCGCCGAAAAAATGCAGGAATTCGAGCGTTGTCCATTCGGCATTATCGGGCTCGAGACAGCCATTAGCCTGGCGCTTGAACGTCTGTATCATCCCGGAAGGCTCAGGTTGTCGAACCTGATTCGACTGTTCACCGCGAATCCAGCACGTATCCTTTCCCTGAATCGAGGGACATTGCGCATCGGGGCGGCGGCAGACGTGACGATCTTCAGCCTTGATCAGAAATGGACATATGACGTAAAGCGCTCCCCGTCGAAGAGCCGCAACACGCCCTTCCATGGCCGCAATTTCCGCGGAGGACCTGTCGCTACGATCGTGGCTGGTGAAGTCGTGTGGCGAATGGAAAATTAAGCGACCGCCGCGGCGCGAACAGCGCAAATAAGTGACGCTTCTTCGTCATCCGCAATGGTGCGCAGATCGAGAATAATCTTGTTGTGCTCGATTCTCGCGATCACCGGCGTAGGCGCACGACGCAGACGTGCCTCAAAAGCCGCTGTTTCCTCCACCGTCAGTTCAATAACCCAGGTTGGAAGTGTCTGATCCGGGGTGGAGCCGCCGCCGATGGGGGACTCGCTCTGTTTGATCTCGGCTCGCACTCCCTCGAGTTGCCCGGCCACCCGTTCAGCGCGCGCGCGAATCTCGTCGAGTGGGGTGAAAATCATCTGCAGAGTTGGAATGGCGCGCCAATTCTCTCGCAATAAGTGTCGAAGGGTTGTTTCGAGTGATTCGATGATGAGCTTGTCAACGCGGAAGGCGCGATACATCGGATTCCGGCGAATCCGCTTGATCAGTTCCTTATCGCCTGCGATGATCCCGCTCTGAGGACCGCCCAGCAACTTGTCGCAGCTAAACGAAACAACGTTCATGCCTGCCGCAAGGCTATCGGAAACCAGGGGCTCGTCGATTCCCTGCCCGCGGAAATCAACCACGCACCCGCTGCCGAGGTCTTCGTATACGGGCACGCCGTGCTCGCGGCCGAGGTCTGCAAGCTCTTTCAACTCAGGCCGAGCGGTAAAGCCGGAGACCCGAAAATTCGACTGGTGCACGCGCAGAATCAGCCGCGTTCGTTCATCGATAGCCTGCCGGTAATCTTCGATCGTGGTTCGGTTAGTAGTTCCGACCTCGCGAAGCACTGCGCCCGAACGAGCCATGATCTCCGGAATACGAAAGCCGTCACCAATCTCGATCAACTCACCGCGAGATACGATCACTTCGCGTCCTTCTGCGAGCTCATGCATCACGAGGAAGACAGCTGCAGCGTTATTATTCACGACGATCGCTGGTTTGCCGAGCAGGTGTTCGAGCAGCCCTGCTGTGTGGGCATCACGCTTGCCGCGCGTTCCAGTTTGCAAATCGTATTCCAGATTCGAGTAGCGCGCGATAGGATTAAACTCCGCGACGGGCGCACGACCCAGATTGGTGTGAAGAATGACGCCTGTGGCATTGATCACCGGGCGCAGCGACGGTTCCAGCAGGCCTTTGAGGCGGTCCTCCACCGCTTGTTCGACGGAGGTGTCTTCTACAGGCTCACCCGCAACTAGGGCGCGGCGACGTTCTGCGAGAACAGTACGCACTTCGTCCGCAATTAGCCGCTCAGGCCATCGGTTCAAGTGCTTTAGCCCACGCAGCACCCGATCGACGGATGGCAGAGTGCGGAGAGAGCTCATTCAGGCAATTGCGCGCTGCAGGAGCGCTTGTTTGAGGTATTTGCCGGTATACGAGTCGGGAACGGTGGCGATCGTCTCCGGCGTTCCCTGAGCGATGATGCTACCGCCCGCTTCGCCTCCCTCAGGCCCGAGATCGATAATCCAATCGGCGGCCTGAATCAGATCGAGATTGTGTTCAATCACCAGAATGCTTCCACCGTTCTGAATCAGCTTCTCGAACGATTGCAAAAGCTTCGCGATGTCATCGAAGTGCAAGCCCGTGGTTGGCTCATCGAAGAGGAACAGCGTCCCTTCGCAAGTCGATTGCGCCAGATGCGCTGCAAGCTTCACGCGCTGCGCCTCGCCGCCGCTCAGCGTCGTCGCGGACTGACCCAATCTCAAGTAGCCGAGCCCGACATCTTGCAGTACTTTCAAACGCGCTGCGAGCCTCGGCGTATCCGCGAAACAGGAGAGAGCCTCGCGAACGGTCAGTTGCAATACTTCGTGGATGTTCAGGCCCTTATACCGGATGTCGAGGGTGCTGGATTTGTAACGGGTGCCTTTGCACTCCTCGCAAACGAGCTCTACGTCGGCCAAAAACTGCATCTCGACGGTGACCGTGCCATCGCCCTGACACGTTTCGCAGCGGCCTCCCGGAATGTTGAAGGAAAAGTGTCCAGCCGTGTAGCCGCGCCGCTCCGCTTCCGGCGTGCAGGCAAACAAGTCACGGATCAAATCGAACGCTTTGATGTAAGTGACTGGATTCGATCGTGGGGTGCGGCCGATGGGCGACTGATCCACCATCACCACGCTGGTTAACAAGTCCGCGCGCTCGACACGTTTCAAGGGTAATTTCCGCGCAGGAGTATCTTGCTCGGTGTTGTCCTGAGGAGTGGGCGCTTTGTTTACTCTTAAATCCAGCGCACGATAAATCACGTCATGTACCAGGCTGGATTTCCCCGAGCCCGAAACACCGGTTACCGCAACCATCATGCCGAGCGGAATCTCGACATCGATGCTCTTGAGGTTATTAGCACGTGCTCCCAGAAAGCGAATCGTTTTCCTGCCATTCACTTTCCGGCGTTCACGGCGACGAGAGACGACGAGTTCGCCGCGCAGGTACCGGCCCGTTAGAGATTGCGTGTTGTCGCGCTCTTTCGAAGATGGGGGAAGCAGTAGCTGCGGATAAGTGCCGGCGAAAATCACACGCCCACCGTTTTCGCCTGCTCCCGGACCGAGATCGAGAATGTGATCCGCTTCCGACATAATTTCCGGGTCATGCTCGACGACGATGATGGTGTTTCCCAGCTCCCGAAGATCCTTCAAGATGTGAATGAGACGCGCCGTGTCGCGGTTGTGCAATCCGATCGATGGTTCGTCCAACACATAGACGGCGCCGACGAGCCGGGAGCCCAAACACGTTGCGAGCTGGATGCGCTGCGATTCGCCGCCTGACAGTGTGGCCGAAAGACGGTCGAGCGTCAGATATTCGAGACCTACATCATTCAAGAATTTGCAGCGCTGTCGTATCTCGTCCAACACGCGTTCTGCGATCTCCGATTCTTCCGGACTCAGCTGCAACTTGTCGAAGAATTCTTCTGCCCGCGCTATGTTCATGCGCGAGACTTGCGCGATATTGCACTCGTCCAAACGCACCCACAGCGCTTCAGGCCTGAGGCGCGCGCCGCGGCATGCAGAACACTCGGTATAGGCGCGGTAACGGCTCATGAAGACGCGGACGTGCACCTTATATTTCTTTTTTTCTACTTCCTTGAAAAATCGATAAATGTGCTTGCGGAGAAACTCTTTCTCGTCACGCGTCAAATCAGAATAGGAAACGTTCAGCCGTATCTTGCCGCGGGCTTTGGCTTTGAAAACTTCGTCGTAGTACCAGGTGTATTGGGGTTTCGTCCAAGGATCAACCGCGCCGTCCTGAATAGAACAAGTCGGATCGGGAATAACCAGATCGAGATCGTAATCGATCGTGTTGCCGAAACCTTGGCAAACCGGGCAGGCGCCAATTGGATTATTGAAGCTGAAGAGCGCAGGCTCAGGAGATGTTGCTTCTAAGCCGCACAATTTACAAGCAAATTTCTCGCTAAAATGCCGAACCTGAGGATCTGCAACACCTGCTTGCTCGAAGAAGACCTCGCTCGATTCCCGGTAACAGATCTCGACGGTGTCAACGATTCGCTGATGGAGCGCTTGGCTGATCACGATGCGGTCGGCGAGCACGAACAGCGGCTTTGAGAAATCGATTTCCAGCAGCGATTCGGGCGTCGAGAACTCGAAAGTCTTCCCGCCCTGAAACAGGCGGTTAAAACCTTTCTTACGAAGGTCGAACAGGCGATCGCGTAAAGCAGCTGCATCGGAGGATGGCGATTTTACCGGAAAAAGCGCATACCAACGAGATGCTTCCGTTTCGGCCAGCATGGCGTCCGCAACTTGATCGACGGTGTCGCGCTGGATGCGTGTGCCGTCGTTCGGGCAGTAAGTGCGTCCCGCGCGCGCCCACAGCAAACGCATGAAATCGTAAAGCTCGGTAGCGGTCGCGACGGTGGAACGCGGATTCCTGGTCTGGTTCTTCTGCTTTATCGCGATAGGCGGAGCGATGCCGAGAATCTCATCCACATCCGGCTTTTCCATGCGTTCGAGAAACTGGCGTGCATAGGCGGAAAGAGATTCGACGTAGCGCCTTTGTCCCTCGGCATAAATCGTGTCGAAGACAAGCGAGGATTTGCCGGAACCCGAAACGCCTGTAACCACTGTGAGTTCGTTATGCGGTATATCGACATCGATATTCTTCAGGTTGTGTACACGCGCTCCACGGATGGCGAGAACGGGACGCGCCGCAAGCGCGACCTCCTCGGCAACAGTGGATTCACAAGACGCTAAGCTGGAGTCTTCCGGCATGACAGAACGGCAGGGTGGAACGCCTGGAAAGGAGTTTCTCCCTCAGTATAGGATGCCGCTCCGCACCTCTAAGATTGTGACGCCAGTGCTGTCCGGCATGGAAATCGAACGGTTTCGCAGCGATCTTCTCGGCTGGTTCGCCGCGCATCAGCGGGATTTACCGTGGCGGCGCACGCGCGATCCGTACGCCATCTGGATCTCTGAAATCATGCTGCAGCAAACGCGAGTGAGTGCGGTGATTCCGTACTACGAACGCTTTCTGGCGCGTTTCCCGAACATTCGTGTGCTGGCTGAGGCTCCCGAAGCGGAGTTGCTGGCGTGTTGGGCCGGGCTCGGCTACTATCACCGGGCGCGAAACTTGCAACAGGCGGCGCAGCAAATGCGCGACGTAGGATCCTTTCCAGCCGCATACGATGCCATACGCCGCTTACCCGGAGTTGGCGATTACACAGCGGCAGCGGTGGCGAGCATCGGCTTCGGCTTGCCGCACGCGGTGGTTGACGGGAACGTCTTTCGCGTATTGAGCCGGATATTTGACGATCCGACGAACATTGCTTCGGGTGATGGCCGAAAACACTTCGGGACGATTGCGCAACAACTGCTTGATCGCGAACAGCCCGGAACTTTTAATCAGGCCATGATGGAATTGGGCGCGACCATCTGTTTGCCAACCAGCCCACAATGCCTGCTCTGTCCCGTGTCCAGTTTCTGTAAGGCGCGGCAAACGGGGCACCAGAACGAGCTGCCGGTGAAGGCGCTAATAAGGAAAAGCGTGGAGGAAAAACGGTTCGTGTTCTGGATCGAACGCGACGGCAAGCTGCTGGTTTGGCAGCGGCCGTCCACATCGCGCCTGATGCCTGGCTTCTGGGAATTGCCGGAACGAACCCAACTCTCCGGCGTTGTTCAGGGGCGGCAGCTTGGCTCGTTTCGGCACGGCATCACGTTTCATAGGTACCTGTTCACGATCTGCGAGGCAGATCCGCCGAGCGAATTGGGAGAGTGTCAGTGGGCATCATTCGACGGCCTGTCGGCTCGACCCGTGAGCACTATCTTGAAAAAGGCGAAACGAGTGGTCGACAGGGCCCGTAAAACCTTTGAAGCCGAACGAAGCGTAGCCGCAGGTACGTGAATTAAAAGCTAGACTGGACGGAGGAGAGTTTACATGCTGAGATGCGTGAGGTTCGTTTTTCTGACGGGAGTCGCGGTATTTGCCGCCACTGCTCAGGACCAAGTCCCGCCACAGCAGCCCTCTGCGCCGCAGCCGGCACCTGGATTCAAGCAGCGCGAAGAGCCGAAGACGGGCAGTGAAGCATTCAGCGTGGCACCCGGCACGCACATCCTGCTCAGCATGATCAACAGCGTCAGCACCAAGCAAGCGCAAATCGGAGATCGTATTTATCTCGAGACGGCATTTCCGGTGCTCTCGGGAAATCGCATCGTAGTTCCGCAAGGCAGCTGGGTGACCGGGACGGTTACAGAGGTGAAGCGTCCGGGACGAGTGAAAGGGCGCGGCGAGTTACAGGTGCGATTCGATTCACTAACACTTCCGAATGGCGTTAACCGGAATTTTCGTTCGGACCTTGGTGCAATCGACGCACGTGACGATCAAACGCTACATCGCGAGCAAAACAAGATCACCGGGCCGGGTGATAAAAAGGGCGATGTTGGAACGGTCGTGGGCGCAACGACCGCTGGAACCGTGATTGGCTCGGGTGTGGGCGCAGCTGCAGGTAACGTTGCGAGAGGCGCCGGAATCGGTGCAGGAGCGGGCGCGGCCGCCGGGTTGCTCGGAGTTCTCTTGACGCGTGGGCCCGATGCCACGCTGAGCAAGGGATCAACGGTCGAGATGGTGCTGGATCGTTCACTGACGTTCGAGGGCAGCGAACTCGATTTCAGCAACGCACCCGCACATGCCGCTTTGAGCGAAGGCGGCCAGCATACGCCTCAGCAACAGCGTCGCAGGTTAACGCCCGGAATTCCGTGGTAAGCGGGGAAGACGACCCGATAGAAATTCCGATCACCGATGTCTTCGATCTGCACACGATTGCGGCGCGCGATGCGAAGGCAGCCGTCGAAGCTTATCTGGAAGAAGCGCACCGACTGGGGCTGACCGCGCTGCGCATCATTCATGGGCGCGGTATTGGAGTGCAGCGTGAGATGGTTCGCTCCATTCTCAGCAGCACGCCATACGTCGCACATTTTTCCGATGCACCTGCGGAGGCAGGCGGCTGGGGCGCGACTATCGTCACTTTGTCGAAGACGCCCGCTCGCTGAGGCGCGCGGTTCTGCGTCCTGAGATCACTAGAGGGCCAGCGGTTCGCCCCAGTTTGCGCCGAAGACAATCTCCTTGAGCGGCTTTCGGTGACGTGGGGCGGTTTCCATTTGGCGCTGCTGCTCGTTCAACTCATCGGGCGAACCAAGGTAGCCCAAAGCGACGGCCGCCGCGAGATCGTAATCGTCGGGAAGACGGAGATCCTGGCGTGCCCGCTCGCGATCGAAACCCGCCATTCCATGCGCATGAAGTCCTAACGCAGTGGCTTGCAGAAACAGGTGCGCCAAGGCTTGTCCCGCATCATGGAGCGCGTAATAATTTGGCGATCCATTATGCGAGAAGGTGCGCTTGGCAGCCATAACGATCAGCACCGGCGCGGTTTTGGCCCACGACTGGTTGGCGGGCAGCAATAGCTGGAGCAGCTTCTCATAGGCTTCGACGTCGGACTTTGTGGCGACAAAAAACCGCCATGGCTGCTCGTTATACGAAGACGCAGCCCAGCGCGCCGCTTCCAAGATAATCTTCAGATCCTCGTTCGAGACAGCGCGAGACGAAAACGCACGCGGACTCCAGCGCGCACGAATCAAATCATGAACCCCAGGAAGGGTGTCCGCCAGTTTTTCTTTTGGTGCATTGAAGGTCGGTGTTGCTGGTGTGACGAGTGCTCAAGCTTGCCTCGCAGATGTCAGCAGCCGCTCGCAAATTTCGCCGCAGCTTATCTGATTTGGATGCAGCTAAAGCAGATTCGGATTCGAGCGGAAGAGCTTACTCGTCCGCTTGGACGGCGACTTCTTCGTCCTCCGGCACTTCGATGGCGGCCTGCCCCTCAGCATCAGGAGCATAGTAATAGTTGTGATAGTAAGTGTATTTGCTGTAGAGCTCGCCGCGGCGTGCACCGTTTACAACCACGCCGAGCACATTGTTTTCACACAGCGATTGCAGTGCGCGAGTCACCGAATCGAAGGTTGTTGTTCCGATGCGCACGACGAGAATCGTGCCGTCGCACATGGTGGCGAGCAAATTTCCATCGGCTGCAAATAACAGTGGAGGGCTATCGAGAATAACCCAATCGAAGTGGTTTCGGAGGCCCTGGATCAAAGCCTTGCATTCTTTCAGGTTCAACAACTCCAACGGATTTTGAACCGTTTCACCGGCGGTCATGAGATAGAGATTGGTGTCGGTCAAACGGCGAATGACGTCGTGAAGAGGCGCTTTACCGAGCAAGTAATCAGTGATGCCGGGAGCGGAAGGTATTTGGAAGGTTTTGTCGATGGCCGGGCGGCGAAAATCGAAATCCGCCAGGAGCACGCGTTTTTCCGCCAGCTGTGCCTGGGTGATGGCAAGATTCGTAGCCGTGAAAGACTTACCTTCTGCAGGCGAGGCACTGGTCACGACTAAGGTGTGAAGCGGCTGAAGCGTTTGCAGATGGTTGAGCCGAGTACGAAGACTTCGGAATTCCTCAGCCGGGGCCTCGCGGGGAACGGCCGGATTCACCAGCAGGGCTTCCTTGACCGGGTTATACGGAAACTGACGAGCGTTCGCGATGATCCGTTCGAGGTCGTCGACATCGGCGGCGACATCGATGAAGACTGGAGCAACACTTGCTGCGTTCTCAATAGGTCGCAGCGGCGTGTCGTCGGCGGGACCGCGATCAGCAGAAGGACGATCAGCAGAGTCAGCGATATCAGCCCGCGGAGGAATTACGTCCGCGCGCGGAGCAGACGGCCGAGGCTGCGCGTTTTCCTGTGCCGCTTTACGCAGCGCATCATGTACACGGCTCATGCAGTCATCCCTTCAAATAGTAGTGCGCTACTGAACCGGCCATGATGGCGAGTCCCGCAATGGTGGCAGTTGCCCAGCCGACCCACATCACCTGTTTCCGGCGCTGGACGACAATATCGTTTTCAAGCAGCGGAATACTGCCGAGGATCGAAAGTTGCGTATACAGACGGGCGTCCTTCAGGTTCTTCAAGGAAGTGTCCTTGACTTCCCGGAAGGCCACAATGCCAATTCCCAACAGAAGGCCAATTACCGCGCCGACGGGAAGGATCATGCGACGCTTCGGAGCGACCGGGGCGGTGGGCACCGAAGCGGCATCGAGCAGCTCGAGCGTTTCGCCCTGCTTGCGCCGCTCCATATCTACGGAAACGTTGGAGCGCTGTGCTTTCAACTCGAAATCCATATACCGCTGTTTGGCGAGATCGCGGTCGCGCAGCAAATCCGAGTACTCTTTTTCATCAGCCGGAACTCCCTCAAGACGGCCCTGATAATTTCTGAGTGCGCCGTTCACAGCCCCCATGTCGCGACTGATCTGCGCGGCATCCATAGCATTTGCCTTCAGTTGCGTTTGAATTCTATCGATGGCTTCTTGCCCGTCGAGGCGCTCCCGTGATACCAGCGAATTGTCGAGCGGCATGTCGGTCCTGGAAGGCTTCTCCTTCGCTGCGGCATCACGTTGCTTTTTAAGAAATTCAAGCTGGGTTTTGGCGGCCTGCAGATCGGGATAATCCTCGGTATAGCGCTCGCGCATCGCGGCGATATTGGTTTCCTGCTGCTGAATCTGCGTGTCCAACGCAGCAACCTTCTGATTCTGCAGTTGAGCCGAAGGGGAATGAACGCTGGACAAACGGTCGCGTGCGATGTGCAGCTCGTTTTCGAGCATCATCCGCTGTTCACTATTCCGGTTTGCAGCCTCACTCAAAGCACTAAGCCGGCCATCGAGCGCATTCATCTCCTGCATGTTCGACTGCATCTCTTCCGGCAACCGGCCCGCGTGCTGGGCACGAAAGACGGATAATTTCTGCTCGATTTTGTCCAAATCGCCTTTGGCTTGTGCGAGCTCGTCGCTCAAAAACTGGTTGGCCTGCTGTTGGCTATCAACGTTGTATTGGGTGCCCAAGCTCATGAAGCGGGAAACCAGGTCGGTACAGACTCTTTGTGCCGTGTACTTGTCCGAATAGGCAAAGCCCACCTGCATGACCGGCAAAATCTTGGAACCCATGGCACTGCCACCGGCCTGAGAGATAATGACGGCCCGATGCATTTTGTCGATAACATCTTCCATCGGCTCGCTCTTGAGCTCTTTCTTGTAGAGGCCGTAAGTAGTGACCAGATCGGTCAGCGTGCTGCGGCTCAAAATGGTTTGGGCCATGCTGCTGATGCGGTCGGCGGCATCCTGACTGGTCGTGCTCGCAATCAGTTCAGGAGAGATCTGTTGCGGATCGACGCGGATGAGCGCCGTGGACACATAAGTGTCCTCCATCATGTACGCGACTACGGTAGAGACAACGAGACCGGCGAAGGTCGGCGCGATAAGCCAACGCAGATTACGCCTGAGAATATCGATGTAATCTTCAAAATCGAAGGGCCTACGGGGAACGGAGAGACTGTCCAGCATATGAAGTTTTGATTCGTTTCGATCCTAAGGAACAACTATGTGATCGCCCGGTTCGATCTGGATGTTTTGTTCCATGTGTTTTCCGCGCAAGACGTCCCGGTAGTTGAAGTAAATGCGTTTGTCTCCGCGCAGGATATAGATGTGCTTCGAGTTGGCGAAATCTTGCAGGCCGCCAGCCTTACTGATTGCTTCGAGAATGGAGATTGGCGTTGCTAAGCCATATTCGCCGGGATGGGCGATCAACCCGTCCATGTAATATTTTTTGCTTCCCACCTCTTGGATGGTGACGGTGACGAGCGGCTTGACAACGTATTTCGTGAGCGCCTTCGCCAGCATGTCCTGAATCTCGATGGGCGTTTTTCCGGCAGCCGGCAAATCGCCCACCAGCGGCAAGGTGAAATTGCCATTCTGTTGAACCGCCACAGGACCCGAGAACTCTGGTTCTGACCACACCCGGATGAGGAGAACGTCAGAGGGGCCGACTTTATAGGTATTCGAGTCGACGGGCGCTCCCGGTCCTGACGCCGGAACTGCAGGTCCCTTGTTCTGGCCGGGCGGAGTCGCCGGAGACGTTTGTCCCGGCTGCGTCGTCTGGGTACTGGTAGACGGGGGCTGATTTTGCGGCGCCGGATTGACGGGAGGCGGCGTTGGAACCTGCTGCGCCGATACTGCCAGGGAAAGGCCGCAGAGCAAGCAAGTAGTTGCGGCTATTGAATTTACTCTCAGGATCGATCGCTTCATTTTTTCAACGACTGGCCTCGGCGGATATGCTCGGTTTACACACTGATTTTACACACTTTTGGTGGTTCTTTGAATTAATGGACGTTCACTTCCTCGCTACGTATCGCGGGCAGAGTCTGCTCTCCAAGAGAGTTTTCGGCTGCTAAACCAAAGATCTTTAGGAGAGTGAAGGTGCAGCCCGGGCTCCCCGACAACTGGCAGTACTAGAACTAATCGACAAGTGGGTTTTAGCACGTGCTCATGCCGCACCGAAAACCCTCGCGAACGTGAAGTGCCTCAATCGGAAGGATTAGTTCCGGTTTCGGGTGGCGTGATCGAGGGAATGCACGCGGTCCATAGCGTTTTGAGATGAGTGTAGACCAGAGAAACCGGCAATCCGACGACGTTGTGGTAAGAACCTTCGATCGACGCCACGAACTTGGAAGCGCGGCCCTGGATCGCATATGCCCCGGCTTTGTCTTGTGGCTCACCGGTACGGATGTATTCCTCGATTTCCTGTTCCCTAAGTGGAAGGAACGCAACCTTGGTGCTGGCGAGATCGACGATGCAGGCGGAAGAGGCGAGCAGGCAGATCCCGGTGTGAACCCAATGATCGCGTCCGGAGAGCAGCCGCAGCATGCGCCGCGCGTCGTCGTCACTGGACGGTTTGCCGAATAGCTCGTTTTCGACGCACACGACCGTGTCGGCGGCGAGAACGATATCTTCTGGAGACCGGACGGCGGCCCGCGCCTTCTCTTCCGCCAAACGCCTGACAAAGGCGGCCGGGGATTCACCCGGGCGGCGATTTTCGGGGACCAGCGTGGGCTGGACCAGATGATCCAGCCCGGCAGCGAGAAGAAGCTCGTGGCGACGGGGTGAAGCGGAGGCCAGGATCAGCATTCAGCCTTCAAATTACCGAACGAATTACCAAACCCAGCCACCGCACGAGCGACAAAAGGCGAAGAGGAGGCGCATTTTGCGGAACGAACTCGACAGAATGGGTTCGTTTTTTCAAACCGGGCTAAGGTGACGAGGGGAGCGAAGGGCGTGCGACGAAGTGCATCGGCGACGCACGGTTTCTGTCATTCCCGTAGACGAATATGGCACGTCCTGTGATATCGCCCGCCGGGATCGGTCCGAAGTAGCGGCTGTCCAGCGAATTGCCTCGGTTGTCGCCGAGAACAAAGTACGTATCAGGTGGAACAACGAGTTCGTTTTGGCGGATGTAGCGCTGGTACATGTTAGAAGACAGCGCTTCGAGATGCAGGTCGGGGAGTCTGATGGGGTTGGCAGACGGGAAGTCCGCGACCCGGAAAGAGGGCGGAGTCAAAAGGTATGGCTCATGCACTTCCTTGCCGTTGAGGATCAACTTGTCCGCACGTACCTGAATGTGGTCTCCGGGAAGGCCGACCACTCGCTTGAAAATGAGAACTCGTTTGTTGAGCGGATATTTGAGGCTCACGATATCGCCGCGGTGAACGGAACCCATGAACCTGCTGTTGAGAGCGATCACACGGTCGCCCATCCCGAGCGTCGGCGCCATGGAGGCGGTGCTTAACAGATAGGCATGACATACGGCGATAAAAGCGATCAAGACGCAAATAAAAATCCACGAAAGCCCGGTGACGACTTCGGGCAAGGGCGACAGGGTGGACCAAACTGATTTCACTCGATTCTCGAACCCGACGTCGCGCTGCGCCATTTCGCGGAGATGTGCCGGAGCAGAATCGTAGAAGGCCGCTTCGGGCAATTCCGGCGGGGTTGCGGAGGCGGCATTGCGACGGCGAAAAGCGGCGAGGAAGAGGGAGGCACGCACCGCACCGAGAAGTAGGCCCATTCCAATCAAAGGAATGATCGAAATAGCAGCCGCACCGGCCGTCAAAATGGCCAGAGTGAAACTCAGCGCGAAATAGATAAAGGCTGTGATAGCAGTGAATCTGGATCCGGCCCTGACTCCAACGCCGAGAAAGGCAAG
Source organism: uncultured Acidobacteriaceae bacterium (assembly GCA_963787615.1). Lineage (GTDB taxonomy): Bacteria > Acidobacteriota > Terriglobia > Bryobacterales > Bryobacteraceae > Bog-105. The sequence continues at coordinate 3,280 of CAWBDJ010000007.1, read as the reverse complement.
ATACAGCACAGAGAAAATCGCGCCTGCAAAGCTCTTCTGCGCGAGGCCAGCGAGAGCAGACAAAAGCGCAAAGGCGAAACATACGTACATGCCATTACGCAACGCGGTTTCTGCGGCAACATCGCTGTCAAGAATGGGCCAAAGCAGTTCGAGGAACCAGCTGCGAGACTTCGGCGCGGTTCCGAATAAACCTGGCGTTTCCATAACTGCAATCAGGAAATAGCAATAACGATAGCAGAAAGAAAGCGGCCCCGATGGAAAGGGCTTGGTATCGTTTGGGCGTGAGCTGGTTGCTCCGAATAAGCGGCATCGCACTGATTAGCGCGTGTGCGCTAAGTGCGCAGGAGGCCGGGAGTTCGCGATGGACTCTGGCGCGCAATTCACATTTCGAGATCTATTCCCAGGGGGACCGTGAGCACGCACGCGAGGCCTTGCTGTGGTTTGAACAGCTGCGCACGTTTTTCGAGCAAAGCGGCTTCCAGACCGGGAGCCGGTCTCCGGTTCGGGTAATTGGGTTCGGCTCGACGCGCGAGTACGATGGCTATCGCTTGCGACCGGCCGCAAGCGCTTATTACGTCGGCACGGAAAGCCGCGACTACATCGTGATGCCGACGTTGGGAGCCAACGAGTTTCCCATCGCGGCGCACGAATACGCGCATTTAGTGCTGCACGCGAGCGGGTTCAAGATCCCCGGCTGGTTGAATGAGGGGCTGGCGGAATACTTTTCGACAGTTCGTATTAGCAGCCGAGGTTGTGAAATCGGCGGTGCGATACCAGCGCACTTGCAAACGTTGAGGAAGAAAAAGTGGATGAGCCTGCCGGAGTTACTCGCGTTACCCGCCGATTCTTCGAGGGAGCTGACGAGAGAAAGCGGCGCGTTATTTTACGCACAGAGTGGGCGCGACGGCGATGCTCGCCACCTCCGCGGAGTACCGTTCGGGTTTTCGGGAAGTGATTGCGGCAATCGCGTCGGGACAACCTGGGGGGGAGGCCCTCGCGAGGGTTTATGGCAAATCATTGCAGGCGATTGCACGCGACATGCGCGACTGGGTCGATGCTGCCAGGGCAAGCGCCATCCAACTTCCTGGAGTCGTCGTTGCCGGCGTCATGGAGGAGAACGCAGAGTTATCGGCGTTTGCGGCACGAGCGGTACTGGCGGATTTGCTCGTGGCCTCAGGAAAATTGGACCGGGGGGACGCGCTTTATCGCGATCTCGCGCGCGAGTCGCCGGCAAATGCCGAGATTTCTGCAGCGCTCGGCGGTATTGCACTCGCAAAGGAGAAACCGACATTGCGCGACAGGAGTTCAAGCAGGCGCTGGATCAGGGTCTGAGGGAGGCGGGATTGTGTTACCGGTACGCGCTACTCGCGGACGCGGCGGGCTCGCCGGCGGATGAGGTGCGGTTGGCGCTAGAACGCGCTCTGGCACTAAAGCCGGACTTCGACGATGCGCGTTTCAAGCTGGCGCTGCTCGAGAGCAACGCCGGGGATTACCAAACGGCAGTATTGCAACTTCGCGCCATGAAAGGCGTGGCGGCCGGGCGTGCCTATGGATATTGGAGCGCTCTAGCTTATGCACTGGGCGAACTGGGGGAACGCGAGGAGGCGAAGGCGGCGGCCGAACGAGCGATGGAGCACGCGACTACGGATGACGAGCGCGCCAGGGCCGCGCAGATTGCGTACGTGGCCAAAACCGACCTGACCGTTCAGTTCACGCGCGATGCGAACGGCCATTCACAACTTGTCACGACGCGGGTAGCGCATGGCGCGGCGGGCTGGAATCCGTTCATCGAGCCGGAAGATCACATCCGGCATGTGGAAGGACAACTACGGAGCGTCGAGTGTGGCGGGAACAGATTACGGGAGTAGGCGTGGATACCAACGACGGCGCGCTGAAATTGGCGATTCCCGATCCCTTACACGTGCTGATGCGTAATGCGCCTTCTGAATTCGTCTGCGGACCGCACGCCCCCAGCGCAGTGAGCATAGAATACGCCGTGTCCGGCAGGAATGCGGACGCAGACGGCGTGCTACGCGGTATGGATTTTGAAGGCGGCGGTGGAGCTGTCAGGCAGCGCGGCCGCGACCGCGCACGAAGTGGATGATCAGCGAAATCACCGCGATGACAATCAGAATGTGGATGAACCCGCCGGCCACGTGGAACGCGGCCCAGGCAAGCAGCCATACGATGAGCAGCACGAAGAACAGGACCAGGAAGAAGAAATCTGATAACAGGCGCAATGCGGCGTCTCCTTGCACCATAGACGAGTTTGAGGGAAATTCCGCTACGGAACGCGAGTTGACGGGACCATCCGTCTCGCCAGCGCCGTGTTGTTGCGCAGCTGCGCCTCTGCGCATAGCCTCCTGAGTACGGGTACGCATAGTCACGATCCCGGCTTGTGTTTGTTATTCCCGTCGACTTACCATTGGCGATAAAGCGACAACTCTCTCGCGCTCCATATCTTCGGTCAACACACTTGTTTGGCCGGGATCGGACGGTCGCGCCATGGCAGAAAACAAAAGTAAAGCTGTATTAATGATCGACGACAACGAGTCCGAAACGGACTTGGCGCGGGCGGCGTTTGGCGATTTCGCTCCGGATTGCGAATTATTGTTCGCGCACAGCGTGGCGGAAGCGCTGGCTATCTTCGATAGCGCGGTCACGCCATCCGCAATTTTTCTCGATATATACCTCTGCTCCCGGACGGTTGGGTGGTTTCTCCTCGACGAAATTCGACGTCGGGCGCGACTACGATACACGCCGGTAGTGGTATTTTCGGGGTCTACAAATCCGGAAGATCTGGAGCGTGCATACCGGTATCATGCGACCTGCTTTGTGCGGAAACCGAGTAACTTCGATAGCTATTGCGAGACGCTGCGGACGTGTTTTCAATTCTGGTGCTCGGTGGCAGCCGTTCCGCAAAGCAATGCAGAAACTTCACCGGGCGGAGGGGTGAGGCAGGTGACGGGTAAATAGTCCGCTCACTTCGATTTCAAGGCGGCGAGCAACGAAGCGGTAGTGTGCCAAATGACACCTGTGTTTTCAAAATCGTTATCGTTGGACCAAAGTGGAAGTTTGAGTTGTATGGCGAGGGCGAGAAGCTCGATGTCGTCCGGATCCCGGCGACCGATTCGTTTGCGCGCCTCGGCGACGGAGGCTGCGTAGAGGGCGCGCGGCACCGTTGTGACCGGAAGACTGGCGGCGGCAAGCAGCACGAGATCGACAGCCAAGCGCCGCTTTCGAGCCAACTGTCCCGCGTAACCCGTTGGACCTGACCAGT
>CAWBDJ010000006.1:0-66077 GCA_963787615.1 uncultured Acidobacteriaceae bacterium | reverse complement strand
GGCTGCGCGACCCGTCGCGGCATCATTATCCTCGGTTATGCAAAACCGCGCCCCGTCGAGGATCTCGGCGGCGAACTCATGAGGATGACTCTTAAGAAACCTGCTGGCGTGCAGAACGGACACGCGAAATCGCATCCAACCAGCGCCGCGAAAACAGGTACGGAACCCTCTCCCAGCGATCGTGTTGCGCGGCTCAGCAATGAGCTTATTCGCGTTCAGCAAGAAGTCATCAAGAAAAACCTGGATCTGGAGAAACAGAGAATCGAAACGTTCCAGGACCTGGCAACGGTTGTACACGGCCTGCGAAATCCAGCCAGCGGCATTCTCTCAGCCACCGAGTATCTCCTCGACGACGACGCGAGCGGGCTCGAAGAAAGACACCTAAGCCTGCTTCAGAGCGTCGTCCGATCCACTTTATTCATGCTGCGGATGATTGAGGACGTTCTGGCAGTGTCGACAATGCAGTGCGGCAGACTAAAAGTGGATCTTCGACCTACGGATCTGGTGTCGATGCTCAAGGAATGTTTGCTCCTGAACGAGTGCGAAGCCATGCGAAAGGAAATTCGGCTAGACGCATCCTTTCCAACCGCTGGGCTGATCCTGCATTTAGATCCGATCAAGTTCGCTCAAGTATTGGATAATCTTGTGAGCAACGCGGTCAAATTCTCAAGTGCTCGCAGCAGAATTGAAATCCGGCTGAAGATCAGGCGGAAGATCGCGTCTATCTCCGTCCAGGATGAAGGTCCGGGCATCCCAGCGGACCAAATGGAAACGATATTCAATCCGTTCCAAAGCGGCGGAAATGGGAATGGATCTGCGAAGACCGGAACAGGCCTGGGACTAGCGATTTCAAGACAAATCGTGGCAGGACATGCTGGAAAACTCACCGTCAAGAGCGAAGTCGGCAAAGGATCGACATTTACCGTCGATGTACCGATGGTAGCTGCCGTTCCTCTCCGGAAGGCTGCCCCGGCGCCCCACACTGGAGTTGCTGCCCAAAGCGCCTGAAACGAAAAAGGGCGATTGCCCCTTCAGGCAATCGCCGGTACGTGAGAAACGTGTTAGCGTGTGGTGCCCGCTTGCTGCGGTCGGCACCGCGGCAAATTCGCTACTGAGCACCTCCAAACGTGAAGTTGAGGCCCGTCGAATACCGGAAACTGTATTGGCTCTTATTCGGCTGGGGTTCCCGGAGCTGCTGTAGACGCGAAAATTGCAAATCCGCGCCGATCGGACGCAAGCTCATATAGTGGTTTAGCTTGATGTCCAGACCGCCGCCGAGAAGATAGGTGAACTGCGTTTGCCCTGTTTTCAAACGCAGCCCAACATTCTTGGGGTTCGTCGTGCAGCCCGGGCAAAGGACAAAGACGCCACCCGGTACTGATGTGATGATGGTTGTCCCCTGCGGGAGCGTGACAGGAATACTCTGCGCCAGAGACTCCGCTCCCATCAAAATTTGGAAGAACGGCGTAAACCGATGCCACTTTCGGATCGACACGCGCGGCCCAAACTGATAGAACGCAGCGGTACTGTCAATTTTCCCTCCCGGATAGGTGGTGCCGAGGTAGTTCACGCTGCCGAAGATATTTCCGTTATGAACGGCATAGATATCGGCGGCCGCGCCCAGCCAGGAAGTGAAATTGTAGACGAACTGCCCACCCCCCCCGTTCGCACTGAAAGACGGAACGTTGGTAGCTGAGTTGAATCGCAGCATGTCGTATCCGAGAAATGTTTCTATCTTGGGAAAATTGTCTTGGGCTGAGGCTGTACAGGCCAAGAGCAGTACCGTCCCAATAAGCGTGATGTGTTTTTTCATAGTGAATATCTCCTTAACTGAAATTTCGGGCGCGCCGGATAACATACCGACAACGCCTAGACCCCATGGCTCATCGTGAATCTTGCGTTGGGTCTGATCAGTTACGGACTGGAGCAGCGTTAATTTATTTCGGAAGCGAGGTTGTTCAGGCGAGTGCTTCTGCAAGCAGACGTACAAGCTGCTCAAGACGATAAGGCTTTCGAATGAAAGCGGCTGCTTGCGCCCAGTCTGGACGAGCGGCCACGATCTCGCGGCTGTATGCGGTCGTCAAAATCACCTTGATTTCCGGCCGTATGCGCCGCATTTCCTTCCAGACTTCACGGCTGGGTAGTCCCGGGATCGTGAGATCGAGCAGAACGATATCAACGTCATCGGTGTGAGCGCGAAACAGATCGATGGCGGCATTCCCGTCAGCGGCCTCGATGACGCCGAAGCCCCGCTTGCGGAGCATGCGCGAAACGGCGAACCGCAGTGTGTCCTCATCTTCAACCACAAGAACACTCCCCGAAGCGGCAGCCTGCGCTTCAGGTGACGGCGGTACAGCAGTGATTTCCCGGCGCCGGGCCGCGTCACTGACGCTTGGCAACAGTATCTGAATGCACGTGCCACGACCCGGTGCACTCGATAGATGTATCGCGCCGCCATGCCCGCGAACGATTCCTTGCACGACCGCCAGCCCCAAGCCGCGACCCGCGAACTTGGTCGTGAAGAACGGATCGAACATTTTGACTCGAACCTCTTCGCTCATTCCGCATCCCGTGTCGGCGATCTCCAGAACAAGGTAATCTCCTTCGGGCAGTTTGCTCGGTTCAATCGCCGTGTCGTGAGCTGACCTGAGCGATCTTGTCCTAACCGTGATCACACCGTCGTTATCACCGATCGCCTCTGACGCGTTGAGGATCAGATTCATGACAACCTGACGCATCTGTGCGGGATTAGCTCGCACCGGTGCAAGGTTTTCGGGCAGGTCCGTTTTGACCACAGCGCGTTTCGAGATCGACACCGCAACCAGCTGAAGCATCTCCGTCACCAGGTCTGAAATATCGACGAGTTCCACCGTCGCAGTCTCCTGTCCGGCATAAATCATCAACTCGCGGATGATCTCGGCGGCACGCATCGCGATGGTCCTGATGCTCTGGACCTGTTCGTATGGAGGCCATCCAACCGGCAATTCGTCCATTGCAAGCTCTGCTTCCGAAACGATGCCGCCTAGCAGATTGTTGAAGTCATGGGCGATTCCGCCAGCCAGCATGCCGAGACTCTCCAGCTTTTGTCCTTCCAGCACCTCTTCCTGAGCGCGCTTTAGATCGGTGATGTCGATACAAGATCCTATGTAGCCGACGAAGATCCCGCCTTCCTCGATCCGTGGAACGCCCGTGTCCAATAGCCATCGGTACTCGCCGTCGGATCGCCGCAGCCGGTATTCCATCTGGAAATCGCGGCGGCTATCGAACGAGGAATAATAGATATCGCAACAACGGTCCAGGTCATCGGGGTGCACGCCTGCAGTCCACCCATTGCCCAATTCCTGCTCCATGGAGCGGCCCGTAAAATCCAACCAGCGCTTATTGAAAAACGTGCAGAGTTTGTCCGGTCCGGAGACCCAGATCAGCACAGGCGCCGTGTCGGCCATTTTGCGGAAGCGCTCCTCTGTCTCCCGCAGGGCCGCGTGTACTCGTGCACGCTCGCTTACATCCGCGGACATGCCGATCAAGCGAATCATCCGACCGTTCTCGTCAAACCAAGCTCGCGCGCTTTCCTGAAGCGTCGTAATTTGTCCATCGGACCGAACCACTCGATATTCAGTGTCGTAGCGGTCGTTCTCTGGCGTTAGATCGCGCACTAAACGTATAAAGCGTTCACGATCGTCTGAGTGTATTTGCTGAAAATATTCGTGCCCCGTCCCTTGCATGGCGTCCTCGGACAGGCCAAATAGGTTGGCCTTGGCGGAAGATCGCAGCACCCCATCGGTGCGGGGATTCCATTCCCACGCATACATCCGGCCTGCCTGCATAGCTAAACGCGCTCGCTCCTCGCTTTCGCGCAGCCTCTGCTCCATGCGTTTACGTTCAGTGATGTCTCGAATAGTAATTACGATGAGGATCACTCTGCCGGCAGCATTGCGAACCGGGGCGGCGCTTTGAGCCGCCATCCACGTTTTTCCCGTGCGCTTGTTTCGAAAATGAATCTGCACATAAGGGATTGCTTCCCCGCGCATCGCACGGGAAAACGGCAACTCACCTGTAGGGACAGCGTGTCCATCGGGATACGTCATTTCGAAAAGATCAGTGAAAACGCTAGCGCTGCGAGTAGCCTCGGCAAGCGACGAAAAGTCGTGCATCGCCAGCGCTGCCGGATTCATGGACACGACCGCGCCAGAGGGGTCCGTAACAATGACCGCCTCCGTCATGCAATCAACAACAGCTTTCAATCGCTTTCTCTCGGCTTCTGACCGCTTAAGCTTTTCCGCACGGCGCGCCGTCATGTTCTGAACTCTGTGGAGAGAAGCAGTAATCCGCTCGTCGCTATCGCGTACGGGGGTAAACCGAGCTTGATAGACGCTTCTCGACCGCTTCTCATCGCCGAATTTCTCTGTGACGGTGAACTCCTCTCCGGCAAGCGCCCGACGGCAGTTATCGAGTGCTTTCGCCTGATCTGCCGGCCGATGCGCCAGCGCGTCGCGCAGACTTGTGCCTTGCGAGATTGTTACGCCAAAGATCCGCTGGAACTCTCGCTGATAACGAGAGCTGAACGCGATGTACCGCATATCGACATCAAGTGCGGCAACGAGCTCATCCGTGTCTTGAAGCAGCGCCAATAGTAACGCTTGCGGGAACGGCGGCGCTGCTCGCTTTGTTTCAGATTCTCTAGGGGCCAATACTCTTCCTCTAGCCAAGGATACTCGCAGCGAGTATTGCCCGTTTACGAACGCGCTGTTTTCCCGAATTTCATGCCTTGGAGCACAGTGGAGCGGAGTATCTCGGCCGTTTAGAATGCCTCGCCAAGCCCCAAACTGAAGGTGTGACCGCCCCTGCCTTTTCCGTAATCTGCACTGAGATTGACGTGATAGACCTTGCTCAGCTCGAACCTGAGCCCGCCACCAACGCTGGGTAGAAAGTGGTTGCTTCGGAAGATCTGATTTCCACCAGGAATTACTTCGCCGATCCCGCCGAACCCGACTACGCCGAACCTCTTCGGTAACGTCAAGCGATACTCCAATTGCGTTGCTGTCATGTAGCGATCCAGATAGCGACCCGCCGTATATCCTCGCAATTCGTTGTTAGTTCCATAGATGCAGTTCCCGTAAAAGGGCGGGCTACCGCCCGTCCCGCAAGCGTACAGGTTATAAGCGAGAACCTGGTTCTTGGTCAGACTTGCGTACTTATTAAAGGTGAGTCTGTATGACTGGAACGCGTATTTACTTCCCAGTCCGTGCGCGAAGAAGTCAGACGTGAAGTGGAAATATGTTCCAGCGGTGGGATAGAAACGATTGGGCCTCGTGTCCCTTTGTAGTTGGATGCCAATGGCTCGTAGATTTGTCTGAAGCCCGAGGTCAGGCGGTATTTCGGATCCCACGCTGCCGCTTGGTCTTAGCGTAATTAGGGAGTTTCCCGACAAAAATCGAGGACCTAGAAAAAACTTCCATGCAATGCGCCTCAAGGCCTCGCCAAGGAATGCCTGGCCAGTTTGCGCGAGGGGCAGCTTGAAACCCGCGATGTTAACACCGCTTCCAAGGCCGTACAGGTTATAGTTCACGTTACCGTGGGTATATATTGCGGTGATTTCATAAGTATTTTCTTTGAAATAAAGGTCTCCGCCAACAGCAAAGCCCCGGCTGCCATTATTGGTGATCAGGCCAGCCGCGCCAACGACGGACGGCGGGGAAACATGGTCCTCTGGGACGAGAGGAAAGATGTAGGCAGCGACAGGCACAACTCCGGAACCGATAGCCGGGCTCGAAATCGGAATAGGGACGGCGACAAATGAGCCTCGTCTCTTTTTCTTTTTTTTCAGCTCTTTGTCTTTGGGCTCCTGTTCGGGCTTAGCGGGCGTGCCCGGCTGGACGGAATGATCCTGAGTATCAAATGAATTTGTTTCCTCCATTTGGCGCCCTTCCTGAACGGGAGATGCGGCGCTCGAGACGAGGCAGAATCCTGCGAAGAGGAAAGTGCCGAAACAGGCGTCAGTCAGAAGACGATTCAGCACGCAAGTACCGCTTCTTTCCGATATCGGAAGTTCGGCTGATGGCTGGACGGGGCCCGAAGGCGTAGAAAATTCCTGCTGGCCGCGCGGAGGCAACAGGCTCCCCAGTTCACAAGAAATGAACCGGCGCTCCACAAATTGCATCACCCGCCTGTGGGACGAAACGTGAGGAAAAATCCAAATGCAATTACGAAAATCGACATGGGTTGTGGTCTTGGCACTTGCGCCGTTGATTGTGCACTCTACTTCCGCCGCGGAAGGTGAAAGCGTCCGTTCGAGCTCCGATTTACCGCAGCAGTATTCGGCGACTGCATTCGGGCAAGCAGGCGTGGCCGCCGGGAAGAGCTTTGGCCTTAACGCGTACGTCACGAAGTGGACAGACGACGGGCAAGTGGGGGAATTTGCCGCGACCCTTAGAAATAAAGGCCCTAACGGGCTCGTTAGCGCTCTGGAAAAGACGAAAGAGGTCGGGCGGCTTGCACCTACGGGTTTTGTTGGCAGCGCGTTTCGCATTGCCCGGATCAGTCCGACTGCCGACGGTGGGAGCCACATCGTTATGGTGACTAATCGCCCGATGTCGTTCTATGAGCTTTATAACGGCACGCGTTCGAGAGATTACCAGTTCGGCATAGTGGTTCTCGACCTGGATAAGAACGGCAAGGGCACAGGAACCCTGGCGCCCGCATGCAAAATCAAGTTCAACAAGAAGGGGGAACTTGAGATCGAGCATTACGGTCAGAAGCCGCTCCGCCTCGCGAATCTGCGCCGGGTGAAATGACGTTCCTGCTCTTGTTTGCGATGCTTGGGAACGCGGCCCCGCACCAGGCGCAACCGGCTGGAAAGTCGGTGACAATGCCCGACCGGAATGGACCAGCAAGCTTAGTCGGCACCGAGTGGAAGCTGGATAACCTCTGCGGAGTCAAAGTCCTCGGGGGTGTTCAGGCAACGTTATCGTTTCCAGGTCCTGGCAGCGCCGTAGGCAACGCTTCCTGCAACCGGTTCTTCGCGACGGTGAAACAGGAACGAGAGTCGATCAGTTTTAGCCGTTTGGGGTCGACGCGCATGGCATGCGAAGAGGCAGTTTCGGAGCAGGAAAGCAAGTATCTGTCAGCGCTTGTAAATGCTCAACGTTTTCAGCGGAAAAAGTCGTATCTGCTGATCTACAGCAAAGGTGAAGACAAGCCACTTCACTTTCACAGGAATTACGTTGCCGCACAGCACCAGACATGACGAGCAAAAGTAAAAGCAGCCGACTGCAACAAATCAGCATCTCGGGGAGTGAAATTCAGTCAGGAGTCCGCCTGTGAAGTACATACTTTTCCCAGTGCTTTTGATCGGCTGTTCAATAAGTGCGTTCTCAAGTGACACCGTAGAAACGAGATTGACAGAAGCGGAGTCCGTTTTAAACGATATGGCCCAGATGTCGGATAGGGGAATCCCTTCCGGCTTGCTAGAGAAGGCTCAATGCGTCGTCGTCATACCGAATTTAACCAAAGGCGGCTTCATCGTTGGTGCAAAGTATGGCAAGGGATTCATCTCATGCCGTAGAGGATCAGGTACGTCCTGGAGCGCCCCTGGCAGTGTCCGCATTGAGGGCGGTAGCTTTGGCCTTCAAATCGGCGTAAGTGGCGTGGACATCATTTTGCTGGTGATGAACGAATCAGGTGAGCAAAAGCTACTGCAGAGCAAATTTACTTTGGGCGGCAACGCGGGTGTGGCAGCCGGGCCGGTCGGGCGTGACTCGTCGGCGGCCACGGACGCGCAAATGGGTGCGGAGATTCTCTCTTATTCCCGCGCTCGTGGTGTGTTCGCTGGATTGTCGCTCGAAGGAGGAACACTACGACAAGATTTAGACGATAACAAAGGTCTGTATGGGTCTAGTTTGAGTAACAAGGAAATTTTGACGGGGAACACTCAGGCCCCACCCATCGCGCAAGCGTTTGTAAACACTTTGAGTCGTGTGTCCAAGAGAAAGATGTGAGGTTGCCTGTTCGCAATTGGATCGAAACGGCGCTGCCGGCGGTTGGTTCAGGCGAAAACGCATCACAGCTGGAATGATCGAGCATCAAGCAGCGCTAGTCATTGACCCCGCGCATGACGTCAGCGAGAGGATTTCAGAGATTCTCAGGCCGCCACAGTGGACTATGCAGGAGGCGCGCGACAACGCAACGGCGCTCGAGCTGGTCAAATCGAAACGATTCGATTTGATCCTTACGAGCGAAGAGAGTTCCGGCAAAGAAGATGTCGACTTACTCCGTAGCATAAGACGCCTTCATCCACATACTCGGATGATTATCCTGACGGAGGAGAGTACGCCGTCGGATGTACTCGACGCAATGCGGGCAGGGGCGTTCAGCTATTTTTCGCGCCCATTTCACCTTGCAGCACTGACGGACATGGTACTGAACGCTACGCGGGAGCCATGTTGGGATGATGGCATCGATATTGTGTCAGCAACGCCCAGCTGGGTGCGCGTTGTCACCAGGTGCGACATCAAGACCGCCGAGCGGCTGCTTCGATTCATTCAGGAGATGATCGACTTGCCGGCGGACGAAAAGGATGCCGTAGCTTGGGCATTACGAGAATTGCTGATGAATGCCATCGAATACGGAGGAAACTTCGACCCCGGCCAGTATGTCGAAATGTCGTACCTTCGGACCAAACGAGCAGTCGCCTGCCGAGTCAAAGATCCCGGCGAGGGGTTCTCGTTTGATGAAATACATCATGCGGCCGTGTCGAATCCGCCGAGCGATCCACTTCGCCACGTGAATTATCGCGATGCGGAGAATTTGCGGCCCGGCGGTTTTGGTGTCTTGCTTGCCCGTAACATGGTCGACGAGCTGATCTACACCGATAAGGGCAACGAAGTTCTATTGATCAAGTATGTAGACCGGCTACAAGATTTCTGACTGGGCCCGCTTCGCAACTATGCACCGGAAGCCAATATGTTCATCCCGGTGTCGACCATCTCGGGCTGGCGGGCAGCCGGCCGGTAGCGCAGACAGTAATTGGGTGCGCACAAATAAGATCGCCCTTGACCACCTTGCGCGGAATGCGAAACTGCGGCTGCGCGGGATCGTAGCTCTTTCTGGCGAGAGGATGTGTGATTCATCGGGCGGACCGCAACAGGATTTAACAGCTTCCTCAGGGCGACGCGGGACGTACCAGTCGCTGGTCCACTCCCGCGTCGGTTATCCCGGCACACCGACGATGCCTCCTTCACGATCATTGGTTCATCTATTCGAGTGGAGCATTCATTCGCCTCGCTGTCGAACAATGGCTGGGGTTGTGTGCACCGGAGTTTCAGGCTCGTCCCAGATCACAACCTGTTCACTCCTGCGTTTTTCGGCGTCCTGCCGTGCATCCCGTGACAGAAAGTAGTTCAATGCGGTGCGGATCGTGGCCGTTGCACCCAGCTTGCCCAATTCGGTCCACGTGGGTGCAATCGCGGTGGAAAGTATGTCGGCTGCTAGCTGGAACTCCAATCCCACCGAGAGATACCGGGTGAAGGTAACTCGGATACGCAGGAACGTTTCGGTTTGATTATGATTGTGAAGCGACGCCAATTGCACAACTGCATAGCCGAAGCCCACGGCAACGCAGAGAGCGCCAACGACCTCGATGCACAAGCGGAGCCAGTGTGTGGCGTCCGCGACTGCTCGTTCGACTACGTCCAAGAGTCCAGTCACTGGAAGCTCCCCTAATTGCCGGATATCGAGACACTTAGACTCATCTTCTCTTCAAGAACCGACTGCGGCACTAACCTGCGGATTAACTTCAAACCGACATACAGTACGAGTAAGTCGTCCATCTGCCCGATAACGGGGATAAAGTTCGGAATCAATTGAATCGGCGAGACCAGATACGCGATAGTGCATCCGGCAACGATCCGGGGAAATATCGGTGCATGTTTATTTGTGAGGACCCGCCAGATGGCGCGGATGTCACAGCGTGCAGACCGTACGTGGTCCGCCCACGTCTTAGAGTTCGTGCGCCTCATCGTTTTCAAACAGCACTTCCAGCATCAGAAGATGGGGCATGCGTTATCTTCTTTCGCGCATGTTCCCCACTCGTAAGCATCGATCGGTTCGCCCCATCCAAGATTCAGAAAATTTGTTATTTCTCGGCCGCTTAAGGAGCATCCCAATGCGTCGAGGCTAAGCGGCTGCACCCCAAGATTGTTAATCGTTCGTCAGAGCGAACCCGCTTGAAATGATCAAATGACGATTCTTAATACGCCAATGCTACTCTTCGTGGCCGTTCTCGTGGTGCTGATTCTTACGGTGGAAGCTGGGTTCCGGATGGGGCGCAGGCGGAGGCTTGACGGCCACGAGATTGTTCGCGAGCAGTTGAAGGAAGCACGTGACGGCAGCGTTTTGCTGCTGAGCTTATTGCTTGGGTTTACTTTGGCAATGGCGCTGACCCGCTACGATGAGCGCAAGCACTTGATGGTCCAGGAAGCCAATGACATCGGCACAGCAGCTCTCCGGGCTCACCTGCTTCCAGAGCCGTATAGCAGCCGCGTTGGTCAACTGCTGACGGGGTATGTGGACGCTCGGCTGGCCTATTTTAGAAGCGGCAAGCCTATGAGGGACATGCAAGCGAAGCTGGCGGAAACGCGTGAGTTTCAGAACGAGCTCTGGCGAATAACCGAGGCTGCCGCAAGGGCAGCGCCAACACCGATGACGGCCGGCTACATCGAATCGTTGAACTCGGCTTTTGACATCAGCGAGAATCAAATAGCCACTTTGGAGAATCGTATTCCGCAGAGCGTTTGGCTGATGATCCTGGTAATTGCGATGCTGGCATGTCTTGCCTCGGGTCTAGTGGCCAGGCGGCGCGTGCTATTCAGCATCCTATTAACTCCCCTAATGGCAGCCGTGGTCATGTCGCTAATCGCTGACCTCGACAGCCCCGAGTCCGGCCACATCCGGGTTGATACCAGAAGTCTCGAGCGCCTTAGTGTTTCTATGCACGCCTCGCTCGCGAAGCCTCTGGCCGCCGAGCTGAACCCCGGCTCCGAGAAGCAGCATGGGGGCACGTCCTTGCGCTGAAAGAGATACGGGCGGCCCAGTCGAAGAGAACGTTGGGCTCGCGCACGAAGAATGCCCATGCGCACACCCACGGCGCATCGCTTTTTAATTCGGTTAAGAATTCTAGTCGCTTCTTAGGGGTGTCGTGCCGTCCCGCGGATTGTATTCCGTCATCGCTGCGGCGATTTCTCGCGTCTTCTCGCCCAAGTCCGTCTGAAAGACCAACCCATCAGGGCCGACAAGGAAGGTCATGACTCCTGAATTCCGATACTCTGCGGGGTACGCGAGAATAGCAAATCCACCAGTCATCTTTCCGTTCACCATGTAATCCTTCGCCCCGCCTGGAGCGTTGCCGCCCTGTTTCGTCAAGATACGAAAGTAATAGCCGTTAAACGGCTGCGGCTCACCGCCGGCGTTGGTGTAACCGACCGCTTTCGCGAAGTCGCCAAGCTGGGCGAGCGGGCTCGGTTTCTGACCTTCTGCAACATTCCAATACAACCCGTTCTGTCTTCCGTCGTCGCTTACTAACTGCTGAGCGTATTGCCTCACGGTGTCACCGTCGTGAGTATCGGCGAAGTAGCGTTGCTGCGCATCGGCGATTGCACTAGCGGCAGCGATCGCGGTCAACTCGTCGTGGCCGATACGGCGTGCAAGAATTTCGTCTTTGCCGGCTGGGGTATCAAAATACCAACGGCCTGAGGCGTTTTTCCCAAGCGGAATAGGCAAAGCGTAATTGTCTGCCCCAACGTAGAGAATCTCGCCGCCGGCCTGGATCTTGGCCCACCGATTCATTTGTTTATAGGCGGCAACAAAATCTTGCAGGGCGTCCTGGTCCTTTACTGGATCGCCAGAAAAGAGGACCTGCTTGACGTCTGGACCGAAGATCCGAAATAATTCGCCTTGATCGGCAGCTTGGGCAGCTTTCAACACCGCGCCGCCCGCCTCTTCCGGCGACGCGAACGTTACTTGATCGGGGCTTTTCGGAGCCGAAATCTCCGGTTTTCCGCAGGAAGCCAGCCCAACAACCAGCGTGAGGGGCACCCACCAACAGGAAGCCGGGATTCTCTGGCTCCGAATCAGATCTGACATAAGCATTCCTCCAAAATCGGGCTGTTCTCGCGTCTAGCCACGCGCTTCATCAGCGCCGAAAACCACCACCATGGAATCCACCGCCCCCAGACCCACCACCGCCAAACCTGCCACCGCTAAATCCGCTTGAGTGCATGCTCCCCCAGCCGCGACTGCTATCTGCCCTTGACGACCATCCTCCAGAACTGCCGAACCCGCCAGAGTGCCCGCTCATGCCACTGAAGGCGCCAGATTTCCCGGCGCTGCTGTCGTGCTGCGCCCAGGCATTCGATGCCGAAGCGTGGCTGGTATTGAAATTCTGAGCACTTTGTTTATTGACGTTTACCGTGTTACCGCTTATGTTCCTGTTACTCACGTTCTTGTTATAGTTGTTCTCGCCGTTCCGATTGTAGTTACTGCTGTTGTAATGATTGTAGTTATTGCCGTTGTAGTGGTTATATGCGTTGTTGTACCCGTAGCCGCTATGATAGCCGCCGTTATAGTAGCCGCCGTGCCAGGCAGTGTTGCCATAGAAAGTATTGTGGTTGTATACCACCGCACCGCCGTGCCAATTACACGCCCAGGAATTCCAACCCCATCCTCCGCTCATCATCGCTCCCACGGCAATACCAGCTCCAAACGATAAGAGGCCCGTTGCAACTAAGTCGCCCGTTGTGTACCCAGGAGTGACATAGGGGACGCCGTATATGACTGCGGGGTTGTATTGCGGGACGTACACGATCTGTGGATTCGCGGGTTGAATGACGATCGTCTGCTGAGACGGCTGCTGCACGACGATCTGCGGAGTCGATTTAAGATTGCCCGCAGCCTTAGCTTTGGCACGCAACGTCTGAATGGCCGCCATTAATTGCGATTGCTGATTGTGATAAGCCTCTCCCAATGAAGAAGTCCAACTGAGATTTTTCGCCAGGTTGTCCAGGACGGACGGAAACTCGGTCAGGGCTTTGACGCTGGGGTCCCACGCCTGTTTTTCGACCGCTTGGTTCAGAGCATTCCCGCTCAGGTTCTTATTTTGCTGCACCCAGTAATTCGCGACGGCCACCTGGTCCGGGAAAGTCGCAGCCCCCAGGATCTGAGCAACAAGCCCGTCCGGGTATAGAGCTATAGGCGCTACCAATCCCTCAAGTTCGCTCGCGCTCATGGGTGCAGTTGCGGTCGCGCCTCCCAAGCCGTTTGCTGATGTGGTCTCTGGAGCTTGCTGCCCAGCTACCTGTAACGAAGTGGTCGCCAGAAGGAGGCTGAGTACCGTCACCAGGAGTTTCTTAGCTTCTTCTACGATCATTTGGCACGTCCATCTCGATGTGGAGAGATGGCAAGTAAGTGTGCTTGGCAACAATTTTTTTTTGACTCAGAGCGCGGCAACTGCCACAGGCTTCGTCGGGTCAAGGGGGGTGAGCGCTTTTGCCATGCGAGGTGCGAAGCGCTCGGTCAGAACCGGTCCGAGGATGGAGGTGAAAAGGACCAGCACAAGCACAACGCTGATCAAGCGATTGTCCACTAGCCGCTGGCCTGCAGCATTGAACGTCTCGTAAGCGACGAGCGCGGCGGCTAGTGTTGCCGCCACCTGCGGGAGAGTCAGCGCCCACATCGTCTTGCGCGCATCCGGAGTATAAGAGAACGCCCGCCCAACACTTTCCGCTGCGATCCACTTGCCGGCAAGCAAAGCGCCAACCACTCCTGCCACGAGAGCGAAGTTGCCCGTTATGGTGTTAAAGAATGCAACAGGATTGATCAAGAATCCGGTCACGATAAAGAAGATCGGGATGAAAATAGAGTTCCCGAAGAACTCCAGCTTCTCTTTCGCCGGCTTTGCCTGAACGGCTGCATTTACCGCCAATCCGGCGAGAAATGCCCCGACTATTCCCGGAAGGTTGATGGCTCGCGCGAGAAGGCTCGCTATCGTGAGAATTGCAAGCATTGTGACGAAATAGGCGTTCTCGTCATTGCCAGTCTTTCTGAGAGCGAAGGCTCCCAAACGACTCAGACCGAATAGAACAACGGGGAAAAAGATGGCAATCTCGACAAGTTGTACCGCCAGCCCGGAAATTGAAAAACCGCTCTTAAAAACTGGGACGCAAATCGCAAACACAATAAGGGAAAGCGTGTCGGAAAGCACGGTCGCGCCGACTGTGACAATGACAGGCTCGCGCTGCGCTAACGCCAATCCTCGTTACGATGGGTAGTCCTAGGAGCGTATGTGACGCGAGCAACGACCCCAATACGATCGCAGGGATAAAGCTGTAGCCGAACAGAAGCCCAACGGAGGTGCCCAGCAATAAAGGGACCAGTGTCGTTATGGTGCCGAAGATCATCGCCTTGTTCCGTGCTCGCCGGAATAGAGCCAGATCGATTTCCAGACCGGCAAAAAACATGAGCATCAGCTTTCCTAAATCGGCGAAAAAATCCGCGACGGGCGTGTTCTTGAAAAAAATGTCGAGGCCGTATGGTCCGATTACGACTCCGCTCAGCAGCAGCCCTACAACCGTCGGGAGACGGACGCGCCGGCACAGGGGAGGAACGCCGACAATGATCGCCATTGCCACTGCGGCTTTCGCTAGCGTTGGGAGCTCTCTAGAGTGTAGGCGTATAAACTGAAGTATTTCCATTTGTTCTTCTCAGGACGGCCGCGGCGGACCGTCACTTCCTATTGCGGCTTCTGTGGAAACAGGAATTGAATCTGCAATCGCATGCCCCAAGGGGATGCGCCTGCGGGATGCACTGCGTTTCCATAGAACTGACTCGTAATGTTGATTGGCTGATGTCCCAGGCGCATAATTCGTCCGAGTCCACCGCCCAAGGGAACATTCCACTGATCGCTGCTGCTCGCCTTCCAGTTGGCAGTCACGATCGGTGACGTGACCAGATACCAACCCTTTTTCATGTTGTAGTTGACGAACCACTGCAGTAACATTTGATTCACCGCGGGTCGCCCGCGAGGCCCAGCGACTGACCAGATGTTATTGATCAATGTGCCGATGACCCAATGACCTGGAGTGGTCAGCAAAACAACAGCCGGACCCAGGCTGAGCTTTCCCTGGCCGAGCTGCTGAGAAGTCGCGGTGGGAAGAACCGCCGTCGGCCCCGCGCCCCATATCAACTTGCCCGAATGAGCGGGCGAAAAGAAAAACGTAGGATTCAGGTCTCCAAAACCAGACCAGCCCTGTGCCGGCAACGCGACGTTTGGCTGTGAGATGACCGGCAGTATGGTGCGCGTGATCAGGTTCCAGTCTTCGCTGATATGAAACGGGATAACCGGCTGGATATTCAGAACGTTTTGTATTCGTTCATACGGGCCTATACCGAAGCCGGTGTTGTTCTGTAGCGGAACACTTATCATGTTGGCGACCGGATTCTGTGCGGCTTTTGCCAGCTTCTCGGCGTTGTCACCGGCCCCTGGGTCTTCCTCACCGGCAGCTGTTTTGTCGTGGTCAGTAGAAGCCGGTTTGTCCTGCGCCAATACCGGTATGCGCGTCAAAGCGAGAAGGGAAAAGGACAACAGCAGGATTCGTTTAATCATTTGGACCGTCGGATGTGGCGTCAACCGCCTCGCGAGTCAACAGATGCCGTCGGACGAACTCAGTTCTCTTTTTTTAATTCGCCGAAGGCGGTGTGGAAAGAGCGTTTTAGTGCTTCCAAACGGTCAAGGCGGCGTGCGCCTCCCGTCCTCGGTCGTGATTGATCGCCGTGCGCCCGAATTTAGAACGAATAGGTCCCTTCTGGATCTACGAAAGCTACGTGTTCGTCATCGAAGTCAAAAAATAAACTCCTTGCGCGCGGGTAGACATCGATCTGCCGGGCAATGACCTAAGTGGTTCGACCGGGAATTCCCTGAGAATCGATGGAGAACAAATTTCTACTCAGGATTGTGCCGGCATTGGTCCTCGTTACAACTTTCTGTTCGGGTGCAGCCGGGCAATCGCAGACCGCGGAGACCGAAGTCTTGCCGGAAGTCGACGCCCTTATAGAATTACCCTCGCATTTGCGCGTGCTCACGTTTGCGGGGCTGGAGCAAGGAGTGGGCTATCCGTACCAGCAATGGTATGCAGCGGCGGCGTTCGGTTATCAGTTCAAACCCATTTTGAGGCCGCACCTGGAAAACATCGATCCAGACAAAGAACACCACCTTGTGTTCGGCGGCGGCTACGAGTTTCTTCGAACTGTGCAATCGGGAAAGCTGAAACAGGAGGAACGGCTAGTTATAGAAGCCACACCTGGTTTTCGTGTTCCCGCTGACCTCTTGGTCCGCGACAGGAACCGGATCGAGTTCCGCTGGATAGATGGGAAATACTCGACAACCTATCGGAACATGCTGACAGTTGAACGGGATTTCGTTGTTCAGGGCTTCCGCTTTACTCCCTTTGGTTCTGTTGAGGTCTTTTATGATGGGGCGAAGCACTCCTGGAATGAAGAATGGTACACCGCTGGTGTCCAGTGGCCGTACAAGCGTGTGGTGATGCTGGAAACGTATTACCGGCGCGAGAACTGCCCTACTTGCAAGCCAGCATACTGGAACGGCGCGGGAGTGACGCTGCACTTCTTCTTTGCGAATCCGAAATGAGCTGCTGAGCGAAACATTCCCTCGCCGTCTCGAAAAGAGGCCAAGTACCGGCTGAGACCTGACTCACGTTTGAGCTGCGCGCGCCACTGCCCCTGAGTTAGTCCATCAGTGACAAGCTCTGAGCGGCTTTCAAATTTTGTCGTGATCCCGACGGCGTCGCGGCTGATCGGGTTCTCTGCCTTTGAGCTTCGGCCCTCTGAATGACGCCGAAGAGAAACGCGGTGGTCAGACCAAAGAGCAGCACCCCGTTTAGCGCTTCTAGCGCTCCCAGCACCTGCCAGCGTTGCGCCAAAGCCAGACTCTCATGACCGTAGCTCGTCATCGCATTGAGCGAGTATAGAACCGCTTCGGCGTAATCCGGCACAGCACCGACAAGCAGGTAAGCGGCGGCCCAGATGATTCCCTCGATCCCGTGTAGGAGGGCTGCGATCATCGCGGTGGTACCGGTGATCGCGACGAACATTAGACGGTAGCCGCAGCGCTCTGCAACCCAGTTCTGAACGCGGTCAACGGTCTCGCGGATGAACAGAAGGCCAACCGCATGGATGACCACGGTCAAGGCGATCAACGGCAAGCCCCATGCCCAGTCGCCGTGCCACGGGCTCACAACAAGATCAGGATGGAGCCCTTGAAACTGCTTAGCCCCGCCTGCTCCGATCCCATCATCGCGACCACGTAGAAGCCAGACTGCTTCGAATCGTCACCGGGCATGCAGTTGGTGAGATCGAGCGCCGTCTCCAAGTAGTGGCTCGAGTAGAGTTGCTTCTCTGCCACGGTGTAGGACGGCTCCTGGGGATTGTTGCTCTTCAAGGTGACAACTGACCACGCGCAGGGTCGGCTTCGAACCGAACTTCACCTTTTTTACCAATAATGTCTTCGCGGGTAAACGATGGCGATCCTTTCCCGCTGACATCATCAGCTTGAAGTCCTCGCATTCACCTGCGATTACGTACCTTCAATCGTTCTGATACGAGATTCTCTGCCTCGATGCAAAACATTCCGAATATACCCGAGCTAGATACTTGCGAGCAAAGGAATGGCTGAAGAATGCGAACCAGCGTTGGCTCCGGCGTGAATTATACGCACGAAGAGATTCTTTACCGCAATGCTCGTTAATGCGAAACAACCGGACCACCGGCCAATATTTCCGAAGTATCCGGATTTTCCATCCCGGAATGCAGAACTGGTAGTTTGCACCCTGCAAAGTTTTTAAATCTAGCTGCCACTACCTCCATCATCACTGTCGCGTAAGCCCATGAAGTGCGGGAGAAATGGCGCATGAGCCTCTTGGAAACAGCGCCGAAAGATAAAGCAACGGTTCTCGCCAAGGAGCGAACCGACCTGGCCGTCGAGCGCACGATTATGGCAGCGGAAAGAACACTGATGGCATGGATCCGAACCTCCATTTCGATGATCGGGTTCGGTTTCGCCATCTATAAATTCTTCCAATACCTTCCCGAAGAAATCGCGACTGGTAATATCCAGCGCCCGCAGGCGCCGCGCAATTTAGGGCTAACCCTTGTTGCGCTCGGCACTCTGGCATTAGCGGCCGCAACTTGGCAACACCGGAATTTTTTGAACGCGATTGGGGCGTCCGAGGCGCGGCATATGTGGTCCATCTCCATCGTCATAGCGATTGCCGTCGTCCTGATTGGATGCATCACCTTTTACGGCGTTGTGTTGCGGCACGGTCCGTTTTGATTGAGAAGATCCATCGTCTGTGAAGAGAGCCCTTTGAGGAGAAGCCAAAATGTATCTACCAAGTTTTCCAAACGTTGACTTGTTCTCCGCCGGCATCAACGCCCTTAACGGTGTGCTCGTCGCCCGCAATCCATCGCACAACCGCGGCTACGCGGTGGTGGGGCTGCTGATAATGGCCTTCTTCGGCGGTATCGGGGGCGGCGTGTCGCGCGACGTGCTGCTCCGGGACATTCCCTCGCCGATCAAGGACCCGACGTATCTTCTTGTGTGCCTTGCAATGGGCTTGCTGGGCCTGGCGATTTACCGCTATGCCGACTCGCGGGAGGAGCGGTTCCGCACGAGGACGCTGGCTTACTTCAAGTCTTTCACGCTGCCCTGGTTTGCGATCCTCGGTGCGCACAAATCGCTTGATCACGGTCTTGGAATCTGGGCTGCGATGGTCGTTGGGCTGATCGCCACCACCGCGGGCGGCGTGCTCATCGACCTGTTCTCCGGGGTGACGCCTGAGATCGTGAGGCCATCCCAGCATCTGGTTACGACGGCGATGCTGGCGAGTGCGGTCTACACCCTGATCGCGGTGGAAGACAAGAGTCTGGCTTTCTTTCCAGTCACGCTGATCGCGGTGCTGGTTGCGTTCGTGTTCCGTGTATTTGCTGTTCGGGAGCACTGGCCGCAGATCGTGCCGCTCGCCGGGGCAGCCGCCGGCCCTTCAGCCGACCAGAGCGCGGCTGCGTGAACGCCTCTGAAAGACAGTGGCTCACGCTGTGCTCTCGCCGAAGGGGCTCATTTAACGAAAAGGAGAAGTTATGGACCACATGTGGATGCGCATCGGAGATAACCTGGTTGCCCGTGTGAGCGGGCCGCTGAAGTTCAGACTGGTGCTGCAGCCGTTGATGGCAGCGATTTTCGCGATTCGCTCCGGACTGGCAGACGCGCGGGCTGGCAAGTCCCCGTATTTCTGGGCACTCTTGTCGGATCGCGGCCAACGCGAAGACATGCTCAAGGACGGCTGGAAAAGTGTTGGCAAAGTATTCATTCTCGCGCTGGTGCTGGACGTCGTGTACCAAATCATCGCCTTGCGCTTTGTCTATCCGGGAGAAGCGATCATCGTCGCGTTCGTTCTGGCGATCGTGCCCTACCTGATTCTGCGCGGGCTGATCACGCGTCTCGCTCGAAGAACTGAGGTGCGGCGTCAACACGAGCAAACATCGGTGGGCACGGCACCCTTACATTCGGCGAAGCGCCCCTAGAAAACTTTACAACGGCTGTCGGCGGGGCGCATCAGGCAGGACGAGGGATGACAAACATCACGAGTACAGCGTCACGAAGCCCCTCCCTCGGAGCTGACTTCATCGCACATGCTGTACGAATACCAAACGCCGGCAGCACCAACGCTGGACTGCCCACGGAATCCGTTTCGATGAGCACGGGCGAACTCCAGGCATTCTGGCGCCGATCGCCTTGTATCCCGACTCTGTGGTGCGCAGATTCTGTCGCCGGCCACGCTTCCGGACCAGATCGCGAAGTCCTGAATGATCGAGAAGAAGGAAGAGAAAACAGTGCAAATCATTGATCAGTATTCAAAAGTGAAAAGGAGCAACAAAGATGGCAACTAAACAGCCAAACATTCTTATCTTATGGGGCGATGACATCGGCATGTGGAACATCAGTAACTACAGCGATGGCATGATGGGTTACCATACCCCAAATATCGACCGACTCGGCGACGAAGGGGTAAAGCTCACCGACTGGTACGGCCAGCAGAGTTGCACGGCCGGACGTGCGGCCTTCATCTGCGGACAGAACCCGCTTCGCACCGGCTTGACCAAAGTCGGAATGCCGGGCTCCACGCTCGGACTTCAGGCGGAAGACCCGACCATCGCCGAACTGCTCAAGCCGCTCGGCTACGCTACCGGCCAGTTCGGCAAAAACCACCTCGGCGATCGGAATGAATTCTTGCCGACGGTGCACGGATTCGACGAATTCTTCGGCAATCTCTATCACCTGAACGCGGAAGAAGAACCGGAACTTCCGGATTATCCCAAAGACCCGGAATTCAAAAAGAGGTTTGGACCCCGAGGCGTGCTCCATTGCGAGGCGACGGACAAGGATGACGCAACCATCGATCCCCGCTTTGGCCGCGTAGGCAAGCAGACGATTAAGGACACCGGTCCGCTGACTATCAAGCGGATGGGAACTGTCGATGAGGAGATCACTTCAAGAGCCATTGATTGGATGGAGAAACAGGTCAAAGCGGACAAGCCCTTCTTCCTTTGGTACAACTCGACGGCCATGCATTGAGGACCCACCTCGCCGACAAGAACCGCGGCAAGAGCGGGCAGGACGACTACAGTGACCGGATGGTGACTCACGACGAGCAAATCGGCATGTGCTCGTAAGCTCGACGAGCTGGGCATCGCTGACAACACGATCGTCATGTATTCCACAGACAACGGACCAGAGAACGACACGTGGCCGGATGGCGCGAATACGCCGTTCCGCAGCCAGAAAGACACCAATTGGGAAGGAGCTTGGCGCGTTCCGTGTTTCTTCCGCTGGCCAGGCAAGATCAAGGCTGGCAGTGTTTTGAACGGCATCGGCTGTCATCAGGACATGCTGCCGACATTGCTGGCCGCAGCGGGAGAGCCGGACATCAACCAGAAGCTCTTGAACGGCTACAAGGTCGGGAGCAAGACCTTCAAAGTGCATATTGACGGGATCAACTTGCTGCCTTATTTGACAGGGCAGGTGAAGGAGAGCCCCAGGGAGTCCTTCTTCTACGTGAGCGATGACGGTGGTGTCATGGCGCTCCGGCACGGTGACTGGAAGTTGGTGTTTGAGGAGCAGCGTGCAGTTTCGACCCGGGTTTGGGCAGAGCCACTGGTGAAGCTCCGGATTCCGCTTATCTTTAACCTGCGGCGCGATCCGTTCGAGCGTGCCGACTTCAACTCCAACACTTACTGGAATTGGATGATGAGTCACGCCTTCCTGCTTTACGGAGCTCAGGCTTTGGTGGCGGCGCAGATCGAGAACTTCGTGAAGTACCCGCCACGCCAGAAGGCGGCCTCGTTTAACCTTGACTCGGTGATGGCGCAGCTAGGGCCGGCGATCGCGGCGGAAAAGGCTAAAGAAGCGGCAGAAGCGAAGCAGGTAAAAGCGAAGCCGACAGAAACGAAGCCGACAGAAACGGAGCACTTGGAACCGGTTCTGGCTAAGTAATTTGGCGTGTGTTGAAAGGGGGGTCAAAAGATCTCCCTTTCAAAACAGGACCTTATGGGCTAGAAACTTGCTTACGATGAGCCAACAACAGTGCTGTCCGTCGCCATCGCCTGACTGTTGAAGGAGAGGTCCGAGATTTCTACGATCGTTACCCTTATCCTCCGCCGATCAATGGCCTTGAAGAGTATCGACGGCTCTGGCAAGACCAGCAAAGACGCCGAGCGGATTATCATCTCTGTTGGCCGGCGCGATCCTATAGGGAAGACCACTCCATCCTCATAGCCGGCTGCGGAACATCTCAGGCGGCAAAGCATGCTTTCCGTTGGCCCGCAGCTCAAGTTACCGGAGTCGACATCAGCGCAACAAGTGTGCGTTGTACTGCGGACCTCAAACGAAGATACAAATTACACAATCTCCAGATACACCAGCTTCCTATTGAACGGATAAACGATCTGGGGATGAGCTTCGATCAGATTATCTGCACCGGCGTTCTCCATCACCTCGCGGATCCTGACGCCGGGCTCGGCGCTCTGCGCAGCGTACTCAACCCCGACGGAGCGATGCATCTCATGGTGTACGCACGTTATGGCCGCACAGGTATCTATATGTTGCAAGAATTCTGCAGGCGAGTCGATATTCCCGCCACGGATGAGGGAATTAACGAGCTTGTCGATGCGTTGTCGAAGTTGCCGCCCGAACACCCGTTGGAAAACTTGCTGCGAGAAGCTCCGGATTTCCGGAACAGAGCAGCACTCGCCGATGCTCTTCTACATCCGCAGGATCGCGCCTATTCTGTGCCGCAACTATTCGATCTAATCGAGAAGGCTGAACTGACGTTCGGCCGATGGGTGAAACAGGCACCCTATTCTCCTTGTTGTGGAGTCCTGGCAAATATACCCCAGGCTTCGCATATGAAACGTCTTTCACTTCCTGACCAGTATGCGGCCGTCGAACTGTTTCGAGGCACGATGGTTCGCCACAGTTTAATCGTTTACCGAAACGATAACCCCGCTGGGCAGCGACCGGTCGATTTTTCCGGTGACGCATGGCTCGGCTATGTACCCATTCGAATGCCAGACACAATCTGTGTTCAAGAGCGGCTGCCTTCTGGAGCCGTGGCCGTTTTGATCAACCGCACTCACACCTACAAGGATCTGTTCATGCCAATCGATTCAGCAGAAAAGTGCCTATTTGATGCCATTGACGGGGACCGCTGCATTGGCGAAATAATCGCCTTGTCATCGTCACGAACAAGCTCACCGCACGAGATGGCGCGCCGCTTTTTTGAGCGGTTAGAGCAGTACGATCAGGCGGTGTTCGACGCATCGGACGTTCGTAAAGCCCACGTCGCGATGAATGAAATAGTCCAAATCGTATGACTCTACAACAAATGACAAATACATTGCCGGCTACGTCGCATTCCGGCATGACCTGGATACCAGGCGGGACGTTCCGGATGGGTTCGGAAAAGTTCTACCCCGAAGAAAGTCCAGTCCGCGAAGTTACCGTCGATGGCTTCTGGATGGATTCCTATGAAGTCACTAACGATGAATTCGCGCGTTTTGCGGCCGAGACCGGTTACGCAACTTTGGCCGAGCGCGCACCTAAGCCGGAAGATTTCCCCGGCGCTCCTCCGGAGAATCTTGTGCCTGGCTCCATGGTCTTCCAGGCGCGAACAGGACCGGTCGATCTGCGCAATTACGCCAACTGGTGGGCGTGGGTGCCCGGAGCGAACTGGCGTCATCCAAAGGGTCCCGAGAGTTCGCTTGACGGTTTGGGCCGGCATCCGGTGGTTCACCTTGCCTATGAGGACGTAGACGCGTACGCACGCTGGGCTGGAAAAGATCTGCCAACGGAAGCCGAGTGGGAGTTCGCGGCACGGGGCGGGCTCGATGGCACAATCTTCGCGTGGGGTGATGAGGAGTTTCCGGATGGAAAGGCCATGACCAACTCCTGGCAGGGCGAGTTCCCCTGGCAGAATCTGCTCACCGACGGATACGAAGGAACTTCTCCGGTCGGCTCCTTTCCGCCGAATGGTTACGGCCTGTTCGACATGGCCGGCAATGTTTGGGAATGGACTAGCGACTGGTACGAGCCCCGCGGCTCGAACCCGACCGTCAAGTCGTGCTGC
Source organism: uncultured Acidobacteriaceae bacterium (assembly GCA_963787615.1). GTDB lineage: Bacteria > Acidobacteriota > Terriglobia > Bryobacterales > Bryobacteraceae > Bog-105. The sequence goes on along the minus strand of CAWBDJ010000006.1, from coordinate 42,330 downwards.
ATGGGTTCCGTCAACCCCCACATTGTCTCGTCGGAGAAAAGCTACGATCCGCGCCAACCGCAGTTTCGTATCCCACGCCGCGTCGTCAAGGGTGGTTCACATCTGTGCGCGCCCAACTACTGCTTTCGCTATCGGCCGGCCGCACGACAACCGCAGATGATTGACACCAGCATGTGCCATATCGGCTTCCGGTGTATCGTCAGAACCAGCAGCTCATAGCGAAGATTTAAGCCTGAAGAGCAGAAGAAAAATTGCTGAACGCGGGCGTCTGATTCCCGTTCGAACGGAACCCGAGTGTCCGCTGGCGACGAGCGTGATCCCGCTGTAAGTGCGGAGTCAGGCGTTCATCACCAACGTGACTACTAATTTTCTGGAGAACCAGTCGGAAATTCTGTTTGAAGCGCGGCGGTTCGCGCAATCACACGGTCTATTTCCCGCGATGCCTTTGTTCTGTAGCACCCTCACCACAACTCGCCGGTTCTCGGCCTGGCCCTCCGAGGTGCAGTCAGGAGCTACTTGTTTGCTGGTGCCCATAGCGCCGGGAGCCAATATGTTGGTCAGGGGAATTTGACCCTGCTGTTCCAGAAACTCGGTTACGTTGGCCGCGCGCTGCTGGCTCAGCTTCTCGTTCAGCGCAGCAGAACCCACGGCCGATGCGTAGCCCTTTACCTGGATAACGTAGCCAGTGAGCGTCTGGGCCTTCTGGCACAGAGCCAGCAATTGACGGCCGTATTGCGGGTCGACGGCGACCTTGTCGTTCCCGAAGTAAACCGTGATTGAATCCCAGATGTTGTAATCAGCCAGTTCCCCGAATCGCTTGTTGATCGCGGCGATGGCTTGCTTCTCCGCGGCAATCTTGGCCTGGGCCGCAGAGATTTCCTGCTGTTGTTGTGCCATGGCTTGCTGTTGCTGCGCCATTTCCTGCTGTTGTTGTGCGATGGCTCGCTGTTGCTGCGCCATCGCTTGCTCTTGCTGCTGGATTTGCCCCTCTTGCTTGCCCGCCTGCTGCTCTTGCATTTCTTCCTGCTGCTCTTGCACTTCTTCCTGCTGCTCCACTGGAGCAACGCCAGCTTCAACATCGGTAGCCGTCTGCAGATCCTTGCCATTGAACTCGATGGTGTTTGCCACCAACTGATTCTGGCCGTTGTAGCTGCCTTGCACTTGGACCTGAAGACCGAGCTCCAAGACGGTCAGATTCATGTGCTTCTTACGCGCATGGAATAGGCCCGCTACATCTTCCACCTGAGTGTAATCGCTGAGAACAACGACCACGTTACCCGACTCCTGCGTTTGAACGGTGATGGTGGCGCCAGTCCGTCCGTTGATGACTCCCCTGATTTCGACGTTTTGCGCCCCGGCAACGCTGCCTAACACCAGAACTGCGGCGAAGGACAGAGTTACGTTGCATGCAATCTTAGCCGTACTGTTTCGGTTCGTCATTTCGACCTCACTCGACGACCCCAGATGGCGCGCACTTGAATCGCGGTTTCTTTAATTCCTGAAGTTCTGAGTCCGCTCCGCCGCTGTCGCATCAGGCTGCTCGGACAGGGACGAAGTGTTAAGCGCACGTTCCGTTTAAGAACAGATACTGGCTCCGTCGAGGAGCTTCGAAAGAGAATTCAATATGAAAAGTCTTGCCAGACGGTTATGCTCGTCAGTTTGTTTAATTCTGCTCGCCGGCTTAGGGTATGTGGGGGACGCCCACGCATATCAAGTCGAGACCGGGAAAAAAGCCAAGATCAAAGGGACGATTGTGTCCCGCAGCGGAGATTTGGTGAAGGTTCGCGACAACAAAGACGGTTCGCTTGTGGTGGTTGATCTGACGGATAGCACGCAAATCGAACGCACGAAGGACTTTCATTTTCGTCACAAAGACATGGATGTGACCGCGATGTTGCCGGGCTTGGGCATCGAAGCGGAAGGCGTCGGCAATGCGCAAGGACAGCTCGAGGCCAGGAAGATCAAGTTCGACCCGGACGAGTTTGCCGTCGAAGTAGCGGAAGAACAACAAATCGATGCGAACAACGCCGCTGCAAAACAGGCGCAGTTCAGGGCCAATCAGGGAGTGAAGGACGCTAACGCAGCTCAGTCGTCCGCAAACCGGGCAGACGCTTCTGCGAACCAGGCGCAGACCTCCGCCAACCAGGCTCAGTCGTCCGCAAACCAAGCCCAGGCCAGCGCCAACGTCGCCGGCGCCGTCGGAATGATGGACGCCGACGCCATCGCGAAGGTGAACAAGCGTGTATCGGATCTGGACGACTACAACACAGTTGCGGTGGCGGGGATTTATTTCGCTGCCGATAACGCGACGCTCGATGATGCTGCCAAAGCTGATCTGAGTAAGCTGGCGAGCATTGCACTGCCGCTCGACGGCTACATGATTGAGGTCGCTGGCTATGCGTCCAGTACCGGAACTAAGGAATTGAATCAACAGCTAAGCGCAGAACGCGCAGCCGCAGTGACGCGATATTTGCGCGATCAACGAAACATACCAATGCGGCGTATCCTGGCGCCCGCGGGTTATGGATCGACCCATCCGGACGCGACGAACAGCGATGCTGAAGGACGGGCGCTGAACCGCCGTGTGGATGTCTCGGTCCTGGTGAACAAGGGCTTGCAGCAGTAGTAAGCTCGCGCTGTCGAAAAGGAACAATCTTTGTGAAAAATAAGATCGTAATCCTCGCACTCTGCCTGGCAGTCGCTTCGCCGCTGGTGGCCCAGAAAAAGGAGGATGAACGTCTTTCGAACTCGGCCACTCTGCTCCAGGCTGTCATCGGGGGCGACCGCGGCCTCCCGATCAACGTTCTCAACCAGTCCCGTTGTCTTCTTATCTTCCCCAGCGTGAAGAAAGTCGCGATTGGTATTGGAGCCAGTTATGGGCGAGGTGTGCTCGTCTGCCGGAAGGGCGCCCAAATGAACGAGTCTTGGGGCTCGCCGGTGATGTATTCACTCGATGAGGGCAGCCTCGGAGTGCAGCTCGGTTCGACAGCAACTGACTTCGTACTTGCAGTCATTACTGACGGTGCTGCCAACAGGATCCTCGACGGCAAGACGAAACTCGGAGCAAACGCCGCCGCGGCCGCTGGGCCGACCGGTGCACAGGCAAGCGGGTTTACCACGCAAGCCGAAGTGTTGACCTATTCGCGATCCAGGGGTATGTTCGCGGGGGTTTCCCTGCAAGGCGCCAGTGTCGATGCGGATAACGATGCTAATAGGTCGCTATACGGCAAACCAATGAATAGCAGGGAAATTGTCACGGACAGTCCGGAGCTTGCGCCCGCGGCGCAAGCACTCGTCAGCTTCCTTGATAAGACTTCGCCGGCCCGCACTTAGCGGCCGATCGAAACAGGCACTTAGTTGGGTAGCAGCAAAGGAGATTTACCATGTCTCGGAAGAGTTTGAGCGAAAACATTCGGAAACCGGCACTCGGCGGTTTGTTAATCACTACCCTGTTGCTTATCGCAGGCGTTCCTGCCATCACCTCTGATCGCGGGAAGTCAGAGACTATTGATGCCACTGCAATGAGCACCGGCACGCAGATGGGACAAATGATCGGCGTGACGCTGAATATCAATGATTATTCCACCCCGGCCGACAGGCAGGTGCTGATGCAGGCGTTTCAGAGGGGCCAGAATCAGGGGTTAGTCAACGCGCTCAGCAGGATGAGAGCGGTGGGGCACGTCGAGATTACCGGCACTCTCGGCTACGATTGCAGCTTCATAAAAATGACGCAAACTCCGACTGGACGGAATATTCGCTTTGTCACCAACCGTCTACTTAGATTCGGGGAAGTGTTCTGGGACACTCAATCCACTGCTTACAATCTAACTGCTGGTGAGTTCGACTTGAACGATACGGACAGGAAAAAGAGCACAGGCAAGTTATATCCCGCAGCTCAGCTCGTCATCGATAAGGAGGGGCAGTTGCAATTTGAGCTCTACCAAAATCCGTGGAATTTAGTCGACGTTCTTGATTGGAAGGGAACGCCCGGCGTTAACTAAGGCACACCATGAAACGTCAGCGCAGGTTTCCAATCCGGTATGTGATGTTGTTACCGCTCCTCCTATTCGCCACTTACTTGACAATGGCCGACTGGAAACACGGTAATCGACGAACATATGTTTGCTCCGAAGCAAATGCGCAGGGGACGGGCAGCCCGACCGATACGTGCGGGTCTTCGTCGTCGGCGTGTCAGATAGACGTCAAACGCACAGACTACGGAGCTTCGGTTACGCCAAATATTTTGGGCGCGAAACGAAATGAGCCTTTCTACGTTAAGGTTGGTACCACGATAACCTGGCAGACGTCGTCCAAGAACACCGGATTCACGGTGGACTTTGGCCCTAGCTCTCCCTTCGAACCAGCGGGAGCAATCATCGGCGGCTCCGATCGCTCGGTGTCAGTTGTGGCGAAAAAGGCAGGGTGTTACAAGTTCACTGCTGGAGCTTGCAACACCGAAGCCATTTATGGAATGTGCGCCGAGGGAAGTTCCGACATCGTCATAGCCGGCCAGTAAACGCCCCGCGCCGGCTTGCACCTCGTCGATTTCGCTTGCGCTACCGCAGCGATTGGCCTTGTCCGACGACAAGCTTGTATGCCACGTAATATTTATAGATATTGCTGACATACTGGATGGTCACTTGCCCGACGCTTTGGGCAACCAGCAACTCAACGTTGCCGGTCCCTGAGCCGGCGCTCGCTTGCGAAGTTCCGCGATGCGAGTGGGGCCGGCGTTATATGCGGCAAACGTGAACAGCAGCCGGTCTACCGGATCAATTTTCGGGTCGCTGAAATCCTTGTTGATTTCCGATTCAGAGGTGGGATTCTTCACCCACTGATCGCTTCTTATGTATCTACGCAGCAGAGTGTTCCCGAATGACGTGCCCGCGGTGCGGGTCTTGACGAATCATCCACCAGTTGCTTAAGCTTCGGATTCTCCTTCCGCACCGCAAATGCCAGATCGCCTTCGCTGGCAATAATGAGGCTCGGCTGAGGAGTAATGTTGGGAAATACGCTGGCCCACAGGTTGGCGCACTCGGTGATCGTGACGGTAGCAGGGATTATGCCCGCGTTCACGATCTCCAGAAGCTCCTCATCCAGCAAGTTTTCGTCGGCACGCTGGATCGAAATGGCAGAGGAAAAACCCGGCCATCGCGCTGGATAAAGATTGCGCCGTCGCCGTCACCTCCGCTATGCGCGGATCGGTGATCAGGTTTGCAATCGGTTGAAGGAAGGGAAGGATGGTTTGGAAGGATATAAGACTAACCTCAGACCGCGACGCTGTAGCTCTCGATCTCTTCTGGCGGAAGCTAATGGGAGTCGAAGACGCCTGCTGCTCCTGGAATCAGTAAGTTACTGATTCTACGTTCCTCTATATCCACCATATCCTCTATATCCTCCGTCCAACACTACATGAACACTACACGGCGAAGGGCGTTAGTCTCAATTTGCAGACGAAATTGCCGTAAACAGCATCGTTGCTGTGCCGTCCAGATATACCAATCTGAGACATGAAGACAAAAACATGGTATCGCGACACTTCACGCAAATGACGACGAGCTTCGCGCCGCCCGAGTCGTGCATTTGTCCCTCTTTGGTTCAGTTGCCCGTGACCAAGCAACGGCGGATCCGACGTAATGGCTGAGTTCGACCTTCGAGGCAGTATCCCAATTCTTGACCGCGTACGCCTGCAAAAACCGTTTAGCGCATTGTTGGTTTGGATCTGACGCCAGTGCGGACGCTCAACGATGAAATAGGAGAGCTCGCAACGCACGGAGCCGTCCTTGCCTGTAAGAAACCCCGATAGCGTTTCGCGAGGTCACCGACGCCGTTGCAATGTCTAGCAGTTTACGCGCGGCATAAATTTCGAGGTGCTGCGGAAGGTCCGAAGACCGTTGCGCCGTCGAGCCGAAAAACGTCAGATCGTCAGGAACCCCGCAATACGGCTGGGACGTGAACGTGAAAGGCTACCTCGGCGATGCCCGCGGCATGGCAACTAGCTGCGCCACCACTATCGACAGTGGACTCGACATAATCTAAAAAACCATCATGGACGATTGCCGCCGCTCAAGGCTTCCGCCCGGCATGCCATCCAGAATCAACGGAAGTCTGAGGGCATAACTTGGTCCATTCTTGTTCAACGTGTTGCACGATTGCTGTATCGTCCGTCTGGCAAGTGTTTGATGTCTTCGACCGACACCCCGCGAGTTAGGCTGGGGAGCGTGTCCTTCCAAGCCTGGGAAGCTTGACGACGACAGGCTATTGTAACCGCTAAGACCTTCCTGGCGGGTCCTGCATCCTTGCACGCCTCTGCTGAGTCCACAAAACAACGAAGGAGGTCATTGCCAGTATCAATCAAGTCGTTTTTTTGAGCTGGAAGAGTCGAGTAGTAGCCCGCAATTTGATAAAGCGTGACGAATTGCATTATGTCCTGGCGTTCCGTCTCAATCCATCTTTCCTCTTCGTCGCTTGAGCCTTCACAAAATGCGTTACTCGCCCGAAGTACTTCCAACACCTGCGCAAACTTGGACGCGGATTCCGCGAACTGGTCGTAGAACCTTAGACGGTTTTCCCAATATGGCCTTACAATGCAGGAACGCCTTCATCCAGAGATCGATTCGTCGAATATTTCAGTGCTGCTTGTTTCAGCGCAAGGTCCCGCAGTTTGAGATCTTGGCCCAAACTTGGGCTTTCTTCTCGCTCAGGGGAGGAACTCTGCGCTCCAAGGTTCCATGCCGGCGCCTAGGGCAGCAGCGTCGGATCGAAAAGCAACGGGAAGAACTGACCGTGTAGCGGCTCTCCCTTGGGAATGACTGGCACGCCTTGAAGCAACGGCTCGTTTGAGTCGGACTTTACGCCGTCAAGTACCACGTTGAGGACCACGCCGCGGCGCGGGCTGTCCGTATGGTTCGCATAGGAGCCGTGAATCATTCGCGGATGATGAAACGCGCATTCGCCCTTCTTCAATTCGACGGCGACTGGCTTAAACTGCGCCTTCTGTTCATCCGTCAAAACGCTCTGAATCGCATCCATATCTCCGGCGAGACCGGTTTTCGGCAAATCAGGCCAGCGATGGCTCCGCGGAATGTACTGCAAGCATCCGTTCTCGCGCGTCGCATCGTCCAGACCGATCCAACAGGTCAGATGCGCTAACGGTTTCGTCCTCGTCCAATACGAATAGTCTTGATGCCAGGCGACGCCGCCGCCGTGATGCGCCGGCTTGCAGAAGAGTTGATCGTGCCAGAAGCGGACTGCCCCGCCCAATAACTGCGATGCCGGGACCGTGAACCTCGGATTCCACAAAAGATCATGAAAGCCTGGAGTGATCCGCCATGCGCCTAGAGCGTGGAAGAGCACTGTATTCCGGTCCGTTGATTCGTTCGAATTGTATTCGTAAAACAGGTTGTTCGCGGGATGCGAAGGGTTCATCAAACAGCTCAATTCTTCGCGGAGGACTTCGACCTGTTCATCTGTAATAATCCGAATCCCTTTGAGGTAGCCTTGCTCATGGAAGAATGCGACCTGCTCAGCGCTTAAACGAAACTGCGCCCACGCTTCAGGATTTGAAGGAAGCCTAAAAAGATTGCCGGCCAATTCATGACGGCGGGATAGATCTGTGACCATTTTTCTCCTTCCACGTTCCTCGAGAACAAATTAGCTTTTGAGCCAACGATCTAACCAGGCGTAAGCCCGGCTCGCACCTTCCGGCGGGAAATTGTGTCCGCCTTTGAAGTAATAAGCTTCGATGCGGCCGCTTGCATTGAGGAATTGATAGAGCGGCTCGAGCCGAATGATCGCCTGTCGCGTGCTCCAGCCTCCGTTCGGGAAAACGAAATCCACGTCGGAGGTCGAAAAGAACACGGGGCGCGGCGCGATAAGCGCCAGCATCTCGTGTAGATCGAAGGGCGTCGCGATCGTTTCCGAGTCGGGCGCGGCGCGATATTGATCCATGCTTATATATGGGCTCGAAATGTAAAACCCTAAACGCGGCATCAGCGCCGTCGCACGCGACCAGCGCCAGGTGTTGCCATCGATGCGAAAAGTATCGAACCCGCAACTGCTCGCGCCGGCTTTGATGCGGTCCTCTAGAGCCATGCCGAACAGCGTAGTAACTCCGCCGTGCGAATGACCGGTGCAGCCGATGCGCGCGGCATCGATGAAATCGAGCGTTTCCAGATAATCGATCCCGCGACTCAGATCCCAGATCATCTTGCTCACCAGCGACCACTCGGGATGCTTCTTATAGAACGGAATGGCATCACCATAGTGACCACGCGCCGGATCGTGCCGCTCGCCGAAACAGAGCGCGTCCCAAGTAAACGTCACGTACTCGCGTTTGACCAGATGCACCGCCGTATGCAGGGTTGGGTCACCATTGAGCCCGGCAGGCTCACGCATCCCGCTCGTGAGCGGCGTGGTGGTCTGGTGCGGGCAGAGCACGACAGGAGTGCGACCCCGCATGTTATTCGGCACGAGCAGATAAGCAGGGACGCGCTCGCCGGGCTCTGTCTGGAATGTGAGTTTCCGTCGGGTGTAAGTATCGAGGCGCGTCTCTTCAAGAATCTTCGCCTCGAGCGGCGGCTTACTGGTGGGAGGGGTGCCTAAGAATGGAGCGAGCAGCCGCCGGATAGACTGGCGGCGCGCGTCCCATCCGCCGGATTTCGAAAGCAGATCTCCACGCTCATCGAAAAAGTGGATCAGTTCGGCTTTGCCGCTCTGCTCGCCCGTGATGCGCGGGCGCGCTTGGCCCGTGATCTTCTGCCAGCGCTCCCAGCTCCAATCGACGTAATCGTATTCGCTCTTTGGAACAGGACGTTGCTCGTCTGCGGGCGTCGTTGTCGCCGCCAGCGCCAGCGCAGACATTTGTAGAAAGTCTCTACGTTCCATTTGATCCGTTATCCATTCGTACCCATATACGCTTGACGCGAGCGGCCGCTTTGTATTCGAACGGGTTGAGTTTGCCAGACAACGATATCCCCCTTGTTATCGCGAAACAGCGTGCTTGCGCGCGTTGCGCCGCAACGACCATGTCCAGGCACAAAAGCGCCAAACCAGCCGCAACGAATCTTTGTGCGTGTAAACATGGTTCCGCTCACGGCGTCAAAACTGCCCTTCCCACCACTTCGCCCTTTCGCAAACGCTGCAACATTTCATTCGCGCTTGCGAGAGGCGCCCGGGTCATCGGAATGGGTGGAACCCCTTTCCGGCGCACCAGCTCGAGCAGTTCTTTGAGTTCGCCCAGACTGCCCACATAATTTCCCTGAATGGTTATGGCTTTCAAGGCAATCAACGGCAGCGGCCACGGCGCACCGCCGCCAAACAGGCCGACGCACACGATCTTTCCGCCTTTGCCGAGGCATTCGAAAGCGAGCCTTGCGGTGTTTTCAGAACCGACGAAGTCGATTACGGCATGCGGCGCCTCGCGTGCCTGTTCCGCGATTTCCGTGCACGCTCGCTCGAGCGAACTCCCATCGACAAAGGAAATCGCGCCGGCGTCGAACGCCGCTTCGCGCTTGCGGGCGTCGACATCGACGACCAACGCGCCAGCCCCACCGAGGGCTTTCAGCACCCGCACAGCCATAAGCCCCAGACCTCCGGCGCCTATAATGACGACCGGTTCACGCTCGATCAATGGGCCTGTTTTGCGCAGCGCACTGTACGCGGTCAGCCCCGAGCACGCATACGGAGCGGCGGAAATCGGGTCGAGCCCCTCGAGATCCAGCAAATACCGCGGGTGTGGAACCAGCATGTAATCCGCATATCCGCCGTCGCGGTGAATGCCGAGGCAACGCGGTCGGTTGCAGAGATGCTCGTTTCCATCCCTGCACACAGCGCAATTGCCACAGCCGATCCATGGATACACCAGCCAATCGCCGCCGCGCGCTATCTCGCCCGCCTCAGGACCCGCATCTACAATTTTCCCGGAGACTTCATGACCCAACGTTAGCGGAAGATCAACGCCTCTTTGGCCGACTAGCAATTTGTCGCCGCGCCCGAGATCGTATCCGCCATCGCAGAGGTGGAGGTCGCTGTGACATATCCCGGTTGCTGTGATTCGCAGCAGCACCTCTGTACCGCGAGGTTTCGGCGTTTCGCGTTCTTCGAATTCCAGCGGCGCGCCAAAACGCAGCAACCGATAACTCTTCATATGTTGACAGAGATGCGGTGCACGGAGTAATATTCCACCATCTATTTCTAGCATGAAAATTTACACCTGGAACGGGGGCCCTTACGCGCGCCAGTGACCTCATAGTGCTCGCGGCCTACTTCGTCACGATGGTCGCAGTCGGCGTTGGCTACTCGCGGCACATGAAATCCGCCGAGATGTATTTTGCCGGCGGAAAGCAGCTGCCGTGGTGGATTGGCGGCGTCTCGTTCGTGATGTCTTACGTCAGCGCGTTCTCAATCGTGGTGTATGCGGGTCTTGGATATCAGTACGGGGTGGTCGCGCTCACCCTCTATTGGGCCACCGTTCCCGCTGCGGCGCTCACCACGTGGTTGTTCGCCAAACGGTGGAGACGTGCAGGCGTCATCACTCCAACGGAATTTCTGGAGCAGCGCTTCTCGCCTTTCATCCGCCAGCTCTTCGTGTGGTCCGGCGTTCCGCTCAAGATCATTGACGAGAGCCTCAAAATTGTCGCGATTGGCATCTTCGTCTCGGCGGGTTTGGGCCTGCCGCCCTACCGCTCGATGTTGGCCGTCGGCCTGACCATTCTCATCTATGCGGTGTTGGGCGGCTTGTGGGCGGTGGTGGTCACCGATTTCGTTCAATGCGTGCTGGTCGCGGGCGCCATCGTACTGCTGGCGCCGCTCACGTTCCGTGCAGCCGGAGGCTGGCATCACGTGTTGTCTAGCGCGCCGAAGAATTTTCTCGTTCCCGTGCATGCGCCCTATGGCTGGGCGTACGTCGCCTCGTTTCTGGTGCTGAGCGCGCTTTCTCTTTCCGGCAACTGGTCGCTCATCCAGAAGTTTTATTCTGCACGTAGCGACACGGAGGCAGTGCGCCTCGGTTGGCTGGCGACATTGATTTTCTTGGTTTTGCCGCCGATCTGGATCGTCACGGGAATGCTGGCGCGCGGTTATTTCGCGTCGCTTTCCGATCCGCAATCCGTCTACGCACGCTTAAGCGCCGCGCTGCTGCCCGCCGGCATGTTGGGATTGATTGTGGCGGCGCTGTTCGCCGCCAGCATGTCCGTCCTCTCGTCCGGTTACAACGTCATGTCGGCGGTGCTTACGCTCGATGTGTATCGCCGGTTCGTCCGTCCGTCCGCCGACCAGCGCGAATTAGTGCTGGTGGGGCGTGTCATCACCGCGACGCTTGCGATTCTGGTACTTGCCATCGCTTTGCTGATCACGCACTTCCATTGGACAATTTTCGACGCCATGGTGGCCGCTTTTGGATTCTTTTTGCCACCCACCGTGCTCCCCATGTTGGCCGGTTTGTTGAGCCGCAGCCTGTCGGCCGCGGGCGCGCTGGCCGGGTTCGTGACCGGTATGGCGGTCGGCATTGGATTTCTCGTGTATCGCTGGGCCGCATCGCCACGCGACATGGACGCGTTTCAAGCTTTGAGCATCGTCGTCCCAACCGCGCTCACGATTGCGGTGCTGGTTGTCGCTCGAATTCTTTTCCCGGCTCGCGGCGCCGAAGCCGAACGCGCGGGCCGCTTCGCGCTGGGGTTGCGTCACGCCTCGCAAACTGCGGCTGCGGCCGCGGTCAGTCCAACTGCGATTGCCGGCCTCGTCATCGCAGTCATCGGCGCCGTCCTGGTCGTTCTCGGAGCGGCGTCGGGCTTCACCGGCCCACACACAAACGTGCTCACGCTCGTTATGGGCGGAATCTTCACGGCCATAGGCTTGGGCCTGACGGGCTCTTCCGCGAAATTTCGTAGTAGGTGGCGATCTCTTGACAGGAGCCCCCACCTGGAGTAACATTCCACCATCTCTGGATGCCATGAAGAAATCCACCAAGAGGTTGAAACTAGCGCATCGCTCGACGGCTGGTTGCCTAATCCGGCTGCGCAGCATGACCCACAATTTAAAGCCCGCGGAACGCAGCATCGCGGATTTCGTCGCCGTTGATCCCGCGCGCGTCATTCAGATGTCGATTTCCGAGTTGGCCCAGCATTCCTCCGTCGGCGAATCCACCGTGATCCGCTTCTGCCGCGCGCTCGGATATGAGGGCTACCAGGAATTCAAGCTGCGCCTGGCCCAGGATTTGGTTGAGCCGGTCGAATACATCCACGGCAACATCAGTTTCGATGATTCCATCGGCGAGCTAATGAAGAAAATCTTCCAGGCGAACGCGAAAGCTGTGGAGGACACCAGGAAGTCACTCGACGGAGCCATGGTGGAAGTGGCCGCGAAGACGCTGGCACACGCGCGCAAGATCGATCTTTATGGCGCTGGATATTCTTCTTTCACCGCCCTCGACGGGAAACTGAAACTGGCGCGCCTGGGGCTGATGGCGGATTCCTACGGTGACGCCCACTTACAGATGATGGCCGCCACCTCGCTCCGCGCGGGTGATGTGGCTATCGGGATTTCGCACTCGGGCAGCACCAAGGATGTGGTGGATTCGCTCGGGGCTGCCAGAAGTTGCGGAGCGGTAAGTATTGCGGTGACGAACTTCAGCCCTTCGCCGCTGACGAAGGCCGCCGACATTGTTCTGCTGACCTCTTCGCCCGAAACGCCGCTCGGAGGCGAAGTGCTCACGTCGCGTATCGCGCAGTTGTGCGTCATCGACGTTCTCTCGGTGGCCGTCGCCGTAGCGTTGGGCGAAAGCTGCCTGGAATTTATCCGTAAATCGTCTGAGGCGGTCAAAGGCAAGCGCTATTGACTGTGTGCGCTGAAGGAGGGCCAATTTGTTGAAAGCCGGGTACGGAAAGCGGAGCATTTCGCCTCCTGTAGGAGCGCCGTTGGCGGGCTTTGCCGCTCGAAAAGACATGTGCGCGGGCATACACGACGAACTGTACGCGCGAGCGCTGGTTCTCGATAACGGCGGAACAGCCGTGGCTCTTGTGAGCCTCGACGTACTGGCTTTAGGCGCCGACTTCGTCGACAGAACACGCCAGACGGTCGCAAGCCGGCGTTCCCATTCAGCCGCAAGCCATTCTTATCGCTTCGACACACACGCACGCCGGCCCCGTAACGGTCAGCACGTTTTTCAATCCGGATGAATCACTCGACCGGCAGTTCATGGATCATGTCGCCGAGGCGATTACAGGCGCAATCGAAACGCGCGTGGCGCGACAGATTTGAGGCGCGAGTAGGCGTGGGAACCGGCACGATTGAAGGATTGGGCGTGAATCGCCGTTCGCCGAACCACGAGCCGGTGGACCGCGAGATCGGAATCGTGAAAGTCGACGACGCGCAAGGCCGCACCAGGGCCGTGTTGATGAACTATACGTGCCACCCGACCGTGCTTGGCCCCGACAACTTACTCGCTTCCGGCGACTTCCCTTTCGCGGCAATCGAGCGTGTGCAAGAGCGGCTGGGGGAGAGAAGCTTTGCCCTGTACGTGAACGGCGCGCAGGGAGATATCAGCGTGGGGCATTCTTCGGAGCTAAGCGCGATTGGCGTCGTCACTCCCGGACGCACTTTTGAGCGCGCGGCTGAATTGGGGCATAACCTCGGCGACGCCGTTTTACGCGCGCTTCTCGGTATCGAGACGCGCGAAAACGTTCTGCTCCGTTTTGCCAGCGTTACAGCGGAGTTTCCGCTTAAAAAGTATCCGTGTCCGGAAGAAACCGAAAAGGCTCTTCGTGACGCGGAAAAGCGAGCCAGCGAATTTCCCGCAAACGGTGCGTCTCCGGAGCAGCGACAGGCGTTGTCGGAGCTGCTCTACAGTTCCATCAATCATTACTATGCTCGGGAAACCCGTAAATACAAAAACGGGATACTGCCAATGGAACTCCAGGCCATTCAAATCGCAGACAATGTCTTCGTTGGAATTCCGGCCGAAGTGTTTGTCGAGATCGGTTTGCGTATCAAGCGCGCCGGGCACCCGCGGACGTTCATCGCCGGCGTCACCAACGGCTACATTGGCTATCTGCCCACGCGTAAAGCGTATGAAATCGGTGGCTATGAAGTAGTTTCCGCCAAGTGCGGACCCGAGGCTGAAGATCGCCTGTTTGACGGCGTCATGCGTCTGGAGCAAATGCTGGCCGCCCATGGATAGGAAGGTCCGTTGTGGCGTAATCGGGCTCGGCATCATGGGCGAGCAGTATGCGCGCATTTACCACGCACATCCGTTCGCTGAAGTTACGGCGATTGCCACACGCAATCCGGAACGCCTCCAGCACGTTGGAGAGCAATTCGGAATCGCGCGCCGCTACACGGACTACGCCGAGATGCTGGCGCAAGCTCCGCTTGATGCGGTCTGCGTGGCAACACCGGATTTCGCACATTATGAACCGGTGAAAGCATCGCTCGAAGCAGGACTGCACGTGCTTTGCGAAAAACCATTCACCACGGATCTCGGCGAGGCCGACGAGCTGTTGCGGCTAGCCCAGGCCCGTCCGAAACAGAAACTGCAGGTTGCTTTTAATCATCGCTGGCTGAACGCCTACTACCGGGGATTCACCGCGATTCAACAAGGCTCAATTGGCCGCCCCATAGCGGGTTACGCCCGGAAGAACGATACGATCTGGGTCGCCACCCAGATGATTAACTGGGCGGCGCAGTCCACGCCCATTCATTTCCTTGGCGCGCACGATATCGACCTGTTGCGCTGGTACTTTGGGAGCGAACCGGTTGAAGTGCATGCTTACGGCGCAAAAGGCGTGCTGGCGGCGCGCGGCATCGACACGTGGGACCTCATCCAGGCACAGATCAAGTTTTCGAGCGGGGCGTTTGCAACGGTCGAATCCGCTTGGATTTATCCCGACACCTTCCCCACCATCACCGATTCATTTCTCGAGGTGATCGGCTCGGCCGGTCATCTGCATTTTGACCGCAAGCGCGAGTCCATCGAGCTAAGTACGGAGGAAAAATTCTCCTATCCGAAAACCTTTCTGCTCCAGGATGTTTTCGGAAAGCTGCGCGGTGCTTTTGTCGAGTGCCTGAACGACTTCATCGCCGCGATCGTGGACGACACGCCGCCGAAGGTGACCATGTTTGATGGCCGCCAGGTGACGGCTGTGCTAGATGCCGTTTCGCGATCGCTGGCCGAAGACGGACGCTGCAAGATCGTGCAGTCTCCGGAAGCGGGGGCTTGAAACGCCGAATTCGGTGAGCAAGAAAAAACCAGGCGGCGTAATTTTTCTGTTGGCTGCGATAACTCCGCTTTACGCCGCGGCTGTTGGCCCTCTGACTGCGCCGTACACCTGGCAAGAAACTTTTCAGGGTTCCGAACTCGGCCAGTTTGCCAGCTATCCGCCGGTTCAGGATGCCGGATACGATCCGTCACTCTACCCCTCTTCCGAATATGGAGCGCCAGGCGGACGTGCGCTGATGCGCGTCGTCAAACCTGTCAGCGCCGGGCCTCTTCGCTTCGGATTCATTCGCCGCCTGGATCTCATCGCTGCCAAGGATTCTGGTTTCTCGTTTTCTTATCGTTTGGACCGCAGCGGTTCGGGCGGGCGCATCGCTATCGGCCTCCTCGGCGCAGACGGCAAGGACTATATCGCCACCGTCCCCTCGGGCGCTGACGCCATGTGGGAACACGCGAACCTCCCGATTTCACAATTCGCTAGCGATGGGCGTCTGCCTCTCAAGCCAGGCACCGCGGTCACGGGTATATATGTACGTGGCGGATTTGACGGACGTGAATCCGGACATCACGTACCGTTTCCTTATTGACGATCTCGAATTGAGGGCGCAGCGTGAACTCCGCTTTGAATTACGCGAGCCACAAGCCATCGCACTAGAGCCGAAGCGCGATCTACTTGCGACGGCAATCGCTGAGGTCGCCCAGCCCTTACATGTCGAAGCCGTTGCTCCCGTTGCTCTCGTCAACGTCGAATGTCTCGCTCCAGGATCAGGACGGCAAAACCGTTCTGCGCGAGCGGCTGTATGACGACGGCACGCACGGCGATGGCGTGGCAGGCGACCACATATGGACAAGCGCTTCCTTACCCAACCCGGGAAATGCCCCGGGCGTCTATAAGCTCGTTTTGCATGGCGCTGCGGCCGGAGGCGCCTCCATCACCACGACAGTACGGCTCTTGCGGACGACGCCGGTCTCTTCTATACATCCACGTTTATATTTCGCACCGGCCGATCACGACAAATTTGTGGCGCGAAGCCACAACCCGAAGTACGCCGCGGTTTGGCAGCAAATTGTAGATCAGGCGAAGCTGTCCCGCAGCACGGGCGATCTGAGCCGCGCTTCTCGAATTTTCGGGATGCTCGACCGTGTCTATCTTCTGCCTACGTTGCCCGGCTACTTCGACCTGATCAGCAAAGCGGGGGCGCGCATCGAGTACAACGCGCTCGTGGCATATCTTTCGGGCGATGCCCAGGCGCGAGATGCGGCCAAATCCGCGCTGCTTACCGTCGTGAAGTGGAACACCTGGGCTCCCCCGTGGTTTCCGGCGCATGGGCAACCAACCTACTATCCGGCAGGCCAATTGACGGCGCAAGTGGCGTTTGCTTATGACCTGCTGTACGCGCAACTCTCGCCGGACGAACGCGCTTCCGTCCGCTCCGGTTTGATTCGGCTTGGTATCGAGCCCGCATACCGGGAATACGTACTCGATGACCGCGTTCTCTGGAACACGAGCAACTGGATTTCACACAGTGTCGCAGGATCCCTGCTTGCGATTGCCGCTATGAAAGGAGACGATGACGCTCCTGATCTCGATCTCTATACCAACGGCCTTCTCGACAAATTGGAAGGACATCTTGCGGCGGCTTATTTGCCGGGCGGCAGTTACGGCGAAACGATCAGCTATCAGGAATTCGATCTGGAAACGCTTGCTCCCGCGCTGATTGCGCTACAGCGCGTTTTTGGTCTCGATTACTGGAAGCATTCCTATGTAAAGGATTCGCTCTGGTATCCGATCTCGACCCTCGCGAATCCAATCGACGACTGCCTGGATATGGGCGACACGCACTGCCCACATGGACGCACGATTGCGCCCGTCGTCGCCGAATCGCGCAATCCCGTGTTCCGCTGGTTTCAGGACCGATTTGCTCCTGCATCCCTGCAGGATTTTTTGTTCTCCGACGACACGCTGGCACGCAAACCTCCTGCCAATCCGGGCTCGCGCTATTTTCCGCGCAAAGGATTTGTCGTGTTCCGCACCGGATGGCAGCCGGACGACACGATTGTGCTGTTTCGCGCTGGTCCTGATTTCAATCACAATCATGCAGATCAGGGCTCGTTCCTCCTGCGCGCCCTCGGCGAGAATCTCATCACGGAAGGCGGCTACGCGGACTATTACAAAGATCCGTACTACGATTCCTATTTCAAGCAAGCGGCCGGGCACAACACTGTGCTGGTCAATGGAGATCCCGCCAGCCAACAAGTGGCGGATACATTGACGTTCTCCGCGCTTCACAACTCGCCGGAGATCCTGAATGTCATTACCGGTGCGAACTTCGACGGGGTGGACAGTGAACTCGAGCAGGTCTACCGCGGACGGCTACAACGCTTCGTTCGCCGCATCGCGTTTATCAAACCGGACTATGTAATCGTCTACGACGAGCTCGTTCCCGCGACGCGAGCCGCGTTCGATTGGCTGCTCCATTTGCCCGATATTGCGCGGGTCGAAACGGCCAACGATACGGCGCTTTACACCGGACACACAGCCTCGCTCGCGGTGCGCTTTCTTTCACCGGCGGCCTTGAACCTGCGCCTCAGCGATGGATATCTTCCGTACACCACGTTCAATCCCGTGGCGCCGGCCGTGGTTCCCCAACAACCGGCGGTGTTGAATGCAAGCACCGCCGCATCCCAGGACACAATTCGATTTCTCACCGCGCTAGTACCTGCGCGCTCGCCGGAAAACGCGCGCAAGAGCGCCAACAGCCTGCGCCGCATCGAAACGCAAAACTGGATTGGCGTCGAGCGAACCGGCGCGTCCGATGAGCGATTGCTGTTCCGAAAAGGATCCGTGGTCCAACCAAGCGCCTTCGATTCCTGGTCCACCGATGCGGCCGCCTGGTTCATACGCGGACCGTCCGATGGTCCGCAAGTGCTCGCCGCGCTTGGGGCAACGCTGTTGGAACAGGGCGGCAAGATTTGGTTTGCGAGCGAGCGGCCGGCCAGCTTCAACGCGGCGTACGGCGACACCGCTCTTACACTGAACGTCTATTCCACCGCGCCGCAAACCGTTCGAATGCGTAGGCCGGATGGCCAGCTTTCGGAGCTCCACGTGACGACGGGCGCACACAGTTTTGAGCTCAATTCGGTGCGAAAACCGTGAGGCGCGGTCCTGGAATAACGATGGAAGCGATTCTGGCCATTGATGGAGGAGGGACACGCACGCGCTGCGTGGCTATCGACCGCTCGGGACGCACGTTGGCGCAATTCGAGAGCGGCGCGTCTAACCACCTTCAGAGCGACGAAGAAACCGTGCGCGAGGAGCTTGGGTGCGCTATTCGAAAAACGCTCGAATCGGCGAACCTTCGCATGGAGGATGTGCGCTGTCTGTCCGCGGGGCTGGCCGGCGTCGACTACGACGGCTATGGAGAAGAAGCCATGGCCACGCTATTTGATGAGCTGGGTTTTACAAATTATCTGATCTACGGCGATATGGTGATTGCGCATGCGGGCGCATTGGCGTTAGCGCCCGGGATTGTCGTGCTCGCTGGAACCGGATCGGCTATCCTCGGCATCGACACGTCGGGCCGTCGCGTGAAGGTGGGGGGCTGGGGTCCTATTTACGGCGATGAAGGAAGCGCGCTGCGTATTTCTCAACGTGCATTAACGGCCGCCGCCCGGGCTTATGACGGACGCGGACCCGACACTGCACTGTTACCGGAGATCACGAAGGCGCTTGGCGTCTCGGATTTTCGTAATTCCATCTCCGTTATTTATGGGCATCGCACACACACCGTCGCAGCGCTCTGCCCGGTGGTCTACCAGAGCATGCTTTCCGGGGACGCTGTTGCTTCTGCCCTGTTCGAGGAAGCCGCCGAAGAGCTGATGGAATCTGTGGCCACTGCCATTCGCCTGATGGGAATGGAGCATCAGCCGATAACAGTGTCCTATCAGGGAGGCGTCGCAGAAAATTGCCCGTTGTTGATCGAGAAGATCGAACAGCGTCTGCAGCAGCAATTTCCGCTGAGTCGCTTGCAGCCTCCGATATCGAGACCGGTGATAGGAGCCTATCTGCTCGCCTGCCGTTCCCTCGGGTGGGAGCCAAAGATCCACAATGTTTGAGAACTACATTGCAACGTTAAACCGGACGCTCAATGAGATTCGAGTTACACAGGCCGCTAACATCGAACGGGCCGGTCTCGCCGTGGCGGAGGCACTGCATCGCGGCGGGGTCGTGCACGCCTTTGGTTCGGGACACTCTCACCTGATCGCCGAAGAAGCCTTTTTTCGGGCTGGCGGCTTAGTGCCGGTTAACCCGATTCTCGATGAGCGGATCACTTTTCTCAAGGGAGCGCTTGAGAGCACGCATGCTGAGCGGGAATCGGGATTCGCCAAGCGCTTGCTCGAAAGCGCCGATGTCGTTGGCGGCGATGTCGCCATCGTTGTGTCCAACTCAGGGCGCAATGCGGCGCCGGTCGAAATGGCATTAGAAATGAAATCGAAAGATGTCGTTGTGATCGGCATCACCAGCGTGACGCACTCGCGCTCTTCGCCGGCCAGTCACTCTTCCGGAAAGCGTCTGTTCGAGGTGGCCGACATCGTCATCGATAACGGAGCCCCAATCGGCGACGCAGTCCTGAACATTCCCGGCCTCGCAACTCCAATCGGCCCGGTCTCTACCGTGACCGGAGCCGCCATTGTTCACTCGATCGCGATCGAAGCGGTTGTCGAACTTTTACGGCGCGGCGCATCGGTTCCCGTTTTTCGAAGTGTCAATGTGCCCGGCGCGCAGGACGAAGATCTGCGCAAACTGATGGCGCCATACAGCGGCCGCATACGGTATTTCGATAGCTGAACTTAGAAAAATCCACACAAACCGGGAGACCGCTTTCATGAAAACATTCTTGATGATGTCAATTCTTGCTGCTACTGTTGCGCACGGCGTCTATGCGCAAGCATCCGCTCCTCACAACGCGCAAAAGGTGAACGGCAGGAATTGGCACGCCATGACCAGCGCCCCGTGCGCCTGGTCCGTCCCGCTCCAAACGTCCAACCACCATCTCGACATCGACCGCACGATCAAACTACTGAAGCAAGCCGGCTTCACTTGCGAGGTGGCAGTGATCTCGGCCGATCCAACGCGGACCTGGGAGGAGTTCCAAAACCTTGCCTCCGCCGCAAACGCCGCGGGTATCGATCTCTGGCCCGTCCTTCTCCCACCGAGCGAAGGCACCTCGGCGCCGTTCGGGCATGACTATGTGGCTTGGATACAAGCGCTCGCCAAACTGTCGTTGAGACTTCCTCATCTCCGCGGCGCAAATATCGATGATCTCGACCAGGGCATCAGTCCCAAGACTTTCACACGCGATTATGTTTGCCAGATTTACAACGCTAAGCAGAAGATCAATCCGAACTTGTTGTTTCTGCCGACCATCTACGATCTCGACCGCAAAGTCGCCGACCGCCTCGCCGGCTGTGTGGATGGGACGTGGTTATGGTGGGTCAACCTTGAGAAGGCGACCGGTCTGCCATCTTTTTTGGAAAACAGCAGATTGGCCGCAAACGGCCGCTTTCCTATTTACGGCGGAGTCTATGCTCACTGGACAAGCTGGCACAAGGAAGGGAATCCATTACCCGAAGTGTTTACGGAGACTTTGACCGATAGTTGTGAACATTCCGACGGCGCCATCATCTGGAATCTTTCGCTTGATCCGCCAAATCCATTGCTCGGCATCGCCAAGAGTTTCATGCGCGGAGGCTCTTCGCCATCAGCGGGCAAGTGTGGCCAGGGGTCGTCCCACTAGGCGGCTCAATGCGCAGCAACAGAAGCTAGTTTATCGGCGGAGTCGCGTACCTTTTCGATGGCCCGTATGAAGTCGCCCAGGTCTTCTTCCTCCACCAAAAGAATTTCGTGCGAGATCCAGAAACATTCGCGGCAAAACCTCTCCGCCTCAGGACAATCCATGCGCCTGTTGGGGAAATCGGTAAATACTTTGTTCGCGTAGATGGGCTGGGGATAGCTTGACAGTCCGGGAATGCCTTCTGCCGCGAGGGCCTCGAGAAAGCTGTCCTTCGAAATACCAGGAAAAGCGGAAGTGTCGAGCTGCATTACGTACAGATACAATCCGTGAGCGGTAACGCGATCATCGATGACTGGCGGTCTGATAATACGGGAGCCCGAAAGCGCGGATGTGAGGATCTTGGCGTTTCGCGCGCGCTTCTTCAGCTGTTCAGGAAGCCGCGCGAGCTGTGCCAGCAAAACCGCTGCCTGCCAGCCGGTCAAACGATAATTGGTGCCGAGCGAAACGTGCTCATACCAGGCGCCGCCCTGGCGCCGGCCTTGATTGCAGATGCTGCGCGCCTTTGCCGCCAGCTCCTCGCTATTGCTGGTGAGTATGCCGCCCTCGCCCGCAGTCATGTTTTTCGATTGTTGGAAGCTGAACGAGCCGAACTGCCCAAAGCTTCCTACCTTCTGGCCTCTCCACGAGGCGCCATGCGCGTGCGCGGCATCTTCGATGACTGCAAGCTGGTGTTTTCCTGCGATTTCAAGAATGGCATCCATATCCGCCGGATGGCCGCCAAAATGTACCGGAATGACCGCGCGCGATGCCGGCGTGATCGCTTCGCTGAGTCGCTGCGGATCGAGATTCCATGTCTTCGGGTCGATATCCGCAAACACCGGAACCGCGCCGACGCGGAGCACCGCGGTTGCTGTCGCGATAAACGTCACCGGCGGTACGATGACTTCGTCTCCCGGCCCAATACCCGCCGCCAGCAAAGCCGTTTCCAGGCTTACGGTTCCGTTGAACACCGCGATTCCGAAGCGCGATTCGCAGTAATCGGCGAAGGCGCGCTCGAGTTCCGGGACTCTGCGGCTGTATCCGCCCCACGATCCGCTTTCGAGCACATCCAGAAGGCCGCGGCGCTCCTCCTCGCCGAACACCGGCCAGGAGGCAAACGGTTTCTGGCGTACCGGAACGCCTCCGAATAGCGCAAGATTAGGCATTGTGTGGATTGTGGTGGAGTATTTCTCCAAAGGTCGAAGCTCAGTCTACTACAGGCGTGAATGAGGCACAAGGCGAATGCTATTGACAGGAATAAATTGATAGAGTAATATTCCTCCATCTAGGAATACGATGGAGCTATCCACCAGAAGCAAGGCGTCCGTGGGTCGGCGCCCAGGATAGCGGCCTCGGCAGCGGACCTGAATATAGAGGAGATTGCCATGTTGCGAATCGTTCAAAAGCTGTGGAGCGTGTGGTTCCTGTTGCTATCGGTCGTGCCGCTCGTGGCACAGAATGAACGCGGAAGTATTTTGGGGCACGTGGAAGATAGCTCCGGAGCCGTTGTCGTCGGCGCGCGCGTTACGGTTCGCAATGTCAACACTGACGTCAAGTCTACGTTTACGACGACCTCGAGCGGCGACTATGTCTTTCTCCACCTGATCCCTGGAACATACGAAGTTACCGTCGAGAATCAAGGATTTCAAAGCGCCGTAGCGCAAGGCCTAATTCTGCAAGTGGATCAAACGCTGCGGCAGGATTTCAGCCTGCAAGTTGGCGCGGTGCAGCAGCAGGTCACGGTGGCCGCCGACGCCCAGATGCTCCAGTCCGACAACGCAACCATCGGACAAGTTGTCACGATGCGCCAGATTCAAGCCTTGCCGATCAGCGGACGGGATTTCACGAACCTATTGCAGACTAACGCAGGAGTGACGCAGGCTTCGGGCGGCATTCAAGCCTCGATCTTCGACCCGCACGGGTTAAATGCGCAATTCACCATGGTGAGTGTGGATGGCTCGCGGCCGTCTTCGATTAGCTACATCATCGACGGAATTACCGATACCGATCTGTTCTTCAGCCGACCCATAAACGTTCCGCCTGCCGACGCGATTCAGGAATTCAAACTGCAGAACGGGCTCTACTCATCCCAGTACGGTTTTGGTTCGGCCCAGGTGAACGTGGCCATTACCTCGGGCACGAACCGCCTTCACGGCGGAGCTTATGACTTTCTCGAGAATTCGGCGTTCCAGCCCAAGAATCCGGTTAACACTTTCCTGAAGCAGAACGTTGCCGGCTTCACCGGATTCGCCAAGCCTCCGATGCGGCAGAATCAATTCGGCTTTCAGTTAGGAGGGCCGCTCTGGATTCCCAAAATCTACAACGGGAAGAATCGAAGTTTCTGGTTTGTCGGCTATGAGGGTGGACGTCTCAGGCAGACGACTGCGGCGCAGCAGTTCCAGGTGCCAACCGTACAGGAGCGGTCCGGAAATTTCTCTGACTGGCCGTATCCGATTTACAATCCTGCCTCGACGGGCACCGTACCTTCTACCGCGTCGAACCCCACCGGCCGTGTTCCCTTTGCAGGAAACGTAATCCCGCCGAGTCAAATCAGCCAGCAGGGCGTCGCATTTCTGAATCTCATCTATCCGACTCCCAACATCAGCTGCACTCTGCCTTGCTTAAACTATGCCGGCAGCTCGAATAGTCCAGTCGATACCAATGTGGTGACTGCTCGAGTCGATCAGCATATAACCGACCGGGATCAACTATCTTTCACACTGAACAACGGAGACCTGACGCAAAGCACTGTGTCTCCGCTGCCGCTGCTCAGCACCAGCGCGGTAGTCCACTCATACCTCTACGGCTTGCAGTATCAGCGGAACTTCTCGAACAGCTTGGTGGGTCAGTTTAATGCCGGATTCACGCGCCAAAATTACAACAATGGCTCCCCTAGCACTTATGATTCGACTATTAGATCGAAGCTTGGGCTACAGAATGAGCCGAATCCCGCCGACTTCTTTGGCGTTCCAATCATGACCATTACCTCGTCCTACAGCGGGCCGGTTCAAGGCAATAACGCGAACCGCGAAATCAATAACATCTATCAAACCTCGGGCACTCTGAGCTGGATACACGGCCCGCACACGCTCAACTTCGGCGCGGACATCCGTCGCATTCAACTGCAGAATTTTTCCGGCTTCGGAACGTTCGGCTCGCTGACTTTTAATGGCTCATATACCGCTGCGAATCCCACCACGGCCGGCGGGGCCCCGAGCGCTGTGAACGGAAACGCCGCTGCCGACTTAGTGCTTGGGTTCCCGCGCTCCGTTACGGCGCCTTCCGCCTACGTCGCGCCCATCAACCTGCGCGGCACGAGATGGGATTTTTCATCCAGGACGATTGGCGCGTAAACTCACGCCTTACGCTGAATCTGGGCTTGCGCTACGAGATCCCCGTTAGCTTTCATGCGCTCGACAACAGCGGCTCGGTTGTCAATCTGGCGAACGGCGGGGGGCTGGCTTGGGCGGACCAGAACTTCGTCAATACTTACGCGACGAATAATGCTGCGTCTCGAAGCACCTATTTCCAGTGCTGTGTAAGCAACGAGCTGGTCAGCGGCAGAGTCAACAATTTCCTTCCGCGCGTCGGCTTTGCCTGGAGGCCGTTCAGCTCGAACCGCTTGGTCATTCGCGGCGGCTTCGGCATGTATGACGACCTTTACATGCGTTTTTACGACGCTGCTAATTACGCCAGCAATCTTCTGTACGTCTACAAGCGAAATCCATACTATGCCTCGACGGCCGCATCCGGAACGGAAACGGCTTCGCCTTTCGCCATCAATACGCTCTTCCTGCCGCCTGTAACCATAGCTCCGAATTCGCTCGATTTCAGCCCCGCCTGGGTGAACGCTGGGTTCGAATCGGAATGGCCCTCAAATACTCCGCCAACCATCAAGCAGTGGAGCGTGGATGCGCAATACGCCATAACGCAGGATTTGCTTGTGGACGTCGGTTACGTCGGGTCGCACTCGCAAGATGAGCCGATTCAGTACTTCTTCAATGACGCGACGCTCCCAACCACTCCCGACACGCTTTCAAATGGCGCCGTGTGTAACAGCCTCACCGACGCTTCTCAGGCTACAGGCAGATTTGCCGGCTGCACCGCGACCGGCTCGGCGTTTCAGCCGATCGACAAGCGCATCCCTTACCCCAATTTAGGTCCGAGCACGCTTGGCACCTATGCGAATGCCAACGTCCTCTACTCCAATTACAATTCTTTGCAAATCCGCCTCGAGCAGCGGCTCAGGTATGGACTCAACCTGCGTGCCAACTATACCTGGTCGCGCGCCCTCGACATCAATTCGGAAATTGCAACCTTCTCGAATGGTAGCGGTGGCAGCAACGAGATTCAAGACTCGCACCACATCGGAGGCGATTATGGTCCCGCCGATTTCGACCAGACGCACCGCGTCGTGCTCTCCTACGTTTACGATTTTCCCGTAGGCAAGGGCAAAGCCCTGTCGCTGGGTCCGGCCAACTGGTTCTTTGGAAACTGGCAGACGAGCGGCATCGTGACATTCGCCACCGGCGTGCCGTTCTCGGTATTTTGTTGCAGCCGCGGCCAGCAGACCGATCTGACGGGAGACCCGTTCGGCGATCGGCTACGCGCGAATGTCGTGCCTGGGCAGAACCCGTATTCAGTCCAAACGCTGACCCAATGGTTCAATACGGCCGCCTTCACCACGCCTCCGTTAGGGACATTCGGTACTTCCGGGCGTAACATTATGCGGGCTCCGATGTTACGCAGAGGAGATATAACGTTCCTCAAGAACTTCCCGTTCCGCGAAAGTCAAAACCTGCAATATCGCCTCGACATCTTCAACGTCTTCTCTAGCTGGCATTCGGTGCAGCGCGTACCGGGTCACGTGCTCGCAACGCCGACCAGCTTCGGCGCACTTATCCCCCTGCCCGGCACCAGCATCACGGCGCCGCTCGGCGAAGAAAACCTTTGGACGCCCCGCATCATCCAGATGGCTCTGCGCTACACCTTCTGATACTCGAGTGCGCATACCGGTCCGCGTTCGCGCCGCATGAAGACTTTAGATTGGGCTGTCGTCGCGCTCTACTCGGTATGCGCATTGCTGATTGGAATCTACTTCACCCGCCGGGCTAGCCATGGCATCGAAGGTTATTTCATGGCCGGCCGCTCACTGCCGTGGTGGGCGATCGGGTTTTCCGCCGTAGCCACATTTACCTCCGCCGGATCTGCCTCAGCCTTTACCATGCTGATCTTTTCCGATGGTTTGCTTGGCAACTGGTGGTGGTGGATCCCCTGGGTCATCTGGATGCCGCTCGTCGCGGTCATCTGGTCGAAATTCTGGCGCAGGCTCAAAATCGTCTCCACCGCCGAATTCGTTCAAGTGCGCTATGGTGGACGGGCCGCGAGTATCTTCCGCTCCATTGCGGCTGTCTATTTTAGCTTTGGCTGGGCCGTTGTCCTCATGGCGTATGTCACCGGATGGCTCACCCATTCCGTCGGTCCCATCTTCGGCTGGAACAACGCGGGCGTCATCATTTTTGCCGCGAGCCTGACCCTCATCTACACCGTTCTCGGTGGACTGCTCGGGGCCGTCTACTCCGAAATCTTCCAGTTTGTCCTGTTTATCCTTGCCAATCTCATCTTTATACCTTTTCTGATCGAGCACCTAGGCGGACTTACAGCCATTTACTCAGCGGTCGCGCACAACGCCGGGCCATCCTTCTTCATCGCCACTCCGCCGGGCGGAGAATTTACTAAGCTGACCATAGTTGCCTTGATCCTGCAGGGCCTGTTCTTTGCAGCCTCGCCCGCCGGAGGCGAAGGTTTCACCGCCCAGAAATTCATGGCCGCGCGCAACGAGTTCCATGCGCAGGTCGGCCAGCTCTTTAATGCGCTGCTCTCGCTGGTTGTCCGCGTCATTCCTTTCTTTTTCCTTGGATTGATTGCGGCAGCGGCATTCCCGCGTCATTCGATTGCCGGCGAGCAGGTCTGGGGAGAACTGGTGCGCCGCTACAGCTTCCCTGGTCTCACCGGCCTGCTTGTCGCCGGCGAACTCGCCTCCTATCAATCTGCCATCAGCACCGAAATGAATTGGGGCGCATCCTACCTGATCAACGATCTTTACAAGCGCTTGATTAAAAAAGACGCGACCGATCGGCATTACGCCTGGGCGGGACGCATTGCGACGTTTCTGCTGCTCGCTTTGGCAGTGTTCGTCGGCTACTTCCTCGTCCACGGAATGATGTCGTGGTTCCTGTTCATCAACAACGTGATGATCGCCTTCATCCTTCCTCTAGCGTGGCTGCGCTTCTTCTGGTGGCGTCTGAATATCTGGGGAGAAATCGCCGCCCTCGTGATCGGTCTCCCTCTGAGCTATATCGTTTGGTTCCCGCTAGGCTATGCACACCACCCTCTTTGGCAAGGGTTCCTGCTGATTTTCGGGGCAGGATGGGTCGCAATTGTCACGGTTACGCTTCTGACGCCACCGGAATCGAGAGAAGTGCTTGAAAATTTCTACCGGCTTTGCCGCCCGCCGGGCTTGTGGGGCGAAATCACTCGCGTCCTCCCTGCGCCCGAACGGCAAGCCGCCCGAATTGAATTGCGCCGCGACATCTATGAATGCGTGTTGGGCATCGTCTTCTGCGCGACGAGCACCGCTGCGACGGCCCAATTTTTTGCCCTGCATTGGTGGCCGGGCATCGCAAATGTCGTTGTCGCAGCTGTCAGCCTCTTTATCTTCATCCGCGCTTGGAAGAAGCGCGGCGTTTTCAGTGCACTGTCCAGTTCAACGGCAAGCTCCGCTGGCGAACAGACGGCTGTTGTCACTTAGGTATTTGCATGAAGCTGCTGAATTACTATCCGCATGCGCAAGCTCCGGCGCATTTAGGCGTTGTGATGGACGGAAAAGTACTGGATGTTACCGCCGCGTTCCCGGATGATTCGCGATTTGTTTCGGTGTCCTCTCTACTGCGGGCAAACGCATTGCGCGATCTTCAGCAAAAACTAAACGAGCACCTGATTCGCAGGCAGTCCGGCACTTCACTCGAAACGGCCCGCTACGCTCCGCCGCTCGATGACCGCTGCCGCATCTTCTGTGTAGGGCTGAATTATGCGGATCACGCCGCAGAAAATAACCTGCCTCGGCCTGAATCGCCTATCTTTTTCGCCAAGCTCGCTGCGGTCGCGATTGGAAGCGGCGAACCGATTCCTTTGCCGGCCAACAGCAGCCAAGTCGACTACGAAGCAGAGATCGCATTCGTGATCGGCGAACGCGCAAGCCGCATCCGCGGCGGAAGTCGCACAACGCTATATCGCCGGTTTCACCATCATGAATGACGTAACCGCGCGGGATCTGCAGTTTCAGGATAAGCAGTGGTTCCGCGGTAAAAATTGCGACGGCTTTGCTCCGATTGGGCCTTGGATTGTTACTTCGGATGAATTGCCAGACCCGAATAATCTCCCCATTCGCCTGAAGCTGAACGGAAACTTACGACAGAACTCGAATGCCGGGCAACTGTTTTTCAAGCCTGCCGAGTTAGTCTCTTTCCTGTCCCAAACCCTAAGCCTCGAGCCGGGGGACGTAATCAGCACGGGAACTCCTGGCGGTATCGGCTACTATGCCGACCCGAAAGTGTTCCTGAAGCCGGGAGACTTGGTGGAAATAGAAGTAGACGGCATCGGCACGTTACGTAATCCCGTGGGCGGCAGCGCAGCTGGAGAAGCCTCGTGAACTGTGTTCTCGAGGTGATCGTTTGCTCGCTGGAAGATGCACTTCAGGCTGGTATCCGGCGGCGCTACTCGCCTCGAGATTATCCGTGATTTTCGAAGCGGCGGTCTCACGCCTTCCGAGCAGGTTGTCGAAGAGATCCTCGGCGCCGTTCGTATTCCGGCTCGCGTCATGCTGCGCGAACGAGATGACAGCGCTATTGCTGCGCCCCAGGAGTTAGAGCGGCTGTGCTCACACGCCCGTCAACTCGCTAAATATCCATTAGACGGATTCGTCCTGGGATTTATGCGCGCCGGCAGAGTCGATCTCGAAACCACGCGCGCTATTTTTCAGTGCGCGCCCGCCGTTCACGCCACGTTTCATCACGCTTTTGAAGAAGCCTCGTCTCCTGTCGAAGCGATCTCACACCTGAAAACCCTGCCGCAAATCGACCGCATACTCACTCACGGAGGTCACGGCCCCTGGGAGGAGCGGATCCGCCGGCTGGACGAATATCAACGGCTCGCGCAACCGCAAATGGAAATTCTCGCCGGAGGAGGCCTCACTCTCGAGCGGGTAACTTCCATTCGCGAGAAAACCCACGTGCGGGAATTTCACGTCGGCACGGGTGTGCGCTCCCCACAAGACTCTTCAGGAACTGTCGTTTCGAGCAAGGTCCGCGAGTTTTCGACCCTGTTGGAAGCGCAGCGCAAGCTTAGCCGCCCGGTAGCAGTCCCGTGCCCACTGCGACCTCACAGGATGTTCGTGAGCCGCGGCTCCGTCGTAGCCTGACACTCTGGAATCTCATCATTTGCGGAATGGTCCTGATTCAACCGACAGCCCCCATGCCGGTTTTTGGCGTCGTCAATAACCAGGCTCACGGCCATGTGTTGACCACGCTGCTGTTTGGAATGGTTGCCATGCTGTTTACTGCCATAAGTTACGGACGGATGGCGCAGGTGTATCCGAGCGCTGGCTCGGCTTATTCGTATGCCGGCCGCGAGCTTCACCCTTGGGCCGGCTATATCGCAGGGCTGGGGCATGCTGATGGAATACATGTTCAGCGCTCTAATCGGGGTCATTTGGTGCAGCAAAGCTCTCCAGAATATAATCCCGGCGCTCCCTTATTGGATAGCAGTCCTATTCTTTGCGTTATTGTTCACGACGGCTAACTTACACGCCATCCGCACCTCCGCGCGCATCAACGAAGCGCTAGCCGCGTTTATGGCGGTAGTAATCGTCATCTTCTTCGTGGTTGTGGCGCATTATCTTTTGCTCCGGCCTGCCGCAAACGCCGGTTTTTATCTTCATCCGCTCTATAACCCGCAAACGTTCTCTGCACAGGCGCTGTTCTCCGGTACTTCGATAGCAGTGCTCACTTATATGGGTTTTGACGGGGTGTCCACTCTTTCGGAAGAAGCGCGAAATCCGCACCGCGACATTTTGCTTGCGACCGTGCTGGTGTGCGTAATAACCGGCCTGCTCGCCTCCCTCGAAGTCTATGCCGCCCAACTGATTTGGCCCGCAAACCGCGCCTTTTCTCCGCAAATGGTAGATACCGCCTTCTCCTATGTAGCGGGAATCGCAGGTGGAAGCGTCATGTTCCACCTGGTCAACTTCACGCTGTTAGTCGCCAATATCGGATCCGGTATGGGTTCACAGGCAGCAGCCACGCGACTGCTTTATGGCATGGGGCGCGCTGGCGCGCTGCCGCGGCGCTTTTTTGGAGCCATCGAGCAACGACGCGGGATTCCTGTCCACAACGTGCTGTTCGTGGGCGCTGTCGCCGTCATCGGAGCGTTTGCATTCAATTACGCTGCCGGTGTCCAACTGCTGAACTTCGGCGCTTTCGTCGCTTTTCTCGGCGTAAACGCAGCTGCCTTCATGCATGCATTTCGCCACGACTCTCAAAACAGGCTGCTGCGTCTGCTTGCACCCGTTTTGGGCTTTCTCGTATGTCTGTTTCTTTGGTGGAACCTTAGTGCACACACGAAAATATTCGGAGGCTTGTGTTTAGCGCTAGCGGTCGCCTATGGCGCTTATGCCGCGCGTCATTGGCGCCACGGGTTGCTGGAGCTTGAAAATGAACAGGCGTGATTTCCTCGCAGGCATTGCAAGAACGGGAAGTTTGCTGGGAGCTCCATCGGCCCGCGACGCCTCAGCTGATCACGATTCACTTACCGGGCGCGGCACCCTCGCCGGGCTTACTCTCGAACAATTGCGGGACGAATATCACCGGTATCTCTTCGATGACTTTCTCCCATTCATGGACAAGTACGTCATCGATCACGAATACGGCGGCTTCATGTGCGACACCGACTATGACGGCACGCGAGCCGACGAGAACAAGTTCGATTGGTATGAAGGCCGAGGCATCTGGGTCTACTCATTCCTTTACAAGCACCTCGCGCCTGACGCCAAGTATCTTCAAGTGGCTCGCCGCTCGCTCGAATTCATTCTGAAGAACGAGCCCGACGACGATACATTATGGGCGCGGCAATTTACTCGCGAAGGAAAGCCGCTGACCGGACCCGATCACGAGATCTATGGCGACTTATTCATCGCCGAAGGTCTCACGGCATATGCCGCCGCGACGGGCAATCCCACTCACCTCGACCACGCCTACCGGCTGGTGGAAAAATGTTGGCGCATTTACGACCGCCCGGATTACGACCCGCTCATCGGCCGCACCTACCTCGGCCCGACTGCTCCTGATTTTCCCGGCGCGCGAATACAAGGTGCCTGGATGGTTTTTCTTCGCCTCGCCGCGCAAATGCTTGTACAGCGGCCCGACCCGGAAGTTGAAGAAATTGCGGATCGTTGCGTCGAGGCACTGATTGAATATCACTACAATCCAGAATTTCAGCTGAACAACGAGCTTATTAACCACGACCTCTCACGCCCCCAGAACGAATATCGCCAGCTTGCTTACCCGGGTCACACGGTTGAGGTGTCGTGGATGCTGCTCGATGAAGCGGTCCGCAAAAAGAACCGGACCCTTTTTGAAACTGCGGCGGCTCGCTTTCGCCGTCACGTAGATGTTGCCTGGGACCGTGTGTATGACGGCCTTTTCTACAACTTGAAAAACGTGGACCAGAATATCTGGATGACGGACAAGCTGCTTGTGGGCGCAGGAAGAAGTGCTCACCACTTGTCTCCGCATCGTTGAGCATACTGGGGCGGCGTGGGCGAAAGAACTCTTCGGCAAGACGTATCAATACGTACGGACGAAATTCCCCTTGAGGGCTCACGGCTCTCCGCTTTGGATGTATCAATCGGGACGAGAAGTGACGTTTGAAGCATTTGCAAAACTGCCCAAACGCGTGGAGAACTACCATCACCCGCGTCATCTGATGCTGAGTCTTTTGACCCTAAACCGAATGATCCAGCGCCACGGCAAAGTATCGGGCGTATTCGCGTGATTGCTCGGCTGACCATTGGCCTTCTGGGAGTGAGTATTCTGCTGTCGGGCTCACCTGTCCCGCGGCGGATCGAATTGACGGTCAGTGCCGCGCGAGTTTCATCAGGCGAAACCGTCGCCGTCACAATCCGCCTGCCCATCGCCGGCCGCAGGGCAGAGACGCCGCCCAACGCACTTCTTTTGACCCCATCGATTGGAGTCGAGACTCTGCAGCTACACGCTGTTGCACGTAGCCCGTCACTCATTTACACCACGAACATTCATCTGCCTCAATCCGCGCCCCAGGGGCTCTATATCGTGCACGCATGGACAGGCGATCGCAACCATCCCTCCCGGATCGGTAAGGCAACGTTTCTACTGGGGCGTGTTGTCGGAGATTTTCTGATCGCCTCGGCTCTCGACGAGCGAACCCCGCGCGCGGATTTGGCGGGTTATCTCGACCAGTTCCAGGCGTTCGGCGGAAATTTCCTCATAGCTCATAACCTGATTACACCCGATCGAGCGTACTTCCCCTGCGCCATTTGCAAGCGCCCTGTCAAAACGCCCGATCAGCCCGATATCGTCGATCTGCTGCTCAACGAGGCGGACCGCCGCGGTTACCCCGTTTTGCTCTCCGTCGGTTGGGATATGACGCGCGATACCCGCTATCAAGACCGGATGAAGCAAACGGTCGCGATCCTGGCCGAGCTATACGCGAATTACGCCCGGCATCCTTCTTTCGTAGGTTTTTATTCCTTTCAGGAAGGAAGCGGCACTTACTACGTCTCCTACATTCGTGAGTTCAGCCGGTCCGTCAAAGATCTGAATCCCACTTTGCTCACCGCCTGCGCACCCTACATTGATGATCCGCTGCTTGCCGGCTATCTCGGAGCTGTAACTGATTTAGACATGATTATTTGGCAATCGGGCGTGATGGCCAGTTACCGTCCGGACAATCGAAAAGAATACCCGTTGCGGCGCGTGAAAGACTTCTGCTCTCTTGCAGTGGGCGCAAAGCAATTGCAAGGCAAACTGGCGCTGACTCATGTCGAATTATTCGGCTATTTGGAAAACAGTTTAGCGCCGGATGTACCCGCCACCGGTTACAAGAATATCTACCAACAGATTCTCAGTGCAGCCAACGTTGCAAACAGCGACGGCATCATGCTGTTCACCTATCAGTTCCACATCTACAACCTCCTGAAAAGCCACGCCGAAGTGCGCGAAAGCCAGAGAGCAGTTACCGATGGACTGCATGCTTTTCAACTGATTGCTTCGCAAGTTTCGAGCCGGCCAAACCCGCTCGCCGTTTACGTCCCCTATTCCGATTGGGTCATTGAACGCTGGACCAACTCCTTTTTGCCTGCGCTCGATGCCTTCCGCATTCTCGGCATCCCGCTTGATGTCTTGCCCTACTCGCCTCCACTCGAGGAAGCGATTCTTCCCTACTATCCGGTTCACATGAATCCGAACGTGCTGGCGCGCCTCATCAAGTCCAAAACTGTCCTGATCCTGCCTGATGTTTCAGGATTTCAGCAGACAGACAGCGATCTGATCAAGGCTTTTGTCGAGCAGGGGGGCGCCGTTGTGGCATTTGGACCGCAAATTCCGATGGGCCGAAGCTACGAACGGGCGCAACTCTTCGGTGGCGAGCAAACGAACGACGACACCCATACCGCAATCGTCGTTAAAGACGCGCTCGGGCGCGGGCTCGCGGCGGGCACCCGCTACAGTTTGGGGAACATGCGCCTCCCTGCCTGGGTGCCGACCGGAGGTAGAGTGATCGCCACGTTCGAGGATGGATCGGCTGCGATCCTGATTAATTCGTTCGGTAAAGGCAAAGCCGTGACGATTCTTCCCGATGCAGCAACGGCGGCCCGAAGCTTTCCGGAATTGACGCGCGATGCAATCGATTACGCGCTGTCGAGTGTTGGAAGCGCGAGACCGGCGGACGTGCTCGGAGCCAACGAACGCGTCGATACCGCCATCGAAGAAACCTCGGAAGGGTTTTCAACGGCCGTAATCAATCACAACCCGCGAGATATCGATATCACGCTTCGCCCGCACCCGCGCCGCCCTCACGAACGCCTGATCTGGATAGACCTGGCGACCCAGCAACCGCTCTCGCCCCCCGCCGAATCTTTACAGATTCGAGTACCAGCCGGCGGCTTTCGTGCCATCGGATTCCGACTTCAAAACTGACCGGCAACTCGCGCCGCAGGTGTGGCTTCGCAGCGGCCGATGAACGTGCACGTGATTCAATCCTTAAATCGGGAGACGGGGATCGAACCCGCGACGTCCAGCTTGGGAATTGCGTGTAGGTTGCCAATGCAGAATCTAGTGTCTACGGTCTTAATTGCGCGATCCCTGGGTGAACGCGGACAGAGGCCGAAGCCGGACAAAGATTAGGCGGGGGTGCCGAAATCCTTTCATCGCGCGCAGCGGAAGCAGAAGATCACAGGGCCGCCGGGCGCGGTTAGTCCGTGGTTCAGGACGTGAAGCGACGCTGTGTCGGAGAGAGCGCTGGGGCGGAAGAGACAAAAACCGCGGAATGCAATCGAAATCGCGAGGATCGTGAAGCAATGACCCGTGTTCAGGGCAGCCGCATTTAGGGCCGCGTACCTCGGGCCGCGAACGTCCGCGGTGCGGACCTGAGTGGCATCGACCTCAGCCATGCGAACCTCCGGGGAGCGGAGCTGACACATGTGGACACAGTAGGCTTGTAAAACCGCCGCGGGCTGTTTTCGGCGATGGTCCAGATAGTCCCCCGGACTCTCTTGTGGTTAACGGTTCCGTTGATCGTGGCGTTCAAGGCTCTAGCCCAGAGCGACCAACACTACATGAACACTACACGGACGGAGATGCCGAATCCGCGATTCACTCCGGTGCAACGGACGCTCGCGAGAACGGGTGTTAAACGATGGAAGCATCGAGTTGAATTGCCAGGCCGCTCAATCGGCGTAAACTGGAGAAGCGATGGCTCAGACCGTTTTCCGTCCCAGTGCCCATGCTGACATACTTCGAAAGGTTTTCGATCTACCTGGTCGCGGCCTGACAAAACCGCTCGCCGAAGGTATTCTAGCGCTCGACTTTCCAGCAGCAGACGCCGCACGCGCCGAGGAACTGAACGCGAAGGCGAACGAAGCCTTGCTAACAGAAGACGAGCAAGCTGAGCTTGAGGCTTATGTGAACATCGGGGACTTGCTTGCATACTGGCAGTCCAAAGCTCGCCAGGCGTTGCGGCAGCCTTGACAGAAGACTTAGGTGCGGCAGTACGTCGCCGTGCCGGGAACCGGTGTGAGTATTGTCATCTCCCTCAGGATGCGTTCCGTCGTCCTTTCCACATCGAACACATCATTGCAAAGCAACACGGCGGACAAACTCAGCTTGAGAATCTCGCCCTTGCGTGCTGGTATTGCAATCTGAAGAAAGGCCCCAATCTCGCCGGAATTGATCCGGAATCGGGGAATACGGTTGCGCTTTTCAATCCGCGAAAGGATGAATGGGCTGACCATTTTGCTCTGAGTCTCTGGCCACTGGGCACTCCGAGCATCGAAATCAAGGGCCTGACATCCAACGGGCGCGCGACGGTGCGCGTACTTGGGATGAATGATGAAATGAGGTGTGCTCTGCGTTATGAGCTTTGGCGGGAGAGTAATTCGCCCTCGTGACGTTTTCGCCTGCTCGTTCCTTCTTCAGCGTGGCCCTGGATAGTAGCGGTCCAACAAAATGAGCTGAATCGTCAATTTCCGAGTGGCGCTCATCCGGCAAGAACCGAAACAATCTCGATGTGTGTTACGTAAACCTCTCGTGGATTCAACGGCAGCTGGCGTTATTCGCTTCGGCAACAGCCAAAAATGTGATACTCGCCGGTGCCAACGTGATCTGTCCGGAATGCGCCCGTACGGCAGTGAGCGACGGAATGGAATCACCAGACCCGAGCTTCAGTTCCTTTCCGTTCAGGTCCACCCGGCTATCCTCCAGCTTCGGCGCAGTTAATGTATAGCGTTCTGAGCTAGCTGAAATCTCCAGCTCTTGTGAAGCGTTTCGGTCCGTATTGATGGCGAGAAGTGCCACTCCTCCAGGCACATTCCGCAAGCATTGGGCGTACAGATGCAGGCTCGGCGTCAACGATACGTCCGGCTTGAGCACGGTCGTGCCCATGAGTTTTCTCCACAACAGAGCCGCCCAATAATTGGGTCGCGGAGCGAATGTATTCTCATCGAGAAGGCCGTAATCGCTTGAGGCAAGCGTGTTGTGCGCGATGACGCGGACCCCCTGTTGCGCTAAGCGAGCATGCGAATCAAGATAGCGGAACGTGTCCAAAAACGTGGAAGCCCAGGGATTTCCACCGCAAGCTGCATCGGCGGTTTCAGTAATCCAGAGCGGCTTGCCCGGGTCGAAACGATCGCGCAGACCGGCGTAGAAGGCGTTAATCTTGTCCGGACGAGAAAGCCATTCGTTCGAAAGTGCCGCGCCGACGGTGGTCTGTGACGCTGGTCCCATGCTGGCGCAGCGCTGCGAGACTGCCGCGTAGAGGTGATAGGAGAAAACATCGAAAACCGGTCCGGTCGCCTTCAGGAGATCCTCAGATTGAATGAAGCCGCTGCCTGGCGGAAGCGAAAGTGAACCACCTTCTCCGACAGAACCAGGACCGAGAAACACAATGTCGGGCGCAGTCTTCTTGAGAAAAGGCCGGAATACGGCTATGTCGCGTGCATACGCCGCGGCATCATAGCCTTTCGGAGCGCCTCCCATCGCCGCAGCGGTCGGTTCGTTCATAAACTCCGCTGCCGCGATGTCTCCGCCGAGTGATTTTGTGTAGGAAAGAAACTGGCGCGCTTGGTCCGGGGTCCATACGCCGCTCGCGTCGCGAGTGCCGAGACTGGTCGCAAACGAGGTGATGATTCTCGCATTCGCGGCGTGGGAGAAGTCGATCACGTTTTTCCATTGCCTCCGGGTAAGCACACCGCTGAAGCCCTTGGGCGGCGTTGTTGGAGCGAGGCCGTTTGCATCGTAAAAGTATGTGGTGTTTGCCCACGTTCCGCTCACGCGCACATATGTCGGCCCTAGAGCTGCCGCGAGTTTTCGTAGACGAGTATTGCTCAGATCGATGGGTGGCCGATATTGGTAGAGATTCGGATTCATGCCCGTAGGCGTTGAACCGGATTGCTGCGAGGCCGACTGCTTGGCCTCCCTTTGCACATCTTTGTACGGCTTCCAGAAGCGACCACCCGTGACTTCCAACATCTCCACGTTGTATGCCTGAAACCGCTCTTCGATTGTGCCGATCCGAGGCATACTCGCGGGGTTAACAGCATTCTGTGACATTCCGGAACGAGCCGCCCAACCCAATATTCCCCCGAGCACGATTAAACGGACGCTCACAGTCAAGCCGCAGTGCCTTGTTTTCTCGCACATATGGACACCTATGCCTTTCACATCCTATTTCTGCGCCATCGAACTAAGGCTGAAAACGGGTAAGTTACCCCACCAGCACGCTCAGCATCGATATAGAGCCTCCATCCACACCTTCAACCGGAAAGGTAATGGCTTCGCTCTGCTGCCGCGTTGCGATCACATACAAAAGCGGCAAGTAATGATCCGGCGTCGGGATGGAGAGGATTGCCTCGCGCCCGAGCTTCTCGTAATCGATGAGTGGTTTGTATTCACCAGCGATCATCATCTCCTTCGCTGCTGTTTCGAAGCGAATAGCCCAATCATATGGATCGGGCATATGCCGACCCCATGCATAAGCGTGCAGATTGTGAACCAGGTTCCCGCTGCCTACGATCAGGATTTGCTCATCTCGCAAGGGCGCGAGTTTCCTGCCAATTTCGAAATGAAAAGACGACGGCTGTGTTTCATCGATGCTCAGTTGCACGACCGGAACGTCGGCCTCCGGATAGACGTGCCGAAGGACAGACCACGTCCCGTGATCGAGTCCCCACGAGTTATCCAGCTTTACTGGGAACGGCGCAAGCATCCTTTGCACACGTCGGGCGAGATCCGGATCGCCCGGTGCGGGATACAACACTTCATAGAGCTCTCGCGGAAACCCACCGAAGTCGTGAATGGTTCGTGGGGCTGTACTGATCGTTACCCCAGTTTCCGGCACGAACCAATGTGCGGAGATAGATAGGATTGCCTTCGGTTTTGGCGTTTGCTTTCCTATCGCTCCCCACGCGTCGGTGTAGCGGTTATTCAGCACGGCATTCATGGGATTGCCATGACCGAAGAAAATTGCGGGCAATATTTCAGACATCCTAAGACGCCTTTCTTTCGTTTGTTCGTTTGAGCGGATGCGCGACCGGAAGGTGCCAGCCGAACCGAATCGCCATAAATCGAAGTCCAAAGCAGAGAACTGCGCCCGCTGTAGCTGCAATGGCGGATGGAACATGCAGCATACCCCCGATCACGACCGCGGCCGCACCAATCAGGGCGGCGACCGCGTAAAGCTCAGTCCGCAAGACGGTCGGGATTTCCCTCACGAGCACATCGCGCACCATGCCGCCGCCGATTCCCGTCAGCATCCCGAGCAGCGTCGCCGCGACCGGTCCGGCGTGAAAAGCCAGCGCCTTGCCCGCGCCTGAAACTGCAAAGAGGGCCAGTCCGGCGGCATCGAATATCAGCACGGGACTGCTCAGCCGGTCGATCATTGGATACCAAAAGAAGGTAATTAACCCGGCAAGCATGGAAACGGCGACATAGCGCCAGTCGCTGATCGCCGCCGGGGGAAGCGCTCCAATCATCACATCGCGCGCGATCCCACCTGAGTTGCCTGCGGCGAAGGACAAAACCAGAACACCAAAGAGATCCAGCCGGTGCTTGACCGCGGCCGTCGCGCCGCTGAGCGCAAACACGAACGTGCCGCCCAGGTCGAAGCCCACGAGCAGCGTATTTATCAGGATATGTCCGTTTACGATCACCGGGCTTATGCCGATAGCCAGGCTTGCGCGGCAACCACCATTGCCTCCACACCCGCTTCCAAAGTTGGATGAATTACCGGTGCGAAGCGCGGGTTGTGATTGGTAGGAATATCGCCGATCTTGCCTGCCTCTTTGGCCTTGGCATACGTATCAGGATCTGTGCCGCCAACAAACCAGAACACCGATGGCGCGCCCCACTCGGCTCCGAAGGATCCAAAATCCTCGCTGGCCGTTGTCGGCCCGGTCTCCTGTACACGGCGAGCGGGAAAGTACCGCCGAAACGCCTCGCCTACTCGCTTGGCTGCCTCGGGGTCGTTTTTCACAAGAGAATAGTGGTCGAGAGGCGTGATCTCTGGTTTCTTGGGCGCGCCGGAAGCCTCGGCTTCTGCATTGACGATGCGCTCGATGGCCGCAAGCACGCGTTTGCGGACACCCTCGTCGAACGTGCGCACGTTCAGTTTGATGATTGCCTCGTCTGGGATGACGTTTTCCTTCGTGCCAGCCTGCAACGAACCGACTGTAACCACGGCGGCTTCAGTCGCCGCAATCTCGCGGGAGACGATCGTTTGCAGACGGAGCACGGTCGCAGCAGACATAACGACAGGGTCGATGCTGGCCTGCGGCATCGACCCATGAGCGCCTCGTCCGAACATTCGAATCTGAAAGCTATCACCCGCGGAGGTCACGACTCCCGCCCGTGAACTCAGTACGCCAGAGGACCCTACCATGACGTGTTGTCCTAGCACGGCAGCAGGTTTAGGAAAGCGCTTGAAGAGTCCATCGTCGATCATCGCCTGAGCCCCTTTACCCGTCTCCTCTGCCGGTTGAAACACCGGCATCAGCGTGCCGCGCCATGCGCCCCGATTTTGAGCAAACAAAGTGATCGCTCCGATGAGCCAGGTCACGTGGATGTCGTGGCCGCAGGCGTGCATCACAGGCACGGTTTTCCCCTCGCTGTCGCTTGCGGTGACGTTGCTGGCGTAGGGCAGCCCAGTTGCTTCTTTCACTGGCAGCGCATCCATGTCAGCGCGCAGCATGATCGTTGGGCCGTCGCCATTTCGCAACAGACCTACAACGCCGGTCTTCCCGACTTCAGTCGTCACTTCATACCCTGCGGCGCGCAGCCGGTCCGCTGCTATACCCGCGGTCCGGCTCTCCTGCATCGACAGTTCGGGATGAGAATGGATGTCTTTGTAGACAGACTCCAGATCGGGCAACAACTCTTTGAGGCTTGCGAGTATTTTGCCGGGATCTTTCGAACTCTCCGCGTTCATCATGCGATACCTTTCGCCTAGCGCTAATTCATGGTATGTCTTTCCGCGACCTAACAAACGATCGAATTTACATTCGCGCGAACGTTGCAACGAAGGCGGCATTCGCGTTGCGTGCACGCCGTGCGCGCCCTGGAGACTACTGGTTTAGCCTCGTGTTATGCCGGGCGGCACAATTCACGAAGCGCAATTTGCCCTGATAATCCTTCTTGTTTTCATTGTCGGATTTGGCATTCTTGCCCAGCATTTGAAGATCGCTTATCCGATTGTGTTTGTACTCGGCGGTCTGCTGGTGAGCTTCATACCGGCGCTGCCGGCCATCTCGCTTAACCCTGACTTTATCTTCCTGACTGTTCTGCCCCCGCTTTTGTTTGCAGCTGCAACACAAACCTCGTGGGCCGAATTCAAATACAATCTCGTCAGCATTACCTCTCTCGCCTTTGGATTGGTGGGCTTCACCGTTTTGGGTGTGTCCTTCGCCGCGCACTGGCTAATTCCCGGTTTCGATTGGCGGCTGGGCCTAGTCCTCGGTGCTGCCGTTGCACCCACGGATGCGATTGCCGCGACTGCCATCGCTCAACGCCTCGGTTTGCCCAAGCGAATCGTCGATCTCCTCGAAGGAGAAAGCCTGGTGAACGATGCGAGCGGTCTTGTGGCGCTCCAGTTCTCCACGGCGCTTGTAGTCAGTGGCAGCGTTCCATCGGTTGAGGGCGGAATACTTCGGTTGCTTTACCTAGTCGCAGGCGGCATTCTCATCGGAATGATCGTCGGTCGAGTCTTTCAGTTCGTCGATTCACATGTGGACAACGCACGTATAGAGATTGCACTCAGCATAGTCACGCCGTACGCTGCCTATTCTGCTGCGGAGGCAGCGCGTGCGTCCGGTGTGCTCGCCACCGTGGCGGCCGGGCTGTATTTAGGGCGACAGATGTCGGTACTGTTCTCATCGCGAGTGCGGATCGAGGGTCAGTCTTTTTGGGGTACGTTAACTTTCCTGCTGAACGGAATCGTATTCCTTCTCATCGGCCTGGAGTTGCCAACTGTTCTCCGTGGCACCCGCTCTATCTCTCCGTCTGAGCTGCTCATCAGCACTTTGCAACTCTGCGCATGCGTTATTCTGCTGAGGCTCATGTGGGTATTGCCGGCTGCATACGTCGGCTATTTCATCAGGCATCACTTTCTACATCAGTCCGAGCAGCGCCCATCTCTGGGCGCCGTTTTTATTTTGGGCTGGACAGGTATGCGCGGTGTTGTCTCGCTAGCTGCAGCTATCGCGCTTCCTATCACGCTGTCGAACGGTCAACCGTTTCCGCAGCGCAATCCGCTCATCTTTCTCACGTTTTCGGTTATTTTGGTTACGCTCGTTTTGCAAGGGCTGACTCTTCCTGCCCTCATTCGCGCTCTCAAGCTGTCCAGCTCCGATGCGCCAGCAGCGGAAGAACGCAAGGCGCGCCGGATCATGGTTTCCGCTGCGCTGAAGCGGATCGAGGAGTTGCGCGAAAAGGACAAACCGGAATTCGACTCTCTCTACGACGCCTTCGCCCGCCTTTACCGGCAACGGCTGTCTGTACTCACGACCGATAGTGAGACTGAAACTAACAATGAATCGGAAAATACGGTTTCGAAACGGGAGCAGCATTACCGAGCGGTTGCGAAGCAGCTGCGGGACACAGAACGCGCGACCATCATGAGCTTACGGGCTAGCAATGAGGTGAGCGATAGCGTAGTACGCACTCTCGAGCGTGAACTAGACCTGCTGGACCTACGCGCCTCTGGTGTTTAGGCCGAGCGGAACGTTCGGGCGAAGCGTGCGCCGGTTGTCAAGTTCAGCGCCAATTTTCGATTTCGTTCCAGTATCGTCGGCGATTCGGAGGTTTGACAGATCAGAACACTCGTCCGGCCGCAATTTGATATGACGGCGCTCCCGCGCTTTGAATTGGCGCATACGTTTCGATTTCGTAACAGCGGCCGCGTGCGCGGCCGCTGTTCTCGAAGTAA
>CAWBDJ010000005.1:0-226286 GCA_963787615.1 uncultured Acidobacteriaceae bacterium | reverse complement strand
AGTGTATTTGCTGTAGAGCTCGCCGCGGCGTGCACCGTTTACAACCACGCCGAGCACATTGTTTTCACACAGCGATTGCAGTGCGCGAGTCACCGAATCGAAGGTTGTTGTTCCGATGCGAACGACGAGAATCGTGCCGTCGCACATGGTGGCGAGCAAATTTCCATCGGCTGCAAATAACAGTGGAGGGCTATCGAGAATAACCCAATCAAAGTGGTTTCGCAGGCCCTGGATCAAAGCCTTGCATTCTTTCAGGTTCAACAACTCCAACGGATTTTGAACCGTTTCACCGGCGGTCATGAGGATAGAGATTGGTGTCGGTCAAACGGCGAATGACGTCGTGAAGAGGCGCTTTACCGAGCAAGTAATCAGTGATGCCGGGAGCGGAAGGTATTTGGAAGGTTTTGTCGATGGCCGGGCGGCGAAAATCGAAATCCGCCAGGAGCACGCGTTTTTCTGCCAGCTGTGCCTGGGTGATGGCACGAGAAGTCGCCGTGAAAGACTTACCTTCTGCAGGCGAGGCACTGGTCACGACTAAGGTGTGAAGCGGCTGAAGCGTTTGCAGATGGTTCAGCCGAGTACGAAGACTTCGGAATTCCTCAGCCGGGGCCTCGCGGGGAACGGCCGGATTTCTCACCAGCAGGGCTTCCTTGACCGGGTTATACGGAAACTGACGAGCGTTCGCGATAATCCGTTCGAGGTCGTCGACATCGGCGGCGACATCGATGAAGACTGGAGCAACACTTGCTGCGTTCTCAATAGGTCGCGGCGGCGTGTCGTCGGCGGGACCGCGATCAGCAGAAGGACGATCAGCAGAGTCAGCGGTATCAGCCCGCGGAGGAATTACGTCCGCGCGCGGAGCAGACGGTCGAGGCTGCGCGTTTTCCTGTGCCGCTTTACGCAGCGCATCATGTACACGGCTCATGCAGTCATCCCTTCAAATAGTAGTGCGCTACCGAACCGGCCATGATGGCGAGTCCCGCAATGGTGGCAGTTGCCGAGCCGACCCACATCACCTGTTTCCGGCGCTGGACGACAATATCGTTTTCAAGCAGCGGAATACTGCCGAGGATCGAAAGTTGCGTATACAGACGGGCGTCCTTCAGGTTCTTCAAGGAAGTGTCCTTGACTTCCCGGAAGGCCACAATGCCAATTCCCAACAGAAGGCCAATTACCGCGCCGACGGGAAGGATCATGCGACGCTTCGGAGCGACGGGGGCGGTGGGCACCGAAGCGGCATCGAGCAGCTCGAGCGTTTCGCCCTGCTTGCGCCGCTCCATATCTACGGAAACGTTGGAGCGCTGTGCTTTCAACTCGAAATCCATATACCGCTGTTTGGCGAGATCGCGGTCGCGCAGCAAATCCGAGTACTCTTTTTCATCAGCCGGAACTCCCTCAAGACGGCCCTGATAATTTCTGAGTGCGCCGTTCACAGCCCCCATGTCGCGACTGATCTGCGCGGCATCCATAGCATTTGCCTTCAGTTGCGTTTGAATTCTATCGATGGCTTCTTGCCCGTCGAGGCGCTCCCGTGATACGAGCGAATTGTCGAGCGGCATCTCGGTCCTGGAAGGCTTCTCCTTCGCGGCGGCATCACGTTGCTTTTTAAGAAATTCAAGCTGGGTTTTGGCGGCCTGCAGATCGGGATAATCCTCGGTATAGCGCTCGCGCATCGCCGCGATATTGGTTTCCTGCTGCTGAATCTGCGTGTCCAACGCAGCAACCTTCTGATTCTGCAATTGAGCCGAAGGGGAATGAACGCTGGACAAACGGTCGCGTGCGATGTGCAGCTCGTTTTCGAGCATCATCCGCTGTTCACTATTCCGGTTTGCAGCCTCACTC
Source organism: uncultured Acidobacteriaceae bacterium (assembly GCA_963787615.1). GTDB lineage: Bacteria > Acidobacteriota > Terriglobia > Bryobacterales > Bryobacteraceae > Bog-105. Next base: position 224,444 of record CAWBDJ010000005.1, on the reverse strand, counting down.
AAAGCACTAAGCCGGCCATCGAGCGCATTCATCTCCTGCATGTTCGACTGCATCTCTTCCGGCAACCGGCCCGCGTGCTGGGCACGAAAGACGGATAATTTCTGCTCGATTTTGTCCAAATCGCCTTTGGCTTGTGCGAGCTCGTCGCTCAAAAACTGGTTGGCCTGCTGTTGGCTATCAACGTTGTATTGGGTGCCCAAGCTCATGAAGCGGGAAACCAGGTCGGTACAGACTCTTTGTGCCGTGTACTTGTCCGAATAGGCAAAGCCCACCTGCATGACCGGCAAAATCTTGGAACCCATGGCACTGCCACCGGCCTGAGAGATAATGACGGCCCGATGCATTTTGTCGATAACATCTTCCATCGGCTCGCTCTTGAGCTCTTTCTTGTAGAGGCCGTAAGTAGTGACCAGATCGGTCAGCGTGCTGCGGCTCAAAATGGTTTGGGCCATGCTGCTGATGCGGTCGGCGGCATCCTGACTGGTTGTGCTCGCAATCAGTTCAGGAGAGATCTGTTGCGGATCGACGCGGATGAGCGCCGTGGACACATAAGTGTCCTCCATCATGTACGCGACTACGGTAGAGACAACGAGACCGGCGAAGGTCGGCGCGATAAGCCAACGCAGATTACGCCTGAGAATATCGATGTAATCTTCAAAATCGAAGGGCCTACGGGGAACGGAGAGACTGTCCAGCATATGAAGTTTTGATTCGTTTCGATCCTAAGGAACAACTATGTGATCGCCCGGTTCGATCTGGATGTTTTGTTCCATGTGTTTTCCGCGCAAGACGTCCCGGTAGTTGAAGTAAATGCGTTTGTCTCCGCGCAGGATATAGATGTGCTTCGAGTTGGCGAAATCTTGCAGGCCGCCAGCCTTACTGATTGCTTCGAGAATGGAGATTGGCGTTGCTAAGCCATATTCGCCCGGATGGGCGATCAACCCGTCCATGTAATATTTTTTGCTTCCCACCTCTTGGATGGTGACGGTGACGAGCGGCTTGACAACGTATTTGGTGAGCGCCTTCGCCAGCATGTCCTGAATCTCGATGGGCGTTTTTCCGGCAGCCGGCAAATCGCCCACCAGCGGCAAGGTGAAATTGCCATTCTGTTGAACCGCCACAGGACCCGAGAACTCTGGTTCTGACCACACCCGGATGAGGAGAACGTCAGAGGGGCCGACTTTATAGGTATTCGAGTCGACGGGCGCTCCCGGTCCTGACGCCGGAACTGCAGGTCCCTTGTTCTGGCCGGGCGGAGTCGCCGGAGACGTTTGTCCCGGCTGCGTCGTCTGGGTACTGGTAGACGGGGGCTGATTTTGCGGCGCCGGATTGACGGGAGGCGGCGTTGGAACCTGCTGCGCCGATGCTGCCAGGGAAAGGCCGCAGAGCAAGCAAGTAGTTGCGGCTATTGAATTTACTCTCAGGATCGATCGTTTCATTTTTTCAACGACTGGCCTCGGCGGATATGCTCGGTTTACACACTGATTTTACACACTTTTGGTGGTTCTTTGAATTAATGGACGTTCACTTCCTCGCTACGTATCGCGGGCAGAGTCTGCTCTCCAAGAGAGTTTTCGGCTGCTAAACCAAAGATCTTTAGGAGAGTGAAGGTGCAGCCCGGGCTCCCCGACAACTGGCAGTACTAGAACTAATCGACAAGTGGGTTTTAGCACGTGCTCATGCCGCACCGAAAACCCTCGCGAACGTGAAGTGCCTCAATCGGAAGGATTAGTTCCGGTCTCGGGTGGCGTCATCGAGGGAATGCACGCGGTCCATAGCGTTTTGAGATGACTGTAGACCAGAGAAACCGGCAATCCGACGACGTTGTGGTAAGAACCCTCGATCGACGCCACGAACTTGGAAGCGCGGCCCTGGATCGCATATGCCCCGGCCTTATCTTGTGGCTCACCGGTACGGATGTATTCCTCGATTTCCTGTTCCCTAAGTGGAAGGAACGCAACCTTGGTGCTGGCGAGATCGACGATGCAGGCGGAAGAGGCGAGCAGGCAGATCCCGGTGTGAACCCAATGATCGCGTCCGGAGAGCAGCCGCAGCATGCGCCGCGCGTGGTCGTCACTGGACGGTTTGCCGAATAGCTCGTTTTCGACGCACACGACCGTGTCGGCGGCGAGAACGATATCTTCTGGAGACCGGACGGCGGCCCGCGCCTTCTCTTCCGCCAAACGCCTGACAAAAGCGGCCGGGGATTCACCCGGGCGGCGATTTTCTGGGACCAGCGTGGGCTGGACCAGATGATCCAGCCCGGCAGCGAGAAGAAGCTCGTGGCGACGGGGTGAAGCGGAGGCCAGGATCAGCATTCAGCCTTCAAATTACCGAACGAATTACCAAACCCAGCCAGCGCACGAGCGACAAAAGGCGAAGAGGAGGCGCATTTTGCGGAAGGAACTCGACAGAATGGGTTCGTTTTTTCAAACCGGGCTAAGGTGACGAGGGGAGCGAAGGGCGTGCGAGGAAATGCATCGGCGACGCACGGTTTCTGTCATTCCCGTAGACGAATATGGCACGTCCTGTGACATCGCCCGCCGGGATCGGTCCGAAGTAGCGGCTGTCCAGCGAATTGCCTCGGTTGTCGCCGAGAACAAAGTACGTATCAGGTGGAACAACGAGTTCGTTTTGGCGGATGTAGCGCTGGTACATGTTAGAAGACAGCGCTTCGAGATGCAGGTCGGGGAGTCTGATGGGGTTGGCAGACGGGAAGTCCGGGACGCGGAAAGAGGGCGGAGTCAAAAGGTATGGCTCATGCACTTCCTTGCCGTTGAGGATCAACTTGTCCGCACGTACCTGAATGTGGTCTCCGGGAAGGCCGACCACTCGCTTGAAAATGAGAACTCGTTTGTTGAGCGGATATTTGAGGCTCACGATATCGCCGCGGTGAACGGAACCCATGAACCTGCTGTTGAGAGCGATCACACGGTCGCCCATCCCGAGCGTGGGCGCCATGGAGGCGGTGCTTAACAGATAGGCATGGCATACGGCGATAAAAGCGATCAAGACGCAAATAAAAATCCACGAAAGCCCGGTGACGACTTCGGGCAAGGGAGACAGGGTCGACCAAACTGATTTCACTCGATTCTCGAACCCGACGTCGCGCTGCGCCATTTCGCGGAGATGTGCCGGAGCAGAATCGTAGAAGGCCGCTTCGGGCAAATCCGGCGGGGTTGCTGAGGCGGCATTGCGACGGCGAAAAGCGGCGAGGAAGAGGGAGGCACGCACCGCACCGAGAAGTAGGCCCATTCCAATCAAAGGAATGATCGAAATAGCAGCCGCACCGGCCGTCAAAATGGCCACAGTGAAACTCAGCGCGAAATAGATAAAGGCTGTCACAGCAGTGAATCTGGATCCGACCCTGACGCCAACGCCGAGAAAGGCAAGATACAGCACAGAGAAAATCGCGCCTGCAAAGCTCTTCTGCGCGAGGCCAGCGAGAGCAGACAAAAGCGCAAAGGCGAAACATACGTACATGCCATTACGCAACGCGGTTTCAGCGGCAACATCGCTGTCAAGAATGGGCCAAAGCAGTTCGACGAACCAGCTGCGAGACTTCGGCGCGGTTCCGAATAAACCTGGCGTTTCCATAAGTCGCAATCAGGAAATAGCAATAACGGTAGCAGAAAGAAAGCGGCCCCAATGCAAAGGGCTTGGTATCGTTTGGGCGTGAGCTGGTTGCTCCGAATAAGCGGCATCGCACTGATTAGCGCGTGTGCGCTAAGTGCGCAGGAGGCCGGGAGTTCGCGATGGACTCTGGCGCGCAATTCACATTTCGAGATCTATTCCCAGGGGGACCGTGAGCACGCACGCGAGGCCTTGCTGTGGTTTGAACAGCTGCGCACGTTTTTCGAGCAAAGCGGCTTCCAGACCGGGAGCCGGTCTCCGGTTCGGGTAATTGGGTTCGGCTCGACGCGCGAGTACGATGGCTATCGCTTGCGACCGGCCGCAGACGCTTACTACGTCGGCACGGAAAGCCGCGACTACATCGTGATGCCGACGTTGGGAGCCAACGAGTTTCCCATCGCGGCGCACGAATACGCGCATTTAGTGCTGCACGCGAGCGGGTTCAAGATCCCCGGCTGGTTGAATGAGGGGCTGGCGGAATACTTTTCGACAGTTCGTATTAGCAGCCGAGGTTGTGAAATCGGCGGTGCGATACCCGCGCACTTGCAAACGTTGAGGAAGAAAAAGTGGATGAGCCTGCCGGAGTTACTCGCGTTACCGGCCGATTCTTCGAGGGAGCTGACGAGAGAAAGCGGCGCGTTATTTTACGCGCAGAGCTGGGCGCTGACGGCGATGCTCGCCACCTCCGCGGAGTACCGTTCGGGTTTTCGGGAAGTGATTGCGGCAATCGCCTCGGGGCAGCCTGGGGGGGACGCCCTCGTGAGGGTTTATGGCAAATCATTGCAGGCGATTGCACGCGACATGCGCGACTGGGTCGATGCTGCCAGGGCAAGCGCCATTCAACTTCCTGGAGTCGTCGTTGCCGGCGTCATGGAGGAGAACGCAGAGTTATCGGCGTTTGCGGCACGAGCGGTACTGGCGCATTTGCTCGCGGCCTCAGGAAAATTGGACCGGGCGGACGCGCTTTATCGCGATCTCGCGCGCGAGTCGCCGGCAAATGCCGAGATTTCTGCAGCGCTCGGCGGTATTGCACTGCGCAAAGGAGAAACCGACATTGCGCGACAGGAGTTCAAGCAGGCGCTGGATCAGGGTCTGAGGGAGGCGGGATTGTGTTACCGGTACGCGCTACTCGCGGACGCGGCGGGCTCGCCGGCGGATGAGGTGCGGTTGGCGCTAGAACGCGCTCTGGCACTGAAGCCGGACTTCGACGATGCGCGTTTCAAGCTGGCGCTGCTCGAGAGCAACGCCGGGGATTACCAAACGGCAGTATTGCAACTTCGCGCCATGAAAGGCGTGGCGGCCGGGCGTGCCTATGGATATTGGAGCGCTCTAGCTTATGCACTGGGCGAACTGGGCAAACGCGAGGAGGCGAAGGCGGCGGCCGAACGAGCGATGGAGCACGCGACTACGGATGACGAGCGCGCCAGGGCCGCGCAGATTGCGTACGTGGCCAAAACCGACCTGACCGTTCAGTTCACGCGCGATGCGAACGGCCATTCACAACTTGTCACGACGCGGGTAGCGCATGGCGCGGCGGGCTGGAATCCGTTCATCGAGCCGGAAGATCACATCCGGCATGTGGAAGGACAACTACGGAGCGTCGAGTGTGGCGGGAACAAGATTACGGGAGTAGGCGTGGATACCAACGACGGCGCGCTGAAATTGGCGATTCCCGATCCCTTACACGTGCTGATGCGTAATGCGCCTTCTGAATTCGTCTGCGGACCGCACGCCCCCAGCGCAGTGAGCATAGAATACGCCGTGTCCGGGAGGAATGCGGACGCAGACGGCGTGCTACGCGGTATGGAATTCCGCTAGGCGGCGGTGGAGCTGTCAGGCAGCGCGGCCGCGACCGCGCACGAAGTGGATGATCAGCGAAATCACCGCGATGACAATCAGAATGTGGATGAACCCGCCGGCCACGTGGAACGCGGCCCAGGCAAGCAGCCATACGATGAGCAGCACGAAGAACAGGACCAGGAAGAAGAAATCTGATAACAGGCGCAATGCGGCGTCTCCTTGCACCATAGACGAGTTTGAGGGAATTTCGCTACGGAACGCGAGTTGACGGGACCACTGTCTCGCCAGCGCCGTGTTGTTGCGAGCCGCGCCTTGCTCATAGCCTCCTGAGTACGGGTACGCATAGTCACGATCCCGGCTTGTGTTTGTTATTCCCGTCGACTTACCATTGGCGATAAAGCGACAACTCTCTCGCGCTCCATATCTTCGGTCAACACACTTGTTTGGCCGGGATCGGACGGTCGCGCCATGGCAGAAAACAAAAGTAAAGCTGTATTAATGATCGACGACAACGAGTCCGAAACGGACTTGGCGCGGGCGGCGTTTGGCGATTTCGCTCCGGATTGCGAATTATTGTTCGCGCACAGCGTGGCGGAAGCGCTGGCTATCTTCGATAGCGCGGTCACGCCATCCGCAATTTTTCTCGATATATACCTCTGCTCCCGGACGGTTGGGTGGTTTCTCCTCGACGAAATTCGACGTCGGGCGCGACTACGATACACGCCGGTAGTGGTATTTTCGGGGTCTACAAATCCGGAAGATCTGGAGCGTGCATACCGGTATCATGCGACCTGCTTTGTGCGGAAACCGAGTAACTTCGATAGCTATTGCGAGACGCTGCGGACGTGTTTTCAATTCTGGTGCTCGGTGGCAGCCGTTCCGCAAAGCAATGCAGAAACTTCACCGGGCGGAGGGGTGAGGCAGGTGACGGGTAAATAGTCCGCTCACTTCGATTTCAAGGCGGGGAGCAACGAAGCGGTAGTGTGCCAAATGACACCTGTGTTTTCAAAATCGTTATCGTTGGACCAAAGTGGAAGTTTGAGTTGTATGGCGAGGGCGAGAAGCTCGATGTCGTCCGAATCTCGGCGACCGATTCGTTTGCGCGCCTCGGCGACCGAGGCTGCGTAGAGGGCGCGCGGCACCGTTGTGACCGGAAGACTGGCGGCGGCAAGCAGCACGAGATCGACAGCCAAGCGCCGCTTTCGAGCCAACTGTCCCGCGTACTGTTGGACCTGACCAGTTGCAGAAATCTGTTCATGCGTCAATTGTCGATGCGAGTTGCCGCCCCGGTCAACAGTCCCGCCATGTGGTGCACGAGTAGAATAGCGGGATTGTATGCGCCGCACTTTCCTTTCTGGTCTCGTTCTGGGCTGCTGTTCGCTGTTCGGTGCCAGCCCAATGACCGACTCGAACTACTTCGCCGAGATGCACTGGCGACTGATCGGCCCGTTTCGTGGCGGCCGTACGGTTGCAATCAGCGGCGTAGTGCAGCAGTCGAACGTCTATTACATGGCGCCGACGGATGGTGGCGTTTGGAAGAGCACCGATTACGGCCGCACCTGGCTTCCCATCTTCGACGGCCAGGATACGGGCTCAGTCGGTGCGCTGGCCGTTGCTCCATCGGATCCGAACGTTCTTTATGTCGGAAGCGGTGAAGGGTTACAGCGGCCGGACCTTTCGGTGGGGAACGGGATGTACAAGTCGACCGATGCCGGAAAGACATGGGTCCATCTCGGATTGCGCGATGGCCAGCAGATCGCCTCTATCGTTGTCGATCCTCACGATCCGAAGCGGTTGTTTGTCGCCGTTCTGGGACATCCGTACGGACCAAACAAAGAACGCGGCGTATATCGCTCGACCGACGGAGGCTCTTCTTTCCAGCAGGTCTTATATAAGGATGAAAACACCGGAGCGTCCGAGGTAGCAATCGATGCCAGAGATCCGCAGATCGTATACGCAAGCTTGTGGGCAGCGCGACAGGCGCCCTGGGAGGTTGGGAACTCCTTCAACGGTCCAGGCAGCGGCTTCTTCAAGTCGAGCGACGGCGGGAATACGTGGAAGCAACTCACGGGCGGAATTCCGACGTTCACGCAAGGCCTCGGACGCATCGGCTTTGCAATTGCACCGAATAATCCGAGACGCATGTATGCCTTGATCGACGCATCCTCCGCATATGGAGGGCTGTACCGTTCCGATGATGCAGGCGAGAGCTGGGACAAGATCAACCGCGAGCATCGGATCTGGGGCCGCGGATCCGATTTCGCCTGCGTCCGGGTGAATCCGCAAGACGAAAACACAATCTACGTTGCGAATACCACGACCTATCGTTCGAATGATGGCGGAAAGACCTTCGTCGGCATCAAGGGCGCGCCGGGAGGCGATGACTACCACACCATCTGGATCAATCCGCAGAATCCAGACATCATTTTTTTGGGCGTAGATCAGGGCGCCACGTTATCCGTGAACGGCGGCAGAACGTGGAGTTCCTGGTATAACCAGCCCACCGCGCAGTTTTACCACGTGATCACCGATAATCGCTTTCCTTATTGGGTCTACGGTGCGCAGCAGGAGAGCGGCTCGGCAGCAGTGGAAAGCAGAAGCGATGACGGGTCGATCAGCTTTCGCAATTTTCATCCCATCGGCGTCGAAGAGTACGGATATGTCGCACCGGATCCTTTGAATCCTGACCTGGTTTACGGCGGCAAAGCGACTCGCTTTAATTGGGTGACGAAGGACGTGCAAGACATAAGCCCGCAGATCCTTCGCGGGAAGTATCGGTTCGTGCGAACCATGCCGCTGCTGTTTTCGCCGGTTGACCCTCACATTCTCTATCTCGGCTCGAACGTACTTTTCAAAACCACAAACGGCGGCGACGGATGGGACATCATCAGTCCGGACCTGACGCGCAAGCAATGGCAGATGCCTGGTGTCATTCAGGCTTTTGCATCGCAGGATCCCGAGAAAGGGCAGCATCGCGGTGTGATCTACACCATCGCTCCTTCGCCCAAAGACGTGAATCTCACCTGGGTAGGCACCGATGACGGGCTCATTCACGTGACGCATGATGGTGGGAGTAACTGGCAGGATGTCACTCCTTCCGCGCTAACCGCGTGGAGCAAAGTATCGCTGATGGAAGCGTCGCACTTCGACGTGAATACGGCCTATGCAGCGATCAATCGCTTCCGTCTGGATGATCTGCAGCCACACATCTATCGCACGCATGACGGCGGAAAGACCTGGGACGAGATTGTAAATGGCCTGCCCCACGGTGCCGTGGTGAACGCTGTGCGCGAAGATCCGGTCCGGAAGGGACTCCTGCTTGCAGGAACGGAGATCGGTGTCTTTGTGTCCTTCGACGATGGCGGGCATTGGCAATCACTGCAGATGAACCTGCCCGTTACTTCGGTACGCGATGTTGTGATTCACCAGAACGATTTGGTTGCCGGGACCCATGGAAGATCGTTCTGGATTCTCGACGACATCACGCCTCTGCGCGAAGTGAGCGCAAACGGTACATCGTCGGGCGAGCGCTTATTTGCACCCGAAGAGGCAATCCGCTGGCGCTGGAATCGGAACACCGACACGCCGCTGCCGCCCGAGGAGCCAGTCGGACAAAATCCTCCGGATGGCGCCATCATCGACTATTCAATCGGCGCGGGCAGCGGTCCCGTGACGTTGGAGATTCGTGATTCTAAGAATCAGGTGGTGCGGCGGTATTCAAGCGACGATAAACCGGATGCGAGCGAAGCGGAGTTGCAGAAGGAATTGACTGTCCCCACGTATTGGGTACGACCAACGCAGATTCTGTCCGCACAACCGGGAATGCACCGGTTTGTCTGGGACCTTCGTTACGCCGCACCTCCATCGCTCGATTCGACCTATCCGATTTCTGCGATCTATCGCGATACGCCCAAGGTGCCGCGAGGCGCGCTCGTCGTGCCCGGCGAGTACCGGTTAACGCTGGTGATTGCAGGAAAGAACTATTCGCAATCGCTGAAAGTAATCATGGACCCGCGCGTAAAGACACCGAGCACGGCGCTCGATCAGCAGCTCTCGCTCTCATTGCGGCTTTCCGAAATGATGGCTCAAACGTACAATGCTTTCCAGAAACTCGGAAGTGCGTCCGCATCTCCTGAATCAAAGAGTTCTCTCGAAAAGCTGAATCGGGATTTCAGCCGTGTCTTTGAAGTCATTGAAGGTTCTGATAATCCGCCGACGACGCAGGCTGTCGCGGCTGTGGATGAGCTTGAACGGCAATGGAAACAAGTGCAGGCGCAACTGCGCTCGCACTAAAAAGTCACTCGACCGGAGAACTGCAACGAACGTGCCGGAAGCTGGTTCGTAATACCTGCCAAGGGTTGGCCGAAGCCCGGTCCAGGTGTTGCACCGTTGCCGTACGTGCCGCTGTAACCCACAAAGTTGGCGTGATTGAAAACGTTGAAGGCTTCCGCTCGAACGAGCAGATTTGCCCGTTCGCTTCCGAGCGCAAATCGACGCTCTAGAAACGGCGACACGTCGTAAATCGGACGCCCGCGGCCCGTGTTCCGGCCAACGACGACACCGTTGATAACAGGCCGGTCCGTCGTCGCGCCATTGTCGCCGCTGTTGGTCGTCCCGGTCACGAGGTTGTAAGGTAAGCCGGACCCGAAGGTGGCCACACCACCGAAATTGATCTTGAGCGGCAACACGTACACGCCGCTCAGCACGAATCGCTGCCGCTGATCGAAGATGGCATTGCCATTCTCCACTCGACCCGTGAAATTCGGATCGTTCGGATTCTGGCTGGGGATGTCAGGATCGACATTGTCGATGGCGTGCGACCAGGTGTAGCTGGCAAGCATTGATAAACTCCGCGCGAACGTGTGGGTCAGGTTCACGTCCAGCGCGTCGTAGTAGGAGTAGCCATCATTCACATCGGTTTGGATAACCGCGTACGGCGGCTGCGGATTTGTCGAGCGAGCGGGGTTGCAAGTCAAATTATTTTGCGCGTACCAGGAGATCCAATAGGGACGCGTGCAGTTTGCCGCCTGCGCTGTACGGACCTGACCCGGTGCGGTGCGGATGAACGGGGAAGGCGGATCTACATCCAGTGGGCGATTGATTTTCAGGGTGTGGGAGCCTACGTAGTCAACACTGAGAATCCACCCGGGAGCGAGCCGCTGCTCGATGCCGAAGGTCCACTGTTCCGAATATGGGTTCAGCAGTTGATTCGGGATAACCGATCAGAGTGGAGACCGGGAAGAATTGATTCAGATATGTGGTTTCCCCGGGCCGGACATACAGGCTTCGTACGGGAGCCACTGCGCCCGCCGGAAACGCCGGCAATGGGGCCGCCGAGACACTCGTCGGAAAACCGATTTGGCCCGGTCCGGCAGTGTAGTTGAAAACACCTGTTGGTCCAGTGAGCGCATAATTTGCTTCCGAGTTGTCGACGATCTGCGAGTAATAAATTCCGAAACCGCCGCGAATAACCGTCTTCGCCTCGCCCCGCCAATTGTAGGCGAATCCTACGCGCGGAGCGAAGTCGTGGCGCGAATCAGTGAATGTCTGCTGCTCGTACCGCAGCCCCAGATTAATCGTCAGATCGGGCCGCGCATGATAGTCGTCCTGGACGAATAACGCCCAGAGCGTATCGTTAACCGTGTAGTTTGCGTTTCCGTAGCTCTGTGTATAGCTTTGAACGTTGCTGATGTTGTCGAGGTATGCCGAACTCTCGCACACTGCGAGCGCTTGGGTGCACGTCTTGTACAGAAATTGGCCAGCGTAGATCGGACCGCCGAACTCTTTGCTGTTTCCCCCGTTGCGCGCGAAAATGACGTCCGCGCCGAACTTGACTTGATGCGGTCCCCAGACGGCCGACAAAGTATCGTTCGCCTCATACTGGCGGTTCATCAGTAACGCCGATTGCGAAGTTCCAGAGGTGAATGTTCCACCCGAAGAAATCGGAACCGAGAACTGTGTGCCGTAGATGACCGGATCGAACTCCGTGATAGGCGATGCGAGTTGGAACTGCAAACGAACGTTATTAATCAGGGTGGGACTTAATACCGACGTTTCGCCCAGTTCCTCCGAGTAAGTGCGTCGTCGAAAAATACGAGCGACGCTCGGGAGATTGTTTCCGCCGACGGTTCCATTTGGATTCGTGTCATAGAATCCGTCAACGTCGCTGCGCAAAAAAAGATTGTTCCTGTCGCTGAATTGATGATCGAGGCGAAAATAGCCGAGCCAATCGCGATAGTGTCCAATGAAGTTCCCAGGAGCAACAGGCGAGATCACAGGCGAGGCGCGGTTTTCCCGGCTGTACTCGCCCGCCACGAAGAACTGTGTGTGACCCGCGCCGCCGACCGGACCAGATAGAGACAGAGCTTCCTGCTGTAGCGTATCGTTGGTCAGGTCGTTGCCGCTCGTCGCATTCGTCGCGCTAAAGCCGGAGAGCTTGGCTTCCGTTCCTGACGGACGCCCGAGATATAAGGCCTCGCCATGAAAGTCATTGCCGCCGCTTTTGGTGATGATGTTCACCACGCTTCCGGTACCGCCGCCGTATTCAGCCGAGAACGCATTCGTCAGCAGGTCCATCTCTTGCACTGCGGCGAGCGGGATGTTGCTGAAGATCGTCTGCCTTCCCCAACTGTCGTTCCCAGTGCTGCCGTCCACCTCGAACCATGTTTGCCGCCTGCCTGCGCCGTTTGTCGTAAACAGGTTCTGGTTCATAAAAACATCCCCTTGATTGATAGCGGGCCGATTGGCTGCGTTCAGCAGAGGCAGATAGGTGATCTTACGGTTGAGTAGCGGCGTGTCCTCCATTTGCAGCGCGCCAAGCAAATCGCCCAGCTGCGGCTCGTCGGTTCGTACCTCGCCCACGAGACCCGTTACGGTGATCTGCGTCTGACCGCCTGCGAGGCTGAGCTGCAGATTGATCTGCGCCGTGGTTCCGCCAGCGAGCTTAATATCGTTCAACTCCGTTTCCGCGAAGCCCGTCTTGGTTGCCGTGATCGTGTAGTGTCCTGCTATGGGAAGTCCGGCCAGCAAGAACTTTCCCGAGCTATCCGTCAGCGCCGTCCGTTCGAGACCACTCAGCAGATCCTTCGCTTTGACCTGAACATCGGGAACGTCGGAGTGATTTGGATCGGTGACATGACCATGAATGGTGGCCGTGTCGGGCGTCTGGGCGGTGATGCGCAGCGCAAGGACAAAAATGAAGAGCACTGCCACCGGGGAGAGCTTGCGCATAGGAGCAAAACAAACTAGCGTACGATGCGCGGTAACGCTACTACCACAGATCGTAGTTACAGTGTCGGCGTGCCGGGCCTCAGTGCATCAGATGCTCGAGTGCGGTGTGAACGGACAACAACATCGCCCCGCGCGACAGAATTCCGAGAACCGCAGTGAACACGATCACGCTCGCGCACGCGGCAGCAATCCAGAGAACGCGCGTTGAAGCTGGTTTCCTCGATGTCTTGCTCAACAGACGTTCGATGCGCGGCTCCAGATCGGAGCTGTCGGCGAGGAGCGATGCGATCAGCGGCGATGAAGCTGCCCCAGCACCCAGGCGCGACAAGCGAACGAGCGCCTCGGCGAGCGAGAGCGATTGCTCGGGGTCTCCCGCGGTGGCGCTGTCATCGGCGGCCCATTCGGAAAATCTCGCCCAGGCCCGCTCGAGCCTTTCGCAACCCGTAAGAAACGGAATGATTCCAGGGGTCAGTATCAGCAATAGACGCTTGAGATTGTCCCGCGAGAGTTGATGTGCCCGTTCATGACGCAGCGCCGCCTTTAGCTGCTGCGTGGACAGCGTCCTCAGCACTTCCGACGAGATCACGAGCCGCGGACGAAATAGCCCTGCCAGCGAGAAATAGGGCGACGCGCTATCCAAAACAAATGCGGGTGTGCCGTGTTCGCCGAAACATCTTTGACGTCCGATGCGCCTCGCCTCCCGTATGTATCGACGTGATGTGTGAATCGCGCGCACAGCCCGCGCAAATGCTGCCGCGGAGATCCCAACCGTCAAACCTGCTGCCGCGAAGCACCAGAAGCCGACCGGCTCCGCAATACCATGCGGCTCGAGGCCCAGATAGCTCGGCACGCATAGTCCAACTACCACCAACAGCCCAAACCCGAACGGCATCAGACGCAGCGCTAAAACGAGGCGCGCAGCCGAGATGGGTTTTATGCGCTCCCCTAACCGGATCGCAACAGGCGCGAGGGCAGACGCGATCAGAACCAGCAGCAATTGAATCAGGAACAGACAAGCCAGGCAGAGACATAGCAGCCGGAGACCGTACGGGAGAGTCATGCTTTCTTCCCCCGCGACAGCTCGTCGCGTTTCAGCCGAATCTTGCGTTCCAGTTCGTCGAGGAGCGCTGCATCATGCTTACCCACGGCGTCGACAAGAGAGGAGATCAGCAGCTCTCCGGAAGGCTTCGGGCCAGTCAGGAAACGGGCTACCCAGTCTCCAGCGCGCGTGTGCTGCCATTCCTGTTTCGACAGCAGCGGGGAATAGAAGAACGCACGTTCCGATTTGCGCCGGCTCAGCAGACCTTTTTTGAAGAGGCGATCAAGCGTCGTCATCACCGTCGTGTACGCCAGAGGCCGCTCGAGCCTCTGTGCGACGTCGCGCACATTGCTTTCCCCGTGCGTCCAGACAATGTCCATGACGCGAAGCTCCAGATGTCCCAGCATTTCGGCAGGGCCCTCGCGTGTAGTGGATTTCCGACTTAAGAAACTCATCGCCGCTCTTCGCTCGGGACAACTGGCGCCTGTGGCGGCTGCTGCCGCGCCATGTTCTCCGCTATCTTCGTTAGCGATGTGAACATGTCCACGGGTACCGGGAAAATCACGGTCGTGTTTTTTTCTGTCCCAATCTCGACTAGTGTCTGCAAGTAGCGCAACTGAATCGCGACGGGCTGGGTTTGAATCTGTTGCGCAGCCATGCTCAACTTCTCAGCCGCCATGTACTCGCCTTCCGCATGAATGACCTTGGCGCGACGTTCACGTTCTGCCTCGGCCTGCCGCGCGATTGCGCGAATCATCTGGTCGGGCAGATCCACCTGTTTTACTTCAACCATGGTGACCTTGACGCCCCAGGGACCAGTATGTTCATCGAGCACCGCTTGTAAACGAATATTGATTTTTTCGCGTTGGCTCAGCAACTCATCCAGTTCCACCTCGCCCAACACGCTCCGTAATGTGGTCTGCGAGAGCTGGCTCGTGGCGTAGAGAAAATTTGCTACTTCGATCACCGCACGCACCGGATCAATGACGCGAAAATATATCACGGCGTTTACTTTGACGGTCACGTTGTCGCGCGTAACCAGGTCCTGCGGCGGAACTTCCATCGCTTCAATGCGCAGGGACGTCCTCACAATGCGATCGAGTGGCGCAAATACGAGAATGATGCCCGGCCCTTTAGGCTCGCGCAAGACGCGCCCCAGGCGGAAAATCACGCCGCGCTCGTACTCTGCCAGAATCTTCACCGACGAGATCAGGTAGAAAACCAAGATGATGATCAGGATGAATAGCGCACCTGAGAAGAGTCCTCCAAATCCCAACATTCCTATGCCTCCTTGACGAACAGGACCAAGTCCTGGACCCGCTCCACCGAAACACGTTGCCCGGCAGGAATGCTATGGTCGCTCCGCGCCCGCCAGTATTCACCATGCACAAACACTGTACCTTCCGGATCGATTTGCGTCCGCGAAACGCCGGTCTTACCCACCAGGCTCTCTGCGCCCATCAGCTGTTTCTGCTTTCGGGCACGCATGCCTAAGAACCCAAGAAAAACTGTAATGACACCGAAAGCAAGCGAAACAGCAATCGCCAGAGCCGGTGTGATCCGCCGCGGTCCTTGCAATAGAACGATCGCACCAAACGCGAATAGAATCGCGCCTGCAATGCCGGATACCAGATGCGTGTAGTACTTCAGCTCGATAATCAAAAGAACCACGGCCAGGGCGAGAATCGTCAGGCCGTACCAGGTGGGCGAGTCCTCATACAAGCCGTATGCCCCTGCACAGAGAAGCATAAAGCCGAGAATGCCGGGCACCATCATCCCAGGCGCGTGCAATTCCCAATACACGCCCAAGAGCCCCAGCACAAACAGCAAGAACGCGATGTTGGGATCAGCTAAGGCGGCAGTAAGCATTACCAATTAGTTTGTCAGTTTCCGAGGTCAGTTGCCGGCTGAAGGAACTTTAACGGCCCGCCACTTAACCATCTCAGACGCGTCGTCGTCTTTAGACATAGAGATCATCAACAGATCTCAAAAAGGAGAAAGTAAATGAAAAAGATCTATTCACTCGCCCTGTCCACACTTTTTGGACTAGGTGTAGCGTTGGCTGCACCAATGGCGCAGGACCAGCCAGCTCAGGGCGGCCAACATGCAGGACGGCACCAAGCCGATCCTAACAGCCAGGTCCAAAGAATGAGTAAGCGGCTGAACCTCACTGCCGATCAACAGAATCAAATTCTGCCGATCCTCACGGCCCAGCAGCAACAGATGCAGAGCCTACGGTCCGATAGTTCACTGTCCGCTCAGGATCGCCACGCCAAAATGCGCGCGATCCGCGAGGATAGCGACTCCAAGATTCGAAACGTGCTGACCGACAGCCAGAAGCAAACGTACGATCAGATGCAGCAGCAGATGCGTGAACGCGCGAAAGAGCATCGCGAGCAGAAGCAGAACGCCGCACCGGGCAACGGCAGCGTGAGCTAAATACTGCCATCATCGCTAGGCGCTTATAGGGAGTGGCATTGCCGCTCCCTTTTCGCTTTTTTGGGAGCCTACTGGCCCGATGCCGATTCGGCGTTGACCAAATCTTTTTCGGGCTTCACCGGAGACTTCTTCATCGCTTGCCGCTCACTCGGCCGGCTACGTTTTTCATACGGCGCGAGCTTCACCGGCTGCCCGGATCGCATCGACTGCAACAAGGCCTGCACGATCCGCAGATCGGCCAGTCCTTCATATCCGGAAGGCTCCGGGTCGATATTTTCCAGAATGCAGCGCGAAAAATACTCCACCTCGCCCCCAAACTGATCGACGGTGTCGAAGCGGGCCTGTTTTTCTTTGCCGTCGATCTTAAGTGTCATTCTCGGTTTCACGTGATAGTCGAAGGCCGGTTGTAGCCAAAGCTCACCCTTTGTACCTAGAACCTGGTAAGCGTCCGCCGGGCCTGCGCCAAAGCTACATGTGAAGATCGCGAGCCGGTCGCCGGGAAAGCGCAGAATACCCGTCGCCATCTCGTGTACTTCCCGGAAACGGGGATCGCCGCTGTTCGCGCCCACGCCCGTGACCTCCGTCGGCTCATCGCGGAACAGATACCTGCAGGCGTTAATCGGATACACGCCCATGTCCATGAGCGGCCCTCCTCCCATGTCTTTCTTGAGACGGATGTTGCCTTCCGGAACCTGCTGGCTGAAGACCGAGCTGAATATCCTCGGCTCACCGAGCTCACCGCCTTGCACCCTTTCAACCGCGTTCAAGTTTGCGGGTTCGAAGTGGAGCCGGTACGCGATCATCAGCTTCACATTGTTCTGCTCGGCCGCGTGAATCATCTCTTCGCATTCCGCCACGGTGTCCGCCATCGGCTTTTCGCACAGTACATGCACGCCCGCCCGGGCCGCCCGCACAGTGTAGTCCCTGTGCATATTGTTCGGCAACGTGATGTATACGGCGTCAATACTGCCGCTCCGCAGCAAATCGTCGTACTCGTCATAGCTCGCGGTCCGCGCCACGTTATATTTGGTGCCGAGCTCATCGGCCTTCTTCGAATCATCCGTGACGAGTGCTGCCAGTTCAGACTTCTTGGCTCCTTTGAAACCGGGCAAAATCACTTCTTGCGCAATCCAGCCGAGCCCAACCACGGCATAACGAATCTTCTCCGGCATTTTCTTTAACTCCTCTCATCCGCTGGATGCATCCAGGGTGCCCTTGTTTCGATCTTCCTCTGCGACCTCAAACCGGCAATTCTCGTCCAATATGCGTGACTTCTACGCAAGCCGATCCTGTCTGCGGAATGCAAGTGGATGTCCGAAACGCCGCGGCGAAGACGGAATATCAGGGTAAAACGTACTATTTCTGCGCACCGGGGTGCAAAAAGAGCTTCGATAGCAATCCGGCCCGCTATCTTGTGCCGAAGTCGCAAAACTTCGTCCAGCTTGCCGGGAATGTAGCGATGCCGGCTGCGGCGTCGCCACCCGCCCGCACCTCTCCAGGCGCCGAGTACACCTGCCCAATGCATCCCGAAGTGCGCCAGTTCGGTCCCGGCGCATGCCCGAAGTGCGGCATGGCTCTCGAGCCAGTCGAGATCACGGGTGAAGAAGTCAATCCCGAATTCGCGGACATGAAGCGCCGCTTTTTCATCAGCCTCGCTCTAACTATTCCCTTGCTCATCCCCATGTTTTTCGAAATGTTGCCGCACCGAACTGGCGGGAATTGGGCGCATGTAACCTTGGCAGGCTGGATTCAGCTGGCGCTCGCAACACCAGTCGTGGTTTGGGGTGGGCTGCCGTTTTTTGAGCGCGGCTGGGCTTCCATAGTCAGCCGCAACTTGAACATGTTCACGCTGATTGCGCTCGGAACCGGAGTTGCATATCTCTTCAGCGTGGCAGCCGTGCTCTTCCCTTCTGCCATTCCGGCCGCCTTCCGCAACCAAACGGGAATGTTGCCGCTGTACTTTGAACCGGCCGCCGTAATCACGACACTCGTGTTGCTCGGCCAAGTGCTTGAGTTGCGCGCCCGCTCACGAACCAGCAGCGCACTTCGGGCTCTCCTGGACCTCACGCCGAAGATGGCGCGGCTCGTGGAAAACGGGCGGGAGCAAGACGTTGCAGTGGAGCAAATTAAGGTCGGGGACCGTCTCCGCGTTCGTCCTGGCGAAAAAGTTCCTGTAGACGGCGTTGTCATGGACGGTCACAGCTCTATCGATGAATCTATGGTCACCGGTGAATCCCTGCCGGTTGAGAAATCGTCGGGTGCTCCGGTCGCCGGTGGCACCGTGAATGGCACAGGCAGTTTCATCATGCGCGCCGATCGCGTTGGTAAGGACACTTTGCTCAGCCAGATCGTTCGATTGGTCAGCGAAGCGCAACGTACTCGCGCTCCCATCCAACGCCTGGCAGATCGGGTCGCATCCTATTTTGTTCCGGCGGTCATATTATCGGCCGCGATCACCTTCGCGATCTGGTCCATCTGGGGTCCTTCGCCACGGCTTTAGCTATGCACTGGTGAATGCCGTGGCTGTGCTGATCATCGCCTGCCCGTGCGCGCTTGGCCTGGCCACACCCATGTCCATCATGGTGGGTACTGGCCGCGGCGCGACAGCCGGCATATTGATCCGCAATGCCGAAGCACTCGAGACACTTCATAAAATCGACATGCTCGTTGTAGACAAGACGGGCACGTTGACCGAAGGTAAACCGAAGCTCGTCAGCATGGTTGCGGCAAATGGCTACTCCGAAAACGAGGTGCTGCAACTCGCGGCCAGTCTTGAACAGGCAAGCGAACATCCTCTGGCGAGTGCAATTATCGAGGGTGCCAAGGGCCGGAATCTCTCACTCGCGCCAGTGGCGGACTTCCAGTCTTTCCCCGGCAAAGGCATCCGAGGTTCAATCGCGGGTCACACCGTTATCGCCGGTAATCTTCCCCTGCTTGCAGACGCCCAGATCGGCATAGACGAGCTCGTAAATCGCGCCGAACCGTTCCGCAACGAAGGGCAATCACTCATCTACATTGCAATTGATGGCGAACCGGCAGGCGTGCTCGCAGTGGCAGATCCCATCAAATCGTCAGCAGCGGAAGCCATTCGCCTTCTCCACGCGCAACAGGTGCGAGTCGGGATGTTGACCGGTGACAATCGCGCAACTGCGCTCGCCATTGCGAAGCGTGCGGGCATTGATGAGGTCGAAGCAGAAGTTTTGCCGGACCGAAAGGCTCAGTTCGTAAAGAAGCTTCAGTCCGAAGGTCACATCGTCGCGATGGCCGGCGATGGGATCAACGACGCTCCCGCACTCGCCGCCGCCGATGTGGGTATCGCGATGGCAACGGGAACCGATGTGGCTATGGAATCGGCCGGGATCACCCTGCTGCACGGCGATCTGCGCGGTATCGCTCGTGCACTCCGATTGAGTCGCGCCACCATGCGAAATATCCGCCAAAACCTCTTCTTCGCATTTGTCTATAACATCCTCGGCGTGCCGATCGCCGCGGGCGTACTCTACCCGTTCTTTGGAATCCTGCTCAGTCCGATGATCGCGAGCGCTGCCATGACCTTCAGCTCCGTCTCGGTGATCGCGAACGCTCTGCGCTTGCGCAAGATCGAGCTGTAATCACGCTTTCTGCTTCTGCTGAAACTCCTTAATGGCTTTCTCGAGCAACTCGATGGCGCGCGCCGGCCCCTCAACCCCTTGCACCTCGTCCTGCTTGCCGGAGTTCTTGTTATAAAGCGCAAGAAATTCCTTCACCTGCTGCACCAGCGATTCGTTCAAATCCGAAATTGATTTGACATCCTTGTACTCGAACGACCGAGTTGCGACTGCAACCAGGCGATCATTTTGCGATTTTTTGCCGTTCTCGTTCTGCTCGACCCGAATCACCCCTACGATGCGCACCTTCAGCAGACAGCCCACGTGCGCGGGCTCATCCATCAGGACAATAATGTCCAGCGGATCGCCATCTTCGCTTGCAGTTGAAGGAATAAAGCCAAAATCGAACGGAAAGCTGAAGCCGTGCGGCAGGAGATTGGACAACGAGAATAGTCCCGAATCAGGCTCGTATTTAAACTTATTTCGGCGGCCTTGTGGCGTTTCGATTACGGCTTGGCATTCGCGCGCGGCTTTATCCAGCTTGTGCGGCAATCGGCTGATGTCGTCCATGTTCGAACCGTAGACTCCGTTACCAACTCTCGTGAAACAGTGATTCCATCAGCTTAATCCCATAGCAGGATGCCTGGAACTGCAAAGAAGCGCGCCACTGCGACGAGACCGAAGAAGCGTTTGCCGAAAAAGAACAACGACATTCTTGAGGTAGCCAGGAAGAATTTCGGGTTCGACACGTTGCGTCGCGGCCAGGAAGAGGCTATCCGCAGTCTGCTGGCGAAGAAAGACACGCTGGTCGTAATGCCCACAGGATCGGGCAAATCGGCCATTTACCAGATTGCCGGCCTGATCATAGAAGGCTCAGTACTGGTCGTTTCGCCGCTCATCGCGCTACAGAAGGACCAAGTCGACTCCATCAATTCGCAGGATCACGACGCAGAAGCCGTGGTGGTGAATTCCACACAGCGGATCAGCGAAGCCCGAAAGGCCCTCGAGAAGATCGAAGAGGGTGTCGGCAAATTTATCTTCTTAGCTCCCGAGCAGTTGCGCAAGCAAGAGACTATCGAGACGCTCGAGAGCGCAAACATTTCTCTTCTCGTCATCGATGAGGCGCACTGCATCAGCGAATGGGGGCACGATTTCCGGCCGGATTATCTGCAACTCGGGCCCGCCATCGAACGACTCGGACATCCCGTAGTGCTGGCCATGACCGCGACGGCGTCACCCGAGGTGCGAGACGAGATTGTTCAGCGTGCCGGCTTACGCCACCCGAAGATCTTCGTGCATGGCTTTGACCGCCCCAACATTTCTCTACGCGTCGATCACTTCGACAAGGAAGACAAGAAACTCGAGGCTGTCGCGCATCGAGTCAGATGGGCCGACAAACCCGGGATTGTGTACGTTGCAACCAGGAAAGCCGCTGAAGAGATCATGAAGCTGCTCGAGGACGAAGGCATTCACGCGCTTTTCTATCATGGCGGCCTGAAGGCTGCCGATCGCCACCACATCCAAGACGAGTTCATGTCGGGAAAAGCCGAAGTGATTGTTGCCACCAATGCGTTTGGCATGGGCGTCGATAAAGCCGACATCCGGTTCGTGTATCACTACGACGTCAGCGAGTCACTGGATTCCTATTACCAGGAGATCGGCCGCGCGGGCCGCGATGGTGAGAAAGCCGAAGCAATTTTGTTTTTCCGCGATGAGGATCTCGGCGTGGCGAAGTTCCGAAGCGCCGAAAGCAAACTCGAACCCGAACAAGTCGAGCAAGTTGCTGAAGTAATTGCCGACAAAGAGGGGCCGGTTGAGCCAGAGGAGATCGCGGAGCACGCAAATTTGTCAGAACGTAAGCTCACCAGCGCGATTCATCGGCTGGAGGATGTCGGCGCGCTTGAAGTTCTTCCCACGGGCGAAGTTCAACTCACCGAAGATGCCGACCTGGCGCAAGCGGCACAAGCCGCCGTGGAAGAGCAGGACCGGCGCCGCGACATGAAGCAGGAGCGCTTGCGTCAAATGCAGGAATACGCCAGCACCAATTCCTGCCGTCGCGAGCACCTGTTACGCTACTTCGGTGACGAGTTCACCGGGCCTTGCGATAACTGCGACAACTGTGAAGCCGCGGCGCCCGGCATAAAAGTGGACCCGAGTGTAGGGACAAGGCGTGAGGTCGCATAAGAACTTTCGCAACCGGCCGGCGCACGCTCGTCGCGGCAGTTTGGCCCCGGCGAAACCGGGCAAAAGATCTCCCAACTCGTAGAAAACCCTTGCTATAATGACGTTTTGTTCTCCGCCTCCCCGGAGTGCTTGCCGTCGTGTTCGGCTGCGCGAGGAGCGTTCGTGTTTATAAGCCTCCAACAACTGGAACAACGTCCCGTCCTTTTTAAGGTCGACATCCCGGCGGGCGAGATTGATTACGACAGCAAATTGACTCAGTCTTCTATCCTTCACGCCGAAGGTTCGGCGGAGTTACTCAATCACTCTCTAGGCGAAGTCCGCATACAGGGCAGTTTAAAAGTGACCATTCAAGCGACGTGCGACCGATGCCTCGAAACGGCCACGTTTCCGATCGACAACCGCTTCGATCTGGTTTATATGCCGGCAGAGGAATCGCGCGGTGGCGAAGACGAGATTGACGAAGCAGGAATCGAAGTTGGCTACTACGAAGGAAACGGCCTGGCACTCAACGACATCGTCCGCGAAGTCGTCTTGCTCGGCGTGCCGATGCAGCTCGTCTGCAGTGAGCTCTGCAAAGGCATCTGCTCCGTTTGTGGCCAAAATCGGAACCAGCAGGATTGCGGATGCCAAGTTGAAGCCATCGATGACCGCTGGAGCCAACTGAAGAATCTTAGGGCTGAGATCGGCCCGCACAACTAAGCGACTTCCAGTTAGTCGCTAGACTTTAATAGAGAACTGAGAGAGTAGAGAAACTATGCCGAATCCTAAACGCCGCCACTCGAAACGGCGGACTTCCACCCGGCGGGCGCACGACGCGTTAAGTGTCCCCCAGCTCGCCGAATGCCCGAACTGTCATGAGAAGATCCGCGCGCATCGGGCATGCCCGCACTGCGGCAAATACAAGGGCCGTGAAGTAATCGAGGTCGTAGAAACTTAGCTGCATCGCGCTGAACTGCCTGGCATTGGATAGACTCCTGTAAATGGTCACGATAGCCCTCGACGCTATGGGAGGCGATCACTTCCCGCGACCGGAAGTGGAGGGCGCTCTTCAAGCCGTCAAGGCCTTCGACGTTAAGTTGATCCTCGTCGGACGCGAAGAGGTGGTCCGCAAAGAACTGGACCGTCATCCCGGCTGGCAGTCGCTGCCGATTGAAATCAGGCAAGCGAGCGAACAGGTCACCATGGAGGACAGCGCAGGCAAAGCTGTCCGATCAAAAAAAGACAGCTCTATCAGGGTGGCATCGCGCCTGGTCAAGGAAGGAGTTGCACAGGGCGTCGTTTCCGCCGGCAACACCGGTGCTGTCATGGCGACGGCCAAGATGACGCAAGGCATGCTTGCTCGCGTGGATCGCCCCGCGCTCGCCACCGCCTTCCCTACCCTGAACGGCAAGTCTGCCGTGATGCTCGACGTCGGAGCAAACGTGGATTGCACGCCTAAAATGCTGGCGCAGTTTGCGGTCATGGGAAATGCTTATTCGCGCGTAATTTTCCGCACCACTCGTCCTCGCGTCGGCCTGCTTTCCATAGGCGAAGAGGAGCACAAAGGCAACGGCCTCACGCATGAGGCGACGCCCCTGCTCAAAAGCCTCAAGCACCTGCATTTTATTGGAAATGTGGAAGGGCGCGACCTCTACACCGGTGCTGTTGATGTCATTGTTTGTGACGGCTTCGTGGGCAATGTTGCCTTAAAAGTGAGCGAAGGATTGGTCGAAGTGATACGGCAGATGCTGAAGCAATCGCTCAAGGCGACGCTCACGCGCAAAGTGGGCGCTTATCTCGCGCAAGGTGCGCTCGCCGATCTCAAGAAGCGCATCGACTACTCCGAATACGGCGGCGCGCCACTGCTCGGTCTGAATGGCATCTGTGTTATTTGCCACGGACGCTCGAGCAGTAAGGCGATTCGCAACGCCATCCGGGTCGCGAAAGAGTTTGCTGAAGGCAAAATCAACGAGCGTATTGCAACGGAGCTCGACGGCTGGGCATCAGCACAAGCAGGGTAGTATGTTTCGCCCTCTGCTGCTAGCGGCGCTCAGTGTCACGTGTATTCTTGCCAAAGAAGATCCCGTCCACTGGACACTAACGGCCGCAAGCGGTTCGTCCGCAGTTGCGCCCGGCGGTAAAGCGGATTTCAAGCTAACGGCCGTAATCGATCCCGGCTGGCATCTTTACTCGCCGACTACGCCTGCTGGGGGCCCGATCATCACGACGATTCGAGTCAGTGACAGCCCCTCTATTGCGACCTATCAGGTTTATCGCCCGCAGCCCGTTCGCAAGCTGGATCCCAACTTTCAAATCGACACGGAAACCTACAGCGGACAAGCTACGTTTCTGATCGAAGTAGTCGCGAGCGCCTCGGCGTCCGGCAAATCGGCGCTCGAAGCGGCCGTGCGATATCAGGCGTGTACCGATGTGAAGTGCCTTCCACCGGTCAAAAAAACCGCGACCACCGAGGTCACTTTCGCCGCGAACGCCTCGGCGGAAAACTTCGCCATACCCGTCGGCTACATGTTAGTTCCAGTTGCGCGAACGCCTAGCGTCGGGGCGCAAACGAAATCTGTACCTACGCGTGCTGCATCGAGCGGTTCCTCCGAAGGGCTGATTCCGTTTCTCCTCACGGCTTTCGGATTCGGACTGGCTGCTCTGTTCACACCGTGCGTGTTCCCGATGATCCCGATCACGGTTTCCTTCTTCCTGAACCAGAGCACCGGGCCGTCTAGCGAAAAAAGAGCGGGAGGTTGGACACAAGCGCTGGTGTTCTGCCTGGGCATTATTGTTTTATTCACCGGACTGGGTTTCCTTATTACCGCTATTGCCGGCCCATTCGGAGTCGTGCAACTCGGTTCGAGCCCGTGGGTGAATGGCTTCATCGCTATCGTGTTTTTTGTTTTCGGATTGAGTCTGCTCGGCGCGTTCGAGCTGCGCTTGCCTTCAGGTTTATTGACGAGACTTGACCAGGCATCGCAAACCGGCGGCTATGCAGGCACGCTGCTGATGGGGCTCACGTTTTCTCTTACCTCGTTTGCTTGCATTGGGCCCATCGTCGGGCCGCTGTTGATTGCCTCTGTTCAATCCAAAGGCACGCAACCTGTCTTAGGCATGCTCGCTTTCGCAACCGGTCTCGCCGCGCCTTTCTTTCTGCTCGCTCTTTTTCCCGCGTATCTCAAGAAGCTGCCACGCAGCGGAGGCTGGATGGTACGGGTGAAGGTTGTTCTCGGTTTTATCGTCCTGGCGGTGATGCTCAAGTATCTGAGTAATGTCGACCAGGTTCTGCAAACGCACTGGCTCACGCGCGAACGATTTCTGGCCGCCTGGATCGTCCTGTTCGCGTTACCCGGTCTGTACCTCCTTGGCTTGCTGCCCATGGAAGGCATTTCGAGAGACGAGCGCCTCGGTGTCGCGCGCGCTCTGACAGCTGCACTGTTCCTGACTTTTTCCATCAGCCTGGTTCCCGGCCTCTTCGGCGGTCGTTTGGGGGATCTCGATGCCTTCATTCCGGAATCGACAGGCGGGCTATTTGGTGCGTCCGCAGTGGAAGCGCAAGCGGGGCCAGCGAATTATTTCAAAAATCAGCTCGATGCTGCATTAGCCGCCGCTCGCCAGCAAAATAAGTTACTGCTCGTCAACTTCACCGGTTACGCCTGCACCAATTGCCACTGGATGAAGGCCAACATGTTTCCCCGGCCCGAGATCCGTTCGGCGCTGAAGGATTTGATCGTCGTCGATCTCTATACGGATGGCACCGACAAGGAATCCGAGCGGAATCAGAAGCTCGAAGATCAGCGCTTCAACACCGTTTCCATTCCGTTTTATGCCCTGATGGACGCCGAGCAAAACGTGATTGCGACGTTCCCGCAATTGACTCGCAACACTCAGGAGTTCTTGACCTTCTTACAAACCAGGCCTGCCGCCCAACCGCAAGCCGCAGCGATGTTACGCTGATGAAAGAATTTTCCAGCGTTCACGCGGATGTGGCGGAATTGGCAGACGCACTGGATTTAGGTTCCAGCGCTCGCAAGGGCGTGGGAGTTCAAGTCTCCCCATCCGCACTTACCCTCTTGCTCTCGCCGCCTTCCCGCTTTTCGCCGTCCTAGCTCCTGCTGCAGCCCCAGCTTCTTGCGTAGCGTCTCCCGGCAGAACCATCTGAGCAACTTCGGTAAACTTCCATCCCGAGTGTCCGTTCGCATCAAGCACCCACACCAAGTCAAATCGCGAATCGTGCCACTTCTGCGGGCAAGTCGTCTGATTACCCACCACGCTGTTCGCGATGTCCGGAATCATGTCGTGCTCCCACGCAATAAGAACCACCCCGTCGCTGGCCACGGCCGCTTTCGCCACGGCTTGTTCCTGACCTTTCGCGTAGCTGCTGTTAAGGGTTTTCTTCAAGTACTCCGCGAGCGTCGAAATGGTGTGCTGCGAACGCACGCTCTGGCAGTGATCCGCGGGTGCGCATGCAAATAGAGCCGTTGGCTGCGCTAAAGCAGGATGCGAGAAGTGCCCGTCCGGCGGAGCAAAGAACCGAACCAGCGCTCCGGCCCTCTGCCAGCCCCTGACCGCGAGCTCGTTAGAATCATGTGAACCCGCTGCAGACACTCCCCGAATCGAATCGTCATCGGCAGGTTTTTCACCGTGTCGAACGAACATGATCTTTGTGGCCATCTATATTTACCCGAAATCAAAACGGCGAAGCTGAACAAAAGTTAGGAACGTTCGACAAGCCGGCCGGATTGTCGAGCACAGTAAGGTTCGTCGGCTGATTCTTCCACTGGCACCGCCCTGCCGCGAGTTCTTCGCGCTTCTGCTTAAACGCATCCACCCACTGCTGAATAATCGACGCTTCCGTCTCTCCTGATTTGAAGCTTCCATCGCTGTTGTGATGAACGGGCATTTCGGCAACGCGGGCCGCCCTGAAAAGATCCGTTATTTGGCTGTCTGAGAGCTGGCAAAGCAGGCCCGCCGTAAAACGTCGCCCTTCTTCGCTAATAGTTGGGTCCTCCAAACCATCTTTGGCAGTCATGCTATTGGTCAGTCGGGCCTGACATACCGGACAGTCCGGTCCCGCTGTGCCGCTTCCTGTTTTCTTCCAGAGCTTGTTTCCTGACCAATGGTCGAGGTTCACTTTCGCAGTGTCGTTGCTTGTAAATTTGCCCCCGCCACCGAAAGTAGCGCCCACATCTTGAATCAGCATTCTGGACGTATCGCACGTGGTGGTAAAAGGCTTAGCTGTTTGGTCCACCTTCACGCCGTCGCAGTCCAGGCGTTGTTGTTGTGCTTTGTTGTCGCTATGCACCATGAAGGCAGCCATGAGCTTAAGACCATCTTTCTCATAACTCGGGCCGCCGTTAACGTTTTCAAACTCCTTCCAACTCCAGCCCTCGTCTTCCTTTCCAACCTCGTACATTTTATGACCTGAAAACTTTCTGACGATAATGGCCGGGTCGAACGACTTCGTTCCCACCGCGCCCTTACCGGATTCCGGATCGGCCGGACAGTTATGGCACTCCACCGTGACTGGGAACCAGGAGTCAGCGTAAAAGCCAAGCGCCCAGAGCAGCCGGCTCGCGGCCACTTCCGCGTAGACCTCGTTGTCATCAGAGCCGAACTTGACTTTCACGGGCTCTTCCTCCATCTGAGCGGTTAACTCCTGAACTTGACCGTCGGGACTTTCGACGCGAGTGATTTTGCAGTCGAACTTTTCCGTTTTTCCGCCCATCTGCGAGCCTGGTTTCACGAAGTCACAGATCACTTTGTCGTTGAAACTTAGTTGAAACTGCTTTTTGTCCTGCTTCGGACCTTTCATAATGTCCGCCTCCGCCACCGGTCTCGCGCTGTACACCGATGCATTCTGGATCGCCGTCACGCGATCCTTCGGGGTATAGAATTCCTTTTCGGTTTTCTGCGGAGCCGGCTGCGGCTGCGGCGTTTGCGCCCAGCTCTCACCGGCCATAGCGATGCAGAGAACGGGGGCCAAGAGCGAGATGCATCTGGCGGCAATGCGCCGGGTAGCAACTTTTTCGATAACGTTGGAAACCTTTTGGTTCCCGGATACCGTGTGAGGTTTCACGTTAGCGAACGGCAGATTCAAGTGCGAGTACGACATGTTGTTTTCCTTTGTCCTGCGGTTGTATCACATTTCCGAGTGCCCCAGAGGAAGGCAGTTTAAGCGGCAAGTATCCGCCCCATTACCTTCTTATGAATTCACTCGTGCAGTGACACGCACCTTGTGCAACAACGTTGCATGCCGAGGACCATTCAGATAAATGGTTTCGCAATGACTTCGCTCCGTCACACAGTAAACTACAGAGAACGAGTCACTTCTTGGCCAGCCAAATCAAAACGCTGCCGCAGATCGGCCCCGTGTCGACCCACACTCGCCGGATCGCCCGACTGGCAGAGCAGACGGCCCTCTTCAACGCGCAGCGGTGGTTTGCCCGCGAGCGGGCGTGGATCAATGACCAGCAACTCCAGCTTTGCCGCATTGCCGCGCCGACCTTCTTCGAGCAACCGCGCGCGGAATGGCTCCGCTTGCAACTGGAGTCGCTCGGATGGATCGCTAAACTGGATCGCGCAGGAAACGTACTGGCGACCTTCGGAAATGACGAGACTTCACGCTCGCTGGTCATTTCCGCACACCTCGACACCGTCTTAGCGCCGAGCCGGCCGGAAGAAATCTATTACGGCTCGGAAGGACGGCTGTTTGGGCCAGGTGCTTCGGACAATGGCTCGGGCCTGTCGGCTCTGCTGGCGCTCGCACGCGTCATGGCAGAAAACGTGGATCTGCACGCTTTGGCCGCATCGGTTGTGCTGGTCGCAAACGTAGGCGAAGAAGGTGAAGGCAATCTGAGCGGCATGCGCTACCTGTGCCGTCAATTTCCTCAGCTTGCGCAAATCCAGCTCGCAAAAATCAAGGCTTTCATTGTTCTGGACGGACCCGCGACCGATCACATCACCGCGAAGGCGCTGGCAAGCCGGCGTTATGACATTAGTTTCGCCGGTCCAGGTGGTCATAGTTGGAACGACTATGGCACCCCAAATCCGATTCACGCAATTGGTGAAGTCGTGAATTCATTCGTTCAGTCGGCTGAGGCGCGCCTTACGGCCGAGCGCAAAGGGCACTCCTCGTACAGCTTCGGCGTTATCGAAGGCGGCACAAGTATCAACTCGATTCCATCAAGCGCACGAGCAAAGCTCGATTTGCGTTCTGAAGATCCAGCCATTCTCGAAGACCTGTCGGGTCTGCTCACAGCTGCGGTAGAGCGAAGTTTGGAACGGGAGAATCGCACGGCGCGTTCCAACCGGCTCAGCGCCAAGATCAAAGAGCTTGGGTCGCGGCCCGGCGGCAAGCTGGCGGACGATTCTTCGCTGCTCCAGACCATTCAGGCCATCGACGCATATTTAAACATCCGCTCGAAAGTCGACTGTGCCTCGACCGACGCGAACGTTCCGCTTTCGATGGGACTGCCGGCCATCTCTATCGGAGCAGGTGGGCAAGGCGGCCGTGCTCATACCGAAGAAGAGTGGTATCAGCCGGAAGGTCGTGAGCTGGGCCTTCGCCGCATTCTACTGATGCTGGCGGCTCTTTCGGAGCAAGATCGCACGCCTGACCCGGTTCACCCGGCGAGCGCGTGACCAGCACCATCGCGCAGCCGAGTCCGAAGAAATCACCCTCACGCTGGCAGGCCGATCTGGCGCTCGCGCTCGTGGCACTCGTATGGGGCACCACCTTCGTCGTGGTGAAGCGAGCACTCCTCGAAATCTCAACCATGTACTTCCTGGCTGTTCGATTTGGACTCGCCAGCGCGTGCATGCTTCTGATGTTCACGCCCGCTCTGCGGCACGCCGGCACGCGTGCAGTCTGGCGCGGACTCCGAGGAGGAATGGTCGCCGGGATCTTTCTCTGGCTCGGCTACATCCTGCAGACTTTCGGTTTGAAATACACCAGCGCAGGAAATTCCGGATTCCTCACTGGCTTGTATATCGTGCTGGTTCCGTTAATCAGCGCCGCCGTGTATCGGCGCCTGCCTCAAATCGTTGAGCTGATTGGTATCTCGATCGCAACGAGTGGAATGGTGTTGCTGACATTTCCCTCGCTTCATGGCGAATTCCACGTCAATCGCGGTGATCTTCTGACCATCGGGTGCGCCGTCGCGTTTGCATTCCACTTGCTCGTTCTCGGTTACTTCTCTCAACGCGAACGCTTTGAAGCCGTCGCGTTGGGTCAAATACTTTGTGCCGCTGTTCTGTCGACGGCATCGCTCGCATTCGAGACGCCGCGGGCGATTTGGAGCCGTGGAGTTGTCTTCGCGATCGTGCTGACTGCTGTGTTCGCAACCGCAGTTGCATTCGCCCTGCAGACCTGGGGGCAGCAATACACGACCGCGACGCGCACAGCACTTATCTTCGCGCTGGAACCGGTATTCGCCCTCGCGACGGCGGTGTGGGCTGGAGGCGAACAACTCACGCTGGCGGGCCTTCTGGGCGCCGCCCTGATTCTGGCCGGAATTCTTGCCGTAGAACTGAAACCCGCACGGCTTGCGTGACATCGGAGTAGCAGTATAAGCGCTGCAACGTCTCGCTCGCGAAGGCCGGCTTAGGTTTCTTATACTGGTACATAGCGCTCGCGAAAGGGCCCTTTCCCGACATGCCGTTCCTCCATAAATTAAGGCAGCCTAAACTGCTTAGCTTCGCGCTGCTGCTGGTGACCCTCACAATTGGTATCGTCATAGGCACGGTCATCAACACCGGCGTGAAGGCCGAACGGCAAAATCCCGTGGCTGCTCCGGATGCGACGCCGCTGAGCATTCCGCAAGCCGTTCCGATTTCGAGCGAGTTTACAAAACTCACCAAGCGCGTGGAACCGTCTGTCGTCTATATCGAATCCGACTACCTGGCGAAATCCGGTAAGCGTGCGCGGCACAATGACGACTCGAATGACGACGATAATAGCGACGCCGAGCAGCCGAAGAGTCAAGACCCATCCGACATGTTCCGGCGTTTCTTTGGCGGAACCGAGCCGCGGTCGTTTCGTACGGAAGGCTCGGGCACGGGCTTCATCGTCGACCGAAATGGATACATCGTAACCAACCATCACGTCATCGATAAGGCGGACCGCATCAAAGTGAAGCTGAGCGGAGAAGATGGGACCGAATATAGGGCGCGCGTCGTTGGATACGACACCGAAACAGATCTCGCCGTGCTCAAAATCGACTCGAAACAGCCGCTCGTCCCCGTACAAATAGGAAATTCAGACAGCGTTCAAGTCGGGGATTGGGTGATTGCAATCGGCTCGCCGTTCGGGCTTCGGGCTACCGTGACTGCCGGAATCGTGAGCGCCGAACGCACCAGTCGCGACTTGCCGGTCGGCTCCTTCCAGAATTTCTTACAAACCGACGCAGCGATCAATCCAGGCAACAGCGGCGGACCTTTGCTCAACATTCGTGGCGAAGTGATCGGTGTGAACACGATGATTGCAACCCGCAGTGGCTCCTATGAAGGAATAGGATTTGCGCTGCCTTCGAACATGGCGGTAAAGGTCTACAACGACATTATTCGCGAAGGAAGAGTAGTGCGCGGCTCCATCGGAATAAAGTGGACGCGCAATCCGAACCAGGCCGACACTCTGCAAGCCTTCGGTCTGGACCACGGCGTGCTCGTCGAGGATGTTCCCGCGACGGGACCAGCAGGCAAGGCCGGAATTAAGGCTGACGACGTTATCGTTGCGATGAATGATCGGCCGATTAAAGATGGCGAAGAGTTGGTCAACAAAGTCGCTGATCTTCCCATCGGATCGACAGCTCTCTTTACCGTTGACCGCAATGGCAAGCGGCTCGATTTCAAGGTACCTGTCGGCGAGAGATCGGTCATCTGGGCGAGTGAGAAACAGGCCGCCCAATCTTTCCCGAACCCGGCCAGCAGGCAGAATGGTGCCGACGGATCCGAAGCGTCAATCGCACCGGCCAAATTCGGCATCACGATCATGCGTCTGACGCAGAAGGAAAGGCAGGACCTTCAGATTGAATCCAAAGACGGCGTGAAGGTCGTGTCGGTCGATCCAGGCTCGTTCGCGGATGACATTGGGATGTCGGAGGGCGACGCAATTCTTTCGATTAATCGACAGTCCGTGTCTTCTCCTGACGACGTGATGAAGGTACAGGCCATGTTGAAGCCTGGACAAGCAGTCGCTGTTCACATCGTCCGCAATCAGGGCCCCAGCGGCCATCGGTTGCAACCCGAGCGTTATTATCTTGCCGGGAAATTGCCCGAGCCATAAGCCGCCGCCTCAGGCGATCAGCTCGGTAGCTCGTTTTGCGAAGTAAGTCAGAATAAAATCGGCGCCTGCGCGGCGTATACTCGTCAGCGATTCAACAATGGTTCGATCCAGGTCGAGCCATCCGTTGTTCGCCGCCGCCACGATCATGCTGAATTCTCCGCTCACTTGATATGCACCGAGCGGCACGTCGAATCGCCGGCGCGCTTCGCGGATGATATCGAGGTATGGCATCGCTGGTTTCACAAGAACCATGTCCGCGCCCTCCTCGAGATCGAGCATGATCTCGCGCATCGCCTCGCGACCATTCGCCGGGTCCATCTGATAACTGCGACGGTCGCCAAACTGAGGCGCAGATTCGGCAGCCTCGCGAAAAGGTCCGTAGAATACCGACGCGTATTTGGCCGCGTAGGACAAAATCGGCGTTGTTATGTGACCCGCCGCATCAAGGGCCTTCCGAATCGCGGAAACGCGGCCGTCCATCATGTCGCTCGGAGCAACAATGTCCGCGCCAGCATCGGCGTGTGAAACAGCGGTTTTCGCCAGCCATTCGAGCGTTGCGTCGTTGTCTACATGGCCCTCAACATCACCATTTCTGACCAGACCGCAGTGACCGTGGCTTGTGTACTCGCAGTTGCACACGTCCGTGATGACCAGCAGTTCAGAAACGTTCTGCTTCACGGCGCGAATGGCCCGTTGCGTGATGCCATCGGCCGAATAGGCGCCCGACGCGGACTCGTCTTTCTCCTCAGGAATCCCGAAAAGGATCACGCCGCCAAGCCCTAACGCTTTGCATGTCTCGGCCTCACCGATGAGATTGTCGATGGAGAGCTGCGCATGCCCGGGCATCGAGCGGATGGGCTTTCGCGTCCCCTGCCCCGGGCAAACGAAGAGCGGCAGGATCAACTGCGACGGATTTAAACGCGTTTCTCGTACCAATCGCCGTATGGATTCAGAGGAACGCAGGCGTCGCGGCCGGTGAACGGGGAATGCCATGCTCTTACTTCAGTGTGACAAACATCGTAATTCGCACCCGTTGTACCCTCAGTGAAGACATTTTATGGATCGCAAGGCCGCCAAACGCTGGTTCATACGGGGCATGGTGCAGGGTGTGGGCTTTCGGTATTTTGTGCAGCACAAAGCGACTGTTCTAGGGCTCTCGGGTTGGGTGCGGAATCGGGACGACGGGACGGTAGAAGTGTACGCAAGTGGTCCCGGCGAACAGCTCAGCGATCTTGCCGGTGCCCTTCACCTCGGACCGCCCATGGCGCAGGTCCGAAGCGTGGAAGAGTGTGACGAAGCGGTCGAGAACGTTTCAGGTTTTCGAGTGCGCTGACATCTAGGCGACGAATCAAGCGATGCTCAGCACCATCACGCGTGTAGCCAGCAACGTTTGGCGACAGGAGAGTTGTCGCGCAGCGCTGGTACTCGCCTTCCTGCTGCACGCCTGCTTTTTTCAATGTCTCTGGGGTGGTAGAACACTTCTCGAGAGCGCTCAAGATGCCCCGAGCATCCTCTTTCGCGGTGCCTGGGCGGGAAAACCCGTGAAAGAACCGTTTCTAAAGGTCCTCGACCCAGGAGCTCCCGCATGGCAGACCGAACCTTGGTTCGCACTCATTCGCAAACAATACCTGGAAGAGAAAACGCTTCCGCTTTGGAATCCGTATCAGGGTTTTGGACAGCCGCTTGCCGCGAACATGCAATCGCAGCCTTTTTACCCTCTGACCTTCGCACTCGCCGCCCATCTTACGCCTAAACTCTACAACTGGTACATTCTTCTACGGCTTTTTATTGCAGGCTTTTGCGCTTACTTGTATTTGCGCCTGTTTCTTTCCTTTTATCCCGCCCTAGCGGGCGGCATTACGTCGATGCTCGCCGGCTATTACGTGCTTTACATAACCATGCCGCATCTCAGTGTGGAAACGCTGCTGCCGGCTAGCTTACTGGCTGCAGAGTACCTGTTACGAAAGCAAACTTACAAGACACAAGTTGCTTTTGCGGTCATCATTCTCCTGGTTTTTCTAGGCGGAATGCCGGAAAGCGCTGCCTTACTGTTCCTGTTCGTGTATTTGTATCTCTCTGTTCGAATCGTTTGCGATGCCCAGTTACGGCCCTCTTGGGCACCGCTGGTCAAACGTCTCTTGACCGCGACCGTTGCAGGAGTTTTTCTTTCGGCTTTCTTCCTTCTTCCGTTCATCGGCTATCTCAATCGGTCCGCCAACGGGCATACTCCTCCTTCGCCAAGCGGCCCTTTTTTTGGACAAGCTTACGACCACCCTGGTATTTCGATCTTCACCTATCTCTTTCCCTTGCTCTTCGGTCCTACTAACTCCGGGATTGCAACGCACGGTGACAGTGCGCTCCGTGACTACATCGGTATCATTCCGTTCTTTCTCATAACAGCCGCTGTCATAAGTTTGGCGCGACGGCCAACCGCTCGCGATCGTACGCAGTATGCGATTACCTGTTTCTTCGTGCTGTGCATTCTCGCCATCGTTCTCAAACGATACGGCCTGCTCATCAATTTCACCGGCGCATGGCCGATTCTCAAACTGATAGATCTCCGTAAGTACCCGGGCGCTATTCTTTCGGTCAGCGCGTCGATGCTCTGTGCATTGGGGCTGGAAGAGTTGATCAGAGGACGTCTCTCCAGGCGCGCACAGTGGCTTGCATTCGGCATGTGCTGGGTGGTCGGCGCATTCGCCGTGTTTGATTCGCGAACTACGCTCTCGACAGAGCTTCGCGGCGGTGGTTATCTGGCGAGAATGGTCGGCTTCTCCCTCGGGTTTCCAGTCTTCCTGCTTGCAGTGCTCGCGCTGTGGCTGGTCCTTTCGAAACACCGTAATGTGCCCGAGCCGAGCACGGGCATCGCTAACTCTGCCACCGGTGTGTTTTTTGCAATACTCCTCTCAGTGGAGCTATCCGGCGCTTACATTGTGCCGGTCTACCGCATATTTAATAAGTTGCCCAGGACCACGGAGAATCCGTACGTGGGTGCGCCGTTCGTCGACTTTCTTAAATCACGCGCTACTGACCACTATCGTGTATTCGCCCGTGACGGTGTACTTATGCCCAACTGGGCAGGTGCGTTTGGGCTCTATGATATTCGCGACCTGGACGCAATGTATAGCGGGAAGTACTTTCCATTTCTCCAAACGTTCTTCCCTTCCTGGCGAAAATTGATCCCCGACTTGGAAAGCTGTTTTCTAGGTGCGGGTGACTATAGGTTCGAAGATCCGCTCGAACGGCGGCTGCTGCAACTATCCTCAGTCAAATATCTGGCGAGCACGCGAACCTATACGAACCCCAATAAGAGAATCCAAGAAGCGCTGCTTCAAAACAGCGAACACCCTACGCCCAAGCAGCGAATCGTTATCACCCGCAAAGATTTCAGCATCAACGGCGACATCCGGGCCACCTTAGGCGAACACCCTCCCTACGAACGGCTGCCTTACATTATCGATGTCCCTGAGAAAGAACCCATTTTTCACTTCTCTTACGGACTTGATTCGGCCGTCTTCGATAA
This sequence comes from uncultured Acidobacteriaceae bacterium, assembly GCA_963787615.1. Classification (GTDB taxonomy): domain Bacteria; phylum Acidobacteriota; class Terriglobia; order Bryobacterales; family Bryobacteraceae; genus Bog-105. Next base: position 188,742 of record CAWBDJ010000005.1, on the reverse strand, counting down.
GTCAGGCGACGGCGTCGGATTCACGATCGAGCTGAGAGACCCGCGCGGGCGAGTAACTCGGGTTTTCTCCAACTACATCGATCCGAAACATAACATTGCGGAACGAACTTGGATGAATGGCACCGTCGACCTAAGTGCATTCCGCGGAAAGAGAGTACAGCTTCTGTTCTCAACGGACCCCGGGCCCCGAGGAGATTCCAGTTACGATTGGGCGGGCTGGTCCAACTTTTATTTTCCGAGCGATCCTGAGACCCACGTGCCCGCCTTCAAAGAGGTTTATTCAGGTGAGCCAAGCGTTTTTGAATACGACAATGTGCTGCCGCGCGCAGCCGTCTTTTATCGAGCCGAACTGGTCAACGACGATCACACATTGCTGCGGAGATTGGCTGATCCATCGCTGGATATATTTCGCACTGTCCTGTTAAACGCTTCGCAGCTGGACCAGGCAACCAAATCGGCCTTGCTCGGCATGAACACGGGCTCAAATACGGGCGTCGATTCCGCAGCCATCACTTCCTATCAATCCCAATCAGTCACGGTGCACGCATTGCTCCACGGTCCCGGAATTTTGATGCTCAACGATACGGCAGATCCGGACTGGGCAGTCACCATCGATAACCGCCTAGCGCAATGGTTTCCGGCCGACTATATGTTCCGCGGTGTGCTGCTGGGCACAGGCAATCACACCGTGCAGTTCGTTTATCGCCCTCGAGCCTTCTATGCCGGTTTGCTGATCAGCGCGCTCGCAGCAATCGCCCTGATTGGCGTCGGAGTCGTCGAGGTCAGGCGTCGCACGATATAACTACAGGAATGTTGATAAACAGGAACATAGTCGCATGGGCCGCCGTGGCCCCGCTAATGCTGGCGTTCTCGCTTTGCGCCGCAACCGCAGCGCGAAGCGTACAACCCGGCGTTGTGGTCCGGCATGCAGTATCGAATGATCGGACCGGAGCGCGGCGGGCGCGTGACCACCGTCACCGGCGTTCCGTCTCAGCCATACACCTTCTATATGGGCTCCACCGGGGGCGGCGTCTGGAAAACCACCGACGCAGGTCATAGCTGGGTCAACGTGTCGGACCGCTTCTTTTCAGTCGGCTCGATGGGAGCAATTGAAGTCTCGCTCTCGAATCCTGACATCATCTATGCCGGCACGGGTTCCTCGAAAATCCGCAGCAACGTATCAATCGGACGTGGCATTTACAAATCCACCGATGCCGGTAAGACGTGGACCTTCATCGGGCTGCGTGACGTGGGCCAGATCGCCACAATTCGCGTCCATCCCACAAATCCGGACATCGTGTATGTGGCAGCTCTGGGAAATCCCTTCGTCCCGAATAAAGATCGCGGCGTTTTTCGCAGCGCTGACGGCGGCAAGACTTGGAAGAACGTTCTCCATCTTTCGGACGAACTGGGCGCGGCCGATCTGGAGCTTCAGCCCGGCAATCCCAACGTGATCTTTACCTCCATATGGCACGGTCAACGCAAGCCCTGGACCATCATCAGCGGCTCTCCTGATGGCGGCATCTATAAGAGCACGGATGGCGGCGACAACTGGGCAAAACTCAGCGGCGGATTGCCTGATCAGCTATTTGGACGAAGCAACGTCGCTATTTCGGCGGCCAACCCGAATCGGATTTACGCGCTGATTGAGGCGAAGCCCGGCTCAGGCCTGTATCGTTCCGAAGACGCCGGCGCAACCTGGAAGCTAATCAACAAATCCGGCTCGCTAATCACGCGCCCCTTCTATTACACGACCTTAGGTGTCGACCCCAACAACGCCGACATAGTGTGGGTGGGCGACGAAGGCTGGTTCAGGAGCGCCGACGCCGGCATCACGTTCCATTCCATGCCGGTTCCCCATGGCGACAATCACGATGTCTGGATCAATCCGAAGAATTCGCAATATATGATTCAGGCCAACGACGGTGGCGCGAACGTCTCGCTTGACGGCGGAAGAACCTGGAGCACGCAGACGAATCAACCCACTGCTGAGATCTACCAGGTCGCACTCGACGATCAATATCCCTACCGTGTTTACGGCGCGCAGCAGGACAACACCACCGTCATCGTTCCCAGTCTTCCACTCGGAACTGGCCAGCAGTTTCGCGTCGGACCCGGCTGCGAAACCGGACCAATCATTCCAGATCCGGCGGATCCGGAGATCGTGTACGGCGGCTGCAAGGGCCAGTTCAGCCGGCAGGACATGAACACGAATGATGAAGAGCAGTATTGGGTCGGCGCAGAATCGCTCTACGGCAACGCGGGAAGCGACCTTATGTATCGCTTTCAGCGCGTGTCGCCGATGGAGGTTTCGCCGCACGAGCCGCACACCGTCTACTACGGCTCGCAATTTCTGCATCGCAGCCGTGATGGCGGCGTTACTTGGGAGCGAATCAGCCCCGATCTGACCGCGCATCCTCCGGGAACGCAAGGTGCCAGCGGCGAACCCATCACTCGCGATGCGACCGGAGAAGAAGTTTACAGCACGCTGTATGCAATCCGCGAATCGCCGTTGCAGAAAGGGTTGATTTGGACTGGATCCAACGACGGTCTTGTCTACGTAACGCGCGACAACGGCAAGAGCTGGAAAAACGTGACGCCCAAGGACCTGCGCCCCGGCGGACGCGTGCAAAACATTGACCCAAGCCCCCGCCGCCCCGGGACAGCTTACGTAGCAATTTACCGCTATTTACTGGGCGACTTCGCGCCTTATATCTACCGCACCGATGACTTCGGCGCAACATGGAATCGTCTCACGGACGGCACGAACGGTATCGCAAAGGATGAGCCCACCCGCGTGGTTCGCGAAGATCCTGATCGCGCCGGACTCCTCTACGCCGGAACCGAATTCGGCATGTACGTCTCTTTTGATAACGGCGCGCGCTGGCAATCCTTGCAGTTGAACCTGCCCGCCACGCCGGTAACGGATATCAAGATTGCGCACAACGATCTGGTGCTCTCTACGCAAGGCCGCTCGTTTTGGATTCTCGACAATCTCACGCCTCTGCATCAATTGAGTTCCAAGCTGGACTCCTCAGAGGCCTTTCTCTTCCAGCCGCGAGAAGCGGTTCGCACCCCTGCGCGTGGCGCGATCCCTGGATTAAACCGCGAAAGTGCAACCCCCGACTATCCACGGCCAGGAGCCGTGATCGATTATTATCTTGCCAGCGCGCCGTCGGGCGAGATCACGCTAGACATTCTCGACGACGCCGGTCACGTGGTGCGTACCTTCTCGAGCGCGGAGAACGCGGCCGAGCGCCCGACCCGCGAATCCCAACCGACGCCGTCCGAGGACGAGGAGGGAGGCTTCCGTTTCCGCGCCGTCCCCGTGCGTCTCGATAAAACTGCCGGCATGCATCGCTTCACCTGGGACCTTCGCTATCCAGGTCCCTGGCTCAGTAAGAATCGCCCCGAAGGACCGAATGGACCCGTCGCTGTCCCGGGCAACTACAAAGTGCGACTCACCGCCGGCTCCTTCACCTCGACTCAGCCACTCGTCATCATCGAGGATCCACGCATCACCAAATCAGGCGTCACAACAGCGGACCTCCGCGAACAGTTCGAGCACAACATGCGTGTGCGTGACCTCGTCTCCGACGTGAATAAGCTCGTGTCGCGCATACGGAGTGCCCAAGCGACCCTGCAGGCAGCGTCCGGTGCCGATGCCGACAAACTCGCTAAACTCAATGAGCTTGCGTCGCACCTGATCACTCCGCCAGTCCGCTACAGTAAGCCCGAGCTCCAGACGCACATCACATACCTGTACAGCCTAACCACCACCGCCGACCAGAAAATCGGACGCGACGCCATCGAGCGTTATGCCGAATTGCGCAAACAGCTGGATCAGCAGACCGCGGAAGTGAACCGGATCCTAGGAGCCGAGGAGTAAGCAACGGCTGTCCTTCCTCAAATTGATGTAACCTGAAATCGGCCTGCTATGAATAGGTACGAACAGCGCGCCGAACAGCAGCGCAGAGCGGCCCTGCGCTTTTCCATGATGATCTGGACCGCCGGCATTGCTCTGGTTGTGATCGTCCTGTTGATACTCGGATTGAGCAGCGCTGCTCCTCCTCGATACTTCTCCAGGACCGCCATCGCGCTGGCGATTTTGCTGCTCATCTTGCGCCAGATCAGCCGGCGACTCAAAGGAAAGGGACCGCGCGCCGCGCAACCGGATCCACGCTCTAAGCTCAAACTGAATTGAAACGAACGCCGCCCTGGAATAAAGCGGGCGCACTGTCGCTGAAGCTCTCCACACCTGTTACCATCAGGGTTTTATGAAGGGCATTGTTCTGGCTGGGGGTACGGGCAGCCGCCTGTTTCCTTTGACGAAGATCACTAACAAGCACCTGCTTCCGATCTTCGACAAACCCATGATTTACTACCCCATTCAAACGCTGGTCGATGCCGGAATCAAAGACTTGTTAGTTGTGACAGGCGGCAGAAATTCGGGCGATTTCCTTCGTTTGCTCGCAAATGGAAAAGAGTTCGGCTTAAAACACATCAATTACACCTATCAGGAGGGCGAAGGCGGCATCGCCGAGGCTCTCGCGCTCGCCGAGCACTTCGCCGAGGGCAGCAAGATCTGCGTTATTCTCGGCGACAACATCATCGAAGGCTCCATCGCCGACGCGGTTAGCGAGTTCGAGCAGCAAGAGCGCGGGGCCAAAATTCTCCTCAAAGAAGTCGAGGATGCCGACCGCTTTGGCGTGGCGGAGATACGCGGGGACAAGATCATCGGCATCGAAGAGAAGCCGGTCCGTCCCAAGTCTCCGTACGCTGTCACCGGCATTTACCTTTACGACCAAACCGTGTTCAACAAGACGCGGACGCTTACCCCTTCGGCGCGCGGTGAACTCGAAATTACTGACGTCAACAACGCCTACATTCGCGAAGGCACTATGACCTTCAACTACCTCGAGGGGTGGTGGACCGATGCGGGCACTTTTGAATCTCTCCTGCGGGCAACCAACCTGGTGCACGACACCAAACAGAAGCGACAATCGTCAGTCGAGATGGCCACCGCAACAGGAGGTAAGGACCGATGAGTGCGGCGGCATTGGGCACGTTAGTATCCGGGTCGGAGCTGTCTGTTCCTACCTGCGAACCTGGAATCGGCAAAATCGTCTTATCGCCCACAAGTAACGACTTGATTGCCGACGTGCAGGTCCGGCCCTTCGCTGTTTGGCCGGATGATAGAGGGTATTTCCTCGAAGTGGCTCGCTTGCAGCAGGGATTAGTAGACGCATTCCCCTCAGCATCGACGCAGGTTTCAGCGGCAGTGAATTACCCCGGGATCATCAAAGCATTTCACTTTCACAAATCCCAAACCGATTACTGGGTTCCTGTAGCAGGATTGTTGCAGGTCGTACTGGTCGACCTTCGTCGAAGCTCAAAAACGTTTGCGTTGAAAAATACCTTGTATGTCGGCGCCTTGCGGCCTTGGCAGTTGCTCATTCCGCCCGGCGTTGCGCACGGTTACAAAGTGATCGGGGAGCAGCCCTCGGTGCTGGTATATGTGACCGACCGTCTCTACGATCCTTCAGACGAAGGACGCATCCCCTATAACGACACCGCCATCGCTTACGATTGGGAGCTCCAACATAAATGAAATTGTTGGTGACAGGTGGCGCAGGATTTATCGGATCCTGCTTCATCCGTATGGCGCTCCGCGAGCAATGGGCAGAGCAGGTGATAAACCTTGACAGCCTGACCTATGCGGGAAATCTCGAGAACCTCGAATCCATTGCGAATCACCCCGCCTATCAATTCGTGCAGTTAGACATTTGCGATAGCGAAGCGGTTCAGGAATTCTTCCGCATGGAAGCGCCTGACGCCGTAATTCACTTCGCAGCTGAATCGCACGTGGACCGCAGCATCCACTCGCCTGCTCCAGTCATTCAAACGAACTTCAACGGTACATTCTCGCTGCTCGAAGCTGCGCGCCGCAACAATATCGCGCGCTTCATTCACATATCCACCGACGAAGTCTACGGCAGCATCGACCCGCCACACGAAGCGGACGAGCGTTACCCGCTCCGTGCCAGCAGCCCCTATTCGGCGTCCAAAGCGGGCTCGGATCTACTGGCTCTTTCGTATCACACGACTTACAAGCTGAACGTCTCAGTCACGCGCGCTTCGAATAACTATGGTCCGTATCAGTTTCCGGAAAAATTGATTCCGCTCATGATCTCGAACGCGTTCGAAGACAAACCGCTTCCGGTTTATGGCGATGGCCAGCAGGTGCGGGATTGGTTATATGTTGAAGACCATTGCCGCGCCATCTTTTCTGTTCTTGAAAAAGGTGAACCGGGCGAGGTCTACAACATCGGCGGGAACTGTTCGCTGCCGAACCTGGAAGTGATCCGCCGCATTCTAAAAGCCACCGGCAAGCCCGAATCACTCATCACGCGCGTGGCCGACCGGCCGGGGCATGATCGAAGATATGCTCTGACCAATGATAAATTGACGCGACACACGGGTTGGGAGCCACAGATGGATTTCGATCGTGGACTGAGCATAACAATAGACTGGTACCGCACACATCAAGGCTGGGTAAAACGCGTCAAGAGCGGCGAGTACCGCCGTTTCTATGAACTGAACTACGCCAATCGCACTTAGCAGCCGCGCTCTTCTCGATATAATCGCGTGATAGAAGGCGTCATTCGGTGGATCGTTCTCAGCATACCTATTCTTCTCTCGACGAGTTGAGACAGATTCAATTCGATGCCCGCCAATCGACTTCGCTAGACGAGCTACGCGACTACTTCCGTCGCGTGCAAGGCCTGCGGCGCGCGCACGGCGACGATTTCGATGTGCAGCTGTTTATCGCTGAAGTGCAGGAAGAAATCATCGAGCTCGCTCGTCAGCTGCGCGAAAAACCGGCGGAAGCGGCCTCCGTTTATCTGGAAGAGAATCCCGCAAGGCATTTGGTCCGCCGATCCGCGCCTGCGCAGCCGCCGCAAAACGAGGCTGCGGAAATTTCCCCAGACGTTCCGCGAGTCGATGCAAAAACCTGGCAACGGGCTACCTATCTTGCGATCTTTTTCACCCTTATCATCTTGGCAGCCTTCTTCTATTTGATCCAGGCTGCACGAAAGATGAATTTCACCCCCACCGAGGTCGCGAGCCCACAGGCCCAGCAGCAGCCTTCAACTGCGAAACCTGCGCCCGTCTCAGCCCAGCCGACTCCACAACCAGCTGTTCCAACCACTCCGACGCTGCGCCTGTATACGGACCTCGTGCCGGGTACCGTTTCCATTGACGATGGGAACCCGCAGGATCTGAAAGACGGCCAGCTTGTTCTCGACAACTTGCATCCCGGCCGGCACTCGATCAGAGTGACTGGGCGCAGTGGCACTGCCGCATTCACTTTCAACGTAGCTGAGAACGCCGCACCGCGAGTGGAGGGCTTGCCTTCCGCTTCGAACGCCATGGCAGTGTTGGTCTCTGAACAGGAAGGTAAGGGGCGCCTGATTACGAACGCCGAGAATTCTGAAATTTTGCTCGATGGCAAACCCGCCGGCGAAGTCGGAACCGACGGCCTGCCTCTCGACAATCTCGGAAAAACCGATCACGATCTACAGGTAACGCAGGACAAGGACCGCCAGCGTTTTGTGCTCACTTACACTCCGGCTCCGACGCTGACCGCGTATGTAAAATCCGATCCCAACGCGGGGACAGTTATCGTCACAACCGCCCAGGATGGAGTGGACGTCTATATCAACGACGCGCTCTATCGGCGGAAAACGGAACGCGGTCAATTACGCGTGCCATTGAAAGTGGGCGACTACACCATCCGCGTCCACAAGACAGGATTCATAGATCCACCTCCCGCGAATGTGGAAGTTAAAAAGGCCGAAGAAGCCGCGGTGCAGTTCCGGCTGCAGCCTCTCCCGCAGGTCGCTACTCTCCAAGTAAGAGGCGCACTACCCGGAACCATGGTTTACGTGGACAAAGATTTCGCCGCGACAGTCGGTGCCGATGGAAACGCAAGCATCTCAAATATCAAGCCGGGCGACCACATCGTAGAGCTGCGTCGAGATCAGGCCTTGCCGAAGCGATTCGAGCGTACCTTCCATACTGGCGATGTCGCTGTGCTCTCCGGCCCCGATGCAGTGCTCGATAAGGTCGTCGCCGAAAACAATTCGCCCCCTCCCGCGCCAGCCCCCGCACCGGCTCGTACCGCAGATACCGAGACCCGGAACTACAGCATGGAGATGGAGGGTTCGCAAATTCGTCGAGGCGGTGGATTCGTCCCTTATCACGTGCCGAAAGTCGCGGGCCACTATACGTTTTCGGCCCAGGGACACCTCGGCGGATTCCTCAAGCACAGCAAACTGCAATGGTATGCGGGCTATCGCGACGCGGAAAATTACGTCTTATTCACGCTCGATGGCAAGCGTGCCAGTATTCATGAAGTTCGTGATGGCAAATCTATAGAGATCAGCCGCGTTCCCTTTAACGTCGATTCGAATGAGTGGGTGCAGGCCGATGTTTCCGTAAAACCCGATTCCATCAGTGCCCGGGTTAAAACACTCGATGGGAGCTGGAGCGATATCGGTTCGGTCAGCAGCATGGGCGACGATTTCACTCGAGGGAAAGTCGGTTTTTACATTCCAGCAAATGATGAAGTTTCCGTCTCGAACTTCAAGTTTTCAAATCGCTAATCGATCAAGGGAACGGATTAGAACTCGTGGATGAACGCGCTTTTTATCGCGAGTCGCAGGTGAGCAAGCCGGCGACTCTGAATTGTCCGTTTTGCAGGACTGCAGATTCCTACGACCTGCGTTGGTTGCTACGCCGTAAGGTCGATAAACTGCCGCGTCAAGCTGACGAGCGAGACCGCGCTAAGTTCGCTAAGGCAGCGAGTTACATGGTGCTCCTGGACGACAAAGCACCGTGTAAGAACCCCCGCTGCCGACGGACCTTCGAAATCTCCGGAATCAAAACAACTGCCTTCCTGACGGAGTAACTGTAGTGCTTACTCGCTGATGCAAAACCTGACGTACGCAATCCGCAGTTTGCGCAGGACGCCGAAGTTCAGTTTGCTTGTCGTCCTCATCCTCGCGCTCGGCATTGGCGCGAACACCGCCGTTTTCACGCTAATCAATGCGGCGCTTCTGAAGCCTTTGCCTTACCGCAACCCGTCAGCACTGGTCTTTGTATCCGCCGTTGACCGTAACGGAGAAGATACGAACGGCTGCCTTTCCTATCCTCATTTCCAGTTGCTGGCGGAACGGAGTCACGCCTTTACCGGGATTGCGGGGTTTACCAACGAGAGCTTCAATCTTACGAACGCAAGCGAAGCGATCCAGTTGCAAGCAGCGCGCGTGTCGTCGAACTTTTTTGATGTTTTAGGTGTAAACCCGGCCCTCGGCCGCCCGTTCGTTTCCGCTGAGGGCAAACCAGGCGCGAAATTGGTCGCCATCGTCAGCAACCGGTTCTGGCGACGCAATTTCAACGGCAGCCCTGACGTCATCGGACAATCCATCACACTCGATTCCAGGCCCTACACAGTGGTCGGCGTCTTACCCGCTTCTTTTCAATTCGCGCTGCTTGGCACCGACATTGACGTGTGGACCACGCATCTGAACGAACTCAACCTGATGACTCCCGAGCAGATTCAACATGGCACTTGCTACCTAGACGCCGTTGCACGCCTTGCCCCGGGAACCTCCCTCACCCAGGCACAAGCCGAGATGAACGTGCTCGACCAGCAGTACCTGCACGAATACCCGAACTTGGCTGATGCCGATGCGACAAGGCCTGTGCAGGTTGCGCCTCCTCAAGACCAAACTTGTCGTCGGTTTTCGATCGATCTTGTTCATGCTGTTTACCGCGGTAGCGTTCGTCTTGTTAATCGCTTGTGCGAATGTCGCCGGCCTGTTGCTGGCCCGTGCCTTGAAGCGTCGCCGGGAACTAGCCATTCGAGTCGCCTTGGGCGCCGCGCGCAAACAACTCGTTATGCAGCTGCTCACCGAAAGCGTTTTGCTCGCAGTCGTGAGCGGAGTGTTAGGCGTTCTTCTGAGTTTGAGCGGAACCAGCATTCTGACGCGCCTGACACCTGAGAGCTTTCCCCTGGCGAATGAACTCCCGGCCAGCGCGGATTGGCACGTGCTCGTTTTCGCCTTGGCAATATCGATTTCTACTGGACTGCTATTCGGTCTTGTGCCGAGCTTACAATTTTCGACATTGAACGTCAGCGCCAGTTTGCGCGAAGAAGGCCGAGGAACCGCGGGTGCACGCACCCGCAATCTTACGCGCAATTTCCTCGTTGCCGCTCAATTGGCCCTTTCGATGGTTCTCCTAATCGGTGCCGGGCTGTTAATTCGAAGTTTTACCCTTCTCGCAACTCAGCCACTTGGCTTTCAACCGCACGGTGTGCTCACGATGAACGTCGTTTTGCCGCCGTCCAGATATTCGAAACCAGATCAAATGATCGACTTCTACGATCAGGTTGTCAGCCGCGTCGAAGTTCTCCCGGGCGTGAAAGCGGCGGCCGTCGCCTCCGCGCTGCCCGTCAACGTGTCGAGGCTCACGCCCGTGTTGGTGGAAGGACAACCCGCCTTGCCTCTGGCCCAAAGACCCATATTGATCATCCAGACATTTACGCCGTCCTATCTGCGGGTTATGGAACTGCCGCTCATCCGGGGCCGCTTCTTCAACCAATACGACAGGCGAGACACCTCGCGCGTCCTCATCGTTAACCAGAGTTTTGCGCGAAAATTCTTTGGAAAACAAGACCCCATTGGCAAGCACATTTGGCTGGGCAGAATGACCGCGCCGTCTGAAATCGTCGGAGTGATCGGCGATATAAAGAACGTCAGCCTTGCCAGCGAACCGCAACCCGAAATCGATGCGCCGTTTACTCAGCTGTCGTGGGCCAGGATGAATTTGGTCCTACGCACCAGTGGAGATCCGAAAAGCTTAACCGGCCCCATCCGTGTTCAGATCGCGAAAATAGACCGAGATCAGCCGGTAACGGCGGTACGGACAATGGACGAAGTTCTTTCGGCAGGGAGCTTCGCAAACACGCGTCATTATGATTCTGCTGACCGGCTTCGCGGTTTTTGCTTTTGTACTTGCGATAGTGGGCCTGTACGGCGTCATCAGCTACTCGGTAGCGCAGCGGACCCAGGAAATGGGTGTTCGCATGGCGCTCGGCGCGGTGCCGAGCGATCTACTCAGGCTTGTGCTGCGTCAAGGTGCACTGCTGGCCGTTTCCGGCATTATTGTCGGCATTGTCGCCTCGCTTTTGCTAACCCGCCTGATGGCACATGTGGTTTACGAAATTCGCACCACGGATCCACTCACGTTCTCGCTCGTGCCTCTCGTCATTTTGGCCTTCGCATTACTCGCCAGCTACGTTCCTGCGCGGCGCGCTACACAAGTGGACGTAGTAGAGGCGCTCCGCGATTGAGCCGATTCCGCAACTCTAGCGGCCGAAATCGATGTAACCGCGTTGCGGATCAGTGCTCAAAAGTGTGACGCGGATCTGGTCTCCCACATCGACACCCGCCTCGCCGCGCATCAAACGGCCCTCGATGGGAGGACTCATCACGCGAACGAAAACACCTTTGGGCGTAACACCGGTCACCACCGCATTGAAACTTTCCCCGGCGCGGCCGTGAAACGCAACCGCCGCCACGCGCTTATTCATCGCCCGCTCCACCTTCCGCGCCGCGTCTTCTTTCAACGTGCAGTTTGCCGCAATGCCAGCCAATTCATCATCCGAGTAAGGCGTTTTCGCCTGTACAATCGCCGCCTTGATAAGCCGTTGCGTGACCAGATCTGCGAAGCGCCGGTTCGGTGCGGTCGAGTGCGTGTAGTCGTGGGCAGCCAAACCGAAATGTCCCTCACTTGGATCGCCAGGACGAGAGAGCACGTATTCACCCGGTCCCATCAACTTGATCACGGCAAGCGAAAGGTCCGGATAATGCACTTCATCTTTTTCCTTTTGTTGCTGAAGGAAAGCCGCCAGCGCAGCGGAATCTGGCTCAGGCGGCAACTTGGTGCCATAACGCCCAGCGAGCTCAACCAGTCGGGGCCATCTCTCCGGTGATTTCACAACGCGGCGGATCCCGGAAACGCCGAGCCGGGTGAGTGTCTGGGCCATCACCTCATTCGCCGCAATCATGAAGTCTTCGATCAAATCACTCGCTCGATTTTTTCGCCGATCTTGAATGCCGGTTACCTGGCCGTCAGCAAAGATCGGCTCCGCTTCGACCCGGTCGAAGTTCAACGCACCGAGTCTATGCCGCTGATCGCGTAGAGCGCGTGCCGCTTCGTCCTGCAGCTTCAACTGTGCTGCGAGATCGGCGGATGCAGAGACTTTGGCAGGTGCCGCACCGGATCCCTCCAGCCATGGACCGACACCTTCATACGTGAGCTGCGCCTTGTTTCGAACCACGGCACGGTAGATATTAGGCGAGCCGATACCGCCGTTCGAATCGACAAGCATTTCTACGATGACCGCCGGCCGATCGCAGTTCTCGCCCAGCGATGTCAGATCGGTCGATAGTTCTTCCGGCAGCATCGGGAAGGTCCGGACTGCGGTATAGACGCTCGTCGTTTGCGACGCCGCGTGTCGATCAATAGGTGAGTCAACGGGAACGTCTAAATCCACATCGGCGATTCCGATCAGTATGCGTATGCCGGAGTCCACGCGCTCGGCAACTTCTATCTGGTCGAGGTCGCGCGAAGTGTCGTTGTCAATCGAAGACCACAACAGACTGCGGAGATCGCGCAGGTTCTCACTCCCGGGCGCGCCGGGCCGCGCTTTCAGAGCCGCCACCTGTTGATTCACTTCCGGAGTCCGATCAGGTTCAAATCCCTCACGAATCATCTCTTCGCGCGCGCTAGCCTGGAGATCGAAGCCGGAACGAGTCATGCAAGCGAAGGCTAACATGCTCGGCGAGCAAGTTTACGCGCGCACAAGACCGAAGGCGCCAGCGAGAAGCTCGTACGAGTGCATGCGCGCTGCGTGGTCATGAACAATCGTCACGACCATCAATTCATCGACCAGTAACTCAGCGGCGATCTTCTCGAGTTGATCACGAACCTGCGCCGGGGTACCAACGACGTAGCGGCGCCACTCGCCCGTTTCGAAAGTCGATGGATCGATACCGGAAGCGAGCTCAGCCATTGCCGCTTCGGGAGTCGGCACCAGGCCGGGATCGCGCGGAAACGTCCTGAACCGCCGCAGCAGGGCTCGCGAGCTTACGTAAAGTCGCTGCGCCTCCGTTTCCGTCTCCGCACAAATCGCGCCGAGAGCGAGAATCGTTCGCGCCTTCTCAAGTTTGCTCGAAGGCATGAACTCTGAGCGATATTGCTCAAGCGCGATGCGCGTCATTTGCGGTTCGATGAAATGCGCAAAGGCGTAGGGCAACCCCAATTGAGCGGCGGCAGACGCGCTCCATTCGCTCGATCCGAGGAGCCAGACTTCGGGTCCGCCAGGCATCTCGGGCGTTACTCTGATTTTGCTGAACGGATGATCGGATGGAAAGTCGTGATCGAGAAACGCCAGCAGCTCCACCAGCCGTTCGGGAAAATTGTCGACCGATGCAGACGATCGGTCTAGACGCAGCGCGCGCGATTCCAGTTGTGTGCCGCCGGGTGCGCGACCGATACCGAGGTCCACGCGATTCGGATACAGAGCGTGCAGCATGCGGAATATCTCGGCCACTTTCAACGGGCTGTAGTGAGGCAGGAGAATACCGCCCGATCCGATCCGAATGCGTGACGTTTCCGCACCGATCCGCGCGAGAAGAACTTCCGGAGCCGGGCAAGCCAGTGTCTCCATCCCGTGGTGCTCAGCGATCCAGTACCGTTCGTACCCGAGACGGTCAGCGAGGCGGGCCAATTCGATTGTGTTTCGCAGCGCTTGCGCAGGCGAGGAACCGGACGAGACAGGCGACTGATCGACAATAGAAAGCTTCAAATTAAACTCGCTAGCGACGAGAACGTCTTTTATAGCTCAAATAGATGACGTCACGCTGTAAGTATGGACATTCGCGGGTGGGATGAGCGGTATCGATCACGAGAACTCTCGGGTGACGAGGTCGAGTCGGAACCGACGCCGCTCTTAACGCAGGCCACCATCCCGCTCCTGCCCGGCGCTGCTTTGGATCTCGCCTGCGGCACCGGCCGCAATGCAATTTGGCTCGCTCAACGCGGCTGGACCGTGACCGCAATCGATGGCTCCGAGACCGCTATTCACATATTGCGGGCACGAGCTTCGAAATCAGGAGCCATGGTGGACGCGCGGGTCGCTGATTTGCAGAAGCATGAGTACACGATTGAGGAATCGCATTGGGACCTGGTTGCCATGTGCTACTACCTGCAGCGCGATCTCTTCGAGCCTGCGAAGAACGGCCTGAAACCGGGCGGCGTTCTGGTCGCGATCGTTCATATCACCGAGGGGCGCGAGCAGCCCACCGAATCCCGCCTTCGGCCGGCAGAATTGATTCAGTACTTCCGCGGTTGGGAAATTCTGCACCAATACGAAGGCAAGCCCAAGGATCCGGCGCATCAGCGCGCGGTCGCCGAGATCGTAGCGCGACGGCCGCACTAACTAACGAAACGGAGCGGTTAAGCCGCCATCCACGATAAGCGAATTGCCTGTCATATAAGACGCGGCATCCGAGCATAGCCAAAGCGCCGCTTCCGCTGCTTCTTCCGGATTGCCGATGCGCCCCATCGTAATCCGTTCTTTATAACGATTCTCAATCTGTGCGCGCTTCTCCGCATCGCCGCCGCTAACCAGCTCAATAAAACCGTCCAGCATGGGTGTACGGAATCCGCCTGCCACCAAGGCGTTCACACGAATGTTTTCGCTCGCATATTCCATGGCCGCGGATTTGGTAAGTCCGAGAATGCCCGCCTTCGCAGCAGAATAGAGGGAAGATCTCGGTGCTCCGCCCAGACCATTGACGGACGAAGTGTTCACAATCGCGCCGCCGCCAGGCGATTGCGAGAGCATCTGCCGGATCTCCTCTTTCATGCACAGCCAGATGCTCTTTAAATTGACGTTTATCGATTCCTCAAATTGTTCTTCGCTGAGATCCGCTGTGCGAACAAAGTGTGAATGAGGAACAGCCGCTGCGTTGTTGAAGGCACAATCGAGACGTCCAAAGGCCGCAACCGTCGATTCAAAAAGTACTCTTACCTGATCGGCGCGAGAGACATCAGTCGGAACAAAGAGAGCCGTGCCTCCTTGCGATTGGATTTCGCAGAGCACGCCCTGTCCTCGCTCAACGTTCCGGGCAGCAATGACGACCTTGGCCTCCTCGCGCGCGAATGCCAGCGCCGCGGCGCGGCCGATACCTGAGCTGCCACCGGTGACCAGGACGACTTTGTTTGTGAAGCGGCGATTTGATTGAGACACTTTCGATTCCGGCATGGCGTGACGGTGTGACGAATAGTAGCAATTCGCTGGCCGCTCAGCGACCGAAATCGACCGCAGTCGTGTTGCCGCCGCAGATGATCGCTGCCACGCGCTCGCCCGGCTCAGGCCGATATCGGCCAGATAGGAGTGCCGCGAAAGCGGCAGCTCCGCCCGGTTCAGCCGCCACTCGTAATGTCGCCCAAAGCATCCGTTGCGCGGCCTGAATTTCTTCGTCGGTCACGAGTGCGACGTGATCGACGAAACGCTGCGCGATGGGAAACATCAGCTCACCGACCCGGCGCGGCGCCAGAGAATCCGCCGCGATCCCTCCCGCTTCCGCATCCACTGGCCGTCCTGCTTCAAAAGCTTTGTAGAGAGTCGGCGACGCGAATGGCTCCACGCCGACCACCTTTACCCTGCCCTCATACCACGCTGCGATTCCGCCGATGAGACCCCCTCCCCCACCGCAACCAACACCGTGTTCACTTCAGCTCTCTGCTGCTCCAGTTCGAGTGCAACGGTTCCCTGCCCCAAAAGGGTTTCAATCTGATCGTAAGCATGAATAGGCAGCGCACCCGTTTCGCTAGCCCACTGCTCGCTCGCAGCCAGAGCCTCCGCATAGCGCTCGCCCGTGACGCAGAGTTCAGCGCCATATTCACGCAAGCGGGCAAGCTTGGCGGGCGAAGTAATCGTCGGGACGAATACTTTGGCGGAAATCCCCAGCTTGCGAGCCGCGTACGCCACCGCCGCCCCGTGATTTCCTCCCGATGCCGCCACTACCCCCGCCTGCGGGATGTCTCGGGTCAGAAGATTCGCGAATGCCCCGCGCGCTTTAAACGACCCGGAGTGTTGCAACAATTCGAGCTTGAGCGTGACTGGCACGCCGCCGATGCCAAAATCTTCACCTCTTGTATCGACGACGGGCGTTCGCCGAATATGCGGCGCAATCGTTGCATACGCGCTTGAAATGTCTGCGGGCGAGATCGCGGGGTGCGGATCGTGCAAACAACATTTTCGCGCGGGCCGCTTGTCCGCGTGGCCCTCTTATGTCCTTTCTTGATCATTTCCGTCCCAGGATTGAACAGACCAAGAGCCATAGAGTATTGAAGAGCCTCCATTTACCAACGGAACGACGAATGCCAACTAACTGACCGTCGCGACATACGTCTTACTCGCGCAGGAGGCTTCAATGAAACGCTTGTTCACATGTGCAGTGCTTGCATCAGGCGGAATTTTGGTGTGGTGCGGTTCGGCAATGGCCACAGATTGGACGATGACGGGCCAGCAGGAATGCTCCGCCAATCATTTTCGTGTCAACGATCTGGTGAGCTACGCCGAAACCCGGGAACAGCGGCTGCCGAATGGCTCGACGAATTACGTTAACCCGGGAGATAACGGGTCCATTCGCGTCCATGGATGGAACAACTCCGACGTCCTGGTGAAAGCCTGTATCCAGACCGCCGCTCCGACCGATTCCGCGGCGCGCGCGCTGGCTGCTCAAGTGACGATCGCGAACGGTGCCGGGCAGATCGAGCCGGCAGGCCCTCAAAAAGGAGATCAGCTGTACTGGGGAGTTTCGTACGAGGTGTGGGTACCGAATGCCTCGAGTCTCGACTTGAAAGCCAAGAACGGGAGCATCAAGGTTGAGAGCGTGCACGGGCAGATTCGCTTCCGTACTCAGAACGGTTCCGTGCATCTGAGCGAAGTGGCGGGTGACGTAGAAGGTTCCACCACGAACGGCTCATTGACCATCGATCTAAGCGGCAGCGGCTGGACCGGAAACGGGCTGCGGGCGCACACGACCAACGGCAGTGTGCGATTGAACGTGCCTGAGAGCTTTTCGGCGCAAGTTCAAACCTCCACTGTGAATGGCAGAGTGCAAGTCGATTTCCCGGTCACCGTCAGTGGTGAGGTCGGCAAGAACATGTCATTCCAGCTCGGCAGCGGTGGGCCACTAATCGAGGCCAAAACCGTCAACGGAAGCGTGCACATCGGCCGCAAGGCGTGAACGGCATCCGCGCCCGACGTACCACTCCGGCGCGGCGCTAAGCCGTCGCCGCAAGCTGTCGTCGCCCGCGTATGGACGCGAGCGCTTGTATATTGGTGAGGCGCGTACCGGCGCGACCGCACGGGCAGATCTCGTCGTCGATACAGGCACTCAGACCGGTAGGCGTACCGGCTCGCCCGCGAGCATTTGGCCCGGCACCCTCCAGAACGATCTCGCCGTCAACCAGCGACAGCGTGACACCGCGCTCCACGTGCCAGCCTTCGTGTGCTTCGCATTCGCACGCCACCAGCACGCCTCCAGGCCCGACGAAAAGCTCATAAACGGGCACACCGAACGCCTGCCAAAGCACAACCCGGCAGATATCGCTCACCGGCCGATCCCCGCATCCCGTTAAGACAAACGTGGCGTGATCGATACTTGCCAGGTCGACGATGTTCCGCTCCGCGAGCTCGGCCAGGCTTCGCAGGTCAGCCGCGGAACCCACCAGTACCCCTGGACGGAAAAGTTCCAGCTGGTCCCATCGATCTCGACAGAACACCTCTACAGAATCGAAGCTGATAGCGGCGGCACTGACTTGCGCCACACGCACGCTCGATGAAGCGGGGAAAGGGAGTTTACGGCGACTCCTGCTCCGCGCGCGAAATCGGTTGATATTGGATGGAAGTTGAAGCATCGGGGGCTACCGAAAAGAGAGTAGCGAGTACCCACTGGATTTTAGTGTCAGGTTTTTCTGAGCCCCTTCGACCGAGGTGTGAGGCCAGCCAATACGGATCCCGCGTCACTCAACTCAACGCATTCTGCACGGCTGAAGCGCGTGGCTCCAGCACCCGCTCCAGATTCTGGCCTAGAATCTGTCCCGCTTGCTGTTCGTTAAGCCCCAGTTCATACAGTGCCGTTGTCTGCTGTTTGAAGATTTCGGCGTTCCAGCCCCGTGGGAAGAAACTGGAATCGCTACCGAAGAGAAGCCTCGAAACGCCGATAGCCTCGATCGCTCGGCTGTAGACCGACCTGATATCCAGGCCTTCGTAAGCCATCCAGCGATTAGTGCTTGATGTGTCGAGATAAACGTTCGGGCATAGATCCGCCAGCATCAGCGCTTCCCGGAAGAGACCTGCCCCGAAATGGGGCACGATAAAGCGAATCTGCGGGAAATGTAAGGCCACCGGATGAAGATCGAGCGGGTTCGAGAACCGCATATCGAACTGACTGGGCAGTCCAAGTTTTTTGCGAACTCCAACGGTCATCGCTCCGCAGTGTACGAACACGGCCAGTCGATGATCCGACGCGATCTCGAGCATCGGCACTAATCGGGGGTCCGCAATTGAGTACGTGTGCATGGCGGGAAAAAAACACACGCAATGAAGATGCGGATTCGTGACACTGGCGGTCAGCCGCGCCAGCGCATCGGATTGCATGGGGTCGAGCATGAAATACCCGTAGAAGCGGTCCGGGTAAGCGGCGACGGCCGACGAAACACTCTCTTCGTCTCCATGGCTGCTCGCGATGAGGCAACTCCGCCGCAGGCCGTAACGCTCCAGCTCGCCGACCCACTGGCCGGCAAGTGATGCAGCATTGCCGGAAGGAATTTCCCAGTCGAGTAAGGATGCCAGGTCCTCTGCGCTCTCTAGCTTTTTCTGGCGTGCAAGTCCAGCGTAGAAGGCGTGCGAAAAGAAGTGAACGTGGGCGTCATTGACGGGCAAGTCTCCCCAGGGAGTTTGGGCCATGCTGCGTTGATTGTAGCGGGGCCCCCCGCCGGTCGGGTTCAAAGACAGCCATCCGGCAACCATCCCCGCGACGACGGGTATGTCGGCGATGGTTGCCGCGACTGCCGCTTACGTGCTCAAGCCACAGACATGCGTATCGGATGACGACTACCTGCCGGGTGGGATACCTTCTTCCCCCGGCTTGGCGGTCGACGTGAACTTCCGAAGCGCGTTACAGAGCGCTGCGACGGCCAGCCAATAGGCTAACCAGGAACAGCACCAAGAAAATCACGAAGCAGATTTTTGCGATTCCTGCTGACGCAGCCGCTATACCACCGAACCCGAGGACGGCAGCAATGATCGCAATCACCAGAAATACCCAGGCGTACCAGAGCATGATTGTTCTCCTCGCGCGCTAAGGATGCACGTTATCGGCCACCAGCTGCCTGCCCCCGACCTACGCTGGAATACCGTTCCAAATCTAAGGCTTTTAAGGGGTTTATACGCCCGTGTGTGTACGGGCCTTCCGCCATCCAGCTTTGATGATGCTGAAGAATTTTCGCGATCCGCGGAAGAATTCGCCTGCAACCCGGTCCCGCCCCTTCTACCCGCTCGCTACTACTCCTTACTTTGTTAGGAAGTAGGACGGCTGCGCATCTACGAAAAGGTAATACTCCCAAAAACTAGAAAACCGAGGTGGAAATGAGTACTGTTAGGAATCGAAGTGTCTTATTTCTCGCAATCGCTGGGGCATTGTTGCTAATGCCTGCAAGCGCTCGCGCGGGTAGCTACAATTTTCAGACCATCAATAACCCTGCAGATACCGCCTTGCAGAATCCGACATTCAATCAACTGCTGGGTATCAACAATGCAGGAGTTATCGCGGGTTATTTCGGCGACGGAACAATTATCAATAACAACGGCTTCACCTATGCGAACGGCGCCTTTACACCGGAGAACGTGGCCGGTGCCGACCAGACCCAGGTCGTTGCCATCAACAACACTCTGACAAGTGGCCATTACAATACCGCCGGTTTTTCGGTCAATAACGCCAGCGGAGTGAATCGCGGATTCACGAATATCTCTGGCGTGGTCACGAACGTCGACGGACCCGGATCCACCTTCACCCAAGTTCTTGGTCTCAATGACAAGAACCGCGCGGTGGGGTTCTATACCGCCGGCGGCGTCACAAGCGGGTTCGTTTACAACACGAGTACCACCGCTCTTACAACCCTGAACCTGCCCGCTTCCTGGAACGCAACTTCGGTCACGGCCACGGGAATTAACAACAGCGGCGTCATCGTCGGCTTTTACACCTCGTGTGCGGGCTGCATCGCAGGATTCATCGACAACAATGGCACCTTTTCCAGCCCGACCGACCTGAACGGGACCAACCCCATGTTTTTCGGCATCAACAACCTTGGGCAAGTTGTCGGCACTGACACTTCGGCCGGAAATTTCTCGGAAGGTTTTGTCTACGACATGAACGCGGGGACGTGGACAACCATTTTCGATCCCTTAGCCTCTCACTCGACCAACGGCTTCGACATTAGTGGAACCACGCTGAACGGGATCAATGATCTTGGACAAGTGGTCGGATTCTATGCCGACGCCGCCGGAAACGTGGACGGTATGCTCGCCACCCCCGTACCGGAACCCGCTTCTCTGGGCTTCATCGCGCTCGCTGCTCTCGCCGGCGGATGCCTTTACCGTCGCAATAGGCGCGTCGCCTCATAACGAATGCCGCATACCCTCACCACGTCTTACCTGGCAGACTCGTTATCCATTCTTCGCCAGTACAAGAAAATGGCCGAAAGCGCCATGGCCCAGGTGACGGATGAGCAACTGTTCGCGGTGCTTGACGATGAGATGAACTCCATAGCGGTCATCGTCAAGCACATGACCGGGAACATGCGTTCCCGCTGGGTCGATTTCCTAACTAGCGACGGAGAAAAACCGGATCGCAACCGGGACGGCGAGTTTGTAGATCCTCCATCCACGCGTGAAGCTCTTATGAAGAGCTGGGAGCAAGGGTGGAACCATGTCTTCACGGCGCTTGAGCCGCTCTCCGACGGGGACATGGGCCGAACCGTCACCATTCGCGGCGAGCCGCATTCCGTCATGCAGGCGATCAACCGTCAACTTGCACATTACGCGTCCCACATCGGCCAAATCGTGCTGCTCGCAAAACATTTCCAGCACGACAACTGGAAATCGCTCAGTATTCCGCGAAATCGGAAGGTACTCTCGCACAACACTTGAAACCGAGCAGGAAGCGTTAGCGACGCTTTGCGGTTAACTCGTCACGCTCACGCCGCTGCAGTTTTCTTCGCCTTTGCCGACCCAACGCGGCCTGGCTGCTTCTTAGCCGCCTGTCTCTCTTCATTCTGAATCTCGGCCATGCTGTCGGGCTGTTGATGCCACGCATCCCACAACTTCGACCAATCGCGCGTAAGCTGCCGCGGTTTCTGTTCATACACCCGCTGGCCAAGAGACATGGCGTTTTCCCGGAGCTCCCGCTGATGCTGGTCGCCTAGCGCGAGAAATAGCTGGATCTCCTTCTCATCACCGTACTCCCCGTTCTTATCCTCGAGTTTCGATCGAAGAACCACTAAATTGTGGTCGTCCCCGAGCCAGGTCTCCAAATTTTTCAAACTGCCTTCGTGCGCCTGCATCACGTCCGTCCACAAGTTCTCGAGCAGCCGTACGTGATACCAATGATCCTTCACGCGCTTGCGCCACTCATGATAGTTCTCGGGTGTCGGATCGTCCTGTGCGACTCCCATCGAGGTGCGCCCCCGCCGGTATCGATTCTGCAAACCTGGCGCAATGGCCTGAAACCCATCCTTTTTCAGCGGCCAATTTCCCGCGCGCTTGCCCAGCGCCCGCAGCGCAGATAACGCGCGCCCGACCACCTTATCGATGTGCAGCGCCTGCTCAGTTTCGCGTTTGCTCTTTTCAAGCCCGCGCCGGATGGCGGCGAAGGCCTCGCTTTGCAGGGCGCCCTTGTACTTCTCGAGCAAACCGTCGAACACTTCAAGGATGGCGGTGGCATCGCGAATTTCCGATAATTGCCGTCCCAGATCCCGCATGCGAGCGTTCTCGGCGCTGTAAACTCGGCCCAGTTCCGGTTCGACCAGACGTAAAGCCCCACGAATCTTCTTCAAGCTCTTACGCGATTCGTGAATCGCTTCATCCCGCTTTTTTCCGTTGCTGAGTTGTTCGCTCGCGGAATCTATCTCTTCCTGGACAATTCGCCGGATCCCTTCCGGAACCGGTTCCCCGCGTTTCAATCGATAAGCCATGTTGAGCCGCCCGCCCCCGCCCTTAGGAGTGCCCTTCCTGCGATCCGGTAGGAGCAACATTGGTCGTGTCACTCCCGTATTCCTTATCCGCTTCTGCATTGCGGCCAAGCAGACGAAGAGCGGCGGCCGTCACGTGCTCGGCGGTGAATCCAAAATTCTTCATGATCTCGGCTCCGGGCGCAGAAGCCCCATAATGATCGATGCCGATCATCGTGCCCTCATCGCCCGCCCAGCGGTCCCACCCATACGTGGAAGCCGCTTCCACGGTGACTCGCTTCTTGACTGCTTTCGGCAGCACGCTTTCGCGATAAGCCTCGTCTTGTTTTTCGAAAAGAAACCAGCTCGGCATGCTCACCACGCGTGCCTTTACGCCATAGCCCCGCAGTTTCTCCTGCGCGTTCATGCAAAGCGCCACTTCGGAACCGCTGCCGATGAGAATCACTTCCGGCGACCCGCCCTCCGCTTCGGACAGAATGTAAGCGCCGTTAGCCACTCCTCCGTTCTTCACTTTGCTGCGATCGAGATGCGGCACGTTTTGCCGCGTCAACGCGAACAGCGTCGGCCCGCTGTGCTGAACCGCCACCGCCCACGCATCGGAAGTTTCATTCGCATCCGCCGGACGCATGACATTTAGCCCGGGGATGGCGCGCAATCCGGCGATCTGCTCGACGGGCTCGTGCGTTGGGCCATCCTCGCCTACGCCCACGCTGTCGTGCGTGAACACATAGAACGCCTTTAACTGGCTCAGCGCGCCCAGGCGAACCGACGGCTTCATGTAATCGGAGAACACCAGGAATGTAGCGCTGAAAGGAAGCACGCCGCCATGCGCCGCCATGCCGTTCACCGCCGCTCCCATGGCGTGCTCGCGTACACCAAAAGCAATGTTGCGCCCCGCATAGCCCCACACTCCGCCAACCGCGCCCTGACTGGCCGGCCCCCCGAATTCGGGCGGCTGGAAATCTCCCATACCTTTGAGAGCGGTGTTCGTCGATGGATTCAAATCGGCTGAACCGCCGATAATGTTCGGAATGTGCTTGGCGAGCGCGTTCAGCGCCTGGCCCCCCGCCACGCGCGTCGCAATCGGCTTGTCTTCCGGTTTCCACTTGGGCAGATCCGCGCCCCAGTTATCCGGAAGTTTGCCGCTCATCATCTGCTCGAGTTCGGCTGCCTCGCTCCCAAAGTCTTTCTTATATGCGTCCAGCTTCTTCTGCCATTCCTGCTGCGCCTTAGCGCCCTTCCCTCCCGTTTCGCGGAAGAACTTCACCGCGTCTTCGGGCAAATAAAACTTGTCCATGCTCGCCCAACCGAGCGCCTTCTTCGCGGCCTGCAGCTCTTCTTCACCGAGCGGATTTCCGTGCGCCTCGAAGGTGTCCTGTTTCTTTGGACTGCCGTAACCAATATGCGTACGCACCAGGATCAGCGACGGCCGGTCGCGCTCCGCTTGCGCCTCTTTAATCGCCTTGGCGATATCTTCGGTATCGTTGCCCTCTTTCACGTGGCGCGTGTGCCACCCGTATGCATCGAACCGCTCGGCTACGTCTTCCGTAAAGCACAGACTTGTCGCACCGGCGAGCGAGATGTGGTTCTGGTCGTAGAGATAGATGAGCTTCCCCAGCCGGAGATGACCCGCCAGCGACGCCGCTTCCTGCGTCACTCCTTCCATCAGGTCCCCATCGCCGCAGATCGCGTACGTGTAGTGATCGACGATCGTATGCCCGGGCCGGTTGTAGCGCGCCGCCAGCCACGCCTCCACCATCGCCATGCCGACGCCATTTGCGAAACCTTGTCCCAGCGGCCCGGTTGCCACTTCCACGCCCACCGTGTGCCCGCGCTCCGGATGCCCCGGCGTCTTGCTGCCCCATTGGCGAAACCGCTTGAGTTCATCGAGCGGCAGATCGTACCCGGTGAGATAGAGCAGGCTGTACAGCAGCATCGATCCGTGCCCTGCCGAAAGCACGAACCGATCGCGGTCGAACCACTGCGGGTCCTTAGGATTGAACTTTAGAAATTTGGTCCACAACGTGTAAGCCATCGCCGCCGCACCCATGGGCAGTCCGGGATGGCCCGAGTTCGCCTGCTGCACCCCATCGGCAGACAGAAACCGAATCGTATTGATGCACAGCTCTTCCAGTGTTTGCGTCTCTGTCTGGGGTTGCGCTTGCGTAGTGGACACAGTATCTTCTCCTGGTATGACTTATCTGATTTGACAATATCCCAGCCGTCTTGTGACGCAATAAACGGCGGGGTGCGATTACGCGACCTACTTTAGCCAGCGTCCCGCTCGTACGGCCCGCTGAAACCGCATCTTCGCCTCAGACTTGACGACGAGCTCGCAGCCATGCCGACAGGATATCTAAGTTCCCTGCCCGCATAACTTCACGCGCACGCGTGCGGCTATTCCGCTGAGGACCCCTGCGCGGCATCCTCGATAATGTCCAGAGCTTGCTTTACGATCTTTGGATGTAGGGTCGCGCCGGCATGAAACGGCACAGTAACCCGGAATCGCCCTTTGCCGTAAATGCGATGGCCGCCCCTTGAGCGAAGATGTTCAAATCCGGCCGCCACAAGGTCACGCTCAGCATCGCTCGCTGTCCATCGCGGAAGCCTAGCCATTCACCTCGACAGCAGTTGTCAGAATCTCGCGGCTGAGCAGCACCTCACGCTCGTCGCCCGAGAGCGCTCGAGATAGAGTTCGATTGCCTCTTTGATATTTGCCATTGCCTCTTCGAGCGTGGCGCCTTGAATTGGCAGCCCCGGAGCTCGGGACACCATGTGTAGAAACCGTGCTGATCCTTTTCAACGACAACGCTCGCCTTACGGGTCATGACAAGAGTGTAGCGAGAACCCAAGCGTCTCTGGCGTGATCCGAGCGAAAAGTCCGAAATACCGGCTACCTCGCGGGCTGCGCGTTCCGGGCTGCTCAAGAAACCGGGTCAAATCTGCGCCAGCTGCTATCGCTCCGAAGGTCAACCGCAAACTGAGTGTCGATCGGATTAGCGATATCGGCCCCGGTGAAGGTCAGTGTCAACGCGTTCAGGTCGGCAACGGGAGACCAATTGTTCAAATGGCTTAGCAATTCCGCCGCGCGCTTCGCCTCAGCGTCATCGATCTGGCCAACTTCGAAACGCTGTTGCGAGTATTGCCGCAGGCGCGCCACCGCCATCGAGAAGCCTTCCGTGAACAGGGGCAGTTTGCCGTCTTTGATCAACAGCAGCCTCGTGAGCGCCCGTTTGTGATGCCCGGCCTTAGCGTCTATTTCGGCATTGATGATGTGGCCATCGGAAAGAGCCTGCATCGCATCCATAATTCCTTCCATGCCGCTTTGGAAATTATTATTGTTTCCCAGTCGCAGACGGATGTAGCGGCCTACCAGCGCCGCTGCCGGATCACTATTGCGGGAACGTATCCAATCGAGTATGCGCTCCTTCCAATTGCTATTCGGCGGATGTTCTTTTTCGAGGAGCTGCTTCGCCTGTTCAATGTAGCCTTGAGCCAGGTAATCGGCTGCACAATTCGCCCACTCACATCCGAATTGCACTTTCGCAGCGAGATCGTCTTCGCTCGCTGAAACGCGAAGCCGGGCGCTGACCGGCGATCCAAACGTGGGAGGGAGTTCAACGTTCAGCGGGCACCTGCCATCACACGCGATCTGGGCAAAGAGTGTTCCAGGCGTGCCGATTTGAACACTCACCACGCTGACCTGCTGTTCATGCGTGCTTGAGATTTTCGGTATCTGGACCGGCTCTGCAGTTTTCCAATCGACCAGACGGAAAAAGCGCACGTGAAAAGGTACCGGGCTGGCAATCGCTGCTTTGGCCTGTTGCAGCTTCGGCTGGGGTGCGGCGCGCAACGCGCTCGGTGCAAGATTTGCCAGCGTATCGATCGCTTTTTTCCAACTCGTAGGATCCTTATCCGTCAGCAATACGGTCGCAGATTTTCCGGAACTGATCTTGACTAGCTCCATCAGATTCGGGGCACCCGGTCGAATCGCAGTCGCCATGTACAGTCCTGGCGGTACTTTCACCTGCAGCGGGCTGACGCCTTCGGCCACTACTCGCAGCGCCGAGTCCCGCAGCTCGACTGCCAAGACGGAATCAGTAGTGATCTCCAGTGACCCGAGCTCTTTGTGTGTCGCCGACGGCTCCGCAGTCGGCATCGGTAACGTGCTCATGACCACCTCAGCGGCTCGTACCATCGTGGCGGCCGCGCAGCAATGATTTTCGTCTTGCCTGGAGCAGCAGGCCGGGCAAGCCGCAGCGTATAAAGACCCGCCGGAACTTTCCAGTTGAGCGGCCTCGGCAGGCAGCAATCCGGGCCGGCTTTGACCAAATCTTCCGCGTCGGACAATTGCGCCTTCGTGTCGCATGCTATTTCATCAGGATCAACATCGACCACGACTTCCACCGCCGGCGGCGACTGGAAATAGTGAAACACCGCTGCCCGAGTCTGCCCGCCATTGACCGGGGTCTGCTTTTTTCCAATTTCCTGCGCCAGCGCCATGACGCGATCCTCCAGCGGCGGTTGCAAATCCGACACGCGCACATGATAGTAATCCCGCTCGAGCTTGCTTCTTCCCTCCACTGGATCGTGCGCCGCGAGGCCATCCAGGCATTCCAGAAGCGCCTCCGAAAACAACGTCCCTTTGTCGCGAACGGCCTGCGCGTAAGTTTGCGGCGCCGCTGCGAAAAAAATGGGCGCGCAGCGCAGATCATCGCCCGTCCATCTAATCGAAAATTGCAACCCCTGGCCGGCACTCACGAAGTTCCTCGCCTCCTCCGGCCGCACGCGGCACGCGTCTACAAAATACAGTTGCGTCTGTGGCATCGTGTCCCCCGACATTCCCTGTTGCGTAGCGCCGACACTTAGGGAATAGTCCAGGAACCGGTCCTGGCCGCAGAAATCTTCCAGCAAAACCAGTGCTTCGTCTTTGGCTCCCCACTGCACGCCGTGACCGCTGGCGTACAACACGGTGATATTGCGAGGGTCGCCCCTTGCACCGTCACGCCACGCCAGCATCTGCTGCCAAACGTTGTCTTTGGTGGCTCGGCGCTCCGGCGTGCTCGCTGCCGCAAGATCGGGGAACTTCGTCTTCTCTTCCGCTGACGTCGACAACAACAGCCGAATACTCTTCAATGGCGCGGCCGGATTCCAATACTTCTCGCGAAGCCATTGCGCGAAGCGCCAGGCGCTCGTGGCCGGCGTTTTGACTTTCGTCAAACTCAGCGTCGGAAGCCCAGTCTGAGGATAAGGAGTGGGCTCCGGCAGCCCTTGGTAATCGCTGACTCCGATTACCAGAGCGTGGAGACCGGGCGACGAATCGCTCTCACCAGACTCGTACCAAGGCTCGATCATGCGTTCGCGACCTTCTCCGCTTTTGCCACTTTCTCAAACTCGTCCGCGATTTGCGTATAGAAACGCGGAACCATGAAATAGTGCCCGTGCGCGTTTGTCAGATTGGCTCCTTCGCTGACATTCACATCCGTTACGCCTGTTCCGAAAACCGGCGCGTGAAGATAACTCAGAATGTCGGCTTCATCGTAAAAATTTACCCAGCGCTTCACGTTCGACGGCTTGCTAAGACACGGCTGCGCTGCCGAGGGGATATCTTGCGGGCTGGTCTTATAAAGACGCATCTCGGCGAAAAGCGAGGTTTGGGCGCCGGCTGAAGCCCAGAGATCAATCGTATAGTCGTCGAGCTCGCCGGAACTGAGCAGATCGTACAGAATCTCCGAACCGAATGAATGCGTGACCACGATCAGCGGCTCCCGTTTTCCGCCGGCGCTCTTTCGGGATGCCGCGGCGATCACTGACGCTTTCACCACATCATGAATCGACGGCGTAGCGGTGCGGCCGCGCTGAAGCCAGACAAATACATCGCCGATAAAGCGCAGCACCTTGGCGCTGAATCCATTGCGAAATTGATCGTAGAGCAGAAGCGTTCCAGTTCGGTTCGCGGAATCCGCCACCTTCTGTACCGCGCTTTTCGCTCCGTTTACGACATCTTTGATATGTCCAACCGCCCACTGAAAGCCATCGCTCACCGCGCCCAGCTGTTCAGTGGAGCTAGTCTCTGCGCGTAGAGGCAGCTTGGCACGATAGCGTTTCTCAACCTCGTTCTGAATTTTTTCAAGTACCGCCTGATCGGTCGGCGCCTGAATCAGCCCCGGGTTCGTCGACACGTCACGTGCAAGTTCATCCACCGCCATCAACATCCAAGCTAGATTTTGTCCCTTCGCATCGGCATTCGGCGGAGCTTGTCCGGGCACCTCGGGCCGTGCGGTAGGAGCGAATCGTTCCGCCTCGCCTGCGAAGATCGCGCGAACAAGCGCAGCCGGATTTTGCGCCGCCGCCTCGCTAATCACTCCTGCCGGACCCAGGCTCTCCGTCGCCACACCCTTCTTTGGAGCCGCAGTGTCGGCCAGTAGAGCCACCAACGCAGTGTTCGAAGCGCCATCCGCCGGGCCCAGCGATTCGCGATTCGTCGTAGGAACGGACTTCAACCCCCACTCGAACCGAACTCCAAGGTCGCCCCAGTACGCGTCCTCGGCTACCGCAAAATCGGAGTAGCCGGCCTTTCGCACGCGTGAAACAACGTACTCTTCGAACATCTGCCTGCGTGCGCTCGCAGCAGTCTCATAATCCGGATCCGTCTTGCGAGTGTTTACACCATGTATAAAGAGGAGCGCCATGACTCAAGCATTCTAATGCAAATGCGCTCGACGCGCTAGTAAAGTTTCTCTGAATAGATTCGCCCGCGCGTGCTTCAACCTCGAAGCATTCGCGCTGCGTCTTTCCGATCTCCTCCCCATCGAATAGGTGCAATCGAAAAGAGCCTCCTCCGCATGCCCAACGAAACCGCGCCCACAGTAAAAATCGTCCGCTTCCACCAGACCGGCGGCCCCGAAGTCCTGCAATTCGATGAGCTCCCGCTTCCTCAGCCTGGCCCAGGTGAGGTTCGGCTCCGCGTCAAAGCAATTGGACTGAATCGCGCCGAAGTGATGTTCCGCTTGGGCCGCTATCTTGTCGAGCCCCAGCTGCCTTCGAAGCTCGGCTACGAAGCTTCCGGAATCGTGGAAGCGATCGGCCCTGATGTGGGAAGGGCGTGGATGGGCCAAACCGTCAGCACAGTGCCCGCCTTCTTAGCGAACCGTTACGGC
This sequence comes from uncultured Acidobacteriaceae bacterium, assembly GCA_963787615.1. Taxonomy (GTDB): domain Bacteria; phylum Acidobacteriota; class Terriglobia; order Bryobacterales; family Bryobacteraceae; genus Bog-105. The sequence goes on along the minus strand of CAWBDJ010000005.1, from coordinate 159,181 downwards.
GTCTACGGTGAGGTGGCCATCGTTCCCGCATATGCGATCGCCCGGTACCCCGACAAGCTCTCTTACGAAGAGGGGACCAGTATCTGGATGCAGTACCTCACCGCTTATGGCGCACTCGTTTGGCAAGGGCACGTCGCGAGGGGCGACTTTGTTCTCATCACCGCCGCGAGCAGCAGTGTAGGCCTTGCCGCCATGGAGATTGCTAAAGCCGAAGGCGCCATCAGCATTGCCACTACTCGCACTTCACGAAAAAAACAGGAGCTCCTCGGGCTGGGCGCCGACCACGTCGTCGCCACCGAAGAGGAAGATCTGGTCGCGCGTGTCAATGAGATCACGTCTGGCAAAGGCGCACGCATCGCCTTCGATCCCATCGGCGGCAAAGGCCTCGACGCTCTCGCAGCGGCAGCCGCCTCGAGTGGCATTATCTTCGAGTACGGCGCGCTCTCCACCGATCCCACACCGTTCCCGCTATTCGCCGTCCTGAGCAAACATCTCACCGTTAAGGGATACACGCTCTTCGAACTGGTAAGCGATCAACTGGCCTTTCAGAAAGCCAAGCAGTACATTTTCGACCGGATTGCCGCCGGGAAGTTTAAACCACGTATCGATAAGACCTTCCCACTGAGCGACATTGTTGAGGCGCACCGCTACATGGAATCCAATGCCCAAATCGGCAAGATCGTAGTCACCGTGTAGTGCGCTATCCGTAAGCGCAGCCACGTTCTCAAATCACAAGTTGAGCTGCCAAGCCGAACCCTTTCACGCATCAGCCTCATCAGTCAAACAGTTGTCAATCGTCTGGACTGAAGGCGATTACAGCGGAAGGAGAAAAGATGAGCAAACTGAATAACAAAGTCGCCGTTGTCACTGGTGCATCGAAAGGCATCGGTGCGAGCATTGCCAAAGGTCTGGCAGCGGAGGGCGCGTCCGTTGTAGTCAACTACGCTTCCAGCAAAGAAGGCGCGGACCGCGTCGTCGCCGAGATCGTGCAACAGGGCGGCAAAGCCATCGCCGTCCAGGGCGACGTGGCCAAGACCTCTGACGTACAACATATTTTTGGCGAGACCAAGAAGGCGTTTGGAAGATTGGACGTGCTCGTGAACAACGCCGGTGTCTACGAGTTTGCCGCGCTCGACGAGATCACAGAGGAGCAGTTTCACCGGCTGTTCAACACCAATGTCCTGGGACTCATTCTGACAACTCAGGAAGCGGCGAAACACTTCGGCGCGGAAGGCGGAACAATCATCAATATCGGGTCGACCGTGAGCCAATTAAACCCGCCCTCAAGTGCCGTGTATACCGCAAGCAAAGGCGCTGTAGATGCAGTGACGCACGTGCTCGCGAAGGAGCTGGGGCCCAAGAACATCCGCGTGAACTCAATCAATCCGGGCATGGTCGCAACCGAAGGAACTTACACAGCCGGATTCATCGGAAGCGATTTCGAGAAGCAGCTTGTGTCGCAGACTCCACTAGGCCGCATTGCACAGCCACAGGACATCACGCCCATCGCGGTCTTTTTGGCCTCGGCAGACTCAGGATGGCTGACCGGCGAGACTTTGCTCGCATCCGGCGGTCTGCGGTAAGTCCGGGCGGCGCTGCTGATCTGCACTCTTGACGGCCTCGCTATTACGCGTTACGATATTACGTGACGCGTAATAATGGCGAGGCTTCATGATGGACCCCGCTTTACTGATCCTGGCGAGCCTCGCAGATGGCGACAAGCACGGCTACGCAATGATGGAAGACATTCAGCGATTTGCTGACGTTCGCCTCGGCCCCGGCACGCTATATGGAGCAATCACTCGCCTGGAAGAACGCAGCTGGATCGCGCCGGTTGATTCCGACGATCGTCGCCGCCCCTACCGTATCACCGCCGCCGGCAGACGTTGCTTACAAGAACAACTCGAGCAACTCAACCAGGTGGTGCGCGCCGGACTCCGCAGGCTGAGGCAAACGTGAGGCGTCTGGTTCGGTTCGCCCTCGGACTTTACCCGCGAAGCTGGAAACTGCGGTATGGCGACGAATTCTATGCGCTCTTGGAAGATCTGAATCCGCGTTGGTGGGATGCGTTGGACGTTTTCAAAGGAGCGGCAGCAATGCAGATGACCAGATGGATCGTACTGGGAGCGGGCTCCGCGGCAGCGGCAGTTCTGGCAAGCGCCGCCTTGTTCTACTTTGCACATCATCACAGCGAACAAGCCTCGGCACAAACCGCTGAGACGGAATTCCGCCATCTCCGCGCCCGCTTTGCGGGCCAGACGCCGCTGCTCGACATGAGCGAGCGACGGCCGGTCGTCGATGCGAGCACTCACCAGACAGACGCTCAACTCCACACGTTCCATGCGATGATTTTCGACACCCGCGACGGCCACCGCATCGTCCGCGTGACCGTGCCTTACCGCTTCGCGCGTTTGTTCGGACGGCGCGGCGGGTTCCGGTGGCTAGGCCAGCTGACCTTTCTCGATGACACCGAATTCGATCCGGAGCCAATCCAGTTGTCCCTCGATCAGATCGCCCGGCACGGGCCCGGCCTCGTGGTCGATTACCGCCACGCAAGCGGCGGTCAGTTCATCGCCTGGGTCGAATAGCTCACCCGCTTTTTTTCGGTCTGCGCTGCCGCCGCTTCCCTCCCAACTTTCCGGCCACCCTCCCAACGCTCAGTCACAGAACTCGAAAATATTCCCATCGCTCTGACCCGTCTCCACTTACCCTCACTTTCGCCTCTCACCGCGATCCGTTTTTTGATTTCCGCGTGCTAGCGTCAGGCAGGCTCAATACACCACTTGCTCCCGGGATGTGGCCGCTCGCGGCACCCCGGAAGATGTGGTTCAGTGAGCCAACTCTTTTTTCAGGCGCGGCTCTCATGCCCACGCATGCCCAAATCGCCGCCAATCAAAAAATCGCTGCTCTCTACCAGGCCCGACCTCAGGCAAGGCCAATCATCCCTGAACGCCGCCGAACCGGCCTCAGCGGCCTCACTGTCCTGCTTCCGGCCGACGATGCCGCCGTGTAAGAAGCGCCCATGACAGAGTTCTTCAAACGTTATGATCAGGCCGGAGATGGTCATCGCTGCGTCGTGTCGTCGCCGGTCGCCCGCGCCACCACGTCAAACCGCGCGAATTAACTAAGCTAGTGTGCTAAAACTGCGTTGAACAATTTCAGTCGCCGGGCGACTCTCTATATTTCTCTGCTGCTTCCCGCTCGTCACGCGCACTCGCCTCCCGCATCATTTTGAGGATCTCCTCCTCGGCGCGATCCGGGGCTATTGTCCTCGCAAGCATCTTGAAGGCATCCACAACGTCTTCGACTGCACGTCGAATGGCGGTCAACTCCTCGACAATTCTTTTATCGTAGTAATCAGTCATTCAGGCAGTGTAGATTGGACCGGAACCGAGGGCGTTAAATGACGATCAAACTGGCACGAGAAAAGCTGAAGACACTCCCTAAAAATGCGAATGCCGGGCATTTGCTGTTCGGGTGGTCAGTCGAGATATTGGCTGATGATGTTCGCAACGCCATCGAAGGCAAGCCAGACGATTGGCACGTTCAACCGACTCAGGACGGGAAGCTGCTCGTTAGCGAATGCGGCTCTGGTAAGTTCACGGGTTAGCAAAAAAGCAGTCAGTCGGCTCGACCTTCCCTCGGGTGCAAACAGGCTTCTGGCAGTTCGCCCTTGTAAAGCGGAGCCCAGTTGTGAAGATCTTCGATGCGCGGCTTTTCTTCGTCTCTAAAGTCTTCGGGGACAAGTGAATGATACGCGTGATTGGCTAGCGCATCTGCGGCTTGCTTCAGGTCAGGGTACGTTTCCTCAGGCCAACCTTTTTTAACGCCGCCTTCCATAAGACAAAGGCCATAATTTCCATCCTTCTTTTTGAAGACGAATAGATCGGTTATGCCGTACGTCGCTTTTGCGCCGATTACTTTGCGCGAATCCATGAGCACAGATCTTATCAAGCTGAGAATCGCGAAGGCGCGTTGAAGCGCGGCAGAATATAAGCGAGGCGAATGATGGACCGGGATACAATTCTGGCGGTTCTACAAAGCGATATTTTGTTCGCCGGTCTTGATTTTCGTCGGCTTTCTCCTGTCGAAAGCCGACGCTTATGAGACGAAATCTGGCGACAAGTACCGCTACATGGCCACTGCTGGGTTTATTCGCGGTGTTAGCAGCATTGCTCCCTTGCGTCTCGGCGACGCGAGGGGCTACGATTAGGGTGTCTAAGTCTCAATCGAAGAGCCCCGGCCTCGTGCCGGGCTTTTCGTTTTGTAGATCAATTGTAGTCCGCTCTGCTTTTGATAAACATGAACACGGAACCTGATTGGCGGTTTCCCCAGTCCTGTCCCAAATGCGGGAAAGAGGCTTGGCAACACTTCAATAAGGCGTCTCTCGTCGAAAAGCTTAAGAATGGTGAAGTGATCGAGTTCATGTGCGGTTACTGCGACACGAAATGGGAACCTGACGAAACTCGGCGAAAGGAAATTATGAAAGCGCTGAGGGCTTCTGAGAGCAGTTCCTAATCAGTCGTCTTCCTCGGTCTTCCACCCGCACTGGTCTTCCGCATGGCCGCGATCCAAGCGTAATACTCGGTCCACGCTCTGCGGTCTACGACCGCCGATCGCGCCTAACGCGACGGCCTCCGGCGGTCTGTCTGCAAGATCTTTCGACAGCGCAACCGCCGCTTTCAAAAGCTCCCGGCACCGCCTGATTGAGGGATGTGGATTCGGGATCGTGTCCAGCACCAGATCCGCTTGCGAGACCATCCTGTAAAGTGCGTCTGAGTCCTTTTGCTTTGTCGATGCTCTCATGCGCCAACCGTAGCATCACAGCAACCCGCTGCTGTATCTATTCTTTCCGATCAGCTCCGCAGCTTTAGGACCTACCTAGCTACGTTGCCACGATATCCTGGGCTTAGAATGACATTGCGAGCGGCGATATTTGCGCTCCTGGCCTGTTGTCTGATCCAGGCACAGAGTCCCGCCCCTTCTTCTGAACAGCCCGGTTCGGCCACCGAATCACCCGACACTCCCCAGATTGTGAGCTGCCCGGCCGGTGGTCCGCTCGGCGCCGTCGATTTGCGCGTCGCGTCACCGAAAAGTGGCGACGAGCCACTCCCTTTCCGCACGATCAATCACCTCAGCGAAGGCGATACGCTGCTCTATTCTCCAATCCTGCGCGGAAGAGAAAAGCGCCCCGGTGAAATCGCACTGGTTTTGGTGCCGGAGAAGCACGAATCACACGAAGCTTCAGTCCTCGTCACCGATCCAAAGCCCGCCGACAAACCGCAGCGCTGGAAGATTACGCAAACCATCTCTCTCGCCGCCTTCGTGTACGGACCCGCGGGATTAAACAAGAAAAAAGTGCAGAACTTTCTGACGCGAGACGACCTTCTCATCGCACAACTGGCTGATTATGCCGACAAGACTGCACAAGCAGAAGCGCTCGTCGCCGCCTTGTCCAATAGCGAGAGCTCTTCGGCCAGCGTCAATGCCGCGCTCACCGGCTTTGCCTCACAATATGGCTTCGCCGTGCAGCTCGATCGAAATGCGCCACCCGCGGTTCAGGCGCAGACGCTGTTCGCCAGCATGAATCCGCAATTGGCCACCTACAATCCACTGGCGAGTTCGACCGCAACCCGCGCCGGTCAAACCGCGAGCCTCGCGACCGCGGCAGCCACCCTGTTTTTCGGCAACCCCGTCGGACTCGCAGCCGGCGGCACAGCGATGCTGCTCGACCTGCGCGCCATGGCCTTCCCCGATACCCAGTTTCGATCCTCCTTCGCGCTGCCGCTGCCGAACTCGGGAGTGAACTTGTGCGGCCCGCAAACTCCCACTCCGCCGCATACCAGAGTCGGGTACATATGGGCCAGCCGTATCCCCAATGCCCCGACCCCTTCCATCCGCGTCGGAGCCGCGAATTTCATTCCCGCCGCGCAGAAAACTCCTGTCCCCGTGGACGTGCCGGAATCCCAGTGGAAATATCTGCAGCGGGCGCGCGCCTGGGCATTGCAGAACGGTAAACAGAAAACTCCTGTCTCAGTCTTGAAGCTCGGCAATCAAAAAGCGCTCGAAGTCGACCTCACCAGCGTGAATCTCCCCGCCGGAGATTATCGTTTGACCGGCTATTGGGATTGGACGCCCTTTGAAACTACCGGTGAAGTGCACGTCCGCCCCTTGAGCGAGTTCCACGACGCCACGCTCCTCGCCGCCTCGCAAGACCAACTGCTCGCGAAAACCGGCAAGATCCCCGTCACTTTAACCGGCAGCGATTTCGAGTTCACTACCAAAGTCGAACTCAAGAAGATCAACGACGAATTCGCTACGCCCGAGCCGGTGCGATTCCTCCTGCCGAAAGGTCTCCGCCAAGGTCCGCAAGATCGCATGGATGTTCAAATCGACACGCGCGATCTCGATCCCGGTGAATACCAGCTGCTCCTATCGCAGCAGGATGACAAGAGCCACCCGGTGCCTTTCAAAATCCTTCCGAACCCGCCCGCAATTGAGAACCTCCCCATCCTCGCCAACCAGGGAATCGCCACGCAACACTACATCCTGAAAGGCGAGCGCCTCGCGCTGCTCGCGAAACTGGAAGCGCCTGGCGCCATTCTCGACCTGAGCCCGCCCGCCGCAGGTGAAACCGAACGAAATGTGACCGTGCAATTGAAATCCACGCCGGAACCCGGAACGGCTCTGCCCGTCAAAGTCTATATTCAAGATCGAAGTGAGCCGCTCACTTTCCCGAACGCACTTCAGATTACCGGCCCACTTCCTGTCATCGCGAGCTCGAAGCTCTCACTTCCGGCGGGAATGGCGATTGCCGTTCGACCGGAAGAATTTCCCGCCGGCTTCACCTTGACGGCCATGCTGGACGTCAAGAATATCGAACGTAAAAGCCTTCTACAGCTCGCCTGCTCGGATGGTGTGGGACCAAATGCCACCTTGCATGTCGGTGAGCAGACCGCACACTCGAACCTACAGCAGTTATCCGAAGACCAACTCTTCCTGTCATTCGACACCAGCGCCTGGCCGGCCGGATGTTCCTTACAGGCTCTCGTTGACAATGGCCGCGACGGTAAATCGCAGCCCGTTACGCTCGCGCATCTCATTCGCCTTCCGCAGATCGACTCATTCACCACCGCCGGCGATCCGGCGCAAAACGGCACTCGCCCGTATACCCTCACCGGTCTAAATCTGGAGATGATCGCAAAAGCAGGATGGGATCAAACTAACGGCTTCGACATCGATCGGCTTCCCGCGCCCATCCAGGGTGCGGGACAAAAACAAACTCTGCAAGTAAGCCTGCCCGATCCGCCGAATTTACCAGCTGGCACCCTGTACATCTGGTTGCGCGGCGACAAGCAACCGCGGGCCACGTCCATTAAGGCAACGCCCCAACTTTCCTCCGCATCCTAGGCATGCCTTTCGATGTCTTATAGTTGAGTAAAATTGACGAACTTACCCAATCTGCTGACCCTGGTTCGCATCTTTCTGGTGCCGCTGCTCGTCGCGGCGCTGGTTCAGCAGAACTTTCGCATTCATTGGGGCGACAAACTCCTGCTTGCGAACAACTTTTTTGCTCTCACCGTTTTCCTTGCCGCCGCGCTCACAGATCTGCTCGACGGCTATCTCGCCCGCCGCTGGAAACAAGTCACCACCGTCGGAACGCTGCTCGATCCCGTAGCCGACAAGCTGCTGATCTCGGCCGCCCTCATTTCTCTCGTTGAGATTCGATTGCTGCCTGGCTGGATGGTCATTCTCATCATCAGTCGTGAGTTTGCTGTTTCGGGTCTCCGCAGCATTGCCGCCGCGGAGGGCTACACGATCAAAGCCGGAGAGCTAGGTAAGTCGAAAATGATGTTTCAGGTGCTCGGCGTTTCTCTGGTGCTGCTTTCCACGCGCTGGCCGGCTCTTCGACCCTACGCCCTGGCCGCGATGTGGGCCGTGGTGATCTTCGGCCTCGCTTCCGCCGTCGCTTACTTCCGCAACTTCTGGCGCAAGGTGGACATGAGCATCAAGCTTCGACGCCGGCATGAGCTACTCATGATGGAGCGTCAGAAACGGCGCTTGCAGCGGGCCGCGCGAGTGGGCCAGGCCGGCCCCGCAGAACCGGACAGTTCCGCAGTTCAACCGGCGGGTTCTATTCGGCGTTAGGACCGTAATGCGTCTGCGACGCTTCGAGCACTTCGTAGTTGTCTTTCGTGAAGACGACGGTTCGAACTTGACCGCGAGGTCTCAACGTCCCGATCGCCTTGCCGTTAAAAACGAAACTGACGGCTCCCACGTTCCCCGTGCGGATGCGGGCCGTTGCGTGTCCTTCTAGTACTTTGGTTTCGGCCGCCTCTAGGATTCCGCTGAACGTTTCTTTACCGTCTTCGACGATCGATACCGAGGTGCGCTCAATTGCCGAAAGCTCTACTCGGAAGGCTTGCGCGTCTGTGGTTTCGCTCTTCACCGCCGCCGTCGGTTGTGGCGCATCGGGCTGCGTAGATCCGCCAGGTTCCGCATTGGTTTTCGCCGGGCTCGCCGTTGTCGATGCCGGCACGCTCGGAGGAGCCGCCACAGGGGGTTGCGGAATAGCGGGAGAGATTTGCGCCAGCGTAGATTGCGCAGATCCCACTGAGCTTGCGTGCGTGTTCGGCGCTAGAAAGCTAACCAAGGCCGCCATTGAGCCATGCCCATTCGACCTCGAATCCTGCCACACCGCGTAAAACGACGAGCAGGCCACCAGCATTACCCCAAACGATAGTACGGAGGAGACCCAGCGCAGATTCAAAGGTCGCCGCCTTATCTCCAGAGGGGCGATCTTCGGCTTTGGCAGCCCCCCTTCGCCCAGTGAGATCTCTCCGGGCATCAGCGGCTTCGGCATGCTGTTCGTGACGTTCTCAACCGCCGCCGCCAAAAGGCGATATTCGATGTTCAGGTAATCGGCGAATTGCTTGACGAAACTCCTATAAAAGAAAGGAGAAGCGATGCCCTTCAGGTCGTCCTCTTCGAGGGCCTGCAGGTTCCTTTTAGATATGCGAGTTTTTGCACTCGCCTGCTCGAGCGATAGCCCGAGACTTAGCCGCGCTTGGCGGAGTTGAGATCCGACAGACTCCATATGTTCCCTAGGGCAACCTTCGGCGCAAAGTTATAATACAACAGTCCTTGTGACACTCGTCCGGGCAGCCATGGCGCTCACGCATGACCTCCTGACGAAGTCCAAACTCAGTAAAATCTGATGTACAGATCTAATCGGTTCGGTCTCCTTAAATCTTTACTGCCAGTACAGCTTTCGTGGGCTACTTTTCTGCTGGTACTTTGTCCAGCCCTTCCAACCGCCGCCGCCCAGACCCATTCTTCCGGATTCAGCGGAGCTGCCGCACTAGCCGATACCAGGCAAGCTGTGTCCTTCGGCGAACGCCCTTCGGGTTCGGAAGCCATTGTGCATCTACGCGACTGGATCGTATCCCGGCTTCGGCCGCTCGGGGGAGAACTCTCCTTCGATACCTTTACCGGGCAAACCCCCACCGGCGCCGTTCCCATGGCGAACTTGATTCTGAAGTTTCCCGGCACCTCCCGTAAGGCCATCGTGGTCACCGGCCACTACGACACCAAACGTATCCCTATGGTTCACTTCGTGGGCGCCAATGATGCCGGCTCGTCCACCGGTTTCTTGCTCGAGTTCGCACGCGTGGCCGCGGGAATGAAGCATGCAGACAACCTCTACATCGTGTTCTTCGATGGCGAAGAAGACGTCGTGAACTGGACCGATACCGACAGCTGCTATGGCAGCCGACACCTGGCCGCAAAGTGGGCCTCCGAGGGTATGCTGCCGCGCATCAAAGCCCTCATCAACGTGGACATGATCGGCGACAAGGACCTCGACATCTCGAACGACGAGAACTCTTCGCCTTCGCTCCGCAGAATGGTCTCCCAGATCGCCGCAACGTTAGGCGACTCAAAATACTTTCGCCGCGATCCTGGCGGCGTCGAAGACGACCATAAGCCCTTCGTCAATTCGGGAGTGAACGCCATCGACCTCCTCGACCTCGATTACGGTCCGAACAACAGTTACTGGCACACCGCGCAGGACACCATGGACAAGCTCAGTGCCCACAGCTTTCAGGTGGTAGGGGACGTGGTAGTTGAGCTCGTGAAGCAGCTCCAAGCAGGCTAGCAGCCACTTTCAGAACCTCGACCGTGAGGGAGAGGTTTCCATTTCCGTTCTTTATGGAAGCTGTCTAAGGCTTTGTCGAAGCGCGCTGGTCGGCGGCCGCGCCCTGCTTTAATGCAGTGCCCTGCTTCAACTGCGCATCGAGCACCGGCTTCAGCGCCACAAGAGCAATCTGGCCGTTATAGCGTTGGCCGTTCACAAACAGTGTCGGCGTCCCTTCCACTCCGGCGCGGTCGCCGTCTTGCACATCGCGGACAACCGTTTCGCGCACTGCAGTCGAATCAATATCGCTCTCGAAGCGCTCCATGTTCAGGCCATTGTGCTTTGCCAAGCTGAGAATCGTTTTGCGCGACAGGTCGTCGGAGTGCATAAACATCGCATCGTGCATCGGCCAGAACTTTCCCTGCTTTTGCGCCGCGATCGCAGCAGCCGCCGCCAGATCCGCTTGCGAGTGAATCTCGAGCGGAAATTCTTTGAAAATCAGCTTTATCTGCGTGGGATAGGCCTGCAATATCGACTTGATTTCCGGGAATGCCGCAACGCAATACGGACACTGAAAATCTGAGAATTCAACGATGGTAATCGGGGCATTCTGCGGCCCAATAGACGGCGCACCGGCCACGGGTATAGACACTGGATCGTCGAGCAGCCGCGCCGCTTGATGCGTGCGCCCACTTCGACGTATTAGCCGCTGCGATCGCATCTGTCTCGCTCTTGCCCTGCTTTATTGCTTCAATGATCGTTGCAGCCAGCCCACTGCTATAAGAGCAGGGTGGATCCACAATCCGGCACTCCGCCAACTTCATGCCGCACCCGCAAGTACAGCCTTGCTCGCGCAAGATCTTGAGCACCGTAGTCTTTGAGCGGGAGACAAGCTGTTCAGGTCGACCCCCGGCAAAGATGCGGCGGTCTTCCAATCCTGCGCAAGTAATAGGCAAGCGCCCAAGCTGCACAACGGTGCCAGGGAGCGAGCGCGCAGGAGATAACAGGTCATTACCTTATTGTAAGAGGGTTATGAGCAATGATCTACTCGAACATGCCCCACTCGAACGCGCAGCAGCCATTCCGCGCCGCATTTGGTTGAAGCTGTTGCCGGCATTAGCCGCCGCAACGCGAATACGAGCGCAATCACCCGCGGCACCGCCTGCCGCACCGCCCCAACAAAATACCGCTCCGACTGCGGCACAGATTTCGAAAGACAATCTGCAGCAGGCCTTGCGGCTCGCCGAGCTCGAGTTCACTGACGATCAGCTCTCCATGATGCTGGCCGACATCAATCGCAACCTTGCGATGTATGAGGCCCTGAGAAAGAAAGACGTGCCGCTCGACACCGAGCCGGCATTCCGCTTTGACCCCATGCCACCCGCTGAGCTTCCCGCGGAGCACAAGCGTAAGCACCTCTTTCATCCCCGAAAGGTGAAGGCCACTGTGCGCCCCGATTCCATCGAGGAGCTTGCCTTCGCTCCCGTCACCCAGCTCGCTCCGCTTCTGCGCGCGAAACGCATCTCCTCCGTTGAACTGACCACAATGTACTTAAACCGGTTGAAGAGGTACGCGCCGAAGCTCAATTGCGTCATCACGCTAACCGAAGAGCTCGCCATGGCCCAAGCCCAGCAGGCCGATCGCGAGATCCACAGCGGACATTACAAGGGTCCCCTTCATGGCGTGCCTTACGGCGCGAAAGATTTGTTCGCGACCAAAGGTATTCGCACTACCTGGGGTGCCGAGCCCTACATGAATAATGTGCCGGATTACGATGCCACCGCGATCACTCGCCTCACCGACGCCGGAGCCGTGCTCGTCGCTAAACTTTCGATGGGCGCGCTGGCCCAAGGTGGACTGTGGTTCGGTGGAATGACCAAAACGCCTTGGAATCTCGACGAGACGTCGAGCGGTTCCTCTGCCGGTTCGGCCTCTGCAACCGCCGCCGGTTTAGTCGGCTTCTCCATCGGAACCGAAACGCTCGGCTCTATCGTTTCCCCCAGTACGCGCTGCGGTGTCACCGGCTTGCGCCCCACCTATGGGCGAGTCAGCCGCTACGGAGCAATGGGCTTGTGCTGGACCATGGACAAGATCGGCCCCATTTGCCGAACTGTAGAAGATTGCGCGCTGGTGCTGAATGCCATGTACGGACCGGACGGACACGATTTAACCGTCACCGATATTCCCTTGGCCTGGAACGCTGAGGCACCACTCGAAAAGTTGAGAATCGGTGTCCTGCAAGCCGAGTTCGATAGATTGAATGGCGAGCCCAAAGACGTGTATGCCAAAGCGCTCGACTCGCTTAGTAAAACAAAGCTGCATCTCGAGCGTGTCGATCTTCCCAGCTTTGGAGCCGAGTCCTTACGGCTTATTCTCAACGCCGAAGCTGCCACTGCCTTCGACGATTTAACTCGTTCCGGCGGTGTCGCCCAGCTCAAAGGTCAAGCGCCCAGCGATTGGCCCAATACCTTCCGCGTTGCGCGCACCATTCCCGCTGTCGAATACATTCGAGCTCAACGCGCCCGAACGTTGCTCATCCACAGCATGAACCAGTTCATGTCGCAATGGGATGTGCTCGTCTCTCCCACGCGCTCGGCAACTCTGCTGGTGACCAACTTAACCGGCAACCCGCAAGTCGTCGTCCCGTGCGGATTCGTCAACAAACTTCCAGCCGGGCTGCTTTTCACGGGCAAGACCTACGAAGAAGGCATGCCTCTTCGAGCCGCGTTGGCGTTCGAACAATCGACCGACTGGCACAACCTGCATCCCAAGGTCGACTGGGCCTGACCGGCTCACATGTAAAACAAATGTAAAACGTAGTAGTGCGCGTTTATCAAACTCCCTAATGCTGATAGAATTGTTCAACATACAGGGTTTTTCTACCGCTACTCTTTCACGAGGTTGGTTTACTATGTACGGCAATCACAGAATGAATTTGTCTCGCTTTCAGGGCCTGGGCGCTCGTGTTTTCGTTCCGCTTGCGGCTCTCCTTTTACTCACTGGAATCGCCTTTGCGCAAAGCACGGGAACCATTGCAGGAACGGTCACCGATCCGACCGGTGCCGTGCTCCCCGGGGCATCGGTAACGATTACGAATCAGCAGACCGGTGAGATTCACCCGCTGAAAACCGATAGCGCGGGCTTGTACTCGCTTCCCGGTTTAGCGCCCGGCAACTATAAGGTCGAGGTGCAATCGCAAGGGATGCAGACCACCGTCACGAACGATTTGGTCGTCGCCGTCGGTACCACAACCACGCAGAATTTCAACGTAAAGATCGCCAGTACCTCCACCACAATCGAAATTCAGGCGGCAACTCCGGTGGTGGAAAGCAGCTCTGTCTCGGTCGGAACGGTCATAAACCAAAAGACCGTCCAGGAGATACCGCTGAACGGACGGCATTTCGTGGACCTCGCCTTACTGATTCCGGGTTCCGTCACACCTCCGCAGAACGGCTTCCTGACCGCGCCTCTACGCGGCCAAGGTTCGTTCGCGTTCAATTCCGCCGGAGGCCGCGAAGACGAGATCAATTTCATGATCAACGGCATTCAGATGAGCGATATGTCGCAAAATCAGATCACCTTCCAACCGACCATCAACACGGTTGAGGAATTCAAGATCGACAATTCCACCTACAGCGCCGAATACGGACGAAACGCCGGGTCGATCGTCAATATTGCCACTCGCGCCGGGACCAATCAACTCCACGGCGAAGTGTACGAGTACCTTCGCAACCATGCCCTCGACGCCCGCAACTTCGGGAATCCCTCAGGCGTTCCGCAGGCCCCGTTCAGACGGAACCAGTTTGGGGGTGACGGTGGCGGCCCAATAAAGAAGGACAAGACGTTTATATTTCTCAGCTATGAGGAATTGATTCAGCGGCAAAGCGTTCCACTCACGAGCACCGTCTTGAGCCCCGCCCAACGCGCTGCAGTAACCGACCCTATCGTTCAGAAACTTCTGCCGCTGATACCCGCTGCTAACTCTGTAGGAAATTCGTTCATCAGCTCGGCCATCGCTCCCGTGAACATTTATCAGGGCACCGCGAACTTCACGCAACAGCTCACCACAAACAATCGTTTCAACGCCTACTACGCAATGCAGCACGATCAAAGAAATGAACCGCCCAGTACCCAAGGCAACACGCTGCCGGGCTACGGCGATCAGCGCATCGGCTGGCGGCAACTGTTGGCATTAAACGAAACCGCTACCCTTTCGCCGACTTTGGTCAACGAAGCTCGTGCCGGTTTTAACCGCATCCATATCACTTTCGGTGCACAGAATGCCTTAAACGCAGCCGATTATGGGATCAACAGCGGCATAAACGCGCCCATCGGCCTTCCGCAAATCTCGGTCACTGGCGCATTTGCATTTGGAGGAATTAACGGCTTCCCGCAAGGCCGCGGGGACGACACTATTACGCTCTCCGATACGTTGAGCTGGGTGCATGGAAAGCATTCGGTCAAGTTCGGTCCTGAATACTATCACGTCATTGCGGATAGTTTCAGTGCCACCCCAGGCCTGTTTGTTTTCCCAAGCATAACTGCCTTTGTCAATGATCAGCCGAACTCATTCAGCTCCAATGCCTCCAACCGTCCAGCCCGCGTCCGCATCAATTCGATTGGCGCATTCGTGCAGGATAGCTGGAAGGTCAGTTCCAACCTCACGCTCGATCTTGGGCTGCGGTACGACTGGAATGGCACGCCGACGGAAGCGGAGAATCGATTCGTAATTTTCAACCCTGTAGCCGATTCTCTGCAGCAGGTCGGGGTGACCGGCGGTCCAAGCCATGCGTACAACGAGAGCGCTCGCAATTTCGAGCCGCGCGTCGGCTTCGCCTGGGACCCGTTCGGGAACGGCAAAACCGTTGTTCGTAGCGCGTACGCCATCTTTGTCGATCAGCCCGTGGAAGGACTCGTCGGCGGACTAACCGCAAACCCGCCATTCGCGTTTCCCGTGACAAGTACCGCAGCGGGTCTCAACTTTAGTAATGCCTACACTCTGGCGGCCGGTGCTGTTTCCCCGACCTCCGTTGCTCAAAATTATAAGAACGCCTATGTCCAATCCTGGAACTTCAACATTCAACAGGAGCTGGGCAATAACTATGGCTTCATGGCTGGATATTTCGCCAATAAGGGTACCGATCTCAACATCGCGCGGAACTACAATCAGCCTATAAACGGATTACGCCCGTATCCCACGCTCTCCGCAAGCAGTCCCATCGATCCGGGCAAGCCGTTGGGCAACATCGTCGTTTACGAGAGCGACGGGAACTCTTCGTACAACGCCCTCTGGATCACCGCACAGAAGCGCTTTTCACGGGGCCTCCAGTTCAATGCCAACTACACCTGGTCCAAATCCATCGATGAAAACTCCCGGAATGTCCAAGGTCTGGTAATCCAGGACAGCTACAACATCCGAGGCGATCGCGGACTCTCCGATTTCGATGCGCGTAATCGATTCGTTCTCAGCGCCGTGTATGATCTCCCGTTTAAGGGAAACCGGTTCGTCGAAGGATGGGAGTTTTCTATGATCGAGCAGATCCAAAGCGGCAATCCGATCAACTTCCATACGACTAATACTTCGTTCACGGGTGCGGCCACTCTGCGGCCGAGTGTTACTGGTCCGGTAATCACCGGCTATACACCGGCAACGAATTTGAATGCGGCGTTTGTCACATATATCCAGAATCAGTCGGTCTTCTTTAACCAAGGCGCGGCATTCGGGAATCTTGGTCGAAATGTAATCATCGGACCGGGTTTTTCCAACCTCGACTTCGCGTTTGTAAAAGATACGAAAATCACCGAGCGCTTCACTTGGGAGCTTCGGGCCGATGCCTTCGACCTGTTGAATCAAGCCAACTTCGGGCAGCCAAACGCAACATTTCCGTCCGGCACTTTCGGACTAATCAGCGGAACCAGATTCCCTCCCGGCGATTCGGGATCGTCGCGTCAGCTTCAGCTCGCGATGAAGTTGAAGTTCTAGAAAGCCGAAGCGCAGGATCCGCGGGTGAGCATCCGCTGATCCTTTCTGTTTTCGTGCTGATACCGGCAGCGAAGCAGTAAACGCCGGCGTCGCTTGTTCTGTGCACTTCGATGTCCACCTTCGAACTGAAAATATAGAGAACACCGCTGAGGCCCAAGCCATTCGGGCCGTGAACGAAGCCGCTTCCTGAACATCAGCGCAAGGGAATCGGTCAGCGGCTCATCACGCACGGACTGGATATGCTACGAGTTCGAGGCGAGCGAATCGTCATAGTGCTTGGACACCCTGGCTACTATCCGCGCTTCGGCTTTTCGACGACCAAGGCCGCTTTACTGGAAGCACCATTCCCGCGCGAAGCCTTCATGGCGATGGAACTGGTGAATGACGCTCTTGTAGGTGTTCAGGGCGAGGTCATGTATCCGCCGCCATTCGGTATCTGAACGGGAGCGTGCTTGACACACATTGCCCGTGAGGCTATTCGCAAGGAATCTGTCAAGTTTCGGGATGGCATCACTTCGCAGCTATCCCGAAACTCGGGCTTCAGCGATTTGTAAACGCTAGGTGACTACCCGCGGGTAATCGGCAGAATCCAGTTGTCCGGAGTTTAGCCAAGCGCAGATTCGCTCGTCTCCGAAGCAGGTTGCCGACATGGGCGTCAGGGCATGATCATTGCGTGAGGCGTTTTTCCGACTTGGGGGTCCTTAACGCATCCGGCACTTCGGGTTTCTCGTAACCGGCGTCGAACCGAGATGATTGGCCGTCGCCACCAGAGTGCGCTCTCGCTACCAGGGTTCGCTTGCGGCACGTGCGGCCGGATCGCGCGCGCGGAGCGATCGAATTGCTAGGCGTTGACCATTTCGGCAACCGGGTCCGGTGTAAAGGCCTCAAAAATGCTTTCCAACTTATCCGCTGCTATGCCCACGCCAGAATCGCAGATGGCGGTATGCAGCGTCAGCATTTCTTTAGAGCGGCATGGTCTGCACATGCACGACGACGACGCGGCGCGAGTGGGTCAGTCAAATCCAGTCCCTGCCAGATCGCGCTACCGCCGCAGTTCTTTCAGGATTTGCGCCGTGGCGATAAATTGATGTCGTGCGAAAGCTGTGGCCGCATTCTCACCTACAACCCCGTCGTCAACGTATCCAGCGAAATCGTAGCGTCGCAGCAAATCGCATAATGTTCAGCGCAAAGCAGCGCTGCACCCGCCGTCGCGTCCCCACTAAATGCGATTCGCTAAGCGCGACGCCGGCATCGCAAAAACGCTCCGATTACGCCCAAGGCGCCCGCTACCATCGCGAAGCTGGCGGGTTCCGGCGCTGTGGTGTCGCCTAGCACATCGAACGCACCGAGAGTATTGGGGGAGTCAGGCAGATAGGGACCGCCTGGAGTATTTTGATACTCAACATTCCCAGTTGCACCCGTGTTGTTGAAGTTCCAGACGTCCTCCACGTCACTACTCGGGTCCGCTGGACTGATCACCAGCCAATATTGCGCGCCCGCAGAGAACTGAATCGATGAGCTGGCAGTCAGTGTTTCAATCCCGCAGCAGGTACCAAAAGCAGGTAAAGGGCCAGTGACCGTCCAGCTTTCCAACACGGACCCCGGGGTTCCGCCGTTATCCGAGTCTAAGTCGACAGCAAACGACTCCGACCTTGAAAAGTTATTCGCTACCGCCACGTCGATCTGAGTTAAATTGAAGTCGCCGGTCGATGTGAAAGGATTCGCAGCCGTGAAGTAACCCCCAGGCTCGCTGAACCCTTCACCTGCCAGCCGTGTATCGCTGTTGTAGCTATATGCACTTCCGAAATCGTTGAAAATCGTGGTGCTAGCGAATATTGGTGACGATGCTAGACCGACCAGCAAAAGCATGCGAGAGATGTGCCTACCGTAATGCAAAGTGCCTCCGATGAAAAGAGCAATAGACTACATAGACGAAAAATAGTAACATGGCATAGTACGCAGAACAACCGCAAACAGTACCAATCTAGAATTAGGCTGGTACTCCAGCGTTCCGATCGCCTTTTTCCCGCAAGCGTAAGCTCTGCGAAGACTCTCTTTCGGCCTGCCACACAGCGGTTCGATATGCTCTCAACTTCGAGCAATGCTGAAACGCTGCTGGAGGAAAAGAGAGCCATTACTGACGGGTTTGTGAAAAAATCTGCCCGCCAATCGGCCAGCGCTTAACCAGTTGATTCTTCATTCAGAGCCAGGAGCGAAGCGACTGGAGAGCCCTTTTTTCACAAACCCTGACGCTTGCGGGAAAAAGGCGATTCGGGCACGGGCACTGCGGAAAACGTCGCTCGCGTCGGCCTTATAGCCGTTAACAACGTGGCAAGATGCAGTCGGGCAATTGACGCCAGAGTTCGGACCGCCAAGCGCGCCTCCCTATTCTGTTGCCATGTCCGCCAAAGCGTAGAAGAGCCATGAGCAACGCCCCAGCGGGCAGAGTGATGAGCGGCAGCCACAAGCCGATTCGTGGCCGGGCCGAATACCACAAAACGATGTCTTGAGCGGTGTGCGCTGGTTCATAAGTTTGTGGCTGCACGTTGCGTATGAACAGAGGTGTCGTGAACAGCACGGCCGGACATCCAGGAGTAGTTCGATCGTAGTGACGGTCCACTGAGCCGTTGATCTCATGTCACTTTGTATGCCAAAGCGACTGCGGGCGCAAGAGCACCACGGGCTAGACGACTGCGTTCGAATTGATTCAGGCTGCGCCGAGTCCGACCAGCGTGATCTGACCGCCGCGGCCTGGCGACCGGCCTAGCTATAGCTAGCGTTTACGAATTGTGTTTCCGAAAGTCGGCAACCCGGAAGTTGGGCACCTACCACATCCAAGATCTCAATAAATCGCCTTGCAATGAACCTGCTACTTGATTCGGGTGTTTGAGTGCCACATCGAAATGATCAGAGAGTTTGGGCGCGGTCCACACGAATCCGGATAGATCCATTGTGACGGCCAAGTGTTTAGTTTCCGGGTTGCTCCTGGATCGTCCGCAATTCGGAAACAACTTTCCGCTCAAGTTAGAGCTTATCGGGCACAGCTCCAGTCAGGCGGAGTCGATCGTGCCTGCGCCTCCTTTCCCGTTGTGCATGCCACTTACTACGGACCCTCGCGATGAAGTTGAAGTTCTAGATAGTCGAGCGACTTTCCACGGGTGAGCAATGCGGGCCGACGGGTCGAAGCGAATTCGGTACTGGCATATGTCGACTCAGCCGGCGATCTCTTGAAACGAGCCTAGCAGTAGCGCTCCACAAAACGGGCAATGGCGTTGGCGCTTGTGTACGCGGCGTAAGGCTGATAACGGTCGTTCTTTGCCTCGTCTGCGAAGTCGCAAACTGATTTTGCTACGAACCCAATCGGGCGAGGCAGCGGGCTCTGCTCAATTGCGGACAATACGCCATAAGCTTCCATTTCAACCGCGATCAATTTTCGGTTTTGTCCAGCAACGGAAGCCGTCATGTTACTGTCGGCGATCACTGCCGCTCCGCTTGCCATTGGGCCCAGCCGTAGGAGCAGGTGCTCAGGAGGCCGGACGCCGCGCCAGGAACTCCAGACCGAACTGAGCCAAGGATGGTCGGACGACATCTCCTCAAAATGGCTGCGTATCGCGGAATCAATAACACATGGAAATGGCGCGATTCTAAATAGCGGCTTCCCGTTCTCGATATCGTGCTTACCACTCCCGTAGTCCCAGCACTGATCGGCCACGATTATGTCACCCAAGTTTGTCTCGCCGCGAACACCAGCAGCTATCCCCGCCATAGCTACAAGACGGGGCCGAAAAAGGCATATCATCTTCATCGCCAGAGCCGCCGAAGGTGCCATTCCCATCTTCGGCGCAGCCGCTGCGTAGGCGACACCCTCGCGTCCACGGGAAGTGGAAAATCGACCTTTGAAATAGGTGACATGATCCGAGGGCGGCCGCATTGGCTGCCATTCCCATGGGAGGTCGCGTATGGCCGCCAGCTCTGGTTCGCGGAGAGAACATATTATGGCAATATCGGATTCGTAATTGGGTTCCGCGTACTCCTTCGAACGTGTGACGGCGATAACGTGCTCTGCCTTGGCTTTGATGTGCGTTTGCCAAGCCTCTGATGCTGGATCGTAATGGATTACGTGCCAGTCCTTCCTGGCAAATACGTCATGCGAGGCTTGCACCAGTTCCTCGAATGCGCTAAGGCCAATGATGTGGTCTGGAACTATGTACTCGCCCTCCCCAGCGATATCTTCCAGTAACTCTACCCCGCCATTTGGTTGAGCTTCTCTGTCGCGTCGCTCGGGTATAGCTATGTCGATTATCAATAGGTCATATTTCGAGTGTTTCAACCGCGCTCGAGCCGACATTCCGTCGCGCACATCGTCGATGTCGGCGAGGGCAACGCCAACCAGGCTGGTCAAGCAGGCCAGAATCTGTTGCAGCTTCGCCGTGTCGTCTTCTACGATCAAAACTTTCATTGTGTCCTCAATCCAGCGAAGCGTATCTTCTTTTGAAGATCATCCCGCCAGCCTTCGCGAGCGGAGCTGTAGAACACGGCCCCTAGATAAATTTTTGGAAATTCTCGGAGAAGGTGCGCGTCTAGTTCCTCAAGCGTCATCTCATTGTCCTTGTCTCCAAATCGGTCAAACTGTGTTACGAGCACAACGCGGATGTCAAGACTTAGTCGATCGGCCTCCTCAAGAAAATCTCGCCCTCCGTAGCCCTCGATCTCTCCACCTGGTTCTTCGGCACTGATGTCGAAGGTCGGGATAGTCATGTCCAGGAGAACAAGGTCAAACGTTCTCTCCAGCACCGCTCGGACAGCACTCTGATACGATCCGGAGCGCTGAATGGTTTCGGGCGCATAACCTTCCGCAAGGAACGAACAAAGCTGCTCGCACTTATTGTCGTCATCCTCGACCACCAGTACTCGCATGTCCTGCTCTCTCCTTGATGATTTGCATGTCAACAGAGAAACAATTGCCGCCGAAGCCGAATGAAAATCCGCGAAGAATACCGAAATTTTCGAGCCTGTTTCGAATTTTATGCAGTCCGCTACGTCCCTCCGTGGACACGAAGTGTCCCGACTCACCCCGGGCCATCTGCTCCGTGATTCTCGCCACTTTCTCCAGCGCGCTCTGTGTGAGGGCTTCGCCCGCGACTGTGTTTTCTACATGGATGCCTAGTTCGTCTCCCTTTTTTGTGAGACGGACTGTAACGTTGGGGTCGACGTCACCGCAATGCGTGACAGCGTTTTGAAAGAGGATCAAGAAGATGTCGACGAAGCTTACCCATGTCTCGCGGGCATAACTCGGGTCGGCCTCCGCGACGGTATTAACACTGAATCCTCTACCTCGGCGGAAGCGGCCGACCGTCTCAGCAGCAACTTGCGAGGCGAGACTGAGTGGTAGCGGTGTGCTTGCTGTTTGGGGTGGAAGCTGAAACCAAGATGCCAAACGATCTAGAGCCCTCTGCATTCCCGTACGCCCCGCAATAAGCGCCGCGCCGAATCCTGCATCATCGCGTCCTCTGAGGAGCGCCTCTACGTCTTGCTGGAGTTGAGTTAGGAGTGCTTCGAAGCTCCTTTTTGCGTCGCGCAGAATCTTGTCACGCACGATCTCTAGGCTTCTGTCTAGTCGCCTCCAGAGATGGGAGACGACAACGTCGAAAAAGGAATCGAACGAGTCGCATGGAGTCCATGACGCGTCTATGCTTTGCAGTTCACCTGCCTCGAGCGTGAAGTCGAACAGACCTGTTTCTTCCTCTTTTATCTTCACCTGGACCCACTCCGTCCTGATTGTCGTTATGAGCCTGTCGAGATCCTGGGAGAAGGTTGCGAGTTTCTGCCCGAGAGCCATGCGTTCGTTTTCAGACAGCGACTCCATTTTTTCAGGCCAGAAGTCATTTAAACGATAGCGTTCGGAGTCCGCCTCCTGCTGCGTCAGTATGCGGCTTGCTTCTAACGTGCCCCGCAAATGCCCCTGGAGGGTTCCGTGTCGGATCCTTAGGCTGAGATATCCGTTCAGTCCGTACTGGCTGTTAGAAACGAATTCGTCTCGAATAGCGCCAACCATGGATGTGAAAATACTGAGACCCTCGTCTTTGGGTATTGAAAAGGCGATGACTTTAGGGCTGTCTCTGTCGGCCTCGCGACTCAGTGCTGCCACGATCTCTTTCGTAAGCTCCCTAATTCTGGTGGTGCTTAGCGCTCGATAGCGGTTGAAGCTCTCCCGTAAATTCTTCGCCGCAACCCTCCTGACCCCTTCGATGTCAACGTGAATCTTAGACTGCTCCACCTGGCGGATGCCGCCCTGTACGGCCTGCGTCGTCGTTATCTCCTTGATTTCCGACTCATAGACGTCGGCTCCTTCAGGATGAAGTTCAGCAAGAAGCTGGCAGATCGCAATACGCTCATTCTCAACTGCTCTTGAGCTATCTAACGAGATCAGCTTCTGTAGCAATGGGATGGAGCACACGTAACGTAGGAAGAAAATCAGCTTATGTTTGTCGAGTATTTCGGCCGCGTCGCTTAGCAGGCTAGGTCTGGCGATCTTCCGGATGTTAAGGAACTCAAGGAATGCCATCCGCCGACGGCCGTTCATTGCTGGCCCGACGTTTTGGCTGTAGATTTCAAAAAGCAGCGGCAGAGAAATATCGTAGCTCAGACTCTTGGAAACCTGTTTGTCGATCAAAGAGCAAACGTGCTCAATCCTTAGCAGGTGAAAGGTGGACGGCTCTTGAATGTACGCAGCGGTTACGAACTTTACGAGTTCTATCAAATCACCTTGCCTGAGCAGCGCGGTCGCTCGCGCAGTTGTCGCTTGCGTTTGAAAATAGCGGTTTCCCGTTCCGTCCAGACTGGCGGCTGCGGCGAGTGCCTCATCCCAGTCTCCCCTGCGGATGGCAATAGCGGCGGAAGCGGAAAACCTAGCCTCTCGTGAAATCTCGTCGTGCACGATCGAGCAGCCTTCCAAAACGGCTCTACAGTAGAAAACCCCTAGTGTCTCGCCGTACGCGGCCTCACAGCCGGTCAGATACCCGTTCGTGGACGAATCCGCACGGCTCAATGCATAGTAGGGATGAATCGCCGCCGGCGGAAAGCAAACTCCTCGACTTGCCCGAAGCGCGGTCAGTCCGGATCCAGACATCTCCGCCGCCAAAAACCCGCGCGCGCGATCGCCCCAATGAAGACTGTCATGATTAAGAGCGATTCTCATCAGTTGTTCGCTCGCGGAGTGTCTTTCGGGAGCATGGAGGAGAATTCTAGATACCTGAGTTGCTATGGTGCGCCACAATGGACTAGGGTGATCGTCTAAAAAAGCGCCCGTTGCGGCCGCAGATCGGCCCAGCAACTCTACTGCCTCCCAAGTAACGGGTTGACTTTCTAGCAGCTTTTCGGCACCTGAAAAAGCTCCGGTATAGTCGCCTTTGAGGAACAAATCAAATGGCCCCTGGTCGAGATTGGTGGTCAAAAGTGAGTAGTCCCCCGTCAGGGATGAAACTAAGGCAGTTATCCGCCGGTCGGAGATACGGGTAGCCAGTTCCTGAAGCGATTCACGGATCGCCGTTGTGACGGTCACGTTTGGGTGCACCCGAAGAATTCCGCAGACTCTAAGGGTGGTCTCATAAAGATCTAAGATGGAACTTGAGTTCTCCCAAGCGAGCAGCCAGGCGCAGGTGTCCACTCCCGGCGATCCCGTCGGGTAAACGTGGTGCTCGACGTATGCCGGAAGACCCCGTAAGCCGATTACTTTATCGACTTCTTCGTCAGGTCTGTTGCGATCGAAAAACACCTTAAACGACGCTGGGCTCAACGCGTCCTCGTTGCGCATGCTGACGAACTGAACGATGAAGCCTACGAGAGGATCTAGGTTCTGGACTCCGAAAATGGAAGCCTCAACCTGTTTCTGGCCCTGCAATCCGCTTAGCAATCCACTGAGCAGAAACCTCAGCTTGATTCCCCAGATCGAATAGCCGAATGTCTGTTCCGCCTCGTGTAGAGCTTCTAACGCCTCTTTATAGTTCGAGCGAATCACCAACTCGGATACCGCATCAGCTAAGTCAACGAATTGCTGGATACGTGTGGCATGCAATTTCAGTCGCTCTATAGCCCAGCGACACTCTCGGTCCACACTCATCGGCCGAAATGGAAGCACTTTGTGCAACGTTTCAAGCCGAAGTGGGAATGCTGCGGGTATTAGCGGAACGCCGCGGGGTGCGCTGTATTCGAGGTATCTCACGGCACCCTCAAAGGCAGCTGGTGAAAGAAAATGCCGCGCCTCGTTTAGAACTCCGCGCGGGTTTGTCGCACCCCGCAAGCTGTTCTTTAACTGCTTAAGCTCCAATGCCACGCGTGACGTAAAGCTGGACATAACTTTAATCCGAACACTAATTGTAACGGGCTTAACAATGCCATCCGCGGGGGTTTGCAGTCCCCACTACATACCTTTGAAAAGGGACTGAGGGACGGTAATCCCCATGTTTGTGTCGTGTCTTTGGGGCCGCTTCGCGGAAACGACAGCGGAGCCCGTGGTCATACTTCTACCTGAGCCTCTTCGTAGAAACTGGCTAACAGATTAATCCCTACAAGTCCGCTTGTATCCGGCGATTCGTTTGACGCCACCCGTCCACCAAACGCGGAGACCATGGATGCGCGACTCGGTTTTCGGATAGAACACGTGTGACGGCCAAGTGCTTACGTTTCCGAGTTGCTCCTCGCCGTCAACAATTCGGAAAGAACTTTCGCCTCAAATTAGGCAACAACATACCTCGCAAAACGAGGCCCTACTGCGCGGGTGCGCTGACCTCCACGGATTCCCCGCATTCGGGCCTCAGTCAGGCGGAGTCGAATGCTGATCGTCGATCCGATCACTTCAACCATCTACCCCAGCGCTCCGATAGCATCACAGCCAACCCAAAACCCCTATCTCCCTTAGCTTCAATCATCTAACCGCCGCAAACTCCCCCACCGCGCCCGCCCACCCTCCACACTTTGAGCGGAATTATGGCCATCTCTAAACGTAAACTCGCAGCCAACCGCGCCAACGCGCAAAAAAGCACCGGGCCCACCTCCATCACAGGCAAGGAGACGGTCTCTCAAAACAGCCGCAAGCACGGTCTTTGCGGCGCTTTCAAAGTGCTCGAAGGCGAAAGCCAGGCCGACTATGACGATCTGCTCGAGCGCTACCTGCGCATCGAACAGCCCGCTGACGACGTCGAACGCGAACTCGTCGCCAAAATGGTCCGCAGTACCTGGCTCTCGGAACGCGCCGTTCGCCTCCAGGAGGCCTGCTTCCTCGTCCAGCCCGCCACGGCCGAAGACATCGCCAACGGCAAGCAGGGAATCTGCGTGCGCGCCGACCTCGATCTCTACCTCCGCTACCAGCCCGCCCACGATCGCGCCTATCAGCGCGCGGCCAATGAGCTGGCAAAGAGAAGAAAACTAAGACTGCAAGCCGAAGTTGGCTTTGTTTCGCAGAAACGGGCGCAGGCGCGGGAAGAACGGGCCGATGCGATGGAACAACGTCGCCAAAAACAGCAGGCGCAGCGCGATGAGCTCCATGCCTACAAGGTAGCCACTGCGGCATTTCGCCTCCACCAGCAAGAAACGAACTTCTACGCCGCCAATTCCACCGTCCCGGCGCCGGAAATGGGCCAAATCGTCCCCTGAATCGCGCCGACAATTCGCTTACTCGTGCACCGCAACGCCACAACTGCCTCATCAAGCAACCTTGCGCGTCAGCAAGCGCTATGTTCTCCCAAGCACGCGCCGAGCGTAACGTCCGCCGAGATTTAGAACAGGTTCGAGATTTAGAATAAGCTATGGATCTCGTCATCAATGGTGCGCGGGTGCGCGTCGACGTCGACCCCGAGCGCCCGCTGCTCTTCGTCCTCCGCAATGAACTCGACCTTACCGGCGCGAAATACGGCTGTGGCGAGGGACAGTGCGGCGCATGCACTGTCCTGATCGACGGCGCTCCCCATCGATCCTGTATCACATTGGTTGGTACCGTGGCTGGCAAGCAGATCACGACCATTGAAGGGTTAGCCGACGGAAATCGCTTGCATCCTCTGCAGCAATCGTTCATCGAATGTGACGCCATGCAGTGCGGCTATTGCACCCCCGGAATGATCGTCGAAAGTGCTGCGCTGTTACGCAAGAATTCCTCACCCTCGGAGGAGGAGATTAAGCAAGCACTCGAGCCTCACGTTTGCCGTTGCGGAACCTATAACAGAATCGTCGCGGCCGTGCGCATGGCAGCACGCACCATGACGGCCGAAGCGAAGGAGCATCGTCATGCCTGAGACAACAAACGCGCTTGCTTCTAACCGCCGCGACTTCTTGAAATCCGTGGGCGGAGGCCTGCTCGTCCTCTTCTCATTCGACGAGGCCGAAGCACAGGAATCCGGTCGAGCGGGCCGTCCCGTAGGTCGCGAACCGCTTCCCGACAATATCGCCGCATGGCTCCACATCGGCCCGGATGGAAGCATCACGGCGTTCACCGGTAAAGTGGAAGTCGGCCAGAATATTCGAACATCCCTGACGCAGGCGGTGGCCGACGAGTTGCACTGCCCTCCGTCCTCCGTTCAGCTAGTGATGGGCGACACCGCCCGAACTCCTTGGGACATGGGAACCTTCGGAAGCAGGACCACGCCCACCATGGCGCCGGTTCTTCGCAGAATGGCTGCCACCGCGCGCGAGGCATTGCTCGATGCCGCGGCCAAGAACTGGAACCTCGATCGTAAGTCGCTGACGGTCTCAAACAACTGCGTCAAAAACGGCATATCCGGCAAGAGCGCCGCTTTCGGCGAACTTGCAGCAGCTGTCGATTGGGTACATACCATCGGAAACGACGATTGTGTAACTCCGGCCGATAAGTGGCACGTCGGCGGCACCAGTGTGCCGAAGGTGAATGCCAGTGAAATGGTCACCGGCAAACATAAGTACACTTCCGATCACAAGCTTCCCGGGATGCTTTATGGGCGCGTGCTCCGTCCGCCGAGTTTTGGCGCGAAGCTGCTTTCGGCAGAGACGGGCGATGCCGCGCAGATGCCGGGCGTCACCGTTATTCGTGACGGAGACTTCATCGGCGTCGTCGCGCGCGACGAGCACATCGCGCAAAAAGCGCTCGATCGCATTAACGCCAAATGGAACGAACAGTCACAACAGATCTCTAACCGCAATCTGTTTGCCTACATCAAGGAAAATGCCGAGAACGCGAGCAGCGACGCCCAAGTCCAAAGCGCATACAAAGCGCTGAATGCGACCTACACAGTCGCTTACATCGCCCACGTTCCACTCGAGCCGCGGGCCGCGGTCGCGGAATGGAATGCGGAAAAACTGACGGTCTGGACCGGGACCCAGCGACCGTTCGGCGTGCGAACTCAGCTCGCCGAAACCTTCGGTATACCCGAAACGCAAGTCCGCGTGTTGATGCCGGACACCGGAGCAGCTTATGGTGGAAAGCATACGGGCGAGTGTGCTGTCGAAGCCTCGCGGCTGGCAAAGGGCGCGGGCAAGCCAGTCAAACTGATCTGGACCCGCGAGGAAGAGTTCACCTGGGCGTACTTCCGTCCTGCCGGCGTCATCGAGGTGAAAAGCAGTGTCAGCAAAGACGGCACTTTATTGTCCTGGGATTTCCGCAACTATCTCTCTGGCGGGTCCGGTCTCGAATCACCTTACGAAGCTGCTACTCACAACGCTGAGTATCGCCCCGTAAAGTCCCCTCTGAGGGAAGGTTCCTATCGGGGTCTGGCCGCCACTGCTAATCACTTCGCGCGTGAGTCGCACATGGACGAGCTGGCTGCATCCATCGGCATGGACCCGCTTGCTTTTCGCCTGAAGAACCTGCAGAATCCGCGCATTCGTGCCGTCCTTGAAGCCGCCGCAGACCGCTTTCAATGGTCAAAGAACCAACCGTCAAAGAACCGCGGATACGGCTTGGCGTGCGGCACGGAGAAGGGCGGCTTTATCGCGTGTTGCGCAGAAGTTTCGATCGGTCCACAGAGGGAAGTCCACATCGAGCGCGTAGTCGAAGCGTGGGAATGTGGAGCGGTCGTTAACCCGGAGCACCTGAAAAACCAGGTCGAAGGCGCAATCGTAATGGGCATCGGTGGCGCGCTCTTTGAAGCGATCGATTTCGCCGATGGGAAGATCCTCAATTCCCGATTATCGAAATATCGTGTGCCTCGCTTCAGCGACGTGCCGAAAATCGATGTGGTGATCCTGGATCGCAAGGATCTGCCTTCCGCTGGAGCAGGAGAAACACCAATCGTCGGCATCGCACCGGCAGTGGCGAACGCGATTTGCAATGCGACGGGCATGCGTGTTCGTTCCATGCCGATACTGCCGTCGTTCCAAGCATTATGAAAATCGGATTTGTCGGTGCAGGAAAGATGGGCTCGGGAATGGCGCGAAATCTGCTGCGCGCCGGCCATGAAGTCACTGTTTACAATCGAACACGCGCCAAGGCCGAGGCGCTACAACATGACGGCGCACGCGTCGTCGATTCCCCGGCAGAGACGGCGATTGATGCGGAAGCAGTGTTCACAATCGTTTCCGACGATCAGGCCGTCGCCGCCGCTGTGCTCGGTGAGGACGGAATTGCCTCGACGCTAAGAAAGGGCGCCGCTCACATCTCGAGCAGCACCATCAGTGTTGCCTTTGGGCGTCGTCTCAACGAAGAACACACCGGACGAGGCCAGGCCTTCGTTGCGGCTAATGTGTTCGGCCGTCCCGAAGCTGCGGAAAAAGCACAGCTGATCGTAGTTGCCGCTGGCGAGAACCAGGCGCTTGAGCGCTTGCGTCCTTTATTCGACGTAATCGGCAAGAAAACGTTTATCGCGGGCGATCAGCCCTGGCAGGCAAACGCGATCAAGTTATGCGGCAATTTCATGATCGCGAGCATGATGGAGGCCTTTGGGGAAGCGTTCGCCACCATGCGCAAAGCCGAGATCGACCAGCATACATTCCTCGATGTCATGTGCGAGTTGTTCAACTCTCCCGTGTACAAGAATTACGGTCGCATTGTCGCGGATCAGGAATTCGAGCCCGCCGGGTTCGCACTGAAGCTCGGCTTAAAAGATGTGCGACTCGCGATCGACGCCGCACAGGAATTCGGCGCGGCAATGCCGTTCGCGAGCATCCTTCGCGATCACTTCATTTCCGCCATGGCGCACGGCCAGGAAAATTTGGATTGGTCCAGCATCGCCCTCGTGGCGGCACGCAGCGCCGGACTCGAAGCACGGGAGCCGAAAGCGGCCCGCGCATAGCGTCGCAAACTAGCTCGAGAATCGACTCACAACCCACTGTTGTTTGTCTGGGTCGTAAACGAATGACACGCTGGCATCGTACTCTTTCGGACTAGGCCGGTTCCCGCACGACACGATATGATCCAAATCCAGTTGGGCAGGATGGGAGGTCTGGTCGGGCAGGTCGAGCCTATATTCGCAAGTAGCGTCCTGCTTTTTGACGTGGATCATCCATGCTTCCGCCTTGGTGTCGTAGTGAAGTAGTTGCGCCGCGCCCTCGGGCGTGAGTGACGGTATAGTAGCTTTCGGCTTGCTGCAACCAACAAAGAACAGTATCAATGCTACGCAGGCTACTTTGCTCATTCCGTGCATCGTACCACCTACGCGGGCGGCCGCCTAACCTTAAAAAGGCGGACAGCCATCGCGCCAAACGCGCGTCGGGCCCTTGAGTCCCGCAGAAACATCCAATCGAGCGCTCGAACCGAGGCCGGCGCTCGCCACGCGGGATCGCGCTCCTTTCGGCGTTCGATGATACCCGCGAGAGTTTCTCTCGGTTGCGTTCGGAAGCTGTCGAGCATTGCTGTTTGATGCACACAAGATATCGTGCAAAACGGGGCACAGCCTTTGGGCTTTGCGCCCTCGCGCACCAGGTCATCGCGGGTATACTGAGCCAGCGGAATAGCGGGAAATCCACGCTGCTGCGAGCAATAATGAACCAAGCCGTCTTCGCAGATGTAGAGGAACCGGCCGCCGGCCGGGCAGTGCCACTGATTCGGAAGCGCACGAACAATGTTGCGCTGGAACCCGTCATGGTGCGCGAACGAGAATAGTCCGCTTCCGAGCCCCAGAATGCGATCGTACACGCTTGTCTGCGGGAGGTTCAGCGGCTCTAGTTGCCCGCTCCCATCGTGCAGAATACCCACGGTGCTGTTGAATCCGAGCTCCCGTGCGCGTGTGGCGATTCGATAGGCGTCCTCCGGCTGCTTGATGTCGCTCCCCAAAACCGAGTTGATGGTGATGTCGAATGTCGCATGTTCGGCCAGCCACTCGAGCTTGCGATCCAATACTTTGAGGCTCTTCTTCGAGACCTCGTCCGGTTGCACGTTGTCGATGCTGATTTGCAAGTAATCGAGACCGGCTCGATTCAAGCGCTTGATGCGATCTGGCGTGAGCAGATAACCGTTGGTGATGATGGTCGCGATCGCCTCTCGGCGCCGGACGCGCTGAATCAATTCGTCCAGATCGGGGTGCAGCATCGGCTCACCGCCGCTAAACGTGATGATGCTGGTTCCCAGTTCTCCCAACCTGTCGATGCGCCGCAGCATTTCCTCGGTGGGAACGGGAGGCGAGTACTTGTCGAACTCGTTGCAATAGGTGCAGGCGAGATTGCAGCGGCGGATAGGAATAATTTGGGCGAGAATCGGATGGCTTGCCGAGGCCATGGCGCGTACGAACATACGAGCTTCGCGCCAGCGACGATTCAATCTCAACAGCGCTCGCATAACTATGCAGACGTTCCAAGCCTACGACAGGACTCACCCTTCGTGCTCCCTTTATGCTTTAGAAGGATGCGCCGCGACCCCGATTTCTTCGGCGAGACTGAGCTCGATCTTATCTATATGGCCAGGCGCCTTCGAGAAGCGCTCCAACTGGAAAACCTCCTCACCGCGGCCGGTATCAACTACCTGGTCGAGACGGGTGTTTACACGGGCGGTCTCCTGCTGAAGCGCGACTTGGCCGGAGCGTTCTTCTATGTCGCACCGGCCGACGTAGACGGCGCGCGTCAGCTTCTCGTGAAGAACCGCTACAAGCCCTACGAACCGGAGTAGGCGGGCGCCGCTGGCTCACATTTGCGCAGGCTCTCGGCCATATCTTCCGGCGCCGTGTCCGCCAGAAACGTGCCATACGCGGTCTCCATGCTGGCCAGATACTTCAGCTTCGTGGCACTGCGTTGCAAAGGCAGGAACTGCACGTAAAAGTGGTACGGTGCATCGGGTTGCTGCAAAGGCGCTTGCCTTGCCGTCATCATGAGCGGCATCACGAATCCGTACAGGTTGTCGTATTTCTTCCGGATGATGCTGATCAGGCTCGCCAGACTGGATCGTTCGTTCTCGCTCAGGTCGAGCAACGTTCGAACGTGCCGGCGGGCGTACATCGCAATCTCGGCAGGAAACCGCGCCGCGTACGGCACGAACGCAGCGAAATCGGCATTCACCGCAACGACGCGCGAACCATCCTTCAACTCCTCCGCGAGAAGACGACAAAACAGGCACTCGCCGCCATTCGCGTCTGCATACTCGCGCGCAGAAGCGAGTTCTTTTTCGACGATAGGAGGAATAAAAGGGACGGCATAAATTTGCCCGTGCGGGTGTGGCATGGTCACGCCGACGGCCTCGCCGCAGTTTTCGAAGGGCGCGACTAACGCAATTTCCGGATTTCCCGCGTGCTGCCTGGTTCGTTCCGTCCAGAGGTCGACAACTTTGCGCCACGTCTCGACACTCAGCTTCGACGGCGGAAGCGTGTGTTCCGGCGAGTACAACACCACATCACATGCGCCTCGCGGTCCGGTTTCTGCAAACAAGCCCGGCTCGGGTGCGAATGGCTCGGCATCGGGAGAAAACGCAGGAAAGTCGTTGGGATAGAGATACACGTCGTAGTGCTCGGGAACGTGGCCCGATCCTGGATCAAACGGACACCAATTCGCCGGCATTTGCGGACGGTTCTGCCGGGCGGTCGTGACCACTACCCACTGCTGCAGCAAGGCATGCCAGCGAAGCTGATGCATTTGTTAGTGGACTGTATTTCGTACCGGAATTGTGACAGTGTTGCTGACGGCGGCTTCTTGAGAGATCAGCAATGGAGTCTTGCCGTCGCCTGTAAGATCTGCGGGCAGTTGAACGCGAACTTCGTAGACGCCGATCGAGCCGTGGGGCAGAGTGGCTGATATCACCTGAGCAGACCGGCCGCTTACTAACGCACCGACCGGATCGAGCACCGCTGCATCGGGTCCGTCATAAGGAACTCCCGCTGCCGGTACGTTCGCATCGCCGCCGGTCTGAACGAGTCCCAATCCGGCTGCCCAAACCACAACCACTTCGCCAGGGCTTGCCGGGTCGTCCAGAGTGACGGGAGCCCCCGGCTCTCCGGTAATGCTATCGGTGTGCAACACCATTCCAATCCGAGGCTCATTGGCGCCGAAGCCAAACAGGCCCGGAGTAGCGGGAAGCAGTTTCACCGCCACGGCATTGCTCGTCGTGACTGTGCCGTCGATGTGTTGGGTACGAACGTATAGGCTCGCTACGGTCGCATTGCCCGGATCATAAGGAACCTGCGCACGAACTTCCCCCGGCGAGGCGGAAACGATCGGCAGCATCATACCGTTCATGAAAACTTCCACACCGGCGAGCGCGTTCGGCAGCGGATGGACGCTGTCATCTGGAGCGGCTTCGCTCAGATCGCTCAAATCGCGTCCGGTAATCGTGATCAGGGTTCCCGGCGCGACCGGGCCAGGAGTAAGACTCGCGGAGTTGACAACTGCGCTGCTAAGCAACGGTGTCTCGGCCGCTGTGAAAACGAGGATGCGGTGATCTAGCGCGTCCGCCACAAAGAGATTTATTCCGTCGGACGCGAGCGCGTTCGGACGCGTGATGGTATCCGGTCCCGGCGAATCGACGACGTTCACGGAGGTCGAGCTCTGTTGGCCAAGAACGGCATCGGCCGGTTGATTATCGGTCACCGGCAGTGAGTTCCAGACCAGAACACGATGCAGAGTGCTGTCCCCGACAAACAGTCGCTTACCGTCGAACGCGACAGAGACAGGCTCGACGATCGTCGAGGCTGAAATCAGCGAAGCGTCGCCATTGGATTTACCAAGAATTACGTCGGGACCCCTGCCCGCATGCGGCGTGCTGCTGTCCCGCCAGATCAAGACGCGATGCGCCACCGTATCCGCAATCACGACTGTCTTTCCCAACCCGCTGACCGAGGCAATTCCGGGCAGAACCGTTTGCGCAAGAGATGAAACGGCCGAAAAGCCGCAGAGCGTGCATACCAACCCAGGCCGTGCGGCGAGATCGTCCTTCGGTCCTGGAATTTGCGTGAGGTCAAAGGTCAGAAGCCGATGCGATGCATCCGCGGCGTATAGACGGCTGCCCGAGATCGAAAGTGCCGTGGGTGTGATCCCGGCCTCACGCGCTGAAAAGGACGATTGACCGATGACGGCACGAGCAGCTTGACCCGTTTCAAAGTCCGCCGCCCACACAGATGTCCCGATCAGCAGCAGCGTGGTCAGGCGGTTGATTCGGTCCATCCAGATTCTTAATCGGCGGCGAACCGCCAGCTATTAGGCTACTTCCTCTTACGCCGGTAGGTTGCCGTCACGCGCGTCGAGATGCCTCCCCTCGCCGCGAAATCCCCGATCACCGTCGCTTCTAACGGATCCGCAGCTTTGACGACATCGGCCAAGACGCGGTTTACGACATTCTCTTGAAAGATACCCAAATTTCGGTAGGCCAGTGTATACAGTTTAAGCGATTTCAGCTCCAGACAGCGACTCAAGGGCGTATATAGCAGCCGCAAGGTTCCATGATCCGGCAGCCCGGTTTTTGGGCACACGGAAGTAAATTCCGGCATCACGACTTCTATTTCATATCCCTTATATTGATTCGGCCATGTTTCTATTTCAGGCAGCGCTGCATCGACGCCGGCACGCGCGTGCTCATCCGTATATTGACGGTTGGGTTTCATTCAGCTTCTAACTTATTTGCCAGTAAATCCAGGAAGAGGCCGACGTCGGTCACCACGCCAATGGCCTGACCGGTGCCGCGATCGCTGACTTTGGTCGGCACAGCCGGGTTAATGTCGACGCACACAATCTTCACCCAGGCGGGCAGCATGTTCCCCACAGCAATTGAGTGGAGCATGGAGCTGAGACATAGCACCACCCCCGCGTCACGGAGCCGCGCTGCGTAGGCGTCCTGGGCCTGGTTCATGTCTGTGATGACTTCCGGTAGGGGTCCATCGTCGCGCAGACTCCCGGCAAGTACGAATGGCACGTTCGCCCGCACACACTCGAACATCACTCCCGTTTTCAATCGCCCGGACTCTACCGCGTTCCTGATTCCCCCGGCGCGATAAATTGCATTGATCGCGCGCATGTGATTTCGATGACCGTGCTCTTCCAGCCGTCCATCGGAAGTGCGAACACCGAGGGAGGTCCCCAACAGAGCCGCTTCTATATCGTGCACGGCCAGTGCGTTTCCAGCGAGCAACACATCCATCCACCGATTACGAATCAAGCGCGTCATAGCCTGGCAGCCGCCGGTATGAACTACGACGGGTCCCGCAACGGCGACGATCTTTTTACCTTCGCCCCGGACCTGCTGCATAATCGCCGCAGTCTGCGCAACCGCTGTCTCCACTTGGCGCTCGGAGGAAATTTCGTTGCTCATAAAGGCGAAACCCAGACGGTCCCGCTGTTTCGCCTCGGGAACCACTCGGATACCCTTCATGCCAACCACGACCGGATCGCCCGCTTTGATGTCGCGCAACCGCCTGCAACGCGCGACTCCATCAGTAACGACGATCATGGCGTCCATGCGCTGGTCGTGTACTTCAATCCACTGACCGGCTTGGCGCACCAGCGTTCGCTGGTTTGTTGTCGAATAGAAATCTTCCGGCGCGCAGCGGTCTTGCTCAGCAGCTTTCAGCTCGACATCGCCTGACGCAACAGCCGTGCAGCCAAGCCGAACCAACACTGTCATCAGGCGATCCATCTGCTCCTGCGACGGGGTTTCTACTCGCAACCGCAGAGCAGATGGATCGCTGTTCGTACGGCCAATTGAAAACGCCTCGACTTCGAAACGACCGCCCGCCTCTACGACCGAATCGAAGATCTGCTCCATGATGTGCGAATCGATCAGGTGACCTTGGGCTTCGACTACCTCGCAGAGTGGCATCTCTGCTTGGGACGGCTGCTCAACCATGATTAGAGATGCGTAAGGAATAGCGGCTGCCCTTCCTTACTGGTGTAGCTGGGACGGTAGCGATCCGTATTGTACATATGCTCGACGTCTACATGGCGCGGCCCGAGCTTCGGATCCGGAATCGGTACCATTGCGAACTTGCCTTCCGATACAGCGGCCATCAAACCAGTTTTGTGCGACGTGATCGCGTCGTAAGCCATGGTGCCAAAGGTCGTCGCGATCATCGTGTCCAAGAAATCGGGGGCACCGCTTCGCAAGTCGTAGGTCAGATCGCTCACCACGGTTTCCGACCCCGTCTTTTTAACGACTTCGTCGCTGAATGCCTCCGCCACGCTGAACTTTTTTCTATGGCCAAATGCGTCAGCCTCTCCATACTCCTTCACCGCGTAACCTTGCCATTCCGCTCCTTCGGAGAGAATTACCAGGCAGTAATTGCTCGGGTTATTCTTTTTGTCTGTCATGAGCATATCGATCATGTGCCCGAGATCGAACTTGTACTCTGGAATGCCGCAGCGAATCGAAGTCACATAAGCCGTGTAGAGTGCGGTGTAGCCGGCATCGCGTCCGAAAACACGAAAGATTCCCACCCGCTCGTGCGAGCCGACCGTGGTGCGCTGGCGCTGAATCGCATCCTTGGCGCGCGAAATTGCAGTCGAGAACCCAATGCAGTATTCCGTGTTCCGAACGTCGTTGTCCATCGTTTTCGGAATGCCGATCACGTTGAAGCCCAGCTTCTGTACAACGGCCGCATAACCCAGCGTGTCGTCGCCGCCGATCGCGACCAGATGATCAATATCGAGCCTTTCCAGGTTGGACAAAACTCGCTTACTCATGTCATACGTGGTGATCGTCTGGCCGTCTTCGCAGGTCTCAGTTGCGGGAAAATCTTGAGGGTTCAAGAAATCCGGCAGCTTTTTCATCTTTGAAGGATTAGTGCGACTGGTATGAAGAAACGTGCCGCCACTACGGTCGATTGTCCTTGTGTTTTCGCGCGTCAACGGGAGAATATATCGATGCTTGCTTTCCGGATCATCGAAATTCAGGTCGGTAAGCCCTTTCCAACCCAGACGAATACCAGTCACCTCGTGACCATCCGTCGTACTTCGATAGACAACGTTCTTAATGACGGCATTCAGACCAGGCACGTCGCCGCCACCGGTCAAAATGCCGATCTTTTTCCCAGACATGAATCTCCTGTTAGCTTAAATCTCTACACCCACCACGGTGCGGCAGGTTGCTCGCGGATAACGATCTCGTTTAGAAACTCCGCGGCTTTGGTGAGTCCTTCATCCGGTGACATGAGCGTGTCCTCATGCTCAATCGAGAGTACATAATCATAGCCATACATGCGCAAGGTGGAAATAAATTCTTTCCACCAGCCGTATGGGTGGCCGTAGCCGCACGCGCGGAAAATCCAGGCACGGTTTCGCTCGTCGGTGTATTTCTTCGTGTCGAGCACGCCCGTTTTGGGCAGATTGTAGTCGTAGATCTGCGTGTCCTTGGCATGAACATGGAAGATTGCATCGCCTAGCACGCGAACAGCCTTGATTGGGTCGATGCCCTGCCAAAACATATGGCTCGGGTCATAGTTGCAGCCGACGCTATCACCCGCAATCGAGCGCAGCTTCAGCATCGTTTCGGGACTGTAAACGACGAAGCCAGGATGCATCTCAATCGCAATCTTCACTCCATGATCTTTGGCGAATTTGCCATGTTGCGTCCAGTAAGGAGCCACCTTTTTCTCCCATTGCCAGTCGAGGACTTCGAGATACTCGGGCGGCCATGGACATGTGACCCAGTTCGGATATTTCGCCCGATCGCTATCGCCGGGGCACCCGGAAAAATCGATCACCACGGGCACGCCCAGTTTCGCCGCCAGCTCGATGGTTCTTTTGCTGGTGTCGTCATAGTTCTTCGCGACAGCTGGATCGGGATGCAAGGCATTGCCGTGCGAGCTCAAAGCGCTGATTGAGAAACCCTGGTCCGTGAGCTTCTTCTGAAATTCCTTAAGCTCCTTCTCGTTGTGAAGCATTGAGAGCTTACAGTGCGGATCACCGGGATAGTTCCCCGTACCGAGCTCGACCGTCGCGATGTTAAGGCTCTTCAGTTTCTCGAAGACTTTATCGAGCGAAAACTGCGACAGCAACGGGGTAAAACATCCGACTCTCATGAGCGAAAGCGTAGCACAAGATTTGAACTCGCCGATCTAGTGCAGACTGCCCGGGTGCAACCACTTCCAGACCAGCCAAGCAACAGCCGCAATAAACCCGATCAAGGCCTTGTATTCTTGATTGCGCCGATAGCGGGCCCACGAGAAGCGGCGTCCGTTGCCGTTCCAACGCGCGACGGGCAAGAAGCGGCGGATGCGTTTTCCGTAATCCCGATAATTTGGGAAAACAGCCGCCAAGTGCTGCTCTTCCAATTCAATCGCCGGGACGTATATAAGGATAAAAACCAGAACAAAAATGGCGGCCAGCCAAACATTGCGCGACGCAATGACAATCCCGAACGCTACGATCAGCGTGCCGGCATAGAGAGGGTTGCGAACGTACGCATACGGACCCGTAGTAGCGAGTTCTTGATCTTTCGCCAAGTGTCCGCTAGCCCAGGCCCGCAGAAAGAGGCCGAATACACATATGGGCAGGCCAATGAGCATCGACCAGCTTGAAGGGCGCGATAACCAGGCGAACGCGACCAGCAGCAGGAAGCCGCATACGACCCGAAACCGCTGCACAAAGTCGGCGTACGCCTTGGGAAACCAGGCTCCGGAGCCGCGCTGCTCGTGAGCGGTCACTTACGCGCCACCGGGCGCGGGCCCGTCTGTCTTCGAGGCTTGCTGGCGGTCAAGGATGAATTGAACGAACTCAGCGGAGCGGGTTCGCTCCTCTTCAGCATCCTCGATAATGCGGATATCGGTGTTACCTGCGAGCGTGGATCGCCAACCCTGTGGCTCTGCCGTTGTCACTAGTTGAACGACACGCAGCGCGGCGACCAACGCTGCCCGTGCATCGGCGGGCAGCAGCGTATCGTGTGCCTCCAAAACAATTGCAAAGATTTCGCGGCCGCTGTTTCTCGAAATGTCCGCTAATCTGCACGCTTGAACAGCGGTAAGAGGATCGAAGACCCCTACAACCGCCACCCACGGAGCAGTTCCAAGCAGCGCGGCGACTTTGTCCAAAGGGACAATCTTTTCCCTTGTGTCCAACCTGCTATTCCGCTCTACTCTTTTCTATTTCAACCAGGCTCAACGCTGCTTCAGCCACCCGTTTGGCACTCACGCGGGTCATGCAGCGATGATCGATGGGACACTCGCGAAGCAGGCATGGACTGCACTCGACCGGCTCGCGCACTACTCGGCTTCCCGTCCCGGTAGGTCCGGTCGCCTCGTCGTCTGTCGCTCCGAAGATCGCAACCGTGGGTACGCCCAGCGCCGAAGCGATGTGCATCGGACCGGAATCGTTCGTCAGATAGAGCTCGCACGCCGCAGCGAGTTCGATGAACTCGGCGAGGCTGGTAGTCCCCGCGAAATTGACGCATCGTTGCCCGGCTGCTTCGACCCGCTGG
Organism: uncultured Acidobacteriaceae bacterium; assembly: GCA_963787615.1. Lineage (GTDB taxonomy): Bacteria > Acidobacteriota > Terriglobia > Bryobacterales > Bryobacteraceae > Bog-105. The sequence goes on along the minus strand of CAWBDJ010000005.1, from coordinate 120,283 downwards.
CGGACCAGTTCACCGATTTCCGACTCTTCTCTGGATCCGAATATGGCAATTGCCGCGCCACGCTCGTGCGCGACGGCCAGTGCCGCATCAGCAAACCGGTCGGGCAACCATCTTTTAGCACCGCCATATGCCGCCCCTGGGCTCACGCCAACTACCGGGCCGTTGATTGCCACTTCGCGAAAACGGACTCGGCCTGCTTGCGCCGCGGCTCGTGCACCTGAAAGACGAATCGGCGAGTCTAATGAATAGCCGGGTATAAGGTCGGCGCGTTTCAGCAGTTCCAAGTAGTAGAAGCGCTGGTGACGCGGCGTGTGGCCCGGTCCTGCAACAGGAACAGCGTGGGTCAACAGCCAACTTCGCGCATCGCGATCGTAGCCGATACGCACCGGGATGCCCGCTACGCGAACGAGAGCCGCTGCTTCGAAAGCGTTTTGAAACAGAATCGCGCAATCGAAGTCGCGGGCGCGCAGCTCTGAAGCGATGTTGAACTTATCGCGCAGCCCTCGCCAGCCCGCCGACGCTTCATAGGGAATCAACTCGTCGCAAAAAGGCTCACGCCCGTACAACGCAGCGACCCAAGGCCGAGCCAGAATTGAAATATGCGCGCACGGAAACTGTTCGCGCAAGGCCTGAAGGGCGGGGACTGACATTACCGCATCGCCGACCCAATTAGTTGCTCGGACTATTATCTTTCCAAACTGTTTCTGCAGTGCCATGCACCCGAACACTGAAATTTCAGCATACTTGTTCGTCAATCCACGCCGCATCCGACCCCGAGTTGCGACAGACGAATCGTAAAATGAGAGCGGCAATGGCGCATCTCTACTCGCGCGAAGAACTGGTCAAACAGCGCAGCCGGTGGAAGACGGAAGGCAAAAAGGTGGTGTTCACGAACGGCTGTTATGACATTCTGCACCCCGGTCACGTTCGGTTGCTCGAGCGCGCTCGTTCGCTAGGCGATGTGCTCATCCTGGCGTTGAACGCAGATTCGAGCGTGCAGCGACTGAAAGGTCCTGCGCGGCCCTTTTTCGATCAACAAACTCGAGCACAGCTCGCGCTACATCTCGAGGCTGTCGACGCAGTGACTCTGTTCGATGAAGACACACCTCGCGAGCTGATCGCGGCAGTGCTGCCGGACGTGCTTGTGAAAGGCGCAGACTGGGCGCATTTTATTGCTGGACGGGAAGAAGTGGAAGCTGCTGGAGGCCAGGTCTATGCGCTCCCACTCGAGCCAGGATACTCGACCACTGACATTGCCGAGAAGGTTCTAAACCGGCACGATAGCCAGTGACTCATCCCGCTACTCGCGAGCTTCTTCAATCCGCGGCGAAACAGCCGGACTTCCAGCTACTGCTGCAGCGCGTCACGCGGGGCGAGCGTGGCCCCTTCTCGATTTCCGGACTGGTAAATACGGCTAAGGCGCTGTATTTGGTCCTGCTGTATCAGGCGACGGAAAGGCCGCTGTTTGTCGTCGTGGACGGCAACAAAGAAGCAGAAACGCTGCTCGAATCTGTCGAGGTCTTCTTTCAATTATTTTTTGAAGGCCGCGACTTGGCTGCGCCGCACTTGATTCCGGCCCTGGACGTCTTGCCGCATCAGCGCCTGTCGCCTCACAACGAAATCGCAGAAGAGCGAGCCGTGGGTTTGTGGCGTCTGTCTGCGCAGACGATGCCGATCACCATCATTCCGATTGCGGCGGCTCTGCTCCGAACGGAATCTGCGGAATTCTACCGCCAGCTCGCGCTGAAATTGCGCGTTGGCGAAGAGATCCCACTCGAAGATCTCATTCAACACCTCGAAAGCATTGGCTACGAGCGCCGTGAACCCGTTGAAATGGTCGGCGAATACTCTGTGCGAGGCGGCATCTTCGACGTATTCCCAGCGGAAGCATCCCGTCCCGTGCGTGTCGAGCTATTCGGAGACGAGATCGAATCGATTCGCCAGTTCGACGTCGAATCGCAGCGCTCGATTCTGAAGATCTCCTCTACCACGCTGTTGCCGTTGGCCGAATACCCACGATCGCGCGCGCTGCTTCGGCAGCTCGCGGAGGCCGCCGAACAGGCCGATTTGGAATTGTCCAATCCAGGCGAAGTGTTTCCAGGTTGGGAATTCCTGGTTCCACTCGTTCGCCCTCGAGTTCACAACCTCTTTGCGCTCCATCCCGATGCTTTCGTCGTGCTCGACGAACCGGCGGCGATCGAATCGGCGGCCGACCGTCTTTGGCAGCGTCTCGATCATCCTGATAAGCCTGCGCCCATAACTCCGGAGAGCAACTTCGCGCGTTGGGACGAATTGAAAACCGCGCTCGCCGGCCGCACGCGGATTAGTCTGCAGGAATTAGAAGTGCTCGGCGGACCAGACGTGGATCCGTCGGAGCGTCTGAACATTCCAACACGCCCTTCGCTGACATTCCAGGGCAACATGCCTGTGGCAGTTGCCGAAGCTCGCAATCTGATCCAGGCGGGGAATCGGGTGGCTTTTTTCGCTGCGTCCACGGGTGAAGTCGAACGTTTGGCTGATGTGTTACAGGAATACGCCGTTCCGTATCAGCTCGGTTTGGAATCAAGCTCCGGCACACGTCCTTCTATCGCCGACCGCGCTTATCACGCCGGCGCAGTCTCGAGCGCCTACCTTATAAAAGGCTCGGTACGCCGCGGAGCCGTTCTGCCGGATTCACATCTGGCGATCCTTGGCTCAGAAGATCTTTTTGAAACTTCCGATCTGATCGCGCGCCAGGCAACCAAATCGCAGCTTGCCGCTTTTGCTGCCGACGTGGCGGATCTCAAGCCTGGCGATTTCGTCGTGCACACGACGCACGGCATTGGCCAATTCCTCGGCATTCGCGAAATCGTACAGGGCGACCAAAGGGGCGACTTCATGTTGCTCGAATATGCGAGCGACGCGAAACTATATGTCCCGCTGACGCGGCTGGATCTGGTTCAGAAATATCGAGGCGCGGGTGAAGCGCAGCCGCACGTAGACCGGCTCGGCGGCGTTACATGGGAGAAGACCAAATCGCGCGTTAAGGCAAAAATGCGCGACATGGCGGATGAGCTTTTGAAATTGTACGCTCAGCGCCGTATGGCGAAAGGTTTTGCCTTCTCTCATGACAGTAACTGGCAACGTGAGTTCGAGGATTCTTTCGAATACACGCCGACCAAAGACCAGCTCACCGCCGTGACGCACATTAAGGGCGACATGGAAAGTGAACAGCCGATGGACCGCCTGCTGTGCGGCGATGTGGGTTTTGGAAAAACCGAAGTCGCAATGCGCGCCGCATTCAAAGCGCTGGGCGACGGTAAACAAGTAGCGGTGCTCGCGCCGACGACCGTCCTCTCATTCCAGCATTACGAAACCTTTCGCCGCCGTTTCGCTTCGTTTCCCGTACGAGTTGAGCTGGTCAGCCGGTTTCGAACCGCCAAAGAGATCAAAGCCGTGCTCGAAGACGTAGCGACAGGCAAGGTGGACATTCTGATCGGCACCCACCGCCTGCTGTCAAAAGACGTGCAGTTCTACGATCTCGGCCTGCTGGTGGTAGATGAGGAGCAGCGCTTCGGAGTGCGGCACAAAGAGCGTTTGAAACAACTCAGACACAACGTGGATGTGCTGACAATGAGCGCGACACCGATTCCTCGCACTCTCCATATGTCCTTACTGGGATTGCGAGACATGTCGGTCATCGAGACTGCACCTAAAGATCGGCTTTCAATCAATACAGTCGTGGCGCATTTCAATGCCGATCTCATCAAAGCGGCCATCGAGCAGGAGCTTGCGCGTCAGGGTCAGGTATATTTCGTTCACAATCGCGTCGACACGATCTTCATGCGTGCGGCCTCCATACAGGAACTGCTTCCGCAGTGCCGGATCGGTGTTGGCCACGGACAGATGGGTGAAGCCGAACTCGAGCGAGTGCTGCTCGGCTTTATGAAGCACGAATACGACGTATTTGTGTGTACAACGATTGTCGAAAACGGCTTGGATATTCCTCTTGCGAATACGATCGTCATCGAAAATGCGGAGCGCTATGGTTTGAGCGAACTTTATCAGTTGCGCGGGCGCGTGGGTCGATCGAACCGGCGTGCTTACGCTTACCTACTGGTGCCCGCAGACACGCAATTGAGTGAAGTGGCGCGAAAGCGGCTTGCGGCGCTAAAGGAGTTCAGCGATCTTGGCGCGGGATTTAAGATCGCGGCTCTCGACCTGGAACTTCGGGGCGCGGGTAATTTACTTGGCGGCGAACAGCACGGGCACATTGAGGCGGTTGGATACGACACTTACGTCCGGCTCTTAGAGGAAGCCGTGAAGGAGCTCAAAGGCGAAGAGGTGCCTCTCGAAATTCATTCCACACTCAACCTCGGGCTGGACATCCGGATCCCTGCCACTTACATAGCTGATGAAGCGCAGCGTTTGCGCTCCTACAAGCGAATTGCGGATGTAAAGGACGACGAGCAAGCAAAACGCGTGGTGGACGAGCTTGCTGACCGTTATGGACCGGTTCCTGAAGAAGTCATGAACCTGGTGCGCTTCTCACTTTTGAAGAGCTTCGCAGAGCGCGCGGGAGTGGAATCGGTCGACCGCAGGCAAGGCGTGGCCAACATCAAGTTTCACCAGCAATCGAAAGTGGACCCGTTCAAGCTCATGGCGCTGGTTCGCAACACTCCGGGCGCGCAGTTCACGCCTGCGGGTGTTTTGAAGATGCCGCTGAGCGCATCGAAGAATCCCGAGCAGCTTCTCGAGGAGTTGAGGTTGACGCTGCTAGCGCTTTCCGTGGAAGAACCAGTAGGGGCGAAAACGTAGGGTCGCATGCCTGGATCGTCAGAGCGCAAACCCTCCAGTCTTGCCATAATAAAAAGTAAAGCCATGAAGCCGAAGTATCTTGTCGCGCTGGCGTTCGCCACGCTCTCGTTAGCCGCGGATGATTATACAGTCGTGGATCAGATTGTCGCCAAAGTGAATGGCGATATCGTCAGCCAGGACGAGTTAGAACGCTTGGCGCGCGAGCTTGGACAAGAGTTGAAAGCTCAGGGCGCGGCAGGACCGCAGCTCCAACAGGAGTACGACAGGCGCCAGAAAGACATTCTTCGGGACCGCATAGATCAGCTGCTGCTTATTCAAAAGGGAAAGGAACTGAACATCAATGTAGATTCCGATGTCAGCAAGTACATGGCGAATTTGCAGCGGCAGTCAGGAATTACCGACCCGGACAAGTTTCACGAGTATGTCCGACAGCAGTCCGGAATGAGCTATGAAGATTTTCTCTCAGAGACGAAGAATCAGTTTGTGACGCGCGAGGTCATAAGCCAGGAAGTCGGACGCCACGTCAACTTTAGCGACAAAGAAGTCGCCGACTATTACAACGCGCACAAACAGGATTTCATCCGCGAGGAAAAGGTCTATCTCAGCGAGATATTAATCTCGACCGAAGGTAAGGATCCGGCCGGCGTAACAGCCGCTGAAAAGAAAGCCAAACAGATTGCCGATGAGGCTTCGAAAGGCGAACGCTTCAGCGATCTGGCGCGCGACAATTCGGACGCGATAACAGCAAAAGACGGCGGCATGCTGGGTGGCTACAAGAAAGGCGATCTGGCCAAACAAATTGACGATGTCGTTTGGAGTCTGCCTAAGGGCGCGGTTACTCAACCCATCAAGATGGCGACCGGTTTCGAGATCTTTAAGGTGGAAGATCACACCAAAGCCGGTCTCGAACCGCTGGCCGATGCGAAACCGGAAATTGAGAATCAATTGTACGCACCCAAGATGCAGCCTAAAGTTCGCGAGTATCTGATCGCCTTGCGCAAGCAGGCGTTCCTGCAAATCAAGCCAGGTTTCGTAGACACGGGCGCCGCCCCGGGTCAGAATACAGCCTGGCAAGATCCGGCCCAATTGAAGCCCGAGACCGTCACAAAAGCCGAAGTCGAGCAGAAGACTCGCCGTAAGCGACTGCTTTGGGCCATTCCGATTCCCGGTACCCAAACGACGGTTACCGGAAAGAGTAGTTCGCGATAAACCGAATGAAGTCGCCGTACATCGGCAATCTTGCGCCTAACGACGTAGTGACGGCGCAGTTCCTGGTTATCTCGAAAGAAATCCGGCAGAAGAAAACCGGCGAGCCCTACCTCTCACTTCATCTCGCGGATCGGACGGGCGAGATTGAGGCGAAGATGTGGGACAACGTCGTCGAGGTAATGCACACCTTCGAGAGAGACGATTTCGTCAAGGTGAAGGGACTGCTGCAGATTTATCAGACTCGTTCGCAATTTACGGTTCACCGCCTGCGCCGCCTCGAAGATCACGAGATCGATCTCGCCGACTATTTCCCCTGCTCCGATCGCGATCCGGAAGAGATGTTCGGCGAGTTGCGCGGCATCATTGAAAATCTCGGAAATCCTCACCTTCGAGCGTTACTTACGGCTGTGTTCGATGACGGGCGAGTCGCTACCTTGTATAAGGTAGCTCCAGCAGCGAAGAATATTCATCACGCCTGCAGAGGCGGGCTGCTTGAACACGTGCTTTCGCTCTGCTCGCTGTCCCGCTTGACGGCCTCGCACTACAAAGACATTGATGTCGATCTGCTTTTAACGGGCGCGATTCTTCACGATATCGGCAAAATCGAAGAGCTCTCGTACTCGCGCAGCTTCGGTTATAGTGCCGAAGGACAGCTACTGGGACACATTGTCATCGGGCTACGCATTGTCGGTGCAAAGCTCGATCAACTTCCCGATTTCCCGCCCAAGTTGCGGACGCTTCTGGAGCACATCATCATCAGCCATCACGGAGAGTTGGAGTTCGGTTCGCCGAAAGTTCCGATTTTTCCGGAGGCGTTGCTATTCCATCATCTCGATAATCTCGATTCGAAGATGGACGCCATGCGCAGCGCGATGAGGCGCGATCATCACGTCGAGGGCGACTTCACCGGCTGGATTTCGTCGCTTGAGCGAATTCTCTTGAAGAAGGACCGCTTCCTTCATGGGGAGCAAAGCGCGCAACCTAGTCCGAAATCTGTAACGATTCCGGTCGAAACTGCGCGGCCTGACGAAACGACTGAGCCATGTGCTCCGCCGCAAACTCCCGCGCCGCCGGTGGCCTTTTTGGGCCGGGAAACGCAGCCTGCGAGTCACGATGCCAAGTCCCAGCAGCGGCCTGCCCGGCCAACATTGTTTGGAGAAAAACTGCAGGCGGTTTTGGAATCTCGCAAATGAAGCCGGATGTTACCATTGAGAGTTGTCAGGCTCCGGGCTTCGTGCAATGGGCGGTCGTAAACCCCGCCAGGTCCGGAAGGGAGCAACGGTAGCGGCTTAGCTTGTGTGCCGCGGATCACCCGGGGTCTGGCATACGCACTCAAGCCCAGTAGCGTGCCCAAACCACGCGCGCTAGATGGTTCCATGCCAGGCACTTTACCCACCCCAGAACGCCGTCCGTATCAAGTCATCGCCAGGAAGTACCGTCCGCAGAACTTTGGCGAGTTGATCGGGCAGGAGCACGTTCAGAAGACGCTCGCGAACGCGATCGAAAGCAACCGGCTCGCGCATGGGTACATTTTTTCCGGCCAGCGCGGCACCGGGAAAACGACGGTCGCCCGGATTTTGGCGCGTTGTTTGAACTGCATTGAGGGCCCGACGCCGAACCCGTGCGGGGTCTGTTCGAGTTGCACGGAAGTCACCGCCGGTAATTCTGTCGACGTAATCGAAATCGATGCGGCCTCAAACCGGGGCATCAATGAGATGCGCGAAATCCGCGAGAATGTCCGGTATCGGCCTGCGCGCGATCGCTACAAGATCTTCATCATTGACGAAGCACATCAGATCACGAAAGAGGCGTTCAACGCACTGCTGAAGACGCTCGAGGAACCTCCCGAGTGGGTCGTATTCATCCTGTGCACGACCGAAGCGTACGAAATCCCGAACACGATTGCATCGCGCTGCCAGCACTTCACGTTTCATTCGGTCGATTTTGCGGAGCTGATGAATCGCGTGAAGTACATCGCGCAACAGGAGGGCATTCAGGCCGATGAGGAGGTGCTCTCGGCTATCGCGCAGGCGGGCGAAGGCAGCGTTCGCGATGCACTTTCGGCTCTGGATCAGGCAATCGCCTGCTGCGGAACTACATTATCCGTCGAAACGGTGCGCGGCCTGCTTGGCGTTTTCGGAGTCGAAGCGCTGCGTGCGGTCGCCGAAGCCGTGGAGCAGCAGGACAGCGCGCGTATGCTTGGCATTGTCGAAGAACTCGAACGCAAGGGTCAGAGCCTTCAGCATTTCTGTCGTGAGCTGTCCCGATATTGGCGCAACTTGCTGGTTGCGAAGATCACAGGAAAAGCGAGCCGTCTGATTGCAGCTTCGGATCGTGAACAGCAAGCGTTGCACGAGACAGCTAAGTCATTTAGCGAAGAAGATCTGACGCGCTATTTGAATTTAACCCTCGACCTGTACAAGGCGCTGCAGTCTTCGTTGCAGCCTCGTCTTCATTTGGAACTCGGCCTCGTCAAGCTCGTGCAGGCAGGAAAGTTGCAATCTATCGAGGAGGCGCTGGCCGGATTGGGCGCGGCAGAAGCGGTCTCAAGCAACTCCTCACCGGCGGCCGCGGGTTCGCTCTTGACGGCATCCTCGCGCGCCGGAGCACCACGACCACCTGCGTTGCAAGCGCCAGCAAAGGCCGTGTCGGCGAGTTCTGCTCCTGAAAAGGATGTGCAAACTAGCGGTGTTCGTGAGGATTTGCTCGGGGCGCTTCAACGGGCAGGCCTGAGCACCACGGTTGATGCGCTGCAGGTTTGCGAAGTGCGACTCGAACGAGGCGAACTCCTGATCCGAGCTCCCAAGAACCAGGCTTTCACTTTACGAGAGCCCGTGGTACAGCGCATCGCATCGGAAGTGACCGGAAAACCTGTGCGCGTGCGGGTCGAGGTTACCGACGATGCAGCGGTTGCGCCTGCCGCCCCGGCCGAAAAGGCCAACGGTGGAGACAAGGACGACTTGTGGCAGCGTGCTCTGTCCGATCCAGGCGTAAAGCGGGTGAAAGAATTGTTTCCCGGGGCGCAAGTACGTGCCGTGCGAAATTTGAATGAGTAGCCGAAGGGAGCAACAGCCATGAAGATGCCCGGCAACATGCAGGGAATGATGAAGCAAGCGCAGCAGATGCAGCAGAAGTTGCAGGAGCAGATTGCCACCATTCGAGTGGAGGCATCATCAGGCGGCGGAATGGTGACGGTCAAGATGGACGGCCATAAGAACGTACTGGGCGTGAAGATTGATCCCGAAGTGGCCGGCGATGTCGAGATGCTGCAAGACATGGTGACGGCTGCTTTCAATGAGGCAGCCAAAAAGGTCGACGAAGAAGCGCAATCCAAAATGGGCGGCATGCTGGGCGGTCTTGGATTGCCGCCTGGAATGTTCTAGGCGTCAGACCAAATGGCAGAGTTCGCTGAGCCGCTTGCCCGGCTTATTCAGGAATGTAAACGGCTTCCCGGGATCGGGCAGAAATCTGCTCAACGAATCGCGTTTCATCTCTTGCGCGCGCCTCGCGAAGACGCGCAGAATCTGGCTCAGGCGATTGTTGATATAAAAGACAAGCTCGGCATCTGCGCGCAATGCAATAACATCAGTGACGGCGAATTGTGCGGGTATTGTCGCGATCCGCATCGCGAGCATTCGCAGATCTGTGTAGTGGAAGAGCCTCACAATATTCTGCCGATTGAAACGACGCACGCGTTTCGCGGGCTATATCACGTGCTGCACGGAGCTATTTCTCCGCTACGTGGCATCGGACCCGAGCAGCTAAGAATTAAAGGTTTGGTCGACCGGTTGCACAAGACCGAAATTCAGGAGGTTATCGTGGCGACCAATCCGACGGTGGAAGGCGAGGCGACCGCGGTTTATCTTTCACGTCTTTTGAAACCGCTGGGCACCCGAGTAACGCGCATCGGTATGGGCATTCCGGTGGGCAGCGACCTGGAGTTCGCAGACGAAGTAACGATGTCGCGCTCGCTCGAAAATCGGCGCGAGATGTAGGGCTCATGAACCCGGAACTTGAATTTTTTCTCGAGAAGGCGTTCCAATCGGTTCAGCCGACTTCCGCAGAGATCGGGCGTGTGGTCGTGGAACCGGACTATGACATGGACCCGTCGCCGCACGATGCCGGGCATTTAGCGAGCGAACTGGTTCAGTGTCTGCGCGAGCAATCTCTGGATGCGGCAGCGCTGTCCTCGCACGAGGGTTTCGAGATTCAAATTCCCGGGAGTTATCGGCGGCTCACGAAATATATTATTCGCATCACGCTCCATCAGGACAAAGCCGAAGGCCCGTGGGTGGAAGTGGCGCCGCCTGGGAATTGGATCTAACCAGAAGTGGAGCTGGCCAGTACACTGAAATCAGTGCTGGTAACTATCTCTTCTCAGCCTGAGCGCCCAAAGTGGCTTCGTGCTCCGGCGCCCGTGGGCGAGAACTATCGCGAGCTGAAAGAGCTTATCACGCGTCTTCGACTGCACACCGTCTGCGAGAGCGCCGCGTGTCCAAATGTAGGCGAATGCTGGAACCGGCGGACCGCCACGTTCATGATTCTGGGTAACGTGTGCACGCGTCGGTGCGGGTTTTGCGCCGTGCAAAAGGGCGCTCCGCTGGCGGTCGACTATGATGAGCCACGCCGTGTCGCGGAGGCATGCTCCGCTCTCGGTTTGCGCTACGCCGTGGTTACCAGTGTGAATCGAGACGACCGGAAAGACGGCGGCGCGGAATTATTCGCATTGACGATCGAAGCGATTCGCGAGTACGTCGCCGGGTGCAGAGTGGAAGTATTAGTTCCCGATTTCCAGGGCTCGCACAGCGCGATGGAGATTGTTATGAACGCGCATCCGGATGTGCTGAATCACAACACGGAAACGGTGCCGCGCCTGTACCGACAGGTCCGGCTGGGCGCTCGATACGAACGATCGCTGGATATGCTGCGTTATGCGAAGCAGTTGCGGCCGCAGATTCCGACTAAGTCAGGGTTGATGCTGGGTCTTGGCGAGACCGAACCCGAGGTGCTGCACGTCATGCGCGATTTGCGTGATCATCATGTCGACATTCTCACGCTTGGACAGTATTTGCGTCCTTCACAGAAGCATCTTCCGATTCTGCGTTACGTTCCCCAGCATGAATTCGATGAATTGAAGAAGGCTGGCGAGCAAATGGGGTTCGCACACGTGGAAGCGGGTCCTCTCGTACGCAGTTCTTATCACGCGGATAGTTCACAGGAAAGCGCCCACAGCGCCATTCATTCCTGCGCCTGCTGAATCGGCAGCGTCAATGTAGCGACGCATCCGGGCCCGTCGGCAGCATTGCGCAGCGTAACTGATCCGTTGTGCGCCTCGCTGATTTGCCGGCTCAAGACCAGACCAATTCCGGATCCGCCGCGCTTGGTTGTAAAGAACGGCACGAACAGGTTGGCGGTATTCGACAGACCGGGCCCTTCGTCGCGGACTGCGATTTCGACGGTAGTAGGAGTGCGCTCGTGCCGGACGAACACTCGACCTCCGGTCTCTTGCGCGGCATCGACGGCATTTCTGATCAGGTTAATCAATACTTGCTCCAGCTGGTCCGTATCGCCCTGAATGGTCAGCGGCGGACACTCTTCAAAAAACACTTGCATGCGCGTTTCAATGCTGGTCACGCGGCGCAGCAGCGCGTTGACCTCCACTGGCGCAAATTTAGGCGGCGGCAGCTTCGCGAGGCGGGCGTAGGAGCTCATGAAGCGGCTGAGAGATTCCGAGCGCGCTGCGATCACGTTCAGCCCTCGCGACATGTCTTCTGCCCAATCTTCCGGCCGCGGGTCGGCCTTTACGAGATGCTCGAGGCTCTGGGCGATAGATTTTATGGGAGTTAAAGAATTGTTCAACTCGTGACCGAGCACGCGCACCAAGCGCTGCCAAGCCTGCAGCTCCTCTTCGCGCAGAGGGCGCGTCAGATCCGTTACAACTAGCAATTGGTGCGGCACACCGCCCTCACGAAACTGGCTGCGGCGAATGCCCCAGCGTCCCGTGCCGCCGGGGAAAGAGCGTTGAATGGTCTGCTCGGGTTCGCCGACCAGATATTCGGCCAGACCCAAGGAAGTGGCATCGCGCGCGAGTATTCGCTCAGCGGGCTGAGCCAATAACCTTTCAGCTGCGCGATTGACGAGCCGCAACGATTGGTGGGGATCGAAGGCGAATGCGGCGACGTCGATCTCTTCCATGACTTTGCGCAGCAGCGCGGTAGCTTCGAGCGCCCCGAGCCGCTGATCGCGCAAGGTAGCGGCCATGGCGTTCACCTGCTGCATGACTTCGCCCATCGGCTCTTTGGGATTGTCGACCCGCCCGCGAATAGAATAGTCGCCTTCGCGCATGGCTTCTAAAAGATTGGCCAAGGTACGCAGGGGACCGGCTACCCGCCCGCGCGCCGCGAAAGAGAAGCTCAGCCAGCAAAGCACAATGAGCAGATCGAGAGTCCACTGTTCTCTGCCGGAGTAGCCGCCGGTAGCGAGGACAATGATGCATACTAAAACGGCCGGGAGCCCGCCCAGCAGTGCAAATATTAGAACGCGGGCGTCATGGCTGACCCGGAATTTATCTTGCGCGAGCTTCATGTACGCGCCTCGAAACGTCCGTTACATGCCGAAGCGCTGCAAACGGCGGTAAAGAGCGCTGCGACTCAGTCCCAGGGCGCTGGCAGCATGGCTGACATTTCCCCCGTAACGGGCTAGAGCCTTCTTGATCAGAAATTCTTCCACGTCTTCGAGGCTCATGTCCTCCAGCCGCGGTGAAGCGGTGCTGCCGGCACGCAAGTTCAGGTCACTCGCTTTGATGGCGTTTTCCTGCGCCATCAGCACAGCGCGTTCGACTACGTGATTCAGCTCCCGGACGTTCCCTTGCCAGGCATGATCGTACATCGCTTGCAGAGCATTGTGATCGAAGCCGGTGATGGACTTGCGATAGCGGCGCGCATGAATACCAAGGAAGTGATTGGCCAAAGGAGCGATGTCTTCGCGGCGTTCGCGCAACGGCGGAATATGGATCTCAATGGTATTCAGGCGAAACAGCAGGTCCTGGCGAAAGCGGCCATTCTGCACCTCTTCAGGAAGTTTGGCGTTGCTGGCGGAGATAACGCGCACGTCGACCTTCTTCGTCTTGGAAGAACCGACGCGCTCCATTTCACCGACTTCGAGAACGCGCAGGAGTTTCGCTTGCAGGTTCATGGGGACGTTGGCGATTTCGTCCAAAAACAGGGTTCCCGTGTCGGCGAGCTCAAAGCGTCCAACGCGGTCCATTTTGGCGTCCGTGAAGGCGCCCTTGATGTGGCCAAACAGCTCACTTTCGAAAACGCCTTCGGCAAGACCGCCAGCGTTCACCGTCACCATGGGTTTGTTGGCGCGGCCGGAAATGGCGTGAAGAGTCCTGGCGACGACTTCTTTGCCGGTGCCTGGCTCGCCGGCAATAAGAACATTGGCGTCGGAAGGGCCCACGCGAGAGATCAGATCGAGGACGGGCTGCATGGCGGGCGATTGCGCGATCATGGTCGGCAAATTGTCACCACGCAGGAGCTGATTTTCGGCTTCGAGGCGCTGGCCGCGCCGGATGGCTTCGCTCAATTCGAGCTGAGTGCGAACAATGGAGGAGAGCCGCTCGTTCTCCCATGGCTTCTGAATGAAGTCGCGGGCTCCGCGGCGCATGGCCTCTACGGCAATATCCACACTGCCCCAGGCGGTCATTACGATGACAGGCAACATGGAATCGATCGCCTGGATTTTCGCGAGCAACTCCAGGCCTTCCTGGCCGGACGTCGTGTCACGCGTATAATTCAGATCGATGATTGCGACGTCGTAATCGCGATTCTCCACCATTTGCAAAGCCTGCCGAGGAGACTCGGCCGATTCGATTTTGTAGCCCTCGCGCTTTAAGAGAAGCCGCACTGCTTCGAGCACGTCGGGCTGATCGTCGGCAATCAGTATGCGCATTTGCGACGGCACGATTTTCATATAAACAATTCACCCGGACACGCAAGACAAAGGCGCGTGACGCTCAGTTCTGGGTGATCCACCCATCCTCAATCTGGATGACTCTGTTGCCGTACTCAGCGTTCTTCTCGTTATGCGTGACCTGGACAATGGTGGCGCCCTGCTCGTTGAGCCGCTTAAAGAGCTCCATGATCTCTTTGCCTTGACTCGAATGCAGGTTGCCCGTTGGTTCGTCGGCGAGAATCAGTTTCGGATTCGCGATCATGGCGCGAGCAATGGCGACGAGCTGTTGCTGTCCGCCGGAGAGTTGATTGGGATAGAGATCCTTCTTGCCGACCATGTTGAAACGGTCGAGTGCGTCGCAGACGATGCTCTGGCGCTCGGATTTTTTGATGTTTCGGTAGGACAGCGGGATATCCAGATTTTCGTAAACAGTCAATGAATCCAGCAGATGGTAGCTCTGAAAGACGAAACCGATGTATTTCTTGTAGAGCTCGGATCGATCTTTCTTGTTCAGCTTATGGATGGGGTGTTCAAGGAAGTGATATTCGCCTGTCCAGGCGCTGTCGTGCATTCCGAGAAGATGGAGCAGCGTCGACTTCCCTGCCCCGGAAGGCCCCATGATCGAGATAAACTCGCCTTCTTTGATTTCGATGTTGATGCGCCGTAGCACATAGGTCTTCGTGGGACCGTGCTCGAAAAACTTTTCGATGTTGCGAAGAGAAATCATTACGGTATCGGTTGCTCACTCATAGCGTAAAGCAGACACCGGATCGACACGCGCCGCGCGTATCGCGGGAATCAAGGAGGCAGCCAGTGCGACGCTCACAATCAGCAACACGGCCGATAGGTAAGCCATGAGATCGGTATCGGAAATTCCGAATAACATGGATTTCAGGAAAGCGGACGACCACAGCGCGGCCACGATTCCAGCGAAGACGCCTACCGTCGAGATCGCGATGCACTCCCGCAAAACCAACCAGAGCACGTCTGATCTACCAGCCCCGACAGCTACCCGGATGCCAATCTCCCTTGCGCCGATGCCGAGCGCGAGCGACGCGATTGCGACGGCTGAAAAGACAGGCTTCGCTCTTAAGGTTCGGGAAGCGAACCGCAAATCAGACCCGATGTGTGACATAGAGCGACGCTAATCGCGGGTGTATGGAATGCGCGCGGCCCGCGGGATGACGACGGTCGGGCGCTGCGAGTGAGTAAATCCGATGCTCTGAGGAGGATTAAATTCAAAAACGACAAGCTTGCGCGCGTGAGAGTACACGGCGATGCCGCATAACAGAATGCCTATTGCTATCAGATCGACGTGCTTCCGGATCATACGGGCACTTCCATGTTCTCCTCAACTACGCGGCCGTCGAACAAGTGAATGGAGCGATCGGCGTAACGGGCATAGCGAGGGTCGTGGGTCACCATGCAAATGGTTGCTCCGCCTCGATGCAGCTCACGCAGCAAATCCATCACCTGCTCACCGTTTTGTGAATCGAGATTTCCGGTCGGCTCGTCAGCGAGAAGGATGGAAGGGTCGCCGGCAAGAGCACGCGCCACGGCGACGCGCTGTTGCTGACCGCCCGAGAGCTGCGACGGATAGTGCTTGATGCGGTGTGACATGCCGACGCGTTCGAGCGCTTCATGAACTTTTTTCTTACGATCACCGGAGCCCATGCCGCGGTACGTGAGCGGCAGCTCGACGTTCTCGTACACGTTGAGATCGCCAATCAGATTGAAGGCCTGGAAGATAAAACCGATCTCCCGGTTGCGGATGCGGGCGCGCTCCGACAGTTTGAGGCTCTGGACAGGCTTTCCGTTCAGGATGTAGGTCCCCGAGGTAGGGGAATCGAGCAGCCCCAAAATGGCAAGCAGGGTCGACTTTCCACAGCCCGAAGGGCCTGAAATTGATACGTATTCGCCGCGCTGTATGTCGATGTGGATGCCCGACAGTGCGTGCGTCTCCACCTCGTCAGTCACGAACACCTTGGTAACGCCATCCAGATGGATCAACGGCTCGGATGCATTCATTCTGATTCAGACCTCCTTCGTGGTTATCTTCTTAATACGTGCTTTGCAAATCACTGGTTCAGACGAATTCGCTGGTACGAATCGTATTGCGACATGTCGGACAGGATGACGCGATCTCCGACCTTCAGGCCGTCCTTCACCTCGATGGTGTTCACTGAGGCGCGGCCAAGCTTCACGCTGACGCGACTGGCTCCCTTGCCGTCCGGGTCGATCTTGAACAATCCGATGGTCGTATTGGGGTCGCCGGAAACCGGCCGATCG
The DNA here is from genome assembly GCA_963787615.1 of uncultured Acidobacteriaceae bacterium. Classification (GTDB taxonomy): domain Bacteria; phylum Acidobacteriota; class Terriglobia; order Bryobacterales; family Bryobacteraceae; genus Bog-105. The sequence continues at coordinate 104,032 of CAWBDJ010000005.1, read as the reverse complement.
ACATAGACCACATCCGACAGACGCTCGATTTCGATGGTTCCGTCGACGCTCAATTCCGCACGGGCACCCTCAGGCAATGGGCCGAGCAGCGCTACATCGACGCCGACGGTTCCGTTCTGGGCAGCCGGATCGATGCGGATTACGCGGCCGGGGATTAAACCGTTTCGAGTATCGATGGTCGCGTCCATCCCGATCCGGACATCTTTCATCTGCGTCTCGGAAATCTGCAGGACCGCTTTTAGTCTCTTCGGATCCGCTACTTTGGCAAGCACGGTGCCGGTGGGGACGCGCTGGCCGACTTCCACATCCACCTCCTGCAATTGCCCGTCGATGGGAGAACGAATCGTCAGTTGTTCGACCTGTTTTTTCTTTTCTTCGAAGGCGGCGCGAGAGCTTTCTACGGCTACCTGTTGCGCGTCAATTTGGGCTTTGATGGAGTCGTCGACGATTCCCAGACGCTGCTTCTGGAGTTCGACGCGCTTCTGGAATTGGGTAGCCTGATCGACCGAAAGTTTCGATTCCAGATCGCTCTTGAGATTGAGGCGCGTTAACTCCAGGTCGCGGTCCGCGGTCAGCTTGGCCTGCGTGTACTGCGATTCGAGCTCCGCGAGGCCCGCTCTCTGGTCCAGCTTGTCGCTCTCGAGCTTCACTTTTAAATTTGCCAGATTGGCCTCATCCTGCTTGAGCTGCCATTCGGCCTTTTCGGCTTCAAGTTCCAGGTCCGGATTGCTCAAGACCATGATGACGGCCCCTTCTCTTATAGGATCGATTCCGGCACGGCGGACGATTTGAACTACGCGGGAATCGACCGCCGCGTTGATGAAATAAATCACCTCGGGCTTCAAAGCGCCCAGACCGCGAACCTGCCGTTCCATCGGACCCCGCCTTACTGTACCCGGCCACAGGCCGCTCATATCCACGGACGGGGCTGCTGGCTTTAGACGCGCGAGCGCGACGGTGGTGCCGCCGATTGCTGCGGCTGCAACGGCAATGAGCGCGATCCGTTTGATCACGCGCCGCCGGGCGACTTCTTTACCGCGAGGAACATCCATTGCCATTCGAGTCTCTCAGGTGCACTTCAGCGGCCAAGTGGCGTAGGCGGCTGAAAGTGCTGATTTGATGGGAATAATAACAGGTTACCAGAGAAACGGATGTTCGGTTATGGGAAAAGATCGTACGTTCAGGACACGGAGTGTTAGGGCGGCGTCGGTTCGCGAAACGAACCCACGGAGTGCGGCGCGAGTGCTGGATTACGGAACGAAGCCGATGCCAAAGGCGAAGAGACGGCGCATTTTGCGGAACGAACTGGCTGACCGCCGGGAGCGCGCTGCGGAACGAACGCTAGGTGGAGCGGGCACGATCACCCTCGGGGAACTGGACGCGGCTCGATTATCGAGGCGATCGCCCGAGCTTTGGAGAACAATTCGCCCGTTATGTCGCTGCCTCGGTTTTGGTGGAAGCCGGGATTGCGGCCGATCAGCGGAACTGCAGCCCGGAGTTCGACACGCTGATGGATCGAATTCAGCCGGAGGCCGTTCCCCTCGACACTTGAGTAGCAAAGCTCGCGCGCAATGCCTTTCAAAGATTCGGGCCCGGGCGTCACCCAGCGAGTCTCAATTTCGGAGATTGCATGAGCTACTCCTCTACGTCGGACATTACCCGCGTACGCAGTCGCTGCAGCTTGCCAACTGAGTACACCTCGTTCAGCCACCACACGCCCGCGAAGATCAGTGTGTAGATAAGCGGGGGAATGAAATCCGCCAAAGTGAGCGTGCGCTTTCCGAGCTCCTGCTTGAGCATGCCTAGGCTGCTAATGAGCAGTCCCACATACATGGGCAGCAGATACCAGAACTTCACGTTTCGCAGCAGCCGGATCTGGTGTTCGTATTTCAAGACAAGGGCGCGCCGGTAACTCGCCACCGTCTGATCGGGACGCGGATCGGCAGCATCCGTCCCATATCGACGCAGGTAGTAGACGATCCACAGCGCCCCGGCCGCGACGATTGCGCTTCCCAGGCGTTCGACCCAGCTTCGTTCTGTCCACGCGGCATAGCCAAAGAACACGACGACGGCGAGCGCCGCCAGGGTCTCGATGCTGTTGCGCACACGAATCGCACGATCGAACGCCGTAATTTTCTTCAAAATGATATCTCGCATTTCTTCTCCCTTGATGGCCGTATGAACCGGCTGAGTCTTCCAAAGCTGTTCCAAATCATCCGGTCTATTCATGACGCATACTCTCCGCTTGCACTCGCTTGGCAAGGGTCTGCCGGATTCGCGTGAGCCGAGTTGCGATAGCTCCCTTCGAAACTCCGGTGACTTCTTCAATCTCTGCGGCGCTCAGTCCCTCCAAATGCAGCGTGACGAGCTGCCTATCGAGGACTGATAGCTCTCGAATACCGTTCATCAGAACGGTCAGCTTCTGATCGACCAACAACAGCTCTTCGGCGTTTGAATCGGGGGACGGGTGATCAAAAGAGACTTCCATCGCGGGCTCCCGCGTGCTCCGCCTCCGAATGTGCCCGGAACTCCGAATCGCGATGTTATGCGCAATGCGATAGATCCAGGTGCGCTCGCTGGCATCTCGACGAAATCCCGGCAACGATTTCCAAATCCCTGCAGCAATATCCTGCAGCAGGTCTTCGCGATCCGCAGGGTTCGCAACGTAGGCCGAAACAAGTCGCCGGAGTGCGGGCTGATAAGCCTCGAACAGCTCGCAGAACCTGCTGCCCGCTTCGGCACTCAATTCCGGGGTTTTGTCCGCCACCGCCAGTTCTGCGACCATCCTTTTGCGCTTCCAAAGAGTTAGTCGCATGAGGCAGCGCTTTCTTACAGAGTCCCCGACTGAGACGTTTAGTAAGTAGGTTTTATCGCTAGTTCACTTGCCTCTCACGCAGGTACGAGGCCCATCACCGCCAAGCGACTTACGCGCGGGCCTGGCAAAACAATACCGCTGAGATTTAAGGGATCTGCATTGGATGGGCTTGCCAGTGGGGTGGCGTCGGCATTGCGGCGAATGCTGCGCAGCAAGTCGAGAGCTTCGGGAAGCGCAAACTGTTCGCCGCCCGGACCTGAGACAAATCTTCCTCCGCGAATCTCACCGCGGGCTTCCATCCTGCGGAGTACGGGGGCTAAATCCCGCCAGGGCGGCGCGAGTATTTCGCGAACCAGCAGGTCACGCACCAGGACACCCCATCTGGCGAGCAACTGGCGCGCGAAACGCTGGATTCGTTCCTCGGGGGTCAGGGTCGTTTTGACATGAGACAGTAAGGCCCATCGCCCGGCGGCATGACGTGGCCGTTTCTTGCTACCGCGGCCCTCGCCACGGCGGCGCTTGGGATCGATGAGCGCGCGCAGATTATCGAATCCATCCGCGGTGACGAATCCGCCCGCCAGCAACTCCCACAGACCGTCTTCCACTTCGCTCGGCAATCGCCCGGTATGCCGCACGAGGTCAATAAAGAAGCTGGCGCCGTTTCGCTCGAGAGCGAGCAATACATCGCGCGCAGGATGAGACAGTCCCGATGTGTCCGCGGGGTTGTTTGCGTGCGTGAGCCAATCGGCATCTTCCCGCAGAAAGAGCGTTACGGGAGCGATGCGAGTGGGGCGAATACGGCGATTCTGAACTACGGCCGGGTGCGGGGACACTCTCGCCCACATCACTTCGCCTGAGAAACAGAGTTCATCGAGAAATTCGGGATCGTACTTGGCGATCCGGCGTGCGAGAATTTCCGATTCCCAGGCAGCCGCAGGGATCTCATACCCTTGCAGTTGCCGGATGATTTGAAACGTCCCGTCTGCACCATGCAGTTGAGTCCCAGGTGAAACGTGCTGCCAGGTTTGCAAAAAGCGTTCGAAATCGAGCGCGGATACGGGTTCGATTTCGCGGCGCAGACGTCCGATGGTGGCGCGATGAATGCGAGCCAGGATGCGACGGTTGCACCACTCTATTTCGCCTTCGGTGCTGCGGAAATGGCCTCGAAGAACTTGCCCTTGCGCTTCGAGGCGAAGGAGTGCCGCTTCGATCTCATCCGCAGGAAACGCAAGTTTAGCGGCGAGGTTCGATACGGTTGTGGGTCCGAGGGATTCCATCCAGCCAGAAACGACCGCGTTCGCATCTTCGGCGAAAGACAGGCGCTCCGTTGCAACCCAAAACAGAGAATCGTTTCGGGCGATCGTCGACGCACGTCCTGTTGCAGCAAGCTCCTCGAAAAACGCCTGCCATTCGTCGGCTGGTGGAAGTTTCACCAAGGTGAGTAGCGCATCGTGCAGCTCGTCGGAATCTCGAACTTCGGGCCAGGACTCCGCTGAAACCCGATCGATAGCTTCCTGATCGAGCACGCCTTCTCCGCCCGTCACGTCGGTTCCGAGCGTTTGCCTCAACTGGACGGCTCGGGTTCGACGCTCTTCGAGTGGAGCGTCGTCCAGATAGGCGTACGGATTGGCGTTCAGAATCTCGTGCGAGAACTGGGAAGCTTGCACGGTATCGATCGCGACGGTGCGAATGCGACCTTCTTCGATGTTTTCGAGAATCTCTCGCAAGGCATCGAGATCCATGGCCTCGTGCAGGCAGTTGTCTATGGTTTCGTTGACGAGCGGATGGTCCGGGACACGGATGGGTCCGCTCAGATTTTCAGCGCAAGCAACCTGATCGGGGAAAACTGCCGCGAGGAGGTCGTCGGCACGCATGCGCTGGATGGGCGCTGCGACACGCTTGCCGCCGTTGAATCGCAAAATAGCAAGCGCCCGCGTGGTATTCCAGCGCCAGCGGGCACCGAACATCGGCGCGGTCAGAAGCGCTTGCTGCAACACGTCTGCCACGGTGGCAGCTTTCAAAAATGCGAATACCAGCTCGAGCGGAAACGAATGCTGATCGCTGAGCGACAACACGAGCCCGTTGTCGGTAGCGGTCGCCTGCAATTCGAAATTGAAGGTTCGACAAAAGCGTTTACGAAGGGCAAGGCCCCAAGCTCGCGTGATGCGCGAACCGAAGGGCGCATGCAAAACGAGTTGCATGCCTCCGGCTTGATCAAAAAAGCGTTCCGCGACGACGGTGTTTTGCGAGGGCAAGACACCCAGTTCGGCCGCGCCGGCTCGAACGTAGGCGGCCGCTTGTTTCGCTCCCGCTTCATCCAGCCCGCAGGTGTCCGATGAGAAAGGCCGGCACCGGCTCGGGATCGGCGACGATGCGCTGCCTGATGTGCGAGACCTCGGCTGATAATTCGCGCGAGCGGCCGGGCGCTTCCCCTAGCCAGAATGGGATCGACGGCGCCGCGCCATTGGCATTAATGACTCGAACGCGTCCGGATTCCACCCGTTTAATACGCCAGGATTGGGTTCCGAGGAGAAAGACGTCTCCGACGAGACTTTCCATGGCAAAATCTTCGTCGAGAGTTCCGATAGTCTTGCCGTCCGGCTCCGCAACAACTGCGTAATTTGCGTTCTCGGGAATCGCGCCGCCGGAAGTGATGGCAGCGAGACGCGCACCGCGCCGGCCCTTCACGCGCCCGTTCACCCGATCTCGATGCAGCAGAGCGCCGCTCCTGCCGCGCGAAGTAGCGATGCCTTCGGAGAGCATTTCGACAACGGCATCGAACTGCTCGCGGGCCAGATTTCGATAAGGATAAGCCGAACGGAAGAGTTCGAAGAGATCATCCTCTTTCCATGGCCCTGTCGCAGCGGCAGCAACGATCTGCTGGGCGAGAATGTCGAGTGCGTTTTGCGGAATGTCGATCCGCTCCAGCTCACCTTTCCGGATTGCGGAAACGAGCGCGGCGCATTCTATGAGTTCGTCGCGAGTGGTTGCGAACAGATGGCCTTTCGGCCGGGCACCGACCCAGTGCCCGGATCGCCCGATGCGTTGCAGGGCGACGGCGATGGCGCGCGGAGAACCAATTTGGCAGACCAAATCAACGGTTCCGATATCGATGCCCAGTTCGAGCGATGCCGTGGCGACGACTGCTCGCAATTCGCCGCTTTTCAAGCGCGACTCAGCATCCAGACGGAGTTGGCGGGAGAGGCTTCCGTGGTGCGGCAGAACGGCATGCGTGCCGAGGCGTTCTCCGAGCGCGTGGGCGACCCGTTCTGAAAGTCGCCTGGTATTCACGAAGACCAGAGTGGTGCGATTCTCAAGGATGAGTTCCGCGATGCGATCGTAGATCTCATTCCACAACTCGGTGCTTGCCACGGCAGCAAGTTCGTCACGGGGCACCTCGACCGCGAGATCCATGTCGCGGCGATGTCCCACATCGACGATTCGCGTGTCAGGACCGAGAAGACAGGCCACTTCTTCGATCGGCTTCACGGTTGCGGAGAGGCCGATCCGCTGCGCCCGCTGATTGGTGAGCGCGTCGAGCCGCGCCAGCGAGAGCATTAAGTGCGAGCCGCGCTTGTCGTCGGCCATGGCGTGAATCTCGTCCACGATGACGGTCGAGACACTTCGCAACATCTCGCGCGACTTTTCGGCGGTGAGGAGGATGAAGAGCGATTCCGGCGTGGTGACCAGAACGTGCGGTGGCTTCTTCAGCATGCGGGCCCGTTCGAGCATGGGCGTGTCGCCCGTTCTCACGGCAGTTCGAATCGGCAAGGAAACACCTTCGGCTTCAGCCAAGACGGCCATCTGCGCGAGCGGCAACTCCAGATTCCGGTGCACGTCGTTGCTGAGAGCTTTGAGAGGCGAGACGTAAAGGACTTGAATCCCGTCTGGAAGGGTTTGTGCGCGCGCGGCGCGAACCAGCTTGTCGAGACAGATCAAAAAGGCCGCAAGGGTTTTGCCCGAACCAGTCGGCGCTGAGATAAGCGTGTCGCGTCCGGCACGGATTTCGGGCCAGCCCAGCACTTGCGGCTGAGTGGGTGATTCGAAACGGCTGGCGAACCATTGCTGAATAATCGGATCGAAGCCGGATAAGGGCATACCAAGAAGAGCTACTACCAGGATGCCTTACGTGCGACGCAGCCACACTTCGGCGATCACCGTATTGATGGAGAAACCAATCCAGAAGGCCATGCCAAAGAATTGCGCGGGCGCAAGATGCGTGAGAGGACTTGTGGCAAAGAAGATTCCCATCACCGGACGCGTGGTGGCGATGCCAAGAAGGATGGCGATAGCTCGTATCAAGTAACGCCGTTTCGAAAGCGGTTCGCCGCGTTGCCTATGCCGGTATGCCAGGAACAACGAGAACAGAAAGAGACTGTTAAAGAGCAGAACGGCTGAGCGCTCGAGCCATCCGCCGATCGAGTAAACGCTCATCGCGTAAGCGGTAATTCCAACGACTGCGCCGAGTGGAAACAGCAGGCGCTCTGGCCAGACGATCCCGGCGGGAGTACGGAAAAGGACAAAGGGCGCCACGACAACAAAGAGAAGTGCGGGGATGATGTGTGCCAGAGTGAGCGCCGCGTGCGAGGCGAATACCGCGTCCAGGGCGGCGAGAGGAGTCGAGCTCAGCTGCCCGGGATGAGCAAGAGCAAACAACCGGCGGACAACCACTGCAATAGAGATGGCAATGCAAGCCCAAAATCCCATGAGCAACCAAAGCGGGGGCGCCTGCTCTTTTGCCGAACCGACGCTTTTCAGGGCGGCCGTCCCGGGTAAATTGCTCAGACGGGGCATCTAATGTCGTGTACGCGGCTAGCGGACTGAATGTTCCGCGATCGTCCTTAATATAGGAGAACAGGCGCTCGGGCTGGCGCGTTCGCATATCAGCTTGGGCGCTGCAGCGCGGCCTGAAACTCGGCGACGGATTTTGTATTCAGCACGTCGGCGGCTTCGAGCCATCCGCGGCGGGCGGTGATGACACCGAAGCGCATGTTTAGTAAATGCGCGGGGCGATGGGCGTCTGTCGATATGGTGAAGCGGCAACCCAGGCGTTTGGCGGCGCGAACGAGATGGCTGGGGAGATCGAGACGCTCGGGGCTGGCGTTAATCTCGAAAAGAATTCCGCGTCCGGCGGCTTTGGCAGCCACGCGCTCGAATTCGAAAGCATATGGCTCACGGTGCAGAAGAATACGACCGGTGGCATGACCCAGAACGCGGAGCGAAGTTGAGTCGAAAGCGCGTAAAAGGCGTTCCGTCATCTCCTGCGGCTCGATGTTGAAGTAACTGTGCACGCTGCCGATGACGAGGTCGAGCTCGGCGAGGGCATCTTCGGCAATATCCATGCATCCATCGCGCAGAATGTCGCATTCTAGTCCGGAAAAGACGCGCAACGGAAGACCATCGCGGTTGAGCTCGCGAACCTCCTGAGCAAATTCGACGACGCGCTGTTCGTCGAGGCCGTTCGACATCGCCAGAGCCTTGGAGTGATCGGTAATGGCGATGTATTCGTAGCCGAGTGCGGCGGCTGCTTCGGCCATTTCGCGCAGTGAGGCTCGGCCGTCCGTGGCGGTGGTATGCATGTGGAGGTCGCCGCGAACATCGCTCAGTTCCAGGAGCTTCGGCAGAGCATTATTTTGCGCCGCTTCGAGCTCTCCGCAGTTTTCGCGCAACTCCGGCGGGATCCAGGCGTAGCCGAGACGCTGGTAAATCTCTTCTTCCGTTTCCCCGGCTACCCGCTGGTTGTTTTCGAGCGTGAACAGACCGTACTCGTTCAACGTGAGGCCTTGCTTAATCGCATTGGTGCGAAGAACGACGTTGTGGTCCTTGCTTCCCGTGAAGTACTGTAAGGCCGCGCCGAAGCTTTCGTGAGGCAGCGCGCGCACGTCCACCTGGATACGTTCGAGGCCGAAGGTCACGCTGGCTTTGTTGGGACCTTGACCTAAGATGTCTTGTGCCTTGGGGTGAGCGACGATGCGGTTCAAGGCTTCGGCAGCATTCGGACCGGTGACCAGGAAATCGAGATCGCCGAGAGTCTCGCGGCCACGTCTGAGGCTGCCGGCAGCTTCCACTTTCTCGATGCCGCCCAGAGCAGCGAACTCGGCAATCAGCTCATCGGCGGTACGCCGTCCGAAACTTAAAATGAAACGGCCGGCACTCTTGCGGTACGCCTCGATTCCGCGCAGAACCTTTTCTTCGAGCTTTGCGCCCATGCGGGGCAGCTCGCGGAGTTTGTGTTCGCGGCAAATGCGCTCCAGGTCATCTACGGTTTTGACACCGTGATGTTCGTAGAGGAGTGCGATGCTCTTGGGGCCGAGACCCTGAATTTTCAAAAGCTCGAGAGCGGAGGCCGGATATTTGGCGAGCATCTGATCGCGGCGATCGAAGGAACCGCGCTGGCAGATCTCGGCAAGCACGAAGGCGAGTCCTTTGCCGATGCCGGCGATTTCGGTGACCTTGCGGTCGGGATTGCAGAGGATGTCGGCGAGCGCTCGGGGTAGCCGACGATGATGGAGGCGGCGTTGCGATAACTGCGGATGCGAAAGCTGTCTTCACCGGCCACTTCCATGAGGTCGGCGGTTTCAGAAAGCAGCCGGGCGATTTCCTTGTTTTCCATGAAGCCGAAAGCCAGACAGAGAGATCGATCAGTCGCGCCGAGAGACTGTGCGCCGGCGGCCGAACCAAGTCCGGCGGCTCGAGCCATCCAGTTCTCGGTAAGACAATCCGAAGGGCTCTACATGGACGAGCACATCCGCGACCCAGTGGAGACGCTGTTTGATGGAATTCTTCACTTGGCCAGCGATGTCGTGCGATTCGCGGACGGTCAGTTCGGGATCGACTTCGAGGTGAAGATCCACGTGGTACTTCAGGCCGGTGCGGCGCGCGAAACATTTCTCAATGCCCAGCGTGCCCGGGACGCGGAGCGCAGCTTCGCGGATCTGGCTCATCTTGCTGGGATCCGGCATGGTGTCGAGCAACTGCTCGATGGTACGGCGCACGACTTGAATGGAGAGGAAAAAGACGATTACGCCGATGATCATGCCGCCGAGGTGGTCGGCAGATCCGAAGCGTCGCGGGTTCGCGAGGGTGAAGGCAACCGCGAGAATGGCGACGGTGGTCGAAGCGAGGTCGGTGATGTCGTGCCAGCCGTCGGCCTCGAGAGCGGTGCTGGCGATACGGCGCGCGGTGCGGAACTTCAAGGCGGCGAGTGCGATTTTCAAGATGACAGCGGCGGCCAGGGGATAGAGTGTGTAGAACTGCAACTCGCTTCGTTCCGTCACGTGACGCCAGCCGTGCCAAAAGATGGCTGCACCGGCGAGTAGCAGCATGGCACCGACGCCCAGGCCAGCCAGTGTTTCGTAGCGGCCGTGTCCGTAGGGGTGTTCGTAATCGGGAGGCTTGCTCGCTAGCCACAACCCGGCGTACACGATGCCGGAGGAGAGGACATCGCCCGCTGCTTCTAACCCGTCGGAAACGACAGAAGCGGAACCGGCATGAAGACCGACCCAAATTTTAGCGGCAGAGAGCAGGAGGCCTAAGCTGATGCTGACGAGCGCGATTTCGCGGCCGATCTGTTCTTCCCGATGCCCGACGAACGGCGGTGGCTCTGCGAGCATACGCTTCGAGGATATCGCGTAAAACGGAGAGGAAAAAACGAAAACGCCGCAGCACCCCAGGAGAGGGCGGATGCTGCGGCGCGGTGAGAGGTAAAAAACTAAGGTCTACGGTTCGTCAGGCGTTCCATCATTGGGAGCGCTGGCGCCCCAGATGGATTGCGCACCCCAGATGGCTTGCGCGCCAAAGATCGACTGCGAGCTGCTGAGCGTGCTGGCACCCCAGATGGACTGCGCACCCCAGAGGCAGCGCGTTCCGCTCAGAACCGATTGGCCAAAGATGGACTGAGCACCCCAGATGGACTGGGCACCAAAGATCGCCTGGGCGCCGAAGATGGCCTGAGCGCTACCGGGCGCTGTCGCACCGAAAATCGCTTGAGTTCCCCACAACGAAGAGGGATCGAAGGAGAGCGTCGTGTTGCCCGAAGTGGCATCGTAGACGGCGACCGGAGACATGGCGGTGACGCCGGTGGGCACGGAATTGATTTGCGCCAGCGCGGCCGCGAGATCGATATACCCGGCGCCGACGGTGAAGATGTCGTAGTAATCGACGTAACTGCCGGTGGAATCGGTCACGGTGCTCGATGGAGGGAAGGTCTTGTAAGCCGACTGCATGAGCAGGATCTTCACTTGATCCGGGGTCAGGCTCGGATTGGCGTGAAAGAGATCGGCTGCCGCACCGCTGACGACTGCGGCGGCCATACTGGTGCCGCTCAGCATGAGGTATTCGTTCGAGATCAGCTTCTTGGCGAGACCGGGCGGTAAAACAGCGGCGTTCACCCAGTTCGGGGGGAGCGGCGAGGTCGAATTATAGTAAGTGACCGGCACGGTGTTGCCTGCCGCTGCATTGGCGAGCGTGGAGTTCTGGGCCAGCAGCGAGACGACCTTATTACCGGGAGCGACAACGTCCGGCTTGACGACGTGATCGACCTGCGTGGGTCCCTTGGAACTGTAGCTGGCCATCAGGTCATCGGTACGAGAATAAGTGCTCAGGGATCTCATCGCGCCAACGGTGATCACGTAAGGGTCATTGCCGGGAGCGTTGATGGTGCCGTAGCCTTGCTCGCCGAAGGTGTTGTCGCGACCATCGTTGCCGGCGGCAGCCACGACGGCAATGCCTGCTTTCCAGGCGGCTTCGGCAGCCTGGCACAACGGGTCCTGCGTGTAGCTTTCGTACACCGGGCGGCCTAAGGATAAGTTGATGACGCGAATGTTGTATTTGGCCTTCAGGCGAGATCGCCATTTCGATGGCCGCGATGACGCTGGTGTCGCTGCCGCCACCGTTAGCGTCCAGAACGCGCAGGTCGATCAGGCTGGAACCCGGTGCGATACCTTTGAACACGCGTGTGCAAGTGGGGCAACCCTGGCCGTTGGCGGAGATGATTCCGGAGACGTGCTGCCCATGACCATACTGATCGTGACCGTTGCCGCCCAGGAAGTCGTAACTGTAGACAATGCTTTTGCCGGGTCCTAGGTTAGGATCCGGAGTGATGCCGCTATCGATCACGGCCACACCGATCCCCGGTGCCGTCCCATCCCGCGTTCCACATGCTGCTGGCGTTGATGGCCGCGGCAGTGTAGTCGAGCCGGGCTTTCACGGGCCGGTCGGGGGAGATGTATTTCACGTCCGGATCGTTCGCGAGTTCGGTCAACTGCCAGGCAGGAATGCTATAGGTCCCGGCCTTGATCGACTGATGGCTGGCATGCAGGAACCCGCCGCGATTGAGCACTTTGTGATGCTCGGTGCTGGGTTCGTTCTTCCATTGGATAATCACGCGAACATTCGTAAACGGATCGGGATCTCCGAAATCCGGTGCGATTTTCTTGTGCTCGAGACGCGCGGCCGAGCAAGTTGCCACGGCGAAGATAAACGCGGAAATGAGTCTTCTCTTCATTAAGACCTCTCCTTCTCTTTGATTCGTCCTGTGCGTCGTGGAAGAAAACGCATTTAGGCGGTCAAAGACGCTTATCGAGAGCGGGGCGAGTCGGCTTGAACACTAACGCGCAGCTTACTCACATGGTTAAGTACGGGTGAGATGAAACCGTCGTAAGTTGTTGCGGGTTAAGAGGAAACGCCGCAGCATCCAAAGGAGAGGATGGATGCTGCGGCGGTTAGAGGAAGAGTTACAGTTTAGGGTTCGTCGTACGATCCGTCATTGGGAGCGCTGGCGCCCCAGATGGATTGAGCACCCCAGATGGCTTGCGCGCCAAAGATCGACTGCGAGCTGCTGAGCGTGCTGGCACCCCAGATGGACTGCGCACCCCAGAGACAGCGTGTTCCGCTCAGAACCGATTGGCCAAAGATGGACTGAGCGCCCCAGATCGACTGGGCACCAAAGATCGCCTGGGCGCCGAAGATGGCCTGAGCGCTACCCGGCGCTGTCGCACCGAAAATCGCTTGAGTTCCCCACAACGAAGATGGGTCGAAGGAGAGCGTTGTATTGCCCGAAGTAGCGTCGTAGACCGCGACCGGAGACATAGCGGTGACGCCGGTGGGCACGGAATTGATTTGCGCCAGGGCGGCCGCGAGATCGATATACCCAGCGCCGACGGTGAAGATGTCGTAGTAATCGACGTAGCTGCCGGTGGAATCGGTCACGGTGCTCGATTGAGGGAAGGTCTTGTAAGCCGACTGCATCAGCAGGATCTTCACCTGATCGGGCGTTAGCTTGGGATTGGCGTGGAAGAGATCGGCTGCCGCACCGCTGACGACGGCGGCGGCCATACTGGTGCCGCTGAGGGTCAGGTATTCATTGGAAATTTGATTTCCGGGCGTAGGAGGCTGAATGGCGGCCTTCACCTTGTGTTTATCCGGGGGCGGGGGCGGGGGTGGGGGCGTGGATTGATAGTAGGACACCGGTATGGTATTGCCGGCCGCAGCCGCGAGAGTGGAGTTCTGGGCCAGGAGCGAGACGACCTTATTACCGGGAGCGACAACGTCCGGTTTAACGATGTGATCGACCTGCGTGGGTCCCTTAGAACTGTAGCTGGCCATCAAGTCATCGGTACGAGGATAAGTACCCAGTGCGCGCATGGCGCCGACGGTGATGACATACGGATCGTTGCCCGGAGCATTGATGGTGCCGTAGCCTTGCTCGCCGAAGGTGTTGTCGCGGCCGTCATTGCCGGCGGCAACTACGACCGCAATGCCTGCTTTCCAGGCGGCTTCAGCGGCCTGACACAAGGGATCCTGCGTGTAGCTTTCGTACACCGGGCGGCCTAAGGACAGGTTGATGACTCGGATGTTGTATTTAGCTTTGAGCGAGATGGCCATATCGATAGCGGCGATGACATCGGTGTCGCTGCCGCTGCCGTTGGCGTCCAGAACGCGCAGGTCGATCAAACTGGAACCGGGAGCGATGCCTTTGAACACGCGGGTGCAAGTGGGGCAACCCTGGCCGTTGGCAGAGATAATGCCGGAGACGTGCTGGCCGTGGCCATATTGATCCTGACCATTGCCGCCGAGGAAGTCGTAACTGTAGACAATGCTTTTGCCGGGTCCCAGGTTAGGATCCGGAGTGATGCCACTGTCGATGACGGCCACACCGACACCGGTGCCGTCCCATCCAGCGTTCCACATGCTGCTGGCGTTGATGGCGGCAGCCGTGTAATCGAGCCGGGCTTTCAACGGCCGGTCGGGCGAGATGTACTTCACATCGGGATCATCCGCCAGTTCGGCCAACTGCCAGGCAGGAATGCTATAAGTCCCGGCCTTGATCGACTGATGACTGGCATGCAGGAACCCGCCGCGGGTGAGCACTTTGTGGTGCTCCGTGGCGGGGTCGTTTTTCCATTGGATAATGACCCGAACATTGGCAAATGGATCGGGATCCCCGAAATCCGGTGCCAGTTTCTTATGTTCGAGGTGCGCGGCCGAGCAAGTTGCGACGGCGAAGACAAACGCGGAAATTAGTCGTCTCTTCATTGAGACCTCTCCTTCTCTTCTGAGTCGCCCCATGCGCCGTCGAACGAAACGGCGTTCAAGTTGGGGGCGGTCAATGAGCTTATCGAGACGCCAGTACTTAAGTTTGAGGGCGAACATAGCCCTTATCCGTCGAGTTGAGTACCGGGGAAGTATGACTGTTATGGCCGCATCGGCGTAAGAGGTAGCCGCCTGGCGTGGACCTTATTAATACCGGATGGACACGCCGGGACAGGAGTTCGGGCATGAAGAAAGCTAAACCCCAGTGAAACGAAGCATTTAGAATGAAAATCCATAAAGAGAGCCGTGGCTGACCGGATCCCAGTGAAAAGAGCGTATAGGGATGGGGGCGGAATGCCCTGTACGTGCCAAGAGCGCTGCCAAAGGACTAAGGAAAAAAATAATGGACAAGCTTGCGCAGAATATTCAGGAGGCGTTTCTTAACAACGCCCGTAAAGATAAAACGTTCCTCACGATTTATCTTATGAGTGGCGTGAAACTGTCCGGGCGGATCAAGAGCTTCGACAAATATTCGGTAATCCTAGAGGCGAACAATCAGGAGCAGCTCATCTTTAAGCACGCCATATCGACGGTGGTGGTTTCGAGGCCGCTTCACGGAGGCGGACATCCGGGGAGTGGCGGCACTCCGGGTACGCCCCTGCCCGGGCCCGACCAGCCGGAAAACAACCAGTAGTGTCAGAGTATACAGAACGCACCCTGGTAGTAGGGTTGGAGCTTACACGTGCGCCGCGCGGCAATGCCGTACACCCGAACGGCGAACCGGATGCGGAAGAATCGCTCACGGAGCTGGCGACTCTGGCGGACAGCGCCGGCGCTAAGGTTCTGGACCGAGTGATTCAGTCGCGGCCGGTCATCGACGCGGCGACGCTGGTCGGTTCCGGGAAGGTGGCGGAGATCAAGCAGCAGATCGACGCGGATTCGATCGATACCGTCATTTTCGACCACGAACTGACACCCACGCAGCTTCGAAATCTGGAGCGGCGGCTACAGGTAAAGGTGCTCGACCGAACGCAGCTTATCCTCGACATTTTCGCCAGGCGAGCGCGAACGAGCGAAGGCCAACTGCAAGTGGAGCTGGCGCAGTTGAACTATTTGCTGCCGCGCTTGTCCGGGCGCGGCATAGAGATGTCGCGGTTGGGCGGCGGTATCGGAACGCGCGGGCCGGGCGAAACGAAGCTGGAAACGGACCGACGCCGGATCGGAAGAAGAATCGGGAAGCTCAAAGACGATATTGAGCGGGTTCGCGCCACGCGCGGCGTACAGCGTTCGCAACGGCAGGCAGTGCCGCTCTCGACGATCAGTCTGGTGGGTTATACGAACGCGGGAAAATCGACGTTATTCAACCGGCTGACGGGGGCGGGTGTGCTGGCGGATGCGAAGATGTTTGCGACGCTCGATCCGACGGTGCGGCAGATTCGATTGCCATCGCAGCGGCGCGTTCTGATAAGCGACACGGTCGGCTTCATTCGAAATCTTCCGACCACGCTGGTGGATGCGTTCCGCGCCACGCTCGAAGAAGTGAGCGCGGCGGCATTGTTGCTGCACGTGGTGGACGCAAGCTCGACGACCTCCGCCGAGCAGACGGCACATGTTTTGAAGGTACTGGCGGAAATCGATGCGGAGAGCACACCGCAGATCCTGGTTCTGAACAAGAGCGACCGCGTAAACGGATCGGAGGCGCAGGATCCGGCAACGCTGACTCATCGGATGCTCGGTGAAACGGCACGGCAGAACGCGACCGACGCGGTCCTCATCTCCGCTCAAACGGGCTTTGGCATGGGGCAGTTGCTGGAACTGATTGATAAACACCTGGTGCAAGACCCGGTGGTGCGACAGCGTTTCCGGCTGCCGCTGGCGGAGGGCCGAGCGCTTCACCTGCTGCATGACCGGGCCGCGATTATTTCGAAGCGGTATGGAGACGAGTACTGCGAAGTGGTCGCGGACGCGCCGCAATCCATCCGGGATCGCCTGGCAGAGTTCGCGGTCGAATGAGGGGAATTGCCGGCAGGACGGGCCGCTGGGGCAAGCGCCTCGATTCCAGCAGACGAAGTGAACACCGCGCCGAGAATTTGCGTATACTCGGTTGCGATGCTCAGTACTTCTCGATTCCTTTTTGTGGCAGTGGTGCCCTTCATTGTGCTGTTGGGCGGGTGCGTAATCAATACCGACGAGAGCGGCGGCCGGTTGCGCGATGAACCGGTGTCGGTGGACCTGGGGCATGCGAATGAGGCAAATGTCCGGCTCGAGATGGCGGCGGGAGAAATGACCGTGCGCGGCGGCGCCCAGAAGTTGCTGGAAGGTCACTTTGAGTACAACGTTCCCGATTGGCGGCCGAAGGTTTCGAACTCAATGGACGGCACGGAGGCCACCATCACGATTCGCGAGCCGGAAGGCGTACGAACGGCAGGTAACCACCATTACCGTTGGGATCTCGACCTGAACAATAATGTGCTGCTGGATCTCTCGTTGAATTGTGGCGCCGGCAAGGCCCGCTTGGATCTAGGCGACCTGGAACTTCGCAGTGTGAGGGTGCAGATGGGCGCCGGACAGGTGGACCTGGATCTGCGGGGTCATCCGACTCGCGATTACGAGGTCGACGTATCCGGCGGCGTGGGTCAGGCAACCATCCGCCTTCCCGATAATGTCGGCGTGCGCGCAGAGGCTCACGGCGGCCTTGGGAGCATTGACGTCAGCGGCCTTGAAAAGCACGGCGACTATTACGAGAACAGCCGCTATGGCAGCGCGAAAGCAAACATCCGGTTGAAGGTAGAGGGCGGGATCGGGCAAATTCGACTGATCGGCTAGTTATTGCGAAGTACTTTACAATGTGAAGTAAAGCTGCCATAATACGGTTGTGCTGTTGCGTGCCGCTGCATTGCTCCTGTGGGCTGAGCAGCGGCTGTGTTACTCAGGGCAGTCTTCGATCGGGTACTTTTATCGGCAGGCACTCGATTCGCTGAAGTCTTCGCGCGAGGCAGGACGGGAGAGTTCGTATGCAACTCCCCCGATTTCTACGGCGCGCGATCACACGCGAGCTTTCGAACGGCGAAATATACGCGCGCGCTGGTGAGGCGCGGCCTATCTGGTGCGAATCAGTTTGCGGCGGTATAGGACCAACGCACCACCGAAGAGGCCGATCACGGCCAGTGCGGACGAGGCGGGTTCAGGCACCCCTGAGGTGGGAGTGACACTCATTTGAACGATCATGTCGTTGTAGTCGGAGTCACCGATGCCACTGATGGAATCTTCGAAGCCGAGATAATAGCCGGTCGCGCCATTCTGGAAAACCGCCACATGCTGCAAAGGTGTCAGCGTGATGCCGCGGTTGGTGGTGTTCTGGGTGCTGTCCATGAAGAACCAGTAATCGGTCTCGTTGGATGTCCCTTGACCTTGGATGTTCTCGATGTAAAACCCATAGTTTGTGTTGGGCGCTATCGATACTGAGGTCGATGTGCTGAGGGCATTACCGGCATTGAACAATAGAGTGGGAGACGTTACGACGCCAGAGGAATTGAGCGTGTAATAGCCGAAAGCGTCCAGGCCTAAAGCCGCGGTCTTCTGGGTAGTAAATACACCGGCAAGGGAAAGAGTCACACCACTGCCGCCGCTATTGAAGGACATATTGTTAACGTCTGAAGTTCCGTTGCCGAAATACGGCAGTGCGCCGGGAGGAGTCGGCATGGAGCAGCCACCACCGCCTACGAGACACCATCCGACGTTTGATGCCGAGCCATCGCCCGAGGGATTATTCCAAAATGGACCTCCGTAGGTGGGGCTGCCGGCGGTTCCAAGGGTCGTGGCGGCGGGAGCCCAGGATTGCCAGGAACCGGCACCATTCAGAGTGTCGGCGTTTGCTCCCACGCCGGCCGCGATAAACAAACCGATGGTCATCAACGGCAAAGTATTTAATTTATTCATGTGGTCCTCCGATTGCGTAACAGAGTCGCCAGATTAGATATCAATGCAGCCCGTGTTATTACAAGGAAAGTTGATCAGTGTTATCCGATAGCGATGAGAATTGAGGAAAAGAGCCGGTCTAGCGATTACAAATGCCAGAAATCGATCCCGACAGTAGATTACCGGTAGGCGACCGCGTGAACAGCCGCGCAGCTCAGCGGCCCGGACGCATAACCATTCCGGGCCGTTACGTAACGCTCGTTCCGCTGGAGGCGGAGGCTCACGGACCAGCGCTATGGGAGGCTACAGGCGGCGTGGCGAATAGCGGAGTCTGGCAGTACCTGTTCGATGGACCGTTCACTAATTACGAAGATTTCCATTCCGTGCTGCAAAAGAAGGCGGCAGGCGAGGACCCACTCTTCTTTGCGATTCTAGAGCACCAATCGGGGCGTGCCAGCGGATATGCATCACTGATGCGAGTGGAGCCGGTGCATCGTTCGATCGAGGTGGGCAGCATTCTTTTCGCTCCGTCGCTGCAGCGGACCCGAGGGGCAACCGAAGCGATGTACTTGATGGCGCGGCATGCGTTCGAGGAGCTTGGGTATCGGCGCTACGAATGGAAGTGCGATGCCCTGAACGAGGGTTCGCGGCGAGCGGCTTTGCGGCTAGGCTTTCAATTCGAAGGAATTTTCCGCCAGCACATGATCATCAAGGGCCGGAATCGGGACACGGCCTGGTTTTCCATGCTCGATAGCGAGTGGCCGCAGCGTAAACAGGCATTGCAGGACTGGTTGGATCCGGCGAACTTCGACGAACAGGGTACCCAGCTGACTGTCTTGGCGCGCTAGCGGAGCACCCGAACGTCGGTCGATCTTGAACGCGCAAGGAAAAGGCCGAGCTCGAGTGTCAGGCGAACGAGCGCGAACGCGATGATCGGGGGCAGTAAACAAAGCGCACACATGAAACGGACAGCGTCGCCGGTTTGCCTGCCCGCAAATAGCTGGTACACGTTTTCGTCGGCGGGCGCTACGGCATTAGAGAGCAGCTTCTGGTAAGCCTCCCGATCGCGGCGGCAGTCGGTAGGGGTGACGGCGCGCTGCTGCAAGCAGACCCGATATGTTGCCGTGGCTTCGGCGACAGCTCGTTGAATGTCCTGATGGCGAGCCACAAACGGCCAGCACAGGCACCAGCCGGTCCAAAGGATGGTGACGACGACAAAGCAGAAATTTAGCGCCGTTCGGTACTTCAAATAAGGAAGGGTCGGGATGGGCGGGAAAATCTCACAAACGGCATTCGGCCGCCGTGGCGAGTTACGGACTGCGATCTGGGGCTTATCATTTGAGATTATGCATCGCGCATACGATCGCAAAACGGCACTGTTGACGATTTTCGGCCTGGGCGTCGCTTGTACGCTCGCTTCGGGGATAGGGCTTGTGTCTGCCGGGCAAGCGCCACAGGCCCCTGCCGAGCCGTCGGGAAGTTCGACGCATTACGAGATCACCTCGCTGCTCGGCAGGAAGTTCTATTCGCTTGCGGATGACAAAGGAGTGGTCGCTGCGGCGCAGAAGAATCTGGCGGCTGACGCGAAGAATCCGACTTTGATGCTCAAATTGGCGCAGGCCCAGGCTGCCGTTTGGCAGTATCGCGAAGCGGTGGATACCTGCACAAAGGCGCTGGAGAGCGCGGCGGACAATGCCGAGCTGTATTTGGAGCGCGGCCACCGCGAGTTAGCGTTGCGAGAGTTCGCCAATGCGCGTTCCGACCTGAATCGGGCGGTGACGCTCGATCCAAAAAAAGTTGACGCTTATTATCATCTTGGTCTCTCGCACTACTTTTTGGGTGAGTTCGCCGAATCAGCGGATGCATTCCATCATGCCGTCGATTTGGCTCCGGACACGGACAGCCGCATCAATTCGACGAACTGGCTTTATGCTTCGCTTCGCCGCGCCAACAAGCGCGATGAAGCGGCCGAGGCGTTAGCGAAAATCACGCCGGACATAACGGCTAAAGGGCACTCACAGTTTTATCTGCACCTGGTGCGCTTCTTTCAAGGAGCGATGAAGGAATCGGACGCGGTCCCGCCGGAGCCGGCCACGGGCGCGAGCGATCTCGAACCCGAACTGCAGTTCGACACCGTCTCCTATGGAGTGGGTAACTGGCATCTGTACAACGGGCAGTCGGCGGAAGCTCGGGAGTATTTTCAGCGCGTTGTCAAAGGTCAGGTCTGGGTGACGTGGGGATTTGTCGGTTCTGAGGTGGAGATTGTGCGCATGCGGGGTGCGGGGCCGAGCACGCAGGAGTAGATGCGCGCGAGCAATTCCCATGCGGGTTTATCAGCGGCGGGCTTTTCTCTAGCCGCCTTTCAGTGAAACGGGGCCAAACCAGAGGCCTTGCAGTTGGCGTTGCCAGACGGCGCCCGTTCGACGGCGCTCTGCGGGGGTAGTGAAGTCGTATTTGTAGAGCAGCGCCCGCATGTAGCGCGGCGGTTGGGGGAACGGCGGCGGGTCCATGAGGCCGATGACGCTTGGCTCGCCGAGCATTAAGCGATACATGAGATTGCCGACCCAGTTGTTCTCCTGAATGCTGCCCAGAGCAGCAAACCACATTTGCCAATCGAGGCGCGGCTGATGAGGGGCGACGAGCGGCAGCCCGCGATGCAGTTCGCCGGGCTTGTAACGGAAGGAATATTCTGCCCAACTCTTTTGATCGTTGGAGCCCTCGATAACGATTTCGGGGCGCGTCGTTGTCATGACAGCGAAGAGACCATACGTGTTGACGATTTCAAACGGGGCGATGAGGCTGAGCGGCTTCCGGGTGAGACTCGCGGCCTCCGGAAGGAACATCGTGAGGACTTGAATGGCTCCGATCGCGATGAGCGCGGCCGCAACAAGACTGGAAGCGGTTCGCAACGTCACGAAAAGTGAGCTCTGAGGGCCGCTTGCTTCCCGTGGCCGTCGTGTGTGATGGCCATGTTCTGCGCAGTATCGGTGCAAGCGGGGCAAAGACACCGTCATCGAGTCCCCATAGGCACAGCGCGAGCGACAGCAAATTGAAGAACGCGTAATTGCCCGTCAAGAGAACCAGGACTTGCAAGAGCATCAGCAGACCGACGCCGATCCGCCGCACGCGCCTTGGACCAAACAGCAGGAACGGGGCCGCCAGTTCGATGATGAGAGTTCCGGCAGTCATGCCATCGAGCAGCCAGGCAGGAAAGCGATAGACGTAATAAGCGATGGGATTGGGCAGCGGCTGCGTCATGAAGTGGAAACGCAGCGCGTGTAGATTTCTCCAGGTGGGGTCATGCGAGAGTAGCTTGACCGCGCCCGATTCGAACATCAGGCGGAACAGCAAAAAGCGATAGGCCCAAACAATCCAGCGCGTCCCGGCAAACAGTGCCAGGAATCCCGATTCAAGCAGCAGAGCATCCCACTGGAAACCGGTGAATGGCTGGCCGACGGACACGATGGACAGATAAAGCCCCCAGCAGATAGCCGCCGACAGGCGAGGAAGAACTCCCGCGGTGAGCAAGAGTGCGGCGAGGCATCCTATGATGCAGCAGCACAGGAGTGCAGCATCGCTCGATCCAAACCAGAGCACGGTGGGAACATCGAAGAAAGCTCTGGCACCGAGCTCGGTTCGGATGGCGGGCATGATCCGCGCTACCGGTTCGATGCCGTGCGAACCGATGAGACCGACGATCTGAGGCCAGAACGATCCAAAGGCCGCGAGGTAAATGAGTCCGAGCAGCCGTAAGAACAGCGCCTCGGTGAGCTCATAATCGCTTCGTGCCGCGAGCCCGCGAAGAGCTCTAGCGATCGCTTCGCGTAAGTTCATCCGCAGTGGAAAACCTGGGTTCGATGTCGACGGGAATGTCCTTCAAACGCTCCAGGGCTTTGGTCAAACCTGGTCGTAGGACGCCGAGCTCAGCAAGCAGCCTGTTCGCGGAGGCGTAGTCGCCTCGGGCCTCGATCGTCAGCAGCTCGTGGGTTAAGTCGCGGACAGCTTGCTTGATTTTCGCGTAATTCACCTCGAACGTGCCGTCCGGCCGTGCGATGAAAGCACCGTGATCCGTCAGGTAGTTGAACTGCAGCGCCATGCCCCGGGCATGCGCCTCACCAATGCCGAAGCGGAGGGTGCGGAACGATGAAGCAAGAAAGGTGTTATAAAGCTTCCGCTCATTGTTTTGGCCACCGGGCAAGATGCCGTTGTCGAAAAAATATTGAAGCATGAATAAGCCGGTTACGTCAGCTTTCGCTTCCTCGAGGGCGCTGTAGAGATCCTTCAGCTCCAGGCGAACCGAAGTTTTTCTCCCGTTCACTTGAATCTGATGCGGGCCGATACCGTGACTCAGCTCGTGCGCGAGGATGTGTGTGAAGAACGAATCGAAACTCAGGTCGGCTTGGGCGCCGGGTGGAAGGATGATTCGCGGAGATCGGCGTCAACGTGCCGTCGAACTTGGCATGCTGGATGTTCTTCAGCATGACTTTTTTGCTGCCTTTTTGCTGAATGACCCGTTCATCGTTCGGCAGATTGAACGCCGCGGTCTGGACACCGTGATTACCGTCGCCGGCAGACAGCACCTCATTCACGACGCGAATCGGCATGGTCGTTCCGAGTTTCGAATTCCGGTAGGCCGGATCGATCGGCAGATTGTTTTCGATTTCTTGAAGATGATGTGAAAAACTCTGGACCCTGGCGGTTTCCGCATTGTCTTTCAAGCAGACGTACGCCTCGAAAGATGCTTTGTAGCCAAAAAGCTCATCATTGTATGTTTCGTAAGGCCCGATGGTGAGGTCGATTGGCGCATCAAGATCCATCCACGCCAAGTCACTTTCGTAATAGTCGTCGTCGAGAAATGCGCGGGCGCGCGATTGCAGAAAGGTTTTTAGGGAGGCATTATCCGTCAATGCGGCTGCATCGCGCAAGAGCGCCGCTGCACGTTGCAGATCGTCGTGGAAGGCGCGGTAGTACGGCACGATTTCCAATCCACGCGTCTGAGGGTTGCGTCGGATGATGGTGAAAAAGCTTTTTGCTTCCGCAGCATCGTTTTCGGGCAAACCGCCGACCCACTGCTCGAATTCGTCGCGGGTCATGTCCTCGGGATAGAAGTTCGCGCCTAGGGGCTTGCGCTCGGGAACATCGGGGAGAAAGGCGCGGTGCCCGTCGAGATCGGACCACGGTCCTTTATATATACGAAAGAGATGGAGGCGGGCGGTGCCGAGAGCGGACGTGTCGCGCTGCAGGCGGTGATGGAGAGTGACGTCGCCGTTCCAAAGCTGCTGCATGAAAAGATCGTCGACGACACGGCCGACTTGGATGAGTTTGACGAGTGCCTGGCGGTCACCGGGGCTGAGCTGCGAGATATCGACGGTCAGCGGAGTGGGCGCAAACTTGGCGGCCATTTGTTTGAGTTCGGCGGCGTCGGGAAACGTGGCGGCAAGGATGGAGTGATTCATGAAAAGTGCGGCGAAAAGGAGGGCAAGCGTACGCCTCATCGCAAAATCTACATTGAGCGTAGCGCGATGGGTGGAAACGGCGGGTGTATGTTATGGTGCGAAGAGCGATGAGCTTGCCGGCGCGGTAGCCAAGTGGTAAGGCAGAGGTCTGCAAAACCTTTATTCGGCGGTTCGATCCCGCCCCGCGCCTCCAACAAAATTCTTCCTAAATAACAGCAGGGGTACGGTTTAGTCTTCCCGCAGCATCACTGTCGCATCGAGCCCAAAAGACGAAAATCCCGCGTTTTCCTGGTCGATCTTGCACAAAATTTGCACACACAACTTAACCAAGTGGCAGGCGTGTTTTCTTGAGGATCGGCTTCGATGTTCGAAAACGCGAGTGAGCTAAGGCTGTACGTTAGATCCGCACGCATGCAGATGAGACACTTATCACGGAGCTCCATGAACTATTGGCTCGACCTGTTCACTGGCACCACGTGGCACGAGTTTCGCAGGGCGGGAGCAAACATCAGCGGATTTCGCGACACAATGCGAAAGACGGCGAAACGCGTCAACCCCGGCGACAGCCTGCTGTGCTACCTCACTGGTGTAATGCGATGGGTTGGTGCACTCGAGGTAATACGAGCGACGAACGACGCAAGCTCAATTTGGACTTCTGATGCGTTTCCTGTCAGATTTGCCGTGAAGCCGATTGTCACCCTCGATCCGGAATGCGGGATCGAGATGAAAGAGTTTGAGGGCAAGCTTGATTTCTATCGCGGGCCGGAGCACAGAGGTGGATTTAGGGGCTTTCTGCGAATGAGCCCTAATTTCTTCCGCCGTGAAAGTGATGGTGCGCTCATCTTGGCGGCCCTTCGTGAAGCGGAGCGTAATCCTGTAGCTCGGCCAGTCGATCCCCGCAAGCTTGCTCGAAAGCCCAGCTATTTTAAGGTGGAATTTCGTAAAGGCAAGATCGCTGTACCCACTGTCGTAAGCGTACCGGAGGAAGACGACGAGGCAGTGGACGCGAGGCCCCGCGGAGAGCCCACGACGCGTCATTTGGAGATACAGTTCAACCTACTCAAACTGGGCGCGGAATTAGGTTTGGACGTCTGGGTCGCTCGTAATGACCGTGGCAGAAATTACAATGGCGTGCTGTTGGGGGGAGTCCCGGGAATGCTCGATGAACTGCCCACACAGTTCAATGATGCGACCAATCGAACGATTGAGTTGATCGATGTGCTGTGGCTCAAGGCCAACACGATCGTCGCGGCATTTGAGATCGAGGCGACCACGTCCATCTATTCCGGCCTGCTCCGCATGAGCGATCTCCTTGCGCTACAGCCGAACCTCGACTTACCTCTCTTCCTGGTTGCGCCGGATGAACGAAGAAGCAAGGTACGACAAGAGATTACAAGGCCGACATTCGCCTATCGAGAGAAACCGATGCCAAGAGTTTGCGGATTCATCAGTTTCGCCAAGCTAATGGAAAAAGTCGAGGGTATCAGGCGACTTGGGCTCGCGGGGGCTTTGAAACCAGAATTCCTGAAGGCCACGGCTGAGTACTTCACTGAAGCGGATGCTGAGATTTGATATCAGTGTGCATTTTGTAGATTTGAGCCCAGCATCTGGTTGCATCGTGAACGTATCCAAACCTCGCCAGGCAAAGGATGTGCACTACGCCATCCGATGCACGATTCCTGCATGATCCTCGGTCATTTGGATCGGTCCAATTAACGGTGGGGCCTTGAGCGCGACGGACGAGCGCACGAGTTGCTTTCGTGTGCCCGACGGGACACGGTTCGGGGAGCCGCTATCCTGATGCCCCGAAGAACATTTCCGGGTAACGAAAGGAAAAGGGTTTATCCTTTCGTTAGACCAGCTGCTAACGAAAGGATTGTCTATTTCTTCGCTGTTTTGAGCGCGGCTTCAACAGTCGTCAGCGGAAGCAGCAGAGAAAGCGGCGCATCCAGTAGCGGCAGAGCGCCGTAACTCTGATACCAAGCGGCAACCCTGGCGTTCTTGGCATCGATAAGCATCGCGACACCGCCCACCTCGGCAGCTGCGAGCAAGCATCGTTTACCGGCCGCCATCAAAAGCTGCCCGCCTAGACCCTGCTCTTGCACCCTGAGACCCACGGCCAAACGTGCCAGCCGAAATGCTGGCACTTCGTGGCGAGCAAGGCCTCGACGGACAATCTCCGGTGTCCGGGCATACGCGATCGAGGCGGGACTCAGGCTGTAGTAGCCGAGAATCGTTTCATTGTCGGCATCGCTGATGGCGACGAACGTTTTTGCGCCGCCTAGCTCATGGCTCTTTCGGGCATACCGTTGCAGGAATTCAGTGAGGGCCGCTTCGCCGCAGTCGAAGGCGTCTCGGGCATGACTTTTGGCGATCGGCTCCTCGTGCCATGCGTTAGCGCTCACTTCCGCTTCGGCAGCGATTTCGCTGCAGCCAGCAGCTTCGCATTCGGCTTGGGCGGATTCTCGAGCAAGTCCATCACCCGCAGGCTGTCTCGCTCGGAAAGTTCCAAACGTTCTGCTTCCTCGATTACCGCCCTTGCCGCTTTCAAGCTGTGCTGGCGGACGAAATCCGTGAGATCCGTGCGCTTCAGTGCCGCCGCCCGCAGAAGAATCGTCTTCTCCTCGGGAGCAATCCGCAGGGACATGCGACTGTTGTCTTCAACTGCTAATCTCGGCATCCGCGGGCCTTTTTTCTGTACACATTAAAATCGTACAAGAACTCTCTGCGACGGTCAAGCTGTGTGCCTTGATTGCGTACAGGCGAGAACCGATGTGTTCTATCCTTTCTCGGCATTAACGGCGTTCCCGGCTCGTCCCCGGATCACCCTTCCACCTTGCACAAGATTTGCACAAAGCGAACTTCGAGACGCGCAACTAACTGGCGACTACACTAATTCCAAACCTCAAACACCCTGGTGCCCGATCCTCACGCGCCGCAGTGAGGCTGATTCCGAAACGGTACCTCTGGTAGCTTCACAGGCAATTGCGCGAACACTTGACAGCGTTGCTAGACTGAGGACTTGAGGGCCTTAGGAACGGCATTCAGGCAGGGTAATTCCGGGGTTTCTAAAGCTCTCGATTTGGTAGTACGATACGGGTTTCAAAGCAGTACGGCAATGATGCAAGGTCGCGACGATTTCGATCCGCTCGCCCCGCAACGGGAGGCAGCCATTTTCTACGGCCTGTTCCTGCGCGGGCACTCGGCGGATGATCTGCGCCGCGATATCGACGTGCCCCAACCGCTGCTGCACAAGTGGCTTCAGCCACAGCGCTACGAAGAGAATTTTCGGGATTCGCTACGGCAGATGTACAGTTACCGCAAGAGAGTGTTAGCGATCTTTGACGAACTGGTGCTCAAAGAAAAGTACCGCGTTCGCATCCATTAACGCTTCCCGTTCATCGTATGTAGATGGAACTTCCCATCTATCAGGTCGACGCATTCAGCCGGGGGGTCTTTTCAGGCAATCCGGCCGCTGTTTGTCCACTTGAAGAATGGCTGCCGGATGAGACCATGCAGGCGATAGCTAACGAAAACAATCTGGCCGAGACCGCCTTTTTCGTACGGAACAATGGACGTTTTCAGCTGCGATGGTTCACTCCGGTTTGCGAGGTGGATTTGTGCGGACACGCGACGCTAGGCTCGGCGCATGTTCTGTTCCACGAATTGAAGGAGCCCGGTGACACGGTCCAGTTCGAGACCAAGTCGGGCGAATTGGTGGTGCGGCGGCATGGCGACCGTTTAGCGATGGACTTCCCTTCCCGTCCGCCTGAACCGGTCGACGCGGATGCCGGGTTGGTCCCGGCGATGGGCGGTAGGCCGGTTGAGATTTTGGCGGCGCGCGACTATCTAGTGAGATATGGGTCGGAGGAGGAAGTGATGGCGCTGAAGCCCGATATGGAAGCGCTAAAGAGGATCGACCGGTTCGCGTTTATTGCCACGGCGCCTGGAACGGATTGCGATTTCGTGTCTAGATTCTTCGCGCCCGCTAAGGGAGTGCCGGAAGATCCGGTGACTGGCTCGGCTCATTGCACACTGATTCCGTACTGGGCGAAGCAGCTGGGAAAGACGATCCTGCATGCGCGGCAGATTTCCCCGAGACGTGGAGAGTTGTTCTGCAAACTGGCTGGTGATCGCGTCGAGATTGCCGGATATGCCGCCCTGTTCCTGCAGGGACGCATTTACATTTAGACGTCGCATTTCGGCGAGAATAGAAGGATCGTGGCTGAAACACGCAAATCCGTGTGCGCACTCGATTGTCCGGACACGTGTTCGCTGGTACTCAAGATCGATGACGCCGGGCGGGCTACCAAGCTAAGCGGAGATCCCGAGCACCCGATTACACGCGGGTTCCTTTGCGGAAAAGTTGCCAAATACCTGGAGCGCGAGTATCATCCGGACCGCTTGCTGTATCCGATGCGACGCGTCGGGGCAAAAGGCGAGGGCCGGTTTGAGCGCACAACCTGGGACGAAGCGCTCACCGAGATTGCGGCACGCCTGCTCCAAATTTCTACCGAAGCGGGGCCGGAGGCGATCCTTCCGTACAGCTATGCCGGGACTATGGGGATGCTCAACGGCGCAGGGATGGATCGGCGATTCTTCCACCGGCTGGGGGCCTCGCGCCTGGACCGCACGATTTGCTCGGCGGCGGGCGGTGAAGCGCTGCGACTTTCTCAAGGCGTCAAGCTTGGGACGGAGCCGGAGCAATTTGCACACTCGAAGCTGATCATCGCGTGGGGTGCGAATGTGCTCGGCACGAATGTGCATTTATGGCCGTGGATTGTGGAGGCCAGACGTAAAGGCGCGAAGTTCTACGTCATCGATCCGGTGAAGAACCGGACCGGCAAGGTGGCGGATCGTCACTTCGCGATTAACCCTGGCTCCGATCTCGCGTTGGCACTGGGTTTGATTCACGTCATTTTGCGCGAGGGCTGGCAGGACCGCGACTACGTGGCGAATTATACGAGCGGGTTTGAAGAACTCGCGAAGCTGGCTAGCGAGTACCCGCCCGATCGGGTCGCTGCGTTGACCGGGATCTGCGCCGAATGTGTGGAGGCGCTCGCTCATGAGTATGCGACCATGCGCCCGGCCGCCATCCGCTTGAACTACGGTGTTCAGAGGAGTGAGCGCGGTGGAAGCGCCGTGCGCGCGATTGCGGCACTGCCGGTTGTGACTGGATCCTGGCGCGAGATCGGCGGAGGACTTCAGCTCAGCACGTCGGGCGCCTTCCAGTTTAATGCTGCCGCGCTCGAGAGGCCGGACCTGCAGAGCAAATCACCGCTGGGACGCGAAGCGCGACTGGTGAATATGACGCAGCTGGGCCACGCGCTGGTTGAATTGGACCAACCGCGTGTGCGCGCACTGGTCGTTTACAATTCAAATCCGGCAGCGATCGCGCCAAATCAGGCCAAAGTTTTGGAAGGGTTGCGGCGCGATGACCTCTTCACGATCGTGCTCGAACAATTTCAAACCGACACGGCCGATTATGCCGACTTCGTGCTTCCGGTGACGACCTTCCTCGAGCACACCGACGTTTACCTCGCGTACGGGCACTATTACGTGCAACTCGCGCGGCCGGCACTCGCAGCCCCTGGTGAAACGAAATCGAACGTAGAAATCTTCCGGCTTTTGGCGAAGCAGGCCGGTTTCTCTGACTCCTGTTTCGACGAGACGGAAGACGACATGATACGCGGTTTGTTGGATTCGAAGTCACCGTACTTGAACGGCATTACGCTGGAGCGGCTGGAACGCGAGCTTTCCGTGCGCTTGAACGTCGGGCCTGAAAACGAACCCTTTCTGCCGTTCGCACGAGGCGATTTTCGAACTACGTCGGGTAAGTTTGATTTCGGAGCGGAGTCGCTCGCCTACACGCCGCCCGCCGAGTCGCGGTTCGGCGATGCAGAGTTGGCGCGACGATATCCGCTCGAACTGGTATCGGGGAAGAATGATGACAGTATGAACTCGACCTTCGGTCACCGCGCCGAAGTCGACGAGCAGACAGCTATTCTCTGTATCCATCCTTCTGACGCAGAGAGGCGCGGAATCGTGGATGGAATGTTAGTGAGCGCTCAGAACGATCGAGGTACTTGCTTTTTCGAGGCGCTGGTTGCGACGACCGATGTCCCTGCGGGTGTTGTGCGAGCCAGAAGCGTCCGCTGGAACAAGCGCTCTGTTGCGAGTTTGGGAATAAACCAACTCACTTCCGAACGCCTGACCGACTTGGGTGGCGGTCCAACATTTTATAGCTGCCTTGTAGAGGTGAGTCCGGCAACAGTTTGAGTACTGCTGGAACACAGTACTGTTCTGTTCGCATAAGCGCTGTTTGTGGGCAGCAGCGCGCGGAACTCTCTGACGGACTTACTTTCTTTCCAGCCCGGCTGAGAGAAAGTTCCTTTCCGGCGCACCCTAAACTCAACGGAAGCGTTGCGACGTTAGGTTGAGAGCTCGAGCAGCGCTGGGAAATACACCGGACTCACAGCGGGTCATCCGTCCTCCGAGTTCGGGTTTGTCGAAAGCACCGAAGATTTTGTTGCCCTGAATATCATTGTTGGGTAAGGTTTTCCGCAGCGCGGCCGATAGGTCATCTTATGAAGAACGGCGGCAGGGGTGAAGCCGCTTCGGAGGGGTGGGACGAACAGTGGAGCGCCTGCAGTGCGGGTCACCGATGAATGGTGCCTAAATTGCTCAGGGGCTGTGGTATGATTCGGAGATCCGAAAAGCGTCGACTTGTCGGAGCAGAAGCGCCGCGCATCCGGAACTCAGTTTTGAGTTCCAGTACCGTTAGAGATCGCGCGAACGCGTTGTCTGTCGCTCAGCTCTTTAGCACCAGCGGTAACGATTACGAAATCTTTACAACTGGTGAAAGATCTGTGCTACCCTTGTTGAACCTTTTTGAGGATGCCCGCGTCTAAACGGGAGACTTGGCTGCCTCGAACTACTTTTTAGATGGGCACAGCTAGTCGTTAAGAAGGAGAAGAACACAAATGACGAAGACCGAAGTAAACAAGTTTAAGAAGATCCTGGAAAGCAAACAGGACGAGTTGGAGCGGATCGTTCGGAACCGCGACGCAATCACTATTGAGAAAAGCGCGGATGCCTTGGACGAGGTGCAGCACGCGGCTGAGCGCGAGTTAGCGATCCGGAATCTGGACCGCGAGTCGAATCTGCTTCGCAACGTGCGATCCGCGCTTCGTCGAATTGAAGATGGTTCGTTTGGTACCTGTTTGCATTGTGAAGAGGAGATCAGCCCGAAGCGCCTGAATGCGGTGCCATGGGCGGCATATTGCATCCAGTGTCAAGAGCAAGCCGACCGCAATCATGACGACGGCAACGAGATGTTTGAAGACATGCTCGTTAACGCCGCTTAATCCAGCCAACAGATTTCCGACAGGACGCATCCCGAGAAGGGATAGCGTCCTGTTCGTGTGTTAAGCCTCTCCGATCCCACCGCTTGTCCCCTCCGCGCTGCTTCCTATCACATTGAATGCGAGAACGTCGAAACTCCGTCCGAGGCAATGCGTAACGTAGCTGTTGAGGTTGTCGCCCTACCGATGAACGATTTATGATTCAGACTATATGTTGACGCGCTTTCAGACCTGCCTGGCAGCGGGGATTCTGTTGTTGGGCTGGACTTCTTTCGCCCAAGAGAGCCCCGCGACGGGTGCTAAACCGGCTGAGCGCATCCTCGGATCCGTTATTGCCGTCGATCACGCGAACCACACGGTCACCGTTAAAGAGGATAAGACGGGAACGGAATACAGAGTCGAGCTTGCGAATACGAAAACTCTGATCAAGGTCGAGCCCGGGGCGAAAGATCTCAAGAGCGCGGCACGCATTAGTGCCGACGATCTGGCGGTGGGCGACCGTGTTCAAGTGGGTGGCTCGAAGGCGCCGGAAAACGCGAATACGGTAGCGGCACGCAGCGTGATCCTGATGTCGGCCCGCGATCTGCAGCAAGCGCATCAAGCGCAAGCGGCAGCCTGGCAACACAGCACGGCGGGCGTGGTGACTGGAATCGATGCCGCAGGTGAGAAGCTGAACGTTACGGCACGAACGCCGGAGGGCACGAAACCGGTAGCGGTAGAGGCGGCGAAAGCCCAATTTACACGCTACTCGCCGGAGACGCCCCAGACGCCGGTCGCGTCGCAATTGTCGGATATACAACCAGGCGATCAGGTACGCGTCATCGGCGAGATGAGCCCCGACGGATCGTCGATTGTAGCCCAAAAGATCTATTCGAGTTCGTTTCGCACCATGGTAGGAACCGTGATCTCGATCGCCGCCGATGGGAAAGAAATCAGAATTAAGAACCTGCAGACGAAGCAACCGGTCACTGTGACATTGAACGACGATTCAGCGGTTCGAAGACTTCCCACCATGATGGCGTACGGACTGGCGCGGCGCTTCAATCCGGATTTTCGACCACCGCAAGGGACCGGGTCAGGCGCAGGGTCAGGCGGAGGTTCGGGCAGCCAATCAAGCGGCGGAGCTGGAGCCCAAGCGAATCCTACCGCAGGCGCTCCTCCGTATGGCGCGAAAGCGGGTGAAGCGGGACAGGGGAATGCGGGCGGCAATCGCGCCGAAGAAGCACCGGCCGGATCTCCTGGCGGGCCGGGCGGTGGACATCGCGGCATGCGTGGCGCGGCAAACGGAGATTTATCGCAGATGCTCGGAATGTTGCCGAAGATCAGCGCGACCGATCTCAAGCCGGGCGATGCAGTGGTGGTCTCCGGATCTCCGAATAGTACCGACAAATCTCAGCTCTTAGCGATAAACGTGATCGCAGGCGTTGAGCCAATCTTTCAATCCGCTTCGACGCGCCAGGCGCAATCGCTCGGTGACTGGGGAGCCAGCCTCACCGGCGGAGGCATGGATACGGGTGGCGGCATGCCGGGTGGGCCTCCTCAATAGATTCCGCTTTGGATGCGGTCCGGCAGCGAACAATTCCTTCAGAGGGTAGATGAACTATAAGACACTACGTGTATTTTTCGTTGGAGTAACTCTCCCGTGCGCGCTGTTTGCGCAAACGCCGGCGACACAGAATCCGTCGACACAAGGGCCGGCGCGGAGCGCAGCACGGACGACTGGCGCAATCCGCGGGAATGTTAAAGATGACACGGGCGGCGTAATTCCCGGCGCAGTGGTCACGTTAGCGAGTCCGAACGGCACCATCCAAACGGTGAAGTCCGGCGGGGACGGCAGTTACGTGTTCCGCGGAGTCGCTCCGGGCAGCTACACGGTCTCGGCAGCATACGCCGGCCTGCAACAGGAAGGTGGCATCGCGGTAAGCGTAACGGCCGGCCAGGCAGCTACCGGAAACATCGTGATGACGGTTCAGACGCAACGGCAAGAAGTAACG
The DNA here is from genome assembly GCA_963787615.1 of uncultured Acidobacteriaceae bacterium. Lineage (GTDB taxonomy): Bacteria > Acidobacteriota > Terriglobia > Bryobacterales > Bryobacteraceae > Bog-105. The sequence continues at coordinate 70,953 of CAWBDJ010000005.1, read as the reverse complement.
GTCACGGATACCACCACGAACACGGTGAGCACAGAGCCTACCAACAACGCGACAGCGCTGGTGCTGAAGCAAGAAGATCTGGATGCGCTGCCCGACGATCCAGACGATCTTGAAGCGGATCTTCAGGCCTTGGCGGGACCCGCTGCGGGGCCGGGAGGAAATCAGATTTTTATCGATGGATTCACGGGCGGGCGCTTGCCGCCGAAGGAATCGATCCGCGAAATCCGCATCAACTCGAACCCATTCTCGGCAGAGTTCGACAAGCTGGGCTACGGCCGTATTCAGATCTTTACGAAACCCGGGTCTGACAAATTTCACGGGCAGGCGTACTACAACATCAGCGATGGGATCTGGAACTCGCGCAACCCGTTCCTGATAACGCCGGGGCTCGACGATCCACCTTTCCGCACACAGTTGTTTGGCGGGAATGTGAGCGGCCCTGTCGGCAGGCATGGAAGCTTCTTCGTCGATGTCGAGCGGCGGCAGATCGACGACAACGGCATCGTGACAGCTACGATTCCGACGGCAAGCTTCCTCAGCGACCAGCCGTATCAGATCTATTCATCAACACCCCAGAGGCGCACGACCGTCAGCCCGCGTATGGATTACCAGCTCGGCGCCAATAACACGCTCAGCTTCCGGTACAGCTATCTCACGAACGATCGCGCCGTGACGGGCATCGGATCGTTCTTTCTACCCCAGACCACGGTTGGCAATTTCACGCTGCCGAGCAGCGGCTACAGCATGTCGACCACAGAACACACGGTGCAAATCGTCGAGACCGCCGTTTTGAATGCGAAGGCGGTGAACGAGACGCACTTTCAGTTCGACCACACGAACACATTACGCGCCAGCCAGAGCGAGGCTCCGGCGCTCGATGTGTCGCAATCGTTCGTTGCGGGCGGTTCAGGCTTTAGCGCGCCGGGTTTTCCTCACAGCTACGACCTTCAGAACTACTTTGAGATCCAGAATTACACCTCAGTGACATGGGGAACGCATACGACGAAGTTCGGCATTCGAAGCAGAACCACACTGCTGGACGATTCGACCCCACAGAACTTCAACGGTGAATATGTGTTCCAGGGCGGCACGTTCCCGCTTCTCAACTCCAGTTTGCAGCCCGTCGCGGGCCAGACCGTCCGGCTTCAATCGATCAATCAATATCTTCTGACGGAGCAGTTACTCGCTTCCGGACTTTCAAGCCAGCAGGTGACGGCAATAGGGTACGGACCGACGAAGTACACCATGAATTCGGGCAATCCGTACATCGGGCTGAATCAGACAGATATCGGGCCGTTCATCCAGGATGATTGGCGCGCAAAGCCGAATCTGACGCTGAGCTTGGGCGCCCGTTGGGAGTGGCAGACGAATATCAGCGATCACAGCGACTGGGCACCGAGATTCGGTTTTGCCTGGTCACCCGATGCGAAAAGCGGCAGGGGCCGCGCGAAAACTGTGATTCGCGGCGGGTGGGGTATGTTCTACGACCGTTTCGCGATCTTGAACGTTGAAACAGCGTACCGCTATCTCGGGCAGAACCCGCTTACGACTTATACTCTGGACAACCCGACGATCTACAATGCCGCTTTCAACACCCCGATCTCTACGACCAACTTGACAGCAAACAATAGTGGACAGATCTATCAGATCGATCGCAATTTGCGCGCGCCGCGGCTGATGCAAACAGCTATCGCGGTGGAACGGCAGTTGTTCGGGCACACGACGCTGTCGGTGAATTTTCTGAATTCCCGTGGCACTCACGAATTGCGAACAGACAATATCAACGCTCCCTACCCGATCCCGGGCACAAGTCCGCCGGGTGCGTCTCAGTTGGCGGGAGGGCCGCGAGGGACGACGAACTCTAATAATGTTTGCTGCAGGCCTTACGGCATCGTCAACGGCATCAGCGACATCTACGACTACCAGTCGACCGGGATTTTCAAGCAGACGATGGCGATCGTCAACGTGAACACAGCCGTCGGACGATGGCTCACTTTGTTCGGCCGGTATTCGTATACAGATGCGCATAGCGATACCGACGGGCTTGGCACAATGCCTGCCGATCCGTACAATCTCGCGGCGGATTGGGGGCGTTCATCTCTCGACGTCGAGCACAACTTTTTCCTGGGCGGCTCTATTGCCGGGCCGTGGGGATTGCGCTTCTCGCCGTTCATGGTGGCACATAGCGGCGTACCCTTCAACGTCACGACAGGAACAGATTTATATTTGACCGGGGCGGCGAATCCGACTGCGCGACCGCAGGTGACCAGCACGGCGCTGCTGTATTACGGAGTGCCGGTGAGCAGCGAATACAACTCGTACCCAGTGGTTCCCGTGCCTGGGACGTCAGACATGATCGAACGGAACGCCGGTACCGGTCCCGGTTTTCTAGGGCTGAATTTGCGCGTCAGCAAGACGTGGGGATTTGGAACGACTAAATTCGCCGGGCCATCGGGTGGGGCGCGCGCGGGTGGCGGAGGACACGGAGGCGGCGGTGGACCGGGAGGGGGCGGCGGTTTTGGAGGCATGGGCGGCGGTCCACACGGTTTCGGCGGCGAAAGCAGCGAACATCGTTACAACTTGACGGCCTCGGTAAATGCGCGCAACATTCTGAACCATGAGAATCTAAATACGCCGAACGGAGCCATTACGTCTCCGTACTTCCTGGAATCGACGGGGATCTCGGGCGGATTTGGCGCTGAAGCAACGGCAAGTAACCAGCGGCGTATTGACCTGCAATTACGATTCAGTTTTTAACGGCTGCGCGGCCGATCAGGCGTTCGGTACGACCAGATGAATTAAAAAGAACGCACCGCCAGCAACGAGAGCGGCCGCTGGAATGGTGAGTATCCAGGCCACAACAATGTTTTCGGCGACGTTCCATCTGACAGCGCGAACCCGTTGTATGGATCCGACGCCCGCGATTGCGCCCGCTACAACGTGAGTGGTCGAGACGGGCAGACCCAGAACAGTGGCCGTCAGAATCGAAATAGCGGCTCCCGTTTCAGCGCAGAATCCGCTGCGTGGCTTTAGACGGGTCAGCCGGGTTCCCACGGTTCTGACAACGCGCCAGCCGCCGCTCAACGTTCCCAAGCCCATCGCGGCGGCGGACGCGAGAATCGCCCAATCAGGAACATGAAAATCGCGCTGAAAGTGGCCCGCAACCAGCACGGCAGCGATGATCCCCATCGTTTTTTGCGCATCATTTGTTCCGTGGGCGCAGCTCAGCAAAGATGCGGAGACGATTTGCGCGTGACGGAAGTAGCGATCCATTCTGCGCGGTGTGTAGCGGTGAAAAATCCAGTAGACCGCCACCATCAACGCGTATCCCAGAACCAGTCCGATTAGCGGCGCGAGAACAATGAAAGCGAGGGTGCTGGGCCATTTGCCGACGATCAAGCCGTTCAGTCCTGCCTTCGCAACTGCTGCGCCCGCGTAGCCGCCGATCAAAGCGTGTGAGGAACTAATGGGGAGGCCCACGTACCACGTCAAAAGGTTCCAGATGATAGCACCGATAAGGCCCGCCAGCAGCACGTAAGGCGTGACGACATTCAGGTTCACGAACCCCTTGCCGACCGTCGAGGCGACGCGCGTGCCCAGGAAGAAAGCCGCCAAGAAATTGAAAGCGCCCGCCAATCCGACGGCCTGGAAAGGGGTCAACACTCTTGTCGCCACTACCGTAGCGATCGAATTCGCCGCGTCATGGAATCCGTTGACGAAATCGAAAATCAGCGCTATGCAGATGATGAGAACTACGAGTCCGAAAACGGACATGCTCAGCTGTTCTTCACTGCGACGTTCTGGATAATATCGGCCACATCCTCGCAATAGTCGGTGGTGGCTTCGAGGATTTCGAAAACTTCCTTTTGCTTGATCAGCGAAAGAGCATCAATGTTGGAGCTAAACAGTTTCCCGACCAAGGTGCGCTCCACGGCGTCAGCTTCATTTTCGAGACGGTTCACTTCGATGCAATCGTCCCAGACCGGCTTTCGATCATGCAACAGCGAAAGCGCACGTTCAAGAGCTTTGCAGGAGTCATCGATCATGCGGCCTAATTCGAGGGCCGCGGCGGGTATAGGGTCGAGACGATACGCCACGATTCGGAACGTTGCATCTTCGATGGCATCAAGCACGTTATCCAGAGCAGTGGCGAGCGTCTGAATGTCCTCGGGATCGAAAGGAGTGATAAAGGTGGATTGCAGTCTTTTGAAAATCTCGTGAATGACTTCATCGCCGCTTCGTTCCAAAGCTTCCATCTGCTTCGATATGTCGCACACTCCCTGATAGCCGGAGTTCAAACCGGTAATCAGGAGCTGAGAGGACTGGCAGAGAATCTTGGCGTGCTGATGGAAAAGATCGAAGAACTTTTCGTCTCGCGGTAAAAGATTCATAGAGCAGGATGCGACAAAGGGGCAGTGCGACCAGAGTGCAACTGCGAAGTTACCACACGAACGGGATCAACCCTTTGACGTGGCGCTTGTATTCAGCGTATTCGGGTCCAAACTGGCCGGTCATGAAGGATTCCTCGAGGAGAGATTTCATCCGCAACCCGATAATGGCGAGAATCACGGCAAGAAGACCGCGGACCTCTCCCTCAGCGATCGCCGTGCCGAGAATCGCCAGAATTAATCCGGAGTAGATGGGGTGGCGCACGATTCCGTACGGTCCTCCCCGCACCAGCTGATGGTTTTCTTTCACGGTGACATTCATGCTCCAATTGCCCCCTAAAAAGAAGCGCGCCAATATTGCCAAAGCCATGCCGGCGAGTGTGAGCGCCATGCCGACATAAATAGAAAGCGGAGACTCGGGGAGAATGCGCCAGGCAAGCGGACCTACCCGCGAATAACTGGAAAGCAAGAAATACGAAGCGATGAGTAGGCCGGCTTGCACGGCGCGCGACGCGCCTGATTGCGTCCGCACGGTGGGCTTGGAGCTGAAGCTGGCGAGCAACCATAGGACAGCTGTAACGATCCACGCGTCTACGATGATCTTGGATGCCGTTTGTACCGTCATACGCGAGCAATGTTGTTTAGTTGCGTCGTGGAGAGAGCCTGCTCGGCGAGAATGAGGGCGCCCAGCACGCCGGCACGCCCGCCGAGTTGCGGGGGTTGAATGTATTGATCGAGACCCTCTGTCACTTCGGGGCGCCGGATGTAGTTGTTCATCAGGCGTGCAAACTCTTCCCTCATCAAAGCAAACAAGTGTGCCTGCTGCATCACGCCGCCTCCCAGCAAAATGCGCTGCGGCGAAAGGGTCACGGTAAGATTCACGACCGCCAGTGCGAGGTAGTGTGCCTCCAGTTCCCACCCGGGATGGCCAGGGGGCAACGTGCCGGCCGGAGCTTTCCAGCGCGCCTGCATCGCCGGTCCTGCAGCCAAACCCTCCAGGCAATCTCCGTGATAGGGACAGGTGCCGGAGAAGGGATCTCGCTCACGATCGTGCGGAATGCGCAGGTGTCCGATTTCCGGATGCATCAAGCCGTGTACGACGTGGCCGTGAACCAGGGCACCCCCGCCGATTCCGGTTCCGATCGTGAGATAGACAGCGTCGGATAAACCGGAGGCCGCTCCCCAGCGTGCTTCTCCGACAAGAGCGGCATTCACGTCCGTATCGAGCGCGGCGGGGATGCCCAAAGCTTGTTCGATTGTGCCCACCAGGTCGTAATTTTCCCAACCGGCTTTTGGCGTCGAAGTGATGCGGCCGTAGGTGGTAGACGACGGATCGAGATCAACCGGGCCGAAGGAGCCGATGCCGACCGCTTTAAGACGTCTTCCTGCTTCTGTCTCGAAAAACTCGATTACACTCGCGACTGTGATGTCTGGAGTCGAGGTCGGAAACTGAGCTGTTCTAATGTCATCCGGCCCTGTTCCGATGCCGCAGACGAACTTCGTACCCCCGGCTTCAATGCCTCCAAACATGCTCTTGAGTATATGCAAGGCGAGTGCATGTTTTCGGCTATGAACTGCGGGGTGCAGAGAGCGCGGCGAACTTTCCGGCTCGTTCAGCGTCGATGAGAACACGTTTCCGTTCGGCTCCCCAGCGATATCCTCCGCTCACCGACCGGCCGCTGAGGCGTGATGTGGAACACGCCACCCGAGACGGAATCGGTAGGCGCGGATACGTGGACTGGCCGACTTTTAGTCGCGTGGCCTCGCCGTTCTTTGAGCGATTGAGAACGACGCGTGTCTGAGCGCTCGAAAAACGATTGCGCCCGGATTGTGTAAGCGTAAGGTCGGTCCCGGCGTGCAGCAGATGCAAGCTGCCGTCTTTCTCGAATAGGTAAATCTTGTCTTGCTCCGTGCCGTACTCGCCGATGATCCCGGTCCAATTGGGGGGCGGCGCGGGCGGCATAGGGCCGACGTGGAGAGGGGCTGGAGCCCGTGCGGCGAGCTGCAGTGCAAAAAGAACGCCGACAGCGGATACGACGAGAATTTGCCGAAGAGGCGTTCTCGAATGGATGTTCGACATGATGCTCACACTGCAACCGTACAGGCGTTCCACTCGTTGGTGCGCACCGTGAGTTTGTCGACGAGATCGCGGCGTACTGAGAACCCGAGACCGGGCGTTTCGGGAATGCGGATGGTACCGCGCGAAGACACTTCGACTTCAGGCTCGATGATGTCGCGCTCCCAGTAGCGGCGGCTCGCGGAGACGTCGCCGGGTAGTGTGAAGCCGGAGAGCGTAGACATGGCTATGTTGTGAGCTCGTCCGACCCCGGATTCCAGCATGCCTCCGCACCAAACGGGGAGGGAATGCGCGCGGCAGAGCTGTTCGACGGAGCGCGCTCCCGTATGGCCGCCGACGCGGCCCAGCTTGATATTGATAATGCGGCAGGCTCGCAATTCGATCGCAGTGGCGGCAGCGCGGAAGCCGGTAATGCACTCATCGAGACAGAGGGCCGTACTGAGTTGACTCTGCAACTTCGAATGCGCGTAAATGTCGTCCCAATACAGCGGCTGCTCAATCATCAGAAGTCCGAATTCATCGAGCTGACGGAGGTGAAGAGCGTCCTCGAGCTCGTATGCTGAGTTTCCGTCGACTGAAAGAAGAATGTCGGGAAAGGCGCGCCGGACGGCGGCGACGTAATCCACATCTTTGGCGGGCTTGATCTTCAGCTTGATGCGACGATATCCACTGGCAAGCTCTTCTTCGACCTTTTGGACCAGCGCCTGCGGGCTCTCGCGAATGCCGAGCGAAACGCCACAGGCGATCTCGTCGAGTGTGCCGCCGAGGAGACGCGCGAGAGGGACACTTCGCTGCTGCGCGGCAATATCCCAAAGCGCATTTTCAACGGCAGCTTTCGCCATTTCGTGTCCGCGGATACCGGCGACAATTGCGGGAAAACGATCGGGAGAAGCAACCGTCTTCCCGATCAGTTGAGGAGCAATAAACTCCGAGATGACATGCCAAGCGGTGCCAGTGGTCTCGGGATTGTAAGACGGCGTTTCGCCGGTGGTGACTTCGCCCCAACCCGTAACTCCATCGGCAATGATTTCAACGAGCAGAATGCGACGGTCATGGGTAACGCCGAAGCTGGTTTCAAAAGGCGCCTTGAGGCGCATGTGCAGCTCACGCAGAATGATGAGTTCAACTTTCATGACGCTCCTGCCTGATGCTCCTGCGGAGTTTCGCCTTCGAGAATGCGGCGAAGCTGGGGCTGCGAGCGACTGACAACGATTTGCTGCAGCACAACCTTAATAATTCAGACGGAAATTGAGGATTCCCCAGTAGAGCAGTATCCAGGCGAATCCGATACACGCGAGCGCGATGGCAGTCGCTGACACTGTGCTCCATAGTCGACGGCCACGGGGCGCGATGTTCGCTGCCGACGCACTTTCGGGCGCGCGAGCGTACGTTTCCCTGGAGCGCCAGACCAGCGATGCATAATAAACCGCGACGAAGGTGCCAATCACTGCGATCACGCCTAACACTTGCAATAGATGGATCCATACATCTAAAGAATCGTTAAGAGCAGTGATGTCGTTTGACTTGGAGATTACCGCAATAAATCCACCGACCACCGCCAAGTCCAGCAAACAGATCAGACGCGTGAGCAGGCGTATTCTCCGTTCGCGGGGATCGAATTCGATGTGTGCGCGGTAATGCCGGCGCATCAAAGCGGCGAAGGGCCAGATGAGCACTGCCAAAATCAGGATCGCGAGGCTCGCGAAGAGAACAAAATAGTTGAAGGCCTTCGATTCGAGAAAGCGCGCCTTCCGAAACACCATGAAGGGGAAATCGACGCCGAACGTGCGTCTGCCATCGTAGCCGCGATAGAAGGCGAGCTTTTCTTGTCCGTCCACGTTCCGGTACACGTTGGGGGTAATTTCACGGAACTTCATCGGTTTTCCGTTGAAGCCATCGAGAGAAGCGACGCTAATGGTTGCGTCGGAGTTCTTCTGCACCTTTGCCTCGCCGGGCATGGAGGTGACAAAAAGGAAATTGCCTTCAAGACGCCGGCTGACCATGTAATCGCCGGTTACGTGGTTCGCGTCGGCGCCAGCAGACGCGATGGCAGGCGGGGTCGGGACACCATAGGGGAAATAGCGGTCCAAGAAGTACTGCCAGAGGGCAGATCGATTGCTGATGCCCCCTCTTCCGGCGCTGTTATACGACACGAAAAAGCCGAGGTTCGCATCGGGCATGAGGTGGAGATCGCTGTGGAAATAGAGAGTGTCACCGGCATGCCCAATGATGCGGTGGCCATTGCGGGTTTCTTCATAAAACCCCAGGCACATGGCGTTGAGCGCGTTTCCTGCCGGCAGTGCCTGGCGTGTGTGCATCAGTTCAGCGGTTTGCGGCCTCAGGATTCGCGCACCGTTGTACTCGCCATTTTGGAGGTGAGCGATCATGAAGTGCGTCATGTCCATGGCGGATACGGCACTGCTTCCTGCCGGCCACGGCTGTACGAATTCGTAGTCCTTTGCGCCGCCGGAAGCAGTCTTGTATCCCTTCGACATGAGCTTGGCGAGATCCGGCGGAAGGGGCTGATCGAAGGTGCAATGCCGCATGTCAAGCGGTTTGAAGATGTTCTCCGCGATGTATCGATCGAACGGCTTGCCGGACACGCGCTGAACGATGTAGCCGGCGAGCGTAGTTGCATAATTCGAATAAGCCGGCGTGGTACCGGGCGGAAATATCCGCGCGGGCATATGGTTGACCAGGTAGGTACGAAGAGTCGTAAGTTTCGTGGCGTCACCAACCCACATATCCTTGGTAGTTTCGCTGAACCCCGCAGTATGAGTCATGATGTTTCGCAACGTGATGGGCTTGTCAAACTTGGCGGGGACTTTAAAGTCGAGATACTCATTGACATCGCGATCCAGGTCGAGCTTGCCTTGCTCGACTTGCTGCATGACTGCGGTCCAGGTGAACAGTTTGGAGGTGGACCCCGGCCGGAATAGGGTGTCGCTCGGCGAAACGGGTTTTTTCGATTTGACATCCGCGTAGCCGTAACCTTTGGCGAAGATCACCTTGCCGTCTTTAACGATGGAGACGACAGCGCCGGCGATATCGCCACGGTCGAGCGAGAGCGGCATGAGCCCGTCGAGAAACGACTCGATGTCAGCGCTTTCGAGAGGATGCGCGGAAGCCGGGGCGTTTGCCTGGATTCTCGGCTCGGGTTGCGGCTTAGGAACCAGCGGCGCTTGCTTAATCGTTTGGGAAGCGGCCGCAAACACGACAACAAGCATTGCGAACCCTATGTAGAGGCGCACGCTTGCTCCAAGCCGGAAACTGAGATTTAGCTGCGAAGCTCGAGACAGCGGATCTCGCCGTTGCATAGATTAGAGCGAGTGTGCATCAAATGTTGCACGTTTGTCAAGTCAGAGTTTGGAACGCCGGAGGCTTTCGTCCAAGCAATTTCGTAGGGTCGATGTTGCCGGCTACCGCCATTAACGCCTGAGCTCACCGGCTTGGCTCCCGGTACCAGCGTGCGCCGGAAGTGTACTCTTGCTCGTTGCGGCGCAGTCGCTCAAGCGTCCGCTTGGGATGTATGTGGGCGACAGCGGAAATAATTGCATTAATCGCCGCCATGGGGGCGACATAGGAGCCGGTAAAAACCGTGCTCGAGATCGGTGTCGAAATATAGTCGTCGCAGAATCGCGCAATCGGGGTAATCTCGCTATCGGTAATGCCGAAAGTGAATACGCCCTGCGATTTCGCGTGCCGAACGCTTTCAACGGTATCGCGCAGACAGCGCCCGAAGCTGATGGCGATCAACAGATCCTTATCGTTGAGCAGATAAACGTGGTGGAGCAAGTTACCCGAGCTGCCGGTCGGCGCATCCGCATCGAACCCCTGCACGCGGAGCGCATAAGCGAGCGTTCCGGCGAGAAAGGCGGCGAAATCGACGCCGACCACCACGATGCGACGGGATTTTTGGATCCGTTTCGCAACCTGCAAAACACGGCCGGTATCGAGGCCCGACAAAAGAACAGTCAGGTTTTCCATGTCACGCTCAACGTTGCGCCGAATTCGATCGGTTAATAGCCGCCTGTCGCGAGCGGTGGCCCGCATAAGTGTGTAGGGCGTGATGCGCGTCACGAAATGGTTCCGCAGATCTGTCGCGAAATCGGCGAAGCGGTCATAGCCGAGCGCCTGGATTGTACGCACGATTGTCGCGGCGTTCACGTTGTATCTTTTGGCGAGCTCCCGAGAGGAAAGGAAGTAGTTATCTTCCGGATGCTCGAGGATAGACCTGATCAGATCTCGACGGCTGCCGTTCAACTTTGGCTGGGCCCGTGCGAAACGCGCCTCGAGCTCCGTCGCTGATCTCGATGGAGTGCGGTCGTGTGCCTCACCTGAAACGAGCATGTATCTCTCCGAACCAAGGAGCGGACCAGGATGGGTGCTGCCGCAGGATAGCAGAAAGGTTCTGCCTATGCAATACCTGTTGCAAGCGTGCGGTGAAGCGTTGCCGTTAACTTCGCTCGGGCATTGCGCGATCGGTTTAATGCGAGAACTTGCTGCGCACTCCCGTCCCAATTGGCTCGTTCTGTTTGAGTGTGCGATCAAAGAAGTCTGCGGTCGCGCCGTAAGCCGTAACAAAGCTCTTCCACATCAGGAATCCATGAATCTCGTCCGGTAATACGAGCTGCTCGAAGGGCACATGATTATCACGGAGCCGCTGCGCCAAATCCACCGTCTGCTCAAAGGGAACATTGCGGTCGTCATCGCCCTGGATCAGCAGCACCGGCGAACGCCAGCTAGTGATGTACGCATCGGGCGAAGATTCCCACGCCAGCTTGATGGCAGCCTCCGTATCGGGAGGCCGCAGCGCCAGATTGCCAAAGTATGGCATCTGGGTCAGAAAGACCGACCAGTCATGCACGCCGTGAAAATCCACGCCGGCCTTGAAGATATCGGAGTTCTTGGCCAACCCCATGGCGGTCAAGAATCCTCCGTACGAGCCGCCCCACAACCCCACGCGTTGCGGATCAACTTCCGGCCGTCCCTGCAAATACTTGCCCGCTGCAACAATGTCCTTATATTCGGCTGCGCCGCGCCACACCGTGTTGGGCGGCTCGCGGAAGTCACGTCCATACATGACGCCCAGCCGGTAATTTACCGAAAGAACCTCGTATCCGCGGCTGGCGAGGTATTGGTTGAGGGCATAGGCGTTGTGGTAGTAGTCCATGTAATGGAAGCCAAGGAGCATCTGCCGGATGGGGCCACCGTGCATAAAGACCAGGGCGGGCAACTTCTTGCCTTGTGCGTTTTTGGGGACAAAAAGCTGTCCGTGCAGCGTCAGGCCGTCTTCGCTCTTGAAGATCACCTGCTGCGGTGTAAGCAATTGGGCGCTGGGGAAATTCTTCGGCAGTGCTTGGTTGGCAAGCATCTCGCGGCTATGGGCGCGAACAAGGTACGGCATCGCCGGCGATACTGCGCTCGAGCCGAGGCACAACACGGTGTTGCCGGCGCCCGCGACAACTGGGGACCACTCGATGGTCTCTCCTTGCGTGAGCGGCTGCTGCGGCTGGCCACCTTGTAACGGCACACGCCAAATGTGACGGCGGTCAATGTCATTCTGATTGGAGCTATAGATCACCCACTTCAGGTCGGGACTGAGAACAACGTCTTCGACGTCGAAATCGCCGGGCGTGAGCAGCATCGGCGCGCCACCAGCCGCGGAAATTGAATAGAGGTGGTTGCGCCCGTCCTGCTCAGAGGCGAAGACGAGATAGTCCTGAGCGAAAGAAAACGAGGCATTCTCGGTTAGCTCGGGAAGCGAATCGCGCAGCGTGGTCCCGCTATGCCAAAGCTCGCGGGCTTGTCCAGTCGTCGCATCGGCAATCCACGCCGACCAAGGGGTCGGCCGTACCGGAATTAGCGGACGCTTTTGCTCAGTGCCGGCGGTCTTTACATATGCGATTGACTTGCCATCGGCAGACCAGCGCGGCAGGTCGTCTTTATCTACGGTCGGCGCAAGATAGCGCAGGAACTGACTGCCCAAACCATAGACTCCGATCAATTGATGATCGCCGCGATTACTGACAAACGCGATGCTTTTCGAATCTGGAGACCATTTGGGCTCGCTGGCATCGCCGCGAATGTAGGCCAGTTCCTTCGCTTGCTGCTTGCCATCTACACTCGCCAGCCACAGTTTCTTCCTGGCCGCCCACACGGCCCACTTGGCGTCGGGCGAAATTTCAATGTCCTCGCAACCTTCTTCCGGACAGCCCATTTCCCCCAGCACGCGTGGCGGCTCCGTCGAATCGATATCCTTGGCCCACACCTGCTGCTTGGGCTGGTGGACATTGTGGTTCGGGTCGGCGCTCTCGCCTTGCCCGTTCAGTTCGGTGCCGTGGGCATAAACAACAGCATTGCCGTCGGGCGTGAGCCGCAGGCTGGCGATGGGCTGCCCGTCGTCACCGGTGTAATGAGTCACCTGGCGCGCTGTCGCGACAAATTCGGGCCCATCCGCCACCCACACGTTGCGCTCACCCTGCGCATCGAAAACCCAGGCCACGCGGCTGCCTCGTTTGGCGGCCGTGAGTTCAGAAGGAAATGGTGAACTTAAATACTTGTTCGAGGGTGAACGTCTGCGGCCACGCAGAACTCGAAAAAATGACCGCGCCGACAACCGAAAGCAATAGTTTATGCGATCGCATCAACCGCTTAGGACGCGTGGGATTCTGTGAGCCACTTTTTCTGGTTATCCGGGAATTCCGGAATTTACTTACGGAAATCATCATTGAGGGAGAGGCGTTTCCGATCAACTCTAGCGACGATTACTGGGCTACAGAGGCGCCTTTACGTTGTCGTATTCGTAGCGCGAGGAGTTGACGGCTTTGCCCCCATCGCTATTCATATCCTGGCGCAGAAGCAGCCCCTTGGCTTTGGAAACCCACATCTGCATGTCGATGTTGCCCTTGGGAGTCTCAGAGTGCGAGCTGTATACCTTCGCCATCTCACCGTTAATCGGCTCATCGCCAAGAGTACGGCAGGTGTCTTTGGAATTCGCATTGTGCCGGGCCTGCTGCTCCGCCTGTTCCATATCTCTTATGGAGCCGGCCAGAGTCCATTTGCCGCTGATCTTCATATACATAGAACCGCCGGCGTAGATAATCTCCGAGGTCACAGTTTGGCCGCCAATTTTGCTCGTCGTGTAAACGTGAGTGGGGACGTTGTGGACCTTGCTAAAGGCGTCCGCGAGCACTTTCTCCATCGCCCTGCACTCGTCTTGCGCCACCAGAGGCGAAGCGCCCATCAGCAGATATGCGATTGTGAACCCAACACCGATGTAGAGCAATCTGGCCCGAGTCGTTTCCATGACTGGAGTTCTCCGCGGCCTATAATAGCCTATTTTTCGAGATTCACTTACGAGGACACTGCCACTTCGGTACATTACTGGCACACTGTCCAAGGAATCTAGATTTACAATTTCGCTCGGGTCTTCGTGTGTAACGGCGCAGCGTTTACCTTCACCCCAACCTGGCTGGATGCGACGCATGCACGGACATCATTATTTAAGTGATTTTGGTACGCCCGGTAGGATTCGAACCTACGACCTTTTGCTCCGGAGGCAAACACTGTATACGCACAGTCTATTTAATAGCATTGGTAGCGGTAACGGTCGCCAATTGGTTGCCAGAATTGTTCTTTTTTCTGTAGCGAAGGGTAGCGATATCGACGACGTTCGCCGCCGTTTGCGATTTCCAAATGCGACTGGAAATTGCCTCCACACCAGCCCTCATTCGCTCTCGAACTTCATGCGTGTAGCGTCCGTCATCTCGGCAGAGGGCATGGCCCATCAACGCCATTCAATCGTTCCCGTGCATCTCTAGCGTCTTCGTCAGCGTCGAGTGTGTGTGCTGAAAAACATGCCAGGAAAGCCAAGGCATATGAGGAGCGCTATGAACGGGCTTAAGCATTCGCGTGGTCATATTGTTCTCATTCACGGGGTGCTGTTCCGAGAGGCAAACACCGATCATTCGGATCGGTGAATCGCGAATGACATCGAATCTCTAGAAATACGCGCAAGACTACTTCGGAAACAGGCAGCAGTCTTCTGCGTTTTCCCGTCTTCAGCGACCCCCGCTCGTTCCGATGATAATGGTCCCGAACGGCGATATGGAGCGGTGGAATCACGTCTCCTTCAGGCGGAGACCGCTCCGATGTTAGATTGAGATGCTTCCACTTCAGCCCGCGCATTTCGGAAACGTTTATGCTTGTCGCGGTGGAGAGCAGGGCCATCTTTAGGGCATAACACGGAGCGGACGGAAGCGACGCAAGAGCCTCTGACACAATCGCCTTGTGGCGTCTTTATGCCCACAAAGAGCGGCTGATCGACCGTCGAAAACATTTTTAACGCGCGCTTGATGCCCTTTGATTCTGCTCCTATTACGCCTTCATCCAGCAAACGGAAGGCCGCTTGTTTGAACTCCGAGCACGTCATCTTGGGCACATATCTTAGCCCTAAGGCTTCGCACCCCCGGCGATAGTAACGGAAATTTCGGCGAGTGCGACGTCCCATGCTCTTGAGGAAGAGATCGTATCTTTGTGGAAGAGACAACCGGGTGTGATATTCAACTGCAACCGAGGAAACAGCGACGGCAGCAGAGGCAGCGAGTGTCCGTACAGCACTCGCCTCGAACCCTTGCGGAGCAGCGATGATCCGTACCCTTACGACGTGCGGAAGCTGGAGCACTTCCCATAGAGCAGCTTCAAACAGGTCTTGCCGCAGTGACTGTTCTCCAACAATGATTGGGTTGAGCGTCGCATCGCCATATACAAGTCCGGTTCCGATACCAGTGATTGTCCGTTCTTTCAGGTAAACAATCCCAAGGAGTGCGCCATCCTTTCGGATCGCTACCATGAGAGGCCTCCAATTCGTGCAATATAGGGGCGCCAGGGAAAAAATCGGTTGCCGGATCTTGCTCGGCTCCAAAACCGCTGCCTCGTCGCCTATACCCGCCGTGTCCGCCGCAGAAGAAAGGACTTGCATAGAGTAGCGGGAGTGAATGCCGTCCGATGCTAGCGTAGACTCTGGTTTCCACATGAGGATCGCGGCGAAAGTACGCAGTTGCCCCACAGTCACAGCGATCGTTCGCTACGCCGTGCATCTGGAAGGCTGGTGGTTTGATCTCCGTCACCACGTTGACACACGCACCAGCCGGCGCGACCCGATTTGGTCAGCGGATGCGGCAGGGAACTTCTGGTACATACCCATACGCCCTCGCGCTGCTCGGCAACTATTCGAACATCTTCCGATCCGGAACCCTTCCCGGTACACCTTCGTCGACATCGGCTCAGGCAAGGGCAGAATGCTCCTCTTGGCCTCGAAGCATGGATTCCGCAGCGTGATAGGTGTCGAGTTAAGAAGAGAGCTTCACCGTCAAGCCGTCGCCAACGTTCAGAGCTGGGCGAATCGATTTCCGCGTTGTTCCGCTATTCATTGCGTGAACGAAAACGCCCTTGAGTACGACTTTCCGAAAGGAAACCTAGTGGTGTATCTCTTCAATCCGTTCGGGCCAAATTTGCTGAGCGAAGTCGTGCGACGGCTACAAAACTCGTGTAACGAACAGCCCCGCAATATTTTCTTGGTTCTCTTCTACGCGCAGCATGCGTTTGCCGTCGATGGTGAGCTGCAGTTCCAGTTGATCGAGGAGAGCAGAGTGTGGCGGATTTATCGAACCTCGGACGGCGCGGTAGACCTGCAGCCGCGGGAGGACTACTAGTACTAGGTCTACTCCCCCTGGCCTAAGGGATAGGAATCCGTTATAGTGATTCGAAACCAGCAATCTAATCGCGCCGGAGTATATAGGTAACAGTGTGTGTTCAGCCGCGGGATTTCTCACCGCACCGAGTCGTTCGGAATACTTTTGCACAGTGCTCTCGTCCCAAAGTGAGATTGGGGAGCTAAGCAGCAGGGACGACGCCGTTTTCCAATCGAACGCATTCTCGCCCGAGTTTTTCCTGGCATCGCTCGAAGAGCGGACCTGGATTCCGCGCGTCGCTGTGGTTCGCTCCGGCGCTAGTACGGTCGGCGTCGTGTATGGGAAGGAACGGAAACTCGCAGGAATCGCTACCGGCTTGATCTATATCGACACAACCCTCGGCGGAGTGTCGGCTACGGACCGCTCGTTACGACCCGCGATTCTTCAAAGCGCGACGACCAAACTCTTACGTACTCGGGGCGTGCGCGGTCTGCGATTAGCGGTTCCATTCCACGGAACGGATCTGGCGACCCTGCGTGAAATCAGCCAAACCACTTCGGCCGATTTTGCCTTCCGAAACTCCCACAATCACAGCTCCCTGCGGCTTCCGTTTAAATATGACCACTTCCTCGAAAGCCTCGGATCACAAACTCGCCGGAATTTCCGCTACTATCGCCGGCGATTCGAAGCCTCCGGCGGCGAATATGTCGATCGGCTGGAGCGCCACCAACTCGAACAGGCCTGCTCCGATCTGAGAACACGCTCGCGCATCGAGTGCCGAGATAGCGGGATCGCCAGAGCGCTTCGCATGCTCTCCATTGCTGAACGACCGCTGGCCGTCGGTTTGCGCCAGCAAGATGGTCCGTGGATGAGTGTTTTGGCCGGCTGGATCGAAGAGGATCGAGTTGTTATTTTCCTCCAAATTAACCGCGATGCTGAATACCCCAAGCTCTCCCTGTCGCTCGTAATGCGAGCTTTCCTGGTAGAGAGCCTTATCGCGAGTGGTGTGCGTGAAATCCTGTTCTGGGCAGGAACTGGCGGGCCACTGGGGCGTTATGCCGATGAAATTCCCACCGCTTTTGTTTATCTCGACAGACCCGCTCTGCCGTGGCGCGTCTCCCGCCACCTCATCAGCAGCATAGCCCAAAAAATCCCGCTGGAGCTTCGGCCCCTCACTTCCTGGATCTCTCCCCCACCTGAGCCGTTCGACGAAGTTCAGCCGGCATCTCCATCTGCGATCCCGGCCGCCGCTGAGGTTGAGCACTAATGCATGAAGTAACCATCGAATTGCGCTGTCGTGTATTCAACATGTGCGATTCTGCGCAAACATGAGGATTCGCTCATGGCTGCGCATCGTCAGCATGACTTGACTGAAAAGGAAGAGATCCACCGCTCAGTATCCGCTTCTCCGCCCAATTTCTCCGCAAATTCTCCAGCTGGTCGTCCGCTTCCAACAGATCAGAATTATAAGGGCCGCTTCCTCCGTATGACGCCGAGATAATGCGTCCTGAGAAGGGGCACTTTCTCAAGTATGAGCCCCGCAACCCATGACAGGGGCACCACCGCGCGCGCGATCGGCGGAGCCAGAGTCACCTTTTCAAGTTTGATCAAACAGCTGGGAAACAGGGAGCGGATCTCCTTGGCATCAATGCCGCGCACGTTGGGATTTCGTGGATTGTTATACCGGAAGTCATACCACAGGATGAGCCCGCCCGGTTTCAGCACACGCAGCATCTCTGAAGCAATCTGCCGTTTCACGTCCATGTTTAGGACCGATGTGAACAGCGTGAACTGTGTCTGCAGGTCGAAGCTTGCGTCTGCCCAGGGTAAGCGGGACGCGTCTCCGATTCGCACATCTCCGGAAGGAACCCGTTGGCGTGCCACTTGAACCCGTTCGTCGTCGAGATCAATGCCGCAGAGCTTGCCGGGTTCCGCGCCCCATTGAAGGAACTCCGTCAGCCACGTCCCACGGCCGCACCCAATATCCGCTATAACGCGTCCGTCGAGCGGGAAACCGCCTTCTCGGACCAGCGTTGCGATCAGTCTTCGGATCGTTTGGCAGTGCGAGAACAAGTTGACGGGTCTGTTCAACCCGTACAGATCCGGCGGCAAGGAACGTCCACGACGCTTGTATTCGGCGCGAATGCGCGCGATCTCAGCTCCATGGGCGTTAATTGGCTCGGTCATTCTCACCGCAAATCGTAGCTCATCGCAAATCGTAGCAAAGACTACTATGCTTGCTGTGACCTGTGATCCAAAACCCGAAAAACCACAAAGAAACGTGAGAAACTGCGCTTTTATGGTCCGGAGATGGACGATCGCGGCAATCGCTTGGACAGCAGTAATCTTCTTTTCGTCCACTTCCACAGCCGGCGAGTGGTGCGAAAGAGCATATCGACATTTTTCCGCGATCCTGTTCAGTGATTACAGTTCCGGGGCCTCCTCTCAGTGGCTTCATTTTCTGGCTGAAAAGGGCGTGCATGTGACGCTATTCGCCGTTTTAGCAATGCTGCTGTGGAAGGCGTTCCCGGCGAGCAATCGAAAGTTTCTCTGGATCGTATTGACTGGGGCGGTGGTGGGCTCGTGCAGCGAAACGATTCAGCGTTTCTTTCCAGACCGCGATCCGAGCATTCGCGACGTGTGCATCAATGCAGGGGCGACTGTGCTCGGGGCAGCAATCAGCCGGGCCTGGCTCAAGGAACCCGTAGAATGCATCCCACAACCCGCCAAGCGTTAAGTGTTTACTCTCGTTTGTGACCCCCCATGGGGGGACGCCCGGCACGTCCTGTTTTCCGCGTTCACCGTTTGCTAGCTAGAGCTTCGCGCCTAGCGCTGGTATTTGCTATCCACACACTTCTTATAAAGTACCTCAATAGTTTGCATCTTCCTTTATCTCCTCATATACTTTTCCTTTGTATGACTAAACAAGTTCTGCTTTTCGAAGCGCTTTTGTCCCTGAGTGTGCCTGTTTTGGGCACGGAACTCGCCGGCAATGCGACTTTAGGTACTCCGTCGATACAGCGGACGGTAATTGTCGCTCAGGATGGTAGTGGAAGCTACTCCACCATTCAAGCGGCCGCGTCCGCCGCTCGACCGGGAGATCTTATCCTTGTGAAGAACGGAACGTACGCAGAGGCACCGTATATTTCGGTGAGCGGGACAGCAGACGCCGCGATTGTGTTTGAAAACTTTCCAGGGCAAAGCCCCGTTATACGACCGCCGGGCACTGACAGCAACAGTCGCATGACGGTCTCCGGCGCCTACATTTACATCATCGGCTTTGAAATCGTCAATGGCTGGGACGGTGTGGTCGTGAGCGGTTCATACAACGGGATTATTCAAAACAACATTCACAACAACGGGGACTCCTGCGCCAACTCGAGCGAGTACTGCGGCCAGGGAATTATACTCTCGTCGGCACACGACATACTTCTGTATGGAAACAATGTCCATGACAATGGCTTGCGGAATTACAGTCCCTCGCACGTTCACGGAATCTATTTATCTGACTACTATGGCTGTAACTGCATGAAGAACATTACGGTTTACAACAATCAGATCTCGAATCACGGAGGAGGGGGTCTGCACGCCTGGGACATCAATCTTCCCAAGACGGCTCTCCTGATTCAAAATAATGTTTTTCAGAACAATAACTACGAAATGGTGCTGTATCAGGTAGATTCAAGTACGATCACGGGCAACACGTTCAGCCACTCGGGCCATCCCGCCACGGATGCCGCTATCGATACTATTTTATGGCTCGAATTCTCTGTGAGCGACACGTTTTCGAACAACACGTTTATCTATAGCGTGAGTGCGCCGTCCAGTTCGGACTATCTCATATATCTGCCGTCCGGGAAAGAGGGTTTGCAGAATCTTACGTTCTCCGGCAATAGATGGATCTTACCGGCGTCCCTCGGATCGGTAACGGATGCTATGGTCATGGCTTCCGTAAACGGAACGTAATTGTCTCACGACCGAAACGCGTCGCGATTCATCTCGTCCGGTGCGCTTGAAATTCCTCATATGCGTTTTGGGGACCAGGTCCAGTAAGCAAAACGTCTCGCATTATCTACACCTTCCAAGACGACAGCTCCGACGTAGTCATCGAGCGGCGGCAGATCAGAGAGATACCAGCGCTGAGTTCCGGAATTACGAGTATTTATTTTCACTACCGGGCAAGCACCGCCGGTGTGCATCGACGCACTGAAGGATGTCAACGGTACCGACAGACCGGCTCCGATCGCCTTGACATAGGCCTCTTTCCGAGTCCAGCATCGCGCAAATTGGCGATTTTTTTCCTGCTCGATCGCCCCGGCCAACGCTGCTTGCTCCTCCTGAGAGAAGTGAGTTGCAGCAATGCTACGCATTTCAGGAAGCTCCCGAACGATTTCTATGTCGAGGCCGATGCTACTTGACGTCGTCACGGCACATGCGGCGATATTTTCGGAATGCGACAAGCTGAACTGCAAGCCGGTTCTGGCGCTCTCCGCAGTTAGAAATGGCTTCCCTTGTGCGTTTGTTTGGAAATCGATCGATTCCGGATCGAGCTTGAGATAGCGGCTAAGAATATGCCGCAAGATGCCGTGTGAGGAGACAAAACGACGCGCGTGCGTTTCGGACCGGAACCGCGACGCTTTGCGGCGCTCGTCGTCGTTCAATGTTCGCCAGAACAGATCGAGCTGTGGTTCGCATGAATCGAGTGCCGCAATCCATATGTGTACGCCGTCACCGTTCAGGGACGGCGTGGCGGGCCCGACCGGCCATTGGGCAAGGCCGGTCGGGGATGAAAGCTGCGTCAACTTCATAAAGAGGGGCCTTTTTGTTCAGATTTACGGCAAATAGATCCCAAGATTTATCTGTCTCTAATAAATGTTCCTTGCAATTGATATACTTTTTACAAAAAGCTATCCATTAACTGCTATTATGATCATTTATAGTTCGACCGATATGCCCCTTGGGTGGTGATTGGATCATTCACCTCTTAAATCATTTTTTCTCAAGTCTCCAGAGACTCTGACTCATGAAAAACCTTGTTTTTCTATCATTATGCGTGTCGGCTGTATTTGCGGCGAACGCTTCTGAGACGTCTGGCGTAGCCACGATCGCCTCCTACAGTGTTGTCAGGACCGTTATTGTTGCCAAAGATGGCAGCGGAGCCTACACCACTATCCAAGCAGCAGCTAACAACGCGCGGCCCGGAGATCTCGTCCTGGTGAAGGCAGGGACATACTCCGAAGCCCCACTGCTGTCGGCGAACGGAACTGCAGCGGCAGGAATCGTTTTCGAAAATTACCCCGGGCAGCAGCCGCTCATCGAGGCGCCGGGAACGACTGAGGACAGCAGGTTAACGATCTCAGGGAACTACGTTACGGTGGAGGGGTTTGAGATCACAAATGGATGGGACGGGGTGGTCATAACGGGCGCTTACGATGCCATTCTAGGCAACTACATCCACGAAAATGGAGCGTCTTGCGATAATCAGCACCAGTATTGCGGTGATGGCATTATCGTCTCGTCCACTCACGATATTCTCATTTCCGGCAACCTAATAACCAGAAATGGACTCGAGAATAGCAGTCCATTTCACGTTCATGGCATTTACTTATCCGACTACAACTCTTGTAATTGCATGACGAACATCAGTATCCTGGGTAACACGATCGAAGATCATGGCGGGGCCGGACTGCATTCCTGGGACAGCACGGCGGTGAAGACAAACGTTCTCGTTCAAGGGAATGTGTTCAGAAACAATGCCGTTGAAATCGTGTTTTGCAATACGAACCAGAGCACTGTTACGGGAAATACCTTCATGCATTCGGCGTACCCGAAAACGGATTCAACCGTAGATACGGTGCTGTGGCTAGAGCTGTCGTCTGACAACGTCTTCAGCGCGAATAACTTCTACTACGGCCTGGCCTCACCGATGACGACAACGTCTCATCAGCTGCTGTATCTTCCGTCTGGACGAAGCGGGTTACAAGGCAACACCTTCAGTAGCAACGTCTGGAACGTCACGCCGGCCGGGGTAAAAATTTCTGATGCCCTGCTTATGAGCGTACTGAACGGTTCATAGCGTGCGGTGACGGCTGCGACTTAGCGCCTTCTGGTAAACAGAAAGAACTTGCTGGGTCAGCGCGGCTTCATTCAGATATCGAACACTCTCGCGGCTGCTGAAGGGGCGGTCCCGCTTGAGGATACGTTCAATGGCATCGGCAATTGCGCGGGGGCTGTCGTTTTCGCAAAGCGCGCAGCCCTCGATTTTCGCGATCCGCTCTCGCACATCACCGACATCCACTGCAACGATGGGGAGATCACAGGCTAAGGCCTCTTTGACGACGTTCGGCGAGCCTTCGTGCAGCGATGTGAGGAGCAAAGCATCGCAGGCGCTCATATAAACCGGAACGAGTTCCTGCGCACAACGGTCGACTACAATCAGCTCGAGGTCGTGCTTCGATTTCGCAAGTTCAACCGCTGCCGCAGCGAGTTTGTATCGCTTTATGGGATTCGATGGCGAACCGACGAACAGCGCATACCGGCGGCATGGCGCAAGCCCGAGTTGCTGTCGAGCTTGTTGGCGCGGCATAGCGCGGAACAGGTCCAGATCGAGGCCACTCGGAATCACGTGATACTCGCGCGCCGGGAGCCGGGCGCGAAGGTGCGGTGATACGACGATAGCTTCGTCTGCGAACCGGGCAACCATTCGAGAAATGCCTGTCAACAGCCGTCCCGCTGTGGTATAGGATCCGTTGCGCGACACGTCGCCTTCGACATCGCTGCCCCTGAATGTGACCACAAGAGGAAGCCGTTTGGGGAGAGCGGCAAGCGCCGATTGTCCCCACTGTGCGTGGATTAGGTCGAACTTGCGCGTCGCGATGAGCGCGCGGACGCGCCGCTGCGCCCGAACGTAATTCAACGGGTTCTTGCGCCCATCTACGTGAAAGACGTATGGCTCGACGCCGATGCGTTGAAGAGACGCGACCTGTCGAACAACAAAGGGCGCTGAAAGCGGATTCTGTGCCGTCGGCCAGACGCTCGTGAGCATTAAGACGCGCATTGCTTCAGGTGAGCGAAGGGCGCCAACGGCGGAGCCACAACTCCAGTGACACTAAGAGGAACACGCGCTGATAACGTTGATAGCGGCTCAGCCCCTCGTGATCCGCTGGAGAATCGAACTGACGCCAGATTTCGGCCACTGCGTTCTCGTCCAATAACTCGCGAAGTTGGTTGGACGGTCCGAGAAGCAGGTCGCGGAAGTACTCTCGCATCGTGGGCCCTGCCCATCGATCGAGAGGGATGCTGAATCCTTGTTTCGAACGGCGCGAGATTTCGGGCGGCAGCACTGTTTTTGCGATACGCCGGGCCAGCAGCTTAGTGTTGCCCAGCAGCGAAACCTTCAATGCCATGGGCAAGCGGGCGGCAAGATCCAGCATTCGGTTGTCGAGAAACGGCACACGAACTTCCAGTCCGTGCGCCGAACTCGCAACATCGACCTTGCGGAGATAATCCGCGTGCAGGCGTAGGCGGATTTCAGCTGCAATCATCAGCTGCCCCGCATTTCCGTTAGTTTCGGAAACAGGCAAATCCAGCCGGGAACTCGTTGGGCCGTTCACCAGTGCGGCTTGTGCAAACCCGTTGTGGTATATGGCGAGCCGGTCGGCTTCGCTGTAGTACGTCTGCAACGCGGCTATTCGGTCGGGCGCATCGAGTTGAGCGAAATTCCAGAGCTTCCCTACCCGCTGGCCGGTCCTGCCGAGATGCCCCGCGGCGAAATCAACAACGGGATTCAGCAGGGTCAGACCTCTGTTCAGCCGTCCTAAGACGGCCAGGCGGCGTGCGTTCAGGTATCGCACATACCCACCGAGCACCTCGTCTCCACCATCGCCGGAAAGCACAACCTTCACGTACTTACGAACTTCGCGACACATGAGATAGGTGGGGATGCACGAACTGTCGCCGAAAGGCTCATCATATTGCTCGACTATCGTACGTAGTAGATCGGGGTCACCAGAGTCATCCGCAAGCTTCAGTTCGTGATGATCGGCACCGCACCATTCGGCAACCCGGCGCGCTGGACCGCTCTCATCATAATCGGCGTCACCGAATCCGACCGAGAAGGTCCGTGGCCGGCATTGACTGCGGCTTAGTAGGGCCACAATCAAGGAGGAATCGAGACCTCCCGAAAGAAATGCCCCGACACCGACATCCGAGATCAAATGGCCGGAAACGGCGTCTTCGAGGGTATCGCGGACTAGCGTCGCGGCTTCGTCTACAGTGCCGGTGAACTCTTCCGACGGGCTCCAACTCCAGTACCGGCCCGAACGGCGAGCGCCATCTAGTGTGATCTCGAGCCATGTGCCCGGCTCGAGCTGCTCAATCCCTGCAAAACAGGTCGCCGGCGTCGAGGCATAGCCGGTCGCCAAGTAATCGTGGATGGCGACGGGATTAATGCGCGCAGGAACCAACCCCGTCGCGAGCAGCGCCTTTTGCTCAGATGCGAACAGTACTGAGCCGCCGGCAGATGTCCAGTAAAGCGGCTTGATTCCGACACGATCGCGAGCCAGCAAGAGTGAACGATTCCGTTTGTCGTAGAGCGCGAACGCGAACATGCCGCGAAGGCTTCGCAAGCCGCGCTCGATGCCCCACGCGTCGATGGCCGCCGCTATGACTTCTGTATCCGAGTGCGTTTGAAAGACGTAGCCGCGGGAAACGAGATCGCGCTCAAGCTCGCGATAATTGTAGACCTCTCCATTAAAGACGATGACATAGCGTCCATCGGCGCTGGTCATCGGCTGCGATCCGCCTTCGATGTCGATGATGGAGAGCCGCGCATGCCCGAGCGCGATGCCGGCGCCGAACCAATGCGATCGACCGTCAGGCCCCCTATGAGCGATCGACAGCACCATCCCGTCGAGCACCGGCCGCGCTTGCGGGCTGTCCGCCAGGTCGCCGCAGAAACCGGCTATGCCGCACATACGGGAAGCATTGAATTTGTGATCACTGTTTCTCGAGGGTCACTGCAGAAGCGTTTCCCCGAAACAGGGTAATCGCCACGATTCTGTCACCGGACATCTTAAAGTCGACGAAGAATCCGGCGGGAGCTCCGACTAATTGGAACCGGGATGGAGAGGTCGGCTCAAGCGGAAAGACAGGCTCGCTCCTTTCGGACGTCACGGTCAGCTGCATCTGCCCGTTCTGGCGTGCTATTTGGATCGTGGCATTGTCCTGTTTAGATACGTAAGTCCCCAGATATTTATCGAGGTCTTTGGGGGAAGGAGGCTCGGCCCCATCTCGACCGGGCGATCCCTTTTGATTAGGCTGGGCCCGCATTGTTGTCCAGCCGGGGAGGACCACGTACACCATAAACTCAGGTTCGGTTGCCGCCACAGAATGAGCAAGGCCGGTCGCAGGCGCGACAGCCGTTGAAGACACAGAAAAACGTATCGAGTGGCCTTCGTAAGTGCCCTTAAAAACGGGCTTACCGAAAAAATCCTCGACATTCCGGACCTCAAATTGAGCTGCGGGCGCCAGGACGGAGCCGAGATCGACTTCTATATTTGGGTCATGGCTCCAGTTGTAAACAATGATGTTGGCGCGCCCGGGCTCATTCTTGTTTGGCCGTATGAATACGGCAGGCTTTCGAGGTAATGCCGTCGAAAATGAGCTGTCACTATCAAAACCTGACTTTTGCCGCCATTGATTCAGCGAGTCTGCCGGGCTGCCATTGAAGCCAAACCGCGGGCCAGTGCCGTTGGACAGCACGAAGTAAGTATTGTGGTTCCAGTTGTAGGCGCCCACAGCGGGGGTGGGGGCCTGAACACCGGCCAATCCGGCATTTCCGAGTAGCGTATTTCCGGTCATTGTGACGCTTTCCCAGTTACAGAAGATCGCGACGGGCAAGCCGCCTGCAAAGTAGTTGTTCTGCACGACAATGTCGTGGTTTGCGCCCGGATCGTCGCATCCAAATGAGACGTTCGCATCATAAAATTTCGAGGATCCCGTCTGCCCGGAGGAATCGTAAGTGTAGTTTTCGCGGATGGTGATGTTCTCAGCGCTATAGGGACGGCCGTGGCCGAGCACAAGCAGATTGCTGTATCTGGTATGCGGATCATTCTGGATGCCGTTGTTGAATGCGACGTTCCCCTCAACTACGTAGCCATTCAATGGACCAATATTTGAATAAATGTGCATGCCAAAGCCGAACTGATTGAACATGACATTTTCGCGGAGATACTTTATACCTTGCTCATTCTGGCTGTAGATGGCGTGGCCGTGCCGCTTGTCGAAGATCGTGTTCAGGCTGCCGCAGTTATAGATGATGTTTCCGTAAAGTTCGGTGTCAACGGCCTTGTCCCAAACGCCGAAGCCCATGCCGGTATCGTGCACGATCAAATTGATGAATTTCGTGTGGGGGGCTTGTACCTCGAGCCCCATGGGACGAAAGTTAAGGCCGTAGCCGCGGTTCGGATTGATGTCCGTCACCTCGAATTCGCGGTAAATCGTCCATGCGCCGAAGACGTTCAGAACGGCTCCATCCGCGCGAGCAAGATTGCTCGCGAGAGTTGCGCGGTCACCCGGCCATCCGCTAACCACAATCGGGTTTGCTTGTGTCCCTGCGAGATGACTCTCGTAACGGCCTAGATACTGCCCTACGTGCAGCCAGACGTAATCTCCCGGGCCGACCCGTTTGCCGTCCAATGCAGTTTTCAAATCGATGGGATCGAGCTGCGTACCGGTGCCCGTAGGAGCACCGCTGGGTGAGACGTGCCACTGCCTTCGGGCGGGCGTGACGGAGACGGAGGGATCCGAGGCAACGATAGTGCCGATCAGCGTGAGGACAGTCGCAAATGCGAAACTGCGGCTCTGGACGCGGAGATCCAGCCTAGATTCCCGGGAATGACCCATGGACGATTGTTCCTCATTACAAGACGCATGCTGGCAACGGCTACGATTAATGTGGGCATCAAAAGAGCTTCCACTGCTAAACCTTTGTAACCCTCCGGACCACCTCGAATCAGGGTTGGAATGAAGGCGGTGAAATTCCAAACTGCGATGACGGAGAATACACGTGCGACATGTGATCGGCATGTGGAGATACTATGCAGCCGGTTCATCAAAGCTGCCCAGATGCCGCCTAACAATATCGCTCCGATGAAAATACCAGGGACACCGAAATTGAGATACCACCCCGTCGCGTGGTGAATGGTGAATCCCTGATTTTTGGCCGCGCCCACTCCTTCCGCATAGTGATCGTAAATGACTTTCGCGGAATCTGGGCGAACAATTCTAGGTATGACAGATTCGGCGAGCCAGAGGAGGCTGCTGCCATAGGTGAGCGGAACGTGCTTCGATAGGGCACCATACATGGAAGCATGGGTTGCGAACGATTCAGTCTGCTGCCCGAGGGTATCGGATACGACGTACTGGGCTCGCTGAGCGAGACTGAGTCCATTCATCTCTCGCATGGCAGCCGCAGACCGCACAATACCCGGAAGTATGATCGCCACGGCTGCGATAAGGCCGCAGATGGTGAGAACCGTTATACTCCGACGCCTGGCATTTGCGAGGTAGAGCAATCCGCTCGGGAGCACGGCAAAGACAAGCATGCTACGGTTTCCGAGTAATAAGTTCAGCGAGAACAAGGCGCTCAGGACGATGATGTATCCGATGATCGGCCACCTGCGAGGACGGGCGATGATGTACTTGGCGTCCTTGCCAGACAGAAGAACGGCGACGCCGAGCGTGAGACAACCGAGCGCCGTCTCGTCCAACACTTGATACAGGCTGAAAAGCGGCAACTTGACGGTGGGATCGTTGTCCGCCTGAATGGCACCGACAACACTGTACGCGCTGGTGTGGAGCGAAGCGGCCGTTGTGAGGACGTTTTTGACGATCAGAAATGCGCCCAGCGCCAGCACAGAGCCGATGATGATGAGGACGCGGTGATCTAAGTGAATCTGGTTTTCTCCAAGATCTGAAAGGGGCTTGAGGTGCGCGACGAAAAGCACGGTTATCTGAATTGTCGCAATAAAGAGGGCGTACAGCAGAATCGTCCACACATAATATTCATCGAGGTAGACGGGGAAGAGTTTTTGATACATGTACTCGAACCGGTACTGTCCAATGACGCCAGTTTCTCGGGCGATGACGGACCAGGCGCCGTATAGGGACCAGTAATACAGAAAGGCAAATCCGAGCACAAACGCAATTTGGCGGGTTCTCCACCAAACAGCGACAGTCAAGAAAAGCACCACGGCGGTTGCGATGATTAATGTCGCGTATTGGTCGAATCCGTTCATGATGCAACCGCAGCTGAAGTTAAGCCGAGGATATCCGACGTTTCGCGCCTGAGGTCCTCCAGAATCGAGTGTTGACAACTCGCTAGCGAGTGATCACCGGGAACCATTCGCAGGCGAAACTTGGATGAAGTGTAGCGGTTCCATGCTTCAAGAGCTTCTGGCGTCAGCAACGGGTCTTCCGAGCCACCGTATGCGACGATGCTGCAGGACAGCGGCAGACTGGACTCAAGCACATAGGATTCCGTCAAAACGAAATCGGCTCGCAAAGCGGGAAGAATCAGCCGCCGAAGTTCTGCGTCGGCAAGCAGGGCGTCGGGCATACCATTCAACTCTGCTACCGCCTGAAAAAAACTGTCCCCACGCAGTTGGGAGAACGCTCGCGGAAATTGAAGATGCGGAGCGACGCAGCCGGACACGAACAATTTGGCCGGGACTTGGTCGCTGTGGATCAGCCGGCGCGCCAATTCGAAAGCAATCAGGCCGCCCATGCTGTGCCCAAAAAGCGCAAAAGGACGGTCTAGTAAGGGCAAAATCGCGTCGGAGAGATCGGCGACTAAGGGTTGAAGGCGTTCATACGGAGGTTCGGCGAATCGCTGCGACCGGCCTGGTAAAGCCGCTGCGAACAGGTCGACATCCCTCGGTAAGGATGCTGGCCAGTTATGGAAGGCGGGAGAACTCCCACCTGCGAAGGGGAAACAGAACAACCGCAGAACGGCGTTGTCTCTGGGCTGAGGCCGCACAAACCAAGTGCTTTTGTTAAGCATGTGCTGCCTCTACTTCTGGCGCGGAGACAGCGCGCGCGCGATGCAAGCACGACGTAAGCTCTGCCGCCAATGCTTCGACATTGCCCGGCTCCAGCATGCTCATGTGATCTCCCGGTATCATGTGAACCTCAAGGCCGCCGCCGGCAACATCGCACCAGCCCAGCCTCGTGTCGTAATAGGAACGGACGGGATAGTTACTACACCAGAACAGAGTGACGCGGCCGGGGTAGGTCTTCGGGACATACGTCCGCTCGGCGGCACTATGCACGCCGTGGATCTCTTGCAGCGCACGTGCCAGGCTTCCTGTCACTGAGGTCTTGAATCCCAAAGCTCGCTTGAGAGCCTGACCAGACCTCCGGAGGATGTTGCTTATGCGCGTCACTGTGTAGCGAAGCCGCTCTCTTCCATGCCGCAAAAGAATTTCGCCGAGGTAGTAATCGGCATAGTGCAGCGGAGTTGCGCGGTCCGGAAGTTTCGTAAGGTGCCGAGGCTGCGGCACGTAATAGCTGTCGATAAGAGCTAGCAGTGAGGTTTCTTCCCCTTCGGCATGCAACTGCTGCGCCATCTCGAACGCGACGATACCGCCTAAACAGACTCCAGAAAGGTTGTACGGGCCGCGGGGTTGCACATTCCGGATCTCCTTCAGGTAGTGCGCCGCCATTTCTTCGACGGTTCGATGTAATTCATTCTCTCCGTCCAGACCAATTGGCTGCAGCCCATAGAGTGGTTGATCCGGATGCATTTTTTGAGCCATGTGCCGGTAGCTGACCAGGTTCGCTCCGAGAGAATGAACGCAGAACAGCGGAGGTGCGGTTCCGCCTGGTTTCAGTCGCACCAGCGACGTCCAGGCAAGCTTGCGACGCTGATCAGTGATGACGGCGGCGAGTTCTCGCGGAGACGACGCCTCGAAGAGTGTCGCAAGCGGGAGATTGAGACTGAAGATTTTCTCTATCTCCGACATGAGCCGGACAGCCAAAAGGGAATGTCCTCCTATATCGAAGAACTTGTCATGGACGCCGACGCTCGGCGTTGACAGGAACTGTCGATACATTTCGACGATCTGCCTCTCGACATCGTTTGCGGGTTCCTCGAGAGCGGTTGCCGGCGTGGCTGGATCGTAATCAGGCGCCGGCAGAGCTTTCCGATCGATCTTGCCGTTGGGCGTGAGGGGCAGGCTGTCCAGAACGACAAACGCCGCCGGAACCATATAGTCCGGGAGGCGGCGCTTGAGTTCCGCGCGGATCAGGGCTGTGTCGGGCGTGTGCTCTGGCTCGTGAACGAGGTAGGCGACGAGCCGCTGTGAATCGAGCTTGCCGAGAGCGACTACGAGAACCTGCCGTATTCCTTGGGTCTCCTGGATGACTGCTTCGATCTCGCCCAGTTCGATGCGGAAGCCGCGGATCTTGACCTGATGATCCGTGCGACCCAGACACTCGATCGAGCCGTCCGGCATCCAGCGCGCCAAATCGCCGGTGCGGTAGAGGCGGCAGCCTGGATGAAAGGGACTCTCGATAAATTTTGCGGCGGTCAACGCGGGGTGATTCCGATAGCCACGCGCGAGCCCATCGCCGCCGATGTACAACTCTCCGACGGCAGGAGGAGCAGCCAGGTTCAGGCGCTCGTCGAGCACATACATCGTCGTGTTGGCAATAGGCCGTCCGATTAACACGCGCTCCAGGCCCGGCTCCAGAAGTTGGACCGAAGACCAGACCGTCGTTTCCGTGGGTCCGTATACGTTCCACAACTCGCGACAACGGCTCTGCAACTGGACCGCTAACTCGTGAGGCAACGCCTCGCCGCCGCACAAGATCTTCAGGTCCGGCTTTCCAGCCCATCCGGATTCAACCAGCAGGCGCCACGTAGTCGGGGTCGCTTGCATGACCGAAATGTGATGTTTCTCGATGAGGCGCGCCAGTTGATCTGGTTGCATCGCATCTTCGCGACTGGCGATGACCGTTTGCGCACCCGTAATGAGCGGAAGGAACAGCTCCAGACCGGCGATATCGAACGAGATGGTGGTCACCGCCAACAGTGCGTCTTCGGGCTTCAGACCCGGGGTCGCGCGGAATGACCACAGGAAATTCAGGAAGGCCCGATGTGTGATTTCGACACCCTTCGGGTTGCCGGTCGAGCCCGAGGTGTATATGACGTAGGCCAGGTCCTCCGGCGTGGAACGCACCGACAGGTTCTGGTCGCTTTCGCCTGCAATCGCGGCCGCGTTCTCGCTCAGGTATTCGGCCGTAATCAGGACAGGCGATCCGGAATCGCGCAGCATGAACTCTCTGCGTTCCTGCGGGTACGCCGGATCGAGCGGCACGTAAGCCCCACCTGCCTTGCAAACCGCAAGCAGCGCGATGAGCATATCGAACGAACGCTCCAGCTGCACAGCGGCGAGCACGTCCGGCCCGACGCCGTGACTCCGGAGGAAATGCGCCAGCCGGTTAGCACGCGCATTCAAGTCGCCGTAAGTCAGGGAAAGCTCTTGGTGAAGGACTGCTACTCGTGTCGGTGCTCGCTCGGCCTGCTCGGCGATCAGCTCATGGAAGCACTTGTCATGCGGATAGTCGGCAGACGTCGCGTTCCAGCCCGAGAGTATGCGATCCCGTTCGGTCTCGCTGAGGAGCGACAACTCCGGGATTGCGAGTTCAGGCTTCGCAGCTGCCTGTTCGAGCAGGTTCTCGAAATGGCGCGCCATCTGGCGCGCCGTGGCCGCTTCAAACAGGCTGGTGTTGTATTCGATCGCGCCCACGATGGCTTCGGGCGTTTCCTGAAGCGACAGGGTCACGTCCGTTTTCGCCGTGCCGGTGTGCAGTTCGCGTTGCCAGCTGACCTCGAGACCCGGGAGAAGAACTTCTGCCGGCCCCGCGCTCTGGAGAATAAAGATGTTCTGAAACAAGGGCGTGCGCGAAAAATCGCGCGGCACCTCGAGTCTTTGGATCAGGCGCTCGAATGGATACTGTTGGTTCGCGTAGGCTCCCAGTGTCGCCGCCCGAACGCGTTGCAGAAGCTCGCGGAAGCTCGGCTGACCGCTCGTATCCACTCGCAACGGAAGCATGTTCATGAACAACCCGATCAGCTTCTGTGTTTCCGGGTGGGTCCGATTCGCTATGGGAGAGCCGACGATGATATCTTCCTGCCCGGTGTAGCGGCTTAATAAGGTGCACCAGCCGGCAAGCAAGACCATGAATACGGTTGCATTCTCAGAGCGGGCGAGCGCTTTGAGCGACTCCATCACTTGCGGAGTGATGGAAAGAGCTTCCACTGCGCCTTCGTAGGTGAGGCGCGCCGGCCGCCGGTGATCGGTAGGCAGAGCAAGAACCGGATTGGCCCCGGCGAGTTGTTGTTGCCAGTAAGCAAAGCGCTTATTCGCGTCTTCACTGTCGATCCACGCCCGCTCCCAGGCGGCGTATTGGCTATAGCGCACGGGCAGTTCGGGAAGATCCGGTTCTTCTTCGGCCAGGAAAGCCGGGTAGCAGCTGGAGAGTTCGCGACACCACAGGTCGAGTGACCACCCGTCGGCTGCAACGTGGTTGAAATCTACAAACAGCGTGTGATCGTCTTCGGCGCTTCTGAGCAGGCACGCTCGAAACGGCAGCTCCGCTTCAAGCCGGAAGGGACGCCGCGCCTCCACCGACAGATAGTGCTGAAGCGCCGCATGCGGATCCCGCTCCTGCCGCAGATCGCGTACTTCGCAATGAAACGTTTCCGCAGTCGCAACCGAACGGACGAAAGTGCTTCCGCTTAGGGCGACCCTGGAGCGCAGCGTTTCATGCCGCGTCCACACTGTTTGCACCGCCTGCACCATCGCATCGATGTTGAGCTCACCCCGTATCCGAAGCGCTCCAGGAATGTTGTAGAACGGATTTTCGGGTTCAAACTGCTGGAGCAGCAGCAAACCTTCCTCACCGAACGAGAGCGCCGGCTCGGCAGGTTCTTCGGTCGCGCCGATCTGGCCGGCAGCGAACATCGCTTCACTCCCCGGCGACCCGCTATCGGAGTTCAACGCGCCGGCAAGCTCTTCCACCGTCGGGTACTCGAACAGTAGATTCACCCCTAACGGCTTTCCCAAAACCTTGCTAATGCCCGCTGCTACGCGCACCGCCAGCAGCGAATGGCCGCCGACATCGAAAAAATTATCCCTGATGCCGACGCGCTCCCGCTCGAGAACCTCCCCCCACACCCCCGCGATCAGTCGTTCCAGTGTGGTTCGAGGCTCTACGTATGATTCCCCGGAGGATGGCTCCACAGTCGCTGCTGTCGCCGGCGCCGGCAGAGCTTTCCGATCGATCTTGCCGTTGGGCGTGAGGGGCAGGCTGTCCAGAACGACAAACGCCGCCGGAACCATATAGTCCGGCAAGGTCTTGCGCAAATGGTTGCGCAGTTCCGACTCTGCAGGAATGATTCCGTTGCTAAGGACCAGATAAGCTGCCAGTCGCGCATCTGCGGTACCGGCCCCATCTCCCACGACTACTGCCTCGCAAATCGCAGAATGCTGGCGCAGCGCGACTTCGATCTCGCCCAGTTCAATGCGGAACCCGCGGATCTTGACCTGATGATCCGTGCGACCCAGACACTCGATCGAAAAATCCGCTCTGAATCGAGCCAAATCCCCCGTTCGATATAGATAAGATCCAACATCGCCGAACGGGTTCGACACGAATTTCTCCCGCGTCAATTCGGGCCTGTTGTGATAACCGCGCGCTAAGCCTGCCCCGCCGATGTACAGCTCGCCGACAACGCCGACAGGAACCGGGTCCATGTTTTCGTCGACAATGTAAGTCGTCGTGTTGGCGATTGGCCACCCGACTGTGATCACCTGATCGCGTGGACGTATTTCACCCACGCTCGACCAAACGGTCGTCTCGGTGGGTCCGTACATGTTCCAGAGTGATCCCGCTCTGTCGAGCAGCGCGTCCGCAAGATCGCGGCTGAGCGGCTCGCCACCGCATAGGATTTTCAGTCCTGCTCTGCCTTTCCAGCCGCCTTGAACAAGCATCTGCCACGTCGCGGGGGTCGCTTGCATGACCGTGGTGCCATTCTCGTCAATGCTGGTGGCGAGCAGATCCGGGTTACGAGTGACATCACGCGGAGCAATAACCACCCTGCCCCCGGCGATCAAAGGCAGGAATAGCTCGAGAGCGGCTATGTCGAAGCACGGCGTCGTAACCGCAAGCAGCACATCCTCCGGAGCCAGACCGGGGCGCTTGAGCATGGAGAGGAGCAGATTGGCGAGGCTGGCGTGCGGGATCATGACGCCCTTTGGCCGCCCTGTCGAGCCGGACGTGTAAATCACATACGCAAGGTCATCACCGCGGATCGCCGTATTCAGCGAATCATCCGAGCACGTGCTTATAACCGCAGAATCGGTATCCATTCGCACGGTTTTGAGATTGCCGCAAGGAAGCGAGGTGGCCAGCTTGCTATTGGTGACCAGAACACCGGCGCCGGAATCTTCAAGCGTATGTTGGATCCGATCGGACGGATATTCCGGGTCGAGCGGAACGTAAGCACCGCCGCTCTTGGCAATTGCGATCAGAGCCACGAGCAGGTCTAATGAAGGTTCCAAACAGACTGCGACGAGCACCTCTGCACCAACGCCTAACTGACGCAAATGTCGAGCCAGCCGGTTGGTGCGAAGGCGCAGCGCGTCATAGGTGATGGTCTGGCCCTCGAACTGCGCCGCTATCGACTGGGGCGTTTCTCTCGCCTGATGCTCAAACAGCATTGGAAGGGAGGCATGGACCGGCAGTTCGACAGCGGTGTTCTTGGTGCGTTCCAGAATGGCATTCTGCTCGCCGCGCGTAAGCAGCGGCAACCGGGCCACGGTCGCATCCGGATTTTTCGCCAAGCCGTCCAGTAGCGTCGTGAATTCCACGAGTAGACGTTCGGCCAGGTCCTCGTCAAATCGACCCTTCTGATACGCAAGCAGAAATTCGAAATCACTGGACGGCGCGATCATGAGCGTCAGCGGATAGTGAGTACGCTCGAAAGAACTTGTGGGACTCATGCGTAGATCGCCCCTAATATTGGCCAAGCTGTCGCTGCCACGGTAGTTCTCGAAAACAAGAATGCTCTCGAAAAGCTCTGGAACTACCGTTCAGGCCAGCCCATCTACGTATGTCGAGGAGCGATGCATATTCGAACTGCCTCGCCGCGACCTGATCGCGTTGAAGATATTGCAGATAATGCTTGACTGACGGTTGGAGGTCCGTCTGCACTCTTACCGGCAGGATGTTTATGAATAGCCCCGCTATCTCTTCCACGCGGGGGAGATCGTGAGGCCTTCCAGAAACTACCGCGCCAAACAACACATCTGTCTGGCCAGTGTGACGACTAAGAAGTGCAGCCCATGCGCCCTGGACCAAAGTATTGGTAGTGACGTGATAAAAGCAGACTGCCTCGCGCAGATCCAGGCTGAGTTTTGCGCCCGCGCTTCTTCGGATCTCGCCGTATTCCGAAGTGCCGCGCTGCCATGCTTGGTTGACTGACTCGACTGTTAGACGGGTCGGCCCGGCGACCCCTTTGAGATAGCTCTTCCAAAAGGCTTCCGCTCCGCCTCGATTCTGCCGCTTGAGCCAGGAAATGTAGTCGCGGTACGCAGGCGCTGGTTCGAGTGGCTGATCAATGCCGCGCCAAAGCGATCCGTATCTGCTTTTTACTTCTTCAAGCAGCAGCGGAATGCTCCAGCCATCAAGAATAATGTGGTGAAATGTTACGACCAAGTGCGATAGTTCAGCGCCAATTCGAATCAGGGTGCAGCGAAGCAAGGGCGGTCGCTGGAGGTCTAGTCCGCGCTGGCGGTCGGCCACAAGGAAGCGGGCCAGTTGTTCTTCCCGCTCCGATGCGGACAGTTGACGCCAATCCAGTTCGTTCCATTCAGGTGACACGTCGCGGTGTACGACCTGGACCGGCTGTTTCAAGCCATCCCAAACAAACGAGGTGCGAAGCACAGCTTGGCGGTCAACTACACCTTTCCACGCGGCCTTCAGCACTTCCGATGCGAGTTCGCCTGCAATGTCAAACGTGACCTGCCGAATGTAGGGGTCGGGGCCTGTGATGCTGTGGAATAGCATCCCCTCCTGAGTTGGCGAAAGCGGATATACGCTTGCGACGTTTTCCATTTTTGTTTCTATATCCTGGCGGTCAAAAGCGAGGCGGCGATTTGTTGCATGTCCGAATCTGAAATGCCGAACTCATCAGCATCCGCCTGCACAACGTTCAACTCATCTGTTGGCGGTGCTGATTGCAAAGCTGCCCGAAGCACCTGGACGTAGCGGGAGGCAAGAAAGTTCATAGTTTCGGGCCGGTAATCGGTACTGCTATATATAAACCGGCTATCGAGCACGCCCTCCGTAATGGCGACGTCAACCGCTACCTTGTGCGTCAGAAATGTCGTGGGCGCGTGTACGACGCCGCTTCCTTCCGCTGTAGGCACAAACAGGTTTTGCGGTGAACCGAAGGTTCCCGAAGCACCTCTGTACAGAAAACTGATCGCAGCCGGCTGGATTGCATCCAAACGCCGCCGTATGTCCGGGTTGCCGGTTAGATAGCGGAGCGCGCCATACCCGATACCATGGCTGGGTACATTTTTCAGAACCATCGAAACCGAGTGTATGAGCTGAGGAAGAGACTCGCGATGCTCAAGTCGCAGAGGGTACATGGGAGTGAACCATCCTGCCGTACGGGACAAATCCACTCCGCTAAGAACTCCCTCACGCCCGAGCCCTTCGACATCCACCGCCAACTCCGGCGAGCCCGCCCAGCGCGAAATTGCTTCAGCGAGAGCGGCTAGCAGAACGGCGAGGACCGTTGTATTCAGTCGAGTTGGCAGCTCGTTCAGCAGCGTGCGCGTGTCTTCGACCGACAGGGTAGCCGAAGCAATTCGCGCGCTAGATTCCGGGCTGCGAGTGTTAGAGGGAAAGTCGACGGGGAGAGAATACGCGTGTTGCGACTGAGCAGTCCAGTATTCGATTTCATTGTTGAAGTACCCGGCGCGGGCTGCTTCCGTAAGCCGTGCAGACCACTCCTGGAATGAAGTCGTCTTTTGCGGAAGCCGAACCGGATGTCCGACTGCGATCTGCGTGTAGGCGATCTCGAGGTCCTGAACAAGCAGGAATAGGGTAAGCAGGTCCGATGCGAGGTGATGCACACTCATGAGCAGCCTTTGCGGACGGGTGTCTCCGCAATCAAAGAGAACTACCCTGAAAATCGGTCCGTGCTGTATATCGAGGCTGGCGTGTACGGCTGAGCATTCCCGATCGAGCGCCTCGCTCAATTCGAGGTCAGAAACCGTGGCGAATTCGCGAACCTCAAAAGGTGCCTCCTCGGTCGTCGCGGCGGTAGTTGGAAGACAGCTGTCGCGGGTAAATCGCAGCCTTAACGCATCATGGTGGCCCTGTAATTGGCCGACAGCCTCGCGCAACTCCGCTACGCGGATCCGCTCGCGACTTGCGAGCAGAACGGCAAGGTTGAAGTGATTCGGTTGCTGGAAATGCTGCTCAAAGAACCAGTGTTGAATTGGCGTCAGCAAAACTTCTCCGGTGATCGGCGACTGATCGGCACGAACCGAACTGCTATTACGCCTCAGAGCGGCGAGATCAGCAATGGTCTGATGCTGGAACATTTGGGTCGGGCTGAAATGCAGTCCTGCTTCATGCGCGCGTGCCACCACCTGAATCGCTACAACTGAATCACCGCCGAGTTCGAAGAAGTTGTCTTCAATGCCGACCGGGTTGATTCCCAGGAGGTTCTGCCAGATTGCGGCTAGGGTATTCTCGGCCGGAGTGCGTGGGGCGACGTATTCCGTCTCAAGTTTCGGCCTAGTGTGCACGGAAACCGGCTGACGTGCGGCAGCAAAAGTCTGCAACACCCGCTCGGTGGTCAAGTGCTTGTGTTGTTCGATCCGGGTATTTAGATCGATTGTCGAGACGATGACGGCGGGTCTGGGATTCGCTAAAATCGTGCGGAAAGCAGCAACACCCTCGGCGTTGCTTAGGGCTGTTTCGATCTCTCCGGGAATGAGCTCCTTGACTGGACCGGGCTGGTAGCCCATGCCTGTTTCCGCCCAACTATCCCAAGCGATAGATATTGGAACAGCGGCGGGCAGAAAGCCTGGCTGCTGCGCAGCGGCGTCCAGAAAGGCGTTGGCGGCACAATAATCAGCGCGACCGGGTGCGCCAATCCACGAACGAAGCGAGGAGCAGAGGATGAAGAACTCGAGTTGCCGGTGCGAGAAGACGGCGCACAGGTTCAGAGTACCGGCAATTTTTGGCGCGAACACCGCGTCGCACGACTCTTTTGTCTGCCGCTGAATTAATCCACCGCCGGCAATGCCAGCCGCGTGAATTACACCATCAATGGGTCCAAATCGCCGTTCAGCGAAATGAATAGCGCGTTCGAGTTCGCCGCGATTTGCGACGTCGGCCGAAATTATGGCCACCTCGCCTCCGGCAGCTTCGATATTACGAATTTTCGAGATTCGGGCAGCGACCGGGTCCGCTGCATTCGATCCAGCTATTCGCGCTTCCCATTCTTCGCGAGGCGGCAAACTCGAACGGCCGATGAGAACCAGACGGGCTTTCACCGCATCTGCCAGATATGCCGCGATCTCGAGCGCGATTCCGCCCAGCCCGCCAGTAATCAGATACACTCCACGGGGCTTCAGCAATTGGGAATCCGTTTTTTGCTCGAGGCGTACATGCTCGAAGTGTTCCGTCCAGCGGGATTTGCCGCGATAGGCGACCACATGCTCACCGTCGACCGCGAGGGCGCACTCCGCCCGGATCTGCTCCGATAGAATCGCGTGTGCTGTCGCGGAGTCAACGTCCATGACCCGGCAGTTCAGGTTTAGCTCCTGACCCGCAACCCGCATGAAGCCGATAATGGGAGACTTCAGCGGATTACTCCGTTCGTTACCCAGCAGGTCGACGATGCCGGTGGTAACCGCCAGGATCTGCTTAGGCTTCGCTTCGGCTTCTCCGGCCACCGCTTCCGCCAGCCAGAGCAGACTGTAGAAGCCCTGCTCGAGCATCGAAACCATTGCGCCGGAACCAGACGGGGCCGGGCTTGACTCCGCGATTCCCCAGAGGTGTACGATTTTGTCCGGCAGCGCGCCCGAAGCACGCAAGTGCGACATCATCTTGTGGTAGTCGCCAGGAGACGATGGGCAGATGGTGAACTGCGAGTCCTCGACAGCGAAAGTCTTTCCTCGAGTCACGAAGGTCACTACCGCTCCGCGCGCCTTCAGATCCGAAGCGAGTTGCGCGGCGACTCCCTCGTCGTCGCAACAGAGCAGCCAATTGGATCCATGCTCGGCCGCAGGTGCCGTCCCAACCTGGTTGGAGCGCTTCCAGGAAGGAAAATAAAACCATTCGGAAACATCTTTTCCTTTCATCGGAACGGCAGATTGTTTATTGGAATCGGATTGCGGGTCTACCCAGTAGCGGGCACGTTCGAAAGGATACGTGGGAAGCGCTATGTGCCGCCCCGTTGCATCCTTGCTGACGGCTTTCCAGTCAATCTGTACGCCGGCTGTCCACAATTGAGAAAGAGCGCCGCGAATGATCTTGCGATCGGGCCCAGTGCCCGGCTTCGCCGAAACGGAAGCGAGTAAGCGCGCTGCTTTGGCCCATGGCTTCGCTAGGGAGATGAGAGTGTTGCCGGGCCCCACCTCGAGGAAAATATTGACAGCGTTATGCAGCAAGGCCTCAATTCCTTGCGAAAAACGTACGCAGCGTCGCAAGTGGGAAGCCCAGTAGGCGGGATCAGTGGCTTCAGCGGCGGAGA
Source organism: uncultured Acidobacteriaceae bacterium (assembly GCA_963787615.1). Lineage (GTDB taxonomy): Bacteria > Acidobacteriota > Terriglobia > Bryobacterales > Bryobacteraceae > Bog-105. The sequence goes on along the minus strand of CAWBDJ010000005.1, from coordinate 30,945 downwards.
TCGACCTGCCAGTAACGTTAGAGAGATACGGAATCGACGGCGGCGAAAGTTGCACGCCACGCACTTCTTTGAAGAACTGGTCTATGGCAGGGTCTACCATCTCCGAATGAAACGCATGAGAGGTGCGTAACCGGCGGTGAAACACGCGGCCATCCAGTTGCGCTTCAGCGGCCGCAATACGTTCTTCGGGGCCGGACAGGACGCACATCTCCGGCGCGTTGATAGCAGCGACCGAAAGATTGTTGCCGGCGAACTCCAAGGCCTGCTGCTCGGTCATGGAAACGGCTAGCATTGCGCCGGGTGGCAGATCTTGCATCAGACGGCCGCGACGCGCAACGAGGCGCAGCGCATCCCGGAGGCTCATGACGCCCGCTAAACAGGCCGCTACATACTCCCCGATGCTGTGCCCGATCATTACATCGGGGCGGACACCCCAGGAGAGCCACAATCTTGCCATCGCGTACTCAACCGAGAACAAGGTGGGCTGTGTGATGGCCGTCTGATTCAGCTGATGCGACGCAGATTGATCAGGCGTATCGGGATAGATCAGTGCTCGAATATCTCTGCGGTCCAAATGTTCGAGAAGTATTTCGGCGCAACGGTCGAGTTGTTGGCGGAACACCGGTTCGGCATCATACAAATCGCGCGCCATACCAATGTGCTGCGAACCCTGCCCTGGAAACAGAAAGGCGATCGAAGGAGCCGGCTGGTCTTTCAGGGATGCGATGAGGCCACCACTCGTAAGAGCCTCGACTGCTTCGGCGTGGCCTTGGCAAACAACGGCCGTTCGGCGGGCGTGCGCGGTACGGCCCGTTTGCAAGGTGTAGGCCACATCCGCCAAGCGCAATTTTGGATTCTCACGAAGGCAGCTCGCGAGATTTTTCGCAGTAGCGTTGAGAGAGTCCTCGGTCTTGGCCGAGAGTGGAAGGACATGATAAGTGTCCTGCGACTCGCCACTGTCGAGCGGGTCCGCGAGGTGAGGCGCTTCCTCCAAGATGACGTGGGCATTAGTTCCACCAATGCCGAATGAACTAACGCCTGCGCGGCGCGTCGGCCCGTCCGATTCCCAATCGCGCAGCGTAGTATTTACAAAAAACGGGCTCTTGGCAAAGTCGATTTTCGGATTTGGGCGCTCGAAATGGAGGGTCGGGACGATCTGCTTATGCTGAAGCTGCAGGGCAGCCTTGATGAGCCCGGTCACGCCGGCTGCCGTGTCGAGATGGCCCAGATTCGATTTGATACTTCCAATTGCGCAGAAGCCGATGCGATCAGTTTGTGTGCGGAACGCCTTAGTCAGTGCCGCAATCTCAATGGGGTCGCCTAAATGAGTGCCGGTTCCATGCGCCTCGACATAACTGATTGTGGACGGCTCGACGCCCGCTCGCGCGTGGGCTGCCGCGACCACCTGACTCTGTCCATCAATGCTCGGGGCTGTATAGCCCACCTTGAGCGACCCGTCGTTGTTGATGGCCGATCCTTTGATCACCGCATAGATGTGATCACGGTCTGCGAGCGCGTCCGACAATCGCTTCAGTACTACGACAGCGGCACCATTCGCCGGCACCGTGCCGTGCGCTTCGGCGTCGAAAGCGCGGCAGCGTCCGTCGGGAGCCATAATGCTCTCTTCGAAATATGGGTAACCCGAGGGCTGTGGGAAACGGATGGACACGCCACCTGCGAGAGCCGTGTCGCAGGCGTGCTCGCTCAGGGAGCGGCAAGCAAAGTGGACAGCAACGAGCGATGTTGAACAGGCAGTCTGAACGTTAACGCTGGGTCCACGGAGATTTAATTTGTACGAAACCCGGCTCGGAACGAAATCCTTATCGTTTCCGACCAACAGTTGAAGCGGCCCAGCCGTCTGCGAGATAGCCGGGTGCGCTCGAACATTGTCTATATATGTCCCGGAACCGGAGCCGGCAAATACTCCGATCAGACCTGCATACGTCTGGGGATCACATCCGGCATTCTCCAGCGCATTGTGAGCGCATTCGAGAAAGATACGGTGCTGGGGATCAGTGATCTCAGCTTCCCGCGGGGGCATGCCGAAAAAGCGCGCGTCGAACAGATCAGCGCCGTCTAAGACGCCACCCGCCTTGATATAGTTTGGTCGGGAAAAGACGTCGCGGGGAACGCCGGCCGTTTCGAGTTCATCATCGGAGAAGAAGCGAAGACCTGAGACACCGTCGCGGAGGTTGCGCCACAACTGATCCACGTTATCCGCGCCGGGGAATCTCCCGGCCATGCCAATTATGGCGATCGGTTCCTGCTTGCTGTCGCCCATGGGCGAGAATTCGGGGGCATCTGGGCTCGCGGCGGAAATTTCAGCGGCGCGGGTCTTCGCCGCTCCGCTCAGGTATTCGGCAAGCGTCGCTACCGTGGGATGCTCGAAGAGCGCAATAACCGGGATATCGCGGCCCAGAACGGTTTGAAGGCGGCTCTGAACGCGAAGCAAAAGGATTGAGTGCCCGCCAATTTCGAAGAAATTCTCCGTCCTGCTGACCTGGCTAATCGCAAGCACTTCCTGCCAGATGCCTGCAATCGTTTTCTCTACTTCGCTTTGAGGCGGAAGGAAGATGGCGTCCTTCCGGAATTCGTCGAGCGGCATGGCCTTTAAGGCGCTTCGGTCGATTTTGCCGTTCGCGGTAATAGGGAAGCTTTCGAGCGGAACGATAAACGCCGGGACCATGTACTCAGGCAATTTGGCTTGCAAATAAGAGCGAACCTGGCCGGGGTCTGGCAGCCGCTCGCCACCGCGAACGAATGCCACGATCCTGTGGTTATCGGGAGCATCCTTTCGGAGCAGAACGACAGCGTCGCTGATATCCGGGTGTGAGCGGCAGATCGCTTCGATCTCATCCAGTTCGATGCGAAAACCGCGGAGCTTAATCTGATTGTCTTTACGGCCGCAGAACTCTATATTGCCGTCGGGCCGCCAATAGCCGAGATCGCCGGTGGCGTAAAGCCGCTCTCCTGGCACGAAGGGATGATCGATGAAGCGCGCCCGCGTAAGCTCAGGCCGAGCCAAGTACCCGAGCGCCAAACCGGCTCCCCCGAGATGAATCTGGCCAAGCACACCGATTGGTGTAGGTTCGAGCTGCTCATCGAGTATGAGCACCTCGGTATTCGATATTGGCTTCCCAATCGGAACGGAAAGAGCATCAGACGGGAGATTGCCGCAGTCATACGAGGTGGCCACGGTCGCACATTCCGTCGGCCCATATAGATTCAGCAGCTTGCGGGGACTTCCATGTTCCAGGACATTCCTTACCGCACGCGCATCCGAGATTTCGCCCCCGAAGACAACAACGTCAACTGTCCGGAAGGCATCGGGAATGTCTCGCGCAATTTGATTGAAAAACGCCGTGGTGACTAATACTCTGCTCACCCGGAATTTTCGCAGCTCAGCCACGAATCGACGTGCTTCGAGTAGAGAGTTACGCGGGACAATCACCAGACTGGCGCCATGCAACAGCGCGCCCCAGATTTCAAACAAAGAGGCGTCAAACGAAATGTTTGACAGATGGGCGACTCGGTCGACGGACGTGAACGAAATCCAGTCGGCGTTGCTCACGAGCCGCACGATGGCGCGGTGCGGAATAAGGATACCCTTGGGTCGGCCGGTCGATCCGGACGTGTACATGACACATGCGGCGCTCTCGGGATTCACGTGCGACGAGAGATTCTTTGCGTCGTCCCCGGACATGTCCTTGAGTTCGTAGCCGACGTCAATGACGGTGACGAGGTCCGAAATGGATTCCAGCTTCTGCCCCGACGACATAACAAAAGACACGCCGGCATCTTCAACCATGAAACGGAGCCGCTCAGGGGGATAGGAGGGATCGAGCGGCACGAAGCACGCTCCGATCTTGAGCACCGCGACGAGTGAGGCGAGCATTTCGAGGGATCGCTCAAAACTTCCGCCGACAAAGCTGCCCTCGCGCATGCCAAGACCCTGGAGATGTCGCGCGAGATGATTCGCGCGTTGATTCAGTTCAGCATAGGTAACGCACACATCGCCGAAAACCGCGGCTGCTTCCGGAGTGCGAGAAGCGATCTCCTCAAACTGCTCCGGCAGGGATCGTTCGCGATGGAAATCCGTCTGCACGCCCCCACCGAGCTGGATCATTTCCCGTATCTCGGGATCCGTTAGCAGTTGAAGTCGGCTCACAGGAACTGAGGGAGAGGATAGAGCAGATCTCAGAAGGCGCTCGTAGTGGCGAAGCATGCGAGCTGCAGTTGCATCTTCAAAGAGGCCAGTATTGTATTCGAGGGAGCAATAGAGACCCGTAGGCTCGTCCAGGATCTCGAGCGCTAAATCGAATTTCGCTGTGCCTGTATCGATGGGAAGCGGCTGGGCTGAGATTCCAGGGAGTGCTGGTCCGGTAGCAGAACCGTGGTTGAGTGAAAAAACGGTCTGGAACAGAGGTGTCCGGCTGGGGTCGCGATCGATGCGGAGCGCGTCGACAATCTGCTCCAGCGGAACGTCTTGATTTTCTGAGGCATCGAGCACGCGTCTGCCCAGGGAGGCGACGAATTGGACAAAGCTCACGTCCGGAGGGATTTCAACGCGGAGTGGCAGCATGTTGATGAAAAATCCAAACAGGTTTTCGAGCTCGCGGAGGTTTCGTCCGGATACCGGAAAGCCGATTACGAAGTCGGTTTGGCCTGAATAACGGCTCAAGAGCAGCGCAAAGACTGCAGCCAAGGTTGTGAAGAGGGTGGCTCCATTGGCAGCACTGAAGCGCCTAAGATCGGACGCGAGGTCACGGGGAATTTCGTAGAACTGCTTAGCGCCTGCAAAGGTCTGACGCGCTGGGCGGGCGTGATCCGTAGTAATAGAGAGCGTCGGAGAAACTCCTGCAAGAGATTGCCGCCAGTAGTCGATCTGTCCTCGCAATCTTTCGCTAGAGAGCTGCTCGTGCTGCCAACTGACGAAGTCGGCGTAGCGAATCGGCAGTTGTGGCAGAGCGGGCGGAACACCGCGCTGGATGGCTTGGTACGCGATGGAAAGCTCCCGATAGAGCACCTCTATCGATGCGCCGTCGCTCACAATGTGGTGAACGCCGAGTGCAAGCACATGCTCCTCGTGAGCAAGTCGATAGAGAGTCGCCCGGAAGAGCGGCCCGCGCGTAAGAGAAAATGGCACTTGGGCGGTTTCTGTCGCAAGGCGGATCGCTTCGCCCAACCGCTCCTCGGACGCGAGGTGTGTCAGGTCGACTTTTTCCATCGAGAAGCTCGCGTCCGGCGTTACCGCTTGCAGCGGAGAACCCCCGCTGTTCTCGAAATGCGATCGCAAAGCGTCATGCCTCGCCACCACGATCCGTAGAGCGTCCTCGAGCGACGCGGCATCGAGCACCCCTGTGAGGTGATGCGCAACCGCTACGTTGTAAGCGGAAGTACCCGGCTGAAGCTGTTCGAGAAACCACAGACGGTGTTGCGCAGCGCTCACTGGCGAGGGGCCGCTGGATGCACTGCGAGGGATCGTGGTCTGAGCGCTTCGTTCTCTACGGAGAATTTCGAGCAGAGCCCGTTTCTTTTCGGTGTATGAGGAAGAATCCATTACGCGGTGTTCCCTAAGCGGCGCACCAGTTCAATGTCTAGCTGCTTCTCGTCAAGACTTTCCAGCAGTTCCAAGAGTTCGGCGTCCTGTTCTTGCGCCCGAAACTGTTCCTCGGCAACCCGTTCGCAGAGGCCTTCGATAGTAGGCCGCTCAAACAACGATCGCAGCGGCATTTCGATGGCGAATTCTTCGCGCACTCGCGACATCAGCCGTGTGCCGAGCAGCGAGTGACCCCCGAGGGCAAAGAAATTGTCATGCATGCCAATCGGCCCAATACCCAGCAAACTCTCCCAGATCTCAGCCATTCGTTTTTGCAATGGGTCGTCGGGCGCGGCGTATTCGACTTCGAGGTTCGGTCGGTCATGTAGTTTTGAGGCGCGGGTTGATCGATTCAGTTCAGGATCGCGAGGCGTATAGCTGAAATCGTCGTGCCAAAGACTAGGCAGATCAAGAGTGCACACAGCAATCTGTGGAACTCGAGAATTCATGATCCGCGCAAAGGTTTGGATGCCCTCCTGCGGCGAGAGTCCTTGGCTATGTATGTCCCGCTTCCACTCGAGCATGTCACTCGGGAGATCCACGGTTGCCGCCATACCAATGCCCTTCCAGGTGTTCCAATTAATCGATAGGAAATGAGTTCCATGGCGACTCGCTCTGGCGTGTGCAAAAGCGTCCATGAAAGCGTTTGCCGCGCAGTAGTCAACATGTCCGGCACCTCCAAGGATGGATGACATGGAGGAACACATAGCTATGAACGACGGCTCGCAGTTCGAAACCGCCGAGCAGAGGTTCAGGGTGCCCGTGATCTTAGGCGCAAGCACTTCAGCGGCTGCAGCAGACGTCTTGAGTTGGATCAAACCACCGCCGGGCAAGCCCGCCGCATGAATGATTCCATCGATACGGCCGAACCGACCCAGAGCGGCTTGAACCGCCATTCGAGCCTGTTCGGGCGCGGTTACATCCGCACGTACGGTGAGCACCTGGGCGCCAGCGCCCTCTAACGCCAGCAACGTTTCAATCGCGGCGTTAGCTGGATCGTCAGCTGGCCGGGTGCACTGCCATCGTGTCCACTCGGCGCGGGGCGGAAACTCCGAACGACCAACCAGGACAAGACTGGCTCGCAGCGACTTGCCAAGATACCCGGCGATTTCTAGACCGATGCCTTTCAACCCGCCGGTGATGAGATAGACGCCGTTTTGCTTCAGCAGGGCTGGACGTTCGGCGGTCGCCGGGATAGCGACATGTTCAAACGTTTGTACCCAACGCCGCTCACCGCGATGAGCGATGACGGAGTCGGTGATATCGGCGAGGACTTCTTCGACCAGGAGATCGATCTGATCCCCATTCATTTGGAAATCTTTCGACAAATCGAGATCGATACTCTGACACTGGATATTGCGATACTCCTGCGGAATCACCTTGCAGGGGCCGAGCACGGTCGCCCTCTCCGGATAGCAGACAGTCTCGGCCGTAAGCCTGTGAATGTTATTGGAGAGCACCTTTAGCTGAATATTGCGACTCGTCGCAATGTTCCCAATACCCTGTGCCACAGCAATGAGGCTGTGAAAGCCGTAGGCTAGGGCGTTCTCAACGGGAGTTGAAGAGGGGTTGAGACTCCATGCGTGGACGATGATGTCCGGCAGTCGGTTCGGCGCGAGGCGCCGAAACAGCCGTTCGTAGTCGGCGGGATCGGAAACGTCAATTCGGAACGTGCCGTCGGCACTTGCTGCGAAGCGTTCGCCTTGGTAGACGGCGGTAACGTGAGCTTGATCGGCGAGCTTGTTCCGGAGCGCCTCAACTACCCCGGCATCGTCGACAAACAATAATACGGAAGGTGTAATGCTGCGGCGGACCACTGTTGAAGTCCCCTGCACCGATTGCTTCCAAACGGGAGCATAGAACCAGTCCGCGACCTTAGGATTCCTCGTGAGAGACTTCTGTGGGGTGGTGCCGGGAGCGTAGCTCGGTTCGACGAAATAGCGGCGTTTTTCAAAAGGATAGGTGGGCAGCAGAACCCGACGCCTGCGCTCGCCGCGATGGAAGCCTTTCCAATCGAGGCGGACCCCTGCCGCCCAGAGCCGTCCGATGGTCTTCATGAGGAACTCGTCATCACCTTGCTCGTCGCGAGGGTGGCGCTGAGTTGAGACTGCGAATTGTTCTGCGCTCCTGGCCGGATGTGCTTCAACGAAGGTCGAAAGTGTTCTCCCGGGTCCGATTTCAACAAGAATTCGGGACGGATCCGAAAGCAGGGTCGAGATGCCATCCGCGAATCGAACCGTCTGACGGAGATGATCGATCCAGTAGCGCGGAGTCGCCCCCTCGCCGGGGCCGTACCAGCGGCCAGTCTGGTTGGAAACGATCGGAATCCGGCTTTCTCCGAACTGCACTCGTCCCAGAACCTTCGAAAACGAATCAATCATCGGCTGTACGAGTGAGCAGTGAGAGGCAACGGAGATGTGTAATCGCTGGCAATCTGTTCCGTTGCGCGAGAACGCGGTCTCGAGTTGGTCAATTTCGGCGGCCAGCCCGCCGACGACGCATAACTCGGGCGCGTTGATGGCGACGATGGCTAGACTGCCAAACAGATGTTTCGCTATTTCCTGCTCGGTGCGTGCGACGGATAGCATTGCTCCAGCGGGCAGCGCCTCCATCAAGCGGCTTCGAGCTGCCACGATATCCAGCGCGTCAGGCAATGAGAAAACGCCGGCAATGCAAGCCGCAACGTACTCCCCGAGACTGTGTCCGATCAACGCGTCCGGCTCAATTCCCCAGGACATCATCAATTGGGCGATAGCGAATTCGGTAGCAAAGAGAGCGGGCAATCCGAATGATGTCTGTCGAAGTTGTTCGGCCGCTCGCGATGTGTCGCCTTCCGAGGGATACATCAGCGTACGAATATCGCAGCTAAGATGTGGCGACAACAGACGCGAACATTCATCGATCGCATCGCGGTACACAGCTTCGCTGTCGTACAAGCCGCGGCCCATCCCCGGATATTGCGCCCCTCCTCCGGGAAACATAAACCCGACACGGCGTTTCATCTGCGTGGAACCTGAGCTGCATCCGCGTTCGGCTGTTGACTCGATTTGGCGCACTGCTGATGCGGCATCGGACGCGACCACAAACGTGCGATAAGGGTGCGCGGTTCGTCCTACCTGCAGCGTATACGCGATGTCGGCAAGGCTGTCATTCGAGTGATTTCCGATGTGATTGGCCAAGCTTCTCATCGTGTTCTCAAGAGCCGCTGGCGTTTTAGCTGAAAAACAGAGCAACTGAGCGGCGCGGCCGGGCCCGCTCTCGCTCGCGACCGGCGCTTCTTCGAGCACTACGTGTGCATTCGTCCCACCGATTCCAAAGGAACTCACGCCTGCGCGGCGCGGCGCGTCGGACGGGGTATCCCAATGGCACGAGCTATCGCTCACGTAAAACGGACTGTTTTCGAAATCGATAGCAGGATTAGGCGTTTCGAAATGAAGTGTAGGAACAATCTGCTTGTGCTGAAGCTGGAGCACGGTTTTGATGAGCCCCGCTACTCCCGCAGCAGCATCCATGTGCCCTACGTTCGACTTCAACGAACCGATGGCGCAAAAGCGGCGATCTCCGGTATCAGCGCCGAACGCCTGCGTCAGCGCCGCTATCTCAATGGGATCGCCGAGATGCGTTCCCGTTCCGTGCGTTTCCACGTAGGAGATCGCGCCGGGTTTAACGCCGGCCATAAATTGTGCCGCTGCGATGACTTCCGCTTGTCCGGCCACACTGGGGGCGGTATAGCCGACCTTTGCGGAACCGTCGTTGTTGATAGCGGATCCTCGGATAATCGCAAGCACGTTGTCGCCATCTTCCAGCGCTTCGGAAAGGCGTTTAAGAACAACAACACCCGCGCCAACACCGGGAACAGTCCCGGCGGATTTAGCATCGAAGGGACGGCAGTGTCCGTCGGCGGAGAGAATTCCCTCCTGCAGGAACATATACCCGGCACGCTCGGGAAACCGGAGCGACACGCCACCGGCCAACGCGATGTCGCACGCACCTTCGAGCAGACCCTGGCAGGCCAGATGAACGGCGACGAGCGACGTCGAACACGCCGTCTGTACATTGAGGCCGGGGCCGCGGAGGTTCAGTTTGTAAGAGACGCGCGTCGGAACGAAATCCTTGTCGTTTCCGACAAGGATCTCGATCGGCGACACCCCTTTCAGCAGCTCCGGATTGCGACTCAGGTTGTTGGTCAAATAGCTGCTCATAGCTGAGCCGGCATAAACTCCGATGAGGCCACCGTACGCGGAAGGATCATAGCCGGCAAATTCAAGGGCTTCGTGAGCACATTCGAGGAAGATACGGTGTTGCGGATCGGTCAACTCCGCTTCGCGCGCGTTAAAGCCGAAGAATTGCGCGTCGAACAGATCCGCGCCTTCGACGGTTGTGCCGACGCGTACGTAGTTCGGATCCTCAAGCGTCCCCTCGTCCACACCGGCGTCGAGGAGTTCCTGCTCTGAGAACGAGCGAATGGATTCCACCCCGTTCTTGATATTCGACCAGAGCTCGTCGACACTTCGCGCTCCCGGGAAGCGCCCTGTCATGCCGATAATTGCAATAGCTTCGGATCGGTTCCCGGCTTCAGACATTCGTGAACCTCCTTCGCTTATTCGCTTGCAAGCGGCTGCTCTGCATTGCTATTCGGCGGCGCGCTTGTTGCTCTACGTGCTCAGCACGCTGGTCACGGCGCTCAGTTCTGTTCGTGAGAGCGGCCGCCAGAGAGGCAACCGTGGCGTGCTTGAACAACTCGACGATCGGGATCTGCCTTTCGACCACTTCCTCGAGCCGGGCATGCACCTGCATGATCAGAAGCGAGTTGCCGCCGAGGTCAAAGAAATTGTCCTGAATTCCTATCTTGTCGACCCGCAGAACTTCTCTCCAAATGTTCGCGATCAATGTCTCCATAGGTCTTGCCGGAGTTGCGAATCCATCTTGCTCAACAGGCGTATCGGCCCGGTCAGGCAAAGCCCGACGGTCGATCTTCCCATTGGGCGACAGTGGGAACGCACTGAGAACAACAATTGCTGAAGGATTCATGAAGGACGGCAGAAGCGCACTCAAGAAAGCGCGAATTTCAGCAGCATCCAATTCATGGCCGTTTTTTGGCACCACGTAAGCGACAATTCGCTTGTCAGATTCGGAGACCGTTTTGATGATGACCACAGCATCTTTTACGCCCTCGTGTCTCTTAAGAGAGGCTTCAATCTCACCAGGCTCAATCCGGAAACCGCGTATCTTAACCTGCGAATCGACCCTGCCGAGGAACTCAATGTTTCCGTCGGGTAGATACCGTACGAGATCGCCTGTCCGATACAACCGCTGGTTCGGCCGATTGTCGAACGGATCGGGAACAAATTGCGTTCCTGTGAGATCAGCCCGGTTCAGATAACCCAGGGCGAGACCGTCTCCGCCGGTATAGAGTTCGCCGGGGGCACCAATCGGAACCAGTCGCCGGTGCTCGTCAAGAACATAGACGTTCGTGTTGGCAATCGGCCGGCCAATCGGGATGGACCGATCACGGGTTACATCTGTCGGGATGGTGTAACAACAAGTAAAGGTTGTGTTCTCAGTGGGTCCATAGCCATTGATGAGCTGGCAATCGGGCAGCGCAGACTTAGCCTTAGCGACGTGTTGGGGTGAAAGCACATCACCGCCGGCAAGCAGCTGTTTTACACCACGGAAGGCATCCAATCCGTGGTCCACCATTAAATGGAAAAACCCGGCGGTCATCCAAAGCGTTGTAATGCCCTGGCGCTCGATAAATGCACCGTATTCCGACAACGATGGCGTTCCCGCGGGAAAGACAACCAAACGGGCACCGTTTAGCAAGCTGCCCCAGATCTCTAGTGTTGACGCGTCAAACGAGATTGGTGCGAACTGAAGGAATACTTCGTGCGCCGCGAAAGACATGTAATTTGCGTTCTTAACGAGACGAATAACGCCGCGGTGCGGAACGCAAACGCCCTTTGGAAGGCCGGTCGATCCGGAGGTGTACATGACGTACGCAAGCGCGTCCGGTGAAACTGCGCATGACGAGCTGTCGGCACTCTCCACCTGAATCAATGGTTCTACATCATCGAGACAGACTAGATCGCCACGAAATGACGGAAGCCGTTCCGCTAAGGCGCTCTCAGTAAGCACTACCCGAGCCGATGTGTCCTCAAGCATGAAGGCCAGGCGCTCGCGCGGATAGCTGGGATCGAATGGAACGTAAGCGCCTCCGGCCTTAAGAATTGCAAGGACCGCAACGATCAGTTCATCCGAGCGGTCAAGATAGACGCCGACCATTGATCCCGGCCCGACGCCCACCCTCCTTAGGTAATGAGCCAGCCGGTTTGCACGCAAGTTCAGGTCACGGTAAGTGACGTTTCCGGTCGCAGTCACAACTGCTACTGCATCAGGCGATTGGGCGACTTGTTCTTCGAATACCTGATGGATGCAGGCGGTCGAAGGATAAGACTTGGCTGTATCATTCCATTCACGCAAGAGCTGATCTCGCTCGCGTCCAGTCAGCATGGCTAAATCGTGGATGGGCGCAGAAGAGTTCTCGACGATGCTCTCGAGCAATGTCGAGTAGTGGCCGGCCATTCGCTTTACCGTTTCGGGTGCGAATCGTGCGGCGTTGTACTGGACCAGTACAGTGAGTTCGGTTGGCCGCTCGAAAACGACAAAGGTGAGGTCCTGCGAACCACCGAGTTGTCGCGCGTCGGCCAGGGTGAACGTTGCATTTTCTTGATCCTGCCAGCGTTCATGCGGCTTATCCCAGCTGAACATCACGTCAAAGATGGGAGATCGGTTTGGATCGCGCGGAACCGCCAGCCGGTCTACCAAGAGAGGAAACGGGAAGTCGCAGTGCTCGACGCCGCCAAGAACAGCTTCGCCCACTCCTCGCAGAAAATCGTTGAAGGCGGGATTTCCGCTGCAATCGAACCGCAGTGCGAGTGGATTTACGAAGTAGCCGACGAGATCTTCGAATTTCCGCGAACTCCTGCCCGCGGATGGACAACCGACTATAATGTCTTCCTGGCCGGCGTAACGGTGCAGCATAACGACAAACGCTGCAAGCGCCACCGAGTACAACGTCGATCCTGACCGTCGCGCTATCGATTCCAAGCGGCGCAGGAGATGACCGCGCAGTGCGAATCTGTAGTTCTTTCCCCCGCACAGCTCCGACGCGGCTCCGTGGCTGTCGGTGGGGAGATTGAGAACTGGCAGTTCGCCTCGAAGCCGATCCCGCCAATAGGTCCAGAGTTCATCTGTTTTCTGCTCGCGAGCAAGGAGAGCTCCCTGCCAGCTCACGAAGTCGCTGTATTGGGCTTCCAGCGGAGGCAATGAGGAAGGCGCGTTTCTTCGGAAATCGTTGTAGAGAACGTTAAGCTCATGCACAAACACACCGCTCGACCAGTAATCGAATGCAATGTGGTGCACCGCCAGGGCGAGCAAGTGATCATCGGCCGAACGGGTCAGTAGCCGCGCGCGCAATACCGACCCGTGTTCCAGATCGAATGTTTCGTTCGCAACATCGTTGATGCGAGCTTCGATGTCCGCGTCCTCCCATTCGGAGACGTCCTCCTGTTGGAAGCCACAACCTGGATTGGGTTCAACGATTTGAAAGGCACCTTGACCATCAACCCTATAAGTAGTGCGGAGCACAGAGTGGCGCTCTACGATGGCGTCCAATGCACGTCTCAGTGCGGCGACATTAAGCGGAACGCGAGCTTCGATAACGAACTCGGTGTTATACCCGGTGCTCCCAGGATCTCGCTTATATAGCGTTAGCAGGGATTGTTGGTTATATGAAAGCGGCAGGCGCGAATCAGACTGCCCGGCCTTCTTTTGCAGCATCCGGGTCAGCAGCGCCCGCTTCTCCAGGGTAGACAAGCTGCTGATCTCGTCCTGGATCATCGATTACCACCACTCGCCGCAACAGTGCTCCGAAGCAGCAGATCGACCTCTTCATCGGTCAGCGAGTCGACATAAGGCTCCTCCCCGATTTCGGGCGTGTCGGCCACGCTCACTTCCTTTTGCTCGGCGGCGATTGCAATTGCGAGGCTCTCAATCGTCGGCCGTTCGAATAACGTCCGCAGTGAAATGTCGACCTTAAATGTTTCGCGAATACGATTGAGCAAACGAATTGCGACGAGGGAATCTCCACCCAGTTCGAAGAGCTTCTCGGTGACGCCGATCTGGCTCACATGCAAGACGTCTCGCCAGATCCGCGCAAGCGATTGCTCCAGTTCAGTTCTGGGTTCAGCGAAGTTTCGGATTTCGAACTGATTTTCGTCGCCGACCGTTCTTTGCCCGTCAGCGGCAGCCGTACAGGACCATTGACTCTGGACACCGAACCGGTCCGCCACCATGACTGAAACCGCTGAGGCCTCACCCTGACCCGAACAACTGATTGAAAGCTGCTCAAGCGCGCGGAATCCGTTGGCCACGCGCTTACGGATGTTCGGATTGCTCCCGTCCAGACCCACGATCAACTGTGCTTCAGTGCGGCAGATTCCGGCCAGCAGAGAATAAAACCCCTGCGTCTTGTCAACGACGTCATACCCGAGATCGCGAGCCATCTTCCGGCCAAACTCAGGCGCTCCAGCCGACATTCCGAGGTCATCCCAGATAGACCAGTTCAGGCAATGGACTCTGGGTCCGAGCTGGCGGCGCTTTTCGATACAGTAGGAGTCCAGGAATCGGTTTGCCGCCGAATACGCGCTAAACGTAGCGCCCCCAAATAAACTGTTGACGGAGGAGAACGCTACAAAGATGGCGTCGGGTCGGTCTACCAGGAGTTCAAAAAGCGCTTGTGTAGCGTAGACTTTGGGCTGGAACATCCACTCGAACGTGTCTAACGCCTGCGTGCGGATCCAGTAGTCATCCATCACCTGCCAATGCCGTTTTAGATTTCCGGCACCCGCGAGATGCAGGATACCGGCTAGCGGTTCGCCCCACAGCGATTCCGTTTCCGATACCACGTCCCGCAGACTGCCCGCATCGCTCAAATCGAGCGGACGATAACAGAAATGGCCGCCAGTTCGCCGAATCCGGCGATAGTTTCGGATACGTTCGCCTATCACGTCAGACCCGCGGGAGCGCTCATCCCATTCGGGTTCGGGCGGCAGTTCGGTCGATCCCACCACTAGCGCCTTGATGTTGTACGTTTCGATCAGGAAGCGCACCAACTCGGTGCCAATTCCGCCAAGTCCACCGGTAATAAGGTACAGACCGCCGCTGCTGATTGGAGGTTGAGCAGTCCGTCCATTCAGCATGTCGACGTGCTCGAGGAAGGCTTCGAACCGGATGCCGTCCCGGTAAGCTACCTCGACAGCAGAGCTTCGTAGCCCGATCTCGCGCGCCAACGAATCCACAGCGACTACAGGATCGCCTTCGAGATCGATGCACCGGGAATCGATCCTCTCGTTTTCGAGCGCAAGGCTCGCAGTGAACGCTACAGCGGTTGACCGCTCAGGCGCGAGTCGATCGTGTTCCAAGACTGGCTGCGCGTGGCTGGACGCGACGAACAAGCGTTTGGGGTGCATGTCACTACGCTCGAACGCTTGCACGAGTAAGGCAAGGCCATAGGTCCCGAGATACTGTTTGGCACGGATAGATTGGATGGACGGCTTTTCGTGTATGGATCCGTAGAGCCAGCAGTGCACGACCGCGTCGACTACATCTCCTCTCTTGCGTATTTGCTCGAGGAGCCGGTCATAATGCTGTGGCACGGATGGATTGATTTCATATGAGCCGTCATTCCCGAAGGCGAAGTCCGGTCCAGGAGTGACAGTGAGGATCTTTGAACCGCATCGAGAAGCAATCGAGGAGAACGCAGGTGCCAGCCCAGCATCGTCCGCGAAAACCAGGACAGTGCTAGAAGTCTCAGGTGCGATTGCCCCTCGCACTTCTCTTGGTTTCCACACTCTGCGATAAAACCAGTCGGGTACGCCCGGACCTTTCCCGAGCCCCCGCTGAACTTGCTCGATAATCGCGTCGAAATCGCCTAGTTCAAACCGGGAGCGAAGCTCTGATCTCTGAATCTTTCCGATGGCAGTTTTCGGAATCTGATCCTGGCTGAGCGGGATGATGTATTTCGGAGCCAATCCAGTAACCCTGGCTAGCGCAGAGTAGATTCGGTCGATAACCTGCGGAAGGGTCTCCGGCGCACTGTCCTCGGGGCTGAAGAAGATACAGAAACTATCGGTATCCGAGCCCTGGATTGAAACGGGCGTGGCTGCCGTAAAGGAGACGGCCACTCCCGGTGCCGATTCGACAACGGATTCCAGCTCATGACAGTAGTGATTGACGCCGCGGACGATGATTACGTCTTTGCAACGCCCCGTTATGCTGATGCGGCCGTCGCGCATACAAGCGAGGTCGCCTGTCTTGAACCAGCCATCTGCGGTGAAGGATTCGCTGTTCAGTTCGGGATTGTCGTGATAACCATCCGTCACGCTTAGACCGGTAACCTGCAACGGTCCAATGCAGCCCTCAGCGATCGGGTGGTCATCCGCATCAACGATGCGGGCGGACACTCCCGGTATGGCCGTCCCAACTTCCACGAACTGATCTTGGGGACCGTAGTCGCCGGCCTTACAGCGGTCCGAGAACAGCATGCCGGAAGACGTCTCGGACATGCCCCACGCCGGACGCATTGCGGTGGGAGGAAGCTCCGATGGGGCGAGCAGGTCAAGAAAGCGCAACGCCGTGGAGGGCACAACCGCTTCTCCACCGTTCAGAACAAAGCGGAGGCGAGAGAGATTCCAACGCCGCTGGAGCACGGTTTGCTCTTCGCTGTTGATCAAGCCGAACGCAAAGTTCGGCGCCCAGGTGACCGTGACAGCATGTTTTTCGGCCAAGTCGAGCCACCGCAGCGGACGCTCGAGCACCCATTGCGTTGAAACCTCCACCTGGTTTGCACCCGCCACCGTGTACATGACATGAAACATCACAATGCCACCAACATGGTCCAGCGGAAACCAATTCAACGAAACGTCGTGCGACGTAAAGGCATTCATCTCGGCGGTGGCGAGAGATCGGGCAATCACGTTTTTATGAGAAAGCCGCACACCTTTGGGCCGGCCGGTGCTGCCCGACGTAAAAAGGATGAGGGCAAGGTCGTTCAGCTGTGCAGGATATCTGTCGGAATCGGGCCGATTCTGCTGCAATTCCTCAATGGCCAGAATGCGAGCTTCCGCGAAGTCCGGAGCAAACCGGCGCAGCTCACTGATGTCGTCAGCCAAACCGGCTCGCGTGAGAATGACAGGCTTTCCGAGAGCGAGCCAGCAGCCATGCAGTTTCGAGCAGACTGCATTGTAATCCTGATAGCTCGCCGGAACAGAGATCGGGGCCGGGATGAATCCGCCCAGCACGCAAGCCCAGAACGCTGCGACGAAATCCGCCTTCTCATCAAGTTGAAAAATGACGTGCTCGCCCGGTTTGAGCCCTGCTTTTCGAAGTCCAGCAACTGCGCATTCGGCATGCGCAAGGAGCGCTGGATAGCTCTCGTAGAACTCCGACCCATCCGGCCGCACGTAAGTGATTCCGTGCTCCGGAAATCGGCTTGCAGCCAGTTGGAGGCACTCGGCGAGATTCGCGGGCAGTTCAGAGCGCAGGGGGCCTCCATGGCTGACGGAGAGGCGGCCAGTCGAGGAAGTCTTCTCAAGCCCATGATTTCCGGTGACCTCCGTCATTCCCGATGTGGGCTTGCGAACAGCCGCGGCAGATTCGGCGACGAGGTCAGAAAGGCTGAGATCGCAATGTGGGTGGGATGCATGCGTCACGGATGCAACTGCGTCGCTGAAACCGGAGAATTCTCGCACTGCATGCTCCGCAGCGGCTGCTAGCGCGGCATCCACAACCGGCAATGCACAGAGTGAGTTCACGTCCACCGAGCCGTCCGACAGGGTGGGCAAAATCGACACGCCAACGCACGTCACGGGAATGTGGTGCGATCGCAGGCCCCATTCGGCCTGCTGCTGAATGGCTTCCGGCGAGAAAAGACCAGACGGAACAACGTATGCGACCAGTTCCTCGGATCCAGAGGTGGTTTGCCGTCGCACAACCGCGGCATCCTCGATGCCTGGAAGTTCGAGCAACACTCCTGTGGCTAATAGGTCGACAACATTTCTGGACATAACGAGACTCCGTTTGCGAAGGGGTGACTACGATGCGATGTCGGGAACGAGCGATACCGACGCTAGCGGTTACTCACGCCGGAGCCAAACGCCCCACACGTGAAAGAGCAGAAATTGTTCTGGACCAATGCACCTTGCATCCGAGTTCGGCAAGCGAAGGACGATACACACCGAGCCGGGGAATCTCCAGGTCCGAATCTAGATCAAAGCCCCGGTTCACGGCATATCCTCGGCGAAAGCCTTGACGTCGACAGTGCTCAACGACGGACGACCGGTAGTGGCCGCCCGGAAATGCAATCGCCTCGATAGGACAGTTGCACAAACCCTCAAGCCATTCCTTGTTTTCGTCGATCTGTCGCTTCATTTCTACTTCGGTGCATAGCGGAAGCACGGGGTGATCCATGGTGTGAGCACCGATGGCAAAGAGCGGGTCCGCCGCGAGTTCCAGGACTTGGTCGATTGTCAGACCATAGATTTCGTCGGCAAGAGTTTCAGCGTCGACAAAGGACTCCAGAGGGGGCAATTCGTTATCGATGACGCGGTACATCTCTGAGGGATGAGGTCTAAGATCCAGAAGGAAAGCCTCCAGCCGGCGAATAGTTGAGCGGCGCTTGTGGCGCGACGTGTCGAACAGCTGGCCGCAGCACCGCAATTCGGAACCCGGGAAGTATTTTTCTAGAGCTTTCGTATAAGTGAACCAAAGCGGTTTCTGCAGCTGTGTGTTGCGGTGGCAAATCAGAAATGCTGCCGGTGCGCTATATTTCCGGAGCACGGGCGCGACGATCGTCGCGTGATTTCGGAGACCGTCATCGAACGTCAGCAGGACGCGGGGCCGACGACTGCTTCCAGACGAGCTCAGATCGGCCTCGTTCACCAGATCGAACTGACTTGCCAGAAACTCAATCTGCCTTTCAAAGATGGCGGCGTGCAAACCACAGGCGTCCGGCTTACTGGCGATCCCGTGATACATCAATACCGTTGTGTTGTCCGTCGATACACGGTGACGCGCCATGATCCAACCCACCTGCGCGAGTGCGTTTCTTATCAGTTCGGCCATGCGTCTTTATCAGTAGAGAACGGCATTCGATGCAGACGCTGCTGCGGCGTAGGCCTTGGGCAGCGGAGCACCGTTCATAAGATTCGATTCAGGAATCGCGTGGCTGAGAACGCGACGCAGTTCCTGTTCATCCCGTTCTCCTGCCAGAGCGTCCAGGGTTTGGAGGAGCGCTTCAACTTCCGTACTTGGGAGCGCCTCGATTTTCCCGATGAAGATTTTGGGGTGACGGGTTCGGTCCATTGCTTCTCCGCTAAATTGCAGCTCCTCGACGAGTTTTTCTCCCGGGCGGATACCGGTGTACACGATTTCAATATCTTCAAAGGGTTTGTAGCCCGAAAGCCGGATCAGGTCTTTCGCCAAGTGCAATATGTGGACGGGTTCACCCATGTCAAGCACGAAGATCTCACCTCCGAGCCCAATAGTCGCTGCTTCAAGAACCAACTCGGAGGCCTCCGGAATGGTCATAAAATATCGGACCATGTCCGGGTGCGTGACCGTCACCGGTCCGCCCTTCCGAATCTGCCCGAGGAACATTGGTATCACAGAGCCGGCGGAACCGATTACATTACCAAAGCGAACGGCTACATAACGGGTCTGGTATCGCTGATCCAAGGCCTGGATTACCAGTTCGGCGACGCGTTTCGAAGCGCCCATTAGAGAGGTAGGTCGGACGGCCTTATCGGTAGAGATAAGTACAAACGTCTCGGCTCCAAATTCGCCCGAGAGTTGGGCGAATCGATGCGTTGCCAGCACGTTATTCGTGACGCACTCGGTGGGATTGTCCTCGATGAGCGGTACATGTTTATGTGCAGCTGCATGTACCACGACGTTTGGTCTACGGTTCGCGAACACATCCCTCATACGGCGGGCGTCGCCAATGTCAGCTAGAACCGGACTGATGTTCACCTTTGGGAACTTATCTTTCAACTCGCAGTGAATCGTGAACAGAGCGTACTCGGAACGCTCGACGAGCACGAGACGAGCGGGCTCAAGACCCGCTATCTGGCGGGCGAGTTCAGATCCTATCGAGCCACCCGCACCGCTTACCATCACAACTTTGCCCCAGATGAACTGGCGGAGCGCTGCTTTGTCCAGGTCAACGGGTGGACGGCCCAGAAGTTTCGCAAGGTTCACGTCCCGGAGGCGATCTACACTGAGCCTGCCCTGCAAAAGCTCGTAGAACACTGGCATAATGCGGACCTTCACGGGGACGCTTTCGCAGAGCTCAAAGATCTTTCGCAATTCCGATCGCGGTACAGCGTCGCTTGTGATTACGACCTCGTCAATCGCGAAAGCCCTAACGAGTAGTGGAACATCCGCCTTAGTGCCCAGAATCTTGACCCCGCTCACAACACTTCCGCGTTTTCTAGGGTCGTCATCAACGAAACCGATCACCCGAAGCTCAGTGCCCGATCGCCGCGAGATTTCCTGAGCTGCCAGCCTGCCTGCGTGCCCTGCCCCAACCAGAAGCACCCGCTGGGTCGTCGCTCCCAAGTGCCGGTCGTCCTTGCCGTCGCCACTGGCGGCGTCGTAAAAAGCTCTGCGTAACGATCGCATCCCAATCGTTCCGCATACGGCCAGTACAATGTCGATTGCCAGTACAGAGACGGGTATGCGCCACTCGCCGTATGCTTTCGGCAGAGCGAATCGAGCAACAATCAGCGGCGGCGCGGATACACATATCGCGCTCGCGATGGTTTGGGCATCAGAAAGACTGATGTGCCGCCACAAGATTCTGTGGACTCCGAACAGAGCCAGCATGCCCGCCTGTATCGCCACCACCACAAGCGCCTGCCGGCCAGCATTCCCGATCTCACGCGCCGGAATTGCAAAATCAAATCTCAACAGATAGGCCAATCCGAATGAACTTACGAACACGACGACGTCAAGGCCAAACTGACACGCTCTGGCGGCCATCGGAGGCATCGCGTCGTACATTCGCGTGATTCTTTCGGTTAAGTTCATTTGGAACGAGGTTTCTCAGGGATCACTCAATGCGCTGCGCGCTGGCCTGCCAAAAATGAGCGGTTCTTCTGTGACCAGCGGCAAGCTGCCGCAGGCTAGCGTCGCGGTCGAAGCACAGACGAGCAAGAACGAGATAGCAGAAGACGACCTTTGCTAGACAGAAATCCTTCCGACGAGACTGCTTCTTCGATCTCGCGAGCGGTCGGTGGTGGCGTCTTATCGGGCCGTACTATGGCCATTCCAGTAGCAAAAATCGTGCGCACGTCGGATCCCCACGACCGGCACCTCAGGTACTCCACGTAACCCGAGAGCTTGAACGGCTGAATGCATTGTGTATAGAACTCTTCGGGATCACATTCGAGACTGGCTAATAGCTGCTCCTCATTTCGGAGCAGGACCGTGACGGGATCTGTAAGTCCGGGACGAGCCGCAAGTACCTGCCGCCACACAGGATTGTTCAGATCTACGTAGCGCGGAACTTCCGGTCGCGGCCCGACCAGCGAAAGGTCTCCGCGAACAACGTTCCATAAGCCGGGCAGTTCGTCGATTTTCAGGCGGCGAAGTACCCGGCCTATCGCCGTAATTCTCTGATCCTTGCTCGACGTGACCTGCGGCCCGGCGTTGCCTGTTCGCATAGTTCGAAGCTTGAAAAGAGTAAAACTGCGACCGCCGCGGCCGACCCGGCGCTGCGAGAAGAAGACCGGAAATCCAGATGTAACTGCAATCAGCAGAGCGGCAAGGAAGAGCACCGGCAAGCTGACGATTAGTGCTGCCGCCGCGACGGTCGCCTCTGTAGTTCTGCAAATTCCAGAATGCATCTAGGCGAAACTACTATGAACTACTGCCAGCCGGTTGCGTGATGCTGTCGATGTGACCGTTGCGATCACGTGATCGATTTCGACAGCTCGCATGTCGGAAAAGATCGGCAAACTGATCAAGGTCTCCCAGGCTTTGGTTGCAACCGGACAGGATTCGGGACGCCAGCCGAGTTGCTCCTTGTAATAAGGATGCAAGTGAAGGGGGCGCCAGTGCACTGAGCAGTGGACGCCTTCGCTCTTCAGTTGATCGAAAAACTCGTTCCGGGTCAATGAAAGCCGCTTCAAGCGAAGGCGAATCGGAAACAAGTGCCAGGAGCGAATGCGATCACAATCATCCTCAGGTAAATCGAATTCAGGAATGCCGCGAAAGGCAGCCAGATAAACTCTCGCAATTTCCTCACGTTTACGGCGCATTTCTTCCGCCCGGGTAAGCTGCGCACACCCAATCGCCCCGGCGATGTCGGTCAAGTTGTACTTGAAGCCAGGGGCGACGATTTTGTAGTCCCAGGTTCCTCCACCTGTATACCTGTTCCAGGCATCGTGCGATAAACCGTGGAGAGACATGAGCCGCATGCGGGTGGCAAGTTCGTGATCGTTCGTCACCGCCATCCCGCCTTCGCCGGTCGTGATCGTCTTGTTGGCGTAAAAGGAGAAGCAAGTCACATCCGCAGTAGATTCGCCGCAGCGCGTCCAGGCGCTATGTCCGTCTTTTCTCCACGCCGCCGGAAATGCGTGGGCAGCATCCTCCACAATCCAAAGGCGGTTGGCAGCAGCGAACCGTCGAAGCGCGTCCACGTCGAGCATTGCGCCTCCGACGTGAACAGGCATGATGCCAACGGCCTTCGCATTCTCGGGAGCGCAAGGCAGTAAGCCCCGTTCGAGATCTCGGACCTTTTTCGCCGCGTCTTCCAGATCGATGTTAAGGGTGACAGGATCGCAGTCGACAAGAATCGGAAACGCATTGCAATAGCGCACGACTTCCGCGGTCGCCGCGAAGGTCATCGTTGGCACCAGAACCGCCTGGCCGCCCTTCAGCCCGAGTGCTTCGACGGCGAGGTGCAAGGCGGCTGTGCAGGAATTTGCCGCGACGGCGTGGGTGGCACCCACCGCTGCCCCAAACTCGCGCTCAAACCGCTTGACGCGCTCACCGGTGGTGAGCCAACCGGAGCGCAGGCAGGCAGCCACTTCATTGATCTCCAGTTCAGTGAGCGCGGGACGAAAGAAAGGGACGTGCATAGAAGTCTCTCGAGAGGATTGAGCTATCGCAGCTCAGGCTGAATTCTGTTTACTTGTGATTCGGCGGCCGGCTGACGCCATCTGTTCCAAAATCGAATGAGTCCCATCAAGAATCCGGCGCCGTAGGCGATGTGAATCACAGCGAATGCGGCGGCGATCAGCGGGAACGCACGGCGATTGCCCTTGGACGCAGATACTGTTGCCGCCAAGTTGCAGACTACGTACAACCCGGCGACCGTAATACCCGCCCCGCGCGCAGCCGTAGAGAAGATCGAGGCGCCCGCGAGTAAGCTAAGCGCCAGGACGAAGCCAGCCGGCACAAAATGGCGCGCCTTCGCTTGTCTCGGATGCTTCTGGACGACTCTCACTTTCCAGTAGCCGTATTGGTAATACTGCCTCCATAGCAATTTGGCGGTGCTGCGCGTGTAATAAACGGACTTGATTGCGGGTGTCAGCAGTATGCGTCCACCTCGGGAGGCGATCCGATAATTGAACTCATCATCTTGATTTCTGACCTGTTCCTCATCGAAGCCTCCGATCCGATCGAAGACGTCTCGACGCCAAGCGCCCAGATACACTGTGTCCACCCACTCTTCCCCGGTCGAGTAATGGAAGCGCGATCCACCTACTCCAAACGGAGAACTAGTGGCTAACGCGACGGCCTTTCCGAATGCGTTCGTTCCGATCGGATCCATTCTGCCACCGACATTCTCCGCACCCGTGCGTTGGAGCGCGGCAACGCACTGCCGGACGTAGTCCCCCGCGATCAATGTGTGCCCATCGACTCTGACGATGATGTTGCCGCGGCTTTTCCGTAGAGCCAAGTTGAAACCGGTCGGCACGATCCCAGATGGATTTCTGATGATCGTTATCGGGATGTTCGTTTGGGCGGCAATCTCGGCTGCAATTTCTGGCGTGCCATCGGTTGACTCGCCAACCGCGACAAGGATTTCCATCTGCTCGTGCGGGTAGTCCTGTTGAAGAATCGCGTCCATCGTTCGAGCAATGAAGCCAGCTTCATTGCGGATCGGGACGATCAAACTGACGAACTCCGCTCGCCGCGTGTGCTGGTATTCAGTTGCTCGCATCAATTCACAACACTTTCAACAGTAGCGGCAATTACGGCGCTGTGATTATCGATAAGCTTGGTGGTGCGCCGGCTCAGGACGATGTGCAGGAGGACACAATGCAGAGCTATCCAGGCACTCGCTGCTACCGCCATCCCTCGTATGCCTGCAACGTAAAAACCCGCGAGCCGAAAGCCGAGGCCGGCCGTATACGCGATGGCTCCGAGCTTGGTGGGCGTGTACGTGTCGCCTTGAGAATAGAATGCATTCGTCGATACGTTCACCAATGTCATACCAGGAAGGACTGCTCCCATGAATCCGATGATCACGGCGATCCGAACAAGCTCGCTCATGTGGATCGCTCCGGGCAGGCGTGGAACATTCGGCAGTACCCAGACGACTCCGAATTCGGTGGCCATAACGACCAGCGTGCTGAACATCAGAGTTAAGCGGCTCTCTTTGTAGTACAGCTCTTTGAAGCCCTGCCAGTCGCCCAAGGATGCAAGCCGCGCTTGTTGCGGAAGGAAGGGTACCAGAATGCCCTGCAGCAGTATGCGCTGAATGGCGGCGTAGAATCGAGCAACGATTTCGAAGGTCATCAGGGTTCCAGGCGGTAGAAAGGAGGCAAGCAGGCGATCGACCGGTGCACTAGTCAAGTAATAAGCTTTCCCGAGGACGATAGGCAGCAGAAGACGCCATAATTCCCGGACTCGACTTCGGCTCCAGCCGAAGAACCGGGGCACACCAGCGCTTGGTAGAAGCAGCAATGCGGGCCCGCCCACGGCGATTACTTGAGCCCACGCAGCTACCGGAATCCCGCCCGACTTCAAGTACGCAGTGAGAACCCACAGGGCCGTCAGATTGGATGTGAGCACCGCAACGGGCGGCCAGACAAAGTGCCCACGAACCTGGGCCAGCCCGGTGAGAATTGCCGTCGCGCCGGCGCCTGGCAACCCAATCAGTTGGATTCGAGTGAGCTGTGCAGTAAGGTTCTTCGTGGAAGCCGAGAAGCCAGGTACTAGCGCGCCCACCAGCGGTCCAGCGCTTAAGCCGAGTAGACCCGAAACGACAAGCAGCGCCGAAATCGTCACTACAAGAAGCTGCCACGCATCTCGGTGGAGTTGATCGCAGCTCACGCTTGAGAGCATTGGAATAATAATTAATGGCAGCGTATCGATGAACAATACAGATATGATTTGCGGCAATGTTCCGGCGGCGTAGAATGCATCAGCTTTGGCACCGGCGCCGAAGTGGCTGACGACATACCACTGCAGGCCGAATGATACGAGTACTTGAAGCGCTGTAATTGCGGAAAGAATGATACCTATCCGCCTGTCGGGACAACCAGGACGGGCCATTATCGTTCGTGCCATTACCGAGCACGCACCGGCTCATCCGGCGCGACGATCTTCACCTTTCCGTTGCCTGCCCCGTTCCCCGCTCCATTTGCGTCCCAAGCTCCATTTCCGTGCCCCGCTCCATTTCCGCTGCCCGGTACGTTTCCGTTGGGGGTCCCATCTTCGTCAGGAGTGTAGCTGGATACCGGGACGTCGTACGTCTCCGCTTCCGGCATCGGAACGTTGTTCAAGACCACGCCAAGCAGCCGCGCTCCCATGCTCGCCAGGCTGGCTTGGCTCTGGCGAACCAGTTCCCTCGAGGTCTTCGAGGCTTGTACGACGAGCAGCACCGCACCGCAAATCGACGATAGAATGATGCTGTCGCTGCGGCGATTGATTGCGGGACTATCGAGAATGATGTGGCTGTAAGAAGACTGGAGCGTCCGGAGCAGCGATCGCATTCCCCCAGAACCAAGAAGTTCGGCTGAATTGAGCGATGGAGGGCCGGACGGGAGAATATAAACGTCACTTGCGCTGTCATGGCGGATGACGCTGAAAATATCGCTTTCACTCGCATCCGAAGACAACAGCGAGCTGAGGCCGACGGCGTTGCCGACGCCGAATATCTGGTGGATTTTGGGGCTGCGCATATTGGCATCGATCAACAGCACTTTGATTCCCATCTGAGCCAAACTGATCGCCATGTTCGCAGCCGTTGTGGTGGACCCTTCGCCCGCAACACTTGAGGTCACGAGAACGGTTCGGGGCTGCGACCGCATAGAAAACAAGAGCATCGTCCTGAGGCGTCGATAATCCTCAAGGAATCCTGAAGGGCACGATCTGCTTAGTAACAGCTCGGGCGATTCGTCATGCAAACTCGAGGCGCCTGGATTAAGGGTCGACACTCCCGCCGCCGATAAACGGCGCGTGGCTAGCGCCGAGCGAATGATGGCCATTGGCGGAACATTAAACGCCGCTTCCACATCGTCGCTTGAACGCAGCCTCTGGTCGAACGCGTCCGTCACGAATGCCAAACCGCACGCCACAATCAGCGACAATGCAAAGGCCGCGAGAATGTAGGGGAGTCGCCAGGGACCTCCAGGATCCCCGACGTCGGGCACGGCCGCATATTCGATCACCCTGGAGTCGTTGGTCGATTCGAGCCGCCCGGGATCATTCTCGCCTAGCCGCTGAAGCAAGTCCTTTAATATTCCTTTGTTTGTTTCGATTTGCTGCTGAATCAGCTTCGCCTCGCCCGACACCCTGTTCTGCTGAGTTACGAGTTTCTTCTGGGCGGCAAAGGCGGCTTGTAAGTCTAACTCACGCGCTAGCGCCTGATGATACTTATTTTCGAGAGAGGATGTGGCCGACTGGACTGCCTGAGCGCGGATATCTCGGGTTACCTGTTCGAGAGCGAGTATTTGCTGATCGACTTCTTTGACCTCAGGCCAGTTCTCGGTCGCGCCGACCAGCATTTGCGCGCGCTTCTCCCTCAGATCGGCGAGCTTCATTGCTGCCTGATCCAGAACCGCGCGAGTTTTGTCGTCCGCCACCGCCTTCGCTGTATCCGGAGCGATAGGTGTTTTGTAGTTAGCTTCGGCTAACTTCCGGTCGTTTTCGGCATCCAGAAGCTGGCGATTCAGAGTGGTCAGGCGATCCACCGCCACGTCCTGTCCCGGCTCGAAAGACAGAACTTGATGGGAGTTGTCGAACTGCGCCAGACGCACCTCGTCTTGCCGAATGCTCGATTCCAGTTCTACGGTGCGGCGGGTCAGATAAGCATTCATCCGCGCCTGACTGGCGCTCTTGTTGGCGAGATTCGATGTTACGAACAGGTCGGCAAGACCATTCGCCAGCTTGGCAGCCAATAGCGGCTTGGGATGTCGAAACACGACATCGACCAAATGTGTTTCTTTTACAACATTTCGCGTTTCCATGACCGGAGTCACAGTCAGCCGCCTGGTGACCTCGTTAACGAAGGGGGCGGCCTGCTTGGCGGCCTGGAGGTCGAGGGCAGCAGCCGAGTTAGACGATACGGATGGGGGAAGAGGGGAACCACCAGCATTCGTTTCTTTCTGGCCGAAAAAAGTGAGCAGCAGCACTCGCTTTATTAGGCGGCCGCCCTTTGTCATGTGCCGCAAGAATGCCGGGTCTCGTTCGAGCTCGAGCGACTCCACTAGTTTCCGCAGCAACTCGGGGCTAGTGAGATATTCCAGTTGCGCATTGAATTCAGTGGGACTCATTCCGGGCGAGACCCTGTTGGTCCCTGAGCTCGTATTCGTCGGTTCGAAAGGAACACCGATTTCTATCCGGGCTTTCGCCTCGTAAAAATTTGGCTGCAACATGAGCGCCAATGCCACGATCAAAGTGGGGATTGACGCGATAGAGATGATCAAGCCTCGATGGCGCCCAATCACACCGAGAGAGTCGCGCATCCGCATCTCACGATCAGGAGCCGGACCCGGGCTTGGTGAGCCAAGCAGTGGAGTCATAGTCGTAATCCGATTCCGCTCGGGAGAAAAAGGAACGGGCTGAACCCTTCAGGGCCTTCGTGCATTGAATAATTCCTTTGAGTGCTTTTGAGGCGGTGCCGACCCTACTTACTTCACGGCGAGTAGCGGGTAGTAAATGGGGCCGGACGAGGCAATGGCGGATACAGCCGCCTTGAGTAATTGTTTGCCTTGCGAGGTCTGGACATCGACAATGTCTCCCGCGTTGAGCCTCAAATCGGGAATGCTGCCGGCCGTGATCGCCTTAAGATCGACACGCAGTTCCTGCTCCATGCCCCTCTCGGTCGATCGCAGTACACGGGCTACACTCTTGCTCGCCGGAAGCGTGCCCCCTGCCTCGGCAATGGCTCGCATAATCGTCAACGGACCGGTAAGCGGAATGGATGCAGGTTTTGCGACATTGCCGATCACATAGATGTGATCGGCCTCTGGGACGTGAATGTAATCACCGGGCAAAACATCCGGATTCGACGATTCAACGCCGCTCAGCACATCGCGGAGGTTAAACCACGCGATCGGTGTTGGTTCCGTGCCGCCGCCCGCCACCAATTTCAAGCGTTCGCCGCATCCGCGGTAACTTTCATCGCGGATAAGTTCGATCGACGGTGCGGCATCAGCTTTCGTGCCGCCAGCTAATGCGAGCAACTCACGCAATCGGACGCGTCGCTCCAATTGAAACAGACCGGGGCGATTCACCGTGCCGACTACTTCAACCGGCTGTGAGCTGAATTCCTTAACTGCCACCGTTACCGTGGGATCTACCAAAAACTTGCGGTACTTTCCTGCGATTTCGTTCGCCGCGGCCGACTCTGTCTTACAAACGACAGAAATTCCGCCGTCAACCAACGGCATTCGGACCGTTCCGTCGCCTTCGATTCGAGCTGCTTCGCGACTCAGTTGAGGGCGTCCATAAACACGAACATCCAGCACGTCCCCATAACCGAGAAGATAACCGGCACCGGCACCCGGAACCGATGCAGTAGTCGGCTCCGGATTAACCGACGACGAATAACTCTGCGAATTCACGGCACGCGCACCAGAGACAGCAATGCTCACCAGCAACACTCCCGTCGCAAGTTTAAGCCGTAATCGACGACCCGCTTCATGCATACGTAATCCCTTCTACAGCTCGTTTCATACTGTAAGTGACACTCAAGTCAGCATTGCTTTCGAGCGATGATAAGCAGCGTTCGAATAACGGTCCACAGCCACACGTTCGGCCCGGACGGTAGGCAGGCACTCGTCATCAGAGGCATCGCTCGTGCTTCATGCGTGTAAGTCCGCCCTATTCACCTGAAAGGCCTAGCTCGTTGCGCAGTCGCGACAAGTTCTCTTCCAGTGCTCGCAAATTGCTATCGAGCGTGCTGAAACGCTTGCGAATGCCAAGATCGCCATACGCCAGTTCGGTCCTGGACAAGAGCGTCCGCGCATAGTCCGAAACGCTATAGGCGCCGCGTGCAACACCGTGCTGAACAAGCTGCTCGTACTCCTCCTCAGAAAGCCGGACTGTCAGGGAACGCGTTTTTCGTTTAAACACGCTGAGATCTCTAGAGGGCTATTACAGGCCGAGTTTACGGTCCAGTTCACGTACAGGATACGGTCCAATCGGACAGACATAGGCCGGATCGATCTGCACTGCGATAGATCGTTGTAGCAGCGATATCGATACAACTAACTGCTCCTGAGATTTGTTACTGACTAAGATGCCCTCAACGTCCTTCAGCGCACCAGAGGTAATTCGAACCGGGGTTCCGGAGGGCATGTGGGCCCATGGTTGAGCCGCAACTCCGGACTTCACTATGGTCCGCACTGCCTCAATCTCGCGTTCTTCAATTGGGGCGGGAGTTAGTCCGAACGAAATGATGCGAATTATACCGGGCGTAGTGACCACTGGTGTTGTGCTGTCATATTGATTAAACCGACAAAACACGTATCCTGGGAAAAGCGGCATTTGCAGCGTTTTCACCCGATCGGACCAGAGGCGGCGGCAAGCATACAACGGAAGAAAGATTTCGTACCCCTTGCTCTCTAACATGCTTGCGACGGCCTTCTCATGTTGGAGCCGTATACTGAGTGCAAACCAACAGAGTGCAGACATATGTAATCAACTTGTGCGAATACCCTTCGGGCGGGCTGCCGCCTATTCCACTCACACAGTGGAGAAGAAGCGAATACACAGGCACTAACCGAAGGTGATTAAATCCGGTAACCCTGAGCAGTAATCTCAGCATCTACGGGTGCTACTGTCCAGTAGATAACTGAGCAAGACAATGGTGCTACAAACGCCGTCACCTGTCAATGGATCGCACGGCAGGCAGTCAGGTGTGAGTACTAGGACCCGAATGCCTGCAGCACTTCACATCCGATCTCTTCGCTGTTTCGTATCACAATTGCACAGATGCGGCGGTTGAATTCAGAGATGAAAGGTGCGTTAGTGCGACGTCGCTTACTATTACACGCAA
Organism: uncultured Acidobacteriaceae bacterium; assembly: GCA_963787615.1. GTDB lineage: Bacteria > Acidobacteriota > Terriglobia > Bryobacterales > Bryobacteraceae > Bog-105. The sequence continues at coordinate 769 of CAWBDJ010000005.1, read as the reverse complement.
TTGAGAACGTCCGTACCTTCGCACAAACGGTCGTTCTCCCGCCTGCCGGTTTAACACCTTCTCACGCGCCTACAGGCGGTTTTCTGATCAGGCACTAAGCGACCTCGCACTGTACCAGGAGCACCCCGGGTCATCATTCCCCGCGCGCCCGCAGTGCTTCTCCGAACAATGTTATAACCCTGCGCTGTACCCGATATGGTGCTGCATATGGACAACTCTGCGCTCATTTTCGTAAATCACCATTCGTCCGCGATTACGATTGTTTAAATGTCGCCACACTTTTGCGATGATTCTCTACAAATTTAAATATGGTCATAGCAGAATGTGCTTTTACCGGACCTCTCGAACGGAAGCATTTGGGTCCCACGCGACATTCTATTGGCGTGTTATGTCCGCGATAGTATGTTGACGATATGATTATGAGGAATTAACTCACCGTTTAACAATTTCAAGCCGAATGACTTAGGAGCTTTTTCTCGACGATGCCGAACAATGCGGAAGTGCAGACATTGCATCGTGGGGCACCTGCAAATTAAAGTCTAATTTGATTGCAAGGGGACGTGGCTCGCCGGCACCCATCTTTGGCAAAAGCGGGCCAAGTTCGATGGCGGGCGGGGGTCAACGCCTGGGTCGTCAGCTTCGTGCACTAGGATCTGGGTTATATCGGCCTGGAAGAAAAAACTCTGCAGTCCCTCGACGTTCCCTTGGGATCAAAAGTGTTAGCTGTGTCTCAGAACAATTCGTATTTATGTCTGACAATCGTGATCTT
>CAWBDJ010000004.1:0-1841998 GCA_963787615.1 uncultured Acidobacteriaceae bacterium | reverse complement strand
TGTCCTTCAATTGGTACGGCGGAGGAGGCATCGCGCCCGTGGGCATCAGTTTCGGACTGCGCGGGCCCATGCCGCCCATCAGAACCCACATGGAGGCGGAGCCGGGACCGCCGTTGAAGCAGAGGCTGAGCGGACGGCGGGCGTGGTCGGAACCCGCGTCGAGCGTGTACGCCATAAAATATGTGGGCCTCGGTCTCGCCGGCGGGGTCCTTTAAAGGCATTTGGGCGGCGGCGGCGGTGTAGTTGATGGTCTTGCCGCAGACAGTAATTGAGTGGTGGGTGACGACGGGTATTTCATCCACTTCGCCGCCTACAGCGGGTCCTGGGCCGGGTACGTTGCCTTGCGCAGTTCGCGCAGCGGGGACGGAACTACAGGCGCGGGAGTAATTTGCGGAGGAGTTTGCCTGGTGGGTGCGGCGGGCGGAGGGGTCTGCTGCGCGGTCTGCTGAGCGAATAAGAGGAGCAAAAGCGGGAAATGGACATCGGGTCAATGATAAGACATCGGGCTTGGGTGATCAGAGATGGTTATGAATTTACGAATCATTCCGATGTCGATATTTCTGATGGTTTCCGTACAGGATGCGGTGCCACAAACCGCACAGGTTCGCGAAGGGCAATCTTCTTCTTCCGCGGAACAACTCGTGCACGTGGCCGGACTGTTCTATCTGAACCGCGCGCAGGACAATTTCGGTAGTCAGGCCGTTGTCGAGAGAACAAATTCCGGATTCAAAGTTTATCCGCTGCCGCAGAGCGATGTGGAAACGTACAAGAAGTTGCGGGCAATGGATGCCAAAAACAGGTGGCCTCCCATTCGGACCGCTAAGGATTACGAGCGTCAGGAGGTGATTGGCCCGTATCAGGTCGAAGACGGCCGCATTTGGTTCGGCAATCAGTACTACGACGGCGAGGGCGATTCCGGCGTGGGAGGCTTCGGCTACTTCGATATGAAAACGCGCCGGTACCAGCTCTTTTCGCCGCCGGAAATTGCGAGATGGGAAATCAGCGCTTTACTTGTCGACGCTGATGCGGTTTGGCTGGGGCTTGATCATTTTGGCGAGGATATTTCGAAATGGCCGGGCGGCCTGGTTCGGTGGGACCGCAGCGATCATCGTGTCCGGAGGTATCCATTGGAATTCCTCATCGAGCACATTCGACGCGATACCGGGGACGGGTCCAAACTGGTTTTGACAACAAGCGGTGGATATGCACTATTCGATCACGGAAAAGTGCAGCGATTTCGCGTTGAAAAGTCTCTCGACGGGAAAGAGATTGCGGTCCGTATAAGCCGATTCCCGCCCCCTCCGTCGAATCAATAAAGAGAGTCAGGACTATTTTTTGAGTAGCGCGATTTGGCCGGCGTGGTCTGCTGAGCGAAGAGGAGGAGCAAGAGCGGGAATTGGAACATCGGGTCAATGATAAACGATGCATGACCACGAACGTCTGGTCATTCCGACCGCAACGTTTCAACCGGATCGACAGCGATGGCGCGGCGCGCGGGAATGTAACTGGCGAGCATCGCGGCCCCGACCAGACCGCCCGACGCGATCACATATGTAGAGGGGTCGACGGCGCTGACCGAGAAAAGCATCCCAGCGATCAAACGCGTCAACCCGAGGGCCGTGGCTAACCCGAAGAGAACTCCGATACCCGCCAATGCGAGGCCGTGCCGCACGAACATGCCGCTCACCTGTTGCTCGCGAGCGCCGAGCGCCATGCGAATCCCGATCTCGCGTTTGCGCTGCGACACGGAATAAGAAATCACGCCATAGATTCCGATCAATCCAAGCACCAGCGCCATCACGCCCGCGATGGCCAGCATCACGAGCGTGAAGGAAGTGCGCGCCATCGATTTGTTGTAAATCTCATCGAGCGTTCGGACTTCGGCAAGCGGCGAGTTCGGGCTGACCGACCAAACCGCTTCGCGGAGCTCTTTGAGGAATGCGACGGACCCAGTCCGTTTGCTGCGAACGGCAAAAGCGAGAGTTCGCCGAGCGAGGGTATCTTCGCCCCAGAACCTCTTGAGCATGAGGGGCCAGTAGACGACTGTAGGCGGTTTCTCCTGCACGCCATCATCGTATTCATTGGCCACTACGCCGATGATTTCCCGCCAGTCGTCTTTCATGCCTTCGCGAACGCGTTTGTGGAGGGCGGCGTGCGGGTCACGCCAGTACTCGCGGGCAAGATTCTCGGACACGATTACCACGGGGCGGAAGCTGTAGATATCGGTCCACGTTAAATCGCGACCGGCGATAAAACGGCGCCCCATGGTGTGAAATAAACCCGGAGCGATGAACTTGAACCGGCGAACCGGTGGGATCTTGCCTTCCGCGATGGGATGGTCCTCGGCGAAAAGGACATCGCCGCTGGTGTGCCCATCCATGGTGATCGCGCTCGCCATACTGGCGGCTTTGACACCCGCAACTGCAGCGATCCTGGTCAGGATTTCGTTGTCCATACGGACGGCGCGCTCGGGGTCTTTCACTTGCGCTTCAGGAATGGACACGCGCAAGGTCAGGACCTCTTCCGGCCGCGTGAACCCCGGTTCAACCCGGCGTAATGCTTCAAACGTGCGGATCATCAACCCGGAGCTGATCAGCAATACCAGCGCGAGCGCAACCTGCAGGACTACCAGAAGGTTCCGCGCCTGGTGCCGTTCGCGTCCTGCGCTGACGCTGCGGCTGCTCTCTCGCAGGCCGGTCCCGGGACGCACCCCGGAGTATTTGAAGACCGGCAGAATTCCGAACAACAGACCCGCCATGATCGAGATCACAAACGTGAACAGCAGCGCCCACGGATCGATGCGTATTTGATCGAGCCGCGGAAGACTTGCGGGACCGATCGCCACGAGCAGCCGCAAAGCCGCAAAGGCAACTCCGAGACCGAGCGCGCCTCCAGCGATTCCGAGCGCGACACTTTCAAACAGCAGCTCGCGCGCGATGCGTCCTGAGCCAGCTCCGAGAGCGGCGCGGATGGCGAGTTCATGCTGCCGCCCTTCGGCGCGGACGAGCAGTAGATTCGCCACATTCGCGCAAGCGATGAGCAACACTACGCCAATGGTGCCCATGAGGACCCAAAGTACGCCGCCGATGTCGCCCACGACATCCTGCATGAAGGGGCGAACGTTCGGACCGATTCCCGCATCCGCGAACATATTGGAGCTGAAACCGGGCGGCGCAGGGAACGTTTTCAGCCATATGGGAATCAGACGCGCAATGTCGGCATTGGCTTGCGCAAAGGTCATCCCCGGTTTCAATCTTGCGATTCCTCGGTAGCTGAAGTTGCCCAGGAAAACTTTGCTCCGGTTGAACTGCAGAGGCATAATGAGCGCGGGCTGCGGATTGATAAACCGGAAGCTGCGTGGGAGCACTCCGACGATCTCGCGGTCATTGCCATCGACCCGAATGCGGCGGCCGATCACCGAGGAATCGCCGCCGAAGCGCTGCTGCCAGTAGCCGTAAGTCAGGATGGCTGTGCGCGGGCTGCCATCGCGTGTCGTCCTGATGGGTGAACAAGCGGCCGAGGGTGGGCCGCGCTCCGAGTATGGGTAGTACGCCCTCGGTCACCCAAAGGCTCTGCACTTGCTCGGGTTGCCCGATCTGAGTGACGCTGACGGAGTCTCCTGTGTAGATTCCGATGTCTTGGAAAGTGCGGCTCTGCTCCCGGTAGGTGAAGTACATGGAGGGACACATCTCGGCCTCTTTGAGGTTGAGCCGGCTGACGGTGTGCCACACGCCGGCCAAGCGGTCGGGCTCGGGATAGGGAAGGGGTTTCAGCAAGATGCCATTGATAACACTGAAAATAGCGGTGTTCGCGCCGATTCCGATGGCCAGTGTGATCAACGTGACAACCGTGAACATCGGTGAATGAGATAAGCGGCGAAGAACGTACTTGTACATGCGGGGGTTTGTTAAAAAACTATTACGTTCGCGCGCGCCCGAAAGTTTGCTCTTTCTTTGTTCGGTCCGAAGGAAGAGCACGTCGCCCTGGGCTACTTTTTGAGCACTGCGATTTGTCCGGCGTGATAGGCGATGTGTTGAATGACGCCGTGGAGGAGGATGTAGAAGGTTTGCGGCTCGGAAGCAGGAGCGGGGTCGTCGAGGCGCTCGGGTGCGAAGGTGAGGATAGCTTGCTCGAGCTGGTCGCGTTCGCGGTTTAGAGTCTCGAGCGTGCCGCTCCAAGAACCCGCCATTGGCGGCCAGTCCTCGTCCGCGGTGTGGTCGCGCGTTTCTGTTGCCGAGAGGCGTTCGCGCGCAATGCGCAGCCAGGCGGTTATGTGCAGGACCAGTTCCCAAATTGTGTGGGCGCCCGCGATGGGCCGGCGGCGCGCACGGTGTTCGTCGATGCCGGACAGAAGTTCTTTCAGTGAAGGGCCGAGCCAAGCGGGACCGTCGCAGACTCGGCGAAGTTGATCGGCGATGCGAGAAATCTCGCGGGCGTCGTCTTCAGAGCGGCTGCGCATAGTTGCAGATTAGCTTGCGATCAACGTACAACGCGCGTCTGCACGGCGGAGCGAATGTGAATAACACGCCAGCGAACATGAAGCTGTATCTAATTCTGGAGAACCTCAGGAAACGGAGAGCTCAGATGGTTGAATGCGCCGATGGCGTCACCTGGAGGAGAATGAAGGCATGACCGGTATCCAGTACGTGACTGACGAGAAGGGCCGCAAGGTCGGTGTTCTTATCGATCTGAAAAAACATGGGGCCATTTGGGAAGATTTCTGGGACGGTTTAGTTTCTGAATCGCGCCGCAAGGAAAGAGGCATTCCATACGAGCACTACCGCGCCAACCGCCTGAAACGCGCGCGCTCGCGTGCTTAGGTACTCTCTCGAAATCAAGCAGTCGGCGCAAAAGGAATTGGATTCGCTGGACGGTGCTCTATTCACTCGCTTAGATCGGAGAATTTTGGCGCTGGCCGACAATCCACGACCCGCAGGATGCAAAAAATTGAAAGGTTATAGAGACCAATGGCGCATCCGGGCAGGTGACTGGCGTGTCGTGTACATAATAGATGACGCGGCGAGGCTCGTTAGTGTGACGCGGGTCGCGCACCGGCGCGAAGTGTACGATTCTTAAAATGTCACGTTGTGTGAGCCCCGAGAGACAATCTTAAGGTCTTTGGACGTAACGTTCGACTTGTCGTGTTTCCAGATACATATCGTAATAATTGTGACGTGCAACAAACGTGTAGGATTCTCGCGTTCCTGACATTTACGATAAGCGGGTCACTCGCGTGTGGCGCAGCCGTCCCTGATCCGGTGTATGCGCCTTTGTGGCTGTATCAGGGGACGTGGCATGTGAGTTCAAAAAACGCCGGGGGGAAATCGGACGAGCTGAAGAATCAGTGCGCACTCGTCGGCCGATTTTTCGTGTGCCAGCAGACGGTGAATGGGATACCAGGCTCGCTGTTGATCTTTGTTCCGGTGCCGAACAAGCCGGGACACTACTATACGCAGACGGTGGTGCAGGAAGGGCGCGCGACGGGGCGCGGCGATCTCGAGATTTCGGGAGACCGCTGGGTGTATTCGAGCAGATGGGATCAAGGCAGCGGGAAGGCGACTTACTATCGCACGACGAATGATTTTACGGCGAAGAACCGCATTCATTACGAGCAATCGGAATCTCCGGACGGCAAGGATTGGAAGGTGACGAATTCGGGGGGATGAAGTGCGGGTGTCGAGTTCGGGCAAATAGAGAAAGCTCATGAAGCGCGTTGTTGCGTTATTTCTTTCACTGCAATTCGTTGTGCCGGTGTTTTCGCGGCAGGCTGCGCCACAGGGTGCCGGTGCGGCTCCGGCGCGGAGTGCGGCATCTCAGGCTCCTGCACAGGGCGGTTTAGATCAGATCCTGAAGCGAATCGACGATGTGTTGTGGTTCACGCGGCTGGCGGAGGTTGCGGATGTGGACAAGATCGAATACACGAGCTCGCCGCCGGCGCGCGTGTCGAATCCGAAAGCGCCGGGCGCGACGAATCCTCTGATCATTCATGCGTACACGTTCATTCCGAAGAACCTGGACCGGTCTCAGAAGCAGCCGCTGATCACCTTTGCGCACCAGGGGGTGCATGCGAATTTCGATACGAGCGATTTGCACGTCATTCGCGAGCTGCTGGAGCAGGGTTACAGCATTATCGCGAGCGATTACCGGGGCAGTACGGGTTACGGGCTCGGGTTTTACGAACAGATCGATTATGGCGGGCGGGAAGTGGACGATGTTTTTAACGGGACCGAATGGATGCTCGAGCGCTATAGCTTTCTTGATCCGAAGCGCGTCGGAATGATGGGCTGGAGCCATGGCGGGTCAATTACGCTGATGAACATCATGGAACATCCCAGGACCTATGCGGTGGCGTATGCGGGTGTCCCGGTGAGTGATTTGGTGGCACGTATGGGCTATGAGCCGCAGGGTTATCAGGAGCTTTATTCAGCGCCGTATCATATCGGCAAAACGGTTCGCGAGGACATCGAAGAGTACCGCAAGCGCTCGCCGGTCACGCATGTGAAAGATTTGGAGACGCCGCTGCTGATCCACGCCAATACCAACGATGAAGATGTGAACTACCTGGAGGTTGAGCATCTGATCCAGGCGCTGAAGGCAGAGGGAAAGAAGTTCGAATACAAAGTGTATGAGAATGCGCCGGGCGGTCACTACTTCAACCGCACGGATACGAAACTGGCTCGCGAGTCGCGGTTGGAAGTCTACCGCTTTCTGGCGAGCTATCTGCATCCGGCGAGACCGCCGAAGTAGATCCGAAAAAGTAGCGCACCGGTAACCAAGCGGGATGGTTGCGCACCATTGTTCTAGACTTGGGTCTTTCAACACCATGCAAATAGCAAATCGGGTTTTACGCGGGCTGCTCGCGGCCGGTGTTCTTGGTCTGTGTGCAGGCGCGGCGGCTGCGCAGACGGCGAACATCACGACGCCGAAGGAGCAGTTCGGATTCAATCTAGGGGACGATTACCAGCTCACCAATTACACGCAGTTAAGCGAGTACTGGCACAAACTCGCTTCGCAGTCCGATCGCATGAAGCTGACGGAGATCGGCAAGACGGCGGAGGGCCGGCCGCAGTACATGGCCATCGTCACGTCTCCCGAAAACCTGAAGATGCTCGATCACTACAAGGAAATTTCACGCAAGCTCGCGCTGGCGGAAGGGCTTTCGGATGAAGAGGCGCATGCGCTGGCGAGCGAAGGTAAGGCGGTGGTGTGGATCGATGGCGGATTGCACGCAAGCGAAGTGGAATGCGCGCAGGCATTGACCGAGATGATCTACCAGATGGTCAGCCGCAAAGATCCCGAGACCATGCGCTTGCTGAATGACGTGATCATTCTATTTGTTCAGGACAACCCGGATGGACAGGAACTGGTGGCCAACTGGTACATGCGCAATCCCGAACCGACCAAGCGCACGGATGCGGGGCTGCCGCGGCTGTGGCACAAGTACATCGGGCACGACAACAATCGCGACTTCTTCATGTGCAACATGCCGGAATCGACGAATATCAATCGTGTTCTGTACCTGGAGTGGTTTCCGCAGATCATGTATAACCATCACCAGACGGGACCTCCGGGAGCGGTGATTTTTATGCCGCCGTTCCGCGATCCATTCAACTACCATTTCGATCCGCTGATCATGATGGAACTGGACCAGGTTGGCTCGGCGATGCACAGCCGCATGGAAGCGGAAGACAAGCCGGGCGCGGGGATGCGCAGTGCGGCGACTTATTCGACCTGGTACAACGGCGGGCTGCGGACGACGACGTACTTCCACAACATCATTGGACTGCTGACGGAGATTATCGGGAATCCGACTCCGATCGATATTCCGCTCGTACCAGCGATACAGCTGCCGAAGCGGCGATTTGCCGTTCCCGATCGCGCCGCAGAAGTGGCATTTGCGGCAGTCGATCGAGTATTCGTTGACGGCGAATCGGGCTGTGCTGGATTTCGCGTCGCGGTATCGCGAGACGCTGCTTTACAACATTTATCGGATGGGCAAGAATTCGATCCAGCGGGGGAGCGAGGATGCCTGGACGATCACGCCGACATCGCATTGAAGCGCTGGAGGCGAAAGCAGCGGAAGAGAAGAGTGCGACGAATGCCGCAGTGCCTCCCGCGGCGGCCGGCTTTGGAGGGACGCGTACTGTTCCGGCGAAGCTGTACGGGGCGGTGCTGCACGATCCGGCGATGCGCGATCCGCGCGGGTACATCATTTCGCCCGATCAGCCGGATTTGCCGACGACTATCAAATTTCTGAATGCGCTGCTCAAGAATGGCGTTCTGGTGGAGCGTGCGACGGCGAGCTTCCAAGTGGCGGGTAAAAGCTATCCGGCGGGCTCGTACGTGGTGAAGTGTGCGCAGGCTTTTCGGCCGCACGTTCTGGATATGTTCGAGCCGCAGGATCACCCGAATGACTTTCGATATCCGGGCGGCCCTCCTGATTCCGCCGTACGATGCGACTGGATACACGCTGGCGTTCCAGATGGGCGTGAAATTCGATCGGGTTATGGAGGGCTTCGATGGGCCATTCGAGCGAGTGAACGGTCTGCTCGATCCACCTCCGGGGTCGGTGACCGGCGCAGCGCATCCGGCCGGTTACATTCTCAGTCATCGCGTCAACAATTCGTTCATTCTGGTGAACCGGCTGCTTAAGGACAAATGCGATGTGTACTGGCTGAAAAACGGCACGAGCGCAGTGGACGGAAAAGATGTAGGGACGGGCGCGATTTGGGTTCCTGCGTCGGGTTCGGCGCGTTCGCTGCTGGAGCGCGGAGCGAAAGAGCTGGGCGTCAATGTGTATGCGACCGCGCGTCGGCCAACCGGGGGCGAGCTGAGGCTGAAGCCGGTGCGGATCGCGCTTTACGATCAGTACGGCGGGCTGATGCCTTCGGGATGGACGCGCTGGATTTTCGAGCAATTCGAATTTCCATTCAAGGTGGTGTATCCGCAGGAACTCGATGCCGGAGATCTGGCGAAGAAGTACGACATTCTGGTGTTCACAGATGGCGCGATTCGTGCTCCGGGGACGGGCGCGCGAGGGGGCGGCGGCTTTTTCAATCGACAGCCGAAGCCGGAGGATATTCCCGCTGAATATAGGTCGTGGCTCGGAACGGTGACGCCCGAGAAAACGATTCCGCAGATCCGGCAGTTTGTTGAAGGCGGTGGGGCGGTGATCAGTATTGGGTCTTCGACCTCGCTGGCAACGTATCTGAATCTGCCGGTCTAGAGCGCTCTCGTCGAGCACGTGGCGGAAGGCAAAGAGCGCCCGCTGCCGCCTGAAAAATTCTATATTCCGGGATCGCTTTTGACGGTGAGTGTTGATAACCAGAATCCGCTCGCGTACGGCATGCCGGATAAAGTGGATGTCTTCTTCGATAACAGTCCAGCTTTTCGGATGAAGCCGGACGCGGCCCTGAAGGGTACGTCTGCGGTCGCTTGGTTCGCGAACGGCACGCCACTTCATAGCGGCTGGGCTTGGGGTGAGCAGTATCTCGATGGGAGCGTCGCGATTGCGGAGGCGAAGCTCGGTCAAGGGAAGGTGTTCCTGCTGGGACCCGAGGTGGCTTTCCGAGGGCAACCGCAAGCGACTTTCAAATTCATTTTCAACGGCATTTACTACGGAGCTGCAAAAGAAGAGGCACGGCCTTGAAGCGCATGCGACTTGTTTTATGGTTGCTGGCAGCGAGTTTCGTTGTCAGGGCGGCGGAAATTCCCACGCCTGAGAGCCACTTCGGTCACAAGATTGGCGTGGATCGGGTGCTGCTCGATTGGGACCAGGTGGTCGGGTATTTCTACAAATTGCAGAAAGCTGCGCCGGGCAGCATTCGCGTGAAGGAAGTCGGCAAGACGGTGGAGGGTCGGCCGTTTATTGAGGCCATCATCAGCTCGCCCGAAACGATCCGGCAACTGGATCGGTATCGCGACATCCAGCGGCGACTGGCCGATCCGCGCATCACTTCGCCAGGCGGAAGCGGAGCCGTTGTTCGCGCAGGGAAAAAACATTGTGTTGATGACGTGCTCGATTCACGCGACCGAGGTTGCTTCGACGCACAGTGCGGTGGAATTCGCGTACAAGATGTTGACGGACCAATCGCGGCGGTTTCAGACCATTCGGCAGAACACGATTCTGATTCTGGTGCCGTCGCTGAATCCGGATGGCGTAGATATTGTCACGCGCTGGTATCGAAAGACTCTGAATACGCCTTTTGAAGGAAGCCAGCCGCCGGAGCTATGGCAGCATTACGTCGGTCACGATAACAATCGCGATTGGTACATCTTTTCGCAACCGGAGACGCGCAACGCGATTGGGGGAATTCAGAACGTCTGGCATCCGGAGATCGTTTATGACGTGCACCAGCAAGGGGCGACGGCATCGCGGATTTTCATTCCACCGTGGCTCGATCCGATTGAACCGAACGTGGACGCGATCCTTTCGCAAGAGATGAACATGATCGGCACGTCCATGGCGACTGATGTTACTGCGGCGGGAAAAACCGGAGTGGCGATTCATGCGGCGTACGATTTTTGGACTCCATCGCGGCATTATCAGGCGTTTCATGGCGGGCTGCGCATTTTGACGGAATCGGCGAGCGCCAAACTTGCTACGCCCATTACGCTGACGTTCGATCAGCTCGACACGCATCCTCTCGGCTACAACGCGCAAGAGCGGAGCTGGAATTATCTGGAGCCGTGGCAGGGCGGAACGTGGCATTTGCGCGACATCATCGATTACCAGCTCATCGCGTTTGAATCGTGTCTGTACAACGCCGCGATTCATCGCGAAGACATGCTGCGGAATTTCTATAAGGTTGGGCAGCGGGCAGTTGCGCGCACGACGCCGTATGCCTTCGTCATTCCTGCGCATCAGCGCGATCCGGGGGCGACGCGGCGCATGCTTGAAACCCTGGCATATGGACTTGTCGAGATTCAGAAAGCGCCGAACGGCGACCATGTGATTTTGATGCAGCAGCCATATAGCAGCTATGCGAAGGCGCTGCTCGAACGCCAGCACTATCCAGATGAGCGGCTGTATCCTGGTGGGCCGCCGAAGCGGCCGTACGATACGACGGCTGAAACGCTGCCGCTGCTATTCGGGGTAGAGGTGAAGACGGTGAACGAGCCGGTTTCCGGGCCGTTTACAAAAGAGACGTTTCCGTTCGATGCGCCTGCGCCTGCGGCGTACAGCGCGTCCGATACAGACTCGTGGAGCACGGTGGCGCGCCTCTGGAAAGCGGGAAAGCCGGTTTGGCGCAACGAGCAGAGCGGTGATTTTTCGGCCTCCGACCAAGGTGCGGGCTGGAAGCAGGTTCGAGAACCGCGTGTGGCCCTCTATAAGAGCTGGGTGGCGAGCATGGATGAAGGTTGGACGCGCTGGCTGTTCGACAAATTCGGATTCGCTTACAAGAACGTCACCAACGCGGATCTGCAAGCCGGAAATCTGAAGCAGAATTTTGACGCGATCATTTTTCCCGATCAAACAGAACAGAGCATTACGCAGGGTTTTCGCAAGGGAGCGATGCCGGACGAATACACGGGCGGGATCGGCGACAACGGAATTGCAGCCGTCAAACAGTTCGCGAATTCGGGCGGAACGGTACTGTGCTTTAATCACTCGACCGCGTTTTGTACGGACGAACTCGGGGCTGCTGCGACCAACGTCCTGAGCGGTCGAGTGGCGAATGCGGCGGGAGATTATCAGGGCGGCATGGGCGGCAACGCTACGCCCGGGCCGGGTGGTGCGCGGGGTGAGACACGACGCGGTGGTGGCCAAGGCGCCGGGGCTGCGCGCGCGAGCGCAAATGCAGATTTCTATTCGCCCGGTTCGCTCCTCAACGTAACGCTTGATATGGCGAGTCCGCTGACGCGCGGGTTGCCGGAGCACATCACGATCTGGAGCGAGCAGAGTCCGGCTTTCGCTACGACTCAACAGACCCAACAGACCCAACAATCAGTCGCGACGTATCCGCAATCGGATATTCTCGCTTCGGGATGGCTGCTGGGCGCCGATTTGATTGCTAACAAGAGCGCCATCGTCGATGTGAAATTGGGCGAAGGCCACGTGGTGCTGTTCGGGATGCGTCCGCAATATCGCGCGCAGAGTTATCAGTCGTTCAAATTTCTCTTCAATAGTTTGATTGCGTACGAGTAGCGCGCCGGAAGATGAGGCACAGCGCGGCCGCTACGAGACTCACGGCGAAACCTGCGAGGACGTCGGCGGCATAGTGGTAGCGGCCGTAGATGGTGGCGATGGAGACGCTGACCGCGTAAAGCAGCAGACCCCAGCCGAACGCTTTCCGCTGCGGGATGAGCAAGAACATGGCCCAGGCAGCCGAGAATGCGGAGGAGACATGCGCGCTCGGAAAGACGCCGACGTGTATCGTCGCTTTGCTCAAAAGGAAAAGGTTCAGGTGGCGTGCCCAACTGGTGAACCCGGGATTATCGAATCCAGGAAACACGAGGCGGGGCGGTTGCGAGGGGAAATAGGGAAAGAGCGCGTACGCTGTCAATGTCCCGACGAGGTAAATGGTGAGAAAGCGATCGACGTCGCGGCGCTGTCGGCGAAGGTACAACACTGCGAGGCCATACGCGGCCAAGCCGTACACCAGCAGATAACAAATCTCGAGATAGAGCGGGATCAGGGGACCGAGACTTTCGATGATCGCGCGCGCGTGCCAAGTATCGAGGAATAGACGATCCTGGTTGATCCATATCGCTTCGTAGTGGTTATCGAAGTGTGTGGGCAGGAAGAGTTCCATTTCACGAAAAGCGGTTAGTGTAAGAGCGATGGGAAGCCAGTCGCGCACGATGCCGATGAAGTGAGCGAGACGGGTTTGTTCGGCCCGCGCCAAGACGGCGATGAGAGAAAAAATGACCAATAAGAGAACGAGCGGCTGGTATTTGAGGTAGGGACGATCAGGAAAGAACGGCGAGAGCAATGCTATGTACGCGAAAAATCCGATCAGCACCCATTCGGAGGTACGAATGCTGCGGAAGGGCAATTTCACTCAAACTGCCGCCGTGTTTCGATGCGTTTGGAAGAGCAGGGCGAGACCGGCGAGCACGCCCGCCCAGACCGCCCAAGTGGTCAGCAGATGACGGTCGATCAGTAATCCGGAAATGATGGGTGCGGTGATCTGCGCGATCGACATGAGCGATTGCGTCAGGCCGATGATGACGCCCACCTCGCGTTTGTCAGCTTTTTGGGTGATGAGGCTGGTGAGGGCCGGACGCAAGCCCGCGCCTCCGATGTTCGAGAATCCGGCGACCCACAGGAGCTGTCCGATGGTTCGCGTGAATCCGATCGCCATGTCGCCCACGCAAGAGGTGATGAAGCCGATTTGCACGACGCGGCGCTCGCCCCACCACTTTACGAACCGGCCGACCATGCCGCCTTGCATAATGATGCCGATGAAACCAGTGAAGGCGAAAATATAGCCGACTTCGCGCACACCGACGGGATGGCCGTTCCAGACATAGCGGCGCTCGGCGAAGAGCGCGAATCCGGATATGAAAGTGGAAAAGGAGAACGAGAACAGGAGCCACTGCATGAGCAGGCGGGCGAGCTCGCGGTCACGGAAGTATTTTCGGTACTGGCCCCAGGAGATCAGCGATAAGCGCCTGCCGCCGGGGCCTGGATCGGCGGCAGCTGCTTCGTTGCGCTGGTGAACGACTTCACGACGCGGCAGCAAAAAGAATGTACAGAGGATGGTGGTGAAGGAGAGGCCTGATGCCAGAAGGATGGGTGCCTCATATCCATAACGCGCCAGAAAGCCGGCGATGGCTGGCCCGACGAGAAAGCCGAATCCGAATGCAATGCCGATGAGGGCGAAAGACTTGGCACGGTGCTCCGGCTTGGTGACGTCGCTGATGTAAGCCTGCGCGATGGTGAGATTGCCGGCGGTGGCACCGTCAATGGCGCGCGCCAGGAACAACAGCCAGATGTGGCGCGAGAAGGCCAGGATTAAAAATCCGACGAAGGTTCCGGCCTGGCTGACGAGCAGAATGGGCCGACGGCCGCGGCGGTCGGAGAGTTGCCCGAGGATGGGTCCGGCGATTAATTGGCAGAAGGCGTAAGTGGAGACCAGCTCACCGACAACCGTCGGCGACGCGCCAAGCCGTTCGGAGTAAAAAGGCAGCAACGGCAGAATGATGGTGAACCCCAGGACGTCGACGAGAACAATCAGAAAGATCGGGAGCAGGGGTGATGCGAATCGGGTGGTGGGCCTCGCCTCTGGCGGGTGTAGCTGGGGCGGAGTCACATTACGATCTTAGCGAGGCGAACCGCGCGTTTTGCTGGGTTGGGCGGGTAACGTTGCCGGGGCTTTACGGGTGACGTGCTGAGGCGATTCCGTTTCGGGATTATCTCCCAATTCGGAACGGAAGCGGCAAAAAGTACCAGCGGTTTTAACGTACCGAATTTGGCTAAACGCAAGAAAAATAAGAATCGCTTGAGTTGGCACGTGTCTTGCATGTGTCGTAGGTGATATGAGATTGTTAGCATCCGCTCTACTTGTCTTGTTACCCGCTATGCTGCCGGGACAGGAGCCAAATCCGACTCAATCGATGAGTCCGCAGGGGGTAAACCAGCAACCCGCGCAGGGCGGTCCAAACCCGATCTTTAGGGTGCAAGTGGTGTCGCGTTCGATCCAGGCGGTCAGCTATCGTAATCGCAGCGGTTGGACCAAGATCGATTTTCAAGGCACATCGCTGGCACCGCAAGCCCGAGGAACAGCGGACGTAAACAGCCGGCTCGGGCACATGGAGGTAAAGCTGGACGTCAAGAATCTCCCGGCGGCGCGAACGTTCGGACCCTTGTATCTCACTTACGTTCTATGGGCCATTACGCCGGAAGGGCACGCTTCGAATCTAGGCGAGGTGGTGGTCGATTCGAACGGGAATTTTAAGGGCGACGTGACGTCCGACCTGCAGGCCTTCGGCTTAATTATCACGGCGGAGCCATACTTTTCGGTACGACAGCCGAGCGATGTGGTCGTGATGGAGAACATCGTGCGAAACGACACGATGGGAAAGATCGAAGCCGTTGACGCGAAATACGAATTGCTGCCGCGCGGGCAGTACGAATATCACGTGCCTGAGGCGCAGTTACATCCGGTTGACCTGAACTCGAATAAGAAGAGCCCGCTGGAACTGTATGAGGCGATCAACGCGGTGCAGATCGCGCAGTATGCGAAGGCGGATCAGTTCGCGGGTGATACGTATCAGAAAGCTTCCAGTCTTCTGAGCCAAGCGGAAGACTACGAGGCACGCAAGGAATGGAAACCGGCGATCATGACCGCGAAAGAAGCGGCTCAGCAGGCGGAAGACGCGCGGACGATTTCTTTACGACGCCAGCAGCAGATGGCGTTAGACCAGGAGCGGCAGGATGCAGCGGCGCGCCAGGCCGCAGCACAGCAGGCGGCGCAGCAGGCCCAGCAGCAGGCGGAGCAGGAAGCACAGCAGAAGCGCGAAGCTGAGGAACGCGCTCGGCTGGAGGCGCAGCAGCGCGCACAGGCGGAACAGGCCAAGCAGGAAGCAGACGCAGCTCGGGCACAGGCCGATGCGGCACGTGCACAGGCGGCGGCTGAGGCTCAGAAGGCGCAGCAGGCTGCTGCCGAGGCAGATCGTCTACGCCAGCAAGCGGAAACGGAGAAGAATCAGCTGCGCGAGCAGTTATTGCAGCAATTCAATTCGGTTCTGCCGACCCGTGAAACGCCTCGGGGGCTGGTGGTGAACATGCAGGACGTGTTGTTCGATACCGGTAAGTACACTTTGAAGGGACCGGCGAAGCTGGCGCTTGCGAAGATTGCCGGCATTGTCGGTTCGCATCCCGGGCTCAATCTGCAAGTGGAGGGCTACACAGACAGCACCGGCACAGCCGAACTCAACCAGAGATTGTCTGAACAGCGCGCCAATGCGGTTCGAGACTTCCTGATGCAACAAGGCGTAAATACTCAGAACATGACGGCCATCGGATACGGCGAAAACTATCCGGTTGCGGCGAACGACACGGCATCCGGTCGACAATTGAACCGGCGGGTCGAGCTGGTCGTCTCGGGTGAAGTGATTGGAGTGAAAATTGGTGTTCCGCCGACCCAAGGGCCGAACATGGGCCCGACGCCGAATCAGCCGCCGACAAATCAACCGCCCATGAATCGGCCGCCCGCAACGACGTCGACAAACCCGCCTCAAAATCGATAGGCTCCTTACACGAATCGTCGAACAGCGCCGCTCCCGCGAGCGGCGCTTTTCTTTTCTGTACGATGTCATCATGCGTGTTAGCTCGGGTGTAGTGTTACTTCCGTTCGTTGTGTTTTCTTCGATGTCACTGGCTCAAAGTGTCGGATCGAAAGGAGAGCCTGGCCGGGATTATGGCCGCTCGATGGTGGTCAGCGATCTGGGGATCGTCGCCACCAGTCAGACGTTGGCGTCGGCCGCGGGCGCGGATGTTTTGCGAGAAGGCGGCAGCGCGGCAGATGCAGCGATCGCGGCGAACGCCGTTCTGGGTGTGACCGAGCCGATGATGAACGGCATCGGTGGTGATTTGTTCGCGATTGTTTATGATGCCAAGGCAAAAAAACTGTACGGGCTCAACTCCAGTGGATGGGCGCCCCAGCGGTTGAGCATCGAGTTTCTCAAAGCAAAAGGCATCACGAAGAACACACCACGCAAAAGCATTCAATCGGTAACGGTGCCGGGCGCCGTCGCGGGTTGGGACGCGCTGCACAAACGATTTGGGAAACTGCCATTAAATCGCTTGCTCGAGCCGGCGGTCTATTACGCGCGGAATGGTGCACCGATTGCCGAAATGGTGTCGCAAGTGTGGAGTTCCGCCGGACAGACGCTCGAACACCAGTCTGGCTTCCGCGAAACGTTCCTTCCAGGAGGAAACGCGCCGAAAACCGGGGATGTATTTCGAGATCCAGATCTTGCTGCCTCGCTTGAGCTGATCGCCTCACACGGACGGGACGGTTTCTATCGTGGCCCGCTCGCCGAAAAAATCGTGCGTTTCTCGAAGGTGCAGGGAGGCACGATGAGCGAAGAGGATCTCGCCGATTTTCAACCGGAATGGGTGGAACCGATTTCGACCAGCTATCGCGGCTGGAACATTTCGGAGTTGCCGCCGAATGGACAGGGGATCGCCGCACTCTCAATGCTGAACATCATGGAGCAGTTCCCGTTCGCGCAATACGGGCATAACAGCGGGAGAGCGCTGCATGTGACGATCGAAGCGAAGAAGCTGGCTTACGCCGATTTGATCCACTATGTGGGTGATCCACGATTCACGCACGTGCCGGTTGAGCAAATGCTCTCGAAAGAGCTGGCGCGGAAGCGAGCCGATTTTATCGATCCGAACAAAGCGCACTGCAGCGTTTTGCCGTCTGAGCTGAGTGAAAAGCTCAATGCGATGGGCCGGGATACGACCTATCTAACGGTCATCGATCAAGACGGGAATATCGTGTCCTTGATTCAGAGCAATTACAGTTCGTTTGGGACAGGTCTGGTCGCACCGGGAACTGGGTTCGCGCTTCAAAATCGCGGGCAGCTCTTTACGTTGGAACCAGGCAAGCCGAATTCGCTGGCACCGCATAAACGACCGCTGCACACGATTATTCCGGGCTTCATGCAGAAGCGGCGACGAGACTATCGGATTCGGCATTATGGGTGGCTTCAACCAAGCTCAGGCACATGCACAGTTTGTCTCCAACGTCGTCGATTTCGGAATGAATATACAAGCGGCCTTGAGCGCGGCGCGATTCACTAAGCCGACGTTCGAAGGGTGCGATCTCCTGATCGAGTCTCGCGTGCCGGAGTTGGTAAGGCGCGAACTCACCGCGAAGGGGCACGATCTGGAAGTCGTCGATGGCTACTCATTGGCGATGGGACGAGGGAATGCGGTGATGACCGATGGGCGAGGCGTGAACTACGGCGCGTCCGATCCGCGCGCAGACGGCGAGGCGATTCCGCAACTGCCGAGGTGGGGGCAGCGATAAGTGGCCGATTAAAACTGCTCTTCTACCAGGAACTGCTCGAATTTTCGCGTCAGGCATCACGTAGATGTTAAGCACCACTGTGTTCTCTTCGAAGTGAGCGCGATAGCTTAATTGGGTCATTCCGCCTCGAAGGTCCTCGCCTTGGCGGGTGAGCAGCTGGAGTTTTCCGAGGGGAGCGAGCGAGTTACGGTAATCACTCAGTGCCACATCGCCGAAATAGGCATTTGCATTGGCGGTGAAGCGCGACCGGTCGATTCGGCCTTGCTGTAGTCCTTCGAGAATCTCGCGGACTTCGCGATCCTGTTTTTCCGCAGTCGAGCTGGGTGGCTGAAGCAGTAATCCGGCGATTTCGCGGCCAAGCGGGCCGATGAGATTGACGCCGTCTTCGTTCGACAACACAACTACGCCGATATTCCTGGTGCGGAAGACCAAGTTGGAGGCCAGGAACCCCGAGACCTCGCCGCTGTGCGAAATCATTGGCGTGCCGTGCAGATCACCGACGCCAAGGCCGAGCGCATAGTGTGTTGATTTACCATCCTTCAGCTTGACCTCGCGCGTGAATTCATCGTAGGAAGCAGCAGACAGAATGCGTTTTTGAAGAAACCCTATGTCCCAGTGGGCCAGATCGGACGCCGTCATGCAAAGTTCGCCGGCTGCGAAGTACCAGCCGCTTGCTTCTCGACCGACTGGACGCGGCGGCCCAAGCGCATAACGCGTGTAGGCGGATGCGTCACTCGGATTGCGAACTTCGCAATCTCCGGCGGTAGACATGCCGAGCGGCTGAAATATGTGTTGTTCAAGAAAAGGCAAAAGGGCTTGGCCCGAAACCTTCTCCAAGATGTTGCCGGCAAGCACATAATTTGTGTTGCTGTATTGCCAACGCGTTCCCGGATCGAAGTTTAGAGGTTTCTTGGCCCAGCGGTCGAGGATGCCGTCGGGAGTAATGGGCCGGGTCCATTCAGGGATGAGGTAGTCCTGTGGCGCGTAATCCTCGTAACCGGAAGTGTGCGACAGCAATTCGCGTATGGTTACCTCGTTTGCGCGGGTGAGCTCGGGAAAATATTTCGATACCTTGTCGTCGAGCGATAGCTTGCCCTGCTCCTGTTCGAGCAGCAAGGCAGCGGCCGTAAATTGCTTACTGATGGATCCGACCGCGTAGCGGGTGGTCGCGTCCGCCATGCGATTCGCGGAGATGTCCGCGTAGCCAAATGCCCGCGCATATGACATCTGGCCGTCCTGAACTATCGCGACGGAGACGCTGGGCGCGCCAAAAGCGCTGAGTGTGGATGCGATCTTCTGGTCCAGTTGGGGCGGAAGCGCGGAAGGATCGGCGGAATATGCAATTGCAGTAAGCGCGAAGAGAATAAAAGACGAGCAAAGAAAGGATCTATTCATCACGTATCTACTTGCGCACGTATCCTTGTGCGGCCATTCGCTTGCCGCCTTGCCGATGCGCTTCGTCGGACATTGCATGGACGCCTGACGCATCCACCCAGCGATTATAGAAATTGAAGAGGGCGCAAACTGTAATGGCGAAGTAGATGGCCTCGTCGGTCCAGCCCACGTCATACAACTGTTTCATGTCATCGGCCGTAATCTCCGGGGAGTGGCGGTTCACTCTGGATACGAAGCGAAACAACGCCTTTTCTTTTTCGGGCAGAGCAGACGTTTCGACGTCTCTAATGACGCCCCAAACCAATTCTTCGCTGCCCAACATTTCCGCCGCAACTGCGGCGTGAGATTTCACTCAAAACGGGCAATGATTCTGGGAAGAAGTGTAGGCGGCGATCAACTCGCGAAGGCCGGCACTGAGCGGCGCTTCCTCGCGCATAATCTCCTGCGTGAAGCGCGCCAGGTGCTCGGTAGCGCGTGGAAGATAGGCGAACATGTGCCAGATCTGGGGGTATTCCGGTCCCGCCGCTTGCATCGCACGGATGGCATTGAGATACGGGTTCGGCTTACAGTTCTTCTCTACGTCCGGAAGAAACATAGGTTCCATTCGCGTTGTAAACCTCGTTTGATTATTTGCTAGAGCCGGCGCACTAGGACGATAGTGAAATCGTCAGCAAAGGAAGCGCTGCCGCACCATTCACGAACGTGGTTAGCCAACTCGCTTACGATTTCCTTGCACGATCCGGACTTGTGGGCCTCGAGAAACTTTGCCAGTCCTTGATGTCCGAATTCGTCACCATCTGCTGTGCACGCTTCGGTAACGCCGTCGCTGAAAAGGGCGAGCATGTCGCCGGGTTCGAGCGTTGCCTCCCCTAATTCGTACTGCACGGATGGTCTGATCCCCATGACGAGGCCACTGTTGGGCAGCTCCTGAACTTCGCCGTTTGGGCGCAACAGGATGGGGTAATTATGCCCTGCATTGCTGTACTGCAACCGGCCGTTTGAGGGGTCGAGCACGCCGTAAAAGAAAGTAATGAACCTGCCGAGCAGCGGGCGATCTGAAAGGTTACGATTCAAAGTCGTGACGGCGTAAGCTGGGTCCGGAGCTGTCTCGGCAAGCATCTGAACGCGCGCCTGAAGGCTTGACATGAGTAGTGCCGCAGGCAAGCCTTTGCCCGCGACGTCGCCTACGACGAGTCCAAGCCGGCCATCTTTGTAGGGTAGAAAATCGTAGTAATCGCCCCCAACGGTGCGGCATGGGAGGTTGAAACCGGCCAGATCGTAACCTTCGAACGCGGGGGCTTGGGTCGGCAAAAGACTCTGCTGGATTTCGCTCGCCTGGGCAAGCTCCGATTCCATGAGCCGCTCTGCTTGTTCGACTGTAGCGAGGCGTGCATGCTCGATACGAATGGCTGCGACGTTCGCCATCACGGTAAGCAGATCCAGGTCTTCTCGAGAGAACGGGCGAATGATCGCGCCGTTATCGACATAGATCAGGCCGATGACACGTTCGCGTGTTTGCAGCGGTACAGCCATCATGCTGCGAACGCGATGCAGAACAATGCTCTTCTGCTGCTTCCATTCGTCATCCAGCTGCGCATCGCTGATGACGAGCGAACATTTCTCGCCGATGACCCTGTCCCGGACGGCAGTGCTGATGGCGAAGCCCTCGCCCTGGCTGGCGCGCACGAGCAACTCGCCATCTTGAAAGGTAAGAATGACGCCGCGCTTGGCCTCGACAGCCGATAGAGCGAGATTGAGGATGGAGGGGAACAGTTCTTGCAGCGGCTGGTGGCCGGCTAGTTCCTGGCCTGCGCGAAGCAATGCGCTTACCATGCGGCCGTTGCTGAGACCTGCCTCGTTCGATTGGGGAGCAGGTTTCTCGGTCTTCTTCAGGACCTTGTCGAGACTGGTGACGATCGTCGTCTCATGGGTGCTCTTTTCCTGCGTGTCAGGAACAAAAGAGACGATGTTTTTCTTGGCTGCGCCTGAGTTGTCGCGAACTTGAATCGTGAGGTGACCGGCATAGATGCGGTCGCCCGGTCGTAACGAATGGGGCTCCTTTATAGTTGTGGCGTTTACGACCGTGCCGTTGCGGCTGTTGCAATCCTTGACCAACCAATTGTTGCGCTGGCGCTCAAAACAGAGGTGATAGCGCGACAGCCAAGGATCCTCGGGATAGGCGAGATCATTGTCAGCGGAGCGGCCAATAGACAGGGAGCTTTTGCCCAGCTCCACTGTGCTGGGAGGGCCGTCCGGGCCTGAGATCAGCAACTCCATGTCGCGGTAGTACTAAAGTACCATCAAAAGTCAAGGATTAGCTGAGTTTCTGAGGGGCTCGGTAGCGACTGTAGATTTCGCGGCCGCCGTGCCCGTTATGAGGCGCGCGCCGCGGTTGTAAGTCAAATAGAGGAAGCCCCACTCGATGAGTACGAGGATCCGGCTTTGGAATTCGACTATGTAGAGCAAGTGAATGAAGAGCCAGACCAACCACGCCAGAAATCCTGAGAGATGGACCCCAAACACATCGGCAACCGCGGCCGCGCGGCCAATGACTGCGATATCTCCCTTGTTGAAGTAATGAAAGGGCTTGAGGTCACGCTCGCCTTCCGTGCGCTTCACGATGGCTTTGGCGGCATAAGCTCCGCCCTGCATGGCAACCTGGGCGACACCGGGCAGAGGCTTTCCGTCTCGGGTTGTCGAAAACGCGAGATCGCCAACGACGAAGATGTCGGGGAAGGCGGGAACGGTGAGGTCCGGAGTGACTTTGATGCGTTTGCTTTTATCGGTGGGAGCGCCGGTGCGTTCGGCCAACTGTTTTCCGAAGTCGGACACTGCGACGCCAGCTGCCCAAATGACGGTATGGGATGCGATGTGTTCCGAAGCAGCGCCGGTTTTGATGGTGACGCCTTCCGCGTCAATGCAAGTTACGGTTACTCCGGTTCGGACGCGTGCGCCGAGCTTCAGGAGTGAGCGCTCGGCTTTGCGCGAGAGATCTTCAGGGTAGCTCGCCAGGACGCGCGGCGCGGTATCGAGAACAAGGATTCTCGCGTCCGCCGGATGAATGGAGCGGAAGTCGTTTTTCAGCGTGTGCCTGGCGATTTCTGTGAGCGCTCCGGCGAGTTCGACGCCGGTTGCGCCAGCGCCGACAATGACGAAGGTGAGCCAAGCGTGTCGTTGTTCCTGATTGGAGGTGCGCTCAGCAGCTTCGAATGCCATGAGAACCTTGTGGCGGATCATGGTCGCGTTTTCGACGCTCTTCAGCGGCGGCGCCCATTCGCGCCATTCATCGTGACCGAAATAGGTGCTTTGCGATCCGGTGGCAACGATCAGAGAATCGTAAGCAAGCTTGGCGCCGTCTTTGAGCGAGACCTGCTTCGCGTGTGGATCAATGTCGACGGCTTCTCCGAGCAGAACGCGTGTATTCTTTTGCTTCGCCAAAACGCCGCGAAGGGGAGCGGCAATTTCTCCGGGCGATAGAGAGCCTGTTGCGACTTGGTAGAGCAGCGGTTGGAAGAGATGAAAATTGCGGCGGTCTACGAGTGTGACGTCGACGGGAGCGCGCTTGAGAGCCTGAGCGGCATACAGGCCGCCAAACCCGCCGCCCAAGATGAGAACCCGGTGCTTTTCAGGAATGGGCAGATCTCCTCAAGCCATTGGATGCGAGATCAAGCGTAGAAGTTGACTGTGGGGAGAAATTCCGGCTTGCGTCTGGCCTTCCGCGCTTGCTCGAAAGCATAGGCGTACTTGATAAGCTTGGGCTCGCTCCAGGCAGTCCCGAAGAATGAGATTCCTAGGGGGAGCCCGAATTTGAAACCAGCCGGTACGGTTATGTGCGGATATCCGGCAACGGCGGGTGGAGAGGCGCAACCGCTATCGGTGCGATCGCCAGCGACCCAATCCGTGACCCAGGCCGGACCAGCGGTGGGGCCGACGATCGCGTCCACTTTGAATTTGCTGAGGACCGCGTCAATTCCTTCCTTGCGTGACAAACGATGATTCGTCGCGAGCGCATCTTTGTAGGATTTTTCACTGAGAGGTCCTTTTTGTTGGGCCTGTTCCATGATTTCCTGCTCAAAAAAGGGCATCTCCTCGGCCCTGTGCGCCCG
Organism: uncultured Acidobacteriaceae bacterium; assembly: GCA_963787615.1. Classification (GTDB taxonomy): domain Bacteria; phylum Acidobacteriota; class Terriglobia; order Bryobacterales; family Bryobacteraceae; genus Bog-105. Next base: position 1,818,507 of record CAWBDJ010000004.1, on the reverse strand, counting down.
ATTAAAGGCGATGCAATCATTGAGCGATTTCACAGCGGCTCCGCGCGCGCTCAGGTAAGCATTCAAATCAGCTTTGAATTCGTATGTGAGAACCTGCAGCTCGGTTTCGCGCCAGGCTTCATAGGAAGGTAGATCGGCGGGATCGACGATCTCGGCGCCGGCGCGCCGCATCAACGCGATGCAATCTTCCATGACGGCGGTAACGGCGGGACCGATGTTGAAATACTGGCGGGCGACGCCGATTCGCGCGCCGCGGAGCCCATTTGGATCGAGGAATTGGGTGTAGTCGGTGTATGATTTTCCAGCGCTCGCGCGAGTGGAGTTATCGCGGGGGTCGACGCCCGTCATCGCGCCGAGCAGGAGTGCGGCATCGCTCACGCTGCGCGCCATGGGGCCGGCGGTGTCCTGACTGTGGGCGATTGGGATGATGCCCGCGCGGCTGACCAGTCCCAAGGTCGGTTTGATGCCGACGATGCCACACATGGATGACGGGCAAACGACGGAGCCATCCGTTTCAGTCCCGACAGCAAGTGCGCAAAGGTTCGACGAAGTCGCCACTCCTGAGCCGGAACTGGAGCCGCACGGATTTCGATCGAGCGCGTAAGGGTTTTTGGTTTGACCGCCACGACCGCTCCAACCACTGGTCGAATGCGTGGAGCGGAAGTTCGCCCATTCGCTCAGATTGGTTTTACCGAGGATGACGGCACCGGCAGCGCGCAATCGCGCGGCGACCCACGAGTCTTGAGTTGCGGGCTGTCCTGCGAGTGCGAGTGAACCTGCGGTGGTCTGCATCCTGTCCGCCGTGTCGATGTTGTCCTTGAGAAGAACGGGAATACCGTGCAGCGGGCTTCGCGGACCTTTTGCTTTGAGTTCGGCATCGAGCGAACGGGCTAGAGAGAGTGCGTCTGGATTGACCTCGATAACGGATCGAAGCGAAGGGCCTCTGCGATCGATCTCCTCGATGCGTTCGAGATAGAGTTGGGCGATTTTTTCGGCGGTCAGCGCTCCTTGGCGCATTTGTTGTTGCAGATCGCGAACGGTCACCTCATCGAGTACGAAAGTAGAGGCGCTTACGCCCGGAGCTTGATGGATATCCGGCGGGCTGGGGTGCGGCTGCTCTGGTTTTGGCTCTTGGCCTGATGTGGCGGTTGCGGCGACTGCGCCAGCTACGGCGGTTACGGTGAGGAATTTGCGTCGGTCCATTCGAAGGTCGTTTTCAATTTACACTGGGAGTATGGCGGTAACCCTAACAGCGCCGCTGACGCTGGAGCAGTTTTCGAAGTTGCCGCGTGGCGGAGAACGGCACGAACTCAACAAAGGAGAGCTTGTCACGATGCCGCCAGTGAAGTCACTGCATACGCTGATTGCGCTAGCTGTGCTTGAGGCGTTGCAAGCCTACTTGCGTGATCAACGCATTTGCGCGCGCAGTTCCCGAAGCGGGTTATGTGCTTTCGCGCGATCCGCTAACGGTTCGCCAACCGGATGTGTCTGTGCTGGCAAAGGAGCGAATTCGGTCTTTTAATCCGGACGATTATTTTGAAGGCGCTCCTGAATTGGCGGTTGAGGTTGTTTCGCCATCGCACTCCGCACAAGACTTACAAATGAAAGTCGATCAATACCTGCAAGCGGGTGCAAAACAGGTTTGGGTGGTGTATCCGAAGACCAAGCGCGATCCATGTGTTCTACGCGGGGGTTCGGCGGCGATTTTCGATGAGACTCAGAGGCTTGAGGGCGGAGACTTATTACCGGGATTGTCGGTTAGAGTTGCGGATCTGTTTCTCAGTGAAAATCATGCGAACGCATGATTGCCGCATCGCGAAAACTCAGCTCCTCAATTTCACCGGCCTTGACTGAAATGACGCCCGTGATGCTTTGCAGTACACCTTTTATACGCACGTAAGGCGCGGTTGTGCAGATTTGACGTCTTCTGTCGAAAAGATCGGGTTGGACGATGATATTGACAATCCCGGTCTCATCTTCGAGGCTCAAAAATACAAATCCTTTTGCCGTGCCGGGGCGCTGGCGTGTAATCACGCATCCAGCGACTTCCACTACCATTCCGTCGCGCTGTGCTTTGGCGGTCTCTGCGTCCATAACGCCCATGTGGCGCATCCGTTCGCGGTAATACGACATGGGATGTTTACCAATGGTCAGGCCACTGTTGCTGAAATCCGCGTAGGTGCGTTGTCCGGGCGTCATTGGCTGCAGAGGTGAGATTGTGCTGTCATCCGTAGCGGGTTCGAGCAATTCACCGACAGGTTGAAGCGCGAGCTCGGCCTGCCACAAGGCCCCGCGACGGTGACGGTCGGCCTTCTCTTTTGGCAAAGCATTCAACGCGCCTAGCTCGGCCAGCGCAGCAATTTCGTCTTTCTGCAGCTCCGGCACCCGGCGTACCAAGTCGCGCAATCCGGTAAACGGCTTGTGCTTGCGCTCCTGTTCAATCTTCTTTGCCGTTGCGGAGCTCGAGCCCGTTGACGTAATTCAATCCCAAGCGCACATACATTGCTTTGCCATCTGTCTCAACGGTGCATTGATAATCCGAGCGCAGGATATCGACGGGACGGAAGCGCTGTCCATGGCGCTGTGCGTCTTTGACAAGTGTTGCCGGTGAATAAAATCCCATGGGCTGATTGTTCAGCATGGCGGTGGTGAATGCCGCCAAATAATGGCACTTCAAAAAAGCGCTAAAGTAGGCAAGCAGCGCAAAGCTTGCCGCATGCGATTCAGGGAAACCGTAGAGCGCAAAGGATGTGATGGCTTGCACAATACGTTCCTGGGTCTCGCCAGTAATGCCTTTTCGCTCCATGCCTTCGCGCAGCTTTACTTCGACTTCTCGCATGCGTTTTTCAGAACGTTTGAAGCCGAAGGCCCGGCGCAACTCTTCCGCTTGCCCGCCGCTGAAACCAGCCGCGATCATGGCGATTTTGATGAGTTGTTCCTGAAATAGCGGGACACCGAGCGTTCTTTTTAAGACGGGCTCCAGGTCGGGATGCAAACAGACGGGCTCTTCCAAACCCTGTCGCCGCTTTAAATACGGATGCAGCATCTGCCCGACAATTGGACCAGGACGAATAATGGCCACTTGCACGACGATGTCGTAGAATTTTGCCGGTTTCAAGCGCGGCAGGCACGACATCTGCGCGCGACTTTCTACTTGAAACAAACCGACTGTATCCGCTTTTTGCAAACAGCTGTAGACATCCGGGTCGTCTTGCGGCAAGTGCGCGAGATCTATTTCTTTGCCGTACGAATCGCGAATAATCTGCACAGTATCTTCGAGCACGGCCATCATTCCCAAACCGAGCAGATCGACTTTGATGATGCCGAGATCGGCGCAATCGTCCTTATCCCACTGCACGACTCTTCGTCCAGGCATGCTGGCGGGTTCCAAAGGAACGATGGAATCGAGTTGGCCTTGGCAGATGACCATGCCTCCGGAATGCTGGCCAAGATGACGCGGCAGATCGAGGATTTCGCTCGTCAAGGAGAAAAATTTCAGCGTCCGGGGATCGTGCAGATCGAAGCCTTGATCGCGGAAGCGGCGCTCTAAGGTGTCTTTCGGATCTCGCCACTCAAAGGTATTGATTTGGCTTGCGAGCTGAGCAATTTGCTGCTCGTGAAACCCAAGCACCTTGCCGATATCGCGTACTGCCGAACGCCCACGATACGTAATCACGTTCGCGGTCATGGCGGCGCCGAGCTGTCCGTAGCGCTCGTAGACATATTGGATGCCGCGCTCGCGTTGATCACCGCTGGGCAGATCCAAGTCAATGTCGGGCATTTCGCCACGTTCTTCGGAAAGGAAGCGCTCGAACAGCAGATCCATGCCGACGGGATCGACGGCGGTGATTCCAAGCGAATAGCAAACCGCGCTATTTGCGGCGGAACCGCGGCCCTGCACGAGGATATTGTTTTTTCGGCAGAAATCGACAATGTCCCAAACGATCAAGAAATAGCCGGGTAGATTCAGTTTTTCGATCAGTGCTAATTCACGCTCGATTTGGCGGCGGGCTGCTTCGGTATACGGTTGATATCGCACGTACGCGCCGGAAATTGTTAACTGCCGCAGATAAGACATCTCCGTCTCGCCAGGCGGGACGGGGTAACGAGGGAACTGATAGCCGAGATCTACGAGTGTGAAGTTGAGGCGATTTGCCAATTCGGTTGTATTCGCAAATGCGTCGGGCAGATCCACGAATAACTTCTGCATCTCTTCGGAACTCTTCACGTGCCGCTCTGCGTTGAAATTGAGCAGAGTGCCGGCGTCGGCGATGGTGGTCTTGTGGTGAATGCAGGTAAGCACGTCTTGCAATTCACGCCGCTCCGGGATCGCGTGGGACACTCCGTTGGTTGCCACGAGCGGCAGATTCATGCTTCGGGCGAGTTCAACCACAGCTTGATTGCGCGCCTCTTGATCACGACGGTAATGGCGCTGCAGTTCGAGGAAGACGTTTTTCGGACCGAATATTTCGAGCAGACGTTCTAATTTCCGGTGTGCTGCGAACTTGGCGTCTGGACCTTCTCTATCGCGAAAGACCTGCGCCAGAGGGCCTTCATCGCCGCCTGTTAACAAAACGAGTCCATCGGCGTATTCGGCAAAATCTTCGTGTGTAGCAAACGGATTTTCCGGCTTCCCCGGCGTGCCGTCGCGAAACTTGGTGCGTGTAATCAGCCGGCAAAGGTTCTGATAACCGCGCCTGTTTTCCGCGAGAAGCGTGTAGCGGCAATTTTCGGAAGAATTGAGTTCAGCGCCAATCAATGCGCGGATGCCCAGCTTTTTCGCAGCGAGATGAAAACGCGGGGAGCCATACACGCCATGGGCGTCGGCGATTGCCATGGCGGATTGACCGAAGTCGGCGCAGCGAGAAGCTAATTCTTCCGGCAGTGAGGCGCCTTCGAGAAACGAAAAGGCAGATCGTGCATGTAACTCCACGTAGGCATCCGCTGCACAGGACACCGCTTCATTATAGGCGAACAAAAGGAGAATACAGCAAAAACGAAACGATCTTACCCAGCTATAGATCGGTAAGTTGCTGGAGGCCCTTGGAACGTTGCGCGTTGGACTCTTCACCCGCGAATACCCTCCGAATATTTACGGGGGCGCCGGAGTTCATGTCGATTATTTGAGCCGTGAGCTGGCTAAGAAGATTGAAGTGGAGGTGCATTGCTGGGGTGAGCAGCATTCCGATCACGGCAACCTGCACGTCCGCGGCGATCAACCTTGCAGCGAGATCACGAATGGCACCACGGAGAAGTTCAAGAGCGCGCTTGAAGCGTTCAGTCTGAATTTGATCCAGGTGAAAGCACTGAGCGGCGTCGATATCGTCCACACGCATACCTGGTACGTGTCGATGGCGGGATATCTGGCAAAAAAACTGTACAAAGTGCCATTTGTGCTCACGACTCATAGCCTCGAGCCGTTGCGTGCATGGAAAGCAGAACAGCTGGGCAGCGGGTATGCAATGAGTTCATGGATGGAGAGGACGGCCATTCTCGATGCGGATGCAGTGATTGCGGTCTCAAACGAGACGAAGCAAGACATTCTGCGCTTTTATCCGCTGCCGCCCGAGCGTGTCCATGTGATCTATAACGGCATCGATCTCGCCGAATATCAGAAAACGAGGGATACCGCGGCCCTGAAATTGTATGGCATCGATCCGGCAGCACCGTACGTGTTATTCGTGGGGCGAATTACGCGCCAAAAAGGAGTTACGCATCTGGTAGACGCGATTCCATACCTGCCGCCGAATACACAGGTGGTTCTTTGCGCGGGCGCTCCGGACACGCCGGAGATTGCGGCCGAGCTGCGGCAAAAAGTGGATGATGCGAAGGCGAGGAATGCGCGGGTGATCTGGATTGAGAAGATGATCTCGAAACCAGAAGTGATCCAGCTGTACAGCCATGCACGAGTGTTCTGTTGTCCTTCCGTGTACGAGCCATTCGGGATCATCAATTTAGAGGCGATGGCCTGCAAGGCTCCCGTGGTGGGTAGTGCGACGGGAGGCATTAAAGAGGTGGTAGTCGATGGCGAAACCGGATATCTGGTGCCGTTCGAACAACAACCAGGCACCGGTTTCCCGGTCGACTCCGGGAAGTTCGCGAAAGACTTGGGCACGAAACTGTCAGACCTTCTTCGCGATCCGGAAAAGTGCGAGCGGTTCGGAGATGCCGGAAGGAAGCGCGTGGAGGAGAAATTCAGTTGGAGCGCGATAGCAGATCAGACCATTCAGCTTTATCGGGGCGTCATTGAGCAGATGAAACAGGGCAGCGACGTTCTGCGTGTAACATCCTAGCCTCGCCCTTTGTCCCATCAGCAATGGCCGCAAACAAGCGCACTGCTCTTGAAGATCGTCCTGCTTCCGAACAGAATGCGAAAGCACCTGCGGCAAAACCGAAGCAGGACGGGCGCAGGCGCGTCGTTATCGAAGGAATTTCACCGGAGATCGATGGCGGACGGTTCCCGGCGAAACGGACGGTCGGCGATCTGGTGCGCCTAGAAGCGGACATTTTCACCGACGGGCATGATGCTATTTCGGCGGTGCTTTTATTCCGGCACGAGAAAACGAAACTGTGGGCCGAGCAGCCGATGACGGCACTCGTCAACGATCGCTGGTTTGGCGAGTTTCCGGTGTCAGAGCTGGGGCGTTATCGTTACACGATTCATGCCTGGGTAGACCACTGGGAGACCTGGCGTCGCGATTTGCTGAAACGGATTCAAGCTAATGGCGACGCTCCGATTGATTATCTGATTGGCGCAGAACTCGTGGAAGCGGCTGCGGCGCGGGCGAAGCAACCGGATGCAGGCTGGTTGAAAGAGCAGGCGGAGTTCTTGCGTGCAGAGGGCGATCCGATAGAACGGCGCACGCGCGCGATCGACGCCGCTCTGAACGACGCGATGCTTCGCTATCCGGACCGGCGGTTCGCGACGGAACTCGAGCGCGAACTGGTCATCGTTGTGGATCCGGTGCGTGCTCGATTCAGTTCCTGGTATGAATTCTTTCCGCGGTCGGCTGCGGCGAATGGGACTGAACACGGAACATTCAAGGATTGCGAGGCTCGGCTCCCTTACATCGCGGAGATGGGCTTCGATGTTGTGTACCTGCCGCCGATTCACCCGATCGGGAAAACCTTTCGTAAAGGGCCGAATAATTCTGTCACGGCCGAACCAGGAGATCTTGGAAGTCCTTGGGCGATAGGTGGGGCTGAAGGCGGACACAAGGCAATTCACCCTGAACTCGGAACGCTTAACGATTTTCGGCGCTTCGTCGAACGTGCATCGCAGCTTGGGATGCAAGTTGCCTTGGACGTGGCGTTCCAGGTGTCGCCCGACCATCCTTATGTCGCGGAACACGAGGAGTGGTTCCGCAAGCGGCCGGACGGAACAATTCAGTACGCGGAGAACCCTCCCAAAAAATACCAGGACATTTATCCGTTCGACTTCGAGACTCCGAAATGGTTTGAGCTGTGGCAGGAGTTGAAGAGCGTCTTTACGTATTGGATTGACCAAGGTGTGCGCATCTTTCGCGTGGACAATCCGCACACCAAAGCCTTTGCATTTTGGGAGTGGTGCATTAGCGAAATCAAGAAAGACTCGCCAGACGTGCTGTTTCTTTCAGAGGCGTTTACACGACCGAAGATCATGTACCGCCTAGCGAAGTTAGGTTTTAGCCAGTCGTACACATATTTTCCATGGAGAAATGCCAAAAACGAATTGACGAGTTATTTGACTGAATTGACGAAGACGCAAGTGCGGGAATTCTTTCGACCGAATCAATGGCCCAACACGCCGGATATCTTGACGGAATTTCTACAGCTGGGAACGCGTCCGGCATTCATGATTCGGTTTCTGCTTGCCGCGACGCTTGGCGCAAATTACGGCATATACGGGCCCGCCTTCGAGCTGCTGGAGGGGCGTGCGCTGCGACGTGGCAGCGAGGAGTATCTGGATTCGGAGAAGTATCAGATTCGGCAGTGGAATCTGGACGCGCCGGACAGTTTGCGTGAGTTTATTGGGCTGGTGAATCGCATCCGGCATGAAAATCCCGCTATGCAAAGCGACTGGCAGTTGGATTTCCACCCTGTCGACAACGAGCAGTTGATTTGTTATAGCAAGCGCTCCGCAGAGGGTTCAAATTTGATTCTGGTGGTGGTGAATCTCGATCCACACCATCGGCAGTCGGGGTTTGTGAATTTGCCACTGCGCGAATTAGAAATCGAGGAAGACCGTCCCTATCAGGCCAACGATCTGCTCACCGGCGCACGCTATATGTGGACGGGGCCGAGGAATTACGTTGAACTCGATCCTGCAAGTGTTCCGGGCCATATATTCCGCATCCGCCGCCGATTACGCGTAGAAACGGATTTCGAATACTTCCTGTGAAGGGCGACACTGGCGTGGTGAAAAGCGAGGCCGCAGTCGTCAACCTGGATTCATTAGACGATCCGTTTGGCGCTGGTGCGCGTGCACAGCTAGCGTCACTGTTGCCGGAGTTCATCGCTCGACGTCGCTGGTTCCGCGCCAAGACGCGCACTATTCAAAACGCCGAGATTGAAGATGTGTTTCGCGTTGTCGATGCACGGTCGTTCCTTCTTGTGATTCGGGTTGAATACAGCGAAGGGAAGTCGGATGAGTACGTGCTGGCGGTCGCTCTCGGCGTCGTTAGATTTGGTGATGGTGCAGCAGGTGAAGGGCCACCGGAAGGCGCCGATGTAATTGCAACGTATCGAGGAGGAGACGGAAGCGAAGGCGATGTTTATGACGCGTTGAGTGATCGCGGTTTCCGGAATGCGCTGCTCGAGGCGATCGCGTGCAATCACAAATTTTACGGAGGCAGAGGCGATCTGGTTGCGTCACGCACGAATGCGTTTTCCGGAGCCTCCGACGCTTCCGACCCCAAGCCCGATAGTTTTGTTTCAGGAGCTGAACAGAGCAACACGTCGATTATTTACGGTGATCGGTTCATCCTCAAACTGTTTCGAAAGATTGAAGCAGGAGTCAACCCCGATATCGAGATTGGAACATTTCTAACGGATCGCGGATTTCGGCACACGCCCGCAGTGCTGGGCAAGATCGAATATGCCAAGAACGACGGGAACGTGTATGCGGCAGCGATTCTGCAGAAATTTGTTCGGAATCGGGGAGACGCCTGGAAGTATACGCTTGAGTCGCTGAGCGAGTTTTTCGATAGGGCCTTAGCAACAGGCGAGCGCCCACCAACGCTGCCCAGTTATCACCCGATGCAACTCGCGCGCGAGGGCGTAGCGCCTCGCTTTGGTGAATTGCTGGGCGAGTATGTCGAGTCGGCAGATCTGCTTGGCAGGCGGACAGCCGAGATGCACGCCGCGCTGGCGGATCCGCAGGGCGGTTCTGATTTTGCGCCCGACGCTTTCACTGCGGCAGACGGGCTGAAGCTGTACGAGGAGATGACGGGACAAGCAGACATCGCATTTGAGCTTCTGCGCCGCAAACAGGCGGTATTGCGCGATACAGCCGCGGATGATGCACGGATGGTCTTAAGAATGGAAGACCGGGTGACGGAACGCTTCCTGCCGCTGCGCGATCAGCCGATCACGTCGGAACGAATTCGCTTTCATGGCGATTACCACCTGGGACAGGTTCTCTACACGGGCACCGATTTCATGATCATCGATTTCGAAGGCGAACCTGCTCGACCACTGAGTGAGCGCAGGAGCAAGACGCTCGCTATGCGCGATGTCGCGGGGATGGTCCGCTCATTTCAATACGCGGCTTACGCGGCGGCTTTCGGGAAGTTCGCAGGCATTCCGACGATCTCGGGAATAACGCAAACGATCGAATCGTGGGCAACGTTTTGGACGGCGTGCATCAGCGCTGCATACCTGACGGGGTATTTCAGGGCCGTTGAAGGACTCGCGTTTGTCTCCTCGAATGTCGAGGAGCGGCGCGTTGTTTTCGATTCGTTCCTATTGCAGAAAGCGCTGTACGAAGTGGCCTACGAACTAAATAACCGGCCCGATTGGGTTCGCATACCGCTGCGCGGCATTTTGAATCTAATCAGTTAAAACCACACATGGCAAATTTGACGCGTGTATTGAACGACAACGATGTGTATCTGTTTCGCGAAGGGACACACATCAGATTGGCCGACGTTCTGGGGGCGCATGTAGACGAGCAACGAGACGGTACACAGTTTGCTGTTTGGGCGCCCAATGCCCAGTCGGTTTCTGTGATTGGCACGTTCAACAGATGGCAGAAGGGCGCGAATCCTCTGCTGCCTGGCGGGGATGGCGTTTGGGAGGGCTTCGTTCCGGGTGTTCGTTCCGGGGCGAAATACAAATACAACGTTGAATCGAAGTTCGGACGGTATCAAGCGGATAAGGCGGATCCATTCGGTTTTATGCACGAAGCTCCGCCGCAGACCGCCTCGATCGTGTGGGACTTGGATTACGAGTGGGGCGACAGTGCATGGATGTCAAGCCGGCGCGCGGCCAACAGTCTGGATGCGCCAATCTCGATTTACGAGGTTCACCTCGGCTCGTGGCGGCGCGTAACGGAGGAAGGCAATCGTTCCCTGTCGTACCGGGAACTCGCCGCACAGCTTATTCCCTATGTAAAGGAGATGGGCTTCACCCATGTCGAATTTCTGCCGGTAATGGAGCATCCGTTCTTCGGATCGTGGGGTTATCAGATCACGGGTTTCTTCGCCCCGACCAGCCGGTATGGGACGCCGCAGGATTTCATGCGGCTAGTGGACGAGTTTCATCAGAACGGAATCGGCGTCATTCTCGATTGGGTGCCTTCGCACTTTCCAAATGACGAGCATGGCCTGGGGTATTTCGATGGCGCGCACGAATACGAGCCGGCGGACCCGCGCCGCGGCGTGCATCCGGATTGGAACAGTTTCATTTTCGATTACGGACGGAACGAGGTACGCAGTTTTCTTTTAAGCAACGCGCTGTTTTGGCTCGGTACATATCATGTCGACGGATTGCGCGTCGATGCAGTGGCATCGATGTTGTACCTCGACTACTCACGGCGCGAGGGCCAGTGGATTCCGAATCAGTACGGAGGGCGCGAAAACCTGGAAGCGATCGGATTTTTGCGGCTGCTGAATGAGGATGTGTATCGGGAGTATCCGGACACACAGACGATCGCAGAAGAATCGACGGCCTGGCCGATGGTTTCGAGGCCGGTGTATGTGGGAGGGCTGGGTTTCGGGCTTAAGTGGGACATGGGCTGGATGCACGACACGCTTCAATACATGTCTCAGGACCCGCTGTTTCGCAAGTACCACCATCATGAACTCACATTCCGCATGGTCTATGCGTTCAACGAGAATTTCGTGCTGCCCTTATCGCACGACGAAGTGGTCTACGGCAAAGGGTCGTTGATTGGGAAGATGCCGGGTGACAATTGGCAGAAATTTGCGAACCTGCGGCTGCTGTTTTCGTACATGTATGCGCAGCCTGGTAAGAAGCTGCTTTTCATGGGAGGTGAATTCGGGCAATGGTCGGAGTGGCATCACGACGCGAGCTTGGATTGGGCGCTGCTGGAAACAGAAGCGCACGCCAGCCTGCGGCTCCTGGTCGGTGATTTGAACCACCTCTACCGTTCAGAACCGGCACTCCACACCTGTGAGAACGGTTCGTCGAGTTTCGAATGGATCGACGTTCATGATGCGGAGAAAAATGTCTTAAGCTTTCTGCGCAAGGGCCGTAGCGCGGATGAAATGATCGCGGTGATTTGCAATTTCAGTCCAGTAGCCCGCGGCAGCTATCGAATCGGTGTTCCACGAAGAGGATTTTGGAAAGAGGTGTTGAATTCGGACGCGAAGCAGTACTGGGGCGGCGGGATGGGGAATTTCGGCGGGGTCAACACCGTGCCGATCGGTCTGCACGGCCGCAATTACTCCATCACCGTCGATTTGCCACCGCTCGCGGCGGTCTTTTTGAAATGGAAGGGTGACGAGCGATAGGATTGTGGCATGTCGTTAGATTATGCTTGGCAGACGTTCTTTTCCGCTGTTCGTGAGGCGGTTGCAAGCGAGCAGTCTCCGAGGAAGCGATTGGAGGAACTGTACGCCGCAACCGTCGAGAGGCTTCGAGGAGATGAGCAATTACGTGAGGACATTGCGGAAAGAATCTCCCGACTGAAGGAATCGCGAGCGAGACTGGCACAACTGAGCGAGCGTGAAGTGAAACAAATGCTGGGCGAGATTGTTTCCATTTACGATGCGATCTCGGCGCACCTTTACGGTACGGGTGCGACTAAACACGCGGATCGATAAGTATCGACTCTGATTTCTCGTGGCAGCGGTCACTCGGGAGCCTGGCGGAGCGCCGCTAAAAACGCAGTTCACATCCCACGCTTGCTGTACGATGAGCTTATAAGCGAACCGCTGCAGCATTGTGCTCGCAAAACGTCTTGCTTAACTCCCGAATGATCACTTCCGTCGAGGAACGCTCGCTTACCGAGCGTCTAGTTCCGAGAATGGCGGCGGAAAAACGTTTTGGGAAGAGCGGCCCAAAGAGCCGGAAGCCTTTTCTCTTGCGACACGAACGGACTCTTGTCCGGCCGGTGTTGAAGCTTAGTTTGCAGCTAGCCGCCCTGTATCCCCGTGGACTACGGAATGCTCTCAGTCCGGTAGTTCGGAATGTGACGTTGGATTTCGCGGATCTGCCATCCGCTTTCGACGGATTCCAAATCCTCCATCTTTCCGACTTTCATATCGATGGTGTCGAGGGGTTGACCGAAACGCTGGTTGGTGTGCTGGGCGAACTGCGCCCGGACCTGTGTGTGATGACCGGCGACTATCGTTTTGAAGACGAAGGCCCGTGCGGCGACGTCTATCCTCACATGCGGTCAATTGTGTCGAGTATTGCAGCGAAGCACGGCGTGTTCGGGATTCTGGGCAATCACGATGTCTCCGAGATTGCGTTTGCACTCGAGGAAATGGGAGTGCGAATGCTGGTGAACGAGGCAGTGGAGATCCATCAAGCGAATGCATCGATGTGGCTGGCGGGAATCGATGATCCGTTTGGTTACGAATGCGACGATCTGCCCGGCACTCTATCGAAAATTCCGCAAGGCGCATTCAAGGTTCTGCTGGCGCATACTCCCGAATTGTATGCAGATGCCTCCGCTCGCGGGGTACAAGTCTACTTGTGCGGCCACACGCACGCGGGCCAAATTCGTTTACCTGGTATCGGTTCGATTCGCAACAACGCGCACTGCCCGAGGGCTTACGCCTACGGGCACTGGACCCATCGTGAAATGCATGGCTACACGACTGCGGGCGTAGGCTGTTCGAGCCTTCCGGTCCGCTATAACTGCCCGCCCGAACTCGCCATGATCGAGTTGCGGCGCAAATCACCGAGTGGATGAAACTCTGGCGCTTTGACCGCGCATGCTCCAGTAATAGGCGCCGCCCGCGACAATTAGTCCGACGAACCACGAGTAGTTGTAGAGCACTCGCAACCACGGAACGATCAGGCCGATCAATGCGACAATCACGCCTGCAGCAAGCGATGCGACGGCGCGTGGATTGACGCCCTTCCGGTATTCGTATGGACCGCCGCGTTGGTACAGGCCAGCGATGTCCAGGGTGGTGTTCCGAATCAGAAAGTAATCGGCAATCATGATCCCTGCGATTGGTCCGAGTAATCCCGAATATCCGACCAGCCAGCCAAATATGTACGTGTTGAAGTCCGTTAGAAGCTTCCACGGCATCATGATCAAGCCCACAACACCCGTGATCAGTCCGCCGGTGCGAAACGATATCAGTCTCGGATTCAGATTCGAGAAGTCATTCGAGGGTGAAACGACGTTAGCTGCGACGTTTGTATTCAGGGTCGCGAGCAGCAGTGCTACCAAGGCAACTGACGCGATCATTCGCTCGTGAAATCGTCCTAATAGCGCGACGGGATCCCAGATAGCTTGGCCGAAGAGCACGGCAGAGGCGGACGTTACGGCGACGCCGATGAACGAATAAACGGTCATACCGGTAGGCAACCCTAAAGCCTGACCCAGTACTTGCGCTTTTTGCGATGTGGCGTAGCGGGTGAAGTCGGGGATGTTCAAGGCGACGGTAGCCCAGAAGCCGACCATTCCGGTTAAAGATGGAATGAAAAACCGCAAGAACTCACCGGTGGTTTGGAATTTGCTTGGCCTACTGAGAACGGGACCGAGGCCGCCAGCCTTGCGCGTGATCCACCAAAGCAGCAGCAGGCCGACAGCGAGCATGAAAGGCGCTCCGATGCCTTCAAGGAACTTGATCGTTTCGATGCCGCGCCAGATAACAACCATGTTCAGAAGCCAGAAGGCGAAGAAGCACAGCCACGGACCATAGGGGTTGCTCGCCGCTGCCGGATAGAGAATGCGAAGCATGGAGTAGATGGCCTGCCCGCCGATCCAGGCTTGGATTCCAAACCAACCACAGGCTACGATGGCGCGCAGAATCGCCGGGAGATTTGCGCCACGCACCCCAAAAGAAGCGCGAACGAAAACTGGAAACGGGATACCGTACTTGGCTCCGGCATGCGCGTTAAGGATCATCGGCAGGAGTACGATTACATTCCCGAGAAAGATGGTGCCAATTGCTTGCTTCCAACTCATTCCGCCGGCGATCAATCCGGACGCGAGCATATAAGTCGGGATGCAGATGCTCATGGCGATCCAGAGCGAGGCATAGTTATAGATGCCCCACGTGCGCCTTGCCTTCGGAACAGGGGCAAGATCTTTGTTGTAGAGGCTGGATTCGAACTGATCTTCGGCTAGCTGCATGGAGGGCGCGCGCTCTCAACATTATCGTGGGCCTTGGACTTGTGGTTAAGATTTAAGGGCAAGCACGGCGGGCTCTTACGTCGCGAAAGGAGGGGAAGTGGATCACGGCGCCGGGATGAATCCGCGACACGCGTCATTAACGGAACAACTGCCGCCATTAAGCGAGCATGAGGCCGTCGTAGAAGCAAATCGATGCGTGTTCTGTTATGACGCTCCGTGTACGCACGCGTGTCCGACGCACATCGATATCCCTGCGTTCATAAAAAAGATTTCGACGGGCAATGTGGTCGGTTCGGCCAGGACAATTCTCGAAGCTAACCTGTTGGGTGCCACATGCGCACGTGTTTGCCCGGTGCAAGAGCTATGCGAAGGGGCGTGCGTGCTGGGCGCGGAGCACAAGCCGATCATGATTGGAAGGCTGCAGCGCTACGCGATGGATCATGTGCGTGGTCGAAGCGTCGATCTAATTAAAGTTGCAGAGCGCACTGGGAAGAAGGTGGCGGTGATTGGTGCCGGGCCAGCCGGGCTTTCGTGTGCGGGAGAGTTGGCGAAGCTCGGATATAGCGTGACGCTATTTGAGAGACGTCAATTGGGCGGAGGGCTGTCGACTTACGGCATCATCGTGCTGCGAGAGCCGGTTGAAATCGCGTTGGAAGAGGTTGAGATGATCCGCGGGCTCGGTGTCGAGGTCAAGCTCGGAGTGGAAATCGGTGAGGGCGCGAGCGTGACGGCGCTGAAGGCGAACTTCGACGCGGTGTTCTTGAGCTCCGGGCTGGGACGGACTCCGGCGCTCGACATACCCGGCGAGGAATATTGCGTCGATGGGCTCGCCTACATCGAGCAGAGCAAGATGGACCCACAGAAACTCTGCGTGGGCCGCGAAGTCATCGTGATTGGGGCAGGAAATACGGCCATCGATTGCGCCACGATTGCGAAGCGCCTCGGGGCAGAGCGCGTGACGATGGTGTATCGCCGGACGGAATGCGAGATGACTGCCTACGAGCACGAGTACGAATTCATCAAGAAAGAAGGCGTGGAGTTCCGGTTTTTGACGCAGCCTGTGCGCATTGTGACGGAGAACGGTCGAGTAACCGGCGTGGAGTGTGTGCGAATGGCGCTCGGAGAACTCGACGCATCAGGCCGTCCCTCGCCCCAGCCCATTCCAGGATCGGAGTTCGTGCTTCGTGCCGATCAAATCGTCAAAGCGAACGGGCAACAGAAGCCTGCAATTGCCGCACTCCTGGGACTCGAAACGGAAAACGGCTATATAAAGGTGAACGAAGCATTCGAGACGAGTGTGCGACGGAATATACGCGGGGGGCGATTGCATCCGCTCGAAGGGTGCGGCGTCGACGGTTATGGCGGTTGAGGATGGCAAGCTCGCAGCGAAAGCGATACATCGTAAGCTGACCCCGGCACAACCGTGCGGGAATGGGTGTGGATGAATGGCGGATCTCGCGATCAATTTTGCAGGCATCCGTTCGCCCAACCCGTTTTGGCTGGCCTCCGCACCTCCTACGAATTCGGGAGCGCAAGTCCACCGCGCTTTTGAGGCTGGCTGGGGCGGGGCAGTGTGGAAGACGATTGGCGCTCCAGTCCTGAACGTATCGAACCGGTATGGAGCCTGGCACTACGGCGGCCAGAAAATGGTCGGCCTTAACAACGTAGAGTTGATCTCCGACCGGCCACTCGAAATTAACTTGCGTGAGATCGCGGAGGTGAAGCGGCGGTGGCCAGATCGCGCGGTCATCGTGTCGGCAATGGTGGAATCCTCGCCCGAAGCTTGGAGCGATATCGTGCGGCAGATCGAAGACACGGGCGCGGATGCAATGGAACTGAACTACGGTTGCCCGCACGGGATGAGCGAACGCGGCATGGGCAGCGCAGTGGGACAAGTGCCCGAATATTGCGAACAGATCACGCGATGGGTGAAAGCTGTTGCCCGCATTCCGGTGATCGTGAAACTCACTCCAAATGTCAGCAGCATCGCCGGTCCGGCGCGCGCGGCGGTGGCTGCGAAGGCCGATGCGCTCTCGCTCATCAATACGATCAACTCGATTGTCGGGGTCGATCTCGACACGTTCGAAATCACCCCGAGCATTGGCGGCAAGGGCGGGCATGGCGGCTATGCTGGGCCAGCCGTGAAACCGGTTGCGTTGAACATGCTGTCGGCACTTGGTACCGACGAGGTGGTTCGCGCATCCGGAGTGCCTATCTCCGGAATGGGCGGCATCTCCAATTGGAGAGATGCGGCGGAATTTCTGCTGTTGGGCGCCACGAGCCTACAGGTGTGCACGGCCGCGATGCACTATGGCTTCCGCATTATCGAAGATCTATGCGATGGCCTTTCTAATTGGATGGACTCCAAGGGATTGAAAACGGTCGCGGAGGTTCGCGGCAGGAGCTTGGACCGGCTATCGGACTTCAAGAATCTTGACCTTTCCTTCCGCGCAGTGGCTCGCATCGATCCCGGCAAATGCATTAAGTGCAATCTCTGTTATGTAGCGTGCAACGATACAGCGCATCAATGCATTGATTTGATTGCGGGAGACGGCCATCGCGTTGAGCCGCTATCTTACGACATTCGATCGAACGGAAAGCAGGAGGCGATCGAGAGCCGACCGCAACCTCGCGTACGCGACGAAGATTGCGTGGGATGCCGTTTGTGCTACAACATATGCCCGGTCGAGCATTGCATCGAGATGGTGGAACTTCCTCCCTGCCGCCCGGCAACGACGTGGGACGCGATATCGAAGTCGCAACCTGAGGTCACGGAGAGCTGGGAAGCGATGAAGCGCTATCGGGAAAGCCAAAACATTCACATCCATTAGATGGATGAAAGCAGATGGCGCTCCTCGTAAAGAACGGTGAAATCGTCACCGCCGATTCGCGTTACCGCGCGGACATCTATATAGAGGACGAGAAGATCAGTCGTATCGGCGAACGTTTAGATGCGCCGCCGGACGCTGAGGTGATCGACGCTACGGGCAAATTTGTCTTTCCCGGCTTCATCGATCCTCACGTCCACATATACCTGCCGTTCATGGCGACTTTCGCCAAAGACACGCATGAGACCGCGAGTATTGCGGCACTAATCGGTGGGACCACCAGCTACATCGAGATGTGCTGTCCATCGCGAAACGACGATGCGCTCGAAGGTTATCAACTTTGGAAGGGTAAAGCCGAAGGCAGCAGCGCCTGCGACTACACGTTCCACATGGCCGTCACGAAATATGCGAGCGAGACGGAAGGACAACTCCGAGAAATCGTATGCGACGGAATCAGCTCATTCAAAATTTTTCTGTCTTACAAGAATTTCTTCGGGGTCGATGACGGAGAGATGTACCAGACGCTCACACTTGCTCGGGACCTTGGGGTGATAGTAACGGCGCACTGTGAGAATGCGGAGCTAGTGGATCGTCTGCAGAAGAAGTTACTCGCCGAAGGGAAGATTGGGCCGGAGTGGCACGAATCGAGCCGCCCGGAATCGGTTGAGGCGGAAGGTACCCACCGATTTGGCACGTTTCTGGAGAATACCGGCGCGACTGGTTACGTGGTTCATCTCTCGTGCGCACCGGCGCTGGCGGAGGCAATGAATGCCAAGCGAAGAGGCGTGAAGATGTTCATAGAATCAGTGATTCCACACTTCCTGCTCGATCATTCCTATGCGGAGCGAGCGGGAGTGGAGGGCATGAAGCACGTGATGTCTCCCCCGCTGCGCGATAAGCGCAATCAGAAGGCGTTGTGGAATGCGCTCGCCACGGGCGCGATAGACACGGTCGGAACCGATCATTGTCCTTTTGACACCGAACAGAAGCTATTAGGCAAGGATGCTTTCACGCAGATTCCGAACGGCATTCCCGGGATTGAAGAGCGCGTGAATCTGCTGTACACGTTTGGCGTAAAAGCCGGGATTTTGGACATCCATCGTTTCGTCGACGCGGCGAGCACGCGCCCAGCAAAATTGTTCGGGCTGTTTCCGCGCAAAGGCGCGATCGCGGTGGGGAGCGACGCCGATCTGGTTATCTATGATCCCGAGTATCGTAGCGTTTTGTCCGCGAAGACTCAGCACGTCAACAATGATTACTGCGGGTTCGAGGGCATGGAAATTCTGGGGCGCCCAGCGGCTGTGACGGTGCGAGGTAAAGTGCAGGTCCGCGACGGAAAGTTTATCGGAGAGCGCGGACGCGGGCAACTACTGAAGCGTGAGCCGTTCTATGTCTGAACCATTTAGCCGATGAGTCTTGATCCGAAACGAACGATCGCCGAACTGAAGGAGCTTCGTGAGCTCACGAGCGATGAAAACGGGGCGCAACGAGTTGCTTGGACTGACACCTGGCGTAAAGCACGCGCGTGGTTCGAATCGAAGCTCGCCGAATTACCGGTGGAGCATCATTATGATGCGGCGGGGAACGGGTGGGCGACGCTGCGCGGCCAATCGGAGGAGGCATTGCTCTTAGGGGGCCACCTGGATTCAGTTCCGAACGGCGGGTGGCTGGATGGTTGTCTCGATGAGCTGGCCGGCCTGGAAGTCCTGCGGCGCTTCGCGAGCGAGTTTGGAGATCGACCGCCGCTTACGATTCGCCTGGTCGATTGGGCCGACGAAGAAGGCGCTCGGTTCGGGCGAAGCCTGCTTGGGTCTTCCGCGTTTGCAGGTACGCACAGCATTCCGGCGGATCGCGGGCGAACAGACAAGGATGGGATCCGCCTGGAAGATGCGCTGCGGAAATGCGGAGTGGAGATAGAGCGCTTTGCGGAGGCCGAAGGCGAGCGTCGGAATGCCGCAGCTTATCTGGAGCTGCACATCGAGCAGGGACCCGTACTCGAGCGCATGGGTTATCCACTCGCAACCGTTCTTGGAACGAAAGGCGTGGAACGTCACGCGATCACGTTCCACGGGCAAGAAGCGCATTCGGGTTCCACACCGATGAAGATGCGGCGCGACGCGCTAGCGGCCGCAGCGAAGCTGGCGCTCGAAATTCGAGCCATAGCGACTCAGCATGCGGATGCAGTCTGCACAATGGGCAGCGTGAAAACATTCCCCGGCATTGTTACCGCGGTGGTGGGCCGGTGCGAAGCTACGCTTGACCAGCGCGATTTGGACGCCGGTGTTCTTGCAGGTATGTACCGCGCCGCTCAAGACGCGAGCGAGCGATTTGCGCAGGAAGAGAAGTGCACTGTTGAATGGTCGCGTATCTGGAACATTGAACCCGTGCCGTTCCACCCGGAGCTGATTGAACTCTGCGATGAGGCGATTCGCGAGACCGCGGGGGTCACACAGCGCCTGCCCTCGGGTCCGCTGCACGACGCGGCCGAGGTCGCGCGAGCCGGGATTCCGACGGTAATGATGTTCGTGCAATCCCTTCACGGGATCAGCCACAACAAGATAGAGGATACGAAGCCAGAGCACCTCGAACTGGCGGTCAGTGCACTCGACCGGCTCGCGAGTAAAACGGTAAGGTGGATTCAGGACAGCCGCAAATAAGCGTCGGAAGGAGAGGAATGGAAAGAAATTCACAAGAGGTGGTCCAGGAAAATCGCGAATACACGATGTTTTCCTGGTCAGTGCAAGGCGCCTCCAATCCGATGCACATGACGCGCGGGCAGGGCGTATGGTTTTGGGATGGCGAGGGTAATAAGTGGCTCGACTTCAGCTCGCAACTTATTAACTTGAATGTCGGGCATCAACATCCGAAGATACTCGAAGCGATAAAGAAGCAGGTGGATGAGCTATGCTTCGCGGGACCTGGTTTTGCGACTGAGCCGCGCGGACTGCTGGGGAAGAAACTTGCGGAAGTGACGGGCTTGGCGAAGGCGTTCTTCACGCTTGGGAGGAGCGGAAGCCAACGAGAACGCCATCAAAATCGCGCGGCTCTTTACCGGGCGCGACAAGATCATCACGCGCTATCGCTCGTACCATGGCGCGACCATGGGCGTGATGAGCGCTTCAGGCGATCCGAGGCGTTGGCCTGTTGAGCCGGGCGTGCCCGGGATCGTACGAGTGTTCGACCCGTACTGCTATCGCTGCCCCTTTGGGAAAACGCCCGATAGCTGCCGCCGCGAGTGTGTGAGCCACATTGAAGAGATCATCCAGATGGAAGGTCCGCATACGATTGCGGGCATGCTCATCGAGGGGATCACCGGTTCGAATGGGCTGCTGGTTCCGCCGGACGACTACTATCCAAAGCTTCGCGCTCTATGCGACAAGTACAGCATTCTGCTGATCGATGACGAGGTGATGAGCGGCTTCGGTCGCACGGGCGCGTGGCTCGCGACACAACACTACGGGATCAAGCCGGACATCGTCACGTGCGCAAAGGGCCTGACAAGCGGCTACATGCCTCTGGGGGCAGTCGTCGTTTCGAAAGAGATCGCCGACTATTTCGAGACCCACATGTTATGGGGAGGGCTGACGTACAGCGGACATCCAGTCTGCTGCGCAACTGCCGTTGCAAACCTGGCGGTGTACGAAGAAGAAAACATTTTCCAGAATGTGGAGACGCAGGGCCGCTATCTGGCAGATCGCCTGGAAGCCATGAAGGGCCGTTTTGCGTGTGTCGGCGATGTTCGTTATAAGGGCCTATTCAGCGTCATCGAATTGGTAAAGGACAAGTCGACCAAGGAACCGTTAGCGCCATTCAACGGCACCAGTCCGGAGATGGCTACGCTTACGGGCTATCTGAAATCACAGCACGTGTACGCTTTTGCGCGTTTCAATATGTTGTGGGTGTGCCCACCGCTGATAATTTCCGAGGACGAGTTGCGGCAGGGTCTCGATGTGATTGAGCAAGGATTGCGACTGGTGGATGAGGCGCTGGGTCGTTTCGAAGAAAGGCCGGAGCACGTGATGGAGGAGAATGAATTATGGCCGTCGCTGAAGAGACGGTATCCGCTCAGGAACGTAGGCCACTGGATCGGGGGAACCGCGGTCGAATCGAAATCGGGGCGGTCGGGGGTGGTCTGGAATCCTGCGACCGGCGAAGCGCAGGCCAAAGTAGATTTCGCGAGCGCGGAAGAAGTCGATGACGCGGTAGCGGCGGCGAAGAGAGCGTTTCCGGAATGGCGTGCGACGGCGCTGTCCTCGCGCACTGAAATCCTGTTTCGGTTTCGTGAGCTGGTACATGCGAATCGCCGCAAGATAGCCGAGACGATCACGCTCGAGCACGGCAAAACGATTGCGGACGCGACGGGAGAAGTCGCGCGCGGTCTCGAGAACATCGAGTTTGCGTGCGGGATTCCGAACCTGTTGAAGGGTAGTTTCTCCGAGCAGGCGAGCCGCGGCATTGACGTTTACCAGATTCGACAGCCGCTCGGCGTCGTGGCAGGCATCACGCCGTTCAACTTTCCCGCCATGGTCCCCATGTGGATGTTCGCCAACGGTATAGCCTGCGGAAACACGTTCGTCCTCAAACCATCGGAGAAAGATCCGTCGGTGAGCTTGTATCTGGCGGAACTGCTAAGGCAAGCCGGTCTACCGGATGGTGTGTTCAATGTGGTGCAAGGCGACCGGGTGGCTGTCGACCGCCTGCTCGAGCACCCGGATATCAAGGCGATCAGTTTCGTTGGGTCCACGCCCGTCGCACATTCGATCTATCAGACGGCGACGCGAAACGGGAAGCGCGTGCAGGCCCTCGGGGGAGCGAAGAACCACATGCTGGTGTTGCCGGATGCGGATATCGGGATGGCAGCCGATGCGGCTGTCTCGGCGGCGTATGGCTCTGCCGGCGAGCGCTGCATGGCGATCTCGGTCGTCATCGCGGTCGGCAACATTGCGGATCCTCTGGTTAACGCCATTCGGGATAGGGCGACTAAGCTTCGCATCGGCCCTGGCCTCGAGGATGGCAACGAGATGGGTCCGCTGATTACTCGTGAGCATCGCGAGCGGGTCGCCTCGTACGTGGAGAACGCAGCGGCCGAAGGAGCGGTAGTTTCACTCGATGGCCGACAGAATGGGATCACCCGGCGCCCTGGTTTCTTCCTCGGCTCGTCTTTACTCGATCGCGTCAAGCCGGGAATGCGATGTTACGACGATGAGATCTTCGGTCCCGTCTTAAGCCTGGTCCGGGTACAGACCTACGAAGAAGCTCTGGAGATGATTAACGATCATCCGCTTGGAAATGGCACCGCGATCTTCACTCGAGATGGAGGGGCGGCGCGGCAGTTCCAATTCGATGTTCAGGTAGGACTGGTCGGCATTAATGTGCCTATTCCCGTCCCGGTCGCTTACTACAGCTTTGGCGGCTGGAAGGCTTCACTGTTCGGGGATCTGCACATGTACGGACCCGAGGGTGTGCAGTTCTACACAAGGGCCAAAGTGGTTACAAGTCGATGGCCCGACCCCAGCACGAGTAAGGTTGATCTCGGCTTCCCGCAGGTGCGCTGACAACCTGAAACCGCTGACAAGCACACGCACGCTTCATTAGTGTTCTTCGCGGGCGGAATAAGCAGTACACCTTACGCCCGCAGGGCAGTCGCAGAACGCTCAGTCACCACAAGCCCGCGACGATAAGAACCTTAGAAACTTTCAAAGAGGATTTTCCCGGAATTGATTTCACGGGAGAGAGCGAGTGTTTGATATGAAGCGTACATTTTTACCTGCGATGTTCTTTGTCTTTGGCGGCCTGGTGCTTGCACAGCGGCCCGGTGGACCGGGATCATTTCCGAAGATGTCTTCTGAGTTGCAGCGCGCGGAGCCCGGCTCGAGCGTTAACGTTATTGTTCAGTTCAACCAGGTTCCGACGGCTGCTTCTCACCTGATGGTGATGAACCGAGGCGGCAAGTTCCGGCGACATCTTGGCGCAGTGAAGGGTGGCGCATACATCATTCCGGCTAGTGCTTTGGCCGGCCTTGCGAAAGATCCAAGCGTGGCCCACATTTCCGTTGATCACAAGGTCGCCGCAAAGCTGGACTACGCAACTGCCGCTTCGAATGCGATGGCGGTCTGGTCCGCCGGTCTCGACGGGACCGGTATCGGCGTGGCGGTGATTGACAGCGGCATTTCTCCTTTGGCAGATCTGACCGACAAAAATGGTAATTCGCGTATCGTCTATACGCAGGATTTTGTCGGAACCGATGGCCTGGACTATTACGGACACGGAACGCACATCGCCGGTATTGTCGGCAGTAATGGAGCGAGTTCTACGTGTGCTACATGCGTTCACACGATCAAAGGCGTTGCTCCGAATGCGAACCTCATCGATCTTCGAGTGCTCGATCAAAATGGCGAATCAAGCGACAGCGCCGTGATCGCGGCAATTGATGCAGCCATTCAGCTGAAGCAGACCTACAATATTCGGGTAATCAATCTCTCTCTTGGTCGACCAATTTCGGAGAGCTATCAACAGGATCCGCTGTGTCAGGCGGTAGAAGCGGCTTGGAAGGCGGGAATCACGGTGGTGGTGGCGGCCGGCAACGATGGCCGCGACAATTCCCTCGGTACAAACGGCTATGGAACTGTGGAAGCGCCGGGCAACGATCCTTATGTTCTCACGGTGGGTGCGATGAAAGCGATGGGAACTTATGATCGCTCCGATGACTTAGTTGCCAGCTACAGCGGCAGAGGCCCGACACTGTTCGATAACGTCGTGAAACCGGATATGGTGGCGGCGGGCAACAACATCGTGTCGCTTCTCGCTCCCGGCAATCCGACCCTCGCCAGCGAATTTCCTGCCAACGTAATGGGGCCGGCTTATTACATGAACGGCGGCAATACGGCAGGTGCTGCGAGCTTTCTGATGTTGAATGGCACCAGTATGGCGACAGGCGTGGTCAGCGGCGCGGTGGCAGATCTTCTGCAAGCTCACCCCAACCTTACGCCCGACCAGGTGAAGGCCCGATTGATGAAGACTGCTTACAAAGTGTTTCCTCAATCCAGCACAGCGCTTGATCCGATTTCGGGGCTGAGTTTCACGGACTGGTATGACGTTTTCACGACCGGTGCCGGTTATTTGGATATGGCTGCGGCGCTGGGCAGCACAGACGTGATCGCCGGTACTGCGCTGTCACCGACGGCAACTTTCAACTCCTCGACTGGAACCGTAAATCTGGTTTTCGACTCTTCCTCCACGTGGGGCGTCGCAGGTTGGGACCCTGCTGATGTTTGGGGACCGACGGCCACGTCGGGACCAGCCACTGTGCTGAGTGCCACGGCGCTGGTTTCTGTGGCGGGGTCAAGTGCGGTATCTGCCAGCAGCAGCGTACTTGGATCGAGCAGTTCGCTTGGGTCCAGCAGCTCGCTCGGCAGCAGCAGCGTGCTCGGCAGCAGCAGCGTGCTCGGATCAAGCGGCGTGCTGGGCTCTAGCAGCGTACTCGGCTCTAGCAGCGTTCTGGGCTCGAGCAGCACCCTTGGGTCGAGCAGTGTGCTTGGGTCGAGCAGTGTGCTTGGATCGAGCAGTGTGCTCGGATCCAGCAGCGTGCTTGGATCCAGCAGCGTCATGGGCAGCAGCAGCGTGATGGGTAGCAGCAGCGTGATGGGTAGCAGCGGTGTGTGGGGTAGCAGCGGTGTGTGGGGTACGGCCACCAATCAAACTGACTCCAACACTGCCGTAATCGTTGTAGGGGAACATTAAAATCCCCGCCTCTCTGGTGTGGCGAAGGATGCATTTGTTACTGCGCTCTTTCGCCGCCCCTGCTTGGCGTCAGGAAATTGTTTCTGTTCAGAAACTCAATTAAGACGGCGTACTCCGGACAGAAAAACTCTCCGGAGTACGCATCCTCCGATAAACTACCAAATCAACTCAGTTCAGTGTAAAGCTACGATTGCTGAGCTTTCTTAGTCGACCTGCGGCGAAACAGAAGCCCGGAGCCCACGAGAGCCAAGCCCAGCAGACTTGCTGTTCCGGGTTCGGGGGTAGTTACGGCGGTGGCTCCGCCAAGCAATACATTGCCGTACCAAGGGCCGGCGACCGTGATGAATATATAGCGATCGTTGGAAAGGCTGCTCACGTTCTGATTTCCTTCGCTATAGCCAGTTAGAACACCGGTTGCAGTACTTGAAGGAATGCCAAGTGCGTGGCCTGCAACTGCGGCCGTATTAGAACCCCATATCTCCCACTCTTCGCCTGAGGTTGTGCTTTCCATGTTGATCGTGGAAATGGATAAGCTGCCGAGGTCGAGTTCGATGAAGCTCCCCATTGTAATTTCGTGGTCAGACAAATCGTTGGTAAGTCCGAGCCCGGTTTCATCTCCGCCGAGTCCTTTGCTGTAGAGATCTACTGCGGTCGACGGTTGACCCGGAACCCGGTTTGAAGCCGTATGCCGTTATGCTCGGGCCGGATCCGCCCGTAGGAGCAAAGCTATGGGTGTTGGATCCCAGATCGCCTCCAAGCCCACCGAACGCGTAAGTGACCGTGGCTGCTTGTAAGGCAGCGCCGGAAGTAAGTAATGCGCACACAAATACTGCTGATTTAATTTTCATTTTTTCTCCGATTTAGAAATTTTCGTTGAGAGTCGCTGGGTTACAGCGATCCGCTTAGCTTGGCTGTTCTCGTATCGTGAGTCTGCCACCTGAGCGGCTTGGTGTTCAACGGGTTAGCGGGTACTGTAAGTTGCGCTTCAAACTAGGACTATTCGACTCAAAAATTCGGCCCCAAATAGCGAGCGCGGCGGCCAAGCTCTTGTAAACAGTTAGTGCGCACGATTGCTAATCCGTACTGCCAGTTAGCGAGCCGTAAACCAAAGCAATGACCTTTTCTCCCGAAATAGGCGCCAATACTAATACGCCCCTTACGTTTAACTGTGAAACATCTTGCGGGTAAGTCGTCGACCGCAAACAATATGCACAGCTACTGAGCGCTATTCTGGTCTCGCAACTGCATTCGGATATAGCCAATCAGAAGGCCAGCCGACATATGTCTTTCCCGAGGTGGATGCAATTTTGCTTGTCGTCCTTGGCGTTCCTCTTTGTTCGTCTTTACTGATTGCCCAGGAGTCTTCTCATATCACAAAGAATCAGGCCCAGGTCGGGAACTACGAAGACGATCTTCTCCGTTTCGTTAGCTCTCGTCTCGTCGCAAGCGGTCGTAGACGGTCTAGCACCTCAGCTCTTGAACTCTACAGCGCGGTGTGAACGTCCGCTGATTTGAGGATGAAGGATTCTGGTGAGCGCGGTAGGAATCGAACCTACAACCTAGTGATTAAGAGTCCTCCGTAATCGTACAATCAAGCACTTACTTGAAGCATAGAAGATGGTACAAAAATTAATTATGTCTCTTGTTTTGAGTAATTTGCGGGCTGTATCCGCGAGACTTCTCAAACCGGAGCCCGAGGTTCAGGGTAGGCACAAAATCGGGCACACACATTCGCTTACCCCGGCAACTCGCTAAGAAGTGTATATGAATCGCTCTTGAACTGCCCCGAACAAACGTGGATTCATCAAGCTGCGGGGTACCGGAAGATCCCTCCACCTACCCCAGCCCGATTTCAAAAGGTACTGATTTGTCCGGTGACTCGCATTCCACGAGACGTTCGTCCCGTAGTCACAAAGCTCCCTTTCGCTTTCGTTTATCCCAGGTTTCAAGAAAAAAGCCAACAAGGGTATGGGCTGGGGTACAAGGAACTCACTGCTTAGGTATTCGTTTCAGCCATAAACGGTATACCGAAGTTACTACATGAACTGCCGCTTCTACGTCCCATACGGCACGCATAAATTCTTCTTCACTTAGATGGTCTGTTATGCCAATATCTTTCCCGATTGAGAATTGCTGATTGACTGGGAAAGCGAGACCGAAGTAACCGACCTTTGCCCTGCCAAGTTCTAGCCTTATTAATTCTAGTAACCGTTCTTGTTCTTCTTTGGTAGCGTCCTGTAATTCCTTCGGAATGCTTTGCTCATTAATCACACTCGCCCGGATCAAGACCTGATGGATAAGCCCAGTGCGGGGTCGCCCGATCAAAACTGCGGTTCCTCCCGGAAGCTGCGCTACGAGGCGGAAAAAGGCTTCTGGTATTGAGTCAGTCTTTACTGAACAACCGGACCTGTCGAGCCACCTACGTATATTGTCCTCAATGTTGCCAAGTGTTACCTTCGTTCGCAGTCGAGGGAGACGTGATACGCCAATAAATAGTGCGCCACAAGCCCAGATCATGCAGGCGGCTGCAAATCCGTATAGCAACGGGGATGCCCATACCGAATGATTCAGCCTTAGAAACGTGAGCACCGCGCCACCAATGAGGCCAAAGATGCCAGTGACAGTCCACTCGGCGAATCTTTCAGAGAACCAACGACGGTTAAGCATCGGTGCAACCGTACCACACGCCTGCGGGAAGCATACAAGTCACGACATGTTCCTGGCAGATAAATGGACAGGATTCATGACATTCATAAAAGATGGGCCTGTACACGCTGGCAATTAGCACAGTTCTGGTGTATTTTTTTGCATTCACTACGCTAACGGCGAGTCACAGGATCGAAGAACTTGCTCATATGTTGGACGTCGGCTGTCGAGCAGCAGCGAGTGGAAAACCCCTCAACAACGGCCCGCGAGCGTTTGATACTCACGGCGGTTCACGAACGGCCCGGGTTTTCGGGGCTTCGCGAATGACCATACACCGGATTCAAGTCACGATTCGCCGTGTTGTCAAAAACCCTTGGTGCGTTGCGTCTGTAAGTAGCTGATTTGGGAGTGGCGAATTTCTCAGTTGTTGGGTTGCCAAAAACGGTCGTTTGTGAGTACACTTCATGCATGGCTCAGAACAATTCAAATACCACTCTCAATGACCGGGGCTTACGAGTTGCGCTCTATGCGCGGGTCAGCAAGGATGATGGACGACAAGATGTGATGAACCAAGTTCACGAGTTGCGCGAGTTCTGCACACGTTCAGGCTGGACCGCCTCACACGAGTACATCGACAGGATGACAGGCTCGCGTTCTGACCGGCCAGAGTTCAATCGTTTGTTTGAGGATGCGAGCAAACGCAGGTTTGATCTGGTGCTGTTCTGGGCATTAGATCGCTTCAGCCGTGAAGGGACACTCGCCACGCTCCAACACCTTGAAAAGCTATCGGCGTGGGGCGTCAATTGGCGCAGCTATCAGGAAGCGTATCTCGATTCGTGCGGTCCATTCAAGGATGTTGTAGTCTCGCTCATGGCAACACTTGCTAAGCAGGAGCGCCTAAGAATCAGTGAACGCACACGTGCCGGATTGAAACGTGCGAGACGTGAAGGCAAAGTGTTGGGCCGTCCACGCGTTCATGTCGACACAATGAAGGTTCGCAAGCTTCAGGCCGGAGGAATGGGATTACGGGGCATCGCTCAAGTAACCGGTTGGAGTCTGTCGAGCATCATGCGCAAACTAAAGGAGGTCGCTTGAACTACAGACTTGCGGAGCTGCCCTTTCAGGCGTAAGAGGTGTAGATGCGGTTCGGATCAGGGTTAGACGGAAGACACCGGGCAAATCCGCGGATGCTCTCTTCGAACCGGGGAGCAGGTTATTTTGAGAGCCGCGAACGACGTCTTTATTAGCCACATCCATGAAGATGCGAGAGTAGCAAAAGCGACAGCACGGTTTGTGAAATCGAAGCTGCCAACGGCCAGAGCCTTTGTATCGAGCGATTCCGGCCACCTGCGACTTGGGGATGACTGGCTTGAGACGATTCGATACGCCTTCATCTCAGCGAAGGTGGTCATCGCACTGTTCAGTCCTGAGGCTGTTGAACGCCCCTGGGTCAATTTTGAAGCGGGCGGGGCTTGGTTCGATAGCGCCAAAACGCTGATTCCGGTATGCATCGGCGATGATCTAAAACCACATGTTCTTCCCAGGCCTTACTCCAACCTCATGGGTATCCGCCTAGAGGTGTCTCGAAACCTCGCTGGCATCCCTGATAGGTCTGAATCGCCTTGGCTGCTAGTGAAGAGAATCGCGCAGGTTCTTGAAATTCGAGTTCCGAAGCGCTTTCCAGGCAATGACGCAGACTTGGACAGGCTCGACTCAGCGCTAGATCAATGGAGGGAGAGGCGCCGCGCACTAGCCGCCTATAAGCGGATGACCGGTAACAAATCAATTCCAGATGAGCTGTACGAATTGTGACCGGGAGTGTAAAAGAAAACGAAATCAGGTTGAACCCGCACACAACGCTTTTTCCGATTCTTGCCCTTCTCGATCATCAACAGGCCCGGGGTGGCCGAATTAGGTGGATGCCTCCATATGTTGTGAATAGATGCCTTAAATGCACAGCCATCGTGTAGTGATCCAGATCTTGCCCCTTAAATATGCGCGTGATAAATGTTCCCTTTCAGACCTGCAAACTGGCTCTTTGGGATGGCTCCGACCAGCAGCGAAGCACCTTTATTATCAACTCGAAAATAAAAATGAGAATAATGTTTTACAAAATCTAGGCTATACAGCCGCATCGAGGTGGGCTTGCATCGCCGTGACGAACAGTGCATAGTGCTTGCAGCGATTCGTGACTGAAGCGTAAGCCGATTTGCCGATAAGGTGAGGAGATTGCAATGGGCATCTACAGGCGAGGTAAGGTCTGGTGGTACAAGTTCACGTGGAACGGTGAGGTAGTTCGCGAAAGCACGAAGCAGGCGAACAAGCGAATTGCCGGGCAGTTGGAAGCCGCTCGTAAGACGCAGTTCGCAAAGGGCGAAGTTGGGATCAAAGATCGTAAAGCGCCAACCTTAGATCGCTTCATGTGCGATTCGTTTGTGCCGTTTTTGGAGGCGACGAAATCAGGCGAACCGAACACCATTACCTTCTACAAAAAGTGCATCAGAAACCTGCTCGCGTGGCGGAAGCTGGCAGACAGTAGGCTTTCCGAAATCGACCCTGCAATGCTCGCGGCTTTTATAGCGCAACGGCGGGAGTCCGCGATGTCAACAGCTACGATCAACCGCGAGTTGGCTACGTTGCGCCGTCCGTTGCGACTGGCCCATGAATGGGTGATCTGATTACTGCTCCGCCAAAATTCACGCTGCTTGATGGCG
Organism: uncultured Acidobacteriaceae bacterium; assembly: GCA_963787615.1. Classification (GTDB taxonomy): domain Bacteria; phylum Acidobacteriota; class Terriglobia; order Bryobacterales; family Bryobacteraceae; genus Bog-105. The sequence goes on along the minus strand of CAWBDJ010000004.1, from coordinate 1,787,818 downwards.
AGGTGTGCCGTGAACGTGTCCTAACAAATCAGGACGAATCTGCGTACTTGCAAGCCGCCGAACCACTAATGCGAAGTGTTGCCGCGATCATGCTCGATTGCGGATTGCGCCCGGATGAGGTGTACCGCCTGAAATGGCAAGAGAACTATCGGGACGATCACGTTATCGTTCACACGGGCAAAACCAAAGCTGCACGCCGCAGCATCCCTGTTACTCGTCGAGTCGCTGCTCTGCTCGAAATGAGGCCTGTTGGTGACGGCAATCCTTGGATCTTTCCGGCGAGGACGAAGACCGGGCACATTGACCAGTCAAGCCTCAAGACATTGCACCGGAAGGCAATCAAGGCAAGCGGCGTCGCGCCATTCGTCCTATATGAGCTTCGGCATACTTGCCTGACACGCTGGGCGAGATACCTGGACCCGTTCACGCTCAAGAAGCTGGCCGGTCATGAGTCGCTCGAAACGACGATGAAATACATCCACCTGAACGAGAGTGAAAGCGCAGCACGGTTGAAGAACGCTCGGGAGAAGCTCAACCAAGACGCAGTGGAGGAGTTCATAAATTTAGGGATGGACGAACGAGGTGGGCACAGCATCGGGCACAGCCCCTTAATTGCGAAAGTTGACCAGATGGGAACGGGCAATTAAATCATTTGAATTGAAGGAACTCTGGTGAGCGCGGTAGGAATCGAACCTACAACCTAGTGATTAAGAGTCACTTGCTCTGCCAATTGAGCTACGCGCCCGTTTGCGTGGGATGAGCGAGCCGGCGGTGGCGTCGGCCACACACAATATAACATCCGCTTGCGACCGTTACGAATCGCGGTGGACTGTATCGATCGAAAAAGCCGGTATGCAAATCGCAAAATACTCAGCTCCCTCCGCTTCTGGGGTGCTGTAGCGAACCCACTGCCCTTTGTGGGCGATGACAGCCTGCCCGGCACGCACATCCAGCGAACCGCCCGAATACTCCACATGGATCATTCCTTTTACGACAACTGTGAACTCGTCAAATTCGGGCGCCTGACCAGGTTCCTGCCAACCACCGGGGCTGCGCATGTGCGCCACACTCGCCTCTGAAGTGCCCGAGTTCACACGGCCGATGTATTCATCGATCAGTTTCGGCTTGTTGCCTGCCGCTTGGACGCGAGTGGGTTGTGGAATGAAGGTCGGTTCTGTCATAGCGATCATTTCAGGATAAGAGAGAGTAAAAACTCGACAAAACTCTAACGATGCGGCAGCGAAATTCCGATGATTAGAACGAAGAGTTTCGCTGAGCGATGCCGACCCTATTACTGTGTATTTGTCCGGCCTTCTTTTTGGCCGTTTGCTGCGCAAATGCAGCTACCTTTTCGGGTTCCGTTGTGGACTCCACTACCGGGAAGCCGATTCCGAACGCGATCGTCACCATAGGTTCGAAGGTGGCGCGAACGAATGGGAGCGGAGATTTTCAGCTCCAAAGCGATGGGACGGCAGTCGGGGCTCGCGCCTACGGATATTCGCGGTCGCAAGCCACCGTTGATCCGCACGGGGCGAAAGCAGTGCAATTAAAACTGAGCGCGATTACACCGCGCGCACTCTATCTGTCGTTTTGGGCAGTGGGGACACCCAGTATTCGCGAGCGTGTTCTTCACCTTGCTTCCACAACTTCCGTCAACGCAGTAGTCATCGATGTAAAAGGTGACACCGGAAACCTGTGTTTCCGGACCGGAGTGCCGCTGGCAGCAGAAATCGGCGCACAGAAGATCACTACGGTTCCCGACATGCCCGCTCTCCTCGAGCGCTTGCATAAGCAGGGGATTTACACCATCGCGCGGATCGTTACGTTCAAAGACAATCTGCTGGGAACCGCCCGGCCGGCTTTGGCGCTTCATCAGAATGGAAAAGCATTCAAGGACCGGGAAGGCCTTACGTGGTGCGATCCGTTTCTGGCGGATGTCCACACGTACAATATCGACCTCGCCATCGCAGCGGCCAAGGCAGGGTTCGACGAAATTCAATTCGATTACGTGCGTTTCCCCGACGCGAAAGGTGTTGAGTTTTCGCAGGCAAGCACCGAGGTATCGCGGCCTCGGGCGATCCTCGCATTTCTGTCTGAAGCACGCGAGAAATTGATTCCGTACAACGTGTTTCTTGCAGCAGACGTTTTTGGCTATATCTGCTGGAACAAAGGCGATACCGGAATCGGGCAGAGCATCGAAGAACTGGCCGGGCCGCTGGACTATATCTCACCCATGCTCTATCCGTCAGGGTTCATGTATGGAATCCCGAACTATCGCGACCCCATCAGGCACCCGTATGAGATCGTACGGCTTTCGCTCGATCGGGCACGCGAGCGGACAAAACTCGATCCTGTGCGTTTCCGGCCTTGGCTGCAGGCATTCGCCGATTACGCGTTCGATAAGCGCCAATTCGGGGAAGAGGAAATTCAGGCCCAGATTAAGGGCGCCGAGAGCTTTGGAGCCGACGGGTGGCTGCTTTGGAACGCGCGCAATCTATATTCGGCTGAGGCCATTCGCCCAGCCCCGAAAAAGCAGCTCGAATCGCGCGCGAGCGTGGATCACCCCGCGTTCCACGCTGCGATGTCCAAGTAAAGCACTTTTCGGTTAGCTAGTCGGCCGTCCGTCCCCCGCACGCTAGAATTGTGCCGTCGAGGACGGAATGTTGAAATCGCAAATTAATTCAGCAACGCTCGTGGGCGCAACACTGGCAGGCGCGGTGGTGCTGATGGTATTACAAGGGCCGTTCATGTGGCTCGCCAGCAGCGGAGCTTTAATCCTGCTTCTGATACTGCTCTCATACGACCGGGATGGCTATCGTTCGCTGTTCCAGAGTGTCGCGTTTTCCGCCGTGTGCGGTTTTTGCTGTGCGCTTGCATTGGGCTCGGTGTATCAAGTCGATGGCCGCGCGTGGGGAGGTTCACCTGAACAATGGCCAGTGGTCGAGCGTATGGTTACCGTTGACATGCCTTTTCGCGACGGTTATTTTGTTTGGCATCGATCGGGCCCGGATGAGCGGCCGTGAGCCACTCGAGATGCGAGAGGCGCGCCGGGCGAGATCCCCTCAGCCGGGCTTTATCCCACGCACTGGTCCCGTACCGGCCTCTGTCTCCGAACCGGTTTCTGAGCCGCCCGTGCGAATGCCGGTTGAGGAGACGCCGCCGCCCCCACCAATTCTCCGGCAGCCGCAACCAGTCGAGCCGGTGGCGCAGCCGGTGCGGGTGGAAAGCGCGCCCATCATCTCGCCACCGACACCTGTCGAACCGGCCACATCCCGCTCCCTGATACCGGAAACGCCTGTAGCTGCGTCTGCTGCGGCAGCGGCCGCGAATACAGCGCCACGGGGCAGCGAGGCGGTGCGGCCGGCTCCGATGCCGATTATTCCGCAGACCGGGAAAGAGGCCACCATCTACGTAAGTCTCGTGGGTGAGGGTCTCAACGTACTGCGATCGGTGAAGGCCGAGCACGTCGGACGAGATTTTTATCGGATCGTCGAGCCGATGCCCGAGGGTGAAAGCTGGCAGTTTCAGCCCGGGCAAGTGGTGCGCTGTAAAAAGAAAAACCTTTCCAGCGGCAAAGGCCTGGTTGCAACCGAAGAGGCGCCGCGCGCGCGGTAAACGGCGGGCGGTATGACTATCGAAGACGATCTCGTTGTCGAGATCGAAACGCCCACAGGTCGGATGCGAACGTACGTGTTCCGGCCCGCCGCCGAGGGCAAATATCCGGGAGTGGTGCTGTTTTCCGAGATTTTTCAGGTCACTGGGCCGATTCGCCGAACCGCAGCGATGATCGCGGGGCACGGCTATGTTGTGGCTGTTCCGGAGGTATATCACGAACTAGAAGCCGCGGGTACGGTGCTGGCTTACGATCAGCAGGGAGCCGAAACCGGGAACGCGCACAAATACGCGAAAGAATTGTCGTCCTACGACGCCGATGCGCGTGCGCTGATCGAGCACTTGAAATCTCGCGACGATTGCACGGGACGCATCGGGGCGGTCGGGATCTGTCTCGGAGGACACCTTGCGTTCCGCGCTGCCATGAATCCTGACGTACTCGCTACGGTCTGCTTCTACGCCACCGATCTCCACTCGAGCACTCTCGGGAAAGGAAAACAGGACAATTCACTCGAGCGCGCGGGGGAGATTCGGGGCGAACTGCTGCACGTGTGGGGACGGCAGGATCCGCACGTTCCGTTGGAAGGGAGAAACCGGATTCGTGCCCGGCTGGAAGAGGTCGGAACGCGGTACCAGTGGGTCGAAGTGAATGGCGCCCACGCATTCATGCGGGACGAGGGTTACCGTTACGACCCGGCGCTGGCGTACCGCGGCTACGGCCTTTTGTTCGAACTCTTCCACGCGCGCGTGGCCGTCGGCAGTTCAGACGCAAGCGGCGGCGCCCGCGAATCGCGCCACTGATCATCCAGTTCCGCTGAGGCGGTAACGAGCGCAGAGTTGCGGCTGTCTAAGTAAGGGGCGACTTCGATGGCTTGGAAATGGGTTTCGCTATGCTTCTTCCTCTTGGGTGTCGTTTGTCTTCCCTTTTGGCCCTATAGCGCGAACTGGCGCATCTACCCCACCGTGTTCTGCTGGTTTCTTGCGGTTTTGATGTTCCTTGTCAGTATTTTTGCCAAGCGCGGCAGCACCCTTTGGAAACACAAGGGCCAGGGTTAGAGGCTCGCCTTTTTCGGCGAAGTGCGAACCACTGCACTGAGCCCACCTGCGAGAGTTGCGGTGAAACAGTCTCACTTTCCAGTCCCGTCTTAGTAGTGGGAGCAAAAAGGATCTATGCGTGGGATTCTAATGATTTCGTTCGTTTCGGGTATGCTGCTTATCCCCCTTTCCATGACGGCGCAGCAGAAGGACCACAACGATGCTTTCGTCCGCGGGCCACAGAGCGAGAATCGCTTGGTGCAGGAAGTGCGGCACCAGCTCGTGATGCTTCCCTATTACAGTATTTTTGACGATCTCGCTTTTCGCGTGAATGGCAGCACCGTTACGTTGCTCGGGGATGTCACCAATCCGGTTCTAAAGTCGGATGCCCAAAACGTGGTGAAGAGAATCGAAGGCGTGACACAGGTCGAGAACCAGATCAACGTCCTTCCGCTTTCGCCGATGGACAACGATATTCGAAGAGCGGAATTCCGAGCGATCTATGGAGATCCGATGATCGGAGATCGCTACGGGCATCAGGCACTCCCATCCATCCACATCATCGTGAGCAATGGTCACGTGAAGCTCGAAGGGGTGGTAGCGAACCAAGCTGACAAAAACCTCATCACTGTTCGCGCCAACGCGGTGCCGAACGTATTCTCCGTTGAAAACCAACTACAGGTCGCGAGCAGTTAGCCGGTCGGCGCGCACTCCTTCTACCTTCAGAATCGGCAATTCCGAGACATCTCGTTAGTGGCACCTAAGAGCGGATAAACTCCGCTCGTCTTTCTTGTGGGTCGTCAACATCGCCCCGACATGTGCGTGGGGCGTAACAAAGGCGAATACAACCACTTACGGAAAAATCTTCAAACAAATGTATTGCAATCCGATACGACACATGCCACTATCTTTGCAGTGGACTGAATCGGCCGAAAGTGGTCAGATGTGGAAGAAAGCGATCAGCCAGATACGCCGGCAGCGGCTGGTGCCCCCCTCGGCACCCTGAGTGGTCGTGTCGACGAAAAAGGCCGGCTAAAACTTCCCGCGGCTGTTGTGCAGTACCTCGAGTCCCGTGGAGAGCGGCGCGTATTTGTCACGACCGTAAACATTTCGACAGCCCTAATTTACCCCATTTCGGTCTGGCGGGAAACGGAAAAGATGCTGCAGGAGCCCGGCGATGATGCCGATGTCCGGGCGGACGTTGCATTCGTCGCGAACCACTACGGCGAGGACACGGAGATCGATGCGCAAGGACGGGTGCTGGTGCCGACGACTTTACGGCGCGAGCTGGAACTGGAAAAAGACGACGTTCACCTTCTGTGGTACAAGCAGCGGATCGAAGTTTTTGGAAGCAGAGTGTACGAGCAGCGGCTGAAGAAAGCGCGGACGAATCTGGCGGAAAAGGTTGCCGCGCTCGAGAAGAAAGGTTTGCGATAGCAGCTATGTATGGACGCGGCCCAGCGAGAAGGCGGCCCGTGGCACTATCCGGTGCTGTTGCAGGAATCGCTCGAGTATCTCGCGATTCGGCCGGATGGGATTTATGTGGACGCGACGGCGGGATTGGGCAGTCATACGGGAGCCATTGCGGGACGGTTAGGAAGCGGATTTGTTATTGCGTGCGATCGCGACGCGGAGTCGTTGGAAATTGCCCGCACGAATACGGCTGGCGTTGCGGATCGCATCCGGTTCGTGCACGGGCCCTTTTCGAAGCTGCCGGAAGCGCTCGCTGCAAGCGGCGTGGCGGCGGTGGATGGGGTGCTGGCGGATTTGGGGGTTAGCCGGTACCAGTTGAGTACGGGGGAGCGCGGGTTTTCGCTCAATGAAGACGGTCTCTTGGACATGCGCATGGATCGCAGCCAAGGGATTACGGCGGCGGACCTGGTGAATGAGATGTCTGAAAAAGAGCTTGCCGATTTGATTTATGAACTCGGCGAAGAAAGGAGGTCGCGAAGAATCTCCAGAGCAATCGTTCGCGCGCGGCCGATCCGGACGACTCGCCGTCTGGCTGAGGTTGTCGAGCAGGCCGTGCCGCGAACGGGGAGAATTCATCCGGCGACGCAGACCTTTATGGCGCTGCGGCTGAGGGTGAATGGGGAATTGGAAGAGTTGGAAGAGTTGCTTCGGATAGTGCCGGAGCGCTTGAGATCCGGAGGGCGCTTTGTGGTCATTACCTTCATGTCCCTGGAGGACCGGAGGGTGAAACAGGCGTTTCAAGCGTTGGCTCGCGCAGGGCGCGGACAAATCCTGACAAAGCATGTAGTGAAGCCAACGGAGGAAGAGGTTTCGAAGAATGCGGCATCGCGCAGCGCCAAATTGCGCGCGCTCGAGCAGGTTTAGAAGGAAGAACAAATAATGGCATCATTAGCAACTTTCGTCAATCGTTTTGTCGGCATTAGAGAGCTGGCGCAAGCGCCGCCTGCGGTTTGGACGCGCACCGAAGCGCCGCGCCTGCGCCCCATCGCGAATGAGGACGTTTACCTTTTTGTGAAGCGTATCGACAACAGCATGGTGGTTCGTGCCGTTGATCCGATCGCACGCCGGGCCCGCACGCGCAGTGTTGCGACAGGCTTCGTAGCGGCGACGCTTGTGATCGCCGGGCTTATTCCGGCAGCCTACAACACGATGGCAGGGTTCTCCATGCAAAGCCTGCGGCAGGAACAAGAGAAGCTGAAGCAGCAGGAATCGCAGCTGGATCTGGAAGAGGCGAAATTACTGAGCTACGACCGGCTGAAGGAGCTTGCAAATTCGCTGAAGATGGTGGATCCGACGCCGCAGCAGGTGCAATATCTGGAAGGCAAATCCAATGCCGAAGCGCGCAACAATTTGCCAGGGTCTCGCGTTCAGATCGGGGTGCGGTAGACACGCGAGACGAAGTGCGTACTCGCATAGGCGGAAGGGCTGCGCAGGTGCTGAGGCATGGAAATCGAAAAACCGCCGCTCGGGCCAGCTAACACATCTGTAGAACGAGCACTCATCACCGGGCTCATCCTTTTTGGATGGGCCCTCATTATTGTTCTGCGGTTATGCGAGCTGCAGGTGTTCGCGCATGATCGCTATGTAAAACTGGCCGATTCACAGCAGGACAAGTCAGTGCCTGTCGAGCCCCGCCGCGGTTCGATTGTCGATCGGAACGGGACGTATCTTGCAATCAGCTCCCACTGCTGGTTAGTGGCGGTGAATCCTGCGCAAGTGCAGAACACCGGCGTAGCGGCGGCTTTGCTCGCCAGCATCCTCGGCCTGGACGCGGCGAAACTGCAGGAGGAGATTGAGGCAGCGGCGCAATCGAAGAACCATCACGGGTACTTCGTTGTGGCACGGCAGATTCGGGACGAACAAGCGCGCGAACTGGCAGCGATGAAGCTGAATTGGATCATTCTTGGGGACGACAGTGTCCGCAGCTACCCGAATCATCAGCTCGCCGCCCACGTGGTCGGGAATGTGAACGCCGAAGGCCAAGGCGCAGGCGGCATCGAACAGAAATTAAACAAAGAGCTTGCCGGGACGCCTGGATCCATGCGCATCAAGGTGGACGTCAAGCAACGTGCGTATGAAGCGGAGATTGTCACGCCGCCAGTGGCGGGGAAAACGATCGGGCTGACACTCGACACGGAGGTACAGGACGTAGCGGAAGATGCTTTACGCGCCGCGGTGATTCAGAACCATGGCGAACACGGCAGCCTGGTCGCGATGGATCCGAAAACAGGCGAGGTTCTGGCACTGGCGAATTACCCGACTTACGATTTGAATGAACGACTGAAGCCCACCGAAAAAGCGCATGGACGCGCAGACTTGGCCGTGGTCGCGCCATTTGAGCCGGGTTCGGTATTCAAAGTAGTCACGCTTTCGGCCGCCCTCGAAACGACGAACCTACGCCCGGACTCAATGATTAACTGCGGCGGTGGCGTGACAACGCTTTTCGGAAGAGTAATACATGATTCGCACCCCTATGGCGCGCTCTCTTTCGAAGACGTGCTGGCTAAATCCAGCAACATCGGTGCGATTCACATCGGCATGCAGGTGGGCAGCAAAAATTTATACGAATACATTCGCCGCTTCGGTTTCGGTAGTCGGACCGGCATTGAACTGCCGGCGGAGGCGCCCGGGATGCTGCGGCCGTTGAGGAGATGGCAGCCGACCTCCATTGGTTCAGTGCCCATGGGCCACGAAATCAGCGTCACTTCCCTGCAGCTGGCGCAGTTGGGAAGCGTGATTGCAAATGGCGGATTTCTCGTTCATCCGCATGTGGTGGCGTGGAAGCAGGCGCCCGGCGAACCCAAGCAAATGACCAGACATGCGCCCCCGGTGCAGGTCTTGCAACCCGAGACAGTAGCCACGATGCGCATGATGATGCATCGCGTGGTGATGCCGGGCGGCACGGCGCGTAGGCTGCATGTGATCGGATATTCCATCGCGGGCAAGACGGGGACGGCTCAGATCTTCGATTTCGCTCACCACATTTATACGCACAAATACAACGCGTCTTTCCTGGGTTTTGCGCCGACGGTAAATCCATCGATCGTCATTGTGGTCACGATTTCGGGAACGACGGGAGAGGCCGGTTTCGGCGGTGCGGCGGCGGGTCCCGTGTTCCAGACCGTCATGGCAACGGCGCTGCGCCGGCTCAACATTCAGCGTGATGTGCCGGAGGAAATCGAGGAGCTCGCGGAGAAAGAGAAGAAGCCGACTGTCGAGAAAGAGAGCGACGATGTAGCGCTTGCCGAACTCAATCCACCGACGGTCGAAGAGATGAAGGCGGCTTCGGGCGACTCCGACAACAACGATGAGACGCCGGCTGCCGTAGATGTGGACCCGAACGCCCCCAAGGTTCCCAATTTTGTGGGAAAGACGGTGAAAGCTGTGATGCAGCAGGCCACCGCCGTCGGCCTCGACATCGATCTATTGGGTGACGGCTTGGCGCGCGCGCAAAATCCTCCGCCTGGCGCTCTCTTGCTTCCGGGTGAACACATTCAGGTGAGGTTTGCACGTTGAGGTACTGGTTTGACCAGCGTGGCCCTGAGGGGTGTGTCGCGTGGAGTTGAGGCGCGTGCTCGAAGGAGTTCCGCTCATTTCGAATGTCCCCGAAGCTCTGCTGGGCGCGGATGTGCGGGGTCTCGCCTACGACAGCCGTAAAGTAGCGCCGGGATACCTCTTCTTCGCCTTCTCCGGAGCGAAGACCGACGGGGCGCAATTCACCAACTCTGCTCTTGAGAAAGGTGCATTGGCGGTCATCAGTGACCGGCCTGGTTTCGGCGGGTTCCATGGCTCGTGGTTGCAAGTGGCGCATGGCCGTCAGGCGCTCGCGAGCGCTTCCAAGAATTTCTTTGAAAAACCCGATGAGCGCATTGCGCTGACCGCCGTTACGGGCACGAACGGCAAGACGACCAGCACTCAATTGATCGATGCAATTCTTCGCGCGGCGGGCAAAACGACAGCGCTTATCGGCACAATCGAATATCATCTTGCCGGGCGAGTGCTGCCTGCCGTCAACACTACGCCCGAATCGCTCGATCTCTTTCGCATGTTCAGTGAACTCGAGCAGATGGGCGGAACGCACGCGACTCTCGAGGCTTCGTCGCACGCGCTTGATTTAGGCCGAATTTTTGCGATGAGCTTCCATACGGCGGGTTTTACAAATTTCACGCGCGACCATCTCGATTACCACCACACGATGGAAGCGTATTTCACGGCGAAACAGCTGTTGTTTAAACCGCGCGGCGGCCCTCCGCCCCGCTTCGCAGTGCTGAATGCAGACGATGAAGCAGGCCGCCGCATCGAATTGGCCGCTGAAACGAACGTGTTTTGGTACAGCATCGACCAGGCACCGCCGGATCGCGCTGGTGCAGGTCTGAACGACACCTGGGTACGTGCCACGGATGTTCAGTCTTCATTCGAGGGGCTGCGGTTCACGGTGATGGCGGGAAAAAAACGCTTTCCTGTGGACTCGACGCTGGTGGGGCATATCAACGTGTACAACATTCTGCTCGCCTGCTCGGCTGCGCTCACGCTCGGCTTGAAGGAAGAGGAGATTCAGAAAGGGCTAAAAGAGTTGCGGAGTGTGCCGGGGCGGTTCGAGCGGGTGGAGGAAGGGCAGCCGTTTATGGTGGTCGTCGACTATGCGCATACCGACGATGCACTGCATAACGTAATATCTGTGGCGCGCGCAATGAAGCCGAAGCGCATCATCACGCTGTTCGGCTGCGGCGGAGATCGCGATCGCGCCAAGCGTCCGCTGATGGGCATGGCGGCAGCGGAGGGCAGCGATTATGTCGTGCTGACCTCCGACAATCCACGTAGCGAAGATCCACTCGCCATCATGAACGACGCGATGGTGGGTCTACGTCGATTCGATACACCGCATATGGCGGAACCCGATCGTGAACGCGCGATCAAAAGCGCGATTGCGGCAGCCGAACCGGGGGACGTCGTGATCCTGGCGGGCAAGGGCCATGAAACTTACCAAGTTTTGAAGGACGGCCCGATTCCTTTCGACGATCGTGAGGTTGCGCGCCGTGTATTGCGTTCCCTTGGTTATGGGTCTGGACCGAGACAGAAGAGCGCGCAAGCCGGGGGTGCAAAGCACGGGAAGGATTCATAGCTTGTGCCGCAAGTTTACGACGCACGTGTGGACGTGCTCGCTGGGGTGCGCGGCGTGAGCAGCTCCGTGGTCAAACGAATCACGGGAGCTGGGCTTACTCACGCCGCGTTTTTTTCTCGTTGCCGCCACAATGAAACCATATAAACGATGCTCTACTGGTTGCTGGTTCAGGTTCTTCAGAAATATGTTCCCGCGTTCCGGGTCTTTGGCTACATCACGACGCGCGTAGCGCTCGCGAGTCTAACGGCTCTAGCTCTCGCGCTGGCGCTTGGACCATGGATGATCCGGAAACTTCGTGAGCTCAGTTTCGGACAGCATATTCGGGAAGACGGTCCGCAGTCGCATCACGTGAAGGCGGGTACTCCGACCATGGGAGGCCTCCTGATTGTGGCTGCCATCGTCGTGCCTACCTTGCTGTGGGGAGATCTCCACAATCAATATATTTGGATTGCTCTGCTGGGCTTGCTCGGCTTCGGCGCAATCGGCTTTATCGACGATTATGCCAAGGTTTCGAAGCAAAGAAATCTGGGCCTGACGGTATGGGAAAAATTCTGGGCGCAAGTTTTGTGCGCCATGCTGATCGGGTTCTTCTTGCTGCTGCTGCATGCGAACCAGGTCTATTCGACAGCCATCAATTTTCCGTTCTTCAAACAGTTCAAGCCGGATCTCCTGATCGAGCCGCTGACGAAGAGTTTCTGGACGTATCCGTTGGCCTACGTGCTGTTCTACCTATTTATCGTGATTGTGATGGTAGGTTCTTCGAATTCCGTCAATCTGACGGATGGGCTCGATGGGCTGGCGATCGGCCTGATGATCATCGCATCGGGGGCCATGACCGCGTTGACTTATGTGTCGAGTAACGCGAAGTTTGCGGAGTATCTCGATTTAGCGCGTTTGCCCAAGTCGCAGGAGTTGACAATCTTTTGCGCCTCGATGGTGGGCGCAAGCCTTGGATTTCTTTGGTACAACTGCCATCCTGCACAAGTGTTCATGGGCGATGTAGGATCGCTCGCCCTAGGCGGCGGGCTCGGCATTGTGGCGGTACTGATTAAGCAGGAGATCCTGCTGATCTTCATTGGCGGCATTTATGTTATTGAAGCGCTCTCGGTGATTTTGCAGGTGGGCAGCTATAAGCTTCGCGGTGGGAAGCGCCTTTTCAAAATGGCCCCAATTCATCATCACTTCGAGGCGCTTGGTTGGCCGGAATCGAAAGTCATTGTACGGTTCTGGATTGTCGGCTTTGTCATGGCCCTGTTCGCTCTGACAACGCTGAAGCTGAGGTGACACGAAGCATTGGAGCTCCGCGGCAAATACGTCCTCGTCCTCGGCACGAAACGCTCCGGGTTGGCGGCGATTGAGTTGTTGTTGAAGCACGGCGCCAGGGTGCGGGCGATGGATGCTCAACTGCCAACCCCGGACGAGCAAAAGAAATTCGCCGAACTGGGCGTGACGGTTGTGACACAAGAAATCGAGAACATGACCGACCGGGGACAACTGCCGGATGCCATCGTGCTCTCGCCCGGCGTTCCGTACGACCTGCCGATGCTTGTTTCCGCGCGCCAACGCGGAATTCCGGTGATCGGGGAAGTGGAACTGGCCTCGTACTTTCTGAAAGGCCCGATTATCGGGATCACCGGATCGAACGGCAAAACCACCACGACCGCTTTGACGGGCCATCTGCTCAGGGAGTGCGGAATCGCTTGCCAGGTCGGCGGCAATATTGGAAACGCGGTGGCTTCGCTCATCGAAACGTCGGTCGACAATCAGTGGAACGTGCTGGAACTGTCGAGTTTTCAGCTTGAATCGATTTCGACCTTTCACGCGAAGATTGCGGCGTGCCTCAACATCACGCCCGATCACCTGGATCGGCATCACACGTTCGAGAACTATGCACAGGCCAAAGCACGGTTATTCGATACCCAGCAGCCAGGTGACACGGCCGTTTTGAACTACGACGACGCGACGTGTATCGATTTTGCTAAACGAACCAAGGCGGATGTGTTGTGGTTCAGCTCGTCGCAGAAGGTGCCGCACGGCATGTGGCTTTCTACTGACACTATTTGTTGGAACAACGCGCCTTTCATGAATCGCTCGCAAATGAAGTTACGCGGGTTGCACAACCTGGAAAACGTCATGGCTGGGGCGGTGATCGCTCATGTGGCGGGCGCGAGCTTGGACGCGCTACCGCGTGCGGTCGAGTCTTTCCCGGGAGTCGAGCACCGGATCGAGTTTGTCCGCGAATTAAATGGCGTCGAATATTTCAACGATTCAAAAGCAACCAATGTCGACGCTGCTTTGAAGGCGATTGCCGCTTTCCCGGGTCGCTTGTGGATCATTTTGGGGGGCAAAGATAAAGGAAGTGACTACACGCCGTTGCGCGAACCGTTAAGTCGCAGTGCGAAAGCGGCTCTCTTGATCGGCGCTCCGCCACCGTATCCCCACGCGGCCGCTCCGCTGATATCTCAAGCGCTCGACGGCGCAGTGCCATTAGTCGAATGCGGCACGCTCGAAGCCGCAGTGGGATATACGCGAGAGCGCGCCAAACCCGGCGATGTGGTTCTGCTTGCGCCCGCTTGTGCCAGCTTCGACCAGTTTCAGAATTACGAAGAGCGTGGCAGGCGCTTTAAACAAATAGTAGAGGAATTGTCGTAGATACCTACATGGCGCAGCGTCTGAAAACAGATTGGATTTTGTTCCTTGCCGTCCTGGGGCTGGTTTGTTTCGGGTTGGTGATGGTTTACAGCGCGTCGTCTATGGTCGCGGAACTGAAATATCACGTGCCAAGCACTTACTTCTTTCTGCGTCAATTCGGCTGGGCGGTGTTTTCGATTATTTTGCTGCTCTACTGCATGAAGCGGGACTATCGCCAGTGGAATAATCCGCGCTTCGCGTTCGCCGGACTGGGCATTGTCTTATTGCTGCTGCTCGCGGTCTATCTCACCGATTCGGGAAGTCACCGCTGGCTCAAGGCGGGTCCATTTTCGTTACAGCCTTCGGAGTTGGCTAAACCCGCATTGGCGCTGTTCCTCGCTTTTTTTCTATGCCGCCGCTTGGGCACTGTCAATGACAAGTACACGCTGGGCCCGATCGCTGTTTCGATTTCGGTCATGGCACTGGCGGTCGCTATTGCCGACCTCGGTACTGCGGTCGTGTTGGTGGCGACGACTGTGGCGGTGATCTTCGTCGCCGGGGTCGAGTACCGCTATCTTGCGGTGTGTGCCGTGCTAGGGGGCCTGCTCGGGTTGGGTTTCATTGTTATGAAGCCATACCGGCTGGCACGCGCGATTGATTTCCTGGACAAAGACCACACAGTGCTTGCCAAACTCGATCCGAATGGGCGCATCTTGCAATACGCGAGTCAAACAGCCTCGACCAGCGACCCGGGATATCAACAGCGGCAAGCAAAGATAGCGGTCGGTTCTGGAGGACTGCTGGGTGTCGGGTTGATGCAGAGCAAACAGAAGCTGCTGTATCTGCCGGAGGCCCAGAACGATTTCATCTATGCGATCGTCGGTGAAGAGACCGGGCTTTTCGGCTGTATTCTCTTGCTGGCCGGTTTCGTGGTTGTGCTGTGGCGCGGCATACGTACCTATGTGCGTGCCACGGATGATTTTGGCCGCTACCTCGCGCTCAGCGTGACGGTTTGCGTGGTGGTCCAGGCGCTGATCAACATGAGCGTTGTATTGGGGATCGTGCCTAACAAAGGAATCCCTCTGCCTTTCATCAGTTATGGCGGAAGTTCGCTGCTGAGTACGCTGCTGCTGATGGGTATGCTCTTGAGCGTGAGCGAGCATGCCGCCTGACCCGGCATCTCTCTATGCCCTATTCGTTTGTGATCACTGGCGGCGGAACGGGCGGTCACATTTTTCCGGCGCTCGCGGTGGCGCGGGTGCTGCGCGATCGGGGACACAAGCTGCTGTTTGTCGGAACGAGAGAGGGAATGGAATCGCGCCTGGTGCCGGAGGCTGGGTTCGAGATCGATTTCGTGCGCAGCGGAGCTTTGAATCGGGTTGGGTTTCGGCAGCAGGTTCAGACTGCCATGCAGTTGCCCATCAGTGTTGCGGGAGCGCGCCGAATGTTGAAACGTTTCCGGCCCCGAGCCGTGTTCAGCATGGGCGGCTATGTAGCGGGCCCGGTTATGATCGCGGCTGTTTTCTCGGGCATCCCGCTGGTGATCATGGAGCCCAATGCAGTGCCCGGATTAGCGAACCGCCGAGTAGCGCAGCGGGTCTATCGCGCTTTAGTCGGTTTCGAATCCACTCGCAAGTGGTTTCCGGAATCGAAGTGCGAAGTAACGGGATTGCCCGTGCGTCCGGAATTCTTTGCCGTGGAGCCGAAGGGCGGGGACAGGTTCGCCGTACTGATTACAGGCGGCAGCCGGGGAGCGCGAACTCTCAATCGGGCGTCCCGCGAGAGCTGGCCGCTATTTCGCCGCAACGGATCGCCGGTCCGCATCGTTCATCAGACCGGTGCAGCGGAACATCAGCCGCTCGCGGACGAATTCGCCGCTGCCGGTATGGAAGGGGAGGTCGTACCGTTCATCCAGAACATGGCTCAGGCATTCACTCACGCAGATCTGGTGATCGCCCGCGCCGGAGCAGGAGCGGTCAGTGAGATTGCAGCGGCAGGAATGCCCTCGGTACTGGTTCCGCTTCCGTTTGCCGCGGACGATCATCAGCGGCATAATGCGGAAGCGTTTGTCGGGCGCGGCGCGGCTCGCATCGTTCTGGACAGCGAAATGAACGGCGAGCGCCTCTTCCATGAGGTCGAAAATCTTAGAACGAATCCCGCCGAATTGGACCAGATGCGAACTCGAGTTCACCAGTTCGCGCGCCCCGGAGCGGCAGAGCGGGCCGCAGAAGTGATGGAGGAGGCGGCAAGCACGTACGCGAATTCATAGATGAGGCCTTCCCTGAAAGAGCGCGCCTCAGAAAAAATGAGGTGCAAGGCGGTAAAAAGGACGGCTTTCGCATTGACACGTAAAAGGAAAGCCGAAACAATACGTGTGAAGAATGTTTTTTAGGCCGCAACACGTTCATTTCGTAGGAATCGGCGGCATCGGAATGAGCGGCATCGCGGAAGTGTTACTCACTTTGGGCTATCAGGTCTCGGGGTCCGATCTCAAATCGACTCCTGTCACCGAAAGACTGGCCAAACTCGGAGCCAACATTCAGTTGGGTCATCGCGCTGAGAACGCGGCAGGAGCAAAGGCGGTGGTTGTCACCTCCGCTGTCGATGCTCAAAACCCGGAAATAGCCGAAGCGCGGCGGCTGCAGATCCCTGTGATCCCGCGCGGCGAGATGCTGGCCGAGCTGATGCGTTTGAAGTTTGGAATTGCGATCGCAGGCAGCCATGGAAAAACGACCACGACCTCGATGGTTGCGTGCATTTTGAACGCAGCCGGGATGGATCCGACCGTGGTAGTCGGCGGACGCGTAGCGGCCATGCAGGGATCGAATGCCCGGGTCGGAAAAAGCGCCATTCTGGTCGTCGAATCCGACGAAAGCGACGGCTCATTCTTGAAGCTGGCTCCGATTATCGCCGTTGTGACGAACATCGATCGCGAGCATCTGGACCACTATGCCTCGCTCGATGAGATCGAGTCCGCATTTGCCGACTTCGTCAACAAAGTTCCGTTCTACGGCGCAGCCGTGTTGTGCATGGAAGATGCGAACGTCCAGAAGATCTTTCCCGACATTCGGCGGCGGACCATCACCTACGGGCGCTCGGCGCAAGTGGACCTGGAGATCCACTCGGTGGCGCTATCGCCAACAGGAAGTAATTTCTCGATCCGGCGCGCAGGGACGGAACTCGGCAGTTTCCCGGTCAGTGTTCCCGGCATTCACAACGTTCTGAATGCCACCGCGGCTATTGCGGTGGGAATCGAGATGGAGGTTCCGATAGAAAAGATCCGCGATGGCCTGGCGGTGTTTACCGGTGTCGACCGCCGTTTTTCCATCCGCGGCATGGAGCATGGCGTTACTGTTATCGACGATTACGGGCACCACCCTACGGAAGTGAAGGCCACGCTCGCGGCGGCGAAGCTGTCGCCATACCGTCGCATTCTGGTTCTGTTTCAGCCGCATCGCTTTTCCCGCACCAGACACCTGCTCGACGAATTTGGAACGGCCTTCCATCAGGCCGACGACCTTTACCTGCTGGATATTTACGCCGCCTCCGAGACAGCGCTTGAAGGAGTCAACGCACAAGCACTGCTCGAAGGAATCCGCGCGCATGGCCACCGTTCGGCGCACTATGTTTCGAGCATGGAGGAAGGAATCGAGGCCGTAGTCGGCGCTGCAAATTCTGGAGACTTGATCATTACACTTGGTGCCGGAAACGTTTCGCAGGCGGCAGACAAGATTCTCGAGAAATTACGGGAGGCGGCGTAATGGCGGGTGCCGCTCAATCCTTGTTCGAGGGCATTCGTTGGGCGCGGTTCATCTTCTGGCTGGTGGCGGGCACGGTCGTGATGGTCAGCACGCTGTTTGCCTGGCACCGGACCGAAGAGTTCCTGATCAAAGATAACCGCTTTCGAATTGTGGAAGCGGATGACTTGGCAGGGCAGAGCCCCGATCTGTTGGTGGAGGGAATACACTATGCGTCGGCTTCCCAGATCCGTCACATCTTCGCGGAGGACTTTGGACGCAGTCTTTATCTCGTCCCGATTCAAGAGCGCCGCAAGCAGCTTCTGCAGATCGATTGGGTGGAAGAGGCGACCCTGTCGAAGATCTGGCCGAAGACGCTGAAGGTACGCATCCACGAACGCACGCCGGTTGCTTTCGTGCATCTACGGCCGAATCCGAAGGACGGCATGTCTCGCTTCGCGCTGATCGATCGCGATGGTTATATTCTTCGCCCGCGCGTGGCAGCAAAGTTCACCTTGCCCGTAATTACGGGGATTCGCGAGAGCGAACAGCTAGAGGATCGGCGCGCCAGAGTACGCCGGGTACTGGCGATGTTGAAAGAAGCGGGCCCACTCAGCGAGCAAATCTCGGAAATCAATGTCGCCGATCCGAACAATCTCATCGTGGCGGAGCACGTCGACGATGGCGTCGTAAACCTCATGCTCGGTGACGAGAACTATTCGGAAAGACTGCAGAATTTTTTGTCGAACTACAGCGAAATACATACCAAGCGGCCGGATACCAAGACCTTGGATTTGCGCGTGGACGGCGTGATTACGGCCGTCGGAGAAGAGCAGCATGGCCGTTAAAACGACGAAACTGGCCGTCGGCCTGGATCTGGGGAGCACCAGCACACGGGTGGTCATCTGCGCGCTCGAAGAAGACACTCTCAAATTTCTTGGTTATGGCGCTGCACCGGTTCACGCCTGGAACAAGGCGCGCCTGGCAGATCAGGAGGCGCTGGCGCATAGCATTCAGTTTGCGCTGCACGAAGCCGAGCTGCGCGCGCAAGTTTCACCGGAATCTGCCGTTATCGGCGTGGGTGGCTCGGTGGCGGGTATCAACAGCCGCGGGTTGTACGAGTTTGGCAGGCGGCGCGATATCGAGCCCGGCGATCTACGTTATGCCGTCGAACTCGGGGCGCGGGTACAGCTCGAGCAAGACCGCCAGGTTCTGCAGATCTGCCCGCAAGATTTTACGCTCGATGGCCGGGCCGGGTATCGCAATCCCAAAGGCATGTTGTGCGCGCGCCTCGAAGCGAACGTTCACGTCGTCACCGCCTCAATGCAAGATCACCAGGCGCTGGTATCCGCGGTGCATCAGGCGCATTTGGCGGTAGACGAATCGATCTTCGAAGGTATTGCGGCAGCTTATGCGGCGGTTCTGCCGCAAGATCGGGCCCGCGGTGTGGCGGTTGTCGATATTGGCGCGCAGTCGACGCACGTGGCGGTCTACGACGGCGATGCCTTGCTTCTCGCGATGGTGATTCCCTTAGCCGGAGACCACTTGACGCGCGACATCTCATGGTTGCTGAAAGTGAATTACGAAGACGCGGAACATTTGAAGCGCGAATACGGCTCCGCGGTAAGCAGTTCGGTATCCGAGCATGCGTTGATCGAAATTCCGTCGGCGGAAGGGCGCGGTGTCCGTGAGGCGCCCAGACGGCAGTTGAACGAGATTGTCGAGGCGCGGGTGGAAGAGATCTTTGAGCGGGTGTACGCGGAGATTTTGCGTGTCGGCATGGAGCAATCGCTACTCGAGGGCGTTGTTCTCACGGGCGGCGGCGCGATGTTGCCCGGCATGTGCGACGTCGCAGAACGAGCGTTGAACTGCCAGGCTCGCAACGGATTGTCGACCGGAATCGAGGGCTGGCCTCCGGAACTGGACAATCCGGTTTGGGCGGTCGCCGGTGGGTTAGCAATGTATTCGGGCCGGCTGCGCATGAAGCGTGAATGGAAGCGGGCGTCTCCCGGGCTGGCGGGGTTGGTTTTGAAGTAACGGCAGATTTTCGGAGATTTAAAAGAAAGAGGCGAACATGACTGAGCGGAACACGAATGGGGCAAACACGACCAAGGCGAACATCACTGCGGCAAACATGACTGGGGCAAAGATGGCGGACGATTTGAAATACCTGATCGAAGAGGAAGCGCAACTCGGCACCCGCATCAAGGTGGTCGGGGTGGGCGGTGGCGGCTCGAACGCCGTAGCGCGCATGCTGCAGGAACGGCTGAACGGGATAGAATTCTACATCTTGAACACCGACCAGCAGGCGCTGGCGGCTTCACCGGTAGCGAATAAAGTGGCGATCGGAAAGAAGTTGACGCACGGCTTGGGCGCGGGCGCCGACCCTTCGATCGGCCGCCAGGCGGCACTCGAAGACACGGAGCAGGTCATCGAAATACTGGAGGGTGCCGATATGGTTTTTGTCACGGCGGGCCTCGGAGGCGGCACCGGAACCGGCGCCGCTCCCGTTGTGGCCTCGCTCTCCAAAGAATTAGGTGCGCTTACGGTGGCGGTGGTGACGAAACCCTTTACCTTCGAAGGGCCGCGTCGCATGAAGCAGGCCGAGCGCGGAATCGCGGAGCTCGCCGGTAGTTGCGACACACTCATCAGCATTCCGAATGAAAAACTGCTGACGCTGGCGCCGAAGGGCATGAGCTTTTTCCAGTCATTTTGCCTGGCAGACGACGTGTTGCGCCAAGCCGTTCAAGGGATCGCAGATATCATCACGACTCCGGGACTGATCAATCGCGACTTCTCCGACATCCGGACCATCATGGCCGGCATGGGATACGCCATGATGGGCACCGCGATCGCATCGGGCGAAAAGGCGCCGCTCGAAGCGGCCCGCCAGGCCATCGCCAGTCCGCTGATGGAAGAAGGCGGTGTACTGGGCGCGCGTGGCGTGCTCATCAACATTACGGCGTCGAGCCAACTCGGTATTCATGACGTAAATGAAGCTTGCAATCTCATCCGCACTGCGACTGAGAACAACGATGTGCAGATCAATTTCGGCGTGGTGCTTGACGAAAAGATGGGCGAGAACGTGAAAATCACCGTCATCGCTACTGGTTTCCAGCGCGATAGCCTTCCGGAAATCGATCGGCGCAACCCACACTTCCCATTTACCGTCGCCTCGTCGCCGGAAGTACCGGCTCTGGCGGCAGCGGCTGCGGCGGGCGCCGCATCGAGCGCCGAATTCGAAGGACCGGTAGCCATCCAGGCACATGAAGGAGAACCGGGGGTCGAGGAAATGCCGCCTCCGGAAGATTACGAAACGCCCGCGATTCTGCGAAAACACAAGCGCCTGGTGCAATAGCGAGGGCGACAAGCCTCATCGCGACTCGAGGATTATTCGCCGAGCAGTTGCAGCACGACTCGCCGCTGGTGCGCGTGCGTTCGATGTTCGAACACGTACAGCCCTTGCCACGTGCCGAGCGCGAGTCGTCCTGAGATGACCGGTATCGAGAGACTGGTCTGGGTCAAGGCGGACCGGATGTGCGAAGTCATGTCGTCCAGGCCCTCCGCAGTGTGGCGATAACCTTTGTCGTTTTCCGGCACAAGCCGTTCGAAGAAGTCACGCAAATCGAGCGTTACATCGGGATCGGCGTTCTCTTGGATCACTAGCGAGCAGGAGGTGTGTTGAACGAATAGGGTCAGAAGCCCATTCGCCACCTTCTGTTTTGAAATCCACTCTTCGACGCTTTTAGTGAAGGGATAAAGCCCTTTGCCGCGGGTCGAGATAGTCAGAGTAGTATGGGCGATCAATACTACATTTGACTACTGAGAGCAGCCCGGCGGATCAAGCGACTTCGGAAGCCTCTTCCGCGCATTCGAAAGCAGACGGGCGTGCCCAAGTGGTCATTATGCCGGCAACAGGCGCCGATTCGACCTCGAACCCATAAGCTCGAAACAGCCTCTCTATGGCAGGCGCAGTCAAGCGTCCACGCACGATATGACTGGTGTCCAGCGTGAAGTGCGTTTTCGCGTGAACCAGGAGTTCAGCCGCAGCGGCGATTACCTCGATTTCCGCACCTTCGATGTCGATCTTGCACAGATCCGGCACACCCCAGCGGGAGAATGCGTCGGCAAGGCTGATCGTTGTTACGGTCTCGGTCGTTCCCGCCGTTCCTCGTGGAGAACAGCGAGAGAGACATGAGCCGAGCGCGCCTTCGCGATAGAAGGCGGCCCGCCCCGTAGTTTGCGCGACTGCCGCATTCACAACCGTCACGTTCTTTAGCCGGTGCCGCCGGATATTGTGCAGCAGTAAAGAATGGTTCAACGCATCGGGCTCGAAGGCGATTACCCGGCCCATGGGCCCGACCAGCCTTGAAAGGAAATAAGTCGACACGCCGCAATGCGCGCCGACATCGAAAACACAATCGCCCGGTGCCGGCTTGTACCACCGGAAATAGGCCTCGATCATCTCGTCTTCTTCGGGAAATGCTGCGAGCTCGAATTGCAGGCCCGATTTTCGGTAGGTATGCAGTCGAGGTCGCGAATAATCGACTACCGGCGCTCCGTCCCGGAAATCCGGCACTACGGGGGTGAAACAAACATCGAACTGTTCGGCTAAGGTTGGCAGGTAGACAAAATGGCTTCGCGAGACGAGCATCACTCGTCCGGCGTTATGCAATTCGAAAGCATGTTCCGTGTCGATCAGTTCACATCCGTGCTTACGGCAGGCACGCTTGAGAAGAAACCGAACAAGCGGATGGGACGGACCGGCGCGAATGGCCAGCTTGGTGAGTTGGTAATGCAACCGCGGGAGCATCGTTCCCGGCAAGTACGTGCCGGCACAATTGCGTATGTCTCAACAGGCGCGTATACGGGAGCTACCGGGAAATTCCCACGTTGGCCAGGGCTATATGCATTGGCTGCTTCTGTCGATGAGTTACTCTACCGTGACGCTTTTGGCCAGATTACGCGGCTGATCGACGTCGCAACCTCGCCGCACTGCGATGTGATAGGCGAGCAACTGCAGCGGAATCATTTCGAGAAGCGGTAGGAGGAGTTCGCGAGTGACGGGGATCGGAATGAGGTAATCCGCCATCCTTGCAACCTCTTCGTCGCCCTCGCACGCGATTGCTACCACCACACCGCTTCGCGCTTTCACCTCTTGAATGTTCGAAAGAGTCTTCTCGTAGTGCACCTGGCTCTCTTCCGATTGGGGGTCGCGTGTTGCGAGCACGACCACTGGGAGATTCTCATCGATGAGCGCGTTGGGACCATGCTTCATTTCGCCCGCCGGATAACCCTCCGCATGGATGTACGAGATCTCTTTTAATTTAAGAGCGCCTTCGAGGGCGATGGGGAAATGGATACCTCGACCGAGATAGAGAAAATCCTGGGCCCGAAACAAGTTCTTCACCAGCTCTTCATAGACGGCGGAGTTGGAGAGCACCTGATCGAGCTTTCCGGGGATGAGAGCCAGCTCTTGAACCAGCGTGGCCGCGGCCTCGGGAGTGAGCGTCCCGCGTACTTGCCCGAGATACATGCCGAGCAGGAGCAGCGCCGTGATTTGCGAAGTGAACGCCTTGGTCGAAGCCACGCCAATCTCCGGGCCGGCGTGTGTCAATAAGGTGCCCGTAGCCTCGCGTGTGATCATCGATCCCACCACGTTGCAGATCGCCAGCGTTTTCGAGCCCTTCTGCTTGGCTTCCCGCTGTGCGGCGAGCGTGTCGGCGGTTTCGCCGGATTGCGAAATCACAATGGTCAGGGTATTGCGCGGAATGATCGGGTCGCGGTAGCGGAATTCGCTTCCGTAATCGACTTCGACGGGAAGCCTGGCTAAGCGCTCAATGATGAACTTGCCGGCCAGTCCGGCGTGCCAGCTGGTGCCGCACGCGACGATTTTCACCTGCTCGAATTCACGGAACTCCGCTTCGGAGATATCTACCTCATCGAGGAAGACACGGCCGCTTTCAAGCCCGACGCGTCCGACCAAAGTGTCTTTCACCGCGCGCGGCTGCTCAAAGATTTCCTTGAGCATGAAATGCTTGTAGCCGCCCTTTTCAGCCATGACCGGGTCCCACAGAATGTGCGAGAGCTGCCGGCGCACGGTTTTGCCGTCGAAGTCGGTCAGCCGGACGCCTTCGGGCGTGAGAATCGCCACGTCGCCATCATCGAGGAAGAACATGTCGCGCGTATGGCTCAAGATAGCGGGAACGTCGGAAGCGACGAAAAACTCGCCTTGCCCTAATCCGACCACCACCGGGGGACCATTGCGCGCGGCCACGATCTTGTTCGGATCCGAGCTCGAGATCACGCTGATCGCGAACACTCCCGAGATCTGCTTGAGCGCTTCCCGAACCGCATCTTCGAGCAGACCGCTAAAGTACTTCTCGATCAGGTGCGCGATGACTTCCGTGTCCGTCTCGGTCTTGAAGGTGTGTCCTTCGGAAATAAGCTGCTTGCGAAGCGCCAGATAGTTCTCGACGATGCCGTTGTGCACCACCACGATTTCTTCTTTGCAGTCGCGGTGCGGATGGGCGTTTTCTTCGGTCGGGCGGCCATGCGTGGCCCAGCGTGTGTGACCGATGCCATACGATCCCGCGAGCGGCTTGCTGCGAATTGCTTCTTCCAGGTTGCGAAGCTTGCCGGAGGCGCGCCGCACTTCGAGACATTTCTCTGGGGACAGAACTGCTACACCGGCCGAATCGTAGCCGCGGTATTCGAGGCGCCGCAAGCCGTCGACGATGAGGGGCACCGCTTCGCGGCTGCCAATGTAGCCTACAATTCCGCACATAAAAGAAAAGTCGAGTAATCAGTCCAAATAATCAATCCAGAATCTCGACGCGGTAGTCCTCGATGACACCATTGGAGAGGACGTCGCGTGCGATCTCGTCAAGAGTCTTAACGGCCCGATCGCGCGGAGTATGATCCGCCAGACTGATTTCAAAGTACTTGCCCTGCCGGACGGCGGCGATCTCGCGGTGCCCGAGACCCTGCAGTGCGGCGCAGATGGTTTGCCCTTGCGGGTCGAGGATGGTCGGCTTCATGGACACGTACACGCGTGCTTTCATCTGAACCTCTATTGTAGGAACTATCCGGGAGCCCAGCTTCCGCAAACAATTCTGAAAGAAATTGTTTGATTCCCTTGGATAAAACCGATAAGATGAGCGCAGCAACGGAGCCCTCCCTATTCTAAAGATCTGCATCCTGGCTTCGAGCAGTGCCGGGAACTCGCTATTTCTGGCCACCGATCGAACTCGTATCTTGATCGATGCGGGCCTGAGCCGGCGCGAAATCGCAAAGCGGCTGGCTGCCATCGGAGAAGAGCTCGGCTGCCTCGATGCCGTTCTCGTCACGCATGAGCATAGCGATCACACCTGCGGTGTGCCCGCTTTAGTGAAAGCCTCGCAAGGCCGCCTCCCCATATACGTCACGCACGGTACAGCGGAATATATCGACTGGGGCGAATGTACGCCGGTGATCGAGAAATTTCAGGCGGGCTGCTGTTTCTCGATCGGCGATTTAGAAGTCGCCAGCTTTACCATTCCACACGATGCCGCCGATCCGGTCGGATTTACCGTTACGGCGCAAGGCGTCAAAGTCTCGATCGCCACCGATTTAGGCTACGTCACGGATTCCCTGCGGGTGCATCTCCGCGGCGTAGATATGCTGGTGCTCGAATCGAACCACGATCTGGAAATGCTGCGTGTCGGCCCGTATCCGTGGTCGGTCAAGCAGCGCGTGATGAGCCGGCGCGGCCATCTTTCAAATGAAGTGGCTGCCGAATTCATCGAGGAAGATCTGGACACCAGCGTATCGACGCTTGTGCTCGGGCACATCAGCGAGCACAATAACCATCCCGAGCTGGTTCGCCGCGTGGCCTCCAAAGCCCTGAATGGAAGAGCACTGTTCACACGGCTCTTCGTCGCCGAGCCGAACCTTCAATCCGAAGTGTTCTGCTACTGAGTGCGCCCTTTTAGGCGCACATTTCACCTCATCGCGGCGTTTCAACGCCCGTCCGTCGCACAATAGTCGATGCATGATTCCCCGCTACACGCGCCCGGAAATGGGTGCGATCTGGAGTGATCAGCACAAATTCGAGTGCTGGCTGAAAGTCGAATTGGCCGCCACAGCTGCGCTGGCCGAACGAGGCGAGGTGCCGCAAGCGGCTGCCCAAGCGTTGCGCGCGCACGCGGGCTTTCGTATCGAACGCATTGAGGCGATTGAGCGTGAAGTCCGGCACGATGTCCTGGCTTTCACAACCGCGGTCGCCGAGCACCTCGAAGCCGCGGGCGCGGGCGATTCGGCGCGCTGGCTGCATTACGGGCTCACTTCCAACGACGTGGTCGATACCGCGCAAGCGCTGCAAATTCAAGAGGCCTCGAAATTGATTGCGACGGGCCTCGAACAGCTCGCCGCTGCTCTCAAGCGACGCGCTTTCGAGCATAAGCACACGCTGCAAGTAGGCCGTACGCACGGGATGCATGCCGAACCGATCACGTTCGGTCTCAAGCTGGCGCTGTGGTGGGATGAAGTGGAACGGCAGCGCACCCGTTTCGCAACGGCGACCGAAGAGATGCGCGTCGGAAAGCTGTCGGGCGCCGTGGGCACGTTTGCGCACATCAGCCCCGAAGCCGAAGAGCGCATTTGCGCCCATCTCGGCCTGCGCGCCGCACCCATCGCTTCGCAAGTGATTTCGCGCGATCTGCACGCCCACTATCTGGCCACGCTCGCCGGTATCGCATCGACCTTAGACAAAATCGCTCTCGAGATCAGGCATCTGCAGCGGACAGAGGTGCGCGAAGCCGAAGAACCGTTCGCAGCCGGTCAAAAGGGTTCGTCTGCTATGCCACACAAACGTAATCCCATTACAGCGGAGCAGATCTGCGGTCTGGCGCGGGTGGTGCGCTCGAACGCCCAGGCCGGATTCGAAAATGTTGCCTTGTGGCATGAGCGAGACATTTCGCATTCTTCGGCGGAACGGGTCATTTTGCCCGATTCGACCATTCTGGTCGATTACCTCCTCTCGAAAACGACCTGGCTAATCAATGGATTACGCGTGAATGCGGAGCGCATGCGGCGCAACCTGGACCAAACCGGAGGACTGGTGTTCTCCGGGCAGCTGCTGCTCGATTTGGCCGCTGCCGGAATGTCGCGTGAAGAAGGGTACCGGCTCGTTCAGGAGAACGCCATGAAAGCTTGGGAGGAGGAAGGGAATTTCCGTACTGCGATCGAGAGTGATCGGCGAATTCAGCCCTATTTGAAAGAAATAGATCTGGAACAAGTGTTTTCCCTAGAGCGCCAGCTAGCCAATGTGGACCGAATCTTCGACCGCGTTTTCGCGCGCGAGGGTGCAAAAAGACTATAGGGGATTCGTCCCTTTTCGTTTACACTGAACTCGCGGGTCCAAGCGCATAGGGGCGATCGGCGCCTTTGAGCGGCGTGCAGGCGACCCCCCCAAGGATGGTAGGCAACGTGCGAAAGCCGCCTGGCAAGGCGATAGAGCTCGCAAGAGTGTTGTTGGTGGACGATGACGTCACCTCCCGTTTGACACTCAAAACCGTGCTGGAAGCCGGGGGATATTGGGTGGATTCGGCTGCTTCCGCGGCGGAAGCCGTCGGCAAGCTCGACGAACGCCAATACGAACTGGTGCTCAGCGACTTACAGATGGAATCGCCTCGGGCCGGCCTAAAAGTGCTCGCCCATGCTCGGCTGATGGACTATAAGCCCGCTACCGCGATCCTCACGACGTACCAGAACCGGCGCACGGACGCGGAGCTTCCAGTTCTGATTGAGCCGGAAGATCTTCCGACGCTGCTCGGCAAAGTGGCCGATCTGATCAGCCAGCGTGCGGCACGGATTGTTGAGCGGCAGCTGCGGCAAGCATAAGTCGCTTTCTTTGACGTCAGCAGTCTAAGCCTGTTGTCCCACCGGTTGCGCGCGCTTTTGCCCGATGCGCTCGATGACTGCTTCGAATTCTTCCAGCCCGTCTTTGAAAAAGTGATCGCCGGCCTTTATCCAGTCGAGTTGTTTCGGCTCGGGAACAGTGTGGAAAAACTCGGTGAACTCTTGGCGCGGGCCAAACGCGTCATTGGTGCTCTGCACGAAATACTTCGGCACCTCGACTCGATGCACGAATTCGCGGTCCGTAACGCGCGTGGGAAACCCCACCGCGATCACGCGCCGAATCACGGGCTCTTCGGAAGTGAGTCGCAGCGCTATGCGTGATCCGAACGAAAAGCCCGCTGCGATTGCGGGCAACTCCGGATAGCGATCGCGCAACGCATAAAGCGCCACTCTCGCATCCTCCATCTCACCGACGCCGCGAGCGTATTCGCCCTCGCTGAGATTTACTCCGCGGTAGTTGAACCGCAGAACCACGCAGCCGGATCTTCGCAAGCCTCGCGCCAGCCGGTATACGACCTTGTTATGCATGGTGCCGCCGTGCTGTGGATGAGGATGGCAGACCACTGCACACTCCACGGGAGCATCGTCTTCCGGCTCCTCGAGTAACGCTTCGAGTCTGCCCGCCGGCCCAGACAGAAAAAAGCTCTCGATGCGGCGCGCCATCAGTTCGACCGGTAATTGGTGAACTGCATGTCGATGCCGAAGTCTTTCCCTTTGAGCAGCGCGATGACCTGCTGCAGCGTGTCGCGGTCTTTCCCACTCACGCGAACAACATCGCCTTGAATGCTCGCCTGTACCCGCAGTTTGCTGTCTTTGATGAGTTTGACGATGTCTTTGGCTTTTTCGGTCGGAATGCCCTGTTGCAGCGTGATCTCCTGGCGCACGCTTCCCTGCGAGGACGGAATTACTGTGCCGTACTGCAGACCTTTGAGCGGCACGTTCCGCTTCACCAGTTTCTGTCCCAGAATCTCCGTCACGGCCTTCAATTTGTACTCATCCGAACTTGCCAGCTCAATCTTGTGGTCTTTTTCGTTCAGCTCAACGGATGATTTGCTGTCCTTCAGGTCGTAGCGGGTCTGGATCTCTTTGGAAGTTTGCTGAATAGCATTCGAAACTTCATTCAGGTCGATTTTGGAAGCGATATCGAAAGTGTTTTCAGGCATATTGAGCGCACGAGCTGATTGCAGCAGTTTCCGTCCATGGCAACACCCTACTGCCTGCGGACTCGCGATCCGCCGGCGTTACCGGGTTCATTGCTGGGGAGGATTCTGACTGGGCGGATTCGTAGCCTTCGTGTTGGCTGGAATCGAGGCTGCAGGCGTGCCGGCGGGCGTCTGAGCGCCTTGCGTCGCCTGGCTCTGGTTCTGCTGCGATTGCGCCGCGTTCTGCTGACTCTGATCCGAATGACCCTGATCCGAATTCTGCTGCTTCTTTTTCTTCTTCTCGAGCTTGGCCTGCTGCTTGGCCTGGCGTTCCCGCAACTGCTTCAGTTCTTTGTCCCGGTTGGTCGGCAAAGGCTGGCTTGGCTGATTCGTCGCGCTGAGCGCTGTACTGCTGCTGCGCGCATCCGGGCTCTTATCCAATGCGCTGTTGCCTCTCACAGGCGTCGCACTGACATCGGTCGTGCCACCGCTCACGGACGTGTTGCTGCTAGCCGCTTCCGTGTTCACCGGAACCGGAACGCTGGCCGGGAATCGTAACCTTGGGATCTGTCATGGTCGGCGCTCCCGATTTGGCCGCATGACTTACATCCGGATTGCCGCGCATCCAGCCCGTCGAACGTGACATCAATCCGGGCTTCTTGTAATTCGCCAGTTCGAATTTTTCACGATCGTAGGCCGCGCGATCGACCGGCGGAACAGGCATCTCCATATCTTCCAAACGCTTCTTGGCATCGTCGGCGCGATGGCTCAATGGATACTCGCGAACAATACGCGCGAACATCTCTCCCGACATCTTCCGAAACCGCGGACCCATTTTCGAATACGCATCGCCGGCTTCATACAACGCCTCGCCCGCCTTACTGTAGAGCGGATACTGATCCACCAGCGCATTCAAGCGGTTCGCTGCCGCGGGATTCATCTCGCGCCTCCAATAGAAATTGCCCACCACGAACTCATGCTCGGCCAAGCTCTCCTGGATGTTGCGAACCAGCTGCGCCGTCGCGGGCGCGAATTTACTGTTCGGATACTGCACCAGCAGCTGCCGGCACTCGTCTTCCGCGCGTAACGCTTGCGACCAATCCCGGTCGCTTTTCTCCATTTGCTTGTAATGAATCTGGCAAACCCGATTCTGCGCTTCCGCCGATTCTTCCATCTGCGGGTAGAACAGCTCGAAATCTTTATATTCGGCTTCCGCCTGCGCCAGCCCGTTGGCGCCCCCTTCGCGATACCAGCTATCGGCGATGGCCAGCTTTGCCTTGGCCATAAACTCGCTCGATTCATACGTGTTCATCAGGGTCTGCAAAGAGATGCGAGCCACCTCATAGCGCCCATGCTCGATGTCCTTCACTGCTTGATCGAAGAGCACCTTATCCGGCTGTTGCGTGTTTTTCGTGATCGGCGTTTCGTACTTCTTGTGAAGGCAGGAGGACAGAAGCGCCAGCGCGAGACCTGCTAAAAGCGCCCGTTTCGGTAAAAATCCAGAATGAACCATATAGTCTAAACCTTGATTGAAAGTGCCTCTTCGGCAATGCGCTGCATGTCGCGGACGGCTTCGGCAGCATCCGGCGCGTGGAACACGGACGAGCCTGCCACCACCCAATCTACCCCTGCTTTTGCGACCTCCGCAATGTTTTCTTGCCCTACCCCGCCGTCGAT
Organism: uncultured Acidobacteriaceae bacterium; assembly: GCA_963787615.1. Classification (GTDB taxonomy): domain Bacteria; phylum Acidobacteriota; class Terriglobia; order Bryobacterales; family Bryobacteraceae; genus Bog-105. The sequence continues at coordinate 1,757,489 of CAWBDJ010000004.1, read as the reverse complement.
TTCGATGAAAAAGTTCAATCGCCGCTCGGCGCGGTAACGGTACAGTTCACGAACTTTGTTTAACGAGTTCGGGATAAAGGCCTGACCGCCATACCCGGGATTCACGCTCATCACCAGCACGTAATCGACAATGTCGAGAACGTTCTCGAGCAAACGCGTCGAAGTGGCTGGATTAATCACGACGCCCGCGCGCGCGCCGAGATCTTTGATCATGTGCAACGTGCGATCCAGATTGCGGCAAACCTCGTAGTGGACGCTGACGCAGTCCGCGCCGGCTTTGATGAAAAGCGGCGCATACGTATCCGGATCTTCGATCATCAGGTGATGGTCCAGTTTCAGGCGCGTGAAGCGGCGGCGAATCGATTCCGTGATGGGGGTCCCCATAGTGAAATTGGGCACGAAATGTCCATCCATAATGTCCACGTGGATCATCTGAACGCCGGCCTGTTCCACTCGCCGGATCTCTTCGCCCAGGCGCACGAAATCCGCAGCAAAAATGGAAGGAACGATTTCAAGCACCGAAATGGACTCTTCCAATTGTTGTGAACGCCGTTACGCCCAACGGCATCTCCCCCAACCTCAACCGCCGTCACCCCTCTGAGCACACAGCCGCACCAGCCCCGCCCGGGCGTTTCTGCGCTCTAGAATAGGCCTAACACGCTTTAGGAACCCTCTAATCCTAGCACGGAAACGGTGGTATAAGCGGGTGCCATGGCTGGTCACCCGGTACTGCCCGTCGCGCGGCTCGAACCAAGCACTGCACCATAAAAGCCGTCTCCGGCGTCCTGCCCTGGCAACCGCCACACCTCACGCTCGCATCGCAGGTCCGGGCGCGTAGCCAAAAGACTGGCGATCACGTCCTCGTTCTCGCCCCGTTCGAGCGAGCACGTAGCATAAAGCAGCCGTCCACCCGGAGCCAACAGCCGCACCGCTTCGGAAAGGATCCGCGCCTGGATCTCGGCAAATCTCGACAAATCGCGTTTTTGGACGCGCCACTTGATCTCAGGGTTCCGGCTGAGCGTTCCGGTTCCTGAGCACGGTGCATCGACGAAGATACGGTCAAATTGCCGTCGAAAGGGAAGCAGACGGGTCGCATCCAGCACCACCCGAGGGCAAACTGGAGGTATGTCCCGAATCCGCTTGGCGCTCACATCGCACGCCACTGCCAGACGGAGCGGTGTTTCGAGCGCTTGCAGAGTTTTATTTCCAGGCGCAGCACAGAGATCCAGGTACGAGTCCCCCGGTTGTAGGTCGAGCAATGGCAGCATGGCCTGCGAGCTGATGTCGTGCAGACGCATGCCGGCCGGAAGCGCGGACAAAAGCCGGAAACAGCCCGGTATCTCGGTCGCTTCGACGACCGCACCGGGTGGCGGTTGCGATCCCGCTGCAATGCGAATATACGCCTGTGGCTCCTCGAGCGCCGCTTCCGCAATTTTGCGAGCCTCATCGGCTCCGAAGTGGGCGGTCCAGCTTTCGAACAGCCAACCGGGACAGGAAAGTTCGGTCTGTAAATCCGGCCAAATTATTGGTTCGCGATCTACTTTTCGAAGCACCGCATTCGCCAGCCCGGTCGCCGCGCGCTTGTGACGTTTCACCAGCTCGACCGATTCGTGTACGGCCGCATGGCTCGGGATGCGTTGTAAGTAGCGCAATTGGAAAATGGCTGCACGAAGGGCAATCGCCACGGCGGCATCGAGTTGGCTTGCTTTGCGTCCGGAATAGACAAAAATGAGATGGTCTAATTGCGCTTGCCGGCGCAGGCAGCCAAATACCACCTGGGAGGCCAGAGCGGCATCTCGGGTGTCCAGAATGCGAGTTCGCTCGCGTAAGGCATCTGACGCATAGGCCCCTTTGGCGACCGCTTCCAATACCTCAAAGATCGCCACCCGCGCGGGCGAAATCGGCGCCATCAAACCGTCGGTCACACGCATCTAAAAATCGTACTAGCCGTTACGCAACAACGAATTAAAAGGATTTTCGTATTTACCTATTGCAGGCCCTATGCTAGTATGCTAGTAGCCTCGGAGGGGAGAAATCCTCACTACGAGGTGCGCCTCGTACTTCCCTCACGGAGCATAAAACAAATAAATAAATGAGCTTTACCGTTTTCCTCGGAAATCTCCCTACATGGGTGACCAAGGATGATATTAAGTCCTGGCTTGCGTCGGAAAGTTTAGTCGCCGACGACGTTAAGGTCATCCGCAACCCTGAAACTCAAGAATCGAAGGGATTCGCTTTCATAGAATCACCAAACCAGGAGGAAATGAACGCTATTATCCGCCGGTTTGATCGCGCCCCTCTCGAAGACCGTCTACTGCGCGCCAATCCTGCTCAACCGCCTAAATCGGGCAAAGGAGCGGGCAGAAGTGCGCCACCAATCGATCGTCACAAGCGTCCGGCCAGTGCTGCGCCGAGCACGCAACCACGAAGAACCGGGAACACCAGCAACGTTCGCCGCTCTCCGACTTCACAAGGCAAGAACAGTGCTTTTGCGGAGGAGCTCGCGAAGGCTCTCTGAGCGGCGCGTGCTTCTTCATACCTCCCGTTTTCCCGTCAGTCGTTCCCGTCTAATCTCAAAGTGGTATACTGCGCAACATTGTTTGCGCCTTTGTTCGTGTAGCTTGCATAATTCTACGCGCGCCAGACACTAAACAAGAAAGGTGTGGCACGTGCATCGTTCGTACTGGGATACCTTTCTCCTTCGCGCTGGCTTTGTCGCGCTCGTCGCTGCAGTGTCGGCGCTATTTCGGCCCTTCGGGCTTTCGGTTCTGACTGCGACATTACTAGGCGTCTGCGCCGGGGTCGCGGTCAATTTGCTCGAGCTCCGCGTACGGCGCGCTCAGCTGGCGGCCCTCCTAGGGGCCTGTCTGGGGGCGTTGTTCGGCGAGATATTGGGTCTGCTTTTTGTCGCACTACTGAACGCCGGCGCTTTCGCGAACGAGCGTAACGTCCAGTTCTTACGGCTCATGGGCCCCCTGCTCTGCGGGTTTCTGGGTCTTCTAGTCGGCTTGGCGAAATCGGATCTCATCGATCTTGGCTCAATCCGACTGTTTGCGAAATCGGAAGTCGGCTCTTCGACTCTGAAAATCCTCGATACGAGTGTCCTCATCGATGGCCGTGTTGCCGACATCGGCGCTTGCGGATTTCTCGATGGCAAACTTCTGATCCCGCAATTCGTCTTACACGAGCTTCAGCTGGTCGCGGACTCCTCCGATTCTGCCAAGCGTAATCGCGGCCGCCGCGGCCTCGATGTCGTGCAGCGCCTTCAGAAAATGCCCCGCATTCATATCGAAGTGTCCACTCAGGATTTTCCCGCCGTTCGCGAAGTCGATCTCAAGCTGATCGAGCTTGCTAAGGGCACGGGCGCCAAGATCGTAACTAACGATTTCAACCTCAACAAGCTGGCGCAAGTCCAGGGTCTCGAAGTCCTCAACATTAACGAGTTGGCGAACGCGCTGAAACCTGTGGTTCTGCCCGGTGAAGCCATGCGGGTCTTTATTTTGAAGGAAGGCAAAGAATACAATCAGGGCGTCGCTTACCTAGACGACGGAACCATGGTGGTGGTCGACAACGCGCGACGCCTGATTTCAAAGACAGTCGACATCATCGTGACTAGCGTCCTTCAAACCACAGCGGGTAAGATGATCTTCGGCAGATACGACGAGCGGCCGCAGCCCGCTGGTGAGCATCGCTCTGCGGCTGCTTCGGGCGGCGGTTCTTCATCCACCGGGGGCGGCGTCTAAATCTCCGCACCGCAGTGCCACTTTAAAAACGTTCCAGCATCCACACATTGCCGGCTACCGTACTGCCGCGAATCGCGAGATAGCGGCTGTCGGGTGACGGTATGCCGTAGATGGCATCCAGCGTAGATCCGGCGCTCCCCTTGTTCTGCCATACAATTTGCGAAGTTCCCTTCAGATCCGTATAGAAGAGAGTACCGCCTTGCGACGATAGAGAAGCACAATACATGCCTCTTCCGTCAGCGGCCCAGTCAAGGCCGCTCATATTCCCCAACGTTTTTATTGTGATCTCGCGCTCGGGCCCGCCCGAGAGCGAAAACAAACGTATGTGAATTTCGGGCTCACTTCTTTTGGCAAGTGCAAACGTCGACCCGTCGGGAGAAAGTCCATCGGAGTAAGCAAGCACACCTGGATCTTTTTCTATATTGAGGAGCACTTGGCCTCGGCCTTTCAGGGGGTCAAAGGCGGTCAGCACCATCCGTTTCTCATCCTGACTCCGCTCTAGGACGACGCACAGGGTTGCTGGACTGCGGCTACACTGAAAGTCCCAGTAGTTCCGTGCGTCAAGCACCAGCTCGGGCGAGCCGCCGTTCAGTGGCACACGCATCAGCCGGTTGGTTGCGGAAGTCCACTCTTTTCCGGGGGGCGCCGATGCGTAAATTACCCACTTGCCATCGGGGCTGAGGCGTGGGATGAACGCGCTTTCTGGTCCCGTGACCAGGGGCTCGGCGGTGTCATCACTGATCCCCTGCTTGAAGATCTCGTATTTCCCGTTGCGGAACGACATAAACAGTACAGTCTTGCTGTCGGCAGTCCATGCCGTCGGTCCATCTCCGGCTTCGTCGTTCGTCAAGCGACGAGGAGTGCCGATGCGCACTCTTCCCTCCAGTTGCGCCAGGTAAACCTGCCCCTGAAAAATCTCTTTTCGGAGCACCAGGCGCGTTCCATCCGCATTGGCGCTCAATCCGATAATCTGAGATTCGCCCCATTGCGTGATGCGTTTTGGTTTGGTGGTGGGGGTTCCTACGCGGCTGTCGACGGCGATCTGCCAAAGGTCGGTGTGATCCGAACCAGGCGCTTCTTCGCGCGAGTAGACAATGCGCCGATCCGGAAGCCAACACAAGTCATAGAGTTGAACGCCCGAATTGTCCTGCACAACCAGGGTGCGGGGGGCACCCTTCACGTCGCAGGTTTCGATGGACGCCAGAAGGCCCGTCGGAGTGTTTTGCGAGGTGAATGTAGGCAAGGCGCTGCCCATCGGGCGACCAATGCACTGAATTCAACGACCCGTTTTCCGCCACATGCGTAAGTCTTCGAGGATTCTCTCCTTGCCTTCCCATCAACCAGATTTCGCGAACAGTACCCATAAAATAGTCGAACGACGATGAAACGCTACCGCCCTGCGGCGCGAAAGCGATGCGACTGCCATCCGGCGAAACTTCAAACCCGAATGCGTGATCACGAAGCTCCCGCGGGGATTGCCCCAGAATCGAGACAACCCAGATGCTGCTCTGATCGCCGAACTGAGTTAAATCGACAAGCAGTTGTGTTCCGTCGGGAAACCAGGCAGCCACATCCCAGAATGCGGAGGGCGGAACGCCGGCGGGTCGCGGGATCAGCCGTTCTTCGCTAGTGGAAAGCAGCCGAACATGAATACCCGCGATATCGGAGTAAGCGAGGTATTTGCCATCGGGAGACAGGGCCGCGCTATTCACATGATTCTCGGCAGAGTTGAAGGTCAGGCGTTTCTGCGTGAGCTCGGTGGGAGTTTTCGGCGGACGGTGCAGAAGAAACCAACCGAGTCCGGCGAGCGCAAGCGTAGCGGCAGCGATGCCGATGATGCCGTTCTTGTGCCTTGCGGACCGTGACTGTTGCGCGGGCACAAGCACTCCGTCTGAAACAGCCGATGACGAGGCAATCGCCTGAGACCGCCCCGAACTTAAATCGCGCCCGAGGCGCTTCAGATCGCTCCTTATATCCGAAGCGTGCTGATAACGGAGGTCACGGTTTTTTTCCAACGCCTTCGCGATGATCCGTTCCAGCTCCGGCGGGATGTTCGCGTTGACTTGTCTCGGAGCTGTAGGCGCTTTGTTCAAAATCGCATCGAAGATGTTCGCCGTAGTACTGCCGGAGGCCGCCGGGCGGCCTACCGCCATTTCGTAAAGTACTGCACCGAAGCTGAACAGGTCGGTTCGAGTGTCGAGTTCTTCGCCGCGCGCCTGCTCTGGGGACATGTAGGCGACAGTGCCCACAGTCGTGCCGGGGCTGGTCAGATGATCGGCATCCATCGTGACGGTCGGCAAAGCGGAACCCGAGCTGTCGGACTCGGGACTTCGTTCTAGATCCGTGCTTGGTTGCTGTAGCTTGGCCAGACCGAAGTCCAGGATTTTCGCCTGCGCTCGCGTGGTCACGAAAATATTCGCCGGCTTGATATCGCGGTGAATGATGCCTTTCGCGTGCGCGGCGTCCAAGCCGTCAGCTATCTGAATCCCCAAGTCGAGGAGCTGATCGATTTTGAGGCGCTTACCCTCGATGAGGTGTTTGACCGTCTGCCCTTCGAGGAACTCCATCGCTATGAGCGGCTGCCCATCGCACTCCTCAATGGCATAAATTGTGCAGATGTTTGGATGATTGAGCGCCGAGGCGGCTTGTGCTTCGCGCTCAAAGCGTTGCAGAGCCTGCGGATGTTTGGCCACTTCCTCCGGCAAGAACTTCAGAGCGACAAGGCGGCGCAACTTGGTGTCTTCGGCTTTGTAGACCACACCCATGCCACCACCCCCGAGCTTCTCGAGGATCTGGTAATGCGAAATTTTTTGGCCAACAATCATCGATAGGCAGCTTCAGCAACAGTCTGCTTGGCAGAATGCGGCGCATTGCGGTACACCTTGCCGCCTTTCATCACGAAAACGACTCGCCGCACGCTCGTGATGTCCTCGAGCGGATTTCCTTCGACTGCCACGATATCCGCTTCGTAACCCGGCGCAAGCACCCCAACTGTTTCGCCTAACCCAAGCGCTTCCGCCGCTAGCGAAGTTCCACTGATCAACGCTTGCATGGGCGTGTCGCCGCCGTCCTTCACTCGATAGATAAACTCTTCCGCATTCCGCCCGTGCGCGCCTGCAACCGCGTCCGTCCCGAGCACGACTTTGACATTGTGCCTTCGTGCCCGCTTCAAAACCTCTGCGTCGGGCGTTAACGCCTTCTCGAGTGTCGCGGCGACCGCTTCAGAGAAATTGAACTTCGGTAGTTGCTCGAGATAGTTATGCAGCACCAAAAAGTTCGGGTCGAAGTAGGTGCCGCGCTCTGCCATCAGGGCAAGAGTGTCGTCACTGACGAATACTCCATGCTCGATGGAGGTGCAGCCCGCCAGCACGGATGCCCTTGCGCCCTGATCGCTGATGGCATGCACTACCGAGCGCAGGCCTTGTGCCTTTGCCTCGCTGCATACCGCTTGAATCTGTTCATCCGTCATCGTCTGCGCTCCGCCCGAGCCCAGGCCTGCAGTAGCGAACAGCTTGATCAGATCTGCGCCATCCGCTTTGGTCTGGCGCACCAGCGCTCGCAGCTGTTCCGGATTCCCGGAATCTTTGGTGATCTGTCGAAAAGACGTCAGGATGCGCGGACCCGGGAGGCTGCCCGAATTAATGCGGTCACGAACGAGCGCGTCGAAGCGGGAACCTACGCTCTGCACTGTCGTAAAGCCGCCTTCGAGCGTCAGCCACGCATTTTCGGCGTCATACAGCACGGTCTCTTCCGGCTTTTCATTTTGTTGCTTTGCGAGGTGGCCGCTCTTGTCGAAATGCCAGTCGAGATGAACGTGTGTGTCGATCCAACCCGGCATAACGGTTAGGCCGCGTAAATTGTAGGTTGCTGCTACAGCATGACCGGTCTTAATGCTGGGCTTGATCGTGGTGATGCGAGAGCCTTCGATCGTGATCTGTTGGTCGTGAAGCACGGCGCCCTTGCCGTCAAACACCGTGCCCGCATCGATGATGACTGTCTGGGCGAAACAGGAAACCGTGAAAAGAAGCGAGACAAGGAGCCGCATCGACCTATGGTAAGACCTCATGCACAGCCGCGAATCTAAGGTCCGGTGACGTATCGTGAAAAGAATGGCGACCGTCTCGGCGATCATACCGACATGGAATCGGGCTGATTTGCTGCGGTCCATCCTGGAAAACCTGAATACCCAGACGCGTCCGCCGGATCAGATCATAGTCGTCGATGACGGCAGCAAGGATGCAACGCAACTCGTGGCGAGAGAGTTTCCGGTGGACTTGGTTGTCTTTCCTGAAAATCGCGGCTTCGCTTTCGCCGTCAATGAAGGAATCAGGCGTGCCACTGCGATTGGATACTGATCGTCAACAACGATGTGGTGCTCGAGCCGCAGTGGCTCGAACGTTTGCTCGCCAGCGCGGAGCAGGAACACGCATCGTTTGCCGTCGGCAAGCTGCTCCGGCCGAAAGATATGAATCTAATCGACGGCAGCTGGGATCTGATCTCGCGAGCCGCGTACGCCTGGCGCTGCGGCTTCGAAAAACGCGATGGCACGGTCTGGTCGACGAAACGACGAATCAGGTTCGCGCCTATGACTGCCGCACTCTTTCACCGGCGAGTGTTCGAACAAATCGGGCTACTCGAAACGCGCTTCGAATCCTATTACGAGGATGTGGATTTCGGTGTGCGCTGCGCGCTCGCCGGAATCGAAGGAATCTACGATCCGGCAGCCATTGCCTTGCACATGAGCAAAACGACGCTCGGGAAAACAAGTAGCCGCGTGATGTTCCTGACCGCCCGCAATTCGATTCTGATATTGGCGAAATACTATTCCGGCCAAACTCTGCGCCGTTTCGCGTGGCCCATTTTCGTCGGCCAGCTACTCGCGCTCATGGCCGCTGCCCGGCAGCGAAATCTCCTTGCGGCCATACGCGGGAAGTGGCAAGGTATCCGCCAGTGGTCATCCTTCCGGCGACAGCCCATCGTTGACCAAGCGAATGAAATCGAGACTGTCTTCTCGACCAGTGAACGGGAGATTCTTCAGTTGCAGCGGCAAGTCGGGTTCACCCCTTACTGGCGTCTCTATTTCAGTTTGGTGAGAGTGGGTTGAGGAAGTAGGTCTCGCGCCGTGGCCTCGAATCGCAGCTCGGTTGCAGTGACGATTGTCACTTACAATAGCGCCCGATTCATCCGGCACTGCCTCGAATACGTCCTCGCGCAGGAGTATCCCGATTTCGAAGTGATCGTCGTCGATAACGCTTCCGCCGACGAAACCACGCAAATCCTACGCGCGTTTGAGAATCGTGTACGAGTGATCTGCAATCGCGAGAACATAGGCTTTGCTGCGGCTCAGAATCAGGCCATCGGGCTTTCAAATAGCGACTGGGTGCTGGTCCTGAACCCCGATGTCCGGCTCGCGCCCGATTTCATCAGCGCAATGCTGCAGGCCGGAGAAGCGGAACATACCCTCGGCAGTGTCTCCGGCAAGCTGCTCCACATGTCCCCGGATTTCGAAATCCCGGCTAAGCCCGTTATTGATTCGACTGGCATTTACTTCACGCCGAGCATCCGGCATTTCGATCGTGGAAGCCGCGAATCCGATACTGCCTATTACGAACAAATTGAATACGTGTTCGGTGTCACCGGTGCCGCAGCTCTTTACCGGCGCCGGATGATCGACGACATCTCCATTGATGGTGAATTTTTCGATTCCGATTTCTTTGCCTACCGCGAAGATGCGGACGTAGCTTGGCGCGCACAGCTTCTAGGTTGGAAATGCCTGTATACGCCCTACGCCATCGCTTATCATGTTCGCAGCGTTTTGCCATCGAATCGCCGCTCGACAGCGCCGCTGCTCAACATGCATTCAGTAAAGAACCGCTTCCTCTTGCGTAGTAAAAACATCACCGTTCGTCTGTGGTTGCGCCACTATTTCGCTATCGTGTTTCGGGACTTCGTAGTCGCGGGCGCATGCTTGCTGCGTGAACGGAGCTCACTACGCGCCTTTCTGCTTCTCCTGCGGCTGCTGCCTCGTGCGTGGCGAAAGCGACGGATCATTATGCGCCGGCGACGCGTGTCTCACGCCTATCTTGCGCCTTGGTTTTCCTGGAGGCCTGTCAGCCATCCTGCTCCTGAAATTGCGGCCAAATTGCAGGCGCAGCAAACTGCGACCAGGTAGAAATTGCGCATTGCTTTGCTCGGCACTCGCGGCATTCCCGCCCGTTACGGAGGCTTCGAAACGTTTGCCGAAGAGCTCTCCGTGCGGCTCGCTGATCGTGGCCATCAAGTAACTGTCTACTGCCGCGACAAATACCACCGGCCGGAGTTCCGCGGCGTAAAATTGCGCTATTTACCGACTATCCGGCACAAATATCTCGATACGGTTGCCCACACCGGCCTTTCCACCGTCGATGTGCTGTTCCGCCGGTTCGAGGTCATTCTCTATTGCAATGCTGCCAACGCAATTTTCACGTTGTGGCCGCGACTCTTGGGCATGCCGACCGCCCTGAATGTCGATGGCCTGGAGCGGTTCCGAAAGAAATGGAATCGCGCTGCCAAGACCTGGTACTTGCTTTCGGAGTGGCTGGCGACCTGGTGCTGCTCGGCGGTAGTGACAGATGCCGAAAGAATTCGTGATTATTACCTTCAGCGATATCGCAAACAATCGTCATTCATTCCATACGGCGCCGATACGGGTAAGTTGGAAGGAACCGATGTCGTTCACGCGCTCGGCTTGGTACCCGGCAAGTACGTCCTCTATGTCAGCCGCATGGAGCCTGAGAACAATGCGCTCACGGTGCGCCAGGCATTTGAAAGAGTGAAAACGGATTTCAAACTCGCGCTGGTCGGGGACGCGCCGTACGCCCGCGACTACATCCGCGAAGTGAAGGATACGCGCGACCCGCGCATCATCGTTCCAGGGGCGATCTATGGTGATGGATACCACCAGTTGCAATCGCATTCTGCGGTATATGTGCAAGCCACGGAAGTCGGCGGTACGCATCCGGCGCTCATCGAAGCGATGGGACGGGGCGCTCTCGTGCTGTACCTGAACACGCCGGAGAGCGCGGAGGTCGCTGGCGATGCCGCCGTCAGTTTTGAAGGTGCGACACCGGTTGCGATTGAAAGTGATCTCGTTGAGAAGCTACAGTGGGCGGTAAATGTATCTGAGCAGGAGCGTTGTACGTGGGGATGTCGTGCCATGCGCAGAGTAGAAGAGCTCTATAGCTGGAATGTCGTTACGGACGCCTATGAAGGCCTGTTCGGGCGCTTAATCTCGTAATCATGACCGAGAACCCCTTAGCCGAAACCGGCGCCGCTCATGAAAATTCATCGTTGGCAAGCTCGCGCCGCTACCCGTATCGCTCATGGGTAGAGGTCTCGCGCGGCCAGATCGCTGAAAACTTCAATGCCATCCGGAAGGTTGTCGGACCGCGTGTCGAAGTAATGCCAGTTGTTAAAGCCGATGCGTATCGTCACGGCGCAATTGAGGTCTCACGCACTCTCGAGGGGCAAGGCGCGCGCTGGCTCGCAGTCAGCAATACAGAAGAAGGCGTAGCGCTGCGCGAAGCCGGCATCAAAGCTCGAATTCTCGTCATGGCGGATTTCCTGCCGTTTACCCGCGACACGATGCTTGCCCACGATTTGACGCCGGTCATTCACTCGCTCGACGATCTGACCGAATTCGATCGGCTCGCTGCATCACGCGGCCGCCGCTATCGCTATCACTTGAAACTCGATACGGGCATGGGTCGCCTGGGTGTGCGCGCCGGTGCCGGTGCGGTGGCCGAAGCTATCCTGCAGGCGCGCCACGCCGAGCTCGAAGGCTTGATGACGCACTTCGCCTCCGCCGGCGATTACCAGACCAACCAGACTGAGGAGCAACTCGCATTGTTCGACGAAGTCGCGGAAGGTCTGGGTCGCGCCGGCATTCGCCCCGCGCTGGTGCATTTATCCAGCACGATTCCGGTCGCCTACGGGCGCGAGCAGGCCTGGCGCGGAATGATACGCCCCGGACACGCGATCTATGGCTATGTCTCTCCGGCGCGGGGCGACGCTCCCACCCAGATTCTGAAGGTCAAACCGGCGCTTACCTGGCGCGCCACCGTTCTGTCCGTGAAGGAACTCCCCGCCGGCGCATTGATCGGTTACGGCGGAATCTTCCGAGCCGCTCGTCCCACTCGAGTCGCAGTCCTCGCAGTCGGTTATGCGGACGGCGTTCCGCACCGGCTGTCAAACCGCGGCAACGTGATCGTAAACGGGAAACTCGCCCCCATCCTGGGCGCCGTTTCGATGGATCTGACGTCGGTAGATGTAAGTCAGTCGCCCGAGATATCCGTCGGGGATGCGGTAACGCTTCTCGGTTCCGAGGGCGCTGTTAGCATCGATGCGCAACAGATCGCAAAATGGGCCGGCACTATCTCGTACAGCGTGCTGTGCGGCATTCACGCCCGAGTTCGCCGCATCTACGTGTAGTAGGCCGGCTCCGGTCCTACCGCCGCTTTACATGCTAAAGTCGAATTAAACCCTCCCAAATTCGGAACATTTCGCAGTGTGTTTCCGTCTGGCAAGGAGCGGGGAGACTTTGTCGATTTGAAGAAAAAGTGGAAAACACTCATCCTGCTCAGCTTGCTGGTGTTGATTGCAGGCGTCGTGTTCGCGAGCATAAAGATCAGCGAACGCGGCGTTGTGATTGTCCAGACGGGCAAGGTGGGGCGCATGGATCTGACTTCGGTTGTCACGGCTTCCGGTGAAATCAAGCCGCGCAATTACATCAACATTGGCGCTGCGCAAGGTCCCGCGCCCATAACGGCGATCCTGGTCAAAGAGGGTGATCGAGTCAGAAAAGGCCAAGTGCTCGCGCGTTTGGCAAGCGTGCAGCCCGCAGCAGATCTGAAAGCACAAGAGGCTGCGCTGAATGCGGTGCTTGCAGACTCGGCCGCGAGTGAGGCCGCTCTCAAATCGGCGGACGACAACATCGCAGTAGCGCAGGCGCAGGTAGATCACGATCGCGCCGACTTGGAGCAGAAAAAGATCGATTTGAAGCGGAATCAGGAACTCTTCAATGCCAAGCTGATTGCTCCGCAGGACTTCGAGGCAAAGAAGGCAATGTACGATCTGGCGGTCGCCACGATGGACGAATCCGCCAAGCGGGTATCGCAGGCTAGATCCCAGCGCGCCCAGGCGGCTGCACAACTCGCCTCCGCGCAAAAGAAGGTTGCTCAAGGCCAGGCAATGGTCACGCGCTCGACCGATGTCTTAGCGCAGTTCGATGCGGTCGCACCCCTGGATGGCGTCGTCACGAACCTGCCTGTCCGCGTCGGCGAAACGGTTGTGCCCGGCATTCAGAGCTCCACTGCTTCGACCATCATGACCATCGCCGACATGTCGGTCATCACCGCAGAAGTCCATGTCGATGAGACGGACATTGTCAGCGTCAAGATGAATCAGCCTGCGGACGTGACCATCGATGCGATTCCGAACAGGACGTTTAAAGGCCGCGTGATTGAGATCGGTGATACGGCAATTGTTCGCTCGACAGGCGTCGCCGCCTCGCAGAGCCAAACCTCCAGTCAGGAAGCCAAAGATTTCAAGGTTGTCATCGCGCTCGATATTCCCGAAGATCTCGTGCGGCCCGGTCTCTCCTGTACCGCCAAGATCGTCACAGCGACGCGCTCGCGTGCTCTCGCTATTCCGATTCAGGCGCTGACCATTCGTCAAAAAGGCCAACTCGTTCAGCAAAAACCGGGTCAACGCGCGCCGCTCGATCCCGCTGCGCAGAAAGCCGCAAAAGAGGAACTGCAAGGCGTCTTTGTTGTGACGAATGGTAAAGCCGACTTCCGCACCGTGCAGACCGGCGTCACGGGCGCAACCGACATTGAAGTCCTAAGCGGTCTGAAGGATGGCGATCAGATCGTCACCGGCAGCTATCAGGTGATTCGCACGTTGAGGAACGATGCGAAGGTGAAGGTAGACAACCGCGCACCGGCGATAGGTGCTAATCCGATTTCGAGTTAGCGACCGATTCAGCATTAAGGCATGGCAACCGTCGATACTGGCCTTCAAGAGCTAAGTCCCCAACAGCGCGAGCAGCGCGGCGAACAACTCAAGCGCGAAGGGATCGTCATCCGTACCTACGATCTCTGGAAGACCTACATCATGGGCGATCAGGAGATCCACGCCGTATCGGGGGTCGACATTGAGATCAGGCGTAGCGAGTACGTCGCCATCATGGGGCCGTCGGGTTCAGGTAAATCGACGTTGATGAACCTCATCGGCTGCCTCGACACGCCCACCAAGGGTCTGTACTACCTGAACGGCAAGCTGGCGAGCGACATGGAAGACGACGAGCTTGCGCGAATTCGCAACAAGGAGATTGGATTCGTTTTTCAAACCTTCAATCTGCTGGCGCGTGCGACCGCGTTGCACAACGTAGAATTGCCGCTGATCTACGCAGGCATGCCCTCGCAACAACGCATTGCGCGCGCCCGCGAAGCCTTGAGCGCCGTAGACCTGCAGCAGCGAATGCACCACAAACCCAACGAATTGTCCGGCGGACAGAGACAGCGCGTCGCGGTCGCGCGAGCGCTTGTGAATCACCCCTCTATCCTGTTGGCCGACGAGCCGACTGGTGCGCTGGACACGAACACCGGGAACGAGATCATGGGCCTTTTTGAGCGATTGCATCAGGAAGGTAACACTATCGTGCTGGTCACACATGAGGCTGACATCGCCCAGCATGCGCATCGCATCATTCACATTCGTGACGGTAAGGTCGAGCGCGACGAGGCCGTTCGTCGCTGATCGAAAGCCGCAGCGAACGTTTTAATCAGCCACTCGATGTTATGTTGTACTCAGCCGTCGAGGCGGTTAAGAATAAAAGGTAGCTTTGTAAGTTCTTCTTCTCTCGTGCAATGCGACCCAGTTCTGCAGACTCAACTTTCGGGGTAAGGCCTGACTCCGCGACGACGGCGCGCCAAAACTCCGCCAACCAGCCGGCGAACGAAGAGCCGCTCCGCATTCTGATGGCTGAAGATAACCCCATCAATCAACGCGTAGGCAAGCTCATCTTGCAGAGAGCGGGATTCGATATCGATTTGGTGGGTGACGGCAACGAAGCCCTTGAGGCCCATCGAATAAATCCGTACGACTTGATCCTCATGGATTGCCAAATGCCCACCATGGATGGGTTTGAGGCGAGCCGCCAAATCCGTTCGCTCGATCGGCCGCAACCGATCATCGTTGCGGTCACGGCAAATGCTCTCGTTGGCGAACGTGAACGTTGTCTGGAGGCTGGAATGGACGATTATCTGTCAAAGCCGTTCCAAGCGGAACAACTCGTTGCGCTGGTGAAGAAATGGGTTGATGTCCGCCGCGCCGCTGATGCCAAAGGCCCGCGTTAGCGGCGCCAAGCTACCAGCAGCGCGAAAAGAACGACCCAGACGAAATCCAGGTAGTGCCAGAAAACGCATACTCCGTTCGCCACCACGCGCGTGTTCATCTGGTACTTCGGACCGCTTGCCGGAACTCGCGTGCGAAAGAGTAAATACGCAAGTCCCGCCAGACCCAGCAGGATGTGTAAACCGTGCAGTCCCGTAAACAGGAAAATAAACCAGGAGTGTGGATTTTTCGCGAGCGTGACACCCGAGTGGAGAATCTGCATCCAAGCGATCAGTTGTCCGGCCAGAAACAGCAACCCTAAGCCGGCAGTCCAGGCCACGAGCTGAAAAAACCTGCGCTGATCGTTGCGCGCCAGATTCCGCCGAGCTGCCTCGAAAGTGACGCTACTCGCTATAAGCACGCTGGTGGTCGCCCACAGGACGGGAGGAATCTTGAGATGCCCCCAGAACAGCGGCGCTTGCGAGCGGACGATGAACACCGTGATCATCGCTCCGAAGGTCATCGTAACGGTGGCTAGCACCACGATGGCGGTCAGCAAACTGAGGGAATTGAGTTCGCGCTCTTTGGTGAAAGTTTCAGTTGCGCTTTGCACTTCTGGTCTAATCATCGCGCACCAAATATGGCGAATCGAGGCGATCTGAAAGACGTGCCTCTAATGTGCTGTAATCGATTTGGTATGCGCCTTCTCCTACTTCTGCTGTGCTCTGCCTTGCCGATGCTGTATGCAGCCAACGGTCAGGAATCGAATGATGCGCGGCTGCACGGCGCATTCCGCAATCCGCAGAAGGATGGATGGATCTTCGTTCACCTGGAAGGCAGCCCGTCAGCAGTCGGCTTTCAGCACGGCTACCTGCTCGCGTCTGAGATTGAAGACTCCAAGCGAGCGGTCGAGCTAAGTACGACTCACGAAGTCAAGCATCCCTGGACCGACCTCCGCGATGTAGCGCAGAAGTACTTTTGGCCCAAGGTGCCAAATGAATATCGGGAGGAGTTGCAAGGCATGGAAGCCGGGCTAAAGGCGCGGGGATCGAACCTGGACCTCACCGACCTGGTCGCGCTGAATGGGTTCATGGAATTTTCCTACTACTATGACGATGCCCGTAAGCGCGAGGCCAAAGGTGTTCCCAGCCCTTCTACGGCGCCGGAACATTGCAGTGCTTTCGTCGCGACGGGCAGCTATACGAAGGATGGCCGCATCGTCATCGGTCACAACAACTGGAGTGACTATCTCTCCGGAAGCCGCTGGAAGATTATTTTCGACATTGCTCCGTCTTCCGGGCATCACCTGATCATGGACGGCGTGCCGGGATTGATTCATAGCGGCGATGATTTCGGCATCAACGATAGCGGCATCATGATCACGGAAACGACGATTTCCAATTTCCATGGCTTCAACAAAGACGGCGTGCCCGAGTTTGTCCGCGCCCGTAAAGCGATGCAGTACTCGGAATCGATCGACGATTTCGCTCGCATTATGGAGGATGGCAACAACGGCGGATACGCGAATACTTGGCTGATCGGCGACCGCAAGCGGAACGAGATCGGGCGGCTCGAGCTTGGGCTCAGGTACGTTACGTTAGAGCGCACCAAGGACGGCTACTTTGTCGGTTCGAATTTCCCGATCAATCCCAAGCTGGTTGCCGAAGAAACCGATTTTGCTGCGAAAGATCCAAATACGCCAGATGAAGTGCGGCACCGCCGGTGGGATCAGCTCATGGCGGAGAACAAAGGCCGGATCGACGTGGAAACCGGGAAAAAGTTTGAGACGGATCATTACGATCTGCTCACGAAGGAAATTGACCCGAATGAGCGAACCATTTGCGGTCACGTCGATAAGTCAAGTCGAGGCCTGAAGCCATGGCAAGATGCTTATGGTCCGGCCGGGGCTGTAGAGGCCAAAGTCGCCGACAGCGCCATGGCGGAGAAGATGTCGTTCGTTGCCGGAGCGGGTCACCCTTGCGGAGTCGAGTTCCACGCCAAGCAATTTCTGGCTGCGCACCCTGAATACGCCTGGCAGGCGCCCCTACTCGAAGATCTGAAGGCGAATGCATGGACAGTCGTTTCCGCCGCACATCCGGCGGAAGCTGCCATGAACTCTCACTGAATCGTTTTTCCGGACGACCGCTCGGCGGCCCGCCTCTCACTCGCATCGATGCGCGCCTGCGCCCGTTGCATGGCGGTTAGCGCCGCGTTGGACTCGGGCTCGCTCGCCGCTTTTTTCAACGCGTCATTCGCCTGT
Organism: uncultured Acidobacteriaceae bacterium; assembly: GCA_963787615.1. Lineage (GTDB taxonomy): Bacteria > Acidobacteriota > Terriglobia > Bryobacterales > Bryobacteraceae > Bog-105. The sequence continues at coordinate 1,740,113 of CAWBDJ010000004.1, read as the reverse complement.
TCCAACTCCTGTCGCGCCTTATCGACCTGGATGTCTGTCGCAAACTCGGCGTGATCCGCCAAAACGCGAACGCGATTGTCGAACACTTCGACGAACCCGCCCGCAATCGCCAGAACGTGCGGACCGCCGCCACCCCCCTGATAGGTCAGAACGCCTGCTCCGAGCGCACTCAGTAACGGCGCGTGCCCGGCCAAAATACCCATGTACCCGTTCTTGCCGGGCAGTTCGGCCTCAGTGACCTGCTCGTCGATCATGAGCCGCTCAGGCGTGGCAACCTCGAGCTGGAAAGTATCAGCCATCGCAGCGCCTCTTACTTGTTGCGCATCCTTTCCGCGGCTTCGAGCACATCGTCAATTGTTCCCTGCATGTAAAACGCCTGCTCGGGCAGCGCATCGTGCTTGCCTTCCACCACTTCCTTGAAGCTGCGAATGGTGTCTTCGAGCTTGACGTATTTGCCGGGCCTTCCGGTGAACTGCTCAGCGACGTGGAAAGGCTGAGAAAGGAAGCGTTGGATGCGACGCGCGCGCGCGACCGCTTGCTTATCTTCATCGCTCAACTCGTCGATCCCGAGAATGGCAATAATGTCCTGCAGATCTTTGTACCGCTGAAGCGTTTGTTTCACGCGCTGCGCAACCTCGTAGTGCTCCTGGCCAACGATGTTGGGATCAAGGATGCGCGAAGTAGAGGAGAGCGGATCGACAGCCGGATAAATGCCGAGCTCTGAGATGGCGCGCGACAACTGCGTGGTCGCGTCGAGGTGCGCGAACGTGGTCGCGGGAGCGGGATCGGTGTAATCGTCCGCCGGAACATAAATCGCCTGCACCGATGTGATCGATCCGCGTTTTGTAGACGTGATGCGTTCCTGCAGGTCGCCCATCTCGGTGGCAAGATTCGGCTGGTATCCGACTGCAGAGGGCATGCGGCCTAGCAGCGCCGAAACTTCTGAACCGGCTTGCGTAAACCGGAAAATATTATCGATGAACAGCAGTACATCCTGGCCTTCTTCATCGCGGAAGTACTCGGCAACGGTGAGGCCCGTCAGCCCCACCCGCAAGCGTGCGCCCGGCGGCTCGGTCATCTGGCCGTAGACGAGCGCAACTTTAGATTTCCGCCAGTCATGCGGATCCACGATTCCGGATTCCTGCATCTCGAGCCACAGGTCGTTGCCTTCGCGCGTCCGCTCGCCCACGCCCGCAAAAACCGACACACCGCCGTGCTTCATGGCGATGTTATGAATCAGTTCCTGAATGATGACCGTTTTGCCGACACCCGCGCCGCCAAAAAGCCCGATCTTCCCACCGCGAAGATACGGTTCCAGAAGATCGACTACCTTGATGCCCGTCTCGAACATCTCGAGACCTGTCGCCTGTTCATCGAACAGAGGCGCAGGACGGTGGATCGGCGCTTTTTGCTCCGTCACGACCGGACCCATGTTGTCGACCGGCTGTCCTAAAACGTTCAGCACACGTCCAAGAGTCTGCTTGCCTACCGGAATGGTGATCGGCTGCCCAAGATCGAACGCCTTCATACCGCGAACCAGGCCATCGGTCGGTTCCATCGCAATTGTGCGCACGCGGCCTTCGCCAATGTGCTGCGCCACTTCCGCTGTGATGTCGATCTTCGTAGGCACCTCAAATCCCTCGCTAGTCACATGGATAGCGTTAAGAATTTTGGGAACCTGCCCTTCGGGAAACTGGATTTCGATCGTGGGACCGGCCACTTGCACCACGTGGCCTTCCGCTACAGCTGTTTCTGGCATATTTCTCCTGGACCTACAAAGCGGCAGCGCCGCTCACAATTTCTATGATTTCGCGCGTAATGTTCGCTTGGCGAACTCGATTCAAGTTCAGAGTCAAAGTTTGGATGACATCGCCCGCATTCGAACTCGCCGCGTCCATCGCCGTCATCCGCGCCGCATGATAAGCGGAGATCGATTCGAGCAGCGCACGATAGATCGCCATTTCGACATAGCGCGGTAGCAGCGCGCTTAAAAGCTCCCGCGGGGGCTGTTCATAGATATAGTCGACCTGCTCGCCGCCTTCGGGCACTTCCACCGGCAGAATTCTCTTCAGCACCAGCTGTGGCGCCATGACGTTCTTGAATTCGTTTACAGCAATATAAACAGCGTCGGTTTCGGCCTTGCTATACAGCTCAATCATCTTGCCCGCGATCTCTGCCGCCTGGCCGTATTGGGGTTTGTCCACGATTCCGACGTGCTCGCCGACGATGGCGATTTTGCGCTTCCGAAAATAATCGCGCGATTTTCGGCCGATTGCTTCCACCCGGATGTCCGCATCCCGATGCTCATCTATAAACCGCTGTGCTGAACGCAGCAGGTTGGAATTGAATGCACCTGCCAGACCCGTATCGCTGCTCAGCACGATCAAGAGTATGCGCTTTTCTTCGCGGACCTGAAGGAGCGGCAGATTCGCTGCTTCGTCGTTTCCCGCCGCGGCCGCCGCTACGTTTGAGAGGATGCGGCCCATCATGTTGGCGTAGGGTCGCGAGGCCAACGCACGTTCCTGAGCACGACGCAGCTTTGCCGCCGACACCATTTTCATGGCCTTGGTGATTTGCTGCATGTTCTTGACGCTGCGAATGCGGCGCCGGATGTCGATCAAACTCGGCATCTGCTAGGTCTTGCTTTGCAGGCTGGTTGCCTCTTCTTCTACTTGCTCGCCCTGTCTGCCGTTCGACGCGCGACCGTCAGGCTTCTTGGCGTCTGAAGGCTGCGCGCCGCGCCGCTGATTTCCATCGCTCTGACGTTCGGGCTTCTCTTGCTTCGCTGTCGCGAAGCGCTGTTTGAATTCCTTCAGCGCATTTGTGAGCTGGCCTTTGATGTCCTCGTTCAGCTCGCGTTTTTCGCGAATCGCCTGCAGCACTTCCGGCTTGCTGTTGTCGAGAAACCGGTAGAGTTCGCCCTCGAAACGGCGCACATCCTCTACGGCAACATCGTCGAGAAAACCGTTGCCTGCAGCGAATATGATGGCGACCTGCTTCTCGACCGGAATCGGGGAGTACGGTCCCTGCTTCAATACTTCCACCCAACGCTTTCCGCGATTGAGCTGGTCCTGAGAAGCCTTGTCCAAATCGGAGCCGAACTGCGCGAAAGCGGCGAGCTCGCGATATTGAGCCATGTCGAGACGCAAGGTGCCTGCCACGGACCGCATCGCCTTGATTTGCGCACTGCCTCCCACACGGCTTACTGAAATGCCTACATCGATTGCCGGCCGAATGTTGGAATTGAACAGATCCGTTAACAGATAAATTTGACCGTCGGTAATAGAAATGACGTTGGTAGGAATGTATGCCGAGACGTCGCCGGCTTGCGTTTCGATAAACGGCAAAGCAGTCAGCGATCCTCCGCCCTTTTCGTCCGAGAGCTTCGCTGCGCGTTCCAGTAAGCGGCTGTGCAGATAGAACACGTCCCCTGGAAATGCTTCGCGTCCGGGCGGGCGGCGCAACAGCAGCGAGATCTCGCGATATGCCGCGGCGTGCTTAGACAAGTCGTCGTAGACGCACAGCGCATGACGCTTGGAATCGCGGAAATACTCTCCGATACAGCAGCCTGCATAAGGTGCGATGTACTGCATCGGCGCGGGATCCGAAGCCGTCGCTGCCACGACAATCGTATACTCCATCGCCCCGTGTTGTTCGAGCGCCTTTACCACCTGCGCCACGGTGGAGCGCTTCTGCCCGATCGCGACATAAATGCAGATGACCTCCTGACCGCGCTGGTTGATGATCGTATCGAGCGCAACAGTCGTTTTGCCCGTCTGCCGGTCACCGATGATCAACTCGCGCTGCCCGCGGCCGATGGGCACCATGGCATCAATCGCTTTGATACCCGTTTGCAGTGGTTGCTTCACGGGCTGGCGATCCACAACGCCAGGCGCTAAACGTTCCAGCGCATTCAGTTCTTTCGTGTCGATCGGGCCTTTGCCATCAATCGGACGTCCCAACGCGTCTACAACACGGCCGACCATCGCCTCGCCGACCGGAACGGACATGATGCGGCCCGTCCGGCGCACCTGGTCGCCTTCTTTCACGTTGGTGTAATCGCCGAGAAGAACCGCGCCCACTTGATCTTCTTCGAGATTCAGCGCGATGCCTACCGTCTCCGGGCCGAACTCCACGAGTTCACCGGCCATGACGTTCTCCAAGCCATAGAGCCGCGCGATGCCGTCTCCCACGCTTATGACGGACCCGGTCTCCGAAACATTCGCTACCGCATCGAAGTTTTCAATCTCGGACAGAAGTACACGAGAAATTTCGTCTGCTCTGATTTGAGCCATACTGTTCCTTCAGAATTCCTTAATGGGACGCTGCCAGGCGCTGCCGCATACTCTCCAGCTTGCCGCGCAGACTAGCGTCGTACTCTCTCGATGCAACGTGTGCTCGCACACCGGCGAGCAATTGCGGCTCTACGGTGTAATGCGCCCTGATGAACTTCCCAAGCTTGGTGCCAAGCACGCGCTCGATCTCTTTTTTTTGTTCCGGCCTTAATTCTCGGGCAGAGGCGATCTGGGCCGGAATCCAGCCGAGTCTTTCATCCACCAGAATTTCAAACTCCTGGCGGATTGCCTTCAGGTCCTTCGTCCGCCGATGGGACACCACGACGAGAATGAAATTCCGAATGAGACGATGCAGGCCGAGATCGTCGGCAAGTTTGGAAATCACAGCCTGTTTCCGCGTCTTCAAAACAGCAGGGGAAAGCAGCGCGCGTTCGAGATCCTTCGACCCTGACATCAACGATTCGATCGAGCGCAACTGTGCTACTGCATCTTGCGGCGACAATCCCGACTTTGCTCCAAACACCGCGTCCGCCAGTGCGCGCGCATAATGAGTCGCCAGAGCGCCGGCCATCTAGTTCTTCCCCTGCTCGACGAGGTGAATGAAATCATGCAGCAGATCCTCCGGCTCGCCCGATCGAAAGCGTTCTTGCAGTTCGCGTTCGGCCAGTTGCAGGGCGAGTTGAGCTGTGTGCTGCCGGAGATGATGAATGCCTTCCTCGCGGAACGCTTCGATTTCGGCAGCGACATTGTGATGGATGTGTTCGATCTCCATCTGCGCGTCATGCCGAAAGCGCTGCGTGCTCCCGCTCCAGTTCGCGCGACGCCTGCTCGCGCATTCTTCTGACCTCATCCGCGAGCGTGGCCATTTTCCGGTCGATTTCGGAATAGCGGAAATCCGCTTCAAGCTTCAGGCCCGTGGCATCTTTGATCGCCTTTTGAATGTCCGCTGAGCGCGCATTAAAAAAAGCCGGCCCGTATTTCCAAAGAAACCACCCCAGTCCAATCACAAACAGGGCAGTATTGATGATCTTCCAGCGTGTCACCACATCGAGCGCGGCAGTTTCTTGCGCCGCTGTCTCTTGTGCCAGCGCGTGGGGCGCGCCCGCCAGCAACAGAATGACAATGGGCAGGCATACCCAAAACGCCCTGCGCGCACGATACGGAAAGTACCCGCTCACTATGCAGCTCTCCGCCGCAAAAGCGAGCTTACGATCTGCTGGCCCAGGAGCTCTACATTTGCGTTCAGGTCGGCTTGCGCTCTCTCCGCCTCTTGCGCGATTTCATGCTTCGCTTCCTGAATTTTACGGTCTGCTTCGGCACGCGCCTTCGCGATTTCTTGTTCCTGTTCTTCGATCCAACCCCGCCGTAAGGCTTCGTGCTCCTGGTGCAATTCGGCGCGAGCCATCTGCAGAGCACGCTCGAATTCCGAGCTCTTCTTTTCCGCCGCTTCGAAGGCCCGCTGCGCCAGTTCCCGGACGCCTTCGGTGGCCTTCCTGCGCTCCTCGAAAATTTTTGCGATCGGCTTGAACAGTACTGCTCTCAAATAGAACGTCAGCGCGATAAAGAAAAGAACCGTCGGAATCGCCTTTACCAGCAGGTCCCCGAGCGCTTGTAACGTTGCTTCCATTTAAAGGTTTTAGAGCAAGGAAAGAGAGCGCGATTCGGGCCCTCCAGGGCCAAAACGCACTACGAGTTAGGTGGATTTCCCCTACTGAATTTACGCTATCACAGGCCTTTTTCCGCGGTCAACGAATCGACCCGAAAGAAAGGCCTCTGGCACGACTGGCGGCGCCTATTCGATTGCCGAAACTGTTTCCGACTTCCCGTCCTTCTTCCGCCATTTCTCGAACCAGGCTTGCAAATAAAGCTGCTGCAAAAGGCGGTGTGACGGCCGCCGCCAGCCATGAAACTCTTCCGGCATCCGAACCAGCAGCGTTTGCTTGTGTAGCATCTTCAGAGCCCGATAAAACTCCTCGCTCTGAACAATCGGCGTGCGGAGGTCAGACTCGCCCGTCATCACCATCGTGGGAGTCGTCACGTTTGCGACGTAATGCAGGGGCGACCGCACCGCGTACTCTTCAGCGTCCTCCCACGGATATTTGTGGAATTGCAGATACCAGAACGCTCCATCGGTGATGCCGACGAAGGAACCCCAGTCGATAACGGGCCGCATGGAAACCGCCGCGCGGAATCTGTTCGTGTGGCCGACAATCCACGCAGTAAGCACGCCGCCGCCCGAGCCGCCGCACACGAAAAGATTCTCCGGATCGACGAAGCCTTTCGCGATCGCCGCGTCGACCCCTGCCATGAGGTCGTCATAATCTTTTCCCGGATAGGAGTACTGGATTCCGTTGACGAACTCCTGTCCGTACCCGGTCGAACCGCGTGGATTCAGAAACAGCACCGCGTATCCATTCGCGGCAAAGTTCTGCCAATCCCAATTGAACGCGACGTTATACAAGGACCAGGGGCCGCCATGAATGTAAAGCAGCATCGGATATTTTTTGCCCTGCTCGAAGTTCGCCGGCTTCATCAACCAGCCTTGGATTTTCAATCCATCTTTCGAGGGGAACCACATTTCTTCAACATCGGCGAGTTTCACGCCGCGCAGCACGTCCGCATTGACATCCACCAACTTCTTCATTTCGGCGGGGTCGTTCACTGCAAAGCTGACCAGCGTGCCGGGTTCCTTGAAGCTCGATTGCACCGCAGCGGCCCGTCCATTGTTCGCGAATGACACGCCCTGCAACACGTATACGCCGGAGTTGAGCTTGCGAGGTTTAACATCGGGCGACTTCGCGGAAGCGAAGTAGAGGCTCGTCACGCCGTCCTCCTGCACTGCGAAGTAGACGCCGGAGTTATTGCTGGCCCAATGAATGTCGGTAGGAGAGTTATTGAGCTTGTCCGCCCACACGCGTTTGTGGTCGCCATTCGCATCCATCAAATAAAGACTGGCGAGATGGCTTGTGTACCCTTTGTCGTCGTACCCTGTGTAGGCGATCCATTTGCCATCGGGCGAAATGCGCGGTGTGATGTCCGGACCTTTGCGATCCGTTAAGGTTCTAACGGCTAGCGTGTCGAGATCGATCGCGTAAATCTCGGAATCATCGCGCAGGTATTCTGCGTCCGGCTTGCGGATCCCGGAAACGTAAATCGTTTTGCCATCGGCCGACCATTGCGGGTCGTTATGGTTGTAGTTCCCTTGTGTGATCTGGCGCGGCGTCCCACCGATCGCGGAGTCGAGCACAAACACGTGGTTGTACTCCTTCACGGTCTGTCCTACGCCGTCGCGCCCCCAACTCAATCGGTCGACGATCACGGCAGGTTTGGCGAGTTGCGCCCCTTTCGGCAGTTTGGGCAGCTTCACAGGAAGCAGATTTGTCTCGTCCGGTATAGGCATCGTGAACGCGATACGTTGCCCATCGGGCGACCAGCGCACGTTCGCGGGCGCTTTCTCGAGGTGCGTCAGTTGCGAGACTTCGTGCGTATCCACCCACAGGACTTGGATCTGCTCGGTGCCGTCCCGATTGGATAGGAACGCGATGCGCTTTCCATCGGGCGACCACACCGGCTCCGAATCCCTCCAGTTGCCTTGGGTCAGCTGCCGCGGGCGTGCCCCGCTGCTATCGACAATCCAGAGATTCGACTGCGATTGGTCCTTCGTCATGTCCGACCACCCGCGCGTGAAAGCGATCTGGCTGCCGTCCGGCGAAATAGCCGGATTCGAGATCGATTCCATTTGGAAGAACGTGTCGCTGGTCAGATATTTCGGCTGCTGCGCGGTCGCGACAACCGCAGAACAGAACAGCACGGCGATCGCTGAAAAATGTATGGCTACGTTTCATATGCGCCCTCGATTGTGTGCCAGCATATAACATCCCGCCGAACGACTAACCGCCGGACGCCCGCTGAGCGGCCCGCTGCGTCCAGTTCTGTTCAAGCCACCTGTAGAAGCTTGTCAGCTGCGGATACTCCTGACGCACTCCCGCGATATCGACGCTGTAACCCTTTTCTTCGAACCACCGGTACATCACCGTCATCTCGTGTCCGGCCCGTTGTTCGAACTGGTCCCACGGCACCTGTTGGTACCGCACCTCGCGCCCTGACGCACGGCTGAACGCTTCCGCCAATTCGCTCATCGACAACTCGTCGCCCGCGAGTTCATACGCGCGATTATGCCAGTGCCCGGAGTGTTCAAACGCCAGTGCCACGAAGGCGCCAATGTCATCGACCGCGATCATCTGCAGTCGCGTCTGCGGGCTGAGTGGAAGCATAATGGAGCCGTTCTCGACGCCCTCGCGCATCATCAGCCAGTTCTCCATGAAGAACACCGGTCTAAAAATCGTATACGGGATGCCAATCTGCCGGATACGCGTCTCCACTTCGTTCTTGCTTTCGAAGTGCGGAATGCCTGTATTCTGATCCGCAGCACCCACTGAACTGTAAACGAGGTGCCCAACGTCCTGCCGGTTCGCTGCTTCGGCAAACGCAATGCCTTGACGGACCTCCGTTTCGGGCCCGCCTTGCCAGGCTTGCACCGAGTAAGCGCCGTCTGCTCCGTCCAGTGCGCGCTCCATTGATTCCCGATCGTCGAAATCGCCCCGCAGGACCTCGACGCGACTAGCTTCCAATTCACGGACTTCCGGCTTTTCCGGATCGCGTACCAGCGCGCGAAGCGCGAACCCACGCTGCTTTAAATGACGGAACGCCGCGCCGCCTTGTTTACCCGTCGCGCCCGTAACGACGATGGTTCGACTACTGTTTGCTGCCATGTATGGTGCCTCCCGACCCGTAATGGATGCCAATAGGAACCCTTCGGCTGCGAGAAACGTGAACCGATTCGACTCGCAGAAGCGCTCGCTCAGTACACTTTTCGAAAGGTCAGGTTAATGCGAGTAGCACCTGTGAGCGGATGCTCTCCCTCTTTGAGCGGAGCGACCCCGTGATACGCAAACCGCGCCGGCCCACCCCACACGACGACATCGCCGTTTTCAAGCCGCAGCCGGCGCACCGCGTCAGCGCGACGTTTGCCACCCCATAAAAACACAGCAGGAATTCCCAACGAGACCGAAACGATGGGCGCCCAGGCATCTTCTTCGTCACGATCCTGGTGAAGACTCAGTTTGGCGCCCACCGCGTAGCGGTTGATGAGGCACGCATCTGGATGATAGTTGGCGAACCCCGCCGCGGCCGCCGCGTTCACCGCCAATTCCAAAAAGGGAGTGGGCATCGCGGGCCAAGGTGCCAGGCTGTCGGGATCGACTGGATCATAACGATAGCCCTTGCGATCGGAGACCCAACCGACCCGGCCGCAGTTCGTCATCGCAACGGACATGGTGTAACCGCCCGGCGTGATCAAGTGGCGAAACGGAGCGGACCGTGCAATGCGCCCGACTTCTTCTACCAGCACAGGCGCTCCCGCAGCAGCGAACCCGCGCAAAACCACAGCGCCTTCTTCGAGCGGTTCGGAGGTGAGTGCGGCTGGATGGTTCTCGAACAGCGAACTCATGGCACGCCTTCAATATCCCAGGTTGCGCCAAACACCCGCTCCCGCAAATCCCGGACGTGACCGGTGTCGTACATCCGGCCGCACTATTCTGCCGGCCACGCAGCCTCCGCTCCCAAAAAGGGATTCATCGCGCGTTGGCTTATGCCTGGATACCCTTCCGGTCGTGCCCTTCGAATGCTTGAACTTCGAGTTTTCGAAGGTGCTCTCGAAGCGCTTCGCGAATTAACGCGGAACGGTTCTGTTTCGCCCGGCGCGCAACCCGGTCGGTGGCGCGCAACAGCTCTTGATCGAGAACAACCTGGATCGTCTCCATATGTGGACTCTACTCCAGAGTCTGCTCCACACGCCAAAGACACGCATCGATTCACTCAATCAAAAAACGAGACTTCCTTCATTGGATAATGCTTGCGGTTTCGTGTCCACAATTCTGCGTTGTTCGCGACCGCAGCGGCCGCAATCAATGCATTTGCGATTTCGACCCCGTGGCTCTGCCTGTACCGGCCAGGTAAACGCCCGCCTTGACGGCCCGCCTCTTCGTCAATCGGAGTGCTCGTCAGCGCCCGGAAGAGATTGTTTAGCCCATCATATTCCTTTGGCCGAGCCCCCGCCCAAAGTTCGCCACACTGATAGGCGAATACAGAACAGCAGCGTCGGAGTTGCTCAATTCCAGCCATTTGGAAACGACTCGGCATCCCTGCCGCGTGCGACTTCGATCAGGATGTCGGAATCGACGAGAACCGTCACTTGTTACGAAGCCGTTCGAGCCGATCGCCTCTGCGAAGTCCTCGCACGTACTGCGCCGCATCGAGCGGTTCGGAGGGTCCCTTGCGAATCCCGACGAATTCCTGCATGGCGTTCCTCTGCTCATCTTGCCTGCCGAGGTAACGCTCACGCACTGCCTCCCGCACCAGTTCGGAGATAGTCGTCTTCCGGCTCCGCGCGCGCGCGTGAAGCGCATTCCACAGATGGTCGTCCAGATAGAGCTGCGTTCGCCGCACGATGTATAGTGTACATCATTGAGCGCTCAATGCCTTTTACGGCATTAGAATAGGCCCGCGCGTGCGATTTGAACCGGAGGGTCGCTTGCTGGACTGATCCAGCCATCCATTTCGACTTCCCAAAGCCCTACTTGAGGATCGTGGCTACGTACTCGTTCATCCTTTCGGCTACGGCGGTCATGAAGTGGGTGTAATCTTTCCCGAGCTCGGTGATCGACTGGATGAACGCCATCATGTTGAACGCGTCGATGTACCCGGACGCTACCTTCACCTCGAATGCATCTAAACTCTGTTCCGTACGCTTCAGAGAACTACGGAAGACCTCTCGCTTAGACTCGCCGACGAAGGTGGATGTCTCAACGAACTTAGTTCCCGAAGAAATCAGGTTGCTGATGGCGGCCAAGTATGCGTCCATGGCGCCTTTCGAAATGGTGAAATCAGGCGCTCCATTGCCGAAAGTTGATTGAGCGTTCTCATCCATCATGTCGAGCATCTTGCGTTGAGCATCGGCGAAACCTTCGAAAGCAGCCTCTGATTCCTGTTCGGCCTTTTGCCATTCCTGATCGAACAAGGAACTTAACCTCGGCGTGTGCCGGAAGCCTCGGCAGCAGGGTTGCCGGACCAGGCTGGTTCTCCAAGGAACATCTGGAAGGCGATCCATGCCCTGACGAACTCCTCTGCCGCAGTCGCGTTGGAGCATAGGTATCGAACATCCAGGCCATCGCGACTCGAAAAATTTAGCCCACCATAGAGCGCTATCGGGATGTGGTAATTATCGCGAAAGCGGCGATCCGGACTCCCATCCTTGTTGCATTTATTCCACGTCAAGCCGATGGCTCGCGAATCAGACGGGATATGTTCCCGTTCCGTGAACTGAGTGCTGACATAACGCAACGTGACATCACGGAAATCGATCAGTGCGAACGCTTCATTCGAATCCCGATACAGGATGAAACCGGGATAAATGAACATGTCTCCCCCCGTCTTGTTTCGGAGATTAGGGACACTCTCTTCCAACTGAATTAGATCGCACGAACCGAGTGAGAACGTCACCGCAGTGCGGTCCACGCTTGTGTTCACGTTCGTACGCTCGGCGACGCGGTTAACGGACCTTTCGGAAAGGATGTTCCAAATTCGATTACTTGCCGCAACCGCCGAGAATTTCTCGATCATGCGGGAGTACGGGCCTTGTTGCTTTGGCTCTAGCGAAATCTCGGTACGAATGGTCGAGAGACTAAGCTGCTCCTGCAACTCCTTCCATTTCGCCTCGGCTGTCTCGGAGGCCTCCCTGCGTGCGGCGAACGGCTTCTTAAACATGTGCTTCAGCAAAAAGCCGTTGCTCCATTTTTCGTACCGTTCGGTGGCTCGATTCGAGTCACTCGCCGCGCCGGAGACTTCTGTCTTCAGTTCTTCCCGCTGCTTATAGGCGGCCGTAAGGAGCTCACGCATGTGCGCAAGACTGTCGCTCGTGAGCAATTCGGTTTTGGCGCTATGAATCTCGCGCGCTGGCTCCGTTCTGGAAGTGAACGGCGGAGGGTATGCAAGCTGCGGCGTTTCCTGACCCGGCTCCTCACGATTCGTGGGCCTCGGACCGGACGTGTTGATGCGCTCACGATGCGAGATCCCGGTTCCAGGGATGCTGATGTTCCGGTAAACCCCCTTCGGGCCGATGTTCACGCTGAAGGGAGGCGCACCGATGGTCGTGCTTAAACCGCGACTACTCAGGTTCAGCTTCAGTCCGGGGATGACCGTGAAGCTCTTGCGAAACCGCCAACCCATAAGCACTTTCCCCTCTCTATGCGTAAACGATCCTACATCGAAACAGCTTGCCGCGAAGGCACACGCTACTTCCGGTCAATTGGAATTGTGTTTCGAGTCCGCTATCGCGAGTCATATGAGTCTATCGGACTTACGCGAGCTTACCTTGGGCGAGGAACGAAAGCGCCCCTCAACCCTGTACTCCAAACCCTGCATCCACACGTTCAGCCCCACCTCTCAAATCGCCTCACTCTCAAATTCAGTGCTCCCCAAAGCCCCAGTCACAACACTCATTTCCTTATTTTTCGGCCTTTTTCGCCAAAAACACTTGACACGCAATGCTAGCCTGAGATTAGAAAGCCCGCTTGGCTTCCCAATTCTCAAAACGCCGGATGAGCCGCTGCGCCTCTCCGGCGTTTTTCCTTTTCCGAGGTAATCCGCAAATGTCAACTGCCGCCCAAATGGCCGCTAACCAGGCCAACTCCCAACACTCCACCGGTCCCAAAACGCCTCACGGCCGAGCCGCCATCGCGCAAAACAATTTCCGCCACGGCTTCACGGGCGCCTTCCGCCTCCTGCCCGGCGAAAAGCAGGCCGAGTTCGACGCGCTTCTCTTGAGCTTCCGCACCCACCACCAGCCCGCCACCGAACTCGAAGGCGCGCTGGTCGAGAAGATGGCCCAGCACTTCTGGCTTGCTCAACGCGCCCTTTCCCTTCAGGACACCTGCTTCAACCGCGCCACTGTCGAAGGAAGCGACAACTCCACTGGATCCGCGGTGCCGGTTCTCTGCAACAATGCCGAAAAGCAGCTCGCGCTCTACTTGCGCTACCACTCGACCCACGACCGCGCCTTCTACAAGTGCTCTGCCGAGCTGCGAAGCCTAAGAAACGAAACGCGCAAAGCCGAAATTGGCTTTGAATCGCAAAAACGCTGTGAAGCCGCAGAAGCGCGCAAGCAAGCCGCAGAAGCGCGCCGCGAATCCAACGATAATCGCAAGCAACAGCTGCATGACTGGGCCCTTTTGCTCGCCGAAGCCAAGTTCCAACACCAGCAAGTGCTCACGCAGAACGCACAAATGCCCATGGCCATGGCGAACTTGTCTCAAGAAAAGCAAAAACGAGCCGCCTGACGCCAGCGCCCTCGACAAAGAAAGGCGCCTTCCGCCACGAACAAGGTGCGGTTGCGTTCATACTCGCCCCAACTGCGCGACAGCAAGCAACCGAAGGCTCCGCGCACCCATTTTCCGTGTAAACTGGAACGAGGTATAACATTTGAATTTTTCCCTTCCCGTCCCCCAGGCGCACATCCGCGCCGTCCGTTAATCCGGCATGTATCCACCCAGAAGTTTCCAGCCGCGCCGGCCCAAAATTCGAGAGAACGTGAATGAAGCAATCCGTGCCAGGGAAGTTCGAGCTGTCTTCCCCGACGGCTCGGTCGAGGTCATGCCGACACCCGCGGCTGTGCGGAAGGCGCAAGACATGGGCCTCGATCTCATCTTGATCGCACCCACCGCTGAGCCGCCTGTCGCGAAAGCGATGGATTACGGCCAGTGGCAGTACGAGCAGAAGAAGAAGCAGCACGAAGCCAAAAAAAAGCAGCACGTCATCCAGGTCAAGGAACTGAAGTTCCGCCCCAACACCGACGACCACGATTACGAGTTCAAGAAGAATCACGCGATTCGGTTTCTGCAGGAAGGCAATCGCGTAAAGGCCGTTGTGCAGTTCCGCGGACGAGAGATCGCCCACACCGATTTGGGGAGGAACCTTCTCTTACGCTTCGCTGGAGACTTGGCGGGCGTTGGTGCTGTGGAAGGCCAGCCGCGCCTCGAAGGGCGCAACGCACACGTGATTATCAGTCCGGTGAAACAGGCGCCTGCTCCGAAGCAAAAGACCGAAAAGCCAAAGGATCAGGGGCCCGCGGATGCAGCCCCGGTGCAGGCCTAAAAGTCAGAAGCCGGCGTACTGCTAGTCCGAAGCGCCCGCGGCTTCTTAATCCGAATAGAACAAATATTTCCGCCACTGGTCATCGCTGCGCCCGAGTAGACGCATGAGATGACGACTGGTGTGGAGGCTGAACGGCCGTGGCGCGCGCAGCAGTTTCATGCCTGCCTCTTCCGGCGTTCGGTTCCCTTTCCGGTTATTGCAAGGATGGCAGCACGCCACAAGATTTTCCCAAGCGGTCTCACCGGCCCGAGAGCGCGGAACGACATGGTCTAGCGTCATTTCGCCGGAGGGCAGCGTGCGATGGCAATACTGGCACGTATAACGATCGCGCATCAAAATATTCTTTCGCGATAGCGCGCGAGTCTGATGCGGAATGCGCCGGTACTCCAGCAGCCGGATCACGGAGGGAACGCTTAGTACTCGTTTGGCCGAATGAACGTGAGTGGGAGCTACTTCTTCTGCCGACGCAACGCCCTTCAGGATCAGCACCAGCGCCCTGCGGGCCGCGCAGATGTTGATCGGTTCGTAACTGGCGTTCAGTACGAGAACAGGTCTATGAAGTCGATCCGGACTGGGCATCAGGCGCTCCGCATTCAGAATCTTCGACTCTAATTCACTCCGCCGCCCATTGAGACCGCCTTCCGGGCAGGCTCCCGGAGGGCCGGCAGATTACTTTCGAATCCCCGCCGATCGACTCGTGCAAGAGTGAGCGCGGAAATGTGAGCGGCGCCGGCGTTCTTCAGTACGCCGGCCGCCGCCCGCAACGTTGCGCCTGTGGTGAAAACGTCGTCAATAAGCAACACGCGCTTACCTGCGATCTGTTCTGCTTTCTTGACGCAGAAGGAATCCTTCAGGTTCTGTTGTCGCTCCCTTTCTGTCAGGCCCGCTTGCGATTTCGTGTAACGCTTACGCTGAAGATTTGTCGCAGGTTTCAACCCGTAGCGTTTGGCGAGCGGACGGGCTAGCAGGTCGGCCTGGTTGAACCCACGCTCCCAGCGCTTGCGCCAGTGCATAGGCATGGCGATAACCATGTCGAAGCGCTGCTCGAGTGGCATGGCTCGCGCCAGCAGGCGGCTCATCGGGAGCGCCAGGCTCTCTACTTTGGCGTATTTGAAAAGGTGAATTAAACTGCGGAGGGGTCCTTCGTAACTGCCGAAAGAGTAGGCTGCATCGAAATTCACCTGACTCTCGCGGCAGACCGTACAGAGGTCGTGCTCATCCAGTGGATAGGAATCCACAAAGGGAGTGCGGCAAGCGCGGCAGAAGAACTCCGCTTCAAGCGGTTGGGGCAGTGAAAGACAAGACGCGCAAACCGGAATGCGGGATACATTGCGGAGCGGCTCTTGGCAAAGCCGGCATTCGTCAGGGAAGATGAGGTTAAGAATCGTGCCCGAGAATTTCTCGACGCCACACAGCAGTGCTCTAGGCCAGCGGCGATTTTGGGCTATGACGGTGCGAGTCGTCAGACTAGGGAAGACACACCCCCACTACATCGCGAGTATACAACATAAAAAGGGGAAGTAGAGAATTGATGCGCAAAGTTGCCACAGAATCTGTAAAGGCGGAGGGCCTGCGCGCCGATGCGTGGAAGTGCGGTGTTGCGGGCACAACAAAAGTCGAGGCGCGCGCTTGCGAATGCCGATAATTCCCTTGCGGACTCGAGTATGGTGATCTGAATTTATGGGTGCACTTCGAATTCTTCTCGTCGAAAAAAACCCCTCGGAGGCGGAACGCATCACATCCGTGCTGACGGACGCGAACCACGACGTTCTTTCGGCAACTGGTTTTGAAGATGCTTCCGAGGCGCTTCTCGTGCAGAAATTCGATGCGGTGCTGCTCGGTTCTCTCGCCGGCGCAGACGGCGTCGCCGCGTTCACAGCGACTTTGCGCGCTCTCGAAAACAGTCACCGCAATTCAGGCCGAACCCCAATCCTTTCTTTCTCGCCGCAGTTTACCGAGCAGTCCGGTTCATCATTGCCCGGCGGTGTGGCGATCGACGGCTATCTGCCCAGAGATTTTGAGGCGCAAACATTCTCCGACGCGATGACCAGCCTGGCGCGCGCCGTCGCACGGCCCACCCAAGCTACGCAGACCGATACCTCCTCCGAATTGCCCGTGTTCGACCCCGAGGAATTCCAGGCGCAGGTTGCTCACGATCGAGAGTTGCTCGTCGAGATCATCGACCTGTTTCTCGAGGACCGGCAGGATCAGCTCAACGAGATGCGAACCGCGCTCGCCGCGGGCGATTACAACCGCCTTTCGCGAGCCGCTCACACCGTCAAGGGCTCTCTCGGTAGTCTCCATGCCTTGCAGGCGAGAGCACACGTCCAGGACCTGGAGATAGCCGCGCAGAATCGCGAAGAGCAGGTCTGTCGCTTCTCTCTCGCCCAGCTCGAACACGACTTGGATATTCTCGAACCTCAGCTTTTATCTCTTCGCGAATCTTCCATCTAGCGCGAAACCCTCTGTTAAACTGAGGTTGCTTCAAGGTTTAAATCCGTTTTCTAATGAGTTCCACCACGCCTCTGGAAATCGTCTGCGCTCACAGTCCGGATTCCGATGATGCGTTCATGTTCTATGGTTTGGCGACCAAAAAAATCCGTTCGCGCACGCTCGCATTCCGCCACGTTCTCGAAGACATCGAGTCGCTGAATCGGAAGGCGACCGAGGGAATGTATGAGCTGACCGCGATCTCCTATCATGCCTATCCGTACGTCGCCGACAAGTACGTTTTGATGTCCAGCGGATCAAGTGTGGGAGATGGTTATGGGCCCATTGTAGTGAGCTGGCGGGGCATGGCGCCGGAAGATCTGAAGGGCAAAAGGATCGCGATTCCGGGGACGATGACCACCGCCTTCCTTGCGTTAAAACTTTTCCAGCCCGATTTCGAACACGTCGTGATTCCGTTCGACAAGATTCTGGAAGCGGTGAAGGACCACCAGGTGGATGCAGGTCTGGTGATCCACGAGGGTCAATTGACGTACGGGCATGGCGGCCTGCACAACGTCATCGACTTAGGCAAGTGGTTCAAATCGAAGTATCAGCTGCCGCTGCCCCTGGGCGCAAATGCTTTGCGGCGGAACCTGGCGCCGGAAGTGCAGTCGGAATGTTCGAAGCTGATGCGCGAGAGCATTCAATATTCACTCGAGCACCGCGAGGAGGCCTTGAACTACGCCATGCAATTTGCTCGCGACCTCGAGCCTGCTCTGGCCGAGCAATTCGTTGGAATGTACGTGAATCAAAACACCGTCGACGGCGGCGAGATTGTCCCGCGTGCAGCCCAAAAACTCCTTGATCTCGGCTACGAGGCCGGCCTGATACCGCATAAGATAACGGTTGAAGTTGTCCGCTAAGGCGAGCTACCGTCACAGTATGTTCTTTCATTGCGTCCGGCTGCTGACGTGTGGTGTTTGTTTCTGCTTCTTACTGGTCGCCCAGAATGAAGAGAGCTTCAACGCAAATCAGCGCATCCAGCGCATTCGTGACCTGGGCAAGAAAGACGCTCGAGCGATCCCGGCGCTAGAGCAGTACTTGACCGATCCCAATCGCAGCATTCGGGTGGAAGCCGTGAAGGCGATCGTTAAGATCGACACCGAAGCCAGCCTCGCGCCGCTTGCGAAGGCGGCACACGACAGCGACGCGGAGGTGCAAATCCGCGCCGCGGATGGCATGACGAACTACTACGTGCCCGGATATATCGCTAAAGGTGGGCTGACCGGTCCATTTACGCGCGGTGTGCGGCAGGTCAAAACGTTCTTTTCCTCGCGTAACGATCAAGTGATCGACCCGGACGTCATCATCCGGCCGGATGTTGCTCAGGCGCTTGCTGATCAGGTGCGTGCCGGCACTGGTTCCGATGTCCGGGCGAACGCCGCTCGCGCTGCGGGTATTCTGCGGGATGCCCTCGCCGTTCCGGCGCTCACGGAAGCGCTGCATGCAAAAGACAGTCAGGTGATGTTTGAGAGCTTAGTTGCGCTCGAGAAGATACACGATGCATCCGCCGGACCGGCGCTGTCTTCGCCTGCGCATGATTTGGATGACCGTATTCAAGCCACGGCTCTCGAGGCTATCGGAGTGTTGCATTGTTTGGAATGCGCGGGCGATGTGCGATCCGATCTGACAAATGCGCGCAACATAAGAATTCGCCGCGCAGCGCTGGACGCACTCGCGATGCTTGCCAGCCCCGACGATCGGCCGGTTTTCCAAAAATATGTTGGCGACCGCGATGCCGACCTGCGGGCTTCCGCTCTGGAAGGGCTCGGGCGAATTCGCGAACCCGAGGACACGCCCGTCATCGCCGCCGCCTTCGACGAAAAGGACGCGGATTCGAAAGTGCACCTGGCCGCGGCCTTCGCGCTGGTGGATGAGGGCAAAGTCGATACCTCCGATTTCAGTCCCCTCTCCTACTTAGTCGAGAATCTTGAAATGAAGGCTCACAGCGTTGCTGCTACAGCGTATTTGACCGAGTTAGCCCGCAGGGAAGATGTCCGCAAAGCCTTGTTCCCGCTTGTCGCGCGCGCAACAAAGGACCAGAAAATCGCCTTGTGTTCGATTTTTGCGGCCAGCCCTAGCGACGACGTGATTCCTGCGCTAAATACTTTGGCGAAGGACATTGATCCGGATGTGGCCTTTGCGGCATCGCGCGCCCTCAGAATCGCACAAGCTCACAAAGCGTCGTAAACTGTTCCTCAAAAGCAAAAGCCCATCAGCCAATAGCTGACGGGCTCGTTGCGTGAGTGCTGCGAGGGACTTACTTCGCCTTCTTCTGCTTTTGCTGACCGACGCGAACCTTGAAGTGTTGCTGCTTCGCTTCTTGGTAGGCCTTATGGTCGTGACGCGCCACGGCATCCTCCAAGTAGGTATTGACATCCATGTCCTTCGGAAGGACGGCCATCACCGTGAAATTCTCGTTGCAAGTCGGGCAAAAGGGCCGAAAACGCTTTACATTCGGAATTGCCATATATGCCTAGTTTAGCATCTGGAGCGTACATCTTGGCCTATTCGAGCACCGACGTAAGCGCGTTTTCGAGCTCTGGATATTCGAATTGGAAACCGGTCTGTTGCGTCGCTGCCGGGACCGCTCGAATGCTGCTCATAACGGAATCCGCAACTTCACCCACCGCAAGCCGCAACGCAAACTTCGGCATCGCCAAAATCGCTGGCCGATGCAGCGCCCGCCCGAGCGCGCGCACAAACTCGGCATTCCTCACCGGCTGCGGCGCGCAGCCATTCAGCGGACCCTGTACAGCCGGATTTTCTGCCGCATAGATAAAGAGGCGCGCCAAATCGTCAATGTGAATCCAGGGCATCCATTGGTGGCCACTGCCGAAGCGACCGCCGATGCCCAGACGGAAAGGCGTCAGCATCTTCTTTAATGCGCCTCCGTCCCGCCCGAGCGCAACCGATATCCGGATGATCGCCACGCGGACGCCGAGTTCGGTCGCACGAAACGCTTCGCGCTCCCAATCAACGCAGACTTTCGCCAGAAAGTCCTCACCCGGCGCGGTCTCCTCCGTCAGCAACTCGTCACCGCGGTTTCCGTAGTATCCGACCGCAGATGCACAAACGAGCACCGATGGTTTATGCCTCAATTCTCCAATCGCTGAAACGAGCTTGCGGGTGGCCTCGACTCTGCTCGCGTAAATTCGCTGCTTCACTTCCGCATTCCAACGCTGCGCGACCGGCTCTCCGGCCAGATGAACGATCGCGTCTAATCGAGAGATGCTGTCCAGCGGAGGCGGCTCGGCGGGCTTCCAGAAGTGAAACGCTGCCCGTGAATCGACGGCTGCGCTGCGGTGCCGGCCAACATAGTTTACTTCGTGCCCGAGCCCTAAGAGTCGGTTCACCAGTTTCGATCCGATGAACCCAGTCGCTCCACTGATGAGGTAATCCACGCCTGGTTTTCTTATTCTTTGCCGGCAATGCCGAGAGATTTCATCTTTCGATACAGATTGCTGCGCTCCAGGCCCAACAACTCCGAAGCGCGCGTGACGTTCCCGCCGGTCTCTTCGAGTTTGCGCAAAATATAATCGCGCTCAGCGGCTTCTTTCACCTCGTGAAGGCTGCCAAACCCTTCGGCGCGTTTGCCGTTTGGCGCCTTGCGAGCACCATCGAGCGGAAGATGACGCATTTCGATGCGGCGTTGCGGATACAAAATGACAATCCGTTCCATTAAATTGCGCAGTTCGCGCACGTTGCCCGGCCAATGATAGTTCATCAGCGCCGCCATCGCATCCTCGCTTAGCTCTTTCGGTTTGCGGCCATAGGATACGGTAAATTCGCGAAGAAAATGCAACGCGAGCGGAGGTATGTCTTCTGCGCGTTCTCGCAGCGGCGGCACGCTGAACGGAATCACGTTGAGCCGATAGAACAGATCTTCACGAAAATTACCGCGTTCGATCTCCTTCTCCAGATTCTTATTGGTCGCCGCGATCACCCGCGCATCTACCTGAATGGATTGCGGCGCTCCTATGGGCTCGAACCGGTGCTCATCGAGCGCCCGTAGCACTTTGGCTTGGGTTCTGAGACTCATGTCCCCGACTTCGTCCAGGAAAAATGTTCCGCCATGCGCCTTTTGTAGCTTGCCGATCTTGTGATCGGCCGTTCCATCGAAATTCGTGCGTCGATGTCCGAATAGCTCGCTCTCGATGAGATCCTCCGGCAGTGCCGCGCAGTTCACCTCTACAAATGGCCCATTGACCCGTTGGCTCGCTCTGTGGATAGCGCGCGCTACCAACTCTTTTCCAGTGCCACTCTCGCCATAAATCAGCACGCGCCCGTTCGTTCCTGCCATCAATTTGAGTTGCTGCCGGAGTGCCTTCATCGGCACACTGTCGCCAATAATTTCGACCGACCCCGTGTCGTCCCGCAGCCGTTGCAGCTCCAAGTCCATGCGTCGCTGCTGCACGGCGTTCTTCAGCACGACGCTCACCTTCTCGATCGTCAGAGGTTTTTCGACGAAGTCAAAGGCCCCCAGCTTGGTCGCCTTCACGGCCGTTTCAATATTGCCGTGCCCCGAAATCATGATGACCGCAGGACGCGACCCGGCGGGTAGCTCCTGAATGCGCGTGAGCGCAGTCAGACCATCGATTCCAGGCATCCAGATATCGAGCAGCACTGCTTCGTAAGATTCGCGTGCGAGTTCCGCCAGGCAAGCTTCCCCGCTGTCAACCGTCGTGCATTGGTAACTCTCATCCGTGAGCACGCCGCGCAACGATTGGCGAATGCTGGCTTCATCATCGACAATAAGAACTTTCGGTCCGCGCACTGCCATGTGGGGGAAGGACTATACCTTCAGGGTAGCGGGATGGTTATCGCGGGTGTTGCCCTCGTGTGCTTCAACGGGCATCGCGTCGACGCTCGGCAACGCGTTCAGCTCGACAACGAAGCGTGCCCCAGTGGGATAGTTGTCTTCTATTCTGACCCGGCCGTGGTGTTCGGTGACGATGTGGCTCACGATTGCGAGGCCCAACCCGGTGCCGCGTCCCTTAGTCGAGAAATACGGCAGAAACAGCTTTTCCTTGTCAGCCGCGGAAACACCGCACCCGGTATCGGTGACCGATAGCTGAACCGTTTCGGCGCCTGCCTGCGAAGTCGTCACCAGCAGATCGCGCACCGGCGCTTCATTCATCGCCTCCGCTGCGTTGTCGATGAGATTGACGATCACTCTCTTGATCTGCTCCCGGTCGGCCATCACCGGCGGTATGTTGCGGTCGAGATCCAAGGAAACCGCGATTCCATCGAGCCTTCCCGCGAACACCGTCATCGCGCCATCGACAATCTCGTTCAGATCGGTAGCAACCGGCTGGGCACTCGGGAATCGCGAGAACTGCGAGAATTCGTCAACCAGCGATTTGACAGTTTGCACCTCCTGCTGAATCGTCTGCGTGCACTCTTCAAGGATGCCGCGCACATTCGGGTCCAGGTCCAGTCGCAGCAACTGTCGCGCAATGCGATCCGCTGACAACGAGATGGGCGTAAGCGGGTTCTTCATCTCATGCGCGATTCGTCTCGCTACCTCTTGCCATGCCGCGGCTTTCTGAGCGCGCAACAAGTCGCTGGTGTCTTCAAGCACCAGCACAAAACCACGCTGCTCTTCGAGCGATGCGACGGTTATGGCCAAGTGAAGCACTGAACGGGGGCGCTGTATGTCGAGCTGGCAAGCGGCCACACCGGTTCGGCGGGCGCGCTTCAGCACATAACGAACTTCGGCCAGATCTTCGCCCGCGAACAGATCCTCCAGGCGTTTGGCCGACGCCGTAACCTCCTCCGAGAAGAGCCCCGCCAGCGCCCGATTCACACGCTCAATTCGTTCATCGGCTGAGAGCGAAATGACGCCCGTTGGAATGCTCTCTAGAATCGCTTCCGTGAAGCGTCGCCGCGCTTCCAACTCCCGCGCATTGCCCTCCAGCTCATTGGTCATCTTATTGAAGGCGCGAACCAGGGTCGCGAGTTCGTCAATCGCACTAACACGCACGCGAAAAGACAAGTTGCCTTGCGTTACCTCCTGTGCCGCACCGAGCAAAGCCGAAATGGGTACGCTGATCTGGCGCGCCAGCATCTGCGCAGACCACGAAGCGAAGAACAGTACAAACAGAGTAATAAGGCAAATCAACCGAAAGTAGGTATTTCTATAGAACTTCTGCAGCCGGACACCCTTACCTAAGGGATCGCTGCTCGAAGAAACGACCGTGATACGCCCCAAATTCCTCGCGCCGTCAAAAACATCTGCTTGCGCCCGCAGCAGAGAACTGTTCGGCTTGTCGAACAGCTGGTACAGCAGCATCGGAACGCCTGCCGGGCGCTGCAGGATGAGCTGCCGGATGCCATGCTGTATTGCAAGATCTCGGAAGAACACGGCGTTTATGCGGCCCGTCTCCGCGGCTTCGCGCGTCTGAGGCAGCAAACTGATCCAATCGGTCTCCGCCCTGACTCTCTGCTGGTCCAGATCTTGAAGGGCCGTCTGGCTAAACCATAGGTCAAGATGCCGATTCAGAACGTAGTAGCTGAACAGAAAGTAAAACAGAGCCGGCGCAAGCGTGAGCATGAGCGCGCCAAACAGCAGCTTTGAGCGTATCCGCGATCCTTCTTTATGGCGCTGGCGCTCGATGAACACCTTGACACTGGCCCGAAACAGCATGAACGCCAGCAGGATGGTAAGGAGGAAGATGAGCGTCGAAACCGCCCAAAGCACGATGGTCTCGCTCAGGGTCGACGGGGAGTAGGTAATGCGGAACGAACCCTGCCAGATCAGCAGGGCGAGAAGGATAACGAAGCTCAGCGCGGCGGCTGCAGAGGCAAGACGTCGACGCACAACACTGTCATGTTAGCCCAGAACACGGGTTAGTTCCGGCGGCTGCGGTTTCGCGCGGTGCTACTTCTCTTTGCCGGGACGGCTCTGCGTACGGAATTCGTACTGCTGGATTTGCAACGCGAGCTGGCCCTTGCTGTGCCGCGTGACTCGGCCCCGGGCCACCAGGTTCAACAAACACTTCTCGTTCAGCTGGGCTGGCCAGCTAATCGAGACCTCCAGACGCGTGCCCACGGGCAGGTCATGGTCCGTAGTAAAAAGGACGCCGGAACTACTGATATTGAGCGTCTTACCGTTGCCCGCCAGGATCTCTGACCGCTGGTTCAGAGTCTTATAGCGAAGCTCACGCTCAATAGGAAAGCGGCTCGATCTACGACGCTCCGTCATGGGTACGTCCGGTGTGTCGACACGCCTTCCCAGGGTTATGGTGCTCTCCGACACGGTTCGTCAAAAACTCCGATCTATAAGCTTACACAATGAACAACACATCTACTTAATCGACTGTTTGCGGTGATTTAGTGCGTCTTTTCGCTATCCATTCGAGCCGTTCCCGCAAGTTTTTTTCGAATCCGCGTTCGGTAGGCTCGTAAAAGTGCGTACCAGCCAACGCATCCGGCAGGCACTGCATGTTCGTCACTGCATCATCCTCTTTATGAGCATGCTTATAACCCTTTGAATAACCCATCTCTTTCATGAGGGGCGTGGGCGCATTCCTCAAGTGCAAGGGTACGGGCGGAGCGACGGTGCTTTCGATCGTGGCGTTTACCTTATTAAGGGCCTGGTAGGCAGCGTCCGATTTCGGGGCAGCCGCCAAATAGATAGTCAATTGCGCCAAGGCTTGGTCTCCCTCGGGAATGCCCAGGAAATGCACCGTCTGCATGCACGCCATTGCTTGCTCCACGGCCCGCGGGTCGGCCAAACCGATATCCTCTATAGCCATGCGTGTCAGTCGTCTTGCCAGGTACAGCCGGTCCTCCCCCGCTTTCATCATTCGTGCCAACCAGTACAAAGCCGCATCCACATCGCTCGATCGAACGGATTTATGGAGCGCCGAGATGAGGTTGTAGTGCTCTTCCCCGGACTTGTCATACAGCAACACCTTGCGCTGTAATGCATCGGCGACCGTTTGCCGGTCGATCGTTCCCTCTTGAGCCGCTTGCGCAGCTATTTCCAAGGTGTTTAATGCCGCTCGGGCATCGCCACTAGATGCTATTGCAATCTCATCGAACAATTCGTCCTGGATCTTTAGTCCTAGATGCCCCAAACCCCGCTCCGGGGTCTCGACCGCCCGCTTCAGTAGTGTTACGACCTCCTCCGTTTCCAAGGCTCGCAGCGAATACACCTTGGTTCGTGACAACAGCGCCGAAACTACTTCAAAGGACGGGTTCTCCGTCGTCGCGCCGATCAGAACCACATCTCCCCGTTCCACATACGGCAGAAAAGCGTCCTGCTGCGCCTTATTGAAGCGATGAATCTCATCGATAAATAAAACGGTCGTTCGCCCCAACCGCTTGGCCTTTTGCGCATCGGCCATCACAGCCTTAATTTCCTTGATGCCGCTGAGAACCGCACTGAAAGGAATGAAGTCCGCTCCGCTTTTCTGCGCAATCAATGCCGCTAAAGTCGTTTTGCCCGATCCCGGCGGTCCCCACAAGATCAGCGACGATAACTGCCCGCTCTCAATTTGGGCGCGAAGCGGTTTGCCTGGTCCGAGAATATGTTCCTGTCCCAGGTATTCATCGAGGGTCTGCGGGCGCATTCGGTCCGCGAGCGGGCGAGCGGTGTTCCGTCTGCCCGTGTGGGATGACAGCGGTGAGCCCTCGAATAGGCTCATGTTGCGTTTCTCTGTTGCTGCGCCACAAACAAGGTAATCGAGCACGCCACCGCGGCGTTCAGCGATTCGACCGCCCTGGTTGGGATGCTCAGCGCTTGTGCGTTCGCTAAAAGCTCAGACGACACGCCCGCGCCCTCGCTGCCTACCGCCACTGCGCAGCTCTTCCGCAAATCTGCCTCGCTTATTCTCGTGCCCGTCGAAGGCGCAAGCGCATACAACTCGAAGTCACTCGTGCGCATGTGCCTGATCAAATCGGCGCTCGCCATCCCTTCCAAAAAGGGTAAGCGAAAAATGGACCCGGCGGTCGCGCGTAAGAACTTGCCGTTCGCTACGCGCGCGCAGCCTTTCAGAAAAACCAGCCCTGTCGCGCCGAACGCCTCGGCCGAGCGGACGATCGTGCCGGCGTTCCCGGGATCTTGAACACCGTCGAGAACGACGATCAGCGCCGTTCCTCGTGTCAGGTCATCCCAGACCCAATCGCGCGGTTGCAACAGCGCCAGGACTTCCTGGGTCGTCTCCGTCGCGGCCGTAGAGGCAAAGGCGCGCGCCGATACGTCAACAATCTCGCATTCGGCGGCGCGCAGCAAATGCGCATAGCGCTTCCGCCCGTCGGGGGTCACGAAGATCCGGGCAATCATCCATTCACCGCGTAATGCCTCCTCGAGCAGGTGCGGACCTTCCACCGCAATCAGCCCGGCCTCCGTCGGCCGACCCTCAGCTGCCGCCCGGCGGATTTCCTGCAGCAGCGGGTTTTTTGTGCTGGTGAGCTCCATTCAGAGTGCGAGGTCGCGTTTTCGACGTAGACTAAAATTTCAGATCACAGCAAGTTTGGCGTCGGACTCAGCCGCATGAAACGTGCCATCGCAGGTTCAATCGGCCTGCTCTCGATCCTGCTCTTAGCCTACCTGTTCTATGTCGCTAAGCAAATTGCGCGCGAATCGACGGTAGACGAGGCGCACCGTTCCGACGCAATCGTTGTCCTCGGCGCAGCCGAGTATCGCGGCAAGCCTTCGCCCGTTCTGCGCGCACGTCTCAACCACGCTCTGCTGCTGTATTTGAGGGGTCTCGCGCCATACATCCTCACTACCGGTGGCGCAGGAGGCGATCCCGTGTACACCGAAGGCGAGGTGGGTCGCGCTTATCTAACGGAACACGGAGTGCCTTCCGAAGCGATCCTCGTTGAGCCGGAAGGCTCAACCACTGCACAAAGTCTGCAGGGTGCGGTTGAGATTATGCACCGCATGAACCTGCACTCTTGTATCGTCGTCAGCGACGGATATCACATCTATCGCGTCAAGCGCCTGCTCGAGTGGCAACACATCCAGGTCTACGGTTCGCCGCGACCCACCGCCGGAACCCTAAACCATACGCAGCTGCGCTGGCTGTATTTCCGCCAGGCGGTAGGTTTCTTCCTTTGGCAAATGGGAATCAATATCTAGTCGGCCCACCGCTGGCCTTGACTTTCGCCGCATACGCGTCAATCGCCGTCTTCCACTCCTCAGCCGAATGTTCATGCTGTTTCGCAAGCGCTCTGACGTGGTCAGCCGCGTCTGGGCTCAATGCCGTCCACTGATACGCGACCGATACGTCGGTTCTGTCGCTGCCATTCTTCTTCAGCACTATGTCGATAAGACTGATTACTGCCTGATTCAGCACGAATACGTGTTGCACTTCGCCTTTCACCACATCGAACTTGGTCGTCATCCATACGCTCGAATGCGCGTGCCCATTAACCAGAAACACAGTTCCTTCTTTGTCGGCCGCAGGGTTCGGATAGAGAAACTGCGGCTTCCAGTCGGGCGCCCAGTTCTGCTCTCCGAACGCCCCGAACAGCGGAAATGCGGCATCATACGGGAGGTTCACGGTGAAGTGGAACTCGGTTCGCGCGTGCCCGGCCTGTTCGCTGTTCGTCTGTCCTGCAATGCCCGTGTGCAGCGCTGCTGCCATCACAAAAATACTCGTAAATAATTTGGTCATGGCTTGCGCCTCTCACCACGTTGCGCTTCCTTCCGGCTCCACTCCCGGATCGACTGAACCTCAGGCTCGGGAATGTGCAGGAACCTTAGAAACTCCTCGTGTTCGGTTGGAGCCGACTGTTCGAACTGAGCATGCCAGCGGTGCATATCCTCTTCCGAAAATCCGGAATCCCGCATAATTTCACTCCACTTGTGTTTCGTTATCATCACCTTTCTCCTCAGCTTCCCGCTGCTCTGTAGCAGCCGCGCGATCGCCTGCTGGTGATCGCGAAGTCGCTCGATCTCTTCACCCAACCTGGCCAGCCGGTGTTGCAAAATTGCCGCGTAATCGCTGGCAGGCTGACGAAGAATCGTGCGAATGTCCTCTAACGTCAGACCCGCCGAGCGGTACACGCAGATCTGCCGCAACCGCTCAAGTTCCTGCTCGCCATACATCCGGTAATTCGCCTGCGTTCGCTTGGCCGGCCGCAAAAGACCGACCGATTCGTAATAAAGAACTGTGCTTCGACTTAGGCCTGCTGCACGGGCGAGAGTGGACACAGTCATCGTCCTTCACTCTACTTTCAACCCTGAAGCTGTAGACAGGTCAAGCGTCTTTTTTGAAAGACTGTTTAGGAGTCCTTGCTTCCGCTCGCCGACGCATTCGGCTCCCACAGCGTCTCGGAAGCGCCCAGCACGTGATTCGCCCAGCGACTCCAAACAAACAGCGCATCGCTTAAGCGATTCAGATAACGTACGGCTTCGGCGGGCACCGCGCCGTCGCGAGCCAATGCCACCAGCAGCCTCTCGGCGCGGCGGCAGACCGTCCGGCAGACGTGCAGCTCGGCATCGAGCCGGCTTCCACCCGGCAGTACAAAAGATCTCAACGGCTCCAGGTCTTCATTCGCCGCATCGATCTCCCGCTCGAGTTGCGTCACCTCGGCATCGGTAACGCGAGGCTGTTTCGGATGAACGTCTTCAGGCAGCGTAGCCAGGATTGATCCAAGATTGAACAGCTCATGCTGCACGCGCTTCAAAATCGACGCCAAACCCCGCAGCCGTTCTACTCGACCGGCTAACTCCTCGGCAGTCGCGCGCGCTACACCCAGCGAGGCGTTCAGCTCGTCTACCGTCCCATAGCACTCGATACGCCGATCATCCTTTGCAACCCGTTGCCCGCCCACTAAGCGCGTCTGTCCCGCATCTCCTGCACGCGTATAGATCCGGTTCAGTGCAATGCGCGGTTCGTCAAAGGGTTGTTCGCTCACGTCGGAATCTCCCGCCCCAGCGGCTTCTGGGTGCGCGCTGCATCTATCAAGTGTAGACACACGTTTTATAATCTGGACAGTGTAAGTATGAGCATTCCAATCCGTGTCCTCGTTGCCAAACCAGGCCTCGACGGACACGATCGTGGCGCGAAGGTGATCGCAAGAGCTCTTCGCGACGCCGGTATGGAAGTCATCTACACAGGTCTCCGGCAAACGCCGGAAATGATCGTTAATGCAGCTCTGCAGGAAGACGTACAGGTGATTGGCTTGTCGATTCTCTCAGGCGCGCACAATGCCATTGTGCCGCGCATCATGGAGTTGCTGCGTGAAAAGGAAATGAGCGATGTTCTCGTCGTCGTGGGTGGCATCATCCCCGACGAAGACGCGGCAGAACTCAAGAAGCTGGGAGTCGCGGAAGTCTTCCAGCCTGGTGCCTCGCTCGAGAAGATCATCCACTTCATTCGCGAATCTGTGAAACAGGTAGCCTGAGCATTGGCTCGGCAGAAAGAATCCGTGGCGCAACCATTCTTACTTGAACGGGGACACGGACAGAAAAGGAATTTAATGCAAGACAGACTGAACATTGCGGTGTTCGTCGACTACGACAATATTGAAATCGGCGTCAAATCGACGCTGCGGCGCGAATTCGACGTGTCGCTTACCCTCAGCGCTTTGAAGGAACGCGGTGACATCGTCGCCAAGTTCGCATACGCCAATTGGGGTCGCCAGGAAGGCGCCACCCGACAGATGGCGGAAAATGCCGTGCAGATGGTGCAGCGCATCCCTTCGCCCCGTGGAGACAAAAACGGCGCTGACATCAATCTGGCGCTCGACGCGCTGGAAATGGCCTTCACCCACGCGCATGTCAATGCTTTCGCCATTATCAGCGGCGACAGTGATTTCATTCCGCTGGTCAACAAGTTGAAGGAGTACGGCAAGACCGTGTTCGTGGTTGGCGGAAAAGCCTTCACCAGCACGATTCTTCAACAAAACTGCCACGAGTTCGTGAGCTACGAATCTTTACTCGAAGATGGCGACCGCATCGTGCCGCAGCCCATGCCCGATCGGCGCGATCGCCCAGAGCGTTCGGAGCGTCCGGAACGCGGCGATCGGCCCGAGCGGACAGATCGGCCCGAGCGCAAAGATCGAAAGGAGCGTGGCCAACGCCCTGCGCCGCTCGACCTCTCCCAAGCTATGCCGCTCGTCGAGCGCGCCTTGCAGGTACTTGAACGCCGTGCCGTGCAACCTCAGCTTGGACTGCTGAAAAGCACCATGCTGCAGCTGGACCCGGCCTTCAGCGAGCGCGCGTACGGCGCAGGAAGCTTTTCCGATTTTGTCGAGAAGCTGAAAAAAGCCGAGTTCATCAACGTGAGTGGGTCAGGCGGCCGCTACATTATCGAGCGGCGCGGCGGCCACGGACCTGAGAAAGCGGCTCCGAAACCGGAAGAAGCACTGCCCATGCTGCGCGACATGCTCGAAACCCATCGCATGGAGCTCGAAGAGGGCGCCACGGCCGAAGAGCTGGAGCAGTGGATGCAAACCGAAAATCCGGATTTCAATCTGGCGCGATTCGGTTTCCAGCAGTTCTCAGAGTTCCTGAACTACGCACAGGACAAGACAGTGGTTCGCACCGAACCGGACGAAGAGCGAGGACTCATCGTGCACTTGGGCGCGGAATTTTATCCGCCCGCTTTGCCGGAGCGGCCGCCGGAACCAGTCATCGAAGAAGAAGAGGATGAGCCGCAACCGATTGTCGAAGGCCAGCCGACCATCTTCGAGCCCAACCCGCCGCCTGCCAAACCCAAGAAGATGCCTGCTCGCAAACGAACCGCCGCCGGGCCGAGTGCCGGTCGCCGGCCGCGCAAACGGAAGCCCGACTGATCCGGAGTTCGTTGTTACTCGCTGGAGCGGAGCGCTGAAAGCACCAGCAGCCCGCATCCGGCGACCACTACATCTTCAACAATCGCAACCACGGGGTCAGCGATGTTGAACTTTCGTCCGGCCCAGCGCCGCACCTGGTAGGCTCCGTAAGTTGCGCCCACTGCTGCCGCAGCGCCCAACAGCGCGCCTGCCAAAACGGATTTCTTCTTAGATGAGCAAATCGCCGCTCCGCTGAATCCGCCCGATACGGCCCGCGCCGCCAGAGACGGTGCTTTGGTCCGTTTCGGCATGAACGGCAGCTTGTCGGCTACTAGTTCTCCCACTGCCAGGGCGGCCAGCGTCTTCGCAGTCGTCGCTCCATTTAGAAATCCAAGAGGAGAAGGTCCCATCGGCAAAAGGCCCGATCGAACGAATTGGCTCATTATCGCGGGCGAAGACATGGAACGGAGTCCAGCCACTGCGCCCATCACCGTGGCTTCCCCGTAGACTTGCGCGTCTGTCATTTTGAATGTCCCTTCCTTCCATTGGACGTCGGGCTTCGCTATTCCTTACAAACAAGCCATTCGAACCGGTTTGGGAAAATGATCCTCGTGGTCACGCCGTCGGATATTTACCAGATCGAAAACGTGGACGAGCTTTTGACACCCGCTCTACTTATCTATCGCGACATCGTCGACGCGAACATCCAGGCCACCCTAAGGATGGCGGGTGGCGATCCGAATCGCTGGCGGCCGCACATCAAAACCGCGAAGATGAGTGCGGTTTTGCGGCGCTATCGAGCCCACTGTGTGCTGAACTTCAAGTGTTCAACCACTCTTGAATTGTCCGTTGCATGCAGCGTGGGTGCGGCCGATGTCCTGCTTGCATTCCCTGTGATGGGAGCCAATGCTCGGGCGGCTCGCGAGATAGCCGACAGTTTTCCCGCGACGCGCGTGTCCGTGCTGGTCGAGAGCGCGGATCAGGCGAGCATCTGGCGCGGGACCGGGATTGGCATCTTCATCGATGTCAATTCGGGAATGAATCGCACCGGGATCAGTGAAGAATCGATCGCGGCGATTATCGACCTGGCGCGAAAAGCGGGAGACCAGTTCCGTGGCGTTCACTACTACGATGGCCATATGTCCGGATTTTCAGCCGCCGAACGAGAAGCGCGCGCGCACGAAGGTTACGATCGCCTGCTCAGAATCGTCGAGGCGCTCCAACACAAGGGTATTGCCGTTGGAGAAGTGATCACATCGGGAACTCCCGCCGCGCCTTATGCCATTTCTTATGCAGGATTTCGCGAAAACGCGTTCGTGCATCGAATGTCGCCGGGAACAGTGGTCTTCAACGACATGAGCAGCCTGGAACAGCTTCCTGAATTCGGTTATCAAACTGCCGCGCTCGTGCTCTCTACTGTGGTCAGCCGCCCCACCCCGCACTCGATCACGTGCGACGCCGGTCACAAAAGCGTTTCTGCGGACGCGGGCGTTCCCACATGTACTGTCATCGGCCATCCCGACTGGATTCCCGGCAAACCGAGCGAAGAACATCTGCCCATCGAGATTCCCGCTGATGCGAATGTCGCGTTAGGTGACAGACTCTATCTGGTTCCGCGGCATGTCTGCCCAACCGTCAACAACTTCGATGAAGCTGTCATCGTCGTACACGGGAAGATTCAAGGCATCGTGCCCGTTGAGGCGAGAGGCCATCAGAGCCCGGCGCACGCCGCGGCATTCGCCGGCTTCGTCTAGCTCCGATGCGGCTGGCCCAACTCGTTGATACTTCTCGTCGCATCGCGAACACCACTAAACGGCTCGAAAAAGCCGATCTGCTCACCGCGCTCCTGCGCCAGCTTCATCCGGACGAGATCGAAATCGCCGTAGCGTTTTTGTCGGGTGCTACTCGTCAGGGGCGTATCGGCATCGGTTATGCCGCCCTTCGAGATGCTGCGACTTCTCCCGCCGAAAACCCGAGCCTCGAACTTCTCGAGGTAGACCGCACGCTCGACGAACTCGCCGCGGTCCAAGGCCCCGGCTCCGAGCGCAGACGACGTGAGCTCCTGAACATATTCCTCACTCGTGCCACGCGCGACGAGCAGCAATTCCTGACCGGTCTCTTGCTGGGCGAAATCCGCCAAGGCGCGCTCGAAGGCATCATGCTGGACGCGCTGGCGAGAGCTTCCGGCATTCCGGCCTCGCGGATCCGCCGGGCCGCCATGCTCGCGGGCGGTGCGGCCGCAATCGCGCGCCCCATTCTTGTTGAAGGTGAATCCGGCCTCGCGCAATTCAACATCCAGTTGTTTCGTCCCGTGCAGCCGATGCTCGCTCAAACCGCAGAGGATGTGAACGACGCAATCGCAGAGCTCGGCGAAGCAGCCCTCGAATATAAATTCGACGGTGCCCGCGTGCAAGCTCATAAATCCGGCGACGAGGTGGTAGTGTTTTCGCGCGGCTCGAATGACGTGTCGGCTGCTGTCCCGGAGCTCGTCCAGGCCGTGCGCGCCCTTCCCGCCCGCGATCTCATATTGGACGGCGAAGTTCTCAGCCTCGATCCTGAAGGGCGTCCTCAACCGTTTCAGGTCAGTATGCGCCGCTTCGGACGCAAGCTGGATGTAGATCGCATGCTCGCTGAACTCCCCATGACCCCGTTCTGGTTCGATTTGGTTTATCTCAACGGCGGATCTCTCGTCGATGAGCCACAGGCAAGCCGTTTCGCCGAATTGGCCCAACTCGTCCCTTCCGAAGCGCTCGTGCCGAACCTTGTCACTGCAGAACGAGACCGCGCCGAGGATTTCCTGCACCAGGCTCTCGATCATGGTCATGAAGGCATCATGGCGAAATCGCGAACAGCCGGGTACGCCGCCGGCGCGCGTGGCCAGAGCTGGCTCAAGATCAAGAAAGCCCGCACACTCGATCTCGTGATCCTCGCGGCCGAGTGGGGCAACGGCAGACGCCAAGGCTGGCTCAGCAATCTTCATCTGGGCGCACGCGACACCCACAAGGGCGGCTTCGCCATGCTCGGGAAAACATTCAAGGGTCTCACCGACGAGATGTTGGCTTGGCAAACGCAAGAGCTGCTCAAGCTCGAGATCGCGCGCGACAGCTATACCGTCTATGTCGAACCGAAGATCGTGGTTGAGATCGCCTTCAACGAGATCCAGGTCAGTGCTCGTTACGAGAGCGGCCTCGCGCTACGCTTCGCGCGCGTGAAGCGCTACCGTCCAGATAAATCCGCCAGCGACTCGGACACTTTCGAGACTGTTCAGAAGCTCGCCGGGATTCCCGCAGCATAGAACATTTTCAGCGTCTCTTGTTTCCTCGCGCGAACTTCAGTACTGTGGAACAAAAGGCGAATAGATGAATCTTTCACTGGAGTTTGGAAGCCTCCCGGCTGTAGCGACTCCTGCAGCCGTTCAGCCCGTTTCCGCCGTTCACGCGTTAGCGGCAAACTTCGAGCAAACCATGCACGACGACGAGTCGTGTATTCGCGCCGTACGGCATCAACCCGCGAAGCCGGCGAAATTCGGCCCCTTCCCCAGTCAACTGAACCCTTCCCTGCAATCTGCTCTCGCCGCGCGAGGCATCGAGAATCTCTACAGCCATCAATGCCAGTCCGTTGAGAATGCACTGAACGGCAAGAATACCGTGGTCGTAACGCCCACCGCCAGCGGCAAAACGCTCTGTTACAACCTCCCAGTCATCGATGCTATCCTCGCCGATCCTTCGGCTCGCGCCATCTTTCTGTTTCCTACGAAAGCGCTCGCCGAGGATCAAAGATTGGAACTGCAGCGCCTGAACGACGCGATCGGCGGCCCACTCTCCTGCCACACCTACGACGGAGACACCCCGCAGGACGCCCGCCGCGCCATTCGGGAGCGCGCCAACATCGTGCTGACCAACCCCGATATGCTCCACGCGGGCATTCTTCCTCACCACACCAAATGGGCGAAGCTGTTCGAGAACCTGCGCTACTTCGTCATCGACGAACTGCACTACTACCGCGGTGTTTACGGCAGCCATCTTGCCAACATCTTGCGCCGCTTAAAGCGCATCTGCGAATTCTATGGTTCGAAACCGCAGTTCATCTGCTGCTCCGCGACCATCGCCAATCCCAAGAATCTTGCGGAAGCCATCACCAACGAGCCCTTTGAATTAGTCGACGATAATGGCGCGCCCTCCGGAGATAGGTATTTCATTTTCTACAACCCTCCGGTCGTGAACCGGCAACTCGGTATCCGGCGCAGTTACCTGCACGAGTCTCGGCGTCTGGCGCTCGAGTTCATTCGCCAGCACCAGCAAACACTCGTCTTCACAAACAACCGCTTAGCCACGGAAGTCCTCACCACTTACTTGAAAGACGGGTGTTCCCAACTGCCGTTCTCGCACGAAGCGGTTCGCGGTTATCGCGGAGGATACCTTCCCAAAGAGCGCCGTCACATTGAACAAGGCCTGAGAAACGGTTCGATCCGCGCAGTGGTCGCGACCAACGCGCTCGAATTAGGCGTGGACATCGGTTCGCTCGACACCGTCGTCCTCGCCGGCTACCCAGGAAATATCGCGTCCACCTGGCAGAGAGCAGGCCGCGCCGGACGCCGGCAATCCTCCTCGCTTGCGGTGCTGGTCGCCTCGAGCGCACCTTTGGATCAGTACATCGTAGAGCATCCCGATTATTTCTTCGGACGCTCACCCGAAGAGGCACATATCAACCCGGACAATCTGGAAATCTTCCTCAGTCACTTGAAATGCGCTGCCTTCGAACTGCCGGTCCGCGATGGAGAGCAGATAGGCAATCACGACACCACAAGAATGTGTAGATTTCTGGCCGAAGACTTGCGCGTTCTGCATCATTCCGGCGATTGCTGGCACTGGGTGAGCGACAGCTACCCTGCCGATGCGGTCAGTTTGCGCGCTGTCACCAGCGATAATTTCCTCATCGTCGACCTCACCGATGACCACCGAATTATCGGCGAAGTAGATTTTCCTTCGGCGCTCACAACCTTACACGAGAAAGCGATTTACTTGCACGATGCGCGCCAGTATCAGGTTGAGAAGCTCGACTACGACGGAAGAAAGGCGTTCGTCCGCAGAGTCGATTCCGATTACTTCACCGACGCGATCGTCTACACCCAGGTAAGCGAGTTAGCCCACTTCGACAACGGGCATGCGGCGGCTCATCCCCAAGTTCAATCGGCGCATGGCGAAGTCCGCGTGAAGCGGCAGATCGTCGGTTTCAAGAAAATTAAGTTCTACACGCTTGAAAATCTCGGTGCCGGTACTCTTTCTCTCCCCGAGCAGGAAATGCATACCACCGCATTCTGGGTGCACTTTACATCCGGGTTCTTCGATGATTTCGACGGTTTTACCAGCGCGGATCTGAACGACTCGCTGCATGGTCTGGGCAACGTCTTACAAACGGTCGCCACGGTGTTATTGCTCAGCGACCCTCGCGATATCGCGGTGGCTGTCCTCGACGACTCCGAGCAAATGCAGACTGCCTTCCAACCCGACGTCGTCCTCTACGACAACTATCCCGGTGGAATCGGCCAAAGCGATCCGCTGTTTCGCCGCAGTAAAGAACTGATGAGCGCCGCCTTCGACCTGGTGAGCGCCTGTTCCTGCGATGCCGGCTGCCCCAGCTGCGTCGGTCCCCACAACGAAATTGGATTGCGCGGCAAAGAAGGCGCGCTAAGAATCTTGAGGAAAGCTCTTTCGGGAGCTTAGTTCGTCCGCTTTCGCCTGCTCGGTGTCTTCCGGAAATACCGCGTATCCCGAAGGCGGCGGGTACAGCCCCTTCACCAGACTCAATCGCTTCCGTAAGTACCGGCTCGGCAGTTGGCGCGGGCCCGTCTCGACATCGATGTCGCAACAAATCCCGTGCAGATACAGCGTCAGCGTGTCGATGAACGATTGCCGTACGTACGCAGCAAACAGCGGGCTGTCGCGCTTTGAATTGGTTTGGCGCCGCAAGAGAGTCTGCTTCGCCTGCCAACTCTCGTCATCTACTTCGCCGTGAACTCCCGCCGTCAGTTCTTCCCGGATCAGCGCCTTATAGCTGGACGCAGCTTCGAGGGACCATTTCTCCGCCACCAGCGCAGCTAACCGCCGATAAAGGCGATAGTGATATTCCGCGACATCCTGCTCTTTCAGCGCGAATACGAGTACCGTCTCATTCTCGAAGCTCACCTGCGAGGTCCACGATTGCCGGCCTTCCAGCGGCCGTTCCGCGACCACAAAGTCCCCGATCTTCTCGAGCCCCGCACGTGCCCTCCGCTTCGTGCCGCTGCCTCGCTCTCCACAACGCTCCAGGTAGGGAACCAGCAGAATGGCAATGCGTGGCAGGGTTCCGGCAAGCGAGGGGGGGAGCGCCGCGACCGGCTCTTCCAGATATTCCTTCACCACTTCCTCGCTCATGGGCACCGACGCGCAGAAATAGCCGAAGGTGTTGCTCAGCGGGATGACCTCACCCCTGAAGCGCTCCGCAAATTGGCCGACACTGACCCTCGCGAGGCTAGGTTGAGCCGGGTTTGAAGGACTCGGCTCTCGTTGGCTGGACATCTATTTTTTCGACCTCGATTCTAGCAGAGAGAGTTCCCTGCTAATCCCCGCCCGGATCCTCCTTCCGCGCCTCCGCCGCGCGCCAGGAAGCACATTTCCACTGATACACTTGAGGCAAACAGCGTGCAGTTTCTGGTTTCCGCGGGCGAGGCATCCGGCGATCTTTATGCCTCCGGCGTTGTTGAACGCCTCTCTGCGATCTTTCCATCCGCGGATTTCTATGGCTGCGCCGGGCCCAGACTGCTCGCCGCAGGTGTCACGCCGGTCATCCATTCCGCCGATCTCGCCGTTGTCGGCTTGGCCGAAGTCGCACGCCATCTGCCGCGCATCTACCGCCGCTATCGTAAGCTGGTCCATTTCGTAGAACAGCACCGCCCCGACGCGGCATTGCTGACCGATAGTCCCGATTTTCATCTCCGCCTCGCTCGTCACCTCAAACGTCTCCACGTCCCCGTCTTTTATTTGGTCGCCCCCCAAGTGTGGGCGTGGCGCCAGGGACGCGTCAAAACGATTCGCGAGTTAGTCGATAAACTCTTCTGCCTCTTTCCTTTCGAGGAAACCTGGTTCCGCGAGCGCGGCGTCGACGCAACCTATATAGGTCATCCGCTCGCGACCATCGCCCGCCCCAGGTTCGCGCGTGATGAATTTTTCAAGCGACACCTGCTCGACCCGAGTTCCCGCCTCATTACCTTGCTGCCCGGGAGTCGAGCGGGCGAGGCCCGTCGCCATCTGCCAATTCTGCTCGACACTGTCGCTGCCCTTCGCCGCCGTTTCGCCCTCTCTGCTGTTCTCGCGCTCCGTAGGGGTTTTTACACCCACGAAGCTTTTTCAAAATATCGGGAACGGATCGATGCCCTGTCCATCAAAGTAGTAGAAAACGAGACCTGGGACTGCATCGCCCATGCCGACCTTGCTCTTGCGGCCAGTGGAACCGTCACAATCGAGGCTGCTGTGCTGGGCACTCCCATGGTGATCTTTTATAAGGTCAACCCGCTGAGCTGGTACGGCGGACGTCACCTCGTCAAAGTTCCGTTCCTTTCCATGGTGAACTTAATCGCTGAACGCGAAATCGTGCCCGAACTCATTCAGCGCGACATGACCCCGGCAAATATCGTTCAGGCTGCGGATAAATTACTGACCAGCCCTGGCGCCGCCGACCGCATGCGCGCCGACCTGCAACATGTTCGCCAGCTACTTACCCGCGAAGGAGATCCGTTCGAGCGAGCCGCGAACCTGATCGCTGGCCGCTTGCCTCCCGAACTCCCCGCCCGAACGCCCGTGAATGATCTCGCACAGGAGAGAATAAGGTAATGATGCGCGTTGTTGGATCGACCATCCTCTGCCTTGCCCTGACGGTCAGTGCTGCGGCTCAGGAGAAGCGATCGCACATCCAGGTGCAGAACTATACGATCGACGCCGACATCAATCCCCGTACGCAATCGATTGTCGCTACGGCCAAGATCGACTTCACGCCTCTTGAAGCAGCGAACGACGCCAGCTTCGAGCTCAACGATGCGCTGAAGGTATCCAAAGCCGTCGATCAGCAGGGCCGTCACCTTGAGATTTCTCGGAACGCTCAAAATTTCACTGTTAAAGTTGACTTCCCCGGCGGCCTTCAAAAGAGCCAGCACTGCCAGATTGCCCTCACCTACGACGGCAAGCTCACCGGTAATGAAGATTCGCCCGTTTATGGAATTAAGTTCGCCGCACTCCATCCTGATTTCGGATTTCTGCTTTATCCGGCGCGTTGGTTCCCCGTCAGCGGATACACCACGGATCGCTTCACCGCGGACCTTCATATCACCACGCCGTCGGAATACCACGTCATCGCCAGCGGCGATCTGAAGACCGATCGCGCCGGCAATGGCCGCAGCATCTATTCCTTCCATTACGACAAGCCGAGCTTCCCGGGCAGCATCGCCATTGTGAAAGACGAACCGGTCCGGGTTTCTTCGCAAGGGATCAGCAGCACCATCTTCTTCCGCAATGAACAGGCTGCGAACGCCCACGCTTACGGCGACGAGACGGGCAAGATTATGACCTACTTCACCTCCGAGTACGGTCTTGCACCGCAAGCGAATCTGACGCTGGTCGAAACCGAAGCAGGCGCGGTAAACGGCTATTCCGCCCCCGGCATCATCTTTCTCTCTCCCGGTTCGATTGCCAATCCGGTGAACACGCGCGTGCTGGCCGATCAACTGGCC
This sequence comes from uncultured Acidobacteriaceae bacterium, assembly GCA_963787615.1. Classification (GTDB taxonomy): domain Bacteria; phylum Acidobacteriota; class Terriglobia; order Bryobacterales; family Bryobacteraceae; genus Bog-105. The sequence continues at coordinate 1,700,621 of CAWBDJ010000004.1, read as the reverse complement.
CGCCAGTGGTGGGGTGTGCTGGTATCGCCCGCCAGCCGCAACCACCTATGGCTCCAGAACGGTCCCGCCCGCTATTCCGAGCTGCTCTATCTTGAACACACAGCCGGTCCGGGTGCCATGGACGCCGACTTGAAATCGACTTACGTCGAGGCACTCACCGTTAAAGATCCGCCCGTGTTACAAGCCGCGCGTTTGGATGACTATTCGCCTGAATACTGGGCGCTCACCGCCGCGAAAGGTGCCGCCATTCTGAATATGCTCCGCAATGTTGTCGGTGACGCGAATTTCAGAAAAGGCTTGCACGCCTTCATGGATAAATACAGTTGGCAATCCGTCACCAGCGACGACCTTCGGAAAATTATGGAACAGGTGTCGGGCCAGGATCTCCGCTCGTTCTTCATTCAATGGCTCGAATCCAGCGGTTCGCCGGAATTCAAGCTCGAGTACACGGTCCTCCGCACGCAAAAAGGTTTCCGCGTAGTCGGCAAGATCGATCAGGATCTTGACACGTTCCGCATGCCCGTCGACCTCCGAATCGAAACCGAAGGCAATCCGGAAGACAAGAAGATTGAAGTAACAGGTACCTCGTCAGAGTTCAGCGTCGATACCTTCGGCAAGCCGCGCAAGCTGACGCTTGACCCGAATCACGTCCTCCTTCGTCTCGATCCCAGCATGCAGATTATGGTGGCGATACGGCGCGGCGAGCAATTTGTCGAAATCAACGACTTCGCCAACGCCCTGAGGGAATATCAAAAGGCGCTCGAAGTGAACCGGAACAGTTCGCTCGCGCACTACCGCATCGGCGAGCTCTTCTTCAAACAAAATAATTTCCAATCCGCCGCCAACGAATTTCGTTCGGCCATCAACGGCGATCTCGATCCCAAGTGGACGGAGGTCTGGGCACACGTCAACCTCGGGAAGATTTTCGACGTCACCGGCCAGCGTGATCGCGCCGTGAACGAGTATAAGCAGGCCATTCGTACCCACGACAACACTGCCGGTGCGCAGCAAGAAGCTGCTCGCTACTCCACTAAGGCCTACGAACAGAAAGACTCTGAACTCAGCAGCCGATAAATCTAGTAGAGTCTCGGTCGTTTGCTCGGCGAGTTGTACCTGTACCCCTAGCAAATCTCCGATGCAACGAGCAAATCCTATCTCTCGCGCATCAAATAAGTAACCGCGGTCCTACACCTTACTTCCACTAGTACTTCGAAGGTGCGGATGTTACTGAATGTGATCGCGGAAAGGGTTTTGAAGTGCTCAAACAGGTGATAATCTGAAGGTGCCCGGCGAAGAGGATATTTTTTTGGACGATAGATTGAAGGAGCTGATGCAGGAGCTTGGCAACGCCATCAACGAATCGCTTTCCGATTCAGATCGCATTGCGGGCGCGATCGGCGAAATCAAGCGCGCCGGTTACGATGTCTTCCTCGTCCTCGAGGCGACCATCGGCTTCAACAAACGGGATGAGGATGGTTCCGACTCGGAAGCCGGCGATCACGATTCGGAGCAGCGCCTGCACGTGGAATCGACGGGCAGAATTCGCCTCACGACGCAAGATCACAAGTTCCTCCGCGCTCTGAAAATTTCCGTCGAAGAAGATCAGAAGAGCTAACCGCGCGTCTACCGAAGCAGCTCCTCGTAAACCGCGTGCGTCGCTCGAACCGCTCGTTCCCATGTGTACATCCTTGCTCGCGAACGGCCCAGCTCGATGAGGCGCGAGCGAAGCTCACAATCCTCAATCAGCCTGTTCAAAGCCGATCGTAGTTCCTCCGTCTGCTGCGGATCGATCAGAAGCGCGGCGTCCCCTGCAACTTCTGCTAGTGCCGAACGGTTAGAGGTGACCACCGGTACGCCATGCACCATGGCTTCCAGTACGGGTATGCCGAAGCCTTCGTCGAGCGACGGAAACGCGAAGATTGAAGCTTGCGAGTATAACTGCTCCAACTCCTGTCGCGAGACGTATCCGGTTACCCGAATGCGCTCGTTGCAAGAACTTCGTTTAATCCGATCCACAATGCTGCGCGCCCCGTATCCGCCTGGAGCGCCCGCCAGTACCAGAATCCAGTTTTTCGGTAGAGACTCGAATGCTTCCACCAGTCGCGCGATATTCTTGCGTGTTTGCAGCGCTCCCACGAACAGAATCATGTTCTCGCGGCGCGAGACAGGGTCGACTGCAGCTTCATGCACGCCGTGAGGCACCACTCGAATGCGAGCACGATCGAAGCCGAGCAGGCTGCTCACCTGCTGCGCCGTAAATTCGGAGACGGCGATGATCAAATCCGAGTTTTCCGCCGCGCGCCGCGCCTGCTCTTCGAATCGCGCTCTGAATTCGGCCGGAGAATACTCGCCGGTGATCACGAACAGGTCGTGGAAAGTTGACACTACGGCTTTTGCCGGACGGCGATCTACCCGCTGATTGAGCGCGTGAAATAATCCTGCGCGAAAAGTCGGAATGGGCGGGAGCAACAGCCGTCGCCGCACATTCGGAAACTGCGGTTGCGGCACTTTTCTGAACTGCTTCGGACGGTAGCAGTGCACAAACTCGTCTCCCGGAAAAATTTCGGCAAGCCCTGAGAGCAGTTCGCGCGAGTAGATTGCAATGCCTGAAGGGTATGGATCTACGCTGTACGTAGCATCGAGCGCGATCCGCACGCCCCAATATTACAGCCCGTATTCTTTCAGCTTGCGATATAGGGTGGTTCGCCCGATTCCCAGCATGGCGGCAGCCACGGTCCTATCGCCCTTTGTGTACTCCATCGCGTTCAGAATCGCCCGCCTCTCCACTTCCACGAGCGGCAGAACACTCTGACCCATGAACTTTTCGAATGACCCCTTGCCATCGGATGCGCGCGTACCGCCGACCTCTCCGTCGAGGCGGCGTTCAAACGATCGATTCACCACGGTTGACGGCAGATCGGCCACGGTCAACCACGGACCCGAGTTCATCGCGATCATCTGCTGCAACGTGTGCTCCAACTCCCGGACATTCCCCGGCCAGTCATATTCGAGCAGCGCATCCATCACTTCATCGGTCAGCTTGTGAGCGTTTCCATCGCGCTGCACGAAGTGCCCTATCAACGTGGGAATGTCTTCTCGACGCTCGCGCAACGGCGCCAGGCGCAAGCGCATCACGTTCAACCGGTAATAGAGGTCTTGACGAAAGCGCTTGGTTTCCACCTCGCGGGCCAAGTCCCGGTTTGTCGCCGCGATCACGCGAAAGTTCGAAGTCCGCTGTGCCACGCTGCCGATCGCTCGAAACTCTTTCTCCTGCAGCACTCGCAGCAGCTTCATCTGCAACTCCAGCGGCAGCTCGCCGATCTCGTCGAAAAAAGCGCTGCCCCCGTTTGCCGCATCGAGGAGCCCCAGTTTCTGGTTGTGCGCGCCGGTAAACGCACCTTTCGCGTACCCGAAAAGTTCGCTTTCCATTAACGGGCCCACCAGAGACGAACAGTCGACCACCACGAACGGCCCTCGCCCTTCGATGTTGTGAATCGCCCGCGCCGCCACTTCCTTGCCCGTTCCTGTTTCGCCCAGGATCAAAACCGGAAACCGCGATTTCCCGATGCGTGTCACCTGCCGGTGGATCTGGCGCATGGCCGGAGAATTGCCGACCAGCGTCGAAAGCGGCGAGAAGTCTAATGCGATTTGCGGTGTCACGAAAAAGATTCCCGATCTCGAGCGCAAGCGTGTTGGCTCGCTTTGCGCCGTTCAAGTTAAGAAGCGAAACACTCCCTTGTGAGGGTAGTGCTAAGGAGATTCGGAAGCTCTCTAGACCCAAGGGAATACGGTGGGGCTGATCACCGCACGGGAGGAGGTTGTGTCGCGGGCGGAATGGCAGCAGGTACGGTCACATTCCCGTTTCCCGGATGTATTTGGTTCCGTTTGGTCCAGGCGAACCACGAAAATGTTTTTATTTTCTGCCCGGAGCTGATTCGCTAACTCTTGCGCGGCCGCGATCGATGTCTGCTTGCCCACCAGAACTCGCCACAGTGGAGCCGCTCCTTGCTTCACCGCGAGTTGAGCCGTACCATACCGCTGCGCGTACTGGTCCCGTGCCCGTTCCGCGTTGTTGTAAACGGCGAATGCGCCCACCTGAACAGCATAAAAATCGTTTGAAGGGATGTCTAGCGGTGCCGCAATCACTTCCAACCGCACTTGTCCAATGCCCGGGCCCAGCAAGTCGATCTGCCGCGCCGCCGCTTTCGAGAGATCGAGAATACGTCCTTCGATGAAAGGACCGCGGTCGATCACCCGCACATCGACGGACTTGCTGTTCTGGAGATTCGTCACTCGAAGCCAGGTGTTAAAGGGCAGCAGTCGATGCGCCGCCACCAACTTCTCCATGTCATAGATCTCGCCATCCGCCGCGGGTCGCCCGTGATACGGAATGCCATACCAGCTCGCCACGCCTTCTTCCATGTACCCGACCTGAATGTGGCCGAGCTGGGCAGCCGGCACTCGCGTCACCGGACTGCCCGATGGTGTTCGCGACGCTGCTGTCGTCGAACCTGCTGCGGTCGGCTGAGGTGCCACCGGTATTTGCGCGCTGCGATTCTTCTTTCGGCACGCGGGCAGAATCACGAGACAGGCCGCAACCGCGACCGCCGCGCCTTGCGTGAGGATCCTCTGCTTCATCAATCTCTCAACGGCACGCCGCCTTCGCGCATCGTGCACGCTCAACCAAAGCATAAGCCGCCCGCACACTCGCCTGCAAGGACGCGAACAAGCCCTTAAGAGGGTAAAACAAATTTCACGTTTACGTTTCGAGGCCCTTCGACCCTCATCACCGCTCCCGCGGAGGGTCCATCGGCATTTTTTTCTTGACTTATCTTGCGAACAACCTTATATATGAATCACACTGCGATCTGTATCAGATTGCAAATTTACGTTAGGGAGAATCGCTCGATGAAGAACGCAACCAAGAAGTCCGGTTCGAAGAAAAGCTCCTCGTCAAAGAAGAGCAGCTCGTCGAAGAAGTCCGGAAAGAAATAATGAGTGCCCGCGATAGCGGGACCATATGAACCTTCCGCCCCCGATTTTCGGGGGCGTTTTTATTTGGTACATGCCTTCAAAGAATGATTGAGCGTCCCAGCGCCACTTAGTCCGTCCGCTCACAGGGCCGATTCATTTGAGCCCTCCGAAAAAGAAAAAGGGCACCGGTCGAAACCAGTGCCCTTCGCTCTCTCCTCCGATTTCGTCAGGGAAGCGTGTAGCGCAAATCCACCCAGTACATGTTGGTGTGAGTGGCCTTCGGTGTTCCGAGCGCGACCGCCCACGGATTACGGGTCAGGTAAGAGTATTGAGTAATCAGCGACAACGCCCCATAGCTCGGGTTCTTCCATAAGGTCTGAGTGACTCCGAATGTTCCTTCCTGAATCGTGCGATTGTCGTTGGGACTGGAACCCGCGAAGCCGTACCCTATGAACCTGCCGTTTGTGTCTACCGCGACGTCGCGTCCGATATAGATTCCCCCGTAGTAGGCGTAGAGCAAAGTGTTCTTGCGGAGCGTAAGCTCAAACCCGTCCACTGTCGAGTAGGTATGAATCGGCGAGAGGCTACCATCCGCGCGGACAATCACGTCGGGCGCCTCTCCGAAGACATACCGCCCGTTGCCGGAGCCGAAGAAGGTATTCGCAACGAGCCGGAAACCCCTCGCCACCTCAAGATTTGCATTCACTTCCCCACTTGCAGCCGTCGCTGTGTGGGATTGATACGTCGTCGGTGTTCCAACCCCGAACGCATCTTTGAAGCTGCGAACGATTGCGCCCGCTTCAAGGTGCATGCATCTGGTCATTGCCAATATGCCCGTCGTATGCCGCCTTGAAAATGATGTCCGGGTGCAAATTCGCCGCGCTGTACGTGTTACTCCCATTGTTGAGCTGCGTCCCACCTAATCCCGACAGTGAAGGGGCAGCCGGCAGGGTTACCGCTGCCGCGTTAATTCCGCCCGAGCCGCCGATATACTGCTGCGGATTCTCCAGCGAAACGCCGAACGCTAAGTTCTCGCTGGGGTGAGCGATGAAGCGAAATTGCGATTGTCGCGACCAGACCAAGCCCGCTTGGTAATTCGTGTCCATATCCTGTGTGTAGAAGATGTCGCTCGGCAGCGGCGACAGTCCCTTCCGGTTCGGAGTCGCCATGCTCCAATCCTGGCCGCCCAGAATTTCAAACCCGTTCCTCTGCCAGTCCACGAATACGTTCCGCATGCGGAATGTGTTCGAGTTGCTCGTCACGAAGACGTTGCCGCCGGTTTGGCCCAGGAAGTCAGCCTCGAAGTATCCCAGCAACTTCCCGCCGAAAATCCCTGAATCGACTCTGAACCCGATGCGCGAGTTCTGGGTGCTGAAATTCGCTTCCGAAATATGATTCAACGCCGAATTGTTGTAGGGAATGCCGCCGAAATTCGTCCCGATGCCGCTGCCCACGTTTGTAGAACGTCCGTAGAAGGTCGCATCGACGAAGCCCAATGGTGCAAATGTCGTGTCTCCGATATGGATCCCCAGCGGCGATGCGCTCGGGTTCGTCGTTTCCTTCTGATTCTGGCCGCCCTGGGGTCGCGAAACATTCACCGCCGGCACAATACGCACCGCGGCGTCGGCCCTCGTGTTCGCTACATTCACGGCGCCAATTGTGCCGGGCGGGTTCTGAACTGCCCGTTCCAACAATGCGCGCTGCTCTTCAATCGCGTTGCTGCAGCTGCTTGATCTCTTCTTCTTGTTTGGCAATCCGCTCGCGAAGCTGCTTCAAATCCTCTGACGTTATCGCCGCCGATGCATTCGACGCCAGGTGACCGCCTGCCGCTGCCGGCGCATTTGAGCCCGGCCCGCTCGATGGCTCCGCGCCCGGTGTTTCTCTGGCCCACGCTTGCATTGCTAACGCGAAAACGCACAGCGCAGAAAGACTCTGTGTCTTGGTCATATGTCTCCTGAAATTTAGCGAAACGCCGTTACAAAGCAATTAAGATCTCATTACGAAACAAGAGCGACCGCTCGCTTCAAACCCCTACCCCACCGGGCCGCTCAGCACCGTTACACTAAGAGAGAATCGCGCATGTCCGCACGCCCTTTCGTTCATCTTCACTGCCATACTGACTACTCCCTGCTCGATGGCGCTTGCGATATCGCCAAACTCATGAGCGTAGCCGAGCGCCAGCACATGCCCGCCATCGCCATGACCGATCACGGCAATCTGTTCGGTGCCGTCGAGTTCTACAGCGAAGCAAATAGTCACGGCATTCATCCCGTCATCGGGTGCGAAGTCTACGTCTCGCAGCAGGGCCACAGAATCCGTAGCGAATCGGACCGCTATAACCACCTCGTTCTGCTATGTGAAACGCAAGAGGGATACAAGAACCTCATCAATCTTGTCTCGACCGGTTACATGGAGGGCTTCTACTATAAGCCCCGCATCGACAAAGATCTCCTGGCTCGCCATTCGAAGGGTCTGATCGCGATGTCCGCCTGCCTGCGTGGCGACATCAACGAAACGATTCTGTCCGGCAAATACGATGACGCCAAGCGTCTCGCCAACGAATACGTTGACCTGTTCGGCAAAAACAATTTTTTCCTCGAAATGCAGGACCACGGCCTCGATCAGGACAAGCTGGCTATGCCGGAGGTCCGCCGCATGTCTGCGGAAACCGGTATCCCGCTCGTCGCCACCAACGATGCGCATTACCTCACCCACGACGATGTCCGCGCCCACGAGATTCTGTTGTGCATCCAGACCGGGAAGACTATGTCCGACCCGAATCGCATGCGCTTCGCAACCCCGGACTTTTACGTCAAATCCCGTTCCGAGATGATGGCGCTCTTCGGCGAAGTGGAAGACGCGCTTGACCGCACTTGGGACATTGCGCAGCGCTGCCACGTCCAGCTCGAGAAGGTCAAGGACCCCTTCCCGCGCTTCGATGTTCCCCAAGGACATACCGCCGACAGCTACTTTGCCCACGTCGCGCGCGAGGGTTTTGAGAAGCGACGTCCCCGCCTCGAAGCACTTCGCCAGCAAGGCCGCCTCAAGCACGATCTGGCCGAATACGTAGAGCGCCTCGAACTCGAAATCGGCATGATCCAGCAGATGCAGTTCTCGGGCTACTTTCTGATCGTCTGGGATTTCATCCGCTTTGCGAAACAGAAACGCATTCCCGTCGGTCCGGGCCGTGGCTCTGCGGCCGGCAGTCTGGTCGGCTACGCCATGGAGATTACCGACATCGATCCTCTCGAATACGGTCTCCTCTTCGAGCGCTTCCTGAACCCCGAGCGCATCAGCATGCCGGATATCGATATCGATTTCTGCACCAACCGCCGCGGCGAAGTCATTCAGTACGTGACCGAAAAATACGGTCGCGAGCAGGTCGCGCAAATCATCACCTTCGGCACCCTGGCCGCCAAGGCTGCCATCAAAGATGTCGGCCGCGTCCTCGACATGAGCTTCGCTGAGGTCGATCGCATCTCGAAGCTCGTTCCGCGCCAGCTGAATATCAAGCTCGAACAGGCCATCGAAGATCCTGAACTGAAAGCAGTCGCCGCAAGAGAACCCCGCGTCAAAGAAGTCCTCGACATCAGCATGAAACTCGAAGGCGTTTGCCGAAACGCCGGGATGCACGCCGCGGGAGTGGTCATCTCCTCGGTCGCGCTCCGCGAGCTCGTCCCGCTCTGCGTCACAAACAAGACCGAAATCGTCACGCAGTACGACATGATCGGCCTCGAAAAGTTAGGCCTGCTCAAGATGGACTTTCTCGGCCTCACGACGCTCACCATCATCGAGCAAGCTTTGAAGCTGATCGAAAAGTATTGCGGTGAAAAAATTCTGCTGGAAGATCTTCCCCTCGACGACGCCGATACGTACCGGAAAATCTTCTCGACCGGGTGCACCAGCGGTGTCTTCCAGTTCGAATCGAGCGGCATGCAGGATATTCTGCGCCGTTACCAGCCCAATCGCATCGACGACCTCTGCGCCTTGAATGCACTCTATCGTCCCGGTCCCATCCAAGGCGGCATGATTCCCGATTTCATCGACCGCAAGCACGGTCGCAAGCCCATCGCCTACGACCTGCCGGAGCTCAAAGAGATTCTTGAAGAGACCTACGGCGTCATCGTCTATCAAGAGCAAGTCATGAAGATCTCCAATAAGCTGGCGGGCTACTCTCTCGGAGACGCAGACATCTTGCGGCGCGCCATGGGAAAGAAGAAGGCCGAGGAGATGGCGCAGCAGCGCGCGCGTTTCGTCTCTGGCGCCACCGAACGCGGCTATCCGCCCAAGAAGATCGCCAAGATCTTCGATCTCATGGAGCAGTTCGCCGCCTACGGCTTCCCCAAGGCTCATTCTGCCGCCTACGCCTATCTTGCTTATGTAACTGCTTACCTCAAAACTCACTATTCGGTCGAGTTCATGTCTGCCTTGCTCACCTCAGAAGCCGGCAACACCGACAAGGTCGTCAAGTACATCAACGAATGTCGCGAGATGGGCATTCGCGTTCTGCCGCCCGACGTGAATCAGAGCGATCTGAACTTCACGCCCGCCGGTGACGCGATCCGCTTCGGGCTCGGTGCGGTCAAGAACGTCGGCCAAGGTGCCGTCGACGCGATTGTCGCCGCGCGCGAAGAAGGTGGCCCCTTCACGTCCATCTACAATTTCTGTGAACGCGTCAACCTCGGCAACGTGAATCGCCGCGTCGTGGAAAGTTTGATCAAAGCCGGCGCTCTCGATTCGACCGGCGCTAATCGGGCACAGTTGACCGAAGCTCTCGACCGGGCGCTCGAATCCGGCTTGCGGACCTCCCGCGACCGCGCCATGGGCCAGCACGGGCTATTCGGTTTAACAGCGGAAGAACACAAAACGGATTACCCGCTCGCCAACCTGCCCGACTGGACCATGGAGCAGAAGCTCGCCGGTGAAAAAGAGTTGCTCGGCATCTACGTCTCCGGACATCCGCTCGACCGCTACAAAGAAAAAGTCGCCGACCTCACAACCCACTTCACGGACCGCCTCGAAGAACTCGAAAAAAATACCACTGTGGCGATGTGCGGCATTCTCACGAACATCGTTCGCAAGACCAATCGGGAAGGGAAGTACTGGGCTGCGCTGAAGATTGACGACCGCCGCGGGACCGCCGAGGCCATGGTGTTCGCCAACAAGTACGAAGAGCTGCTGCCCGCCCTCAGAGAAGACGCGGCCGTCTTCCTCCGCGCCGCCGTGTTACCCGAAGAGGGAGGTCCGCCCAAACTTTCTATTCAGGATATGGTCAAGTTGGAGGATGCGCGTGTGGATCTCCCTTCCTTGATCTCTATCCGCTTCTGGCTCAAAGATGAGGGCTCGGCGGAAAGGGCCAGTGCTTTGAACGAACTGTTCGTGCGCAAATGCGGCGCGACCGAAGTGCGTCTGCGCCTGGAAAAACCGCGCGATTTCTCCGTCGTGATGGACCTGGCGAGCAAAGTCCGTCCCGACCGCGAGTTCCGCGCCGAAATCGAGAAGATCTGCGGACCTGAGTGCATCGAGATTTTAGCGAGCTGACAATGGCCGACGACGAAAGCCCCATAGAAGACATCCCGGTTCCCGCGCCCCCTGAAACCAATCCGAGTTGGCAGCGCGTCCAGCTAGCCCGTCACCCCAAGCGTCCTCACTCCGGCGACTACATCCGCAGTTTGTTCACTAGGTTCGAAGAACTCCACGGAGATCGCTTCTTCGGCGACGACAAATCGATTCTCGCCGGCATGGGCTTTTTCGAAGGCCGGCCTGTCATGATCGTCGCCCAGCAAAAAGGCCGCGACACGAAAGAGAAACTGCTGCGCAACTTTGGCATGCCCAAGCCCGAGGGTTATCGCAAAGCGCTACGCCTGATGCAACTCGCGGCTAAGTTCCGCCGCCCCATCATCACTCTGGTCGATACGCCCGGCGCTTACCCCGGGATCGATGCCGAAGAGCGCGGTCAAGCCGAAGCCATCGCCTACAACCTCCGTGAGATGTCGCGCCTCGCGACTCCTATCATCACCGTGATCATCGGCGAAGGCGGAAGTGGAGGCGCGCTCGGTATCGGTGTCGCAAATCGCGTCTACATGCTCGAGAACGCCTACTACAGTGTCATCGCACCCGAAAGCTGCGCCGCTATCATCTGGCGTGATTCCGGGAAGGCGCCGCTCGCTGCTGCTGCCTTGCGCTTAACCGCCACGGACCTTCTCGAGATGAAGCTGATCGATGGCATTGTCCCTGAGCCCCCCGGAGGCGCCCATCTCGATCCCGATTTCGCAATCCAGTCCTTACACCACACCTTGAAAGACGCTCTCGACCAGCTCTCCGGTTTACCTCCCGAACAGCTCATGGAAGAACGCTACGTCAAGTTCCGTAACATGGGCAATTTCTTTAGTGAGGCAAGCGCCTGAACAAAGTAGGCCTGGTCGTTGCACTATTTCTGGCCATCGTTGTCGGATTGATCGTCTATTCCACCCTAAACGGTCCACGCTATCGGGTGCAGGTTTGCATGGAATACCAGGGCCGTTCCGCATGCAAGACGGTTTCTGCCAAGAGTGAGCAGGGCGCCCTCCGCTCCGGTACCGAAAATGCTTGTGCCGACATCGCTTCCGGCGTCACAGATACCATGCGATGCCAGCAATCCGAACCGCGCGATGTTCGCTGGCTCGGGCGGCCGGCTCAGTAGAAAATTAAACCCTGGGCTGGGTGACAGGGTGGCGCGGACGATCGGTTTGTGTCGTCTGCGAACTTTTCGAAATGACTCGCGAAAGCTTCCTACGCGACGATCTCTCCAGCGTCCACCATAATTTCTTTCTGGACAACTGGTTTTTCGAATCGAAGACCAACGCGAAACCAAGGCCCGTAGCTGCGGCAATGGCAAACGATTGCTGTGTCCGGGATGGCTGTCGTATCGGCCTGGATCCGAACGGCCGTGCCAATGCTCAGCTCGTTGGGAAACTCTACCGACATCCCGAATACCGAGACGTTTACGCAGTTGCCGATCGCCGATGCGGCCGCACCCTTCGCCCCCGTCCAGAAAAGTTCTACGGGGCCGCGAAATTTACAGCGGTCAAACCGGCGGCGCTCGCCCTTGAACGGGATCATAGAATTCTTATCGAGAAAAGCAGGTGATTTATTGAAAACAGAAGACCCTATCCGGTACTGTGCCCGATCTGACGCCCTAATCACGCCAGAAAGCGGGATAACGAAGCGGCTCGCGCCCGCTCCAGAGCGAAACAGCTGACTGTCGGCAGCACTCGACCCTACTGACCTGAAGCCGCCGTCGACGCCTTAAGCTGATCTAACTCCGAGAGCGTGTGCTGCCAATCCTTGCGATTCTTCTTCGTCGTGATCGGTGCGTTCGTGTTGCTGTAGTACGCGAGGATCTCTCTTGCGATCGCCGGCTTCACGGTCGCGAAACCGCTCCGCGACAGCTCGTCAAGCCAGTATGCGTAAGTAGAGTCTTGCAACTTGTATTCGCCCGGCCCGGTCATCACGCCGACGTCGAAGTTCTTATTTTCAAGTTGCAGCGTATGACTGCTCGCCGCGCTTAGGTTCGCGCCATACTCTCGGTGCGCCACATCGAAGCTCTTCATGAAAAGAGTTTCAACCGCCGGGGGCAGCGTCCGGAATTTCAAAACCTTGAGCTCGCCGATAGGCGGAAGCAGCTTCACTATGAAGGCGAGAATCCGATCGAGCGCCGATGGACGGTCATATTGTTTCCCCCATTCGCGCTCGTAACTCGACCGGCGCATCACGTACAGAAATTGCCTCCGAGTGATCGTGGGACGTGCCTTCCGAATTTCGTTTTGATGTGCCGCCCACGCGACCCGTGTAAAGAGCGGAATCAGCGTGCTCAACGTATGCCGGTACGATCCTATGGCTTTATCCAAGTCCGAAACCATCTGCTTCAGTTCGAATCCGTAGGTCTCTCGAAACGCCCTTTCGAGCAGCGGTTTCGCCACATTGAAGCCGATGAAAGTCGTGGTACGCTCCCGGCGCAAAGTTTCCTCGCGCAACCTGTTCCACATCGAATGCATACTCGGTCTTCAAATGCGCGTACGGATCGTCTTCATACGTCACTACGTTCCCGAATTTCCGCTTCAGCTTCGGGTACACCAACGGTTCGCCTACATTCGTCGCCAGCCGATGACCATCGCTGTCGGACGCATAGTGAGAGAGAGCGCCGAGCGCAAATGCGTATTCATCCAGCGTCTCGGAATCCCGGATCAGCGCCTGAATGAAATCTCCGGTGCGCACATAATGCGTCAAATCGCTGAAATATCCGTTGCCGTGCGGATAGTAGCCCATGTCCTGAAGAATCGCTCCGCCATAGGCGTAGGCATGCGCCTCTTTGAGCTGCTCCGGTGCTGCGTTTGGAAAGCGCTGGAGCAATGCCTGCTTCAGCCCGGTATCCCACAGTGCATCGATGATTGCTTCGTGTGAGAGCACCGAATACCCGAAGCAAGGCCGGAGGCCCGTGAGTGCAATCGCGAGACACGCGACGGACGACAACCTCCGCAACACTTTGAAACGATCGCGGATCGCTAGCGCTGCCCGGCGGCAGCCACAGTCGTTTGCGTTGTTTTTAGTTGATCGAGCTCCGTCAAAAGCCGTTGCCATTTGTCGGAATGTTTTTTCGTATTGATCGGAGCATTAAGATCGCTGTAGTAGCTTAGCAATTCCGCTGCAATCGGAGGGGTGACCGTGCTGAAGCTCTTCTTCGCCAGCAAGTCCAGCCAGAACGCCTGCACGTCGTCGTCAAGCCGATATGCTCCTGCCGGTGTCGTCACGCCCACATCGTAGTTTTCGTTTTCAAGATGCAGCGCGTCTTTGCCGGCATCGTCCAGCGTCTCGTGATAGCGTTTCGAAGCACGTTCGAAACTCTGCATAAACAGTTTTTCCACCGGCGGGGTCGGCATCTTAAGCTTCAGCGCCTTCAGCGGTCCTATGGGAGGCAGCAGCTTCACCACGAACGCCAGAAACCGATCACGTGCCGTCGGCTGGTCATATTGCTTGCCCCAGTTGCGCTCGTAGCTCGACCGGTTCATCTCATATATGAATTTTTGGCGCGTCATGCCGGGCTGAGATTGCTGAATCTCGTCGCGCTTCGCCGCCCAAGCGACGCGTGTGGCCATCGGGACCGTCTTGCTCACCGCCCGCCGGTACGATTCGATCGCGCGATCGAAATCCTTGAAGACGTCTTGCAGATCCAAACCATAGGTATCCTGGAATCCCTTCTGCAGCACTGTCTTCGATACGTAAAAGCCTACGAAGTCGTGGTACGCCTGCGGCGCAAAGTTTCCCTTCGCCACCTCCAGCACATCGAAACCGAACTCCGTTTTCAGGTGGCCTGCCGGATTGTCCTCGTACGTGATCACGTCCCCGAACTTCTGCCGCAGCTTCGGGTAAAGCATAGGCTCGCCAACATTCGTCGCGAAACGATGCCCATCCAGATCGGAAACGTAATGCGACAGCGCCCCCAGCGCGAACGCCAGCTCGTTCAGATTTTGGGATTCCTTCACCAGCGCTACGATGAAGTCCCCCGTGCGTACGTAATGCGTTAAATCGCTGAATTGTTCGCTGCCGTGCGGATAATACCCCAAATCCTGAATGATCGCGCCGCCGTACGCAAATCCGTGCGCCTTCTTCAGTTCTTCCGGAGTCGAGTTCGGATACTTCTCGAGCAATAGCGGCTTAAGCCTCACGTCCCATAAAGCGTCCACAATGGCTTCATGCGACAGAACCGAATAAGCGCCGCATTCAGCAGCACCTGCCAAAACGAGAAGGGCAACAGCTCCGAAGCGCAACCCGTCGCGCAGGAATAAGGGCATCTCCTTTTCTCATCGACGTTTCTCGCTCCGGACAAAAGAAAAGGCGCGCTGCGAAGGTCGAATGACCTGCCGCATCGCGCCCTGGCGCTTACGCCCGAAAAATCTTAGTTGTTGCTGACTTCGACGTTGATCGTCTTCGGCTTCGCTACTTCCTTCTTCGGCACTGTGATCGTCAATACGCCGTTCTTGTAGTCGGCCTTGACCTTCTCGCCGTCTACCGTCTCCGGCAGACTGAAGGCTCGCATAAAGGATCCATAGCTGCGCTCGATCCGATGAAAACCCTTGTGTCCGTTCTTTTGCTCTTCAAACCGGCGCTCGCCCTTCAGAGTCAGAGTCCCGTTCTCGAGCTGAATGCCTACGTTCTTGGCATCCACATCCGGAATGTCCGCTTTCAAAACTAGCTCGTTTTCGGTCTCATAGATATCCACAGCAGGCGACCACGGACGGGAAGCCGGCTCGCTAAACAACCGAGACAGGGAATCCTGGAACAGGCGCAAACCCGTCGGAAAGTCTTCAAGTTCGGTGTTAAACGGGGTGTACTTCATAATTGGCATTTTTTGTTGTCCTCCCGTATCCACGTCCTGGATACAAGACCAGCATAATATGTGCGCGTATTATTGTCAAGTATCCTTAAGCACAATTTATCAACTCTCGCTCCGGGTTCGTTCCGCAAGATGCGCTGTTTCTTCGCCTCTCCTGGGTTCGTTTCGCAATCAGGACCCTGCTGCCCCCCGTTTTCATCTCTCTTACCGTATGCCCAACCTTAAGGAAGGCGATCCTGCACCCCCTCTCTCGCTCGATACCGACTCCGGCCAGCCGTTCGACCTCACCTCTTTAAAAGGAAAGAACGTGGTTCTCTACTTCTATCCCAAGGCCGACACCCCCGGCTGCACTAAGGAGGCCTGCGCCTTCCGCGACGATTCCCCCAAATTCAAAAAGGCCAATACGGTCATCGTGGGCGTCTCGCCCGACACCGCCAAAGCCCAAGCCAAATTCAAAGAGAAGTTTGGTTTGCCTTTTGTGCTCCTGGCCGACGTGGACCACAAGGCCGCCGACGATTACGGCGTCTGGAAAGAAAAAAGCATGTATGGAAAGAAGTACATGGGCGTCGAGCGCACCACCTTCGTGATCAGCCCGGATGGAAAAATAAAGAAGATCTTTCCGAAAGTCAGCGTCGAGGGCCACGCCGAAGAAGTCCTGGCTGCCGTAAACTGAGCGAACAATTAAATCAAGTGAGTGACGAAAGCCGCCGCTACCCGGCTCGACCGGTGCTCGGCGTCGGTGCTTTGATCCTCGACGCCACCCGGGTACTGCTGGTCGAGCGTGGCAAGCCGCCGCTCGTCGGGTTTTGGTCCTTACCGGGCGGCGTGGTCGAAACCGGTGAACGCCTGGAAGATGCGCTCGTCCGCGAAGTCTTCGAAGAAACGGGTCTCGATGTCACCGCCGACGAAATCGCCACGGTGTTTGAGCGCGTCATGCCGGATTCCCATGGCGCCTGCGAATATCATTACGTGCTGATCGATTTCTATTGCACCGTCCAGGGCGGGGAACTCCGCGCCGGTGACGATTCCCGGAATGTTCGCTGGTTCGACAAAGACGAGCTGCCGGAGCTGCCCATGACTGCCGGAACGCGTGAGGTCATCGCCCTCTGCTGTTCGGGCCGCACCACCCAGCCGCGGATTACGCGTCCGTAATTCAGGCGTCCATAATTGGAAGCGCAAGGTGTATGTCGTTTAGCGGTGCGGCACTTCTTCAATTCGATGAACTGAAAGACCTGCTTGCCGAATACGCCGGCAGCAGCGCCGGCCGCGCGCTCATCTACACGCTCGAGCCGAACCGCGATCGCCCCACGCTCGAAGCGGATCTCGCCGATGCCGGCCAAGCGATCGACTATTTGCGCGAGCTATCCGGGGCGCAAACGGCTGGTCGCGGCGCTGCCATTCGCCTGCGCTTCGACCAACTGCGCGATATCGACGCCGCTGTTCGCACGCTTCGTGTCGAAGGTGCCTCGCTCGGGGGCCGCGAAATCTTGGATCTATTCCATACACTCGCGATCGCGGGTGAATATCGCGCCATCCTGGTCTCTCTCGCCGATCGCTATCCGCGGCTGGCGGGGCGTGCGCGTCATCTTGCGGATCTGCGCGACGTCGCCCGCCGCTATCAGCGCGCCTTTCTGCCCGACGGCAGTTTGTCCGACGAGGCCAGCGTCGCCTTACGGCACATCCGCCGCGACATCGAGCGCCAGCAGAAGAACATTCAGGAATCCCTCGACCGCTTTCTTCGCGCTCACCGCAGCGACGGCACCTTGCAGGAAGACTTCGTCACGATTCGCGAGGACCGCTATGTGGTGCCCATCGTCGCCGGACAAAAAGGCCGCGTCGACGGTGTCATTCATGGCTCGAGCGGCACCGGCCGCACGCTGTTTGTCGAGCCGCTCGAAACCATCACCTTAAACAACCAGCTGGTCCGCCTGCGCGAGGACGAGCTGCGCGAAATCGAACGCATTCTCGCCGAAATCACCGACGCGCTGCGTGAGCACTCGACCGAAATCGCCGCGACGGCCGAAGGACTCGCCGAGTTTGATTGCATCTTCGCCAAAGCGGCCTTTGCACGCGATTACAACGCCGCCATTCCGCGCTTCAGTGCGGATAAGCGCCAATTAATCCTCCGCGAAGCGCGCCACCCCTTACTCGAAGCCGTGCTGCGCAAGCAGCACAAGCCCATAGTCCCCATTTCCTTTGAGCTGAACGAGGGTCACCGCTGCCTCCTGATCAGCGGCCCCAACACGGGCGGCAAAACCGTCACCCTGAAGACCACCGGACTCCTCGCGCTCATGGCGCATTCCGCTATTCCCGTTCCCTGCGTCGAAGCGGAATTCCCGCTGCTCGATGACGTGCTCGCCGACATCGGCGACACGCAATCGATTGCTGAAAGCCTCAGCAGCTTCTCCGGCCATCTATTACATGTCAAGCAAATGCTCGAGCGCGTCACGCCCGACTCGCTCGTGCTGCTCGACGAACTCGGTCGTGCCACCGATCCCGAGGAAGGTGGTGCGCTCGGCGTCGCGATGCTCGACGAGTTCCGCCAATCGGGCGCTTTTTGCCTCGCCTCCACCCACCTGCTCCCGCTGAAACTTTACGGCGCGCGAACGCCAGGCGTGTTGAACGCTTCCATGGGCTTCGACGACGCCACCTTGCAACCCACATACGAGTTGCGCCTCGGCGTGCCCGGCAAATCCGCCGGACTCGATATCGCGACACGCCTTGAAATGCCGGAGTCGGTACTCTCTCACGCGCGCTCCGTCATGCCGCGCATGCAAGCCGATTTTCAACAACTCCTGACCGAGCTGCATCGGCAAGTCGAAGACAACGAGCGCCGCGCCCGAGAGATGGAGCTCGCCACCGAAGCGCTGGCTCAACGCCAGACCGAGCTCGAACGCGACGCCGTTCGGCACGAACAGCAACGCCAGCGCGAGTGGGAGAAAAAATCCGAATCGATCGTCGCGGGCTTCGAAGCGCGTGCCCAAATGACGCTCGATCAGCTCGCGCAATCCGCCGAGCAGCGCAAGTCAGCCGAACAGGCCCAGCGTCTGCTCGCGAAAACGAAACGCGAGTTCCGCGAGGAAGCCGCCGAAGCACTCGCGCCTTCCGAAATCGCGCCACGAAGCTCGCCTTCCCGTGCAGTCATCGAAGAAGGTGCGCAGGTCCGCCTGAAAGACGTGCGCGCGATTGCGACCGTGCGCCGGCTTCTCAAGAACGGCATGTTCGAAGTCGAAGCCGGCTTCCTCAAGATGCAAGTTCCCCCGGAAGATATCGCCGAGGTGCTGTCACACCCAAACGAAAAACCAAAACTGCCGTCGAATGTGCATTTTGAATCGGGGCCCCGCTGGGACGTGAGTTACCGCGAGCTAAACATAATTGGACAGCGCGCCGAAGAAGCTCTCGAAAACGTCGACAAATTCCTCGATTCCGCCGCTCTGGCTTCGGTTGATCGCGTTCGCATTGTGCACGGCCACGGAATGGGTATTTTGAAAAAGGCGGTTGGCGAATTTCTTGGGTCTAACCCGCACGTCGGCCGCTTCTACCCGGCTCCTCAATCGGAAGGCGGCGCGGGAGCCACAATCGTCGAGTTGCGGGAGTAGAATCCAGACATGTTCTATTTGTTGATAGGAATACTAGGCTTTGCGCTTTATCCGATGTCAGCAGCGACTCCCGACTACAGCGATTCCATCCGGCAATGGCAGCAGCAACGCGATAAGTCCTTGCGCTCGGAAGACAGTTGGCTCACGCTTGTCGGTCTGTTTTGGTTGAAACCAGGTGACAATACGATTGGGTCCGGCGCTTCGAACGATTTCGTGTTGCCCAAAGGTTCCGCCCCCGAACGGGTCGGCACGTTGCATTTGAACGGCGATAAAGTCGTTTTCACTTCCTCTGATGGATCATCACGCACACTCTCCTACGACGAAGGGAAGCCGGAAGTCGTTCACGCGGGCTCCGTCTCCTTTCTCGTCATGAAGCGCGGCGGCAAACTGGCGATCCGGGTGAAAGACGCCGACAGCCCGGTTTTGAAGAACTTCACTGGCCTGAAATACTTCCCTGTGAACCCCGGCCTGCACTTTAAAGCGAAATTCATCCCGGATTCCAAAAAGATCCCCATTCTCAATGTGCTCGGCCAAACCGAAATGGAAGAGAGCCCGGGCATGGTTGAGTTCAACTACCAAGGGCAGCAGTTTCGCTTGCGTCCGATTTACGAAGGCAAGACGCTCTTCTTCCTTTTCAAAGACCCGACCAACAAAACCGCGACGTATCAGGCCGGCCGCATGCTGAACACACCCTTGCCGGCCAACGGAAAAGTGGATCTCGATTTTAACCGCGCGTACAACCCACCCTGCACCTTCACTCCTTACGCCACCTGCCCGTTGCCGCCTAAAGAAAACACGCTTCCGTTTCCCGTCGAAGCAGGCGAGATGCGGTACGGGCAAGGCCACGCTGAGTACGCTGCCCGCTGATTTGAACGTGACGTCTATCTAAGATGTACTCGTGATCTTGCATGCCGAAGCGGGCGATACCGGCAAGCGGCTCGATGCCTTCCTGCACGAACGGCTGCCGGACTTCAGCCGTTCCCGGCTGCAGTCCTGGATCAAGGCAGAACGCGTCCTGATCGACGGCAAACCTCTGCGGCCCTCTTACCTATTACGCGCGGGTGAAGCCGTGAGCGTCACGCCGGCCGATCTCCCCGCGCTCAAAGCCGAACCCGAAGAGCTTCCGATCAAAATCCTCTATGAAGATGCGGATGTGATCGTGGTCGACAAGCCCGCAGGTATGGTTGTCCACGCCGGAGCCGGTCATGCGAGCGGCACGCTTGTGAACGCACTGCTCCATCACTTCGGCGTGCTCTCTGCCGTTGGCGGCGATCTGCGTCCCGGCATTGTCCACCGCCTTGATCGCGAAACCAGCGGTGTTCTCATCGTGGCTCGTACCGATAAGGCTCATCAATCGTTAGCCGCTCAATTCCGCGACCGCCAGGTCGAGAAAACCTATTTCGCGCTCGTGCACGGCCGTATGAAACAGCCGCAGGCCCGCATCGACACACCTGTCGCACGAGATCCGGTTCGGCGCACCCGCATGACCACTAAACTTTCTTCCGGCCGCGCCGCTCTGACGGACTACCTTGTCCTTGAACAATTGCAAAATTTCAGTTTTCTCGAGGTGCGCATCGGAACTGGCCGCACCCACCAGATCCGAGTCCACCTGGCGAGCATCCATCACCCCGTAGTCGGCGACCGCCTCTACGGCGCTCCCGCCAAAATCGCAGACCTGCCCGCTCTAGGACGTTTTTTTCTGCACGCACACCGCGTGCGCTTCACTTCGCCTTCCTCCGGCGAGCCCATCACCGTCGAAAGCTCGCTGGCACCGGAACTAGCGGCTTTCCTCGAGTCGCTTCGCGAAAACACAGCTAGAATAAAGTCATCCGAATGAAGTTCCGAGTAGTTTCCCTCGCCGCTGTGGCCGCCCTGCTTCTATCGCTCGCCACACTGGTGGCCCAGCAACAGCCCGCCAGCCCGGCGCCTTCAGGGCCCATCCGCTCGGAAGTGACGCGCGTCAACATGCTGTTCACCGTCACGGACAAACGCGGCCGTTTCGTAACGGACCTCGGCAGGGGCGACTTCGAGATCTTCGAAAATAAGAAACCGCAAAGCATTCTCGAATTCACTTCCGAAACAGACTTGCCCTTGCGCCTTGCCATTCTGATCGATACCAGCAACAGCATTCGCGATCGCTTCCGCTTCCAACAGGAGGCCGCGACGAGCTTTATCAACAGCGTCATGCGCGAGCAGGATAAAGCGACCATCGTCAGCTTCGATACCGCGGCCGAGCTCGTCGCCGATCTCACCAACGATACTCACATCCTCGAAAATGCAGTGCGCGACCTGCGTCCGGGTGGCGGAACCGCGCTGTACGACGCCATCTATTTCGCCTGTAAAGAAAAGCTCATGCGCGATCAGCCGATGTATAAGTTCCGGCGCGCCATGGTGATCTTGAGCGATGGCGAAGACAACGAGAGCCGCTACAGCCGCGAGCAGGCCCTCGAAATGGCGCAACGCGCCGATACCGTCATCTATACGATCTCAACCAATATCAGCCACATCGAAACCGATGGCGACAAGGTGATGCGTTATTTTGCCGACCAGACCGGCGGAGTTTCGTTCTTCCCGTTTCAAGCCAAGGACCTGAACCAGTCCTTCGAAAATATCGCCAATGAGCTCCGTCATCAATACAATCTGTTCTACCGGCCTGAGCCTTTGAAGAACGATGGCCAGTATCACGTCGTGCAGATTAAAGTGCGCGGTCGCAAGGACCTGGTAGTTCGAGCGCGCAAAGGCTATTACGCCCGCCGTGACGCGACCGCCGGCGCATAAAACAAGTTCACCGCGTTTTGTTTAACGCTATACTGTAAGTAACCCTCCCCCGCTGGCAGCACCGGAAAGGAATCCCATGGACGAAAAAGAGCGCAGTCGTACATTAACCCTGACCTTGGGCCAAATTGAAAAACAGTTCGGCAAAGGTTCCATTTTGCGCCTCGGAGCAAAAGAAGCGATTGTTCCGGTGTCAGCCATCTCGACCGGTTCCATTTCGCTCGATGCCGCACTGGGCGTCGGAGGCTTTCCGCGCGGCCGCATCTGCGAGATCTTCGGCCCGGAATCGTCAGGCAAGACGACTATTGCTTTACAGGTGATCGCCGAAGCGCAGAAGGTGGGCGGGATGGCGGCCTTCATCGACGTGGAACATGCCCTCGATCCCACTTACGCTAAGCAGCTCGGCGTCGATGTCGATAACCTGCTCGTCTCTCAGCCCGATTTTGCCGAACAGGCGCTTGAAATTACCAGCGCGCTGATCAGCTTCGGGTTCGATCGACGTGCTCGTCGTCGATTCGGTCGCCGCTCTCGTCCCCAAAGCCGAGCTCGATGGCGAAATGGGCGATTCGCATATGGGCATGCAGGCGCGCCTGATGTCGCAAGCGATGCGTAAGCTCACCGGCATCGTCTCGAAATCCAACACGTGCCTGATCTTCATCAACCAGATTCGCGAGAAGATCGGCGTGATGTTCGGCAATCCGGAGACCACCACGGGCGGACGTGCGCTGAAGTTCTATTCATCGGTTCGCGTCGATATTCGCCGCGTAGCTGCCATCAAAGACGGCGAGACCGTGACGGGCAATCGCACCAAGGTCAAGGTTGTGAAGAATAAGGTGGCCCCGCCGTTCCGCGAAGCGGAATTCGACATTATCTATGGCGAAGGCGTCTCGCGCGAAGGCGATCTGCTCGATCTCGGTGTCGCCAACAACATCGTTGAGAAGAGCGGCTCGTGGTTCAGCTACAAAGGTGAACGAATCGGACAAGGCCGCGAAAATGCGCGGCAGTTCCTCAAGGACAATCCCGATATTCGCGCCAAGATCGATTCGGAACTTCGCAAATCGTTGGGACTCACCAAGATTTCCGAACCCGAATCTTCCCCCACCGTCCCCACGCCCATCGACTCTGGAAAGCAAACCGCCGCCGCCCGTGGCCGCTAGCGGTTTTACGCGTTAGCCGGCCGCTTTCGTAATTCCGCCGCGTCTGTTACGCTGAAAACTGAGCGCACAGGGCGTTTGCCCGCTAGGCGCAAGTGACGTGGACTAGCGCGCGGGCCAATCCGCCGGATGCGTGGTTTAAATTGGATGCTGCCTGCATCCCTTGTTGGTGTCTCAATGGAATCTGCAAATAATAATGGCGTTGCCACTGAAGAAACTCAGGCGCAAACCGAACGTCCGTCCGAGGCGCGAGAACCGGAATCCGCAGTCCGGACGCAAATCGGAGACGTGACCGCCGAACGCGATCGTCTGGCCAGGGAAAAAGCTGAGTTGCTGGATCTGTTACAGCGCCGGCAAGCCGAATTTGAGAATTATCGCCGCCGCGCCGAGCGGGAGCGTTCCGATCTGTTTGAATTCGCTGCCATGGATGCCGTTAAGGCGCTGCTGCCCGTGCTCGATGACTTCGAACGCGCTCTTAAGTCGGAAAGCGCCGATAAGGAATATGCTCGCGGCATGGAGCTGATTTATCAGCGCCTGTTTGAAGCCTTGAGAAAGCTGGGTCTCGAGCCGATCTCGGAGGAAGTTCCCCTTTTCAATCCCCATATCCATCATGCCGTCGAAATGGTCGACACCAAGGATCACCCGGATCAAACAGTTTTGGAAGAGTATCAACGCGGTTACTATTTCAAAGGACGGCTGCTCCGTCCTGCGATGGTGAAAGTCGCCATCAATCAGTGAGCGCATTTAGGACCTGTCGCAACCGAAGATGAGCGTCGCGAAACGAGATTATTACGAAGTGCTGAGCGTGTCGCGGGAGTGCGACGACCAGACGCTCAAGAGCTCCTACCGCAAGCTCGCGCTCCAATACCATCCCGACCGTAACCCCGGTGACCGCGAAGCTGAAGAGAGATTCAAAGAAGCGGCCGAGGCTTATGCCATTCTCAGCGACCCGCAGAAGCGTGCCGCCTACGATCGTTACGGCCACCAGGCCGTAAATGGTGGCAGCGGATTCTCCGGCTTCGACGAGACAACCTTCGGCGGTCTCGAGGATATCCTCGGCGACCTGTTTGGTCTTGGAAATATCTTCGGAGGCGGGCGCCAGCGCTCCCGCACGCAACGCGGTGAGGACATCCGCTACGACCTCCAGATCAGTTTCGAAGACATGATGCGCGGCCTCTCTGCCGATGTTCAGATTCCCCGGCGTGAAGCTTGCACCAAATGTCAGGGAAGCGGCGCCGAGCCCAACGGGGGCATGGTTACCTGCGCAGCCTGCAATGGCCGCGGCGAAATCCTGTATCAGCAGAGCTTTCTATCTATCCGCAAAACCTGCCCTACTTGCGGCGGCCGCGGCAAAGTCATTCGTCAGGCCTGTTCGCAGTGCCGCGGCGAAGGTTTTAGTCGCACAGAGAAGAAACTGAAAGTCAACATCCCTGCCGGTGTCGACAACGACATGCGACTGCGCCTCAGCGGGGAAGGCAACCCTGGTGGCCCGGGCAGCCAGCCGGGCGATCTTTACGTCGTCATCAAGGTCGCCGATCACCCCATCTTCGAACGCCGCGAAAACGATCTGCACTGCACGTTGCCCATCAACATCGCGCAAGCCACGCTCGGTGCCGAAATCGATATCGAAACCTTCGATGGATCGCAGAAGATCAAGGTTCCCGAAGGCACCCAATCGGGCGCGCAATTCCGCCTGCGAAATTTGGGTGTGCCGCACCTGAACAGCCGTGCGCGCGGCGACCTCTACGTCCACTTGGTCATTCAGACGCCCAAGAAGCTGACGCGCGAACAGCGCAAGCTGTTCGAGCAGCTTAGTCAACTATTGCCTGCCGAGAACGCGCCGCATGAGAAAAGCGTGTTCGACAAAGTTAAAGATTTCTTTGGCTGATTAAGCTCGTCACTTTCCCGCTTCGTACTGCTTCTCGAACTTATTGCGCGGATTGTACACTGCAAAACTGCCGTCTTCGTTCGCCGTCACCTTAAGGTAGTAGCCGCTATCCGCTTCATCGATATTCGCGATGAATGGATCGGTCGTATTGTGTTCTCGTCCGCCCACGTCCGCGAAATGCAGTTGCCAGATGTCCTGCAGTCCAGGTGACGATTTGACGATGTCCCACGCCGTTGGCGACGCGCCCTTCTTGGCACCGTTGTCGAAAATAGCCACGCGCGGCTGCCAGCGCATGCACGAGCGCCGGGCTGTTGCTCAAGTCCATGCCGTGATGCGAGACCACGAGCAGGTCGGCTCGGCCGAGCTTGTTGTCGGGGCAGACCAGCTCCAGCTCTTTGTTCCAGGTAAGGTCGCCCAGGTCGACGATTCTCAATTGGCCGAAGGTGATCACCGTTCCCACCGACCGCGCGTTCTCGGTTGGGTCCACCGCTTTTTGCTCGACTCCTGAGCAAAACTGATTCGTCTGCCCCGCACCGGGAAGCGGCTGATCGATCACCCTACCGTCTGCACTCACGAAGACGGCATCCAGGCCCTTGATCGGCAGCCGGTCGCCGGGTTTCGCGAGAATGTGGTCCGATCCTGCAATCGCGGCTTCATATTCGCTGTACAGGTGATTAACCGAGTTTGTGTTTTCGCGATTCGGCCCGTGATCGATGAATGCCCCGACCGGAATTTTCTTCACCAGCTGTGCCACTCCGCCCACGTGGTCGGCATGGTAGTGCGTGATCAGAACATAATCGATCCTCTTGATGTGCGCCAGCTTCGCTGCAGCCGCAATCCGGTTCGCATCCCGATACGCGTTGTACCCCCATCCCGTGTCGATCAGCAGTGACTGGTGTTCAGGTGTGACGAACAGCGTCGCTTGTCCGCCTTCGACGTCAACAAAAAAGATCTCGAGTGGCTTCTGTGCGGCCCCGCCAAAACAGCCGCGAAAAGTGCGCAGAATATCAGTAACGCGTCGCATCGCCCTGATCCTAGCAAAGCCTAAATCTGTCAGCTGCGTTAGCCTAGGCATACGACCGCGCCTTCACCCGCCGATTCCGGAACAAACCTTTGCGCTTTTGCGTAACTTTGGATACAAGATGAAATTAGGAGCCAGCCATTTTGCCGTTTTGCACCAATTGCGGGACTAGCGTGGATTCGGCCGCCTCCTTCTGCTACCACTGCGGAGCGCCGCAGCCACACCCCACCGCTCAGTTCAGTGACTTTCTTGAGGGTATCAGCAATCGGACCGCCTCCATCCTCTGTTATGTGCCCGTATTCGGGGTCATCCCCGCCATCGTCTTCCTGGCAGCGCACCGGTTTCGAAGCAATGTTCGAGTCCGCTTTGATGCCTTCCAATCCCTTTATTTGTTCGTGGCGTGGCTCATCATCTCCTCCGCCATCCCCACGTTGCTGTTTACCGGCCACGGATGGGGAGTCGAGGGTGCTTTCCTTGCACTCTTAAAAATCGCTGTATTCATCTGCTGGATTTACCTCCTCATAAAGGCAGCGCAGGAACAACAAGTGCGGGTGCCTATCATCGGCGATCTCGCCGCACGGTCTACGACAGAGCAGCTGTAGTAGTATAATTATTCATCGGCGTGAATAATAATTCAAGGAGGAGTGTCGGCGTTCTCGGGTTTCGAGGCTACAGCGGAGCGGAATTGGTGCACATTCTTGCGCGGCATTCGGGCGTCGAGACCGTTTTGCTCGAACATCGTTGCGATTCAGAGGAGCGAACGGGGCCCCTGGGGCAGCAGCCGCCCAAAACCATTCCTGCAACCGTCGAAGCAATCGAGCAGGAGCATCTCGATCTGGTTTTTCTCGCCACCCCCGCCGCCGTGTCGATCGAGCTCACACCCGGCATTCTGGAATCCGGCGCTAAGGTCGTCGATCTCAGCGGCGCATTCCGCCTGCGCGACGCCGAGACTTATTCGCGTTGGTACCAGGAGCGTCACACCGCGGCCCAGCTGTTGAGCCAAGCCATTTACGGTCTGCCGGAGTTCTATCGTGATCGAGATTCGCGGCGCTCACCTGGTAGCGAATCCGGGCTGTTACCCTACCGCCGCAAGTCTGGCGCTCCGACCGCTGCTGGACGCGCAAGTGGTTGACCGCGCCCGTGGAATCATCTGCGACGCGAAATCTGGTGCGAGCGGAGCCGGGAGAAAGCCCGCCCTTAAAACCAGTTTCTGCGAAGTCGCTGAAAATTTCAGCGCATACGGCTTTACTGAGCATCGTCACGTGCCGGAAGTTTTGCAAAATTGCGGATTGGGAGAACGTGAATTCACCTTTACCGCTCACCTTTTGCCAATTGAGCGCGGCATTCTCGAAACGATTTATCTGCGCACCCTGCGAGTCGAAAAGGCGGTCGATTTACTTTCTATTTACGAAGAGGCGTACGGTGATGAACCGTTTGTACGGCTGTACGCTCCCGGTAAGGTGCCGGACCTTCGCGCCGTGCAACATACGAACTTCTGCGATATCGGCTTTGTATTCGAAACCGAAACGCAGCGCCTTACCATCGTTGCTGCCATAGACAACTTAGTTAAAGGGGCGGCCGGGCAAGCCGTGCAAAACATGAATCTCATGCTGGGATTTCCGGAAACGGAGGCCTTGCTGTGCGGGCGCTGATTAAGGTCGGAGGCACGCTTCTCGATGATCCCAATACCCGGCGTTCGGTTGCGGGTCAACTCGCCGAGGCGGCACGCCAGTGCGATCTCGTGGCTGTTCACGGAGGTGGCAAGCAGGTTACTCGCTTCTTGGAAGAGCGCGGTATCTCCACTCGCTTTATCCGTGGCTTGCGCGTTTCGGACGAAGCAGTCATGGAAGCTGTGGTTAAAGTCATCGCCGGAAGCGTAAATAAGCAGCTGGTAGCGGCAATTACCGCCGCGGGCGGAAGCGCTATCGGGCTGTCCGGTGTCGACGGCCTGCTAACCAGCGCCATGCCGCTCGATCCCGAACTCGAGTTCGTCGGACATCCGGGGAAGACGGACGGACGTCTGCTCGAGTTGCTCGTAAGCTCCCGCTATTTGCCGGTGATTGCATGCATTGCGGGTGACGAGCAGGGCAACGTATACAACGTCAATGCAGATCAGATGGCGGTCTCGTGTGCCCTGGGCTGGCATGCAGACAAACTTTTCTTTCTGAGCGATGTCGAGGGTGTACAGGATGAGCACGGCGCGGTTCTCGAACATCTCGGCTTGGAGGAGATCGGGGCCCTAGTGGAATCGAACACCGCGAAAGGCGGCATGCGCGCGAAGCTTCAGGCCGCGGACCGGGCCTTGCGTGCCGGACTGGCAGAAGTCGTCATCGCCTCCGGCCACCAGCCCGCCATCTGCCAGCGCTTGCTTGCGGGCGAGGCGATCGGAACACGGTTATCGCGCGAATCCGCCTTCTCGAAAGGCGCCACGCAATGACCCAGGCGACCGTCACCGTGCGCAAAGCTGCGATGCGCGACATCCCTCGCGTGCTCGCGCTCATTAATTCGTACGCTGCAAACGGCATTATGCTGCCGCGCACCGAATTTGAAATGTCCGAAAATATTCGCGACTTTTCAGTTGCTTATGACGGCGAAGTACTAACCGGCTGCGGAGCGCTTCATTTCTACACGCCCGTTAGCGGCGAAGTCCGGTCACTGGCTGTACTTCCCGCAGGCGAAGCAGCACGGAATCGGACGAGCTCTGGTCGAAGCTCTCCACCGCCGAGGCGCGCGAGAATGATCTTGAATCCATATTTGCTTTCACCTACGTACCCCAGTTCTTCGCAAAAGTCGGCTTCACGGAAGTGGAAAGAGGCGAGCTGCCCCTGAAAGCATGGAAGGATTGCCTACGCTGTCCGAAATTCCACAATTGCGATGAGATCGCGGTTGTGAAAAAGCTCAAGCCTATCGGTACGAAATTCGAGCGCTATCAAGATCTTGTATTAGACGAATTAATACAACTACCACAAATTATTGCGTCCTTGCGGTAATCCACTCCTGATTTCCTAATCCAAAAATATTAACCATGTTTTGCGCTGCAAAAAAAGCGCCATTCTCGCTATTTTTTTTCTGGCTTTTTTCGAAAAAGTACTAGTATACTCAGTACCGCGGGCAGTTAGTACTAAGTCTACTTGGAGGAGTTTGGAAATTGCGCGCTTTAACCGTTGACATTCAAAAGTCCGCCGGGCGTATTCTCTGCTGCACGATTTTTAAGCCCGGCGGACGGAAACTACTGGCCAAGGGCCATATCCTCAGCGACGAGGATATCAAGCTGCTGCAGACCGAAGGTATGCGGCAAGTGTGGGTCACCGAGCTCGAAGAAGGAGAAATCGGTGAAGACGAGGCCGTCATGGCAGTCGCGGAAGCGATGTGCTGTGGGTCGGTCGAAATCCGCTTGGCTGCGGGCGGGCGCGCCAACTTGATGGCTACCGAAAACTGCTGCGCTCTCGTAGATGACGAGCTGCTGAAGCAAATAAATATAACCAGCAGTGTTGTTATCGCCACGGTCTCAAACTATCGATACGCACGTGCCGGTGAACGCCTCGCCACCATAAAGAGCGCGCCGTTTGCGGTGGGCAAATCGCAGCTCGAAGCTATTCTTTCCATCTTGAATGAGCGGGGTGCGATTCTGCAGGCGCGCCCTATCCGCGATGGGGGAGTCAGCGTTCTTTACACGGATCCGGTGCATGGCGACCGCGCCCGCACGCTGTTTGAACCGGTGGTGCACGCTCGCTTGGAGCGGCTCAGCGCAAATCTGCGTTACTCGCTCTCGTGTGTCGAGGAAGAGGACCACGTCACGCGGTCTTTACAGCACCTGCTCCGCGCCAAGCCATCTGCGATTCTCGTTGCCTCGACCACCGCGCCAGCCGGTCCGGAAGACGTTGTAGGCCGCGCGTTTGTGCGACTCGGCGCGCACGTCGAAAGATTTCTCGCACCGGTCGAGCCCGGGAATCTCATGATGCTCAGCTACAAGGACGACGTACCCATCGTGTCGGCCCCATGCTGCTTCCGCTCGCCCAAGCCGAACGTATTGGATCTGGTTCTGCCGCCCATTTTGGCCAAATATCGAATTTCCGGGTGGGAAATCGCCTGTTTGGGACACGGCGGCCTACTCACTTAAACCATATTGCTCTCCACAGGCCCCAGACGGACCTCCGACCGTCTGGGGCACTCCTTTGGCCGGGCGTTCCAGGGGCGCCCGGCCCTTTTTCATTGTGAGTCGCTGCAGCTGTCGTTAACAGGCCGGGAGTTATGATGAGTTTCGAAACATGTCCGGCCACTCGGAATCAGATGATCTGGGCGCGCACGTCATTCGCGTCATTGCCCATACGCAACGCATACCGCCCGAATCCATTTCACTCGCCAGCACCTTCGAGGAGCTGAAAATCGATTCGCTCGACGGTATCAATATTGTCTTCGCACTGGAAAATGAGTTTGGCATCAACATTCCCGATGAAGGCGTGCAAGGCTTGCGCTCCGTCCGGGAAACTGTCGACGGCGTCCGTACTTTGGTCGAACAACAGAAGCAAACGGCCCCTCCAGGTGCGGCATGAACCGCGTCGCGGTGACCGGTCTCGGACTGGTCTGCGCGCTCGGAAATAACGTCTCGGAATGTTGGACGCGCTTGGCTGCGGGTGAGAGCCGCATTGCGCGCATGCGTGACCCCGGCTCGCCACCTTACAAGTTCCAAAATGGTGCCGAGGTCCGCGATTTTGAGCCGTCCGCTCATTTTGCTGAAAAGGATCTGCTGGTCCTGGAGCGCTTTGCTCAATTCGCAGTAGTCGCGGCTCGCGAAGCTGTGGCGCAAAGCGGCCTGACGTTCGACGCTGCTTTGGCCGACCGCTGCGCGGTCGTGACCGGTACGAGCGTCGGCGGCCAATTCTCCGAAGAGGAGGGCTATCGGCGCCTGTACAAGGAAAAGCTTCCGCGCGTGGCGCCGCTGACGATCCCGCGAACCATGTCGAACGCCGGCGCCAGCCGCATTTCACTTGAATTCGGAATTCACGGCCCCGCGTACACGGTTTCAACCGCCTGCTCCTCTTCGAATCACGCGATTGGGCAAGCGTTCTGGATGATTCGAAATGGACAAACCGTCGCAGCGCTGGCGGGCGGCAGTGAGGCCGTGTTCGCCGAAGGGCTCATCCGCGCCTGGGAAGCGATGCGCGTCGTTTCTCCCGACACGTGTCGCCCGTTTTCCGCTGACCGGCGCGGCCTTTCGCTCGGTGAAGGCGGGGGCATGTTAGTGCTCGAAGATTGGGAACACGCCAAAGCACGAGGGGCACAAATACTCGGTGAAATCATCGGATTTGGTATGAGTTCGGACGCGCACCACATTACCCAGCCGTGCGTGGAAGGTCCTATCAAAGCCATGCAGTGGGCGCTGCAGGATGCACACGCAAGCCCCTCGGACATCGGGTACATTAATGCTCACGGCACAGGCACCCAAGCTAATGACGCGACAGAAAGTCAGGCAATTCGTGCTGTTTTCGGTGAAACTCCGCGCGATTTACTAGTCAGTTCTACCAAATCCATGCACGGCCACACGCTCGGCGCTGCAGGGGCCATCGAAGCCGTCGCCACTCTGCTCGCGCTTCAACACGCTCTTGTACCCCCGACCGCGAACTTCACCGCCGCGGATCCTGCCTGTTGTAACCTGGACGTCGTTCCCCTACATGCCCGCCCGGCGAACATTGAGATGGCTCTTTCCAATACATTTGCTTTTGGCGGTCTGAACGCCACCCTGGTAATGAAACGTGCCTAATTTCGCTCGATGCATGTCGGTAAACGCGGCGCATCTAATCACCGGCGTCTCAAACGCAGGTACATCATGAAGATTTCCATCGGGGCAGATCACGCCGGTTACGAAATGAAACACGAGCTGGTCGACTTCGTCCAGAAACTCGGCCATACCGTTCACGACGTCGGCACCTTCGAGCCCGATAAGCCGGACGATTATCCCGACTACGCAATCTTAGTTGCCCAAGATCTGCGCTCCGGGCAAGCGGAGCGCGGCATCCTGGTTTGTGGCAGCGGCGTGGGCGTTTCGGTTGCCGCCAACAAGTTCAAGGGAATTCGCGCCGGCCTGTGCGACGACCACTACTCGGCTCATCAAGGCGTCGAGCACGATGATATGAACGTACTGGTCCTTGGCGCGCGAATCATCGGATCGATGGTCGCGCAGGAGGCCGTCGAAGCGTTTCCTAGGCGCGAAGTTCAGTGGCGAGGAGCGTCACGTGCGCCGCCTCAACAAGGTGAAAGGAATTGAACAAAATGAGTTCCGCTAACACGCAGGCCGCTGCCGAAACGGGAAAGTTTTCCTACTCGCTTCCGAGGGATCTGGAAGCAGCTGTCAAAGACGCGCACAAAAATTGGGACGCGGGGCAGAACACGCAACGGCTGTGGAACAAAGACGCATCGCTCTGGACCAACACCGATGAATCGAAATGGTTGGGCTGGCTCGACATCGTAGACCAGGAACTCTCGGCCGTCTCGAAATTCAAGGCGCTGGCTGCCGAAATCGTGGAAGACGGTCTCAAGCACATGCTGCTGCTCGGCATGGGCGGATCGAGTCTCGCGCCCGAAGTCTTCAGCGTCACCTTCGGCAAGCAGGGCCGTTACCCCGAGCTGCTGGTGCTCGATTCCACCGATCCCGTCCAGATCAGAAATTTGCGACAGAAGATCGATCCTGCGCGCAGCTTGTTTTGCGTCTCGAGCAAATCCGGGACCACGCTCGAGCCCAACATTTACATGCAGTACTTCTTCGACGAAACAAAGAAGGCTGTTGGCGATCGTGCCGGTCACCATTTCATTGCGATCACGGACCCCGGCTCGAAGCTTGAAGGAGTTTCGGAAAAGCTCGGTTTCCGTCGCCTGTATCACGGCGTTGCCAGTATCGGCGGCCGCTACTCGGCGCTCTCGGATTTCGGACTTGTGCCGAACGCCGCCATGGGCCTCGATACGGAACAGTTCTTGAAGCGCATCACTCCGATGATCGAGGCCTGCAAGAATTCGGATTCCGCGAAGAACCCCGGCGTCGCGCTGGGGCTCGTTCTAGGGACCGCCGCGAAGCGCTTCGGCCGCGATAAAGTAACACTCGTCTGCTCCAAATCGATTTACGATTTGGGTGCGTGGCTCGAGCAGCTACTCGCGGAATCGACCGGCAAAGAAGGCCACGGATTGATTCCCATCGATCGCGAGCCAGCGGTCGAGCCCGCCAAGTACGGCAAAGATCGTGTGTTCGCCTACATCAAGTTCGCCGGCGACAGCGAAACCGACGATCGAAGCGTTTGTTGCAGCGCTCGAAAAAGCGGGCGAACCTGTTCTCCGCATGGTGGTCAGCGATCTTTACGATCTCGGTCAGACCATGTTCCAGTGGGAGATCGCCACCGCGGTCGCAGGCTCCGTCCTCGGCATCAATGCGTTCAATCAGCCTGACGTCGAAGCCAGCAAAATCGCCACCCGCGATCTGACCACCGAGTTTGAAAAGACGGGCTCGCTTCCACCCGAAAAGCCGATTCTCGAACAAGACGGCATCAAGCTGTTTACCGACAAAGCCAATGCCGATGCTCTCTTGAACGGTGCCAACACACTGGGCGCTGTCATCCGCCAGCACATTGACCGCCTCAAGCCCGGTGATTACTTTGGACTCCTGGCCTACATCCCGATGTTCCCGGAATACGAGAAAATTTTCGAGGAGATCCGCAAAGAGATTGTCGAATCCAAGCAGGTTGCTACTGTGCTCGGCTTCGGCCCGCGTTTTCTTCACAGCACCGGGCAAGCTTACAAAGGTGGCCCCAATTCAGGAGTGTTCCTGCAAATCACCTGCGACGACGCCGAAGACCTGCCTGTACCGCAACAGAAGTATTCGTTCGGGGTGGTGAAGGCGGCCCAGGCTCGTGGAGATTTTCAGGTGCTCGCAGATCGCCATCGCCGCGCGCTCCGTGTTCACCTCGGCAAGGATTTGCCGGCCGATCTCGCCCGCTTGCGCGATCTCATCTGCGCCGCCGTTGCGCATTGACCGAAACTCTTGAACGCCGGCCGCTTCCAATCAAGCGAAGGAGTAACATGGCCGACGTTAAAGTTTACGGCGCAGATTGGTGCGCGATGACCAAGCGCACGCTCTCGCATTTGGATCAGGTGGGGGTTCCCTATCAGTACATCGACGTGGAAAGCGACGCGAGTGCGGCGAATTGGGTGAAGGAGCAAAACGGAGGCAAGGAGAAAAAACCTACCTTGGACATCGGCGGCCAAGTGCTCTCGGAGCCATCCAACGGGGAACTTGACGAGGCTCTTCAGGCCAAAGGCCTGCTCAGCTAAGCAGCCGTCTGCTTCAACTCAATTTCGAAGCGAGCCTCAACTTCGAAAGCGATCTCTTTACCTAAATCTTAGGACAGAGTGACTTGTTCGGCCTGCAGCCCCTTCGGGCCGTTCTTCACAACAAAGGAGACGCGCGCGCCTTCATCGAGGCTGCGATAGCCGTCCGACTCGATCGCCGAGAAGTGGACGAACACATCTTCGCCATTCTCCCGTGCAATGAATCCAAATCCTTTGGAAGCGTTAAACCACTTCACAGTGCCAGTTTCTTTCATGAGTTCTCTCTTTCTTTGCTACAAAATACCTAACAAATCAATTGAGGGAACATCGAGAAGAGCTGTGTACCGTTGGAGGTGGGGGCTGTACCGAGTGAGTTCAACTGAAAGGCAGGAATTTACGTGCTCTTTCACAATACCCGGCTCTGGGGGATTTGTCAAACAATGAATACGCGTAAGTCCTAGGCGGAGATGCTCGTAACGCCCTAGCTCTTCGTCCGCCGAGGGGTTTACACCAAACGCTCGTAATGGCAAGTCCCTAAAGGCAGAGGCGCTTGCAGTACGCTTAGTCCCCCCTTTTTTACCGCTCCTAGTTCAAATTTGCGACTCACTTTGGCGATAAGAGAAGCGTAAGGACAAGGACAATGAAATTCCATCTCTCGATGCCCTCGATGTTACGCACGTCGGGCATTCTCAACAAGTTAACTTTTAGCGCGTTCGCCGTTGCCACGATGGGCTGCGTTTCGGCCTTTGCCACTACGGCCACCGACAACATGACCGTGACGGCAAGCGTTACGGCTAACTGCACTATTAGCGCGGGCGCTTTGAGTTTCGGAGCGTACGATCCAATTACCGCGAACCATTCCTCGCCATTAAACGGAACTGCCACTCTGGCTGTCACTTGCACCAGCGGTGCCCTGCCGACTATCACGCTCGGGCAAGGTTCAAACGCGCATAGCGGTTCGACTGATGCAGCGCCACTCCGCCAGATGATAGACGGCGGCACTGACGTGCTGGGCTACTTCTTGTATCAGGACAGCGGGCATTCGACGGTTTGGGGCAATACTTTGGCAACAAGCGCTGGGTACACCGGAACAGGCAGCAGCACGAATGTGACGGTCTATGGACAAGTCACAGCGGCCCAAAACGTCCCAGCGGCCAGCTATTCAGACACGGTTGTCGCGACCATCACGTTCTGATGCAGGGATGAGTGCTCGCGTGTTCAGAGCGACGGCTAAGCTGGTGCTGCTCGCCAGCGCTGTACTCCCGCTCCGCGCTGGCAACTTTGCAGTGAATCCCGTCCGCGTTGAGCTGTCCATAAGGCAGCTCCATTCCACTCTGCGCATCGCAAACGGCGACGAAGAAAAGGTCACTGTACAGGTTCATGCCGTGTCCTGGGGCAAAGGAGGCAACGACGAGTCTCTCGAAGACACCAATGACGTCATCGTCAATCCTCCCATCTTCACCATTTCCCCTCACCAGACGCAGTTAATCCGTCTCGGCCTTCGGGAGTTTAAGGCCAGCTCCGCAGAACAAAGTTACCGCTTAATCCTGGAAGAAGTGCCGCCGCCGCTTAAGCCCGATTTCAATGGCCTGCGCACTCTCTTGCGAATCAGCATTCCCATTTTTGTTGCACCCCCTCAGCCTGCGCAGCCGTTGTTGTTGTGGCAGGTTCGTAGTTCGCCCGACGGGCCGATCTTATCCGTGCAAAATCACGGTACCGGACACATCCAGCTGAAACAAATTGCCGTGAGCCGTGCGCCGGGGGGACAACCTATTTTCACCGGTCTCCATGCTGTCTACGTGTTGCCAGGTGGGCAAACGGAGTGGCATATGAACGGTGTCGAAACGGGCAGTGGCGAATTATTAGTTCGTGCTGTGACGGATCACGGTCCGGTGAGTGAGAATTTGCGCGCTTCTCAGTAGTTCCCACCTATTCCTTCTCAGTTTCGCGCTTACGGCACCGCTGCTCGCTAGCCAGCCGCGCGAGCGACTCCTCGCCATAACCCTCAACGGCAGACAGGTGAGCGATTTCGAATCCGTCCTTCAGGATGGCGCCCGCTGCTATGTGCAGGCTTCCTTTTTCAAGGACAATCGCCTGATTGCCGTCGGGCAGGAATCGATTGCCTTCAGCGGCCGCCAATATCTTCCGCTCGATGCTGTGAGTGGACTCACGTTCTCAATCGACGAACAACAGCAGATGCTGCACTTGCGGGCTCCCCCCGCTGCTTTCACCACGTCTTTACTGAATGGATCCGAGCGCGAGAAGTACGAGCCTACCCCCTCTCAACCTGGGTTCTTTTTCAACCACGACGTCCAATATTTGACTGGTGCCGGGACTAACGAGGTCTCAGGTCTGATGGAGGCCGGCGAATTCAGCCCGCTCGGAGTCTTCCTCACTGATTTTGGGCTGGTCAGCAAGGCAAACGGCGTTGAGATGACGCGGCTCTCCTCACAGCTGGTGCACGACTTCCCCGATCGCATGACCACCCTCGTTGTCGGCGACAGCGTCAGCGCCGGCGAGATGTGGGGTCGCCCCATGTACTTCGCCGGGGTGCAGTATGAGAGTAAGTTCTCTACCCAGCCGGGATTTCTGCCCATCGCCTTGCCGTCCGTCGCTGGACAAGCGGCCGCGCCTTCCACAGTTGACATATATGTCGACAACGTAAAACGCCTGTCACAACAGGTCGACACCGGGCCGTTCGCGATTCGGGACATACCGGTGATGTCGGGCCAAGGCCAGATCCAGATGGTCGTGACCGATGCGCTCGGACGCTCGCAGGTCATCACGCAATCCTTCGTTAACCAGAGCAGCCTTTTGCGCGAAGGGGTGAGCGATTTCGCTTACGAAGCCGGCACGCTGCGAACGAATTACGGTCGCACCAGCGCACAATATACTTCTGGATTTGCCACGGCCAGTCGACGTCACGGTTTCAGCAACGCGCTCACGCTCGGCTACCGCGCGGAACTGATGCCCGGAAAGGAAGCGCTTGGCGGCACCGTCTCCTATGGCCTGCCGATATTCGGCGTCGTTGGCGGAGGCGCAGTCCTGAGCATGAACGGCACGCATGCTGGGCATCTGCTGTATGCCGATATCAGCCGCTCGTCCCGCCTTCTCGGCCTATCCGCACACTACGAAGCAGCCGAAGCCGGATTCTGGCAACTCGGTCTGGCTCCTACCGAGCAGCGCGGCCGGCAGCTTCTGCAGCTCGGCGCCAACCGGCAGATCGGGAAATATGGCTCGCTTGGCGCTGGAGTGCTACGCGAGAACCTGCCTGCAGGTCTGAACGTCCGCGCCATGACCGCGAGCGCCAGCGTCCGCCTCGGGCGAGCGTACCTGACCATCTCCGCCAATTACGCCACTGCTCCCGAGCACGTCACCGGCATCAGCTATGCGCTCGTGATACCCATCGGACAAAAGGTCAATGTCCTCTCGACGGCGAGCACCGGAAACAGAACCCACTCGGCCGTTACGGAGGTCCAGAGATCACTTCCTTTAGGGACAGGCTACGGATATAGAGTCAGCTCCGATGCGCTAAACGGTGGCCGCACCGACGCTGGGTTTTATTACCAAAATCCCTATGGACAGTGGACGGTGGAAGGAAGCCTATCGGGCGATCAAAACAGCTGGCGGCTCGGCGAGCGATCCGGCTTGGTGTGGATGCACAATCACCTCTTCGAAACGCGCTGGTTGCAGGACAGCTTCGCGGTCGTGGAAGTACCCGATCAGCCGAATGTCGACGTATATGCGAACAATCAACTCGTAGGCCGTACCAACGCTAACGGTGTCGCGATGGTGCCGTGGCTCGTTCCGTATGACCGAAACACTATCAGCATCGACGATCGTTCCGTCGCCATGGACACGATTCTTGATGCCACTGATAAGGTGGTCGTCCCCATGTGGCGGCATGGTTTGCTGGTTCACTTCAAGCCCGAGCAGTCCACGGGCGCAACCCTGATTCTTCAGCTGCCCGACGGAACTCTCGTTCCCACCGGGGCGATGGCAAAATCAGGCGCCCAAGAAGCGGAAGTTGCCTTTCACGGAGAAGTCTTCTTTTCCTCGCTACAAACTCCCGCGCGTGTGCACGTCCAATGGCCGGGACATGCATGCGACGTCACGGTAAGTGCGGTGCCGCACGAGATCCTGCCGACGGTCGGCCCGTTGGGCTGCAAATAGAGGAAACCGATGCGAACCCTCACGGCAATCTCGTTTTTCCTAATCGCCTCAATCCCGGCGTTTGCGGCGACTTGTAACGTATCGACCAGCGGTGTCGCCTTCGGCGCCTATGACACGCTCGGCGGTCAACCTGGCGACAGCAGCGGCAATATCACAGTCTCGTGCACGGGCGGTGTGGGAGAGAACGTCAACCTGACATTGTCGACAGCGACCAACACTCGAAACCTCCAAGGTCCTCGACGTGCGCTCGTTTATCAGCTGTACGTGGATGCCAGTCGAACACAAGTGTGGGGCGATGGCACCGCAGGTACGTCCACTATTACGGACTCGTTCACCATCGGGTCGACTCACACAGTAACGCAGAACTACTACGTGTACGGAAGAATCTCGGGTGGCCAGCATGCCGCGGAAGCCGGATCTTACTCCGATACGTTGCTGATCAATTTAAATTATTGACGGCCGGTCAGCGTGGCATCTCAGCCGCAAAGCTCTTACCGCCTGAAATCCTGCTAAACTGTCGCCATCATGAAGCGCTGTACCCTGCTGTTCCTTACTCTTCTGCTTGCGACTATTCCTTTAGCCCGTGCCGATGAGGCAAGCAAGAACGCGAAGATCGAGGAGTTCTTGAAAGCCGCGAAACTCGAGCAGCTCATGGGCCAGATGCTCACCATGGCCGCGAATCAAATGAAATCAGCGGCTGTCCAGCAGATGACAGGGACAAAATTGTCCGAAGCGCAACGGCAAAGCAGCGAAGAATTCCAAAGCAAAATGATGAAAATCATCGGCGACGCCTTGTCCTGGGATGCAATGAAACCGATCTACGTAAAGCTCTATGCAGACGCCTACACAGAGGATGAAATCGACGGTATTCTTGCCTTCTATAAGTCACCCGCAGGCCAGGCGATGGTTTCAAAGACTCCTCAGTTGATGGCCCAAGCGAATCGAGTTGCGATGCAGCGTATGGCTACAGTCCAGCCTGAACTCCAGAAGTTAGTGAACGAATACAAGTCGCGCAGTACTACTCCTACGACTGAGAAGCATTGACCCGTTAAACGATCGAACGGTGGCGCTTGTGGACGCGTTCGTGATCAGGCAGTCCGATCAGCTCTTCCTGAACAACGACCCGTTTCGAATTGTCGGCGCCAATATTTACTACTTCGCCTTCAGCACAGAGGCGGATCAAATGCGCTTGCTCGACATCGCCGCCGATTTCAACGCGAACGTGCTCAGAATCTGGGCGTTCAATGACTTCATCAACGTAGCGCCGAATCCTCCGATTCCGGGTGACACCGACGTTTGCTTTCAATTCTTCGACCCGGCAACTGGCGCACCTCAAATACGCGACGGCGCATTCGGACTCGAACGTCTGGATTCGGCGATCAAGCTCGCTGGCGATCGCGGTATTCGGCTGATATTAACTCTGACGAATTACAATCCCGATTACGGCGGGATGCCACAGTATCAGCGCTGGCTCAGTCTCGCAAATTTAAACGATTTTTATAGCGACGCGCGCGCCAAGACGCTCTTTCAGGATTGGATAAGAGCTGTTGTCACCCGTACAAACACGCTCACGGATTTGTCATACGCAGACGATTCAACCATCCTCGCCTGGGAGATCGCAAACGAGCCGCGCTGTCCATCCGATGCCGCAGGCTCGCAACTGCTGACCGACTGGTTGGCGGAAATGAGCGCCTTTCTTCGGTCAATCGCTCCCCGCCAACTCATCGTTGCCGGCGATGAAGGATTCTTCGACCGTCGCGGCGCCGGGGGTAATTGGCTGTTTAATGGATCGTGCGGAGTGAGCACCGAAGACATTCTCGGAATTCCGGACATCGACTTCGGAACGTTCCACATGTACCCCGACCAGTGGGCGCCAAACCAAGATCCCCAGGATTTTGGGCAGATGTGGATCGAAAATCATATCGATGCTGCGCGCCGCGCTTCGAAACCCGTGCTGCTCGAAGAGTACGGGCTACCCCCGTCAATGAAGCGAAATGACGCCTACGAAGCCTGGCTCGGAACCATCGAGCAGGAAAATGCGCTAGGCGATCTGGTCTGGATGTTAGGATTGCCGGGCCAAGGTGATCGTTATTTGCTCAGTGACCCAAACGAGGCGCCTGCTATTCGAGATCACGCCCGGCGGTACGCTGGAATGAGCTCAACTAGTTGAGATGACGATGTATTCCGTTGCCATCCTGTTGTTTTCCACGGCTTCGCTCTTTGCCGGTCAGCAGAGTTCGAGCGTACAGGCGCTGATGGCTGAAGGGGCGGAAGCATACCGCCAGGCCCATTTTAAACAGGCGGCGGAAGCGTTTCGAAAAGCGGTAGAGCAGGAGCCTTCCAACCTCGAGGCGCACCTCGATCTCGCAGGTGCTTACATGGTGCAGTACATTCCTGGTTTCGATTCGGAAGAGAACCAGCAGAATCTGACGCAAGCCACGGCAGAGTACAACGCTGTGCTGCAACTCGATCCCTCAAATAACAAGGCGATTCTGTCATTGGCGCAGCTCGATTTCAATTCAGCGGCGGCGCTCCGGGATCAGGCCCAGATCGAGAAGCTCGACGAAGCAGCCGACCTTTTTCGCAGGCTCGCCAGCGTCGATCCAATCAATGCGGAAGCTTACTACTACCAGGGCGTGATTGCGTGGTCGAGGTTCTTGCCTGCGTATTCGCAAGCGCGAATCCGGGCAGGCATGCGGCCGGAGGATTCGGGGCCACTTCCGGATACCGTGATACGGCAACAATTGTCGGACAAGTACGGAAGGAGCATCGATGAAGGCTTGACCAACTTGAATAAGGCGCTTGCCATCAATCCCGACAATACCGACGCGATGAGTTATATGAACCTGCTGCTTCGCGAACGGGCGGTATTGCGCAGCACGCAAGCAGAGTCCGATCAAGACATTGAGCAAGCGGAAGAATGGACGGGTAAGGCGCTCGAGGCCAGACAGCGGCTAAGTCATTCCCCGGTTCCGAGAATTTCCACCGTGCCGCCTGTCCCTTCTGAATTTCCCCCGCCGCCACCCGGGCAAGAAGCCTCGCCCTTCAAGGGTATTCGAATCGGACCTGACGTAGCAAAGGCAAACCTGGTCAAGAAAGTGACGGCTGTATACCCGCAACTCGCCAAGTCCGCTCTCGTCCAAGGAGTAGTCCGCTTCGAGGTGGCAATCGGGACGGATGGAACGGTGCGCGCTATGCAATTGTTAGCGGGCATCCTTTGCTCGTCGGGGCCGCGAAACAAGCAGTGCAGCAATACGTGTATCGGCCCACGCTTCTAAACGGACAGCCGGTGGAGGTGGTAACCGAAGTAGACGTGGATTTTTCCTTCTCGCGCGGGAGGTAGCTCCTAGCTAAGGCGGTGTTGCTGACCCGCTTGAGGGCGCTTCACCTCATGAACTGATCGAGCATCGCCGCGAAATCTTTCCAAGACTTTCGGAGCTTGTTAACGCTGTTTCCACGTGGCCACCATTCGACGCTCCCGCGGCCCATCACGACGGTGCCCAACAAGGTCTCGCCGCTCCTGATTTTAAAAACCACCGAATTGTTGCTGTTCAGCTTCGTTAGCTCTACAGCCGAGGGCAGGTCAACAGTGACCTTCGTGAATGTGGAACGCCGCACCTTGCGTTTCGGACGAGTGATTGCCATTCCCGATGATCCTATCGCGTAAACCTCAGACGCGCTAGCGGCTGTCTTTACCTGAGAGGGGGAAGGGTGATCTGGTGCGCCCGGACAGATTCGAACTGCCGACCTTCTGGTTCGTAGCCAGACGCTCTATCCAACTGAGCTACGGGCGCAACAGAACACAGTATATCAACGGTGCGAGGCTGCGCGATGGCGGATTTATTGGGCTAAACGATGAGTCGATTCTTCGAGCGTCAGGCTGGAAACGCAGTTTCTACCGTTCGCTTTGGAGCGATACAGCGCCTCGTCGGCAACGCGCACGAACAGATCGGGACTGCGCTCGGAACCGTCGGAAACTGTGACACCGAAACTGGCGGTCACGTGCATTTCGGCGCCATCTACCATCATGTTGGAGCAATGCAGTCTGTGGCGCATGCGCTCGGCTTGTACAGCGGCTTGCTCGAGGTCGCAATTGGGCAGCACAACCAGGAACTCCTCACCGCCGTAGCGACCCACTTGATCGTAAGGGCGCATATTGCCGCGCAAACGGGAAGCCGTCTCGCGCAGCACCGCGTCGCCCGTGAAGTGACCGTACGTATCGTTGATCTTCTTGAAATGGTCGATGTCGAGAAGAATGACGCCCACCGTTCGCCTGTCCCGGTGACAGCGTGAGAGTTCCGTCTCGAGTGCCGCCGCAATGGCGGGACGGTTCGGAAGCATCGTGAGCAGATCTTTGTTGGCGCGCTCGCGCAACTCTTCCCGCGCTCCCAGCAAGCTCATCTGCAGATCGATAATGCGCTTGCCCGCACGCAGGCGGACCCGCAGTTCGTTCTCTTCGAAGGGCTTGACCACATAGTCATCCGCTCCGGCTTCGAGGCCTTCCACCGTCGCATCCTTGGAACCGTTCGCCGTCAACAAAAGGATGTAGGTGTAGGGCTCGCGGTGAGTTTCACGGACGCGTTTGCAGACTTCCGGACCGGTCATCTCCGGCATGAACCAGTCGAGAATCGCCATCGGCGGGGCGTCTTCCTCTTCCAGCACCTGCAAGGCTTCGGCGCCGTTCTCCGCCGTGATTACGTCGTAGCCCCAACGCTGCAGCGAACCGCCCAAAAGTTTGCGCGATAGCTTGTCGTCGTCGGCTATTAGGACCTTCATACTATGCCGCAGGCTCCGTAGTGCTTTATTTCACCTAATCGTCCGACGGAAGCGAAAGGATTAGTGACACGGTCACGGAATCGACAAGTTTTTCACGTGCCTTCCGCCCGAAATGCGTCCCACCGCCCAAGCCGAAGAAAACAACCTGTTTCCTCTACTATGCGCGGGCCGACCCGAAGCGTCAATAGCTGATCGAAATGGACCGGAGAATGTCTTTTTCGGGAAACACATCCTATATCATGGGTGTGCCGACCCAGTTTTCAAGAAAAGTTGCGGAAAGCTTTGCAGTAAAGGAGCTTGGATGAACGATTCAGTGCTTGTCCCCATGGTGGTTGAGCAAACCTCCCGGGGCGAACGCGCCTACGATATTTACTCCCGGTTGCTGAAGGAAAACATCATCTTTTTGGGTACCCCTATCGATGACAACGTAGCCAACCTGGTGATGGCCCAGATGCTATTTCTGGCCGCCGAAGATCCCGAGCGCGATATCTCTCTCTATATCAATTCTCCCGGAGGTTCGATCACGGCCGGGCTTGCCATCTTAGACACCATGCGCCTGGTTGAGCCCGATATTGTGACGTACTGTCTGGGCCAAGCCGCCTCGATGGCCGCTGTCCTCCTCGCGTGCGGAACTAAGGGGAAGCGCTTCAGCCTCCCTAATTCGCGCATTCTCATCCACCAGCCCTCTATGAGTGGCTTGGGCGGTCAGGCCGCGGACATCGATATCTACGCTCGCGAAATTCTGCGCATGAGGCAATCGCTCAATGAGATCCTCGCCGATGCCACCGGGCAGCCGGTCGACAGGATCGCCCGCGACGTCGATCGCGACTACATTCTCGAACCCGAAGCGGCTTTGGAGTACGGGATGATCGATCGCGTGATCTCAAATCGTACCCTGCAGCCCGTCCCAACACG
Organism: uncultured Acidobacteriaceae bacterium; assembly: GCA_963787615.1. Classification (GTDB taxonomy): domain Bacteria; phylum Acidobacteriota; class Terriglobia; order Bryobacterales; family Bryobacteraceae; genus Bog-105. Next base: position 1,656,661 of record CAWBDJ010000004.1, on the reverse strand, counting down.
CTAGAATTAGGGCGGCTAGGCAGGGTGCCGTCACTGCTAAGTACCACTCAGTTAAGTCACAGATTCGATAGGGCCTGGCGCCTCGATCAACCTGACCTTAACCCGCTAAGTACCTGGGTTTTAAGGAGTTACGGTACATGGGAAAGAATACCAATGTCGGTATTTTCTCCCCATTTCGCTTGACCGCGGTGTTGAGCCTGGGTTACAGTAATGTTTCCGAAGTTATAAACACCGCTTATCGAGTGATGCACAAATCATTCCCTAATCTGGCGGGAATCGTCCTGGTGGCAGCATTTTCCGCCGGACCGTCCCAAGGCCGCGCACCGGAGACTCCGTTAAAAGGAGTGAGCCTGGCGTCGAGAGCCGTGGATGGCGCCGTTTCGGAAGCCGCGAACGGCTCGGCCGACTGGGCCCTCCCCGACGACTCCTCGCCTGAATACAAGGCTGCCCTGGGGGATGGAGTAAGCATCCATTCACCTGAAACCGATGATCGTTTGAAGCGTGCGGATTCACATTTCAATGCCGGACGCCAGATGTACTTCGATGGCAATCTCGAGGGCGCACGGAGGGAATTCGACGCCGCCGTAGATGTCTTATTGAATGCTCCCGATTCGCTGCCCGATCATCGCCGCATCGAACGGCGGCTGGATGAAATGTGCGATCTGATCTATCGCTTCGACGTAGAGAAGCTAGGGGCTGGGCAGGCGGAGCAGGACGCGGTGGTCTTCGACAAAGCGCCCATCGACGAGATCAGTCATATGACCTTCCCGGTCGATCAGAATCTTGCTCCTAAGCTCGAGAGCGAGCTGCATCAAACCGCGTCGGGTATTCCGCTGGAGCTTTCCGATCCAGTGTTGAGCTTTGTGCATTATTTCTCGACTGATCGCGGACATCGTATTCTGCTGTCCGGTCTGCAGCGCTCGGGGCGCTACAAAGCTTTGATTGAACGAATTTTTGCCGAAGAGGGTGTGCCGCAGGAATTAATGTACCTGGCGCAGGCTGAATCGGGCTTTTTGCCTCGCGCCGTTTCAAGTAAGCAGGCCGTAGGCATGTGGCAGTTTACGTACGCCGCCGGCGTCGATTATTCCTTGGGCCGCAACTCGACGTATGACGAGCGCCTGGATCCAGAAAAGGCCACTCGCGCGGCTGCCCGATATCTCAAGAGTTTGTACAGCCGCTATGGTGACTGGTATTTGGCCATGGCAGCTTATAACTGTGGGCCGGGCGGAGTGGACCGCGCGGTGGAGCGTACCGGGTATGCCGACTACTGGGAGTTGCTGAAGCGCCACGCTTTACCGAAGGAAACAGCGAATTACGTCCCGATTATTGTGGCCATGACGATCATGGCTAAGAATCCCAAGGATTACGGCTTAGAGAACATCGATTTCGATGTTCCGGTGGAGTATGACTCCATACAGCTCAACGCCTCCACGAATCTGAACTTGATTGCCGATGCGACCATGCAGCCGGTTTCCGTGATTCGCGATTTGAATCCGTCGCTTCTGAGAACAATTGCTCCCAGCGGATTTGAGATCCATGTGCCCAAAGGTACATCCGATGCGACGCAAGCTGCGCTCGAAACCGTGCCGGCCGAAAGCCGTCAGGCATGGCGCCTGCATCACGTCGAAGCGGGCGATACGCTCGAAGCTATCGCAAAATCGTATCACCTGAGCCCCGAACGTATTGCACAAGTGAATCGCGCCCCCGATTCGCTGGAAGCCGGAGACGTGCTTTTAATTCCGGCAACTTACCACGAAGAGAGCCAACCGGTGCGCCGGTTCCGCAATGCTCGTGCTAGGACCGCGTTCGCAGGAGCTTTCCGCTCGAGTAAGGCTACTGGCGCGCAGCATAGTACGCATCTGGCCGTGTCGCGGCGCTTGCCTGCACAGGTGCTGCACCGCAAGGCCGCTGTTCGCACTGCCAGTCTCGAGCGCTAAACCCGCAACTCTTCCCGCCGCTTCAAAAGAAAAGGTCGAACGTGGGATTCGAACCATCCCGATTCGAAATTTTTCTACTTAGCGCTTGCCATTCCTCACAGCGTGTGAAATCATTTTGCTGCTTGCATCATCTCGATGCTTAGTAAGTGATGGCGAAAGGAGGAGTGCGTGAGTTTACTTTACTGGCTGGCACCCCAAGATGAGGACGATGACTTCGACTACGAAGACGAGCACGTGGAGATGGAATCGGATAAGACCGAGTACGGCGACGACGACGACGAGGATGAAGACGAAGAGGAGGTAGAGGAGGAAGCAGCAACCGTCACCCCGAAGAAATCGGGAGCGCGGCGCGAGACGGGAGCGGGCGGCGGCCAGGACGGCCGTTCTGGACGGGAAGATTCCTCGCAAGCAAGAGATAACGCTGGTTCCGAGACATCCCGATCGAGTAGAGCGACGGAGCAGGGAACTTCGGACGAAGAGGAAGAACCCGCGATGAAGCGACCCGCAAAAAAGAGCGCGCAACGGGCTGAGACAAGCTCCGGAGAATCTACCGCGAAGAAGAGCGCCGCCAAAAAGAGCGCAGCGAACACAGGCGGGGCGAAAAAGTCCGCTGGCGGAAACAGGAGTTCTGGGCGCTCACAGCAAGGCGGTTCGGCCAAGAAGTCGGCTTCACGCGGCGCTTCCAAGAAGTCCTCCAGACCGACGAAGAAGGCTGCCCAGAAGAAGTCCGGTCAGAAGAAGACCAGTCAGAAAAGAGGCGGCGCCAAAAAGAGCAGCCAAAAGAGATCCGGCCAGAAGAAATCTGGCCAGAAGAGATCCGGGCAAAAGAAATCCTCGCAACGGAAGGGAGCCAAGAAACGGCGGTAATGCGCTAGCCGGAACGCTCGGAAGCGAACAGGCGACTTTCGGGTGGCAACGCTCGACGGCGTTCCCGAAAAGCGGCGCTATTTCGGCTTACGCACAACCACCGCGCGGCAGCGCTCAAACAGCTCCAATAACGCTTCGGCGTATTCTTCGCTCGAGCGCGGGCCCTTTCCGCCGAAGCCCGTCGTCGGCGTGCCGCGACCGTAACCGGTCGTCACCGCTATGAACTTCATCAGTTCGAGAGCGACTTCGTCTGGAGTTGTTTTCGGCGATTGCTTCTCTGAAGCGTCTTCAGCCATACGTTGGTTGTGCTCCTTCATAATGCCAGCTAAGACATAGGCTACCAATGGCCGGATCCCTCGGGGCTGAATCATGACGCGAGTTGACGGAACCAGCGGTCCTGGTGCTGATTCTCGCAATCCAGGCCGGATGTAAACCGAATGCATGCCGATTCGCGCCCGCAAGTTAATCCGCAAGATGCGCGGTGGCGCTCAGGCGCATTTGATGGAAGCGGAAGATGGCGCGTACTACGTCGTCAAATTCACCAACAATCCTCAACATCGGCGCATTCTCGTCAACGAGTGGCTGGCTTGCGACTTCCTGCGCTACTTGCAGGTTCACGTTCCTGACACGGCGATCATCGAACTGACCCCGGACTTCCTTGCCGAAAATCCTGACGTCTATCTCTCCCTCGGTTCAAAGCGCGAACCCGTGCCGCCCGGTCTGCATTTCGGTTCACGCATGGCGGTTCACCCGGAGCGCGTGGCGGTCTTCGATTTCCTGCCGGACAAACTGTTGACCAAAGTTGAAAACCGGGCCGATTTCCTAGGCGTCTTGACGTTCGACAAATGGGTGGGGAATGCGGATTCCCGGCAAGCCGTCTTCTTTCGAGCGCGGGCCAAGACCTGGACACCGCTCAAGGGCGACGCGCCTGCCCGAGTAGGATTTTTCGCCCAGATGATCGACCATGGGTTCGCTTTCAACGGTTCGAACTGGCAATTTCAGGACTCTCCCATTCAGGGGCTATACTTCCGAACCTCAATCTACGACGAAGTGCGATCGCTCGATTCCTTTCAACCTTGGCTGGACATGATCGAGAACTTTCCCGTCGAGGTAGTGGATTCCGCTTGGAAAGAGATTCCACGCGCGTGGCTCGATGGAGATGAAGAGGCGCTGGAGCAAACCCTCGAGGCTCTGCTGAAGCGGCGCTCTCGTGTGCCGGACCTGATATACGACGTTCAGCGCAAGCGCTCTAACGCGTTTGCAAACTGGCGTTAAGACACGCCGCCACGCGTTGCGCCGTAGCGGGCGCGAGCAGAATGCCGTTGCGATAGTGGCCGTACGCCAAGTAGAGACGTGGCGAGTGCCACCGTCGGATGTGCAGATCATCGCTGCCGGGGCGGAACCCGGTCCACACTTCGGTCGGCGAAGTCTCCGTGAGGTGCGGAAGCAGATAACCGGCCTGCCGGGCAAGATCCGCAACGACGTGTGATTCTATTTCACGGTCGAAGCCCACGCGCTCGACAGAACTTCCGGCGATCAGGAGCCCATTCGCACGCTGCAGAAGATACGCATGCGCGTGTCGCAAGATGGTATTGCAGGTCTGCTCGGGTTGTTGATATCCGATTAAGTGGCCCTTGACCGGTTCAGAGACGGGCAAGGCCGGTACGCCGCTAACATCGATGCTGCTGCTCCATGCGCCCGCTGCGATAAGAGCTGTCCGATAGCTTCGAACGGCGCCGAGGAATGTGAACTTTTACGTCAGTACCCGATGGTGCGATGCGAGATACGGGGCAGTGAGGCAGCAGCGACACGCCCGCAGCGCGGCAGGCCACCTCGAGAGCGGCCATCACCTCGCGCGGATTAACGATCCCATCGGCCGGATAGAAGCGAGCGCCCGTCAAGCCGCGTCGCACCCGGGGCCAGAATGTCGCAACGTGTGCAGGACTCAGTGGCTTGGATGAGATGCCGAGCCTGGCTTGCGCCTCTGCGCGGAGTTCAAGCCCTTCGAGTTCGTCACGCGAGTAGGCCAGATCGAGCGCGCCACATTCCTGGTAATCGATCGTGAGACCGGAAGAGTGCTCGAGTTCACGTACAAATTCGCGATACAGCCCGCGTGATTCGATAGCAATGGTGGCGAGCGGCGAAGCGCCTTCGATTTCCCCGCCGACGGAAAGCATCCCCGCGCCGGCCCAACTCGCCTCACGACCGATCGCCCCTTGATCGAAAACAGTGACTTGCCAACCGCTCTGCGCTAAACGCCAGGCGATCGACATGCCGATAATGCCGCCGCCTGCAATTGCGATCGAAGGTTCAGGGTGTGGAGAACCCGCCTGGCTCACGCCGGTGCCTGCAAAGACTCCGCTTCCGAGCTGGCGCGTTTGACCACCTCCAGGAATGCTTTCGCCGCATGACTCAGCGCGCGCCGCGCCGGGTAGACCAGGCGAATCTTGCGCTCAAGGTTTAGCTCCGTGACGCGAACTTCACGCATGACACCCCGCTGAATCTCCTGCTCGACGCACATCCGCGGAAGAAATGCGACGCCTTCATCATCCTGCACCAGCCGGCGAATCGTCTCGACGGTGGGCATTTCCACGTCCATGTTCAGCGGCACTTTATTCCGCTGGAACTCGCGAATCACCGCTTCTCTGTAGGGAGAGAGCACATTGTGCGCAATGAACGTCTCCATGCCCAATTCCGCGATCGACACTTCCGGGCGGTTCGCGAAACGATGCTGCGGAGACACAATGAGGGTCAGCCGATCGGTGTAAATAATTTCCGCCACAAGATGCTCATCGCCCGGATCGTAGCTGATAACGCCGAGCTCCAGCTCGCCATCGAGCAGTTGCGATGGAATTTTGCTCGATTCCGACCGCCGTACCTGCACTTTAACTTTCGGGAACAAGCGCCGGTACTGCTCGATATGTTGAATCAGGTAGAGCGTGGTCGATTCATTCGCCCCGATCGACAACCGGCCCGCATAATTGTCCTTCAGCTCGCGAAGCGCATTCTCGAGGTCCGACTCCAAGTTTTGAAATCGACGCGCATATTCGAGCACCACACGCCCCGCGTCCGTCAGCAGTAATTCACGGCCGGAGCGGTCGATCAGCTTCTCTTTTAAATCACTCTCGAGTCGCTGAATGGCGATAGAAATGGCGGGCTGAGTGCGAAGCAACTTTTCGCCCGCCCGCGAAAAGCTACGTTCCGTGGCAACCGTAAGGAAAACTTTTAGAGGGTAGAGTTCCATAACGCCCCCGAGTTAGGCGTTTATACAATTATTGCAAATACTAATAGGACGACTTCAAAGTATAAATTTGCATTATCTGCCGGATTCACCTAGCATGGATGAAAATCACCGAACAGGAGTATGCACTTTGAGCCGAGTATACATATTCGATACTACTCTGCGCGATGGCGAACAGTCTCCCGGCTGCAGCATGACGACGTCCGAAAAATTACAGATCGCCGCGCAATTAGTGGACCTCGGGGTGGATGTTTTAGAAGCCGGATTTCCAATCGCATCTGAAGGAGATTTCGAAGCGGTTGAGGCTGTGAGCCGCGAGTTCCCTTGGGTTCAAGTTGCTGCGCTCGCGCGCTCCTGTACGCTCGATGTGCAACGTGCCGCGCAAGCGGTGCAGCACGCCAAGCGTGCGCGCATTCACACTTTCATCGCAACCAGTGATATTCATCTCAAATATAAATTGCGAAAGAGTCGACAAGAGGTGTTGGACGATGCCGTGGCAGCGGTATCGCTGGCGCGCAACTACACCGACGATGTTGAGTTCTCAGCCGAAGACGCCACACGAACGGAAGTCGAGTACTTGGAACAGGTGTGCAACGCAGTCGTCGAAGCGGGTGCGCGCACAGTGAATCTTCCCGACACTGTTGGTTACTCAGTGCCCGAAGAGTACGCGGAGTTGATCGGGCGCATCGCGACACTGCTCGGCGATCGAGCGATCGTCAGCGTCCACTGCCATGACGATCTCGGCCTGGCCGTCGCAAATTCGTTAGCAGCGGTGAAGGCGGGAGCGCGTCAGGTAGAGTGTACGATTAACGGCATCGGTGAGCGCGCCGGAAATGCGGCGCTTGAGGAGATAGTCATGGCGTTCAAGACGCGTCACGATCGCCTGCCGTTTGAAACGAAGATACACACCGAAAAACTATTCGGCACAAGCCAAACGCTGACGCAGTTTATTACTTTCGGCCCGCAACCGAACAAAGCAATTGTTGGAGAGAACGCTTTCGCGCACGAGGCGGGCATTCACCAGGACGGTTACCTCAAGGAACGATCTACCTACGAGATCATCGCTCCCGCGAGCGTCGGCGTGCCCCAAAGCCGCATCGTTCTCGGAAAACACAGCGGGCGGCATGCGCTAAAACAGCGCGCGGAAGATTTGGGATTCGACCTTTCGCGCGAACAACTCGAGGACCTTTACCATCGCTTCACGAGCATCGCAGACAATAAAAAAGGCCTGCGCAATGAGGAGATCGCGGCCCTCGTGCAACAGGTGATGGGCGATCGTACGGCGACTGAAAAAACCACCCTGCAATTTACGGCTGCATCGTAGCGGCTTCGAGTTGCACATATGAACTTGTACGTTCTGATATTGCCGGGCGACGGCGTCGGCGGCGAGGTGACTCGTGAAGCTGTAAAGGTGCTGCGCCAGATTGCCGGCGCGTACGATCACAGGCTTACGTTGAACGAAGGTCTGCTGGGCGGAGCTGCGATTCACGAAACGGGGAATCCGTTTCCCGATGAGACTCGCCAATTAGCTCTCGAGGCGGACGCCACGCTTTTGGGTGCCGTCGGTTTACCCGAATTCGATAACGCCCCGCCGGAACAGCGCCCGGAAAGAGGACTGCTGGGCATCCGTAAAGCGCTCGGCGTTTACGCGAATCTCCGGCCCATCCGCTCATACCGCGCGCTCGTGGATTCATCGCCGCTCAAAAACGAGTTAGTCGACGGAACCGACATGCTCATCGTGCGCGAGTTAACGGGCGGACTGTACTACGGTACGCCGCGCGGAATTTCAGGTAGCGGCGGCGAAGAGCGTGCCGTGAACACGATGGTATACACTCGGGCTGAAATCGAACGTGTGGCGCACGTGGCGTTTCAACTCGCGCGAAAACGACGCCAGAAAGTAACCAGCGTCGACAAATCCAACGTGCTCGAAAATTCGCAGCTCTGGCGCCGGGTGGTCGTCGAACTGGCGTCGAATTATCCCGATGTGGCTCTCGACCACTTACTCGTCGATAACTGCGCCATGCAATTGGTTCTGAATCCGAAGCGCTTTGACGTGGTCCTGACGGAAAATCTATTCGGTGATATCTTGAGCGACGAGGGCGCCGTACTGGCAGGCTCCATCGGTATGTTGCCGTCAGCTTCTCTCGGGAATAAAAGGCCATCGGGCGTCTGGACCGGTTTGTATGAGCCGGTACATGGATCGGCGCCGGACATCGCGGGGCAGAACAAAGCGAATCCATTCGGCGCCATCGGTTCTGTTGCCGCCATGCTCGAGTACAGCTTTGGTCTGGTCGATGAGGCCCGGGCAGTGAATCGTGCCATCGATGAAGTTTTGAACAGCGGGCGCATCACGCAAGATTTAAAACCGTCCGGGCAGCCTGCCACGACGAGTGAAGTGGGCGATGCCGTATGCGCTGCGCTTTCCGCGCGCGCAGTTTCGGCGTGAGTTTCACAATGCCTGCCAAACCACGCACGATTATCGAGAAGGTTTGGGCCAATCACGTCGTTGCAGAACGTGAAGGCGCGCCGGCGCTTCTCTATATCGATCTGCACCTCGTGCACGAAGTCACATCTCCTCAAGCGTTCTCGGGCCTGCGGGAGCGTGGCCTGGCGGTCAGGCGGCCCAATCTGACTATCGGCACAACCGATCACAGCATCCCCACGCATGATCGTTCGCTGCCGATCCTCGACAAAGTAGCGGAAGCGCAGATCACGCTATTTGAAAAGAACTGCCGCGATTTCGGCATTCCCTTCTTCGGGCCGCGAAGCGATAAGCAGGGCATCGTGCACATCATCGGTCCGGAGCAGGGGCTGACTCAGCCCGGTATGACGGTCGTCTGTGGAGACAGCCACACCGCCACGCACGGCGCCTTCGGTGCTCTGGCGTTCGGCATCGGAACCAGCCAGGTGGAGCACGTGCTCGCCAGCCAATGTCTTCTGCAGAGTCGTTCCAAAACCTACGAAGTGCGCGTCGAAGGCACTCTCAGGAATGGAGTGGGCGCGAAAGACATCATTTTGAATTTGATCTCGCGTATCGGCATTGGCGGTGGGACCGGCTGCGTTTTGGAGTACGACGGGTCCGCCATTCACGCGCTTTCGATGGAAGAACGGATGACCATCTGCAACATGTCGATCGAAGGCGGCGCCCGTGCCGGCCTGATCGCACCCGACGACACCACCTATCAATACATTGCCGGACGCCCCTACGCGCCCAAAGGCCCGGATTGGGATCGCGCCTTGAAGCTATGGCGTCAATTACCGACGGACGAGGGTGCACAGTTCGACAAACGTATCGACATCGATGCGAGCGCACTCGAGCCGATGATCACCTTTGGCACAAATCCGGGCATGGGCATTCCGATTACTGCGCCTGTTCCCGATCCATCTTCAATCAGTGATCCGACCGAGCGCGAAACGCTCGGCAAGGCGCTTCGCTACATGGATCTCCCCTCAGGCAGACCGTTGGTGGGGCATCCTGTCGACGTCGTTTTCATCGGCAGCTGCACGAATTCCCGGATCTCCGATCTTCGCGCCGCCGCGCAGATTCTGAAAGGCCGGAAGGTGAATCCCAAAGTGCGCGTGATGGTCGTGCCCGGCTCGCAACAGGTCAAGAAGCAAGCACAAGCCGAAGGTCTTGACCGCGTGTTCAAGGAAGCGGGAGCCGATTGGCGCGAAGCGGGCTGCTCCATGTGCATTGCAATGAATGGCGATCAGTTGCAACCCGGCGAGTACAGCGTTTCCACCAGCAATCGCAATTTCGAAGGGCGGCAAGGCAAAGGCGGTCGCACCTTCCTGGCGAGTCCGCTGACTGCTGCCGCCAGCGCAGTCACCGGCGTCGTCACAGATGTAAGAACGCTTCTGGAGAAGTGAGCATGGAAAAATTCACCGCCTTCACCGGCCGCATCGCTCCGCTCGCCATTGACAACATTGATACGGATCAAATCATTCCTGCCCGTTTTCTGAAAACCACTTCAAAGGTCGGACTGGGAGACGAGCTTTTTTTTGACTGGCGATACGACGCCGAAGGAAAGCCCAAACCCGACTTCCTCCTGAACAAGCCGGAAGGTCATGCGGCGCAGATTTTGCTCGCTGGCGACAACTTCGGGTGCGGCAGTTCGCGTGAACACGCCCCCTGGGCTCTGCTGCAATACGGTTTTCGCGCGGTGATCAGCACGTCTTTCGCCGACATCTTTCGCGGCAATGCTTTAAAGAATTCCCTTCTTCCCATCGCCGTTCCCGCCGAATCGCATAGAGCGCTCTTTCAAGCTGTCACGGAGAATCCCGCCGTTACCGTCGCGGTCGACCTGGTCCAGCAGCAGCTCACGCTGCCTGATGGTTCAACGGTGCATTTTCCTATCGACGAATTCGCCAAGCACTGCATGCTCGAGGGTATCGATGAGCTGGGATACATCTTGCAGCAGGAGCCCGCAATTTCCGCTTACGAAGCCCAGCGCGTCCTGACGGTTAATACCTCGGCATCCGTATAACCGCGAAAGTCCCCCCAACGTCTTCGATAGCGTTCTAACCAGCTAAATATGCGGTTTTGCGTGCTATTTTGTAGCTAGTGTCGTCGCCCTTGAAGTTTCATCTCGAACAGTATGAGGGCCCGCTCGATTTACTGCTTGATCTGATTCGTAAGCAGGAAATCAACATTTACGACATTCCTATCGCTCAGATCACTTCGCAATATCTCGAGTACGTCGAGAAGGCGATCGAGCTCGACATCGAACTCAGTTCCGAGTTCGTCTATATGGCTGCAACCCTGATCCACATCAAAAGCAGGTTGCTGCTTCCCAGAGATCCCGAACTCGACAAGATTTCACCGGAAGACGATCCCCGCAAAGAGCTGGTTGACCGTCTCATTGAGCACGAGCGGTTCAAAAATGCCGCGGAGATGCTGCAGCAGAAGCGCGTCGTGGAAGAAGCGATGTGGTCGAACCCGCAGATCGAGCGTTACTTCGCGGAGGACGAAGGCCCTGCGTTGGCAGTTACCATGTTCGATCTCGTGAAAACGCTTCAGGACGTCCTCGAGCGTGCCAAGAGCCGGCCGATTTATGAGGTCGCCCAGGAAAACGTGAGCGTGCCCCAGATGCTCGAGTTTTTGCGGAGTCAGCTCGCCCAATCGCATAAAGAATTCCTTTCTGTGAAGCAGCTTTTCGAGCGGCAACGCAGCCGCCGCGCCATGATTTGCTTGTTCCTTGCGATTCTCGAATTGGTCAGATGGCAAACCGTGGAACTAACGCAAGGCGAGGCTTTCGGCGATATCGCCATCCGGCGGGGTTCGTGTTTTGACGTGGCCCACGAGGGCGTGGCAGAGCTCGCTACTGTAGAACAGGAATATCGCTGATATTCAGCATGGACGAAGTAGAACAGACGCCCGACACGCTGGATGATGCGGCGAAAACCACTCGTGAGAAGCAATTCGACAGACCTGACACGGGATTTGACATTTCGCAAGATATTCGGTCACCGGAGGGGATGTGTGAAGCGCCGGCGGCGATCGACTCCTCCGCGAAGCTGAAGGCCGTAATCGAAGCGGCCATCTATATCACAGACGAGCCGCTAACAGCCGAGCAAATTGCTTCCGCGCTGGAACAACCGCTCGACCGCGTAAAAGATGTTCTCGCTGAGCTCGTCAACGACTACTCTGCTGCGGAGCGGGGCTTGTCTGTTCGGGAACTCGCGGGCGGATACAAGATGGCGACCAAGCCTGAGCATCACGAGGCCATCAGACAGTTCGTGAAGAGATTGCAGCCTCCGCTGAAGCTCTCGCTAGCTGCGCTCGAAACCCTCGCGGTGATTGCTTATAAGCAACCCATCACCGCTCCGGAAGTGTTGGAGATTCGCGGTGTGCAGGGTGCCGGGGTTTTGAAGACTTTGCTCGATCGCAAGTTGATTGCCGCAGCCGGCCGAAAAAACGTGCTCGGCAAGCCGATCATGTACAAGACCACCCGCGAGTTCCTGGTGCACTTTGGTCTCAGCTCGCTCGCCGAGCTGCCCACTCTCAAAGAATTCGAAGAGCTGGGGCGCTTAGCCTTGAGCGATTCGGAAGACAGCCCCGTCCCTGCCGATGCCGCCCACGATTCAGAGCAGCATTCTTCAGCAGAGGAATCGCAGCCCACCGAAGAAGCGGAAGCCCGTCAAGCCGATGCCTGAAGAACGCCTGCAGAAAATCTTGGCGCATGCCGGAGTTGCCAGCCGGCGCAAGGCCGAGGAGTTGATTACCGCCGGTCGGGTCTCGGTGAACGGCCAAACCGTCACTGAACTTGGCTCCAAAGCGGACCTGTCAGTCGATAAAGTCAAAGTAGATGGACGGGTGTTGAGCGAACCCAGCCATCATCTCTACGTCGCCCTCCACAAACCAAAGAATTGCGTTAGCACGGTGCGCGATCCGCAGGGCCGCCAAACAGTCATGTCGTTCTTCAAAGGATTACAAGACCGTCTGTACCCCGTCGGACGACTCGATTACGCGAGCGAGGGTCTGTTGCTGCTAACCAACGACGGCGAATTCGCGAACACGCTGATGTCCCCCGCGAGCCATGTCACGAAAACCTATTTGGTGAAGGTGAATGGCCCGCTTATGCCCGAACAGGAAGAGGATTTTCGCCGGGGTATTCCCATCCACGGCCGCCGCACAGCCCCCGCTGGCCTGAAGCTGATTCGAAAAGGCGTGAATCCCTGGTACGAGGTGCGACTGGTAGAAGGTCGCCAAAACCAGATCCGCATCATGTTCAAGCATTTCGGGCGCTTGGTCGAAAAGCTAAAAAGAGTCAAAATTGGATTTCTCGAGCTGGGCGATCTGAAACCCGGCGCCTACCGAACCCTTACCAGGACAGAGGTCGCGCGTTTCCGCAAGGTTCTCCACCTCGAGGACGGATCGGGCCAGGGAACGCAAAGAGCGGAAGCGAGGCCAGGCGACACAGCGGAAGCGAGGCCAAGGCAGAGAGAGGAAGTAAGAATTCATCATGATGAATGACACACAGATGACCGACCTGCTCAAGAGCGCCAAAACTGTCGCCGTAGTCGGCCTGTCGAACAATCGGATGCGCGCCAGCTTCGGCGTTTCGCGCTTTCTGCAGCGGCAAGGTTATCGCGTCATTCCCGTGAACCCGAACGAAACAGAGGTGCTCGGCGAACGCGCATATCCGTCCGTCAAAGACGTGCCGGAGCAAGTCGACATCGTCGATGTCTTCCGGAAGTCGGATGCCGTGCCGGAAGTTGTCGATGACGCGCTGCAAAAGGCCGGCGTTCGCTGCATCTGGATGCAAGAAGGAGTGGTGAACCGCGAAGCGGCAAAGAAAGCGGAAGAGGCCGGCGTGCCTGTCGTGATGGACCGTTGCATCCTCAAAGAGCTCGCGCGGCTCCTGTGAGTACGACCCGGAGCGCTGTTTTACCGCATTGACTGCTTCTTGAAACCATCTGCGACATGCATCAGTTTTCGTTGCGGCTGGGCGCCGTCAGCACGCTTTCACTCACGCTGCTCTTTTTCCTGACGGGCTGCGGAAAAGAAACCACCGAGGTGCTGGGCCAGGCCTACGTTGCACCCGCATCGCTCAATTTGCGCGGCGAGCTCAATCAAAAAAACAGCAGTGTGGCTGTCTTGAAGCATGGTGAGCGCGTCAGCATTATCGATGTCCGTCGCCGGTTCGTCAAAATTCGCACGCAGAAAAATCAGGAGGGGTGGGTGGACGCGCTCCAATTGCTCACTCCGGAACAGATGGACCAAATTCGCCGGGACACCGAACGTGCGCTGGCGATGCCCTCCGAAGGCGCGGCGGGAGTTTACGAAGCGCTTAACATCCATATCGATCCGAGCCGTCAGTCGCCCGCTTTTGCGCGAATCCCGGAGGGTGGATCGGTAGCTGTGCTCGGGCATCGCCTCGAAGCGAAAGCCAGCGGTCCTCCCAAGGCGCCGAATTTCGTCATGGAGCGCCCGCAGCCCGTATCGCACGGACACAAAAAGGACCGGCTCTCGAGGAATAACGCGCATCTGCCTGCTCCTCCTCCTCCGCCCAAAGCTCCTGCGAACTGGCAGGAACTTTCACGCGAGAGAATTGATGGCGCCGAGAGCACCGCCGACCTCAAAGCGCGAAGGGACGAGGAAGCCGCTCAAAAGAAGGCCGTCGAGCTGAAAACGCCTGTCATTCTCGAGGACTGGACGCTGGTGCGTACGAAGGACAAGGAATGCGGCTGGGTACTGTCTCGCAACTTGGTGATGTCTATCCCGGATGAAGTGGCGCAATATGCCGAAGGCAAACGCATCACGTCTTACTTCGATTTAGGGGCGGTTCAAGACGAACAAAAAGGCGTGAAGCATAACTGGCTGTGGACCACCGCTTCGCGTTCCGAACCCTTTGACTACGATGCGTGGCGCGTCTTTTTGTGGAATCGGCGGCGCCACCGCTATGAAACCTCGTATCGGAAATCCGATTTGGAAGGCTATTTCCCCGTTCACGTCGATCCACCGGATACAAACGCGTTCGGCCGCACATTCGAGCTCATCACGAAAGACGACGACGGGAAATTTCGCCGTCGTGCTTATCTTTTCGATGGAGCACGCGTTCATTTGACAGCGACGGAAGATTACAATCCCGCAGCATCGGCGGAAGGAAACAAGGTCCAGGCGCTGGATACCAACAAGCTGCAGGCCAAGCTACCTCGCGAAGGTTGGTTCCGGCGCGAGTGGAGCCTTCTAAAACGGCGCGTCTTCGGAAGCGACTAGCCCTGCTTATTACACGTCTTCGATCATCCCCGCTATCTCCACCTTGTCCATAGCGAGAAACTGGCGCACATGCGGATGCTGGCATTGGTCTAGCTCTGAAACAGGTCCGAAGTAGATCGCTTCGCCCTTGTAAAGGAAAACAACAGAATCGGCTACCTTGCGCATCAGATCCAGGTCATGCGTCACTACGACCGCGGTGAGCGACAATTGCCGTTTCAACCGCAGCATCAAAGTGCCGAGATCGTCCGACATGATCGGATCCACCATTGTGGTCGGCTCATCGTAGAGAATACATTCGGGCTGAGCTGCCAGAGCACGGGCAATCGCAACGGCTCGCTTGTAGCCGGTCGAGAGATCGGCAGGAAAGAGATCCCTGACGTGACGCAAATCGACCATGTCGAGAAGCCCATTCACCACATCTTCTTTGTTCTGCTCGTTGTAGTCCTCACGAAGTTCGAGTGAAAACAGAATGTTTTCGCCGACGGTAAGTGAGTCGAACAAGGCGCCTGACTGGAACACCATCGTCAACCGCTTGCGAAGCCGACGCAACTCGGGTTCCGGCATGTGAGTGATGTCCATATGCGAGACAATCACCTCGCCTTTATCGGGCTTGAGAAAACCCATAATTTGGCTGAGCGTCACAGATTTCCCGACGCCGCTGCGGCCAATGATCGCCAGTGTCTTGCCCGGATCCAGATAGAAGCTTACGTTCACCAACACCGGGTGATCGAAAGCTTTGCTGACATCCCGAAATTCCAGGTAATGTGGATACTCTTCAGTTGGCATCGCGTTCCCCGATTCGTTCTCCCGGGCCTGCCCGCTCTCGCTTCTGCCACGCTGTCCATTCGTCCGGCGTATTGATGTTCCAAATCGTCGTGCCGCTTTCTACAGTCACAGCAGGCAACTGTTCGAGAACATCCAGCAGCTTCAAGCGACCCGCGTCGAGAGCTCGACGGATCGAAGGCAGGCAGCTATTCCGGTATACGGCACAGAGCGGATGAATGGCGCCCTTCGGGTCGCGAGTCGCTACGCAAGGAGCATCGCTGTTCCGTGCCGCCTCGAGCAGCCTCGTAAGCCATGTCGTCTCGATGCCCGGCATGTCGCACGCCAACATTAAATTTAGTTCGCCTCGCCCGGTTTCGAGCGCAGCCTCAATACCCGCGAGTGGGCCGAGGTCACGCCGCAGATCCGGGAAACAATCCAGCCCGAGGTCGCCGTAGCGCATCGGATCACCAACCAGCGCCACATTTCCTGCCGCCGTAACAACCTGAGACGCCACATGTTGGACGAGCGGGCGGGACCGCCATGGAAGCAACGCCTTATCCCGGCGCATACGGGAGCTATGTCCCCCTACCAGCACGAACCCGGCTGTCATCCTATCGCTTGGGCACACAACGGGCACCCACGCCCTGTGCAGCCATGGCCAAATAGTAGCACCCGGAACGACCGTTTTCCGGTTATAATGCGGACAAACAAAGTCTGTCCATTCTGTCATGGACGGCCGCTAAGTCGATTCCATGCTCCGCCTTCACCATCGAATCCTTGCGCCTTCATTTGCAGTCGCTCTGCTCTCCATTGGCGGTTTCGTGGCAAGCGCGCAATCACGGGTGGAAGCAGTACGTTACTGGTCTTTCGGAGATGTTACGCGTATCGCCGTTCAGACCCAAGGCGATTACAAAATCGCGTCCGATCAAGTAGAAAAGCCTTCGCGTCTTTATTTCGATCTGAACGGGTTGCGCCCTCCGCCTGCAGTGCATCGTGGCGTGCAAACGATTGCCGTGCGCGACCGCCTCGTCAAGCAAATTCGAATCGCTGAGGTGAGTCCCGGAAGAACACGGATCGTCTTCGATTTGGAAGGGCCCGTAGAAGTCAGTTCCTCTCAGCTGGTGAATCCGGATCGGCTGATGATTGAAATTCGACCGAAAGGGACAAGTCTTCCGGCGCTCTCGGTGGCGCACAATCTAACCGGCCCTCGACGCGTCGACCTGCCGCCAGCATCAAGCACAACAAATGAGGTGGCGCCAACCGCAGACTCCGCGGATGACGCAGTGGACGCGCGCGCTTCCATCAGGCAAGTTCCCTCCGCCCAACCTCCGACGTCCCAATTTCCGCGCAATCAGCATGTCACGACTGTGCAGAGATCCGACGGCCTGGTCGTGCAGCAAACCTATACGCCTCGGAGGACCGATCCGCCCCTGGCAGTGAATGTAACCAGCACCACCCCACTCTCAGTGACTGCGCCGGCCCCGACGTTGGCTCCAGTCGTGGCCACGCGAAACGTGCCGGCGACCAGCAAGGTGATCGGAGTCGCTGCTCCCGCCAAGAGCGACAGCAGCGGGGATCGCTCCCTGGTGCGTGTGTTCGGATTGAAGCTAGGCAAAGTAGTGATCGATGCCGGTCACGGCGGCCACGATACCGGCACCATTGGACCCAACGGTCTGATGGAGAAAGATTTGGTGTTGGATGTCGCATTGCGTTTGGGAAAGCTGATTACGCAGCAACTCGGTGCGCAAGTCGTCTATACGCGTTCGGATGACACCTTCATCCCGCTCGAAACCCGAACCCAAATCGCTAACGAAGAGAAAGCTGACCTTTTCATCTCAGTTCACGCCAACTCGTCGCCTGAGCCGAGCGCAACGGGTGTTGAAACATACTTCTTCAACCTCACTTCCGACAAGACCGGACTGGATCTTGCTAGTCGCGAGAACGCAACCTCCGCCAGTTCCATTTCGGATCTCAACGATTTGCTTCACAGGGCCGTGTTGCAGACGAAATTGGAAGAATCGCGCGAATTCGCCCAACGAGTGCAGGCTTCACTCTGGGCCACATCGGTGAAGATGAATAGCCGCTCGCGCGATCGAGGCGTGCGCCAGGCGCCCTTCGTTGTATTGATTGGCGCAACCATGCCGTCCATTCTCGCTGAGATCGGCTTCGTATCGAATCCGCACGATGAACGATTGCTCGACCGTAGCGAGCAGCGCCAGAAAATCGCGGAAGCTCTCTTCAAAGGCGTCTCTCAATACGCGAGTTCCTTGAGCCACGTTCAGCTGGCCCGCGCAGAATAGAAGCTGTCTATTCGCTTTCGCGAGTGACATTCCGTTCGCGCGTAATCCCTCGTTTGCTCCCCCTGACGAATCGCACCAGGTGAAGAGTGTGTTCCGAAGGCAATTCCCGCTCGATGCGAGCAAGCGCGTCTTCCAGCTTCAAGCCGGTTCGATACAGCAATCGATAGGCCTGTTTCAGCAACGAAATCTCCTGCGCCCGAAAACCCGCCCGCCGCAATCCCACCAGGTTTAGCCCTTCCGGTTCCACATCGAATCCTGAGCACAACATGAAAGGCGGCACATCGCGATTCACCCGCGTATTTCCGCCGATCATGGCCAGCCGCCCAATTCTGGAATACTGATGAATCACCACTCCGCCTGAAATGAAGGCCTGATTCTCCACCTCGACATAACCGGCGACGAGCGCACAGCTTGCCACGACAATGTGGTCGCCCAGCACGCAGTTATGTGCGATATGACCCGAAGTCATGATGTAGTTTTCATTTCCGATGCGCGTCTCCGATTCCGGCTGCGTGCCTCGGGAGATGGTGTAATGTTCGCGTATTTTGTTCCCGCTCGCAATGCTGAGATAGCTGCGCTCACCCGTGAACGCCTTATCGAGCGGATCGGTTCCCAATACTGTGCCTGCGGAGATCTCGTTTCCATCGCCCATCGTCGTCCAGCGCTTTACAAGGACGTATGGCTCTAACAGGCAGCGCGCCCCAATGATGACATCCGCTTCGATGACGCAGAACTCGCCGACACGCGTCGCAGGCCCAATGACCGCGTCAGGATGAATGCGCGCCGTCGGTGCAACGTAGGCCGATGGATCAACCGCCATATTTACATGCTAAGTATGGGGGATGCCAGCTTTCACCGTCGGCCAGCTCGCGGAAATTTGCCAGGGAGGGGTCGACGGAGATAGCGAACGCATCATCAGCGGCGCGAACGCTCTCGAGCACGCAACCGAAACCGATCTCTCATTCGCCGCTCATCGAAAGGCTCTCGAGACAGCAGCATCGTCGCGCGCGGGTTGTCTCTTAGTTCCGCCGTCCTTTAACCTCGCTGGCAGTTGGTCTCTGATTCGAGTACCGGATCCTCGCTCCGCCTTCGCGCGAGCCTTGGCAGCGCTCTATGTCAAAACAAAGCCCGCGCCCGGCATTCATCCGACCGCAATCGTCGCACCGACAGCAAAAATCGCCGGCGACTGTTTCATCGGCGCCTACACAACTATCGGCGCACACACAACTCTAGCCAGTGGCTGTTCCATCGGAAACGGATGCGCCATCGGGGATCGCGTCTTCATCGGCGAAGACACCACCGTTTACGCAAACGTTAGCATCTACGACGACGTCCGAATCGGCGCGCGAGTGATTCTACATTCGGGTTGCGTCCTGGGCGCTGACGGGTTTGGTTTCACACTGGCGGCTGATCGTTACGAGAAGTTTCCGCAGGTCGGCACCGTTGAAATCGGCGATGACGTGGAAGTGGGCGCGAATTCGTGCATCGATCGAGCGGCGCTCGGTGTCACCCGAATCGGCGAAGGAACCAAGCTCGACAATATGGTGCACGTGGCGCACAACTGCGACATCGGCAAGCACGTCGTGGTTGCGGCTCAAACTGGATTTTCAGGTAGTGTTGTGGTCGGCGATTACGCGGTCATCGGAGGACAGGCCGGAATCGGCGAGAAGGCGAAGATCGAAGCTAGAGCTGTCGTTGGCGGAAAAGCGGGAATTCTGACTGGCCGAACCATTCGCGCCGGAGAGCCCGTTTGGGGCATTCCGGCGCGCCCTTTGCGCCAACATCTGAAAGGTCTCGCGCATATCGCCAAACTGCCCGACTACCGGGAAGAGCTAAGCGATCTGAAAGAGAAAGTTGCAGCGCTCGAAGCGCAACGCAATGTACCCGACAATTCGAAGTCTTAGTGATTCACCGTCTCGAGCGTCCGATCTTGCCGGCACACTCCAGCGCGCTCCAAAATCAGACTTGCTTCCCGCACCATCGCCTGAATCCGCTGGAGATGCGCACGCACTCTTTCTTCTGAAGCGGTGAGTTCGAGACAGTACGCGAGCGATTCGATGACGCCCAATGGCTGCCGAAGTTCATGAAGGAGTTCGTCGAGGGCTGCAGGAATGACACCTGCAAGTGAGCCGCCCCGCAAATCGCCGCACGAAAGAGAGACTTCTTTCTGCGGAATCGAAGGTTCGGAGAAAACTTCGTTCATGCGACCCGATTAGAGCCTCGCGATAGATGATGCGATCGGAGGTCCTATCATTTCCAATCGTTTGATTTTGCGCTTCGACTGCGCGTGAGTCAATAGGAAAGCGAGAAAAACCAAAAGTACTTTTGACTGCCTTCGTGATGTAGCGGTCTAGTACTTCTATTGTGTTATTCTCGGGGCGTAAACTTCGCAGCGTGGGCCTGTGGCGCAGTTGGGAGCGCGCTTCCATGGCATGGAAGAGGTCGACGGTTCGAACCCGTCCAGGTCCACCAACTCCAACAAATTATCGACGATATCGAACGAACGTGCCGCAGTCGATCTCGTGACCGTGCCCGGTTCGCACCTGTCGATGGCCTCAGCGATCGCTCGCGCGCAAGCGGTTGTCGGTGATTGTCTCTACTGGAAGCCTCGTGTTTTTGAACACCGGAGCGCCGTGAACGCGCTCGGGGTCGATTTCGACCAGCGGGCAATCCTTCCAGTCCTGCGCTTCCATATCCCTATGTTACCGGGTATCTGAGGCTCTGAAATGTGACGTGTTTTATATCGTCGCCCTTTCAGTGATGGACTAGTACTCCAGGGGGCGCCTCAAATCCGCCGCAGCTTCAGGTTCTCAACCAGGTGATCGCCGCCCTTTTCGAGGATCAAATGCGCACGCTCGCGGGTCGGCCCGATATTTTCTCGCAGATTTGTGAGATTGATTTCTTTCCAGATTCGTCGAGCGATCTCTACCGCCTCAGCTTCGCTCACCAGCGCGTAGCGATGGAAATACGAAGACGGGCTGCGAAACACCGTCTCACGCAACCGCAGGAAGCGCTCCACGTACCAGCGCTCGATCGTGCGGGCGTCCGCATCCAGATAGATAGAGAAATCGAAGAAGTCGGAGACGAACACCTTCGAAGTGCCGCGATGCCCGTCGGGCGATTGCAGCACATTCAATCCTTCGAGGATCACGATGTCCGGCTGATTCACCTCCTGCACGGCATCCGGCACGATGTCATAGTGCAGGTGCGAGTAAACGGGAGCCGACACGCTCGGCGTCCCCGCCTTGATATCCGCTAAGAACTGCAGCAGTCGCCGCTGATCGTAGCTTTCGGGAAAACCTTTGCGCTGCATCAGTCCGCGCTCTTCCAAAACGCGATTCGGCAAAAGAAATCCGTCAGTCGTCACCAGATCGACGCGCGCATGATCGGGCCAGCGCGCGAGCGAAGCGCGCAACACCCGCGAAAACGTGCTTTTCCCAACCGCCACACTGCCGGCGATCCCAATGATGTACGGAACGCTCTGCGGAGTGGGACCTCCCATGAACTCGCGTCGCGCCTCGTAGAGGTGCTGGACGGCGGCCACATGCAGATTGAGCAGGCGCGACAGGGGCACGTAGACCTCCTCCACCTCGCGCAGCGAAACTTGCTCATTGATCCCGCGCAGTGCCGCAAGATCCTGTTCGTTCAAAAGGAGCGGCGTATTGGCGCGCAGCGCTTTCCACTGCTCGCGCCCGAAATCGACGTAGCGGCTGATGGGCGTCGCTGCTGCCGTGCTGCTCAGATCCAAAAAGAGACCTCGTGACTCCGTGATATCACGGCAGCCCTGCTTCACAATGAAAGTAGCGCCCACGTCCCTGGCGCTATCCGGTCCCGATGTCCCGCATCCGCAAAATCCTTTCGCTATCGGCAGCTCTGATGTTTTCTCTAACGTCGCCGAAACTCTGCCTTGCCGCGGAATCCACTCTCGCCATTGTGGAAGCCGGAGTGCAACAATCCGAAGACGCTCCCACTGTCTCCCACGATTACCGCTTCCTGCCGGGAGATTATCTGTACTTCACCTTCGAAATCGGCGGCTTCGCGATCCGCTCGGAAGATCGCGACGAAATACACAAGATCGCGTTGACCTATGAAGTAACAGCCCAAGATGCGAACGGCATCCCGTTAGCCCCGCCAAGCTCCGGCGAGGTTCGAACCGAACTGAGTCCGGAGGACAAACACTGGATGCCCAAGCGCCGTGTCTCTTTCCTGATCCCTTCTTTCGTTGCTGCCGGCCAATTTCGCATACATGTGCGCGTGAAAGACTTGGTCGCGAACGCCGAAGTCGCCCAGGACTTTCCTTTTCTCGTCGGCGGGCTCGAGATTCAGCCGGCCAGCGCGCTAACCGTCCAAAACTTTCGCTTCTTGCGCAACGAGAATGATCGCGAACCGCTGCAGGTGCCCGCCTATAGCCCCGGCGACATTGTGTATGCGAGCTTTGACATGATCGGCTTTAAGACCGATTCTCAAAACCAATACCACCTGTCATACGGCCTGACAGTTCTCGCGCCCGATGGAAAACCCTTCATCCAAGAACCGAAAGCCGCCGAACTCGAAGCGACTAGCTTCTATCCAGCACGCTACTTGCCCGGCGTTCTGAATCTGAAAACCACCTCGAATGCAGCCCGAGGAGAATACGTTGTCGTCCTCACGATCCACGATTTGCTGGCGAACACGGTTTACCAGATGAAACGCGCCTTCAGCATCGAATAGCCCTAAGCTAACCAGCTTAATCATGCGCTGACCAGCCGCGCGACCCGGCCCATGCCTTCGCTGAGAGTCTCAGGCGGTGTGATCAAACTAACCACGACGTAGGCTTCCGAATCCATATCGAAGAAATAGCCGGGCTGGACAATGACATCGCATTCTTCGACAAATCGCCCCACCCAGGCCTCTTCAGTCGATGTCCGCGGAAGTCGTAGGATTGCTGACCAGCCACCCTCGATGTGCAATCGGTGAGCCGGAGTATTTTCAAGAATCCGGTCCAGCGCTTCAACATTGAGCTTCACGCGCTCTAGAATTTGCCGTTGGATGCCGGCGCCGATCTTCAGCAGTTCCGGCAAAGCATGTTGGACCGGTGTACCCACGGACAAATATGTGTCGAGAAGCAGCTCCAGCCGTTCGCGCGTGACTTCGCGCTCCGTCCTCGAGCCGTTAACGGCGATCCACCCCGCTTTCATTTGCGGCATGCCGGCAGTTTTCGAAAGTCCGTTCAACGAAAAACTCAGAGCCCCTTCGGAACCGATCAAGGTCGTTACGCGCTGGCCCGTGCTTCCCAGCGAGTAATCCATGAAAACCTCGTCCGAGATGATCGGCAGATCCTGCTCTTGCGCAACATCGAACAATTCCTGCTTCTCGCATTGCTTCAGAAACGAACCGGTCGGGTTATTCGGATTCACAATCACAATCGCACGAGTCCGTTCCGAGATCCGCTCACGCAAACTCGCGAAATCTATCGCCCAGACACCGTCGTACGAGAGGCGATAAGGAGCAATACGGACGCATTCGAGGCGGGCCAGGAAATCGAACAAGGGATAAGAGGGAACGGGAACCAGAATTTCGTCTTCGGGATCGCAGAAGAGTTTGAACAGAAGCGCATATGCTTCGCTCGTGCTGGCCGTAAGCAGGATCTGGTCGGCCGATACCGTGACGCCTCGCTCTGCGTACAGTTGTGCGATCGCGCGTCTCGCTGGCTCGGCGCCAAACGGATTCGGACTGTAGCTGAAATCGTCGATATGCGCGTACGCGCTTCGGATGGCGTCGTGCGCGTAATTGGGAAATACTTCCGTCGGATTTGAAATCGTCAGATCGAGGAGGGGAATGCCGCCACGCCGCTTCTCTGCGATCGTCCTGCTCAGCGAATTAAGAGGAACATCCCAGGACAGCCGGTGAGAATAGGCCCGCAAACAGCTACTCTGTCACGGCTGTCCTGGCTTCGCAAGCGAGGAGGAGAACGCATGGTACGACGAAGATCGAGGCGCATCGCTTGCCCAGAGCAATGCGCCTTGTCACGCAAGAGGCGTTTGGCGCCCCTTGCGCGTACATGCAGCGCCGGGATGACCAGTTCCGGCGCTGCTCCACATTCACGTCACTCACCCGTTCAACCACGGAAACGGCAGATGCCCGGCCGCCGTTTCCTAAACGCGGGAGCCACCACGCGCCGGGAACGAGTGAGTGATTAGTGAATATGGAAACTTAAAGGCTGAGCGTTTGCCTTAACATTCACAGAACTTACGAACACGGTGCGCTCTACGCACGAGCCGCCGTCCAAAACGAGCGCAGGTTCAAGAACCTGGCTATCGAACTTCTCCAGCTGATCCGCAGAAAAAATCGGGCGCAGCGTCGTGATGAGTTCCTGTCCCGAAAGTGACCCGAGCGCGGCGGCCATCGCCAATCCGGATGGCAGCTTGTATCGCGATGAACTGACCACCGACAACACACCCGTCGTTGCGTTCAATATCACGCCCAAGATCGTCATCACGTTTCGATTCTGATTGCGAAGTATCGACGCCAGCATGATCTGTCGCCCAATCGGTTCGAGAAGCGGATTGCTATTCGATAAAGCCTGGTAAATTCTGCTGCTGACCAGCGCTTGCTTCGTTTCGCTTACGTTACAAATGCTGAGATCGTATGCGCCGATGCCTTTCGGAACGCTTCCGTAGTTTTGGCGCAGCAAACCGGTCGGAATGGGCGTACCGGTGATCTCAAAGGTCGCTTGCGCAAAACCGCTCGCGCTCAGCAGCACCATTGCCAACGCCGCCAAAACAAAACTCTTCATCAGATCTCCTCATCACGCGATCAGTTGCGCAATGCTTTAAACCTGGTTCAGAGATATCTCATTGCCGTGCTCAAGCGCGTGCTGAGAGTACTTAAATTGATGACCTGAGGGAGCTTAGAATTTTTTTGAGTTTTGTTACTGCGTCCGGCGGGCTTGCATAATCCCTTGAAAGACCGGTTCAGGAGGGCGGGGCAACCGGGGCCGCCACAGGTTTTACCGTCTTGATGGAGATGGCGATAATCTTGACTGGCGTGAGCGGCTTGTTGGCGTCATCAGTCGGCACCTGCGAAATGGAATCCGCTACGTCTTGCCCCGAAACTACCTCGCCGAAGACGGAGTAATGACCGTTCAGGTGCTCTTGCGGCGCCACCGTAATGAAAAACTGAGAGCCGTTCGTATTCGGACCGGAATTGGCCATGGCCAGAATGCCTGGACGGTCGAACGTGCGATCCGGGCTGATCTCGTCGTCAATCTTGTATCCTGGCGTCCCATATCCAGTGCCCAACGGGTCGCCTCCTTGAATCATGAATCCCGGGATGACGCGGTGAAAAGTCGTGCCCGAATAGAGCGGCGTGCGCTTCAACTTGCCGGTCTCCGGGTCGGTCCACGCCTTAGTACCCGTGGCCAAGCCGCGAAAGTTCGCTACCGTTTTGGGAGCCTCTTTTTCGAACAGCCGGCACACCATATTGCCCATCGAGGTGTAAATCACCGCGTATAAGCCGGGCTCTGTGGGCAGCGCCACGGCTGGCAATGCCGGCTGGCTGGTCCGCGAGTGAGGCGCCGCCTTTCTCGCTGTACCCGCTTGGGCCCCGCCCCATGCGCTGAACGCACCCAAGCTAAATGTACCCAAGCCAAATGTAAAGATAAGAGCTGTCGAAACAGCACAGTTCCGCATTTATCGCCGATTATATATAAGGGAAGCGAGCCTGCGTTCAGCCGTCCTGGGCGAAAGCGAATGTCTTAGCCGCAAACACGGACGGTACCTTCGCCGGGACCCAATTGTCATCACGCTTGCATATCTCCTACAATCCTAGTAAGCACCGAAATTCTATGAAGCACCTCCTCGCGCTTGCGCCGCTCTGCGCACTATTGTTTTCTACTGCCTGCACCCAGAGCCCGCAAAAGCTCGTGGCGGCCGGCAACCGCTATCACGACAAGCAGAAATACAACGAAGCCTCCATCCTGTATCAGAAAGCGATCACCAAGGACAAAACCTTCGGCGAGGCTTATTATCGCGAGGGACTCAACCTGCTTGATACGCATGACGTGGTGGGTGCGGCCAAGTTCCTGCGGCGCGCCATCGACTTGCAGCCGAACAACGTAGATGCGGAGGCCAAGCTGGCGGACATCTATCTAAGTGCTTATGTGACGGACCCGCATAGGTTCAAGTCGCTTCTCACCGAAGTTCGTGATCTCGATACGAAAATTTTGCAGCGTAACCCGAACTCCTTCAACGGCGTGCGCCTGCAAGCGCTGCTCTATCTCGCCCAGAACGACAAAGACAAGGCTCTCGAAACCTTCGCCAAGGCGAATCGGATCCAGCCACACTCCTCTGACGTGGTGTGGTGGTACGCTCAAGCACTCGTTAGCGCTGGACGGCCGCAAGAGGCCGAAGCGCTGATTCGTGACATGCTGAAGGCCGACCCGAAATGGTCGCGCGGGTATGATTTTCTCTTCATGCTGTATGCGCGAGGGAATGACAAGCCAAAGGCTGAGACCGTTCTTCGAGAACGTGTCGAGCGAGATCCCTCGAGTATCGTAGGTTTCCAGAATCTGGCCAGCTATCTTGTGACCACCAACCGCTACCCGGAAGGCGAGGCGGTCATGAAACGCCTTCTCGACGACCCGAAAACTTTCCCGGCCGGCCACGAAATCGTCGGTGATTTCTATTTCCGTGCCGCCTCTCGCGTCGGCCTCGACAGTGCTGAGCGGCGTCACGAGTTCGATCAGGCTCTTCAGCAGTATCAGGCGGGTCTGACGCAGGATCCCAAGAACAGCGTCCATTACCAGGAAGGTATGGTCGGCGTCTACCAGGCGACCGGCCGCTCTGACGAGGCGCTGAAACTCGCCAAGAGCGTCGCTGATAAAAACCCGAAGGACTCGATCGCCAACGAGGTGTACGCGTCCATGGTGCTTCAGACCGGAACGCAAGGCACGGCAACAAAATCGGTAGAAGAGTTGAAAACATTGGTTCAGAACAGTCCCAACGACGGCGCTCTGCATCTGGATTTGGCCCGGGCCTACTTCGCCACAAATCAGCCCGATAAATCACTCAGCGAGGCCCTCGATGCTCTGCAATACGAGGCCAGACGCCAGGCGCCGCGGGCGACGGTGTTGACAGTCGCCAGAATTATGGCCGGACGAATTTATGAAGATCGCGGCGAGCACAATAAGGCGCTCGAGCAGGCCAACATGCTCCTTCAGGGTAATCCGAAAAATCCCGATGCACGCTTGATTCGCGATCGCGCGCTGATCGGATCCAATCAAATTCCTCAAGCTGAATCGGATTTGCAATCGCTGGTGCAGGAAGTGCCGCAGATGAAGGACGCTCATCTCAACTTGGCGAACCTGTACCTGAATCAAAAACAGTTTGAAAAAGCTTCCACCGAATTCGACCAGGTGTGGAAAGCGAATCCGCCGGATGTCCGCGGTTTCGTTGGATTACAGATGGTTAAATTGGCGGAAGGCAAGGGCGATGAGGCCGCGCGGGCGCTTCAGGAGATGGTTCAAAAGAATCCTAAGAACGTCGCTCTGCGGTATCAGCTGGCTGCTTTCGAAACCAGTGCTGGCGCGCAGGCAGGCCCGTCCAATCCGGCGCGCGCCAAACAATACTTCCAGGATGCTGCCGAGAACTACAAGGAAATAATAAAGAGCACTCCCAACGCATCGGATGTATGGATGCGTTTAGGCGTGCTTCAACGGCAGCTTGGACAGTACGACGCCGCCCTCGCTTCTTTCGAGCAAGCCGGCAGTGTGGATCCGCACAATTCAGGGGCGCCGCTCAATGAGGCGCTGCTGTTCGAGGCATTGGGAAAACGCAAAGAGGCCGCGGCCGCCTACAACAAGGTGCTGACCATCGACCCGGAAAACGCGCTGGCGCTGAATAATCTCGCTTTCATGAATGCGGAAAACGGAACGAATCTCGATCAGGCCATGACCTTGGCAGAGCGCGCCAAGAAGAAAGTGCCGAATAACGACGACGTTTCCGACACGCTTGGGTATGTGTACTATCAAAAAAATCTGAATGCCCAGGCACTGCAGATTTTCCGGCAACTCGTGCAGGACGCGCCCCAGAATCCCACCTTCCATTTGCATCTCGCTATGGCTTTAGAAAAGCAGGGCGACAAGCAAGCTGCGAAAGACGAAGCGCAAAAGGCCCTGAAGGCCTCTTCACAACCCGACCAGCAAAATAAGATCCGTTCCTTCTTGAGTCAACTGGGTTGAGTCAACTTGGCTGAGCAACGGGTGCTCCGCTCGCCCCTGGCGTCCTGGCTCGACGACAATCCGTCCGTCAGGTATGTCGCGCCGTTTGCGCTATTCCTCGTCTTTCTAATCGTCTTTCCCCGCCTCCCGCTCGATCCGGGCGTCGAGGCGCCTCTTCGCGTCCTGATCCTGGCCGTGATCTGCTACGTCTGCTGGCCGCCTGAAATCGCCGCGCGACCCCGTTTCTGGCTTGCCAGCACCGCCATTGGCACAGCAGTATTCTTCCTTTGGATTGCACCCGACGTCCTCTTCCCGGGGTACCGCCAAACTCCGCTTTTTTCGAATTCCATCGTCGGTCACCTTCACTCGTCCATTCCTCCTTCCCAACTCCGCAGCGGCTGGATTCTCGGCTGGCGAACTGTGCGCGCGGTCGTCATCGTGCCCATCGTCGAGGAACTCTTCTGGCGAGCCTGGATGATGCGCTGGCTCATCAGGACAGATTTTCGGAAAATACCGCTCGGGGCCTATGCGCCGTTCGCGTTTTGGATCACTGCCATTCTCTTTGCTTCCGAACACGGCCCTTATTGGGATGTAGGTTTGCTGACCGGCCTCGTCTACAACTGGTGGATGATCCGCTCCAAGTCAGTCGCCGATTGCATCCTCATGCACGCCGTGACGAATGCGATTCTGAGCGGATACGTCATAGCCGCAGGTCAGTGGCAATACTGGCAATAGCCGCCGCAACCGAGTGTTAGAGTCAACAGTCAGGAGAGCTGTTCACAACTAGGAATTATGCCCTGCTTACTAGCTTTGTTAGCCTTAGCATTTCCGCGCGTCGCTATCGTGCTTCTCTGGCTGTTCACCAACTTCTTTGCGGGCGTGTACGCCAACATTGTTATACCCGTGCTCGGCTTTATATTTTTGCCCCTGACGCTGATCGTTTACACTTACATCCAAAAGACGCACCCGGGGGCGCTGGGCACGCAGCAGCTTATTTTCCTGTTCATAGCGGTCATTCTGGATCTAGGGCTCATCGGTGGCGGCACGTATCGCCGTCGCTCCTCGTAGCCCGCCGCTTATTCCGATTTCGATCTAACGGCGCGGTTCTGGTCTGAGAATCAAGCTTGGCTGACCCTACTAGCCTCTTGTGGCTCTCTTTCGTACGCGCAGTGCGGCTATCCAGGGCATCGATGCACATCTCGTCGACGTTGAGGTCGACATGTATCCATCTGGAACCAGCCGCGATTTCGTAACTGTGGGCATGCCGGATGCCGCTGTCAAGGAGAGCCGCGAGCGCATTAAATCTGCGCTGCTGAATTCCGGCTATGGTTATCCAAGTAAGTCCGTAACCATCAATTTGGCTCCCGCGAACGTCCGAAAAGAAGGTGCGGGATTCGACTTGCCGATGGCCACCGCCATCCTCGGGGCCATGGGAACGGTAGCACGTGCCGACGATTACATGCTCGTCGGCGAATTATCTTTGGATGGCAGCCTCCGCCCGGTGCGCGGCGCTTTGTCGATTGCCGTATGTGCGGCCCGGCGCGGCATTCGGAATCTGCTGGTCCCCTTCGACAACGCGGCCGAGGCTGCTGTTGCAGAGGGCATCTGCGTCTTCGGCCTCAGGCATCTCTGCGAAGTGGTGCAGTTTCTGAACGAGCCCGCGGGATTCACTCCAACCGCCGCCGCTCTTCCGAATCCTGAGGTGAGCGACCGGGAAGTTCCCGATTTCAGCGATGTGCGTGGCCAAACCATGGCCAAGCGTGCGCTCGAAGTCGCCGCCGCAGGCAATCACAACGTGCTGATGATCGGGCCTCCTGGATCGGGTAAAACGATGCTGGCGAAACGGTTCGCGGGCATTCTGCCGAAACTGACTTTTCGCGAAGCCCTCGAAGCGACGCAGATCCACGGCGTCGCCGGCGTACTGCCGGCAGGTATCGGCATCCTGCGCAATCGTCCCTTTCGTTCGCCCCATCACACCATTTCGGATGCAGGCCTCATCGGCGGAGGAAGTGGCAGCCCTCGTCCCGGCGAGGTAAGCCTCGCGCATCAGGGCGTCTTGTTCCTCGACGAATTGCCGGAATTTCCGCGCGGCGTCCTCGAGCAACTCCGCCAGCCGCTCGAAGAAGGCGCCGTCACGCTCGCGCGCAGCAACGGCACGCTCACCTTTCCTGCCCGCCTGATGTTAGTTGCGGCTATGAATCCTTGCCCGTGTGGTTTTTACGGCGACACCACGCGCGAATGCCGCTGCACGCCCGGCATCATCCAGCGCTATCTCGCCAAAGTCAGCGGCCCGCTGCTCGATCGCATCGACATGCACATCGAAGTTCCCGCGGTTCCCTACAAAGAACTTCGCGGCAAAGCCGACGGCCACGGCTCCGCGCAAATCCGCGAGCGGGTCGAAGAAGCGCGAGAAACACAGCGCCGCCGCGGCTTCTATAACTCCCAAATTCCTCCCTCCCAGCTGCGTCCGCTCTGCGCACTCGACGATAGCGGCGAACGCACTCTCGAAATGGCCGTGCGCCGCATGAATCTCTCCGCCCGCGCTCACGATCGCCTGTTACGCGTCGCCCGCACCATCGCCGATCTCAACCATTCCGAAAACGTCGCCGCCAAGCACCTCGCCGAAGCCGTCCAGTGCCGTAATCTGGATCGCAATTATTGGAGCTGAAGCGCGTACATCGTTGTGGATCGAGTAGAATCGTTGAGATCCCATCTCGCTCTTCTTGTGGCGCCCGGCTCGACTGCAGAAGATCGTCGCAGCGTCGGCGCCGGCGGGCTTGATTCACCGGGTGCCTGCATTCGACCGGCTACATGCAGTCCGCGCTGCGAAAGCCAACCATGACATACACGCCCGAGTTTGAGCGAGGTGTTTACAAGCGAGTCACGCGCCGCCTGATCCCGTTCCTTTTTCTGTGCTACATCTTTGCCTACCTCGATCGCGTAAACGTGGGCTTCGCCAAGCTGCGCATGCAGCAAGATCTGAGCATGAGCGACACCGCCTACGGCACCGCCGCCGGCATCTTCTTCCTCGGCTATCTCTGCTTTCAAGTGCCTTGCAATCTGGTGCTGCAAAGAATCGGCGCGAAACGTTGGCTCGGCCCCATGATGGTTGTCTGGGGCATCGTTTCCGCGTGTACCATGGCGGTCAAAACCGATACGCAGTTTTGCGCAGTTCGATTCGTTTTGGGCATCGTGGAATCGGGTTTTTTCCCCGGTGTCATTCTGTACTTGACCTTCTGGTATCCGAGCAACCGCCGCGCGAAGATCGTCGCCGCCTTCATGGCCGCAATTCCGTTATCGGGTTTACTCGGAGGTCCGCTTTCCGGCTGGCTTCTCGGCAGAATGTCTTCTGTCGGATGGCTGCGCGGCTGGCAGTGGCTGTTCCTGCTCGAGGCTGTCCCATCCATCATCGCCGGAGTCGTGACGATGTTCTTCCTGGCCGATAATCCGCAGAAAGCGAAATGGCTGGCGGATCATGAAAGATCGTTTCTCCTCGAACGCCTGCATGCCGAAGAAGCGGCAAAACGATGTGACGGCGATGCACCGGACCGCCTTCGCGACGCCTTTCGCAGCTATCGAGTCTGGCTGTTATCCCTGGTCTATTTCGGCATGCTCATGGGAAGCTACGGAATCCAGTTTTGGCTTCCGCAAATTGTGAAAGACAGGATTACCAATGATCCCTGGCACATCGGCCTGCTCACCGCGATTCCGTTCGCTGTCGCTACACTTGCGATGCTACTGGTCGGGTATCATTCCGACAAGAAGCAAGAACGGCGCTGGCACGTCGCACTGGTCACTTTCGCCGGCGCCGCCGGGCTGGGCATTTCCGCTTTGCCCGGAATTGGAGGAGTCGCTAGCCTCCTCGCCCTGACCCTCGCTGCCGCCGGCCTTGTGTCTGCAACGTCAACGTTCTGGTCCTTGCCGACCGGCTATCTGTCTCGTGCCGCGGCGCCGGCCGGTATTGCCTGCATCAACTCCATCGGAAATTTAGGCGGATTCGTCAGCCCCTACGCGATAGGCAGAATTCATGACGCGCTGCACAGTATGACCATGCCGCTGCTGGTGCTGGCGTTTTGCTCATTGTGCTCGGCCGTCATCACACTGCTGTTCTTCAAGCGAACGCCGGCCGAATCGACTGCGCACGCTTGAACCCGATGTTTGAAACTCGCTACTGCTCGGTCGCTCATGATCGCCTCCTGCGCGTGGCCCGCACAATCGCCGATCTCAACCATTCCGAAAACGTCTTAGCCAAACACCTCGCCGAAGCCGTCCAGTGCCGCAATCTCGATCGGAACTACTGGAGTTAGAACAATGAATAGCTCGCGCGAGAGTCTGAACCGATCGCGGCGCGGTCGGAGGGGCCGCGCCGCCTCGGGCGTGGGACGTCCGGCCAATCAGCAGTCTACGAAATGCCGGCTGCGTGCTGGTGCAATTGCGACGAGCGTCGCCCCTTCCGAAGTTTGAATACCCACAGCGCCGCCGCTCCGCCCATCGTTAGCAGAATCGAACCCGGCTCCGGCACGCCGCTGGGTGACGTTGGCGTCGCGCTGTTATATATCCCGCTCACCTGGGACGCTGAAAGATCGTAATTCCAAACCGCCGTCTCATCAATGCCGCCGTCGAAATAGCGGCCTCCGAACACGGAGCTTGCGCCGATCCAGAATGCACCCAGCTTGTTCGTGTTCGATCCCACCGAACCCGAAGTGACCAGTTGTCCATCCCAATAGATATCCTGCGTATTGGTGGTCGCATTGTAAGTAGCCACGATCATGTTCCACTTCCCAATCAAGCTGCTGGTGCTAGGGGTATAGGAGACAGCGCTCCCGCCAGCAGAATAGAAATACAGCTTGTTGTCGTTTTGGAACTGAAGGTCGAAATCGTTTCCGTTCTGCGATTCACCGGCGACGTAGAAATAAGTTCCCGCAGTGGACGGCAGCTCGGCCAGGTTTACCCAAGCCATGATGCTTCCCGAGGTATTCACGCCGCCCGAAAGACTCGTACTCACATACTGCTGGGTGGCATTGTTAAGGCTGACGTAGTTGTTGCTTGGCTCGCCGGTCGCGATGCCCGGAGTCGCTACGCTGGCCCCGTTCTGGTACGTGGTCGTGTACCCGCCGACTTGACTGCTGCCGTTCGCCGCTTCCAGCCGGAAATAGGCCAGCGGATTCGTCGAGTCTACCGTAGATATGAAATCTGCCTTCATCAGGCCCGACAATCCGACGAAAATGAGAGCAGAAGTTCCAAAAACTTGAAAACGCATAAAGATCCTCCTAGAAAAGAAATGGTAAGCGAGGTTTACTGCTCCTTGCCTCGCCCTACTGTTGCTTCATCTCGAGAAATGGGCAACGTATCAGGCCGTGATGTGACCGTGACATCACCGTGCGTCGAGCCGATTACACTGGTTTGGCGAGATATGTGTAGCGGACCGTACTATTCAGCGTCAGCGCTCCAACTTTGAACGGCAACTTTTTTGCAGTTATACTGGGGACTCCCCGCTGTGGAAATGCAAAAGTCGAGCCCTGCCGATATCGATGCGCAGCTCACCCGTATCCTTGACTCGCCGCAGTTCCGCGATTCGCCGAGACTACAAACCCTTCTTCGATTTGTTGTCTCCTTAACCCTTGCGGGAAAAGCGCACGAGATAAAAGAATCGATCATTGCCTCTGACGTTTTCGGTCGCGACGATACATCCGGCGACTCGATTGTGCGGTCCGCGGCTCGCCGCCTTCGCGCGCGCTTGGATGACTATTACGACCAAGCCGGTGTGAGCGATCCTGTGCGGATCTTCATACCCAAGGGCAGTTACGTTCCCGAGATTGAGGAACGACCAGATAAGCGGGAGATAATTCAGGCGCCGGCGCTCCAGAACGTTGCCATAGACGCGCAACCCGCCACTCCGGTGCGGAGGCGCATGTTGTTGTACGTGGCGGCGCTTGCCCTGTGTGCGGCCGGGGCCTGGCTCGGCGGACGCTTCTTGCGCAATATTCGCGCGCCGCAACCCGGGAACCCGGCCTCCGTCGCCGTCCTGCCCTTTGCTAACCGGAGCGCCGATCCCGCCAACCAATATCTCGCCGACGGCCTGACCGCGGAAATCACCGATTTGCTGGCGCGCAATGAGCGCGTACACGTCGCCGCCCGCTCTTCGGTATCGCAATTCAAGGCAAAACCCGCCGACCTCGGCGACCTGGGCCGCAGGCTAAAGGTCTCCAGCGTGCTCGAAGGTAGTGTTGAGCGGTCGGGTGATCGAGTAAAGATCATTTGCCGGCTGGAGCGTGCCTCCGACGGCGCATCCGTATGGTCGAACACCTATGAGTGTGCGGCTTCCCGTCTATTCGCGGTCGAATCGGAACTGGCGGCAGGCGTCGCCGCAAAGCTTGCGGGCGGCGCTGCCATTCCGGTACTCAGGCATATTCCGAATCCGGCAGCGCACGATTTCGTGATGAAGGGACGCCTCGATTTGCAGCAGGCGACCACTCAGGCGGTGGCGCAAGCCGAAGCGGATTTTCAGCATGCGATTAGCCTGGACCCGGACTATGGGGTGGCCTATCTGTGGTTAGCCAGGGCAAACCTGGCGCAAGCTCCCGCGCGGGGTTCCGTTTATCGCACGGAACTTGAGCGCGATAATGCGGAAGAGCTCTCCCGTAAAGCGCTCCAGATCGACCCAAACCTGCCGGAGGCCCACGCCGTGCTCGCCGACTTGGCGATGGAATACGACTGGGACTGGAGCAAGGCGGAACGTGAGCTGCTAGAAGCCCTGACCGGTCCTCCCAGCGCGCAGACCGAACTCACTTATGCGTTCTTCCTGATTGTCCACCGCCGTTTCGCCGACGCCGAGCCGCACCTCATCCGTGCGCAGGACTTGGAGCCGTTCGACACGTCGACGATGCTGTATATGGCCCAGGACAGATATCTCGAGAGTCGCTTTGCAGAGGCGCGCGAGATCGCTCAAAGATTGCTAGCGCTGCATCCCATGTTGCTGGCTGCGCAAATCGAAGTAGCGGCGAGTCCTATTTGGGAGGGTAAGCCCGAACTTGCGCTGGCCAGGTTCGAACGAATCCAGAAACCGTTCCCGACGCTTCCTTTTTATCAAGCGATGGCGCGGGCGCGCGCGGGCCAGCGCGAAAAAGCGCTGCGGCTGATCCGCCCGTATGAGGAGAGATATCCCAACTGCGGAGTCGCGCTGCAATGGATTGCGAAAGTGTACGCCATGCTGGGCGACGAGCCGAATACAATCAAGTGGCTGGAACGCTCGGTTGATCGGCGGGAGCGGCAGGCGCTGAATATCGCAGTCAATCCGGTATTCGCGCCCATGGAGAACTCCCCCGGATTCCGCGCGTTGAAAAAGCGGATGGGGCTCGAACAATAAGAAAGGTTTCTACGGCGACAACACGCGCCAATGCCGCTGCACACCCGGCACGTCCAGCGCTATCTCGCCAAAGTCAGCGGCCCGCTGCTTGATCGCCAGGCGGGGAGATACCTTCGTGTAATTTACGTTCCGGAGCCGGAGAGCTTATTTGTAATCACCGCATATGAGTTAACAGGGAAGCCCCTGATCGCCTATCGAAGGCGCAGGAAGAACAAACAGCAATGAGCAAAAACAAATTTCCAACCGGGTGGGACCAGGACAAAATAGAAGCGGTGCTTGCCCACTATGATGAACAGGCGGAGGAGCAGGCTGTAGCCGAAGATGAGGCCGGTGTAGAATCTTCTGAGACCGTGATGAAGATTCCTCACGATCTGGTGTCAGTCGTCCGCGAGCTAATCGCAAAACACCAAAGCTGAATCGATTTTCCAAGGTCGACTTCCTAATCTCCATTGCCCTCAACTCGCCGCAGCAATTCATCCAACACCGCGCGCCTCCTTCGGCTCACAGGAATACACGAGCCATTACGCAATATCACCTCATCCCCGCGCGCCGTCGCTCGCAGTTCTCTTACCCGATCGAGCTGGACAATGGCCCCTCGGTGTACGCGGGCAAAGCGCAACCGATCGAGCCGCATCTCGAGCGAGCTTAACGATTCCCGCATCAGGTAGGTTTTCGTGCCGACGTGCAGCCGCGCATAATAGTCCTCCGCGCTGATCCAGTCGATTTCCGCGACGGGAATAATCAAATCGCTCGCTGCCGTCGGGACCACCAATCGTTCCACGCTCTTCTTCTCACGTTCGGCGCGCTCAGCCGCAAGTAGGGCTGTGAGTTTTCTGGCGAGATCGGCCGCCTGCATCAGCCGCAGGCGTTCGCGGACTTTGCCCAGCGCCGCTTCGAAGCGCTCCACATTCAGCGGCTTCACCAGATAATCGAGCGCGTGTGCTTCGAATGCTCGAACCGCAAACTGATCGTGCGCAGTAACAAACACTACGGCCGGCATGCGATGCGCACCGCGCGCCCGGAGCACCGCGAAGCCATCCATTTCGGGCATCTGCACGTCGAGAAAGAGCAGGTCGGGTTTCAGCGCGTCCAGCGCAACCAGTGTTTCCGGCCCGTTCCGGCTTTCGCCTATGACCGTGATGTCCGCGTGCCGCGCCAACAGTTGCCGCACGCCGCGGCGAGCCAGCGGCTCGTCATCGGCTATCAGGACGCGGATGTTCATCATTACTTCCCGTTTCGTGATAAGGCAGCCGCACAGTCGCAATCACGCCGCCACCCTCCGCGTTTGCAACCTCCAGCGTTGCGTCCCCGCCGTACAATGCCGCCAGGCGTGCGCGTGTGTTCGACAGGCCCACGCCGCTTTCCGTATCCGGCGTCGGAGGCAAACCCGGTCCATCGTCTCTTACCGTCAGCACCAATTCATCGTTTTCGCGATTTGCGCTCACTTGGACCAAGCCAGCATCGGCGCGCCGCGCGATTCCATGACGCAGCGCGTTCTCTACCAGGGGTTGCAGCAGGAACCGCGGAACAGCCGCTCGCGCTACCGCCGGATCCACCTCGATGCGAGGACGCAAGCGATCCGAAAAACGAACCTGTTCGATCGCCAGATACCGCCGTAGAAAGTCGACTTCAGCGTCGAGTGTCGTCTCGTGGCTTTCATCCGTACGCAGCACCTGTCGTAACAGATCGCTCAGCAGTTCCAACGTTCGCGAAGCCGCCGCCGTGTTCTGGTCGCGCACCAATACCGTGATGGCGTTCAGACTGTTGAATAAGAAGTGCGGGTGCAGCTGCATGCGTAGCGCCCCCAGGCGAGCTTCGGAAAGCTGAGCGGCCAGACGCGCAGCTTGCGTCTCGCGCTCACGTGCTTGGGCGAAGTAGAAGAACGAGTGCTGAATGCCTACTAGCGCAAAATACACGCCTACGCCGAATGGAAGCGTGATCAATACCCAGCTGACAAAGTCGAGCCATAGTTTCTGTGCACTCGCGTTCTCCCCATGCGGAAATATTTCAACCCGCAGCAAAACACCGAGAGCCGCCCAAGCCACGCACATCGCAAGTGCACCGGCGACGTGGAGGGAGATATTCCGCGACAGGTGCGGCCGTTGCAGCGGAAGTCGGCGGCTGGCGCGAAATACAAACGGCGTGAGTAGCGCATACAGCAGCCAGTCGACGGAATTGAACAGCACCCAGTGCCAGTCGGGCGGCCGCCCACCCAGACGAGCCTGCATATAAGTGTTGAACCCGGAGAGGAGCGCCGGAACCAGCCATGCCGCCAGGATGAGGGACGCGAACAAGGGCGTGTTTCCCATGCGAGCCGGCATCTCGCGAAGATAACTCCCTCACAGCGCTGCTGTCTAGCGAAGCCTCGCGTTTTGCCGCTGGCTTCACACAGCGTGCCGCCGGCTGCATTTATTTGCTGAACGCCATGCCGCGTCGCTAGCATCCTCGCATGTGCATCCTTTGTTCCGTTGCTGCAACCCTACTCGTGCTCCTAGGGGTTACGCCGCCGCTCTCTGCACAAGCGGATTCCAAGCGGACTGCCGAGCAGATCAAGGCATCTTATGCAGCGCATAAATCCGACTTCGATTACCTGCTTGGCGATTGGGAGTTCAAAGCGGAGAGCCGGGACTACGGAAAATTCGGCGGCCGCTGGAGCGCTGTGCGCCTGGACACCGGCCAGATCCTCGACGAATACCGCGTGACTGGCAACAACGGCGAGACTTTCTATGTGACTTCGACCGTACGCGCCTACAACGCGGCAGCCGATCGCTGGGAGTTGATCTCTATGGACGGCGGCGGCGGCTTGCAAGATTTCGGCACCGGCCAGCGCGTCAATTCCGAGATGCACATCGAGCAGAAATTCGGGACCGCAAGCGGTAAGCCCATCACCCTGCGAATCATTTATTACAATATTCAGCCGGATCGGTTTTCGTGGAGTGCAGATCGTTCCACCGACGGCGGTCAGACCTGGGTCAAGGGCTTTCAGCGGATCGAGGCCCATCGCATCGGTCCGTCGCGTACGCTGGGTCCGCTTGCGCGCGCGCAAAAACCCTAGGACCCTAATTGCCAAAAAATCGTCAAAGCGGCACATCCGCACTTGAAACCGTCAATCCTTTTTCGATACGCTCAACCTGAAGCGATTTGCTTTTCCAAGGCGAAGGAGGTATTCAGTGATGACTAAGGACGGACTGTCGCGTCGAGGGCTGTTTAGAACGGGAGCGGGTGGTGTCGCCACCGGCGGCCTGCTGTTGCTCGCCGGCGCAAAACCTGCCCGCGCGACCCAATATTCGTACGCGCCGCAGCTCAACGCCGTACTCGGGAACGCAGCCACGGGTTTTTTGGCGTCGTTCGACAAAGCCTACTCTTTCTTGAACACGATGATGGATGCGTACGCGCAAGGCTCAACCATTCGTCTGGTGCAAAGCTACTCGGACCAGCAAGGATTGGAAAGCACCGCGTTCACCTACGACAACGCCGTCGTGATCCATGCGTATCTGGTGCGCGGCGAATCGGAGGACGTTTCCCGCGCTGAAGTGCTCGGAAACGGTTTTCTATACGCCCAGCAAAACGATTCTTTCAATGACGGGCGCTTGCGGCAGGCCTATTTCGTGAACTCGCCCGACACACACGGCGCATACGTCCAGCCCGCCGGCGCTCCCTTTTACTTCTTTGGCAGCTCGACCGGCGATCTGGCCTGGGCAGGCCTTGCGCTCGCGCAACTCTACCGGCAGACACACAACAGCAACTATCTTTCGGGCGCAGTAAAACTCGCCACCTGGATCTACACCAACACGTTTGATACTCGCGGAGCTGGCGGATACACGGCTGGCGTCGACGGGAAAAATAACAAGCTCATGTACAAAGCGACCGAGCACAACATCGATGTGTACGCCTTCTTTACGATGCTCGCTACCCTGACCGGCAACTCCAGTTGGACGACGCGAGCGCAGTCCGCCGCCGCCTTTGTTAAGTCGATGTGGAACGCGACGGGCGCGTTCTTCTGGACAGGCACGGGAAACGATGGAGTCACCATCAACACCGGCAACATTCCCGAAGATGTGCAGACCTGGTCGTTTCTGGCCTTCCTGAGCAACACGTACGCTGCATCAATCGATTGGGCTCTTGCGAACCTCGCCACCATCGACACACCGCAAACCATCAACAGCAAGCTCACGGGCAATACCTTCATTCAAGGCGAGACCTACGCGAGCCTCAGCCTACGCGAGCTCACGCCGTCAGAGTCCTACGATCAAGCGCCTGACCCCAACGCCGTCTGGTTGGAAGGCACTGCTCACACCGTTGCCGCTCTGTTTGCTCGCTCCGCCGTCGATTTGTTTCCGCCTCATGATTTGGGAAACGCCGCGAGCGACACCATCACCGCGCTTCAGCTACTGAATAACATCATGGTGGCCCAACAGAAACTCGGCGTCGGCCAGACCGTCGGCGGAACATCGCTTACCGCCGGCCACGGCGTCGTCGCCTCATCGAGCGTTCTAAACGGAGGGTTCGGCTCCTCGTACTATCCCAACCTTCACATCGGCGCCACCGGCTGGTATCTCATCGCTGGGCAGGCCAGCAATCCTTACCGGCTGGGCTATCGCGATTTCTAAGCCCCTTCTTGAACCCTCGCTGTCAAAGCAGTAGCGCAAGACGCTAAACCGATCCATCCCGCGGACTCCGCTGCCCGCGTGTTGGAAGTGGTTTGAGAATGTGACGCTCGAACCGCTACTTTGCCATTGAATGGTCTACGGGTCACGAAGCTTTTGAGCGGCTTCCGCCCCGCCTCATCAAGGGCGCCTCGTCTCTAGCCGATAAGCCTTATCTAGGGTGCTGTTCCGACTGGCGCGGGTGCCCGCTTTTCGTCTTCTGATCTGGTCAACATCGCCATTAGCAAAATGCGGCCGCTACTTATCCTTTTGCTCGCGACCAGCGCATCCTTCGCGCAGTCCCGTTCACGCGCCGCCGCAAGCACATCTCTTGATCTGAACGTACTCCTGCAATCCTTGGAACGAGTCGAGCAGCGGAATCCTGCTCTCTCCCGCGGATACGAAGTCGTGCGCCAATATAAAGCCTTCCGCACCGACGATACACGACCCGCCGCTGAGATCACCGCTCAGATCAGTTTCACTCCTCCCGACACGAAAACATTCAAGATTACGCAGGCCACCGGCAATCCGCGAGGAGAGAGAATTGTACGCGACATTTTAGAACACGAAGCGGAATCGGCCAAAGACGGTCGTAGCGACATTAGCCGCACAAACTATGAGTTCGTCTTTCTTCGACAGGAGAACTTTGGATTCGGTTCTGAGTACGTATTGCGCATCCTCCCCAAACGCAAGGACAACAACTTAATGGTTGGACAGATCTGGGTCGATGCGCGCACGTTCCGCATCCGGCGAATCGAAGGAGTGCTCCTCAAAACCCCCTCGTGGTGGATCAAAGATGTCCATATCACTCTGCAATTCGCAGAAGTAAACGAGATGTGGATCTGCGTTTCCCTCGATGCCATCGCGACAGTACGCCTCTTGGGACGCTACACCCTCGCGGGCCTTTGTGTCGCAGCGCGAACCCCGAACTCCATGGCGTTGGCGCACTGATCCCGCAATACCACGA
The DNA here is from genome assembly GCA_963787615.1 of uncultured Acidobacteriaceae bacterium. Taxonomy (GTDB): domain Bacteria; phylum Acidobacteriota; class Terriglobia; order Bryobacterales; family Bryobacteraceae; genus Bog-105. The sequence continues at coordinate 1,615,652 of CAWBDJ010000004.1, read as the reverse complement.
CCGCGGCCTTCCGCACGATTTGACCCGGGTGGCACCGCCGTCGGAGAACTAGACGGCAGGTATAATCAGCGTCCATGGCAAAGGCGATCACGTTGTGGATGGCGTTCGCGTTGCTGCCCGGCTTTGCTCAGGAAAAGACCTCCAACACACGACCTCGCGCTTCGGATCTACGCCTCAAAGTCGGTATCTTGCCGGTCGGTCCGTTCAACGCGATTACCGATGTCGCTGGCGTCGAAGTCGGACAAACGACGGTCATTCGCGGCGACAATATTCGAACTGGCGTAACAGCTGTTTTGCCGCATGCCGGCAATCTATACCGCGAGAAAGTGCCGGGCGCGGTCTTCGTCGGTAACGCCTTCGGAAAACTCGCCGGCTCTACTCAGGTCGAGGAACTCGGCGATATTGAAACTCCTATCCTGCTGACCAATACAATCAGCGTGCCTCAGGTAGCGGACGCGTTGACGCGTTACGTCCTCAATTTGCCGGGCAACGAAAATGTCCTCTCCGTGAATCCGATCGTCGGCGAAACAAACGACGGCTACCTCAACGATATTCGTGGACGTCACATCACCGCCGACGACGTGTTCGCCGCCATCACTCATGCAAAAAGTGGCCCGGTCGACGAGGGCGCTGTCGGAGCAGGTACAGGCACGGTAGCGTTCGGTTGGAAGGGTGGCATGGGAACCTCATCTCGCCGTCTCCCACCGAACCTGGGCGGGTACACCGTCGGCGTCCTCGTGCAGACAAACTTCGGAGGCATCCTAACCATCGCAGGAGCGCCCGTCGGCGTCGAATTAGGCCAATACTATCTCCGAAAAGAACTTCAACAGGCCGGCAGCGGGACAGACCATGCGGATGGATCTTGCATGATCGTGCTCGCAACCGACGCTCCGATAGACGCTCGTAACCTGAAGCGACTCGCAGCCAGAGCGATCCTCGGCCTGGCCCGCACAGGGAGTGCCGCCTCGAGCGGCAGCGGCGACTATGCGATCGCCTTCTCGACCGCCGCGCAGGTACGCCTCCACACAGCCGACAAATCAATAACCCGGCACATCGAGGTGATGACCAATGACGCAATGTCGCCACTGTTTCTCGCGGCCATCGAAGCCACCGAAGAAGCGATCTACAACTCGCTCTTTCGAGCCACCGCGACGACCGGCAATGGACACACGGTAGACGCTCTGCCGATCGACAAAACGGTTGCGATCCTCAGAAAGTACAAAGTCATCCACTGAACCGCAATAAGAAAAGCTCGACCTTTCCAGCCGAGAGATCATCAAAGAAGAACTCGACCTAAAGACAGCCGTGGATAAGCCAACCTACTCCGAGCGCCTCAAAACCCTTCTGCCGGAAGTGTGGGCGCTTATGAAGCCACGCCGCCGCCTGCTGCTGGCTGGCGCCGCACTGATGATCGTCAATCGCGTGTGTGGACTCGCCCTGCCCATCAGCTCGAAATTTCTCATCGATAACGTGATGCGCAAAGGGCAAATCCACCTGCTCACCTGGATCGTGCTGGGGGTCGTTCTCGCCACCATGATCCAGGGCATAACGTCCTTTTCACTAACCCAGCTTCTCTCCAAATCCGGCCAGCGCCTCATCTACGAAATGCGCGTCCGAATACAGGAACACATCGGCAGGCTCCCGGTCGCCTTTTACGATGCAAACAAAACGGGAACGCTAGTGTCGCGCATCATGAGCGATGTCGAAGGCGTCCGTAACCTGATCGGAACCGGATTGGTGGAACTCGCCGGCGGCCTGCTCACTGCCGCTATCTCCACCGTGCTGCTCTTCCGCACCAGCGCCAGCATGACTTCCTTCGTATTGCTGATTCTCATCGTTTTCGGCCTGGTACTGCAGCGCGCCTTCAAGACCGTCCGTCCCATCTTCCGCGAGCGAGGCAAGATCACCGCTGAAGTCAGTGGGCGCTTGACCGAAACACTCGGCGGCGTTCGAGTGATCAAGGGGTATCACGCTGAAAAACGCGAATCCGGAGTGTTCGCGGCCGGAGCGCAACGCCTCCTCGACAACGTCTTGCAATCGCTGACCACCATCTCATTGATGACGCTCGCCTCCACCGTTCTCATGGGCCTCGTCGGCGCGCTCATCATGTTCCTCGGCGCGCGTCAGGTCGCCGCTCACCGCATGGATATTGGCGATTTCGTCATGTACACCTCGCTGCTCGCCTTCATGATTGCGCCGGTAGTCCAGATCGTAAACATCGGGACACAGATCTCGGAAGCGCTGGCTGGGCTGGAGCGTACGCGGCAAATCTTGCGTGAGCGCCCGGAAGACGAAGATCCGCTCCGCTCAACCGTCCTGCCTGTCATCGATGGCCATGTGCAGTTCGAGCACGTCTCCTTCGGCTACGAAGAGGGGAGGCCGGTGCTGCACGACATGTCCTTCGACGCCCGACCAGGAACGGTAACCGCCCTGGTTGGCTCATCGGGCTCCGGCAAGTCCACCATGATCGGCCTGATCACTGCCTTCCACTCGCCCAAGGAAGGCAAGGTTCTCGTCGACGGCTTCGATCTTTCAACCGTCGCGCTTGCGAGCTATCGTTTGCAACTCGGCCTGGTGCTGCAGGACTCGTTCCTCTTTGACGGCACCATCCGCGAGAACGTTGCTTTCTCGCGTCCTGCCGCCACCGAAGAAGAAATTCTAGAGGCCTGTCGCATCGCGCACGTTGAAGAGTTTGCGCAAACCTTCCCGCAAGGTTACGACACCATTGTCGGCGAGCGCGGCGTCAAGCTGAGCGGCGGCCAAAAGCAGCGTGTCTCGATTGCTCGCGCCATCCTCGCGAACCCCCGCATTCTTATCCTCGATGAAGCCACCTCGAGCCTCGATTCCGAATCGGAAGCGTTGATCCAGACCGGCCTTTCCTACCTGATGCAGAATCGAACCACCTTCGTGATTGCCCACCGTCTTTCCACCATCCGGCGAGCCGATCAAATATTAGTCGTCGAGGGCGGCAGAATCGTCGAACGCGGGAACCACGCGCAGTTGTACGCCGCCGAAGGCCGCTACTACGATCTCTACACGCGCCAGCACGGACTCGAATCAAACCTGTTTCTCGCTCCCGGCGAAGGCGACGAGGTCGAAGCCTCGGTAGTCTGAGCTACTCTGTAACCGTGAGTATAGAGAAGAGATTAGAGAAGCGGCATAAACGGCAGGTCGCCCGCGCTAAAAAGAAGGCAAAAGTCTCGGAGCCGGACGTAAGAACTCCGGAACAGATTGAAGCCGCTAGAGAAGCGAGTCGAGCCAACACCAGCCGTGCCAATCAATTCAAACCTGCCGCGTCCGGCAGGTCCGTCCGTAATAATGTCGCCACCAGTACGGGAAGTGCGGCGAAGACGGACAGTTAAGCTCGCGCTATTTGATGTTCGAGAAATCGGTGGGCTCGAGAAAGACGGAGTCGACCTTCTCGACCAGCTTCCCGTTAGCCTCCGAATCAGCCGCAACCTTCTTCCACCTGGCATCGCTGCGGAATTCGCTCCAATCCTTCGCCGCAGCTTCACGGCTCGGGAAGGCGAGCATATAAACAAGGGTCTTCCCCTTTAACGGTTCGTCGGTCGGCAACCAATACCCCACGCTCGTCATTCCGTGCTCATTGAAGAGCCCGACCGTATGGTCACGGAATCGCGTCAGCAACGGGTCGAGTTTGCCGTCATATGCATGGTAAGTGCGCAGCTCAAAAACTCGATTACCTGATTGCGCATGTACCGTCGAACGCGACGCTCCGACCCAGTACCCCGCCATAAAGATGACCAGAGCGAATGTAATTCCGCCAGCAATACGAGTTCGCATCTCTTAAGCCTCGCACGATAAGTCGGCCGCCCTACTTACTGTCAAGAATTGCTCATAAAAGCAAGGTGCTCATCGCCTTGACAAAGCGCGCCGTGCTGCGACGATCGTTGGGCGGGAGGGGCTTTTCAATGGCCTTGCGTCCCCGCAGTGCCGCGGCAGAGTCATTGTGCGCTCCCGCGGCCACCAGCGTGGCCAATTTCCGGATCGCGCGTGATAGGTATACAATCGCCGGACAAAAGCCGACTTGGACGAAGCCGCTGATGCGGCGGACCCTCCGCGACGTGCCTGGAAAAGTAAACTGCCCGCCCGAGCGTGTTCTTCATATCGACCACCCGTTTGCACGCATGCAGCGTCTTAATACATACGAAGCAAAGACGAACGCCATGACGAGAATCGGATCAAATTTATCCCAAGTACTGCCACCGCCATTCAGTTGTGAATAGAACGCTAGTAAAAGATTGATCGTGAGGCCACCATAAACCCACTCAGTCAATCGAGGCACATTGGGAATCAGAAGGGCCACGCCACCAAGGATGTGGGTCACGCCAATCAGAGGGATGATATAGAGCGGGTATCCGAGCTGCTGATTGGCGATCCTCCATTCGTCGGGATCGTGAATTAGATATAACCTTCCGAAGTACGCCCAGATGAAGGCGACAAGGCCGGTTATTACCATCGCGGCTATTTCAGTTGCTCGACCTGCCCGCGCGGGTTTATCTATTGTGTGTTCAACTGTCATATAAAAAGCGATCCTCTTCTTGCGGCTTAAATGGTTGAAGTCGTTCTGCAATAAGTCGGCTCTTGTACGCGACTGAAATGAACGCGCTGCATGGGCGGGACGGTCTCCGGGTCGTGCATCAAACGAGGGCTTTCTGCACTCGTCACTACAACAGAACAGGTGAGGGTGCGCTCGTCACGAGCATCGCCCTCGATCATGTCTGCTCCCGGCATATCGGCGCTCGCCTTCGAGCGATTCAGCTGGCCCCGGACTTACGCTCTCACGGCGTTCTGTGCAGCCGCAAACACATCGCGTGCGGACGTCGTACCCGCTACATGCTCCGTACCGGTGATTCCGAGGTCCATCCATCCCGCGTTAACGCTCTCATACATTTCTTCGGCAGGTCCAGTGTGGCCCTTCGGGACGCCGAACTGCTCGAACGCTTCCGCCCACCCTGCACGCGGGACTGCAAAGGCTTTTACGTCGAGTGTCAGGACTTCACCCAATTTTCCGGCCACTTCATCCGCGCTTACCATCGAACCCAGCTCGATGACGCGATGCCCTGACCACGCCGGCCCGGTCAGAAGCGTTGCCACCTCTGCGCCGATGTCGTCTGACGCGACCATTGTCGATTTCCGGTTTGTCGGATTGTAGAAGACCGGTAGTGTTCCGCCCTGGGCGGCCTGTAAGCCGAAAAGAAAGTTTTCGAAAAAGCCGCCTGCGCGCACAAATGCGACCGGAGATGGCAGGCTGCGAAAACCTTGCTCCAAAAGTGATAAGGCCGTGATCATCCCCAGCCCGCTTGTTCTATTCGCGCCCATCGACGAGAGCGCTACCACCCGCGGGGGCACTACCTTGGTCAGCGCCTCGACATAGTTCGCAATCACGCCCTTTGCTTCTCTGTAATCAGGCGACGGTGCCCATACAGCCGGCAACATAACAAACGCGCCCTCAACACCTTTGAGCGCCACCGCTATGGGTGTCGCATCGTTCCAGTCTCCATCCACCAACTCGACGCGTTGGTCTGCCCACTTCGCCGCTTTCTCGCGATTGCGCACAAGTGCCCGCACCTGTTTGCCTTGCTTCAGCAGGTGCCGCGCGGTGGCGCCACCAACTTTTCCAGTAATGCCCATGACTAAATACATGTTCGTTTTCTCCTTGTTCGGCCGCCCATCCAAATGAGCGACCTGACCATTAGAGGCGCATAAAAACCATTGGTTGCAAATTACTCAGTGGTTTATTAACCCATGGCCATAAAACAACAAGCGGTCGCGACAATCGTCAACAGGGACTAAGCTATTGAAGTGACATCCACATCACCAAGTCGCCGGGTAGAGCGCAAAGAAAGGCTGCGGAGCGAAATCCTTGCGGCTGCAAGTAAAATGTTCGCCGATCGCGGTTACGAAGCCGTGACGCTTCGTGCGATCGCTAAAGAGATCGGTTATACGCACGCCGTGATCTACCAGCATTTTCCGGACAAATCGCACATTCTTGCCGAGTTGAGCAGAGAGACGATCGGGCTGCTGATTCAGAACTTCGACGCGATTGCCGCTAAACATCCTGCACCGAAAGAGCGTCTTTTTGCGACTTCACGCGGTTTGATTCAATTCTGCACTGCCCATCCACAGCAGTTCCGTAACGTCTTCTTCGGGCCTGAGAACCGCAACGGCACCCGCGCTGGACAATACATCAACGACATTGGCTCGCCTTTGTTCGGCCGTTTCGTACAGCTCTTTTTCGATGTTGCCAACGATGAAGGATTGCCAAGTAGGGATGACATAGTGGTAGCCCACACCTGGTGGTACACGATTTTTGGCCTCGCCACACTCATGGTCATCCAAGGGGTTGTGCCTGAGTTGCCTGACCAGAATCTCGTGGTCGAGCAAACGATCGCAACGCTTTGGGCGGGCGTCCAGGCTGTTCCGCGATTGCCGAAGAGCGCAATCTCTAAGCGATCCGGCCGATCCAGTGCCTCAAAGCGATAACAGCTTCTGTCTACTTAGGAGTCGTTGAAGGTGGTTGCCACATCCAACCGGAATCCTCCGTTAGCGTTTACCCCTCCTGTGAGCTTTTGATTCTAAATAAGAGCATTCCCTGGGTGGTGAGGAGTAACGGAGCAGCCAACCGGCTGATGCCGCTTTGAGTTCGGCGTGTGTGGCACGATCAGGAAAGAAAAACGCGCCTGCGTCCGGTTAACTCCTGTGTCCTCGGCTATCCGGAAGTTGGCAATCTCACCCGCCACTCTGAGTTGCTCTGAGACTTGCCTTTCCTTCACGCAGCCTGCTGCCGACCAAGCTGCCGCCGTTTTCGCGCCTCCTCCAACTTCGGGTCCCGCCCGGCGTGCCCGTAGCAAATGAGGCCTATAGCTCGCGTTTAGCAGAGCAGCAGACCTGCATTCGGGGCGCTCGGTCCTGACGGAACTCGCATGAACGGTGCAGGAGCTACGATCGGGAATGAGCTTCTTTGCCTTGGGGAAAACACCGCGGAGACAAGAAATGCGGGCTGTTCGCACGAACGTGCGAAACGGTGCAACGACCTTGGGTAGAAATGTCTGCTGAAAGACCTGCAATGAACAGGATTCGTTGGCCGCGGGGGTCGGAATGGAGAAAGTGGGATCTGCATTTCCATACCCCTTCATCCTTCGATTACCAGAACAAGAGTGTTACAAACGAGGAAATCGTTGACGTGTTGATAGCTGCACGGACCGCGGCAGTGGCGATTACGGATCACCACGTTATCGACGTGCAGCGTATCGTTGAACTCCAGAAGCTCGGACGAGAAGCAATTACGATTTTCCCGGGAATCGAACTGCGTACTGAACTCGGTGGCAGCGAGTCAGTGCACATTATTGGGATCTTCCCTGAAGATGTAAACCTTGATCATGTTTGGACGACACTTCAGGGACGCTTGGATCTTACGGAGGCAGTCGTCACATCTAAAGGCGCTGACAGTATCTACGTCGATTTCAAGGAAGCGGCTCGGGTGATCCACACACTCGGAGGCATCGTTTCCGTTCACGCGGGCAGAAAGTCGAACTCCATCGAAAACATAAGTAATGCGGACGCATTCAAGCGTGCCGTAAAACAAGATCTCGCAAACACGTGCATCGACCTACTCGAATTGGGCAGGCCGGGCGACGCTGTAGAGTACGAACAAAAGGATTTCCGGTAATCGGACGCTACTTTCCGATGGTCATCGGGTCCGACAATCACAACATAAAAGCGTACGTGCTAAAGGTTCCGAACTGGATCCGTTGCGATCCCACATTCCAGGGCCTTCGCCAGATTCTGAACGAGCCCGAGTATCGGGTCTATCGCGGCAACACGCCACGTATGCTAAGCCGAGTGTCGGAAAACAAAACCAAATATGTGAACAGCGTTGAGATTAGAAAGATTTCCGGTTCGACCTTGGCGGAAGTATGGTTTGAATGCAATTTGCCGTTAAACTCCGGTCTGATAGCAATAATCGGCAATAAAGGAAGCGGCAAGAGCGCTCTATCAGACATTTTGGGCCTCGTGGCCGAGACGCGTCAAAGCGACTCGTTTTCCTTCTTAAACGCCAACAAATTCCGTCAGCCCAAGAACAATAAAGCCCGTCATTTCGAAGCGAAGCTTACCTGGGAAAACGGATCTCAGTTAACCAAGTCTCTCGACCGTCAAACAGACCCGTCCGCACTAGAAAGTATCAAATATATTCCTCAAAATTACCTTGAGACTGTCTGTAATGAGCTGCGTGGTGGAGGTGAGAGCCGCTTCGATCAGGAATTAAAGGGTGTAATCTTCTCGCACGTTCCCGAAGCGAGCAGGATCAATGCAGAGTCGCTCGACGAACTAATCGAGTATCGAACAAAGGAAACGTACCGGTTTATAGATTTGCTTCGTGCGGAGCTTCACTCTATTAATCAGGAGATCGTCGAATACGAAAAGATGCTCACACCGGCTTTTCGACGTAGCCTTGAAGCTCAGCTCGCCGAAAAGAAGCGAGAACTAGATGCGCACCTGACGAATAAGCCAGCTCCGATAGAAAAACCCGAGCTCGACAGTTCGAGACAGGAGGAGACTGCAAGACTCTCAAATGAAATCGAAGAACAACGAGCGAAGCTTGCCGGATCATCGGGGAGCAACAGAAACTTGCGGAAGAGCAGAAATTCCTGACACGTCGGTCAGCGGTCGCGTCGAAGCTCGTTTCAAAAATCGAGAATTTTCGAAAGCAACACAAAGTGTTCCTTAGCGACGTGACGGCGGAGTGCCTCGAGTTGAACGTGGCTATCGAAGAACTCGTAAAGGTCGACATTAACGTCGCGCCGCTATCCGAACTGCAGCAGGGGGCTGCATCCCGAAATGGGACAATCGCGCTTCAACTGGATAGCTCGGTTTCCGGCTCACTAGCATCCGAAGTCGCCGCTTTGCAGGAACAAATCGGAACTCTGAATGAACAATTGGATGCTCCTAACCAGGAGTATCAACGATACGTAAAGAACTTGGCCGACTGGGAGGGTCGGCGGACAGAAATCGTCGGAACCGCTGATACCCTTGGGTCAATAACCTACCTTGAAGCGCAGCTCGCCGCCCTAGACGACATACCCGAGAAGTTGGACGATTCCAAAACGCGGCGAATGTCAAAAGTTAAGGAGGTTTTTGCCGGAGTCCAGTCGCTCGTGGACATGTACAGAACGCTATATAGACCGGTTCAAGACTTCATCGAACATCATCCACTTGCAAACCGGGGCTTTCAACTCGATTTCCAGGTCCAAATCGTCGAATCGGGCTTTGAAGAGAACTTTTTCTCCTTCATAACTCAGCAGAAGCGCGGCTCATTCTGCGGCGTAGAAGAAGGCCGCCAGACACTAAAAACCATCGTTGAAAGAACGGATTTTAACGACTGGACAAGCATTGCGACCTTCCTGAATCAGGCCCTCGACCATTTAGCTTGGGACTTCCGTCATAAGCCGCCGACCGCGGTGCCGCTCGCCGAGCAACTCAAAAGAGAGGGGACAGTCGCAGATTTCTACAATTTTCTATTTGCGTTTGATTATCTAAGACCCAAATACAACCTTCAGTGGGGTGGTCGCGAACTGGACGAGCTTTCACCCGGCGAGAGGGGAACAGTCCTTCTTCTATTCTACTTACTCCTGGATAGCGCGAACGTCCCGCTAATCATAGATCAGCCGGAAGAGAATCTCGATAATCAGACGGTTTTCAACGTTCTTGTGCCCGCAATCAAAGAGGCCAGGACTCGCCGACAGATCGTCATCGTCACGCACAACCCTAACCTTGCCGTAGTGTGTGACGCGGATCAAATAATTTACGCCCATCTCAGCAAGAGTGAGGGGAACCGGGTTACTTATCTATCCGGCTCCATAGAAAATCCGATCATCAATCAGAAGATCATTGATGTACTTGAGGGTACGCGCCCCGCGTTCGACAATCGTGAATCGAAGTACCATGCCACATCAACCCCGAACTAGGCAGCAAATTTGGGAAGAGCCAGCCGTTTGAGAGGCGTCGCAGACTGGAAGGCTCATAGCCCTTGCGGAGCGAAACTCGCCGTTTTCAAGCTGCCGGCGAATTACTCCCATAAACGCGCTTGCGTCCTGATCCCTTCACCCGCGTAGACCGCTCCATCACCATCACCGTCGAAATTTCATCTCGCCCGCCCTCATCGACTTACCGCCCCTTCCTCCCTCTCGCGTGACGCACCCGTGCTACGAAGTGGATTGAAATCGCGCGCGCGGCGTCGCTCCGGTCGCGCCATTCCACTCACTAAGCCCGCTCGCTTCCGCTCTCGCGAAAAGCGCCGTGTCAGCCGCCGCGCTGATCCCGCGTTTTCTGAATTCACGCACTCTTGAAAGGAATGTCTATGTCAACTCCGGCTCAAATCGCCGCTAACAAAATCAACGCGCAACGCTCTCCCGGTCCCCGCCACCCCGAAGGCAAACTCGCCATCGCGCAAAACAATTTCCGCCACGGCTTCACCGGCGCCTTCCGCATTCTGCCCGGCGAAAAGCAGGCCGAGTTCGACGCGCTTCTGTTGAGCTTCCGCACCCACCACCAGCCCGCCACCGAACTCGAAGGCGCGCTAATCGAGAAAATGGCCCAGCACTTCTGGCTCGCTCAACGCGCGCTTTCGCTTCAGGACACCTGCTTCAACCGCTCCGCTGTCCGATCGAGCAACAACTCCAACGAATCCGCCGCTCCGATCCTCAATAGAAACGCCGAAAAGCAGCTCGCGCTCTACTTGCGCTACCACAGCACGCACGACCGCGCCTTCTACAAGTGCGCCAACGAGCTGCGAAGCCTAAGAAACGAAAAGCGCAAAGCCGAAATTGGCTTTGAATCGCAAGAGCGAAAGCGGAACGAACAACGACGCCGTGAAGCCTCCGAATTGCGCAAGCAAGCCGCCGAAGCGCGCAGAGAATTGAACGAAAATCGCAGGCAACAGCTGCACGATTGGGCCCTTTTGCTCGCCGAAGCCAAGTTCCTACACCAGGAAGTGCTCACCAGACGCGCGGAATCGCCGCAGCGCCCCCGCCCGATTGCCGAAACGAAGGCCGTTGGCAGCCTAAAAAACAGCCTAATCCCGCGCTGATCACTCTCGAATCTTCAACGCACGTCCCAATCTGCGCCCGAAGTGTGCCTTCCAGCCGTCATCGGTAATACCGATGGATGTACCCTCGCCCATGCCTCAATCCCAAACAAGCCCTCGTGCACGAAAGTCCGAAGAACACAAAGATCGCCAGCACGATCAAACACCCGATCGCGATGTTCTTCCCCATTCCCCTCCCGCTCCCCGTCGCGCCCGGTGCCTGATACGGCCCCGAAGCTTGATATGCCCCTGAACCTTGATACTGCGATTGGCTTTGGTACGCATTCGATTGCGCAGGCGGAGCGCTGCCGAACGACGTCCCGCAATTTGAACAGAACTTCGCGCCATCTGGATTCGCCAATCCGCAGTTCGGACAGTTCATAGTTATGCCTACTCTAACGAATCCCGGTGACCAACAGTTCATCCAAGTTTTGCCGTCCGCACAGGCGTATTCTGGGAGATAACGCAAATGGCTATCAAGCTCACCATAAACGGGCGGCCCACCACCGTCGACGTACCCGGCGACACTCCACTGCTGTGGGTGATTCGCGATGCGCTGAACCTCCATGGAACGAAGTTCGGCTGCGGAATTGGTCAGTGCGGGGCATGCACCGTCCATCTCGGAGGCCGGCCGACCCGCTCGTGCATCACCACCGTCTCGATGGCTGCCAACGCGCAAATCACCACCATCGAAGGACTCTCAGCCGACGGCTCACATCCGCTGCAACAAGCCTGGCGTGAAATCGACGTGCCGCAATGCGGATATTGTCAGGCCGGTCAGATCATGTCCGCGGCAGCACTGCTCGCCACCCATCCGAAACCGACGGATCAGGAAATCGACACCGCCATGAACGGCAACCTATGCCGCTGTGGAACCTATTTGCGCGTGAGGCAAGCCATCCATCGAGCAGCCTCGCTCACCGGCGCGCCAGCACACCACGCTCCCACCACTAAGAAGGAAGGTCTCGAATAATCATGCGACTCAGCCGCCGATCTTTTCTTCAAGCAACTGCACTCTCCGGTGGGGGTATGCTGCTGGGCGTCTACATTCAGCCCAAGGCTTCCGCGCAAGCACCGCCCCAGCCGCCCTTCGACGCCAAAGCTTTCATCCGCATCGCGCCCGATGGCACCGTTACTCTCGTTTCCAGGAACCCCGAAATCGGGCAGGGCATCAAGACCATGCTGCCCATGCTCATCGCGGAAGAGTTGGAGGTCGATTGGAAGACCATCAAGGTCGAGCAAGCCGATTTCGACAAGAAGTATGGACTGCAATCGACCGGAGGCAGTCGCGCTACTTCGAACAATTGGTTACCCATGCGCCAGGCCGGCGCTGCCGGACGTCAGATGTTGATCGCAGCGGCCGCCAAGACTTGGGGTGTCCCCGAATCTGAATGCTACGCCTCCAATGGACGCGTTTACCACCGCTCTACCGACCGCTCTCTCGGCTATGGCGAGCTCGCTGCCACTGCCGCTACTCTGCCGGTGCCCGATCTCAACTCTCTGAAACTGAGAGTTAAAGATTTTAAGATCATTGGCCAATCGACGACTGGTGTCGACGTGCCCGACATCGTCACCGGCAAGCCGATCTTCGGCATCGATTTCACCATGCCGGGCATGCTCTACGCCGTCTATCAGAAATGTCCCGTCTTCGGCGGCAAAGTGGTGAGCGCCAACTTGGACGAGGTGAAAAAGTTGCCGGGTGTGCGCAACGCATTCGTACTCGAAGGAGCTGTCAAAGTCGGCCCCTTGACCGAAGGCGATCCCGGTCTCGAGTCAGGTGTCGCGATTGTCGCTGAGAGTTGGTGGGCCGCGCAATCCGCACGACAGAAGCTCGATGTGAAGTGGGACGAAGGTCCGGCCGCTGGGCAGAGTAGTGAGCTTTTCGCAACGCGTGCCGTCGAGTTGTCGAAACAGGCACCCGCGCGCACACTGAAGAACGACGGAAATGTCGATGAGGCGCTGAAGAGTTCCGCTAAGGTCGTCGAAGCAGCGTATTCGTATCCATTCATTTCGCACGCTCCGCTCGAGCCGCGAAACTGCAGCGCGAATTTCAAAGACGGCAAACTCGAAATCTGGTCGACTACCCAGCAGCCGGCACGCGGCCGTGCCCTGGTGGCCAAGCAGTTGGGCATTCCGGAAAACGACATTACCATTCACTTGCTGCGCGCGGGCGGATCCTTCGGACGTGGATTGACCAACGACTACATGGTCGAAGTAGCCGCGATTGCCAAGACGGCCGGCGCACCCGTGAAACTTCTCTGGTCACGCGAAGACGATATGACGCACGATTACTATCGTCCCGGCGGGTTCCATTTTCTCAAGGGTGGCATCGATTCTTCCGGTAACGTGGTCGCCTGGCGCAATCACTTCATCAGCTACGGTGAGGGCGAACATTTCGCGTCCTCCGCCTCCATTCAGCCGACGGAGTTTCCCGCCGGCTTCGTTCCGAACTTCGCCATGTTTTCCTCCGTGATGCCGCTCGAATTGAAGACTGGTGCGCTTCGCGCGCCCGGGGCCAATTCTCAAGCCTTCGTGATGCAATCGTTCATCGACGAATTAGCTCACGCTGCCGGCAAGGATCCTGTTCAGTTCCGCCTCGATCTACTCGATCAGCCAGGTCGTGAGGTTGTCAAAGAAGCGGCCAAGCCGAAAGTCGAAAACGAGCCTGCCCACGCACCTGCCGATAAGAACCGCCAGGCCTACGATGTGGCCCGCATGCGCGGCGTTCTGGAAATGGTGGCGCAAAAATCGGCATGGGGCAAGCGCAACCTGCCCAAGGGAACTGCTATGGGAGTCGCGTTCCATTACAGCTTTCAGGGTTACTTTGCGCACGTCGCGGAGGTCAGCGTCACCGCCAGCAACAAAATCAAAGTAAACAAGGTCTGGGTGTGCGGCGACATCGGAAGCGAAATCATCAATCCGAGCGGTGCCGAAGCTCAGGTCCAAGGCGGCGTGATCGATGGCTTAAGTGAGCTGATGCATCAGGAGATCACCCTCGAGCGCGGTCGCGTTGTGCAGACCAACTACCATCAGCACACCTTGCTTCGCTTTACGCAGGCGCCCCAAATTGAAGTGCACTTCGTAAAGAGCGACAATGCCCCGACCGGCTTGGGAGAACCGGCGCTGCCGCCCGTCATTCCAGCCGTATGCAACGCAATCTTTGCTGCAACGGGCAAGCGGATACGTTCCTTACCGCTCTCGAAAAGCGGCTTCGACTGGGTGTAATTAGCTGTGGGGCGGACCTCCCGGTCCGCGCCGGACGTCCTCGTCCGGCTCCGGTTTTTATCTACGTCTCAGACGGCGAGTTCCACTCGCGCCGGCCCGCTATCCGGAAATAACTCTTCGTATTCGCGTTCGATTGCGTCCAGAATTCTGCGTTCCCGCCTGCCCTCACGACGTCGTTCCGCGCATTCGAAGACCACAATCATCGTCGCGAAAAATAGAGCAACCCCAAAGAGCAAGTCGCCTAAGTCCGGCAAGGTGATGCCCATACCTCAGGGTTGCTGTTGCAGCGGAAACTCGAAGTACAGAATCTCTTCGCCCGTGCGCGCGTCGCGCAACCCATTGAGGTAGATCTTATCACCGCCTTCAATCTTTGCCTCGAAATAAAAGAACCCGCTGGCGGAATCGCCTGGCGGCAACATCTTCGCCGAAAATGCCCGCTCCACGATCTGCGGTGCATTCAACGGATTTCCCTTCGAGGGCAAAGGAACCGGCGATCGCGGACCCAGGTGTGGCCGCTTCGTCCTGTGGCTCAAAGCCGAAATGTCCTCCGGATTGACCGCTGTCGCGTGGCGCCCGTCCGCTGCCACCAGGTTCACTTCCAAATCGCGCAAATCCAGACTCTTCTCGCGCTTGTTTTCGATCACCACCAACACCGGCAGCACGCCGTAGCGCAGCAAATCTGCTTTCTTACCAAACGCCTCCCCTGTGAGTTCTTCGTTGTCGTACGGCTTCGCGCCCACGATGACCTGCTGCGCACTTTGATGCGCATAATCGCTCGCTGCCCCCGGCCGAAATGTGTTGTCGCTCGTCGCGCCGCCCAACTCCACGAGCCCAAATCCCAACGCTATACTCGAAATCACGAACCGAGTTCCCGGAATCACGCGCTCTATTCTCCTCTATCGCTTACTCCAACTCGTCGGACTTCCTTTTATTGTTTTGTACTTCATCGCGCGCCTCGTGGTGCAGCGTGAATATTGGTCCCACTTCGCTGAACGACTCGGCCTTCTCCCCCGACCCTTCACTCGGACGAAGCCCGGTTCCATCTGGTTACATGCGGTCTCGGTTGGAGAAGTGGCCTCCGCCCTTCCTCTGATTGAGAGCCTGCACCGCCGTCATCCCCTCGTTCCCATCTATCTATCGACTGCAACTCTAGCAGGACGCAAAGCCGCCGAACGTCAGTTCGGCTCTCCGGTCACAGGGGTGTTCTATGCGCCGCTCGACTATGTCTCGTGCGTGCGAAGAACATTGAAAGCGATACGTCCCGCCTTGTTAATCGTCATCGAAACGGAGATCTGGCCGAATCTCTACGCCGAGGCGAAACGCGCCGGCGCTCGACTCGCCATCGTTAACGCTCGCATTTCCGAGCGAACTTGGCCGCGATACCGTCGTTGGTGCCGCTTGTTCGCGCCCATACTGCGCTTGCCCGACGTCGTGTTCGTCCAAAGCGCAGCGGATTACGATCGCTACGAACATCTTGGCGTCCCGGTTTCGAATCTGCACGTCGAAGCCAACTTGAAATACGACGCCTCGTTCGCGCGCGCACCTGTCCTCATCGAAACTTTCGGAGCGGGGCAAATATGGATTGCGGCCAGCACGGTCGGCCCGAATGAACGCGGCAGCGTCAGGCGCCATTCGATCGACGAAGACGACATTGTCATACGAAGCTTTCAGGCGCTTGCCGGCGAATTCCCCGGCTTGCTGCTCATCCTTGCTCCACGCCAGCCCGCCCGATTCGATGCCGTTGCGAAAAAGCTGCAACAGAGTCAAATACCTTTCCTTCGACATACGCGCAGCAGACGAAGCTCACCGCCCACCCTTCAACTTCCCGGCGTACTGCTGCTCGATACCATCGGCGAGCTGTCCAGTTCTTATCCGCTCGCGGACGTCGTGTTCGTCGGCGGTTCCATTGCGCCACGAGGCGGTCACAACATCATCGAACCCGCCGCAGCAGGGACGCCGATCATCGTTGGTCCTCACATGCACAACTTCGAAGCTGTGCTTCGCGAGTTCGTGGACGCCGACGCAATCGTCCAAATCCATCGAGAGGAACAGTTGCGAGAAGCCGTTCGCGAGTTGCTGGTTAATCGTACGCTGGCACAACAACTCGGAAGGTGCGCCCGTCTGCTGGTTGAGGGGCAACGAGGCGTTTCGGATCGTTTGGCAAATAGTCTTTCGCCCCTCTATCACTCCGCGACTCCGAAGGTGCCGCGAGGCGTGTTGTCGCGCGCCATCCTCAGGCCGCTTGCCTTTGCCTGGCGATACGGTGGAGCAGTCAAGCGACGCCGCTCCGAACATTATGAACACTCGCGATCTCCACTTCCCGTTCCCGTCATCAGCATCGGAGGAATCACCGTCGGGGGATCCGGCAAGACGCCCTTCACCGCTTACCTGGCGGGACGGTTGAGAGGGCGCGGCTTCGCGCCTGCGATTCTCACCCGCGGTTACGGTCGCCGTTCTCCGGCGAAGAACGTTGTTTTTGGCGCTGGCACCGTCGTCCCAGCCACTCTCACCGGAGATGAAGCCCAGGTTTTCTTGCGCGAAGGCATTGCTCCGGTCGGCATCGGAGCGAACCGTTACGAAACCGCGCAACTTTTGCTTGCTCGCTTTCCGGCCATCGACCTTCTGTTGCTTGACGACGGCTTTCAGCATGCCCGTCTCAAACGCGATCTGGATATCGTTCTGATCGATGGTCTCGATCCATTTGGTCATGACGAAATTGTTCCGCTAGGCCGTCTCCGTGAACCACTCTCAGCCTTGAGCCGCGCGAATGTGCTCGTCATTACCCGCGCCGAAGAGGACCTTCGCTATCGGGCTATTTGCACCCGGCTGCGCGAATACAATCCGAATGCTCCCATCTTCCGCACACGCTTACTCGCACGGAGTTGGCGCGACGATCGCACGGGAGCTCGTATGCCTGATCTCGGCACTCGACGTGTCGCCGCGTTTTGCGGCCTGGGCAATCCGGAAAGCTTTTGGAGAACCCTGGAATCTCTGGGCCTTGAAGTCGTCTTTCGCTGGTCTTTCGATGACCATCACAGCTACACCCCGTTCGAGCTACATCGCATCGCGCATCAAGCGCGGGCATGTGGAGCAGAAGTTGTAGTAACAACCGAAAAGGATCGCACCAACTGTCCTGAGCATTTCGAAGCGGCCATCGCCCCGCTCACCTTGGCGTGGCTCGAAATCGAATTTGAACTGGAAGACGAAGCCGGATTCTTTGTGTATCTTGACGAGGCGCTTCGGCATCGCGCCGTGGCCTGACTTTAAGCGGCCCGGCGCTTGTTCAATACTGCCGCCTCGTGGCCCAGTAATCTCTTTTTCAAACCAATCCCGCCCGTGAATCCGCCCAACTTCCCGCCCGCCGCGAGCACGCGGTGACAGGGAACAAAAACAGGCAAGTTGTTTCGTCCATTCGCGCTGCCTACGGCTCGACACGCCGCAGGATTTTCAATCAGCTCTGCGATCTCGCCATAGCTGCGCGTCGCGCCGAAAGGAATCGCCATCAATTCCTCCCAGACACGGACTTGAAAGGGAGTGCCTCTCAAAGAAAGCGGTACGTCGAAGCTGAGGCGCCGGCCCGCGAAATAATCCTTCAGCTGTTCAGTCGCGGCCGCTAGGGCGTTGGCGGCCCTCCTGCTGTCGACGCGTTTCCAATCGAGGTGTTTACCAAGCCGCCAAGCGAACTCATCCTCCGTGCGCCGATGCTCGTCATCGTGCATACTCGCATGCCACAGCTTCCCGTCGTTCTCCGCGAGATACATACGCATCGGCAGTCCATCTGCAAGTCGCCCTTCGACTAAAGTCCAGGTCGCCATTCCTCATACTTTAACGCGTTTACTCAGGACCGAGCGCGCGGCTTCATCTGCTATCGTTGCGGTTTGACGCGTGATGCGATTTCCAATCCTCGAAATTCCGTGCGAACAGTTCACTCTCAATAACGGTCTCACCGTCATTGTTCATGAGGATCACAAAACCCCGATAGTTGCCGTAAACGTCTGGTACCACGTCGGTTCGAAAAACGAGAAACCCGGGAAGACGGGATTCGCCCATCTGTTTGAGCACCTTATGTTCGGTGGCAGCGAACATGTCCAGGGCAGCTACATCGAAGCCATGGAGCGCATCGGTGCGACCGACCTGAATGGCACGACCAGTGAAGATCGCACCAATTACTTCGAGAATGTCCCCACATCCGCGCTCGATTACGCGCTATTCGCGGAATCCGATCGCATGGGCTACTTCTACAACACCATTAGTCAGGAGATCCTCGATCTCCAGCGCGGCGTGGTGCAGAACGAAAAGCGGCAGGGCGACAATCAACCGTACGCAATTGTCGAAGAGCTGGTAGTCAGATCCACTTATCCTGTCGGCCATCCGTATGCTCACACGGTGATTGGCTCGATGGAAGATCTCGATTCAGCCTCTCTCGACGATGTGCGCGAGTGGTTCAAGACCTACTACACGCCATCGAACGCCGTACTCGTTCTCGCCGGTGATCTGACTTCTGCGCAGGCAAAAGAAAAGGCTGCACGCTACTTCAGCGACATTCCCTCCGGTCCGCCGGTTGCCCATCAGCGCTCCTGGGTCGCGAAAATGTCAGGCGAGCATCGCGAAACCGTCGAAGATCGTGTTCCGCAATCGCGTTTGTACAAGTTATGGAATGTTCCCGGATACGGCAGCGCCGCGGCAGATCATCTGCGCCTCGCCACCGGTATCCTGTCGACCGGAAAAAACTCGCGTCTGTACAAACGCCTGGTTTACGACGATCAGATCGCCACGCAAGTGGCCGCCTATCTCGACGAACGCGAAATCAGCAGCCAGTTTGTCGTGGTTGCCACCGCGCGCCAGGATTTACACTCCGATACTCTTCGCAAGGTGGAAAAGGCGATCGATGAAGAACTCGCGCGCTTTCTGGAAGAAGGTCCGACCACGCGCGAGCTGGATCGCATCAAAATGCAGCACTACGCGGGCTTTGTCCGCGGCGTCGAGCGCATTGGCGGCTTTGGAGGCAAGTCCGACATCCTTGCTTCGAGCCAGACTTATCTCGGGGCGCCTCACGCCTTTCGGAGACGTCTCGAAAATCTGCAGGCGGCGAGTGCGTCCGATGTTCGCGATACCGCTCGCGCCTGGCTCTCGGACGGCGTGTATGCGCTCGAAGTCCTTCCTTTCGTAAATGCCAAGCAATCCTCCGAATCAACGGCGGACCGCGGCAGCACTCTCCCGGAGCTCGGGCCGGCGCACGATCTCAAGCTCCCTCAGATCCATGAAGACCGGCTGAGCAACGGACTCAAAATCCTGGTCGCCGAGCGGCATGAAATTCCCGTCGTGAATCTCTGGCTCGATATCGACTGCGGCTATGCGGCCGACCAGTTCGCGCTGCCCGGGACCGCCCGCTTAACTGCGGCTTTACTCACCGGCGGTACCAGCCGCCGTAGCGCACTCGAGATCAGCGAAGAGGTGCAAACGCTCGGGGCGCAGCTCACGACCGGCTGCAACCTGGATATGGCGACGATCTATGTGTCGGCCTTGAAACCCACCTTGGACGACGCACTCGATCTTTACGCCGACGTCATTCTCAATCCCATCTTTCCTATCGCAGATTTCGAGCGTCAGCGTCAATTGCAGCTCGCTGCCATTGCGAATGAGAAGGTCACGCCTTTGCAAATGGCGCTTCGCGCGCTGCCGCCCGTGTTGTTTGGTACCGAGCACGCGTACGGTGTGCCTTTGACTGGTTCAGGAACAGAAGAGAGCGTTCAAAAGCTGACGCGCGAAGATATGGCCCGCTTTCACGGCACTTGGTTTAAGCCCAACAACGCCACGCTCATC
The DNA here is from genome assembly GCA_963787615.1 of uncultured Acidobacteriaceae bacterium. GTDB lineage: Bacteria > Acidobacteriota > Terriglobia > Bryobacterales > Bryobacteraceae > Bog-105. The sequence goes on along the minus strand of CAWBDJ010000004.1, from coordinate 1,595,497 downwards.
GTGGTGGGTGACACAACCATCGCCGACATCAAGCCGCAACTCGAAAAATTCTTCGGCAGCTGGAAAACGGGCGACATACCGTCGAAAGACCTCCATACGGTGCGAAAACCCGAAAAGCCCGCCGTGTACCTGGTCGACAAACCAGGCGCCCTCCACTCCGTCGTCATCGCCGGCACCATCGCTCCTCCGCCCGACGCGCATTCGGAGATCGCCATCGAAACCATGAACAATATTTTCGGCGGCACGTTCGGCGGCCGCTTGAACATGAATCTGCGCGAAGAAAAGCACTGGTCGTACGGCGCAGCGTCGATCCTCTACGGTGCCCGTGCGCAAAGACCGTTCCTCGCCTACGCCTCCGTGCAAGGCGACAAAACGGCCGACTCGATCGTCGAGATGCGCAAAGAATTAATGGGCATGACGGGCGCGAACCCGATTCGCGAGGAAGAGCTCGATAAAGTCAAGCAGCAGCAGATCCTCGAACTGCCGGGCGCTCACGAGACGATGAACTCGGTCGGCAATCTCTTGAGTGATCTCCTGCAACTCGGCCTGCCCCTGAATTTTTACGACAGCTACGTTAGCCGCGTTTCGGCGCTCCACATTCCAGAGCTAGAAAGTTCCGCGAAAAGCTTGCTCGATCCCGAGCACATGATGTGGATGGTCGTGGGCGACCGTTCGCAAATTGAACCCGCCTTGCGCGACTTGCAAATCGGCGAAATTATTCCGACACTCGCGTAGTGTTCTGTAGGGTCCCGGGGGCGCTTACTCGAGCGCTTCCGGTTCGATCGCAGCTTTCTCGCCTGCGCTCTTCTTGTCCCAATACTTCCGTACCCACGCCTCGTAGCTCTTGCCTGCCGCTGTATCGCGCCCGCTGAAGGTCAGCGCCGCAATCTCCGCGTAGGGGATGCTCACGCGTGGACTTCCGTTGGAAGGCAGTACTCGAACGAGGGATTTCGTCAACGTATCGGCTTGCTTGCGGTCGTAAAGGTAACCCTCCACCGCACTACCGTCTTTACGCGTGATGGTGACATCTCCGCGGTAGTCAAACGCTTTCTCTAACGCGACCCGAATCTCGTCCTCAGTCGCCAACGACGGAATCCAACCGTGCAGGTTTTCGTGCTGAAAACCGGGCGAGACTTCCAGTTCATCAGGACCTGGAGCCTGCTCGGTCACGCTTGTGTCTCTTCGGGAGCCTTAATGTGAACCAAAGGATTGTAGGAGTGCACTGGCTTGTGCGGCTCGTTCAGAAGCGCCTTCGCATCTTCGTCCTTATAGCCATTGAACAGAGAAGCCTTCGCCATTCCCCAGAATCCCCGCAGTGATCCAAATCCATAATCAACGGACGATGCTTCATATCCGCTGTGCACCATACAGTTTGCGCATTTGGGATTGCCCGATTCCGTGCCGTAATTCGCCCACTCGGTCTCGGCGATCAGCTCGGCAAAGCTGTCCGCATAGCCATCCTGCAGCAGATAGCAAGGTTTCTGCCAGCCGAAAACGTTGTAAGTCGGCATGCCCCACGGGGTACAACTGAACTGGCGATGCCCCATGAGGAATTCGCCAAATAACGGCGACATGTTGAATTTCCACGTACGCTTGCGATTCGAAAGAATCGCACGGAACAGCCGCCGCGTGCGTGCCCTGCCGAGAAAATGCTGTTGGTCAGGAGCCTTGTCGTAGGAATATCCAGGCGAGAGCATCATGCCCTCCACGCCCAGGTCCATCATCTCGTCGAAAAACGCGCGCACGCTGTTCGGGTCCGCTCCATCGAACAGCGTTGTATTTGTCGTCACTCGGAAGCCGCGTGCCAGGGCGGCTTTGATTCCCCGAATCGCAAGGTCGTAACCGCCTTCGCGGCAAACTGAAAAATCGTGATGCTCGCGCTGCCCGTCCACGTGTACGGAGAAGCTCAGATACTTACTGGGCGTAAACAGATCCAGCTTCTCTTCCAGCAGCAACGCGTTCGTGCAGAGATAAATGTATTTCTTGCGCGCCACCAGCCCTGCTACGATTTCGTTGATCTGCGGGTGCATCAGTGGCTCGCCGCCCGGAATCGAGACAGCAGGCGCTCCGCATTCGTCAACCGCCCGGAAGCATTCCTCCGGCGTAAGCTGCCGCTTCAACACGTGGGCTGGATACTGGATTTTCCCGCAACCCGCGCAAGCCAGATTACAGCGGAACAACGGCTCCAGCATCAGAACCAGCGGATACCTCTTGCGTCCGGCAAGCTTCTGCCGAAGCACATAGGTTGCTACCGTCCACATCTGTGAAGCAGGAACACTCATGCTTTCAACTCAATCCAGCTCATTTCAATTCGTATTCCCATTTTAGACTGAGTTGCCTTACTCTTCGATAGAAATACGGCTTAAGCTGGCGTCGAGATCACGTTATACTGGAATTTCCCTATGCCCTCGTCCGGCCTCGCATACGATACCGCCATTCCTGCCGATTACACCTCGGGAAGCGGTAGCCAAAAGAAGATTATCCTGCTGAAACCACGGGGCTTCTGTGCCGGCGTCGTGCGTGCTATCGACGTCGTCAAAATCGCTGTTGATCTCTACGGCGCGCCTATTTATGTGCGTAAAGAAATCGTCCACAACCGGCATGTGGTAGACGAACTCCGCCGGGCGGGCGCCATTTTTGTTGAAGAACTGAGCGAAGTGCCCGAAGGCGCTCGCGTCATCTTCAGCGCTCACGGTGTTTCACCCGCCGTCCGTGCCGAGGCCAAGGAACGCCGTCTACAAGTGATCGATGCCACTTGCCCGCTCGTGACCAAGGTCCATCTCGAAGCCGTGCGCTTCGCAAAGCAAGGCTACACCATTGTTCTGATCGGCCACCGCGATCACGATGAAGTCATTGGGACGCTTGGCGAGGCTCCGGAAAGCACGATCCTTGTGTCCGATGTCGACGACGTCGATCGCCTTAATATCCAAGACCCGGAACGCATCGTTTATTTGACCCAGACCACGCTTTCCCTCGACGAAACCAAAGAAATCGTCACCCGCCTGCTCGAGCGGTTTCCGAAGATCATGGGCCCGAAGACTCAGGACATTTGCTACGCGACCGAGAACCGCCAGCTCGCCGTCAAAGCCGTAGCTCCGCTTTGCCAGGCGCTGCTCGTCGTCGGTTCACAAAACAGTTCGAATTCGCGCCGCTTGGTTGAGGTGTGCCAAAAAGCTGGAGTTCCCGCGTACTTGCTCGACGATTGCAGCGAAGTGCAACCCAAGATGTTGGAAAACGTCGACACGGTTGCAGTGACGGCCGGCGCATCCGCTCCTGAGCATCTCGTTGAGGAGCTCATCAGCCATTTACGTACGAAGGGCTACAACGATCTCGAAGAGGCCGAGATCAAGGAGGAAGACGTGCGCTTCACGTTGCCTTCAGATCTGGAGAGCTTTACGCCTCGTCTTCATGCTGTACGGAGTTGAACGCCTGACAGTTTCTTCGGATGAAATCTAGTCTCCAAGTTTCTGGCTCGCTGAACTTGGCCGCTGCGGACGCAATCCGCAGAGCGTCGTCCTCGCTTGTTCAGCGTCAGCTCCCGGAGGGCTACTGGTGGGCCGACCTCAGGGCCGACACGACGCTCGAATCCGACTACATCATGATGCAGCTCTGGCTGCACCCTCCAGTCAACGGAATCTGGAATCCGCCGACCCGGCCGCAAATCGATCGCGCTGTCTCCGCCATTCTTGCGCGCCAGCTCGAGGACGGCGGCTTCAACATCTATCTTCACGGCCCATCGGAGATCAACGCCTCCATCAAAGCTTATTTCGCGCTGAAGGTCGCTGGCCTTTCCGCGTCCGACTCCCGCATGCAGCGCCTGCGTGAACGCATCATCGAGATGGGCGGCTTGCAAGCGGCGAACAGCTATGTTCGCACTAATCTCAGCCTCTTCGATCTCTTCCCGCGTGCTGCCTGCGCGTCGATTCCTCCCGAGGTCATCCTGCTGCCGTTGAAGTTCATCTATCAGATGTCTTCCTGGACGCGCGCCATAGTGATCCCGCTTTCCATCCTGCACGCCGCCAACCCGCGCCGTCCCGTTCCCGCCGGCTTCACGTTGAAGGAGCTTTTCCTTCCCGGAGCCCCCATGTTCCCCGAACGCGAGCTGAAGCTCTTCAGCTGGCGCAACTTCTTCCTGCGCCTCGATCGCTTCCTCAAAAAGTGGGAACGCTTCGGCCCGCGATTCGTTCGCAAGTATGCAGTTCAAAAATGCGCCGATTGGATGATCCGGCATTTTTCCGGATCGGATGGCCTTGGCGCTATCTATCCTTCCATGCAATACGCCGTGATGGCGCTCGATGTGCTCGGTTATGCCGCCGATCATCCGCTGCGTGTCGAAGCTGAGAAGCATTTCAACAACTTGATGGTGGACGATGGGCGCCGCTTCTTCATGCAGCCGTGCTTCTCGCCCGTTTGGGATACCGCCATTGCGGCCTTCGCGCTCGGCGAGATGGAGAATCCTCCCGCGACCGCATTGAGCCGCACGGCAGATTGGCTGCTCTCGAAAGAAGTTCGCCACAACGGAGATTGGTCCGCGAAGCGGCCGAACGCTAAACCCTCCGGCTGGGCATTCGAGTTTAACAACGAGTTTTATCCGGATGTGGACGACACCGCCATGGTTCTCCTTGCGCTCAAGAAGGCGCGAGCATCGGACGATTCCAAGCAGCGCGCCTGCGAAAAACGCGCGCTCGATTGGATGCTCGCCATGCAGTGTAAAGACGGCGGCTGGGCTGCGTTCGATGTAGACAACAATTGGAAGATTCTGAGCCACGTGCCCTTTGCGGATCACAACGCGATGCTCGATCCCTCATGCCCCGACATCACCGGCCGCGTTCTCGAAGCTCTTCTTCTTTGTGGTTTTGATACCAACCACCCTGCCGTTCGCCGCGGCGTCGAATATTTGCTAAGTGCGCAAGAGCCCGACGGAAGCTGGTACGGCCGCTGGGGTGTGAACTACATCTACGGCACATTCCTGGCGCTGCGCGGATTGCGTGCTGCCGGTCTCAGTGAGAACGAGCCCAGCATTCAACGCGGTCTTGAATTCATTCGCGCCTATCAGAATCGCGACGGGGGATGGGGCGAGAGCTGTGCCAGCTACGATGAGGGCCGCTTTATTCCGAACCCCAGCACACCCTCGCAAACCGCTTGGGCCATCCTTGCTCTGCTCGCCGGAGGCGATATGCGCAGCGAGAGCCTTTACAACGGTGTCGATTATCTTGTTCGGTCGATGCATTCGGACGGCATTTGGGATGAAGATTATTGCACGGGCACGGGTTTCCCGCGCGTCTTCTACCTGTCGTACACCGAGTACCGGAACGCATTCCCGCTGCTCGCGCTGGCCGCATTCACCAAAGCGACGAAGCCGCAGGACGAGAGCGCAGACCGCGTTGTGCATAACCTGGCCAAAGCTGCGCAGGCGTCTTGATCATTGGCTTCTTCAATCGCCCTGGTCACCGGCGCCAGTGGTTTTCTCGGCTGGCACGTCGCCCGCACACTGCTTGAGCGCGGATTCCAGGTCCGCGCGCTCTGCCGCCCCGCAAGTCAGATTCGCGAGCTCGATGTGGAACGCATCGCCGGGGATCTTCGCGACCCCTCCTCGTTAGATCGCGCCGTGACAGGCTGCCATCTTGTCTTTCATGTTGCTGCCGATTACCGCCTCTGGTCGAAAAATCCGCAAGAGCTCTACGATTCGAACGTCGCCGGCACCCGCAACTTGTTTGAAGCCGCGGAACGCGCCGCCATAGATCGAATTGTTTACACCAGCACGGTGGGCTGCATGGGCGTTCCCGAGAATCGCGACGGCGACGAGGATGCCCCAGTCTCGATTGACGACATGGTCGGACACTATAAAAAATCGAAGTGGCTGGCCGAACAAATAGCGCTGGAAAAGGCCCGCGCCGGCCTGCCGGTCGTCATCGTTAATCCGACCGCGCCCGTCGGCGACCACGATTGGAAACCGACCCCCACCGGTAAAATCGTGCTTGATTTCTTGCGCGGTAAACTACCCGCGTACATTGATACAGGCCTAAATCTTGTGAACGTGCGCGACATCGCGGTTGGGCATCTGCTCGCAGCCGAGCGCGGCCGCCCTGGCGAACGCTACATCCTCGGGTGCGAAAATGTCACCCTGAAACAAATTCTCGCGCGTCTTGCTGCCATCGCGAACCGACCCGCTCCAAAATTGAAGCTGCCCTATGCGGTAGCGTATGTCGCAGGCGTTCTTTCCACCGGCTGGGCCAACCTGACGGGTAAACCGCCCGTCGCGCCACTTGAAGCCGTGCGGATGGCGCACAAAAAAATGTTTGTCAGCCACGCCAAAGCAGCACGCGAACTGGGATTTGCACCCGGTCCCGTCAACGCCGCTCTCGAAGATGCCGTCGAGTGGTTCCGCGCGAATGGGTACTGCTGACCCATGGCAATCCTATACGTCGCTGCGGAAGCTTTCGAACTGGAACCGTTCGCGCAATTGCTGACTGGTCTGCGCAAACTGAAATGGCCCATCGACTACGCCTTCGAAGGGATTTGGGAAGGTCGCCGCGTCATGCTAGCCGCCAACGGAGCCGGGCCGAAACTGGCGACGCAGGCTGTCGAAGTGGCCATCCGTGCCGTCACCGCCGCCGAACTCTCCGCCTCGAAACTTGAAGCCGTCGTCAGCACCGGCTGTTGCGGAGCGCTGACTCCGACCCTGCGCGAGGGCCAAGTTGTTGTCGCTACGCAAGTTCTCGATCTCGACACGAAACAGACTTTCGACTGTGCCACGCTCGTCACTGCGAACAACCCAACACAGGGCCTGCTGGTGACACAAAACCGTATCGCGAACAACAGTTCCGAAAAGCACCAGCTGGCTGCGCTGGGAGCCGTGGCGGTGGATATGGAAGCTGCCGGCGTTGCCGCGCGGGCCCTGCGTGCCGGGTTACCGTTTTCGTGCATTAAAGTTGTCTCAGACCGACTCGACGAATCTTTCGGCCTGGACCTGAATAAAATGCGAACTATCGAAGGACGCATCGCACGTGGGAAAATTGTCTTTTACACCCTGACGCATCCAAGTCTGGTTCCCAAACTCTTTTCTTTGAACCGGCGAGTCAAGGATGCGTCACACCAGTTGGGAGATTTCCTTGTCAGTTGCCGAATCAATTCGGAACCAGACGGCGCTCGCGTCGAATGAGGCCATACCTCGCTCGATGAAAGCAGCCGTATACCTGGGGAACCACCACGTGGCCGTCCAGTCTGTCGAAACGCCCTCTGTCGGTCCTGGGGAAATCCTGGTTCGAGTGGAAAGCTGCGGCATTTGTCATACCGATCTCAAGAAGATCGAATACAACCTGCTTCCTCCGCCTCGCATCTACGGTCACGAGACCGCTGGTGTAGTAGCGGCGGTGGGCGAACGCGTGATGAAATATGCGCCCGGCGATCGGGTCATTGTGTTCCATCACGTGCCTTGCGGTGATTGCTTCTACTGTGATCGCCGCCTCTATGCTCAATGTGAGCTTTACAAGAAAGTGGGTGTGACGGCCGGATACGAGCCGGCTGGCGGCGGCTTTTCGCAATACGTTCGCGTCATGGATTGGATCGTGAAGCGCGGTGTTGAAACCATTCCCGACCAGGTCGCCTTCGATCAGGCCTGCTGGGTCGAGCCAGTGAATACCTGTCTCAAAGGCATCGAACTACTGGGCCTCGTGCCGGGGGATGTCGTCGCTGTTTTAGGTCAAGGACCGATCGGTCTCATTTTCACCATGCTGGCCAACCGCGCCGGCGCTACTGTTCTGTCGACCGACACCATCAAGTTCCGCCGCAGTTTCTCTGAACAGTTCGGCGCACAAGCGTTCGATCCGCGCGAATCACATTTTCAGCGCGAGATCAAAACAGTTACCGGCAACCGAGGAGCGGATGCCGTTATCGTCGCCGCCAATGCTCCCGGACTCGTTGACGAAGGTTTGAAAATCTCACGGCCGGGCGCAAAGATACTCTTGTTCGCGCAAACGTCGGCAAGCGAGCGCATCGAGCTTTCGGGCGCCGATATTTGCGTCGGTGAACGCGTGCTGCTCGGTTCCTACAGTGCCGATGTGGATCTGCAAGCCGAATCCGCCCGCCTCGTGTTCAGCGGAGAACTTCCCGCTCGAACAGCTCATCTCCCATCGCGTCGCTCTCGACGACATCGCGCGCGGCATCCACATCGCACAGCACCCGAGCGAGCGGTCGCTCAAAGTGGTCGTTCATCCGCAGGAGCAAAATTGATGCTGGACACTATGCGTGCGGCTGTGCTCTATGGCAAAGAAGACGTCCGCCTGGAATCCGTTCCAGTCCCCTCCATCGGCGCAGGTGAGTTATTGGTCCGCGTGCGAACTGCGTTGACGTGCGGCACCGACGTGAAGGTCTTCCGTCGCGGTTATCACGCCAAGATGATCAACCCGCCAGCGCTCTTCGGCCATGAAATGGCCGGCGACGTCGTTGCGACCGGTGAAGGCGTGCTCAATTTTCAGATCGGCGATCGCATCGTTGCGGCGAATTCCGCCCCTTGCGATGCCTGCTTCTTCTGCCGCCGCAATCAGCGCAACCTCTGCGAGGACCTACTCTTCAACAACGGAGCTTACGCCGAGTTCATCCGCGTGCCCCGGCGTATCGTCGAAAAAAACACCTACCGCATTCCGGATGACCTCGAGTACAAGGATGCGGCCCTGGCGGAGCCGCTCGCTTGCGTCCTGCGAGGTCTCGACGAAACGCGAGTGGAGCCCGGCGACACTCTTGCGGTGATGGGCCTTGGTCCTATCGGTCTTATGTTCCTGCGGCTCGCGAAGTACGCGTATGGCGCTCGCGTGATCGTAATTGCCCGCCGCGTGGAACAAGTAGATCGGGCCATGATGCTTGGTGCCGACGAAGGTATCGTCATGGGTGACCATTCGGCTCTCATATCTACTCTCAAAGCGCACACGCATGGACGCGGCGCCGATGCGGTCATCGAAGCCATCGGCCATCCCGAAGCCTGGGAACTTGCCACGCAGTTGGTCCGCAAAGGCGGCACCATCAACTTCTTTGGGGGCTGTCCCGCCGGAACCAAGGTCGGCCTCGACACTTCGTTGCTGCACTATTCGGAAATCACCTGCAAAGCAACCTTCCATCACACCCCTGAGCACATCCGCCGCTCGCTCGATCTGATCGCGCAAGGAACGATTGATGCTACTCACGTCGTTAACCACCAGGAACCGTTGAGCGAGCTTCCACAAATCCTTTCGGACATGGCCCATCAAAGAAACGGCCAGATCAAGACCGCCATCATTCCCTGAGAAGTAACTACCAGAGTGGCAGTCGCACATCTACAGCCGAAAGAATTCATACGCAGCGCTGCTCCCCAGACCACGGCCTACTCGAAAGAAGAGGCGCTTGAGTACACGCGCTGGCTTGCCACCCATCACTACGAGAACTTCCATGTCGTCAGCTTCCTTCTTCCGAAGGAACTGCACCAGGATTTCTACAACGTATACGCGTTCTGCCGCTGGGCCGACGATCTCGGCGACGAAATCGGCGACCCCGACGAAAGCCTACACTTGCTCGCCTGGTGGCGTGACGAGTTGCAGTCGATGTATCGCGGAGATGCTAGCCATCCCGTTTTTGTCGCATTGAAAGGCACCGTCGAGCGACATGACATTCCCATCGAACCGTTTGATCGACTCATTCAGGCTTTCGAACAGGATCAAACTGTAACGCGCTACAACACCTTCGACGATGTGTTTGGATATTGCGTAAACTCCGCAAATCCGGTCGGACATCTGGTTCTGTATCTCTGCCGTTATCAGCGACCGGGAACGCCAAAATCTTTCCGATTACACCTGCACCGCGCTTCAACTCGCGAATTTCTGGCAGGATGTCACCGTCGATCTCGAAAAGAATCGCATCTATTTACCGCTCGATTTATTTGCCACGTACGGCTACACAGAGGAGGAGCTGTTTGCTCACAAGTTCAATCCTCAGTTCCAATCCATCATGCGCGAGGCCGTTTCTGTCGCCGAGGATCTATTTCGCAAAGGCCTGCCGTTAATTGGGAAAGTGGATCGCCGGCTCGCTCTCGACCTGGAACTATTCAGCCGCGGTGGAATGAAAATCCTGCAAAAAATTCAACGCCAGGACTACAATGTCCTCAATCGGCGGCCGCATATTTCGAAGGTGGAACGCGTCCGCATCCTGCTTCAATGTCTGCCGCGACTGCTCCCGTTCTGACGTCTCTTTCCATCGAAGATTCATATCGTTATTGCCGCAGCATCGCGCGTGCACGTGCAAAGAATTTCTACTACTCGTTCCTGTTGCTCGAAAAGCCGCAGCGTAACGCTATGTGCGCCATCTATGCGTTCATGCGTCATTGCGACGATCTAAGCGACGATCCGGCCACAACCGACAAAGCAAAGCTTCAGCAGAGCATCGCGCTGTGGCGCCTGCAGTTGGATCGCGCGCTGCACGGCAATGCGGAAGGCGATCCTATCTGGCCTGCTTTCGTCGACACAGTGCGCTGCTATTCGATCCCTCACCGCTTTTTTCACGAAATGATCGACGGCATTACATCCGACATCGAGCCGCGTCAGATGCAAACCTTTGATGAGTTGTACCGCTACTGCTACCAAGTCGCTTCCGTGGTCGGCCTCACCATCGTCCACATCTTCGGCTTTCATTCCGTGAAGGCGTTGCTTCTGGCAGAGAAGTGTGGCGTGGCCTTTCAGCTGACCAATATTCTCCGTGACGTTCGTGAGGACGCCGAAGCCGGCCGCATCTATCTCCCCGCTGAGGATCTCAATCGCTTCGGCGTGAGCTTCGAGCAACTCCGATCTGGCCGGGAAGACGAACATTTTCGCGAGCTGATGCGCTTTGAAGCCGCTCGCGCCCGAGCCTGCTATCACGAATCCGCCTCGCTCATCGACCTCATCGAGCCCAAGAGCCGCCGCTCATTGTGGGCACTCCGGCAGATTTATCTGCGCCTGCTGTCCAAGATCGAGAAGGCGGATTACGCTGTCCTGAGACGTCGCATCAACGTTCCCACTCACACCAAGATTGCTGTCTTGCTGCGCGCCTTTATGCGTTGACAACTGCGATCGGTTGTTCGGCCGTATAGGCGAGGATCCATTCCGACGCGCTTCCGTCCACCTGAACTCCCGCGCTTCCCGCCGGCAGCATCCAGGCTTCCCCCGCGGCGCACTGCTGTCCCGCGATACTGCCGGATCCTTTCACGCACAGCAGCAACAAGTAAAATGGCAGCGCACCAGGCAGCCGCATCAGTTCTTTCGGCCGCAACCGCTCGAGGCGGAAATAACGGCAATCGACCAACTGATCCCGCCCATCCGCGAGAGCAATCTGCTTCGTCTCCGCTTCGTGCCGCTCGATCTGCGACACTGCGACGCCATGCTCGAGATGCAATTCGCGCGGGCGCCCGTAATCGTAAAGCCGGTATGTAATGTCTGAGTTCTGTTGAATTTCGCACACCGTTAATCCTGCGCCGAGCGCATGTACTGTTCCCGCCGGCACAAAGATCACTTCGCCTGCGTTCACCTTACGCCAATCGACAAGCTCTTCGATTTCGCCCGATTGCGCAGCCTCTTTCAACTTGGCGGGTGTGATCTTCTCGCGAAATCCTACCGCCACTTCCCCTGGAGGCTGCGCATCGAGCACGTACCAAGCCTCGGTCTTACCTAGGCTCCCGTGATGTTGTTGGGCATAAGTGTCGTCAGGATGCACCTGCACCGACAGCCGCTCACTCGTAAACAGCAGCTTAAGCAGCAGCGGACAAATTCCGGGATGCTGCACGTCCGCAGCCGTGCCAAGAATCTCGGGGTGCTTTTCGATCAGCTCACCGAGCGGCATGCCCAGAGATGTCAAGTTTTTCTCGAAAGTGAACCAAACTTCTCCGATACATCCTTCTCGCGCGACGACGGGAAAATAGGGGGCCAAGCTGTTCCGGCCCCACACGCGCTCCTGAAACACCGGCAGAAGCTGAATCGGGTGGTCCAGTGTGGGCAGAATTGGCACCTTATTCCGTGTCTTCACGACCTAAGTACAACTCCCCCACTAGCGCGCGGTGATTCTCCAATACCCGCGCTCGTCGAATCTTCATGGTCGGCGTCAACTCGCCGTGCTCGATTGAGAAATCCCGTTCCAGCACTTTGAATCGCCGGATTCGTTCGAAGTTTGCCAGCTGTTTGTTCACGCGCGAAACTGCGTCTTCCACGGCCTTGCTGACTGGCTCTGCGAGCAGGATCTCCGCCGCGGTTCTCTCGTTCATGTCTTCTATGCCCTTGAGACTTCGCACCTGCGCCATATTCAGCGTCAGCAGCGCCGTCACATACGGCTTCTTATCGCCAATCAACAGCACCTGATTCACCACCGGCTCCATCTTGAACAGGTTCTCGATGCGCGTGGGATAAATTTTCTTCCCATTCGACGATACGATCAGCTCTTTCTTCCGGCCTATGATGTACCAGTAGCCTTCCTCATCGATTTCCGCAAGATCTCCGGTCGAAAACCATCCGTCCTCCGTCAGGACAGAGCGCGTCGCCGCCTTGTCCCTGTAATACCCTTTGAAAATGCATGGTGTGCGCACCTCGAGTTCGTTGTCCTCTGCCAATCGCGCCTCGACACCCGGCAGCAATTTCCCGATGCTGCCCGGCTTCGGACGGTCCAGCGGATTGAGAGAAACGACACCCGTTTCCGTCAGGCCATAGCCTTCGATGAGTGGCATCCCAATCGCTGCGAAAAAGTCGCCCAGATCTTTGCCGAGAGGCGCCGCTCCCGAGGCTGCGATGCGAATTCGCCCGCCGAGCCGTTCCCGCACTTTCGAAAAGACTACTCTGTCGGCAACCTTCAGCGACCGCGACATCCACGCCGGCAATGCTCTCCCGCTCTCGCGGTAACGCGCCGCCTGTGCTCCCAATCCCAGCGCGCCGTAGAATAGCTTTCGCGCCACAGCACTCCGCTTCCTTACTTCGTTTTGGATGGTGGCGTACATCCTTTCCCACACCCGTGGGGGCGCCAGAAAGATCGTCGGCCGGATCGCTTTCAGCTCCGCCGGCAATCGAGCCAAACTCTCCGAAAACCAGACCGGCGTACCCATACGCATCGGCAACAGCTCCAGAACTATACGTTGCGCGATGTGTGCCGATGGTAAGAACACCAGCATCGAATCTTCTGGTCCCGTGGGAAGCGCCACCGGTCCCATATCGATGTTGGCGAGGATCGCCGCATGACTCGTTAGGCCCATCTTCGGCTCGCCTGTCGCGCCCGAAGTCAGATACAGAATCGCGGAATCTTCGGGCGCGAGATCCTCTTGCATGCGCGCGAATTCGGAAGCATCGCGCTCCAACTTCTCGCGCCCGCGCCGCTGCAATCCTTCTAGCGGCATGGTGCCCGCCTTCTCGCCGGTCATCAGAATGACGTGCTCCGGCAAGCTCGCCCCTTCCGCTTCGATAGCCTTGCCGAGTGCGGCAAGCGTCTTCGGATCTTCTACAAACAGAAAGCGCGGCTCTGCCTGTTGAATATTGCGTGCCAGGTCTGGCATCGGATAGGCCGTGTATAGCGCAGCCGCAACTCCGCCGCATGCCATAATCCCGAGATCGACTAAATAGAATTCGGCGCGCGTCTCCGAAAAAATGCAGACAATCTCACCCTTGCGCAACCCCAGGGCGCGAAGGCCCACCGCAATCTCACGCGAAATCCGCACCCACTCATTCCACGAATAATTGCGATACTGGCGATTCGCTTTCGTGCCCGCCACCGGCTGATGCAACGCGTCGGCGTTCCCATATTGTCGTGCCGTCTCTTCGAGAACGGTGAATGCGGTACGGCCGGCCATCGCCCGAATTTTAACAGCCAGTACAATGCTTTACCGATGCGGCTTGCACGCCGAACCCGGTGCGACAATCGTTAATTGCCTTCTCCCGAAGATCAAAGCGCAACGTTGCCGCCCGATGCCGAGCTTCGCCGCCCCGTTGCATACCGCGAGGAAGCATTCCTCCAAAGTCCGGACTCGCGTCCCTTGCGCATTCTCTCTGAATATCTGTGGCCTCTTGCTCATTTTCAGGAAGAGAAGATCCAGGACACCATCGTTTTCTTTGGCTCAGCGCGAATCGAAGAAGACGGTCCACTCGGCAGGTACTACAAGGAAGCCCGCGAGCTTGCGCGGCTCGTCACGCTATGGGGGGAGTCAGTCTCTGAACAAACCAGTCAATGCGAGCCGCCCCATCGTCGCTTCGTCGTCTGCTCGGGTGGCGGTCCCGGCATCATGGAAGCCGCGAATCGCGGCGCCAGCGACGCGGGCGGAAAAACCGTCGGCCTGAATATCGGCTTGCCTTTCGAACAGCGCCCCAATCCCTACATCACTCCGGAACTCTCGTTTGAATTCCATTACTTCTTCATGCGGAAGTTCTGGTTCGCCTACCTGGCGAAGGCGCTTGTCGTATTTCCCGGCGGGTTCGGCACGCTCGACGAGCTCACCGAGATCCTCACACTCGCCCAAACCAAGAAGCTCGAAAGCAAAATCCTGATCGTGCTCTACGGCTCTGACTATTGGAACGAAATCCTCAATTTCAATGCACTCGTGAAGCACGGCGTCATCTCGGAATCCGACCTCAACCTCTTTCGCTTCGCCGACACGCCCGAAACCGCCCTCCAGCTCCTCAAAGAAGGGCTGACGCGCTACTATCTCGAACCTGAGCGCGCGTTATCTCACCCCATTGACGAAGCGCCGGAAATCGCCCGCACCCGAACCTCGTAAATTACCTCGTCTAGCGAGTGTGCTTTGCTCCAAAGTGAAACATGCTCCCGCCGTGTACTGTCGCATGTCAGGAGGCGATAAACCGTGCCGGAAACCGATCACGACGATGAGATCAAGAAACTTGCAGAGCTAATGAAAGGCATCAAATTCGCGATGCTTACGACGGTGGAAGAGGACGGCTCGTTGCACAGCCGGCCCATGACCGCCCAGCAAGTCGAATTTGACGGCGAGCTGTGGTTCTTTACACGTGTCGATTCACCGAAAGTCTGGGAATCGCAGCACCATCGTCAAGTGAACGTCGCCTTCGCGGATCCGGAGAAAAGCAAATTTCTTTCCGCCTCCGGCCGTGCCTCTCTCATTCGCGACCGGGAAAAAATAAAGCAGCTGTGGAGTCCGGTTCTCAAGATCTTCTTCTCCGGCGGAATCGACGATCCCGAACTGGGCCTCTTGAAGGTAACTGTCGACAAAGCCGAGTACTGGGACTCCGCCGCGACCTCCATCGGACGTGCCTTCGATCTCGGGAAAGCTTACATCACAAAAGACGCAAGCAAATTGGGTGACCATGCCAAAGTCGACTTGACATAATCGCTCCCTTCGATGGTCCGCGGTCTAAGATGACAAGCATGCGGTTCGTCACGTTCGAAGTAGCAGGTCAAGCGCGTCCAGGCATCATCTCGGATGTCGACACAGTGCTCGACTTGTCCTCGATCGGCTTCACCTCTCTCGTCCAGTTCATCGAGGCCGGTTGGGATGCGCGGCCAAAGGCTGAAACTCTCGCCGACCAATCTCCCGCTAATGCTAAACATCGCCTGCAGGACGTCAAACTGCTTGCGCCCATTCCAAAACCTCGCAAGCTGATCTGTGTTGGTTTGAATTATCGCGATCACGCCGCCGAAACCGGAGCAGAGATTCCAAAAGTTCCGACCATCTTCAACAAGTTCCCAACCGCCGTCATCGGGCCCGGAGCGAACATCGTTCTTCCAAAGGTCTCGAAAGCTCCCGATTACGAGGCCGAATTCGCTTTCGTGATTGGCCGCGGCGGCCGCCACATCGCTCCTGAAAGCTGGGCGGATCATGTCTTCGGCTACACCATCGTTAATGACGTGACCGCCCGCGATTACCAGCGCGCGACAACGCAGTGGCTGATGGGAAAAACTTTTGACACGTTCGCCCCTATGGGTCCCTGGATCGTGACTGCCGATGCCATTCCAGACCCGCACGAGCTCGACATCCAAATCGAAGTGAGCGGCGAAACGCTGCAGAATTCGAACACCCGCGAACTGATTTTCAAGGTTCCCGATCTGATCGCATTCCTTTCGAGCGTTTTTACCCTCGAAGCCGGAGACATCGTTTCCACCGGCACTCCGGCCGGCGTTGGTTTCGTGCGTAAACCGCCACGTTATCTTCGCGCCGGCGACGAGGTCGTGGTCAAAATCCCGGCTATCGGAGAATTGCGCAATCCCGGTTGTCGCCGAGACGTAATTCTGCATATGGGCGTTTCTTTCACAGTCGGTCAGCTCGCGGAACTACTTGGCTGCGAGCTTGCCGGCAACCCGGAAGCCGAGATTGTCGGCGTCTCGACTATCGAAAAAGCCGGTCCCGGCGAGATCACTTTTCTCGCCAACATGAAGTATGCGCCGAAACTCAAATCGCTGCGAGCTGCCGCTATCATCGCCGCCGAGCCCCTGAAAGAAACCTCCGCCGCAACGCTCGTATCGAGCAACCCTTATCACGATTTCGCTCGCACGCTCGCGCTCTACTATCAACCCCCGAAACCAGCGCCTGGCATTCATCAGCACCGCTTCTCTCGACGGCACCGCCGTGGTCGGCCCCAACGCATCCATAGGCGCCTATGTGGTCGTCGGCCCCCACACGGTCATCGGAGCCAATGCGGTGCTTCACCCGCACGCCGTCATCTACGAGGGCTGCACCATCGGCGACGATTTCACCGCGCACTCGCATGTCTCGGTTCGCGAAAACACCCGCATCGGTCATCGTGTCACCCTGCACAACGGTGTCGTGGTCGGCGGGGACGGTTTCGGTTTTGCGCGAGGCGACGACGGGCGTCAGCACAAGATCGTGCAATCCGGCATCACCGTGCTCGAAGATGATGTCGAGATACAAACACTCAGCTCCGTCGATCGCGCGAGTCTCGGCGAAACGCGCGTGAAGCGCGGCGCCAAAATAGATAGCCTCTGCCAGATCGGCCACGCCTGTGTGGTCGGCGAAGACAACATCATTTGCGCCCAGACCGGACTCGCGGGTAGCACCGTGCTCGAGGAAAACGTCATCATGGCCGGCCAGACCGGGTCGTCCGGTCACCTCACCATTCATAAGAACGCCATCGTGTGGGCGCAATCGGGAGTCGGTCACGATGTGCCAGAGGGCGGTATTGTCAGCGGATCTCCCGCCTTCGACTCCCGCGATTGGCTGCGTGCCTCCGCCGCATATTCCCGTTTGCCTGAAATTCTGCGCACCGTACGCGCGCTCGAGCGCCGCATCGCCGAGCTCGAAAAACGGCAGCGAAGCTGACCTTCTTTCCCTTTCATGGAACAATATCCAGCATGCGACTTTTCGCAGTGCTGCCAGTCCTCGTTCTACCCTGCTTTGCCGCGGACGTCATGCCGCCCCCAGCCGATCAGCAGCTCGCGCACGACCTCTACAAGCAATTGATCGAAATTAAGTCCGGCTTCACCACCGGTGCCACAACTCCTGTTGCTGAGGCGATGGCGCAACGTCTGCGCGCGGCCGGCTTTCCCGATTCCGATATTTACCTAGGTGGCGCCATACCGAAAAAAGCCAACCTGGTCGTGCGTTACCACGGCAGCGGCGCGCACAAGCCGCTTCTCTTGCTGGCTCACACCGATGTGGTGGAGGCCAAGCGTGAAGACTGGAGCACCGACCCGTTTCAATTTCTCGAGCGCGACGGTTACTTCTACGGCCGTGGCACATCGGATGACAAAGCCCAGGCCGCCATCTGGATCGCCACTCTCATCCGCTTCAAGCGCGAAGGATTTGTGCCCGATCGCGACATTATCGTCGCCCTCACCGCCGACGAAGAGGGCGGCGGCCCGTACAACGGAGTCGATTGGCTCATCAAGAATAAGCGCGATCTGATCGATGCCGATCTGTGCCTGAATGAGGGCGGCTGGGGCGAGGAGTTGAATGGCAAGAAGATCGCCAACGATGTCCAGGTCAGCGAGAAATACGTCATCAACTTCCGCCTCGAAGTACACAACAAAGGCGGGCACAGCTCATTGCCGGTTTCCGACAACGCCATCTACCATCTCGCCGGTGCGCTTGAGCGCCTGTCGCACTTCGGCTTTCCTCTGAAAACGAACGACGTCACGCGCGCCTACTTCGATCAAATGTCAAAACTGGAAACGGGTTCCACGCGCGAAGACATGGCTGAAGTCGCCCAAGGTTCTACGGAAGCGATGGAGCGCGTAGCCGCTGCCTCGCCGGTCTGGAACTCGACTCTCCGAACCACCTGTGTCGCTACCCAGCTCGAAGGGGGTCACGCCGCGAATGCCCTGCCACAGCTAGCCGCCGCAAACGTGAATTGCCGCGTCTTGCCGGAAGATTCGGTCGAATATGTTCAAGACGCTCTGAACAAAGTCTTTGCCGACCCTCAAGTCGAGGTGAAAATAGCTGCTGAGGTGACTCGTGGTCCGTCTTCGCCGCTCAATCCCGATCTCATGCACACGATCGCGCGCATCACTGATACGCTATGGCCTGGTGTTCCTGTCGTTCCAACGATGGTACCGGGCGCGACCGATGGTCGATTCTTGCGCGCCGTAAACATTCCTACCTACGGCGTCCAGGGATTCTTCCTCGATCAGAAGACCGATCTCCGCATGCACGGCCGCGACGAGCGCATGCATGTGAAATCTTTCTACGAAGGGCAGACGTTCTTATATCAGCTGGTGAAAGCGTTGTGCCAGCCCCGCCCATGAGTGGGGGTCCCGAGGCTGTTAAGCCGCTTTACGCCGCCGCCGCGCCAGCATGAACAAGCCGCCCAGCGCGGGCAGCGTCAACAAGAAACTGGCAGGTTCCGGCACGCCCGCGGTGACCGAAACATCGTCCAGCGAGAATACAAAGTTTGCGTCCTCAGCCTCGAACTGCAAAAGAGTCGAGTTCGATGTAGCCAAGAAGTAGGACACAACTTTTGTGAACGGCTGAGCGCCAGCATCGGTTTCCTCGTTGTTCCGGAAATACCAACTCCATTAATCCCGGCCGCGAAAAATCGTCAGGCGTCGCGCTCGGGTTCGAAGACGTGTTGTGTGCGAAGTAAAAGCTCAACGTATAGCCAGTTCCCGGTAACTGTTGTCAGCGTTTGAGAGAGGAACGCAAAATGGTTATTGGCTGTGATTAATGGATCCGTTCCCGGCGATGAAGGCGCCATAGGTGCCTGTATATGCGTCGAAGCGCATCGACCCCATACCAGTTTCCGACTTCGCTCGCCGGGGATCCAGTCCATGGCCCAAGAGTACCCGTCTCAAAACCGCAGTTCGCAATCAGATTCTTGGGACTGTCGCAGAGATCCGCCTTAGCCGTACCTCGCGTCAACAACCCGCAGAGCACAACGAGCACTACAATCGCATGCTTCCTCATAAGGAAAATTCCTCCGTTTAATAAACGATAAATCCCACCCCGCCGATGCGGGCGCAAAGGATGCGCACCTGCGGAGCACCGGAGAGAGTGAGCCCGGCATTGCGCCCCGCCTCTCCCTTTGCAGCTACTGAACCGAACCCCCTGTGGCCTGTGCAGGCACCAGCGGGAAGTTCGTGACCAGGTTGTAAGCGTTGACCGTTCCCAGGCCGGTTGCAAAATCCCAGCCGGAGGAGCCGCGTACGCTGGCCGATATGAGCTGAGCGACCTGGAAAGAACGCCGTAACTGCCTTAGTTGCGCCACTAAAGCAGTTCAGCGTGCCCGCCTGGCAAACCACGTCCATATCGCCTTGGTCACATCATGAAAAATGCAAGCTGGACGAGATCACCGTTGCCGAGCGAAGAGTCACAGGACGAGTTGCCCGGCGCTCCCGTACTCCGTGTTTGCAAGAGCATAGTAGTACTGATCGGGATTGCCCCATTGTTGCCCAGTTTTCTGATTCACCAGTGATTGGATGGCCGCCATGATCGGCGAAGAGAACGATGTCCCTCCCCCAGTATAAAAATAACCCTGAGCGCAAGAGAACCCTTGCCCCGAGAAACAAAACATGTACGCGTGATTCCAAGCTCATTTACAGAAATCGCAGCAAATAAGAAACGTCTGGCAAATCCCGCACCCCGTCCGAAGGATTGCCGTATACGCCCCTCTGCCACGTCGGCTTGGAATAGATAGAACTCGGACCACCGCTGCCCGCAATTACATTCACATAACCATCACTGTTCGCCGTACTTGAGTTGCAAAATTCAGTCGTTCCGTAGTAAGCGGGAAACCATAAAACGTTGCGATCAGCTGGCTCGCACACGAGTTGTTCCACGGAATTTCAGGAATGTACGATTTCGCCGACTCATACGTTACGCTATTCCCTGTGTTCCAGTACGTACTTGTGTCCCTTGAAATAGGTGTCTTCATAGTCGGTGCCGCCGACTGCGACGTTATATTGCGTCGACGCGAGGCTGTTGACGCTGATGCCCGGTGTCGCCAGGTTGTTTTTGCGGTCGATCGTGTTGTTGTCCGCGCCCGAATCGCCAGATGAAACGAACAGCGACACACCCTCCGCTGCTGCCTGTTGGTACGTGGCATTGATGTACGGGTTTCCCGATCCTTGCTGCGCTTCCGACGCTCCGTAGCTGATGCTCATGATCGCCGGCGGTGTTGTCGACGCGTTCAGCATATTCGTTAAAGCTATAAATACTCCGAAGTTATCTGTGTTCTTGCAGGAGCCATCTGAATGGCCGCGTTTGGTGCCGCCGCACTCGCCCATTGCGCGTCAATAGTCGCTTCGTATCGTCTCCGTTGACGCCCGGGTCAATACACGGCGATGCGGTGGAAGTCGGATGGATCTGGGCGAAGCTGCCGTGACTGTAAGGCCGCGTCAATCCAAACAGCCTGCGGAACTGGCTCCATTCGCCTAGGTCGTATACATCGGAATCTTCGAAAACAATGATCGTCTGACCCAGCCGCTGTAACCCGCCGCGAACAGTGGATTGAGATTATAGATCGTCGCGAAGTCCCCCGCGCCTACGTCGCGGGTCGCACCCCGAAGAAAAGCATCGATAATTGCGGTGGGCGGCGACATCTGGACCGTGCATCGCATGTGGATGGATATCGCTCAACGAAACCACGCCCGCTACTACCGCCGGCCAGAGCCGTTGGGATCTGCTGGTCTGACATATTCGCCGACATGCGATTCACCGTTGACGTTCAGGTGATGTATTTCTGTGTGGAGTGCTCCCCGAACATATGCGGCGGTTCCGGAAAAGTCGATCATCGTCCGATTCGGCAGAACCCCGTTGACAGTGAATCCATGCGATTGCAACCAAGACGTGATCGCTGCGATGTCACTGTCCGACAACTCCGAAATTGGCGCCAAACTGCGCCGCTGTAAGCCATTTATGGAAATTCGGCCGAATGCGGATCCTGCTGTTCCTCTATGTAACTCTCGAGCGCTTGCTCTTGCTCAGGAGACCGCTTCAACTGGAGCCACAGATGATCCATTGCATAGTTGTCCGCTACCCGCCCCCGGTCGTTCGCTGCGTTCGCTTCCGGACGCGTCGTTCCATGCAAAACAACTAGGCTGCTTTCATTGATGCCTTGCGTGATCAATTGGGGCGCTGAATCTGCGCGGCGAGAGGGACGCTAAAAGCGGCTGCAATAAATAAGAGCCGGGCTACTCCGAGCTTTACTAACATAGTCCTACTTTCTTAATCCAAGTGTTTTCACCTCGGGAATCCGACGTAGACTATTCCTCAGGGCTCAAGAAAACCTAACATGAATTTTAGGCCTAAGCAAACTAAATCTCGACAAAATGTTTCAGAAAATTTGAACTTTCTTGAGGCACTTTAGTATTCGCCTCTTTCGTCGAAAATCGGCTTAACCCTGTAGTACCTTCGAGACTTGTAGCGCAAACGCCCCGAGCCCTTCGGCCTGAACGCCCCAGTACTCGAACGGCTTTTCGATATTTACGGCTGTTAACTAGACCACATCGGCTCTCAGCCTTCGTTCACCGGATCGGGCTGGACCTTGGGTTCGAGTTTCTCTACCAGCACTGTTGCAATGCGGTTCCCGTCCATTTGGGTGATCGTGAAGCGCCGGCCACCATAGTCGATGGAATCTTTGACTTTGGGAATGTAGCCGAACTGGAAGAGCAGGAAGCCGGCCAGCGTTTCAAATCCCGCCTCTCCGGGGACGACCAGGTTGTAGCGCGTTTCCAAATCGCGAATCGTGGTGCCGCCCTCGAGCTGCAGAACCCTTTCCTGGTAGGACGGAGTGGGGCGCACCACGTCGTGTTCATCGCCGATCTCGCCGAACACTTGCTCGAGAACGTCTTCGAGCGTGACCAGGCCTGCCACGGTTCCAAATTCGTCCACAACCAGGGCCATGTGGCTGTGATTCGTGCGGAATTCATCGATCAACTGGCTGAGGGGCTTGGTTTCGGGAACCACCAGCGGCTTGCGAATGAAGCGGCGCAGCCGAAACGGTCGGGCCGCAGGGCGGCGGTCGTGCCCGAAACGGCGCTCGTCCCATACCCGCATGAGGTCTTTGTAGTGAACGATACCGATAATCTGCTCGGGGCGATCCTCGTAAACCGGGACGCGCGTGAATTTGTGCTCAGCCATCACGCTGAGAACCTGGTCGAGTTCGGCATTGACAGGCAGCGAGACGATGCTGTGGCGAGGGATCATGATTTCGCGCGCAGAGTAGCCGGAGAGCTCGATTAGGCGCTGAATGGCGTCTTGCTCGAATTGCTGCAGGTGGCCTTCGTGACGACTGGATTGCACGATGTACTTCAGCTCTTCCGGCGTATGGCCGCCGCGCGCGTGGCCCGTCCCCAGCCCTAGAGTGCGAAGAATGAGTGCGGAGGAGCGCTCGATGACAACCACGAATGGCTGTGAAAGGCGGTAGAACACCAGCAGCGCCGGCGCCGCGAGAACGGCGATCCGGTCGGCTTTCTCGATAGCGAGATTCTTGGGAACCACTTCGCCAACGATCACGTGAGCGTAGCTGATAATCAGGAACGCAACCGTGAACGCTAAGCCATGCACCAATAGGGCGGAAGCCCGAAAGTGAAAGGATTCAAGCAAGCCGCCGAGCAACTGGTACAGCGTTTGTTCGCCGGCCCAACCGAGCCCCAAGCTGGCCAGCGTGACGCCGACCTGAGTAACCGATAGAAGACGGCCCGGATTCGCGAGCAGACTCAGTGCACTCTGCGCGCCCGCCTGCCCTTGTGCCGCCAGTTCACGAAGACGCGATTGGCGCACCGAGACGAGTGAAACTTCGGCGGCGGCGAAGAACGCATTCGCAGCCAAAATGAAAAGCAAAATGATGAAACGCAGCGCCATATCGAGCTAGAACACGGCATGCCCTGCGACGCGCTCAACGAGGGCAACAGAGTAAAATCGGGGCGTGCTTTCCCGCGCACTGCGCATTATCAATGTGAGCATAGCGGTTCTGATAGTGCTGATCGCGGTTGCGGTCTATTGGTATGCCGTGCGGCCACTGCCAAAAACGTCAGGCGACATGGCTGCACCGATTCGTCAGAGCGCAGTAATCAAGCGCGACGCCCGAGGAGTCCCGCACATTGAAGCATCCTCGTGGCAAGACGCCATTTTTTTGCAAGGATATGCGACCGCTCAAGACCGATTGTGGCAGATGGACGGGCTGCGGCGATTCGGGGCCGGTGAGTTGGCGGAAGTTTTCGGATCGACCGCGGTGCCGCTCGATGAGCGGTCGCGGAAGATGCGCATGCGTGCGATCGCAGAAAGTTATGTGCAGCGGTTGGGATCCCAGGACCGCGCGCTGCTGGTCGAATACGCCCGCGGCGTGAACTACTTCATCGACACGCATCGCGACGATTACTCGCTCGAGTTCTCGCTGCCGGGGCATACATACGATCCGCGGCCATGGACCTTGACCGACTCGATGTTGGTCGGCCTAGTGATGATCCGCGATTTGACGGATTCATCGAAATTCGAATTCGACAAAGGGAAATTGCTCGAAACGGCGGACCAGACCAAAGTAAGGACGCTTTTTCCGGCTATCCAAGGTCAATACGTCAGTCCTGGATCAAACGCCTGGGCCGTTTCGGGTGCCCACACCGTTCACGGAAAGCCTATGGCGGCGAACGATCCACACCTGGTTTACAACATCCCCGGCGCGTGGCACCTGGTGCATCTCAAGGCACCCGGACTGAATGTATCCGGTGCGGCGCTGCCCGGTTTGCCGTGCGTGATCACCGGACACAACGAGCAGATTGCCTGGGGCGTGACGAATTTGCAGGCGGATGTGATGGACCTCTACGCAGAGCAAATCGACGAGCGAAATGGCCGCTATTTGTTCCAAGGCAAGGTGGAGCAGGCGCAGCTTGATCGACAAATGATTGGAGTGCGCGGTCAGAAACCCGTTCAGGTGGATACGTGGGTGACACGGCACGGTCCTGTTGTGATCCACGAGAACGGCAGAAGCTATAGCATGCGCTGGATCGCAACCGATGGTTTCGCTTTCCCTTTTTTCGATATCGATCGTGCGCAGAACTGGCGCGAGTTCCGAGGCGCGCTCAGCGGTTACTGGGCCGCAGCGCAGAATTTTATCTACGCAGATCGAGCAGGCAACATCGGGTATCAAGCTGCGGGCCGCGTGCCGGTTCGCCGCGATTTCTACGGCGATGCGCCGCTCGACGGCGCCTCAGGGCAGTTTGAATGGAGCGGCTACATCCCGTTCGAGCAGATGCCCAGTTTGTACAACCCGCCTTCAGGAATCGTTGCGACCGCCAACCAGAATCCTTTTCCCCCCGATTTTGCCTATCGCATGAACGGCAATTTCGCTGACAAATACCGTGTCCTTCAGATTCGGGCCTTGCTGGGCAAAAAGAGCAAATTGACGATCGACGACATGCTGGCCGTGCAGAAAGACGTGTACTCGGCGTACGATCACTTCCTCGCCGAGCAAGTGGTGGCAGCGTTTGCGAAGTGCGGCAGCAAGGACCCGCTCGTGCACGATGGCGTCGAAGTGCTGCGGCACTGGAACGGCCAGATGGACAAGGCCCACGCCGCGCCGATGATAACCGAGCTGCTCAACGATCAGTTGGGGAGCGCGCTGGTCGCTTCACTCCTGCAGCCAGCGATGAGTACCGCGGTGCAAGCCAACTTGCAATCGCAGCCGCAGAATACCCAAAACAAAGCCGGAAAGCCGGGGCGAACTGCCATAGGAGCAAGACTCGCGCGTTCGAGCGAACCTGGGGTTCCGGATATTTTTCCGCGGCCGCAGGTTATCGAACGGCTGCTGCGATCGCGGCCTCGCGCCTGGGTTCCCAAGAGACGATTGGGATGCCTGGCTGCTCGACCAATTCAGCTCGGCGTTGCAAGAAGGACGCAAACGCCAGGGCACGCCGATTTCGAAGTGGAGATGGGGACGGATACTCCAGTGGAAATTCGCTCATCCGGTCGGGAAAGCACTCCCGCTGGTAGATCGCTTCTTCGATATTGGTCCTGTTGAGATGAGTGGTTCGGGCACGACCGTGAAGCAGACCACTGGCACGTTGGGACCTTCGGAGCGGATGGTGGTCGATCTCGCCGATCTCGACAAATCCGTCCAGAATCTGCCTGTCGGCGAATCGGGATTCGTCGCATCCGCCCACTACAAAGATCAGTGGCCTGCCTATTACACCGGCAAAAGCTTTCCCATGGAGTTCGACCACATAGACGCGAAAGAGGTATTGCGGGTCAGACCGGGCAATCGGTGACCGTCTACACGATTGGACATTCCACCTCGAAATCCGCCCGCTGAGGCGCGAGACGGACGGCTTGTCGCTCAAGAACTTGGCGTCGAGGTTCAGCTCAGCGACGTCCTCTCCGAAATTCGCGAATAATAGAAACGGTCACAGTGCCGTTCCCCTCCTGAGATACGATCAAAGACGAATGCCAGCGCAAGAAGAACACGAAAAGCCTGAAAATCTCGTCGAAGCTCCGGGCGAAGCTGAACGCGCCGCGCGCAGTCTGCAAGATGCGGCCGATTCCAATGCGACTCTACAGGGGTACTACGCGATGAATGACGTAAAGGACCCGCAGGAAGTCGAGAACTCGGCCGATGACAAACATCGGGAAAACCGGGAAAAGGGCCACTCGGTACCCTAGAAACGTTCAGCCGGCGAGTTCGGCGGTTCCGTCCGCGTTCAGGATATAGCGGCGTCCGCGCCAGTTAATCGAGTTTCCAAAGAATCCCGCAATCCAGAACGCAAATCCCAGCAGATCCTGCACGGGTAGAAGAAGCCACGGAACGGCGACGCGCAGAATGCGCTCGGATACAGCCCACGCGGCCGCGGTTCGAAGAATCACTGTAACGGCCACCAGGCGCCACGAACCGGGGCAAGCCAGGCAAAACCAAAATCCGACCGGCAGAGTGTGTGTGAAGAATTGCCCGATATAGCCCAACGGTCGCGAGCGGCGCGTCGTCCTGGCCCAGCGCAGCCGGTGCGAGAAATTCTGCAGCATGCTCTCGCTTCCGATGCGGTGTTCGACTACGTAGCGCGACAATCGGACTCCGAATCCGAGTTCAGCCGCGATTCTGCCCAACATGAAATCTTCGGAGCTGAGATAGTCCTTTACGCGCTCAATGCCGCCCAGCGCCCCGAGCACGTGCTTGCGCGCAACGATGGTCGGACCGACGGCGAATTTCGTTCCTTCCATCATGACCGCCGTGAATAGGCCGGCATGGAAATCCGTATTCATCCCGATCGCTTCGAGACGTGACCAAATTCCTTTGCCGGGAACCGCGCGATACGGGCAAGTCACCAGTCCGAGTCGTTCATCGGCGAATTCCGCGGCTACGCTCCGGCAAAAATCGCTCGTCACGCGTACATCGCTGTCGCTCATGACGATGAGATCGTGCTGCGACTCATCGAACATGCATTGCAGGCTGAAAACCTTGGCGTGCGCATACGGCGGCTCACCGGTGACGATCAATCTGGAATTGACTTGCCGGTATTCGAGCATCAAACGCCGCACGACCTGCACCGCCGGATCCTCTTCGTGCCGCACCGCAAAGAGAAGCTCGAACTCCGCGTAATCCTGCTCGAAAAAGCTGCGCAGATTCTGCTCAAGACCGTCGTCCAGCCCCGCGAGCGGCTTGAGCACACTGATAGCGATCGGCTTGTTAGCCTCCAAAGGCTTGCGAGTACGCGCATGCCTCGCTGCTGCTGTCAGAGCGAGAACGCAATACACCCAGCAGCCCAGCAATACTAAAGCTGCAAGAAGCAACGTTTATTCTTCTAAGTTCTTAGCCGTAACGAGCTGCGACAGGCGGGAAATGAATTGGTCCACCCCAACAGCCCCTTGATCGCCATGCTTTCGGTTCCGAACAGATACCTGCCCGGCCTGTGCTTCGCGATCCCCCACAACCAGCATATACGGAATCTTTTGAAGTTGTGCTTCTCGAATCTTGAAATTTACCTTGTCGCTGCGCTCATCGATTTCGGCACGGAATCCGGCGCTCACCAGTTGCTGAAGCACCTGGCGCGCGTAGTCATTTTGCCGGTCCGCTATCGGGAGCACGATGGCCTGCACCGGCGCGAGCCAGACAGGAAACGCGCCGTTATACAACTCGATCAGGTAAGAAATCATGCGCTCCATGGTGCTGATGATGGCGCGATGAATCATCACAGGGCGATGCTCCTGCCCATCCGCCGCGATGTAGCCGAGATCGAACCGGCTCGGCAGTTGGAAATCGATCTGAATCGTCGAATAGGTCTCTTCGTGACCCATCACGTCGGCGAGTTGGATATCCAGTTTGGGTCCGTAGAAAGCCGCCTCGCCGGGGGCCTCGGTATAGCGAAGATTAAGTGAATCCAGGGCCTCCCGCAGCACGCGCTCGGCGAGCAGCCACATCTCATCGTTCGCAACGTACTTCTCCGTGTTTGCTTTATCTCGCAACGAAAGGCGATAGCTGTACTGTGTAATGCCGAGATCGCGATAACACTCCTCGACCAGCTGCATCACCCTGGTGAATTCACTCTTGATCTGATCCGGAGTGCAGAAAATATGCGCATCGTTCAGCGTCATGCAACGCACCCGGCTCAAACCGCTGAGCACGCCTGACCGCTCGTATCGATACATCGTGCCTAGTTCGGCGATGCGCACCGGCAGGTCTCGGTAGCTTCGCATCTTGGATTTGTAAATCAGGATGTGATGCGGGCAGTTCATCGGCCGCAATACCATCTGCTCGGTTTCAAGGTCCATAGGCGGGAACATATCTTCGTGATAGTGCTCCCAATGCCCGGAGCGCTGGTACAGCTCGACCTTTGCGAGATCCGGCGTGTAGACATGCTGGTATCCGGCCAGCCGCTCCTTCTCCAGAATGTATTCTTCCAGCACGCGCCGTACTGTAGCCCCTTTCGGCAACCACAGTGGAAGCCCGGCACCGACCATTTCATTCACCGTGAAGAGCTCAAGCTCTTTGCCGATGCGGCGGTGGTCGCGCTTTTTAGCCTCTTCGAGCCGGTTCAAGTAATCGTCGAGCTCTTTCTTTGTGAAGAACGCCGTGCCATAAATGCGCTGCAGTTGCGGGTTCTTCTCGCTACCTTTCCAATACGCGCCCGCGATCGACAGCAGCTTGAAGGCTTTCAGTTTCTCCGTGGAAGGGACGTGCGGGCCGCGGCAAAAATCGATGAAATTGGGCCCCAGCGTGTATTCGGAAAAGATTTCCCCTGCGCGCTCCTCGATCAGCTCGTGCTTCATCCAGTCGTCGCGATACTTTTCGAGCCCTTCCGCTTTCGGCGTGAG
Organism: uncultured Acidobacteriaceae bacterium; assembly: GCA_963787615.1. GTDB lineage: Bacteria > Acidobacteriota > Terriglobia > Bryobacterales > Bryobacteraceae > Bog-105. Next base: position 1,566,810 of record CAWBDJ010000004.1, on the reverse strand, counting down.
CTTGCGCTCGAACGGCAGATTCTTGGCCTGCAATTCGCGCATGCGAGCCTCGATTTTTTCGAGATCTTCGGGCGTGAATTTCGTGTCGCGCTGGAAATCGTAATAGAATCCAGACTCCGTCGGAGGCCCGATTCCGAGCTTCGTCTCAGGAAACAGTTCAAGTACAGCCGCCGCGAGCAGATGAGCCGTCGAGTGCCTGTAGACCTGCAGCGCTTCCGGATTTTTGGTCGTCAAGATTTCGACTTTGGCCTCACCTTCAAGCGGGCGAGTCAGGTCGAATAAATCGCCGTTCACCCGGGCGACAATCGCGTCCCCAGCCAAACGCGGGCTGATCGATTTCGCCACGTCAATAGGACGCGTCCCTTGCGGTACGGATTGTTGGCTGCCGTCGGGCAGAGTAACCGTCAAACTGCTCATTTTTTTCGAGTAAATTCGAGGGTATCAGACGTTTTGAAACTCAACGAAGCCACGGCACGTTCAAGGTTTTAATGTCGGGGCCGTGGCGGATTGCGCTTTCTTGCTTCGTCTCTGTACTGGTGTCCGCGCAACAGCCTGAGGCGACCACATCCATTCCACCCCAGCAGACCTGCGTGTTGGAAGGAACTGCCGTCGATGCCCTGACAGGCGAAGCGCTTCGCAAAGTGACGGTCCGATTAGCTTCGGGCGCGAACGAGTATGTGGGAGCAACGGATACAGCCGGGCAGTTTCACTTCGAAGGATTTCGGACGGGCGATTACGAGCTCACGGGCGAACGCGCGGGATATCTCAAGGTTGCGTTTGGCGCCCGCAGCCCCGAAGCGCACGGGACCGTGCTTCACTTCGGCGCGGGCGACAAGTTATCGGATCTGACGCTGAAGCTTACAGCCTCTTCCTCGGTGAGTGGCAAGATCGTGGATGAAACCGGCGAGCCCGTCCCTCGCGCGTATGTAGCAGCGATCCGCCCGACGTGGCGAAAGGGTCATCGAGAATTTAGCCCCGCTGGGCAAACCAACACTAACGATGCCGGTGAGTATCGCATCGGCGAATTAGCTCCCGGCCCGTATTACCTCTACGCCGGCGTCTCAGCGGAGCCCCTTCATACAAGATGGCGGAAAAGCCGGAACAGGAGACACTTCCCGAGTTGTATCCCGACTCGCCTACATTTCGAAAACGCAGCGCAGCTCAACATCCAGCAATCACAAAATCTCACGGGCGTAGACTTCCACCTCCACACCGGCAATGTATTTCACGTGCGAGGACGAGTGATCGGGAGCGAGTCCTCCTCGTCGTTTTGTGAGGATCAGGAGAAGCGGCCCAGACTGGGGGTTCCGGGGCTTCGACATCAAGCAAACCGAGAAAGATGGAACCTTCGATATCTCTGGCGTCCCCACGGGGAATTATCTCGTGCAAGTAGTAAGTCGGCAACGAGGGCACCTTCTAGCCTCCATGCCCGTTGAGTTGAAGGATTCCGATGTAAATGGGGTTGTCATTCCTGTGAACGCAATGCTTCAGGTGACTGCCACTATCCGGACGAGTCGCAAGGAAGGCAGCTCTACGCCAATTTGGATCACTGCGGAGGATTTCGAAGGGAATGGAGGCACCCTCTCTTTGCGCACTGAGAACACAGGCGAATTTCGGGTTGTAGAAGTGCCGCTTGGAAAATATGTGTTGTCGGTGAACGTGCCCAGTCAGAACGAGTATGTTGCTTCCATTCAGTACGGCGGACAGGAAGTGTTGGGTCAACCAATTGATTTTGTAACCGGCGGTGGAACTCTCGACATACTCATTCAGAAAGGCGCGGGACAGGTCGAGGGAATTGTGGAGCGCGGCGATCAGGAATCGACCGCTTCCGAAACGAAACCAGCGAGTGCTCCGCCAGTGGTGCTGATTGCGGACCCGCAGCGCTGGGACGACAAAGGAGTGCTCTTTGCACAAACGGATCAAACCGGTCATTTCTCCTTCAGTGCAGTGCCACCTGGAAAGTACCGCGCCTTCGCGAGTGGTGACGTCGACCAGGGTCTGTGGCAAAACAGAGATTTTCTCGCGCAGATTTTGGGCAAAGGCGTCGAAATAGAGTTGCCGGAAAGCGGCAAGCTACAGATTCGTGTTCCTGTGCTGGCGCAAGATGAAGTCGAGCGCGCGCTCGCAATCGTGGGGCAATGAAGCGGACCCGCCAGGTCATAATCGTCGCCGCGCTGGGTTTAGCACCTGCTAGAGCGTACGGTGCCTGTCTACTTCAAGGTGCGGTGATCGACGGATCCACCCAGCGCCCAATCGCTAACGCCAAGGTATTCGCAGAGCCGCGGTCTGAACAGAACGGCATTCCGGTTCGGCATCTGACGAATGAGCAGGGCGAGTTTTGTTTTGAACATCTCGAGCCTGGAAAATATGTCGTGAGCGCCTTGCATTCCGGCTACTTGGACGCGAACTACGGTGAGCGGCATCCCGGTGCGTCTCCATTGCTTTTAGACGTCAGCGCAGAAAAAAACTGGCCGAACCTCGTCATCAAGATGACCCCGCAAGCGGTGATCAGCGGACGTGTAGTGGATGCGGACGGAGATCCGATTGGCAACGCAACAGTCGCCTTGCTGAAGCGCGGCTGGAGCGACGGGAAAATTGGCGCGAGCACATTCAGCGACGTCCAGACAGATGACGACGGAAATTTTCGGCACGCACATCTCGCGCCAGGTACGTACTACGTCAGCGCAGAACGAGAGAGCGGACATCCTGCAATAATCCGCGAGCGTCTCGACAATAAAGGCCAGCCATTCCATGAACGAGAGACGCAGACGTATTACGACGGAGCACTCTCCTTTCGTGGCGCAACCCCCATCGTCGTGAAAGTGGGGCAAGAGATCACGGGAGTGAACGTTGTGATGCAAAAAACAGCCCTTCGTGAATTGAGCGGCCGCCTGCCGCCGGGCTGGAACAGCGCTGGAAAATCCATGCTGTGGTTGACAGGGTATGACGGCGGCGTCACCGCGACAATCGCCATTCAGAAGGACGGGAGCTTCCGCGCGGATGGCATTCTGCCAGGCGAGTACCTAGTCCAGAGTCTGGGATCCATGCCGGATTCGAATCTGATGGCACGCACAAGCGTCGATTTAACTGAGCACGACGCCGATGGGCTGATTCTCGAACCGGTTGAAATGATGACGTTCAAGCTCGCCGTTCGCACCGACCGGTCCAGCGCCGATGGAAAGCGTTCGTCCATCGATCAGATAATGCTCTCCGACCCGAAATCAGGCGATGGCTATCCGGGGGAACGCGAGCCGGACGGCACCTTCCGTTTTTCCGGAGTGCCGCAGGGTCTGTACACTGTCGAGTTCAACGACTTGTACTTCATCAAGCGAGTAATTGTGGACGGCCAATTCGAGAACGGCTCAAGCCTCGACCTGCGGCGGGCTCAACCCAAGCTGGTCGAGCTGGTGGTCAGCTCGAACATGGGCGCACTCACGGGGAAGATTGTTGCCGATCATCCCATTACGACCGGCGTTACCGTCATCTTGCAGGCAAGACGGGCAGGGCATCAAAGAAAACGGCTTGGCCGACGTGAACGGTCGGTTCGAGTGGACGTCAGTGCCACCGGGACGTTACCACGTGTATGCGTTCGAAGACTTCGACGAAAGCTCCTGGGGAAGTCCGGACGTTGCAGCAATGCTGGCCGCGAAGTCAGTTCCGCTCGAGATGCGCGAAGGCGAAAAGCGAGAGCTGAAGGTGCCGCTCATCTCCGCGAAAGAGTTCGAAGAGGCACTTCGGAAGGCGGGGTTCTAAAACCTGTCCAATTGCTAGACTGAAAGGTACATTCCCCGTGAGTACCTCCTCTGTAACCTCCGGTTTTGATGAATCTGCTCTGGTTGCGCGTGCCAAGGCCGGCGACATGGAAGCATTTTCGCAGCTGGTCAAGCAGTATGACCGGCGAATCTTCCGCATGGCTAAGCAGATCACGCAGAATGACGACGACGCCGAAGACGTGCTGCAGGAAGCCTTTCTCAAGGCCTACACTCACCTCGATAATTTCCAGGGAAATTCAAAGTTTTACACCTGGGTGGTGCGCATTGCCGTTAATGAAGCGCTGATGAAGCTGCGCAAGCGGCGCTCCGACAAGACCGTGCCGCTCGACGAGCCGATTGACACCGGCGAAGACGAGATGCCCCGCGAGATCGCAGTTTGGGACGAAAACCCGGAAGAGACCTACTCCCGAGAAGAATTGGCCACCATTCTCAATGAAGCCGTCCAAAGCCTGAAGCCGGCTTATCGAACCGTTTTTATCCTGAGAGACATCGAAGAACTGTCCATAGAGGAGACGGCAGAGGCTTTGGATTTATCTATATCGGCGGTTAAGAGCCGCCTTTTGCGAGCCAGGCTGCAGCTTCGCGAGAAGCTGACCAGGCAGTTTAAGCACAAGGGAGACGACGCGTTTGCTTACCTGTAAGCAGTTTCTGACGGAGCTGAGCGACTTTCTCGACGACACCCTGGATCACAACCTCAGGGCCGAGTTGCAGAGGCACGTCGATGAGTGCCCCAACTGCTGGGTGGTCTGCAACACGACCGAGAAGACCATACAAGTCTTCAAAGGAATGGAGCCGCAAGCCGTTCCGCAACACGTCGAATCGCGGCTGATGGACGCCTTGGAAAAGAAGTGTAAAGCCAGGCGTGCTGCCATCAGTGAGAAGGGCCAGCCTAAAGAAGAGCCCTCACGCCCGTCCTAGTGCGGTGAGTGCCCGAACAGCTCGCTGAACTTTTTCTGCTGATCGGGCGTCAGGATGTCGAGAATACGCTCTTCGCCGTGCTGCGCCACATCCTCGCGCTCGTCCTCGATGTTTTGGTAATACTTTGCGTAGTCATCGAGCACTTTGGTAACTATTCGTTCCTGGTCCGCGGTTAAGTTCAACTGCGTTTTCAAGCGATTCAGACCGACACGCTGAGCTGCGCCCAATCCTACATAATGCTGCTCGACAAGCATCTTTGAGTGAAGATAGCTGCGCGTCATAGCGCATCCAAAAACCACGCCGCACAAGAAAATGACGCCCAGAATAGTAAGAACCCTCGGGTTCATCCATCCGGCGTCGTGATCCCGCAGCATCGTGTGCCGCCGTGTTGTGACCGGAGTAGCTATTGTATCGATCCTGAATGGGACGCGAAATTGGCGAGAACTGCGTCGCGCTGCTGTGCTTGGCTGCCCACCACGAGAGGATCGTCATGCAATTGCTGCGCGACCATGCTTTCGCCGCCTAAGTGTCCATCACGGCTCTCCTGGGTGACTACGTACGTCCCGAGCATCACCGCAATAGTGAGCGACGCATACACCAGGCGTTTGGCAAATGGCGAGTAGATGAATGCTGCCCAAATAGAATCTTTGGCGCGCTCCTCGATGCGCTGCAGAACACGCGCATAAAAACCGGGCGCAGGCTCCATGTCTTCAGGGGCGCGCAGGGACTTCAAGAGTTCGGACTGCGCTTTCATCGAAGCCAGCTCCGACGAACACTCGGCGCAAGACGACAGATGCTTCGCAGCCCCGTGTTGCCCCGCAGCGGCTCCCCTCGCCGCTACCAGATCTTCCAAATCATCCCGCATGGACCCGTGCATGTTTCCCTCAAAAAAGACCCAACCAGTTCGCAGATCTAAGGTCTGCTTTAATCAACTCTACACCCAACCACCGACCCGGAGGTCGCCACTTACAGCCGCTTAAAGATTCAGCGAGCGGGCGGCGCCAGAGGCAATTTCTCGAGCCGTTGCGCGGCCTTCACCAGCTTCTGGCGCGCGCGAAAAAGCTTCACCTTGATGGTGTTTTCATTCATGCCCGTCATTTCGGACAGTTCTTCTACCGAGTGACCTTCCACTTCCTTCAGCAAAATCAGTGAGCGGTCTTCCTCCGATATTTTCGAGAGCAGCTTCAAAATCAGATCGTGTTGCGCGAGCCGCTTATCAACCGGTGGCGCGTGATCCGTCGCCGGCTCCGAGTTCTCCATCCGCAGCGATTCATCGGCCGAAAAGTCACTCTCGTAAACCAGCTTGCGAACTCTCTTCTTGCGAAGGTAGTCGTAGCATTCGTTGACCGTAATCTTGTAAATCCAGGTCAGAAGCGAGCTGCGAAAATCGAAATTCTTGATTGAAAAATAGACTTTCGCGAAAACCTGCTGGGCGATATCTTCGGCATCATTGCGGTTACGCAGAATGCCATAAATGATGGAGAAAACTTTGGCTTGATAGCGATCCACCACCTCGCCGAACGCGAGCTCGTCCTCGGCCTGCACCCTTCGGACTAGCGCCGCCTCTTCGGTGGTTCGGTGATCCAATTTGGTTTTCGCCCGAGTTGCCTCTCCGGCTACAGCCGGGAACGGAAGAGTAGCACTGAGCCCGCTCATATATGCCAGCCGACGTGCTGTGCTGTGAAGGGGTTACAACAACCTGGGCAGCTGGCCCGCGGCGGCACACAATGACATTATCCCAGAGGGTTGTTAATGTAAGCTTCGGCCCAGTATTTGACAAGGCGCGGGCGAAACACCTGGCGAACAGAGTTCGGGTGCAAACGGGCTATGTTCAACTGCTGCCAAGGCGCCTGATGCATAGCATCGTGATGTCGTCCGATTGAGGGGCGCCGCCGGTGAACGTGGTGACCTCTCGTGTCACATGGCCGATCAAATCGCTACAACCGAGCGCGGAGCAGGCCCGCAGAGTGGCGATCAGGCGGTCGTCCGTGAAATCGTTCTCCGCTGCGTTCTGCGCCTCAGGTACTCCATCCGTATACAGAAAAAGCGTGTCTCCCGCCTGCAAATGCACGGAGCTGCCTGCATAACCCGGGCCGTCGAAGAGGCCGAGCGGAATCCCACCCACATCGGTAACAGGCTCGACGGCTTTTCTCTCCGTTCGCAGCAGATAAGGAGGATTGTGGCCGGCATTGCAGTAGTGAAACTCACCAGAGCGCACGTTTAAGACGCCGTAGAAACAGGTCGCGAACATCGTGCTCACGCGTTCCCGCACCAGGAAGCGGTTCACCTCGTTAAGGCATTCTGCCGGGGGCATGTTACGCCGGGCCGTGGTCTTGATTTGTGTGCGCGTGACCGCCATGTAAAGGGCGGCCGGGATGCCCTTGCCCGAGACGTCGCCGATCACCACGCCGAGCCGGTCTTCATCGATCAGGAAGAAATCGAAAAAGTCGCCGCCCACGGCGCGTGCCGACGTCATCTGGGCGTGCAGATCGAAATCGGAACGCTCCGGAAACGGCGGAAAGGTCCGTGGCACCAGCAGATGCTGAATGGTACGTGCGGTCTCGAGTTCGCGTTGAATCGTGGCGAGTTGCTCGCGGTCGCGCGCGGCGCCCACCATCTCTAAACAGAGAAGCGAGTTCTCAATTGCCGCAGCAGTTTGGAGCGCGATCGTGTTCAGCAGTTTCAAATCGGCCGCGGAGTAAGTCGCACCTTCGGCTGTATTCGCCAGCGCGATGAGGCCAACCGTGCGTTGCCCAGCTCGTAAGGGAGCGGCGATCAAGGCGGTCAGGTTGCGCTCAGAGCCGGAAGCGCGCGGATCGGGAGCACAATTGTTGACGATTTCTCCAATTCCCCGTTCGAGAATTGCGGCCGCGAAGCGCGAATCTGGAGCAAGAGACCCGAGCGTAGCGCCGCACCCTATCGCTGAAGTTCCGAATGAGGCAACATTGCGAAGACTGCTGTCCGTCTTCTCAATAACGAGGATGCTGCCGTGTGTAGCGGCGATCAGCCGCCGCGCCTGGGCCAGCGCCGACTCGCCTACCGCGGAGACGTTCAAAAGCGCCGCAAGCTGTTCCGAGAGCTGCTCAATGAGATGGACTTCGCGGTACAGATGAAGAACTTCGCAGGCGAGTGCACGGCTTTCCAGCTCGCGAGCCGCCAAGTGTCCGAGAAGCGATGCCAGCGCATTCGCAGCGGCGGAGGGACCGATCACGAAGCCGAGTGTTGCGCCGTCATGCAGTACCGGCGCGCGCGCCGAACCGTTCGAGGCTTCTGCTGGAAGATGGCCCAGGAGTGGCTTGCCGGAGAGATCCGTGATGCAGGTGTTGTTACCTAGTGCCTCGACCAGAGTCGCCAGTGCCAGCGCGCCCGTAGACTTGGGGCTGAGCAGAGCCTTCAGTTTAAGAGCGGGCATAGGCATCGCTCAGCGCGCTGCCAAGCCGAGCACCGAGCGGGCTTGCGCAAGCAGAGCATCCGGATCGAACGGCTTCGTCATGTACAGGTCGGCGCCCACTTCCTGACCACGCTGCCGGTCAAATTCCTGCCCTTTGGCAGTGAGCAGGATAACGTGAATGTGGCGGAGCCCCAGTTCCTTCTTCACCTTGTTGCAAACGTCGAAGCCATTTTGCTTTGGCATCATGACGTCGAGAAATACCAGGTTCGGCTGTTCTTGGCGGATGGTCTCGAGCGCCTCGTCACCATTGCCGGCGGTCAGAAGATCCACCCCATCGTCCTCCAGTTCTTCCAGGGCCTGTTGGATGAGCGTGCGCAAGTGAGGTTCGTCGTCGACGATGAGGATCTTCATGGTTTTCATTTACGGATAAATAAGGAAAAGAACGTTCTCCATGCCTCGCTCAAAGCGCAGGGCCCGGACGCCTTCGTCGCTGGAGAGCAGTGAATTCAGGATGATGATGTCGGGCTTCGAGAGAACCGCCCTGGAGATCAAGTCTGAGCCGTTCGATTCGACCACGTCATAGCCGCGCGTTTCGAGCACATCCGTCAGCGTGCGCATGGTGGACGCATCCTCATCAACCACCATCACCTTCTTCCGGGATTTACCTTGATCGAGCAGCGCGTCCACTTCGTGGAAGAGCGATGCAGTATCGATGGGTTTAGTGAGATAGCGGTCGACGCCGACGCGAAAGCCGCGTTCCTTGTCTTCAACGACGGACAGGATGATGATGGGTACGTCCATCGTGGCCGGATCGTTCTTCAGCACCGCCGCGACATCGAAGCCGTTCATCTCGGGCATCATGACGTCCAGAATCACCAGGCCTGGAATCTCATCGCGGATCAGCGCGAGCGCCTTACGCCCGTCCTCCGCAAGCCGCACCGCATATCCGGCTTCCATCAACTCCTGCTGGAGCAGGGCGCGAATGTTCGGGTCGTCGTCGACGACGAGTACGGATTTGTTATGTGGCTCGTGCGCTGCGGCTCTCTCGCGTAACTGCCGTAGCAACGATTCGATATCGACAGAACGCCGGGCCGGAGGCGTGTGGACTTCGGCAGTCTGACCGCAGGCCGGAAGCATGAAAGAGAACGTGCTCCCGTGGCCGGGTTCGCTCTCCACCCAGATCCTTCCCCCGTGATATTCGACGATCTCTTTACAGATCGGAAGTCCCAGGCCGGTGCCTTTGGGTTTGTCCGTCAGGGTGTCCCCAACCTGCTTGAATTTCTCAAACACCTTCGGCTGATCCGCGCGAGCAATGCCGATTCCTGAGTCGATAACGCTGACTACCACTTCCTTGTCGCGTAGCAGTGCAGCACAGGTGATTGATCCCGCATCGGTAAATTTCACCGCATTCGAAATCAGGTTGATCACAACCTGGATCAAGCGGTCCTGGTCTCCGGTTACGGTAGGCAGCTCCGGTTCGATAGCCCGCACAATTTGGAGATTCTTTGCTTCGAACAGCGAAGCTGTAGCCGCGATCGCACGCTCCACGACATCGGAGATAGACACCGTCGCCATGTTCCAAGTGAACTTGCCGGCCTCGATCTTTGCTAAATCGAGAACATCGTCGATGAGCTTGGTTAGCCGTTCTCCCTCACTGATAACCACGCCAAGATTTTCGACCACTTGTCGCTTCGCTTGCTGAACTTTGCGGTCATCCTCCGGGATGAGCGGGAACAGACGCTCTTCGAGCCGGCGGCGGATGATCTTAGCAAAGCCAAGGACCGAGGTAAGAGGCGTGCGCAGCTCATGGCTAACGGTCGAAAGAAACGAACTCTTCGCGGCATCTGCCTCTTCAGCCGCCTCCCTCGCCTGGCGCGCTTCTTCGAAGAGTTTCGCATTGTGGAAAGCCACGCCCAGTGCCGAAGCGATGGTCGAGAGCAGACGCTGGTCGGCATCCGTGAAGCGCCCCTCCTGGTCAGTGGATTGCACACTGATCACGCCAATGGTCTGGCCGCCGGACGGAATCGGAACGCCCAGATATGACGCAATTGGCCGGCCGACCTGCTCGATGCCGAGCGACGCGCGTTTGCGATCCATGTCTTCGTTGATGAGCAGAGCTTGGCCGCTGCGGATGATCTGAGAAGTGAGCCCGGTACCGAACGGCCGGGACTGCGCATCTTCGCCGAAGGTATACGGAAAATGCAGCATCATGGTGGCGCGATCCAGCAATGCCACATACGCGATCGGCGCATGGAACAGATCGCGCACCTGGTCTCCGACTAGTTGAATCACGCTCTCTCGATCAAGTTGGGCAGCTAGCGCCTGGGTGACACGGTTGATCGTCACCAGCTCCGCCGCGCGTTCCCGCACTTGGTGCTCGCGCTCATTGATCACCAGATACGCGTTCGCGTTGTCGAGTGCGATGGTCGTGTAGGCTGCCAGGTTTTCGAGCAGGCGCAGATGCTGCTCCGTGTAGGCGTTCTTCTTGAAGCTCTGAATGCTGAGCACGCCCAGCACGCGCTTCTGCGCGATGAGAGGCAGATAAATCATCGAGGCGGGCGGCCGCGCCACGCTGCCGTCTTCCAAGGCGTGCCCACTGTGTTCGTACGAAACGATGTATTTTGAGGCGTCAGCCACCACATCGTTCAGTAAAATCGACTGGCGATGGTCAATACACCACACCGCGAACTGGTTCTTGTCCTCCATGCTTCGCGTATAGGGCGCGTACCGCTTCCCGTTTTCGATCGCCAACGTGTATTCGATCAGGTTCTTCTCCGGCCGGTACAGGCCAACGCCGAAGATGCTGGCGTCCACAATCTGGTTCACGCGCTCATAGAGCTTGAACAGGATAGTGCTGAGGTCGAGCGACGCCGTGATTTCTCTGCCGGTCTCGCTCAGCAGTTCGATACTGTCCCTCTGCGCAGCGATCTCTGACGCCTGCGCGCGAATTTCACTGGTGCGCTCGTTGACGGTCGCTTCGAGCGCCTTCGCCTGGGCCTCCAGTTCCTGGGTCCGGCGGAACGCCTTCTTACGTTCGTGCGCGACCACTAGTCGCCAGAGCGCTAACGTCACCAGCGAAAAGAGCAGGACATACAGAAAATAAGCGAGCGTTGTTCGGTACCAGGGTGGCAGTATCGTGAACGCGTATATCGCTTCCTCGCCCGTACGGCCATCGTCCGCCCGCGAGCGCACATGGAAGTGGTAGCTTCCCGGGCCCAGACCGCTGTAATTGGCCTCTCTCTGAGTGCTCCACGCACACCAGTCTTTGTCCAAACCTTCCAGAAAATATTGGTAAGCGGTGCCGGACGGATTCCCGTACGTGAGTGCGGCAAACCGGAAATGCAGCGCGTTGCTGCGCGGCTGCAAGCGCGTTTCGGAGCTATCGCTCGTTCTGTCACCCCCGTAAATAACCTGCGATCCCGCATCCACCCGCCGCACAACGGTCGGGAACTGCTGTGTCGCGGCTTCTTTGACGCGAGGATCGAAGAGGATCAGATTATCCGTGTAGAACCAGGTCGTGCCATTCGGTCGAGGCAGCACGAGGTTGAACCGGAAGCGGCTGAGACGGCGATATGTATCCTCGTCCAGATGCCAGCTCCCGTCGTGTTGCCGCGTGTAGAGGCCCTGACGCCGCATATCGGATGAAGACGAGTAAGACCAAACCTTACTGGCTCCGTCTCCATACAGCCCATACAGCGTATCGGGTGCGTTGATCGGCAGCAAAAATCGGTCATCGACCACAAATCGGTGAGCCGCGTCATCCCAGCGGAACTCGTGATTCACGCGTTCAACAGCCGCGAAAACGCTCCCCGCAACTAGGTATGCGAAATTCGGACCCCCGGGGAGCCCTTCTTTCGCCCCCAGCAGTTCGGCTTTGGAGTCTCTCAGCCCCGATGCAGCGACATTGATGCGGATCATCTGGTTGTCGCCACCGCTTGCCCAGAGCACCCCTTTTGCGTCCTCCAGCACGCCCCTACTGGTGTAAACAATCTTCGGCAATTTGCCCTCGTCCGTCCACGAGCGTCCATTCCAGCGCATCGAACCCACCCCGTCGTCATGTGCGATGAAGACGCGCGACGGGTTCCTTCGAGAAACGGTTAAGTCATAGGTCTGCTCGAAAACGCCGTGCAATCCCGGCACTGCGGGCACGAATCTGTCGCCCTCCAGCCTCAGGACGCCGTCGTTCGTGGCTGCCAGCAATTGGTCGGGGCTCTTCCCGGCGGGATCTTTGAAAACAGCCAAAGTCCAGGCCTGGGCGGGACCGGCGAGCGGCACATCCGTAGGGCGGCCGGTTTGCGGATCGGGAACAATCCGCAGCACGCCGCTACGCCCCCCCGAAGTGGTCCGGTAAATAGTACCGTTTAACTCGGCCACACCCAACGTGATCTCGCGCGAAAAAATAGAAAGAGGCGAGTTCACTTCAACGCGCGCTATGCCGTTATCCAAACCAAGCCACAGTGCGCCTTCCCGATCCTGATAGGCCGAGAGGACATCGAAACCCAGGATTCCGTCGCTCTCGCTGATAATCTGCCGAAGCGTCCCGTCGCGCCGGATGAGCACCGCGCCCCCCTGCATCGTTGTGGCGCAGATCGTCCCGTCTCGCAGCAGCGTGGAAGTATACAGGCGGTGCGCTCGGAGATAAGCGTCTGCTTGGGTGACAAATGGCGTGACCTTCTGGCCGTCGTACAGAGTCAGCAGCCCTCCGCGCGCTGAGACCAGAATCCGGCTTTCATCGAACGGGTGCAGAAACAGCTTTTCAGAGGAGCGATAGGCGTCGCCGCCGGGCAGATTGCGAAGCTCGTCGCCTACAATTTCCTGCAGGCCGATTCCCTTCTGAGCGGTGTACACGCGCCCATCGATGTAGGAGAGCGCCTCGAATCTTGATTTCGCTTTGGCTGACCAAACCTGCATGCGCTCGCCATCCCAGCGAAAGAGCCGGTCGTAGCTGCGAAAGAAAACGCCTCGCCGCGTCGGCACGGTCTGCCACACATCGGTGAAGGCGCGATCTTGCGCCGGTATCTTTTCAAGCAGCGAGACATACTTCAGCGTCCCGTGGGCGTCCGGCGCCAGATAGCCGAAATTGCCGCTCGCGCCTACCCAGACTCGGCCGCTATCATCCACCTTGATGGATCGCACTACGCTCGAAGGCAGGAAAATCTTTCGCCAACTGGTGCCGTCGAATTCGATCACTGCCGAACTCGACTCGCCCAGGTACAGAATGCCGCGGTGGTCCTGCGCAATTGTCCAGATCTGGCCGCCGCCATTGTACTCTCGCATTGAATAGTTTTTGACGTCCGGCATTCCGATGACGCGAGTCACGAGCGACGAGCGGCCCGACGCTGCGGGTAGGCCGAGCGGAGCGACAAATAGAGCCGCTAGGAACGGGAATGCTGCGGGGATAGCAGCCCCCCAGGCCAGTTTGTGATTTAACTTGTTCAAAGGTCCATAGGCATGATAGTGCGGAAACTGTTGGTGTCAAAGCTCTTACAGTTGGGCTCGTACTAGACGTCCCATCCGTAACGGTACACTTGACGTGGCCGGAAGCCGCCGGCTGTGGACGGCGCGTCCGCAACCGAGTTCAACAATGTGAGAGAGGAACATGACACGGACGATTTTGATTGTGAGTGCGCTGCTTTTAGCAGCATCTGCGGCGCCGAGGCTGATAGCGCAAGATTCTGACGCGATGCCGGTCGCGCCGACGGCTAAATCCGCCACCACGTTCGTGCGCTGCGGCAAGTTAATCGCCGATGCAGACCAGCCTGCGATCGATCAAGCCGAAGTCATCATCACGGCCGGAAAAATAACGGCCGTGGGGCGCAATTTGACCATGCCGGCGGGCGCGCAGCAGCAGGATCTCTCGAACGAAACGTGCATTCCTGGCCTGATCGACGCACATATTCATATCTGGACTGGTCCGCGCGGAAAATATCCTTCTCTGCCGCTGGCGACCTTACGTGCATCGAAAGCCATGGCCTACGCCGTCGATTCCGGCGTCGTTGCAGCGCGCGTTCTGGGCAGCAACGGCTTTGTGGATGTCGCGCTCAGGGAGGCCATCGAGGAGGGGAGCATCCCGGGGCCTCATCTCGTCCCCGCTGCGCACGCAATCTCAATTCCCGGCGGGCATGGCGATTTTTATGATTTTCCTCCCGACCTGGTTTTCGAAAATTTCTACACGACACAAAATGGCTTCATCAATTCTCCGGCTGACGCGGAGGCCGCCGTGCACTGGCAGCTCAAATATGGCGCGCGGGTGATTAAGGTTTTGGCGTCCGGCGGAGTGCTTTCGCCTTCCGATTCGCCGCTTGCCGACCAGGTGTCTCCAGAGGAATTGAAAGTAATTGTCGAGCAAGCGCACGCTGCGCATGTGAAAGTGGCGGCGCACGACGAAAATCTCCCGACGATTTGGGCTGCCCTGCGCGCGGGCGTCGACTCCATCGAGCATGGCGCCGGTCTCGACCGCGAGGCTGCCGGCTACATGAAAGAACACGGTGTTTACCTCACGCCCACGCTCTACATCGCCAACAACATCGTCGAAAACGGCGCAAAAATGCACATGGCCGATTACGCGATTCGCAAAGCGAACTTAATCTGGCAGGGCGAGTTGCAAGGGTTCAAAGCTGCGCTCAGCACAGGCGTAAAAATGGCCGCAGGCTCGGACCAAAGCTATGAGCCGGGAAAAGGTACTGTGCGCGACGAAATCATGACGTTGGTACGCTTCGGCGCGACGCCGCAGCAAGCGCTTTTCTTCGGGACAAAAGCCTCCGCGGATTTGCTGGGACTCGATGACCTCGGCGCCATCGCGGTTGGAAAAGAAGGTGACATTGTCGCGATCGAAGGTAATCCTCTCCAGGACATCCATGCACTCGAGCGGGTCCGCGCGGTCATTGTCAAAGGCCAGCCCGTGCCCGCGGCGAACCGTTATTAGGTGACCTGCGCAGATCGCATGACCCCTCCGAAATTTCTTCCACTGACCACCTATCGTGAATTCTCTACGGAAGAAATGAAGGAGCGCCTCCGCGCATTTCGCGACGAGATGCTGCGGCGTCGAACCGTGCGCCAATTCTCCAGCCGCCCGGTTCCGCGCGAGGTGATCGAGGACTGTTTACGGATCGCTGGGACTGCGCCGAGCGGCGCCAATTTGCAGCCATGGCATTTCGTCGTGGTCAGCGACCGGGCACTTAAACGTCAGATTCGAGAAGCCGCCGAGAAAGAAGAATACGTTTTTTATCACGAGCGTGCGCCGGAGGAGTGGCTGGAAGCGTTGGCTCCCTTGGGAACAGACGAACACAAACCCTATTTGGAAGCGGCTCCTTACCTGATTGCTGTTTTTGCGCAAACCTACGGACTTACGCCAGACGGTCGCAAATTCAAGAACTACTATGTGACGGAATCGGTGGGTATCGCAACAGGAATGCTGGTATCAGCGGTTCACCTGGCGGGGCTCGTTTCGCTCACGCACACTCCGAGCCCAATGGGATTTCTCAACAAAATCCTGGGTCGGCCTACTAACGAAAAGGCTTTTCTGTTGCTGGTTGTAGGTTATCCGGCAGAGGACGCGTGTGTGCCGGATATAACGAAGAAGCGTCTCGAGGAAATCGCCAGCTTCGCCTAACCCGCCGGCGAAGCCCGGACGCTCTACCAAGCATCCAAGGAATGAACATCGGTTGTAAACTGGAAGAGGACAACCGTAATTGTAAGGAGATAGGAATGATTCAGCTAACCGAAAACGCGGTCACGAAGGTGAACGAGATCTTGAATATGCAAGAGCCTAAGCCGGCGGGTCTGCGGATTGCCGTGGTGGGCGGCGGTTGCTCGGGATTCAGCTATTCGATGGCTTTCGAAACGCAGCCGGGAATGCTCGACAAGACGTATAAATTCGGCGATCTGAGAGTATTTGTCGATTCAGCCAGCATGCTGTACCTCGATGGGGCGGAAGTGGACTATGTGGAGACTCTCGAAGGCTCCGGTTTCAAGTTCAGCAATCCGCAGGTGAAATCGACTTGCGGCTGCGGCAGCTCATTCAGCGCGTAGTTAACGTACTCGGAACATTCGATTCAGGGCCGAAGGGGCGCATTGCTCCTCCGGCCCTTATCATTTAAGTTCGATGCCGGAAAGTTCAATGCAACAGGGTCTGCTCACCGAAGCGCCGAATCCAGCCTCGGCCGAAATCGACGCGCTCCCGACCGCGGAGATGCTGCGGGTCATCAACGCGGCCGATCAGGAGATCGCGGCGGCCGTCGAGCGCGAGCTGCCGCATATCGCCTCCGCAGTAGACGCGATCGTGGAGCGGCTCGAAGCGGGTGGGCATCTCTTCTACATCGGGGCAGGTACCTCCGGCCGGCTCGGCGTGCTGGACGCATCCGAGTGTCCGCCCACTTTTAATACGCCTCCCGAACTGGTCCAGGGGTTGATTGCGGGAGGAGACCGCGCCTTGCGCCACTCGGTTGAAAAAGCGGAAGACGATCCCGAGCAGGGCAAGCGGGATTTAAAGGAGCGGAATTTCGGCCCCGGGGACGCTCTCGTGGGTATTGCGGCGAGCGGGCGAACACCCTATGTCTTGGGTGCCGTTGAGTATGCGCGTGCTTTGGGCGCGGTGACCGTCGGGCTGAGTTGTACCCCGAATTCGGAACTGGCGCGAGCGGTAGAAATTCCTATCACTCCCGTCACAGGCCCGGAGATCGTGACCGGGTCGACACGCATGCGCGCTGGAACCGCGACGAAGCTGGTCCTGAACATGCTCAGCACGGCTGTCATGATCCGCATGGGATACGTGTACGGGAACCTGATGGTCAACGTGCAGCCGACCAACGGCAAGCTCGAAGACCGGGCGCGCCGAATTATCGCCGCCATCGCGGACGTATCCTATGATGAAGCTTCCGAACTGCTCGAGAAAGCCGGCTCGGTGCGTACCGCGATCCTGATGCATAAACGCAAGCTATCGCGGAGTGAAGCGGAGGCGCGCTTGGCGGCTGCGAAGGGCCGGCTGCGAGCCGCGCTAAAACAATCGGCCGAGAAGGACGCTGCGGTTCGCATGAAATAGCGCCGATTAAGTAACTATGGACAAGTTCAGAATTGTGGGCGGCACCCCGCTGAGCGGAGAGCTTCCTGTGAGTGGCTCAAAAAATTCGGCCTTGCCGGCTCTCGCAGCCTGCCTGCTGACCGAAGAGCCCGTTACGCTCCGCCGTATTCCGCAGGTGAAAGACATCCATACGATGGAGGAGTTGCTCGCTCACACGGGTACGAAGATTGTCGATGAGGGCGGCACCGTCTGCGTGAACGCAAAGTCTCTAAATAATCCCGAAGCGCCCTATGAAGTCGTGAAAACAATGCGCGCTTCGAGCCTGGTGCTGGGCCCCTTAGTGGCCCGCACCGGTCGCGCCCGTGTTTCCATGCCGGGCGGATGCGCAATCGGAGCGCGGCCTATCAATTTGCATGTCTCGGCGCTCGAACAATTAGGCGCAACCATCGTTCAGTCGCATGGATATGTAGAAGCGCAAGCACCGGATGGACTCCGCGGTGGAAAAATTCACTTCGATCGCATCACTGTGACCGGAACGGAAGACGTGCTCATGGCGGCGGTATTGGCGCGCGGAGAGACCGTAATCCGAAATGCGGCGCGAGAGCCGGAAGTGAAAGATCTCGCTGCGCTGCTGATCAGCATGGGCGCCAAGATCGAAGGCGCGGGAACGTCGATCATCAAAGTGCGCGGTGTGGAACGGCTGCATGGAACGGAGCACGCGATCATACCCGACCGCATCGAAGCGGGAACGTTTGTACTTGCCGCAGCCATTTCGCAGGGTGACGTGGTGGTCAGCCATTGCAATCCCGAACATATTGCCGCGCTCACAGTGAAGATGCAGAAGGCCGGCGCAGAAGTGGAAGAGGTGGATTCGAATGCTCTGCGCATTCGCTGCTCCGATCGCCCTAAAGCAGTGGATGTGACCACTGAAGAGTATCCGGGCTTTGCGACAGATTTGCAAGCCCAATACATGGCGTGGATGACCATCGCGCAGGGGATCAGCTTCGTCACCGAGACGATTTTCGAGAATCGCTTCATGCATGCGCTGGAGCTTGCGCGTATGGGCGCCAATCTGCGCATCGAGGGTAGGCAGGCAATTGTTGCGGGCGAAGAACGGCTGACCGGCGCACAGGTGATTGCTTCCGACCTGCGCGCCAGTGCTTCGTTAGTGCTTGCGGCGTTAGTGGCGCAAGGAGAAACGACCATCGATCGCGTTTATCACATGGACCGCGGCTACGAGCGCATCGAAGAAAAGTTAGCGGCCGTGGGCGCCCGCATTGAGCGCATTCAGTGAGGGAAACGCTATGAGTACACCGGTGAAGCACCACAGCGAAGGCTTTCTCGCCATTGTGAACGATGCGAAGAAGCGCATTCACGAGATCGACATTGACGAATACAAGCGGCTTCGCGAAACGGGAGAAGCGGGACAACTGATCGATGTCCGCGAGGATCACGAGTGGCAAGCGGCACATGCCGCCGGTGCAATCCATCTCAGTAAAGGGACTATCGAGCGCGACATCGAGAAGACGGTGCCCGATAAGAACGCGAAGCTGGTGCTTTATTGCGGAGGCGGTTTTCGCTCCGCGCTCGCGACTGACAATCTGCAGAAGATGGGCTACAAGAACGTGATCTCACTCGATGGCGGCTGGCGAGCAATAGAAGCTTCGGGTTTACCTCTGGAGAAGGGAAGCGGTTCAACCTAATACGGGCTCGATCGTCCTCGCAATCTGCAGCAGTTGCGGTTCGCTAAAGGGGCGGCTGATTAGCTGCAGCCCGATTGGCAGAGCGGCGGCTGTTCTTCCGCACGGCATCGATAACGCAGGTTCACCCAGAAAATTGATAGCGCGAACCATTCGCGTAGACGCCATGCGCGTGTCCTCGCGCTCAGAGCCAATCTGCACTGTCACCTCCTCAATTTTTGGTGCCGTAATCGGCGTTGTCGGTGTCGCGAGAACGTCGATCTTCTGCCATAGAGCATCGAACTGACGCCGGAAGAGGCTCCGAATGCGCTGGCCGTTCACGTACTCATGCCCAGCGATCATCTTCCCTTGCTGGATCAGTGCCCAGACGTCTTCGCCGAACAGCTTTGGATCGTCGTACTGCTGGTAGAGCGCCGCGGTTTCTGAAAGCTGCACGATGCGGGCTGTCGCGTTCATCTCATTTGGATCGGGAATCCGAACATCTGAGACTGAGGCGCCCAAGCGCTCCATCTCCGAAAGGGCATTCTTCACTGCCGCGGCAATTTCGTCATCTACACGATCGAAGTAAAAGTTGCTGGGCACTCCGATGCGAACGCCTTTTAGATCGGGTGCGGCGGATAAGTTGAACCCCGGTGCGGCCATGACATCCATGGCCAGCGCACAATCTTCCACACACGAACCCAGCGGTCCCGACATGATCGAGACTGAAGGCGAGCGGCAGAACACCGTGGCGGCTGACGCGACCGTATGTAGGCTTCAGTCCAACGATGCCGCAAAACGAAGCCGGAATGCGAATGGAACCACCGGTATCCGTTCCCGTGGCCATCGGCAGAAAGCCGGCCGCGACGAGTGTAGCCGAACCGCCGCTCGAACCCCCGGCGATGCGTGACGTATCACGCGGGTTCAGGACGAAGCCGTAGTGTGGATTCTTCGATGTCACGCCATAGGCGAGCTCGTGCAGATTCGTTTTGCCGATGCAAATCGCTCCGGCGCTTCTCAGTTTCTTTACGACCGTCGCATCGTAATCGGGAACGAAATCGCGGAAGACGAGCGAGCCGCCCGTGGTGCGGACGCCTCGCGTATAGAACAGATCCTTGTGCGCGATCGGAATCCCATGAAACGGTCCGCGGTCGATACCCCCGGCAAGTTCTTTGTCGCGCGTCGATCGCTTCGTCGCGAGCGCTCTCTTCCATGCTCGTGATAAAGCTTCGGAAGACCTCTCGTTGCTTCATCGCAGCGAAGGTCTCCCCGATCAGCTCGACGCACGAGATCTTCTTGCTGCGCAGCAATGCGCCGATCTCGCGAACCGTCATTCTTCGCTTTCGGGCTCTGGTGCTGCCGGCAGGTAGATCGTCGCCGGTTCTACATCGGGTGTAAGCCGCTCGGTGAGCGGAGCAAACGTTTCGCGAAGTGACTCGATGATCTTCTGATTCTTAGCGGCCCATTCTTCGGATTCAGGCATTCTCTATTGCGGCGCAGGCCCGCGCACTACCTGGACGAAATTGGCAGGATTGATGTACTTCGCAAACGCGGCGCGGACCTCGTCGGCACTCATGTTGAAATAATGTCCTGCGGCGCGGATCGGTTCATCGAGTGGAAGGCCGACCCCCGAGCGCGCGATCATGCCTCCTGCCACTGCATCTTCGCTCGATTCGGCAAGCGGGATTTGGCGCAGCAGCAGCGCCTTGGCCTGTTGCAGTTCTGTAGGAGTGACATTGGTCTTCTGCATCGCGACGAGCTCCTGCTCGACCATCGCTCGGGCTTTAGAAACATTCTGCGGATCGCAGCCGTAATCGATGGTGTAATTCGCACGGGTCTCATCCGCATGCAGCGAATCGTTGATGTTGTAAACGTATCCGGCCTTTTGGCGGAGATCGCGATAGAGCCGCGTCGCGTAGAAACCACCGCCGAGCACGTGATTCCCAAGCTGCAGGGCATAGTAGTCGGGACTGAAGCGGTTCATCTCGAGTTCTTGCGAGAGATCGACCGAGTCCTGAATTTGGCTCGGATCGGGCACGTTCACTGCGCTCGGTTTGTTGGCGGGAATAGGCGGAAGCACAACCTTCGGCTTCGGACCGGATGCTTGCCACGATCCGAAATACTTTTCGATCACCGGTCGCGCTTCCTCCGGAGTTATGTCACCGATAACAACAATGGTGGTCAGGTCTGGTCGGTAGGTCTTCGCAAAGAAATTGCCGAGATCGTCGTATTTGAGAGAAGAAATAGTCTGGGGGGTCGTCTCCCGCAGAAGGGGGTCGCCTGGGGGTACGAGCGCGCGAACCAGCGCCCGATCCGTGCGGTATCCAGGGCTTTTTAGCTCACCCTCGCTGAGCTGCGCCGTTTGCTGTTGCACAACTTTGAAGGCGTCAGGCGGCAAAGCAGGATGCAGTTCGTTCTCGGCCAGCAGTTCGACGCCGCGCGAGAAATCCGCTTTCAGCACTTTCAAGCTGAAATTTGCGCCAGCCGATTCGGACGCTGCGATGTCGTCGAGAGCCTTCTGAAACGCCAGGCGATCAAGCGTCTTCGTGCCGTAAGAGAAAAGTCCTTCGAGTACGTCCGAAACACCGTCTTGTCCGGGCGGCGTCAGAATCTGCGTTTGAGTTTTGATCGAACCGAGCAGCGTGATGGTCGGGCTGGTCTTTTCCGTTTGCACAATCAGCCTGATGCCATTGGCGAGCGTCGTATCGGAAGGATGCAAAGTTGGCTGTGGGATACGAAGCGACTTGACCGCTGCTTCGGCCCATTCGGGAAGCGCAACCGGCTTGGTCGGCGTGCTGGTCGCCGATTCGGTTCCCCCGAATCCCTTCGATGCAGCGGCTTCTCCAGACGGTACCGGTTTCAGCGTCGCGATGACCGCGTTCTGCTGCAGATATTGTTTAGCCACCCGGTTCACATCTGCGACGGTGACGCGCTTCATTGCTTCGACGTTTTCGTCGGGAGATTCGCGGCCTTCCGCGGCAAGCGCCTGAGACCACAGAGCGGCCAGATTAGTAATGGAATTGCGGCCGAATTCCGCCGTCGCGAGTTCTCCTTTTTTAGCCGCTTCGACCAGCTCGGCAGGAACGCCGTTCGCGGCGTAGTCCGCGATGATCTTCTTGAGCTCCGCAGTGATCGAAGTTGGATCCGCACCGGCGGGCAAGGCCGCCAATGCGAATGCGGCACTTGCCTTTCGATAGGTTTCGAGCAACGCGAATTCTGTCCCGAGCGCTTTCCCTGCCGGCACCAAAGCGTAGAGATTGGCTCGCTGGCTGGAGAGGACGTCGCTCAAAATACGCGCGGCAGCGAAGTCGGGGCTATCCGTTCCCGGGAAGCGATACGAGGCGATGACCAGCAGGTACGGCAGATTGCTGTCGAGCGTAAACGAGTCCGCCGGGACCGGCTGCAAATTGATTTCCGAATGCGCAGGCACTGCGCGACGCGGAACCGCACTGTAATATTGTTTAACTTTTTGGAGCGTTGCGGCCGGATCGATATCGCCCGTGATAACGAGAATTGCGTTGTTCGGTGCGTACCACTGGGTGTGAAAGTTCTTCAACATCTCGGCAGTGGTCTGGTCAAAAGAAGGCTTTGTGCCGAGCGCATCCTCCTGATACGGCGTGCCCGCAAACAGATCCTTATTGAGGCGCGTGATGAATTTGTAAATGGGATTCGATAAGTCCCTCGCAACTTCCTGTTCAATAGCGCCGCGCTCCTGCGCCCATTGATCTTGCGAATCCTGCACGCCCGCCATGCAGGAAGCGTCGACGCGTAGAGCCACGTCGAGGTCCTGGGCAGGCACGGTCACGAAATACTGCGTAATATTCTGCTGTGTGTCGGCGTCCATGTCGCCGCCGAGCTGGGCGTAAATCGCTGCAATCTGATCGGCAGACAGCCCCGTGCAGCCGCGAAACGCCATGTGCTCCTGAGCGTGAGCCATGCCGGGGAAGCCCTTGGGCGTTTCGTTGCCACCGACCAGGTAATTGTCTTCTATGGTCGCGACCGGCGCGAGTGGATCGCGCACAATGACGACCCGTAAGCCGTTATCGAGCGTTGCGCGTGTGACGTTGCTGTCAGGCCGCGCTTGGTTGTCAGGCGGGACTTGCACGCCAGAGCGTCCGGGCGCCCCCGCCAGGAGAAAAGCACTTGCTAAAAGAACAATCGGAAACCGCATGAGTTGAACTATCCACAGCTTACGGTACTGACGGCGCAGAACTCGCCTAGCAAGCACGGAGCGGGAGCTATGATGGAGCCGTCATGTCCCAAGTTGCCGAGCTTACTGGCGTCACTCCGCTCACGCTGCTGCAGGAAGAAGAAAAGCTGTTCCAATCGTCAATTCGCCAGTTCGCGAAAGAGCGCTTGGCGCCACATGTTCGCGCGATGGACGAAGAAGGAAAGTTTCGCAAGGACCTGCTGCGGGAAATGTTCGAGCTCGGGCTCATGGGCATCGACATTAAAGAACAGTACGGTGGCCAAGGTGGGACCTTTTTCCAATCTGTGCTGGCTATCGAGGAGCTTGCCAAAGTAGACCCTTCGGCTTCCGTGATCGTCGATGTGCAGAACACGTTGGTGAGCAACGCGATTGAGCGTTGGGGCGGTTCCGAGCAGAAGCAGAAGTACCTTTCGCGGCTCGCGACGGAAAGCGTGGGAGCGTATGCGCTGTCGGAACCCGGGTCGGGTTCGGACGCCTTTGCCCTGACCACGCGCGCGACGCAAGGGAGCGACGGCTATCGAATTTCGGGACGCAAGCTGTGGATTACAAACGCGGCGGAGGCCGATATCTTTCTGGTGTTCGCGACCATAGATCCGGCGGCGGGCTACCGCGGAATCACTTGCTTTCTTGTAGAGCGAGGCATGCCGGGATTTCAGGTCGGCAAGAAAGAGGACAAGCTGGGTATTCGGGCATCCTCCACCTGCGAGCTGATTCTTGATGACGTGCAGGTCGGGCGCGAGCAGGTCATGGGCGAACCCGGCAAGGGGTACAAGATCGCAATCGAGACTTTGAACGAGGGCAGGATCGGCATTGCCGCTCAAATGTTGGGATTGGCGGAAGGTGCCCTGCAGCATTCCCTCGGGTACGCCCGTGAGCGAAAGCAGTTCGGTAAGCCCATCTCCGATTTCCAGGGCGTGCAGTTTGAGTTGGCCGAGATGGCGACACAGATCGAGGCCGGTCGTTTAATGGTCTACAATGCTGCCCGCCTGCGCGACGCCGACGAGCCCTTTGTCACTCAGGCCGCGATGGCGAAGTACTTCTGCTCTAAGATTGCCGAAGAGGTTGCCTCCCAAGCGGTCGAGATCTTTGGCGGCGTTGGCTTTACCAAGGACTATCCCGTGGAAAAACTCTACCGCGATGCGAAAATCGGCCGCATTTACGAAGGCACCAGCAACATGCAGCGAGTAACGATCGCGAAGGCCCTGCTCGATTCCACCAAATAGACGTAACACGCGCGTTTTCCATCCGTCACAATAGAGAATAGACGTTGTTTATGGTTCTACGTAGTTGTGCAATAGGGCTGTGTCTTCTGGGTTCTGCAGTCATCGTGAGCGCCGCGACGGTCGCGGGGGATCCAACACCGGAACAGATACAGGACATCATCAAGAAATTCACTCAGAAAGAGACGGAATTCTCGATGGCACGCGAGAATTACACCTACCGGCAGACCAGCAAGCTGGTTGAAACGGACCCTCCGGGCGGAAGCTACGAAATGGTGGAAGAGGTCAGTTTCGATGACCGAAATAAGCGTACATCGCATGTGATTAAGGCGCCTGTTACTTCGCTCCAGAACATCCTCATGACAGCCGAGGATGAGCAGGATCTGCGGCACGTCATGCCATTCGTGCTGACCAACGATACAGCCGATCAGTACATAATCACGTACCTACGACGCGAGAAAGTCGACGAGATCTCCTGCTACGTCTTCTCGGTTCGTCCCAAGGTGCTCACGAAAGACCGGAAGCGCTACTTTGAAGGCGAGATCTGGGTGGACGATCAGGATCTGCAAATCGTGAAAACATTTGGGCGCTCGACCGGCCACCTGGGACGAAACGAGGACCAGCAGTTTCCGAAATTCGAGACCTACCGCGAGCAGATCGACGGCAAGTACTGGTTCCCGACGTACACGTATGCCGACGACACTCTGAATTTCAAAGACGGTCCCTCGCAGCGGATAAAAGAAGTGGTCAAGTACGACCACTATAAGAAGTGGGACTTCAACACGCACTCGACCATCACGTACGGAGGGGTGACCGACACTTCAACGAATCCGCCGCCGAATCTTCCTCCGCAGAAGCCGCCCCAATAACAGGAGAGCCGCCGGTGCGATCTTGCATCAGATCAGCTTCGCCACTCCTGGCAGTGCTTTTTCTGGTTCGGCTCTCGTCCGCTGCCCAGCTTCCTGCAGAGCACGTTCGCAATTTTGATCGGGTAAACGATCACATACTTCGTGGCGGCGAACCATCGCTGGTTGGCCTCCAGGAACTCGGCGCCATGGGCGTCAAGATCGATATCGACCTGCGGGAAGCCGGTGAAGGCACGGAGACCGAGAAGCGAGCCGCCGAGAAGCTCGGAATGAAGTACGTCAACATTCCGATTGGCGCCTTTTCAGCGCCCACCAAAGAGCAAATGGAACACGTCCTGTCGCTGCTCCTGGGCAGTTCCGACACCGTCTTTGTGCACTGCCGTCGCGGAAAGGATCGAACGGGTACAGTGGTTGCCTGTTACCGCATCCAGCACGACGGATGGGATAATCGGCGCGCACTGGATGAGGCGAAGCAACACGGTATGAGCCTCGCCGAACGGGCAATGCGGGCCTATATCCTGCATTTCGCTCCGTTGAAGGAAGTGAGCTCATTCCCAATTGCCTCCAAGGATTGAGCTGCCACAGAAGCTGAGTAGCATGTACGGTAGCTAACACAACCAGAGTTCCATGTTGGCGCGAATTGTGCGTCCCCGTTCGACCGTAAATCTACTGCATTCAACGAGTTATTGTGTAAATGGCCGGGTTTTATGAGGCCCGAAGGGGTAAGTTGTGATTTAATGGGAGAGTCTCGCCTCATGTCCGAATGCAACCTGCAAGGTGAACGGCGCCGCCGAACGATGAATCGGCGTTTGCGGGAAGCCAAATTGTTGATGAGAGGCGCCCTGGATACGGCTCATCCGATCATGGCGCATATCATTCCGATTCGGCGTTGCAACCTGTCTTGCGCCTATTGCAACGAATACGACGATTACTCTAAGCCGGTGCCGCTCGACACGATGCTCCATCGGCTGGAGTTGCTCGGCAAGTTGAAAACTGGCGTTGTGACCCTGAGCGGCGGAGAACCGCTGCTGCACCCGGAGCTCGATGACATCATCCGCGGAATTCGCAAAAACGCGACTTTGGCCGGTTTGATCACCAACGGATATTTGCTGACCGCCGAACGCGTCCAGCGCTTAAACGAGGCGGGTTTGGACTACCTGCAGATCAGCATCGACAACGTCAAGCCGGACGATGTTTCGAAGAAGAGCCTGAAGGTCCTGGATAAGAAGCTGCAGATTCTGGCGGAGCACGCCCACTTTCACGTCAACATCAATTCCGTTCTGGGCGGCGGAATTCACCATCCGGAAGACGCGCTGGTGGTTGGTAAGCGCGCCATGGAGCTTGGGTTCACATCGACAGTTGGAATTATTCACGACGGCGATGGGCAGCTGAGGCCGCTTGCCCCGCGCGAGCGCGAAGTGTTCCTCGAAATGAAGAAGTTCGAGAAAAAGCATTTCTCGCGAATCAACTATTTTCAAGAAAACATCGCGAATGGGCAGCCGAGCGACTGGCGCTGCCGCGCCGGCTCGCGTTATCTCTACATCTGCGAAGACGGGCTAGTGCATTATTGCTCCCAGCAGCGTGGTTTTCCGGCCAAGCCGCTTGAGGATTACACCGTCGAAGACATCCGGCGCGAATACATCACCCAAAAATCGTGTGCTCCGCTCTGCACCATCTCCTGCGTTCACCAAATCTCCTATTTCGATTTCTTCCGCGGTGAGCAAACGCGCAGTGTTGAGCCGGTGCCGCAAGAGCAACTGGTGTCGATCAAAGTCGCCGCCCGCTAGATCTCCTATCCGCCTCTCCGGCCATGCAACAGACGGGCATTGCCGCCGACGCTCGAGTTCAAAAGCACGATACAGGTCCGGGGCATCCGGAACAGGCGGCGCGCTACAGCGCTGTGATGAAGCGCCTGGAAAGCTCCGCCGTTCTGCACGACCTCGTTCGTGTCGAAGTGCGCGGCGCCGGTGACGATGAACTCGCACTCGCGCACACAAGAGAGTACATCGCGCTCGTCGAACGCGAGGTGGCGCAAAATCGGCGTCAGCTAAGCACGGGCGACACGGCGGTCAGCCGGCATTCAACCGAAGCTGCCCGTGTCGCGGCGGCCTGCGTCCTTTCGGCGGTGGATGCGGTTTTCTCGGGCACGGTGCACAACGCTTTTTGTGTAGTCCGCCCGCCCGGACATCACGCCAGTGCTGCCCGAGGAATGGGGTTCTGCCTTTTCAACAGCATCGCGGTCGCCGCTCGGTATGCGCAACAATGCTACGGCGCGGAGCGGATTCTGATTGCCGATTGGGATGTGCATCACGGAAACGGAACGCAGGACATTTTCTACGCGGACGGATCGGTGCTGTTCTTCAGCACGCATCAATCGCCTTGGTATCCAGGCACAGGATCAGCATCGGAACGGGGTGAGGGCCAGGGAGAAGGCAAGACCATCAACTGCCCGTTTTCTGCCGGTTCGGGCAGAGCGGAGGTTCTGGGCGCGTTTCGGGATGTGCTGCTACCTGCCGCCAAGGCATTCGAACCCGATCTGGTCCTGATTTCGGCAGGCTTCGATTCGCGCCACGACGATCCGCTCGGTCTTTTTCTGCTGACCGACGACGATTTTGGCGAGCTTACACGAATCATGACGGATCTCGCAGCGCAACACTGCAATGGCCGGCTCGTTTCCGTTCTCGAGGGCGGCTATAGCCTCCCAGGTTTAGCGCTGGCGAGCGAAGCGCATGTGCGGGCGCTGCTAGGCCATTAAAAACAAAGAGGGCACCCGATTTCCGATGCCCTCTTCGCGTGTTTCCGTGTCCTAGAATTACCACTCGATACGCAGTGCCGCTTGCGCTCTGCGCGCAGTGGTCCCATCGGGAGGAGCCTGCGTCTGAGTTGCGGCGCCATAAGTTGGATTCGGGGTCAGCGCAATTCCGCCATGGTACGCAACCGTGTTGTATTGGACGGTGTTCCGCGGACTCGCTCCTTCCAGGATGAAGTGATTGAAAACGTTCTGCGCCTCGAACAGCAATGTGAGATGGACGCGCTCGCCGATCGGCCAGATGTGCGAAAGACGAGCATCTGTGCGGTAAATCGGCGCTACGTTCAGCGCGGATATCGATTCGAACGGAACACGAGTGGCACCACCCAATCCATTTAGCGTGCTGGTCGAAAGCAGACCTGTGGGCGCAGCAACTACGTTCACAGTTGGAGCCAGAGGAAATGACGACCCGAACGTCGAGATCACTGACAGCTGCCAGCCGTTGATGACGTATTTGTCGGCCCAGCTATCACCGTGAGTGAACTTCGGATTCATGACACCACTCAAAACTAGCCGGTGCCGTTCATCCGTAGCAGCGGATCCCTTCTCTCCCTTCTCGTCCCCGTTGAAGACCGATGTCGGATACGTAGGAGCGTAAAGAATCCCACTCGACCCCGCGGTATTGCCGGCTGCTCCTCCGATATCGTCATCGATCGTATGAGAGTACGTGTAGGACAAATCACCCTGGAACCAATTGCTATACCGCTTCTGCAATTGCACAATCAGGCCGTTGTAGTAGCTGTTTGCATTGGAGTTCAGTTCGATGATCTTGCCGTAAGCAGGATTTATTCGCGTGGTGTAGATCGGGGTCGTGTAGGACCCGGCCGGATTTCCAGAGCTGTCGAGGATTGTGTAGGTGTAACTCGAAGTAGGCGCAGCCGCATTGGCATCAATTGCGGAAGCTATGTGAAGACTTCGGCTCCAGACATATGACACAGTTAAGCCCGTGTTGCGAGCGATTTGGCGCTCAACAGCGGCGGTTCCTTGCTGCGAATAGGAATTACGCCAGTGTGGATCTACGATGTCCAGGTTCGCCGATCCTGAGACGTTCGGCGCAGCCGCGAGAAAAGAGGGGAAAAGCGGTCCCGCCGCTTGCTGGCTGGCGAACTGCGCCCCCGTGTTGTTCAACGTATAGGCGGGTTGATATAAGCCGTTGTTGAGAAACAAGCTCTCGACGGCAGCAGAGATATAGCGGTTGAAAAACATTCCGTAGCCGGCGCGAAATACGGTCTTGTCGTTCCACTGATACGCGATACCAAGTCGCGGAGCCAGGTTGAAGTTCGTGGTGGGGATGTGACCTGTTTGCGGGAACGCCGGGTTGACCTGAGTAGGTTGCGGGATGGTCGTGTAATCATACCGGGCGCCCGGCGAAATCGTGAGCTTAGAAGTGACGTGCCACTCGTCTTGAGCGAAGACAGAAATGTTGTTGAAGTTCAGATCGACCACCGGATTGCCAAAAGTTTGACTGTAGCGGCTCCAATCCTTCAGACCGGCCGTATTCCCGCTGAAATCCAGAGCAAACGCGCTGAGTGTGGTGTAGGTATAGGTCCCGTATCGATTTGAGAGTTGATTGATGTAGTCCTCGACGTGTGAATAATCCACGCCGAACTTCATACTGTGCCTGCCCAGTGTCCACGAGAGAGTATCGGTCCCTTGGAAACGCAGTTCGCTAGGCAGCAAACGCGGGTAACCAGTTGGATATCCCAAATTACTGAGGCTTCCAAGCGAGAGATTCACTGGCCCGATGGACGGCAGCAAACTCGGGCTCGCCGGATCGTACTGCCGGTCCTTAAACATTCCGAAGCGCACTTCGTTCACAAGGTTCGGCGAAAGCACGGAAGTCAAGCTCGATTTGATGGTGCGGTCGAAAACATTTGTGTTCGCATTGCCGCCGATCGCAGAACCGCTCGAAATCGCAGCTTGCGTTTGAATGCCGTTCGGCGATCGGAAATCGAGATAGTTCATTTCCGTTGACCACCGGTTATTGTCATTGATCTGATAATCGACTTTTCCGAATAACAGGTTGACGTCAGCAGTGCGAGGGACTAATTGCGGTTGCACCCGGCTCTGGATGTAAGAGATGGCCGCAGCGCATTGCGCTGCGGTGGGCGTGTGCGCTCCACCCGATGCGGGCGTATAGGGAGAGCCGCAGCCGTTCGTTGAGCCAGTTCCGACATATTGGCCATGCGCGTTAAACATGTTCAGGTTGCCGGTGTTGGTCGAGACGATCGGGAAATTTCGACGTTGCAGCTCGCCATTGAAGAAGTAGAAAAGCTTGTCTTTCTTGATGGGACCGCCAATGCTCGCTCCGGCCTGATGACGCCACTCCGGGGGGTTGATTCCGGCGGCTTCCGGATCCGTCGCGTTCAGCGTGCGGTTACGGAAAAACCAGTAAGCAGTTCCGTGAAGGCTGTTGGTTCCACTGCGCGTTACGGTGTTGACTACGCCGCCGGAAGCATTGCCGTATTCGGCGTTGAAGTTGCTGCTGATGACCTGGAATTCCTGGACGGCATCTTGCGAGATATTGTAGGTGCGCGTGCGGCCTGCGTTCTCATCGTAGAACTGGTTGGTCGTGTCGATCCCGTCTGTCAGGAAGGTATTGCCGGCCGGATTTCCACGGAATGACAGCAGGCCGAAAGATCCGTCCGTCGTCACACCAGGCGTCAACAGTACGAAGCTATCTACCCGCCGCCCGTTGATAGGCAAATCCTGGATCTGCCGTTGTCCGACGACCTGCGAAACGTCGGTTTTATTTCCTTCCACAATAGGCGCTTCTGCTATTACTTCCACCTGTGTCGTTGCAGACGCTACCTGTAGCCTGGGGGTCAAATTCACGGTCTCGCCGACTTCGATTCGAACGTCGGTCGCCTGATATTTTGCGAACCCGGTGCCTGTGATCGTGACCCGTGTAGCCTGGCGCCGGGACGAGTGAGGGCGCGCTGAAAACGCCGGCCCCCGTCGTGGTCAGCTCGCGCCGTATACCCTTCGACTCATTTTCGACAATGACTTGCGCGCCGGGCACCACCGCTCCGGAGGCGTCCGTCACTATGCCGGAGATGCCGCCCGTGCCGGCAGCGTTTTGCGCCAGCAGCGACACGCACGTCACCGCCAGCAGACAGAGTGCTTTATTTATGCTTCGAATCATAGAAAGGTCCCGCTCGTCAGGATAACCTGTGAAGATTTCACGACAGGTTTCGTTCTCGAGAAAATTGTGTGGCCCCCTTTGGCGGAGATCATACTACTGCGGCTCCGAAAGTAGCAAGATCTAGTGGTTGCTATACTGCGGGTTTTGAAATCCTCTTAATGCGCACAATGGGCGGCAAACGCCCAGTGCGCTTTTCAATCGGGAGAATCATGCGAAGGAAAGTGACGGTGGTGGGTGCCGGCAATGTAGGCGCAAACACGGCACAGAAGATAGCGGCCAAAGAGTTGGCGGATGTCGTGCTTGTAGACGTAGTCGAGGGCGTGCCGCAGGGCAAAGGATTGGACATGCTCGAGTCGGCGCCGGTCGAAGGGTACGACGTTCGCATCGTGGGCACGAACGGCTACGACGAAACTGTCGATTCCGACATTGTTGTCATCACGGCGGGCTTTCCGCGCAAGCCCGGTATGAGCCGGGACGATCTGCTGCTGGCGAATTACGAGGTCGTGAAGAGCGCTACGGAACAGGCGGCGCGGCGATCTCCCAAAGCCATTCTGATCCTGGTTACGAATCCGCTGGACGCGATGTGCTGGACCGCGCTCAAAGTCTCGGGCTTCGCGCGCGAACGAGTGATCGGGATGGCCGGTGTGCTCGACACGGCTCGTTTCCGCACGTTTATTGCGGAGGAGTTGAATGTGTCCTTCGAAAACGTGACCGCGATGGTACTCGGCGGCCATGGTGACACCATGGTCCCTCTGGTGCGCTTCACCAATGTAAGCGGCATTCCTCTCGCTGAGCTGACGGATCAGGCGACCATCGATCGGCTCGTGCAACGCACCCGCGATGGCGGCGCCGAAATTGTTAAATATCTAAAAACGGGAAGCGCCTACTACGCGCCTGCAGCTTCGACGGTCGAGATGGTCGAATCGATTCTGAAAGACAAGAAGAAGGTTCTTCCCTGCGCGGTGTATCTCAAAGGCGAGTATGGGTTGAACGAACTCTTTGTGGGAGTGCCCGTGAAGCTAGGCAAAGAGGGCGTTGAGAAGGTCTACGAAGTCAAGCTCGACGCCCAAGAGCAAGCGGCCTTGAAGAAAAGCGCCGACGCAGTGCGAGAACTCGTGGATGTGCTCAAGCGGAGGACTCAGTAAAAAAGCGAATGGCGGAGAAACATCAGATCCGATAATCTTTCGTGCATGGCAGCGCGCAAAGCTGCGAATGCATCGACGGCAGCAAGCCGCATCCCCCGTATCAATCTCAACTACGCCTGCTTCGGCATGAGGCTGGCTCGCTCGAAAATCCATCGCTGGGGAGTGTATGCGACAGAGTTCATTCCGGCGGGGAGAAAGGTCATTGAGTACACGGGCGAGAGGATCAGTCGCCGTGAGACGAAGCGGCGCGCCGACGAGAGCAAATTCACTTATCTTTTTACGCTCGACGACTACTGGACTATTGACGGCGCTGCCGGGGGTTCCGGGGCGGAGTACATCAACCACTCCTGCGACCCAAACCTGAGCTCACGGATTCTGAAGGGTCACATCTTATATATGAGCGTGCGCGACATCCGGCGGGGAGAAGAGCTGACGATCGACTATCACTTCGACAAAAAGGTCGATCGCGTCATTTGCCGCTGCGGATCGCCTAAGTGCCGCGGTACCATCAACCTTTTGAAGTAAGTGCTTAGGGTTTCACCGCCAGCTGGTCGACGACTCTGGTTACGCCGCTCACCTGCATGACGGCTTGCTCGGCCTGCTGCTTCTGCTCTTCGGACGCGACGGTCCCGCGCAGGGTGACGACTTGACCGCTCGCATCGACGTCAATACTGGTGACCGTCGAGAGGCCGACCGCGCCGGCAAGTTTGGCCTTGACCTTGGCGATCATGGCGGCATGATCGAGCTTTACTGCAGCCTGATCTCCTGCAACGCGGAGATCGTGTCCGCCGCGCCTGAGCTTCTCTCCCGCCTGTCCCGTGTCGCCGCCCTGCGCGGGCCCCGTGCCCTGTAGAGCTCGGTCGATGTTCTGACGCAGGCTGCTCGCCTCTTGTTTGGCTTGGTGTCCAAGTTTCCGTGCGTCGTCGCCAAGGCGCTGTCCCTCTACACGAGCTTTCTGCTTCGCTTCCGCAGCTTTACGGTCCGCGTTCTCCTGATCGCTCCTGCTGCACCCGATGATAGAGGCGAGGAGCAAAGCCGTGAAGACGGGGCAGGCGAGAGATCGTGACATGGGTCCTCCTATGGTTCGACCTGAGAAACGGCAGCGAAGTTACCTCGCTAATCGGAAGAGTCCGTAGGACCGGAGGGTGGGAAATGGCTGCTACCGAGAGCAATATGAACCTACCCCCACTCAAGTGAATAGGGACCCCTGCCGATAAGGAGCGTAGGCAGACTATGGATGTGCATTTAGGGAAGAATAAGAAGGTTGTCTCGATTTGCGAGACGCAGCCGCTCACGGTGAAGGGGCTCGTTCACCTGCTCGAATCCGCGGAGGATTTGGAGTTCGGGTCGTCGCACCTGTCGCCAGCCGAGTGGATGCTGAGCGCCGACGCTGAAAAGACGGACGTGCTGATCATCGACAAGGGACTAGGCGCGAAGACGGTGTTGGACGCTCTCAGCCAATTGCCGGCCGAGCACGGAACGACACGGTCTACGGTACCTGCGGTAGTGGTCTGGGGAATGTCGATCACCGAAGCGGAAGCACTGAAGTTCCTGCAAGCAGGGGCCAAGGGCATCGTCCGCAAATCGGCCGATACCGATACAGTACTAGCCTGCTTGCGAGCGGTGGCGCAGGGACGGAGCTGGATGCAAGATTCCGTGTTCCGCGAAGCCGCAGCGATGGAAACGCAGATCCGAACCGACTTGACGCCTCGCGAACATCAGGTCATGGAACTGGTCGAGCAAGGCTTTAAGAACCGCGAAATCGCTCAAGAACTGGGAATCCGCCCGGGCACGGTGAAAATTCACCTCAAACACATCTTCGAAAAGACCGGTGTTCGCGGCCGGCACGGCTTGGCCCTCAATGGCTTGCGGCAAAAGGGCGTTATCTCGCTCCTGGCCTCCTAGGCCCTGAACATCCGCATTGACAAAAGGCGAATAAAAGACGAATATAGCTCCTGAGAGGGAACTCTCCTGGAGCAACTGATCAAACTGGTCGGCATCGCGCGTTTAGCCGCTGAAGGCAGCGTCATCGCCGAAAAGCGGCGGGTCGAATATCGCACCCTGCCGACCCGTAAATGGCTGAACCGCTGCGATTCGCAGCGCGTCCCCTTTCAGTGGTCCGTCAACCCTTACCGCGGCTGCGAGTACGGCTGTAAATACTGTTACGCGCGCTTCACCCATGAGTTTCTAGAGAGGCGTGGCGCTGACGCGTTCGAAACCGAGATTTACGCGAAAGACTGGGATGCGGCGGCGTTCGGCCATGAACTGAGAGCTATCAAGGCCGGACATGTGATCGGTATCGGAACCGCGACGGACCCATACCAGCCGGCCGAGCGCAAGTTCGGCCGGACACATCAGGTGCTCGAAGCCATGCTGCCGCTGTCGGCTACTTCCATTTTCATTACGACCAAATCGAATCTGGTCACCCGCGATATCGTGTTGCTAAAACGGCTCGCAAAGAGTAACGACGTAGCAGTCACGATGACCGTGACCACAATGGACCGGGAGCTGGCCCGCCTCATCGAACCCTTCGCTCCCCGCCCCGATCTCCGGATGGATGCAGTCGCCGAGCTCGCGGATGCCGGGGTACCGGTCGGAGTGATCGCGAATCCCGTGCTGCCCCTCATCACCGATACCGAAACCAATCTGGAGTCGGTTGCGAAAGCGGCGAAACGGGCGGGGGCATATCAGTTCGGAGCCAATGTGGTCTTCCTCAAACCGGCGGCACAGCGCACGTTCTTCCCGTTTCTGGCAGAACGCTTCCCGGAACACCTAACACGCTATGAGGCGAATTTTTCTAAGAACGCCTACCTTCGGGGCGCTTACCCTGAGCGCATTCGAAAGCTGGTTGACGGCATACGCGAGCGCGTCGGAATTATCTCGCGAGATCTCGACCGGATGAACCCGCCGCCACCGCCCGGTTCGCAGATGGCGCTGTTCTAGCATTGAGATTCTGCGCATCTTGCGCTCGAGACTCTCCCCAAATGAATATCTCTCTTTCGAACAAAGTGGCCATCGTAACAGGCGCGGCGCGCGGCATCGGACGTGCGATCGCCGAAAAGCTGGCGAGCGCGGGAGCCGCTGTCCTGCTGGTTGACGTCGATGAGCGGGCCTTGCAAGACGCCAAAACCGAGCTTCAGAACGCAGGCGGAAAAATCGCGAGTTTAGCCGGCGACTTAACCCAGCCCAAATTTCCCGATGCCATTATCGAACGC
The DNA here is from genome assembly GCA_963787615.1 of uncultured Acidobacteriaceae bacterium. Lineage (GTDB taxonomy): Bacteria > Acidobacteriota > Terriglobia > Bryobacterales > Bryobacteraceae > Bog-105. The sequence goes on along the minus strand of CAWBDJ010000004.1, from coordinate 1,531,420 downwards.
GCGGTCGGGGACTTTGGATCCATCGACATCATCGTCAACAACGCCGGTTATACCTGGGACAGCGTCATCCAAAAAACGACCGACGAGCAATTTCAGGCCATGCTCGACATACATCTCGTGGCGCCGTTCCGGATTTTACGCTCCGCTTCTCACTGGATTCGCGAGAGGGCCAAGCAGGAGAAGGAGTCCGGAACACCCGTCATGCGCAAAGTGGTCAACATCACCTCAATCTCAGGGCTCGATGGGAACGCGGGACAGGCCGGCTATGCTTCGGGCAAGGCGGGAATCGTAGGGCTTACCAAAACTCTCGCGAAAGAATGGGGCCGCTATAACGTCACGGTCAACGCCGTCGGATTCGGGCTGATCGATACGCGCTTGATTAAGCCGCTTGAAGATGCCGAGACCCAAATTGCCATCGGCGAGCGGCAGGTGCACGTGGGTATGCAGGCGGAGAGGCGGGAACAAGCCGCAAAAACGATTCCTCTCGGGAGATTAGGCACGCCGGACGACGCCGCAAACGCGGTGTTTTTCTTTTGCTCGCCGCTGTCGGATTATGTAAGCGGTGAAGTGCTAGTCTGCAGCGGAGGAATTCACTTCTAAGGGCGTCTTTGGCTCGCCGGATTTTCGTTTGCTCAGAAGCTGCAACACCGCGGGCACGAGCGACAGCGCAATGATCAGCAGCACAACTTTTTCGAAATTGTGCCGGATAAGCGGGATTCCGCCGAGTTTGTAGCCGAGCATGATCATCAGCGTGACCCAACCAACCGCGCCGGCGATGTTGAAGGTCAGGAACCGCGCGTAATTCATCTTGCCGACACCGGCGATAAAGGCGGCGAAGGTGCGGATGATGGGCACGAACTTCGCGTATATGATTGTCTTCCCGCCATGGCGCTCATAAAAGGCGTGCGTGCGATCGAGATACTCGCGGCGGAAGAGACGCGAATGAGAGTTCTGGAAAAGCCGATATCCTAGAGTGCTGCCGAGCAGGAATCCGATGCCGTCGCCGAGGATAGAAGCAGTAGCGAGCATGGCGATGATGGCCCCGACTTGAAGCTTACCGGCGCCTGCCACGATGCCGACTGTGAATAGCAGGGAGTCGCCTGGAAGGAAGAAGCCGACGAGCAAACCGCTTTCCGCGAAGACCACCAGAAAAAGCAGCAAGTATCCGACCCAGCCGGTCATGGTCGTCGATAGCAGCGCGATTAGCTTGTCGGGGTCGGTGAGACTGCGAAGGATCTCAATGAAGTGAGCCGGCAAAATAAGACTAGCTCTGGTACGCGCCGAGCACGCGTTGCAGCGCGGCCTGGTTGATCTGGATTTTCCGGCGTCGCTTCAATTCGTTCACCACGCTGTCGCGGAACAGAGGCCCTTGCATGCTTTGCCTCTGCTGAGTCAAATTTTGGATAATCGCGGTCTTGCTGGCGGCAAACTGGCCCATATCAGCGGGAATCTTCTGGGACACTCTACACACGAAATCGGCAGATTCCGCGGTTACGGGTCCCACCACATCGCCGACATTGTCTTTAAAAGCTGCCGCGAGCAACGAAGCTGACCCGATTCCCTCCGCAGCGCCGTCGATTGTGAATGGTGCCGCAGTTTTCACGCTAATTCCAGCGTCTTTGCCGATCGCTTGCAAGCTTTCACCCTTACGAGCACGATCAGCGGCGTTGTTTGCGGCCTGTTGAGCAAGACGAAGCGATTCTGCGGTGGTATAGCGCTGAAGAACATCGTTCTGAACCTCCGCATAGTCAGCGTTCCTGGCCGGAGTAATGTTTGTGATTACGCCGAACGCCTGCTTATTCTGATTCGGTATATCGATCACGTCCGTAACGCCGCCCTTAGGAGTGCTGAATACGGCATTCACCACTTCCGCCTGCGTGTTGATCTCAGGCATGGAATCCGTGTTTGCGAATTTGTTCAGCTGAAAAATTTTCAAATTGTACTTTTTCGCGATGGCGTCGGCTTGGGCGGGATTACGGAGGATTTCGGCGTGAGCCGCATCCATGGCTTTCTTCAAATTGTCCGCTGCGCCCTGCTTCTGCAGTTCTGCCATAAGCTGCGGCTTGACCTCATCGAAGCTCTGGGTGTGAGCAGCCTGCTTATCTTCGACCTGAATGATGTGATACCCGTATTCCGTCTCAACCAGACCGCTGAGCTGCCCTGGTTTGAGTGAGAATGCGGTCTTTTCGAAATTCGGCACCGTCTGGCCGCGCACGATCCACCCCAACTCGCCACCTTTCACCTTGGAGCCCGGATCATCGGAGTTCTGCTTGGCCAATTCAGCGAAATTCCCACCATGCTGCAATTGCTTCAGGATGTCTTCCGCCTTGGCCTTAAGCTTCGGTGCGTCTTCCTTTGGCAGGCCTTGCGTCTTGATAAGAATGTGCCGGACCGACACTCGTTCCGGAGCGCGATAACTGTCGATATTGTCCTGATACTCCTGCTTGAGCTGTGCGTCCGAAACCTGCGCGCTCGCCATGAAGTCAGCGGGCACACCGACGATCAGAGTGACATCTCGCTTTTCAGGAATTCGGAATTGAGAGCGGTTCTTGTCGAAGTAGGCCTTTACGGCCGCGGGATCCTTATTGACCTTCGAGGTGAAGTCTTTGGCCTGAAACTGCAGGTAGTCGAGTCCGACCTTCAGATTTTTACGCTGGTACTCGGCGCGCGCTTCCTGGTCCGTGATGATAAGCGATTGCGCTTCCATAGTTTCGAGTCGTGTACTAAGCATCGCTTCCCGGCGACTTTTTTCGTAATCCGTCGTGGTCATGCCCTGTTGCGCGAGCACCATCTGGTACATGTTCATGTCGAACTTGCCGCCCATAACGGGAGCCAGCTCGTTCTGAATCGAATCGCCGAGCTCCTGATCGGAGACTTTGAGGCCCATTTCGCGCGCCTTATACGCCATCGCTTTCTCCTCGATCATCTGGTTCACGATGGACGGGATGTACATGGCGAGAATGGCCTTCGGAAGATTCTGCTGGCCGCGGGTCATGTTCTGCACGGCACGCTGCACATCGGTCGCAGTGACGCTCTCGTCGCCGACGGAAGCGATGACATTCTGATTGGAAGAACTGCCCCCCATCGGGGCAGCCCCGGGGATGAGATAGAACAGCATCGAGAGGGCGACTAGGCCGAGAAGCACCCCCAACATAATGCGGACACTCTTCTCTCGGCTGCGAAACAGGTCAAACATAGACTAAGGTGGAAACTCCTGCTGAGAACTTCTCGGAATGCGGTGATCGGCGGACCAGGCTCGATTCTTTGCCTCGCGAAAACGTAAGTGAGGCAGGGCTTGTCCGGCAGCGCGGCCGCAGTACCTTTACCGCCAGTATAGCGGAGAAAGGCGGCCCGCGCCTGTCGAGGTCCGCGCGTGCCGGGTCGGCCTACATAGCAGGAGTATGTGTGAGAGAAACGGGGCGGCGCGCGATGCTGATCGCCTCTACGGGCTTCATCAGCAGGGCAGAACCGGTGCGGTATTCGGGGGAGCGGCGATCATCGCGCGCGTCTTCCAGCCGGCGTTGCATCGATAAGTAATCCGGGTCCGACTCACTGACCCTTTGCAGCATGTTTTCCGCTTCGCTCAGAGTGCCTCGAGAATAGTCGGATTCGATCAGGAATTCGAACAGCTCGTGACGATATTCGCGATTGGTGGGCGCCAGCTGCACCGCTTCGGCGAGGAATCTGTGGGCCTGCGATCCGGCGTGTCCGCCGATGATGTGCCCATTGATCACCGCTAGCGTCTCATACGACTTGCCCATCCAGAAATAGCAGCGTGCATCGTCCGGCCGGGTCCTGAGAGCCCGTTCGAAATGCGCGATGGCCTTTTTAAATTCGGCAGCTTGGTAGTAACTGCGACCAACTTCGAACTGGTTTTGCAATTCGGCCGGCCTGCCTACACGGAAGGAGACCAGCAGAAGTGAGCACGGGATCAGAGCATTTCGTGAGCTTCATGCCCGTATTCGCGAGAATCGGCGAAAAAAGAGCTCAAAATCTTTCAGGAAAGCCGCCCGAGCGCCCGACGGATTCCCGTAATGGTTTCGGCGGCCGTTGGGGCGAGCGCCGCCCATCCGACGTATGCGTCCGGACGCACAAACACAACCAGATTGCGCCGGGCTCGCCATTGCCGCCAAAGCGGATCGCATTTCTGAATATTGTGGACGGCGAACGATGGCAGCCTGTAGTCACGGCTCAAAGCCAATGTCGCCTCTTTAAGCTCTTGCAAGACCTGGGCCGTGGCGTCGAAGCTGATTACGGCAGGACCCGAAAGAGGTTCGCCGACCGCCCGCAATCCAGCCCACTTCCGTTCTCCGGATATCAAAGGAGATTCGTCGGTAACGCGTTTCAAGCATCGCGAGGCGTCGGCCAGCAGCGCGTCGGACTCGACGACTCCGCAACGCAAACCGTGCCGTCGCTAAGACTGCTCGGATCAGGCGCGGCCGTAAAGCGACTCGTGTTAAATACGTTGTGAACGGCAAAACGGCGGTCGTGATCGCTGAACGGCGCTCCTGATCGTAAGAATCGAGCAGCTGCTCCAAATCCCCGGTGTTCAACGCGCTAGCCAGTTTCCAGGCAAGGTTGTGAGCATCTTGCATGCCGCTGTTCATTCCCTGGCCCCCTGCGGGACTGCTGATATGTGCGGCGTCGCCGGCGAGTAGGACGCGCCCCCTCCGGAACGAAGGAGCCATGCGGCGATGAATCGAAAAAACTCCTGCCCAGATCTGTTCGAACGGCCCTGGCCCGAGAAAACGAGCAACAAGGTTCGATATCCGTTCTTTACTAACGGCTCGTTCGTCGCTGTCGCTCGCCGGAATGGAACCTAGTAAACGCCAGTGGAAAGGTTTGTAACGGACTGCGCCGGCTAATCCGGAGTGCGTCAAATGAAGCCTCGGAAAAGGTAGCTCGTCACGCACTGAGTCCGCAATATGGATGTCGCAAAGAAATAGGCGAACGGGAAAAGTAGTCCCTTCAAGCTCCTGCTTCAAAAGTCGTCGTACGGTGCTGTGCGCACCATCACAGCCGACCAGGAAGGAGACAGCCATCTTGGTCTGAAATTCGCGCTCATTGATAAACGAGACTACGATGTGATCCGACTCCTCCTCCCACGACACGAACTCGTGGCCGAAACGCACCTCGCAGAATCCTGTTGCAAGGACCTGGTCGAGGAGGATATGTTCAAGGCGATCTTGAGAGATGAGAAGGATTCCGGGAAACGCCGTCTCCGCGGCAATCTCATCAAAACTCACCTGAATAGCCAGCTCATTCCGATCGACATCGTGAATATTGAGTTGACGAAGGAAACACCCCTCCCGCATGAACTCTTCGCTCACGCCATATGACTGCAGAAGCTCCAATGTGCTGGCAACTACGATAAGCGCTCGCGAATGCTCGTCGAGCTTTGTTTTCTTCTCGAGGACGATAGAACGGATGCCTTGCTTAGCCAGTCCAGCCGCAAGAGTCAGGCCTACCGGCCCGGCCCCCACGATCATGACCGGGAAATCGGTCGCGCTCATCTGCCGCGCTCATCTGCCGCGATCGCCGGCATCCCAGGCCGCCTGCATTCCCGAGCCGGAGCGCACCAGCGACTGGCCGCCGTCGCACGAGAACGTTCCACCAGTTATGTATGCGGCTGCGTCCGAGCACAAGAACAGAGCAAGATCGGCTAGCTCGTCCTTCGTTCCGAACCGCCGCAGGGGAATCGAGCTCTTTACGTGCTCTTCGATCTCCTTGGTGGGCGCGAGGCGGCGCATTCCTTCGGTGTCTGCCGTCGGTCCTGGCACGATCGAGTTGCAGCGTACGCCATCCGGCCCCCACTCGACAGCAAGAGTTTTCATCAGCAACTCAACTCCTGCTTTCGCGGCACAGACATGCGCTTGAAAAGGAATCGGGACGGTCGCATGTGCAGCGGATATGGCGAGAACGGAAGCGCCTGGCCGCCGCAGATGAGGATATGCTGCGCGAACCGTGTTAAAGGTCCCGATTAGATCGATATCGATGACTGCTTTGAAGCCGTTGGCGGACATACCCACGACGGGTGCCGGAAAGTTGCCCGCGGCACCTGCGACGAGCACATCGATGGCCCCGAGCTCGTCACGGGTGCGACCGAGTGCTGCTTCCACTGCCGCGTAGTCCCGCACGTCCAAAGCAGCCGTTGCCGCAATACCCTGGCGAGCTTCGATGCCGTCCTTCGCGACCTGAAGTTTCTCGGCCCGACGCCCGACCAACATCACTTTTGCGCCATGCTCTGCGAACCGCTCGGCCATGCGCAAGCCGATTCCGCTTCCGCCTCCCGTGATAAAGGCGACCTTACCCTCAAGCAATCGATCACGGAAGACGCTGGCCATGGCTCACGAGGATACCAGGACAAAGGAAGGGACCCGCGTAAAACTTGGTACGATCCGGGTTGGTTCGAGAGAGCGTCATTACAAACAAATGTCAAAAGAAAGCCTAAACCCCGATCTGACGCGCAGGCGCTGGTTAGGTGCGTCCGCAGCTTTGGGTGGGATTGCGGCGAGTCTGCCGCTTGCGGCGCAGCAGACGCCCGGGTCCGCGCCGCCCACGAATTCCTCGCGCCCCGGCGCCTGGAATGAGAATTCGAGCGAGAATAATCCGGGGCCACAGAACCCGGCGATCCGCGATGAAAATCCCGATTCGTGGTCACCGCCACGCACCGATCACGGCAATATCCACAACTTCAAATTTCCGTTCTCGGTAGCCCACAACCGCCGTTCGAAAGGTGGCTGGGCACGCGAGGTCACTGTCCGCGATTTCCCCATCTCAACCACGATGGCGGGAGTGAACATGAGGCTCGAAAAGGGCGGCGTGCGTGAGCTGCATTGGCACGTGCCAGCGGAATGGGCTTATGTCCTATACGGAAGCGCGCGCATCACCGCCGTGACTCCGGACAGCAAAGGCTTCGTCAGCGATGTACAGAAAGGTGATTTGTGGTACTTCCCGACCGGCGTTCCACACTCGCTGCAAGGGTTGGAGCCCGACGGTTGCGAGCTTCTATTAGTTTTCGACGATGGCAGTTTCTCCGAGTTCAGTACCTTCCAGATCACCGACTGGATGGCCCACACTCCGCGCGAGGTATTGTCCAAAAACTTCAGTGTTCCGGAAGCGGCTTTCAACCCGATTCCCAAAGAGGAGTTGTACATCTTCCCCGCGCCCGTGCCGCCCTCGCTCGCAGCGGATAAGAAGGCGACGAGCACGTTAGGAACTGTATCCGAGCCCCTCGACTTTCATTTGCTCAGTATGGAGCCGACGAAGCGCACAAACGGTGGCGAGGTGCGCATTGCGGATTCCAGCAATTTCAAGGCCTCTAAGACAATCGCAGCCGCGTTGGTGATTCTGCATCCGGGAGGGCTGCGCGAGTTGCATTGGCATCCGCGCGCCGATGAATGGCAGTACTACATCAGCGGCAAAGGACGGATGACCATATTCTCCTCAGGAAGTCTGGCGCGCACCATGGATTTCCAGGCTGGAGATGTGGGATACGTTCCGCGATCGAATGGGCACTTCATCGAGAACACGGGTAACGAGGACTTTGTTTTTCTGGAGACGTTCAGAGACAGCCGCTATATGGATATTTCGCTCGCCGAGTGGATGGCCCACACGCCCCCTGAACTCGTATCGGCGCATCTGAACCTGCCGCAAAGCATGATCGAGGCAATTTCGAAGCAGAAGGAAGTGATCGTTCCGCTTTAGAAGCGTAGCCGTAGTAGGATGTCGGTGGGCAACTGAGGTGAGCGAGCTTCTCATTCCACGGCAGCATGACCCGGAGAACCTGGAATCACCCTCTTCGGTTTTCGATTCGTATCTCACGCCTGACGATCTCTTCTACGTTCGCAATCACTTCGAAGTGCCTGAGCTCGATGTGCGCGCCTGGCGCTTGAGAGTCGAAGGAGCTGTCGAACAGCGGCGCGAATTTGATTACGAGGAGCTTCGCGCGCTCCCGTCCCGTACCGTAGTGGCGACGCTCGAGTGCGCCGGGAACAGCCGGACCTTTTTGCCCCAGCAATCGAAAGGAATCCAATGGTCCTTGGGAGCCGTCGGAAACGCCGAATGGACCGGAGTCCCACTGCCCTCCGTATTGGCAGCCGCAGGTCTCCAACAGGAAGCGACGGAAATTGTGCTCGAGGGTGCCGATTCGGGCGCAGTAGACGAGGAACCGAAAACGCCCGGCGCCATTTATTACTCCCGCAGCCTGCCTCTTAGTAAGGCTCTCAGCTCTGACGTGCTGTTGGCGTACGCGATGAATGGCAACGAATTGACTCAGCAGCACGGGTCGCCGGTTCGCGCGATCGTGCCCGGCTGGTACGGAATGGCTTCCGTGAAATGGCTGCAGCGGATTTACGTGAGCGTACGTCCTGTCGCGGGATATTTCCAGACGTTTGAATACAGCCGTTGGGAACGCGGCGACGGCATGCCTACTCTGGTGCCGTTGACCGCAGGCGAAGTGAAGGCCGAGATCATCGAACCCGCGAGTAATGGCTCTGTCGGCGCCGGCGAGCGCGGTCCGGGTTCATGGTGGCGCGTGGGCCGGTGAATCCGAAATTGCAAGCGTAGATGTCAGCGTCGATGGCGGCCGGAATTGGGACGCTGCACAGATCATCGACGCGCCGCGACGTTATTGCTGGGTTCGCTGGGAGTACACGTGGAACACTCCGCCGCAACCTGGACTTGTGGCACTCATGGCGAGAGCCACTGACAAAGAGGGCCGCACGCAGCCCTTCGAGCACAGCCAAGATCGACGGCACTACGCGGTGCACCACGTGTTCAAAATTCCAATTCGCGTCGAGTAAGCACTGGATAGCCGTTGCGGCAAGTAGCCGCTATTTGCGTGGGATAATCGAGCAGGCGGAAGAGGATTGCCCAGTTCCCAAAGCTCTCGCGCAAGCCAGGTAGAAGCGGTGATCCGGGCGGCAGACCGGCGCAGATCCTTAGTGCTGGTCCTGGAGCAACTCGCCTTCGCGCTCGCGTTCCTGTTCGGCGGCGCTGTTTTGATGCTGCTGCTCGGCACTGAAATCGTTCACTGGTACTGGGTTGTGCTGCTCGCGGCCGCGACTCTGGCGCTTGCTGTCATACGCATTCGGGAGCATGCGCTGCCGCGCTATCGTATCGCCCAGATTGTGGATCGACGCCTGCATCTGAACGATTCGCTCTCAACCGCCTGGTTTCTTCTTGCCACTGCGAACCGTCGCGACGATCCGATCGCTCGTTTTCAAATTCAGAAGGCGGAAGATCTGGCTAGGGGTGTCCGACCGGCCCGAGCCTTTCCGTTTACAAACCATCGCACCTGGGCTTTGACTGCTGCTTTGGGCGTAGCCGTCTTAGGTTTGTTCGCCGTCCGTTACTTAGTCACCAAGAGCCTCAGCCTGCAGCAAGCGTTGGTACCGATTCATTTCGCCGCCGCGTTCGAGCGCCTCGATAATTCGCTTTCGGCGGGAGATCGCGAACTGCCTAAGCAGGCGGCACTCGATCGGCAGCGCGCCAGATCCCAATCGGGCGGCCTTCCGGAGAACGACGGAGCGAGCGACGCCCTCCCACAAGAGGGTTCGAAGGCGGAGCAGCAGAATGGAGCAAGCGCCAACTCGCCGCGAGCAACTGATTCAGATTCACAGCGCAATAGCAAGCCCCAGGACGGCCAGTCCCAGAACAAAGAAGGAAGCGCTTCAAAGAACGAACGAGCTTCGGGTGAGAAGGGAAATCAGCCGGGCAATCAACCGGGTTCCGAGCAAGCGCAGAACACCAAGGAACAGGCCGCAACCGGGCAGCAAGGATCTCCTGGTCTCATCGACAAAATGAAAGATGCGCTTTCGAGCTTGATGGCCAAAATGCGTCCGAATCAGAGTTCGGGAAAACCGCCCCAAAACGGCGAGCAAACGCCAAAGGACCAGCAAGGCGGTGACCAGAGTTCCGCGACCAAGGGTCAGCAGGGTCAGCAGCAGGATGCTCGAGGCGAGCAGTCACCTCGCGATCAAAGTTCCGAAGCTCCTGCCCAGGGACAGACCACCGAGCGAGCACAAGCTTCGCAAGGCCGCAACTCCGATCAATCGCCCCAGCAGGGTTCCGACGCGCATTCCGGAATCGGACGGCAAGATGGCGACAAAGAGCTTAAAGAAGCCGAGCAGCTTAAGGCGATGGGAAAACTGGCCGAGATTATAGGCAAGCGTTCAGCGAGTCTCACTGGAGACATGATGGTGGAGACGCCCTCCGGAAAGCAGCAGCTGAAGACCGCTTACACACAGCGCATGGGCCATCATGCCGATCTTGGAGGCGAGATCAACCGCGACGAAATCCCGCTCGACGATCAGCAGTACATTCGCGAGTACATGGATTTGGTGCGAAAGCAGACCAAGACCGGCCAATAGAGAGGTTCGGTTAACGCAGCAAGCCCGTGATGCGGGCGCTACTTCTTGTCGCGGCTTTCCAGCACTGAAGTCGCATAGTAATTCACGACTTTCGCTTCACTGCGGGCGACCTCATAGAAGGCGGATCTCAGCACCTGCTCCTTCCCTTGGAACAGTCCTTGCCGGATCTCTTCCTGGACTCGCGGATCGCTCAGCTCGCGCTGCCCTGCGGGTTCCTTCGAGATCAGCTTGATAATGCGATAGCCTTCCGGCGTGTGAATCACAGGCGAAACCTGCCCGGGCGTCATATCCAGAATAAATTTGCGAAGCTCCGGATTAGCTTTATCCAGCGCCGATTCCGGAATCATGCCGACGTCGCCGCCGTTGGCTGCGAACTGGTCCTCCGAATAGGCTTGCGCCAAGGACCCGAAATCCTCGCCCTGTCGAATCCGAAGATCGAGCATCTGAATCTTGTTGCGTGCTTGCTGGTCGTTCTGTGCCTTGTCGTTTTTTAGATTGGCGATGGTCGTGTTGGGGATTGCCGTGACAAGGATCTGGGCCAGATGAATTCTGTTCTCCGGAAGGTTGTAACTTGCCTTATTTGAGTTATAGAATGCGGTGACGTCGGCATCGGAGATCGAGATGTGTGATCCGATTTCCTTGTTGAATAACTTCTGGACACTCAATTCGCGGCGGATCTGCGCCTTCAGATCGGCCATCGACATCTTTCGCTGCTGCAGCAGCTTTTGAAATTCTTCTTTCGTGTAAGGCGCTTTCAATTCATTGAATTTTGCTTCCACATCCGCGTCGGAAGCGAGCAGCCCTTCTTTCTCCGCGCGCTGCAACATAATCTCGTTGTCGATCAAAGCGCGAAGTGCTTCCAACCGCACCCCCGTCATCTGGTCCGTATTGGCCTTCAGCGGCGCATTGGGAAATTGCGCGGCAATCGTCCGATCGAGTTCCGCGTAGCTGATCGGCCGGCCATTCACCGTCGCAGCAACATTTGCGGAAACGGGTTTATTGCAGCTCGTGAAAAGGCTCAGTACGCAAGCGGCTGCCAAACCGACCCATAAGCCGCGAGGGCGGCAGATACTGCTAACCATCAACGCTTATGCTTTCGCCTTCTTGATCTCTTCTACCAGCGCGGGCACGATCTCGAACAGATCACCGACCACGCCGTAGTCGGCGGTTTCAAATATGGGCGCGTTCTCGTCTTTATTAATCGCCACCACTGTCTTGGAACCCTTCATTCCGACCAGATGCTGAATTGCGCCGGAGATGCCCACCGCGAAATATACCTTCGGCGACACGGTCTGACCGGAACTGCCGACTTGCCGTTCCATAGGCAACCAGCCGTTGTCACAAATAGGGCGCGAGGCCGCCAGCTCCGCACCCAGTGCGCTCGCCAACGCTTCGACGACTGACAAATTGTCCTTTTCTTTAATCCCGCGGCCAACTGACACGATGATGTCAGCCGCACCCAGGTCTACGGATCGCTGCGCTTCGCGGAAAGGAGCTTCGGGCTTGCTGCGGATTTGAGAAGCCTCGAGTCGCACAGCGAATTTTTCCACGGCATTACCCGCGCCCGACGGCTCGGCAGCCCGGAATGCACCTGCCTGAATGGACACGAACTGAGGATCTCGCACGGCGCGCACATCCGCATTCAGTTTGCCTTGAAAAAGTTGACGGACGAACGTTAGCGGCCCACCGTCGGTCTTGACGTCGACCACGTCGCTGATCAGCGCTGTTCCGAAACGCGTGGCCAGCTTGGGCGCGAAATCGCGTACCTGATACGTATGGGGGAAAACAACGATTTTCGGTTGCGTCGCTTTAATCAACTGCTCCAGCGCAGCCGCGTATCCCTCCGGCGTGTACTCGCGGAGCAATGCGTCATCGACAGCATAAACTTTAGACACCTCGAATGCGGCGGCCTCTCTGGCGAGTGCCTCGATCTCAGCGCCTATCAACCGCCGCTTGTACCGGCAACTTTTGCGATTGCCCTATCTTCTGTCCCGCCGCGAGAGCTTCAAATGACATGCGGTTCCATTTGCCGCCACGCTGTTCCAGAGCAACCAGGACGCTCATAATACGCGCACCTCGAATTTCAACTTCTCAACCAGCTGTTGCGCGACTTTACGCGGCTCTCCCGATAGGATTTGCGTCTGCTTCGTGCGTTGCGGCAGATAGACCCGTTCCATTTGTGTGGCGGAGCTTGCATCGCTTCCGAGCTGCGAAGCAGAAACAGTTTTTACCTCTTTCGTCTTCGCTTTCTTAATGCCCATCAAAGTGGCGTATCGAAGTCTCTTGATTCCCGATTGAATCGTCAGCACAACCGGCATGGGCAGCAGAATGTTCTGAAACCAGCCGTCTTCGAGCTCGCGCTTCACGCGCACGCTGTTGCCCTGCGGCTCCACTTCCATAACGATGGTGGCGTGGGCCATTCCCAGCACTTCAGCCAAAATTACACCCGTTTGTCCGTATCCGAGATCATCGGATTGAAGGCCGGTCAGCACGAAATCGGGCTTTTCGGCTTCGATAGCCTTCGCTAGGAGTCGGGCCGTGGATAACGCGTCGAGCGCGCCCTGTTCCTCGAGTTCTACGTGAATCGCGCGATCCGCGCCTTTTGCCAGAGCCTCGCGAATCGTTTGCCCGGCGCGCTGCGGACCGGCGCACAACACCACTACCTCACCCCCGAGCTTCTCCTTCAGTTGCAGCGCCTCTTCCAATGCATAGGCGTCCGGCTCATTCATCTCATAGGCAACGTCCGATTCGTCCAGCCACTTCCCTTCGCTATTTACGCGCAGTGTTGAATCGCGCGCAGGAACCTGCTTCACGGAAACAATAATTTTCATTCGGTAATTCGGGCCGTCAGCTTGGCGGCCTTCAACGCGTCTTCTTCAGTATGCCGGAAGCGCCGCGGCGAATCTGAGCAACCAAACCTCTACTTCACGAAACGCGGCACTCCCTTGCTGAAGGCGTCTTTCACTGCGAGATTTCGCCGGATAGGTGGTGATGTCATATCGCGTTCATCCGAGTCGAAAATCTTTTCACCTTGTGAAATCAAATAATCCGCCGTGCGGGCCGCCAACGATTGGATTGTCAGGCCGGGATTCGCCGATCCCTGCGTAGGCAAAATGCTTCCATCACACACGAACAGATTCGCCACGTCATGAGTGCGTCCAAACTTGTCGACAACCGAAGACGCAGGATCGCTCCCCATGCGGGCAGCGCCCACCAAGTGTGCATAGCGTGATTCCTGGACGACCTCTTCCGCGCCCGCGGCGCGCATCACGTTCATTACCGTCTTCTTGCCGAATTCGATCAGCTTCTTATCGTTGTCGTGAAGAGCGAAAGTGACCTTCGCAACCGGTATGCCGAATTGGTCCTTCTCCTCCGCAATCTGCACGCGATTATCCGCCCAAGGAAGAATTTCGCCGAGAACACCGAGTGTCGCCCAATGGTTGTAGTCCATCATGACGCGGCGCATGCCCCACCCCCAAGCGCCTTTCGCGACCATCATTTGCTTTGCGAAAGCGATAGGAAGCGGTGCAACGGTTTGGATCGCGAATCCTCTGGCGAATCCTCTCTTCGGATCCGTCTCGTAAAACTCTTCCGTCAACGCGTGTGCCGGAGGCGCCTTATACATCCGGATCAAATCAGAGAAGCGGCCCAGCACAATGTTGCCCGCTTGCGCCATCAAATACCGTCCCACGGTATCGCTCGAATTAGCTAAACCATTTTCGTGACCGGGACAAGCTGAGTTCAGCAGCAGGCGTGGCGTCTCAATGGCGTATCCGGAAACAATGACGGCCTTCGCGCGCTGGAAATGCTCACGGCCTTCGCGGTCGAAATAGAAGACGCCGTTTACATGCTGCTTGTCGCGGAGTGAAATCCGCGACACCATCGAGAATTCGCGAACCTCCGCTCCGAAACGAAGCGCCTCGGGGACGTGCGTGATCAGAGTGCTCGCTTTTGCGCCGACCTTGCATCCCTGAATACAGAAACCGCGATAGATACAGTGCGGTCGATTGCCATGCGAGCCGGACAGAATGGCGACCGGGCCCCCCGCGCACACCCGAATCCCAAGTTTGGTGCAGCCTTTTACCAGCACGTCGCCGACTCCACCGAGCGGATGCGGGCCGTACGGGTACCCGTGCGGATCTCCCCAAGGAAAATAGGCCGGCCCCGCAACCGGGATCTCGCGCTCCAGAAGTTCGTAGTAGGGCTTCAGCTCATCGTAAGAAATTGGCCAGTCTGCGCCAACACCGTCTTCTGTGTACACGCGGAAATCGGAGGGATGAAAGCGCGGAGCAAAGGCCGCCCAGTGAACGGACCCTCCTCCAACGCCTTTGCCGCTATTGTTTTCGCCGAGCGAGAGCGGATCTTTCCCGCCAGTGATCCGCAAATCGTTCCAATAGAGTTTGTGCGATCCCTTTTCATCGCTCACCCAGTCCCTCTCGGTGTCCCAAAACGGCCCTGCTTCAAGGCCAACGACTTTGAAACCCGCTTTTGCGAGGCGCTGCAACAGCACTCCTCCGGCGGAGCCTACGCCGACAACACAGTAATCCACGGGCTCGTCGTCTCGAAAGCGCTGCATCTGTTTCGAGATGCGCTGCAGCGGCCCGAGTATTTTCTTGTTTTCGTGAGGCGGCTCGAACGCACCGAGCAGCGGGAACTTCAATGCGTTCCTCCCTGGCCGTGATGACTGGTCTCGCCGCCCGCGCCGGTCTCTTCGTAAACGTCTGAGATAGAAGTCGGCGGCGCATTCCATTCATACCGCTGCTCGTCGACTTCCCACGGCTCGGGCAGGCCCCCTTCCAGGCGCATGTAAGCTCTCGGATAGGCTGGACCTCCGAACCCAATTTCGTCCCACGCCCACGGATGCGAATAGTACGCCGCAACGCAATCCTGCACGAGGAATTGCCAGTACCGATCAATCGACATGCGAGACCAGACATCCTGCGCAGCCAGCTCTTTGCCGTCGTGAATCGATTTGAGAATTAAATCTTGGTTCAAAGGATCGAGATCAACAAATGATTTTTGCTGGGTTACCCAGGCGGTCGCCTCAATCGCTTTCAACCCGAGGCGATGCGCCTCCCGGTCTTCCGGCATGTCTTCGTAGCGATAGCCAGAGATGACGTTATTAAACAGACGCTCGTCGATGTAATTCACGACCGCAATGCGACGCTCGGGAACGCGGTCGTCTTGGGGAATAATTCGATCGCACACCGCCGTCATGAGAGATAGTTCTTCCGGAGTAAAGAACCGGATCTCCGGAACGTTGTAGACGCGCCGTTCCACCTCTTCTCGAGTTGCCGCGTCCCAGAAATTCTTTTCACCGAGAGTACTGAAACCCGGATAGTAGCCGGGTTGCTCAATCGGCGGCTTCGGCTCACTCGTTCGCGCATCAACTACCCATAGGTCCCAATCCGTTTCAACGTTAATCACGATCTTCTCTCCGCAACAAACTCGCCAGCAGGCCCAAGGCGCCGCACGCAGCGAACAACAGCGGCGCGAAAATAGGAGGACCGTAAAGAATGTTGTAAAGCCAAGTCTTTCCTCCTCCGGGCCGGCGAGCGATTCCACGCACGTGATATCCGAAACCGACTGCGCCATCTACAACAGCTAACGCCGACACGGCTGGCAGGAATCGCTTACCGGCGCGCTCGCTGAAAATCGTTCCGATGCAAGCGCAAAGCTGAATAGGCGCTAAGATCACCGGCGTCCACTGTGCCCAGATCCGAAATCTGCTCTTGTAATGCGAATACAGCGCCTCAAATCCGGAAAAGATCGTCCACACGGCGGTCACGGCCGCGAGATGTTTCTGGAACCGGCCCTCATGTAACTCGAGTCTCCAGCCGGTGTAGTGTTTCCCAGTCAGTTTTTGAGGTGAATCCTCTTCTCTTCTCAGGTACGAGGCCATGAAGCCGAGATAGGCAGCGGTGCCGAACAGTAAAGGCGCGAAAATCGGTGGCCCCATGATGATGTTGACCATCGGAAGGCGCCATCCCCCCGGTTTGCGATAGATGCCGCGAATATGAAACCCGAAACCGATGATGCCATCGACCAGCGTCACAGCCGCTGTCCGGCGAAGCACAGTTTCGGCGGCTCTTCGGCTGAAAAATCCCCAGATCGCCGCACCAGTGAGCGCACCGCTGAGAAGTACCGGTGTGTACATGATCAAGTTGCTGTAGCTGCCCTTGTAGTGCTCGTAGGAAACTTCGAGTCCACTGACGAAGCTGGATGCGGCCGTGACCAGAGCGAGAGATCTCTGGAAGCGTCCGTCTTTAATGCGCTCGTCTACAGCCGAACCCGCATGCCTGATCCAGGGAACCAACCCGTTTGCACGTTCAATTGCTTGCTCCCCTGCATCGAGAATGTCCATGTGTGATTTTGCGCGTCAGTGCTGAGACCCAGACCTCGCCATAGCGTAGACGTACGCGCCGATGAAGTGTTGCGGCATCCGTCCTGAAAGTGTTTACAAAGCCTGAATTCTCACTGGTGTTCAGGCGTTACGTTTAGGCTTCTGCGGGGTCTTAGATGTGGAGCATCCGAAAAAGAATGGCAAAGACAGCAGGAGATGTGATTGTAGAAACGCTCGTCGATTGGGGCGTCGACACGATCTTTGGCCTCCCCGGCGATGGAATCAACGGCCTCATCGAATCGTTCAGAGAAGCAAAAGACAAGATTCGTTTCATTCAGGTCAGGCATGAAGAGGCTGCCGCATTCATGGCATGCTCCTACGCGAAGTTCACGGGCAAGCTAGGCGTATGTATTGCTACCTCGGGCCCTGGAGGCATTCACCTGCTGAACGGTCTCTACGATGCCAAGCTGGACGGACAGCCCGTGTTGGCGATCACTGGTCTTCAATTTCACGATCTGATCGGCACCCACACGCAACAGGACGTGGCGCTCGACAAACTGTTTATGGATGTTTCGGTCTACGACGAGCGCATCATGGGTGCGGCGCATGCTCGAAACATTACGGAACTCGCCTGCCGCACGGCGCTCGCCCGTAAAGGTGTGGCACATATCACGATCCCTGTTGACGTGCAGGACCAGGAAGTCAAAGACGACATGCGCTCACCGCGGAACAGGCCGCATCACGTCGACAGTGTGTTCGCGATCGGCGCGCGCCGGCCCACTGCCAGCGAAGTCGAGGAAGCTGCCGAGATCCTGAATTCGGGGAAGAAGGTCGCTATTCTGGCGGGCCGCGGAGCACTAGCGGCAGGAACTCAGCTGGAGAAAGTCGCGGAGCTGCTAGGTGCGCCCATCATCAAAGCGCTCCTGGGCAAATCGTGTGTTCCGGACGACAGCCCCTATACGACCGGAGGTCTCGGACTCCTGGGCACTCTGCCGTCGGAAGAAGCCATGGAAGAGTGCGACACGCTTCTCATCGTCGGGGCGAGCTTGCCTTACATCGAGTTCTATCCGAAGCCGGGGAAAGCGAAGTGTGTCCAGATCGATATCGATCCCGTCCGCATCAGCCTGCGTTACCCAGCGGATGTCGCGCTCGTCGGTGACAGCGTCGAAACTCTCAACGCCCTGATTCCCCACCTGAAGCAGAAGAGCAAATCGTTTTTAGAAAAAGCTCAGGACCGCATGAAGGATTGGAATGAGTTGATGGTAAAGCGCGGCACCGTGACAGATATGCCGATGAAGCCGCAGGTGGTTGCTTATGAGCTCGGGAAGCGGCTGAAATCCGATGCCATCGTGACCAGCGATTCCGGCACGATCACGACCTGGTGGGCGCGGCATATTCCATCCTTGCGCGGGCAGATGCATAGTTGCTCGGGAAATCTGGCCACCATGGCCTGTGGTTTTCCGTATGCGGTCGCGGCGCAGGTGGCCTATCCGGGCCGCACTGTAATCGCCTTTGTGGGCGACGGTGCTTTCACTATGTTGATGGGCGAGCTTGCCACGTGCGTGAAATATAAGCTGCCGGTGAAAATTTTTGTCATCAAGAACGACGTACTGGGCCAGATTAAGTGGGAGCAAATGGTGTTTCTCGGTAACCCCGAGTATGTCTGCGAACTACAGCCCATCGATTTCGCCGGCGTTGCGCGCGCATTTGGCGTTGCAAGCTTCACCATCAACACGCCTTCCGAATGCGGCCGTGTCATCGATACGGCGCTCGCCGTTCCGGGACCCGCTTTGATCGAAGCGATCGTCGATCCGAACGAGCCTCCCATGCCCGCTAAGATCAAGCCCGAACAGGCGCTTCATTTCGCCGAATCGGTGGCGAAAGGAACCAGAGATTGGGAGAAGATCGCTGCAACGATCGCCAAGGACAGGGTTCGCGAACTGGTCTGACCTGAAGCCGCATGGCTACGGACTCTTCGAGCGCAACCATTCAGTCAGGTAAGATTTCTGCTTTCACCATTCCGACCGATCAACCGGAATCGGACGGAACTGCGAAATGGGATTCGACCACCGTCGTTGTCGTCGAGCTCACCGCCGCCGGCGTGACTGGGCTCGGCTACTCTTATGCGAATGCAGCCGCTGCACACGTTGCCCAAGAGTTGATCCCAAAAGTGATCTTGGGCCGCGATGCGTTCGACATTCCCTCTCTGCATTCCGGGCTTGATATCCAAGTTCGAAATTGGGGACGGCCGGGCCTGGTTTCTAGCGCTATTTCGGCAATAGATATTTGCCTGTGGGATTTGAAAGCCCGATTACTCAAGCGCCCGCTCCTAACGCTCCTCGGCAGGATGAGAGAGGAAATCGCCGCGTACGGCAGTGGAGGCTTCACCTCCTACACGGAAAAACAGCTTCTCGATCAACTCACGGGCTGGGCATCGCAGGGTCTGCGTTCCGTAAAGATGAAGATCGGCAGAGAACCCGAACATGACGTGCAGCGCGTGAACGCAGTCCAAAAGGCGCTGAAAGGTCGCGCCGAGCTATACGTCGACGCCAACGGCGCTTATCAACGTAAGCAGGCGCTGCATAAGAGTCAGCAGTTCGGCGATCTTGGCGTCACCTGGTTTGAAGAGCCTGTGACCTCAGACGATCGAATAGGTCTGCACATGCTCGTCGAGCATGCTCCGCCCGTGATGAACATTGCAGCAGGCGAGTATTGTTACGTGCTCGACGACGCGCGCCTGCTGATCGAGGCGGAGGCTGTGGATGTTTTGCAGTCCGATGTCACGCGTTGCGGCGGCATTACCAATTTCCTGAAAATCGGACACGTGTGCGAGACCTATCATCTTCCACTTTCCGCGCACACCTCGCCCTCGATTCACGCCACGCTCGGCTGCGCTCTGGTTTCCGCCATGAACGTCGAGTACTTCCACGACCACGCGCGCATCGAACGAATGATCTTTGACGGTGCGATCGAGCCGGTCAACGGGAATCTCAAGCCAGACGTCTCGCGGCCTGGGCTGGGATTGGAATTGAAGCGCGCTGACGCGGAGCCGTTTCAAATCTTCTCGGCAACTGCGGCCTGAACTCGCGCTGTTCGCCGCGCTAGTCTCAACCCTCAAATCTCTTGAAGACCAGGCATCCATTCGTTCCGCCAAATCCGAAACTGTTCGACACGGCGTATTCGATTTCCATGGGCCTCGCCTGATTTGGCACGTAATCGAGATCGCACTCAGGGTCCGGAAACTCGTAATTGATCGTCGGCGGCGCGATCTGGTCGCGAATCGCGAGCACAGTAATCCCAGCCTCGAGACCACCCGCGCCCCCTAGCAGATGACCGGTCATAGATTTCGTCGAGCTGACGGCGAGCTTGCTCGCGTGCTCGCCAAAGGTCCGCTTCAGAGCAATCGTCTCCGCCTTGTCCCCTTGGCCAGTCGATGTGCCATGCGCATTCAAATACTGCACCTTTGAAGGTTCGATGCCGGCGTCACGCAGCGCATTGCGCATCACACGGTATCCGCCATCTCCATCGTCCGGCGGCGCGGTGATGTGGTGTGCATCTGCGCTCATCCCGTAGCCGACGATTTCCGCAATGACGGGCGCACCGCGCTCCTGCGCATGTCCGAGCTCCTCGAGAATCAAAATCCCGGAGCCTTCGCCCACCACAAAGCCATCCCGCTCCTTATCCCACGGACGTGAGGCCCGGTGCGGCTCGTCATTGCGCGTCGAAAGAGCGCGCATGGCCGCGAATCCGCCGATTCCCATGGGAGTTACACACGCCTCGCTGCCGCCCGAGATCATCACATCCGCGTAACCGTGCTGTATCAGGCGAAACGAATCGCCGATCGAATGGGCACTGGTCGTACAAGCCGTTGCAGTGGCGGAGTTCGGTCCCTTAGCGCCGTAGCGAATCGAGACGTATCCGCTCGCCAAATTGACAATGCAGGAGGGAATGAAAAACGGAGAGATACGGCTGGGACCACGCTCGAGGAGAATCTTGTGCTCCCGCTCAATTACCTCGAACCCGCCAATTCCGCTGCCGATATAAACGCCGACGCCTTCTGCTTCCTCGGGCGCCACGATCAGTTGGGCCGAGGCTACGGCGAATTCAGTCGCGGCCATCGCGAACTGAATGAACCGCCCCATTTTCTTTACATCTTTTTTGTCGACGTACAGCAGCGGATCGAAATGCTTTACTTCTCCGGCGATTTGGCAGGCAAATGCGGAGGCATCGAATTGCGTGATCCGCTCAATGCCGTTCTTCCCGTTGCGGATCGCCGACCAACATTCCTCCGTTCCACTGCCCACGGAGCTCAGTAACCCGACCCCCGTGACAACTACTCTTCGCGGCATCGTCTTCCTGCTCGTTCCGTCTGCTCACGGAAGAAACCCACGTCCGGGGCCAATTACTTCTTCTTCGCCTCGATGTAGTCGACAGCGTCTTTCACCGTCTTGATCTTCTCCGCATCTTCGTCGGGAATGTCCAGATCGAATGCTTCCTCAAAGGCCATCACCAGTTCGACAATGTCGAGGGAATCCGCGCCCAAATCATCCACGAACGACGCGCTCGGATCCACCTGGTTCTCGTCCACTCCCAACTGCTCAACGATGATTTGCTTTACTCTTTCTGCTACCGACATTCGATGTTCTCCTGTATACGCAAACGCATCTGCGACTCCGGCGAAGGCTCCCGGCCAACTCTCTAAACTACCTCATTGAGCTCCCGTGGGAGCAAAATCGGCGGGAGTGTGGCTAGGCTTCAGCCTAAAGAATTCTAGCGATCCTTTCCTGATCTGGCAAGCCTGGTCTGGCAAGCCTGATCTGGCAAGCCTGGTGTAGCAAGTCTGGTCTAGCAAGTCGCAACCGCGTTATTCACTTTACTCGAATGCACCACTTTACGCGAACGCACTTAAGATGTAGATGTTGCCAACTGGTTTGCGTGTCTTGTATCTACACGGGTTCGCCTCTGGTCCGGCCTCGCGCAAGGCACAGTTTTTCCGCGAACAGCTCGCCCGCTTCGATATCGGACTCGAGATCCCGAATCTTTGCGAGGGCAACTTCGAACGGCTGACGATTACTGCACAATTGAAGGTTGTCGAGCGCGTAGTCGGCGGCCGGCAGGGCAATGACCAACGAACCGTTCTGATCGGTTCGAGCTTGGGCGGCTACTTAGCTGGCCTGTATGCTGCCCGTCACGCCGAGGTGGAACGCCTCGTGCTCCTAGCGCCCGCTTTTCAGTTCCATCAGCTCTGGACGGATGAACTTGGCCCCGAGCGCTTGGCTGAATGGAAAAAAAATACGACGATACCGGTCTTTCATTATCTGAAAGGACACGAGGTACCGATCGGCTACCAATTGATGGAAGACGCGAAACAATATGAAGCTTTCCCGGCGTTTTGTCAGCCGGCGCTCATTTTTCATGGAACCCAGGACCGGGTAGTACCCGTTCAATATTCCGTGGCGTTCGCGGAAAGTCATGAAAATGTTCGCCTGGTACAGCTCGAATCGGATCACGAGCTGACCGGCGTGCTCGACGAAATCTGGCGGGAAACGAAGGGTTTTCTGCTTGCATGACGCGCCGTGCATCGGTTTTCAGCCGTCTGCAGCGAGGATTAATCCTGCGATTTGTGGTGCTAAACTGGGGATGCCTGCCGGATTCTGAAGCTGGATTGACTGAAGCTGAATTGACTCAAGCTGGATTGACTGCAACTGTGCTTTCCCACACCGCGTCCAACGAGTGCATCGATTCCACGGGCGCAAGATTGTAAATGGCGGATTCTGTTGTGACTACCGAAGTCGATAAGGAAACTATGGAGCATCCTCCGTCGGCCCCTTCTTATGCTCATGTAGACGGTGCGAACCAAGCTGGTGCCCATGTAGATCGCCTCTTCATGACCACCGATCTCGAACAACCTTGGTACAAGTCCATCGTTGGTAGCATTCGGGAGGCGCTGAACCCGCCGAAGCTCCCGCCCCTTGAGATCACCTCCAGGCCGCTGAATAATGAGGAACTCGGGGATGTGACCAAGATTGAGACGCCTTGGTTCAAATCGCTCGTCAGCAATATCAAGGATCTGGTCCACCCGCCGAAGCTCCCACCTCTTGAAGTCACCTCGAAACCGGTTGAGGTCGGTAGCATTTGGGGCGCCTATCAGGGCGGTGAAACAAAGTCCGGTGCCGTATCGATTTTGGTGCACGTCGGAGTAATCCTTCTGCTCCTGTTGGTTTTCCAATCGCCGGCCGTGCGCCAGAAAGCTAAGGATCTCGGGCACATCATCTATTTGCCGGATTTCAAGCCCAAACTTCCTAAAGCCGACCAGAAAGCGGGCGGTGGCGGTGGCGGCGGGCAAAAAGTGCCGACCCCGGTCAGCCATGGCGCAGCGCCCAAATTTGCTCCGAAGCAATTCATCCCTCCCACTCCGGCGATTCCCCAGCCAAAGCTGCCGGTAGTCCCGACAATCACGGCACCGGTCCCCCAGATTCAGGCCGACAACTACGCCGATCCGCTGAGCAAAATTATGCAGAACTCCGGCGGTCCTGGTACCAACGGTTTCGGCAGCGGTAGCGGTGGCGGAATTGGCTCTGGCAATGGCGACGGCTACGGTCCAGGATCTGGCCACGGCATCGGCGGCGGAGTCTATCAGATCGGCGGCGACGTTTCGCAGCCCGTGCCTATCTACAAGCCGGAGCCCGAATATTCAGAAGAAGCACGCAAAGCGAAATACTCCGGAACCGTGCTGCTCTCCCTCGTCATTGACGAGCACGGCAACACGCGGGATATTCACGTCATTCGCCCTCTCGGCCTCGGTCTCGACGAAAAAGCTATCGAGGCGGTTGCCAGATGGCGCTTCCGTGCCGCTATGAAGGCCGGGCACCCCGTCGCTGTGCAGGCTCAGGTCGAAGTCAACTTCCGCCTGCTCTAGCAAACATCAACATCCCGTCAGGCCAGGTTGCTTTACAATCTTTTGGCCTTGCATTCGTCGCACCTGCATATATTTCTCAAATGGTCGAACGAATAAATGCCGGTGCTGTGCCCATCATTCCAAAAAATGCGAATGGCGTAGCTTCCCACTGCCTCCACTGACTCCATCCGCAGCGCTGGTTTGTACATCTGGAACGGGCTGGCATTCGAATAGTTCGATTTCTGCGGCTCCGTTCCGTGCGCTCCTGTGCATGTGGCGCAAGGGCACTCGTCCCGTAGATACGACAGGGGGTAATCGCTGTGGTGTCCGTCTCGCCAATCTATCTTGATGCCGGTCGATTTTGAGATCGCGATGTGCTCTGGATCCGCAATCCCCGTCGCTTGTACTTGTTCTTGCATGCAACTACTCAGGTCGTCCAAACGCGCTCGATGTCGCGCACTCCCGGGATGCGCCGGAACGCTGTGATGACTCGTTCCAGTTGCTTCTTATCTCGCACGTCCATGGTAATGTCGATGATCGCACTCTCATCCGCCCGCGTCTGGTCCCCGCGCGCCTCGAGCGTTCGTATATTGCTCGCTTCGGCACTCAGGATCGAGGTCAGCTGGTGCAATATGCCGGGCCGGTCGTCGGTATAAACCACGATTTTCACGGGCAGCGGGTCGCTGGCACTGCGTGCCCACTCCACGTCGATCTTCCGTTCCGCCTCGTACATCAGCTTCTGCACGTTCGGGCACTGCTGCGAGTGAACAGCAACGCCTTTCCCTCGCGTTATGTAGCCGACGATCTGCTCCCCGCGAATGGGGTTGCAGCATTTCGCTCGATACACCAGAACATCGTCGGCCCCTTTCACGTGAATGGTTAAGTCGCCATCACGAGAGGGCGCTCCGGGCTGTGGCGGGCCGACCCGCGGAACCGGTGGCGTGGTCTGCTCAGGCTCTACGTCGTCTGGCGCAACTTTCTGCAGTACTTGTCTTGCTGAAAATCTGCCGAATCCGAGTGCCGCGTACAAATCTTCCGTTTTGCTGACGCCGTACTCGGAGGCTACCGATTGCAGGTCATCGTGGGAAATTTGTCCCCAGCTCACGCCCAGCCGCCGTGCCTCTTTCTCGAGTGATTTCTGCCCGATCTCTACCGCTTTCGCCCGCTCCTCTGCATTGATCAAGTGCCGGATCTTGTTGCGCGCGCGGGAAGTCTTGACCACGGCAAGCCAGTCCCGGCTCGGGCGATGCCCGGGCTGCGTCAGAATTTCCACAACGTCGCCGTTGCGTAGCGCCGCTTTAAGCGGCTTGATCACCCCATTCACGCGCGCGCCGACACACGTCTGTCCGATATCGGTGTGAACCGCGTACGCGAAATCGATCGGCGTAGCGTCTCGCGGAAGCACGATCACCCGGCCTCGCGGAGTGAAGGTGTAGACCTCCTCCGAATACAAATCCACTTTGAGCGTCGAGAGGAAATCGGCCGAATCGCTCATCTCGTGCTGCCATTCGACTAACTGGCGCATCCATGCAATGCGCTGGTCATCGGCGTGTGGGCCTTTACTGCCCTCTTTGTATTTCCAATGCGCCGCAATGCCCTCTTCGGCGATCTTATGCATCTCGTCCGTTCGAATTTGGACTTCGACCGCAATTCCACCGGGTCCAATCACCGAGGTATGTAGAGATTGGTATAAATTCGGTCTCGGCATTGCGATGAAATCCTTGATGCGCCCCGGAACCGGATGCCACTCGTTGTGAATAACGCCCAGTGCGGCGTAGCAGTTCTTCACGGAATCCGTGACGATACGCACCGCCATGATGTCGTACACCTGATCAAGCGTGATCTTTTGCCGCTTCAACTTCTGGTAAACCGAATAAGCTCGCTTGACGCGGCCCTCGACGCGCGCAGGTACGTCCTCGCGTGCCAGTTTCTGCTCGATTTGCGTTTGGACCTGCCGCAGCCACTGTTCGTGCTCCTGCCGTTTCGACTCGATCTCGCGGATCAGTTCGGCTGAGGCTTCCGGCTGCAGCGTTTCAAAAGCCAGGTCCTCCAACTCACCCCGAACTTTTCCCATGCCAAGCCGGTGCGCGATGGGCGCATAGATGTCGAGCGTCTCCTGCGCGACGGATTCCTGCCGTTCCCGGGACAGCCCGCGAATTGTCCGCATGTTGTGCAGCCGGTCCGCCAGTTTGACGATGATGACGCGGATGTCGCCCGTCATCGCGAGCAGCATTTTACGCAGGCTCTCCGCTTGCCGGTCCTCTCGATTGGCCAAGCTGATTTTGCTCAGCTTCGTAACGCCATCTACACAGCGCGCCACATCTTCGCCGAACTTTTCCTTGATTTGATCGAGCTTGGCGGCCGTATCTTCCACCACATCGTGCAACAGACCGGTCTCGAGCGACACCAGATCCATCTGCATGTCCGCGAGAATATGCGCGACGGCAAGCGGATGCGTGATGTAAGGCTCGCCCGATTTGCGCTTTTGATTTTTATGATGCTCAGCGGCGAAGCGGTAGGCCTGATCGAGCGCCGTGAGATCGTCTTTCGGCCGGAGCGCTCGAACCTTGTCTTCTAAGCGTTGGTACAGCTCCTCCACCTGCGGCGGATCTAAAACGCTCGTCGACATTCTTCTTGTTACTAGGTTAGCCCGCGTCGGCGTAATGACCGATCACATGTGCCGCCGTGTCACTCGAGCGCGTTCAGTAACTCTTTGCGAACGGGCCACCGTCCGATTACGTGTTGGTTGACCACTTGAAAGGTCCCCGCCGTCAAAAGACCTGTCAGATCCGCGGGATTCGCCTGACGATGCTCGCGGGCGAGTTCGAGCTTCAGCATCTTTGTCTCAATCTCGAGCTGGTTGCGCGTGGTGTCTGCGGTCGTTTCCCTGCGACACGCCGCGTCGAGCCGGATCGTGAACGCCTCGTCGCTATTTTCCGCCGCCGGGCCGACCGACAACAACACCGAATCGGCCGATTGCAATGAGATCGCGAAGATGCGCATCTCCTGCGGCAGATTCACCGGGTTTTTCAGCAAGCTTACGGACACGTTCACCCAAACCGGTTCGCGAGGCATGCCAAAAGCAGCGCCCGGCTGATCGCCCCGCAACGCGCGGACGGCTGACGAGTCGCCGCTCAACGCGAGGGCCATCACATCCGGTTGAATAGCGCGGAAAGAGATCCACCGTCCGGTTCGGCTGCCAGGTACTTTGCAGATGCCCTTCGCGCATCCCCCGGCATGTGCGTCGGCATACTCGCGCAACTTTCGCCAGTCGAAATTGCCGCGTAGGATGAAGAACAGCTGTTCGCCATCCGCTTCTCCCGCAAGCGCCGCCAGATCCTTCGAGTATTCGAAGTGCGTCTGCCGGACAAATTCCTGGTACTCCGGGTCGGCCACGGCTTTTGGCCCCGTGAGCAGATTCAGCATGCCCGCGTGACGGAGCGCCGCGACGTTGGCAAAGAAAACGGTCCCACCGCGGCCTGGTAGCCACCGCAGCATATCCGCGTCGGCTCGCACGAATCGATGCCGATACGCGTGGATACCGAAAATCAGGGCTGCCGTCCTGAGGGCGAGCAGAGCCAAAAATAACCAAGGTTTCGTTCGAATATGCAAACCAGTAAGGTCGTCTTAGGCTAACGCGAGGGATTTTTCATCGATATAGGCATGTGCTGTCCATCTTCAACAAACCACGTCCAGTCCCGCAAAACCCGTCAAAAGATGCTAAGATCTCTCTTAGACCCATGAAATGGGTGTCTACGCTTGCGCTTCTGGTAGTAGAAGCAGGGCTCGTGTATGCTGCCGCGCCCGTGAAGCCTAAGCCTAGCTCGCTTAAGTCAGCGCATAGCGCCCAGCTCAAACCATCACAGCACAGTCTATCCTCTGGAGCACGCCTGTCTAGCGGCACCGGTCACGGTTCGGTCCACGTTGTCGCAGTGAGCAGACCTTCGTCACGCCTAAATTATGCCTCTGTAGCTTCCGGCCGTTCGGCGAAACGCACTCGCCGGCCCCGGGTTGCTCCCGCGCCGAGCTTTCAGCTGCAACCAGATGCCGACCGCTATCAAGAAATTCAAAAAGCATTGTTGGACAAAGGTTACTTCAAAGGCGAAGTGAACGGTCAGTGGGGAGATGATTCTGTCGATGCTCTAAAGCGTTTTCAGGCCGATAAAGGGCTGACCGATGACGGCAAGATCAACGCGCTGAGCCTTATTGGACTAGGGCTCGGTCCCAAACACGAGGGCAACGCTGTGAGTGCGGCACCTACAGCTCAAACTGCAACTCCGAGCGCTGTGCCCGCCACTGCTGATGCTATGCCCGCATCAACCGCTACTCCATCTCCGCCGCATCCGGCTAACCGACAATAAGCCACGGTTCGCAGCAAGTAATCAAAATCTGAAAAGAAGAGGACATTCCTGTGGTCATCGGAGTACCGAAGGAAATTAAAGATCACGAGACTCGCGTCGGCTGCGTGCCGAGCATGATTACCGCTCTCCGTGAGCATGGTCATGAAGTACTGGTCGAGACACAGGCGGGTGTCGGCAGTTCCATTCCCGATGAAGATTATGCCGAGGCGGGAGCGCTCATCATCGACAGTGCCGCGGAGGTTTGGAGCAAGTCTGACCTCATCGTCAAAGTGAAAGAGCCTCAACCGTCCGAATACCAGTTTTTTCATCCAGGGCTGCTGCTCTTCACCTATCTTCATTTAGCGCCCCTTCCGGAGCTGACAGAAGCTCTGATCTCGTCGCGCGTTAATTCCGTCGCCTACGAAACCATTCGAGAGCACGATAATTCTTTGCCGCTGCTTACGCCGATGAGCGAAGTCGCGGGTCGGATGGCCGTGCAGGTTGGTGCTCAGTATCTGGAGCGACCCAACGGCGGACGTGGCATTCTGCTCGGCGGTATTCCCGGTGTCGCTCCCGCAAATGTCGTGGTGCTTGGCGGCGGCATCGTTGGCCACAACGCTGCGAAGATCGCTTGCGGTCTGGGCGCGAACGTCACCATCATCGATCGCAATCTCAACCGGCTCCGCGAGCTCGACGACATCTATTCCAATTCGATTCGCACGCTCGCGTCGAATACTTACACCATCCGTGAAACGGTCCGGCAGGCGGATCTAGTCATCGGTGCCGTGCTCATCCCGGGCGCCTCCGCTCCCAAATTGGTCCGCCGGGAAATGATCTCGCGTATGAGACCAGGATCGGTGGTGGTCGATGTGGCCATTGATCAGGGCGGATGTTTCGAAACATCGCACGCAACCACGCATACGGACCCGATCTACTATGTCGATGGCGTGTTGCATTACTGCGTATCGAATATGCCTGCGGCCGTCCCGCACACTTCCACTTTCGGCCTCACGAACGCAACCGTTCCGTATCTGCTCACGCTTGCCGACAAAGGGCTGGAGCGGGCTTCCGAAGAGAGCGATGCGATTCGCGAAGGCGTGAATACCTATCACGGCGAAATCACCTACGCCGCGGTGGCGCAATCGCAAGGCAAACCGTGGCGTTCGCTTGCGGCCGTTATGTAGAGCTGCCCTTCGCGATCATTCGGCGCATATAGTGCATCCACAGATCGATGACTAGTTGTCCCGTTTGCGGGGGCACTGCTTTCTCAAGCTCGTATCGGAGAGCAAGTTACAGGAAGAGTGCCGCATTCGCGACCGCTTCATCAAAGAGCGGTTGACCCGCCCCGCTTCTCGCGCCGAATTAAAAGATCTGACCGACTTCTTCCACCAGGAGAAGGCTGACATTTTGACATGTGCCCGTTGCGCTCTCTTGCTGCGCAATGAGCACGAACTACCGCCAGCCGAGACCTACTCCGAAGACGAATATGATGCGCGCGTTATGGACCGTCTTTATCCGGAGTATCTCGACGGTTTCCGGCGGAAAGAAAACCCGTACCGTTCACTGCTCGCTTCCGGCGCCCGTATTCTAGAAATCGGCAGCCATTACGGCGCCTTTCTTCAAACCGCACAAGAATGGGGCTGGCGCGCGGAGGGCATCGACGTCGGCAAAGATACCAGTCGCTTCGCCCAATCGAAAGGCTTTACTGTGCATCAAGCCGAGTTAAGCGAATGCGGGTACGCTGACCAATCCTTCGATGGTGTGTTCATTTGGAACTGCTTCGAGCAGATCGAGGACCCGAAGCCGCTCCTCGCTGAGTGCCACCGCATTCTCAAACCTGATGGCGTTCTCACGGTGCGCACTCCCAACGGTCTGTTCTATGCCATCTGCCAGAACTTGTTGCGCGACTCTCACCTCGACAGCGCCGTAGCCCAATTCCTGCTCGAAGCCATGGCATACAACAATCTGCTCGGCTTTCCCTATCTGTACGGGCACAGTGGAATGACATTGCAGCAAATGATCGAGCCGTTCGGCTTTAAACGCGAAGGAATGCTGAATTCGGAATTGATTACCTTACCGCTGCCTGAAAATCCAGACTGGGTCGAAAAGCAAGAGCGAGAAATCAATCACGAGATGCGTATGCTGGCGCGCTCTGTACTTCGCAATCAGCACGGAACACTCACGGGCCCCTGGATCGAAGTCTGGTTCCGAACGAAGGAGCGGCACCCGCTGAACTGAACGTCCGCGACACGGGAACATTCAGTGGGTCGCGGTGTCTGTTCTAGTGAATGTTCAACCAAACGTTCATCGACGGCAGAGACAAGACGAAGAAACCCCTTGCAGTAATGTTGTCTCTCGCAGTGCAGATCGCAGCACTCTGCGTTTTGATTCTGGTCCCACTGGTTTATACGCAAGCTTTGCCCAGTGCTCAATTGAAAAGCCTTATAGTTGCTCCGCCGCCTCCGCCCCACATGCCCTCGTCTCCGTCCACAGCCAAGATGGAATCACGAGCTGCGGTGCGTCGATTGAACGCGGAGCGGCTTATCGTCCCCCTTGTTATTCCGAAGAAGGTAAATCCGACTAACGACGCTGCGCCCTCGCCGGATGTGGGCGTTTTCGACAAGCAACGGAGATGCAAACACAGCAAGTAATTCCGCCACTGGCGTCCTTGGCTCGATGCCGGACATCACATCTCCTCCGCCCCAACCACCGAAGCTGAAGACGCCAAGCCGGCCGATTCGAGTTGGCAGCATATCGGAAGCTAACCTGATCCGAAAGATTCAGCCGGTATATCCGCCGCTCGCCAAATCTGCCCGCATACAGGGCACGGTCGAGTTCACCGCGACCATCAGCAAAGAAGGCGCTATCGAGAACCTGCAACTGGTGAGAGGCCATCCACTGCTTGTGAATGCCGCGAAGGAGGCCGTCTTGCAATGGAGATACCGGCCGACCTTGCTGAACGGTCAACCGGTGGAAGTAATCACCGATATCATCGTCAACTTTACGTTGGCGCAGTGACGAGTGTTATGCGTTATAGCACTTGGCGAAAGCATCTCTGAATTTCGCCATCTCGTCCGGAGTGCCGACCGAAACGCGAATCCAGTTCGGCCATGCTGGCCATGAACGCCCGACATAAACCTTTTGCGCAGCCATCTCTTTAAAGAAATCTCGGCCGGAGCGCTGGACGTTGATCATGAAGCAGTTCGTCTCGGAAGGAACAAATTCCACGTTTTTGCGAGCGAGCCAATTGCACGTGTCGTCTCGAGTGTCGCTCATGTATTTCCTGCGCTGGGCCACCAGGTTGCTGACCTTTAAACTGGCGTCGGCTCCGTACATCGCAGTGATCGGCATAGCGCCGGCGCTGAACTGCGTCACGCGCTGAAGCAGCTCAGGGCGCGCAATCGCCGCACCGGCACGCAATCCGGCCATGCCATAGAGCTTCGAAAAGGTACGTAAAATGACGACATCTTTATCGTTCGCCGCCATGTCTGTGCATGGAACCGCGCTCTTCGAGAAATGAATATAGGCTTCATCGATCATCACGATCGAACCCTGCGGCTTATTAGCGATCAGGTATTCAATATCGGAACGGCTGGTCACTGTGCCTGTCGGATTATTGGGATTGCAAACGTAAAACAAACCCGCATCCGGCGCCGCCGCGAGCATCGCCTTCACATCGTGATCGTAGGCAGGTTTGCGTAGCGGCACATTCACCACCTTCGCCCCTACATACTTGGCCGCCATTTCGCCGGCCTCGTAGCCCGGGTCCGCTTTCACGAACGGCCGTTCTTTGGAACAAAACGCGAGCACCGCCTGATGCAAGGGAGCGCTCGAGCCGGCAAAGATTTGAATGTAACTCTCCCTCGGGTTTGGGCTGAACTTCACGCCCAGCGTGCCGGCCATCGTCTCCGCAAGCATGTCGGTCGAATCGAACATGTAGCGGCCGCCTTTTTTGATCACGTTATAAATGGCGTCGGCTGCCTCGGGGCACGGTCCAAGTGGATTCTCGTTGGCGTCGATTTTTACTCCGTCCGCCGGAACGCGGTGCTGCTTGGACATCTGGGCCAATGCCTGTTCGTTATAGAACGGCAAGGCCGCGCCCGCAGTCAGAACCGTGGCAATCCGCCCAAAAGTGCGGCGCGAATAGCCCCTTTTTTGCAAGTCTGCCTGCTGTTCGGCACTGAGTATGGATGGCATTTAATCTCCTGGTACGCCCACCCCGCATTGTAGTCGATTTTCCGTGTACTAGGAATGCGTGGTTCTCTGTCCACCTATTGATATGCGTTCTAAATTCCTGGCTATTACTGCATTCCTTCTAATCGCGCCAGTCTACGCCACGCTGGCCGCCTCGATTACATCCGTAAATCAGCTGATCGTATTTGGCGACAGTCTCTCTGATAACGGGAATGCTTCGATCCTCACCGCCGGCAGCCAGCCTGGACCCAACTACGCAACGCGAAACTACACTGGAGTCCCGTTCGCAGTCGGGTATTTCACCGATGGCACAAACACTACGCCGAGCACGTCTGGACCAACGGGTCTGTGGGTAGATCAGCTTGCAGCGAAAATGGGCGTTCCCGATCCAACGCCCGTTCTCGTCGCGGGAACAAACTACGCTGTTGCCTCAGCCCAGACCGGAACAAGCTCGTCGATCGACATGGGAAATCAGGTTGCGACTTTTACAGCGACGCACCTGACCGGCGCACCTTCGAACGCTCTCTATACACTCTGGGGCGGCGCCGACGACATTCGACATTCAGGCAGTCCGGTGACAGCCGCCGACAACATTTACAACGAAATTCTCACATTGTCAGGCGAGGGAGGGAAGTACTTCCTGTGGCCTAACTTGCCGCTGCTCGGTGAGACGCCGGAGGGGCGGGCGAGCGGGTTTTCGGGCGCGCTGAATGCCGCTTCCATCGCATTCAACACCGAGTGGGCAGCCGATATTTTGAATCTGCAGAGTAAAGGTATAGATGTGGTGGGCGTCGACATCGGCAGCTTGTTCACTGCAGTCATAAATAGTCCCTCCCTCTACGGTTTTATGGACGTTATGGACCCCGCCCAAGGCGTGGCGGGTGCCAATCCCAACCAATACCTTTTTTGGGACACGTTACATCCCACCACCGCAGGCGATGCGCTTGTTGCCCAGGTCGCGTATAGCGATTTGAGCGCCGCAGCTGTTCCGGAACCGCTGAATGCTGGTCTTGCGTTGGTCGGCTTCTGTGGCATTCTCGCGGCATATAGATTGCGCCGCAAAGTCGCGCCACGCGGCTAAAACCGGTAAATCGCTGCGAGCGGTGTTCCATTCGGCATTTTGCCGTTAGGCACGGTGTACACTTTGCCGGCGTGCAGTATGGTTTGCACGACCGCATCGTTCACCAGGTCTTCATCTTCGGAGCTGCCCGTTTCGCGTCCTTTAACCGTATAAGTCGCCTCGTCGAACGCTCCCGTTGTCTCAATCGAGTCGGACACCAGCAGAGTCAATACGCGCCCTTCGTGAGCTGCCGGAATGATCTCCTTCAAACGGTTCGAGGCGCCGCCGCCCACCTTGTGGTTGTACTCCGCCAGCTCTTCGTCTACCTTTTTCTCGTAGCACTGCAAAATCGCATTCATCGCGCGAGCGTGCATCTCACCCGACTTAAGACTATTCGGCGCGCCTTCAACCGCTTCGTCCGCCAAATGCTGATACTTATTCAACGAGCGGTACAACGCGATTTCATACTCCACGCCCACTAGAACCAACGGCTCCGTCTTGCCGCGCAGGCATTCGTTCACGCCGCGATCGATCTGGCCGTAGAAGTGAGCGAGATACTCGTCCTTGTCTTCACGGTCCGAACTGGTACTGAACATCACGCCCTTGGACGTCCCGGAGCTTGGTCCAGGACTTGACCGGTTATCCGACGTGTGATCGGGTTTCGCGGTGTTCATATATGCGTCATAACTGCTGGCGGTTGCGGGGGGAAATTCGACTTCTTCCGAGGTTCTCGAGGTGCAGCGCAGCAGCCGGACATTTTTCTGGCTCAGCGCGAGCAGGTAAAACGTTCTGTCCCGCATCAGTTCGGGCAACAACGGCCGGATATAGAAATGCGGTCCGACAACTGCTTTCGATCGCACCTGCTCCTCGATCCAGCTCACGCGAAAAACATCCGGCGACCGGAACACGGCAATCGACTTGCCTTGCGGCTCGGCATCGGGCGAAACGGCCTCCCAATGCGAAACTGTTTCGAGCAACTGCCGCCCTTCGGGGCCGTACTGTTGAATTTTCGAGTCGAGGCTCCTGACCATTTCTCGCCACTCCAACGCGTTCCCTTTGGCGCTCTGATTGCCGGACCCGTTATTCAGCGGCATGAATAAACTCAAACAGGGTCCCTGCGACCCCAACATCGGCTTCAGGTCTTTGGTGCTCTCGAATCCGGCCAACTCGGCCTTCAAAGTATCCATACGCTTATGAAGACAAACACGCTTTAATCCGGTTACTTGCCTGTTTCACTACGTAAGTGGCAGGTAACGCCAATCTTTATCCTGAGGTCTCAACTGTTATGGACAGAAAGACCAACTATCCGGATTCGGACCAATCGGCCCGCCCGAAACATCCAGATTCCGCAGACGACCCGATGACGGATGTCGACGCTGCCAGCCCCGGGCTGCAAACGTCGAACAAGTCAGGCAAGCATTCGTCGGCTGAAAAGCTCGCCGCCTCACGGCCGGAGTTCGGCGCAGGACGCGGTGCTCAGCCCGTTGACGGCGCTTTTGGGGCCGACGACGAAGGTCGGCATCCGACCGGGCGTAATGCGAGTCCGGGAACGAACCAATTTCGATGCGAGACCTGCGGCCGCTTTTTCAACACGCAAGCTGAACTTTCCGAGCACGAAGTGGAATGCCGGGCCGCCAAAAGCGCTACAGCAGCCGGTCGCGATCATTGATCGAGCCCGATTAGTTCGATTGACCGATTATCTTGCCCGCTATCCGCGAGCCGGATTTCTATACGAGTGTCCGGCAGGAGGGCAGGGAATCGATCGCCCCACTCGATAAGTACAAGAGCGGGCTGCACAAATAAATCTTCCAGCCCTAAACGGCGAGCCTGTTCGGCGTTCTCGAGCCGATACAGATCGACGTGGTAGACGCTCACCGGTTCGCCATATTCATGGATCAGAGTGAAAGTGGGGCTACCCACGTCTTCGGCGCGCGCGGCACCGCGTCCCTCGACGATTCCCTTGGCCAGCGTAGTTTTCCCGGCTCCCAAATCCCCGATCAGCAGCACGATACCGCGGTCGGGAAGCTGTGCGGCGAGTTGCCGGCCGAGGGCGCGCGTCTCCTCATCTGAGTGCGTCTCAAACCGGCGGGCGGAGTTCATTCATCGCCTCAGGAAGAAAATCCAGAAGATCCGTCGCGAGGGTAGCTTGCTCGCCCCAATGTTCTCCAGCGAGTTCGCCGCAGCGGCCATGCAGCCAGACAGCCGCGATGACGGCTCGCTTCCAATCCTCTGAATCCTGGCGCGGCGGGTGCTGCGCTAACAATCCCGCGATCATTCCCGTCAGAATGTCACCGGTACCACCCGTTGCCATGGCGGGCGAGCCGGTGGGGTTCACCCAAGCTTCGCCGTCCGGAAAAGAAACAATCGTCCGATCGCCTTTGAGCACGATGGTCGCCCCGCTGTCGCGGGCAAGCTGCTGGGCAACGCCCAACCGATCCTGCTGGACTTCTTTGGTCGATTTGCCGATCAGCCGCGCCATCTCCCCGGGGTGCGGCGTGAGGATTCGCGTTTTGTTCGTTTTCGGAAGCGAACCGGCCAAGGCATTCAAAGCGTCGGCGTCGACCACGGCGGGAACTTCTGCTTCGTTATACACGCGTTTTACGAAACGAACTGTCTCGTCTTCTGTGCCTAGGCCTGGGCCGATCGCGAGAACCGTCATCTTCTTCAGAATTTCAAGCACTTGGGCGGCGTCTTCGAAACGAACCCTCCCCGACTCCGTTTCGCCGAGCGGCTCCGTCATGAGTTCCGGTTGAAAGGTCGCGACCGATGTCAGAGCGCTTTTCGGGACGGCCACCGTTACCAGACCCGCCCCGCTGCGATACGAACCCAATCCGGCCATTGCCGGGGCTCCGCTTTTACCAAACGAACCGCCCACGACCAGAACGTGTCCATACAGTCCTTTATTAGAATCCTTGCGCCGTGGGGCGAACAAATGGCGTAACTCTGCCGGCTCGGTGAGGTTCAGCTTGTAATTTGGGTTCGTTTTTACAAATTCGTCGGGACTGCCGATGGGGGCAACCACTAGTTTCCCGACCTGCTGATAAATAGGCGACAGGCACTGGCTTCGTTTGGCAGCGGTGAACGTGACGGTGTAGTCGGTGCGGACGAACTCGCCGCTTGGGTTCGTTTCGTCAGAGGGCAAGCCGGAGGGGATATCGACCGCAACTCTCTTCGCGAGTGGAAATCCGTCGTTGATCATGCGGATGCCGTCGAGCGACGGACCTTTCGCAGGACCGCTCAACCCGGTACCGAGGATGGCGTCCACCACGATGGTGGCGAGATTGGCTTCGTTTTTTAGTCCACGTGTCACAGGGCAGCCGCACACATCGAGCATGCGCCGAACAGCAAGAGCATCCCCCGTCAGAGTTTCCGGGTCGAAGAGTTCAACCACCGTAAGATCACGGCAAAGCTTGCGCGTGAAAAGCTGGCGCGCGACGACGAAACCATCACCCCCGTTGTTGCCTTTGCCACAAACAACGACGACGCGGTGATCGGATAGCGGCGCGAACGTTTCGCGAAGAAAGTCGACAATCCGGTTGCCGGCGTTTTCCATGAGTGTCAGCCCGGGAATGCCGCGCTCAATTGTCAGCCGATCGACTTCCCGCATTTCGGCAGCAGTCAGAATCTTCACGCGGGCTGCACCTCGCGGGCAAGCATTAGGGTCATGTCGTCGTGCAACTCGGGAGTGCCGGTCCAACTGCGAACCGCGTCCAAAACGATCGCGACAATCTCGTGATCCTGCCGATCGGCATGCTTGTGGACGAGCTCAATCAAGCGTTCCTCTCCGAACATCTCGCCATACGCATTCTCTGGTTCCGTGATGCCGTCCGTGTAGCAAACCAGGAGATCGCCAGGATTCATAATCAGGCAGCTCTCGTTGTACACGGCGAAGGGAAACGCGCCCACGATGGTGCCGTTCGAATCAAGCGGGACCACATCTCCGTTGCGAAATAACAGTGGCGAGAGATGACCGGCGTTGGTGTAGGTGAGAGCGCGGGTGGGCTCATCAAACAGCGCAAAGAAAAAGGTCGCGTATTTTTCGGGTGACGTGTGCGCATAGATCTGCTTATTGAGCGCGGACACAAGCTGGGCGGCGCTGATCTCGGGAGCATGGGTGCATTCGTTTTCGATAGTGGGCTGATAATGACTCATCTCGGCGCGCAAAGAGGCATGCAGTGTCGCCATCAACAGCGCGGCCGAAATACCCTTGCCCGCCACATCGCCTACGGCGAAGGCGAGCTTGCCTTTCCCGATTTCCTCGTAATCGTAATAGTCACCCGACACCATACGGGCCGGATCGCAGCGCACGGTTAGCTGCAACCCGCAAATAGGAGGAGCTTCCTTCGGATAGAGCTGGGCTTGCACCTCACGAGCGATTTCGATTTCTGTTTGCAGGCGCTCTTTTTCCTTCTCGATGACGAGCAAGCGCTCGAGATTCCCGGTCATCTGGTTGAAGGATTCTGAAAGATCACCGAGCTGATCGTGATCGCGAACAGGTATGCGCTGGCGGAAGTCACCATGGATGACACGACGTGTGCCGTCGTACAGTTGATTCACAGACTGGGTGATACGTCGCGCCAGCGACATTCCGACCATTACGGCGACAAGCTCGAGAACGAGAAAAAGAACGGCAATTACGACAAGTGAATCGAAGACGAAGCCGCGAATTTCTTCCGAGCCTGAGAAAAATGTACGCAGCACTGCCGAGGGGCGGGAGTACACAAGTAGCACGCTGTCGTAGGTCTTGCCGGGCGTTTCCAAATGGAAATGCGGAAGTGTTGTTGGGATGAAGACCGGAATATCAAAGCGACTGACCGGCGGCGGTATTCGACTGGCCGCGTTGCCACCGGCGGCTGCATTGACGTCGAAATTGTAGTTTCCGTGTCTTTCGATAAGCGCGATGATGCCAAGGTGCGGGACAAGGTTCTCGACCGTCTCGTTCGACAGCGGAGCTAACGCGCTAATTTCATCTTCCTTATCGATACGGTGTGCCCAAGCATAGAAATGCCCACCGAGAACCATTAATCCACTCTCATTTTTCCAGCCCCGAGGTGTTTCGAGAGCAGGAGCATCCGCAGGGTAGCGATGGATACCGGTTTCATCTTTGAAATAAAACGTGACGCCTGGGAGCGTGCGATCGAAAGCTTGTGCGACCTGTGACGCAGCGACTTCGCGTTGAAGGGGAGGTAAGCGGCGCAGAGCTTCCACGGCGGCATTCACAGCATCGAAGCGGCGCTCGAGCGCTGAGCTGGCAAGATACAGAGCCAGTTCATTCATTAGCGCCCACGAGCCAATGGCGAAGAGCGCGAACAAGAGCAGAATCGGCAGCACGCCGATTAAGCCGTAGACGACGAGAAGTCGATTCCGCAGACTCCACAGCGAATGGTTCTTTACCCAAACAAAACTACGAATAGCGAGGATGACAAAGGGCGGAATCAGAGCGAGAAAGAACACTGCGGCGAGCGCGCCCTGGCCGGTTAAAGAGAACAGGACATAAAAGGCGAGCGCGATCAGGAAAGCGATTCCCGATTTGCCGAGCAGCCGAACGGCTTGCCGAACTCGCGACACTATCTGCGATTATCGCGTGGCTGGTTTCGCTTGCGAGCTGCGAATGAGACCAGCGGCGAGACAGGCTCCCGCGATCCATCCGGCCAGGACGTCGGTGGGCCAGTGCACGCCGAGATAGACGCGAGTCAGTCCGATTAAGACAGGTAAGGCTACGGCCAAAACAGCCACTGCGATGCGCCCGCTTTCAGAGCGGATGAGCGGCAGAAGCGATGCCGCAAACACGATATAGCAAACTGTCGAATCGAGTGCGTGACCGCTGGGGAAACTCCAGGTCTGCAGATCGTGCAGTCCAAACCAGGGATGAGGGCGCACGCGCCGGACGACGAATTTTGCCGCTTGCGCGACGACCTCCGCGCAGGCAATGGCGAGCAGCGGCAACAATGCCCGATACTGCGCGATGCGACGGCGCAGAACAAGAAAGAGCGCCAGAGCGATCGCTCCGAGTACCGGTGGTGAGCCTAGCCAAGTGACAAGAGTGTCGCAGGCGGTCAACGGTGGGCTTGCGAGGGAGTGAATTGCTGCCCGAACGAGCAGGTCGAAGTCGCGTGTTGCAGCCGCGAAGGCATGGAACGCGACCAGATCGAAAATGGCTAAGGAAAGAGCTGCTGAGAGAAGTCCCAGAAGGACAGGCTCGAACGCATCGCGTAGCGGCGATGGGCTTGGAGCCAGCAGAAACGACAATCTTAGTGGCTAGCTGCCCTAAGCCGCCGGAGCCTTGCTGACCGGCGCCTTTTGTACCTTGCCACTGCGGATGCAGGATGTGCATACGCGAAGGCGCTTACCCGCGCCGTTTACGAGAGCATGCACGTTTTGAAGATTCAAATTCCAGCGCCGCTTACTGACATTGTGGGCGTGACTGATGCGGTGCCCGAATTGCGGCCCGCGACCGCAGATTTCACAAACTCTAGCCATAATGATGGTTCTCAATGGCGCACAAACTTGAGAATGCACGTTTGTACGCGTTTCTACTCAGCCGGGTGAGCAGGGTTAATCTTTACTGTAGCAAGCTGGTTTCCCGTCGCGCAACCGCGGGACGCTCGCCCGTCCTGGCACGCGTGCCGGAGACATATTCGATGGCGTTGTCGAGCACTTCATCGCGGCCTTGACGGATGCCACGAATTGAGGGAGCGACGCTTACGGCGGGCTGCAAACCTAGGCGCTGCAATTGACCTCCATTGCCATGCCGCACATCCTGAGCTGAGAAGTGGATCGTAATGCCGCCCGGCACGACGAAGCTGCTGACCTCGCCGTTTGCTCCGGCGCTAGCGCTCCCGACGAACTCAGTCTTATTGGCCGCTTCGAGAGATAGGCCGATGCGCTCGCCTTCACCTATCGTGCGCTCGTCGATGAGCATGAGGGTCTTGCCTTTATATTTCCACTTGTCGGTCGCTGCAAGTTTTTGCACGAAGAAGTAACTGGCGCTGGAAGTAAGGCGATCGTCGTGAGCAATGTCTGGGGTAAGTGTCAACGGCCCGGTGATAATCGCCGTCGCGACGTCGTGTTGATCCGTCAGGCGTGGTGCGATCAATGGAGCCGTGGCGTTTGGATAGCCGCGCATGTCGAAGATGATCGCTTTTGTATCGCGAAACTTTTCGAACATGCTATCGACCTCGTCGGGAGCCAGGCGATCGAGATCGGCGTATCCGATGTTTCCGGGAAGCAGCTTGATCACGTCTCCGGCGCGTTGATTCCGAAGTGCGGCCAGATAGGATGTGCTGCGCTTTAGACTTACGTCTCTCGATTGGCCGTCTGGACTTGCAATGGTAATTGTCGCGACAGAACCCTCTGGTCCGTTGAGGAGACGCTCCATCACTCGATACCCGAGCCACTGCCGCGTGGAAGAAGAGATATACCGTGCTTCGCCATTAATGCGCGGCACGATGTTTCCGCCGTCCAGCCTAGTTACTATGTCTCCGGCGCGGATGCCGGCTTTCTTGGCCCCGTCGTCGAGAACTTCGGTGATCACCGGCTTCTTATCCATGAGGCGCAAGCGCAGGCCAACTGGGGACCTTCCGAAATAGTCGGATAACTCTTCGCTTTCCACAATCGCGTTCGAATCGGCAAGGTGTGTCACCATTTCGCAAAGCGTGAGGTTATATTCACGAGCATCTTTTGCGGCGATGAACTTGGGCAGAAAGGCCGGCAAGAGGTCATCCCAGTCTTCGTCCATCAGATCGCGATAAGCGAAGAAGTAATGGAGGACGCCCCAAGTTTTGTATGCAGCGAGGATTCGGTACTCGGTAGACGGATAGCGCGTTTCGGCGTAGGCGCGATCCGGCAAGGGTGAAGGGTACGCGGGGAGCACTTTCTTAGTCGCTGCTGGAGCGGCGCTGCGAATTGAAGTAGTCGGGATGTCGGGAAGAGCCGTTCCGTCGGAGCAGATTGGCTCTGAGAGACGGACAATGGCATTGACTCCTTGGCCCATGGCCAGAGTGAGGAGGTCACCGGGTAGCCGATAGTGCGGTGATTCGAGGTTGACGACGGCGGTTCCCGCCGCAAAGAGAGCAGCGGCAATCGCGGGCACACGCGAGTTCTCGCCAACGATAAATCTCAGATTGCGCTTTGTCGCTTCGGAATCGCCCCCTTTGGAGTCGCCACGAATTTCTGAGCCGGGCTTCGTGTAAAAAGCGGAATGAAAAGCATTGTGTATCCAGGTCCGCTGGCCGGGAGTGTACACGGCGGCTGAACCCACGAGACTTGTTTGGACTTCAGGTCGCTCGAGCAGAGACGAAAGCAAGTCGTCGCCGCGGAGATCGAAAACGATGTCGCAGGCAGCGGCGATAGCTTGCAGAAGTTTCTGCGCCTCGTCTGCTTGGGCGGGATTCGCAGATGATTCGGAGACCACAAGTGTCCCGTCGGCTGTCCTTTCCAATTTGATGGAAGTAGCAGCCGGGCTATGGACTTCCGCTAAGACGTAAGTCGAAGGATCGTGGAGCGCATCCAGCATGGACTGAATGGCGGCCGCGTAATCAGCGGTGTTGTTAGCCGCGCGGATTCTCGGAAGAGCGTCGACGAGCGCTTTGTCCCAATCTATTTGCCGGTAGGCAAGATAGGGATGGAAATATTTGACTGTGATCCAGAGTTTGGCGGTAGAGACAAGACGATCGGTTTCGGAGGTGTTCTGTTGAGCGAAAGCAAGCTGGCTTGAAAGGAGCGCGAGAACTGGAAGAAACAGTCGAGGCAAGCTACTTGGGCGGACCCACCGTCAATTCGTTATCAACTTCTTTAACGCCCTTGACCTTCTTCGCTAACTTAGTCGCTTTCGATTTGCCCTTATCCGAATCGACTCGGCCCTTGATGGTCACCACACCACTCTGAACGGCGACGTCCAGAGCGCCGCCCTTTACATCGGGGTCTGTTGCCAGTCGCATGCGGACCTGGTCGGAAATACGATCGTCGGGACTAGACGAGACATGGTTCTGAGCGGCGGCGAAGCTACCTACGCACAGCACGGCAACAGCGACAAAGCGTTTCATTCAGTAATTACTCTGAGCCTATCATCGAACGCCAATCCACTTCATTTAAAAATGACGGGTCTTCACGCCAGTTGGGTTTCACCTTTACAAACAGGGACAGAAAGACCTTCCGGCCGAGCATCCGTTCGAGTTCCTGGCGCGCCTCAGAGCCGATTTTCTTGAGCATTTGTCCGCGATTGCCGATCAGAATGATCTTCTGACCGTCCCGTTCGACATGAATGGTGGCGGCAATACGCGTCAGCCGGGGTGTTTCTTCCCACTTGTCGATCAAAACCGCCGTCGCGTGAGGGACCTCGTCGCGGGCTGCGCGCAGAATTTGTTCGCGAATGATTTCACCGGCGAGAAAGCGCATCGGCTGATCGGTCAGATAATCGGCGGGAAAGAAGGCCGGGCCTTCCGGCAGATGCTCCGCGATCACACGCCTGAGCTCATCGACGCCATCGCCTGTGCGTGCGGAGATCGGGACTGTCTCGATGAAGGCAAACAGCTTCACGTAGCTTTCGATCACTGGCAGAAGCAGACGCTTATCTTCAAGGCGGTCGATTTTATTCAGCACCAGCACCGCTTTTGAGGATTTCGCCAAAGCGGAGACGGCATGGTGGTCCTCTTCAGTCACCGGTTTGGTCGCATCCGCGATGTAAAGAATCAAATCGCGCTCCTGAAGAGCGTCGCGGACCGCTCCCATCATGCGTCTGTTGAAGAGCGTGTCGGATTTGTGAATGCCGGGAGTATCGATGAAGACGATTTGAGCGTCAGGAGTGGTTAACACGCCCTGAATGGAGGTTCGTGTTGTTTGGGCCTGATGCGCGACTATGGCAAGCTTTTCGCCAATGAGCGCGTTCAGCAAGGTGGATTTGCCCGCGTTCGGTCTGCCTACGATGCCGACGAAACCGGCGCGATGTGGGCGGGCGGTTCTCTGAGTTTCAGCGGGCGTCACGTATTCACGCCGACTGCCGAAGGAGTTGCAACGCGCGAAATACGCACCTGATCGACACGCCGCTCATTGCCGGCGAGCACTTCAATACGGACGTGTCCGCGCTGTACGGCTTCACCCACCTGAGGCACGTGGCCAAGCCACTCGGTCAGCAAGCCGCCGACGGTGGTCGATTCGGTGTCGTATTCGGGCCGGAAGTTCAGAAGGTCTTGCAGGCGATCGAGATCGAGGCTGCCGGGCGCCACGAAGACGTGATCGGATTCCTGATGGACGTCGCGGTCGGGCTCGTGCTCATCGCGAATTTCGCCCAGAATCTCTTCCACCAGATCTTCCATAGTGGCGAGGCCGGCCGTGTTGCCGTACTCATCGACGACGACGACCATATGCGAGCCGTCGTTCTGCATCTCGCGCAGTAAATCGGTGACCGGTTTTGTCTCCGGAACGAGCGGAATCGGGCGGATGACATCGATGAGCGGCTTCGTCTGGCGCTCTTCCGGATCGAGTTCGAACATGTCACGTACGTGCACGAACCCGATCACGTTGTCGATGGTGTTCCGATAGACCGGAATCCGGGAATACTGCTCGTGAATGACCAGCTGGCGCAGATCTTCGAGAGATGTATCAACAGAGATGGCGACGATCTTTGGCCGCGCGGTCATCACCTCACGAACGCTCTTGTCGCCGAACGCGACCACCGAGTGGATCAGTTTGCGGTCTTCTTCCTCGAGAATGCCCTCTTCCGCGCCGGCCGTGATCAGCGCCTCAATGTGCTCCACGGAATCGGCGGGCGCAGTCTCGCCGCGCGCGTCTTTATCCAGATCGAGAAGCGATTGGAACATGCGGACCAACGCAGTTAGCGGCGCGGCACATTTCGCCACGAGTTTGATAAGGGGCAATGCCTTGAGCATCCACGGGCCCTTCGTCCGCCGGTGAAGAACAAGCGGGACGAAATAGGTCGAGAGCAACATCGCGGTAAAGGAGATCACGATGGCCTCGACAACGCTTTGCCAATTGGGAACGCCCGGCCGTACCAGCGAGCACAAATAGAACAAGCCTAGGAGAAACAGCGATACGTGCTTGACCAGCGAGAAAGACAGCGATCCGACTTCAGGTTCCAGGCCGATCTGCGCTGCCAGTGTTTCGCGGAAAAACTCGAGCGATGGTACTTCGCGTCGAATGAGACGAAGCGATTCGAGATACAGCAACTGCACATAGGAGACAAACGCGAGAAGTACCGTGAGCGCCAGCGCTAATACGAGACAAAGAACGTTCATCGAGTTAGCCCCAAAGCCGTTGCCCGCGCGATCAGGTTTGAGGGCAAGCGCAATTCTTCGCGCCATTGTTGTTCCGCACTGGCCATCTCGCCTCTATCGCTTTCGTGATCGAGCCCGCAAAGATGCAGGAGCCCGTGAAGCATCAGGATGCAAATTTCGTCGGCGCGCGAATGGCCGAACTCGATGGCCTGCGCCTCGGCGCGCTCTGCTGAAATCGTCATTTCGCCCAAATTCGCCTCAGTCAAATCCACGCCACCGTTGGATGGAAACGAGAGGACGTCGGTTGGGTAGTCAAGGCCGAGGAAACGATGATTTAGTTCGCGCAGTTCACGATCGTCGGTAATCACACACAGGAAAGGGCGGCAGTTCGCAACGCGAGTCGCCAAAGAATGGGCGAAT
Organism: uncultured Acidobacteriaceae bacterium; assembly: GCA_963787615.1. Taxonomy (GTDB): domain Bacteria; phylum Acidobacteriota; class Terriglobia; order Bryobacterales; family Bryobacteraceae; genus Bog-105. The sequence continues at coordinate 1,486,561 of CAWBDJ010000004.1, read as the reverse complement.
CTCCGGATGACGCGCTTTTCTTCGGCGGAAAGCTTGAATGGTGCGGGAAGCGCTCGAACGAGCACCGTGGCATTACAGGAGTGCATTAAGCGACTGAGGGAAGATCGGGGATCTCGACAGCGGTGTTGGCCGGCGGCTCGGCAACTGCTTCTTGCGGAATGTCGTTGCCCAGCTTAAGCGCAAGCTGGCTTCCTGCGCCAATCAATTCGTTGTAGCGATCGTAAGCCTTCACGATGCGTTGCACCAGCTGGTGGCGCACGACATCTTTGTCATTGAAACTCACGAAAGCGATGCCTTCTACGCCCCTGAGAACTTCCATGGCGTTCAGCAGGCCGCTCCTCTTTCCAGCGGGAAGATCGATCTGCGTCTGGTCCCCCGTGACAACCATCTTCGAGTTGAAACCCTGGCGCGTGAGTATCATCTTCATCTGCTCGAGCGTGGTGTTTTGCGCTTCGTCGAGAATGATGAAACAGTCGTTCAGCGTGCGGCCACGCATGAAGGCCAGAGGTGCGATCTCGATCGTGTTGCGCTCGATCAGTTTTTCGACTTTATCCGCGTCGATCATGTCGAACAGCGCGTCATAAAGCGGACGCAAATACGGATCGACTTTCTCTTGCAGGGTACCGGGCAAGAAGCCGAGATGTTCGCCGGCCTCAACTGCCGGACGCGTAAGCACAATACGGCTGACGCGCTTGTTCAAGAGCGCAGCGGCTGCCATGGCGACGGCGAGATAAGTTTTGCCGGTGCCTGCAGGTCCGATCCCGAACGTCAAATCGTAGTGTTCGATGGCGTCGACATAGCGGCGCTGGTTGACGCTCTTAGGCGCTAGAACTTTCTTCCCGACCGCGCGAGATTTACCGCTCTCGACCAGGCGCCGGAGTGAAACGTTCGGGTCGGCGGTGACCACGCGCATGTAGCTGTTGAGATCGCCGTTGTTAAACACGTGACCCTCTTTCACGAGGTTCACGTAGTCTTCGAGAATGCGTTCGGCGCGGCGGACCTGCGGCTCGTCGCCTTCGATTTCCAGCGAGTCGCCGTCCATGAGCCGCGTTCGCAGGCTCAGTTCGGATTCGAGGAGGCGTATGTTCTCATCGCGAGTGCCAAACAGGGATTCAATGCCGCGAGAGATCTGAACAGAAGACTTCATTAAAAGGAAAAACGGGGTGAAATGCCGAAACCGGCGCCTGGGCCGGAAATGTAGCTGATTCGATAACTGGTCAGGGAAGAGCTACGGGCGGGTGAAAGTCTCAAGCGGGTTGCGTGAACCCATAGGCGCGGACGCCACAAGCTCATTCGGTCCAATTATAGCATTTTTCGAGGCCTTTTCCGGCACGGAAGAGAGGTGGTTTCGGCGGGGGAGAGACACCTCGCCAGCGAGAAAAGGGGGTCTTTTCGGCAGGTGTCGAAAGAGTAGTCACAAAAGTTGAAAAAAAATCTCAAAAATCTTTTCTGGCGTACTTTCATGTACTTAGCGGCATTTATTGGTTTTGGGTGAGCCTCTCCGCTGTCCGTTTTCGTTTAGCCGCATGCTACGTTCAAGTCGCTCGCGAGAATAACTCGCGAGCGAAATCAAGCAGGCCGGCCGGGAATAGCCTTCCCGGCTGTTGCTTTTTGGGAGGCTCAAATGGGCGAGTTGATCGTGATGCCGGCGCGGAACACAGAAGCCGAAGAACAGATTGTCGAAAAGAATGAGGCGCCGGTGAGCGCCGAAGCTTCGAGCATTGACTTCTCCGTTTGGAAGCGGGCTCCCAAAGAGCGCACGGCTGCTTATTTCCCGACCTACTCGACCGTCTCGAAAGTAATGCAGGGTGCCATGCGCGGCTGGGTTCGCGAATGGTTTTCCGCCAATCCCGAAGTTCTTTTGAGACCACACACGGCCTACCCGATTTTGGTTTATCAATGCACGCATCCGTTCTCGGGCAAGCCGACGAACATCTTCACCTACGACATCCAGCAGACTGAGGCTCTGAACCGGGCTTTCGCTTCCGCCGCGAACAAATTGGGTCGCGAGTTGAAGACTATCGACACGAAGCGCTTTCCGTGGTTTACGCGCGAGCACTATTTCGCCTATCGCAGCAAGGAAGTCGTGAAGTACGTGATGCGCAATCGGCGCGCGATTTACAAGATGCTGAACGTCGAGACAGTGCTGATGGACAGCATTTTGAAATTCGCGATTATCGATATTCCCAAGCTAGGCCTGGAGGAATCCATCGTTCTGCTGCGCCGCGCGTTCACCACCCAGCTACGTCGCTTCTCGGACGAGATCGACATGACCGGGCGGGTGGAGCAATTACTGCGCCTCGCAACCGATGCGCTGGTTACGAAACTGCCGACAGATAACGTGATCGAGATGCCGCGTCCAACTGCAGACGCGGTCGACATGCCGCTAGCGGCGTAAGAAAGACTTCTTTTCGTGGACTGAGGAGCAGAGTTGGGCGCGTTCTTTGAGCTGGCGCGTCCTTATGCGCTCTGCTCCTCGATTTTTTAATCAGAGTTTTACGGTAACGGTCTTGATTTCCGAATACTGCTGCAGCCCGTATTCACCAAGCTCGCGGCCGATCCCGGATTGCTTGAAGCCGCCGAACGGCGCTCCCGCATCGAAAACGTCGAAGCAGTTGACCCAAACGGTACCGGCTCGGACATTATTGGCGATGTGATGAGCCCTTGAGATATCGCGCGTCCAAACCGCCGCCGCGAGACCATAGATGGTTTTGTTGGCGCGCTCGACCAGATCGTCGACATCTTTGAATTTCAAGATGCTCATCACCGGACCGAAGATCTCTTCCTGCGCGATCTTCATATCGTCTTTGACATCGGCGAAGACGGTCGGGGCGACAAAATAACCGCGCTCCCCAACGCGCTCACCACCGCACATGAGCTTGGCGCCTTGTTCCTTTCCGGACTCAACGTAACCCATCACCTTGTTGAACTGCTCATGGTCGACTTGCGGACCTTGCTCGGTGTTCTTGTCCAGGGGATTGCCGACAGTTCGGCGTTTGGCACGCGCGGCGCTTCGCTCCACGAACTCGTCGTAGATGTTTTCCTCCACGAAGAGGCGGGAGCCCGCGCAGCAGCACTGCCCTTGATTGAAGAACAGGGCGAAATGGGAGCCCTCGACGGCCTGCTCGATATCGGCATCGCCAAAGACGATGTTCGGACTTTTGCCGCCGAGCTCCAACGTGACGCGCTTGAGGTTCGTTTCCGCGGCAGCCTTCATGATGAGGTGGCCGACTTCGGTAGAACCCGTGAAGGCCACTTTGTCGACATCCATGTGCCGCGCGAGTGCTGCGCCTGCGGTCGGGCCATAACCCGGAAGAATGTTGACGACACCTTCGGGAAATCCCGCTTCGAGGATCAGTTCGCCGACACGCAGCGCGCTGAGAGGCGTTTGCTCCGCGACCTTCAAAATAACCGTGTTGCCGCAAGCGAGCGCGGGAGCGAGTTTCCAGGCCTGCATCAGCAGCGGAAAATTCCAGGGAATGATTTGACCGACAACGCCGACCGGCTCGTGGCGCGTATAGCAAAAATAGTCGCCACTGACCGGAATGGTTTTTCCTTGAATTTTGTCCGCCCAACCGGCGTAATAGCGGTAGCAGGCGATGCTCAGCGGCAGATCCGCCGCGCGCGCGATGTGGCGCGGCTTGCCGTTATCCAGCGATTCGAGGGTGGCGAGCTCGTCGGCATTCTTCTCCATCAGGTCGGCGAGACGGTTCATCAGCTTGCCGCGCTCGGCCGCCGACATTCTTCGCCAGGGTGCTTTGGAGTGAAATGCCTTGCGCGCGGCTTTGACCGCGAGATCGACATCGGCGGCATCGGCTTCGGCGACTTTCGCCAGAACTTCTCCAGTCGCCGGATTGATGGTCTCGAACGTCTTGCCGGAGACGCTATCAACCCATTTGTTGTCGATCAGGATCTTGGTTTGCTTAATCGGAACTTCGGTAGCGTGGGGTTCAGTAAGGACGGTTGCCATGATTCACCTCTTCCGTGGCGTGGTTGAATTTGCGGGATCTCTACCGAGCTATCATATCGCCTAATTCTAGGCGACTGGCTGAACACCGAACGTCCGTACCCGCTTCCATTTTTTGCCGAGGCGGATTACCAGTACACCCATCGCGCCCGTGAGCAGAAGATCTTTATAGATATTCCCGTTGATCTCGACCGCCCCGGCCTTCAGTTTCCGAGTTGCATCGGTGACGCTATCCGCCAAACCAAGCGCGGCAAGTAATTTGTCGACGCGCAGGCCTTTCTCAGTCGCGACGGAGGGCGGCAGGTCCACCGTTTCCGTGTCCGCGGGCTCGAGGCCTTGGCGCACTTCGCGGTCGAACGCTTCGCCGCGCGGCATTTGCTTCGGCTTCGGTATGGAAGTCGGCGACGATACGCGTCCCCAATTCCATCTTTAGCTCCATTGGATCTTTTGCGCTACTCGCGACGTCTTCGCGCATGCGCGCGATTTGATCCATCGGGACATCGGTCAGCAGCTCGTAGTAGCGATACATGAGATGGTCGCTGATCTGCATGATTTTGCGGAACATCACTTTGGGCGCTTCCGTGATGCCGATGTAATTGCCTTTGGACTTACTCATCTTCTCGATCCCGTCGAGGCCTTCAAGGATCGGAACGGTAGCGACGATCTGTGGCGCCTGGCCGGAATCCTTCTGTAATTCGCGGCCGACCAGCAAGTTGAATTTCTGGTCTGTGCCGCCCATCTCGACATCGCATTGAAGCGCGACCGAATCGTAGCCTTGAGCCAGCGGATAGAGCAGTTCGTGTACGGAGATCGGGATGCCTTCTTTGAAGCGCGTGCTGAAATCGTCACGCTCGAGCAGGCGCGCGACGGTATATTTCGAACAAAGGCGAACCACCTCCTCGAAAGTTAGCGGAGCGAGCCAGTCAGAGTTAAAACGGATCTCGGTTTTCTCGGGATCGAGAATTTTGAAGACTTGTGCTTTATAAGTCTCTGCATTGCGCTGAATCGCTTCGGGCGTCATCGGCGGCCGCGTCAGGTTGCGCCCTGTGGGGTCGCCAATCAGTCCTGTCGTGTCGCCGATCAGGAAGATAACTGTGTGGCCGAGATCCTGAAAGTGCTTCATCTTGCGGAGCAGTACTGTATGGCCGAGATGAAGATCGGGCGCAGTTGGATCGAAGCCCGCCTTCACGCGCAGAGGCCGGTCTTCTTTAGAGGACGCGATCAGGCGCTCACGGAGTTCTTCTTCCCGAATGAGCTCAGCGAGCCCTTTCTTCAGATAGGTGAGCTGCTGTTCAACGGGAGGAAAGGGCACGAAAAGTTACGTCGATGTTACTGCGCGTTCGCTCGCGATCAGCGGCGGGGCTCCGGCCCGGCCGACAAATTCTCAGCGGGGATACGGTCGATCAACTCGCGAATCGCACCGACCAGCGAGTTGATACCGGTGTTGGTTTGTTTCCAGCGCTCCTCGTTTTCTTCGTGAAGCACTTCGACCCGCGAGAGGCGCTCATCGTGAAGGTACTGCGAGGTAGCGATGCGGTCGAGACGCTCGGCCGTCTTTTCGAGCAGCGCCTCAATTCGGTCCAGCCGGCCAGTTCCGTTGCCCTCAGGCATTCAGATTTTTCCCCTGAAACGTCTGGGGCTGCAGACCGTCGCGAGACAGGAACTCCCAGCCATAGGAGATATTTTACCCCGTCTTAACCGCTTGTGCCGGGACGTCAAACAGCAGCAGTTCGAGATGCTTTACGCCCGCTCACCGTTCGATCCAGTTCGCGATGTCCTCGATCACCTGGGGCGCGACATGGCCCGGTTTGCTGTACTCCGCAGGAAGACTTTTCCCCTCGCCCGCTATGAACAGATGGTTCAAGGCCGGATACGCGCGAAAGGTCGCGTCGCTCTTTCCCTTTAGAGCGGCCTGCCACATAGCGAAATCCTGCTGCGAAACCTGGTAGTCGCGCCCTCCCTGAAGAATGAGCAGTCTACATTTCAGTGCCTTGACTTGAGTGCCTGGATCGTAGCTTTGCAAATCAAGCCAATAACTCGCAGGAACGCCGAGGAGGGTCGGGGGATTGTTTTCGCTGGGCTTCAGATTATCGATCTCTGTCACCTGCTGTTTCAATTGATCGAGTTGCTCGGGCGTGGCGGACAGGTAGCGACTCTGCTCGAGAATAAGATCTTGCATGGGCCGGAAACTTCCAGCCAGAATGATCAAGCCCGCGAGCCGTCCATCCAAATTTGCGATGCGCGGGCCCAAGTACCCGCCCAGACTGTGGCCGAGAACAAAAATGCGCTTTGGATCGACTTCGGACTGCTGTCGCAATACCGCGACGGCCGTTAGCGCGTCCTCTATGGTTTCCTGCTGGACAGTAATCGTTTTCAACGCCGCCATTTGAGCGCCGTAAACTTTGGTGCGCTTGTCATAACGCAGCACCGCGACGCCTCTCGACGCGAGACCTTCGGCCAGATCGCGAAACGGCTTATTAGCGGAGATCGACTCGTCGCGGTCTTGCGGGCCGGACCCCTGAACAAGGACAACACCCGGGAACGGCCCCGTCCCGACTGGAATTATCAGCGTGCCCGGCAGCTTCCACTCGTTCTCGCCGACTGTCACATCGCGTTCGCGAAAAGTGTTGGGATGACTGTAGTCGGGCTGCGTCCAGCTCGAAGGGCTTTTTCCGTCGGACGTTTTGGGACCTTGCCCGGCACGGAAGAATAGGCCCGCTATCTTACCCGTGGCGTCGATACTGAATTGGAAATCAAAATTCCCCGCCGTGAACTTGCACGGAAAAACGACAACATCCATGCCTTGCACCTTTTGCACCGACAGGATCACCAATTTTTTCCGCTTTTCCCAACGCTTTGATTTGCGGTCCAACTTGGTTGCGGAGAACGTCTTCGCTCAAACCGTCAAGCATCTTTTGCGTGAACATGGTCCGCAGCTCGCGTGTAGTTCTCCCCAAGCAGCAGGTCAAAAGCATTACGGGCGATGGGAACCGGGTCGCGGTTTTGTTGGGCGAAGCTGAGAGTCGCGAACAGCGTGATCCAAAGCGCGAGATGACGGCGCGACATACTCTACCCGAGTAGTGTACAGTGCGCAGACGTCGCCGTAATCAGGAGTTTGTGGAAGCAGCCGTGTCGTTCATGGCGGTCAAATCCTCCGGCCGTCCGACGTCGCGCCACTCGCCTTCGATCGCTGAGATTCGCAATTCGAGACCGTCCTCGAGCATCATGTCGAGCGCGGAAGTCAGCTCATATTCGCCGCGACGCGAGGGCTGAAGCCGGGCGAGGTAGTCGAACACAATTGGACAGAACCCGTAAAAACCTGCGCTATTCCAATGCGTCGTGGAGGTGCCCTGGGGTGGCTTTTCGATGATTTCGCGAATCCGGCCATTCTCTTCGTACACGGCCGCGCCTTGCCACGGATCATCAACCGCTTTCACCGCGAGAACAGCGGCAGGACTTGGATCTTTATTCAGAATGGAGCCACAACGCACGTACTCGGAAGGGTCACAGAGAATATCGCCGTAGGTAAGTAAGAACGGCTCGCCGCCGACGAACGTTTTTGCGAGAGCAGCGGCTGATCCGGTTCCATTCACCGGATCCTGCACACGAAATTCGATGGGACGGCGCCACTGGCTAAAGTGCTGTTCGATCACTTCGTGAAGGTAGCCGACAACTACGAAGAAGCGTTCGATCCCGGCCGCGGCGAGGTGCTCGAGAATGTGCTCGAGCATTGGTCGCCCATGAATTGGCAGCATGGGTTTGGGCAGTGTCTGGGTGATGGCGCCCATGCGGGTGCCTTTGCCGGCAGCGAGAATGACGGCCTTCCGAATAGATGTCTTAATGGCCTAATGCTCCTGCCGATGGTTGCGCCTCAAACAGATGATTTGCCGGATCGAAATCGCTGCGGTTCGAATAGAAATTCCGGATGAGCCGTTCGCGAACACGGTCCCGGTCTGCCGATGTACACAGGATAATGACACAGCCGCCGAACCCCGCTCCCGTGAGTCGAGCGCCCTGTGCACCGGCCTCGAGAGCTGCCCCGACCAGAGCGTCAAGCGCGGGCGAACTGACTCGCAGCCGATCTCGCAAACTGGCGTGTGACTCGTTAAGCAACTCGCCGAAAGCGGCCAAGTTCGATTCGCGCATAGCCGCGACCGCCTGCTGAACACGAAGCGCTTCGCTGGTCACGTGGAGAAATGCGAGTCGCCGATTTTCAGGAAGAACCTGTGCAGCCGGAAAGCGAGTGTGCGTTTCCAATGCTGCATGAAACGACGGCAAACCCAGCGATGTGAGCGCCTCAGTCGCTGCTGTTCGCCGCGCATTGTATTCGGCACGGACTGCGCCGGATTTCTCGGCTTGAGTAAGGCTGTGGGCCACCAGAAATGACCAATCGGGCGGAACGGGAATGTGGAAGATCTCAAAGGGCGCGAACTTTACCAACACGGCGCATCCCTGCCGTGAGGCTAGAACGGCAGCGTGATCCATACCTCCGCCCCGGGTGCCGACAAAGTGTTCCGCCTCGGGCAAGACGTTCATCAATTCATCCAGGCCTGGGCAGATCTCATTTGCGTGTAACAGTGCGATTGTGAATCCGGCGAGAAGAGCCGAGGAGGAAGATAAGCCGGCGGCCGCAGGCAGATCGGAGGCGATCGCGGCATCGATCCCGCGGTTTATTTTCCAGCCGGTTTGTGCAGCTTGCGACGCGGCCTTCAGGTAATTCATCCAATCTCCTGATGGGCCGAGATGCAAGGGATGATCGAGAGCAAACGCGCGCGCGCCATAGCTCGAGCTGTGCACACGCACTAGCAAATCCGTGCGTGGACGAAAGGCGATCGCGATGCGACGCTGAATCGCCATGGGAAGTACCGGCAAGTTGTGGTAATCAATGTGCTCCCCAATGAGGTTCACGCGGCCCGGGACGGAGATAATTGTCGGCGCTGCACCGCGCTCAAAACGGTCGCTGAACAAGCCCTGCGCCTGTTCGGAAACGGACATCCCTGAATGCGGCACCGAACACAAGAATGACATCGAGCCGACCGATGCGCGCGCAAAACGGAACATTCGGCGACGATGACCGTATTAAACATATGGCGGGCAAAATGCGAGCCTGTTGTGGCACTATAAAACTAACCCCTCCAGATAAGTAGACTTCGTGTATCTGTCCATCCGTGAATTGAAAATATCGGCCGCTTCCCTGTGTGTTGTTGCACTTACAGTTCTTTTTGTCTCCTGTGGAAAAAAAGAAGGCGCCAGCGCAGCGGGAATGATGATGATGCCCGCGGTGCCGGTGCGTGCGGTCGCTGCGGTGGCCACTGATGTTCCTCTGAACGTGTCCGCAGTTGGCAATGTCGAGGCAATTGCGACGGTAGACGTGAAATCGCGCGTCGCGGGGCAGGTGCTGCGCGTCGACTTCCAGGAAGGTCAGAACGTTGAAAAGGGGCAGCTTCTTTTCGAGATAGATCCGGAGCCGCTAAACCGGCAGATCGCGGAATACCAGGCTGATGTCGTGAAAGATGTGGCGCTCGAGCAGCAGGCCCGGGCGAATGTCGCCAAAGATCAAGCGCTACTGACGCAGACCCGTGCGTCAGCGGACCGAGCTCTGGCGCTATCAAAAGAAGGGATTTACTCCAAGGAGCAGACCGAGCAGACGGTGGAGACGGCCGAATCGGCGCAGGCTTCGCTCGATGCCGATAAAGCGGCGGTAGAGAGCGCGAGCGCCACATTGAAGGCGGATAAGGCCAAACTCGCGGAGACGCAACTGCAGCTCGATTACACGAAAATCAAGGCGCCCATCAGCGGCCGCGCGGGCGCGATTGCGGTGAAGGCGGGAAATCTGATTAAGGATAACGATGCGGCTCTTGTGACCTTATTGCAGATGTCGCCGATCTATGTTTCCTTCGGATTGCCGGAGCAAATGTTGGCGGAGGTGCGGAAGTACAATGCCGAACATCCGCTGCTCATCGAAGCGACCGCTGATGGCGAGAATACCGTGACCGGCACTCTGCGGTTCATCGATAATTCGGTTGACAACACTACCGGGACGATCAAGCTGAAGGCCGAGTTCCCGAATGCCGACCATGCGCTGTGGCCGGGGCAGTTCGTGAATGTGCAGGCACAGCTCAGTTTGGAGCATAATCGCGTTCTGGTGCCAAGTCGCACGGTGCAGACCGGTCCCCAAGGCAAGTACGTGTGGGTGATGAACGCGGGCGATGCTACCGTCGCCATGCGACCTGTTCAGGTGCTGCGGAACTACACGCCTCCCAAAGCGGCAGAAGAGGCGGTGATTGGAAGCGGCGTGCAACCGGGCGAAATGGTGATTTCGGAAGGGCAGATGCGTCTTGCACCGGGTATGAAAGTGCGCCTGCTGCAAGCGCAAACTCAGTTGGGGGATGCAGCAGCGGGCAGCACGGCAGGTCCCGGGTAGGAGGGAGCTAGATGCACTTTACCGATCTCTTCATTCGACGAGCCATCACAACCACACTGCTGATGGTGGGCATTCTGATTTTCGGACTCATCAGCTACTTCTCGCTACCTGTCAGCAATCTGCCGGCAGTGGAATACCCGACCATCCAGGTTTCGGCGTCTTTGCCGGGAGCGAATCCCGACATCATGGCGTCTTCGGTGGCGACACCGCTTGAAGCTGAATTCTCGACCATCGCCGGAATCAACAGCATGTCTTCATCGAGCTCGCTCGGCTCGACGAGTGTCACGCTCCAGTTCGATTTGAGCCGCAACATCGATGCTGCCGCGCAGGACGTGCAAGCGGCTATTTCGCGCGCCCAAGGAAGTTTGCCAACGAACATGCCGGCGCCGCCTTCCTACTCGAAGGTGAACCCTGCCGAGCAGCCCATTCTCTATGTTGCTATCTCATCGAACACGATGTCGGCATCGCAGCTCGATGATTATGCCGAGACAATGATGGCGCGGCGGATCTCGATGGTCAGTGGAGTGGCGCGCGTCCAGGTGTTCGGATCGCAGAAGTACGCAGTACGCGTGCAGGCGGATCCTGAAAAGCTGGCATCCAGGCAAATCGATCTCGAGCAGGTTCGTAATGCGCTCTCGACCGGCAGCCTGAATCTTCCTGCCGGCGAGCTGTACGGTACCTCGAAGGCGTATACGGTCCAATCAAACAGCCAACTCACGTCGGCGGCTCAGTTCTCGCATCTGATTGTTACTTATCGTAACGGCAGCCCCGTGTATCTCGACGAACTCGGGAACGTTTTGGACAGTGTCAGCAACGAGAAAACGATTTTCTGGATCAATGGGAACCACAGCATTGTCCTGGCGGTACAGAAGCAGCCCGGGTCGAATACAGTTGCGGTGGCGGATGCGGTTAAGGCGCTGTTGCCGGTAATGAAGCAGTCTATGCCGGCCGGCATTGAGATCGGCAGAGCCTTCGATGCATCGGAAAACATTCGCGAATCGATTTCGGACGTAAAATTTACGCTTTTACTGACCATCTGTCTCGTCATTTTGGTCATCTTTGTTTTCCTGCGGAACATTTCGGCGACGGCCATCCCTAGCCTGGCGGTTCCGCTTTCGCTGCTTGGTACGTTCGCGGCGATGAAGCTGCTGGGCTTCACCATCGACATGCTTTCCATGATGGCCATGACGCTTTCCGTTGGCTTCGTGGTCGATGACGCGATCGTGATGCTCGAAAACATCGTGCGGCACATGGAAATGGGCAAATCGCGCATGCAGGCTGCCCTCGAGGGAGCCCGCGAAGTGGGCTTCACGATTATTTCGATGACCGTTTCCCTGGTCGCAGTCTTCATTCCAGTGCTGTTTTTGGGGGGAATCATCGGTCGTCTACTGCGCGAATTCTCCATCACTATCGCCGTCGCGGTGCTTATTTCCGGCGTGATATCGCTGACGCTGACGCCGATGCTTTGCAGCCGTTTTCTGCGTCACGAGAGTCACTCCGGTGGAGGATTCTATGGTTGGTCAGAGCGTTTTTTTACTTGGCTGAATGGCAGCTATCGACGAACATTGCAGATCGTTTTGCGCCATCGCGGGGCGACGCTGCTGGCGAGCATCGCCCTCACGGTCGGAACGCTCTATCTGTTTGTGATCATGCCCAAAGGTTTCATGCCAACGGTAGATCAGGGCTTTGCATTCGGAGGAGATGAAGCAGCGCAGGATGCGTCCTTCGACGAGATGGTGCGCCTGCAGAAACAGGTCAATCAAATCGTCCAGAAGAACCCCTGGGTCGAAAGTTATGGTGCGGGCGTCGGGATGATGGGTGGCCAGAACCAGGGCATGGTGTTCATGGGTTTAAAACACGACAAGCACCGCCCGAAGGTGAATACCATCATCGGCCAGCTCGAACAGCAGTTTGCGACCATTCCCGGCCTGATGGTCTTTATGCAGTCTCCGCCGCTGATTACGCTCGGACAGAATGAAGGCCGCAGCGAATATTCCGTCGCGCTTCAGGATGCCGATACGGGTGAGCTGTATAAGTGGGCCCCGGTGCTCGAGGCCAAGCTTCACTCGATTCCCGAATTGCAGCACATTTATAGCGACTTGCGCCTGAGCAGCCCGCGCTTGGACGTGGATATCGATCGCAACCGCGCGCAGGCAGTGGGAGTGACTCCCGACGCCATAGCGAATACGCTGTACGACGCTTATGGAAACCGGCGAGTGACCACCATCCAGACGTCATCAAATCAGTACGACGTGGTTATGGAAGTCTTACCTGAATACCAGCGCAATCCCGCGGCGCTGCGCGATCTTTACATTCGATCGGGTCAGGGCAAGATGGTTCCGCTCTCCGCTGTCGCCGAGTTGAATCAGACGGTCGCTCCGCTCAGCGTCAACCACATCGGACAGCTTCCTGCTGTGAACTTTCAGTTCGATGTGAAGCCCGGAGTGGCATTGAGCCAGGCAACCAGGCTGATCGATGACGCGGCCCGTCAGATCGGAATGCCTGACACGGTGAGTTTCAGCTATCAAGGTACGGCGGCGGCATTCCAGACGTCCGAGCGTGGTCTCGGCATACTGCTGCTCATTGCGGTGCTCGTGATTTATCTGGTTCTCGGAATTCTGTACGAGAGCTTCATTCATCCGATTACGATTTTGTCCGGACTCCCCGCGGCGGCTTTGGGCGCGTTGCTGACGCTGCTCATCTTCGGCGAAGATTTGAATCTGTATTCGTTCGTCGGGCTCGTTCTGCTTATCGGGATCGTGAAGAAGAACGCCATCATGATGATCGACTTCGCGCTTGAGGCAGAGCGGAAGGAAGGAAAATCGCCGGAAGAAGCGATTTTCGAAGGCTGTCTGCAACGGTTCCGGCCCATCATGATGACCACTATGGCCGCGCTGCTCGGAACATTGCCGATCGCGTTCGGCACCGGCGCGGGAGGTGAAGCCCGGCGTCCGCTTGGTATTGCCGTTGTCGGCGGGCTCATTGTTTCGCAGCTGCTAACGCTCTACATCACTCCGGTGATCTATCTTTACCTGGATCGATTCCAGAGCCGGCGACGAGAACGGCAGGAACGCCCACGTGCCATCGAGGTTTGGCCGGGCGAAGAGTCGCTCGTCAAGCAGTAGCGCGATTCCGTTTTCTCCACAGCGCGCGCGCCGGAAAGAACAAGATCGCAGCCACGATCAGCAGACCGGGCCCGTAAGCCAGAAGAAAGACCACGACGTCCGTCGCGCCGTCTATCACCGAGCGATATCCGTCCACGGCGGCATTTCTCAGGCGAGTCCACGTGGAAGAATGATCGACTGCCAGCGGCTGGTTGTACTCCTCGGCAATTTTCAAATCTATGCTGGCGAACGCGATTTGGTGCGAAAGGTTCTCCTGTTCCGCCTTCATCTGTTCGATTTGCCCGCGAACATTATCGATCTGCTCCTCAACTGCCAGGACGTCCGACAATTTCCCCGTGCGATCACGCAGGATTTCAGTCAAACGTTGTTCGCTATTGCGAGCGTTTGAGAGCCGCGCCTCAAGATCGACAACTTGTTGCGTCACTTCCTGCCCCGTTTGAGATTCGGCATCGAGGCGGCCAAGCTTTTTCAGAGCGAAGAGGACGCTATTGAGTTGCGCGGCAGGCACTTTTAACGTCGCGGTCAACGTGCGGCCCTGATCGGGCGGGCTGCTCACAGAAAGACTTGCGATGTATCCCTGATAGGAGGCGAGAACGCGATCGAGGGTGCCTCTTGTGCTCTCGAATTGCCGAGTGGTCAGGCTTAGTTCGGCATTCCGGATGATTAGCGGACCCGTTGTCGGCTTGGCTTTCCCAGCATTGGGCAGAGGAGGCGGCGGTGGCGCGATAGCCTGACCCGATCCCCCAACTACTCCCGCCACCAATCCGGCGGAGGCCTCCGGAGCAGACATGGACTGACTCCCCAACGTCACGCGTCGTTGCTGTTTGTCGGCCAGCGATTGTCCATCGGTCGCGAAGCTCGCACGCTGAGGTTGTCGCGTTGAGATGACAAGCGCAATGGCGAGAATCACTACCGCGCCGGCTGCAGCCCATACCCAGGAGCTTCGAGCGAAAAAGAGCCGTGATAGCCGCCGCTTTTGATCGGTAGTCTGCCTGCTGTCGAGTGCCGTGCGAAGCTGCTCGTTCAAGCGAGAGCTCGGCTCATCAACCTGCCATTCGAGTAAGCGCCGCGAAACGCTCTGGAAATCGGCGGCAACGGCCTGACATTCCCGGCAGTGCTCAAGGTGGCCTGCTGCCACGCTGGCGCGATCAGCCGCTAACTCGCCGTCCAGGTATGCCATCAGCTCTTCCTGTGAAATGGGATGTGTGCTGGTCTCCATCTCGTCACCTCCTCGCGTCCGCGGCTTGCGGCGCCGGTTCTAAATACTGCTTCAAAGCCATACGACAGCGAAACAGCCTCGACCTCACCGTGTTGACGGGCAACCGAAGCACGTCGGCAATTTCTGAATAGCTGAGCTGCTCGTATTCGCGAAGCATCAGGATCTCGCGCTCGGCCGTATCGAGCTTTTGCAGAGCCTCGCGGACCCAGAGTGTCGAATCGGGCAGTGGGTTACTGATCGGTTCGCGAGTGAGGTCGGAAAACGAACCGCTCGCTTTCGCCAGTTTGCGGCGTTCCGCAGCGAGGAGATTGAAAGCAATACCGTACAGATAAGTTCTCACTCGGGCACGTGGCTCATATCGCGATGCGGCTCTTAGAACTCGCCAAGAAAGTCTCGTGTGTAAGGTCTTCGGCGCGTTCGCTGCTATTCAGGCGGCGCCGGAAGAAGCGGTACAGCGGCTCGCGGAAGCGCCCGAAGAGCTCTTCAAACGCCTCGAGAGACCCGCGCTGTAAATCGTGCATCAAAGCTTCGTCGCTGACCATGAAAGTCGCTGCTCATAGATGTAATGTCGTGAGCAGGCTAAAAAGTTCCACCGAGGCTACAAAATGTTTATGGCTCGCGCTGCGAGGATGGCGACGGTGCCCAGTGAAATGCAGCTTTGCACCATCATCATCGCCTTGGCCCACCGGGAGAGCACGGGCACATCGGTCGGCGAAAACGCTGTGCTGGTGTTGAAAGCCAGAAACAGATAGTCGACGAACCCCGGCTTCCAGGCGGGTTGTGCGAGTTTCGATCCAGGTTGCAAAGTCATCTGCGGGAAGAGAAATGCCCCTTCCGTGTGGGATGGCCGGAGGTCCCTCCGGTGTGGGCCACCTGCATCCAAACGCCAATACCAGGACGCAAACACCAACACATTGCTGACCCAAAGCGCTACCGCGGAGCGCAACAACTCTCTTGGTGGTTGCCGTTTATCCGGCAACCCGGCAATCAGGATGCCGAGGGACGAAACTACTGCGATGGTGATGACGGCCAGCAGCACAACACCGAGCACAAAATTCAAAGTGGTTCTCCCGGCAAGGTGGGCCGCGATTGTAGGTACCAGCAAAATGGCGACAACCAGCAGAAGCAACCAGGTGGGTCCAGGGGTGAGGCGCTCCGGAAGCGACCAGTACAACGCTGCTATGGCAAGTAGCGCGACCGCCGCGGGCCAGCGCGCTTGGAGGACCAGGGGCTTAGTCGAAGTGGAATTGGCCGGCATGCCTGAATCGACGAGTGTACGATGCATTGGACGTTTCAGTGCGCCAGCAATGACATTCTGAGGTTATGCGACTGAAGATTTTGCAGGTGGGCGAACCTGTGTTGAGGGAGAGTGCGAAAGCGCTCAGCACAGCCGAGATTTCCAGCCGCGAGGTCCAGGAACTGATCGAATGGATGCGCGAGACCATGCACGATGCGCCCGGAGTTGGCTTGGCAGCTCCCCAGATCGGAGTGGCATTGCAAATGGCAGTGATCGAAGACAAGCCGGAATACACGCGCGATACTCCTCCCGCAGTCTTGAAGGCACGAGACCGGAAGCCAGTGCCGTTTCATGTGATTATCAATCCGAAGATCCGTGTAGCGGAACGGTGCGCAATCGGAGTTCTTCGAAGGCTGCCTGAGCGTGGCAGGTTTTACGGCCGTTGTGCCTCGCGCGCACAAAGTGAAAGTGGATTGTCTCGATCATCGTGGCGAGCCAAAGACCATTGAGGCATCGGGCTGGTACGCCCGTATACTGCAACATGAGATCGATCATCTCGACGGCACCCTATATATCGATCGCATGCAAACGCACACCTTTATGGGCCTGGATAACTTCAATCGGTATTGGAAGGACAAGCCGATCGCGGCAGCGACCGAGTTAGGACGAGAGAAGCGGTAATTGTCCCGGTGCTTGCTCCCGCAGCACGAAATCGCGGAGTTCGGGATAGCGCTCGACAACAGATTCCGGGGCAGGGACGGGTTCACCCTTCAGTATCGACGAGATTTCAAGCGCATTAACCACTGCCTTGCCGAGGTAGTGATTGTTCGTGACCACGTACGTATCGTTCGCCGCGTGCTCAACGGCTTTTATTCTGTCGACCCAAGGATCGAGCTCATTGACGGAATACAAATAGTCATACCGTTCACCCACGTGCTTGTTTTCCGTGAACCAGCTCTGGTAATTCCGGCCGTGCAGACGCACATATCCAATCGTGGATGTAGTGATGGCGGCGGGTTTGATGGAGCGCTTGAACAGCGGCTGATCGATGTTGCACAACCCGACGTCCATCTGTTCCAAAATGTCCAGTACGCCGGGCTCGCTCCAACTCGCGTGGCGAACTTCGAGCACTAGCGGATACTCCGCGAACTGCGCGCGCAACCGCGCTACATAGGTACGGTTCTCTTCCGTATTGCGGAACGACCACGGGAACTGCAAAAGCAGCGCTGCTAGACGCCCTGCCTCAAGTAAGGGCGCGAGCCCGTCCTTAAACTCATGCTCGTCGGCGCTGGTCGCGTTCCGATCGTGTGTAAAGCCGCGCCACAGTTTTGCCGTGAAACGAAAGTTTTGGTTTTCGCGAATGCGGTCGAGCCATGTCTCCGCCGTTTTCACTGTGATTGGGCGATAAAACGTGACGTTGATTTCGAGTGCATCGAAGTAGGTGGCAAGGAACGTTAATTCGTGGAAGCCGCGCGGCTTCTTGGCTGGATAAACAATTCCCCACCAGTCTTTGTATGCCCAACCGGCAGGACCTATGCGCGTCAAACTGTACCGTTAACGGTTCGTTGATTGCTCGTAGTTGTAAGCGACGCGAAACATGGTCGCTTCATCGAAGTGTTTCGTGAAGATTTGCAGCCCGATGGGCAGGCCCTCCGACGATTCGCCGCATGGAACGCTCATGCACGGCACGCCTGAGAGATCGCCCGTTAGCGTATACACGTCCGACAAGTACATCGCGAGCGGATCGTCCACTTTCTCTCCGATCTTGAATGCGGTGAACGGCGATACCGGAGCTACGATCGCATCCACTTGTTCAAAGGCGTCGCTGAAGTCTCGTGCGATGAGTGCGCGGACCTGCTGCGCCTTTCGGTAATAGGCCTCGTAGTATCCGGCGCTGAGGACGTATGTTCCCAGCATGATGCGACGCTTCACCTCCGGGCCGAAGCCGCAGCCGCGCGTATTGCGATACATCTCGGAAAGCGTTTCACCCTCCGTGCGGCTGGAGTAGCGAACGCCGTCGTAACGGGCCAGGTTCGAACTCGCTTCCGCCGTTGCCACGATGTAGTAGCAGGACAGCGCGTACTTCGTGTGGGGCAAGCTGATCTCGCGCACGCTGCAGCCAAGCTTTTCCAGTTGCTTGATCGCAGCTTGCACAGCGTTGCCGGTTTCCGATGTCAGCCCGTCGAAGTACTCTTTCGGCAAGCCGAGCTTCAGGCCACTGACCGGATGCTTCATGACGGCGTGGTAATCGTCGATCGGCGCGAAGGCGGATGTCGAATCGAGATCGTCGCGCCCGGCCATGACACGCAGTACGGTGGCCGCATCTTCCACGTTCCGGGCGAAGGGGCCGATGTGATCGAGCGAACTCGCGAAGGCCACCAGGCCGTAACGCGAAACACGCCCATAGGTGGGTGTCACCCCAACCACCCCACAGAAACTGGCGGGTTGCCGGATAGAGCCGCCGGTGTCCGAACCAAGCGAAATCACCGCGGTACCTTGTGCAACCGCTGCGGCAGACCCGCCGCTCGACCCTCCGGGCACACGGTCAAGCGCTTTCGGATTGCGGACCGGGCCGAACGCCGAATTTTCGTTCGAAGAACCCATCGCGAACTCATCGCAATTCGTTTTTCCGATGAGGACCGCGCCTTCAGCCTCCAGCCGAAACACAGCAGTCGCGTCGTACGGGGGAACGTACTTCTGGAGGATTCGCGAGCCGCAGGTTGTGCGGAGACCTCGCGTGACGATCACATCTTTCACCGCGAGCGGCACCCCCGCGAGCGAGCCGACGTAACCGTCTTTTTTCGCGATCTCCTCATCCACCTTGGCGGCAGCTTCGAGCGCACGGTCACGAGCGAACGCTAGAAACGCATTCGTCGATGGATTTTCCTTTTCCGCGAAGGACAGCGCAGCTTGGGCCACTTCGGTTGCGGAGAATTGTTTCTTCAGCAATCCGTCGCGAATAGCCGAAATCGTCAGCGCAGGAACGTCGATACCGGCCGTGCTCATCGCTCGATGACTTTCGGCACTTTGAAATAACCGGAGCCGCTCGCCGGGGCATTCGCAAGCGCATCATGATTGCCAAGCGGCGTATAAGGAACGTCCTCCCGCAATGTCGCGGTCTCATCGGCGTCATACAGCACTTGCGCCATCGGTTCCACATCTGCGGTATTTAGCTCGTTGAGCTGTTCGATATGCGTCAGGATCTGACCCAGATCGTGCGACATCTTGCGCACTTCTTCATCCGACAAACGCAGATTCGCCAGATCGGCGACGTAGCGGACTTCTTGGTCTGTTAAGTTCAACCGGTAGCCTTCCTGCGCGAAAGTCGATATATCTTCTTTAGCACAGGATCTTGAATGCGATCCGCTTCATCCGCGGACTCGCCGGCACGCTCCGGAACATTGATGTCGCGCGACTCGGCGCGTTGCGGCTGGCGTCGCGGAATCGCAATGCGGAACTCAATATCTTGAATCCGATCACCGCCGGTCACTTGGCGAAGGCGTCCCAAGATCTGTCCGGTCAGCGCATACAGTTGCTTCTGCCAGATCGCATCCTCCACCTCAACGACCAGAGTGTTACGGACCAGCTTTGCGCGCGAAGTGTGCGCCGCGATCGCTTTACCCACCGCCGCCGGCCATACCGCACGCGCGATATCCTCGTCGCTCAGTATCTCTCGCGAAATCTTTTTGTCTTTGATGAGTCGCGCAACGCGTTCCATAGGCCGACATCCTGAACTGCAGGATCGCAGCGGGGGAGGGAAGCGGGCGAATTCCGCACGCGCATAACAGACCAAAAGCTATGCGCGGAGATTCGAGTCTAGCATGGCGCGGTAACGGTGAAAGGCTGTTAGCCCGCCGCGCCCAGCTCCGCTCGAATGGCGTCCGCAATGCGCCCAGTCCATTTCTCGACTTCTTCGTCGGTTCCCGCTTCGATCATTACGCGCGCCAGCGGCTCCGTGCCGGAGAACCGGACGACCACGCGGCCGCTGCCTCGGAATTCCCTTTCGGCGGCCTGGATTTCAGCTTGGACCGACTCGAGCTCGGAAAGCGGCCGTTTGTGTTTCACGCGCACGTTCACGAGTTTCTGCGGAAACGTCTTTACCTCCTCAGACAATGCATCGAGCGATTGCCCGGAGTCGCGCACAATTTCGAGCACGCGCAAGGCGGTCAGCAAACCATCACCCGTGGTGGCGTATTCGGAAAAGATGATGTGGCCGGATTGCTCGCCGCCTAGAACGGCGCCGCGTCTGAGCATCTCCTCCAGTACGTATTTGTCGCCCACCGGCGTGCGGAGCATCTGAATGCCGCGCTGCTCGAGCGCTTTCTCCAGACCCAGGTTCGACATGATGGTTGCGACCACCAGATTGCCCGCCAATTTGCCGGCCTGTTTCAACGTCGATCCGGCAAGGAAAAGCACCGCGTCACCGTCCACGATCCTGCCGCTTCCCGAGACGAAAAGCGCGCGATCTGCATCGCCGTCAAAGGCGATCCCCAAATCCGCACCCGTCTCACGCACGGCACGTTGAAGACCATCGAGATGCAGCGAACCGCAATTTAGATTGATGTTGCGCCCGTCCGGAGACGCGCCCATCCAATCCACGTTTGCTCCGAGGCGTTCAAAGAGCCGCGGAGCGACTTGGGTTGCGGAGCCATTGGCGCAATCAATCGCCACGCGCAACGGAAACGCACCGCGAACTGTGTCCGCAAGGTAATCAGTGTAGACGTTATCCAGGCTGGCGTCGATGGTCAATTCCCTTGCTGAGGCCTGTTCACCGGTCTTCACCCAGTCGGCCATCAGCCCTTCGAGTTGCAGCTCAACTTCGTCGGCGAGCTTATAACCGGAATGACTGATGACTTTCAATCCGTTGTCGTAGTACGGATTGTGTGAAGCCGAAATCATTACTCCGGCGACGAACGGTCCAGTACGAGTTAGATAGGCGACACCAGGCGTCGTGATGACGCCGGCAAATCTCGCGGAGACTCCCGCACGAGCGAGCCCCCCAGCCACCTGCCCGGCCAGCCACGGACCACTTTCGCGGGTATCCATTCCGATCAGCACTTCAGCGGGACCGTTGCTCCCGTGCGGTCGGGACGCGCGTTGCGCCCACGTACCCAACGCCACGCCTAACGCGTGTGCAGTGCCGGCATCGAGCGGTGGCTCACCCGCCACGCCCCGAATGCCATCCGTTCCGAAAAGCTGTCTCGACAAGAATTCTCCACTGGAAGCCCGAACCTGCACCCATGTTATACGCGCGAGAGGCCGAGTGCGTCGTGTTCCGCAGCAATCCGGTCAATAACTTAAATCGGCGTCGGGACTAGAATCGTTAATGGTAAAGGATGAACATTTCGGTCAAGAGCGAATATGCGCTCAAGGCTGTCTTCGACCTCGCTTCGCAATACATGGCTGTTCGACAAGCTCCCGCACCCATGCCTCCCATCAAAATTGCGGACATCGCGCGCCGTCAAAAAATCCCACAGAAGTTTTTGGAGCTCATCCTCGCCGGATTGAAGCAAGGCGGTTTCGTTGATTCGCGGCGCGGCGCTGAGGGCGGGTATCTGCTGTCGCGGTCTCCCGATTCCATCACCGTCGGCGAGGTGCTTCGCGCCGTCGAGAATGTGAAAGTGTTCTCGCGCCTTTCCTGCAGCGACCCGTTTGCCGAAATTTGGAAGCGCGTCGACAGCGCTGTTTCCGATGTTCTCGACCAGACCACGTTCGGCGAATTAGCTCGCACTTGGCAGGAAAAGCATACGCACTACGTTCCCAATTGGGAAATCTGAAAGGAAGCCGTTGATCTTTCAAGACAATTCATTCAGCATCGGCCGCACTCCGCTGGTGAAATTAAATCGTGTTGTGGATGGCGCCAAGGCCACGGTTCTGGCGAAGATCGAAGGCCGGAATCCGTCGTTTTCAGTGAAATGCCGCATCGGCGCGTCGATGGTGTGGGATGCCGAAGAGCGCGGCGTCTTGCGACAGGGGATGGAGATCGTTGAGGCGACCAGCGGGAATACCGGAATCGCCCTCGCCTTCGTCGGCGCAGCACGCGGATATCCGGTCACTCTAATGATGCCCGACACCATGAGCGTAGAGCGCCGCAAAGTCCTGAAAGTGCTCGGGGCGAAATTGGTGCTCACGGAAGGTGCGAAAGGCATGAAGGAGGCCATGGCGAAAGCGGAGGAGCTGCGCGCTTCCAATCCAACACGGTACTTCCACCCCGACCAATTTACTAACCCGGCCAATCCGCGCATTCACTTTGAAACCACCGGGCCGGAGATTTGGAACGATACGGAAGGAACCATTGACGTTCTGGTATCCGGCATCGGCACGGGCGGGACTATCACCGGCGTCTCGCGCTACATCAAACATGAGAAAAAGCACCCGTTGATTTCAATCGCCGTAGAGCCAACGGCCAGCCCTGTTATTTCGCAAACGATGAGTAAGCAGGAACTCAAGCCGGGACCACACAAGATTCAGGGTATAGGCGCCGGGTTTATTCCAGGAACGCTAGACCTTTCGATGGTGGACAGAGTGGAACAGGTCACAAATGAGGAGTCGATTGAGATGGCTCGCCGGCTGGCGATGGAAGAGGGACTGCTCAGTGGGATATCGTGTGGCGCTGCGGCGGCCGCTGCCGTACGTATCGCAAAGGAGCCGGAGATGGCAGGAAAAACGATCGTCGTCGTTTTACCCGATGCCGGTGAACGCTACCTGAGTTCCGCTCTATTCGAAGGCATGTTCGACTAGCCCTTTTTGGGTACACGAAAAGCGCCCGACAGCCGTAACTTTCGGTAGCGTTCGGTCGTTCTACAGGTACATCCCCGTAACGAACGCGGGCGCTTCACCCCAATACCCGAAACCCCAAGCGCCCGCACCCCTTCCGCCGTTTTTCCCCGATTAGCTGAGCGTGTGCAGATCGAGTTCTTCCTGGGAAAATTTTTGGCGTTATCCGCGATTAGCGAATAGTCCGCACCGGCCTGCAATTGAGTGTTCGGCCAGATGTGAGCGAGGACAATTGAAAGTTCAGTTGGTAGCGCTAACGGGAATCGAACCCGTATTTAAGCCTTGAGAGGGCTCCGTCCTAACCGTTAGACGATAGCGCCACAGAGGCGAGCACTCTCAGTATATCGACGTCGCATATGGATGTCGTTGTGCCTGGCGCTACAGCGCGATGGGCATCGGCAGCGCACATTTCGCCAGCGCTCGGGCAATCAGTCCGACCGCATCCGGTTCGGGAACCGATTTCGCGATCGAGGTTTCCAGAACCAGCATGCTGCGCGCGCGTTCGAGCATCTTTTTTTCACGAAACGACAGCGGTTTTGCCAGTTGGATGATCAACAGCGCCTTGAAAACCTCGGCGATTTCCAGCAGGCTCCCGCCCTTCATTCTGTCCGAGTTCTCTTTGAACCGGTCCTTCCAATCCTGTGCGCAGCAGGGCCGCCCGGCGGCGAGGTAATTCAGCACGCGATTGATTTCAGCGCACTTGGTGACTTTCCGCAGCCCCACATCACCGACATGCGAGAACGGGACCATCACGGTCATCCTGTTCGGGGAAAGGCGAAGAAGATAGAAGCGCTCTTGCTGGGTACCGAATGCGCGGGAACTGATATTTTCGATCGTTCCGACGCCGTGATTCGGATAAACCACTTTTTCGCCGACCTGAAAGGTCATATTCTGGACCTCTTTCCCTGGATTAGCACCGATGGATGCGAGTGGTACAGACCGAATGTTAAACCTACATTAAGATTTCGTCAAGAAAAAAAACCGCCGTGCACACCTGTAGAGGTGGTGTACACTTGTGGCCACGTAAGTGCCTGAATACTTGGGAATTGCCTCGGCGGTCACACTTCCCCGCAGTGTCAGAGACCCGCTCCCGCACCCATGCGTCCGTACCGGCGCAGGCCCGGCCAGAACCGGCCCGCGCCCGCTTCTTCAGAGGATGTTTGCGGACCAGTTCTCCAGAATCGACTTTACTTTTTGACAAAATTGATCGGCTAAAGCGCCGTCGATCAAGCGGTGGTCAAACGTCAGGGCCAGATGTGCTTGCGAGCGGATTGCGATTGCATCGCCATCCACGACTGCCGGAATTTTTTCCACGGCGCCGACGCCCAGAATCGCAACCTGCGGCTGATTGATCACGGGCGTAGCGAAGATACTTCCGAAGCTGCCGAAGTTTGTAATCGAAAAGGTGCCGCCCTGCACCTCATCCGGCTTTAGCTGTCGGGAGCGCGCGCGCGTGGCGAGGTCGACAATGGAGCGTTGCAAGCCGGCTACATTTTTCTCGTCCGCGTTGCGAATCACGGGAACGATCAAGCCGCTCTCTAGAGCGACCGCGATCCCGAGATTGATGTCGCGGTAGTACACAATATTCTTGCCGTCGATCGACGCGTTGAAAATTGGAAAAGCACGGATCGCTTCGGCCGCGGCAACGGCGATGAAAGGCAGGAAGGTCAGTGAAAAGCCGTTGCGCGACTGAAACTCCGCCTTTGACTTTTCGCGCAGTTTCGCGACTTTCGTCATGTCGACGCGATGAACGGTGGTGACATGAGCTGACGTTCTCTTGCTCATGATCATGTGCTCGGCGATCTTCTGCCGCATAACGCTCATCGGCTCGGAGCGCGTCTTGGCTGATTCCGCCAGCGGCATGGGCGCTTGAGGTTGCTGCGCAGGTGCCTGCGGTTGCGTGGGTGTCGGCTGTTGAGCACGCGCCTGAGGTTGCTGTGTTTCCGGACCCGGCGAAAAGGCATAGGGACCAGCCGAAGTGGCCACCGGTTGCTGCGGGGCGCCGGGCGCAGCATATGTCCGGGCCGCTTGCGAAGACATGTGCGCTTCCACGTCTTGCTTCGTGATGCGTCCGCCCGCCCCACTTCCTTTCACTTGAGAGAGATCGATGTTGTACTCGCGCGCCATCTTGCGCACCAGCGGCGAAAGCGGCCCTGGCTGTTCCTCGCCATCGGGCTGCGCCACCGGCGCGGGCGGAGGCTGCGGTGCCTGTTGCTGTTGCGGTTGGGTTGCGGCCTGTGTTGCTGCATGCGCCGACGGGGCCGGAGACGCTGTGCGCACGTCCTGTGCAGCGGCCGAAGGTCCCACATCTACGCTCCCGCCTGGCTGTCGCGATTCCTGCTGCGGAGGCGGCGCGGCGGCAGGCGTCCCGGCTCCATTTCCAGCGCTGTCGCCGATCCGGGCCACTACCGAGTTGATCGCAACGGTAGCGCCTTCCTGCACCAAAACTTCACTGAGGACACCCGCTGCGGGAGCGGGAATTTCCGTGTCCACCTTGTCGGTCGATATCTCGAATAGCGGTTCGTCACGCTCAATTTTTTCGCCGGGCTTCTTGAGCCACCGCGTCAACGTTCCTTCTGTGATACTTTCCCCCATCTGGGGCATAACAACGTCAATCATCGAATCTCCTGCATTCCTCTAAGTAATCCTGCCGCGCCGGATTTGCCGTAACCAGCTCGTATCCGAAAACATTCGCGAATGAAGCGGTGATCGCGTTCGCCACCTCGTCGCACCTGGCCCTGCAGCCCAGGCTACGCAGCGAACAAACCGGTTTGGCCAAACCGCACGGCACAATATATTGGAAATAGCTCAGATCGGTCTCCACATTCAGCGCGAAACCGTGCGAAGTGATCCAGCGGCTGATGTGTATACCAATCGCCGCAATTTTCGACTCTGCAACCCACACACCTTCGTAGCCGCGCCGCGGAACACGTTGCGCATCGATTCCGAAAACCGCCAGGGCATCGATCAACGCCTGCTCCACGCCCCTAAAATACGCGTGCACATCGCGCTTCCATTCTCGTAAATCGAGTATGGGATAACCAACGATCTGCCCGGGACCATGATATGTCACATCACCGCCACGATCGGTCTCATAGAATTCAATTCCGCTGCGTGCCAGAACCTCTTCGCTTGCGAGCACGTGCTGCTCTTTCGCATTGCGCCCCGCCGTCACCACGTGCGGATGCTCGACAAACAGCAGCGTGTCGCGTCCCTCGCCCTGCTTGCGCTCTTCCACCAGCCCTTGCTGCACATGGAACGCATCGATGTAGCGCATCCGGCCGAGATCGAGCACTTGCAGCGGTCTCATCATCTTTCAGTGTGCGACAGCCCCTGTGCCGATGGTGATCAGATATTGATCGCCAATCCGTTGACGTTGTTGAACGCCTCTCCGATGGCTTCGTAAATAGTTGGATGCGCGTGAATGGTCGACATCATGCTCTCGACGGTCGCCTCCGCCTCCATCGCCGTCACCGCCTCGGCGATCAGCTCGAATGCTTCCGGACCAATGATGTGAACGCCGAGAATTTCGCCGAATTGTTCATCGGCGATGACCTTGACAAAACCCTCATGCTTGTCGAGAATTGTCGCCTTGCTGTTGGCGGCGAAGGGAAACTTGCCGACCTTCACTTTGAAACCTTGCGCCCGCGCCTGGGCTTCGCTGAGACCCACGCTGCCAATTCCTGGATCGGTGTAAGTGGCGCCTGGAATGCGATTTCGATTGATCCCGCGCACGGGCTTACCCGCGATGTGCCCCACCGCAACCATACCCTCAGCCGTCGCAACGTGGGCGAGCTGCGGTGTGCCCGCCACGATGTCGCCGATCGCATAAACGTTCGGTTCGGACGTCTGCTGTTGGTCGTCCACCTTTACGAATCCACGATCGAGTTGCGCTTTCGTGTTTTCGAGCCCCACGTTTTCGGTGTTCGGCTTGCGCCCTACAGCAACCAACAGCTTTTCAAATTCCATCTCTTCGCGGTTGCCGTTTGCAAGCATCGCACTCAAACTCACACTGTTCGCGTTCTTGCGAATGTTCTCCGCTTTGGCTCCCGTCTCGCAGCGAATGCCCGCCTTCTTGAAATGTTTTTCGAGCTCTTTCGAGATCTCTTCGTCTTCGACCGGCACCAGGCGCGGCAGCATCTCGAGGAGGGTGACCTTGGACCCAAAGCGATTGAAAATTGACGCGAACTCGACACCGACCGCGCCCGCGCCGATGATGCCGATCGTCTTCGGCACCGCTTCCATGTCGAGGATCTCGATATTCGTCAGGATCAGATTCGGGTCCGCCTGCAAGCCCGGCAGCATGCGCGCTTCCGAGCCGGTTGCCAGAATAATGTTCTTGGCTTCCACCGTTTGCGGTTTTTCGCCCGTGACCTCAATGCGCCCGCCACCCAGCAGACGCGCCGTCCCTTTGATCACATCGACCTTGTTCTTGCGCATCAGAAACTCGATGCCCTTCGAGTGCTTCGTTACGATCTTGTTTTTACGATCGAGCACCTGCCGGTAATTCAGCTGCGGATCTTTGCACTCGATGCCTTGTGCTTCCGGGTGCTTGAAGTAGTCCCAAACGTCGGCTGTGTGTAGAAGAGTTTTGGTAGGAATGCAGCCGACCAGCAGGCAGGTGCCGCCCAGACGCGGCTGCCGCTCGATCAGTGCAGTTTTTAGACCGTATTGGCCGGCCCGCGCCGCCGCCGAATATCCGCCCGGACCACTCCCAACGACCACCACATCGTAAGCCATTTTCGTCCCAAGTGTAGCATCGGGGCCTTATTTATCAGTAGTTTCCGATTACAATGCGCCCGTCGCTGCGCCGCTACTGGAGGGAACGATGTTCTGGTTCAGATGAAAGAAATTCGTCGGATCGTATTGCGTCTTGATCTCCACCAGGCGATCGTGGTTGGGACCGTACGCGGCGCGCACGCGATCGCCGCCTTCCTCGCCCAGATTGTTCACGTAGACGGCGTCTTCCACGTGAGGCCGCAAAGCCTGGTACAGTTCACCTGTCCAGGCGATGTTCGCCTGCGCCGCCGTTGGGTCAGGCCATTGCGACAGAAGCGAGAAGTCGAAGTGGTCGCTGCGATGAGGAAACGCCGTCGCCCATGGAGGGATGCGGCCGGCGACCCCATGCATCTGCTGCAAGTACGCGACCGTCAGGGGAGAGGGCTTGCGCGACATGCCCTCCACCAGGATCTCGATCCCCTCCTCCGTAAGCGTACGTGCAAAATTCGACTTCCAATAATGCTGCTGGCCGCGCGGGAATGCGCCGTCGAGAACCGATTGCAGCGCCACATATTTCATGGGCTGAATACTATCGAGCATCGGCGTGCCGAATGACCGGAGCCCCTTGACCGCCTGCTCGCCTGCCTGCAAATCACCGCAGTAACACACGACTATGCTGACGATCGGGGTTCCATCCGGAAGACACAGCATCGCCAAAGCTGTGGATAATTCATCGGGACATGCGGAGGCGAATTCTAAATAAAAGCGCAAAACGGAGACTGCATCCGCGTGCGGATAAACCACCATTCCGGCTAGCACCGGACCAACCACGTGCAGTTTGTACTCAAACGACGTGACCACGCCGAAGTTGCCGCTCCCTCCGCGCAGCGCCCAGAACAAGTCTGTATTCTCCTGTGTACTCGCGCGCACGAGTTGACCTTCCGCAGTTGCCACTTCGAACGAGAGAACATTGTCGCAAGCTAAGCCATGCTTGCCGTTCAGCCAGCCGATGCCGCCTCCGAGCGTAAGGCCCGCAATCCCGGTATCGCTGACAATTCCGAGCGTGGTGGCGAGATCATGCGCTTGCGTCGCGTGGTCGAATTCGCCCAGCTTCAGCCCAGGCTGCGCGCGAATTACACCGTTAGCCGGATCGACATCGATGCCTTTCATCTGAGAAAGATCGATCATTAGCCCGCCCTCGCAGACCGCTTTGCCTGCGATGCTATGCCCGCCACCGTGGACGGAAACTTCCAGGTCTCGTTCGCGGGCGAAGTGGATGCTCGCCACGACATCGGCGGAGACGGCGCAGCGAGCGATGAGTGCCGGGCGCCGGTCAATCATCGCGTTATAGACACGGCGTCCGTCGTCGTAACCCGCGTCTCCCGGCGAGATCAGCCGCCCTCGAAACGCTTTGTTCAAACCGCTAATTGCGGATGGTGAGATCATGGCGAGGCATTCATGCCGGCTTACCGCAGGCCCATCTTGTCCAACAGCGCCCTGAACCGCGCATCGTCCCGCAACGAATCGTAGACCGGATCTACCTTCAGTTGGTAGATGGCGGCCGAGCGCTCTTCGAACGCGCGCGTCAGAAACTCAAATGCCTGATCCGTTTCCCCCAGGCCCACGTACACCGTGGCAAGATCCAATGGAGGAACTCGGCCGCCTTCCGTTGATTCCTCGAGTTGTCGTAACCGCTCCAGCGCGTCAGCCCGATTTCCTGAAATGGCGTGAAGGTGCGCGATGGCCGCGAGCACTCGCGTGTTCGTGCCGAAAAGCAGTCTCTGCTCGAACGCGGCTAAGGCCTTTTCCGGCAGGTTCTTCTGTTCGTAGGCGCGGCCCAGCCAGTAATAGACCCCAATGAAATCCGGATCCAGATCCCGGGTCCGACGAAACTGCTCGATCGCTTGATCGTAGTCCCGCTGCATGAACAAGAGCTGGCCCAAATCGCGATTCATCGCCGGCGAGACCGGGTCCAGTTCTAGCGCACGGCGCATCTCGTGGAGAGCTTCCCGCCACCGCCCGCGTGGTCCCAGGTTGCTCGATGCGTAAAGAAAATGTCCCAACGCATCTCCCGGGTTTAGCCGGATAGCGTGCCGGAATTCTTCCTCTCCGCCTTCCCAATCCCACTCCCAGCCGCTCATCACGTCCCCCAGGAGCGCATGCGCGGCTGCCAACGTCCCATCCAACTCCAGCGCGCGTTGCGCAGCCGCCTTAGCCTTGGGCATCAGCTCGCGCGACGGCAACAGCTCGTTGTAGGCCATGATCGAGTACGATTCCGACAACCCGCAGTACGCCGCCGCGAGTCGCGGGTCAAGCGCGATGGCCTCCTGAAAATTCGCGATGCTCTTGTGCAGACCGTCCGGCGTCCGCCGCGTCTGCTGGTGACGGCCTTTCAGATACAAGTTGTATGCGTCCACGTTTGGCGGCGTATGTGCGACCTGGACGGTTCCTGCGAACAAGCGAACCCGTAGCGCGTTCACAACTTTTCCGGTAATCTCATCCTGAACGGCGAAGATGTCCTTCATTTCGCATTGATACCGCTCCGACCAGAGCTGGCACCCGTCACTTACGTTGATCAACTGCACACTAATCCGCAGCCGGTCTCCAGCTTTGCGCACGCTGCCGTCGAGTAACGCCCGTACCTTGAGCCGGGCGCCCACCTCACGCGCATCCACCGCTTTGCCTTTGAATTGAAAAACAGATGTGCGGCCTACTACTCGCAGACCTTCGATCTTTGCCAGCGCGCTGATCAGTTCCTCCGTCAGCCCATCGCTGAAGTATTCATTGTCCGGCTCAGCGCTCATGTTCACGAACGGAAGAACTGCCAGTGAAGGTGCCTCCGGCATGTCGACTTGCGGAGCTGGGGCACTCGAACCGGCCAAGACGGCCCTCAGGGCTAATGTGAGATCGCCTGCCGAGTGAAATCGCTGCTGCGGATTCTTTTCCAGGCAGCGGCTGATCACGTCCTCGAGTTCCGTCGGAGCCGCTTTCCCCAGATCCGGTGGCTTTGCTTCGAGGATGGCCGTCATGGTTTGGGCCGCAGTTTCCCGAACAAACGCTCGCTGTCCCGCAACCATTTCATACAGCACACAGCCCAAGGAGAAAATATCGCTGCCGGCACTCACCGCGCCGGCGCGAACCTGCTCAGGCGACATGTAGCCTGGCGTTCCCATCACAATCCCGTCCTGCGTAAGGGTAATCGCCTCATGGTTTTGTGCGCTGGAGATTTCGCTCGTGCGCACCAAGCCGAAGTCCAGGATCTTGACGCGCCCGTCCTTCGTAAGAAATATGTTCTCCGGTTTGAGATCACGGTGGATGAGACCCTTGGCATGAGCCGCGGAGAGGCCGTCAGCAACCCCACTGGCAATTTCCACCGCTTTCTTCCAGGGCACCGCCGAACGAGCGAGCCAGCTTCGCAGCGTTTCGCCTTCAAGCAATTCAGTCACTGCATAAGTGTTGCCAAGATGGGAGCCGAAATCGTGAATTGCCAGGATATTCGGATGCGAGAGAGCAGCGATCGCTTTCGCTTCGCGCTCAAAACGGGCCAGCGCCTGGGGATCGTTCGCGAGGTGTGGCGGCAGGACTTTGATGGCCACCTCGCGATCCAGGCGGGAGTCGCGCGCTCGATAAACCTCGCCCATACCGCCAGCACCGAGAGGGCCGGAAATCTCGTAAGGACCAAGGCGAGTTCCGGCGGCTACAGCCATCGAGTGTTGATGATTGTAACCTAGCTTCGAATACCAAGCCATGCAGCTCCAGTACCTCCGCTATTTCTCGGAGCGTGAAATGATAGATTGTAGTGCTGCTAACCTATTCAGGTTCTACAAGTGAACTAACGTACTGTTACCTTTTGAGAAACCTCCCCTCCGCAGGTCCTCCTTCGTCATGGCGACGAAAGGACCAGCTCAGTTGAAAGTTCATCTCGTTAATCCGAGTGACATATCCTTTGGAACGGCAGTCATCACGCCCAGGTGGCTGTATGTTCTCGCCGCCGCCACTCCAGCTTCTTTCGGCGACCCCGAAATCTGCGATGAAACCCTCGAACAATTGGACGTCGCGCGCGTTCAGGCCGGTGACGTTGTGGGCATCGGCATCCATACGGGCAACGCTCTGCGCGGCTACGAAATCGGCAGGACACTCCGGGCACTTGGTGCGTGGGTAGTCTTCGGCGGAATACACGCAACTCTTTATCCCGAAGAAGCCGCGAAGTTAGGTCACGCGCATTCCGTGGTGCGAGGGGATGGCGATGTCGTCTGGGCCGAAGTATTGAACGAGTGCCTCCGCGGAACCCCCGCTCCCGTTTACGAAGGTGGCCGAATCGAAGCCGGCCAATTCCTCCCTGCGCGTTGGGACCTGTTGCCCGAAAACAGCTATATGTGGGCGTCCGTTCAGACCGTGCGGGGATGCGCAAAACACTGTTCGTTCTGTTCTGTCTGGCGCACCGACGGCCAGCGCCCGCGGCAACGTGGTTCCGAAACAGTAGTGCAGGAAATCGTGCAACTTCGACGCAAGGGGTTCCGCTTTATCGCACTCGCTGACGATAATTTCTACCCCGTGACGCTGACCGATTTGC
This sequence comes from uncultured Acidobacteriaceae bacterium, assembly GCA_963787615.1. Classification (GTDB taxonomy): domain Bacteria; phylum Acidobacteriota; class Terriglobia; order Bryobacterales; family Bryobacteraceae; genus Bog-105. The sequence continues at coordinate 1,454,520 of CAWBDJ010000004.1, read as the reverse complement.
GCTTGGCCGAACGGCAGAACAATCGGCAGAGAATAGAGCAGCTCCGTTCCATTCGGGAGGAAAGATTCGAGCTGATGGCGCGCTTAGCTGAGCTTCCCAAGGACATGGTCTTTTACACCCAAATCACTATGGAGGCCGGCGAAGATCCGGAGTTCCTCGCCGCTATGCGAAAAGCTCGCATCAGGGGTGCATTGGTGGGGGTGGAGGCGGTTACCCCGGAAGGCCTCAAAGCCGTTTATAAAGATTTCAACTGCGCCGGCGAAAACCTGGTTCGACGGCTCCAAACCTTCCGCGATCATGGAGTTCATGTGCTGGGGTCATTCATTTTCGGACTGCCCACGGATCGGCCGGACACCTTCAACGCAACTGCGGCACTGGCCCAGGAGGCGGGTATCACGTTTGCCCAGTTTGTGATGCTCACGCCGTTCCCTGGAACTGTGGATTTCGAGCGTTGGGAGAAGCAACCGGAAAACCAACAAACCACGGTCGACGGCACTCCTCTAACGCGCTACTGGCTCATTCCTGCCGCGCGCAGGCCTAAGATGTTCACCCCGCATCCCTCGATGACGTCAGAGGAAATTTGTAGGCGCACCCAAGGTGTTTGGGACACCTTTTACAGCCTGCGCTCCATCTGGAATCGATCCCGCTGTGTGTCATCGCTCCGCGCGCGCCTGGCTTTCTTGTTCGTCTCCAAACTATATCGCCAGATGTACGCCGGCACCGGTATCGCAACGGACAGCGCACGCCACACGCGCGCACAGTTCTGGGCGCGCTTGCTTGCTAAACCTACCCGGCGGTTGTTTCAAGCCAAACCCATGCCCACCCTGGAAATTCCCGCACCGCGCACAACAGCACCCTCCGCGGTTAACCTATTAAGAGGAACAGAAGACGGTGGGGTCCAGTTCCAAGTCTTGCCGTAGGCAGGCATCTGCGTATCCAATCCTGACCCGTTGCTCTGCTCCTCGGCGAGTGTGAAATCACTGCTCGCCAAAACATGTGGCGAAGCTTGAGAGAGGAGTGAGGATGAGTAACGTACGTGTACTGGTTGGCACGCGCAAGGGCGCTTTCGTCTTGACCTCGGATGGCAAGCGGGAAAAATGGGACGTCGGTGGGCCTTTCTTTGCCGGTTGGGAAATCTACCACGTCAAAGGATCACCCGCCGATCCGAATCGGCTGTATGCGTCGCAATCGAGCGGCTGGTTCGGACAGCTGATCCAGCGCTCGAACGACGCCGGCAAGACGTGGGAGCCCGTCGGTAATCAGTTCGTATACGAAGGTGTCGCGGGGACTCACCAGTGGTACGACGGCACGCCTCATCCCTGGGAGTTCAAGCGAGTCTGGCATCTCGAGCCATCGCTTACCGATCCGGACACGGTTTACGCCGGAGTCGAAGACGCCGCCCTGTTCCGCTCGAGCGACGGCGGGAAAAACTGGCAGGAACTCTCCGGATTGCGCGGCCACGGCTCAGGCCCGCACTGGCAACCGGGTGCTGGCGGGATGTGCCTGCACACCATCCTCATCGATCCGAAGAACCCCGAGCGGATCTTCATTGCTATCTCCGCTGCGGGCGCATTCCGTACCGACGATGGCGGCCAGACCTGGCGGCCCATCAATCAGGGATTGAGATCGCAACATATTCCCGACCCGACTGCCGAGGTCGGTCACTGCGTTCACCGCATCGCGCTGCACCGCTCGCGCCCCGATGTGCTGTTCATGCAGAAGCACTGGGACGTTATGCGCAGCGACGATGCCGGCGACTCGTGGCACGAGGTCAGCGGTAATTTGCCAACCGACTTCGGCTTTGTGATCGACGTGCACGCGCACGAGCCTGAGACCATCTACGTTATCCCGATCAAGAGCGACTCCGAACACTATCCACTCGAAGGAAAGCTGCGCGTCTTCCGCAGTCGAAGCGGCGGAAATGAGTGGGAGCCGCTCACGAAGGGTCTGCCGCAACAAGACTGTTATGTGAACGTGTTGCGCGACGCGATGGCCATCGATTCGCTCGATTCATGCGGCGTCTATTTCGGCACTACCGGGGGCCAAGTGTACGCGTCGACCGATGCCGGCGACAACTGGACTCCCATTGTCCGAGATCTTCCGGCCGTGCTGTCGGTCGAAGTTCAGACGCTGCCTGGGTGATCGCGAAAGCGTGAATTGATATGATCCGGCTCGTGCTTCCGGCACATCTGCGGACGCTCGCGCACGTCGACGATGAGGTGATGCTGCACGTCGACGGTCAAGTCACCCAGCGCTCTGTTCTCGACGCGCTGGAGGCGCATTACCCGATGCTGCGCGGCACCATCCGCGACCACTTTACCCAACAGCGCCGCGCTTTCGTGAGATTCTTCGCCTGCGAGCAGGATCTCTCCCACGAATCACCCGACGCGCCACTGCCCGACCCAGTCGCTAGGGGCACCGAGCCCCTTTTGATCATAGGAGCCATAGCCGGCGGTTAAGCGGTCGGCACTCTGCCAGAATATGTCGGCGTTGCCCGAGCATCAGCACGACCAGGAACGTCTCGAGCAGTTGTGGCGCACTCTCGATACGGTGCTCTCGAATACTCCAGATTTTGTTTACATCTTCGACCTGGAGGGCCGCTTCACCTATATCAATCAGGCCCTACTCACGCTTTGGCAGAAATCGCTCGAGGAAGCGGTGGGCAAAAATTTCTTTGACCTCGATTATCCGCCTGAGTTGGCAGCGCGCCTCCAGCGTCAAATTCAGGAGGTCATCGAAACCCGCGCTCCGCTGCGCGATGAAACGCCCTATACCGGCGCGGCCGGGGAACCACGGCAATACGAATATATTTTTGTGCCCATCTTCGGCGCAGACCGCGGTGTCCAGGCAGTAGCAGGTTCGACACGGGACATTACTGATCGCAAGCTGAAAGAGCAGGGTCTCACGCAACAGGTGCAGGCGGCTGGGCAGGAGCTGGACCGCACTCATCAAGAGCTGCGCGCGGTGGCAGCGCGCCTCATCACCGCGCAGGAAGATGAACGACGCCGTATCGCGCGCGAGCTGCACGACGATCTGGCCCAGCGCCTCGCCGTGCTCGAATGGCAGCTCGCCGACTCACGCCAGCAAGTACGTAGCGATCCTGCGCTGGTTGAAGAACGGTTGGACCGATTGATCGCGCTGGCGGGGGGCATCTCCGCGGAAGTGCGGCAAATCAGCCATCGCTTGCATCCCGCCATTCTGGAGGACTTGGGGCTGGTGCCCGCACTGCGCAGCTTGTGTCAGGAGTTCGAGGGCGCATACGGCATGGCCGTGCACTTAACGTCCCCCGCGCCCTTTTCTCCACGCATGCCCCTGCCCATGGTTACCGCGCTGTATCGCATCTCACAGGAGGGCTTGCACAACGCGGCCAAGCACGGGCGCAACGCCTGCGTCGTTATTGAGTTGTCAACAACCGCGCACGAGGTACGACTGAGCATTCGAGATTCTGGACCTGGCTTTGACCCGAAAGCCATGCGCGCCAAAGGCGAAGGCCTGGGACTCATGAGCATGCAGGAACGCGCGCGCCTGGTCGGCGGCACCCTGGAAGTGCGATCTTCGCCCGGTACCGGTACGGAAATTGTCGTCGCTGTGCCGCTGTCCGAAGAGCGCGCCTAACGGTAACTGCGCCCGCCCATCGCCGGCGTTCGAAACATAGGCAGTGCTTACTTCTCTTTCGAAGCGTGATACCCGGCCTTGATGGCACGTGCCCTTCAGATGTTCATACAACGATCGGCCGTTTGCGTGCGTTTGCTGGGCCGCTAACCGCTTTAGAACCTGGTCAATTTCCTCTTCCGCGACGTTTTCGCCGAAATCGACGACGATCCCCTCCAGAGTTCGCTTGACCGCCGATAGTGCATCTTTCATGGCTGCCCTTTGTGAGAGTTACTTGGAACGGAAAACCCAGTGAACCTCCGGTACGTCCTCATCTTTCGCCAGCACAGAGGCAGGACCTAACGCATTACCGTTGATGTCGGCTTGGTAGATTGTATCGTTCACGCGATAGAGAAATTGATTCTGCTCGACGTCCAAAATTTCGCTATCTTCGCTGTGCGTTTCGACTGTGATTCGACGGCCATCCTTGAGATTGGTCAGGATCAGTATTCCCGGGATCTCTGCATTGGCGCCTTCCCCAAAGGCGTAAGCGGCCCGCACATTGGGGAGATTGCGCGTCTGGTACCCTCTTTCCTGGTCCCTTCCGGGGTTGCTTTCATTATTCGGGTGCCAGGTTTCTTCTATGGTGGCAAGCCATTCTCCAAAGATCCTCTGGCGTGATTCGTTTCCTGGAACCTCGACCGTCTTCCAAAAATTCCGCTTGCGATCGTGAACGTAATTCTGAGTTGTGGCGGGCAAAGAGTTCATCTCTTGCTCCGTCTGTAGTTTGAGGATAACCAAGAATCCTGCGTTGGCACCAACTATGAGAACCTGTACGCTCTTGTTTGCTATGGGTACGCTCGGAGCAAGCGTATCGACCTTTGGCTTAGCCTGTGAAGCATCAATTACAATGTCGTTACCTGCGATAGCACCCAGGAGATTCATTCCTGACGCTGGGCCACCTGCGGCGCCCATCACCAGTACGTGTTCGTAATCGCTGCCTGGCCCGGCCATGACGCGCGGCGAAGCGGTGACCGGTTCAAGCACGGCTCTTACAAAATTGAGTTTCTTGGGCCACCCAGGACCAGAAGAGCCATTGAGCGGCAGGATCTGAACGGTCTCGCTGTTTAGGGAAGCTAAAGAGGTCGCGAAGCCATACACTGGCAGTGCGTCTGGATTGAACGGAAGATTATCGACGCGGGCGGGATCGTTTTTATGTACAACGGCAATGCTTCTGGGTAAGACAAACGGATAAAGCAGCGCTAGTACTCCGCCGCCGTCACTCACCGAATAGACCCCGTCCGACCCGGAGACAACCTCTCTAATCAGTTCAAGCGTTTTGGTAGGCTTCACTCTGTAGACACGGGCGGGGAATGTTTGCGTCCGGTTCGGCGTCGGCGTTGCGGCAAATAGATATATCTGTGGTCCCGATTGCCCAAATGCGATGGCAGAACTAAGCGCATTAATGAGCGCGGCGCCGCTCAGCCAGTGCCTCCTACAGCGGCGCAGTTTGACAAACCGCATCGACGTACCCTGCATTCACAATATGCCACCGGGGCATCATCTGCCCATATTGCTGGAACCATTGGATAAACATACTCCCGTTTGGGCCTGCGTTGTACGCAGTCATCCATTCGGTGTCTCCGTAATCGGCATAGCCCGGCCCGGCAGGGTACCCGAACATCGGACAGTACTGCCCTGCCCAGGTCCACGGGGGTGGGGCGTACGCGGCGTTTATAAGCTGAGTTTGCCAATAGTTGTACGCTCTTGACTGGTAAGACCAGAGCAGGGCGGTGCTATCGATTACGTTCTGAGACCAGCTAAAGTAATCCCAGTACATAGCCGCATTCTGCGCGGCTTCGTATTGCCCTATGCCGATGCCGTCTGGGTTTCCCCAGAGTGGCATTCCCACGATGTTCAGCCCGTTTGGCCATGTTGCGGTGGCGTATTGACGATACATGGATAAATCCAATTGCCAGTCCTCGTGAGCGAGAAGGCTATTGAGGAACCATGGGCTGTTTAGCGACGAAAGTAGAGAGTCGACCTGCCCTGTAGATGGGTTTGTACCTATGACTGTGAAATTGATGTTGCCCACGAGGATTCCGCACGGATCCACCCACGATATGTTAACCGACCCTCCGACTCCGAGGTAAGTATCTGTGTAATTACCGTTGGCAAAGGTGTATTCTCGCGCATAAATGAAACCGTAGTGGGGCTGAGCTTGGTCGAGATACTGAAACTGAACGCGGCACCCTGGAAGTGCGATCTTCGCCCGGTACGGGTACGGAAATTTCCGTTACTGTGCCGCTGCCGGAAGAGTGAAGCGAGGGCGCTGCCGATCGCGATGAAGCGCATGTCGGTGCGCGGTGTTTTGGCGCCGTTTAAAATCCGAGCTCGTGAACCAATTGCCCGTATTCCGGGTCATGCCGCAATCTATCGAATGACGGTTCCCAACGCAACGAAATGAGGTCGGGATCACGACGTGCAGCTGATTGACCGAGGTAACGGAGGCAGTTTGGACGATCGTCGAGCAACACGTAAGCCTGAGCGAGAATCCAGGGCGAACAATAACTTTCTGTTTGTACGCCGCAATTTTTGACATAAGAGCGCAGATCCGCGGTATTCCCTGCTTGTGCTTCGTAGAACGCCCACTGCCGGGCGGCTGCTTCGCGATACTCAGCCGAGTTCAACATGGGTTGCCATTCTTGCAAAGCCTCTGTTGTACGGCCGAGTTGGGCAAGCGAACTTGCTACCACCCATCGCGCCAAATAGCTATTCCGATCCACACCAAGAAGACGGCGCGCAGCCGTTATGGCCTGAGCGTACTGCCGTTCGTAATAGTAAATTTGCGCCAACATCGCGGCGCTTTTCAGAGTCCCGCTTTCAACTGTGGCGGCGCGTTTGAGAGTCTGTTCCGCCAAATCGAATCGCCCGCTTGCGAAATGAACCAGCGCCCATAATCGCCAACTGCTGGCATTGCCCGGTCCAAGCTCGGTCGCGATACGGAATTGCCTATCCGCTTCGACCCACTTCCATCGGCAGTAGTAGATATATCCAAGCGCGGCATGCGCATCTGCTGAAGCAGTGTCGAGGTGAATCGCGTTCTGCACGGCCTGCTCCGCAAGCGCGAGCGACGTCTCCGGCGGGGTCTCGTCATTTGCCGCTTGCTGGGTATAGGCTTGCGCCACACCCACATGCGCAGCGACAAACTTCGGATCTATTTCGACTGCCTTTCTGAAAAGCGACAGAGCCGGTCCATGATGAGCGAGCGCATACTGCCCTCGTGCGTAATAGTCGTAAGCTTCTCCGCGGGGAACGTACGGGCGAGCGGTATGTGGTCGAAAGAAGAACGCTACGACGGAGAGCGCAACCAGAACAGCTGCCGCTGCAACGGCCGCTTGAGGCCGGGAGAGATGGCCGGGTCTATTGCGCACCGCGACGTGAACGTCCGCTGTGCTCTCCACCCTCGGATTGTGAGATGGGCATTCACAGATCTCAGGAACATACGTGCCCTTCGGTATGCCGATCCGTATATGCTCACTCGCGCCGGCTTTTTCGTAATACTCATTGAGCCGGGCGCGGAGACGTCCCGCCGCCGAGCGCACAATGGAATCCGAATTACCGTCGAATGACGTTTGACGCCCGAACACTTCCAGCGCGATGATCGATTCCTTGATCTGATCCGTTTTCCCTTCGACCGTCAGCAACACGATGAAACGAAGAAAAGCCTGGAGTCTGGGCGAATCCCGAAACTGGTCCGAGACGAAAATGCGCGCGAGTTGATCCTCAACGCCGGCGGCGCTCGGCTTCACCATATCAATCCTGGGGGAGTTCCAGTATAGCTCCAACGAAAACGTTTTGTCGTTTGGCTCCGGTCGTTGCCGGTCCGCCGTCATATGACGGTCGCGTGACGGCTTAAGACGTTGCGGATTCTGCCCGCGTCAGGCACTCTGACCGAGACGAGGCCGCATCAGCCTCGACCCATTTTCTTACCTTCGTTCGGAGGATCTGTGCGGTTGAATGCTCTTATAATTCTTGCGCCGATTTGCATCGGAGCACTTTCGTCTCTCTGCCCGGCAGCGACACTGAACTTCGACGACCTGCCGAGCTTGACCGACATGTCGACGGTTTCTCCTTACAACGGCTTGAACTGGTCGAATTACATCTCTTACACCGATTCGGGAACGGGCGCGGTGACGTACGATGCGTACCCGAACGGCGTAGTCTCACAACCGGGCGCATTGTTTTCGGGCGGAGAGTTGAACAGCGCCGGCAATGAGATCACGGGAACCTTTTCCGGTGCAGGTGGATCTAGCTTTACCCTCAATAGTGCATACCTCGGTGCCGCGCATTACAACGGCCAACAAATTGTCGTGGCTGGCTTCAATGGGGTGGTCCCTGTGTTTTCCGACACTCTCACTCTGACGACCACCGGCGCACAGAAATTCTTGTTCGAGGAAACCGGCCTGACCTCTGTGACGATTACGCCGGTCGCCGGTACCGGAACGGATACTTACGGCTGCGGCACCTTCAATTGCACTCAGTTCACCATGGACAATCTCGAGATCAACGATCCGATTCCTGCGAGCATTCCGGAGCCCTCATCCTTTTGGTTGATGGGCATCGCCGCCGTGGGTCTCACCCTGGCGCGCCGCTTCCGCTCTGGCCGGCTCTAGCGCTGGCTGGCTTCAAGATAGACCTCACTCGCTCGAGTACCCGGTCCTCGCTCTTACGCGCATCGACTTTGAATCCTTCACCAGCACTTGAAGCTCATGCCACGGGATGTTCTGCTCTTCTGCCGGAGCAGCAAATGCCAGCAGATAAGCACTCTGTAAATCTCGTGAGATCTCGTGAAAGACTTTGCCGATATCTTTTGCGTCTCTGGCCTTGTACATGTGCCCGCCCGTTTCCTCCGCCAGTTGGCGCAATAGTTTGGCGGCCGCATCGTCTCTGAGGGCGTCCCCCTCTGCCACTGCAAATACCGGGACGCCGGCCTTGCGGGCCCGCTCGGCGGCGGATTGACGGTTCAAGACGCTCGCGTTATCCCCGCCGTCGGTGAGCACCAGGATCACCTTCTTGCCGGGCCTTTTCTCCAGTCGCAGAGCCAGTTGGCTTACGGAATCGAATAGGGCCGTACGTCCGCCCGCGCGCAATCGCAGCAATGCGCTGCGTGACGCCGCCTTGTCGGTCGTCATTTCCTGCAATTCGGTCAGTTGCTCGGTGAAGCTGTAAACGCCCACCGCATCGCCCGGCCGCAGCGCCGCAATAAGATCACGCGCGGCATTTCGCAGCGCCGGGATGGTATCCCTCATACTCCCCGTCGTATCCAATAACAGGGCGCAGGAGAGGTCTCTCGCGGTGGATTCGAATACCCGAATGGGCTGAAACTTACCGTCATCCCGAATCTCGAACTGATCCTTCGTGAGTCCGTCCACGGCATGACCGCTTCGGTCGAAAACAGTTGCGTAGACCTCCACCAGCCCACGCGCTATAACACGCCTGTCCGCTGGGGCTGCCCGTATGATTGCGGACTGTGCTCTGACCATGAGCAGCATTCGTGCCTCACGCTCGTCGAGATTACAGATCATTGCAACCTGCAGTGTCCGATCTGCTACGCCTCAAGTGGTCCCTCGCGCCATCAATATCGCCCGGCCGATCAGATAACGCGCATGCTCGATCGCATCGTCGAGAACGAGCGGCGCCCCGACGTCGTGCAGATCTCCGGCGGTGAACCGACCCTCCACCCGGAACTGTTCCGCATCCTGGATCTCGCCAAGCAACGCCCCATCCAGCACCTGATGGTGAACACCAATGGGATCCGCATTGCACGTGAACACGGTTTCGCCGAGCGCTTGGCCGAATATATGCCGGGTTTCGAACTCTACCTGCAGTTCGATTCTTTCGAGGCCAAGGCGCTTCAAGAGCTACGCGGCGCCGATCTGACGACCATACGCATGCAAGCCATTGAGAAGCTCAACCGGCTCGGGCTGTCAACATCGCTGGTCGTGACGCTCAAGCGCGGCGTAAACGACCATGAGATTGGACGAATCGTCGAGTGGGGTCTCGAGCAACCGTGCGTGCGAGGCGTTGTGCTGCAGCCCATACAAGCAGCCGGTCGTTATGAAAACTTCAATCCCGCGCGTGATCGGTTGACCCTGACCGAAGTTCGACGGAATATTCTGGAGCAGACCAAAGTCTTTCGCCCAGAAGACATCATTCCAGTGCCTTGCCATCCCGATTCACTTGCTATGGCGTATGCGCTGAAGCTCGACGGCCGGGTAGTGCCGCTCACTGGAATGATCGATCCGAAGATTTTGATCGAAGGCGGGCGAAACACAATTGTGTTTGAGGCAGACGAGAGCGTGCAGAAGCAGTTATTTCGACTCTTCTCGACCAATCATTCGCCGATCTCGACTGCCTGCACTTTAAGCGATCTGCTCTGCTGCATTCCGCGCGTCGCTGCGCCAAAGAACATCGACTACAGCAACGTGTTTCGCGTGATTATTATGCAGTTCATCGATGCCTGGGCGTTTGATGTGAGGAGCATTAAGAAAACGTGTGTTCACATCGCTCATCCAGATGGACAGCGAATTGTTCCGTTCGACACGTACAACCTTTTCTATCGCGACGATCTGGAGAAGACCGTTTTGGAGCCGCTCGCGCCACGAACGCGAAATGCGCCATCCGATCGGCAATGCAGAGTTGACGCAAATCGTTTAGCGGGAGAACATGCGATGCAGACAATCTTCACGCAGCCGCCGCCGGAGGGAGCGCCCGCAGATAGCGTCGGCCGCGGAGTCGGACTCGCGATCGTTTGCCAAGTCTGTTCTATCGTCGCCGGTTTTGGCCTGTTCGCTGTGAGCCTCAGAGGTGCCTATGCTCGCAGCCTGGGGATTGACACAATTCATACTGCTCGTCCCGCTTTTTATCGCGCAAAAGAAGCGCGGCCATTCGCTCACCGCGAAAGGCATCCTCATCGCCGGATCGATCGGTTTCCTGCTAAACGCGACCTGTGATGCACTTCTTCGGATTTCGCCTTTGTCGTCCTAAGCCCCAATTACTTGTCCTGAGCTGCGATCGTGAAATCGTTTGATTCAGTCACAATCCCAAGAAATAGAACTTTCTCTTGAAATTCCGGGAAGATAGCTGCCTTTTGAGCAGTCGTGGCGTTAAGTTGTCTGCCCCGCAGTGGTAGGGTTTCACCGGAAGGCCGGGCGTCACCTCGCGTCCTATCACCTGTTCGCGCCGGAAACCGTCCGTCCGTGAAAATGGGTTCGTTTCGCAAAACTTCAGGATCGCGGCGAACAAAGGCCACGCGTTCGAATCGCAGAATGCGCCATCTCTTCGCCTTCAGCCCGGGTTCGTTTCGCAAAATTCGCCCTCTCTCCGCCTTGTCGCCAGATGAAAATGGGTTCGTTCCGCAAAATCCGCCGCCCGAGCGTCGAAACGACCGGCATCTCACCCACGTATCATTGTTCTAGAAGTATGCGTTTGGTTATTTGTGCGGCACTGGTGTGCTCGTGCGTTCTTGCGCAAGATCAGGGCCATCCTAAGAACGCGCCGCCTCCGGGAACGCTGCATTCCATTACGGTCAAAGGCAACCATATATATGCGGCGGATGACATTGTCAAAGAATCCGGCCTCAAAATTGGGCAGCACGTTACCGGAGCGGTTATCGAGCAAGCGCGCAAGAAGCTCGAATCGACTGAATTGTTCACGAGCGTTGCCGATGAGTATCGCTTCGGCGCGGGACTGCCTCCCGCCTACGACCTAACCTTCCAGGTAGACGAGAACCAGCAGATCTTCCCCATGCGCTTTGAGCGCCTCGGCGTTTCCGCCGACAAGCTGCGCGACTATCTTCGCAATCACGTCGACCTCTATGCCGATCGCATCCCCGGCACCGAGGGTGTGCTGCATCGCTACACCTCCGCGATTGAAGAATTCGTTCATGAAACGAATCCGTCGCTCAAAGTGAAAGCGCTAATCTCGAACGACGATCCGCAACAGTTGGCGGTGGTCTTTTCCTCTGACATTCCCGCCGCCGACGATTTCCCAGGTCCTGGTCAGCGGCAATGAAGCGGTCGATACGGGCACCATCTTGCGAGCTGTGAATCAGGTCGCCATTGGTGTGCCGCTCTCCGACACTCGGCTGAAACAGATTCTCGAAGGAACCATCCGGCCGTTGTACGCCGCCAAAGGTTACGCGGCCGTGACATTTCCCAACGTTGAAGTGCAGCCGGCGAAAACGAATCTCGGCGTGATCGTCAAAGTGCAGATCAAAGACGGACCGGTGTTCAAGTTTGGCTCCATCCGTTTTCACGGCAGCGGTATGGACCAGGACGAGATTCGCTCCAGCATTCCATTCAAGCCCGGTCAGACCTTCAATGGCGAGCAAGTTGATAATTTCCGCCTCGATCTGATCCATCGAATGAAGCGTCACGGCCTTCTCGATGCCAGCGTCCACACCACCGCGGAACCCGACGATACCAAGCACCTGGTGAACGTTACGTACGACGTCGCCCCCGGCGCTGTATACAATTTCTCGAAGCTCGACATTCGCGGGCTCGACGTGGCCACCGAGCCCGCCATTGAGAAACTCTGGGGCGAGAAGCCCGGCCATCCTTTTAATCCCGATTACCCGGACTTCTTTTTGAAGCGCGTCCAGGAACAGGGCGTCTTCGATAACCTCGGCGGCACCGAATCCGACTACACCGCGGATGCATCCACGCACGACGTTACGGTGCATCTATATTTCAAGGGCGGAAAATCCGCGCAAGACAAGACACGCGAAAAGAAAGAAGAGGAAGAGCGGCGCAAGAGTGACGGTACGTGGAGCCCCTGGCCTCCGCTCTGATGCCTCAAGTGACCGCCTCCGAACGCCGCTTAGTCGTCATCTATCCCGGCTCTTTCGATCCGTTAACAAACGGTCATCTCGACCTGATTTCCCGCAGTTGCCGTTTGTTCGACCGCCTCATCGTAGCCATCCTTCAAAACACGGGAAAACAGGCGCTATTCACCGTAGAAGAGCGCATCGAGATGATTCGCGAAGCGGCTAGTGGCGTTTCTAATGTCGAGGTGGATTCGTTCGAGGGGCTGCTCGTCGACTATGCCGCTCGACGCGGAGCGAACGCCATCGTTCGTGGCATTCGCGCCATCTCCGATTACGAAATTGAGCTTCAAATGGCGGGCATGAACCGCCGTATGCGCCCTGAGACCGAGACCATTTTCTTGATGGCAGGCGAAGAGTACTCGTTCATCAGTTCGCGAATGATTAAAGAGATCGTCACGCTCGGCGGAGATGTCTCGAGTTTCGTTCCCGCTGCCGTCGCGAGCCGCCTGCGCGCGAAATTTCCGGCCACCAGCTGAACGCCCCGCGCAAGCGTTAAATTAGAAGCTACACGTATGCAAGCCGCAGCCGAGATTGCTGAACGTATCTCTACTATTAGCGTCTCCTCCACGCTCAAGGTCTCCGCCGATGCCGACCGTCTCCGCCGCGAAGGAGCGGACGTAGTCGATTTCGGAGCGGGCGAGCCGGATTTCCCCACGCCTGCGAACATCAAGAAAGCTGCCGTCGAGGCGATAACTGAAAACTTCACCAAGTACACGAACGCGGGCGGCACGCCGGAGCTTCGCGAGGCCATCTGCGAACGCCACCGGCTGGATTTCGGAACCAACTATTCTGCCGGTGAGTGCCTGGTAACGGTCGGTGGCAAACACGCCATCTTCAATCTCATCCAGGCGCTGGTGAATCCCGGCGACGAAGTCATCATTCCGGTCCCGTATTGGGTGACTTATAAAGATGTTGTGAATTATGCGGGTGGGGTGTGCGTCTTCGTCCCGGCCCAGGAGACTAGCGGCTTCGAAGTGAATGCGGCCATGATTGAGCGGCATATTACGCCCAAAACCAAGCTCATCATCGTCAATTCCCCCTGTAATCCCAGTGGCGCCGTGCTTTCGAGACAGGAGTTCCGCCGTATTTTCGAGCTCACTTCGAAGCGCGAAATTTTCCTCATGACCGACGAATGCTACTGCCATTTCGTCTACGATGGAGAACCGTTCTCGATCGCAGCCGCGCCGGGCGCAAAGGAAACAGTGGTGGTCGCCGGATCGCTTTCCAAAACCTACGCTATGACGGGATGGCGTATCGGTTTTGCGCTCGCACCCGCGCCCATAATCGGCGCCATGATGAAGCTGCAAAGTCACAGTACATCGAACCCCACCTCTATCGCGCAAAAAGCCGCAGTGGAAGCCATGCGCGGACCGCAAGACTCGGTTCCCGAGATGCTGGCGGAGTACCGCCGCCGCCGTGATTTCGTCGTGAATCGCTTGCGCGAGATACCAGGTGTTTCGATCGCGATGCCGAAGGGTGCGTTCTATGCATACCCGAATGTCAGCGTCGCTTACAAAGGCGGTCGCGTGAGGAATTCACTGGAATTCTCGAGTGAATTGCTCGCGAAGGCCCATGTTGCCGTAGTCCCCGGTGAAGCGTTCGGAACAAGCGACCACGTGCGCATCTCTTACGCGACGTCCATGCACGAACTCGAGCGCGGTCTCGATCGGATTCACCACTTCATCGATGGCCTTCGCGCGTGAGCGCAGCTATGCTCAACCCGATGCGGGTGTTCCTGGCATTCTGCGCTGCGGTCGCTGTCTTCGCCCAGCAACCCGCTCCGCAATCGCCTGCGACAGATCAAGCGAATCAGCAAGCGAGCGATGTCCCTGCGAAGCGGCAGCGCGCGCTTCAGTTGATCAACCAGGGGCAGTACCTCTCGGCGCTTCCGCTGTTTGAAGAACTGGCTCGAGCGAACCCGAACGACGCAACAGTTCAGGTCGGGCTTGCCACATGTTTGTTCGAGAAATCCGGCGTTGAAACCGACGCGGCACAGGCGAGCGCCTTACGCCAGCGTGCAAAGGAGGTGGCGGAATATGCCAGGCGACTCGGTCGTCAAGACGCCGTTCTCGACGTCATTCTGCAAGCCGGGGCTTCAGGAAATGCCAACTCGGTCCAGGCGGAGAGTCCTGATCCGGAAGTTCAGAAGACGCTGCGGGAAGCGGAAGTCGCATTCGGGAAGGGCGACTACGCTGCCGCGTTAGCCGCTTACAAGCACGCTCTCGAATTAGATCCCAAGCTCTATACGGCCGCGGTGTATGCGGGCGACACGTGCTTCCGGACGCGTGATTTAAATTGCGCGAGCGAATGGTTTCAGAAAGCTGTTTTAATCGATCCCAATCAGGATACGGCTTACCGTTACTGGGGTGACGCGTTGATGCAGGCAGGCAAGAATGACGAAGCGCGTGACAAGTATGTCGAAGCTGTTATCGCTCAGCCGTACAACCGCATGACCTGGCGAACTTTGGCGAATTGGGCCAAGCGTAACGGTGCGACACTGAACCCACCTCAAATACAGCGGCCCGCCCTCGGCAACGATCCACACAACATCACCGTTCCCGGCGATTTGGCCAAAGATACGGATACCGGTCGGTCTGCGTGGATCACATATATCATCGGTCACAGTGCTTGGCGCAATGCGATTTTTGCGAAAACACATCCTGCTGAAAAAGAGTACAGACATTCCCTCGACGAAGAGACCGCCACCCTGCAAGCAGTCGTCAACCTTCTAAAAAAGACTCCGCCAAAGAATCTCGATGCGCAATTAGCTCTTCTGATGAAGCTGCAAGACGACGGGATGTTGCAGCCCTGGATTCTTTTTCAGGGCGCGGATGCAGGTATTGCGAAAGATTACGCCACCTACCGTGACGCGCACCGCGATCTTCTGCGGAAGTACATCGACGAGTACGTCATCAAGGCCGCCTAGTCGACCGCTAGTTGCGCTGGCTCTGAATTTGCTCGGCAGCAATCTGCGCGATATCGAGTAAGCGCGGCGGATTCTCGCTGGTAGCGGCCAGCGCGTCTCGAAACATGCTGTTGCAGAACGGGCATGCGGCGCCTATAGTGCTTGCCCCGGTCGCGACCAGTTCTTTGGCCCTGGTCTCGTTGACCCGCTGCCCGGTTTCTTCCCCGAGAAAGACCAGTCCGCCACCCGCTCCGCAGCAGAAACTCCGCTCGCGCGCACGGGGTGGATCGACTACGGTCGCCGATCGCGCAATCACCTCGCGTGGCTCGTCGTAAATCCCGCGGTAGCGGCCGAGATAGCAAGGATCATGGAAAACCACGCGCTCCCCCGTTTGCTTGGCAGGTATTTTGTCCACGTGACGTGCCAGGAACTCACTGTGATGTTCGATCTCGACATCTACGCCGAACTCGCGCCAGTCCTCTTGGATCGTTCGGACGCAGTGCGGGCAAATCGAGACGATCTTTTTCACGCCCGCTTGCTTTAGCGTGGACAAGTTCGTTTCGGCCAGCTGCCCGAAAACCAGATCGTTGCCTAAGCGCCGAACCGGATCGCCGGTACAGCGCTCTTTTTTCAATACGCCGAATGAAGTCCCCAGATGCTTCATCACAATCGCGAACGAACTGATGATCTCGCGGCCGCGAGGATCGTAAGCCCCCATGCAGCCCAACCACAAGCAGTACTCTTGCGTCCCATCGAAAATCGGGAATTCCTGCTTCGCGATGAACTTATCTCGCTCACTCTGTGAAAAGCCCATCGCGTTCCCGTTCCGCTCCAGATTGAGAAACAGCTTTGTGCCGTATTCGTCTTCCCAGGTGCCGGTATTGACAGCTCCGCGGCGCAGACCGATGATCATGGGCAGATGCTGAATGCCGACGGGGCACTGGTATTCGCACGCGCCGCAAGTGGTGCATTGAAAAATCATCTTCTGCGAAACGGTCGCGCTTAGGATCGGAGTTTCGTTTTCATTGCCATACTCGTTCAGGTACGATCGCATTCCGAGCGCAATCAATTTCGGATTGAGTTCCTTGCCGGTGTTGTTTGCGGGGCAGTGTTCCGTGCAACGCCCGCACTCGACGCACGAGTAGGCCTGTAAGGCAGTGATCTGCGTGATGTCTTTGCCGGAAACGAGACCGAAGTCTTCGTCGCCCGAAAGGGGCGGAATGTGGCTGAATCCGCTGCGTTCTAGGAAGATCGTGAGCGGGCTGAGCAACAGATGCAGATGCTTCGTATGCGGAATCAGCGGGAGAAACGCCAGCAGCGTTAGTGTGTGAACCCACCACAGTACGTGCCCCGTGACAGACGTCTCCGACACCCACCACATCGGCATGTAAGTAACCATGAGGATGAAGATGAATAGCGCGATCACGCCCGATTCGTACGAGAGCGGTCCCAGCCACATCGGCCGGATCACAAAGCGGCGAAAAGCGAGTGCCGCGATAGAGACCGCACATAACGCCGCGAACACAAAGGCAAACCAGAAGTAGAAAGCGCCGAAGAAGCCATGACGATTGAGAAAGCCGACACCGAATCCATTCGCGATATGATTCAGCGTCACAAGCGCAAACGCGCAGAACCCCCAAAACACGAAAGCATGGGCAAGACCGGGGAGCGGTCGCTCACGGATGACCTTGGCCTGGCACATCACTTCCCAGATGAAATCCCAAACTCGCCGGCTGATCGCTCCCAACTTGAAGTCCGCATCTTTCCGTGCGCCCAGAATGCGATGCACAACCTTGCGGAAGCGCACCCAGAAGAGGCCCAGCGAAAGAAGAATCAGCGCAAGCAGCAGTAGCCGGACAGCTACAACGCCATAACCCTGCATATTAGAAGGAAGTTACCTGCCCAGGACGTCTCAATCCGTGCAAGTGAATGCCTCTAGTAGCATGTAAAAGCGTGAGATATGTCATTTCAGGCGCTGCTGGCTTCATTGGATCACACGTCTGCGAACGTTTACTCGAAGAAGGCCACCAGATCGTCGGCTTGGACAATCTCATCACCGGCCGGATGGACAACATTCGGCACCTCATCGCCAACTCTTCATTCCAATTTTCGGAGCACGACGTTTGTAAACCATTGCAGGTCGCGGGCCCGATCGATTTCGTCTTTCATCTCGCTTCGCTGGCCAGCCCCGTCGATTATCTAAGGCATCCTATCGAGACACTCGAGTCGGGATCGACGGGAACTCGCAACCTGCTGGAACTCGCGCGACAGCAAAATGCGCGGTTTCTGTTGAGTTCCACTTCCGAATGTTACGGCGACCCACTCGAGCATCCGCAAGCCGAAACCTATTGGGGCAACGTAAATCCCGTCGGCGTGCGATCTTGCTACGACGAGAGCAAACGTTATGCGGAGGCCCTTACCATGGCTTATCACCGCGTTTATGGTCTCCGTACAAATATTGCGCGCATCTTCAATACCTACGGTCCCCGCATGGCTCTCAACGACGGGCGCGTTGTTCCGGCATTTATCGATCAAGCTTTGCGCGGCGCGCCGCTCACCGTTTTCGGCGATGGATCACAGACTCGCAGCTTCTGCTATATCTCGGACCTCGTCGATGGACTTCTTCTCTTGAGCGAATCGGATGAGCGTTACCCGGTGAACCTGGGAAATCCGGCGGAAATAACCATCCGCGAATTCGCCAATCGCATTCGCGCGCGATTCGGCAACGAGCTTCCCGTGGAGTTCAAGCCCCTCCCTTCAGATGACCCGAAACTCCGCCGCCCCGATATCCGCAAAGCAAAGCGCGTCCTCGGCTGGGAACCGAGAGTGTCCCTGGAAGAAGGTCTCTCCTTGACCATCGATTACTTCAGGCAAACCAGCGGCGCGCCCCTGCTGCAAACGCGAGCGAAGTAAGACTTCGATCTAGATGTGACAATGCCGCAATCCGCGCTTCGCGAGGTATTGCTGGTGGTACTCTTCGGCTCGGTAAAAAGTCTGGGCGGGCTCGATGCGTGTCGCTACGGGCCGCCGCAGTTTACCGGATGATTCAAGTTTTGCCTTGGAGGCTTGCGCCGCCTGCTCCTGCTCCGGCGTATGAAAGAAGATGACGCTTCGATATTGCGTGCCCACATCTGGACCTTGGCGGTTCAACTGCGTTGGATCGTGTGCGCTCCAGAACACGTCCAGAAGCTGATCGTAAGTGACCTTCGCTGGATCGTACTCTACCTGCACTACTTCTGCATGTCCGGTCCGATCGGTACAAACATCTTTATACGTTGGGTTCATTTGGTGCCCCCCTTCGTAGCCTGCCGTCGCGTCGAGCACGCCATCGATCTCACGAAACGTCGCCTCGACACCCCAGAAGCAGCCAGCACCGAATGTAGCTTTCTCAATCATCTTTCTTATTTTCGCCAACTCGCCGCCTGAGATGGGGCGAAGTGCCGAAAATTACGGTTACAAGCTGAACGGCTCCGCGTCTAATTGACAAAGCCATTAGAAAGTACCAGGGCGGGGAAGCACGTCAGGAGGAAGAATTCAGGACAGGAGGTTTATACGCGCCAAGTATGAAACAAGTTTTACCTTTTAGACATTTCAAGCCGCTCATCGGCGCTGCTGCATCGCTGCTGATCATGTCGGCGGCCGCGCTAGGTGTCGAACCAAATACACGTACATTCACGGCCGGCCAACAAACGAAAATCCAAGGCGTCATCATTTCGCGCGACGGCGATACGTTGAAGCTTCGTTCCAATGATGATTCCATCGGCACTATCGATCTGACTAACGACACCAGAATCCAGTTGAAGCACGGCATCTTCGGGCGCAAGACTGCGATGGATTTGGCATCTCTGGTTCCAGGGCTTCAAATCGAGGCGCAGGGAAAGGGAAATGAGCGAGGTGATTTGGTCGCCGATCGGGTCATCTTCGATCCGAACTCGATGCGCGCTTCACGGCAAATTGACACTCGCGTTTCTCCGCTCGAGGCACGAACAGGCGGATTGGAATCGCGTACTGGAAACCTGGAAGGCCGCGCGAACAACATGGAAGGACGCCAGGGCCAGCTAGAGAACCAGCAGACTCAAACGCAGCAACAGGTCGGACAGGTGAAGCAGGAAGCCGATCAGGCCAACCAGGGCGTCGTGGGTGTCAACAACCGCGTTTCGGATCTCGACAATTATCAGGCCAAGTATTCCGACACCGTGTACTTCAAGTACGGCAGCTCAGCTCTAACTCCGGATGATAAGCAGAAGCTCGATGATCTGGCTCACCGAGCCATAAACGAAAAAGGTTATGTCATCGAAGTGGCGGGTTTTGCCGATACGACGGGCAAGGCGTCGCGCAACCAGGTGCTGAGTGAAGCGCGGGCAAATGCTGTGATCCGTTATTTGGAACAACAAGGCGACATACCAATTCACCGCATCCTGACACCAGCCGGCATGGGGACCACGCATGAGGCGCAGCCCAATGACACCGCGGAAGGTCGCAAGATGAATCGGCGAGTTGAGGTGAAGGTGTTAATCAACCAGGGAGTCGTGGCGGGTTCGAATCAACCCGGGAATGCAACCCCCCGGCCGCCCGGCGAATCGGGCAAATAGGTTTCTCGGCGAGTCCACTGCTCCGAGAAGGAAGGCCGAACGGCGGATAACGCTGTCCGGCCTTTTCTATTTTTTCAACTCAGGTATCGGGCGAAACAGCAGCGGAGCGAAAGCGATTAGGTTGCGCCGCCACACCGTCCACGCATGCATGCCGGGAGTTTCGATCGGCGTCACCAGAATGTCTTTGTTCTTCAGCCAGCCAACAAGGTTTCGATTTAGCGTGATCAGACGGTCCTCCGTTCCGCACGCAATCCACAGTAGATGAAGCTGACTATTGGCGGAAGAACTCAGCTGCGGAAAATCCGTATCGAAGTTATCGCCCAAGCCGCCGGAGCTGAACGCTCCTATCCACGTGAATTTGTCAACGCGGTTCAGTCCCGTTAACAGCGACTCCGATCCTCCCATCGAAAGTCCGGCGATGGCCCGGAAATCGCGGTCGCCGTTCACGTTATACATCCGCTCGACGGCCGGAATAACTTCTTGAATTAGGGCTGTCCGGAAGTTATCGAAGTTTCTGTCGCGAAGAGCCGGGTCGCTGAATGGTGAACGCGAACCCGAACGTTGCTGAAGGATTTCCGGTGCACCATAGCCGAGCGGCATCACGATAATCATCGGCTTGGCTTCGTTTTGGGCGATCAAGGAATCGAGAATCAGGTTTGCTTTTCCGACCGCCGTCCAGGCACTCGCATCGTCGCTGTACCCGTGAAGCAAATACAGAACCGGATACTTCGCTCTTCCGTTCGGATCGTAACCGGGCGGCGTATAGACGTAGTAGTCGCGATTGTCGCCCACAATGTCCGATTTATAAAAGTGATGATGGACGACGCCATGAGGTATGTTCGTCATCTCCCAAGGGAGCTCATTTGCGCCCGATACATGTACTTGATTGCTGGGACTGAGCAGGTTCGGGATAATTGTGTGGTTCGAAGGATCGAGTAAACGCACTCCATCTGCATTGAACGAATACCCGTACAGGTCGGGTTTGAGCGCGCCCGTGGTTACGGTCCAGACACCCTCCTGATCTTTCTGCATAACCAGTGGCGCGTCTGCGCCTTCCAGGTTCACCACGACGCGCTGGGCGTTTGGATCGCGAAAGCGGAACGTAACACGCCCGTCGCTGTGAACATCTGGTGACTGGATGAGCGCCGCTTGCTGAGCAAGGCCTGCACTCACTGCAACAATCGAACAGAAGAAGAACTTCTTCATGGCTATGGACAGCTTATCTTGCAGGCATTCCGCCGTATCGTTGAATGATGACATCCGCTGAATTCGCCCCCATTGCCTTCGCTGCTGCACTCGTGGGCGGATTTGTCGGCTCGCTAACCGGGCTCGGTGGAGGCGTCATCATCACACCCGTCCTGACGTTGTTCCTCGGAGTAGATATTCGTTACGCGATCGGCACAAGCTTGATTGCGGTTATCGCAACTTCATCCGGAGCAGCAGCCGCGTATGTGCGTGACGGATATTCGAGTATCCGCATCGGTATGTTTCTGGAGATAGCAACCACGCTGGGGGCAGTATTCGGTGCGTATCTGGGGACCCACGTTCCAACGCGAGCACTCGCGGTGATATTTGGCGCAATGTTGTTGCAAGCCGCATGGCAAGCGAGCCGGGAACATAATGCCCCGACCACGCCTCTGCCGCCCGATGAATTGGCAACTCGCTTGAAGTTGAATGGCTCGTATATGTCGAGAGAAGGGCCACAATCCTATTTAGTGCGCCGGGTCAAAACAGGTTTCGGACTGATGTTCGGCGCAGGCACTGTCTCCGGCCTATTGGGGATAGGATCCGGTTCGCTCAAAGTGATCGCGATGGATCAGGCCATGCAGATTCCCTTCAAAGTGTCGACCGCGACCAGCAACTTCATGATCGGTGTGACGGCTGCAGCCAGTGCCAGCCTCTATTTGAGTCGCGGATACGTGAACCCGGTGATCGTCATGCCGGTGATGCTCGGAATCCTCTCGGGATCGATGATTGGAGCCCGATTCCTGGCGCGATTGAGCGTTCCGTTTCTACGCAGGGCGTTCGCGATTCTTGTCGCTGTTATAGCGATCCAAATGATTGTTAGCGGGATCAGAGGAACGCTATGAAGGTTAGCGACAGAAGCATCGAGCGTTTGGTTAGTGTGTTGCTGCGCACTGGTGTCTTGGTCTCCGGGGCAGTTGTGCTGGGCGGGGGCCTGTATTATTTGCTGAGGCATGGCGGCGAGGCAGCCGATTACCACACCTTCCACGGGCAGCCAAGCGTCGACCGCTCGGTCGCTGAAATCGTGAAGAGCGCCTTTGCTTTGCGGCCGCGATCCATCATTCAGTTCGGCGTTTTACTGCTGATCGCCACGCCAATAGCTCGCGTTGCATTTTCGTTGGTAGGTTTCGCGCTGGAGAAAGACCGTACCTACGTGGTAATCACCGCGATTGTGCTTGCGGTATTGCTGTACAGCCTTATTAGCGGAGCGGTGCAGGCATAGCTTTATCGAAGCTGCGATTCCAAGGTATCGAATTTTCTTTTCAGGTCGTCGAACTCCGACCGTAACTGCGACACTTCCTTTTCGAGTTGGGCGATTCGCGAGACTGGGGGCGGTATCGCGTCAGCAGAACTTTCAATGCGTGGCTCGCCGGAGAGCAGATGTGCATAGCGCAGCTCCTTTTGACCGGCCTGCCTCGGCAGCTTTCTTACCAAACCGCCCTCCGGTGAATCGGCTAATTTTTCGAGAACCGTCTCGGTTTCGGCGAGATCCGCAAACGGGAACATCCGCTCGCTGCGGTCTTTGATTTCGCCCAGTGTTTGGGGACCACGCAGCAGAAGCGTGCACAGGACCGCGAGCTCGCGCCGGCCCAGGTTCAGCGTTTCGGAAATGCGCTGGCTGTATTTGTTGACGCGCCCGCTGCCGGTAACCGTGAGTGCAAGCTTCTTTTCCCGGAGCCGGGTGACAGCATCGTGAACCGTGTCTTCGTCGTAGTTGACCACCGGGTCACGATTGGATTTCTGATTGCAAGCGTTGACGAGCGCGTTCAGCGAAAGCGGGTAATACTCGGGTGTTGTTGCTTCTTTCTCGATTAACGCGCCCAGTACGCGCACTTCGGCCTGGTCAAGGATTTCCATTGCTACCGCACGCTTCTCAACGCCGACATGCGGACGTTGATCGGCGGCTATCTCCTCGTGGATCCTGCGGATGTAGCGTTCGCACGTTGCGCCGCTTGTCCTGCATAGCGGGCCGCGAGATCGGGACGCAGATATCGCAGAATGTTCGTGGCGACTTTCTTTCCTTGCCGGAAGGCGTCTGCATATAAGCGATCACGTTCCTCTCGCGTATAAGTGAAGCCAATGCTGTAGTAGTGATCGAGCGACAGACCGAGCACCTTCGTGCCCGCGTAAGCAACGGCCGCTTTGCCTATCAAGCCTCCTCCAAACGGGATCTTACCGACCACTTGCCGGGCCAAGGCACGCCAACCGAAGGCGCTGCCGATGACGGTCGCAATCTCAGGCTTTTGCTCCATATAGCCCACCTCGCGGTCACTTGCGGCAGCGATCAGAAAAGCCATACGGACTTGATTCATGGTCAAGAACGCTGTGTCCGACGCGAATTCGGCCACTGCCCAAGGCAGCTCGATGATGTTCGGAATTACATCCGGAAGCGCTGTCGTGATCGAGAACAGCGTATTCTCGCGACAGGTCTTGGCAATCACGCGGTCTATGTAGGGGCGGCGAAACGGCAGGAACGCCTTGGCTAATGAGACGCCCAAGTCGGGATGTGTTGCGAGCGTTTTTTCGACAAACAGATGAGTTTTGTCGGATCTGAACACAAGCGCTCCGTGTGGGGCAGGCACATCCGCGTCGTACACCGCGATCTCATATTGGCGGCCTAGGGCAGGAATGGGCGCGCGCGTGAGCAAGAGGGCCGATTCGCGACGGCGCGCCGGGCTGAGATCGCGCAAGAAGAACTCTTCCATGCGCTGGAATCCTTCTTGGCTGGCGGCATAGAGCGCAACGTGCACCTCGCGTTCGCTCAGCTCGCGAACGTTCTTCGGGTTCAACGTGCTGAGCCCCTTTTTGATGTTCATTAAGCCTGTGATACTCATTGAGACCCTCCGTGAGAGATCGGCATAGCCGCGCCGGCGAGACGCAACACCACCTTGAGACGCCGCTCCCAGTCGGAATTGACGCCCACCCGTTCGACCTCGATCTCTGGAGAAAAGTATCGCAGGACGGTGGTGTTCGCCGAATGAAAAGAAAGCGCGGGAGCAACCAGCAGCAGCTTGGGCAAGGCACTTGCCAACGCGATATCCGGGAACAGGTGTGCAAGTTCGCTGCGCTGCGCGTGCCACCGAATACGCATCCAGTAGTCTAACGCCTGCATCGGCAAGTGCAGGTCTTCTGTCACTTTCAGCTCGAGAACAGCGAGCCGGCCGGACGAGGAAACCGCGAGGAGGTCGATGATGTCCCGATCCGTCGCCGCGAACGTAAGTACTTGTCCGTGGATAGGAGTAGATACCAGAGTTGGGTCGATCTCGGCGATATTTGACCGCACGGACGCTTCGAGCAGGCGTTCCGAGGCGGTTTGCCAGTGGGAGCGCGGTTCAGCAGCGCGCTCTGCCGCTTCAGCATGGGGCCGAGTAGCTTTCACGCGAGTTGCCAAATTGCCTAGATCGTGCGGATCGACTTCGCCCGCAGAGCCGTGCGCGTTGAAGCGGAACAAGTGCGGAGCGAGCGATTCCTTGGTAAGCCAGCGAAGGCGATGCGCGGTCAGAGTACCGGCATTTTCCGGCAGGAACAGGCACAGGGAGGTCTGCATCCCGCTCGGGCCGTGCGTGCGCACATGATCGAACCAGATGACGGCGAAACTGAGCAGTGCCGCTTCGTCCTGAGTGGCCGGGCAAGCCATGGCGGCAATCTGATGGTTGCCGCGATTGAGCCGTGCACGCGGAAAAATCGGCGATAGAGAGCGCTGTAAATCAATGCTGGAGGAGAGCGCTGAAATTTCCCAGCCCGGAAACTGCCGGAACAGCATGCGACGGAATTGCTCGCCGAAATTCTGACGTGTCCCACAAAGAGACTTATGCGCGCTCTGCGGACGATCGAGATCTAGAAACGTTAGCTTGCCAGATTTGCCGCCGAAGCGGTGGACCGTGCAATCCAGCACTCCGGCGGCATGCCGTTCGATGGAGAGAATCCGCCGCGAGAGGCTGCGTGCTTCCGTCCAGGCGTCAACCCAAAGGCGCCCTGAGCGCATCTCAAGTGCGTAATGCCCTGGAAGCAGGGTCATCATCTCGTCGCCATATTCAAGAAGCGCTGGTTGGCTGCACGTGCCGACAAACGTCTCGATGGCCGTGAGTAAATCGCGCGATTCCGCTGGTTGGGAAGCTTCGGGGGTGTTTCTATGATAGAGTTTTGCCATTCGAAAAATCCAATTTCGAAACTCGCCTGCAGACTGTCGAAGGACGCATTCAACGCGCCGTCGATCGAAGCGGGCGGAATCGCTCAGAAATAACCTTAGTGGCGGTTACAAAGAAATTTTCTGCGCAAGCGATCCGGACCGGTTATGAAGCCGGTTTGCGCGAATTCGGCGAGAACTATGTTCAGGAGTTCGCGCAAAAACAACCGGAGGTCGCTGACTTACGGGAGGCTCGATTTCACCTCATCGGGCATCTTCAATCGAACAAAGCACGAACCGCGTGCGAACTGTTTCAGGCCATTGAAAGCGCTGATTCTGCCAAGCTTCTCGAGCGCTTGAACGCCGCTGCGGCCGAGCGAGGCGTCGGTATCGAAGTGTTGTTGGAGATCAAGCTCTCCGCGGAAGAAAATAAGGCCGGTGCGCGTCCGGAAGATATCCCGAGTTTGCTGAAGACCGGGGCCAAATGTCCGGCCCTTACGGTATCGGGCCTGATGACGATGCCGCCGTGGTCCGACGATCCGGAGCAGTCGAGGCCTTATTTCCAGCAACTTGCCGAACTGGCGCAGCAATATGGATTGCCGCAACTATCGATGGGAATGTCTGGCGACCTAGAGGTTGCGATCGAAGAAGGCGCGACCATTATCCGCGTAGGAACCGCACTGTTTGGCCCCCGGCCGAAACCGGTTGCCTCATGAGCACCAGCGCCTCGCTCAAAGGTATTTTTCTGCTGGTCGCTGTTTATTCCGTGCTGCATGCTCGCTCAGGTCGTCGCAGGGACTCCGGACTTGCCGAACGTGCAACAAGAACTGGGAGTAGCGATCCCGATGCGAGACGGCATTCATCTCGCAGCGGATCTCTTTTTGCCGCGTGCCTCCAGACGACTGCCCGCCGTGCTGGTTCGGACTCCTTACAATCGCAAAACGCGCGCGATGAGCAGTTATCGTTTCTTCGCGAGACGCGGTTACGCAGTAGTAATTGAGGACGTGCGCGGGCGTTTTGCCTCTCAAGGGGTCTTCGGATCGACAGCGCAGGAGGGTCCGGATGGAAACGACACTATCAATTGGATCGCAGAGCAGCCCTGGTCAAACGGGCGAGTGGCCATGGCTGGAAGTTCGTATCTGGGGATCGCCCAATGGTGGGCCGCGGTTCAAGACAATCCTCATTTAGTTGCGATCTCGCCCATGTGTTCGGGCGACGATGACTATCTGGATCGTTACTACTCGAGGGGCGGAGCTCTGCAGGTCGGGCACCGCTTGTTGTGGTTAGCGGAGAACCTCACGCCACCTTCACACGTGCGTCCGGTGTTTGCTAACTACATTGGGCATCTCCCGCTACGAAGCGCCGATGTAGCGGCGACCGGCACGATTTTGCCGCTCTGGAGAGCCGCGCTTGCTCATCCCTCCGATGACGGATATTGGAACAACCTGAGCATTCGTGAGCAACTCGGCCGCGTCACTGTGCCGGTGCTCTCGTTTGGAGGATGGTTCGACAATTATGCCGAGAGCGATTTAGATGCATTCTCGCGATTAGCCGCGCGAGACCAACCTGTCGAAACGTGGATCGGACCTTGGGCGCACAATCCCGCCTGGAAATTCCCGACGCGAAGCTTCGGTCCGGAAGCGGCCGTTCCCATACGAACGATCCAAGCGGACTGGTTCGACCAGTGGCTGAAGAAGACACCTGCCACCAATCGGGCGGAGCATCCAACCCGGCTGCTTCACCTTTTCGTCATGGGGCCGAACGAATGGCGCGAAGAGCACGAGTGGCCACTCGCTCGCACGCGCTATGCGTCGCTGTTTTTGAGCAGCAAAGGTCACGCGAACTCGACGTCAGGCGATGGACTTTTGGAGTGGCGTCGCGTCCAAAAGTCGCCGGCCGATGTGTTCACATATAACCCCAAGAACCCGGTGCCCACCGTAGGAGGCGCGATCTGTTGCGAGGCGAACCTGCTGCCGCCCGGTCCTCTCGATCAGACTGCGGTCGAAGCGCGCCGCGACGTGCTTGTCTACACTTCTGCTCCGCTGTCGGAAGAAATTGAGGTGACGGGCCCGGTACGCGTCTTGCTTTATGTCGCGACGTCGGCAAACGACACGGACTACACGGCGAAATTAGTGGACGTAGAGCCAGACGGACGCCCTCTTCTTGTCAGCGACGGCATACAACGTCTGCGGTATCGGCTTTCGTTAGCGAGGCCGGTATTCGTGAAAAGAAACACGCCCTACCAGATCAGCATCGACGCGGGCGTAACGAGTTATGTTTTCGCGGCGGGCCACCGAATTCGCCTGGAGGTCTCGAGCAGCAATTTCCCGCGTTTTGACCGTAATCTAAACTCGTTCCGCGCGAACGCAGAAGAGAGCACGATTACCGACGCACGGCAGACCGTTTTTCACCAGAAGGTTTATCCCTCCGCGCTCATTCTTCCGATCATTCCGAATGCGAACGGTTCGCGACCAAGCGGCGCCAATCAGTCAAA
Source organism: uncultured Acidobacteriaceae bacterium (assembly GCA_963787615.1). Classification (GTDB taxonomy): domain Bacteria; phylum Acidobacteriota; class Terriglobia; order Bryobacterales; family Bryobacteraceae; genus Bog-105. The sequence continues at coordinate 1,426,677 of CAWBDJ010000004.1, read as the reverse complement.
GGCCACCGCGACCGCTCCCGCGAAAATCAGCGCACCGCCAAGCGCCTTTCCCCAGGTCAGTTTCTCGCCCAGAAAAATGGTCGCGAACAGTATCACCAACACCACGCTGAGTTTGTCGATGGGTGCCACGCGAGAGGCTGGACCGAGCTTCGAGGGCCCTGAAGTAACACAACCAGGAGAGCCCAGTAGCCAAACCCGACAACGCCAAGAAGAGCCACGTTTTGTTCGACGGGACCGAAAACGTGCCGGCTTGCCGTGCCACGTAAGCGATGAGCCACGTGAAGACCACAACGACGCTGGTCCGAATGGCGGTCGCGAAATTTGGATCGACCCCCGCGACTCCGAGTTTCGCCAGAATCGCAGTGGCCGCGGCGAAAACGGCTGACAGTAGCGCCCAAGTGAGCCAACTCATCCTTTCAGTTTGCAAGATGGCCGGCAGTGCTGCTTACGCTGTGCGATTAATCGAGGCCCCGCTCGACGGCGTACCTGGTCATCATGGCTGTGGAGTGCAACTTGAGGCGGTCCATGATGGCGGCGCGATGAAATTCAGCTGTACGGACGGAGATATTCAAACGGCTTGCAATTTCTTTTGCTGAACATCCCTGCGCTATGAGCCGCAGGACTTCTCTCTGCCGCTCCGTCAATGGACCTTCGGAGGTCTGCGCGGCATCGGTCGGCTCCGCTTGAGAGCCGACGTATTTCCCGCCGTTCAAAACTGTGCGGACAGCGAGCAACAGCTCTTCCGCAGGAGCGCGCTTTGACAGATACGCCTGCGCGCCGGTCTCGATGGCGCGCTTGACGAAATTTGGCTCAGCGTGCATGGACAGGAACATCAGCTTTAAGTCCGGCTTGCGCTGCAAAAGCCCGCGTGCGGCCTCAATTCCGTCGCCGTCGGGCATGCGAATATCTAAAATCGCGACATCGGGACGGAACTGGTCGACCGCTTCTTCGAACGCCTTGATACTGTCAACTGCGAGGACTTCGTACTCGGTGCCCGCCATAAAAGAAAGAGCATCAAGCACGAGATGATGGTCGTCTGCGATAAGAAGCTTGGGCCGGGTCGTCCCGACTTCGGAAATTGCTTGTTGCGATGTCATTCGAAAAACCTCACTCAACTCGGTGGATGCAAGAAAGGTGGCGTGTTGCCGAGGAACGTGGCAGCTCGATAGAGAAACCGCCCAATATCAGTAGACGCCGCAATTGTACGAAGTTATACAGTGCTTCTTACGTGCGTTGTCAGCGAGTTGAAAGGATAGTTTAGGAGAGAGTGACAGGCGAACAGCTTTTTGCGCAAGCTGAAGGGCAACTCGGCTGCATGTGTGTGGCCGAAGCGCTTCGGCTATTTAGTTTGGCCGAGCAGGCGAATCACGATCCGGATTCGTGTGCCGGCGGGCGTTGGATTTGCCACATGCTGTCGGGCGACTTCGAACTAGCTTGGCGGGAAAGCGATGGGATCACTCGCCGCGCGAATCCGGATCCGTATCGCTTCTGGGATGGTCGCTCTCTTGATGGACGCAACGTTCTCCTACGGTGCCTTCACGGATTAGGAGACACCATCCAGTTCATCCGTTATGCGCCTCTGATCCGCGAAAGAGCTCGCACCCTGGTTATCGAGGCGCAGCCGGTATTGAAAGCACTGCTCCGGGACTGCTGCGTTGCGGACGAAGTGTTCACCTGGGGCGAGCCCGAGCCTTGCTGGGACCAGCAGATCGAAATTGTTGAGCTGCCGCGCGTCTTTAGAACCACGCTCCAGTCGATCCCGACGGTGGTTCCTTACTTGGACATTGCATCGGCGCGGCAGTCGCATTCGGAGGATGCCGCTCAGCCTTTGCGCGTAGGCGTCGTCTGGGCTGCGAGCACGTATAATCCTGCACGTTCCATTCCCATTGAACACTTCGCGACGCTGTTCGATATCCCGGGTGTTCGTTTCTTCAGCTTGCAGGCAGGAACCGAACAGAGACAAATCGAGCCATGGTCGGCTCACGTTCCGAGTCTTTGCAAGGAATTACCCGACCCGCTCGGCACCGCGCGCACTCTTAAGACTCTCGATTTGCTGATAACGGTCGACACCATGGTGGCTCACCTGGCCGGCGCACTAGCGATTCCCGTTTGGACACTGCTGCCTTTGGCATGCGATTGGCGCTGGATGCTTGACCGGGAAGATTCGCCATGGTATCCGACCATGCGTTTGTTCCGGCAGCCCAGCCCGGGAGATTGGGACTCCGTTCTCAAGCGGGTTCGGCGCGAGTTGCAAGCACTTGTCCGTTTCGCTACGATGCCGTCTTTGGACTGCCGGACCAAGCAGTCGGCTGCGCACCATCCGCTGGTCCAGGAAGGGTGAAGAAGAATGTCGATCCAGAGCCGACTTCCGATTCCACCCAAATTCGCCCACCCGCACGGTTGACGATTTTCTTGCAAGTCGCCAGCCCGATTCCGCTGCCCGAGATCTCTCTGGCTTGCCGGCGCTGCAATGGTTGAAAGATTCGATCGAACCATTCAGGTTCAATTCCCATCCCGTTGTCCTCGATCGCGATCAACCACATGGATTCTTGTCTTGTTGCGCGTTACTTTGATAATGGCCGGAACGCCAGGACGGCGATACTTAATTGCGTTCGATAGTAGATTCTGGAAAAGCTGGGTCAACGCTTGCAGCTCGATATTTACAGGTGGAAGCGGATCGTGATCGATCGTGGCCCGGGAAGTTTCGAGGTCCCTGCGCAGATTTTCCAACGCTGCGGCGAACGCCTCTCCCGAATCAACCGGCTCCGCCGATCCGATCGCGCTCCTTCCCACTCGCGCATGCGCAAGTACGGCCTCAATCAGATCTCCCATGCGGTCCAATCCCTGCGATATCCGGTGCAAGCACTCTTTCCCTGCGGCATCGAGTTGCCCACTGTGGCGATTAGAAAGCAGATCCACCAGCCAACGCGTGCTCGTAATGGGAGCGCTTAAGTCGTGCGATGTGATCCTGGCAAACTCTTCGAGCTCTATGTTGGAGCGCTCCAGTTCGTTGGCCATGCTCTTCAACCGCTCGTTAGCGGCTTCCAATTCTCGTTGCATCTGAAATCGAGCGGTTACATCGGTCTGTGTTTCTATAACGCTCAGTGGCGGCTCGTTTTCTTCATCCTTCAACAATGCCCAATAGGTGGATACCGTGACTCTGGTGCCATTACGTCGCATTTGCTCCACCTCGCCTTTCCAGACTCGAGAAAGCAAGAGCTGTTGCTGGATGCGCTCGAGCGGCACGGGGAAAATCGTTTGCAGCAGCTCCTGGCCAACGTGCCCGACCGCCTCTTCTGCCGTCCAGCCATATAGTCGTTCGCAACCTGCAGTCCAGTGGTCAATCGTGCCATCCCAGCGGCGCACGATGACAGTTGCTTGGTCGAGCGCCTCGGTAAGAGCTCTGAGACTGTCCTCCGTATTCTTTCGCTCTGTCACATCCCGCAGCACCTTGCCGAAACCGACCAGCGTTCCTTCGTCGCGAAGTGCGAGCGTTACACCTTCGACCAGAACACGTTGCCCGCCTTTCTTCACGAGCCACCGCGTATCGGATGCGTATCCTGCTTCTGCCGCGCGCTCCAGCTCGCGGCGTGCGACACCTCTGAGGCGATCGGTCATCTGAAGAAGTAGCTCGACGCTCTGCCCGATGAATTCGTCTGGTCCGTAGTCGAACACCTGCCGCACGCCGGGATGCCAGGAGGTAAAGTTTCCATCGACGCTGGTGAGCACAATCACGAACTCACTCAAATTCGCGACAAGCAGGTCAAAAATGTTTTTCTTGCTGTTCGGAGTTGTGCCGGGCGGCGTGGGCTCTTCGGGCATGAGAGATCTTTCCTTCAGTTCTGATCCTTGTTGAGCCGGAAGGTGCCTCTCGTACCTTTACCGATGCTGTTCCTGCGCACGGCCCGTCGCTAAAAAACTTGATTAATGGTCACCACGCGCGGCTGCCAGCGCCCCAGCTCCACTTCACTGAGCGAAGCAGGTGCGACTTCAAGCCGATGAATGTGGTCGAGCGGCATTCCCAAAAGCAGGATCAACAGCGCTCTTATGACATCGCCATGCGAAACCACCGCCACAATCGCGTCTTGTATTTGTTCGTACCGCGTCAGGATTCTTTCGAGAGTGCCCCACGCGCGAGTTTGGACTTGTGTCATCATCTCTCCGCCCGGCGGATAGGCTGTCGACCGAAGCTCGTTGTAGTTCTTCCACTCATCGGATTTGAGCAACTCGGTGAAGGGCGTTCCCATCCATGAACCGAAATCGATTTCATTGATGCCTTCGTCAATCGACACATTTAGGCCCTGTGCATCGGCGATGAACCGTGCTGTTTCGACTGCCCGCTCAAGAGGACTGGAGATGACCTCGCTGATTTTGTAGCGTTCTTTCAGCCGCTGTGCCAATACCTGTGCTTGCCTCGATCCTTCCTCGTTCAAGTGAACACCGGCCATTCGCCCGTATAGGACGCGGCCGAGAAGGTCAGTGCTCCCGTGCCGGATCAGTAGAATACGCATAAAAGGCCCGAAAGGAGTTCATTTGCCACAAAGCCTCACGATCGAGGAAGTTGAAAAAAAAGTGACCGAACTAGGTCCATGGTTTCACAATCTTTCTTTACTCGGCGTGCAGACGGCGCCGGATCATTTCCTCGGCAACTATCCGTCGGCGAAATGGCAGAACTTTCAGGATGCCGTTCCAAAAGATCTCACAGGGATGACCGTTCTGGATATCGGGTGCAACGCTGGGTTCTATTCGATCGAAATGAAACGGCGTGGCGCGCGGCGCGTGCTGGGCATCGATCACGATGAACAGTATTTGCACCAAGCACGGTTTGCGGCCGAAGTTCTCGATCTCAATATTTCCTTCGAGCAGATGTCGGTCTACGATGTTCCGAAATTAGGCGAGCGCTTCGACGTCGTTTTGTTCATGGGCGTCTTCTATCATCTTCGATACCCGCTCCTGGCGCTCGATCTGCTGCGCCAGTATGTCGCGAAAGACTGGCTAATCTTCCAATCGATGTTGCGCGGCAGCCGGACGCGCCCCGACGTTGAGCCCGATTATCCTTTTTGGGAACGTGCGGTATTTGACAAGCCTGGCTTTCCCAAGATGCACTTCATAGAAAACAGTTACTCGCAGGACCCGACGAATTGGTGGATTCCGAATCGCTCCTGTGCCGAAGCTGTTTTGCGAAGTGCCGGTTTCAAAATTGAGAGTGTTCCCGAAGCTGAGGTTTTCATCTGCCGCTGCGATGAGACGGCTTATCTCCATCCCGTGCCGGTGAGCTTTGCGTAACCGGGCGCGTTGCGCGCCCAATCGTTTCGCTCGCGAAACCTGACGCTCCTTTTTCTATCCAACCAACGACTCGCATGATCGAAGCCGTAATGCTCTGGAATGAGCCGAACAATCTTTCGCACTGGGATTTCCAAGTGGATCACGATTGGTCCGCCTATGCGCAGATGGTGAAGCTGGCGGCAGCTGCTATCGAAGCAGAAAACCCGAAAATCACTAAAGTTATGGGCGGCATCTCACCCATCGATCCCGCGTTCATGGTGCGAATGCAGGACATGGGCGCGTTGAATTGCGTGGACGCGGTCGCGATACATGGATTTCCGCTCGACTGGAATCACTGGACCATTCACGAGTGGCCGAATAAGCTGGCCGAAATTGAGGCTGTCACAAGCAAGCCGATCTGGGTGTCGGAGGTAGGAGCATCCTCCTTTGGCGCGGAAGAGGTGCAGGAGTTCGGATTGAAGAAGACGGCAGAACTTCTGACTCCGCGCCTTGATCGCGTGTATTGGTACAGTCTTTTCGACCTGCCCAGGGCGTGGCCGGCAACGACCCGCCATCGCGAGAGTGAAGGCTCTTCCTATTACAGGCACTTTTACATGGGCCTGTTCCGCGAAGACGGATCGGCGAAACTAGCCGCACGTTGTTTTTTTAATTACACGCCCGCGCTCGGGATCTGCCAATGGTTCCACTTTGAGGACCACCGGCTTGAATCCGCCGTTCAGGCGTTGCGCGATCTCGGCGTGCGAAAATTGCGCACTGGTCTGAGTTGGGCTGACTACGAACGCAAGGACTCGGAGCGCTGGTTCGATCACCAGATGCGCTTGCTTGAACCATTCGAAGTGACGGTTACTTTTTGTTTTACGCCGGAGCGCTGCGGGGTGCGCCCGCATCACACCAGTCCCCCAAGGGATCCTCAAGAGTATGCTGGATTTTGCGCCGAAATGATCCGACGGTACGCGCGCTAGTAGAAATACTGATGCTTTCGGCTGTTGATTGAAGGTAAGTAGTAACAAAGTAACATTACTGGCTTCTTATGTTCATCAGCAGTATGCACCCGAAGATATGACCGACGAAATGCAGCGTCAGCCCGATGGTTGCATAAACAACTCTTTCCGCCATCCCCCATCCGCAGTCGCCCTGAATCTCAGTAGGACAAATTCTTACATCAAAGGACACAACGGACAAGAACAATGAATGGAACCGTTCTAATTACAGGCGGTGCTGGATTTATTGGATCTCACGTAGCGTCGGAATTGCTCCGCGCCGGCTATCACGTGCGGGTTCTCGATAGTTTAGTAACGCAGGTTCACGGGGAATCACCGAAACGCCCCGCTTATCTGCACAAGAATGCCGAGTTTGTATTAGGCGACGTGCGTGATCCCGAAATTCTGGACCGCGCGATGACAGGCGTTGACGCCGTTTACCATCTGGTCGCTCTCGTCGGGGTTGGACAGAGCATGTACCAGATTGCCGAATACACGAGCGTGAATAATCTCGGTACGGCGGTTCTGCTTGAGCGACTGGTGAAACATCCGGTGAAGAAGCTGATCGTCGCCTCGAGTATGAGCGTGTATGGAGAAGGGCTCTATCTCACTCCCGGCGGCGAACCATACCCGCAGGCGACTCGCACGGCGAAACAGTTGAAGGCGCATGAGTGGGAGATGACCACGCGGGAAGGCTTGCCGCTGCGGCCGGTGCGAACGCCAGAAACGAAGCAGCCGTCGCTCGCCTCGGTGTACGCGCTCTCAAAATACGATCAGGAGCAGATGTGCCTGATGGTTGGCAGAGCCTACGGCGTGCCTACTGTCGCACTTCGTTTCTTCAACGCGTACGGGCCGTTTCAATCGCTGTCAAACCCGTACACCGGCGTGCTTGCGATCTTCGCATCTCGTTTGATGAATGGGCAGCGGCCGATCATCTTCGAAGACGGTCAGCAATTGCGCGATTTTGTGAGCGTGTCGGATGTGGCCCAGGCATGCCGGCTCGCACTCGAGGTCGAGGCAGCCCAGGATCTGGTATTCAACGTCGGAAGCGGTCACACGATCAGTGTTACGGATGTGGCGAGGAAACTCGCCAAAGTGCTCGGAAAGAACATAGAGCCGGAAATTACCGGCAAGTATCGCGTCGGCGATATTCGTCACTGCTTCCCGGATATCAGCTTGGCGCAAACAGTGCTGGGCTATAAACCGCGCGTCACATTGGAAAACGGCATGCGCGATCTGGCCGAATGGTTGGAGCAACAAACTGCTCACGATCGTTTCAACGAGATGCGGGACGAACTCGCTTCGCGGGGCTTGGTGGTCTAGGAGGAAGTGTTGCAACGCCGCGAAATCCTGATCACTGGTGGGGCGGGTTTCATTGGAACCAATATCGCCCGGAGCTATCTCGAGGAGAACGAGCCTGTTCACATCTTCGATAATTTAAGCCGTCCTGGAGTCGAGCAGAACATCGCCGAACTGCAGCACGCATATCCCGGAAAAGTTCGCCTCAGTCGGGCCGATACTCGCGATGGAAGCGAGGTCACGAAGGCTGTTAACACGGCATCGAAGATCTATCATCTTGCCGCACAGGTCGCGGTCACAACGAGCTTGGACGATCCGCTTGATGATCTCGACACGAATCTGATCGGTACTATTCACATTCTTGAAGCGATACGTCATTTGACGGCACGGCCGTCGCTGCTTTTTACCTCGACAAACAAGGTTTATGGGCGATTGGCACGGGTCCCTCTAGCGAAGCGCGGCACGCGTTATGAACCGGAAAACATTGCAATCGCCCGCGGGGGCGCGGCAGAGGACCAGCCGCTCGAGTTCCTTTCACCCTACGGATGTTCAAAGGGCAGCGCTGACCAATATGTCTTGGATTATGCGCGATCGTACGGCCTCCATGCGACTGTCTTTCGGATGAGCTGCATCTACGGACCGCATCAACTTGGTTCGGAAGATCAGGGATGGGTCGCGCATTTCCTGAGACAGTCGATGAAGGGTGAGCCCATCACCATATACGGCGACGGGAAGCAGGTTCGCGATCTGCTGTTTGTCGAGGACCTGGTTCGCGCCATGCGGTTAGCACAAGACAACATGAGCCTCGCAGCTGGTGAGGCATTCAATTTGGGCGGCGGGCCGGAGAATAGCACCAGTCTGCTCGAACTGATCGAGGAAATGCGGCTCCTGACTGCGAATCGTGTCGACATCGAATGGGCATCGGAGCGCCTCGGTGACCAGAAGTGGTACGTGGCCGATACGTCGAAGATCCGCAGCCGGCTGGGTTGGAATCCAAGAACCCGCATCCGGGAAGGCCTGCGCGCGCTGTACGAATGGTATTTGGAGAGGCCATCGTTGGTCGCACAATCGGAAGTTCAGGTGGCTTGATGCGTTTCGCTCTCGTAAACCCGCCGTGGAATTTCGAAGGCAGTATTTATTTCGGCTGCCGCGAGCCTCATTTACCGCTGGAACTTGGGTACTCGAAAGCTCTGCTCGAAGAGAGTGGGCACCAGGCGCTTCTAATCGATGGTCACCTCGATGACCTCACCGTGACGGATATCGTCGAACGCGTGCAGGAATTCGCGCCGGACTTCGTGGTTGTCACCACCGCGCCTACTTATCTGTTTTGGCGCTGCCCACCGCCGGAAGTGCGAGTTCCTCAGCAATTATGCAATGCCTTGCGCGCTCTGAAAGCGAAGCTCGTCATTGTGGGACCGCATGGTTCGACTACGCCGCGCGCCACACTCAAAAAACTGGACGCAGACGTAGTGGTCCTGGGTGAATGCGAAGAGATTTTGCCACAACTCGCGTCCGGCACCGGAGAGGTCTCGTCCATCGCTTTTCGCGACGGCGACCGGATCGTGGTGCGCGGGCCTAATCGGGCCGCCGACATGAAGCATCTGCCGGCATTAAGCTGGCCGGATAGCGCGATCGCGAGGCATAGCCACCATCATCATCGGTTCGATGCTCAGCCAAGCCTTCCCGGCGCTGAAATGGAGGCTTCGCGCGGATGTCCGTACCACTGCACGTTCTGCGCTAAGGACAACTTCCGCAACAACTACCGCAAGCGTCCGCTCGCCACAATTCTGGAAGAGCTGGACCGGTTTGTGAAGCAGGGCGTTGAATATATTTACTTCATCGACGAAATCTTTCTCCCCGACGCGCCACTTTTAGCGGCGCTCGCCGAACGACAAATTAAGATCGGCGTCCAGACACGTCTCGATCTCTGGAATGAGGACGCGATTCGGGCACTCGGCAGAGCCGGATGTGTATCCATCGAGGCCGGCGTTGAGAGCATCACGGAGGCTGGTCGCGCCTATCTCGACAAGAAATGTAAGATGTCGACCGGCGAACTTACTCAGCGGCTCATCTTTGCGAAAACGTTAGTGCCGTTCGTGCAGGCGAACTTACTCGCGATGACAGAAGATAACGAAGATGAGATCGAAGCCTGGCGGCACGAGCTCGAAACACATGGTGTTTGGTCGAATAAGCCTGTGCCGTTGTTTCCGTATCCTGGATCGCCGCAATACACCAGAATGTGGGGAGCCGCTGACGACTTCGCCTGGGAGAGAGCCCACGAATTTTATTTGAAAGGTTTTGATTCCTTTAGCGACATTCAGGAGCAACGGCCGCAGCCACTTGTGGAATTGGAAGTAGCCTGGCATGACCGGTAACGCCCCGGAAAATAGCGAACCTCCACTGAAGATTCTAATGACGGCCGATGCAGTCGGCGGAGTATGGCAATATTCCGTCGATCTCGTTGCCGGCCTCGCAGAGCGTGGCGTACACGTTCTTGTTGCCACCATGGGACCTCGGCCTTCCGATCAGCAGAAGCAGCAGCTCTTAGCGATTCCGCGCGCCACCGTTGCTGAGAGTGACTATGCGCTCGAATGGATGCCGAATCCCTGGAACGATGTTGATGCCGCAGGGACCTGGCTTCTCGATCTCGCGTCTGATTTCAGCGCTAGCGTGATCCACCTGAACGGCTATTCGCATGCGAATCTCGCTTGGGCCAAGCCGGTCGTAGTCACTGCGCATTCATGCGTTTATTCCTGGTGGAAGGCTGTTCATGGCGGTACTCCCGGTCAGGATTGGACGGAGTATAAACGTCGCGTGGTAGAAGGGCTGGCGGCGAGTGATGTCGTGACTGCACCGTCGAGATACATGGCTGCGGCGCTGAACGAAGAGTACGGCGTTGCGGCCGAAAAGGTTCACGTCATTCATAATTTCAGCCGCGCGCCTCGTCCGACGTCGCCCCACGCCAAACAATCGTTTCTTCTCGCCGCGGGACGAATTTGGGATCCAGCGAAAAATCTTTCGCTGATCGAGCAAATCGCGCCCAACCTTGATTGGGAGGTTCGGGTAGCAGGGAGCGAGCGAGGACCGCAACCGTCGACACTCAATGCAAAATCTGTTCGCTGCCTCGGGCTCTTGCCACATGCCGAAGTGTTGAATGAAATGGAACGAGCGAGCATCTTCTTGCACCCGGCGCTATATGAGCCGTTCGGTCTGGCGGTTCTCGAGGCGGCATCGAGGAAGTGCTGTTTGGTTTTGGCGGACATTCCCAGTTTGCGGGAACTTTGGACGGGCGCAGCGCTGTTCATTAATCCCCGCGATCCGGAACAGTGGACGACGGAAGTAAACAAATTGATTTGGGATACAGAGAAGCAGCGGGTTCTCGCGCAGAGCGCGTATTCGCATGCACAGCGATACCGTTCCGACACGGCGCTCAATAAGTATTGGAATCTATATCGTTCCATCTCAGGCTCAGATCCCGCAGCGAAGAAGGACGTGGCGGCGTGAAGCTTCGGATCGCGCTGTTTTATCATTCGCTCGTTTCGGATTGGAACCACGGCAACGCCCATTTTCTGCGTGGTGTCGCTTCCGAGTTGCAAGCCAGAGGACACCGCATCCGCATCTTTGAACCCGAGGATAGCTGGAGCCGCACCAACCTGCTCCGCGATCGGGGGCCGCAGGCAATCGAGGCATTTGAACAAGCATTCCCGCATCTGGCCAGCACTCTGTATAACCTCGATGACCTACGACTCGATGAATGGCTCCAGAATGTAGATCTGGTGATCGTGCACGAGTGGAACGATCCGAAGCTGATCTCTGCCATAGGCGCCTATCGCCGACGGCATCCGAGTCTCCGCGCGTTTTTCCACGACACGCACCACCGTGCGCTCACTGCGGAAGAAGAACTGGCGCGATTCGATCTAGCTGCGTACGATGGCGTGCTCGCCTACGGAGCTTCGCTCCAGGCGACTTATGAGCGCCGCGGATGGGGCAAGCAGGTTCATGTTTGGCATGAGGCGGCAGATATCCGTACGTTCTATCCGCGTCGCGCCGAGCGCACTCTTGGCGATGTCGTGTGGATCGGTAACTGGGGCGACGAGGAACGAAGCGAGGAGTTGCGCGAGTACTTCATACAGCCGGTGAAGCGTGCGTCCTGGAAAGCTGAGGTGTATGGCGTTCGCTATCCGGATTCCGCTGTGCGCGAATTGAACGAAGCGGGCGTCGCCTACCAGCGGTTGGCTCGCGAACTTCGATGTTCCCCAAGTGTTCGCGCAGTTCCGGGTCGACGGTCCACGTGCCGCGTCGCCCATATACACGAGAATTGCCGGGTATTCCTACCATCCGTCCATTCGAGGCTCTGGCCTGTGGCATTCCGCTGGTCTCCGCGCCATGGCAGGATACCGAAGGACTGTTTCGTCTTGGTCAGGATTTCTTAATGGCACGAGATGCAGAACAAATGCACACACACCTCCGCGACGTGCTCAACGACGGGTCAATCGCGCGAAGTCTCGCGGCAAGCGGTCTCGAAACCATTCGCATGCGTCATACCTGCGGTCATCGTGTGAATGAACTGCTGGGCATCTACGACACCGTGCGACCTGCGCCCGTTCAGTATGAAGCGCCGCTCACGGTGGAGGTCCAAGCGTGAGGATCGCTTTCTGGGGTTCGAGCCTAGTCTCGGCTTACTGGAATGGCGCCGCCACATACTATCGGGGTATTCTGCGGGCGCTGGCTCAACTAGGAGTAGAGGTCACATTTTTTGAACCCGACGCCTACGACCGCCAACAACACCGTGACATTCCAGATCCCGAATGGGCGCGAATTGTTGTTTATGATGCGCGGAATCAGAGCGAGGTGGAACGCCATCTAGCGGCTTCCGAGACCTTCGATGTCGTGGTTAAGGCGAGTGGCGTCGGGGTGCTCGACGAGTTTTTGGAGCGCTCTGTAGCTCGCATGCCCGCCTCCATTTGCAAAGTCTTTTGGGATGTAGATGCACCGGCCACGCTCGATCGCCTTGCTGCGAACCGCGACGATCCCTTTCATGCCCGTATTCGTCATTTCGATCTTGTGCTCACCTATGGCGGTGGCAACCCGGTAACTGATCAGTATCGAAGGATCGGTGCTCGCGAATGCGTTGCCATCTACAATGCCTTCGATCCTGACGTGCACTTCCCGGTTGCTCCGGATCCGCGTTTCGCATGCGATGTTTCTTTTCTCGGCAACCGCCTGCCTGATCGCGAGGCCCGTGTCGGTGAATTTTTCCTTAACGCCGCCCGGCTGGCTCCGCATAAAAATTTCCTGCTCGGCGGCAGCGGATGGTCGGATAAGCCGCTGCCGGCCAATGTTGCCTACTTAGGGCACGTCTATACGGCAGATCACAACGCCTTCAACTGTTCTGCTCGAACGGTTCTCAATATCAGCCGCGAAAGCATGGCGCGCTATGGCTTCTCTCCCGCAACTCGCGTCTTTGAAGCAGCAGGCGCCGCGACTTGTGTGATTACAGACGCCTGGGAAGGCATCGATTCGTTCTTGAAGCCGGACAGCGAAATATTGGTCGCGCAGAACGGAGAAGATGTCGCTCGCATCGTTCAAGAGTTGAGCGAAGAACGGGCGCACGCAATCGGAGAAGCGGCTCGCAAACGCGTACTCGCTTCTCACACTTATGAACAACGTGGAAAGCTCGTGGAATCCATTCTGCAGGACACTTTGGCGATGCTCCCATCAGCGGCGATGGAGATGCGCGTGTGACACAGCCGAAACTGAACTGCGTTTTTCTCGGGCTCTCCATCACCTCTACCTGGGGCAATGGTCATGCCACCACCTACCGCGGGTTGCTGAAGGAACTGTCGAAGCGCGGCCACACCTGCACGTTCTTTGAACGCGATGTGCCCTGGTATGCTTCCAATCGAGAATTCGATGAACTGCCCTATTGCTCGGTTGTCCTATACAACAGCATCGAGCAGCTGAAGGAACAGTTCGCAAACGTGATTCGCTCCGCCGACATTGTGGTGGTCGGCTCGTATGTCCCCGAGGGAGCTGAGGTGGGCAGATGGATTACTTCGGTTGCAAAGAACGCAACGGCGTTCTATGACATAGATACGCCGGTTACTCTAGCGAACCTCGAAAGCGGTAAGTGCGAGTACATTTCCCGGGATCTCTACCCTAAGTACAGCTTGTACTTGTCATTCACCGGTGGCCCGACGCTTGACTATATTGAACGGAAACTCAAGTCGCCCTGCGCTCGGCCGCTCTATTGTTCGGTCGATCCATCGCTCTACTTTCCACAACCTGAGCTGATCAAGTGGGATATCGCCTACCTGGGCACTTATGCCGCTGATCGTCAACGCGCCCTGGAAACGCTTCTGCTGAACGTTGCGCGCCAGAACCGCAGCAGGAAATTTGTCGTTGCTGGGCCGCAGTATCCCGGAAACATAAGCTGGCCCGCGAATGTAGAGCGAATTGACCACTTACCTGCGACAGAACACCGGCAGTTCTATAACTCCCAGAGATTTGCGCTGAATTTGACGCGGCACGACATGATTCGGGCCGGCTACTCGCCTAGTGTTCGTCTATTCGAGGCTGCCGCCTGCGGTATCCCCATAATGAGCGACGAGTGGCCGGGTCTGGCATCCTTCTTTACTCCGGCATCGGAAATACTCACAGTACCTTCCAGCTTGGCTGTTACGTCTTATCTGCAGATACCGGACGAGCGCCGTTTCGAGATTGGAGAGAACGCTCGTCGGCGTACTCTGCGCTTCCATACGGCGGCAGCGCGCGCCGAAGAGTTTGAGACTTATACGGTTGCAACCTTAGAGCGAGTTAGTTGCTCAAATAAAGCGAGCAGATCCGCGCTAAGGCAATCCTCGACGGCTGCCGTCGTTTAGCTATACAGCGACAGCGCAGGACGCCGGCACATTCTGATGCCGGTTGTGCTCAGTGGAGTGTTCTATATGAAAAAAATAAAGATTTTCTTTGCTGCATCCGCCGTCTGCCTCAGCGCGGCTGCAGTGTCGAGTTTTGCGTGGCAAGGCCCCGCGGCACCAGGAGTGCCAGTCAGCATTCTGGTTAGCCTGGAAGCTAAACGCGGCAAAACCATACCGCCCGTAGAACCGCAGGATATTGTCGTTTCCCAGGGCAAAGATAAACGGCCTGTTACACGATTGGTACCCGCCGGCGAGGCGCCGATGCAGCTCATGCTGCTCATTGATGATTCCGCTCGTGCAACTTTCGACACCGAAATAGGCACTTTGAAGCAATTCGTGAATTCGCTGCCTTCCAACACCGAAGTGGCTATTGCTTACATGCGAAACGGCATAGCGGCGATCACGCAAAACTTTACGTCGGACCACACGGCTGCGGCAAACGCGATTCGTATTTCACTGGGAGCCGGCGGCGCGGACGTCAGCCCGTATGACTCCTTGACAGACGCGATCAAGAAATGGCCCGACATGGGAGGGCAGCAGCGAAAAGAAGTAATCATGATCAGCAGCGGCCTCGAAAACCTCGGCGGAGGCTACTATCCTGACAATCCCTACGTGAATGCTGGTATCCAGTCGGCCCAAAAAGCAGGGGTTGTTGTTTACACCATTTATGATCCAAGCGTCGGACACTTTGGCCACAGCTTTTGGCGTAACAGCTGGGGTCAGAACTTCCTTTCGCAGCTCTCGGATGAGACGGGTGGCGAATTCTACGGCATCGGATTTGGCTCGCCCGTATCGTTCCAGCCATTTTTGGAACAAATCCTGTCACAAATGCGAAATCAGTATCTGCTCACGTTCGAGGCTCGCCCGGAGAACAAATCCGGTCTTCAGCCGATCAAGGTTGCCGTCATCAACAAGGACGCGAGCATAGCAGCGCCGGACAAAGTCTTCATCCGCGCCGGCATGTGAAGTATCGGGCCCGTTTCATTGCTAGCCTCGGGAGAAAGAAACGTTCTCTTTCTCCCTCCATCCCATTGTTGAGAGAGCACAACCATGAGTGTCGAAACGAAAGAGCCTCAACAGCAAACAACCGATCCGAAAAAGCAAGGTCCCAAGCCTCCCTTCAATGAACCCAAGCAGGCTCCTCCCGGGCATACCGATGAGATGCGGAATAAGCCGGACCACGGGGAAGAGTCCTACAAGGGATTCAATCGTCTGAAGGGCCGGAAAGCTCTAATTACCGGCGGGGATAGCGGCATTGGCCGAGCTGTCGCTATAGCTTTTGCACGCGAGGGCGCTGACGTGCTCATCTCCTATTTAAATGAAGATGAGGATGCCCAGGAAACCGCGCGCCTGGTGAAGGATGCCGGTCGGAAGGCAGTGGTTGCGGGCGGCGACATCCAAGAGTATAAGCACTGCGACGAGTTGGTCAACCGCGCGTTCGATGAACTCGGCGGATTAGACATTCTGATCAACAACGCTGCGTTTCAGATGACGCATGAGTCGATTGAAGAAGTCACTCCAGAAGAGTGGGACAGAACCTTCAAAACGAATATCTACGCGATGTTCTATCTCAGCCGCTTGGCGCTTCCCCGCATGAAAGAAGGCAGCGCGATCGTCAACACGGCGTCCGTGCAGGCGTATCAGCCGAGTCCGACGCTGCTTGCTTACTCGAGCACGAAAGGCGCCATCGTGACGTTCACAAAATCGCTTTCTGCGCTCGCCATCAAGCAAGGCGTACGGGTAAACGCCGTCGCGCCGGGACCGGTTTGGACACCGCTCATCGTGTCAACCATGCCCGAAAAAAGCGTGAAGGAATTCGGCAAAAAGGGTTCCATGGAGCGCCCCGCACAACCTGCAGAACTGGCACCCATGTACGTCTTCTTGGTTTCAGACGAATCGCGCTACATCAACGGCGGTATTTTCGACCTCACGGGCGGAAAGATGCTGCCGTAAACGAACTGCTGCGGCCTAGCGCAAAACCCCGGTACGCTCCACAAAAGCGCGCCGGGGTTTTTGATTTCCAGAGCACTGCTTCTACAGCGTGCCCGTTCCTCTGCTCAGCGGCTTGTCGGCCTTCGCGAAGTCTGCTGCCGCTTCACCGCTCGAAGCAATGTCTTCAGCGCCCGTGTCCCTCAACACCTGCTTCGCTTTCGTAACCCAGTCGGCGTCGTCACAGTGAACGGAAAGAAGAATGCCACCTTCTTTGATGCGACCCTCGTAGCGCTTGGCTTCGTACTCGGGGATGCCCATGCCCACCAGTGCACCGATCATTCCACCCACGACGCCACCGGAACCGACGCCCGTCAGTGCGGCGATAATTGGGCCGGCCGCAATCAACGGCCCAAGTCCCGGAATCGCGAGTACGCCAATGCCCGCCAAAAGACCGATGGTCCCGCCGATCAGCCCGCCCGCAACAACACCCGTGGTCGCACCTTCTGGCGCCTTGGTGTGCTTCTCATGAGCGAAGTCTTTTGTTCCGACGTTATCCTGCAGCAAAACTGAAATATCTTCCCTCCGAAAACCTGCATTGATCAGCCGGTCGACTGCGCCCTCTGCCATTTCGCGACTTGCATAAATACCGAAAGTCGCTGTATTCTTTCCTGCCATTCGCTCTCCTTCAGGATGAAAGTCCCTCGGCTAGTGAGACTACGGCATCTGGTGGCTGTTTCTCACGCCTTTTCGCAGAACTCCTGGTTTCGCCATTCGAGGTGCGTTATTTTGAAGGACTGGCCGCTTTAAAGATGAGGTTCACACCACACGCCCTTTTTTTGATAACTGCGAGTGTTGCATTCGCAGCTGGTTACGATCCGTCCGTTTTCAATGCTCTGAAGTGGCGCAACATCGGCCCGAATCGAGGTGGCCGGTCGATTACTTGTGCTGGCAGTCCCAGCCGTCCTCTCGAATACTATTTCGGCGCGGTCGGCGGCGGACTTTGGAAAACCATCGATGGCGGCACCAACTGGAAACCCGTTACAGACGGGCAACTCGGTAGCTCCTCAGTAGGCGCCGTGGCGGTTTCCGAATCGAATCCCGACGTGGTCTACATCGGCATGGGTGAAACCGAGCTGCGCGGCAACATCATGCAAGGCGACGGCGTATACAAGTCTACGGATGCCGGCAAGACCTGGCATAAAACGGGCCTTGAAAACACGCAAGCAATCGCGCGCATCCGCATCGATCCGAAAAATCCCGAGATCGTCTACGTCGCAGCTCTCGGACACCCGTACGGAGCTAATCCTGAGCGGGGCGTCTTCCGCTCAACCGACGGCGGAAAAACCTGGAAGAAGATTCTTTACCGTGACGATCACTCGGGCGCCGTCGATCTCTGTTTCGACCCGCACAATTCAAACGTGCTTTTTGCCGCTCTCTGGGATGTTTACCGCACGCCTTGGCTACTGAATGATGGAGGCCCGGGAAGTGGGCTGTTCAAATCCACAGACCGCGGAAATACCTGGGCTGAAATTACGCGGAACCCAGGGTTGCCGCAGGGCATTATCGGGAAGATCGGCATAGCGGTTTCTGGAGCGGATTCGAATCGCATTTACGCGATGGTCGAAGCGCTCGACGGCGGACTCTTTCGATCGGACGATGCAGGGAAAACATGGACTCTCGTCAGTCAGGATCGAAGAGCATTGCAGCGCGCCTTCTATTTTTCCCGTATCTATGCCGATCCGAAAGATAAGGACACCATTTACGCGATGAACGTGGCGTTCTTGAAATCTACGGACGGCGGAAAGCAGTTCAAAACTCTGCGGCCGTCACACGGCGATAATCACGATCTCTGGATCGACCCCAACCACCACGAACGCATGATCAATAGCAACGATGGCGGCGGCAATGTGTCTGTTGATGGCGGTGCGACGTGGACAGGCGAGACGTTTCCGACTGCACAGCTCTATCACGTGGCGGTCACGAAAGACGTTCCATACCAGGTCTGTGGCGCGCAACAGGACAACTCGACTGTGTGCGTACAGAGCGAGCGCGGCGGGTTTCGCGGTTTCGGGGGAGGGATGTTTGCGCCGCTCTATGCAGTCGGCGGTGGCGAAAGCGGGTATATCGCCCCCGATCCTACTGACGCGAATGTCTTCTACGCGGGCAGCCAAGGCGCGTTGCTCACGAAATTCAATCGCGCCACTTCCGCCATGCGCGATGTTCAGGTTTATCCGCTGTTCTTTTCCGGAATGCCCGCTTCGGCGCTCAAAGAGAGATGGCAGTGGACCTTTCCGATCGTCTTTTCGCCTCTCGATCCGAACATTCTCTACACCTCGTCGCAGCATTTGTGGAAGACCACCAATCAAGGCCAGAGCTGGCAGTCGATCAGTCCGGATCTAACTCGCGCGGATCCCAAAACGCTGGGCGATTCGGGCGGTCCCATTACGAAAGATCAGAATGGCCCAGAAATTTACGGCACCATCTTCACCATTGCTCCTTCACTGCAAGATGTAAACACGATCTGGACAGGTTCCGACGACGGTCTGGCTTTTATCACGCGGGACGGCGGCAAGCAATGGAGCAACATTACGCCAAAGGATTTGCCGGAGTTCAGTCGCATCAGCATGATCGATGCTTCGCCACACGAGCCCGGCACCGCCTATGTGGCTGCCAAACGCTACCAGTTGGATGACCGCAAGCCTTACATTTACCGCACGCACGATTTCGGCAAGACCTGGACGAAGATCGTCAACGGCATCGCCTCAGATGACTACGTTCAGGTCGCACGCGAAGATCCTGAGCGCAAAGGTCTGCTCTATGCCGGTACGGAACACGGCATCTACGTCTCGTTTGATGACGGCGAGAATTGGCGCAGCTTGCGATTGAATCTGCCCGACACACAGGTAGCCGATCTTGTCATCCAAGGAGACGATCTGGTCATCGCGACACATGGCCGATCGTTCTGGGTCCTCGACAATATCGACGTGTTGCGCCAGTTGGAACCGTCGCTCACAGCATCGACACTTCATTTGTTTAAGCCCGACGACGCCGTTCGCTCGTTCCGGCCTGCCGATATCGACTACTATCTTCAAAAGCCAGCTGACAAGGTCACCGTCGACATTCTCGATTCCAGCGGTAAGGTAGTGCGAACCTTTTCGGGATCGGCCGACGAAGAAAAGCGAACCGCTCACAAAGCGGAAAACGACGATTCGGAATTTGGGCCACCTCGAACACCGCCTCCAGGCCGGAAGGCGGGCACAAATCGCTTCACCTGGGATTTGCGCTATTCCGGCGCAACTGTGTTCGAAGGCGAAGTTTTGTGGGGCGCGCGTGCGGAGCAAGGGCCGATGGCTGTACCGGGAAATTATCAAGTCCGATTGACGGCGAGTGGCCAGTCGCAAACCCAACCCCTCGTCGTCAAACTGGATCCGCGCGAGCATGTCACTCAGGCTCAGCTGGAAGAACAGTTCAAGCTTGCTTCTCAAGTCCGCGACCAGGTCAGTCAAGCGGACGAAATGGTAATCAAGATTCGCGCAATCAATAAAGAAGCGAAGGATGCAGCCGACAAAGCGAAGAATTCGGATATCTCCGCCGCCGGCGCGACCCTTCGTGATAAGCTCTCCACCATCGAAGAAGAGATCTATCAGGTGCGCAATCGCGCCAACGAAGATCCTTTGAACTTCCCGATTAAGCTGAATAACCAGATCGCGGCTTTAGCGCGCACCATCGAAACGGGCGATAATCCTCCGACCGATCAAGATTACGAGATATTCCGTATATTGACTGCCCGGTTCGAAGCTGTTCAAGCAAAGTTTAGTGACGCACTGAAGACCGACCTCGCACATTTCAACGAGGTCCTGGCCTCCCACAAAGTAACTGAAATCCACGCTGGCGGAACGCTCGATCATCAATAGCGGCATCTGTCCATGAAGGTGAACCGGAATCGCATGCTCAAGAAAATTCAACTTCTGACGTCTTGTTTTCTATTCGCGTCGCTTCTGCAGGCGCAAGACATGAACGTGTTGAAGACGCTGAAGTGGCGTCTGGTAGGCCCGTTTCGCGGCGGACGCGTTGCCGCAGTTGCAGGTGTCGATTCTGAGCCGAACGTCTACTATTTCGGCGGAGTCGGCGGCGGCATTTGGAAAACGACCAACGGAGGCATGGACTGGCAGCCCGTATCCGATGGCCAGCCGTTAGGCACATCCTCTGTCGGAGCGATTGCGGTATCTGAATCGGATCCCAACATCGTTTATGCAGGCATGGGTGAATACGATATTCGCGGCAATGTCTCGCATGGTGACGGTGTGTATAAATCCATGGACGGCGGCAAGACGTGGAAGCACATCGGCCTCGAAAATACGCGTCAAATAGCACGCATCCGTGTTCACCCGCGCAATCCCGATCTGGTCTACGTGGCTGCCCTCGGTCATGTGTGGGCGCCCAACGAGGATCGAGGTATCTTCCGGTCGAAAGAC
Organism: uncultured Acidobacteriaceae bacterium; assembly: GCA_963787615.1. GTDB lineage: Bacteria > Acidobacteriota > Terriglobia > Bryobacterales > Bryobacteraceae > Bog-105. The sequence continues at coordinate 1,405,785 of CAWBDJ010000004.1, read as the reverse complement.
GGCGGCAAAACGTGGGACAAGATCTTTTGGCGCGGCCCAAAGGCGGGAGCCATCGAGCTCGTTTTCGATCCGACCAATCCGAATATCCTGTACGCGGGGTTTTGGGAGGTCTACCGCAAACCTTGGGATCTCGAAAGCGGCGGTCCTGGCAGCGGTCTTTTCAAATCAACGGATGGCGGCGACACCTGGACCGATCTGACCCACAACGCTGGTTTGCCGAAAGGCGTTATGGGAAATATCGGCATCACAGTGTCCCGTGCGAATCCCGATCGCGTGTATGCACTGATTGAAGCGGAAGACGGCGGGGTGTTCCGCTCCGATAATGCCGGGAAGAGTTGGACGAAAGTGAACGATGAACGCAAGCTCCGGCAGCGCGCCTGGTATTACGGCCGGATTTTTGCGGATCCGCGAGATCCGGACAAAGTCTACGCAACCAACGTTCAGTTCTTTCGTTCCGATGACGCCGGAAGAACTTGGAACACCATCAGAACTCCGCACGGCGACAACCATGACCTTTGGATCGCGCCCGGCAATCCGCAACGCATGATCGAGGCAAATGACGGTGGCGTGAACGTCAGCACGAATGGCGGCAGAAATTGGAGTAGCGAAGACAATCAGCCAACTGCGCAGTTTTATCGCGTAGCACTCGATGAAGATTTTCCGTATAACGCGTACGGCGCGCAGCAGGATAATACAACCGTTAAGATCGCAACTCGCAGTGCAAGTGGTGCCATCAGCGAACGCGAGTGGTATCCGGTCGGCGGTGGTGAGAGCGGCTGGATCGCGCCCTGGGCAAAAGACACAAACGTCGTTTTCGCCGGCTCGTACGACGGATTGATTACTCGCTACGATCACCACGACGGTCAAACCCGCAACGTCACCGTATGGCCCGATAACGAAATGGGCTGGGCTCCGGATGCTCTGAAATACCGCTTCCAGTGGAACTTCCCGCTTTTGTTCTCGGCGCACGATCCCGATCTGCTCTACGCGGGTGGGAACGTTTTGTTTGCGTCAAGCGATCAGGGCCAAACGTGGAAACCGATCAGCGGCGATTTGACTCGCAACGACAAGTCGAAGCAGATCTCCTCCGGCGGTGCCATTACTAAGGACAACACCAGCATCGAGTATTACGACACCATCTTCACGGTCGCCGAATCGCCTGTGACAAAAGGGCTGATCTGGGTGGGCGCGGATGACGGCATGGTTCATGTGACCCGCGACGGTGGTGGGCATTGGGAAAATGTCACTCCTAAGAATGCTCCGGAATGGATGCAGATCAATTCCATTGAAGCTTCGCCATTCGAGGCGGGAACCGCGTACTTTGCCGGCACGCTGTATAAGTTCGACGATAATCGCCCGTTCCTATATAAGACAACCGATTACGGCAAGACCTGGCGTCAGATCAATAACGGCATTCCGCAGAACACATTCACGCGCTGTATTCGCGAGGACCCAAACAAAAAGGATCTCCTTTATGCCGGAACAGAAACCGGAATTTATGTTTCCTTCAATGGCGGCGGCAGCTGGCAGTCCCTGCAGTTGAATTTACCCGTCACGCCCATCGCCGATTTGGCGATTCAGAAGCGAGAGCACGAGCTGGTTGCCGCGACGCAAGGCCGCGCTTTCTGGATTCTGGACGACACGCAGTTACTAGCTCAGCTGGCAGATGGAACCGGCAATGAAGACGTGCACCTCTTTCAGCCGAAGCATACATATCGCGGAGCGTTCGGCCGCGGCTTTATCCCCGGCCTGAGCGGCCCGAGTAATGCAGGCTCGAACCCTCCGAATGGCGCGGTGGTTTATTACTGGTTGAAAGATAAGCCGCAAGGCGAGGTCACTCTCGAGTTTCTGGATAGCGACGGCAAGCTGGTGAAGAAATTCTCGAGCAATCCTCCTCCACGCGCGCGCCCTGAACTCCAGTCGTCTTCCTCAGAGCAAGCAGAAATGCAGGAAGAAGAGGGCGGTCCGCAACGCGGCGGTGGTGTGCAGCGCGTACCAGCGAATCAGGGGCTCAACCAGTTCGTTTGGGATCTTCGATATCCGGATGCGACCAGTTTCCCCGGTATGATTCTTTGGGCTGGAAACGTACGCGGGCCGCTGGCTGCGCCGGCTACGTACGAAGTGAGGCTCACGGCGAACGGGAAGACGCAGACTCAAAAATTTGAAGTTCGAAAAGATCCGCGCGTGAACACCACGCCCCAGCAGTTTTTAGCGCAGCTCGAACTCGCGTTGCAGATCCGCGACAAGTTGACCCAGACGAATCAAGCCGTCATCGAAATTCGCGACGTTCGCAAGCAGATTGACGAGCTGACCGCGCGGCTCAGGTCAACAGGTGACACAGAGAAATCGAAAACGGTAATTGATCGCGCGAAATCTCTTTCCGACGACTTGACCAGGATCGAAGAGGCTCTCTATCAAACCAAGAGCAAGGCGAGCGAAGATCCGCTGAATTTTCCAGTGAAGCTCAACAACAAGCTTGCCGCGCTTCTCGCAGCGATTCAGGAGGCTGACACCCAGCCAACCGCTTCCGAGCAGCAGGTCTATGAAGATCTCGCCACCAGCGTAAACGCTCAGATCAACAGACTGAAGCAGGTGATGAATTCGGGCGTGCCGGCGTTGAACAAGATGGTGCGCGATCAGGACATTCCGGCGATTGCAGTAAAGAGCGCGGGTACCCTGTGAAAGGGTAACAGCTAACTCGTCACGTGATTATTGGGTAAGCGAACAACCCTTAGCCAGAAGTCTTCTACAGATCGAATCATATTCAGGAAGTCGTCCATCTGTATGGGCTTCGTCAGATAGCAGTTGGCGTGTAGTTTGTACGCGCGTGCGACGTCCTGATCGGCTTCCGACATGGTCAGAACAATCACGGGAATATGACGTAGAGCGGGATCGTTCTTGACCTCCGCGAGCACTTCGCGGCCGTCCTTCTTGGGCAGATTAAGATCCATGAAGATAAGGTCCGGCTGCGGAGCGTTCTTATAAGCCCCTTCTCTCCGCAAGAAGCGCAGGGCCTGCTCGCCATCTTCGGCGACTGAGAGCCGATGGGGAAACTGGCCTTCGCGCAAAGCCTCTTGTGTAAGGAACACGTCACCCGGATTGTCCTCGACGAGCAAAATCTCGAAGGCATACTTCGGGTTAGGCATGGCTGACGGGTTCGGGCGCAATCCTTCGTGGGGCTTGTCTCAGGTCTGACTCGCGGTTTGGCGAATCAGTTGCAACCGGCAGCGTAAAAAAGAAGGTAGATCCGATTTCCGGCTGCGATTCTGCCCACAGGCGGCCCCCGTGGTGCTCGATGATGCGCCGGCAGACGGCCAAGCCGATTCCATTGCCTGCGTATCTGCCGACGCCGTGAAGCCGCTGGAAGACTTGGAAGATTCGATCGCAGTATATGGGATCGAAGCCGATTCCGTTATCTGTGATCGCAAAAAGCCACTCGCCGTCCTTGCGCTGGGCTGTGATTGAGATGTCGGGAGATTCTGTCTCTTTGCGAAACTTCACTGCATTGCCGATCAGGTTTTGCATCACTTGAATGAGCTTGGTTTCGTCGGCGTCAACGACCGGCAAATTCTCGTATCGTACAACCGCAGAGCTTTCCTTAATAGCCAAGTCCAGGTTCCTTAGCGCGACACGTAACACTTGTTCGGAGGACACGGCCTTCTTCTCAACCACTTGAGTGCCCACCCGGGAGTACACCAGCAGATCCTGAATGAGAGCTTGCATACGGTTCGCGCCCTCGACGGCGAATTGGATATAACGATCGGCAGTTTCATCCAGTTGCCCGCTGTAACGGCGCGCTAACAGGCCCATGTAGCTGCCGACCATTCGCAAAGGTTCCTGCAAATCATGACTTGCGATATAGGCAAACTGGGTCAAGTCGTTATTGGAACGCTCCAGTTCGGCGGATCGATGCTCGAGCTCTCTGGCTTGCGCCTCGAGCTCAGCGGTCCGTTCCTTCACGCGCGATTCAAGACTGTTGTTCAAGCTGCGGATTTCTTCTTCTACGTGATCGCGTTCGCGCGCGTACGAGACGTTAAATCTGTATGCCAGCCACAGCAGCAGAAAACCGATCAGAATGCCGAAGACGAGCACGATTTCGAGTTGGAATTGGCTTTGTCTCTGGGTTTCCAACCGTCGACGGAAGGTCGCGGTCTGTGCGTCTTTGATCGCACCGATGATCGAGCGGATCTTCAGCATCGCCGCCTGACCTCGATTGGTTTCGACCTCTGCCAGCGCCTCCTGCAAACCTTGCTGCTGCATTAGACGAATGGTCTTCTGGAGTTCAGTCAGCTTATCTTGAATCGCACTGCGCAATTGGGCGAGGTCTTGGCGCGAAACTCGATTACGAGAGGCGAGTGCCTCGATTTGCGATAGCTGCCGCGGAAGCTTTGAGACTGCTTCGCGAAAGGGAGCAAGATAGGCATCTTGCCCGGTCAGAAGGAAACCGCGTTGCCCAGTTTCCGCATCCTGGACAGTCGAGAGCAGTTCGTCCAGCCTGCGAATAAATTCGTCGGTGGACAGTGTAGCCTCCACGCTTCCCACATGCTGGGAGCTGGTCCGGTAGGCCACGAACGCGAGCAGAAGCGGGAGAAGCCCTAACCAGATGATGAGGCGCTGAGTTCTTCCGAGCAGTCCTCTGTTCATCGCGCTATACAGAATGTCAGTAGGTGTTCAGAGCAGCAGCTTGATTCGCCGCCCCGCTCACTGTGCTCCTACTTAGGCAGTGTATACGTAAGTCCGGTGGTGAATTGAAACGAGTTCTTTCTGAACCCTGGAGCGGGATTATTTAGAAACGTGTCGAGCGCGCTCAACGTGACACTCAGACGTTTGAATGCCGGAATACTCAGATTCATGTTGCCGGTGGCCGAGTAATCACTCATGCTGGTCCAAGCGGGAGCGAAACCGATCTGCTCGTGAAAAACGATCTTATGCGGGAAGGTGCGATTGTAAGCTTCCGAAAAAATGGAACCAAGAAATGTTTGGTTCTGCGCAGGAGTCAGAAACTGCTGATCGACAAAGTCCAGCTCGGCCTTTAAGTCGATTTCGTCGTTCGCTCTCTTCAGCGCCGTCCAGCCCACGCCGCCGCCATAAGTTTGCTGCAGATTCAAGCCTTGCGAGTAATTGTGATCAAACGCCCCATCTCCGAAGACGTAAACGCGCGGACTGAAGTATTGATCGCGTTCAGCTTCTCCGTGAATAATCGAGGTCTTTACAGTGGGGGTTCCAGGCTGGGTGATCTTTCCGTACGCCGAGTTGAATGTGAGGATCGTCCGATTCGACGGGTCCATCCAATCCGCGTTCGGAATGGAACGGGTCAGTGAAACGGCGCTCGTGTACGCCTGACTATTCTGTGTCGAGTTGACGAAGGAGATTCCTAACGTGGCCGTGCCCCTCCATGCCCTGAAGAAACTGGGCCTCTGGAGGACGGTATTGAGAAACGTGGTTTCGTCTATCACCTCAGCCGTGTTGGAAACGGGGATAGTCACGGGAGAAGGCTGCGCAGCAGTGCCGACCTGAATACTCTGGTCTGTGACGGAAAGAGTTCCTTGCGGAATATTCGCAGTGTTTTCGTGCAAACGCACTCTCGTTCCTTTCTCGATGACCGCGAACTTCTGGGCCGAGTGAATTTCTTTGATCTTGCTCCAATCGGCAGTAATCTCGCCCGCCATGGCGCTCTTGAACGTGACGCATTTATCCGTCGAACTCTCCAGGTGACCGATGAGTTTCTCTCCATCGACAAAGATCAGAACATCAGGCTCGGCGTTGGCCGCAGCCGGAGTCTGGCAGTTAAGCCGCGCAGGAGCGGCGATGAAGAAGATGATTCCTACCGCCACATGAAGTCTGATTAATGTTCTTTCGCCTAACATGGTCATCCACCACGATGATAGAGGTGACATCTACCCTCCCGCAACGAAACTTCGATAGTTGAGAGGTCGCGCAAGTTCTTCGTACTGCTTCGATAAGCAGTACTTGCCGGTATACGTCCGCTCGAATAGTAAGTAAGGAACAGGCGGCAGTATTATCCGGCAGTTAGGCAGGATCGCGGAACAAACGCCAACGTACTCTCGCCTTTTGCCGCGTTTTTCCCCGGATCGGCGTCTAATCAGGTACCATGCGCCGTTTGTGGATTGTTATTCCCGTTGTCGTTGTTCTCCTCGTGGCCGTAGTACTTAGCGTTGTCCTCTCAAACGTTGACAAGTACCGTCCGAGTGTTCAGGCGGAGTTGCAGAAGAAGCTGGACCGCCCTGTCACACTGGGGCACCTTGGTGTGCGGTTGTTCCCGCTCTCCATCCGCGTTGACGGATTAACCATTGGCGAGTCTCCCGAGTTCGCTTCGGGTCAGTCCTTCGCGACAGCCAAGGAGGTGTACATCAGTGTAGGCTTTTTATCCCTGCTCAGCGGAAATCCCGATGTGAAGGAGCTGGACCTGGATCGTCCACAGATTGAGCTCATTCGAAATCCGGCCGGTGTATGGAACTTCTCAACCCTTGGAGGCGCCAAGACGAGCAGCAATTCGGGCGAGCTGAACCTCGATCAATTGAAGATGACCGACGGGCAAGTGGCAGTTACTGATCAAGTCACAAAAGAGCCACGATCCGTCTACGACCACATCGATCTGGCGTTGAGCGATTTTGGCCCGCATAAGGAGTTTGGGATCGACTTGGGGGTACACTTCCCCGGCGCAGGAAAAGAAGTGCTCGCTTTCAAAGGAAAGGCCGGGCCGCTCCAATCCGGCAACGCGGCGGCGCTGCCGCTCAATGGTCATTTCTCGTTGCAGGAGGTATCGCTTGCAGGTGTGAATCGTTTTTCGCCCGGGACCATTCCCGCCCAGACGGATAGCGTCGCCTCAGGTGATGGAACGATTTCGTCCAGCAACGAGGTGCTGGCCTGCAAAGGCAATCTGAAGCTCGAGAACACGATGATTCGTGGCGCCAAGCTGGATTATCCGATTGAGGCGCAGTACGACTTGACTGACGATCGCAAACAAGACAAGATTCAGGTGCGCTCGGGTGTGGTGAAGCTCGGGTCCACATCGTTCTCCGTTTCCGGCGACGTGAATGCCGCAGCGAAGCCTTCGCAATTGAACGTGCGGCTCACCACCAACAACTCATCCATTTCAGAGATTGCGCGATTGGCGGGAGCATTCGGCGTCGCATTTAACCCGTCTTACCAGGTGAAGGGAACTGTGAGCGCAGATGTGACGGCCACCGGCGCGGCAAATGCACCCCAATTGAACGGATCGCTCTCGGCCAGGCAGCTGGAAATCAGCGGAGGCGACATCAAGCAACCGGTTTCGGTTCCGCAAATTGCGCTGACTCTGTCGCCCACCGTCGTTCGCTCGAATTCTTTCACGGCCCAGAGCGGATCAACCACTCTGACCGGTGCCTTTGCGCTCTCGCAATATTCGACGAAGAACATGAATGTGGACGCGACGGTAAAAACGAATGGGGCGAATATCGCGGAGTTACTGAACGTGGCGAAGGCCTACGGTGTCTCTGCGGCGCAAGGGGTTACGGGCACGGGCACGCTTTCTCTCGACGTTCACGTTCAGGGACCGCTGTCCACTACGTCACAGCTCGTCTATTCGGGTACGGCACAAATTCCCAACGCGACCGTAACAACAAAATCGAGCACGGAGCCGCTGACCGTCAATTCAGCGAATGTGCAGTTTGCGCAGAACAGTGCGATCCTCGCTGCGAATACGATAAAAGCCGAAGGATTTGTTCTAAGCAATGTTCACGCAAATGCCAAGTTTGATGCAGGCGTGGTCCAGCTCGCACCGGTGACATCGGATGTGTTCGGCGGAAAGGAGAGTGGGACCGTGTCGGTGGATACGAAACCCGTTCACCCGCTTTGCTCGGTGAGAATCAAGCTCGCCGGAGTGGATACGAACGCGCTTCTCTCCGCCGTAAGCACGATGAAAGACACGCTGTACGGGAGCATGGCGGCGGATACGAATTTAAATTTCGCGCTCGAATCGGGTCCTGGCCTTACGCGCACGCTGAACGGAACTCTCGGTTTCAACGTGACCAACGGGCAACTCAAGAACATCAACATTTTGAACGAGCTGTCGAAAGTAGGCAAGTTCCTCGGCAGCGCTCCAGAGCAGAGCGGGTCGGGAACTGCGCTCAGGCGCTTCTCGGGGACATTGAACATCGTGAATGGAGTCGCTACAACCAATAACTTGGTAGCGACGCTCGATGCGGCTTCTTTATCCGCTAACGGGTCTCTCAATCTGGTGAACGAAGGTCTCAACATGCACATGAACGCTGTCATGGGGAGCGGTCCGAGCCAGGCAGTCGGCGGAACTCATGTGGGCGGGTTCCTGAACACTGCACTCGCGAATAACAAAGGCGAATTGGTTATTCCTGTAGCGGTGACGGGCACCATGGCGCACCCGGTATTTACGCCCGACATGGCGGCGATCGCGAAGATGAAGCTGAGCAATCTACTGCCGACCAGCGGTGATCCATCCAAATTGACCAGTGGCTTGGTGGGATCGGTGCTGGGGAACAAAGGAGCCGGTGGAGTCTTGGGCGGCATACTAGGCGGCGCGCAGCAGGGTCAACAAAATAATCAGCAGCAGCAGAATCCGCTGGGCGGGCTGCTACAGCAATTTGGAAAGAAAAAGCCGAAGCAGCAGCAATAACGCGCCGTCGCTTGGCGCGCATGGAAGTAGTTGTCACGGCGGGAGGGCAGTACTGTCAAACAGCGCCGCGAACCTCCGGCCCCACCGTGACAAAAACATATCGACAACAACAGAAGCCGCGGCCAGTTGCGCGGTACTAGAACCGCCTAGCAACTGTCGCGCGAGACACTAGTCGGTACTCCCGCGACTGGGACCGTCCGTCTCTCGAGATAACCTTCCTATTCGTACCTCAGCGACACGAGCGGGTCGACGCGTGTGGCGCGGCGCGACGGCACGTAACAGGCGGTCACGCCCACCACGGCAAGAATGAGCACGACGCCGGCGAGCGTGAGCGGGTCGTAAGCCGATACCCCGTAGATCTGGCTCGAGAGCAGACGCAGCAACGCAAAGGCGATCACGATGCCCACTCCCACGCCCAGGAGAATGAACCGCAGCCCCGCCTTGATCACGAGCCCCCGGACGTTGCCGGTTGAAGCCCCGAGCGCCATCCGAATGCCTATTTCACGAGTTTGCTGCGACACTGTGTAGGAAACCACGCTGTAGACGCCCACGGTGACGAGCACCAGCCCAATGACGGCGAAAACGCCTAAGATCTGAAGCCCGAAGCGCGGTTTCGAGTATTGGCTGATATCGAGGAATTCGTTCATCGTGTAGGTCTGCTGCGGCACCAGGCTCTTGTCCATTTCCAAGACTTGCGCTTGAAGCGCCTTGGCCAACACCGCGGGATTTCCGGCCGTGCGAACGAAAACAATGAAGCCGCCGTAGCTGGAAAGCGTGTATGGCGGGTAAGCCTCCGGTAGCTCCACATCGCGAATGCCGTGATTCTTGATATCGGTGGTCACGCCGACGATTTCAAACCAGGGATTAGGGACCGGAATGGGCGCTTTCTCGAGTCCGGTTATTTCGATCCGTTTTCCGATCGGATCCTGGCCTGGAAAAAACTTCGTCGCGAGCGTTTGGTTGACCACCGCGACCTTGCGCTTACTCATGACGTCGGAATCGGTCAGGAGCCGCCCTCGCAGTAAGTGCGCCCCGATCGTTAGAAAATAACGAGGTTCGCAGAATCCTACTTGCCCCTTCCATTTCTCCGAATGCGTCACACCGGCCGCTTCGAAATCGGTATCCATGCCGCCAAAAGGCGGGAAATCGACTGCACCGGTGGCACTCACCACTCCAGGCAAGGATTGGAGGCGAGGAAGCAGGTCACGGAGAAAGCGCGACTGGTCCTCCATGGTTTTGTACTTTTTGCCGAGGAAGATTTCGCTCATCAGGAGCTTGTCGGGACGGAGGCCGAGATCGACCTCACGTTCCTTCAGAAAGCTGCGCATCAGGAGTCCGGAGCCGGTGAGCAGAATGAGAGAAAGGGCGACTTCGCCGACGATGAGAATGTTGCGCATACGGCCACGCCGAAATCCGCTGTTACCGCGCCCACCCGCCTTGAGCGGTTCGCTGAGACTGCGCGTGAAAGAGCTGAGTGCGGGAGCAAGACCGAAGATCAGCGCGGTCACTATGGCGAGGAGGGCCGTTGCGGCAAGCACGCGCAAATTCAGATGAATATCCGCTTCGTCGGGAAAGGTGGATCTAGGAAGCGCAGCAACGAGAGCTTTGAGACCGCCCCAGGCAAACAGACAACCCGCAGCGGCGCCCATGAGCGCCAGCAACACGCTTTCGACCATCAGTTGCCGCATAATCGCCAGCTTGCCGGCCCCGAGCGAGGTGCGAATAGCAAACTCCTTCTCCCTGGCAGTCGCCTTGGCGAGCAGGAGGTTGGCAACGTTCGCGCAGGCGATGAGGAGCAGGAGACCGACGGCGCCGAGCAGGGTGTACAGTGTCTCGCGAAACTTGCCAACGACGCCATCAATCAGCGACACCAGGCGAACATCGAATTGTTTGGGGTAATTCTTTGGATAAATTTTGGAGAGGCGCTGCGCCAGGATGCGGAGGCTGGGCTGCGCAGATTTAGGAGTAAGACCCGGCTTCAGGTGTCCGAGCAGCATGAAAAACGGCGCCGTCGCGTCGGTCTCGCCGGGATCGATCGTGATGGGCATCCATAGATCCGCACCCCACCAGGTGAAGCGCCGGGGCATGATGCCGATCAGTGTGGTCGGTTTATTGTCCAGGATGAATGTCTTGCCGACGATCGTGGGGTCACCTGCAAACCTGCTTTGCCAGACCTTGTAGCTCAGGACAAACACGGGCGGAGCGCCCGGCTTGGCGTCTTCGGGCGTCGCGGTGCGGCCCAGCAAAGGGGGAAGGCCCAGAAATTGGAAGGTGTTGCCTGTGACCATCGCGGTGAGGAAAGACTCGGGCGCCGAACCCGGATTGGTCATGAGAACACGATCCTGGCGGACGCCGATGGAACGATCAAAGACGTCATTTTGCTGCTGATAATCAATAAACTCGGGTGGCGAGAAGAAATCGCGTCCGAAAGGCTCATTGCTTGTCGAGTCGTGAATTTGGATCGACATGAGGCGTTGGCCGTCAGTGTAGGGAAACGGCTCGAGCAAGACGTTGTCGATAACGCTGAAGATGGCGGTCGTGGATCCGACGCCTAAGGCCAGCGCCAGTACGGCAGTGACGAGAAAGGCGCGGTCATTAAGAAGCGTTCGAATGCCGAAACGTACGTCTTGCCAGAACCAATTCATATGAGCAATCCGTTACGAGATACTACGCCGCTCGTTGATGGAAAGGTTCGAAAATTTCCGAGAGGAGAGCTGAAAACTTCAGATCGGACGCGGCGCCGAACTATGCAGAAGCTCTTAGCCGAATGCGGAAGAACACGTTGATGCCCCAAGGATGCGCGCCATAGTAAGGAGCGAGCGCACGATCGATTTCGTACGTTGAGACGTTAAACCCGAAGCCGGTCTGCGCGTTGCGAAACAGGTCAATGTCGCGTGTGTAGCCGGCGGTAAAGGCATGCACGTTGAATGCATACTGCCCGGTGTGGCTGGTCAACTGTTCGGCTAAGGACGGATTGTTGTCAAAGAGTTCGTCTCGCTCGGTCCATTCGTAACGGCCTGTTACGAAGTTTCTTCGCCGAAACGGTACGACGGTTTCCGCGAGAACCGCGTTGATCGTGCGCCTCTCAGACAGCTTTTGATCTTGCCCCCACAGCAGCGTGGTAGCCCAGGAGTTACCGCCGGCACTGGGGCGAACGTATTCGACAGACGCGGTGGTGCGAAAGACATCACCCAAGCGTTCTGCTTCCGGATTGTGCAATCTCCCGACTGAGACCTGCGCGACCCAGTTTCCGCTTGGTAAATAGCTGAACCGGGTAGACCAGGAGTCGATGGCGCCGAAGGGAATTGTCCAGCGATTTTCCCCGGGCTCCCGGCCGTAGAAGCCGGAACTTTCGATGCGCACCTTTCGGTAAGTGATACCCGTAGTCACGACGTTATATGCGATATGAGTGGAGTCTTCCCAGTGGTGACCTAGCGGCGCCTGGGGCAATTCCGCTGCGCTGGCGCGGTGCGGATAAGCCACCGGGCCCAGCGCCGGGTCGCCCACGGGCGCGTAGTAAATATTCCACATCGACCTGTCGCTGAGCGGCCGGGCATACTGAACCGCAATTTCCATGAACAGGTTGTGCGGATGCTGTCCGTCCGCAATGGGCGTCCCGTAAGCAGTCTCCCCGGTTTGAAAAAGAAGTGGATAACGCTCCTCCGTGATCGTGGCCGGCTCCAGGCTCATCATCAAGCGCAGCATCAAGCTTCCGCTACCTACCGGGTGAACAGCACTGAGCATGCCCCAATTGGTCGAATACAACTTGTCTGCGCCGCGCGGACTGGACTGCTGCGTATCAACCACGAAGGCTTGGGCCATTGACATCAGGCGCCAATCGCGGATTTGCATCATGAGCATCGGCATAGGCCAGGCGGACGGCTGAAGCGCCGTACCGGAGCTTTCTGCCATGAAGAAATCTTCGGCCGCGTTCATGTGATCCATGCCCGGCATATTTTGCATCTCATCCGAACTGGCATGACCACCGTTCTTGGCTGCAGGCGAACTTTGAATTTGTGATGACTTGGCGTTCGAAGGCGTCGTTCCTTGCGCACAGGCGAAACGCGAATGAGCAGAGCTAAGAAGGCAGGCGAGTGCGGCGGCAATGTTTCGAACGAGCACGTGCGGCGCGAAAGCGTCGCGCAAATCAATTATAAAGGCGTGAACATCGAGTGCAGCTCCAAACCGCTCGATCAAGCTCGATCAAATACGCGTCGGGTGCGGGCAAGGAGCCGTAGCGATCCAGCCCATGGCCGCAATGCGATTGCGCCCAATCCAACTGCCCTCCTGCGGGACCCCTAACCACGGAAACCGCTTAGCAGTCTAAAACAGCTTGGTGCGGATGAGAGGACTTGAACCTCCACTCAGTTGCCTGAACTAGAACCTGAATCTAGCGCGTCTGCCAATTCCGCCACATCCGCAGGGTGCGTGGACCTCACCATTGTATTCCAGCCCGTGCTAAGATCGCGCGCAAGTAAACCACATGCTGCGCGTGCTCACAATCACTCTCCTCGTAGCAATTTGCGCCGCTTCTCAAAGCGTTGCCGTCGCGGAACCCGTGCGCCTCATCCTCGACACGGATATCGGAAACGATATCGATGACACTCTGGCATTAGCGATGATCCACGCCCTCGAAAATCGCGCGGAGGTCCGCTTACTCGCAGTCACAATAACAAAAGATAACCGCTTCTGTGCGCCATTTGTCGACCTGGTTAATACCTTCTATGGCCGGCCAGACATTCCCATCGGAATGGTCGGCGGCGTCGGAAAGACGCCCGAAGATTCGCCCATGATTCAGATTCCGGCAACGCGCCTTAACGCAGCAGGGCACTACATCTATCCGCATCGAATTGAAGATGGTTCGCAGGTGCCCGATGCCGTCGACCTACTCGTTCGCATCCTGTCTGCTCAACCCGACCAGTCGGTCACGATTGCGCAAATCGGTTTCAGCACAAACTTGGCGCGTCTTCTAAAGAGAGAAGGTGGCCGGCAGCTCGTGAAACGCAAAGTGAAGTTGCTGTGTCTGATGGCGGGAAATTTTGCAAATCGAGAACCGGAGTACAACATCTATACGGATCCCGATTCCGCCCGCATCGTCCTGGAACAATGGCCGACTCCGATGATCTTTAGCGGTTATGAGATCGGTCTAGTGGTCGTGTACCCTTACCAGAGCATCAAGAAAGACTTCACGTACACCGAGAATCATCCGATCGCCGAGGCGTATCGCATTTTTCTTCCGGAGCAAAAAGATCACCCGGCCTGGGATCCAACCGCCGTGCTCGAAGCAATTCGGCCGGACCGCGGCTACTTCGATCTCTCTCCGCCGGGGCGCGTGAAATTGGAATCCACGAATATCACGACCTTTCACCCAAGTGCGCGAGGCAATTGCCGGTTCCTGATTCTCAAGCCCGGCGCAGCTGCGCGCGTCCGCGCCGTCATGACGAGTCTGGTCAGCGAGCCTCCTCGCGCCACGCCTGAAGCGCCCGTCCAGCTAAAATCAAAGTAATGCCTGCAATTCCTGCCAGCGCGAGCAGTTCTGCGCCCGCGCGCTCCCCTGTTCTTACGGTTTTTTTGGCGTGGCTCATTCCAGGGTCAGGCCATTTTCTGCTCGGCCGTCGTGGTCGCGGCACCATCCTCTTCGTCGCTGTCTTAGCCGCATTCGTTATCGGCGTTCTGATGCGCGGGCCGATGTTCCAGCTAACCTTGACCGGCGATCTGTTGTCCAGGCTTATTCAGTGGGGCGGCTTTCTCGGTGATCTTGCCACGGGTCTGGTGTACTTCGTCTCTGTGTGGCTTGGCTATGGGCCGCCGGATCAGGCCGGCCATACGCCTGACTATGGCTCGAAGTTCATCGTAGCCGCCGGATTGCTCAACATTCTTGCCATGGTAGATGCGTACGAAATCGCGACGCGCCAAAAGGACTGACGCAAATGCAACTCGATCACTTCGAAGTTTCACTTCTGTTTGCGCTATTAGCCAGCATCGTATTAGGACTCGTGACCAAGCGCACCGATCGGGAACGCGTTCGCTATGGCGCGTATTGTTTCGGTTGCTTCATGGCCGCGCTTTTCGGCATCGGATGGTTCATGCATCTGTTGCACGGATGATAAACGCAAGTTGAGTTTTTATCTTCAATGAAGACCTTTTATATCGAGACATTCGGCTGCCAAATGAACGCGCACGACTCTGAGAAAGTGCGCGGGACGCTGCTCGAGCGCGGATACACGCAGGTAGATACGCCGGATGACGCTGAACTGGTCCTCTATAACACTTGCAGCATCCGCGATAAAGCGGAGCAGAAGGTCTTCCATCGGTTACAGCAATTCAAGCGCGCATCCGGCAAGGGGAAAGTATTCGGCGTACTAGGCTGCGTGGCGCAGCAGGAAGGTGAGCGAATATTCGAGCGTGCTCCGCATGTGAGTTTGGTCGCGGGATCCGCCAGCTACACGAAACTTCCTGAGATGCTGGTCCAGCTCGAATCAGGAAATCGCCGGGTCACCGGTTTGAGTCTCGATACTGACGAGACTTTCGATACGCCCTTCACGCGGCGCGATAATCCGCATCGGGCGTACATCACGATTATTGAAGGATGTGACAAGGCATGCGCCTATTGCGTGGTGCCATTTACGCGCGGACCGGAACGGAGCCGTACCAGCGACAGCGTAATGCGCGAAACGCGATCCCTTGCCGACTCGGGCTACACCGAGGTCCAATTACTTGGACAAAATGTGAACAGCTATCGCGATCCATCGCCGGCCGGTTGGGATTTTGCGCAACTCCTTGCAAACACCGGCACTGTGCCGGGGATCCGGCGCGTACGCTTCACGACTTCGCACCCTCGCGATTTCATCAAGAGCATCATCGATGCGATCGACGAGAATCCGGCGCTATGCAACCATGTTCATCTGCCGGTTCAATCCGGGTCGACGGCAGTGCTTTCCCGCATGCAGCGTCTCTATTCGCGTGACGAATACATGCGCCGCATTGAGTGGATGAAGAACGCGAAACGCGATATCGCGATCACGACAGACATCATCGCCGGTTTCCCGGGAGAGAGCGAAGCAGATTTCAACGAAACTCTTCGTCTTGCTGACGAAGTGGAATACGATGCGATGTTCATCTTCAAGTATTCCAAACGGCCGAATACGGCGGCTCTTCAGTATGAGGACCACATCCCGGAAGAAGAAAAGACGCGTCGTCTGATGCTCCTCCAGGAGCGGCAACGTGTCATCCAGATGCGGCGCAATGCGGGTTACGTAGGCAAAACCGAAGAAGTGCACGTGGAGGGCTTCAATCTTGCTACCGGACAGTGGATCGGACGCACAATGCAGAACAAGACTCTGAATTTCTCCGATGACACTTTGCCGTCTCCCCAGGAGGGGCGCACGCTGGTGGGTCAATACACGAATGTTCTGGTCACGCGCGCGGGCCCGAACAGTCTCACGGGTGAACGCGTGCACGAATCTTGCGTCCAATAGTTATGGCGGGGGAGGAAAAAGTGGAAGTCGAGATGAAAATTCGTGGTCTGATGATGGACCCGATGACCAACATGCCCATCGTGGTTTTGAAGGACCTGACCGGAGATTCCGTGCTGCCGATCTGGGTTGGGATCTATGAGGCGAACGCCATCGCACTTGAGATTGAGAAAGTCACGACGCCGCGCCCGATGACCCACGACCTCATCAAAGTTTTATTGATGGGCCTCGACACCTCCGTTAAGAAAGTGGTGGTGAGTGAACTGAAGGAGGACACCTTCTACGCTCTGATCTGGCTGGAGAAGGACGGAAAATTGATCAGCGTCGATTCCCGTCCTAGCGATGCCTTGGCTCTCGCGCTCCGCCACGACTGTCCGATTTACGTCGAAGAGAAAGTTTTGCAATCCTCGCGTAATTCGGCCACCGTCTCCGAAAAGGTCAACAACGAGGAACTGCGGAAATGGCTCGAGAACTTGAACGACGAAGATCTCGGCCGCTACAAAATGTAGCTGAGAACGACGAAGCCCCGGGGATGTCCTCCTCGGGGCTTTTTCATTTCGGGCTGTTTACTCGCCTGGCTTATCGACCTCGTCGCCTGGTCGCTTTCCGCGGAGGTGCGGCTGTCTGCACGCCGGGAATTGTCGGATCCTTGAACGTCAGCATATAAGGATCTTTCGTGTAACTATCAGCGACACCGGAAAAATCGAGCGTCTGGCCGACTTTGATTTTATCCAGCGCTGAGGCCGGCAGAGCCTGCGTGAACTCGAGCGTTGTGTCCGCCTTAGTTGGATCTTCGACACCGAGCGTCACTTTGGTTGGCCTGTCCGGGGGATCTATCGAGATCACCGTCCCCGTGAAGTTTTTGACGCCTTCGGCCCCGCCGGGAATCTCCGCATCTTTTACATTGCTGTTAAAGAACTGGTCACCTTGATCGCTGGTCAGGCTCTGCTTAATCGTGTACCAGAGCTTAAATTTAGGATCTGAGTTGATCCGGTTCTGGAGTTCCGCAGCCTCTTTATTCGCAGCCTCGGCTTGGCTACCGATGTTCAAAGGACCTGACGGAAGCGCATTCGTCTTAGCCTGGGCCAGCAACTGGTCCGCTCCGTCTGAACTTCCGTGGTAGTCCTTATACGCTTTGTTGAAATAATCCATGAGCTGCTTGCGCGTTGCCTCCGGGAGCGCCGGTCCTGGGCCCGTGTACTGAGCGGCCCGCGCGTACTGGAACAATCCCTCGGGGAATTTCTTATCGTCAATCAGCAACCGCCCGTAGGCAGCGGAAACGGTGGCTTGATCCGGATTAGCCTCTAGACTAGCTTTGTATTCGTTTTCGGCGGTCGCATTATCTTTGCTCGCGGCAGCCGCCCAGCCGAGCGCGACATGCGCTAACGCCACAATCTGGTTCTTGGCTTTTGCCCAATCCGCATCGCTCATGCTGGGCTTCTTCTTGTCAGGCGCGAACGCCGCATCGACTCCGTCCAAAAGGTCGTGCGCAGCCGTTTGGACCTGATTCACCAGCGCCGGCGCAGGACTGTTGCCGCCAAGCTGCGGACCAATCAGGGTTTCATAATAAGCGGCCGTGAAGTTCTTCGGATCTGCTTTCAGCACCTCTTCGCATTTGTCGATGAGCGCTTGCCGCTGGCTGGGATCTGATTGCGCAACCTGGGCCAGAGTAGCCACGTAAGCCTGCGAGCGCTCCGCCTGGAAGTCTGTCTGCGGATATTTGTCCTGCCACGTATTCAGCAGTTGCAGCCGCGCCTTAGGATCCGTGGTCTGCGTCATCTTCATATAAAGATCGTATTCGGCGCGATCCTTCCAGTTTTTTGCCGGCGCTGCGGCCTGTCCCGCGGGCTGCTGGGCTGCAGGCTGCTGCGCTCCGGCCGCTTGGCCGGTACTGACCGCTAACCCCACCACCCCCGTTAAAAGAGCGATAGCGCTCGCCGCCACGACCGACCGACCTGCTCTCGACAAAGAAAACTCCACGACGACCTCCCTCAGAGGATTCTACGCAATTGGTTCTGGAAACGGATCCTTCGCCGCTTGGATATCCCGACGAAGGCTACCACAGCTTACGACTTGACATCCCGAGGATCTGGATGCGCAAGCCGGAGTATAGCCGATAGCCAGTTTAACCCGCAACCCTTCTATCACCTTAGATGCATGGTTCCAAAACTTGTTCCTCGCTTGACGTACCAAGCGGCTCAATCCACCTGGCGCGAGTGCGTGTTATCATCCCACTTCCATGCGTCCCGTGGATCTGGCTGTTATTGCCGCTTATCTCGTTTTTATTACTTGGTTTGGAGCGCAATTTAAGGAAAGCCAAAAAACCCTGAAAGATTATTTTCTGGGAGGACGCGGGGCGCCATGGTGGGCCATCGCCTTCTCCATTGTCTCTGCCGAAACGAGCACGCTGACCGTGGTGGGCACGCCGGCTCTCTCCTTTGCGGGGAACTTCACCTTCCTACAACTGATACTGGGCTATCTGCTGGGTCGCATCGTGATCTCGGTTCTATTCCTGCCCCAGTATTTCCGCGGCGAAATGTACACAGCTTACGAGCTGATGCAGCGTCGCTTCGGGCCCCGCGTCCGGAAATTCACCGCTGGAACCTTTCTGATATTGCGCGCCTTGGCGGAAGGCGTTCGCGTCTTTGCTGTTTCGATTGTCATTTCGATCGTCCTCGGCACAGGCGAACTGCTCTCTATCGCCGTAATCGTCTGCCTAACCCTCTTCTATACTTTCGAGGGCGGCATGACGGCCGTTATATGGACGGACGTCGTCCAGATGGTGCTCTATGTTGCAGGGGCGCTGGTCAGCTTTTTCGTAATCCTGCAGCTTATACCAGGCGGATGGCCGCAGGTCTTAGCGATGGGCCACGCCGCGCATAAGTTTCAAGTCTTGGATTTCCGCTTTTCCTTTACACCTGTGTTTTTCCAGCGCACATACAGCTTCTGGGCTGGACTGCTCGGCGGCTGCTTCCTCTGTACCGCGAGTCACGGGACAGAGCAGTTGATGGTCCAACGTCTTCTCTCGGCGCGCAACGAGCGCGAGAGCCGCCGGGCGCTGTTCTCGAGCTGGGCAGTCATCTTGTTTCAGTTCGCACTCTTTCTGTTCATCGGCGTGCTGTTGTACGTCTATTACAAGCAAACCGGACGGCCCGCGCCCGCTGTTCCCGAACGCACGTATCCGGATTTCATCTGGACCCACCTTCCGATGGGTGTAGCCGGTCTGGTAATCGCCGCTATCCTGGCCGCCGCCATGTCGAATCTGAGTGCTGCGCTGAACGCTCTCGCCTCTACCACCATCATGGATTTTTTCAGGCCCTTGCGTCCGAATCACTCCGAAAGCGAGTACCTGCGCTTTGCGCGCTGGAGCACGGTTGCCTGGGGAGCCATTCTGTTCGCCGTCGGTTTCGCCGCTCGTCACTGGGGCCGTGTACTCGAAGCGGGTCTATCGATTGCATCAGTGCTGTATGGCGCTCTTCTTGGCGTGTTCCTGCTCGGCGTGCTCACCAAGCGCCCCGGTGAGTGGTCGGCCATTGCCGGAATGAGCGCAGGGTTTATCGCCACGCTGCTACTTCGCGGTCGCGTCGCGTATACCTGGTACGTGCTCATCGGCTCTGCCGCCACCTTCTTGGTCGGCTATGCAGCCAGCTTGGTGCTTCGCGAACGTCGCGTCGCGCGCATCCCCGCCTAGAGTCTCCTCCATGAGCTACTCCGGCCCCAGCCTCCAGCGAGTTCTCGGCTTGTGGAGTGCCATCGCCATCGTTATCGGCACGGTGATCGGCAGCGGCGTTTTTCTCGTTCCCGCCACCATGATCCGCTACGTCGGATCCGTCGAGAAGCTTTTCGTCGTGTGGGTGGTGGCCGGCCTGCTCAGCCTCTTCGGCGCGCTCACTTATGCCGAACTCGCCGCAGCAATGCCGGAAGCGGGCGGCGAATACGTCTATCTCAGCGCCGCGTACGGTCCGTTCTGGGGTTACTTGTACGGCTGGACGCAATTTTGGGTGGCGAAAAGCGGATCCATCGCCACTCTCGCGGCCGGCTTTTACACTTATTTGACCGCGTTCTTCCCGATTCTGGGTATCCCGATTCTAGTTACTCCGTGGCACATCGGTCCCGGCGGAACTCTGTTGGAGATCCACTATGGCCAGCTGGTCGCGATCGGCGTCATCATCATCCTCGCGGCCGTCAATTATGTCGGCGTTCGCTCCGGCGGCAATCTGCAGGTATTTGTCACCGCGCTCAAGATGGTCCTGATCGGGGGAATCGTCGTCGTTGGTGTGTTCTCCGGCAAGGGAGATTTCTCGCACTTTGGCATGCGCATCGCCACCGTCGGAGGCTTGGCGGGATTCTTCGCCGCTATGGTCAGTGCTTTGTGGGCTTACGACGGATGGAACAACGTCAGCATGGTTTCATCCGAAATCCGCGATCCCCAACGCAACTTGCCGCGTTCGCTTATTCTTGGCACCTCGGCCGTCATCGCCACCTACATCCTGGTGAACGTCGCATATTTTTACGTCTTGAATCCAGCGGAGGTTGCGCAGAGTCATCGCGTCGCCGCCGACATGATGTCACGCCTCTACGGCAATGCAGCCGCCGGCGCCGTCACGGTCGCGGTCTTGATCTCCATCTTCGCCGCGCTGAACGGCTCTATTCTTTCCGGTTCGCGTGTTCCCTATGCCATGGCTCGGGACGGCCTTTTCTTTCGTGCCGCAGCCGTCGTCCATGCAAAATACAAAACGCCTGGTAATTCTATGATTCTCCTCTGCGCCTGGTCCTGCGTTGTGGTTTTGAGCGGATGGTTCGACGATCTTTACAATTTCGTCATATTCGGAAGCTGGATTTTGTATTTATTGACCGCACTTTCGGTATTCGTTCTGCGGCGAAAAAGACCGGATCTCGAGCGACCGTACCACGTACTCGGATATCCTTTCGTTCCGGTACTATTCATCGGTGTGGCAACTCTGCTGCTCGTAAGTACACTCCAGACTCGTCCCCGCGAATCGCTTATGGGTATTGCGCTCATGCTTTTGGGCGTCCCGTTCTATTTCTATTGGAAAGCAATCGCCGCCAGGACTATTCATCGGAAACACTGACCGTTTCTCTGCTATTCAAGGATTTAAACAGTAGTACTAGGACTATTTCCTTCTAAAGCCGTTCGACTTCTGTTGTATTTACCCACATACCCGCTTTAAACTTCCTCTGGGATGACTCTGCGTCACCCAGCGTCAGAGTTATTTCATTTACAGGAATCGGATAACACCCCTTGCAGGTGGTGGCAGGAGGGATCATTTGGACGTCGATAAAATGCTTGCCGAGCTACGACTCGAGCGTGAGCAAATTGAAGAGGCAATTCTTACTTTGGAGCGCTTGGCACGGGGCCGTGGTCGCCGCCGTGGCCGTCCGCCCGCTTGGCTGAAAGACGCAGGTTCGGCGTCGCTCGGGGATGATAATCACTCCGAAATTTTGGCCGCTTTGGCTGAGCCAAGGCGTCGAGGCCGCCCGCCAGGAAGCAAGACGAAGCACGCGGCTGCGCCCTCGGCAGAAGCGTAGGAGCTCACTCAATACAGCAGGTACGGCTTTCGCCGCGCTGCAAATTGCGTTGCTTGCTCCTGCGCTTTTGACCAGATCGCACTGGCATCTTTTCCCGTTGCCAGATCTGTGACAATTTGGCGATCACCGATTAGAGAGCGGCATTTTTCAAAATTGATTTGTCCTGGGAAGAGTTTCTGGAGTGCTGCCGCGACTTCAATTCCCAATCGGGTGCTGTCAAAACTCTCCCGATCCGTAATCACAAACCGAATCCCTCGCGCGTCCTTACCTTGAAGATTAGATGACGAGGGCCGAAACTTAGTCGGATATACCCTCACGCCGGGAATAAACCGCGAGTTCAAGTAGCGGGCGAGCGCCGGACCATCGATCCACTCCGCGCCGATTTGCTCGAACGGAGCATCGGTACCGCGTCCCACTGAATAATTCGTGTTCGCCTCGAGCATCCCAATTCCGGGATACAGCAAAGCTGCGTTCAAGCTTCTCATATTGGGCGATGGATTTACCCAAGTTAGCGTCGTCGAATCGAACCAGTCGCCGCGCTGCCAATTTTGCACTTTGATGACGTGAAGATCGGCGCTCCAATGCCGTTCCGCGTTCGCCATGGTGGCGAGTTCGCCGAAAGTCATTCCGTGCCGAAGCGGCATATCGTAGCAGCCCACAAAAGACGCCAGATCCGCCTGCAGAACTGGACCTTCCACGTGCACGCCCGTAATGGGATTTGGCCGGTCGAGGATGTAAAACGGTTTTCTCGCCTTACCTGCCTCTTCCAACGCGTACAGCATCGTGCAGGAATACGTATAGAAGCGGGTGCCGACGTCCTGAATGTCGAAGACGATCGCATCCAGATCCCGCATGCGTGTGGCACTCAGGCGCCGTTGGTTCGGTTGGTATAGGCTGACCACGGGCAAACCCGTTTGCGTGTCCTTTGTATCGGTAACGTTTGAATCTTCAACGCCCGCGATGCCGTGCTCGGGCGAGAAGAGTGTCACAACTTCCACCCCCGCGGCCAGCATGATGTCGACGTTGCGGCGTCCGCTTCGATCCAAGCCGGTCTGGTTCGTAATCAAACCGACGCGTTTACCTTTTAGCTCGCCGAAGCCGGTCTGCTCCAGAACGTCTAGCCCGGTTGCCGTCGCCACGTCACGATTCATCGCGCGATGAACGCCCGCGCCGGTTATCGTCTCATTATAACCAGTGAGTGTGACGCTTTGCGGCACATTGATCCCGAATGAAGCCGCAACAACGGTTGCGACGCGCGATCGCAGAGAGCTCAACGACTTGGTCCCATGCGGATGGACAACGTTGGTCAACAGGATGACGAACGAGTTCGTGGTCGGATCGAGCCACATCTCAGTGCCCGTGTAGCCCGTGTGACCATAGGAGCCGATTGGATATAGCTCGCCGCGATTGCTCGAAAAAGGTGAATCCACGTCCCAGCCCAGTGCGCGCAAGACAGGCTGATCCGCAGGGCTCGCCGGCTCCGTGAATTTTTTCACCGTCATCGGTTCAAAGATTCGGACTCCTTGCCGCTGCCCCATCCCCAGCATCATTTCTGCATACTTGGCCAAATCGTCGGCGGTCGTGAATAGACCGGCATTTCCCGCCACCCCGCCCATGAACCGCGAAGTCGGGTCGTGAACCACGCCGCGCAGCGGTTGGCCGGTATCGGGGTCGATCTCGGTCGGTGCAATGCGCTCGCGCAACGACGCGGGCGGCTGAAATCGCGTGTCGTTCATGCCTAATGGCGCGAAGATATGTTGGTGCGCGAATTCCGGTAGACTTTCGCCGGACACTCGTCTGACGATTTCACCCATCAGGAGAAAATTGATATCGCTGTAAACGAAGCGTGCTCCTGGCGGAGCGACAGGCGTGATGGTGAGCGCCCGCTCGATTCCTGTTTCGTAACCGCTCCAGCGCGGCGTTAGAACTAAATCGGGCGGAAGACCCGAAAAGTGCGTCATCAGCAGTCGTATGGTGATCGGGCTCTTGCGGCCCTGAAATTCCGGCAGGTATTTCGTCACCGGATCGTCCATGCGAAGCTTGCCTTCTTCGAACAGCTTCATCACCGAGGGGGTCGTGGCGACTACTTTCGTCAGCGAAGCCACATCGAAAATCGTATCGATGGTCATCGCCTCACGGCGTGGGATCAATGCTCGCGAGCCGTACGCATGACGATAGATCACCTGCCCGTTGTGCCCGACGATCAGAACACCGCCGGGAATGAGTCCGCTCTGGACTGCCTCGTCGATGATTGCGTCAAGCTGGGGGTACGCGACTGGTGGAGCATTCTGTTGCGCAGCGGTAACGAAGCTCGCCAGGAGCAAACAAACGATAGTTGATTTCATCAGGAGAGCTGTTTGGCCACGCCCTCGAGCAATTGTGCCAGCTCGAGATCTTTGCCGGTAACGCCGCCAACATCGTGAGTCGTCAGGTCAATCGAAACCCGGTTATACACGTTCGACCACTCCGGATGATGATTCATCTTCTCGATGAGCAGGGCGGCCGTGGCCATAAATCCAAACGCATGTGCGAAGTCAGCGAACTTGTAATCGCGATGCAGCTTCTGATTCTCGATGGTCCATCCTTCAAGCCGTTGCAGCGCCGCCGTCAGCTCTTGCTCTCTGAGCTTGTTTGCTGCCATCCGCTCATTGTAGTAGGGCGGACCTCCTGGTCGGTCATCTCCCGCGCACCAGCGTCACTTACTCAATTTTTTGAAATACTCAGCGACGGCCTGTCGGTATTTTTCCGGAGAAGATTCCGGCGCGCCGGTCCGTGCGCCCTGCGCTTGCTCCGCGGCCGCACGCTTGTTTAATTCCACTTCCAGCCGTTCGATGCTCGTGACCGCGTCCCGGCTTATGCGCGAATCAAGCAAGCCGGCCTGCGCTCCCGTCAGATGCCTGAGGTTGCCCAGTGCGCCGTCGATGTAGCCGTACAGCGCCCGATCCCGTGGATCGATCTGCCCTCGAAGGCTGTTCAACTCCGCAATCGCATTTTGCACTCCGCGAGGATCGATCTCGCCTCCGCCTCCCCTGGGATTGTAAGCATCTCCTTGCCTGCCCTGTTGTCCCCCGGGTTGCGCACTGGGCTGCCCAATGCGCTCTCCAGCCTGCTCGCCTTGCTCCTGGTTACCTCGCCCCAGCGGCTCACCTCCTCGCTCCAATTGCTCGCGAAGCGAACGCAGCTGCGCCAGCGCTTCAGCTGCCTTCTCGTTCTGCGCGTTCTTACCCGATTGTTGGGCAGAGTTGAGCGTTTGTTGCACGCCGTTCAAATCGCGGCTGAGCTGCTCGAGCCCCTCCGTCACGCTATCTTGCATCCCCAAGTTGCGATCACCGTAGCCCTGACGCATCCATTCGGCATCCTTCTGCAGACGTAACGCGAGCTCCTTCTGCTCGGCATCCGACAAGGCGTGCCGTAGCTTCGAAGAAGCATCCGGCTGAGAGCCCGCCACACTCTGCGCTTCCTCCTGCATCTGCCGCTCCAGCTGCTCCAGTTCTTGCGCAAGCCTCTCCTTCTGGGTGGCCACAGTCTTCTCTTGTTCGGTTGCCGAACGGGTCGGCTCCATCATCTGACGCCAGTTCCGGCGCCGGAAACCATACCCATAGCCGAAACTGTTCGGATCGTTCATTTCCGGCATCGAATCGTCGCGGCCCGAAGCGCTCGACGACGGGTTGCCGGCACGACTATTCGATCCGGACTGGCCGTACATCTGCTTCATTAGCTCGGCGATTTCTTTTTGCGCATTCGCAATTTGTTGTGCGCGTTCGGCCAGGTCGCCGACCGAATTGCCGGCCTGCTGATGCAACATCTTGTCCAACACGCCTTGCGCTTCGCGCAGCTGATTGGCAGCCCGTTGCTGCGCCGTCGCATCGCGATCTGTGACTGCTTTGCGCATTTCCTCCTCAGCGCGTTGCAAGGCCTGCATCGTTTGACGAAGTGCTTCGGCTGTCTGGCGGTTCTGCTGATCCGATTGGGACATCCGGCCGCCGTTGTTCGAACGGCTGTTCTGACCGCTCGACTGAGCGGAACCGGATTGAGACGATCCGGATTGAGACGATGTGGACCCGCTCTGCTGAGAAGAGCTCGATTGTGGTTGCCCTTGCGAGTTCTGGGCGAGTTGCTGCATCTGCTGCCGCAGTTCTTCGGCCTCGCGGCGCAACTGCTCTTCCTCCCAGCGCTGCTCGAACGGCTTCTGCTGCGCATTCTGACCGGCCAGCTCTTGCTGTCTCTGAGCGAGCATCTTTAGGCGCTCGAATGCATCATCGATAGCTTTCTGCTGGTTGTTCTGCGACTCACCACCAGATTGCCCCGTCTCATACTGATTCTTCGACGTGTCGAGTTCAAGATCGAACATGCGTGCCAGATCGCGCTGCGCTCCGCTCGAGCCCATCCCGGCCCCGGACTGACCGAACGCCACCTGAATTTCGCGGAACAGCGCTTCCGCCCGCAACAATGACTGCAGCGCTTTCTGCTCAGGAGCTAGTGCATCGCGCCACTTGCCCGGCTTCAGTTCCTCTACCGCATCGTTCATTTCCGAGGACGCTTGCGTCATTAACTTCGAGAAATTTTCAAACTCCGAACTTGCGGACCCGAGTTCGCGGCTCGTCATGCGATCGGCGAGCGTGTTGGCCTGTTCGCCCAGCTTACCTTCCAGCTCCGACAGAAAACGCGCGTCTTGTACCAATGCACTGCGCGATTTGTTGCTATCCCTGAGTTCATTAAAAGTTGCCGCAACGATTTGCTTCTGCCGCTCCGAGATGTTGCTTTCCTGATTGATCTTTCCCATTCCGCCCATTCCGCCCATTTGCTGTGACTGCATGAACTTGTAGTCGAATGGCTCGGCTTGCGCGAAGATGATCTCACTTTGCGATGTCGTCCTCGCATCCCGCGCCGTTGCGTACATGCTGACGAGGTCGCCGGGAACTACTTTGAAATTTTCAAAATAAAGTGTCGTTTTTCCCTCCGCTTCCTTGGACCCTTTGGTTTTCAAGAGCGGCACAACCTGTTCCGGTCCGCCGTTCACGGAGTAGTGCAATTCCAGATTTTGCACCCCGAAATCGTCCGCGGCGTCGATGGTGACGGGCACTTCTTCAATCGGACTCACGTGCGGATCGTGACCCGGCCGCAGAATCTTTACCGACGGCGGCTCGTCCTTTTTCGCCTCAATGAAATAGTCGTCGCTGATGCGTATCGTTTCTCCGCCGTCGATCGCGGCTATGTGATAAGAGCCGTCTCTTTTGATGGGAACATGCGCCGTTAGCCAGTTCCCTTCGCCATGTGCGAGCTCGACCTTCGATCCGTTTTCGAGCACCAGCACGCCGCGCTCGAGCGGCCGGTCCGTCAAAACCGAGATGTCCGCTTGACTGCCTTCGACAGCTCGCACATCACCGCCCGGATCGTCAACGACATCCTTCAGCCCCAGTCCGGAAGGGAAGTGCAACGCCACTCGCACGCGCTTCACGCCCGGCAAGTCTTTCACAGCGATCGTGAAGTGCTTCGATTGCGCGGCGTCCGCCTGCACGTAATACTCAACCGCATCGGAAAGCCCGGCGAACAGAAATTGATACCCGTTTCCGTCGGAGCGCGGCTGCATGCCCGTGTCTTCCCACTTCAGCGCGCTGCGGTATTTCGCATGCAACGTTACGCGGTGCGCTGAGAATCCGAACGGTTGCGCCGTGATCATCTGATCGGATTTCCGGCGAATAGTCTTATTTCCGGGTTGGACGCCAATGTCGTAGAGCGGCCGTTTCCCCGGATTCGCACTGCCTGTCCAGAGCAGGGCCGCACCATACCCCCAGTAACCGGGGCCCGCTGTCACAAGCCACAGCAGTACGGCAAATATCGCAGCCGCCGACCCAAACAGCGCCAGAAGCGAACGCGTACTCGTAAGCTCTTGTGGCTGATGTTCACGGGCCACGCGCAGCGCATCCTCTGCAACCAGTTCCGTGAACGGATTCTGCGGATCCGGCCGTTCCGCCACCGTTAGCAGTCGCTCCTCGAAGGCTGGAACGCGCTGCTCGGCCAAGCGCGTTACACGCCGCCGATTCACCTTCAACAACGGTAGAGCCAGGATCCAGGCAATCGCCACCGCGACGGCTACGAACAACAAAATACGAAGCGGAAACACCACGCGCTGCGCGAACGCGTAGCGGTTACTGATCCACACCAGAACCATCGTCAGCGTCAGCGCCAGCGCCGCTACCAGCGCGGCTCCCCGCGAGGCGGCGAAGAGCCGAACACGCAATTCCAGGCGTCGCAAATACGCATTTAGTTGTTCGAGCGCCGTCATGCTGTCCGCCTTCCTTCTTTCAGATACCGGCTCGCAAAAACCGATTCGATCAACGCCGCCGCAAGCACCAGCATCAGGGCGAAACGCCACAGGCTCCACGGCCGGAGCTGGTGCTCTACGGTCCCCGATTGAGCTTCGAATGCCGTATTCCCAGTATTGCGCCACAGCGCCAGCGTTTCGTCGGGTACCGTCGTCAGGTCCGATTCCCGCCGGTCCGCATGCACGGCCATCAGCAACCGGTGTCCGTTCGCGCGTTGCACTTCGTAGAAGCCGCTTTGCGCCAGATTGAAGCTCAGTGCCTTGCTCGCCTCGCTCAACGACAGCTCATGTTTTCCGTCCGGCCCGATCACGTCCGCGGCCGTGCTGTTCTCCCGCGTGCGGCGCAATGAGACGGCGGTTCCGGCCACCGCGCTTGCGGCCGTCTCCTCCGTACCGGCGAGGTAATGACCCGTTTGCACCACGAACGGCAGAAACGACGCGTGCAGCGGGAAGTCATTTGTCGAGTTGTCCAGAGTCGAAGCGAATATCAGAACCCGCCCTTCGCCCATACTCTGCTCAACTAGCAACGGTGACCCATCCGCAAGCTTCGCAATCACCCGCGCGGTTCTCTTTGGCGTCATGCGCGCGGTTTCCAAAAACTGCACGTTATCGAAACGCCCCACTCCGGCGAGCGCGGCATGCTGGTTATCGACAAATCCCGCGCCTTGCGTTGCGCGTACATCGGCGATGCGGTCGCTTGACAGCGGTACCCGACCGTCCCGCGCCGTGTTTGGACCCAGCACGATCAGCACCGCGCCCCCTCGCGAAACATAAGCGCACAGCGCTTGAGCGAGCTTTTGCCCCAGACCCCCCACATCGTTCAAAACGACAAATGCATATTTCGAGAAATCGTCGTTGTCAGCCTGTTCCGTAGGCGCCGGCTGAACCGTCAGCCCCGTATCGCCCGCAGATTCCATGGCCGCTTTGTAATAGAACGCCTCGCGTGCGCGCCCGCCTGCATACAGGAACAGAACGCGCTGTGGGTCCGAACGATCGACTGAAAACGGAAACGAATCGTCATCCGGTAAGCTGTCGTGCGGTTCGATACGAACTTCGCCTCGATGCGAACCATAAGGAACGTCGAAGCCCAGAAACTCGACTTGTGCCCGGCCTTTCGCCGGAACGTTCACCTCTTTACTCGCGAGTTTCTTGCCGTCTAAGACGACAGAGACCGTGCGCCCCCCCGCTTGCGTCTGCCACCCGGCCACCGTCGCGGTGAGTCGCGTATGCGTCGCGTCGTATACGTGAGCAGAGGTCGTAACTGTTTCGACCGCCCAGTTCGGGGCGCTGTTGTCTCCGATTTTGTGGAGTTGCAAGGCCGTATGCGGGCCTACCGCCAGATCGCGAAAGCCGCTAGGCATAGACGTTTGCTGCATGTCACTAATGAAATGCACGTCAAGCTGCATGCCCGTGGTTTGATCCATAATGCGTAACGCCCGCGCGAGTTCGCCGAACGAGCTGGCCCCGTCATCGGCCTGAATGGAATCGATCGCAGCCCTGAGAATGCCGCGGTCAACCTCCGGCTGGGTCAGATGTTCAACGTTCGAATCGAGCGCCACGACTTGCGCCATATCGCGCCCACCCAGCCCATCGAGCACACGCTGCGCTTTTAATTTCGCCTGCTGCATGCGATTGCCATACCGCATGCTGAACGAGCGGTCGATAGCAATGACCGTCAGCTTTCGCCGGCTCGCGAGCGTCGACGTGCGGTTTACGAACGGATTCGCGAATGCCAGAGCCAACAGCACCAGCAAACTCATTCGCATTGCCAGCAAAGCTAAGTACCGCAGCCGCCGGTGCTTCACCGAACTCTGCACTCGCCGTTCGAAGAACATCACCGAGCTGAAGGGCTGGGGTGTCCGCCTGAATTGCCGCAGCAGGTGCAGCCAAAGAGGAAGCGCGACCGCCGCTAACCCAGCCAGAAACCAGGGAGAAAGAAAGCCCATCAATTTCTCCCTTCGCGAATCGTGAAGTATTCGCGCAAAGCGCCATCGAGCGGCCGATCGGTGCGCAAAAGAAAATATCCGAGTCCTGCGCCGTGGGCCTTCGATCGCAGATTCGCGATGTGCGCTTCTATTTTCTGCCGGTATTCGGTGCGCGCGTACTCGGGTGAAGCCTCGATCGCCTCCCCGGTTTCCATATCGAGTAACAACGCCGGCTCACCCAGCTCCGGTTGTAGCTCGTGCGGATCCAGAACGTGAAACAGGATGAGTTCGTTACCGCGAAAACGCATTGGCTGAACGGTATCGATAATCGTGTCCGGATTTTCAAAAAAATCCGAGATCAGAATCGTAATGCCGCGCCGTTTCAGAAACTGCTGAAGCTCGAAGAAGGGCCGTCGAAAATCGGTCCGCTTGCCGAGTTGTGCGGTATCGATGCCGTGCAGCAGTCGCATCAGCTGTCCCTGCCGCGCAGAGGGCCGAATGAAATTCGCAACATCGTCATGGAACACGATCAGCCCGGCACTGTCGCGTTGCATGTGGGCCAGGTACACAAGCGCGGAGGCGAGGAACTTGGAATAATCGAACTTTCGCACTGCGCCGGAGCCGAAAGACATGCTGGCGCTGGCATCCAGCAGCACCATCACTGCCGTATTGGTTTCCCCGCGATAGCGCTTCAGGTACGCTTTCTCGGTTCGCGCAAAGACGTTCCAGTCCACGTGACGCAAATCATCGCCGGGCGTGTACGCTCGATATTCGGCGAACTCCTGGCTGAAACCGAAATCCGGCGAGCGATGCAGCCCCGCGATAAATCCATCCACTACCGTTTTCGCGACCAGGTCCAGGCTGGAGATCTCAGCCAGCACTGCAGGATCGACAAAACGGTTTGTGACTTCTACCGGCACTTCTTCCTGCTTCTTGACTGCCTATCCGCGAGGAGCCGGTTTCCAATCGAGCAACCGCTGCAAAATGTTGTCAGACGTCAGGCGGTCGGATTCGGCGTGAAAATTCAGCAGGACGCGATGGCGCATGATAGGCACCACCAGCGCGCGAATGTCCTCATACGAGACGTGAAAACGTCCATGCATCAGCGCGCGCGCTTTCCCACCTAACACCAGGAACTGGGCAGCTCGAACGCTGGCGCCGAAATTCACATACTTCTTTACGAAATCCGGGCAGTCACTATTCTGCGCGCCATTAGCACCAGGGCGGCTTGCCCGCACCAGCTCTACCGCGTAGCGCGCCACCGATTCCGCGACCGGCGTCATGCGAACCAATTGTTGGAAATCAAGAATCTCATCGCCGCTCGTGACGACACCGGCTTCGGGAAGCAGCGTTGTGGTCGTCAAGTCGACAACTTTCAGCTCGTCCTGGCCAGACAAATAATCAAGTACCGTGTTGAACAGAAAACGGTCGAGCTGCGCCTCAGGAAGCGGATACGTGCCTTCCAGTTCGATCGGATTCTGCGTCGCGAGTACAAAGAACGGCGCTGCGATGCGGTACTGATGCCCGCGCACTGTGCAAGACAGTTCCTGCATCGCTTCGAGCAGCGCGGATTGCGTCTTGGGAGGCGTGCGATTGATCTCATCGGCAAGCAAAACGTTCGAAAAAATCGGCCCCGGCACGAATGTCCAGGTGCGGTGACCAGTGCCCACATTCTCTTCGATGATGTCGGTCCCTGTAATATCGGACGGCATCAAATCCGGCGTGAACTGGATGCGATTAAACTTCAACCCCAGCGTTTGCGCCATGGTGCGAACAAGCAGCGTCTTCGCCGTGCCGGGCAGGCCGGTCAGCAGACAGTGACCGCCCACAAACAAAGAGATGAGTACGTGTTCGATCACCTCCTCTTGGCCGACGATCACTTTACACACTTCCTGCTTAATGGCAGCTTGTGCTTCCTGAAACCGCCTGATGCGGTCCTTTAATTCAGCCGAGCCGGCGGAAGTTGCGGGGGTGGTTATGGTGGACATTAGGGTTGATTTAATTGCAGAAGAAGCTGCTGGGCCGGCTTGAATCCCGGCGCAGCTTCGAGCGCCAGGATCACCTCGTCTTTCGCTTCTTCCACGCGATGAGCGGCATTTAGCGCCTTCGCCAGCTGATAGTGCGATTCCGCCGTATCCGGTGGATTCAGCGCGAGCAGCGCATGAAATTCACGCACTGCGCCATTTGCATCGCCACTATCGAGCATTAGACCGCCAAGTCTTCGATGAATATCTTCGTCCTCGGGATAGATATAGTTCAGCTTTTTGAGAGTAATTTCGGCCTGCGCCGGTTTCCCGGTCTCCTGCTCCAGCCGCGCTAAAGTCTTCAGCGGTGCGAGATTAGATCCGCCTTCCTCTCGATAGCGCTCCAGGGCCTCGACAGCCGCAGACTTGTCATTCTTACCGGTATAGGCCTGCATGATCAGCTCATAATCGCTGTCACTGCCCACATAATCGGGATAGTAATCACGGATCGTGACGCCTTGACGAATTGCTTCATCTGGCTTGCCCTGCCGCAGGTCCTCATACGCGATCTTCATGCCTTGTTTCCACTCGTCAAAATGGCGAACTGTGTTGCCCGTCTGCCCTTCGAGCCACGCCGAAAACGCGCTGTCGAAGGCCGCCGCTGACTCGTGCAGGTTGTCTTCGATGGCATCGGCAGTCGTTTTTCGCGCCGCGTAGGAATGAATCATACCGACCAGCGCATCGTCGCCCCACTTCTCGGAAATGTAATCGCAGATTTTGCCTGCTTCGAAATAGGACACCATCACCTGGTTCGGATAATCGGGCCGAACAAAGCCCCGGTCCAATTGCACAACGGGCAGCAGCTTCTTATTCTTCAGCGCGCTGATAATGTCCGGCGTCATGCGATCGCCCCAGTCGCGTGATGCTGCGCCTTCTTCGTGTACAGCCAAGCCCTCCGTGAACCATCGCGGCACCAAATTGTTCGTCGCCGTGAGTACATAAACGTGACTCAATTCGTGCCACATGGTGCTAGCCCAATTGAAATCTCCAGGCGGCCGAGCCGAAGGACTGTCCATCGCCACCACCATCCCGAACGTCACCCCTAGCAGCCCGCCTTGTCCTGGCAAGCCAATCGTCCGCACCACGAAATCGTCATGGTTGGGGTAAACTTCCAGGCGTACCGGACCCGGCAGTTTCATCTTGTATTTGCGCTCGTACGTGACAATCGCGCGCTGCAGCTCCGGCTCGATGTATGGCCGCAACAGCGTCGCTTCTTTCCTGTTCAGCACTAGCTCCGTTTTGCCGGTCTTGAAGGTCTGATAATCCTTCAGCGTGTCCAGAAATTTCAGAGCGTTTCTCGTCTGTGGATTCGAATGATGCGCGTCGAAGCAGCGCTCCAGCTCTTGCCTCGCCTCGCCTTCAGACCCAAGCCTCATCAAATTTATTCCGAGCTGTGAACGTGCCGTCCAAAGATTCGGATTCAGCTCGAGAGCCTTGCGGTCGTACGCAATCGCTTCTTTGTAGCGCCGGTTGATTTCGAAGTAATGCGCGCCCGTGGCATACGCTTCTCCGTAGACCGGATTAATGCGCAGAATGCGATCGATCCATTCGGTCCCAGGCTTATCGTTCAGCCATTCGATCGAAGCTAGTACAGCCATCGCATCCAAGGCTTCGTTTGAAAGCTCGAGAGCCTGTTGCGCCTCTTTGGTCGCTGCCTTCGCATCATCGTCTTCGAGCGCGAGATACGCCAGCAGCTCATGAGCTTCGGTCAGCTTCGGATCGTGCGCCAGCGCCTGCCGGGCAAGATCCACGGCCTTTTTATCGAA
The DNA here is from genome assembly GCA_963787615.1 of uncultured Acidobacteriaceae bacterium. Taxonomy (GTDB): domain Bacteria; phylum Acidobacteriota; class Terriglobia; order Bryobacterales; family Bryobacteraceae; genus Bog-105. The sequence continues at coordinate 1,372,070 of CAWBDJ010000004.1, read as the reverse complement.
CCCCTCAGCAGCTACGTGAGCAAGCGCCAAATAAGCCGGCGCATAATTCGGATCGCTCTCGATGGCCTCTTCGAACAGTTGTGCGGCATCGCCCGGTTGATAGTGATCCAGATACAATCGTCCCCATTCAACGCGAATGGCGGCGGATTTCGGCTGAGCTTTCAACGCGCTGCGAAATTGATCGTTGGCCTCGAAATAGCGGTCGAGGCCCCAATAACCTTCCGCCCGAATAAATGGATCCGCGTCGCGCACGAGCGCGGCGAAGCAAGCCTGCGCTTCCGAAGTCTTTCCATGATGGCGCAACGTGCGGCATTCCGTCACACTGGCACCAGAACAAACAACCGAACACGCTGCTGTGAACGCCGCGGCGAGCAAACAACCGCTCTTCACCGGTCGATCTCCGCTTGTGTTCGAGCCAGTTCCAGCAACAGAGCCGTGAGCTGTTGCTTGTACTCGTCCTCAGGCATGGCGGCTTTCTGATATTTCAGTTGGTCGATCTTGGCTTCCAGATCTTCCTTTTTCGCCACTAACCTCTGTTTATCTGAGCCTGCCCGCGCCACGTTTTCCGCTCGAGGGCGAAGAAGTGGGAATGCCGAAGCCAGCAGCCCTTGTCCATTTTCGGGCTTGGGGTCGCGCACTGCTTCCGCTCGTCCCGTATCGGTCATCATGGCGTGCTCGGTTGCCAGCAGCTTCTCCGATTCGAAATACGCATTGGTTTTCCGTTGCGCGTATACGAACGCCTCTAGCGCCGAAACCGTTCCATTCTTGTCCGTATCCGCCGCGGGATCACGCATTGCGTCTATCCAATAACGCGCGAATACCGGCGCATTTTTCTCGCTGCCTGATTTCGTCGCCGTGATGACGATCCGCTCTCTTCTAGCGAGTGCCGCCACCGAAGCGCCGCTACAGCTCGTCATGTTTACGACGAGTTGCCGCCGCGCAGGAATCCTATTTAATAGAGAGGCCAGTTCCGCCGCGGTAATATCGGGGCCCGGCAAATTGAACTTGTAATCCGTTCCATCGAACGTCCCATGCCCAAGCAGCAGCAGTGCAAACGCGTCTTCCGCTTTCACTTGTAGAGCCAGATGCGACAGCGTTTCTTGGACGTGCTGGCGAGTCGCTGCCGCGCCGCTCAAGGTGACCACTTGCGATTCCGCTCCGTTCGCACGAAAATCGTGATCCAGTTCGGTGGCCCATTTTGCAAACTGCGTCTCGTATTCCGACGTGCCGCCCAGTCCCGCAATTGTCACGTAATAATTTGCTGCGTGTACAACAAATGCAGTCAACAAGAACAAAAAGGCGGCTCTCATACCACGCCCCACCTTCTTCGCAGCAGCCATTCCGCGGATTTCAGAATCAGGACCGCAAGAAATACCGCGGGCATATCCCACAAATCCTTCATCTCGCGAGAGGTAATTCCCGCTTCCGAATAGGAGATCTCCTGCGCCAGGCGGTTTGCATCGGCGGGTTTGTAATACCGGCCGCCCGTTTCATCGGCTAGTTTTTGTAGAAGCTCGCGATTCTGCTCGCGATGGAAATTCTCCGCCACCCCATTCTCACGCCGGAACGTGAGAACATCCGTGCCAAGCGCGACGTTGCCACGCGTTGCCGTGACCTCTGCGAGGTAGGAACCAGCCATTGACGCGTTCCATTCGGCGGCATAGACACCTTGCGTGAGCGGCTCGGGCCGCAGCGCAACGGTCTCGCTTGATCCATCGGGACCGATCACGTTCGCACGCACTTCGGCGTCGCTCGCCGGCATGTACGTGGTATCGCGCACCTCTGCCCGCAATAGAATTTTGCCGTCGTCTTCCAGGTGCGCGTTCGGCGTAGACGCGACCACGCGCGAGGGCGTAGCGCTCACTGTCCAACGCAAAAGCTGCCGCCAAAAAGTCTCCTCGCTCACATCGCCGACGGGTTGTTGCATGCGCCAGCGCCAGCTCCCGGCTGTCGCGAACACGCCTGTCCGCCCTCGCCCATAATTTTCAGTCACTAGGAGCGGTATGTGGTTGCCGCCCGCATTGACGCGCGCCAAAACCACCGCGCCCGGTTTCGCTGTTCCCGGATCCTGATAATTTGCGAGATCAGGAAGAACCTCCCAGTGGTCGACGCTTTTCTCCGGGTCGTCTTCGATGCGGCAGATCAGGCTCTTTTTCCCCGCATCGGTGAGTTCCGCCGGCACGAACGCCCGCTGGAACGTGTTCTTTCGCGCCGGCAAATTCACGGGCAACAATTCCGCGAAAGGCGGCACGTTGTATCCACCGTCCGATAGCGCCCACCTCCCGCCCAGGAACAGCAGCCCGCCCCCGCGGCGGTCCACGAAATCTTTGATCAATTGCTGCTGGGTCGCCGTGAAAAAGCTCGATTCGACGCTGCCCAGGATCACACTTTGAAAATCAAATAGCTCTTCCGGCTTCGAGGGAAAACCCTCCGCCAGTTCATTCGGATTCCCGATGCCCTGCCGGTATATTTTGTTCTGTGTCGTGCGCAGCATCGAAACAATCTGCAACGCCGGGTCGTCTTCCACCGCGCGCCGAAGGAATTTGTATTCCCAGCGCGGCTCTCCCTCTATATAAAGGATGCGGCGCTTCGAATTGTCCACCGAAAGCACTCGTGTGAGCTGATTGTTGAGCGCGTTTTCTTCGCCGGGCAACGGCGAAAGCTTGGCCTGAATATTCTCGACGCCCGCTTTACCCGCGCTGAACTCGACCGATTCCACTTGCTCAGGAGCATCGGACAGCGTGATCTCGCGGCTGGCCAGCACCGCTGCTCCTGCAGTTAAAACGAGTCGCGCTTGCTTTCCGCCGAACCCATTCTGCCGGATCGTGACTTCCGCTTGCAGTCGAGAGCCGGGCAGTGCCTTCGCCGGCACATCGAACCCATCCAACTCGACATCGTGTGAGAGCGCTTCTTTACCCATTCCGATGGTGTTCACCGGCACGCGCCTTCGCCGCATCTCCGAGAGTGTGTCAAGATCGATGCCCCCCGAATTATCGGCGCCGTCGCTTAGCAGAACAACCGCGCCAACCGGCAAGGTGGCGGCTTCATCGGCGATTTGCCGCAATCCTTTGCCGATTTGCGTAGCGGATTCGCCGGCCTTGAGCTGGCTAGTATCCTGAATCCGCTCGAGACCTGCGCCTAACCGGTACAGCCGAACTTGAAAACGGTTCTGGAGCTTCTTCAGCAATCCGGCATTGAGTAGCTTGATCGCTTCTTTTTGCCGTGATTCGCCAGTGTCCGCGAGCGACATGCTCTGGCTATCGTCGATAATTACCGCTACGATGTTCTGCTGCGGCCTCAGTGCCGTCACGCTGATAGCGGGTTCCCACAAGAGAAGAAGCAGCAGCGCGATGAGAGCGGACTGCAAGCTCCACAGCGCCAAAGCGCGTAGCCCGCGCACCGAGGGCGCCAGGCGTGCCCGTTTGTGCCAGACGGTCCACGCGAATAGTGCAGCTCCCGCGACGATACATGCCCCGAGCATCCACTTGGGCCACGAACCAAGCAGCACAAAACTCCCCTTCGAGAAGACGCTCGCCGGATATTTGAAGAGGAGCTGGAACATGTGGCCCGCAGCGCGATCCGCTGCCGTTTATGCGCGGAAAATCTTCAACTGACTGGCGTCAGAATAGCATGTCACCGGTGAACGCCTGATTCACAGACGAACCCGCCTCAAGGGGCGTTACCGCGCGTTTTACACAACCTTCTGGCGAGGGTGAAAGTTCGACTTCCAGCTTCATCCAGCCCGCGAATTGGCCCGCTTCACTCGCGTGATATCCTTGGCAACGCGAGGCTCTTTCGCTCGCGCAAATCTCGCCTCCCGATTCCTTGAACTCCGTGGCCCTGAACGAACGTCTTGATAAGCCCGACGCTATCGCAGCGATGATCGATCACACTCTGCTGAAGCCCGAAGCGACGCGCCAGGACGTCGGGCGGCTTTGCGCCGAAGCTCGTGAATTCAACTTCGCCACGGTCTGTATCAATCCGTCTTGGGTACCGTTCGCCGCGGACGCGCTCGCCGGTTCAACTGTGCGCGTGTGTACCGTCATCGGATTTCCACTCGGCGCGAATGAATCGCGCACGAAAATCGCAGAAGCTAGATACGCTCTTTCCGATGGCAGCCAAGAAATTGACATGGTGCAGAACATCGGCGCGCTGCGTTCCGGAGATTTGGAGTTGGTCCGTAAAGAAATCGCGGAGCTCGCGGAATCCGCCCACTCTTCGGGCGCCATTCTGAAGGTGATTCTCGAGACCTGCCTTTTGACCGACGAGCAGAAAGTAACAGCGTGCCGGCTCGCGATGGAAGCAGGTGCTGATTTCGTCAAAACCTCCACGGGCTTCTCAACCAGCGGAGCCACCGCCGAAGACGTCAAGTTAATGCGCCGCACGGTCGGAGATCGGATGGGAGTCAAGGCCTCAGGCGGCATTCGCACTTTTCCAGTACTGCGCGAAATGGTTGCGGCCGGTGCGAATCGCATCGGTACCAGCTCAGGAGTCAACATTCTGCGCGAAGCAAAGGCACACGCTTTGGACACGAAAGCGGTCGAAACCGGTGCACAGGTAAGCGGCTTGGATGAGCGCGGAGGTCTAAGCCAGGCCAAGATTCAGTACTAGATGCCGACTCCTCGCAAAGCTGAGGTTCGCTTCCGCGAGCGAGCCGAGCTGCTCGATTTCCTGCTCGAAGTCAGCGCCGTTACCGCCGAGACGCTCGACCTTGATCGCCTCCTCGCCAATGTAGCCGAGATCGTGAAAGACGTAATTCCCTACGAGCTCTTCGCAATCTTGCTCTACAACGAGCGCACTCGCACCCTGCGCATGCGCTATTCCATCGGGCATCGCGACGAGGTAGCAAAAAATTTAGCCATCACCCTCGGCGAAGGCCTCACTGGCTCTGCAGCGGCCACGCGGCGGCCCGTCCTGGTGCGCGATGTGCGAACTGACACACGTTACCTGAATGCACTCGATGCCGTTCGGGCCGAACTCGCCGTTCCTATGCTCATTCGCGGCAAGCTCGTCGGAGTCATTGACCTGCAGTCGACGCGTCTCAACGCATTCACCGAAAATGATCGAGCGCTTCTGGTGCTGATCGCGAGCCGCGTCGGTGTGGCCATCGACAATGCGCGCTTGTACCGCCGCGTTGAGCGGCAAAATCGCCTGATGCGAGTACTCGCCCATCTCTCCCAGGAATTCAGTTCAATTCTCGAGATCGACGAGCTGCTCACCAAGATCGCCGTCACTGTGCGCGCCCTCATCAATTTCGACGCATTCAGCATTTTTCTCATCGATGAGCAGCGCAGGCAGCTCAATTGCCGCTTCAGCCAGCGTTACGACGAGAAAACTACCATGCAGAACATGGAGTTCGGCAAGGGAATCACCGGTGCTGCTGCCGCATCGCGTGAGGTAATTCGCGTGCCCGATGTGACGCGAGATCCACGCTATGTCGCAACGCACACCGACATCCTTTCCGAAGTGGCTGTGCCTCTGATCATTCACGACCGCGTGATCGGAGTCATGGATCTCGAGAGCGTTCGCCCCGCTTTCTTCACCGACGATCATATGCGCGCGCTTACGCTCCTTGCTCCTCAGGTGGCAACTTCCGTCGAGAACGCCCGCCTTTACGAAGAGTTGGCCCAGCGTGAGCAGCGAATGGAGGAAGATCTACGCGCTGCTTATAAGCTGCAATCGGTCCTGCTCCCACGAACCGTATCGGATCTAATCGGTCTGGAAGTTGGAATCAAGAGCAGACCCGCCCGCGAAATCAGCGGCGATCTCTACGACTTCTTCGAGCACGCCGATGAATACACTCTCATCGCTTTCGGCGACGTCAGCGGAAAAGGCGCAGCCGCCGCTCTATATGGCGCGCTCATCTCCGGACTCTTGCGTATCCTTGCGCCGCGCCGCCGCACTCCCGCGCATCTCATGAAATTGCTCAATGAGGCGCTGCTCGAACGCAAAGTGGACGCTCAGTATGCAACTCTATCCCTCGTTTTGTGGGACTCTCGCACACTCACGTTCACAATGACCAGCGCAGGAAGTCTTCCGCCTATGCTCTGCAGAAATGGAAAAACCGTCGAGTCGCGTCCTGAGGGAGTTCCCATCGGTCTGCTCGATGATCAGGAATATGACCAGACCAAGATCGTTGTTCAGCCCGGCGATCTCTTTCTGCTCTATTCCGACGGTGTTGAGGACCAACTCGCGTCTGACGGCGAAGCAGAATACGGGCGCGAGCGTCTGGAAAAACTCGTACTTGCAAACTGCAAGGCAAGTCCCCAGGAGATCGCTAATTCCATATTGGAAGATATCGATCTGTTTCGCGGTGCGACGCCCCTCACCGATGACCAGACCGTGATCGCCTTGAAAATACGTTAGCTGCCATCGATGCTGAGCGAACGAGAATTCGCCTATCGTGACGGAGTGCTCGCCTGCGAAGGCGTCGATCTTTGCGCGCTCGCAGCTACCCACGGAACGCCGGCGTACGTTTATTCCAAGCGAGCCATTCTCAGCCGCTTTCACGAGTATGAAAACGCTTTGGCCGGAATTCCCCACCGCGTCTGTTACGCCGTAAAAGCTAACTCGAACCTCGCGGTACTCTCGATTCTGGCGCGCGCCGGAGCCGGCTTCGATATCGTTTCGGCCGGCGAACTATATCGCGTACTCGCGGCCGGCGGCGATCCTCGATCGGTGGTCTTCTCCGGAGTCGGGAAGACAGAAGCCGAGATACGCTTCGCCCTCGAAACCGGAATTCATAGCTTCAACTGCGAGTCCGAGTCGGAAATTCAGCTGATCTCCCGTCTTGCCGCATCGCTCGGGTGCACGGCGTCCGTCGCAGTCCGGGTGAATCCCGACGTGGATGCTGTTACGCATCCTTATATATCTACGGGTCTCCGTGAGCACAAATTCGGGGTCTCGATCCACGACGCCGAAGCGATCTACAGCCGCGCCGCTCAGCTTCCCGGAATCGTAGCTGAAGGCGCCAGTTGCCACATTGGCTCTCAGATCCTGGAGATGGGCCCCTTGCTCGAAGCGGCCGACAAGATGGTCGCTCTCGTCGGTCGCCTGCGCGAACAGGGACTTCCCATTCGGTATCTGGATCTCGGCGGCGGCCTCGGTGTCCCCTATCGCTCGAGCGATCCCGAACTTTCCGCCGGCGCATTCATCGCCAGTCTGCGCGCCGAAATTCAGCCGCTCGAGATCACGCTCATGCTCGAACCAGGACGATCGCTAGTGGCCGAAGCCGGCGTGTTATTGACACGCGTGCTGCTGGTCAAACAGAACGGCCAGAAGACGTTCGTCGTTGTCGACGCAGGCATGAACGATCTGATCCGTCCCGCGCTTTATCAGGCACATCATGAGATTGTCCCTGTAAAGCAGCCAAGCGGGCGCGAAGAAATCAAGGCTGACATCGTTGGACCGGTTTGCGAAACAGGAGATTTTTTCGCTCGCGGCCGCGACCTCCCGGCCGTTGAAGCAGGAGATTTACTCGCCATTCGTACTGCCGGCGCGTACGGATTTGTTCTCTCTTCCAACTACAACTCGCGTTTGCGGCCCTGCGAACTGCTCATTGATGGCGACCAGGTGCAGATAGCACGACGTCGCGAAAACTGGGAAGACCTCATTCGCGGCGAATCAAGTCTCGCCTGATCCAAGAACCAGCCAACCCGCCATCGCAGCAAGTTTTTCATCTTGCCTCCAAGGCGGCCCAATGCTCTTGCCCAGCACGACGGCCCGGCGCTCTACCTCCTCGGTTGCAATGCCGAGTGCAGCCGCGCTCCGACTCACTACTTCTCGCTCTTTAACGGTCGAAATGGCTAGGCCGCACGATTCACACCCCGACCGGAGAGCCGCCCTGAAAAATTCGCCCTCGGCCGTATGCATCATTGGATGAGACGCAAGAATAGCGGCGAGCTCCGTCGTGGTCCTTCCTGAGGCCGAAAGAATGCACGAACCGGCCACCTCGCAACTCCGCTCCGCCAGTTCGCTAACAGCATCTTTGACCGCGTCCCGCGCCATGACCGCCGCGCTATCGGCGCAGCGCCTGAGGAAAAGTTCGGCCTCCAGAAGGCTCATTCGCTTCGCTGCGTGATATGGCTGCGCCGAGCCGGGGATCCCCCGATCGGCGAGTTCTATTCGCCGTCGATGAACGACGGACGGATTCGCAATTGAACCGCGTATAGCCACAAGAACCGCCCAGCCAGAGTGCGCCCGAAATCCCATCGCCGCTCGCCGGTTCACGGATTACTGCCCGCCTGCGATGCGCACCACTCAAACAGCAGCTCCCACTCGGCGCGTTGTATTGCAAGCGCCGCGCGTTCCTTTTTGGAGCCGGGCGCCCGGCGCGCTTCGTCGCACCATTGAATAAACAGAAACGGGTCCCAAAGGGGCTTTAGCCGCCATTCAGACAAATCGCCACGCTGAAGAACTTCCGCCGCTCTTTGATGCAGCTTCGGAAATATCGCGTGTTCGCCAACCCTGCGGAACCAATACCCCGAGTTCGCCGAATCCGGCTCCATGCGATGAGCAATAGCATGCCAGTAGCTCCCCTCACAAGAGTCGACTGCCTGCGAGAGTTCATGGCTCTCCTCCCAGCAGTCCAGAAGAAGCATCAAGCCGGCATTTGCCGCTTCGGACGCGCGCGCATCGGGGAATAGCGCAGTCGGGTCGACTCGCCGTATGTTCGCCGCGTCCTCGCTGTTGCACTCGCCCGTACGCGTCAACGGCAGGACTCGGTTGGCGTGCTTGCAAAGAATGTCGCGGACGGGCTCCGCAAACCTATCGATGTTCAGCTCCATGTCCCCTGCATTAAGCCTAATGCGAATGCGCTTGATCGAGGCGGTTGTGCCCGCAGAACGGGAATGTCAATCAACATACACGCACCCCACGTGGAAGGTGGCCTTCGAGACCGGAATCCACTCACGAGTGCGCGTCAAAACGGTAGACGGGCATCTTGCACTGTGATAAAAGATAAATCCTCAGTCCATTTCAAGACGCATTAGATGGTTCGGCAACCAGAGCCCGTCGAGGTTCGAACCAACGCCGGCCGCAAACCCTAAGTGCCCGGACAGGAGCAAATATGAATTTTTCAGAAAGCATCATCGCGCACATATTGGTGTTGCGCTTTCCCATAGTCACCGCGCTGCTGCTACTGCTGTTCCCTCTTCTTGCATTGAGATTCGCTAGACCACTCCTTGTGAATTTGCTTGATCTAAATGGGCTGCAAGCGATGGCTGTCACGGTTGCGGCCTCTGTAACCGCGTGGGCAAGCCTGATCACCGCGTGGGTGACCGCCTATTACGGGCCAACAAGGTTTGGATTGAAGGCTCTGCCCTATTTGCAAATTCCCGAAGTGCCGCCCTGGCAAACCTTTGTACTCGTTTGCCTTTTGCCGCTGCCCTTACTCATCTGTGCCGGCGTGTATTCGGTTCGGGAACTGGCGACCACAGCCTCTCGTTTTATCGCGGGAGTGGCGGGTGGCTACGCGATCTCATCGTCGCTAGTCTTATTGGGATGGGCCGCAATCGGTTGGGGTCTGAACTTTCCCCTGCTCTTCCAAAAGCATCCAGCGTCTGCGAAGGTTGCTTCTGCTTGGCGCGGTTACCTGGACAGAAGCGGCAATGTGCTTCCCGCGCAAAAGTTAGTCGTCGTTGGATTCGTCCTCTCACTAGCGGTCTACTTCGCGATCGGCCTGGGCCACTATTTTCGGCTGAGATTTCTTCGGAACGTCCCGGCTCTGGCTTATGTACTATTGCTCTTCACAGTAGCTTGTTGGACGTTGTCGGGCCTGTCGTTCTTCTGTGACGCTTATCGCCTCCCCGTCAGTCTTGTCGTTCTAATTTACCTGAGCCTTACTGCGCAGCTTTCAAGATCGGATCACTTCTATCGCATGTTGAACGGCGCCGAAGGTGAAATGCCTACGGCCGCGCAGGTCCTCCGTGTAGCAGGTCTGGACTCGGTCATTCTCGTAGCCTGTAATGGAGGCGGCATTCAGTCGGCCGCGTGGACAGCGAAAGTTCTTACGGAGCTCGACCGCTATAGCAGAACTATTGAAGGGCTCTCTGAAGACCTCTTCGCGCGGTCGGTTCGTGCCATCAGTTCCGTTTCCGGTGGCAGCGTAGGGGCGATGCATTTTGCGGCCGCCTATCAAAGGGATGGAGGTTTGCCCTCCGTCAATAAGGCCCTCGATAATGTGATTCTCCGCTCAGAAGCTTCGAGCCTGAACGACATTGCCTGGGGGTTGGTCTACCCCGATTTGTGGAGAGCACTCACGCCATTCCTGTGGACCAGGTTTTCAGACCGAGGCAACGCTCTCGAGGGCTCGCTCGTTGGGGCGCTCCCGTCTGCAGCTGAACCCCTCTCCAGCTGGCGCGAACTCGTCGCTTTAGGAGAACGCCCCGCTAATCTGTTCAATGCCACGCTCACCGAGAGCGGGGGACGATTCCTCATCTCAAATGCCGATTTCGAACAGCCTCACGAGGCGTGTTCTCAGTTTTACGACCTCTACAAAGGAAGAGATCTGGCCGTGGTCACCGCCGCCCGGCTTTCTGCAACCTTCCCTTTCGTCACGCCTGCCGCGCGCCCGGACGATAAATCTGTTCCGTCTTTTCACGTTGTAGATGGCGGCTATTACGACAACTATGGAATGGCAACCTTGGCCGAGTGGCTTCAGGAGGGGCTGGATGGAGCGGCGAATGCCATACGACGAGTACTTGTGCTGCAAATACGAGGTTTCCCGCCTGATCCGCCCGAGCATCCCGATCGCAAACATGGCTGGTTTTATCAGCTCTATGCTCCGATTGAAACCATGATTCACGCGCGCAGTTGTGGCCAACTCGCGCATAACGACATCGAATTCGATCTGTTAACGAAGGTGTGCCAGCGCAATGGCATTGACGTTGAGACCGCGATCTTCCAGTTCAAAGCCGAGCCGGGTATGGAAAGCCCTCCACTTTCTTGGCACCTCACGAACAAGCAGAAAAAACTGATTGATCGTGTGTGGGAGCAAGAGGCCCCGCAAGGCTGTATCAAGCTGCGAACATTTCTTCAGAAGTCCAGTCCTACTGTCAACCCAAATTCCAGCGCGAGTTCCGTGGCGGCTTCGTAGCTAGGCCCTCCCGGTTTTATTCAGCTCGCGATACATGCCCAGATCTTCGCCGCGTAACATCTTCGTGACGTAGAGAATCTGTCCGTAGTGCATTCCGAAGTGTTCCACAACGTGGTACACAGCATCCAAACCGCTAACTCTGTAACCCTGAATCTCGAAAGAGGTGAGCAAATCGCTCTCCGTGAGACGCGCAAGCACCTCCGACACCTGCTGCATGGTTGCGCCGAGTTTATCGATGAGCGAAGAAGCTGGAATTACGTTCGTTTCGTTGAATTCGGCAGGTCGATCGCGCGCATCCTCCAGCCGGCTGAACGATACCACCAGCCACTGCCGCACGTTGCCGTTCAAATGCAGCAGCAAATTTCCTATGCTGTTGCTCGCCCCGTTGGGACGCCACCACACCTGCTCATCGGTCAATGACTCGACACAGCCCCGCAGTCGGGGCCAGCATTCTTCAAGCAGTTTATGGCGGGAAAACTCCAAAAAGAGGGCTGCCGTGCTCGCGTCAGTTTTTGTCGCCATCGGAAAGCGCGTCTCCTTGCACAATTCTCCTTACCTTAGCGTCCCCGCGAGTTCTCGCGGCTCAACTCACTTCGCTTCGATCGGTAAATTGGCGGTGGCAGCGCCGTTGTGCTGGTTGTACACGTACACGAAAATCCGATAAGATCCAGGCGTGCTCGGCACTCGAATGACGGCCGACTGATTCGCCTGTTCTTTAATGCTTTGAGGAAGCGGCCGCGCGGCAGGCTCAAAATCTCCGCCGCTGCTCGGGTTATTCGCGACGTCCGGACGCACATCCCACTTGATCGTGATCGGATCGCTGTCCAGGTCTTTGGCTGTGATCGAGCAACGTATCTGCGAGCCCGCGCGGAACACGTCACCCGCACTCTCACCATCTGTTCCTTCTGACTTGCGCAGTAATTCCGCCGTCGATCACCGGAGCGCGGTGCGCCGCCCACTTACCCGTCCAAAGAAACTGCATCGCGTCTACGCCGCCCAGATGCGCGCCGTCGGGAAGGAACAGGCCATACCACGTATGTGTTTTCTCCTGCTTCTGACCCCACAAGAATACGTACGATCCCAGGCATTGCGGCCGGTTCGCGATTGCATGCTCGTATCCCTTGAGGATGAACGCGGCCTTCTGCGTGCTCGTATCCTCAATCGGCATCCCCCAGCTTGTCTTCGCCACTTCCCAATGACCGCGCGGCCCGAACTCCGTAACGATGTAAGGCCGGCGGAAACCCTGCGCCGCGATTGTTTCTGGCAGCGTCATGATGCCGCTATACGTATTAATCCCGACCGCGTCAATTGACGGACAGTACTGGTCAAGCTCGCGCAGCTTATTTCCCCCGGCGCCCGCCAGTACCACGATCACCGGATGCGCAGGATCTTCTCTCTTCACCGCGCGCGCTGTTTGCTCCACCGCTTTCCATGCGGCAATTCGTTGCTCATCGGTCGCTTCCAATTCGAGTTCGTTGCCCAGCGCCCAAATAAGGACAGCGGGATTGGTCTTCAATCGGTGTACAACGGCTACAGTTTCTTCGAGCTGTTTCTGAACTCGGGCGGCATCCCCGTAATCGAAGCCGTGCCGCGGAATGCCAAGCACCAGGCCCACCAAAACCGTCAATCCGCGTTCCCGCGCTTCCTCGAGCGCAGCTTCATCCGGCGCCCACTGCCGGATCGAATTTCCACCCGCCGTAACGACCTCGCCAAGATATTTCGCTCCTCCTCCGGCTCCTTTTATGAAGCACGGCTCGCCATTCCGTAACAGCGTGTATCCATCTCCTCGCGTCACAACGCTCACTGCCGCCGACCTATCCTGGGCGAAACAGACCCGCGTCAACTCGAACAGCGCGAGTGAACTTAAGAAGAGCGATTCTCGGCAGGTTCATATTGGATTGGGTTCGGGACTTAATGCGGTTGTAGCGGGCGCACCTGGAACAGTGCCCGCTTCACATCAGTCGTATCCGCCTCCTCGTTTGGAGATTTTTGATGGATCATCGAGACCTGCTCGAGTTCCTCACGCGACTGCTGCGCTCGTCCCAACGCTTTAAATGTTTGTGCCAGTACGTAATGTGCTTGCACCAGGTTTGGCCGCAGCCGAATGGCTTCCTGTAGTTGCTCGACCGCTGCCTTGTAATCTTTCTTCGCGAAGGCGATTCTTCCCGCGAGAGCGCGAACCCATGGATCTTCGGGTGCTAGCGCGACAGCTTGGCGAATGTTCTTCTCTGCTGCGTCGATTCGTTCCGGCGACGTGTACAACAGCGATTCCGCCAGATAGAAGTACGCTTCCGGACTGCGAGCTCCCAGCGCCACCGCTTTCTCCACCATCTGCCGCGCTTCCTCGTACTTCTTGTAAGTCTCGAGAATGATTCCCTCCGTCAGCCACGCATCCGGCCACTTCGGCCAACGACGCTGCAGTTCACCGAGCACTGTCTCCGCCTCTGGTGTCTTGCCCGCCAACTCCAGCGTTGTGGCCTTCAGCAGCAGCACGTCCCTGTCGTCAGGAAGCATTTGCGCGCCTTGCTCAGCCACCGAAACCGCCTGCGCAATCCGGTCATTCTTTACCAGAAACATCACTGCCTGGCGATACAGATCGGGCCGCTTCGGTGCAGCGCGAAGCGCATCGTTCAACGCGGCGGCCGCTTGCGGAAACTGGCCTGCAGCGTCAAGCATCTCCGCGCGCGCCAAATAATAATCAGCGGTTCTTTGCGATTCCTCAATGCTGTCCAAAATCTCAAGCCCGGCTCGCGGGTTCTGCGCGTGCGAAACCGCAATCGCAAGCTCCATGCGCACGTCGCAACAGCCACTCGCCGCCACAACCGGACGCAAGAAATCCTGTGCGTCGGTGTATGCATCCGCTTCGAGTAATCGGCTTCCGATATCTGCGGCAACCTGCCCATATTCGCCGGCGGGCGCCTCTTCGATCGCTTCTCGAAAGAATGCCCCCGCTCTCGCATACTGGTGAGCATCAACAAGCGCCAGTCCCAGCGAGGAAGCCACTCGCGCATCCTTGCCCGCAATCGGTGCTAGTTCATCCACAACGGTCTCTGCCTCGCCACGACGCCCCGATAAATACAACGCCTCGATCCGCAGCAGCGCAACGTCTTGCCCCCTCTGCTCGCTTTCCGCAATATGGTCCAGATACGCCATCGCCTCGGAAGCATGCTTCTGCTCGATCGCGATGCGTGCCATCTGCAAATTCGCGTTTCGATGTCCGGGATTTTCCGCCAACAATTTCAAGAACACGCTTTGCGCGCCTTTCAAATCGTGCGCATTCAGCAGATGATTGCCGTAATTGTTCAGCAAGGCCGAAGAGTGCGCGTTCAGCTCGAGCGCACGGCGGTAAACTCCGTCCGCCTCGGCGAAATGTTTCTCGTTATCAAGCACCACGCCCAGCAGACCGAGCGCATCCGCATCGTTTGGGTGCGCCTTCAGTTCCGCGCGGAGCGTCTGTTCCGCAGAACTCAAATCGCCCCGCCGCAGCGCCGCTACTGCATCGCTCATCGGATCCGCCTTCGCGCAACGCGCAAATAACGACAGCAAGCACAGCGCAAACAGTAGGGCGGAACTCCTGTTCCGCGCCGCACGTCCTCGTCCGGCTCCGGTAGCGCTAGAAGTAGAGCTTGAGGCCAAGCTGCACCTGCCGCGGCTCGTTCGCTTGGCTGGTGATTTGCCCGAAATTGCCCGTCAGTGCGCCCCCTGGTTGCAGTTGAGTATTCGGTCCCGCAAATTGAACGCGGTTCAACGCGTTGAACGCTTCCAACCGGAACTCGACCCGCGCCCCTTCGCGGAAGCCCAACGGAAACGACTTGAAAAGCGATGCAGTCAGGTTATTCGTGCCCGGCGTCCGTGCGTTCGGCAAGGTCCTTGGCGCCGTCCCGTCCATAAAGGGAGCCGGCACAGTGACGACTTGGGGATTGCAGAAGTATTGCTTCAGATTTCCCGTGCCGCACACCTGCAGCGGTGCCGTCAGGTTCGGCCGCTGATTGCCGAACGTCGGTATCGCGTTCCCGCCCGGTTCGTTGTAGCCCAGCGTGATCGGCAATCCGTCATCCCAGCGGTAGATACCGTTCATCTGCCATCCGCCTATGAAGAAATCGGCAAAGCGGTTCAGATTCGAACCAAATTTTTGCCCGCGGCCGTACGGTATCTGGTACACCCAACTGAACTGGAAAATCTGAGGAATGTTGAACTGCGACACCGATCGTTCCAACCTCAAGTTATAGGGATCCTGTACTTGGCCAAGCACCGCCCCCCCGGAAGTTATGAACGAGTAACCGTTCGATCCTAAAGACGAGTCGTCAATGCTCTTCTGGAATGTGTAGGTAACCAGGAACTGTACACCCCCGGAAAAGCGCTTTTCAACCTTGAGATTTACCCCGTTGTAAATGGAATTCGCGATCGGGATGAAGCCTCCGTTAACACCGGCGTACTGCGGGTAGGGCAATGTCAACTGGTACAACGGTACCGTTTTCCCCGATCCCAAGCCGCTCGTCGGGTCCACGAGCGGGTTCCCATAAAACGGGTTCGGGACCAGCGCATTGTATGTCGCGGATTGACCCGAGCGGTATGCATTCGCCACATTCGGCGGAACAAGGTCTAAAGCACTGGCACCGTTGAAGTATAGGTGCGTTCCTTTTCGACCCACGTATTCCGCGTCCACCAACAAACCCCACCCGAGTTGGTGCTCTAAACCAAAACTCCAGCTCTGCTCCTGTGGCACCTTGTTCCAACTGCGGATGGGAGCTGCAATCGAGTCGCCGATAGCCGTCGCCGGTCCAAGGCTGTTTCCGCTAGGCTGCGATATGCCAAAGGGAAACGGATTGCGCAAAAACATGAGCGGAACTGCCGGATTCGTGGGAAGATTCTCCGGCGCGTAAGTCAATCCTTCATAACCCTGAAGACCGTTCCCGGCTGTTCCGGACGCGCTCATATCCGAAGGATCGTAATAGATGCCGTAGCCACCACGCACCGTGCTGTTCGTGCCGAGACGATATGCGAATCCGAAGCGTGGACCGATTTCACCGAGGTAAGTATCGAACTCGCGCCTGCTGTTCCCGTCCTGTCCCAGAAATGCGAGTGCCCCCATGTACCCCGGAATCGGATTGGGAACATTCGGATTGAAATAGTTCATGCGATTGAACCGTTCCGTTCTCGGCATTTCGACGTCATACCGCAGCCCGAGGTTCAAAGTCAGACGCGAGCTCACGTGCCAGTTATCCTGAATGAACCCGCCCGACTGGAAGCTCTGCGTTGCTACCGATGGCGGAATCTCGTAATTGCCCAATCCGACGAACGCCGCATTATCGCTGTACCCCGTCAGGAAAGTCGCGAACGCATTTCCACCACCGCCGCCGTTCGAGTTCAGCGCCGTGCCATTTCCGTCCATCGCATAGATACCCGCTGGATACCTGGGCTGCAGGAAGTTAATGCGATGTCGCCGCAGCTCTGCGCCAAATTTCATTTCATGATTTCCGATCACCTTGTCAATCGAACCGATCAGGTGAGCCGTTTCGCTCGCGTAATTGAGAAT
The DNA here is from genome assembly GCA_963787615.1 of uncultured Acidobacteriaceae bacterium. GTDB lineage: Bacteria > Acidobacteriota > Terriglobia > Bryobacterales > Bryobacteraceae > Bog-105. Next base: position 1,355,439 of record CAWBDJ010000004.1, on the reverse strand, counting down.
CGACCAGCCCTGACTTCCGATCTGCCCGTTGAAGTCCGCGCCCGTTGCCTGGCCGCCGAAGATCCACACGCTCGGTGCTGCGGAATATCCGGACTCGTTTGTGTAGCCCGGCATTCCCAGCGTGCTTACCTGGTTAAAGCCCGCCAGTGTCGAAGCGCTTCCCGACGTACCGCTCAAATCATGTCCGTACCCCGCCGAGATGGTCATGATCGTCGTCGGATTGAACGTGTGGGTGAAGTTGACTACGCCCAAATAAGCAGTGTCTGTCAGCGGCCCCTGGGTGGACGTGTTATACGGGTCATTGTAGAAGTTGGCCCCGCTCACACCGTTGAGCCATTCGTGTGAGAACCTCACGCTGAGAGTGTTGTTGTCGTTAATGTGTTCGTCCACTTTGATGTCGAATGATTGCGTGGTCGTGGGAATCGTTGCGTTTCCCGCCCAGTTCGCCAGGGGATTATAAGCCGCGCTCCCCACATTGAGGTTCGGGTTCGGATAGCCCGCCATCAGCTTCGCGGCTACCGGGTCGATCAAATTCCCAGGCACGGCCGCTAAATGTCCGTTCGGTGAGAGAGGATTCCCCGGACTCATGTAAGTCGCGAGATTGTCAAACGGGATCGCGGTCCGATTTACCGCGCCATTAATCGCCGCGCTATACGTCCCGGTAAATGGATCGTAGATCTGGCCCGCCGCTTTCGAGCAGATACCGGCGCCATTAAACGTTCCACCTACATTGCTGCAAAGCTCGCCAAAATTCCCCGCGTGCTCCGCCGCCGAGGGCACTCCCTCTATCGCGCTGGCCCCGCTGAGCGCCCTTACCTGGTTGTAGTCGAAGAAGAAAAACAGCTTGTTGCGGATGATCGGCCCGCCCACCGTTCCACCGAAATCGTTGCGCTCCGCATGCGGTTGGCCGATCCCTGCCGAATTTGCAAAGAAGTTGTTTGCGTTGAGGTCATTGTTGCGGAAGAACTCGAACAGCTCGCCATGAACTTGATTCGTTCCCGATCGCGTGACTACGTTTACAACAGTGCCGCCGCTGTTGCCGATCTCCGCGCTGAAGTTCGTCTGCTGTACCTTGAACTCCTCTACCGCATCTACCGGCGGCACGTAGATCGCCTTGACAATACCCGTGTTGTTTTCCTGATTCATGATGCTGACGCCGTCCAGCAGCAGGTCAGCTTGGGCGTTGCGGCTACCGTCCGAAACAAAGTTGGTGGCGAAGTTCCCGCCTCCCGCCGACCCCACTCCATAGCTCTGACCCGGAGGTTGCGACACGCCCGGTGCCAGAAACGCTAGATCGAAAACGTCACGATTTACTAGCGGCAAATCATTTATGTAGCGCCGATTCACGGTCTGACCGGTGGTCGCGTCCTCCGTCTGTAGCAGCGGCGGCGCTTCCGAGACGTTAACCGTCTGTCCGGCAGTCGCAACCTGAAGGTTCGCGCTCACCTGCACATTGCCGTTTACGTCCAGAATCACGTTCGCCCGCTCAAATGTGGCGAAGCCCGTCGCCTCCACCTTCACCGTGTATGTCGCGGGCGGAAGATTCCGGACCGTGTACAGCCCCGAGGCATCTGTCGTCGCATTGGTCGAAGTGCCCCGCGCTGCATCCGTGATCGTCACCTTGGCGTTTGGAACAACCGCGCCGGACGGATCGTGCACTGTACCCGTAATCGACCCTGTATAAAGCTGCCCCCAAACCGCCAACCCTGTGCAGAGCAGCAGCAATAGCAGGCCCCACGTTCGCGTTGCTCGTATCCTCAGTAATCGCCCCATATACATTTCCCCTTCTAGCTAAGCTACTCATAAGTACAAGGCCTTCCGTATAGGGTCAAGGCTTTGTACCTCGTTTTTCGAGGGTGCTGAACCTCGGGTAAAGCCGCGTTCGGCTGCTAATTCCAAAAACTTACCGTGTAAAGAGCGTACAGTTCCCAGTACTGTCAGGCCTCGTTAATCGACAGTTAAGAACCCTGGGTTAAGGGCCATTCGAAACATTTCACATGGCGCCCTCTGGCGATGCTTTCGTCTTGATGCTGGAGAGCTACACTGCGAGAAGGCATCCACGCCAACACGGGCATGAGGCAAGACACAAGTTTGCCGTCCGGCATCACCGAAGAGGAAGTGCGGGAGCAATTAGGCCGCATTAGCTCGAGCCCCGTCTTTCGAACCAGCAAGCGCTGTGTCACCTTTCTCGAATACGTCGTCCACGCGGCCGTAGACGGACGAACCACTTCACTCAAAGAAAAAGCGCTCGGGATTCGGGTGTTCAATCGCGACCCCGACTACGACCCGAAACAAGACTCCGTCGTGCGCGTTACCGCCAACGAGGTCAGAAAGCGCCTGGCCCAGTATTACGGCTTAGGGCATCAGTCCGAACTGCGCATCGACCTTCCGCCCGGCTCCTACCTGCCGGAATTCCATTCGCCTGCAGAACATGCCTACGTCCATGGCGACTCGGCTCCCCATCCGCCCGACGCCCGAAGAGCGAAGCCGCCCACCACGGCTCGGCCGTGGCTGTTGTTGGTCGCGACCGCTGCCGCAGCAATCGCCATCGTAGTCGCCCTGGCCGTCGTCCGTTTTAATGCTCGCGGCTCGGTCGTTGATCAGTTCTGGGCGCCTATGCTCGAAGGAACAGAACCAGTCCTTCTCTGCGTCGGGCAGCCGCGCGCCTATAACCTCCTCGAGCCCCTCGATTCGGAAATCTCGAAAGGTCGCCAGCAGGACCGCAGCCCGTCCCCACGCAACCGCGGCGATCTCATTTCGATTGATCCCAGCCAGATTGTCCCCATGTTCGACCGCTACATCGCGCTCGGCGACGCCATGTGCCTGTCCGATATGGCCGGATTGTTTACCCGCCGCGATCGTGGATATTTCATACGCGGCGGCGGTTCCACCAGCTTTGCCGATCTGCGTGAGAGTCCCGCCGTATTGATCGGCGCCTTCACCAACGATTGGACTCTGCGTCTGATGGGCGAACTCCGCTTTACACTCGAGCGCAACGGTGACCTCGGATCGCCTCACGTGCACGACAGGTTCAACCCGGCTAAGCGCGATTGGCAGCTCGTCAACGAATGGCCCGACTGGAAAATGCCCGCCGATTACGCCATCGTCTCCCGCGTGCTCGATCCCATGACCGGCAAAATGGTCGTGTCCGCCGCCGGGATCACGCAATACGGAACCGCTGCCGCCGGCGAGTTTCTCACCAAGCCCAAGTATTTGGAAGCGGCTCTTCGCCAGGCCCCTCGTGACTGGACCCGCAAAAACATCCAGGTCGTTCTAAGAACACGTGTCATTCAGGGCACCGCCGGACCTCCGCAGGTCCTGGCGACGCAATTCTGGTAATTCAACAAAGCTGCGCGATGATGAAGCTGCATGGCACGTGGATGCTTGCTTTCTCTACTGGCGCTCCTACAGCTCCCGACAGCTCTTTTCGCCTGGCAAAGCGACGCTCCGTTCAACGCGTTCACGGCCGGTCAGCCCGCCACCCCCGCTTCCACCGACAAACCAAATTCACCGGACGCCCAACAGCAGCCATTGCAGCACCCCGTCGCCGCACCCGATACCGACAAACCGCGTCCGGACCAAACGGAAACCAATGAAGATGCGGTTCCCGTATCAAAGCGGCAGCCGAAGCGCATTCTCGGCATTATGCCTAATTACCGCGCCGTCAGTGCCGGCGCACTGCCGCCGCCTCCCACCGTAAAACAAGCCTTCAAAATTGCCACACAGAACAGTTTCGATTATTCGGCTTTCATCTTTACTGGCCTCACCTCAGGGATTGCTGACGCACAAGGTGCCCACAAACAGCTTGGCGATGGCGCGTCCGCTTATTGGGCATATTATTGGCGCGGCTTCGTCGACAAAACCGACGGCAATTATCTGGTGATCTTCGCGCTGCCAACGGTCTTTCACCAGGACGAGCGTTACTACGCTATGGGAAAGGGCAGCCTCGGTAAACGTGCTCTTTACGCGGCGAGCCGTATCCTGATCACCCCCGACTATCACGGCCATAACAGCTTCAACGCTTCGGAATTACTTGGGGCGCGCGATGGCGCAAGGAATATCGACGACTTACTATCCCAGCGCCGACCGTAGCGTCGGCGAACTCGCCACCAAGTGGGGTTACGCCCTGATGCGCGACTCGCTTACCAACGTCTTCCGCGAATTTTGGCCTGACATCGCTACTCACGTGCTGCATCGCCATCCCTAGGAATTCGCTGCTGGCCAAGTATGTCGATCTTCATCGTCCGGCTCGGCACGCCTCGAAAGCGCGGTGAAGGTTTGCGGCTCGGCACCGTCAGACGACCTCCGCGCGGGGTTCCGAAGTCCGATTTCGCCCGGCTCGATTACTATGATGTCTGGTTCCCCAACCTGTCCCCCAGCGCCGAGCTGGTACAGCAAGCACAGGCGTCCCGCGACGAGCGAGCATGGGCCGCATTCAGACGAAACTTCCGACGCGAGATGAGCCATCCCGACCGCAGCCGGGAACTGGATATGCTTGCCGCCCTGTCCCATCAAACCAATCTGTCGCTGGGTTGCTACTGCGAAGACGAAAGCCACTGCCATCGGTCCCTATTACGCGAACTCTTGGCCGAACGCGGCGCAGACTTGGTCTGAGGCGGCAGGCTCCAGCCGACCCCTTTATCCATCCCCTCACCAGCTTGACAACCCCTTATCCTCCGGAACATACTAGGTCACTATCCAGCTGGTAGTACCAGCCGGGGGTCGGCCTCGTAAACTCGAGCCCAAAAACTAGCTAAACCGGCAACGCCAAATGGCATCGCCGAAAGAGGGATTTTATGTCTACGCAGTTCTTTAAATGGTTACGATTCGCGTGTTTGGCATTACTGCCATGCATTACTCTGCTTGCTCAGGTTACCGCTGACGCCAGTTTGACCGGCGTTGTCAAGGATTCGAGCGGTGCCGTAATCGCCGATGCTCAAGTGCGGCTCGAAAGAGCCGACACGGGAGCCGTCCGCGAGGCTCGTACCAATGGTCAAGGTGAGTACCGCTTCGATCTCGTCGCGCCCGGCACGTATAACGTGACCATCTCGGTCGCCGGTTTCCAGACGAAACTCGTCAAAAATGTGGTTCTCGCTGTCGGTCAAACTTTGACCAACAACGCCACCCTGGACGTCGGTCAACAGACTCAGACGGTCACCGTAGAAGCGACGCCTCCGCTCCTCAACGCAGAGAAAACGGATGTCAGCACCACCATCACGCCGCGCGAGGTAGAGAATCTGCCGCTCGTCGGTCGCGATTTCGCCAATCTTGCCTATCTCGCCCCTGGCGTGAAATTAACCGACTCCTACGACCCCACCAAGAACCGCTACGCCATCATCTCCGTGAATGGCAATAACGGCCGCGATGTCAACGTCACGGTGAACGGCGTCGACAACAAGGACAACACCGTCGGCGGACCTGTGATGCAGTTCCCGCTCGAAGCCATCCAGGAGTTCCACATCAGTACCCAGCGGTTCGATGCCGAAAATGGCCGCTCTCAAGGTGCTGCCATCAATGTCATTACCAAGTCCGGTACGAACGACTTTCACGGCTCTCTATTCGGCTATTTCCGCGCCGACGCCCTCGACACCGACGAGCAAGTACCTAACGGGACGGGCGGCAGCACCCCCGAGCATCCCGCCTACAGCCGTCAGTGGTTTGGCGGTTCATTTGGCGGCCCCATCAAGAAAGACAAGCTGTTCGTCTTCTTCGCCTACGAGCGTGAACGCGAAAATCAATCGCTTGCCGAGGACACATCGTCCTACAACGATCTCGTCCTCGCCAAGAACGCAGGTCTTGCCGCTCAGCCCGCCGCTACCATCCCGCGTCCGTTCTTCGAAACGCGCTACACCGGCCGCATGGACTACACCATCAATGACAAGAACACCGCCTACGTCAGCTATAGCTCGCAGTCGAACAACAGCTTGAACGATCAGTCCAACGGCACCGGCGACCTGACCAACGGCAACTTCACCAAGAACCAGTTACTGCTGGCCAACTTCACCGTCAACTCGATTCTGTCTAGCAGCATGGTTAACCAATTCACTGCTGGGTATCAGTACTGGAACAACTTGATCGCCAGCAACATCAGTGCGCCGCTGGTCACCTTCCCGGACGGCACCTCCTTCGGCACGAATGTCAACGTACCGCAGCAATCGTTCCAGAAGAAATGGCAATTCCGCGACGACATCTCGAAAACCATGGGCAAGCACACCTTCAAGATGGGCGTCGACTATATCTTCAATCCTGTCGAAGGCGGTTTCTTTGAATCCGGCTCTACCATCGCCCTCGGCTTTTCAGCCTCGCCCAGCGACATCCTTACCAACCACAGCCTTTACCCGCAGGGCTTTGCCACCCCCGGCTTGGTCAATAGCATCAGCTTCTCGAATGGCGATCCATACTTCGAGGTGGCCACCAAACAGCTAGGCCTTTATTTCCAGGATGACTGGCGAGTAACGCCCCGGCTGACTCTGAACCTCGGCCTCCGTTGGGACAAAGACTACAACATGATCGGTTTGTCCGATGTAAAGCAGAATCGCACCTATCAGGAACTGATCGCGCTGAACAACCCGCTCACTAATCCCTACGTCAGCCGGCTTCCCCACGACGACAACAAAGATTTCAGTCCTCGTATCGGATTCGCCTACGACATCACCGGCACCGGTAAGCACGTCATCCGCGGCGGATACGGCCTCTACTACGGAAACGTTTTCCAGAACATTCCGCTCTTCATGGAGCAGATGGCCAATCCCACCATCTATCAGATTGCGATCAGCTTATCCGCACCCACCGACATCGTCACCGGAACCGGCATTCCTCTGGGCAGCTGGCGCTACGGCGTCGATCCGCTGCCCGTTATTCCGCCGCCATCCTCTCAGCTCGCGTCGGGAAGCGTCGGCCGCTTGATGGATCCCGATTACCGCAACCCGGTAACCGAAGAGTTCAACGCGCGGTTATAGCTGGGCGCCAAGTCCGTCTTCGGTCGTCGAGGTCGAATACACCCACGTCCTCGGCCTGCACGAGAACGAAACCATCAATATCGATCAGAGAGTGCCGGTGAATGGTAAGTGCTGTACCGCTCCTCTCACCGCCGCTTTCGTCGCGGCCGGCCTCCCCGTACTGAACAGTGTTCGCGACGAACAGTCGATCGGCCGTTCACGGTACGACGGTGTTAACTTCAGCTACCGTCGGCGCATGAGTAATCACTTCTCTGTGAATGCGAACTATACTCTCGCTTGGGCCTACGGCTACGATGCTGGCCAAGAGTCCTTCCGCGATTATCCCCGGCTTTCAACCAATCCATTCGCCTCTTACGAATGGGGGCCAACGCCTAACGACGAGCGTCATCACGTCACCCTCAGCGGCATCGTCAACCTGCCCTGGGGCTTGGAATTAGCGCCCATCCTGCAGTACGGTTCCGCACGTCCCTGGGCCAATCCCGGCGGCACTCCCGGTGTCACGAACTCTGGTAACACCTTGAATACGGGCGGCGGCACCGCGATTGCCGTCGTTGTTCCGTCGAACAATCCCACTAATTACCTCGCGTTTAGCGGCAACAACACGGCCGCTCAAAACTGTTTCTATGGCCTGGCCGGCTACGCACCCGGATCCTGCACCATCGCCCAGTACGATCCGGTCCGCGGCGATCCCTTCTTCGAGCTCGATCTGCGGCTCTCGAAGACCATCCGATTGGGCGAGCACATGCGGCTCGAGTTGATCGCTCAGGCTTTCAACCTGACCAATCGCGCCAACTACGGAAACGATTTCAACAACGACATCTCGAATCCGACCACGTTCGGACATCCGGCCGGATTCATTGCTCCGAACAGCACCATCATTCCGCGCTCGCTCTGGAGCGAGTTCGGTGCGCGCTTCTCCTTCTGATTCTTCTAATAACTGGATGGGAAAAAAACCCGTCAAATCCGCCCGGGCCGGCCCCTCCAAACCGGCTCGCAACACGATCGCCGAGTGGGCAGTCACCATCCTTCTCCTTCTGTTTGGGACCACAACGCTGTGCGAAGCGTTCGTCATACCGACAGGATCGATGGAAGACACGCTTCTCGTCGGTGATCACCTCATCGTGGACAAACTGGCCTATGCGCCCGCTGGCGCGATCGGCAAGCATTTGCTGCCCTACGAGGAGCCGCAGCACGGCGACATCATTATCTTTCGCTACCCTCCCGATATCAGCGAAACGCTCATCAAACGCCTCATCGGAATGCCGGGCGATCGCATCAGAATCACCAACGGTGTTGTCTACCGAAACGGAACAAGGTTGAACGAGCCGTATGTGTATCACAAGTATGCATACGATCCCACGCTCGATAATTTCCCTTGGCAGTGCTGCCGCCCAGTGAAAGAAGAACTCGCCCAAGAGGCCCAACGAGCCATGCTCGAGCAGAATATTAGCTCGGGAGAAGTCGTCGTTCCCGCCAACGAGTATTTCGGCATGGGCGACAACCGCGACAATTCTTCAGACAGCCGCTATTGGGGCTTTATTCCCAGGGACAACATCGTCGGCAAGCCGGTCCTCATCTACTGGTCTTACCGCGCCTCGACAGAGGAGTTACTGGGCGAGTCAGCCGGAGCGCTGCTCACACACGCGATCGATCTCGGCGAGCATTTCTTTTCCCGCACCAGGTGGAGCCGGACTTTCAAACTCGTGCGCGGCTTCCCTGATTCTCAATTGCCGCATCAACCGCTTCCTCTGAATCGCGGCGTAGCCGTTCCTTGAAGGCTGATAAATTAGCACCTGAGGTGACGATCATGAAAATCGCTTTGCAAACTTTCCTGTTGCTGACCGTTCTCGCATTTTCTTCCGCGGCAGTAGGAGCGCAAACTGCGCCCGCCAAGGAGAAGAAAACCACGGCGACCAAGAAGGTAGCGCCGGCTGCGGCAGTGGATTTGAATTCCGCGTCAGCTTCTCAGCTCGAGAGCGTTCCCGGCATCGGTGCCGCGACCGCCAAGAAGATTATCGCGGGACGGCCGTACGCTTCGGTCTCGGATCTCAGCAAAGCGGGAATCAGTTCACACCAGATTCAGCAGATCTCCCCGATGGTAACGGTTAGCAGCATGGCTGGATACCGGCCTGCCGCCGCAGCTGCGCCGAACGCAACAACCGCAGCTCCGTCACCCACCGCATCCAGGCGCTCCAACACTGGGTCCGGCTCTGCCAATGCTGGTGCGAAGAACGAGCCTACCGTCGCTTACACTGCGCCGCCAAGCCCCGGTATGGTGTGGGTCAACAAGGAAACCAAGGTCTACCACAAGCAAGGCGATCCCTGGTATGGCCGCACCAAACGCGGCACGTACATGACCGAAGCGGACGCCATCAAAGCCGGCTATCACGCTTCTAAAAAAACGTAAGCACCGTAACCCGCCCCGTTTTGCACTGACCCTTTTTCCCTGAACAAGTAAACGCTGTTGACAACTCGGTCGGATCCGATATAACGGAAGGCGACCTAATGGAGACCTTCGATAGCTTCTTGCCTTTACCACCGGCGACACTCCATATCCTGCTTTCGTTGGCAGGCGAGGAGCGTCACGGCTACGGCATCATGCAGGACGTCGCGCGCCAAACCGATGGCCGCTACAAGCTGGGCCCTGGCACTCTTTACGACAACCTGCAAAAGCTCATGAAGCATCGCCTGGTCCAGGAGACCGCTGCGCCGGCTCGCAATGAGGACAGCCGCAGGCGCTATTACCGCCTGACCAAACTCGGAAAGGGTGTTCTCTCGGCAGAGATCGCTCGCCTGGACGGCGTGGTTCGCGAGGCCAAACTGCACTTGCAGTTTCCTAATCCAAGGAGAGCGACATGATCCGCGCCTTCTATCGCAGCCTGATCTGGATCCATCCACCTTCCTTCAAACATGAGTTTGGGGCCGAGATGCTGTCGATCTTTGATGAAGCGCGGTTCCTCCAACTGCAGCACACCGTTTCTTTCTGATGTTGTTCTGTCGCTCGCACGCCAATGGCTTCTTCGTTCCGATGTCTGGAAATTTGGCATCGCTGCGCTGATAAGTGCACTTCTGATCGCTGGCCTCATCGGGCCCGCAGCTTTGCACGCGCGTTCGACCTGTGCGCTACAGAATGATGCTCAACATTTCTCGCGTATACGGTAGAACGGTCGACGAATGGCACACACAGAAGCAACCGCCGCTCAGCCGAAGCCGCCTCTGGCCCGAACCATCGTAGGCTGGATTCTCTGCCTCCTGCTCGCGTTTGTCTTTTTGATGGTAGGCGGTATGAAGCTGATCGGCAGACCTAACATGGTGGAAGAATTCAACCGCGTCGGCATCGGGCAGTGGTTTCGCTATTTCACCGGCATTCTTGAAGTGACTGGCGCGGTGGGGCTGCTCGTTCCGAAATTCAGCCGCTGGGCCGCCACCCTGCTCGCAGTGGTAATGTTCGGAGCCATCATTGCCCACCTCACCGTTTTGCACAGCCCTCCTACTGGACCCGCCATATTGCTCATATTGGCGGCCCTGACTGCTTGGCTTCGCCGCTGAGTTCAGCGCCGCAAATCTGCACTGAAAGTCGCACGGGCAAGTACGACCGCTGTGCTGGATTCCATTGAATCGAAGTAGCTGTTGAATCGCCGCGGTTCGCTCGCGTAATCGTAAGGCTTCAGGTTATTCGCCCACCGGTAGCCGATCGGTTGGTACCAAAGTTCAGCCTCAATCGTGAAAGGTCCTGTCGCGGCCCCAAGCGCTGCGGAATAGCGGACGCGATGACCGCCGCCCGTGAAGCACGGGTCGTTCAACGCATCGCCGACGACCGCAATCTCAGCGTCTGCCGTGTTCTTATCAAAACCGTCCGGCAGTAATCGGTTGTCCTTTAAATACCGTACGCCGTTGAGGAGCCCGGTCGTCACCTGACCATGCGCGTCCCCAAGAATCGATTCATAAATCTCAACCTGATCGGCGCTACGAATTTCACTGTAGTGCGGCTCATACCGCAAAGGGTCGGCGTCATTGTCATTGCCGGAAATCGAGCCATCCGCATTCAGCGCGCCCGATTCGAAAACAGTTCGGCCATTCAGTTCGCGGACCACAAAGTGAAGCCAAGCCCGCCGCGACGGGAAGGCCGTCGGGAGTTTGTGACCGTTCTTGTTTCGAACCACGACGTCCGCTTGCAGGCGCCCGCCCTGCGCCGATACATTCTCGATTCGAACGCTAGCGGCCTGAGTCTCGAGGAACTTCGCTGTCGCGGCCGCATTGTCGGTCAGTTCGGCCGGCAGAGCCGAGACGCTCAGCTCTCCACGATAACGATTCAGGAGTCGCAACATGAAGAAGTTGCCGCCAAGGAACGAGTGCAGCCTGGCGCCTTCCCGTTCCTCGCCCAGAACGCGTGAAATCTGAACACGACCCTTAATCTCGGGCATGTGACAGTTCTGACAGCTCTGCTTATCGCGGTAATCGCTGTGTAGCCACTCCGGATACGGCATCTGTTCGGGCAGCGCGCCAATCGCTCTACCGCCGGGCCCGCGCGCCGTGGTGATGAGGGTGTGGCACGTGCCGCACAAGTCGGATTCGCGGATGTGGTCGCCTCTTTCCGGCCGGTATCCTTGCGTCGACGTCCGCATGATGTGTTGCAATCCCTGTTGAATATCGAAAGGGCCGTACTCCACATGTCTGCCGTCCGCGTCCGGCCCATTCACAACAAACCCGCCATTGAAGCTCTCGCGTGTACCTAGTTTTTCTTTTGTGATTTGGTGACAAACAGAGCAGGACACGCCATCCGCCGCTTGGCGGTGTTCCGTGCGGTCGGTACGGATAGGAAGATTCGCGAAGATCTCTCCCGTCTTGCCGCGCAGCTTTGCTTCATATCGCGTAATCGGCATATGGCAGACAGAGCACTCGTCTTCGATTTGATCTTGAGCTTCACGATGATCGATGACCTCGCGCCTCGCGCTTGCCTGCCAGTAAGGATCGTGCGACGAATTGGCCATGATGCTCGCCCGCCAATGAAAGCCGATGGATACGTCCTGGCCTGCCGCATTCACCAAGCTGTTGTGACAAGCAAGACAACGGTCGGAGGTTTGAAACTGCGGCTCGTTTCCCTTAGGCTGGATGCCCCTTCCCGCCCACACGATAGCGGTGCTCAAGAGGGCCGCAACCGCGAGCTTCTGCGTGAACACTATTTCCAGCCTTTCAACAAGCTGCCGTCGAACCAATCCCACAACACATAGAACACGGCTTGAATCGGACGGTCTGTCGTGTTCGTGACCGGAATGAGAACACCCAGATTCACACGAACATGCTGGCGTTGACTCAACGTGACTTGAAACTGCGGCACGATATCCCAGTCCGGTGTTGCATGCGGCAGAAAGTCCTTGTTTGCGACTACCTCCACCATCGGCGTCCACATGCGCCCCACGCCCTCAGACTGGCGAAACGTCTTGCCGAACGCCGATCGCCAGAAGAGTGAGCGCGGCGCTTTCGATGTATCCGTCGGCTGGTCGGTTCCCGCCTGCAATTGCACAAAGCTTTCGCGCGGGAATATTTGCGCAAACGCAGCGAAAGTCTCAAACTGCGTAACACCGCTTCCAAATCCGTGAGATGTACTTCCGCTCGGAACAATGATTCCGCCGAATCCACTCAGAATCGAACCCTCATGAAGATTTGAAAACACCACATGCTTCAAGCCGATGGTGGCATCGCCGGCGCCGCCATGCCAAAGTCCCGGAGCCGAGCGGCTGAAGTCGATCGGAACGTCCACCTCCAGCTGATCTCGAGCCCCGAAAGTATTTTCGGAGATGATGTCGTTCGTGACACCCGGTGTGCGCTGAGCGTTCAGCTTCGACGTAATGATGACCTCGTCTTCGGGAAACGCCTTTTCAGTGATCTGCGGCAGAGGCAAATTAAACTCTCCCCGCGGCCACTTTTTCTCAGTGCAGAAACCTCGCAGATACTGGACCACTTCATCGATTTGTTTCGAGGTCAGTGCTTCGCCGAAGGACGGCATGATCCGCGAGAACCCGCGGCCGGCGCCTCCATCGCGAATCGTCGCCTTCCAATCCTTATCGAGTTCCGGCGTGGTCTGGTCGCATTGCGTGAAGTCCGGAAACGTGCTCGGCTTCTTGAACGCAACCGTTGTGTCGGGCATGCCCTTCCCGTCGGGACCATGGCAGGCTACACACGCTGCGTAGTAAATTTCGCTACCGGTATTGAGGTTCAAGTTCGCAGGACGGGAGTCTTGGAGCCGGCGCCCGCGCGATTAAGGCCGTGAGAGCAAAAACAAGAAGAGCCCCACGACGTAAAACCGCGATGTTCCACCCACTCCCCATCCGCCCTCCGACCACGCGACAATTCCACAACCAGCTTAACCGTGGCCTCGACATACCTGGCATGATCTCGCGTAAGTGGCTCAGCTTCGGCTTCACTCACCATCCTCCATCCGATCCCCCAAGCCACTTTCAAGCTCGAAGCTGAGCCGGAAGCATCAGCGACCTACTGCGGGTTAGGGTTTACGTCATCAGGCCTCGGTAATCACTTCAAAACCGGCCAACGGAGTTGGTCCAGAACAAGAGCAGTTATACCTTGGCGAAGCCTGTTCCGGCAAACTCTTTTCGATGATCTTCTTGGAAGCGGCTTTATACTGACCTCATCTGAGCGGAGGATACGGCAACGCAGGGATGCGACCGGAGCGCCGACTCAGCTGCCGGAATGGCGGGGCGGCGACAAATACCGCCCCATGAGAAGCAACATTCTGGCGCGAAAGCGAAAATCCCAGGGGTTTGGGGACAGCGTCCCCAAATTGAAAATAATGTGCTCACGTTCTGCGATGGCGGCGACGTTGAATCATACTGGCGAGCCAATATATAGCGAGCGCATTTACACCGCCGCAGATCAATGGGAACAGGACGAAGGTGGCAATCGAAGAAGCGAGCAGATCATGATATGGACGAGCCGGATCGGGAGGAAGCGACGGGTGTGCTAGGAGCATCAACACACTCGACGGCATCGTAAGCGCGGCAATGAAAATGGCCCCGTGGCCAATCATGTCAAAGCCGGCAAGTCGCAGGATCAGGAATGCCACGATCATCAACGCCCAGTAACTCCCGGCGACCAAGGCGGCGATCTGATTGAATTTTCCGCGTACGGGCCGATCTTTGAATCGAGCTTCCCAATCTTTTCCAATCAATCAGGATATCGGTTTGCAGTGTGCTGATTCTTCATTCATATACTGCGGTTTTGGTGCGCCAACTGCGTGGGCCGCACTTCAGCGCGTGGCGGTGATGCAGCAGGTGATCGAGCATGGCGCTCACAGCGGCCACATCGCCAATGCCGGCGGCTCGTAAATAGCTCGCGATGCGCCGCTTCAATGCGCCGCAGCGACCATCCCAGCCGCCCCAGCGCGATCACCTGCTGTTTCTTTTCCTCGTTCAAGACATTGCTCACGTTGACGAAGGCTATCCCCGCGTCAGGATCAATGTCCTGGATCGTCTCACCGTGGCCGGTTTTCAGGTGATTATCATTGGCCGCGTTTGGGTGATTACCGAGGATTACGTCGCGAATTCGGTTGAATTTTCCATGCGTCACCACGCGCCCGAAATCTCCATCTCTCCCACTCTCAGCCACTTACCGCAACCGATTTCCTCCCCTGCAACATACCGCTGCTACGAGTTGATTGAATCGTTCGCGCGGCCGGCGTCCATCCGGTCGCGCCGCTTTACTGACGAAGCCCGTTCGCTTCCGGTCTCTCGAAATACGCTGAATCAGCCGTCGCGCTAATCCGACGTTTTTCGCACTTCACACTCTTGAAAGGAGCTTAATATGTCAACCGAAGCTCAAATCGCGCCAACCAGGCTAACGCGCAACACTCCACGGGACCACGCACGCCCGAGGGCCGACTCGCCATCGCACAAAACAATTTGCGCCACGGCTTCACCGGCCGCTTCAGTGTTCTCCCTTGGGAAGATCCCGAAGAATTTCTATTCATCCATCGCGAGCTCGCGGCTGAGCATGTGCCCCTCACTGCCACCGAAGAGATCCTGGTCGAGAAGATGGCGCAATCTTATTGGCTTACCAGGCGCGCCATCGGCATGCAGCGCACCTGTTTCAACCAGAACTCGCCTGTTTGCGAGCGCCCCAAGGACCTCGCGCTGTACGTGCGCTACGAAACCACCCACGATCGCGCCCTCCACACTGCTCTGAACCAGCTGCTAAAGCTTAGAGCCGAAAAGAGGAAAGCCGAAATTGGCTTTGAATCGCAAAAGCGGCGCGAGGCTGAAGAAGCCCGCAAAGAATCGGTCGAAAATCGCAGGAAAGAACTCCATCAATGGAACGTTTGGCTCGCCGAAGCCAATTTACGCATCAGCAAGTGCTCACTTCAGGCGCCCGAATGTCCCAGCTCGTAGCTCAAGCTGCCGAAGAGGACCGGTCGCAGGCCAAAACAGCAGCCTAAAACTTCTGACTGCTCCTGAATCTCGATGCACTTCCGAATCTGCGCGCAAGCTGCGTCAAATTGCCGTCCGCGCGCACTGACGCGGGACTTCCCTCATGCATGCTTCATACTGTGTAGAACGATGAACGACGCCCCTGTCATCTCAGTACAGGATCTGCATAAATCGTACGGCGATTTCGAGGCGGTTCGCGGTATCGATCTCGAAGTGGGCACCGGTGAAGTATTCGGACTGCTCGGTCCGAATGGTGCCGGAAAAACCACCACCATCGAGATCCTCGAAGGATTGCGCCCGCGCTCGAGCGGCAACGTCTCCGTACTTGGCTTCGATCCGGGCACTCGTGTCAATGAAATCAAGAACCGAATCGGTGTTTGCCTGCAAGCCACAAATTTGCCTGACAAGATGAAGGTCCATGAAGCGCTCGACCTGTTCGATGCGTTTTACACCCAGCACGCCGACAAGGACCAGATTCTCAAGCGCCTTCAGCTCTGGGACAAAAAAGACGCGTTCTACAAATCGCTCTCCGGCGGTCAAAAGCAGCGAGTCGCGTTATCGCTCGCCTTGCTCAATGAACCCACACTTCTGTTTCTGGATGAGCCGACAACTGGCCTCGACCCTCAGGTGCGCCATGAAATTCACGGTGTCATCCAGGAGCTCAAAGAGAACCGGCGTTCCATCCTGATCACCACGCATTACATCGAAGAAGCCGAACGCCTGTGCGATCGCGTCGCGATCATCGATGCCGGCAAAATCATTGAGCTTGGCACTCCGCGCGAAATCCAGCAGCGGGTCTTAGGGACAACGCTGGTCGAGGTCACGACGAATGAAGCGATGCCCATAGAGCAACTGCCGGAAACCTTGCGCAACGAAAAACATTCGACCGCCGATGAAGGCCGGACCCTCTCCATCCAAAGCGATTCGCCCGCAGCACTCATTGTCGAGCTTGTGAAGTGGATTGACCGGCAGAATCTGCGCCTTGTCGACATTCACATGAAGCGCCCCACGCTAGAGGATGTTTTCATCGAGTTGACCGGAAAGAAGCTGCGCGAATAATGAAGCCCTATATCGCTCAAATCAGAAGCAATCTCCTGTTGATGGGACGCGATCGCTCCGTTCTGTTCTTCAGCTATCTGTTTCCACTCATATTCTTTTTTGTATTCGCTCAGTCGTTCCATGCAGCCGAGAGCACCGCCGCTATGACGCAAGTGATCGCGATGGTGTTGATTATCGGAATACTAGGCAACGGTTTCTTCGGCGCAGGAATGCGCGCTGTGCAGGATCGCGAGACCAACGTGCTGCGCCGCTTCAAGGTCGCTCCTATCGGTGCCGCACCCATCATCGCTGCCTCGCTTGTTTCCGGGTTAGTGGCTTTCTTGCCCTCGGTGTTCTTCTTCTTTCTCTTCGCCGCCACTCGCTATCACATGCCTCTGCCGCACAACATCGCATCCGTCGTAATCTTTGTTTGCATCGGCGTCATTGCGTTTCGTTCCCTGGGAATGGTCATCGCAGCGGTTGTCAATTCCGCCCAGGAATTCGGCATCCTTGTTCAAATTCTGTACCTCCCCATGCTGTTTCTCAGCGGCGCCACGTGGCCCTTAAGCATGATGCCCATTTGGCTGCAGACCATCGCGCAGTTCCTGCCCGCCACCTACCTGTACCAGGGGATCCAGTCGATGATGATCGGCGGAGCAACCTTGACTGCCAACCTGATTCCGTTCCTTGCGCTGCTGGTCACCTTTGCAGTCGCACTGACAGTTGGAATCAAAGTCTTTCGTTGGGAAAAAGAAGAGAAGATCCGAGCCAAAGCGAAGCTCTGGGTCCTGGCCGTTCTCGCCCCGTTCCTGCTGATGGGCATTTACCAGGCAAAAACCAAGCAAAATATTAAAGAATCGGCCATACTGTCGCGCCGTGCCGAGCGAAATCGAACCGTGCTATTCCAGAACGTAAAAGTCTTTGTGGGCGACGGCACGGTCATTCAGAACGGTGCCGTACTGGTGAAGAACGGAAAAATCGAGCAGGTCTTTCAGAATCCGCCCACCGACACCAAGTCACTCAACGCCTCCATCGTTGATGGTTCCGGCAAAACGCTCATTCCAGGGCTCATCGATATGCACGTCCACATCGGCGCACCCGGTGGCGTGTATCAGGATGCTTCGAAATACATGGACCCCAATGCTGCCGAAAGAAGGCTCGCCGCCTATCTGTATAGCGGAGTAACGGCGGTTCGCAGCACGGGCGACTTTCTGGAGCAATCGCTGAAGCTGCGCTCTGAAATCAATTCGGGTGCCTATCTCGGCGCTGAGTTCTTCGCGTGCGGACCGCTGTTCACGGCCCCCGGGGGACATCCCACCGAATTAATCAAGAACTTTCCGCAATCCATGCGCCAGACTGCGGAGCAGCAGTTCGTTCGACTCCCCAATTCAGCAGAAGAAGCTCGCACACAGGTCGACAGTTTGAAGCACGCCGGTGTCGACTGTATCAAGGCCGTCCTGGAGGCCGGCTCGGCGGGATTTGGATTATTCAATCATCTGGACCCCGCGATCTATCGCGCCATCATCGCAGAGGCTCAGAAAGACAATCTGCCCACTGCCACCCATACCGGCAATTCGGATGACGTGAAAGAAGCGGCCGATGCGGGGAGCAGCAGTATCGAGCACGGCTCCATGACCGGTCTCATTCCCGCTGAAACGTTCGCTGAAATGCAGCGCAAGGGAATCGCCTACGATCCAACACTGAGCGTTTTTGAAGGTGTGCTGGACAGCAAAACCGGCAATACCGAACCGCTCACCCGAGCTCTAGTGCAGCAAGTCGGGCCCGCCGACCTCTTGTCCGGAACTCGCGCGATTCTTCAGAAGCAGAAGCCCGGGGACTCGAAGGATCTCAGGTTAGCACTCGACCGGCTCAACCAAAACCTTCTGCGTGCCTACCATGCGGGCGTGCTGCTGATCACTGGCAGCGATGCAGGCAACATGCTGGTCATCCACGGCCCCACCGTTCAACATGAATTAGAGCTTTGGGTCAAAGTGGGTATCCCTGCCGCCGTCGCTCTCCAGGCCGCCACCTACAATGCCGCCAAAGTGCTCCGCGCCGACAACCGCATCGGGTTGATTCAGAAGGGACGCGACGCCACCTTAGTTCTTCTCGATGGCGATCCGCTCCAAGACATCTCGAACACGGAGCGCATCTCACAAGTGATGTTTCGCGGCGAGCGTATCGCCCGTTCCGAACTTTTCCAGCAAGAGCAACCGTGACCCCAGGACGGCTGACTCGGTGGCGCGGACGGTCGCCTGTTGCCGTCTGCGTCTTCACACCTCACAAAAAGGTCTTGAACTCGATCACGTCCCCGTCCTGCACCACATATTCTTTGCCCTCCGTCCGAAGTTTCGCGAGTTCACGCGCGCGCGCAAACGACCCTGTCGCGACCAGGTCGTCATAGGATACGCACTCGGCAGAGATGAAGCTCTTCTCGAAATCGGAGTGAATGACCCCAGCCGCTTGCGGAGCTTTGTCGCCCAGGTGAATCGTCCACGCACGCGTTTCCTTTTCACCCGTCGTCAAAAACGTTCGCAAGCCGAGTAGCGAATATGCCTCGCGAATCAGATTGCTCGCCCCCGTATCCGTCACTCCCAAGCCCGCCAGATACTCGGCGCGTTCTTCCGGCGAAAGAGTGACCAGTTCGGATTCAATTTCTGCTGACACCACCACGGCCCCGGTATCGTGGTGATGCTGCACGTAGGCTCGCACTTGCTGAACGTATTTATTGCTATCCGCTGACGCGAGATCCTCTTCCGCGACATTACACGCAAACAGCGTCGGCTTCGCGGTCAGGAGGAAAAATCCCTTCACGGCGGCTCTCTCTTCCGTCGTGAGATCAAGCGTCACAATCGTCTTCCCCGTATTGAGATGCGCCTCCAGTTTCTCGAGCAGTTCCACTTCGGCGATCGCCTTCTTATCGCCGCTCTTGGCGGTCTTCTGCTGTTTGGCTTTCCTCTTCTCCACCGATTCCAAATCGGCGAGAACCAGCTCCGTATTCACAATCTCGATATCGCGTACCGGGTCGACGGTGTCCATGACATGTTCGATGTTTGGGTCTTCGAAACAGCGAACCACCTGAATGATCGCGTCCACTTCCCGAATATGTCCCAAAAACTGGTTTCCGAGCCCTTCTCCTTTGCTCGCGCCTTTCACCAGCCCTGCGATGTCTACGAATTCAAATACAGCCGGCACGATCTTTTGTGACGAGCTCATTTTCGCGAGCACATCCAGCCGTTCATCGGGAACAGTCACCACTCCCGTGTTGGGCTCAATGGTGCAAAAACGATAGTTCGCGGCCATTGCTTTTCGCGTTTGTGTAACCGCATTGAACAGGGTGCTCTTCCCGACGTTCGGAAGCCCCACAATTCCAGCTCTTAACATTCACTCTCATCTTCGCGTACGCTCGCGTTTTTCAGATCGAGTGCCGATTAAGGTCGAATGCCATCATGTGAATTGTGCAGTTTGAAGAGGAGCTCGCGCGCGTATTGCCGGCCGATGTTCCTCACCGCGTCCGCCTGATCGAGAAGGCAGCCCAGCATCTAACCTTAGTTGAGGCCGCGAACCAGCACATGAACCTCACCCGCATTACCGACCCGCAGGAAGCGGCTATCAAACATGTCTACGATTCCGTTGCGCCCTGGCAGCATTTCCAAAATTCAAAGCGCATCCTCGATGCGGGCACCGGCGCCGGCTTTCCCGGCATTCCGCTCGCGCTCGTCTTACCCGACGTACGCTTCATACTCTCCGAATCTACTCAGAAAAAAGCGCGCTTCCTTGATTCGGTAGTCGAATCGCTCGACCTCCATAATGTGCGGGTCACATCCGAGCGCGCCGAACAAGTGGCTTTGAATCACCACATGGACGTAATCACCGCACGCGCTCTAGCTCCCGTCGTGCGAATTATAGATCTGTTCCGAAGCGCCCTGAAACAAGGCTCGCGCTTGGTCCTGTATAAAGGTCCGGATGTGGAATCGGAGCTTCAGGAGGCGCACAAGCATCGGCTGCTCGCCGAACTGTTGTGCCGTTACGATTTACCCGAAGGTCTCGGCACCCGGACGCTCATACAACTTGTTATCAAACGCGCTGAGCGCGTATCGCCTCGTAAGCGAGCATCAGCCAGCCAATGATGAACGCGAGCCCGCCAACGGGTGTAATCGCACCGAGCATTCGCACGCCCGAAAGCGCCAGCGCGTAAAGGCTTCCGGAGAAGATAATAATCCCGATGAGCAGCAGCCACGCCACCCGCGCCTGACCAGCCGGAGTAATCGCCATGGTCCGAGCTAGAACCGCCACAAGCAGAATGCCTAGCGCGTGAACGAAATGATAGAAAACAGCTTTCTCGTAAACCGACATCGAGTACGCATCAAGCCTGTTCCTCAACCCGTGAGCGCCAAATGCTCCCATGCCAACCGCGAGCGCCATTAGAAGCGCACCAACCGAAGCCCAGTTCATCGGCTAACGCGCCACAAGCGCGTGTTTCTCGCGGCACGCCTCGGAGCAGTAATAGAAAGTCTGCCCGGCAGCCTGACGCCGGAAGGGAGTCGATTCGGCGACATAGGTCCCACACACCGGATCCTTATGCAACTCGCCGGTTGGCTGACTTGGGCGAGTTGTCGAACGCTGGCGGGAAGACTCCCTCGGAGGATTTTGGGATGCACCGCGCGAGGCGTTTGCAATCCCCTTCATCACCGAAGTAAGTACCGCGCGAGCTATCAAGACGATCAGGATTGTGAATAGTAATTCAAGAAGCGCGCGGAACATGATGAGCGACTCGGAGGCAGGGGCACTCCCGAGGAATGCCCCCGAAAAAACGCGGTGCTTACTACTTCTTTCTCTTTGCGTTCGGGTTCGTCACCCTCGTCTGCACGGTTTCGCCAAGTGAGGCAAGCATGTCCTTAGCAGATTGCGCGTTCGGCCCGTCGGGTTTCAGTTCCAAATACTTCTGAAACTCTTCAGCCGTGCCCGGAGGCGGCGTCACCTTCCCGGTCTTGCTGTCCACCGAAGCTTTGCCCATTAAGCAGATGCCGTACTGATAGTGAGCATCCGCATAGTTGGGATCAGCTGCGATTGCCTTCTTAAAAAAGTCCGCCGCTTGATCTGAGTTGCCGCTATTCACCAGGTTCGCGCCCATGTTGAAGTTAGCCTTCGCAGCCATAGCCGGATCCAGCTGTGCAGCCTTGTTCAAAGCCTCTGTCGCTTCGGGGATCTTCTTCTCCGCACCGTAAATGTTCCCCAATTGGTTGTATAGCGCGGCTTCATTAGGATTAATTGCGAGTGCTTTCTTGTACGCGTCGAGCGCCCCATCGAAAGATTTTGTTCGGTCGTCGCCCTTTTGCGTCTGGCCCAACCCGTAATATGCATCGCCTAGGCCCGCCCACACAGCCTCTTGTGTTGCATCCAGATCGCCGGCCTTCTTGAAGTTGTCGATCGCAGTTTGAAAGTCCGTCCCCTTCGCCGCCTCGTCGCTCTCGCCTTGCGCCTTGGTCAGCGCATCTTTGCCGCCGTTGTAAGCGTCGTTTAGGGCCTTGTTCTTCTTCATCTGCTCGGCGCGCTGCTTCATCTGCGCTTCGTACTGCGCCTTTTGCTCTTTGCTCATCCCGCGCTGCTGCTGGTCCGTAAGCTGCCCGTTCGCGTTTGCCTGAGCTGTTGCCGCCTGCTGCTTGACGACCTTGCTGAGATCGAAGTCGACCGGCGGATTGTCACCATAGGCCGACTTCACGCCCGTCACCTGGTCCATCGTTTTTCCATCGACTTGGCAACTAATAGTGAAGGTCGCGGCACCAGGGAGGCCAGTGTACAGCCAGTGACCTTTTTTGTCCGACTTGACCGTATAGTGTCCCTTCATATCCGTGCGGTCCAGCACAATGACCGCACCCTTGAGCGGCTGCCCGTTTTGGTCCTTAATGTCCCCTTGCATCGTCGCTGTTTGGGCCCAAGCCGTGCCCGCAACCAGGAGAACGAAACCGCCTATAAGAGGCAAACGTCGCAACTGCGCGAACATATCCGTATCTCTCCTATCCAAGAATTCAGCATCAGCATACTACATGCTTTGGACGGCAATAGGGCCGGTTGTGTGTCAATCCCGTGAAGGAGCCCACACAGTTCTTGTAAGTATTGGGATCTCGGACCTTTATCGCAACCTGGAGCCCTTTGCGGGCATCCGATTGCTTAAGCAATTAGTTCAGGTTAGAATGCGGGAAAACAAGGTAGGTGTGTTGCTACAAAGATGGGCAGGGGTGACGCTGCTGTGTGCACTGTCGTGTGCGCTTGCAACGAGTGCATCCGCTCTCGAGACGCAGAGTCTCAGGAAAGCGGAAGATCTCTATAAACATACCGATTACGAGCGCTCATTAGCTCTGCTCAATAAGCAGACCAGTGACTCAGCTGAAGCGTTCCTGATCGGTCGCGACTATTTCATGCTCGGCGACTTCAAGAAATCGACCGAGTTCCTGCAGCAAGCGAGCACCGCTGATCCGGGCAGCAGCGAGTACATGGATTGGTTGGGCCGAGCCTTCGGAAAGCGCGCCGATACCACCGCAAATCCGCTGAGCGCGCCTGGTCTGGCGTCCAAAGCCCGGCACGCGTTCGAACGTGCTGTCGAATTGAACCCCAGGAACAGTGACGCGCTGAGCGACCTCTTCGACTACTACTTGGAAGCTCCCGGCTTTCTCGGCGGCGGCTATGACAAGGCATCCGGAGTTGCCCAAAAGATCTCCGTCGTCGATCCGCCCGAAGGCTATTTTGCACGAGCCAAATTGGCGCAAAAGCGACAGCAGCTTCCGGCTGCCGAGCAGCACTTGCGGCAAGCCGTTGCGGCCGCTCCTCAGGAAGTCGGGCATGTGATTGCCTTGGCAAAGCTGTTGGCAAATGAAGGTCGAATGCGCGAAAGCGACGATATTCTGAGGGCTGCGCAGAGCGCCCATCCAGCTGCTCCCCGGGTTTGGCTCGCACGAGCCGACGTGCTGATCCAGCAGAAGCGCGATTTACAGGAAGCCCGGAATCTGCTGCAGAAGTATGTGAACGCACCGATCACCGTCGACGATCCGCCCAAACAAGAGGCCTTTCGGCTGCTGAAGCAAGTCGGTGGTCTGTAATTTGCGGCGCACCCGCTCATAACCTCGTGTTGGTCGAAGATTCCGCCAAACAATCGGGAACGCTGAATCTCACCGAAGCGATCAACTTCAGCTTCGAGGCGTTGCGGGCCAACCGCCTCCGCACGTTCCTTACTGCACTCGGCCTGATCATCGGCAACGCCTCCGTCATTCTCGTTGTCACCATTTCGCTCGCCAGCAAAGACCTGATCCTCGACCAAATTCGCGGCATCGGTTCGAATCTCGTCTATGCGAGCTATCAAGCTGCCGGACAGAACACGGCCAAAGTCGAAGCGGACTTCGTAAAACTTGCCGACGTCCAGGCGATCCGTGACTCCTTAGGCAACACGATTATCGCTGCTTCGGCAGTAATGAACACCGCTGACCAGATCGTCGTGAATGGAAAGGTGCGAGAGGTCACCATCGACGGCGTTGACGAGCAGTATGCCTCAGTCAGAAATCTCGTCATTCTGACTGGCCGACAATTCGACGAAAGCGACATGACGCTGCGTGAGCGCGTGGCCATGTTGTCCGACAAGCTTGCGATTCGGATCTTTGGAAGCTTGGACGCCGCACTCGGGCAGACGATAAAGATCAGCCAGCTTCAGTTCACCGTGATCGGCACGTTCCGCGAGAAGACAAGCACGTTCGGCCAGGGCGAAATCACCGACGAAACCATCCTGGTTCCGATCACGGTAATGAAATATTTCGTTCAGTATGAGCGGGTTGACCCGGTTTACATTGAGGTGCGTAACGCCGCCGATGTACCGTTGGTGCGGCAGGAAGTCGGAGACATTCTGCACCGTCGTCACCGCGCGGCGGCAACCTACAACGTCCAGGATCTAACCGCCATCCTCGAAACTGCGAATCAGATCGCGAATGTGCTGACAGTCGTGCTGGTCATTGTTTCGGCTATCGCGCTGATCATTTCTGGGATCGGCATCATGAACATCATGCTTGTTACCGTTACGGAACGGACACGGGAGATTGGATTGCGCATGGCGGTGGGTGCATCCCGTCGCGAGGTCATGCTGCAATTCCTTGTCGAATCCGTTTTGATCAGTTTGGCCGGCGGCACCGTCGGCATAATTCTCGGCTTAGCGCTGCCGGTGAGCGTGCGCGTGTTGACCAATCAAGTGCGTGTGCCCATTTCGCCTCTGTCGGTTCTGGTCGCCTTCGCAGTTTCATTCACCGTCGGCGTTGGTTTCGGTCTGTTACCCGCACGGCGCGCTTCGCAGCTCAATCCCACTGAAGCGTTGCGTTACGAGTAATTCGCTATTTCAGGTCTTGGCGGAAGTTCCACTCTTTCGCCGCGCGATCATGAATTGAAGCAAGATCCTCGTGCAGAAGAAAGCCGGAAGTAACCAAGCTGTCGGCCGCTTTATCGATCGCGTCCAGGTACGCCTGCTCGGTCGCGTAGCGTTCTTCCAGCGATAGACGAGTGTCTCCGCCCTGTTTCCGTTCGGATTGAGTGCGCGCAAACGGAATCCATGAGCCGACGAACGCAAGCAGTTGCGTAGGACCGCCAATCTCCGGAGTCCGCAAGTTCCAACCCGTGTAGGACGCCAGCGGGACGGCGATTTCAGGCATTCGGATGCCACCCAGATCGTTGCCGTCCGCATCTACTTGCGGTACGAAGGTCGGGAACGGCGGTCCAACCTTCGGCGGTTGCACTGAAAAATCGAGCCTGTAAGCCTCGCGCTTGTGTTGCGGAACGTTGACGCCACCGATCCTTGGGAATTTGAGATCGGAACGGCCTGTCAGTTCACCGGCGGTAAGCCGCGGAAACTGCGAGGCAGGCGGAGCAGTGCCATTTTGCAACCAGTTCTGCATGGCGAGTAGCAGTGCGCGCAGTCCAAAGCGGTAGTCGTTCGTATTCGTGAGGTTCTGAGCCGGAGCAGGTCGCGGCGGAATAGAACCAACCGTGTGCTGCGAGCCCGCGAAGAAGTAAATTCGCGTGCTTTCCGATGGCGGAGCATCCGCTTTTCCGTCCGCAGTTGTGTGAATTAGGGACGCACAGCGGCTCCAGTACTCGTATGAGCCATTGGTCAGAAACACCTTTGGCGCGACGTGCGCGGCGCGAGACCTTTCGAGGAGGCGTTCTTCATCAAACGGAGGAACGTCCACGGGATAGAAGAGATTGACGAACGCATGGCCATCGCGCGACGGCTGAGCCAAGCGGTGATTGAAGCTGCCGCGACCAGCACCTGCGACATGCGCCCAAACTCCGTCGAACACCTGCCGGTGCTGCTCGTCTTCATTGAATCCGTCGTACAGGTATTCACGCAGAAAGCGGCCGGTCTGTGAAACACCGAAAGCGATTGCCCGTTTGATCGAATTGCGCTCGTCATTCAGAGGCGTTTGCGCTCCCCCGTACTTCAGAAAGGAGACGAAATCGCGCACAGCTGCGAGCCCAAGTCCCGCGACGACTGGATCCTTGGTTTCGTAGATGACTTCGTAGATCCGTCCCGGCGCGAAGCCGTCCTTCAGCGCCAGGTGGTTCGGATCCGTAAACTTCCATTCCGAGTGCGGAATCAGCGTTCTCGGCTCGAGAACGGCATCGCGCACCGATAGGGTATTGCTCGGGGACTCCGCATTCAGAACTCGGTAACCAACCTGCCCCTTATCTCCCAAGGGAATGGTCTGCTCTCGTGTGTCGCCGGTCCATTCGGAGCGGACGATCCCCGTAATGGTTTTGCCGTGATCGGTGGCAATCGGCAGGTAAGCTCGCAACACGTCCGGGCGCGGCGCAATATCGAATTCCCAACCGACCCACACCAGAGTGAAACCGTGAGTGAGCAGGAAGTTGTCGCCAAGCGAGCCTGCGGAGTGAACGTCTAACGGAGGTCGAGCGAAGTCGAATTCGTAGGGAAGTGCTTTGCCTCCGCGATTTGAGATCTCCACAAGCGCCGTGCCGTTTCCCTTCGCGGAAACCCGCGGTTTGAGAATAAAGAGATCTGCAGAAAAGTCAACGAGGCCCTGCGCGTCTCTTGGTGCAAGATCGAGGTCCGCAATGATGCGATTCGGACCGAGCGTTGGGTCAACGGTGAAATGGATTTTCCCGATCAGGCATTCGTACGGCCCTGCAGTCCCAAGAGATTGGCCCCCGAGAACGTCCGTTCGGCTGGTGATTTCGACAGACAAGACTGCAGCGACACAGGGATACACCGCTCCCACGCATAGAATCGCGACAGCGGCGAATCGGGTATACGACAAAAGCTTAAGCGGGTTGGCTCTGATGTTGCACAGCGGCTCGGCGGCTCAAGAGCGCGTAAGCACTAAACAGAACGGCCGAGTAAAAGAGATCGCCAAGCAGAGTGCGGCCGAAGAACGGCAGCGCAGCAACGTAACAGGCGACCAGTCCACTCCAGGTATGCGGGTAGAGCGAGCCAGCAGCGGACCAGGAGGGGAAATTGGTAATCAAATAGAACTGAACACTGCCGGCCAAAGCGACCGCCCCAATTCGCCAGGGATTAGAAGAGTTGCGGAGAAACAGCCGGCCCAACACAACATTGATCAAAAAAGCAGTGTAGATGATGAGAGTCGCCCACGAATACGCGGCGTACCCACCTTCCATCCGGCTTCGGATGGGATCTGTCATCAGCATCGCGGCGAGAGGCACGAGGTAGGCTTGCCAACCGCGAAGGCGCGCACCGCCAAAAAGCGCGACACTGCCCACGGGAGCGAAGTTAGGCGGGTGCGGCAGTAATCGGAGCAGTGCAGCCAAGACCGTCAACGTAAATGCAAGCGGCTGGAAAGTGGTCTTCTTCTGATCCATTCTGTGCTCCAGTATAGCGGAGGAAGCGGCGTTCAGATCACCAGGCCGAAGGCGGGTCGCTTGCGGGGAAGCTGTCCTCAACTGTAATGTCATGTGCCTGGTCGACGTGAGCTTTCTTGGTGCAAGAACGGAAGAAGCCGGTCTTCGACCAGAACACATATCCCGCGATCGGTAAAGCGATCCCCAACACGAAGTACGCGAACTTCATAGCGCGTTCTTGTGTGTCTGTCATATTTGTTCCCTCTCTAATCTCAATGGATGCTCGGCACTTCGGAACCGCTACAAATCGTACCTGGGAACCCTGCTTTATTTCAGAGCAGCATCGCGGGTGTTGCGCAATGTTTCCTCTAGTGATTCACGCGGAAGGCTCTGCACGAATGGTTTGATGGCCCAGGCGATCGTTGCGGGAATGTTGCGCGACAGCGAAAGAGTGCGGCATTCCCCAATCACCCCGCCATTCGTTGCTTCGAGAGTCCAGTAGGCATATAACCGCCACAGGAAACCTCTGCCCTCGCCCAGCGGAAGTTTCTTCTCGCGGCCCGTGCCAGAGTTCTCAACCTCAACGATATTCTTCGCGTACGCTTTGCAGATCCATTTGCCAGGTCCGACTTCGTCGTAATGCGCTTGCTGCTCGACGTCGAGTATAACGGGCAGAACTGGATCCTTACGTTCCAACCGCCAATATCCGACCAAATCATTTCCATTCCGCCGGATCAGGTGAGAGCTGATGATGTTTGGATAGATGTGGCTGTGGCCATCGAAATCCTGCAAGATGCCGAGGACTTTCGACATGCTTATATTCGGAATAAATACGGTACCAACCCAATCGTGAATCAATCCATTCGAGATAGCGACTGGGTTATCCGGCGTGCCGGGAACAATGACCAGATCACCTGCGAGAATCTTGGCCCGTTCGGAGCCATCGATCGCGAGAAAGGCTCGCTCGCCGTGCCAACGTGCAGCTAACTGCTGTTCCACCTTGCGTGCGTAACGGTCGAACTCCTCGATAGTTTGCGGCTGCAGTTTTGTCTTGGGCACAAACTGCGCGTACGCAGGTGCGACGCTCGACAGAAGAACCAAAACAAACAGCAGGCGCATTCTCGCCTAATCATTGTGACTGACGACTATGTGAAACCGGTTCGCGTGCCCCGAAATCATACTAGAGGAGGATCAGATGGCTTCCACGGTATGGCGGGGATATATCACCTTTGGACTAATCTCGATTCCAGTTCGACTTTTCCGAGCCGCACGTGCTGAGAGGGTAGGATTGCGTCGCCTTTATCGGTCGGACGCCAAAGCTGATGCCGAACCCCCGGGACGTCCCGCCGGCGTACGAGCGCCGGAGCCTCTGTTGAAACGAGTAACACCAATTCGTGCCGCAGATACGCCGGCTGACGAGCCGGAACCCGAGACAGCAGCGCCTCGCGTTACCTCAATTCTGGCCCCAGTGCAACAAGTTTCTGTGCGAAAAGGCAGCGATGAGGTTGTGCCTCAGGAATCCGTCGTTAAAGGATACGAATATGAGAAGGGCCGCTTCGTAGTTGTTGAGCCCGAGGAATTGAAGAGCCTTGCTCCAAAGACCTCTGCGGGAATGGAGATCCAGGAATTTATAAACCTGGCTGATATCGATCCCGTGTATTTCGAGACTTCCTATTACGTCACACCGGAAGAAGCGGGCGAAAAGGCGTACGCGCTTCTGTACCGCGCCATGCAAACGACTGGGCTGATCGCGGTTGCGCAATTTGCGATGCACAGCCGCGAACATGTAGCCGTTCTGCGCCCGGGCAAGACGGGCCTGCTCGCACACACAATGTTTTTCACATCGGAGGTGCGCGCGGACGAAGAGTACCGGGCAAACGTGAACGTGGTCGCCGAGAAGGAGCTTGACTTGGCGCAGATGCTGATTCGTTCGCTGGCCGCGCCATTCGAGCCTGAGAAGTACCGTGACACGTATCGCGAGCGACTGGAATCGGTCATTGCGAACAAAGTGCAAGGCCAGCCAGTCACGGTACCAGAGCCGGCGCAGAAACCGGCAGAAGTCGTCGATATCGCTGACGCGCTGAGGAGGAGTTTGGCGAACCTTAAGAAGCCTGTTACGTCCGAGCAGCCTCGGAAGAGCGACCCCGGTACTCCGACGCGCGCCAAAAAGGCGACACGCAGCGCAACGCAGAAGTGAGGCGAAACGGAACGATCGAAAACCAACGCTCGCTCACGCGCGATTAGAACAATACTTTCAAGCCGAACTGCAACTGACGAGCCGGACCCGCTACGCTCGTGACACCGAAGGCGCTGGTGCCGACCGTTGCTCCCGGAGCCGTCGTGAACGGAGGAGTATTGGTTGCATTGAATACCTCGAATCGGCCCTGCAGACGAACGCGTTCGGTGATGTCGAAGATCTTCGCCAGGATCAGGTCGAGGTTCGTCACATACGGCATGGACATCGTATTGCGGCCCAGGCTGCCGAACGTGTACAGCGGCCCGGTCGCAAACGCGGCCGTGTTAAATGCATGCTGCACGCTCCACGGTACCGAATAGGGATCCCCCACCAGGTTCGGCCGCGTTTCGATCATAATGCTGCCCGTATTTGCCGGATTGCCGTTATCGACGATCGTGTACGGCAGGCCGGAGTGGCGTGTAAAAATGCCGCCGATCTGCCAGTCTCCGAGGAGGCCGTTGACTACACGGTTGAGCTGCGATCCGTATCTGCGGCCGTGCCCGTACGGGATATCGTATAGCACGCTGGTGACAAAGCGCTGACTTTCGTTCTGATTGTCGAGCCCTTTCTCCGCGCGCATATTATACGGGTTCTGGAAGCCGCAATTCGGCGAGCTGCCGTCGGCGGCGTCGGAGCAAAGATCGCTGAGGGCCTTCGACCACGTATACGCCGACGTGAGGGTCAGTCCTTGGGAAAAGCGCTTTTCGAGCTGCACGACCATCGCCTGGTAATTCGAGTTGCCGCTGAACGTGTAGTAATTGATCCCGCCGAGCGGTGAAACCACTTGATTGCTTGGCGGAATGGTCGCGCTCTTGATCTGGCGATTTGCGTTGATGTTGCCGGGCTCCGGAGGCGCATAGTTGCCATCAAAGCGATTGATCAAATGAACGCCCTTTTCGGCCGAGTAGCCCACTTGGAGCATCCAGTTCGTGGCAAACTCCCGCTGAATGTTGAAATTCCATTGCTGCGCGTAGGCGCGCTTGGGATTCATCGGATACTCCGAGAACGTCAACCCGGTGGCGTGCTGTAGCGAAACGGCGCCGGCAGGTGGGCCTTGCGACAAGATGACGGCAGGCGTGGTCTGGCTTCCGGTGAGTCCCACCGAATAAGCGAACGGTGGATTGTTGCTGAGGAATTGCGTATCGCCCATCGGCTCGAAGTAAGTGCGGTAAATTCCATAACCGGTGCGAATCACGGTTTTGGGATCGACCTGATATGCCAGGCCGACGCGTGGCTCCCAACCGTCCCGATCCACATTCACGAGCGAACGCCCTGCATACCCGCCGTTATTGCTGGCCAGGATCATGGTCGCGGTTGTGGGGGTGATGAGCGAGACGTTCGCCATTCGATTCTGCGTGTCGTAGAACGGTAAGCCGACCTCGTATCTCACCCCGAGATTGATGGTCAGCCGCGAAGTAATTTTCCAGTCGTCCTGGACGTAAGCTGCGGGCAACCAGCCGCGCAGATTCACCTGTTCCACGGTTGAGCCAGTCCAGGCGCTGGCGTAGCCGAGGAGAAAATCCGCCACAGCGTCGCCGGTGTACTGGCCGTTGAAGGTCCAATTCCCGATAGTCTGGTTGTCGTTCAGGATATTGTTCTGAATACGCAGCACATTGACACCGAAACGAATGGATTGCGCGCCGTGCGTCCAGTTGAAATCGGTCAGGAACTGCCGCGACTGGGAATTTCTCACCGTCGGATTGTTCGGGCCGATGCCAAGCTGCGTGTAACCGTTGAGGCTGAAGGCGGACATCCCACCCGGGATGGTGTTATCGCCACCGGGAATACCGTACTGCGCGTTGAGATTTGCCGTTCCTCCCACGCCCGGGTTGGCACGGGAGAACTGGTTGTAGGACCAGGAAAAGCGCGAGATGGCTAGCAGCGATCCTGAGAAAATATGCGTCCAGCCCGCCGAGTCGTTCCAGGCACCGATTTTTTCATCGAACCCATTCGCGCCGAAGGCAGGAGGCGGCAGGTTCAGAACAGCCGGAATTGTGACGCCGTAGCGAGTCACCCGCCCGTAGATGGTGTCTTTTTCGCGAATTGTGTAATCGACGCGCGTGTCCCATCGAATGTCGTCTTCGTCATTCGGACCACTGAACAAATAGTTGTTCGAAAGGCCGCCACTCTGCGCCGCCGGATAGAGATTGATCAACTTCAAGGCAACGGGATCGATCATAGATGGGGGGATCACATTGCCGGTGAAGGCAGGTCCGCCCGGCACGGGGTCTTTCAGAGTTTTGGACAATTGCGAGAAATTGCCCGTCCGCTCCAATGCCGTCGGTAGCGTGTTCTGCGCACTCTGTGCCTGACGAATATTGGTTCCTTCCCAATCGCCGAAAATGAAGAGCTTGTTTTTGATAATCGGACCGCCCGCGTCGAATCCGTACTGGTTGCGCTGATACTGCGGCTTGGGGCCTGTGTGACTGGCGAACAAGTTTCTGGCGTCGAGTTGGTCATTGCGCAAAAACTCGAATGCCGCTCCATGGATCTCATTGGTGCCGGACTTAATGGTCACGTTGACGGTTGCGCCCGTGCCGCGCCCGTATTCGGCCGAATAAGAATTGGTTTGCACCTTGAATTCCTGAATCGCGTCCACTGAAGGCGCTACCATGCCGGCCATGCGACCAGCGTCGGCCAAGTCGTAACTGTTGTTGTCGACGCCATCGAGCAGAAAGTTGTTGGCCGAGAGGCGCTGTGCGCCCGAACTGAAACCTTGATCGCGGCTGGTTGCGATCGGCTCGACCGTGCCTCCCGAGAGCAATCCCAGGTTTACGTAATTGCGCCCGTTGAGGGGCATCTCCACCACTTGCGTGTTGGTGATAACCTGTCCGACGCTGGCCTCCGTGCTGTCCACTAAAGGAGCCGCGCCTTCGACGCTTACCGTCTGGGTCAACTGCCCGACCTCCATTGTGAAATCGAGCGTCGCATGCTGGTCCACTTCCAGCACGATGCCGGTCTGCTCGCGCGTCCGAAATCCACTTTTCTCCGCGGCGATCTTGTAATTGCCGGGTGTGAGCAGCCCGACCGTGTAGTAACCAAGGCTATTCGTTGTGGTATCTCGCGTGACGCTGGTAGCTGTCTCAGTCACGGTGATTTTGACATCCGGGACAACGGCGCCGGAGGGGTCTGTCACACGTCCGGTAATTTGGGCTTGCTGGGCAAAAGCGATGCCGGTCGCCATCAAGCTGAGGACAATCAACTTCGTGAAGGTAAAACTCAGGTATGTGTATCTCATCGCAGAAATTCCGTGGTCAAAGATTGCAAGTCAGATTTGAATTGTTGAGACGCTGTAAGTAAGAAGATGTACTAGCCGAAAGACCTTCGGGCTAGTATACACCGCGTACTCCGGGCGGATCCTGCCATATTATTTAGGTACTGCGCAATGCTTACTGTCGGTGGAATGTTGCATCCCTGCTGCTCGCCCGGGGCCCAGCGCGGCGTACCACTCTCGCAATCTTTCTCAGATTGTGCCGAACGAGTTCGAGCAACGAAGGCCAGCTTTTCAGGGATGATTCGTCTACCCGGCGGTCCTTTTCTAATGGGAACGGACAGTAACGAAGGTTTCCCGCAGGACGGCGAAGGTCCGGTCCGCGAAGTGATCGTCGACTCGTTCTACATAGACAAATGCCCGGTTACAAACGCGCAGTTCGGCGAATTCGTGACAGCGACTGCGTATGAGACCGAATCCGAGCGCTTCGGATGGTCTTTCGTTTTCGAAGGACATATCCCGGTCGACCGGCGGGAACAAGTTATCGAGGGCAGGGTCATGGGAGCCGAGTGGTGGTGCAAGGTGGCCGGTGCGAATTGGCGCGATCCAGAAGGACCCGATTCAAGCCTTGGCAACCGGACGAATCATCCTGTTGTACATGTGTCCTGGAAGGATGCCGTCGAGTATTGCCGATGGGCCGGCAAGCGCCTTCCGACCGAAGCCGAATGGGAGTACGCAGCGCGCGGAGGGCTTGAGCAGAAGACCTATCCGTGGGGCGACGAGCTCACGCCCGGAGGACGCCATCTGTGCAATATTTGGCAAGGCACTTTTCCGGAACTGGATTTGGCCGAAGACGGGTACTCTGCTGCCGCGCCGGTAGATGCGTTTCCGCCGAATGACTATGGCATTTACACGATAACGGGCAACACGTGGGAATGGTGCAGCGATTGGTTTGATCCGACGCATCACGCCTACGCATCGCGTACGAACCCAACCGGTCCCGCTCAGGGTATCGGGAAAGTAATGAAGGGCGGCTCATACCTGTGCCATCACTCGTACTGCAATCGGTATCGCGTGGCCGCGCGAACGTCCAACACGCCAGACAGCGCCACGACCAATATCGGGTTTAGATGCGTTCGGGATATCTGAGCATGATGTTCGAGCGCCATTAAAAACGCCGCCTGATGTAACATGATCGATCGTTAACTCAAACAATCCGCATGTCGAAAACGAGTGAATCAACTCCCACGCGAAGGCAATTCCTGCATAGCGCGAGTATGGCCACTTCGGCCATTACTGCTTCCTCACTGTTTGCACAAACGAGCCCAGGGGCAAAGCGGCCGAACGTGATCTTTCTTTTCGGAGAAGGCCAGCGCGCTGACGCACTCAGCCTGGCGGGTAATAAAATTCTCCGAACGCCCAATCATGACCGCATCGGGCGCGAAGGTGTGTGGTTTCGGAACGCATTCGTCATCAATGCTCTTTGCGCTCCATCACGCGCCGCCGCGATGACCGGAATGTACTCTCACGCAACCGGGGCTCTCGGCAACGACACAAGTCGTCCGATCCCGCGCTCTATTCCGCTGTTCACAGATGTGCTGCACCAAGCCGGTTACGAGGTTGCGCTTTGCGGGAAAGCGCACATTGGGGAAGGCGCGCGCGATCGGTATTGGAACTATTACTTTGCGTATAACTCGCCTGGAACCGATTACTATCACCCGGTGTTGTATGAAGGCCGTAATGGCAAAATCACCGGCCCGGATACATACAGCGGATATGCGGACGATGTCATCACAGATCATGCCCTTGGTTGGCTGAAAGAGAAACGCGATAAGCCGTTTTGTCTCTGCCTCTGGTTCCAGGCCCCGCATGCACCGTTCTACCGCGCGCGGCGCGATCTGGATCTTTATAACGGCGTCCCCATTCCCAAACCAGACACTTTCGATGACGATCTGAAAGGCTACCCTGGCAAGCCGCATGCGTTCGCGGATGCCGATAACAAAATCGGGACGACGTTGCTGAGTAACGATGATCCGCGTTCACTAGAGGAACTTGTCAAGGACTATGACGCGGGCCTTGTAGATGTCGATCGAAACATCGGGCGACTGTTCGATTGGTTGACCGAAACCGGCCAGCTTGATGACACCATCATTTTGCTTTCTTCCGATCACGGTTTCTTCCTCGGCGAATGGCGGATGTACGACAAGCGCTTTATGCACGAACCGTCTATTCGAGTGCCAATGATGATTCGCTATCCAAAGGTGTTCGAGCCCGGGCGTGTCGTCAATGACATGGTGTTAACGATAGACATCGCGCCGACAATTTTGGACTTGGCGGGCATCCCTATTCCAGCAGGCATGCAAGGCAAGAGCATGGTCAAGTTGGGAAAGGGTCAACAGATCAGTTGGCGTAAAGACTGGTTGTACGAGTATTACGAATATCCCGGATCACAGCAGGTTCGGCCGAATCGCGGTATTCGGACGGAACGTTACAAGTACATCGAATACTATTTGTCTCCCGAAGAATTTGAGCTGTACGATCTTCAGACTGACCCGGGCGAGCGCAATAACCTATATGGAAATCCGCAGTATGCCGAAGTTCTAAGAATGCTGAGGCAACGCCTGGCAGAGCTTAGAAAGGAAACTAAGGATCCCGCGCTGATGCCTCAATTGCAGACCCAGAAGGTCAGAGTTCTTAACGACCGTTGACCGCCGATTTGGCCGACGACGTGCGTCACTCACCCCGCGGCAAGTGCGCGTAACCGTTGTAATGAGTGAAGTTTAGGGGTGGTGGCCAGGGACGGAATCGAACCGCCGACGCCAGCCTTTTCAGGGCTGCGCTCTACCGACTGAGCTACCTGGCCGTCAGCGAGAAGCTTCAGTTTATCAAACGATTTGGGCCGCCAATTCGGCGCATAATGTGCCTCACAGTACCAGTGCGCGGGCGCCGCTTATCCTGGTATACTCCGTGTGACGGCTTCCTGCATGACTGAACAGCGATTAGGCGATGTCATTGACGATCACTGTATAAAGTGCCGCCGAATTACGAATCATTCCATCGTGTCTCTGGTGGAGGGCCAAGCGGCCAAGGTTCGGTGCCGGACCTGCTATCACGACCATGATTACCGGCATGAGCAAGCGCCTCCTTCGAAGAAAGAGTTGAAGAAGTTGGAGGAGGCTCAGAGCCTGTTGGAATCCCAGAACGGCCAACCGCCAGCTGAAATTGCAGAGTCCGAGAGCAAGCCCAAAAGCAAGAGCGAACACGCCTGAGGCGAATCAGCGGAGCCCCCGGGAAGCCCTCGCCACCGATATCATTCGCAATCTGCGCTCTTCGGGTCATAGCGCCTACCTGGTGGGTGGCTGCGTGCGTGACCGTCTGCTCGGCACGCTTCCCAAGGATTTCGACGTAAGCACGGACGCGACGCCAGAACAGATTCTCTCCTTGTTTCCAGGATCCGAGACAGTCGGCGCCCATTTCGGTGTAATTCTCGTCACCCGTGGTTCGGCCGTGCAGGTAGAAGTCGCCACGTTCCGGAGCGAAGGAGCGTACGCGGATGGAAGGCGCCCTGGGGCAGTTCGCTTCGAGACAGATCCGGCTCTGGATGCGCAGCGCCGCGACTTCACCATCAATGGCCTCATGGAAGATCCGCTGTCCGGCGAGATCTTCGATTACGTCGGAGGCAGATCCGATCTTGAGCGCAAGACCGTACGTGCGATTGGCGACCCTGAGGCGCGGTTCAAAGAAGATCATTTGCGCATGCTGCGTGCGATTCGATTTGCCGCGCGACTCGGCTTTGTGATCGAGCCGAACACTCTGAGTGCCATTCGAACGTTGGCGCACTGTATTTGTCGAATCTCGGCCGAGCGCAGACGCGACGAACTAGTTCGCATTCTCACAGAGGGTGGGGCGCGTCGCGGGTTTGAGTTGCTGGATGAGAGCGGACTTTTGGCTCACGTGCTGCCGGAGATCAAGAATTTTCAAGGGGTGCAGCAACCGCCCGAGTTTCACCCCGAAGGCGACGTGTGGGTGCACGTCATGATGATGCTCGAGCACATGCGAGAGCCGACTTGCACGCTGGCTTTAGGCGTGCTGCTTCATGACGTTGGGAAACCGCCTACCTTTCGCATTGCCGAGCGCATTCGGTTCGATGGACATGCGGAAGTGGGTGCGGTCATGGCTAGGCAACGGTTGTGCGAGCTGAAATTCGCCAATCAGGACGTGGACCACGTTACCTCACTCGTGGCGAATCACATGCGCTTCAAGGATGTGCGCAACATGCGCCTGAGCACGCTGAAGCGCTTCTTACGATTGCCCCATTTCGACGAACACCTGGAACTTCACCGCCTGGATTGTATGGCTAGTAACGGACGTACTGATTCTTACGAGTACGTTAAAACTAAAATCGAGGAGTTCAGCGTCGAGGAGTTGCGACCGCAGCGCTTAATCAGCGGGCGCGATCTAATTAAGGCGGGCTATAAGCCTGGCCCGGAGTTCGGGCGCGCCTTGGAAGCCGTTGAAACTGCTCAGCTCGAAGGGGAGATCGAGACCAGCGAACAGGCGATGCTGCTGGCTAGGGCGGTTCTCGATGCTCCATGTCCGTAATGTAATCGAGCTTAGAACCGCGTAACAGATAACCAATAAATTTGGTATTTTCACCGATGACCTGCATCAAACGGGGGTGTCTGTGTCTCACTTCCCAAACCTGCGAGGAGAAACGGTATGCCAGTAATCGAAGCAGTTGGAAGCAGGTTGCTCGAAGACCTTCGGTCCGCACGTAAAGAGAGCGATCGACTCTTCGAAATACTTAAACCGGAAGCAATTTATGAGCGTCCCATCGCCGAACGACACCGCGTCATTTTTTACATAGGGCACCTGGACGGCTTCGATTCCATTCAGATCTGCCGCGAAGGATTGGGGATGAAGTCTCCCGATCCGCAGCTGGATACATTATTCCAGGCGGGCATCGACCCCGATTCAAATCATCTGCCCACGGACACACCTGCTGATTGGCCAACGCTCGAGCAAGTAAGAGGGTACGTGAATCGCTGCCGAAGACGAGTAGACGATTACCTAGCGCAGGCGCCTGAAGAGATCGTTGGTATGGCGCTGGAGCACCGGCAAATGCATCTCGAGACGCTGGCTTATATGTTCCACAACTTCGACTCCGTGTTAAAACAGCGTCCGGTGTTCGCAGATTTCGGGTTGCTGCGGTCGTCAGCGTATGAAAACGAGTGGCGGGAGATTCCTTCCGGTGAGGCCGTTCTTGGCAAGCGAGATGATGGCTCGTTCGGGTGGGACAACGAATATCAACAGGTCCGGCGCAACGTGCCGGAATTTCGAATTCAGCGCTACAACGTGACAAACGGCGAGTATTTGCAATTCATTGAGCAAGGGGCGCGCATGCCGCACTTTTGGGTCAAGCGCGGCAACAGCATTTACTATCGCGGCATGTTTGAGGAGTTTCCTTTGCCGCTCGATTGGCCTGTGTATGTAACAAAACTTGAGGCGGAGGCGTACGCAAGCTGGCTTGGCAAGAGCTTACCGACCGAAGAACAGTTCGATCGTGCCGCGTACGGTAGCCATTCCGAAGAGCATCGGCCCTTTCCATGGGGAACTGCTGCGCCCAGGTCGCGAGCACGGGAACTTTGATTTCAAGCGCTGGGATCCTGAAAATGTGTATGCAACGCCTGCCGGAAATAGCGCATTCGGCGTGAGTCAGCTCATAGGTAACGGTTGGGAATGGACCAGCAGTGTGTTCGGCCCGTTCCCAGGGTTCAAAGCGCGTGAAAGTTATCCCGGTTACTCCGCAAACTTCTTCGATGGCGAACATTACGTGATGAAGGGCGGGTCGGCACGCACGGCTGCGCAGCTGCTTCGGCGATCGTTCCGCAACTGGTTTCGTCCCGATTATCCGTATATGTACGCGACGTTCCGGTGCGTGGAGAATTAGGCGCGCAATGTCGGCTTCTCCCAAATCGCAGCTGTCGCAGTTTGCCCTCGATGTAGCGGAGGGGCTCTCTGCGCCCGCGCAAAAGAAGATTCCACCGCGATATTTCTATGATGCTTTGGGAAGCAGTCTTTTCGAAGCGATAACGCTGCTGCCGGAATACGGGCTCACGCGAGCAGATGAACGTTTGTTGCGCCGGCACGCGGGTGAAATTGCGGCGACGACGGGAGCAGTTTCTACTGTCGCCGAATTAGGCAGTGGAAGCGGAAAGAAGACCAGGCACGTACTTGAGGCGCTCGTGCGAAAAAACAAAGCGCTTACATATCGGCCAATCGACGTGTCGAGTGCTGCTCTCGAGGCGTGTGAGCGGGAACTTGGCGACGTCTGCGAAATAAAACCTGTTTTGGGCGATTGGATCGATGGGGTGGAACAGGTCGTGCTCAGGCGAAAGGATCAGAATCCACTGCTTCTCTTGTTTCTTGGTAGCTCGATCGGCAACTTGGATAGAAAGTGCATGGTCGATTTTCTCCGTAGCTTGAGCTTTCGCCTTCGGCGCGGAGATTTCTTTTTGATCGGTGCCGATCTCGTCAAGGACACAGACACAATGCTGGCCGCGTACGACGATCCGACGGGAGTGACAGCAGCATTCAACTTAAATGTTCTGGGTCGAATGAATCGAGAGCTCGGCGCTGACTTCGATCTCCGTTCGTTTGCGCACGAGGTGCGTTGGAACGAAAGGCAGCGCTGTATCGAAATGCACCTGCTTTCGTGCCGCGAACAGACCGTCTACGTTAGTGCTCTCGACAGGACTTTCGACTTCCTTGCGGGGGAAACGATTTGGACAGAGTCTTCGCATAAGTTCACTGAAGACGAACTCGGGGCGTACGCGCGTTCGAGTGGATTTCAGCCGCTTGCCACCTGGACGGACAGCGAGTGGCCGTTTGCGGAAACTCTGTGGCGCGTGGAAGCTCACTGAGAGGTTCAACTTCGACGTGAATCCATCGCCGGAGGAATATTTCCGCGAAGTCTACCAGAAGAGTAAAGACCCCTGGAATTTAGCATCGAGCGAATACGAAGCGGAGAAATATGAAGCGAGCCTGCATGCGCTTCCGCGAGATCAGTACGACAACGCGCTTGAAATTGGCTGTTCGATCGGCGTTTTCACCGCCAGGCTGGCAGCGCGGTGTGCCCATTTGCGCGCGATCGATGTCGCGGAAGCCGCTGTAGCGAAAGCAAAAGAGCGATGTAAGAATTTCTCAAACGTTTCTTTTGAAGTAATGTGTCTACCTGAGAAGTACCCGGACGAGTTGTTCGATCTGACGGTCCTGTCGGAGGTCGGGTACTACCTGAGTTCAAAAGCGCTCAGGCAGCTTAGCGCCGAAATCACAACGCACGCAGCTCCGCGTGGTCATCTCATGCTGGTGCACTGGCTCGCATCGGTACCGGGATTTGAACTTCGCGGAGATGATGTCCATGACCATTTTCTGAGACTGCCAGAATGGCGGTTGGTTTCAAACCATCGTATGGATCTGTATCGTATCGATGTACTCGAGCGGCCGAGCGACGCTTTTGCTCGGCTTTAAACGCTTCCAGCAACTCATCTGTCACGGACCGCAGCGGTGCGAGCCGAACCCAATCGGGCCACGTTTTCCTGCACACTTCATAAAACCTGAGGCGCTCAACCAACAGGCCAAAGAAACGGGTCACGGGTAGTTCCGCAATGACGTGAGAAGCTTTAATGCCAGTTTTTGCGGATAGCTCGCGAAGGTCTGCGCTCGGCAATTCGCCGGTTTGGCGGTAATTCAACCAGAGGAGACGCAAAAGATGACGAGATGCGAACATATGCTCGAGGAAAGCGCCCGATTCAACGGGCATTCGCAGCGCGTTCTTGCCCCGTTTAGCCCATTCGCTGAGCTGGGCGGAAAGGCCCGCGCGAGTGCGACCTACCAACCGTCCCGACGTCAATACTGTGACCTTGTTGCTATGCCTCAGCCGCATGTCGCGTCGGAGGAGGGCATCATAAAACGCGAGATCTTCCAGGTAGCGGCGAGGCGGAAGGCGTCCGACAGCCCTATAAATATGCGGTCTGACCGCCAAGCTGGCTCCAAAGTGTTGATGGTGCCGCGGCCAGGGGTCATACGCTTCCGGATCGAAGCGATCCTCTATCCAGCAGACGATTCGGCGATACAAATGGTCGTACCGATATAAGTCACGAGTCGCCGGATCAAGAAGATCCTTTTCGCAAGCTGGAATGAAAACCCGCCCGCCTACCGCGTCTGCGCCGGCGTCGAGCTCCTCCTGATTTCGGGCGATCCAATTCGGAGCTACTTGTGAATCTGCATCGGTCGAAAGAATGGCTGTGCCCGAGCGGCCTACAGCTTCTAACCTGCGGCACGCCTCATCCATCAACAGCCGACGCGCATGCCCGACGTGCGCCTTTGACTTACTGAAGTTACGTTCGGCTACGTGAACTCGCAAAGTCGGATAAAGCCGTTGAAAACTCTCCGCTACCTGCCGAGAACGGTCGGTCGTATTATTGATGAGAAGAATTACTTCGTATAGTTCGTGAGAAAGGGGAGCACCGCTCAACGTCTTCTGCTCGGCCAACGCTCGAAGAGCAGAGGGCAGCAAATCTTCCTCATTGCGTGCCGGAACGATGACGCAAGCTTGTAACTTATCGCTCGGCGGCTCGTTAACAAGCGTTTCGTCGTTTCTGAACATTTCTATTGAACAAGAGAATTCCAGCTACTGCCATATCTCGGAACCCAGAGGCGCTCGCCTCCACGATATCTCGAGGCGTATTTTGCGATGGAAGTAGCTTCTTCCGCACTTATTTGCGATCGATATCTACTGATCAGGCGGCGCTTGTGAGCCACGGTGAACTTTCGATTGCGAATAACAACGCTCCTTAAGTGTACCCCTATAGCACGCTCGTTTTTATGTAGTCTTTGACGGAGCGCCGACTCCGAGGTCCACAACGCGTACGGGAGATCTTCATAGAATCCAAGCTTATGATCGACTGAGTTGGACAGTGCAGCGCTACTTACTGCTAAGTGGTCGACGTGATCGCCCAAGGCAAGCGGCGCCAGAACGAGGCCCCGAATAAAGTACTGTCGAATGCGGCGGCCAAGATCCTCAATTTCCGAGACACTTTGCAGAGCAGCCGTCTCGGGCCGACATATGGCATGCGCGCTTACGCCGTAGCGTAGGGGCGCATCTAGTAGATCGAGAGCCTCAATTCGAATTCCAAGGTCTAGCGCAGATAGCGCTGAACGATCTTCTCTACGTCGCAGCGCGGAGACGGTCGAAGTGTAAGTGGATAGCGCTCGCGGGGCGTATTCACTTCTGGTGAAGAAATTGACGACCTTCAGCTTGAGTTGCAGCTTACTCCAATAGGACAACGCCACAGAAAGGGAAAAGGCGGCGTCATCCCGGTGGGGCGAAAGGATCGTCAATTCGAGCATTCGCCTGCGCGAGTCTAAAACGCGACTGCGGGCCGGGGCGGCAAGCTAGAACCAACTGCCGCAGCCGCAGCCGCTGCCTTCGGAGCGAAATCGGGTGCGGCGGCCAAC
This sequence comes from uncultured Acidobacteriaceae bacterium, assembly GCA_963787615.1. Taxonomy (GTDB): domain Bacteria; phylum Acidobacteriota; class Terriglobia; order Bryobacterales; family Bryobacteraceae; genus Bog-105. The sequence continues at coordinate 1,313,184 of CAWBDJ010000004.1, read as the reverse complement.
TGTTTGCAGAGCGTCAGTGCCTGCGCTACAACCTGGTCCATGTTGTAGTACTTATAAGTTGCGAGACGACCGACAAAATGAACGCGCTTGGTGGCGGCCGCGAGCTCTGCATAACGCTTGTACAGGGCCGCGTTTTCCGGTGTGGGCACAGGGTAGTATGGATCTCCCTCGCTGGCCGGGTACTCGTAGACGACGCTAGTCTGGCGATGCGATTGCCCGGTCAGGTGCTTGAACTCGGTAACGCGAGTGTAAGCGTGATCGTTCGGGTAATTGATAACGGCAACGGGTTGTAAGTAGGCCTTATTGACGGTCTCGTGATGGAAACGTAGCGAGCGATATGGAAGTTCTCCGTATCGAAAATCAAAGAATTCATCGACTGGCCCCGTGTAGATGACTTCCCGATGTTTAACAGTCTTCACAACATCGCGGAAGTCACAATCCAATTCGATCGAGATGTTCGCGTGGTCCAACATGTTTTCGAACATGCGGGTGTAGCCGTTTTTCGGCATGACTTGATAACGGTCTGTAAAGTACCGGTCATCGCGATTCGTTCGAACGGGAATACGAGCTGTGACTAGCGCGTCGAGCTCCGAGGGGTCTTTGCCCCATTGCTTTCTCGTGTAATTGCGAAAGAGCTTCTCATAAAGATCCCGTCCAACTTTACTGACGACAACGTCTTCGGAAGTTCTGATTGAGGGACGAGCTTCTGCCCGAGAAGCGAAGAAGGCTTCCACCTCTTCTTCCGACGTGAGATTCAGATCGTACAGCAAATTTACAGTGTCAAGATTGATCGGGACCGGCACAAGTTTGCCGTCGACGGATGCAAGGACTCTATGCTCATAGCAGCGCCAAGAAGTGAACTGCGACAGGTGCTGGAAAACCTGTTCTGAGTTGGTATGGAAAATATGAGGACCGTAACGATGGACGAGGATCCCATTTTCGTCATAATGATCGTACGCGTTTCCCCCGACGTGATCTCTGCGGTCGATGAGTAGAACTTTTTTGCCATGGGTTCGGGCCATTCTCTCCGCGACGACGGCACCCGCAAAACCCGCACCAACGATTAGATAATCAAACATTGGAGGCGCCTTCAACAGCGGCATTTGCAATGGGTGCCAAGCTGGGGCGAATTCCGGACGGCACGTGCTTTGGTGCAAACTTCTTTTCCATAAGCTGGTTCATATCTCTCCAGGTCTTGTCCCAGGACGACTGCGACAGAAAGTGGTCGACTTTCGCCAAAAACTGCACGCTAGGTGGACTCTCCAGAAGAGAATCCGCAGCCCTGAGAAATTCGCTAGCACCGTTTGCGATCTGAACAAGTCCCAGGTCTCCATACGGACTCACAACGTCGCGTATCGGAGCAGAAATAACGTGGAGACCCGCCGCGAGATACTCGGGTGTTTTAGTCGGACTGATGAAGCGCGTGGATTCATTCAAGGCGAATGGAAGCATACCCAAATCCCAGCCGGCTAAGTAAGCCGGGAGGTCTGAGTATTGCTTCATGCCGAGGTAGTGAATGTTCGCAGCTCGGGGAAGCGAGAGGGGATCGATTTTGAGGACCGGGCCGAGAAGAACGAGCTGCCAATTTGGGCGCGCGACAGCAACTTGCCGCAGGAGCTCAAGATCCACGCGCTCGTCGATAACGCCGGCGTAGCCAAGTCGCGGTCGAGGCAGCTGCGATTGATCGGCGGGATCTTGTTTTATGAAGCGAGCCCGCGAAAAATGCGCGACATCCACACTGCTGGAAAACAAGTGAGTGGACCGATGTTGCTTCCGCTTCGACTCAAAAAGGCTGGCGCCCCCAGTGAAGACTAAGTCAGCTTTATCAAACAGCGCTGCTTCATTCTGTCGCATGGCCGGAGGTGCGCCGGCAAAAGCCGAAAGCTCGTCCATACAGTCGTACATGGTCAGGCTGGGGCGAAGTGAAGAAGCAAATTCCAGCGCCATCGGTGTGTAGTACCACGCGATGTAATCCGTGATCCCGTTTTGCTCGAGCATCGCTTCGAGAAACGTCTTCTGGTATTCGGTGATCTGTCGCTGACTTAGTCCGCGCGGCAGAACCGGCGTGTTGATATGCACGCCTGTTTTGGGACAAATGGAAGAACGTAAATGAGGCTGCGCGTCTTCGAATAGGGGCTCTTCAAGAAAAAAGACTCGCCGGTTACGTGCAAAACGGCTCATTAGATGCTGAGGGCGTTGGAAGACGAAACCCCATCGTAGATGGGACAAGCAGATCAGATCGACGGTGTTGGGGATCATGGGTGTGTTGATAACTCCGTTGCAGACGTGGCTGCTGGTTCAAGATTGCGTTAGCAAGCGGCCAATGAATATCTCTGTTGCCGGATGCATCCGCGTAGTCAAAAAGCCCGTTACAGCAATGCCGGTCGTCTTCCCACCCAGGGTGGTTGACGATCGGATAAAGGCATAAGCCATGAACGGGAATGCGTGAATAGTGCGCGGTAATTACTTCGTCGCAGACGTAATTAAACCAGTCTGCTCGTCCGGAATTTTCGGTTCCGGTCTCAGAAACAAAAAGGGGTCGATGATAACGATTCCAGACTTCCTCCAAAATCTGGTGAAAAGGACGGTACCTTGGATCAGTTCGAGAAAGAGATGTCGAGTTGTGAACCCACTGATTACGATCGTAGAAGTTGACGCCGATGATATCGAGATACTCCGGTCGTCCACCTAGTTCGGGAGCCATGTTGCCGCATAACATGTCCCAAGCTTGAAACTGAGCAAGCCGATACATCTCCGCCTCGACGTCATCGCCGGGAACAGCGGGATTGCCGACGATGTGAATAACCGGTTCCGGGGCGATAAGTCGAACGTGATCCAACTCATTGAGGAGCACTTCACTCGCGGTTACTGCCGCGCGTACGAGAATGCGCTTCAGTTCGTGGCCCCGGCCGATCGCGTGTGGATTAACATTGCCTACATCGCCGCCCGCCCACGAGAGAAAAGAAATTTCGTTAGCGGGAGCGAACATAGTACAGCAATCGCGGCGCTGTTTAACAAAGCGGGTAAGGGCGCGCACGAAGCGTCCGAAATCGGCAGGAAATGACGGTGAGAACACGTCGACGTGATCCGGCCATCCGAAGTGCAGCAGATCCAGAAGAACTTCCGTACCGCTGTCGATCGCTGCGTCAAACAGAACCGCAAGCGATTCAAAATTGTATTCGTTAGGAGACTGTTCAATAAGGTGCCAGCGCGCACCTATACGAACTGTTCGGATGCCAAACGCGTGAAGACGTTTGTAATCCTGTTTGGCAAGACGGTCGTGTTCCGTTGACCTAAGCAGGTCAAGGCGCTTGCCGGTTCGGAGCTTGTGCGTAGAACATTCAAACCCGGCTTGCAGAAAAGTTCGAAAAATCGACAATAGCGTTCCTTCAATGTGCACTCAAAACGGTGCAGTTTGCGCCTAAGACATATCGGCCAGAAGGCGCCTGGCTTTGGGGAACCAACTCTGAAGACTGAGCAACCCCGCGCAGAAGGATGTGTAATCCCTGCGTCATATGGATCTGAAAATGGGGTATTTAGTTACTGGTACTGGTAAATTCGCTGGTGGTAAACGTGTTTGTGATTTCACTCATTAAATCTGAGTGCAGCCATTCTACCCAAGGTAGTAAGTGCTTTAAACAGTTTACCAAATGTGGGATTTAACGTTTTCCCAGACGCGCTGTCGGTTCGCTTCGAACTCGGCAGAAGAGTGCGTGTAACGAATTCAAGAGCCGTTCTTGTTGTTTCCGGCAGCAGCGTTTCCATGCCAATCAACAGCTTCGCGGGGAGTGAAATGGTGCACGTGTACTGCCGATTCTCCACAGCGCGGCGAATGCAGGCCGCAGCGTAATCAGCGGCGACCGAGAAGGGCGGAAGATTTCCGAGAAGGCCGAACCAACCAAACTCCTCTTTCGCTGCGCCCGTAAATTCCGCATTGAGATACGAACCCGTGCGCATCAGCCCAGGTACAACCGTCAACACGTGAATTCCCTGTGACTTTACTTCCGTGCTGAGGCCGCTCGAGAAGCCGACCATCGCAAACTTTGCGCAGCTGTAAGGGAGCAGATGAGGAACGCTAACGCGACCGCCAATGGAGGTGATATTCACAATGTGCCCGCCCGCCTGTTTTCTCATGTGCGGCAACACAGCCAGGGTGAGATTGACAGGAGCCCAGAACATTATGTTCATTGCGTATTCGAAATCAGAATGATCGAAACTGTCGAACGGTCCGACTTTGATGAACCCTGCATTGTTGATGAGTATGTCGATTCTTCCGAAGTGCTCGATGACGCGCTCGACAAGGAACGTGATCTGTGACTTATCGGTGATGTCGCACGCGAAAACATTCGCATCGATGTTCTTTTCGTGGAGACGGCGACGTGCTTCGTCCAATTCATTTTCATCACGCGCGCACAGAGCGAGGCGCGACTCCGTAACTTCCGAACTCCAGTGCCATGGCGAGACCAAGCCCGCGCGAACCGCCGGTGATCAAAACGACTTTGTTCCGCAGATCGAGTTTCGACACTACGGTTGCGGAAAACAGTTTTTTCGCAACGATTACGGTCGCTGCCGACAGAGCCGTCTTGCCAATTATCGAGAGAAGATTTGAGGTGTTCCGTCCGTTCGCCCGCAAGGATGCCATACGTCTATGCCGCCGCACACTGGATTCCTGAAGAGACGGAATGTTTCGAAACCCGGGGCCGGAAAAAATGCGAGGAACCAGGATCCGAGCGGTCGTGGCGCCGAGTCAGACAAAGGAGCACGGATGATATGCTGAACAGAAGTTTTGCGCCGCGGGCCGGTAGCTCAGTTGGTAGAGCATCGCACTTTTAATGCGGTGGTCGCGGGTTCGAGTCCCGCCCGGCTCACCACTGTTTTCTTCCTGAACCTCCAAGTTTTGTCTAACACCGCCTTGCTGACGCGCCGCGGTTCAGAAAAGCCTCTCTCTTTTCTCACCTATGTTGCCGTAAAGCGGAAAGGCTTGGGCCAGAAAGTAACCAAGCGCATCGCTCACGTGCGTACGCCTGCGATCGGATTTATCTAATTCGCTGGTGGGTTGACCCGAAGTATCCGTTTGCCAGCAGATGCGTTCCAAATCGAGGATCAGTTCTTTGCATTGGGGATCGATAAAGAGCCGGTGTTCACCGGCCGCGCTCAGCAGGCGGCTGTTGACGAGGTTTACACGATCGCGCACGCCGGGATTAGACACCGCGGCTTTGATGTGCACCACGGCCTGGCCGGCGCGCTGATTGAAGAAGTCGCGGATCAGAGTCCAATCGGTAGCGGTTCCGCAAGTACGACGCTGATGGCCGCTGGCGTCGCCATAGATATCGATCTGCAGCGGGCCGAAGCTTTTGCTCGTGCCCCACCATCGGACACGGTCCCAGAAGCGTTCGCAGGCGAGCAGCGTGTTCGCGTCATCAAGAACAATTTCCTCGAGAACTTCAACGGTGGCGCCGTCGCGCTGGGCGATGACAGAGCACATAGGATGAACGTTGAAATCGAGCGACCAGACGATATGCGCGTTGGGACGGTACTCGCATTTGCGAACATTTGTTTCGCGCGAAAAGGGGTAGTAGGCGAGGCCGAGTGCGGTGCTTTCGAAACTTGCTTCGAATTCCTGGCGATAGAGGCGCTCGTCGAGTTCGCGGGCGGCGCTTGCGAGTTCGTGCCTGGTGACGTGGCCGCCCTGGAGGGTTGTGAAATGGAAGGCGGCCCAGTCAGGATCTGTTTTCGCGAACTCAAACCGGTCATATAGATGGTCGTGTCCGTGCGGCGTGCCGATAAAGAGGGCGCGACCGCGGCGATCGGCAAGGGCGGGGCGGATGACTTCGGGCCAGACTTGGGATTTCATTCCGGCGAACTCGTCGAGAACGACGAAATCGAGGGCGTTCCCGCGGAGTGCGTCGTAGTGATCGGCGCCGCGAAGTGAGATGGCGCTCCCGTTAGCGAAGCGAATGGACAGCTCGGTTTCGCTGATTTCGATGCCGGGGTGATTGTGCAGGAGCGACTTCAGACGGTGCCACGCGATGCGCTTGGCTTGGCGATAGTTGGGAGCGATATACCAGGCGGTGCGGGCGTCCGACTGCCAGGTTGCGCGGAGGAGTTCGATGAGGGCGAGCTGCGTTTTGCCGAAACGACGGCCGGCGACCAGGATGCGAAAACGCGCGGTGTTGTCGTAGACCTCCGCTTGAGCGGCGCCCAACTCGAAGTTAAGTTCGATTCGGGTCGTTTTCATTGCCCGTCGTGTTGACTTTGAGGACAGAGTGAATGACGGCCGGTGAGTTATAGGCGGTGCCGGTATCGCGCCAGCCGCAGCGAGCTTTGACCCATAAGGACGTGGCAGTCAAATTGGAGCCGGATTTCGCTTTAGCAAAGAGCTCCTCAAGCACTTCGTTCCTGCCCTTGGCGCTGCCACGCTCCAGTTCACGGCTGAAACGCTTCCGCAGGCGCTTGAGCGGCATATGCAGCTCGGCCGCGATGTCCTCTTCTGCTGCACCGATGCGCGCCAGGGTTTCGACGCGGTGCGGGTGGTTCGCCGATGGGAGTTTGAACAGTTGTTCCATTTTTATTTAGTAAGTGTGGGGCAGAAGCGAGTAAGTCGGGGCGCAGTGGGCGCATTAACTTATTGAAAACGAGTTAGTAAGAATAATTCAACGAGTTTGTGACTGGCTTGGCGCGCGCTTGGGATGAGATAGCGCTCGCTGACGCGCACGGTTGCGTGATGAGGCAGTTGTGGCGTTGCCACGCACGAGCAAGCGAATTGTCGGCGCGATTCAGGGGACGATTTGGCCCAGGTCCGGCGCCGGCACGGTGGAATTCGCGGCGTAGAAGTTCGTTTCTTGCTGGTGGAGGCGAAATGCCGCGGTGGCTACCTTGTAGGCATGGAGCTCGTCGCGCTGCGCCTGCTGTTTTTGGCGACGTTCTTCCAGCGCATCGGCCCGTTCTTCCCGCGCCTGCGCCCGTTTTTGCGAAACAAAGCCAACTTCGGCTTGCAGCCTTAGCTTTCTTCTCTTTGCCAGCTCATTGGCGGCGCGCTGATAGGCGCGATCGTGGGCCGGCTGGTAGCGGAGGTAGAGATCGAGGTCGGCGCGCACGCAGATTCCTTGTTTGCCGTTGGCGATATCTTCGGCCGTGGAGGGCTGGACGAGGAAGCAGGCCTCCTGGAGGCGAACGGCGCGTTCCGAGAGCCAGGTACTGCGGACCATTTTGGCGACGAGTTCGCGTTCGACGTCGTCGGCGGGCTGTTCGATGCGCAGGTAGCGCTCGAGCAGATCGTCATAGTCGGCCTGGCTTTCCCCTTCGAGCACTTTGAAGGCGCCGCAAAGACCGTGCTTGCGGCTGTTTTGGGAGGACGTCTCCTTGCCTGTGCTGGAGGTGGGCCCGGTACTTTTTTGCGCGTTGGCGCGGTTGGCTGCGAGTTTACGTTTAGAGATCGCCATAATTCCGCTCAAAGTGTGGAGGGTGGGCGTGCGCGGTCGGGCGAGTTTGGGGCGGTTAGATTGCTGAACTGAAGGGAGATAGAGGTTTTGGGCGGGTTGTGATGCCGCCCTGAAACCGCCCGAGCCGCGGCTCCAATCCGGCTGAACTGGGGCCTCCAATTCCCCGCAGTGGAGTACGCGACTCGAGCGCCGGTGCCGTTACACTGGGGACGAGGGCAGGAGCATCATGGACGCCTTGGCGGAGAAGCTGGACGGACGATTGCGCGAATGGAAACCGGAGACAGCGGCAGAGGCCCGGGAGCGCATCACTGAGGTTATCGAGCTCGCCGATCACGACATCCTCGATATCGCGCGCTCGCGTGCCGCCGAACAGGAGGTCCTCGACCTGCTCGATGAGCCTCCAACCCGGTGAGATCTGGCTCGCAGACCTGGGGCTCGCTGCCAAGACGCGTCCTGTCATTATCGTCTCCCGCCAAGACCCTGACCCGCCACGATCCCTCGTTTTGTACGTGCCTCTTACCACCCAGCGGAGGGACAGTCCGTATGAGGTGCCGCTGCCGCGGCTTCCGTTCCTCGATCGTGAATCAGTCGCCAATGTTCAAGGATTGGGATCTCTGCCGACCGTGCGCCTTGAACGCAGGCTCGGCAGGCTTTCTGCAGAGGTGATGAAACACCTGAAGGACGCGCTCGCCTTCGCGCTGGATATCGGACCGGCTTCCAAATAACGGTTCAGCCGACTGCGCATTCTATAGTAATCCCGTGTAGTCGGCCTGGCTTTCCCCTTCGAGCACTCTGAAAGCGCCGCAAAGACCGTGCTTGCGGCTGTTTTGCGAGACCGTCTCCTTGCCTGTGCTGGAGGTGGGCCCGGTACTTTTCTGCGCGTTGGCGCGGTTGGCTGCGAGTTTACGTTTAGAGATCGCCATAATTCCGCTCAAAGTGTGGAGGGTGGGCGTGCGGGGCGGGGGGTTTGGGGCGGTTAGATTACTGAGATGAAGGGACATAGAGATTTTGGGCGGGGCTGTGATGCTATGGGAGAGCTGCCGCAGATGCTTGAACGGATCGGATTGGGGATCAGCGTGCGACTCGCCTGACGGGGGCTCTGCCGCATAAGCTCTAACTTGACGCGAAAGTTGTTTCCGAATTGCCGACCGTCCCGGAAACAATACTTAAACGCTGCGTCGCTACGCGCGGGCCATTCTGAGGATCGGGAGTCGGAGCTTTCACGAAGACTTAGAGATGCATCTGAATTCAGATTAGGTGGGCGGAAACTCCTGTCAGGTCCTCGATTAGCCTTTTCTCTATGTTGAAATGAGAGCCTTTGCGAACTGGCCTCCAGAGGCCTTCAAATTGCCGAGCCAACGAGACTGAGTACGTCAAATAGTTGAATATGCTCACCTGTGCCACTAGATCAGCGCCGGAACCAGTCCAGTTGACCGTGATCAAGTGTCCCTTAGTTTGACGTATCGTGGGAGAGTCATCGTATAGTATTGGCCGGAATTCCTCGATAACCAGCGGAAAGGATGGTGTTTCACTCAACCGAATGAAGCGTCGGATGACATCAAAATCCCTTCCGAGAACAAACTCGCCCCCAGTTGTAGCAGCTAGATAGTTGAACGCATATTTCGCGATGCAACGTCGTATGGTTCGATTTATCGTGTACGTGAAGTCCACAAGGACGTCATTTCCTCGGAGAATGTCGATCGGAAGGCCCAGATCACCAAGTTTCTTGAACGGTATTCCGGAGGCCGCTAGCGCGGCGGTGACTCTTTCCCCCTCGTGAGCGGACGGCGCGTGAATGCGCATGGGGGCGTTTTTCACATCACGTTTGGTTAAGAGAGCTCCTTTGCTTATTTCTTCAAGGGTGAAGTGAATCCAGTTCCCGGTCTGAGTATCCTGTATCGCAACCTGCGGAATAATCTGTACGCTCGGACGACCCTCCGTAGCAACAAGCTTCAGTCGCACGCCGCCCCACGGATTTCCAAGGGGAAGGCTTAACTCGACGAACCTCGGTTCGCTACCAAACGGATTGACAGGCTTTATGCCTTCCTTGTACCGGAGTATCGTCTCAAAGCTTTCGCGAGTGAACACGATTTCCAGCTCGCGTGAGAAATAACTGTTGCATTCCTCGCACACGCAATTGTGAAGCACTAACGCGTTCGTATAGCGTCCGAACGCGTCCGACAGGACATGCTCTCTGTTGAAGCTCTGCTTCGGCAGCGTGCGTAAACAATAGATGCATTGATAGCAGTGCAACATCGAGGGATCACAAATCATCTCATTTTCTTTCGACCTTAGTTCGCGAAGCAGCTTGCCAAGCCTGAACTGGCCAACACGGCCCAGATCAAGCTGAGCGGATGGACAGGCTTTTTCGCGCCTTGATCTCGGCTCCACATTCGGACATCGTCAAAGAGGAAGCGAAGTGGAAGCGGGCGCCGGCGAAGAAACGATGAACCGGCCTACCTGATTTCGAACCGCTACGGATTCCGTAGCATGCCGCGTGGATAAATTTGTCAGACAGGTTTTACTTGAGTTTTGGGCAGAGAAACCTGGACGCGTATTCGTTCACTCCTCTGGAGCCGTTCATCACAGATTTCCAAGCCCGAGACAAGCTGCATCGTTTCTTCGGCGATGCGAACCGTTCCATCCACGGATACCCTCACCCAATCTAGCGGCTTCACCTTCAATAAATCAGCGATGTCCTGGGGAAGACTAAATCGCTGGTCAACATCCTGAACGTAGGTTTCAAATTCGACCTTCAAGACTTGCCAGTCTGGATGCTTGCCCCTTGCCATAGATTGCTCCTCATGCCAGTCTATGACCCTTGTTTCGAGGTTGGAAGATTTGTCAAGTAGGTTGTTACCCGATTAAGGGTACTTTGTTCGACCGCGCGGAAGTATCGGTAAATGTGAAGGGACGGAAAGGGCGTCGTCCCGTCCTTGGAGCATTCCAGTGCAGGGGGTAGCGGCCCAGACACAACGGTTGTTAACTTGAATGCGTGAACGGCTCCCAGGAGATAGCTGCCCGGTTGGGCATCACAAGCCTGTTTCACTACCAGAAGTTCGAGCCAGATCACCTGGCGGATGTCCTGCAAAATCACCGAATCTTTTGTTCAAACCCACTCAACTTCAATGATCCTTGGGACTGTAAGCCCTATTTTGATCCCGATCTAGTCGTTGATGCGGAAACTCACGCCGCTACGGCACAGTCCTTTATACAGACTCAGCGGGGCGGACCACGGGGAGATCAGGAGGATGAGATTTTGCGGAGGAATCCCGCTGCCGTGAAAATGCTACTTCTCGGCCTTACGGAAGAATTCCTAGACTTCATTCCGCGAAGGTGGGGCATGTATTGCCTTGCCGAAAGTCCATGCTCCACTTTGATGTGGTCACATTACGGGTGCAACCACACTGGGGTATGTCTGGAATTTTCGAGCGTCAATTCAAAATTCGGGTTCGCTTACAAGGTGCATTATCAGGAAGAATATCCGCCGCTTTTGCTTTACCAGGAGGCGTCCCGGCTAACTGTGATGCTCATAAAATCGGATGTCTGGGCCTACGAGAAGGAATTTCGCTTGATCTGCCCCCGATTCACCGATGTCCCTAACCACCCTTTATTGTTGGAAGGGAACTATCTTACAATCGGGCCTAGCGCGCTGAAATCGATCATCGTTGGATGTCAAGCCGACTACGATGCCATAAGCAAGCTGGTACGGAGGGACGCTCCACGGCTTCGTGTGCGGCGGGCTCTGCGCGCAGCCAATAGATATCGCCTTTTGATCCGAGACTAGTCTTGCTCCAGCGTCGGCCCTCTATCCCCGGTCGCGTTCTCGGCCGTAGGAAAGGGCTGGCCGCGAAAGTTGGCGCAGGAACGAAATTAAGTCCATTGTCCGCGTAGTCGGCATCTCGGAGATGTGCTCGGTCTCGCTTGCGCCTGGATGACGCGCCACACGGATGACAGGCTGAAGCTGAAATATGCAAGAGTGCCGATTCAGCTCACGGCGTGAGTTGTTTTTCCACGAAGCTGTTGCCAATCGTTGCTCTTCAAGATCGCTGGACCGGCTTCGATGAGGCGGGGCAGCAGATCGAAGACTGCGGTCGGAGTCCATGGCGTAGCCTGGCGCGTGCGCAGACCGTTCTCGTTCAATTCCGCGGCGATTTGCGTGATGCGCTTGTCTTGAACGATCTTGTCGAGGATCAGTAATAGAACCGTTCGTTCCAGTGGATTCGGCTCGAGTCGAAGGCCATCGTCAGAAAGGCGCATGCCGTACGGTAATTCTTCTGACGTAATAGAGACTCGGTCTCGTTGCGTGGTGGTATCTGCGACTTCGCGCACCCACTCGACGGCCGATAGACTCCACCCTTCCGCCGCTTTGCGAATAAAGTACTCGAGGGTCAGCTGCCCTGTTACTAAGTCACGAGTGCGCTCTGTCACTGAAGTTCACCTTCCGTCGCATTCGAGGCATTTTGCTTGCCAGAACAGGATGCTGTGACGGAACTGAGCAGGCCTGCCGAGCGCGTTTGAAACGTGCAGTTTTGGGACGCGGTGTTGCGGGGGTGGGAAGTGCGCCGGAGGATAGACTGAGAGCGCATGCATACGAACGCGCTCATAAACGAAAAGAGTCCGTACTTACGCCAGCATGCGCACAATCCGGTGGAGTGGCTGCCGTGGGGTCCGGCGGCATTTGAGAAGGCGCGCAAAGAAGACAAGCCGATTTTTTTGTCCATAGGTTATTCGACCTGCCACTGGTGTCATGTGATGGCGCACGAATCGTTCGAAGATGAGCGGCTTGCCGAGATTTTGAATCGCGACTTTGTAGCGGTGAAAGTGGATCGGGAGGAGCGGCCGGACGTAGATCGCATTTACATGCTGTTCGTGCAGGCGTCGACCGGAAGCGGTGGTTGGCCCATGTCCGTGTTTCTGACTCCGGAGCTGAAACCGTTCTTTGGGGGAACGTATTTCCCGCCTGATTCGCGCTATGGACGTCCGGGTTTTCGCGAACTGCTGGAGCATTTGAGTGCGGCTTGGAAGCAGGAGCGCGAGCGAGTGGAAGCTTCAGGCGCAAATGTGACGGAGCAGCTTCGTGCGCTGGCCTCTTCTGCGAAAGCAGTGCTCGAGCCGGACCGCGCATTGTTTGAAGCTGCATTTTGGCAGTTCCGGCGGATGTTCGATGCTCGCTGGGGCGGTTTCGGCGGTGCGCCGAAGTTTCCGCGCCCGGTGGTGCTGAATTATCTGCTTCGCTTTTACGCTGCGGAAAAAAATGAAGAGGCGCTCGAGATGGTGGCGCACACGCTGCGCCAGATGGCCGCGGGGGGGATGCACGATCAGTTAGGCGGCGGATTTCACCGGTACTCGGTCGACGAGCGCTGGTTTGTTCCGCATTTCGAAAAGATGCTGTATGACGAGGCGCAGCTGGCGGTGTCGTACGTGGAGGCGTATCAGATCACGCGCGACGAACAGTTCGCGGAAGTAGCGCGAGACATTTTTTCGTATGTGCTGCGCGACCTCAGGGATGCGGACGGAGGCTTTTACTCGGCTGAAGACGCCGATAGTCCGGATCCGGAGAATCCCTCACATTCGCGCGAGGGCGCTTTCTATGTCTGGCGTCAACGCGAAATCGAGGCGCTCCTTGAAACGCGGGACGCGGCGGTGTTTTGCGCGCGCTTCGGCGTCGAACCCGACGGTAACGTGAACGAAGACCCTCACGGCGAATTCACGGGGCGCAATATTTTGTATGAAGCGCGGAGCCAAGAAGAGGCGGGAAGCCGGCAGGCTTTATCGCGTAACGAAACGGTAAAGGTGCTGGCGCGCGCCGAGCAGGTGCTTTTTACTGCGAGAAGTAAGCGGCCGAGGCCCCATCTCGACAACAAGATTCTGACGTCGTGGAATGGGCTGATCATTTCCGCACTCGCAAAGGGATATGCCGTACTCGGTGATGAAGAGTATCGGGATGCGGCGCAGCGAGCGGCATCATTCGTGCTATCGCGGATGCACGATGCGGAATCGGGGCAGCTGTTGCGGCGTTATTGCGACGGAGAAGCAGCGGTGGCCGGGTTCCTTGACGATTACGCCTTCTTCGCGCAGGCCTTGCTCGATCTCTTTGAGGCAACTTCGGATCCGGCTTGGTTAGAGGCAGCAGTCAACTTTGGCTCGTGACGGGCTGAAACAGTTTGAGGATACGGAACAGGGCGGGTTTTTCAGCACGGTTGAAACTGCTGCTGATTTATTGTTGCGAATGAAAGACGATTACGATGGCGCGGAGCCGTCGGGGAACTCGGTTGCGACGGACGTGCTGCTGCGGCTGGCGCACCTCCTCGGTGACGAGCAATTTCGGGCCTCGGCCGAACGGTCATTACGGTGGTTCGCTCCGAAGATGAAGGCCCAACCGACGATGGCGCCTCAGATGATGGTGGCGCTCGGGCGATGGCTCGCGGAACCTTCGCAGGTCGTAATCCGCTGCGCCGAGGTCGACCGTGAGGTCCAACAATTGCTGCGTGAGCATCACGGGAAATTCGGTCCGAATACCACCATTCTCGCGCTAACTGACGGGGCGGCTGAACAGCTGCAACGCACTGCGCCATTCCTGGGGGGTCTAGCGCGAAATGGCAGGATCACCTTATATGAGTGCCGGAATTTCACTTGCGAACTGCCGAAGGTAATCGCGTGAACGGCTTGATACCCGCCACTTGCTAAACTGTGGCGGATGGCAAACACGAGTGATGCGGCGCGCACGACAAGCCTAAAAGGCAAACCCTTTAGCCTCGCAGGGCCCGAGTTGAAGGTGGGCGACACGGCTCCCGATTTCGAAGTTGTGGATGGAACTCTTCAAACCGTAAATCTTGAAAAGACCGGTAAAGGCGTTCGCATCTTCAGTGTCGTGCCTTCGCTCGACACGCCGGTGTGCGACGCCCAGACGAAGAGGTTTGAAGACGAGGCGGGCCAAGCCTCAGAGTTGCGGATTTTCACGATCAGCATGGATTTGCCCTTTGCGCAAAAGCGCTGGTGTGGAAATTTCGGGATCAATCGCCTGACGATGCTTTCCGATCACCGATCCGGCTCTTTCGGCGAACACTATGGCACTCTTATTCCGGATTTGCGCATCGAAAGCCGGGCTATCTTCGTGCTTGACGGGGAGAACAAGCTTCGCCATGTCGAGTACGTCAAGGAAGTGGGCGAACATCCCAACTATGAGGCTGCTCTGGGCGCTGCTAAAGCGGCCACTCAGAATGCGCAGTCGGTAGCGCACTGATTCAGGGCAGGCTGAATCGCCGGTAACTAGTAAGCTGTCCCGACGATTTCGAGATAGCATTGCCGAACTCCAATCGCTTCGCTCATGGCTCCGATACCGCTACCAGAGCCGCGAGCGTAGCGACCGGAGCTACTAACGAAATGACCGGGACAGCTCACTAGCTCGCCTGTAAGAGGGGCATTACGGGCGCGGAACGAAAGGTGTCCGGGAGTGTCGCGGTCAAAAACCAGAAATCTTCGATGGCCCTAACGACATGCACATATTCACCCAAGTCGCCCGGCTTAGTGATGTAGCAATTGGCGTTGAGCGCATAGGCGATGGATACGTCCTCATCGGATCGCGAACTCGTCATCACTAGCACCGGGATCTGCTTTAGAGTGGGAGAGCCCTTCACTTCGGCTAATACTTCGCGACCGTTCTTGCGGGGGAGATTCAGATCGAGCAAGACGAGGTCTGGACGATCGACTGTCCCGTCTTCCGCCGCGTGCAGGTAGTCCATAGCTTCGACGCCGTCCCGCGCCACGGTGATATCGACGCGGACCGGGGTTTGCTTCAGCGCCTCACGAATGAGACGGACATCGCTCGGGCTATCCTCGACCAGTAGAATCCTCAACGATTTCATAGCTTCGCCGTGTTTCTACTAGGTGGTGTGCACGTGTCACACCAAATCTCTAAGTGTTTGCTGCGCAACGGCCGTATCTGGAGCAGAACCTCTAGTTCGAGTGTAAGAATGGCATACTCCCCGGGCTAGGCGGCAAAAAATGCGTTCTGTCGCAGCGAGCGGAGGTTGCTTGCGCCGATTGACATTGCGCTAAGCTCCTTATTATCATTCAGATTGCAGCTACGGTCAGTCCTGGCCGGCCGCGTTATTGCGGCTCGTTTGCCGGCATTTGAGTTAGGAGGCGCTTTGATCAAGCTAGATATCATCAACGAAGTCGTAAACCGCACCGGCATCACCAAAACGAAAGCGGAAATGGCTGTCGAAACGGTCTTCGAAACGATGAAGAAAGCGCTGAGCGAAGGAGACCGCATCGAATTGCGTGGCTTCGGAATCTTCAACGTGCGCCCCAGAAAGACCGGCATTGGACGCAATCCCCGGACAGGCGCCGAAGTGGCAATCCCGCCGGGCAAAGCTGTCCGATTCAAACCTGGTAAGGAACTGCAGACCCTGCAGTAATGCCCCGCAGGTGGTGGGTTCACCTTTTACTGTTTTTTCTAACGCTCCTCACCACGACGAGTTTCGGATTTGCGCTCGCTCAAAGCTTCGCGGCCGGGCGCCCATTGAACGAGACATTCCTGGTGAATGGCTATTTGCGTCTGGTGCATGGTGCGCCTGATCTGTGGAAGGGTGCCGTTTATTCGATTCCGTTGCTTTTGATCCTGTTGGCCCACGAATTTGGGCATTACTTCACCTGCCGTCGATGGGCGGTCAGGGCCACGCTGCCGTACTTTGGTCCATCGCCCACGCTGCTGGGCACGATTGGCGCTTTTATTTGGATTCGGTCTCCCATTTACAACCGGAGGAGCCTATTCGATATCGGGGTGTCAGGTCCGATCGCCGGTTTTGTGGTCCTCATTCCCTTCTTAATAGCTGGAGTTTGGATGTCGAGAGTGGTGCACGGCATTCAGAGCTACGGGCCGTTTGTCTTTGGCAGCCCGCTGTTGCTGTCCGCAGTCGAGTGGCTGCGATTCCCGGGCGTCTCCTCGGCCGATATTTGTCTTCATCCGATGGCTATAGCCGCATGGGCCGGGCTGCTGGCGACTGCCATCAACCTGTTGCCGCTCGGCCAATTGGACGGAGGACATATTCTTTACGCGGTGCTGGGTGAGCGTGGGCATCGGATAGTGTCGCTCACGCTGGTCGTGATATTACTGCTGTTCGGGTTTTTGTACTGGCCCTGGTGGGTGTGGGCTGTTGTGATGTTCTTTCTGCGGCGGCATCCGCTGATCTACGATCGGGAACCGCTCGGTCGTGGACGCAAGACGGCCGCGTGCGCAGCTCTGCTGCTGTTCCTGCTTTCGATATCGGTCATTCCGGTTCAAATTAAGTAGCGGACAAGCCATGAAAATTTCCGCGACGATCATCACGTTCAATGAGGAACGAAACGTGCCGCGGGTGATCGAGAGTCTGCGCTGCTGCGACGAAATTCTGGTGCTGGACAGCGGGTCGAACGACCGCACGGTAGAGATTGCGACGAAGTTGGACGCGCGGGTAATCGAGGCCTCGTGGCATGGCTATGCGGCCCAGAAAAACATCGCGGCGGAATTGGCTTCGCACGATTGGATTTTGTCGCTCGACGCCGACGAGAGCTTAAGCGAAGCCCTAGAAGCCGAAATTTGGCAAATTAAGAAGAACGGTCCAAAATTCGACGGTTACACCATGCCGCGGCTGGCGCAGTATCTGGGGCGCTGGATTCTCCACAGTGGATGGTATCCAGACCGCAAAGTAAGGCTCTTCGACAAGCGCAAGGCCAAGTGGGTGGGAGAGTTTGTACACGAATCTGTCACGGTGAACGGTACGGTCGGGCATTTAAAATCGAACTTGCTCCACTTCACGTGCAATTCGTTATCGGAACACCTACGAATGATGGACAGTTACACAACGCTCGCGGCGCAGGAGTTAGTGTCGCGAGGCAGTAATTTAGGATTCGGCAACTTATTACTCGATCCACCCTGGACTTTCTTTAGTACTTATGTTCTTAAGCTTGGATTTCTCGATGGCGTGGAAGGGCTGACGATTGCGTATATGGCGGGGTTATATAACTTCCTGAAGTACTCTAAGGCGCGGCACATGAGTCCCGGCCGGAAATAGTAGTGCGGATTTTGCACATCGATACAGGCCATGAGATGCGAGGCGGCCAATATCAAGTTCTGCTCCTACTCAAGGGGCTGAGACACTCCGGGCACGAACAGATTCTGCTGGCGCGCCGGAATGCGCCGTTGTGGAGCGCCGCCGTTTCCGCCGGTTTTCCAGTTCATGCTGCCGAGGCGAAGGAGTTATGGCGGCGTTCGAAGGAAGTGACGATCGTGCATGCGCACGATGCTCGGGCTCACACCGTCGCAGCAGTTGCATCGCGGCGTGTATTCGTGGTTTCGAGGAGAGTCGCTTTTCCCGTGCGCCGAACGATGGCGTCGGCGTGGAAGTATGGCCGAGCTACGCGGTTCCTGGCCGTGTCGCAGTTCGTCGCGAATGAGTTGCGCGCGGCCGGGATTCCCAGCGAGAAGATCGACGTAGTGTACGACGGCGTGGAATCGATCGGTACTGCGGCACAATGGAACCCGCAAAAGCCTGCTGTGACACTTGCGTCCGCCGATCCCCAGAAAGGGCGCGAGCTAGTCGAGCAGGCGGCGGTCGAGGCCGGAATTCCCGTGCTTTTTTCCGACGATCTCACGAGAGATCTGGAGCGTGCTTCGATGTTCGTGTACATCACGAGATCGGAAGGCCTCGGCTCGGCAGCCTTGCTGGCTATGAATAGGGGAGTGCCGGTGATTGCTAGTCGTGTCGGGGGACTCACGGAGGTATTTGCCGACGGTATTTCGGGAATTTTTGTTCAAAACAACACTCGTGAGATTGCATGTGCCATGCGGCGCGTGATCGAAGATCCTATCCTGGCGCGCAGTCTGGCCGAGCACGGAAGGATGAGAATCTCAGAGTGCTTTACTCAGCAGCACATGATCCGCGCGACGATTGCTTCCTATGAGAGGGCATTTGCCGCCTGATTTCAACGCCCATTACGCGGTGTTCTTTCCGCTCGCAGCCGCTGTGTGCGGGCTGATAGTGGGAAGTTTCTTGAACGTCTGTATCTATCGCATCCCGCGCGATCTCTCGGTTGTTACACCGCGCTCGTTTTGCCCGGAATGCGGCAAACAGATCGCTTGGTACGACAACGTTCCGTTACTGAGTTACGCGATGTTAAGTGGCCGATGTAGAAATTGCGGCAGTTCGATCCGTCTCAGATATCCAATCGTCGAGATAACCAGCGCATGTCTCTTCGCGGCTGCGGCATTTCGATACGGCTGGAGTTTGCCAGCGCTGAAATGGATGATCTTTGAGGCGATTATGCTCGTCCTATTCTGGACGGATTTCGAGGAGCAGATTCTGCCCGATGAGTTCACTTTAGGGGGCGCGATTGTTGGATTCATCATCGCGGTGTTCGTGACAGTCCCGAGTATATTCGGCGCGCTGTTCTTCCCGGGATGGAAGCCCGCCTGGCAGTCGCTGTTCGATGCGGCCCTCGGCGGAATCCTTTTGAGCTGTCCCATTTGGCTGCTCGGTGCGATATACCAGCGGGTGCGAAAACGCGAAGGCCTCGGACTCGGCGATGTGAAACTGTTGCTGCTCATGGGCGTGTTTCTCGGTGCGGAAAACGGTCTCCGTGCGCTGCTCATCGGAACAGTGGCGGGTTCAGTGCTTGGATTAGTCTACATGTTTTGGGCCCGAAAGAGATTTGCGGACACGGAGCTTCCATTTGGCAGTTTCTTGTGCGCGGGTGCGGCGATCCTGCCGCTGATAAGTACGTTGAGTGGCCTTGTTACAGCGGGCAAATAGCTCCCAAAAGCCGGGCAGAAGCCCTCGCCTTCGTGTATTATAGAGCTTTACGGAATGAAGGAACTGCTTCAGGCGCTAACTCCAGGTGAGCGCGATTGGCGAATTGCGGCGCAACTGGATCCCAAACGTCTTCCTGCTCATATCGCAATTATCATGGACGGGAACGGTCGTTGGGCCAGGCAACGCAACTTCCCGCGGATCATGGGGCACAAGGCCGGTGTCGATCCGGTCAGAACGGTCGTCGAGACCTGTGCTCAGCTCGGCTTGGAAGCGTTGACCCTGTACGCGTTTTCGGTTGAGAACTGGAAACGGCCGCGACATGAAATCGAGGGATTGTGGCGCCTGCTGCGGTTCTATTTGCGGCGCGAGCTGCCGAACCTACTGCGCAACGATATCCAGTTGATGGCGATCGGGCGCTTGGAGTCGCTGCCCGACTCGGTCCAAGCGGAACTGCAGGCCGTGATGGAAAAAACGAGCCACAATCGCGGCATGCGCTTGAACCTGGCAATCAATTATGGCGGGCGCACGGAGTTGGTTGATGCTGTGAACTCGATGCTTGAAAACGCCCGGCTCGAAGGGAACCTCGACGCGCTCGAAATCACTGAAGAAGGCATTGCCGAGCATCTTTATACGGCTGGCTTGAAGGATCCCGATCTGCTTATTCGCACGTCCGGCGAGATGCGAATCAGCAATTTTCTTTTGTGGCAGATCGCTTACGCGGAGTTATATGTCACCGAAACGTTGTGGCCCGACTTCACGCGCACAGAGTTGCTCGAAGCAATTTCGAATTTCCAAAACAGGGAACGCCGGTTCGGTGGATTGACGCGTACCGCTGCCCCCTCCCTGGACGGATCCGCGCTGCAGGTGGAAGAGAAGACCTTAGAATTACCTTTGGCCTGAGGCCGCCCCCGATAATCAAAACAGAATGAAGCGCCTGGTCACGGCGGTCGCGCTGATTGCTGTCGCTGTATACCTCATCTTCCTGGCCCCTGATTTCCTCTTCATGGCTGCCGCGCTTTGCATGAGCCTGCTGTGTTATTTGGAATTCTCCGGACTCGTCGAGAAATACGGTATTCAGAAGCAGCGAGCGTTCGGAATACTGCTCGGCTTGTTCATTCTCTTTGGACCAGTTCTCTTTAACCCGCGTTACACGTTAGTGATCGTGGCACTGCCGCTGGTGATTGCTCTCGCTCTCTCGTTGCGTACGGACAATCTAAATGAAATGCTGCCGCAGATCGCATGCGCGTTCATGGGGGCGTTCTACACGTTCGCTCCATGGCGGTTTTCGGCAGACCTGCGACACCAAAGCGTGCACCTGCTGTTTTTTGCGCTCGCGCTAACTTGGATCGGCGATTCCGCAGCCTATTACGTTGGAAAGCAAATTGGCCGGCACAAGTTAGCTCCACTGATTAGCCCTAAAAAGAGCTGGGAAGGTGCGATTGCCTCCGTTGCCGCATCGGTCCTCTTCGGCGTGCTCTATTTGGGGAGGTCAATGCCCCAAATTCCGTGGTGGGACGTAACCGCGATGGCCGTGATCGGGAACATCGCTGGACAGCTTGGGGATCTCGCCGAGTCAGCGATGAAACGAGGCGCGGCTGTGAAGGACAGTGGAAACATTTTGCCAGGCCACGGCGGGATGTTAGATCGGGTGGACAGCGCGCTTTTCGCGCTTCCGGTTATTTACGGAATGTACCTGGCGAGTGTAGCTTTTCTACGGATTTCTTAATGAATCGTTCGTGTCTTCCGATTCATATAATCCATCAGTAAGTAATTGCCGAGCGTATAGGGAGTAGTGAAGTAAGCCTTCCCCGAGCACATTTGAGTTACTTTCTGCACAAACTGCACAAGGCCGTAATCACTAGCGAGCATGAAAGTGTTGATCAGGATACCGCGCTTCTTGCACCGTGCCACCTCTTCGAGCGTTTGGCTGATGACGAGCGGATCAAGCCCGAAGGCATTCTTGTAGATGCGGCCGTCTTCGAGAGTTAATGCCGAAGGCTTGCCGTCTGTAATCATCACAATCTGCTTCATGTCTTTCTTTTCTTGCGCGAGGAGGCGCTGCGCAAGAATAAGGCCGTCGCGAGTATTGGTATAAAACGGGCCTACCTGCACGCGGGCAAGTTCCGATAAGCGCATCTCTTCCGCAGTGTCGTGAAATAGCACGCACCGCAGCGAATCGCCTGGATATTGCGTACGAATCAAGTGCGCGAGCGCGAGCGCGACCTTCTTAGCCGGCGTGAAACGATCTTCGCCGTAAAGAATCATGCTGTGGCTGCAATCGAGCATAAGCACGGTGGCGCACGAGCTCTGATATTCCGATTGGTGGACGTAGAGATCGGAGTATTCGAGGTTTAGAGGCAATTTCAAACCTTCGCGCTGCATCGCGGAAAACAGCGTAGCGCTGACATCCAGGTTTAACGTATCGCCGAACTCATAGCACTTGGCTCCTCCGCTTGCGTCGATACCGGTAGCGAGATCTCTCGTATCGTGCGCGCCAAAACTGGACTTACCGAGCGAGCCGAGAAGGTCCTTCAAGGTCTTGAATCCAAGAAAATCGATGGCCTTGTCCGTGACTTCGAAGCGCATCTCGCCTTCCGGCCCGCTTTCGGATCCGGGCGCCGGAGTGGATTCGGGGGGCGGGCCTTCCGTATTGATATATCCTGCCTGCTCGAGTTTGTTCATCAAGCGCTCGATCAGCTTGTCCCGCTGCTGCGCCGACATCTCTTGCAGTCGCTGGCGCATCTGTTCAAGCTGTTCCGGATTGAATAAATCGCCGCTTTCGAGTGCCCGCTCAATGGTCTGTTTCAACTCTTCGATGGTGTGCTGGTTCATCTCAGAGAACTGCAGGTACGGATCCTGATAACCGCTCTGCAGAAGATAATCGGAGAGCGCGCGGAGAAGATCCTCCATCTCGATGCCGAGATCTTCTTCAGAAAACTTGCTGTACGAAATTCTCCGCATGGGCGGTAGTGCCTCGCCGGATCAGTTCAGATTGCGGCGACCGCCCCCGGGGCCACCACCGCCTCGTCGGGGATCGTAGCCGCGACGTGGCGCTTCCTCCCGCTCTTCGCGGGTGCGCTCTTCGCGCGACACGCGATCGCCAGCCACAAACTCCAGTTCTTCGTTCCGGCTGATGCGCTTATGCGAGTACAGGCCCTCGAGAATAAATTCACCCGCAGAGGCGCGCATAGCGTCACTGTCATTTCGGAGACACCCAGCTTTTTTGTGAATTGAAGCAGATCCTGAATGCGATTCAACTGCTCAAGCATTCGATGCGCAGGGATCTCTTCATCCAGGCGGAGCGAACCCCCGAGCTCAAACCATTGCACGACTTGACGCAAGTTCGTCCCCTCGAAGTACGAACTGTAAACTTTCCCGACTGCATTACGGATCAGCTCGCGCGCGACCGCGTCGCCACCTTTGAGCTCTCCTTCGTACTCAAGCTCGAGTTTTCCCGTAATGGATGGAAGGGCTGCATAGAGATCGAGGATGCGCGGTACGGCCGATAATTCCTTGTTCTTAATTGCGCGGCGCTCCGCGTTTGAAATAACGTTTTCGAGAACAGTGATCGGCAAACGCTGAGAAACTCCGGAACGTTTGTCGACACGCTTGTCCTCGCGAGCAAGAAACGCAACATGCTCGACAACTTCATGGACATACGGCGGAACCTCTACCTGAACCGGCGAGCGACGGCGTATCCAGGCTTCCTGCTTCGTGATGTCCATGCCTTGCGATACGGTCAGCGGGTAATGAGTTCGAATTTCACTTCCGATGCGGTCCTTCAAGGGCGTGATGATCTTGCCGCGAGCGGTGTAGTCTTCCGGATTCGCGGTGAAGACCAGCAGAACGTCGAGCGGCAACCGAACGGGATAGCCTTTGATCTGGACGTCCCCTTCTTGCATGATGTTGAATAATCCAACCTGTACCTTGCCGGCCAGATCGGGTAATTCGTTGATGACGAACAAGCCTCGATTGGCGCGAGGGACCAGGCCATAGTGTATGGTCAGCTCGTTTGAGATGTCTTGCCCGCTTCGTGCAGCTTTGATGGGATCGATGTCACCGATCATGTCGGCGATCGTCACGTCGGGCGTAGCGAGTTTTTCGATATAGCGCTCTTCGCTCGTGAGCCACGCGATCGCCGTGTCGTCGCCCAACTTCGCGACCGTTTCGCGGCACTGCTTGCAGATCGGGCGCAGCGGATGATCGCGTATCTCGCAGCCTGCAATGTAAGGCAGTCGCGGATCAAGCAGACGCGTTAGCAATCGAGCCAGACGTGTTTTTGCTTGTCCACGCAAACCTAAAAGGATGAAGTTGTGGCGCGAAAGAACGGCGTTCACTACCTGTGGAACCACCGTGTCTTCGTATCCCATGACGCCGGGGAACAAAGTTTCACCGCGATCCAGTTTGCAGATGAGATTTGATCTGAGTTCTTCTTTGAGGGTTCGATCAGGGTGCAGCTGATCGACAAATCGGCTGGCGCGCAGTGCGCCCAATGTCCGGGGCAAGTCGGAGTGAGGCATTAAGAGACTCGCGAGTGGTTTTCAGCCACAAGTCTAGCAGCGTCGGTTTTCAGCAGCGTTTATGCAACCTTTCACGCATTTCACACTCACAACGAGATAAATACAATGGGCGGATGAGATTTGTTTCGGCTCTGCTGTGCTTACTTGTGTGGCCTTGCGCGTGGCCAAGGCAGCAGTCCGCCGCCACGAGCAGAGTGCTCCTGATGCGCGATGTGAATCTTATCGATGGAAGCGGCTCGCCCGCTCGGCCTCATATGGATGTAGTGATTTCGGACGGGCGCATAGAGCGAATTCGCAGTGCGGAACGAGATGAAGTTCCTGCGGGTGCGGCTGTTTGGAATCTGAACGGGATGACGGTAATGCCGGGGTTGTTCGACAGCCACGTGCATTTGACCGGTGGTCCTCCGGACAAAGAGCAGCGTGACAAGATATTGCGATTCGGACTGCTCGGCGGAGTCACTTCTGTGCGCGACATGGGTGGTGACGATATCGAGTTGGCGGAACTGGCGCTGCGCTCGCGCGATCCAGCGATAGCAAGCCCGCGGATTTATTTCTCTACTCTTGTTGCAGGCCCGCAATGGTTTGCGGATCCACGCGCCAAGGATGCATCGCATGGCGGTGTGCCGGGGCAAGTCGCCTGGATGCACGCCGTCACGCCGGCATCGGATATTCGCGCGATCATCTCAGCAGGCAAAGCGACCGGAGCGACCGGACTCAAGATCTACGCCGATTTAACGCCGGATCTGGTCGCCAAATTGACAGCGGAGGCGCACCGCGAAAAGCTGCGGGTCTGGAGCCACTCGGCCATTTTCCCGACCCGCCCCAGTGAGGTGGTGAAAGCCGGTGTCGACGTGGTATCGCACAGCGTCTACCTCGGTGCCGAAGGCATGAGCAAGCCACCGGATTCGTACGAGCAGGCGCGACGCGGAGCGGGCATCGACTATGCCAGCACGCCGGTTGACGGGCCCGCGATCAAGGCGCTGCTCGAATTGATGCGGGATCGTGGAACGATACTCGACGAAACGCTTTTCGTAACACATTTGAGTCACAAAGAGAATTCCGACCCAATCTGGCGATGGACATGCGAGGTCACGAAGCGCGCACATGAATCAGGCGTCGAGCTCGTGGCCGGGACTGACAACTTCGCCAATCGAGCCAAGGACGACGTGCCGAATATCCATACCGAGCTCGAACTGCTGGTCACAAAATGCGGCCTGACGCCGCTAGAAGCGATCAAAGCTGCTACGTACGAAGGCGCACGTGCCGTCGGCGTGGAGCGCGAATACGGCACTATCGATTCGGGAAAAGTGGCGGACCTGGTTGTATTGCGCGAAGATCCGTCGCACGACATCCGGCGCACGCGCGGCATCGCTGCCGTGCTAAAAGCGGGGATGGTCTATCACCCATGAGGAGCTGGGATCGTATGAGCGAGGCGAGCGTGACGAGGCGTGACGCGTTACGGCGTGTTTTAACTGCGGCCGGTGCAATCGCCGCCGCGCCGATGATCAATCGCGGGCGCTTCCGAGTATTCGCGCAGTCGGCTGAACACTACTCGGCTCGGGCTGTGGATCTGGTCCGGGAATCACTGGTTATCGATATGCTGAACCAGTTCTTGTATCGGCTCGATCGTCAAGAGAAGCTGCGGCAATGGCTCAGCAAACCAGGCGCATTTACAGAAGCGGATTTTCGCGCTTACAAAGATTCCGGGGTGAATGTCTTCAACTTCGGGCATGCGGCATCCGGCCCCGAGCCGTATGAAGCAGGAATCCGTTTGCTTGCAGATTGGAACAGTTTCATCGCTGCTTATCCCGATTGGCTTATGCGCGTTTCTGCTCCCGCAGATTTCGCCCGCCTCAAACAGGCCGGAAAACTAGGCCTTCTATTTGGATTTCAAAACGCGAATCATTTCCGCACGGTCGACGACGTCGATACCTTCTACGGACTGGGCCAGCGCGTATCGCAACTGACGTATAACTTCCGAAACCTGGTCGGCAACGGCGCGTTTGAACGGGCCGACGGTGGTGTAAGCGAATTTGGTGTGCAGGTTATCCAACGCATGAACAAGATCGGAATGGCTGTGGACGTCGCGCACGCGGGAGATCGAACCCAGCTCGATGCTTTTGAGATGTCGCAAAAGCCGGTCATCATCTCTCATGGAAATGCACGGGCGCTGAACAACGGGCATCCACGGTGCATTTCAGACAACTCCATTCGAGCAATGGCGAAGAGTGGCGGCGTGATGGGAATTAATTTCATCAGCTTCATGGTGAAGGAACATGAGCCCGTGACGGTGGATGATGTCATCGATCATTTCGATTACGTATCGAAGCTGGTGGGGATCGAACATGTCGGCGTGGGAAGCGACTTCGGGCTGGAAAGCAACAACTATCTTCCATCGGCAGAACTTTCAAAATTTCTGACTGCCGCCGACAAACGATATCGTGTGCACAAGGTTGAAGCAGTGGTGCCGTTGCAAGGCCCCGAACGGATGTACGTTCTGACGGACGGGCTCATTCGACGAGGCTATAGCGACGCAAACATACGCCTTATTCTCGGCGAGAATTTCCGCCGTGTGTTAAGCGCTGTGTGGAGCTAGCTTGCTGCTCATTTCCGAGGACGAAGTAGAGCGCCTGCTGGATCTAGCGGAACTTCGCGCCGTAATGGAGACCGCATTGATAGAACTGTCGGCAGGGCGCGTGACGCAGCCTTTGCGGACGGTGATTCCAATCGCAAGACATGCGGGCTGGTTCGGATTGATGCCGGCAGTCTATCGAGACGTCATTGGTGCGAAGCTTGTCACGGTGTTCCCACAGAATGCAAGCCGCGGTTTGCACACGCACGATGCAGTGATTCACCTGTTTCGGACCGAAACCGGTGAGCCGCTCGCGATCTTAGGTGGCCGTCTTATCACCGCGTGGCGCACGGCCGCCGTTTCGTCGATTGCCACGCGCGAGCTTGCAAATCCCGATGCACGCGTTTTAGCGATCTTGGGCAGCGGCGTACAGGCCCGCACCCATCACCGAGCATTGAGTGCAGTGCGAACGTTTGAAAAGGTGCGAGTTTGGAGCCGGACGCCCGAGCACGCCAAGCGATTTGCCGACGAGATCGGGGCTGAGGCCATGAGCGCCGAGGAGGCCGTATGCGGGGCCGACGTGGTAGTCACAGTAACTAATTCGTCTGAACCGATCTTGCGCGGGGCGTGGTTGAAGCCCGGTGCTCATGTAAATGCTGTCGGCGCGGTGGGAGCGAAACCACGGGAAATTGACGATGCCGCTATGAGGAATGCCGCCATTGTGGTGGAGTGTCGCGAGGCAGCCATGCGCGAATCCGCCGACATCATTCAATCCGGCGCCACAATCCATGCCGAGTTAGGCGAACTGCTCGCGGGCACCAAGGAAAAACCGCAAGGCCGAACGACAATTTATAAGTCGCTCGGGGTGGCAGTTGAAGATGTCGCGGCAGCGAAGCTGGTGCACGAGAAGGTGCTTCGAGAAAGAGCGTCCAACCAATTGTGATATGTTTCTCGGTTCGTGAAAATTCGAGAGTCAGCAGCAGGAGATTTCCAGCTGAATTGGCGCAAGCTGCAGCAAGTCGGCTTGAATGCGTACGAAGCGCGTTCGTACCTCGTCCTGATGGGGCACCCGCGATTTAAGGCGCTGGAACTCGCCGCCCGCGCCCATGTGCCCAGGCAGAAGATTTACGAAGTTCTTGACAGCTTGGTCGAAAAAGGCTTCTCGCAAGTAGTTCAGGAAAAAACGAAGTTGTTTTCGGCCGTCGACCCAAGTCTGGCGATACCCGGTTATTTAGCGCGACGCAGCCGGACGATGCAGAACGAATTAACAGAGCAGGCGCGATTAGCTACCGGCCTGATTGAAGATCTTCGCGAGGCTTACCAGGAAGGGCAGGGCGGGCGCGGAACGCTCGATTTTCTTAATCTCGTGAACGATCCCACGCAGACGGCGATTCATTATCGGCGCATGCTGACAACTGTCGCAAACGACTACGCGGAATTTTCACGCCCGCCGTTTGCCGTCGATCCCTTGGACGAGAAACTCGTCAAGGAGGCGGTGGAGCGTGGCATTCACTGCAGACTGTTAATTGAAGCGGACCTCATCGACGATGAGCACCGCGAGCGGTTGAACGACTATGGTGATTCCGGAATCGAGATCAGGTTCGTTGATCGTTTGCCGATGAAGCTGGCGTTGTTTGACGGAAAACGTGGTCTGGTTGCGCTACTAGATCCAGTGCTTACCAGGCCTTCCTGGACAGCCGTTGTTTTCGAGCACGACGGGTTCGCGGAAGCGATGGCAGGCCTTTTCGAAAGCTATTGGTGTCGTGGAAGTCGAGAGATTCCGAGTCAGTGATCCGTTGCGCCGGAACGCGCCACGGGTTTTTTCATCCACACGCAGTAATTGATTGCATCGGCGAAGGGCACCAGGACAAGCTCCTGTCTATGTCCGTTATATTCCCCGGGAAACGTATACGCTTGGTTTCCCGCCCAATTTGCGGGGAACCGGCTCTCAAGCGCCGGAATTTTGAGTTGCGAAGGATCTGTCGAGATCGGACCAGCGGTTGAAAGATCCGTTATCGCCGGATTGAGGGTGCGGCCCAAGGCGAGCACCTGAGGTCCGCGCTGAATCGCAACCCGCTCTGCATACGCGGCTGCGCCATCGACGACGTGCACTGACATGTTGATTGCAATCTTGACCGTATCGCCACGCTTCCATTCGCGGTTTATAGTTAAGAACTCGCCGGGCTTGCCGAACAGGTGCGAGCCACCGACATCGGCTACAAACTTAGTAGTCCATTCCGGTATGCGCAAGCGAAGAGGAAACTGCATGTCGTGACTTGGTTCGACGTGCAGTAAGATTTCGCCAGTTTCCGGATAGGTTGCCTCGGAATAGAGCTGAACCGTGCCACGGCGTCTTAACCGGAAAGTAGCTCGTCCGGCAGTATAGAGAACAACCGCGACGCCGTTGCCATATCTCCCCCATACCGCCGAAGGAATGGTCGAAAGAGCTTTGGCCTCAGCGGTGCCACAGGCATTGCTACTGCGCGCCTGTTCTTTGCTTCCGTTGAGGGGAACGGACGAAAAGCTATTTCCCGTCCGAGGATCTTCCGACGCAAACAACTGGTTATAAATGGTGCGTTCGAGTTGCTCACCGTATTGCGACTCGCCAGTGATTCGCAGTAAGTTCAGAGTAAGCTGGGTCCAGCTGGCATTTGCGCAGAGTTGGGTAGATTAGTCGTTTTCCGGCGGCCGTTTTTCGTCCATAGCCGGACTTGGCAGGCCAGTAATCGTGAGGTGATTGGCTCGCAAGTCGCTCCAGGCCCCGACGACAGGACGAAAGTAGGATTCGTCTCCGGTAACCCGATATAGCTCAATTAAACCGATTAACTGCGATAGGTTTTCGTATGTAGGGTCGATTCGCGCCGGCTTGGCCGCGAGCCACGACGCGGCTTGAGATTTCGACAAATCGAGATAACGTGAATCTCCGGTATATCTGTATAGATAGACCAACGCCTCAATCAAAGCACTGGACGACGCAGGTCGATCATCTGTTGTCTTCGCGAAGACGTTGACGAGTAGATCGCCAATTCTTTTCGAAGCTGTAAGTGCGGCTTCGTCTCCGGTGACGCGGTAATACGCAAGCGTACCGAGTAAGTGGGCCGCGAACGGTGCGGCATTCGGTATCATCGATACCCTCTCACCCGCGCTGCTTATCTGGCCTCCTGCGAAGCCGCCCGGTTCACGTGGAAAAAGGTCCTTCGCTACCCGGTCCATTACTGCCTTGAGATTTGGATCGTGCGAGTACTCGTACGCGCTGGCGGCCGCATCCAAGAATCTGCCGACTTGCTCTCCGAAGGCCGTGAGCAAGGCCTGATCATTCGCGCGCTCTAGATAACCCTCTCGGGTCGCACGCATTCGCTCGGATAAGACCCCGCCCAGCTTTTGTTGGTCGGGAGCTAGCGGCCGATAGCGATCTGTTACCGCATTCACAACGACCGGATGTGGGGGATCGGCAAACACCGGGACGACGGCGAGTGCGAACAGAGGTAATGTAAGGCGGATCAAGATAATCTTCCGCTCCTGACAGTGTAGCGCCCGGCGAACTGCTTGCGTGCGCGCCGGATCAGCCCGGCAAGGGGCTAAGAGCGAAGCAGCAGGAGAATGTCGTCACGCGATGTGAATTGAATGGCGCGGATGCCGAGTACTTCAGCCCCCTGAACGTTGGCTATCCGGTCATCGAGAAACAGGCTCTGTTCCGGAGATGTTCCTAAACCTTCCAAGCAATGCTCATAGATGGCGGGTTCCGGCTTCGTGGATCGAACTTCGTAAGAAAGCGTGACCTGATCGAAGCTGCTGAGCTTTTCTGTGCGAGATTTCAGCGCTTCTCCAAGCTCCCTAGGCATGTTGGAGAGCAGCGCGACGCGCTTCCCTGCAGCGCGCAATTGATCGACCCAGTCCCACATTACGGTGTCGAATTGCATCCAACTAACGGTGTCGATCTCTACCAACTCTTCTATGGTTTGTGCCGAAAGACCGGCACCGGTCTGCTGTGCCACAGCTTGCCAGTATTCCGCATAAGAGATTAGATCCTTATCGTAGTCGGAGCGCTCAGCCCAATATCGTTCACTGAAGTCATCCTTAGGAATGCCGGCGAGCGCGGCCATGCGCGCCTGGTCCGCTTCGGACTGGTTGCTTACCAGGACGCCGCCGTAATCGAAGATAAATGCGTCGTAAGAACTAACGAGCGCCATCGACCACATGCTCGCGGCGGCTGCGCACTTCGCGGATCGCGTAGATGCGGCGCCCCTGGCTCTCAAAGTAGGTGCGCATCAAAACTTCGCCTATCAGCCCAGTGCTGAACAACATCAGTCCAGCGAACCATAGCATCGCGCCGGCGAACAGCAGAGGACCGTGCTCGGCGATAATGTCTTGCCCGCCGATTTTCTTCACTAACATCGAAAGCAGCACCAGGCTGCCCATCGCGATGCCGGCTAAACCCCACTTGCCAAAAAAGTGCATAGGGCGTGTGAGATACCGCAGCAAAAAACCGATGGTCAGAATGTCAAAGAATACGCGAAATGTGCGACCCAAACCGTAATGCGACGCGCCGCTCGGCCGCTCGATATTTCTTATTGGCACTTCCACAACGCGAGCCCCGTAGAAGCTGGCTAGCGCCGGAATGAAGCGGTGCAACTCGCCATATAAATTGACATCTTTCAGAACTTCCGAACGATACGCTTTGAAGGTCGTGCCGAAATCGTGCAGTTCGACGCCGGAGGCACGCTTCATCATCCAATTCGCTATACGCGAAGGGATCTTGCGAGTAACTGCGTTGTCGACACGATTTTTGCGCCAACCGCTCGCAATGTCGAAGCCGGCGTCTATCTTCTCGAGCAGCAGCGGAATGTCCTCGGGATCATGCTGCAGATCGCCATCGAGCGAAACGATGATCTCCCCCTCCGCCTCGTCAAAACCGGCAGCAAGAGCGGCCGTCTGCCCGAAGTTGCGGCGCAACCGCAGAACCCTCAAGTGACTATCCGTCTCGACCAGATTTGCCAGTAAATCGAAGCTTCGGTCCGTCGAGGCATCATCGATAAAGATAATTTCGTAGGGCCGGCGAAGGGTCTCGAGGACTACCGTCAAGCGATCGTATAGCGGCAGGATGGCCGGTTCCTCATTGTGGATGGGGATAACAATCGAAAGCATTGAGGGGTACCTCCTCAGTGTAACGGAGGAATAGGGAAAACGCACGTAAGCGGCGGCTAACGAGCACTCTAAAACCCCAGCTGAACTGGTATAATAGAGCCATAGCATTTCTTACAGTAAGCTCCCGTGTTTGCAACGGTTTGCAGCACACCCACCACCCCGTGTTAGGAGTTCTCTTTGGCCGACCATGACGGGTCGACGGGCGGCGGTCTGTTTCCGCCTGGCGACAACAAGAACCTGATTCCGATCAATATCGAAGACGAGATGAAGCGCTCGTACCTCGATTACGCCATGAGCGTGATCGTGGGGCGGGCTCTACCGGATGTCCGCGACGGTTTGAAGCCGGTACACCGTCGAATTCTGTACGGGTTACATGAGATGGGGCTGCATTACAACCGGCCCACTCGCAAGTGCGCCAAGATTGTCGGCGAAGTTCTGGGTAAATACCATCCGCACGGCGACACGCCGGTGTACGACTCCTTGGTGCGCATGGCACAGTCGTTTTCGATGCGTTACCCGCTAATCGATGGTCAAGGCAATTTCGGATCGGTTGACGGCGACCCGCCGGCGGCCATGCGGTACACGGAGGCACGTCTAGCCAGAATCGCCGGCACGCTGCTGGAGGACATCGATAAGGAAACCGTAGATTTTCGCCCCAACTACGACGACAGCGAAGTTGAACCCGAAATCCTTCCGACTCGTGTTCCGAACCTGCTGATCAACGGTTCCTCCGGGATCGCGGTCGGTATGGCGACCAATATTCCTTCGCATAATTTGAAGGAGATCATTGACGCGTGCATCGCGTTGATCAATGATCCCGCTACATCGCTTCCTAAGATTCTCGAGATGGTGCCCGGGCCGGATTTCGCAACGGGGGGATTCATCCTCGGTCGCCAGGGTATTCTCGATTACTACAAAACGGGGCGTGGCAGCATCAAGGTTCGCGCTAAAGCCGCGATCGAGAAACTCGGCAAGGATCGCGAATCGATCGTAGTAACTGAGATCCCGTTCCAAGTGAATAAGGCGCGGCTGCTCGAGCATGTGGCGGCGCTGGTTTCCGATAAAAAAATCGAAGGCATCTCCGACGCACGCGATGAGAGCGACCGCGACGGCATGCGCATCGTGTTTGAGCTCAAACGCGGCGAACAGGCGGAAGTAGTGCTCAACAACCTGTATAAGCAGACGCAGATGCAGGTGAATTTCGGCGTTATCATGCTCGCGATCGTAAACGGGCAACCGCGCGAGCTCAGCCTGATCGACGTGATGAAACGTTTTCTCGATCACCGCTCAGACGTCGTTCGTCGCCGGACGGATTACTTACTGCGGAAAGCAAGAGAGCGCGAACACTTGCTGCTCGGATTCAGAAAAGCGCTCGACAATCTCGATGCGGTAATCAGCTTGATTCGCGCAGCCCGGACCCCGAGAGAGGCACGAGAGGGATTGATCGGGCGATTTGAGTTTACCGAGCGGCAGGCGCAGGCCATCATCGAACTGCAGTTGCAGCGTCTGACGGGCATGGAGCAGCAGAAGATCGCGGACGAGCTCGCAGACATTCAGCGGCAAATCGCCGAATATCTGGAGATCCTCGGCTCCGAAAAGGTGCTGAAGAACTTGATCATCAAAGAACTCAAGGAAGTGCAGAAGGAGTTCGGGGATGAGCGCCGCACCCAGATTATCGAGGATACGGGTGAGATCCGGCTCGAAGATCTGGTGCAGATGGAAGACGTCGCGGTCACGGTTTCGCGAGGCGGTTATCTAAAGCGAACCTCAGTCGATACATACCGCCGACAATCCCGCGGCGGCAAGGGCAGGATCGGAATGGGCACGCGTTCCGAAGATGTCGTCGAACATCTGGTGATTGCGTCCACCCACGCCTATCTGTTGATCTTTACCAACAAAGGCCGCGTGTACTGGCTCAAGATTTATGAGATTCCGGACGCGGGAACAGCGGGTAAGGGTAAGCACGTGTCGGGGCTCATCAGTTTGCAGCCGGACGAGACAGTGAAGGCATTCTTGCCTGTCAAAGAGTTCGTGCCCGCCAAATTCATCGTGATGGTCACGCGCCAGGGAGTTATCAAGAAATGCGAGCTGACCGAGTTCGACAATCCGCTTTCTCGCGGCATCATCGCGTTAGGGCTCGATGAGGGCGATGAGTTACTTGGCGCCGCGATTACCGGCGGGGACAATTTCATCTTCCTCGGTTCGCATGAAGGCATGGCGATTCGATTCAATGAAGAAGAGGTTAGGCCCATGGGCCGTCAAGCTCGCGGCGTGCGTGCGATGGACTTGGAGAAAGGCGACTATCTCATTGGCCTGTTAGTGGTGGAGAAGGAAGGGCTGATTCTTTCGATCTCTCAAAAGGGCTTTGGTAAGCGTACTCCGCTCGAGGATTATCGCTTGACGGCGCGCGGCCGTAAAGGCGTCATTAACATGAAGACGACCCCAAAGGTCGGAAGAGTAGTTGCTGTTCTTTCAGTCAAAGAGAATACCGACCTGATGATCATTACGAAGGATGGAAAGATCATCCGGCTGGAATCGGGTGAGATTCGGCAAGCGGGCCGCTCCACACAAGGCGTGCGGCTGGTGCGAATGGAAGAAGGCGATGAGGTGGCTGCTGCATCGCTGATTCCGGAACCGGAAGAAGAGCCCGGTAAGAACGGCGAGCTGCCGCTGCAATAGACCGCAAACGAACATCCGCCCGCTATACTCCAGACATGGCGAGTTTGGTCACGCTTCAGGCCACGTCTGCGGAATTCGATGCCACAGATCTGAACGTGAAACAAGAAGCTCTGTTCGGAGTTTTGCGGCGACTGCACCGCGTGATTGTGGCTTACTCCGGTGGAACAGATTCGGCTTATCTTGCCTGGGCCGCGCACCAGGTTTTAGGCCAGAATGCCGTCGCCATCACCGCCGATTCGGCATCGCTTCCGACCTCGCACAAGCGCGACGCGGAAGCGTTTGCCCGCGAATGCGGCCTGCGGCACGTGTTCATCGATACGCAAGAATTTGATAATCCGAACTACGTCAAGAATGACAAGGACCGCTGCTTTCATTGCAAGGACGAGTTGTTTGTTCGCCTCGGAAGTTATGCGCAGCAGCACAATTACGAGCACATCGTCTACGGCGTGAATAAAGACGATCTGGGCGATTATCGTCCAGGCCAGCGTGCGGCGAAGTTACATAAGGTGAGCGCACCGTTGGTGGAAGTAGAACTGACAAAAGCGGAAATTCGTGAGTTATCGCGGCGCGCTGGCCTCTCGACCTGGAATCGTCCGGCAGCAGCGTGTCTCAGCTCGCGGGTGCCGTATGGAACTCCGGTGACAATCGAAACAATCAAAACCATCGAAGAAGGGGAAGAGGCGATTCGCGCACTCGGCTTCCGGCAGTTCCGGGTGAGATTTCATGGCAGCCTGGTACGAATCGAAATCGCCAAAGACGAACTGGCGAAAGCCCTCAGCACAGAAATGGCGAGCGCATTCACTAGCATTTTCAAGCCGCTTGGATTTCTGTACGTGACGATAGATCTCGAAGGATATCGCCAAGGATCTCTGAACGCTGCGTTGACCAACCAATTGAGCGAATAATCGCTCAGCTCTTCACTACCGTCATTGTCTCCGGATTCCAGCCCACAATTTTCTTCGTGAAGTAGCTCTCGTTGGTGAGAAGAGCCGGGCCTGCCGCGCGCAAACCGAACGCGGCATCCTCGATGCAAGGGGTATTCGTGCGGATAGAGCGATAGAAGTTCTTGTGGTGTTCAAGATGTGCGTTCTGACCGGCGGTATCGAAGGTTTGCAGCGCACTGGGCTTGATCGTCTCAACGGTCGAGTCGGGATGTTTCGCCTTCCACTCCTCAGCTAACTCTTTCTGCATCGCGTCGGCAAAGCTGACGGTTGTATAGTCGAACCGCTCGGGACGGGGAGTACGATCGAGCGTCAATTGCGTGAAGCTGGTCGCGGTCATCACGCCATCGCTGCCGATGAGCTTCACCCCGAACCATTCTTCAGGTACGCTGCTCTTGAAATTGACATGCAAGAGAACGTTGAATGCCGGATGCGCGTCCGTTGCGGGATAGTCCAAGGTGGCGAGCATTACATCGGGAACTTCGCGATCAGTCCAGTAGCGCAGCCCGCCGGTTGCGTACACACGGGTCGGACCAAGTGAACCGGTGACCGTGTGCAGCCCGGTCAACAAATGCACGAATAGATCGCCGGCTACTCCGGTCCCGTAATCGCGATAATTGCGCCATCGGAAAAACCGCTTTGGATCCCAGGGTTGTTTGGGGGCATTGCCTTGGAAGCGATCCCAATCGCATGTTTGCAAACTTGCATCCGTAGGAATTGAATACTCCCAAGCACCAATTGCTGTGTTGCGGTCGAGCCAAGCCTCGACCGAGTTCAACTCTCCGATCGCCTTTGCTTGAAAAAGTTGCTTCGCCTTTTGGTATGTCAACGAGCTGCGATAGTGGCTGCCAACCTGAAAAACCTTACCGGATTTGTTTTGCGCGTCGATGATGGAGCGGCCTTCTTCGATGGCGTGCACCATCGGCTTCTCGCAATATACGTGCTTCCCCGCGTTCAGACAATCGAGCGAAATGGGCGCGTGCCAATGATCCGGAGTGGCAATGATAACGGCATCGATATCCTTGCGGGCGATTATTTCACGATAATCTCGCGTAGTGAACGTGTCGGCGCCATAAACTTCCTTCATGCGCTCGAGCCGACCGTCGTAGCAATCGCAGGCGGCAACCAATTTCACGCCTGGAATCGTCGAGGCCATCTTCGCGTCGCCTTGACCCATACCTCCTGCTCCGATGAGAGCGATTTGGATGGTATCGTTTGGGGAAAACACTAGCTGCGCTGCCCTCTCTCCGTCATCGCGACCGGATCCCATTCAACAACCCGATTTTCGAAGTAGCTGGTATTCGAGAGCAAAGCAGGCCCGGCAGCGCGAAAGCCGAAAACGGCATCTTCGACCACGGGTTTGCGTGATCGGACGGACTGTGCAAAGTTCAGGTGGTGATCGAAGTGATCGCTGTATTTAGGGGGCGCTTCGTAGACCTCCTGCCGGTTCAGCCCCATTCCTTCGGCTGACGGCTTCTGCTCCGGAAATTTCTCGCGATAACGGCTTAAGAACGCTTCCTGCTCCCCTTTCGCAAAGGTACCGATCGTATATCCGGGTTCGGTGGTTCGCGCCGGTATCGAAACCGTCACGTTGCTGCCCACCGTCATGATGCCCTCGCTTCCGGTGAAGCGAAATGCGGAACTCTCTTCAGCTCCACTGACGAAATTCACGCGTAAGATCAAGTTGAATGCCGGATGCGCCGAGGTTTCCGGATAGTCGTACAACCCGAACAGGACATCTGGAACGTCGCGCCCGTCTTTCCAGAACCGAAGCCCACCCGTTGCGAAAACACGTATCGGGCCTTCCGACCCGGTGATGAAATGAAGTCCGGAAAAGAGGTGAACAAATAAGTCGCCCGCAACGCCGGTGCCGTAGTCGCGGTAACAACGCCAGCGGAAGAATCTCTTCGGATCCCAGGCGGTCTTTGGCGCGCGACCCTGAAAGCGATCCCAATCGCAGCTGCTCGTATCGGCATCCAGGGGGACCGTGTATTCCCACGCTCCGACGGCTGAATTGCGATCCCACCACGCTTCCACAAGGTTGAGCTTGCCGATCGCGCCGTTGCGGTATAGTTCTTGCGCCTTCTTGTAGATGACTGAGCTGACGCGCTGGCTCCCGACCTGCACGATTCCGTTGGTTTGCTTCTGAGCTTGGACGACGGACAGTCCGTCGCTGATCCGCTGCACCATCGGCTTCTCGCAATATACGTCTTTGTGCGCGTTCAGAGCATCGACCGTGATCTGCTGGTGCCAGTGATCGGGTGTGCCGATGATAACCGCGTCTATATCCTTGCGGGCCAGAATCTGGCGATAATCTTTCGTGACGAATATGTCACGGCCATACTGCTCTTTCATGTGTTCGAGCCGGCCGTCGTAGCAGTCGCAGGCGGCGACCAGTGTTGTCAGACCCGTACTTACGGAAGTACGAGCGTCGCCTTGACCCATGCCGCCGCAACCGATTAGAGCAACTTGAATCTTGTCGTTGGGAGATGCCGGTCGCGAACTGCTTTGCCTGGCAAGCATGGGCGCACTCAGCCCTGCAATTGCAGCGGAGCTGAGAAACTCGCGACGAGTCCGCACTTGTTACTTTGTTTCGGAACTGTTGGATTTAGTTCCCGACTTCGTTTCCGAAGAAGGAGCCGCTGCGGGAGTCGCGCTGGATTCCGATCCGCTTGAGGGTGTCGCAGCGGGAGTCTCGGGTTTCGAAGGCCCGTTGTCTGCTGGCTTGTTTTTAGCGTAGTCGGTGACGTACCATCCGCTGCCTTTGAAATTGAACGCGGGAGCCGAGATCAGGCGATGTACTGGGCCGCCGCAGTCTGCATGGGTCGTCAGCGGCTCGTCAGAAAATTTTTCGATCACCTCAAATTGCTTACCGCATTTATCGCAGCGATATTCGTAGAGAGGCATCGTTCAACATTCCCCAAACTAGCGCTCGGGCGGCTGCACGTTCTTCTGGACGATGGGATGCTGCTCGTTGATAATTGGTCCGTTCGCTTCGTTCATCAACTGCGCGATGGTCGTTTTTCCCGTGACCAGATCGATCGATTGCTTCAGCAGGTTATCTTCGGTATTTTTCGGGGCTGAACCCGGGATCGGATTTCCATCCTGGTCGAATTCGGGAGAGTTGTCGTTCTCGGTAAGTTGCACCGTCGGAACAACGCCTGTATCCTGAATGGCTTTACCGGATGGCGAGTAGTATTTCGCCACCGACAGAATGACCGCTCCTCCGTCGTCCATCTGAATCGTTCGGCGCACGCTTGCGTCGCCATAGCTGCGTTCGCCGACTACTTGCGCGCGCTTGTTGTCCTCAAGCGCGGCGGCTGCGATTTCCGCTGCCCCGGCAGTTCCCCGATCCGTGATGATTACCAGCGGCCCCTTCCAAACATCATCTTCGGGCTTGGCTGTGAACTCTTTGCGTGCCGTCTTTTGTCCCTGCACGTAAGTGATCTCGCCGCTGTCCAAGAAAAGATTCGCGAGCGCGATACCTTTGTCCTGCTCGCCGGTCGAGCAGTGGCGCACGTCGAGCACGACGTACTTCGCTCCGTCTTTCTTCATTTCCTGCAGCTTGGCGACACTCTGGGCGAGCCGGTCGCCCGCCAAGCTTTCGATATGGACGTAACCTACCTCGCCGGGCAGCAACTTGGCCGTCACATTCGGGAACGGCACATTCGTGCGGGTCAGGGTGATCTTCTGAGGATCCGGGTTTTTGAGCCGCAGAATCGTGATCTCTACCGTTGAGTTCGGATTCCCGCGAAGCAGTTGCTCCGCGTACGCCAGCGGCATGTCGCGTGTGGCAACGTTGTTTATGCTTTCAATCAGATCGCCGGTCGAGATGTTCGCCTTTTCGGCGGGGGAGCCGGGAAGGGCGTCGACGACTGCTACGTAGCCGTAACGCTTCGCCAGGATCAGCCCGACGCCAGCTTTAGAGGTGTCCTCACTCTTTTCGTACTGCCGGTACTGATCTGGATTCAAATAGCTTG
Source organism: uncultured Acidobacteriaceae bacterium (assembly GCA_963787615.1). Taxonomy (GTDB): domain Bacteria; phylum Acidobacteriota; class Terriglobia; order Bryobacterales; family Bryobacteraceae; genus Bog-105. The sequence continues at coordinate 1,274,110 of CAWBDJ010000004.1, read as the reverse complement.
CGAATGGGTCGACAGATTCGAGAAGCCCGTTGATTGCGCCGAGCGTGACGCTTTTCATGTCGGGCTCTTCTACGTATTCCAACTTGATCCGCTCGAGCACCTCGGTGTAAACCTTCAAGTGGCCATAAACATCGTCTGCGGCGACGGCGCGCCCGTTCTTTGCTCCGATCAGAAGTAGCGCGACCACGCAAGTTGAACTACCGATGATGGTCCATTTGAAGCGATTATTCATGAAAAAATCCGGGAATTTCAGTGGGGTTACCTAAAGTATACCGAAGACAGGGGTTACGACCGCGATGCAGCTGTCGAATTGGACGCTCACAGTGGAGAACGGTTCCGCTGCTGAGGAAGTTTCCTTACGCGGAGACCGAAACCGGGAGCTCGGGTTGCGCGACGTGATGGGTAGGCGGCAAGACTTCAAAGACACCCGTGAAGTGGAAGACGCTGCCGGTGACGGGTCCGCTTTCGACCCACAAGCGGCCCTCCATCATGGCGGCAATCTGATACGAGATCGTCAGTCCCAAGCCGGTTCCTCCATATCGCCGGGTCGACGAAGTATCGGCCTGGGAGAACGCTTCGAATATGGTTGCTTGTTTGTCTGGAGGAATGCCGATCCCGGTGTCGGCGACCGCAAAATGCAACACAACTTTGTGGTCGAAGCTCTTTTCTTCCGTGACGGAAAGTGAAACGCTACCCCGCGTGGTGAACTTAATCGCGTTGTCCAACAGGTTGAGCAAAACTTGCCTCAGCCGGAGAGGATCGCCCAGCAAGTCGTTCGGAATGTCTTTACCGACCTCGCAGGTGAAAGATAGATCCTTTTGGCGCGCGCGATGCTGAAGCGAGCGGACCAGTTCGTCGAGCGATTTCCGGAGCTCGAAGGGCGTCCGTTCGAGCGTAAGCTTGCGCGCTTCGATTTTGGAGAAGTCCAATATATCGTTTACGATCCCAAGTAGCGAATCAGCTGAAAATTTGACGATCTCCAGGTATTCTCGTTGTTCCGCATCGAGATTGGTGGTGAGTGTGACGTCCGTCATACCCAGGATTCCATTTATCGGCGTCCGGATTTCGTGACTCATGTTCGCGAGGAAATCGCTTTTAGCGCGGCTGGCTCCCTCGGCAGCTTCCTTAGCTAAGATGAGTTGTTCTTCGGTGCGCCGTCGAACGCCGACCTCTTCTTCCAGGGCTCTGTTGGCGTGAACGAGCTCGCTTGTTCGTTCGTGTACACGAATTTCCAGCTCATCTCGCGACCGTCGCAACTGGGTCTCGCTCTCTTGCAACGCTGAAGTACGATCGTTCACCAACACCACGAGTTTCTGCTCACGAACCTTCAGTTGGCTGACTCGCAAGCGGTACACAGCGGCAAAAACACTCAGCCCGGAAAAAACCATGAACACAGTGAAGCTGGTGGTCTGGTAAAAGTAAGGCTGCAAGGTGAGCGCCACTCCGGCACCGTTCGTGCTCCATAGCTCGCCAGCGCCCGCCCGCACGCGAAAATGGTATTTGCCGTGCGGAATGTTCGTGTAGTAAGCGACTCGCCGAGTACCGGCCTGTATCCAGTCGTTGTCGAACCCTTCCAGCATGTAGCGGAATTGAATTTTATCGGGCGCGATAAAACTTGGCGCAGTGAACTCGAATTGCAGTTGGCCTTTTGCGGGTGGAACGACCACAGTCTTGTCGAACGGAACCTCTTTATCCTGGACAAGCACACGCTCGATGACAACCTGTGGAGGAATTTCGTCCTTAAACAGGTTCGATGGATTTACGACGGCCAATCCGCCGGTGGTCGGGAAATATAGTCGTCCATCTTGCGCGCGCCAACCGGCGGGCTCGAACCCACCGTTACACTCCTGGCTTTTCATTCCGTCCGCGACGCTGTAAACCGTGGAGGTTATGGTCGCGACGCGCCCGTCCGCAAAATCATTCAATTGCTTCTTATTTACTTCGAAGACACCCTTATTCGAACTGATCCACAGATGCCCGAGCTTATCGTCAAGGATTTGAAAGATCGTATCGTCGTAGATCCCGTGGGCAGTGGTGTAGCTGGTGAACTTCCCGTTACGAAGCCGATTCAATCCTCCGCCGTTTGTTGCGAGCCAAAGCGTTCCATCGGTATCCCCGTAGATCGAATAAATGAAATCGCTGGATAGCCCATTGCGTGTCGTATATACATGAAAGGCGCCGTTCTTAAAAGTATTCAGTCCGCCGCCACCTGTTCCGATCCAAAGCGTGCCGCTGTTGTCTTCATAAAGGGCGAAGATGTAGTCGTTCGAAAGGCCGTCGCGAGTCGTATAGGTGAAGAAGTTCCGCCCGTCAAAGCGGCTGAGACCAGCGCGGGTGCCGACCCAAACGTTACCTTCGTGATCGGTATAGGTGGACAAGATGAAATCGCTTGGGAGGCCATCTTTTGCAGTGAAGGCCGTGATCCGTCCATCCTTGAGGCGCGCCAAGCCTCGCCTGGTGCCGATCCACATGCTGCCCTGACGATCCTGTGTAATCGACAGAACGAGATTGTCCGGAAGTCCCTGCTTCGTGGTGTACGCCGTTACTTCCCCGTTTTTCCAGCGCATCACACCCTGGTCGGAGCCCATCCACAGAATTCCGTCTATGTCCTGATAGACGGGCAGTATCATGTCGCTGATGAACCCGTCGGCTTTGGAGAATGTCGTGAACGATCCTCGCTTGAGACAATTCAAGCCGCCACCGCCTGTGCCGATCCAAAGGGTTCCCTCCCGATCCTCAAGAAAGGCGAATACTTGTTTCCCAAGCAGGCCGTCTTTTTCGGTGTAGGACTCGAATTTGCCGTTTACGAGGCGGTTTAAGCCACCGCCGCCGGTGCCGACCCAGAGAGTTCCCGCGTGGTCCTGATAGAGCGAAAAGATGGTGTTGTTTACGAGCCCATCCTTGGTTGTGTAGCGCGTGACCCCCGAACGTGTCAGCCGGCAAAGTCCGTCGTTGGTTCCGATCCAAATAGTTCCATCACGGCTAACGAGCGTGGAATGGATGTAGTCATTCGGCTGCCCGTCTTTTGCACCGAACGTCGAGAACTTGCCCCCGGCGAATTTACTTAAGCCACCGTGTGTTCCTATCCACAGATTTCCATCTGCATCGCCCGATATGGCGAACACCACGTTATCTGCCAGCCCGTCCGTCTTCGTAAAGACATGAAACTGCCCATTCTGAAACTTGTCGAGTCCGCCGCCGTCTGTCCCGATCCAGATCGCGCCTTGGTGGTCTTCGTAAATGGCACGAACCGAATCACTCGAAAGCCCATTGGCGGTCGTGTACGACTGGAATTTGCCGTGGTTGTAGGACGCCAGACCGCCGCCATTGCTTCCGATCCAAAGGTTGTTGTTATGGTCGACGAAAAGCGCTTGGATCTGATTTGTATGCAATCCCGAGAGGCGCTTATCGAAGATTGTGAAACGGTTACCGTCGAATCGAGCGAGGCCCTCTTCCGTGCCAAGCCATAAATATCCGTCGGGAGTCTGGGCAACTGCTAAGACGGAATTTTGCGGCAGACCCTGGGCAGTCTGCCAAGTCTGGTGGATGTATTGGCGGATGGGCTTGTCCGGGTCCAAGCTTGCTCGCAGCGGTAGCGCAAAGGCAGGCAGCAAAAATACGCACGTCAGCAGGATTCCGCTTCTGCAGCAGGTGCGAGGCGCGCCCCATCTCGCGCCGGCCAGCTGGCCCTCGCGAAACGTAGATCTGCTCTCGTACACTGCCAATGCGTACCTTCCCTACAAATTGATCGGCTAATGTCGGTAGAAAGTTGAGGAACTAAGCGAAAAACGCTCTGGAAAGAGATTCGAAGAGCGGGTCTTGCTGCTTAGCCTATGCGGTATAAGGCCTAGTGCCTTGTCCCAGTGATTTGGATAGCATCGTTTGCAGGCGGAAACAGCCGACACGAGGTACGGTTGTGTTTCGGAGCCATGAGCGAAGCGATTGGTGTCTTGCTCACCTTTACGACGTACGGGACACATTTGCCCGGCGCCGATGCCGGCTCGGTATCCCGCAAGCAGCGGAACTGGGGGTCGCCCACGGTAGCTTCCAACACGGCTTGGCGGGACCAAGCCCGCCGGCTGATGGTGGAACCCGAGTTTACCCTCGGCCCGCTGGATCGCTCTCTGGTTCTGAACTCCCTAATCGAGGCGTGCGCTTATCGCACTTGGCATTTGTTCTGTGCCCACATTCGGACCAATCACGTCCATGCCGTTTTGCAAACCGATGTCCCGGTAGATCGGGCTCTGCAGTACCTGAAAGCTCGGGCTACGTTCGTGCTGAAAACCCGTCATCGCGATCGCGAGCGGTTCTGGACGAAACACGGAAGCACGCGCTATCTATGGAATCGCGAGTCTCTGGCGGCCGCCTTGGATTATGTGATGAACCAACAGGGAGTTCCCATGGAGTCATGGAGGCACGGAGAAACGGCCTAGCGCTCCAATCGCTTCGCTCATGGCTCCGATTTTGCGGTGCCGAACGATTGGGACAGCTTACTGGTTCACCAAATATATTGCCTGGCTTCTTCGCGGCGGGCGTAACGATCGAGAGAAACGGCCTAGCGCTCCAATCGCTTCGCTCATCGGCTCCGATTTTGCGGTGCCGAACGACTGGGACAGCTTACTAGTTCACCAAAGATATTGCTTGGCTTCTTCGCGGCGGGCGTAACCATCTAGTACATGCACTACCCGAATCTTCTTGAGCTTGGCGGGCGAGAGTTGCCCGAGCGGTATATATACGATCTTGCGATTGACGCGAGCGGCTAGTTGGCGAAACATACTTCTCGGCGGCCTGGCAGCAATATAGAGGACGTGCCGCTCCACTGAATAATCCAGAGCGGCCATCAGCAAGCGTTCAGACTTTCTTTCCGCCAGATCGTAGTCGCCGTCGCTCCATACGTCGAACAGACGGCGCGGCGGGAGGGTCATCAACAGGCCGCCGTACTCCGCTCTTCCTATACCCGGTCCCACAATGTGCTCGAAGGGCTCCGTTGAATAGAACGCCATGTCCGACTCGTTCTGATGCTCGCCCAGCCAAGTGGTGAGATAGCGATAGCGATCGTTCGGGTCTTCATCGAAGATGATGACAACCGCGCCGACCTCGCCTGAAAACTTGCCCATCTCGCGCACGTAGAGCTTGCGTTCGTGCCAATTGCGAATGGTTTCGCGGATATCGATGCCATCGAGCGTGGATGTGGTGAACGGCTCAACGCGTGAACGCTCTTCGGAGACAACCGCTTTCGCATACCGCTTCAGGAACCGGCCATAATTTTCGATCACCAAGTCTTCGGGAGGATAAGAGCAGATCGAGAGCCCATTGGTTTGGCTCGCCCATTCGCCTTTGAACTTTTCCCGCTTGCGTGGTTTCAGGCCGGCGGGTTTCAGCATCTGCTTCATGCGTGGCAGGCGCCTGCGAATGCGTATCTTGCGAGTGCGCAGCCAAACCTCTTCGCCCGAGATGTTCAGGGTCTCGAGCGGCGGATCTTCGGTGGCCTGCACGCTAAAGCGGTTCGCCATCTGCCACACTTCGTAGGCGTAATTGTCATCGACGATCGAGCGGGCGGCAAGCGTGAGGTCGTAAACACCTGGTACGAGGTGAGCATCGAGCATGGCTAGATTGCGGCTGAACTTGGCGAGGCTGAGGCGCTGCCAGGATTGCATCTTCTCACCCGTGTTGATGGCGTACTCTTTCTCGGCCTCGCGCAAAAGCGCGAGCTGCCATTGTGGGCGGTTCAAGCTAAACGAATCGAGCTCGGCGCGGCCGTGTTCGTACAGGTCCTGATAATAGGGAACCTCACTGGTTACTTCCGCCAGGCAGTCGGGATGCAGGTTGAAAAGCTCCGCAGTGTGAAACAGACGGGTGCGCGGCGCCGGCGGCTCTTCCTGCGGAAGTTGCATGGCATCGAGAAGGGGATCGAGCAAATGGAGCGAGACGACCACGCAGGTCGATGCGAGCGGATCCGCGCCTTGGAGTTTCCAGGCCATCGCGGCGGCGTGTGCATCCATCTCCGGTGTGCGCTGTTCCGGGTAAACGCGCCAGGCCTCGACATAGCGCTCCATACCGATGAACTCGAGCGAGTACGGTTCGGGGTAGCTGGCTGCAAGATGCGGCTTGTCGTGACTTGCCGGCTCGAGAAAAACGATCTCCGCTCCGATTTCCTCAGCTGTCCGGATGGCCTCGACGAACGGATCACCAGGCTCGATTGGAATATAGGTAGCACGGTCTTCCTCAGAATCCGTTTCGGGGATCAATATGACCGACATGCGAGGCATGCGCTGAATCGCGGCTTTGTACTCACGCTCGAGCGAGGACGGAAGCTCGACAGCAACGACGCCTGGGCGCGCCTCGAGCAGATAACGCCTTACGCGAAGCGAGAACTCGATACGGCCCGGGACAACCGGGAAATAAGTCAGATTGGCGCGGCTAATTGTTCCGGCTGAAGTGGGCTCTTGAAACATGCGCTCGCGGTTAATGACGAATGCTGTAGCGCAGCGCCTCTTCGCCCAAAATGGCACGTACAGAAGCCTGAAGCAAGAGCCGGTGCGGGTGGCCCGTTCCGTTTTTCAACTTCAACGCGTAGCGGGCGATGTTGACGCCATCACGGACGGTGTAGCTTTCATCCGCCGCATGCGCTTGCTGGAGGAAATCCGTGACGTACTGGAGGATGTCATCGGGCGAGAACGGAAGGTTTTCGCGAAGGATCGCAAGCTCCTCCTCACGCTCCGGGAAGTCGATCAGGATTTGCGGCTGGAGACGGGAATGAATGTACTCGGGCAGATCGAAAGTGGAAGAGTCGTCGTTCATGGTGGCAACGAGCCGGAAATCCGGATGAGCTTTGATCTTTACTCCGGCGATGATCGACTCCACATAGCGGCGGCTGTCGAGCAAGGGAGCGAGACTCGCCCAACTCTTCTCGCTCATGCGGTTTCCTTCGTCGAGGATGGCCACGCCCCCGCGAATCATGGCGGTCACCAAAGGGGAAGCGACATATTTCAGCTGAGACGTGCCTTGAATGACGGGCGTGATCAGGAGATCTTCGGGCCGCGTGTCGACAGTCGCCTGCAGAATATACACTTCACGACCCAGGCGTCTTCCGCCCGCGTAAGCCATAGTGGTCTTGCCGACCCCGGGTTTGCCGAGGAGCCGGGGATTCATCGGAACGTCGCGCTCATCGATGATCATCCAGGCGGCGATCAGCTGCCGCATGGCCTCCTCTTGCCCGACCCACGAGACATTCAGCTCGTCTGGATGGGCGAGGTGCAGTTCGATACCTTCGATAACAACTTTCATGACGTTATGGGCGGCTCAATTCTGCTGCATGGATGGGCGCACAGTGGCCCGTGATGGGTAATGTAGGTCCAGGCCCCAAGCTACTTTTCCATCGTAGAATGAGAGTGCTCCGGGGATGACCACAAAACTGCTGCGCCTTATCTACGCCTTCGAGTTTTTGATCGCGCTCGTGGCCATTTTCGCGGCGTGGTCGGAAATCGGCGGGCAGGCTGCTCTGGATTTGATGCATTGGGGCTGGAAATTGGGATTAAGCTTCGCGCTCGCCGCGGCGATCGTATCCTACACTGCAGCCGTTATGGCGACCGACTCAATTTGGACGTTGCGTTCCGCTCGGTGGCTGATGTTAATCGTGGTGATGATGCTGGTCATTGGCGTCGTGACCTATTACTATGCGCTTCAAGTGGACACGGGCGAATCGGATGAAGGAAGCACGGTATCGATGTCTCATTCTGCGATGCTGTCTTCCGTTCTTACTTCATGACCCCAACGACTCCCGACACAGACTATGCGTATTGGAACGTGCCGGAAACATCGTTCATTGTCACGTATTCGCTGGGTCTATTTCATGAGATCGATTTCCAGGTAAACGAAGGATATCGCCGGATCCCGCATGGGGGCGTAGAAACGGGAGGCGTGCTGTTCGGGCGCATCGACGAAAATTCAGCACGCATCGAGGCGTTCCGAACGATTGAATGCGAGCATGCGTCGGGACCATCGTTTGTGCTTTCGGAGCGTGACATCGAGGCGGTGCACGATCAATTAGCCGCCGCGAAAACAGATCCCGAGTTGGCCGGATTAGAGACGGTGGGCTGGTTTATTGCGCATACCCGCTCTCCTCTGCGGATGCATGATCGGGAGGCTGCGTTATTCGACAGACTTTTTCCGGGCGCGGGGCAAGTCACCGTGCTCGCGAAGCCCGAGCGATTCCAGCCGACTCGCTTCTGTTTTCTGGTGCGTGCGGCAGATGGAACTGTCCCCCGCGAGGGAGCGCAGCAAGCGATCATTCTTCCTCTGCCCGGGCGCGCGACGCGGGCCGGCGCCGGCCCGGTGCCATCGATTCCTGCGCCCGAAGAACGACCGGCGGTGAATGCTCGTCCGGCGCCGCCGCCGATTGTTCCTCGGCGAGCAGAACCGCCGCCGGTCGCTCCTCCTCCTGAACCGGAGCCGCCGATTGCTGTTACTCCTGAAGTGGAGCCGGTGATTGCTGCTCCTCTGGAACCGGAGCCGGTGATTGCTGCTCCTCCTGAAGCCGAGCCGCCGATTGCTGTTACTCCTGAAGTGGAGCCGGTGATTGCTGCTGCTCCTGGAACCGGAGCCGTTGATTGCTGCTGCTCCTGAACCGGAGCCGCCGCTGGTTGCTGCTACTCCTGAACCGGAGCCGCTGATTGCTGCTGCTCCTGAACCGGAGCCGCTCATTGCTGCTACTGCTGAAGCGGAGCCGTTGATTGCGCCGCTGCCCCAGGTGGCGCAAGCTGAAGCAGCATCGGAACCTCTCGTTTCTCCCATCGATGAGCCCGCGCCCGAGATTGCTGCGGCGCCCATGGCGGCGACGATCACACCCGAAGTTCCTGCAGCTGTGACCGCGGAGACTGCGCCACCACCCGAGGTTTCTTCGGCGGCGCCTGAGATCTCTCCACCTCCTGTACGCGAGATTTCTCCACCTCCCATCATCCCCGCTGCACCCGTGAAGAAACCTGAACCGGAGGAGGTCACGAGTCTAGTACCGTTCTCTCCCCCGGAGGCGTTGCCGTCGATTGATGAGATCCGCAGACGCCGTTCGGGAAAATTTCAAACTGAACCAGACGTTCATCCTCACTTCGCCTACGAAGTTCCAGGCAAAGGCGCGAACTTGCGGTTGGCTGCGGTGCTGTTTTTGTCAGCAGCGCTAGGCTGTGGAGTCGGATATTGGGCGTATCTGCAACTCCCCTCCGCAACGATCCCATTGAATGTCCAGACCCAATCCTCTGCTCTGCTGGTATCGTGGCCGACGGGTCAAACGCGCGACGCAAAATATGCGGCGATTCGCGTCGACGACGGAGAACAGGTGCAGCTGACTCCGGAACAGAGGTCGAGCGGGCACGCGACGATTACTCCGACCAGCGACAACGTAAAGATCGAGCTGATCGCGCAGCATTGGATGCGAGACTCGCGAGGCATTGTTCGTTACGTGAAAGCGCCTCCGCCTCTTCAGGCGCAAGCCGTCAACCAGTAAGCACGCGAACGGTCACCCAGTAAGGACCCGAAGGTCCTGGCCCTTCATCTGTTGCGGTTGCTCTGCGCCGAGAATTCCGAGGATGGTAGGCGCAACGTCCTGTAAGGCACCGTTCTGGCGAAGTTTCACACCATCGTTGTTCATGAAGATGAACGGCACCGGGTTAGTCGTGTGGTACGTGTGCGGGCCGTGTGTGACAGGATCGATCATCATCTCAGCGTTCCCGTGGTCGGCGGTCACCAGCCACGACCCCCCGCTCCGTTTGAGCGCTTGATAAATCTCGCCGAGCCCCGCGTCGACTGCTTCGCAGGCGCGAATCGTAGGAGGGAGCTTGCCCGAGTGGCCCACCATGTCGGCGTTGGCGTAGTTCATGACGATCACGTCGAATCCTCCGTCGTCAATGGCTTTCACGACCTGTGCGGTTACGCCGGCGGCGCTCATTTCCGGCAGCAGATCGTAAGTCGCGACCTTCGGCGATGGAATCAATTCGCGTTCTTCGCCAGCGTAGGGCTTCTCGTTACCACCATTGAAGAAGTACGTTACATGAGCATATTTTTCGGTCTCCGCGACGCGTAGATTCTTCCAATTTGCCCGTTCCATCACGTCAGCCAGAATGTTGTCGGGGTGTTCAGGAGGAAGGACGAAGGGCAGGCGGAGATTTTTGTCGTACTGCGTCATCATCGTGTACGTAAGATTCTTGGGCACGAGTGTTCGGGAGGGTTTCTCGAGCGACGGATCGGTGAAGGCGAGGGTGATTTCACGGGCACGATCTGCCCGGTAGTTGTACATGACCAGGCTGTCGTCATCGCGAACAACGCCAATCGGCTCGTTTCGGGTGTCGACGATGGTCACGGGCTCGATGAATTCGTCCGTCACTCCGTGTTCGTAAGACGCGCGCACAGCAGCCGCGGCTGACTGGGATTTTGTGCCACTGCCGAGAACCATCGCACCGAACGCACGGTCGATGCGCTCCCAGCGCTTGTCGCGATCCATGGCATAGTAGCGGCCGCAGACGGAAGCGATTTGGCCAATTCCGAGCTCCCGCATCTTCTTCTCGACCTGCTCGATGTAGCCGATGCCGCTCTCCGGCGGCGTGTCGCGGCCGTCCATGAAGCAGTGAACGAAAACGTCTTCGAGTCCATGCCGCTTGGCCATTTCGAGTAGAGCGAACAGATGCGTGAGCTGCGCGTGCACACCACCGTCGCTGCACAGTCCTAAAAGATGAAGCCGGTGACCTTTGGCCTGGTTCATGGCGTTCACCAGGGCCGGACTGTTGAAGAACTCTCCCGAGCTGATCAGCAGGTCGAGGCGCGTGACATCCATATAGATGACACGGCCGGCACCCATGTTCATGTGGCCGACTTCGCTGTTTCCCATCTGTCCTTCAGGCAAGCCCACATATGGTCCTGAGGTGTGGATCAAAGTGTTGGGATAGGTCTCGATCAGGTGATCGTAAGTGGGTTTTCGAGCGAGTGCGATCGCGTTTCCATCAGTCGCAGGAGAGAATCCCCACCCGTCGAGGATCGTAAGAACGAGTGGCTTCAATTTAGGCATTCGAGTGTTTACTGCCGGAAGGCTTTCTTGCCGAGATAAACGGCTGCGTCTCCGAGCTCCTCTTCGATGCGGAGAAGCTGGTTGTACTTGGCGATGCGATCTGTGCGGCTGGCCGACCCGGTTTTGATCTGGCCTGCGTTGGTAGCGACGGCCAGGTCGGCTATAAATACATCTTCCGTTTCACCCGAGCGATGCGACACGATGGCCGTGTAATTGGCGCTGGCGGCGAGACGCATGGCATCGAGCGTCTCGGTTAGAGATCCGATTTGATTCACTTTCACCAGAATCGAGTTCGCGATGCCCCTGTCGATTCCTTGCTGCAGACGCTCAGAGTTAGTCACGAACAGATCGTCGCCAACGAGCTGAAGCTTTTTGCCCAGTGCGTCGGTGAGTTGCTTCCAACCGTTCCAATCATCCTCCGCCATTCCGTCTTCGATCGAAATGATGGGATACTGGCGTGCCCAGTTCGACCAGAACTCGACCATTTGCTCCGATGTTTTTTGGCTCTTGTCGGATTTCTTGAAGACATAGCGCGCGGCGTCTTTGTCATAGAATTCGCTGGAGGCCGGGTCCAGGGCAATGGCGATCTGCTCGCCGGGCCGGTAGCCCGCTTGGCTGATGGCCTCCATCAAAACTTCAAGCGCCTCTTCGTTCGATTTCAAACTAGGGGCGAAGCCGCCCTCGTCGCCGACGGCGGTCGAATAGCCGCGTTTTTTTAGAACGCCTTTGAGAGTGTGAAACGTCTCCGCGCCCATGCGCAACGCTTCGGAAAATTTCGTTGCGCCGACGGGCGCAATCATAAATTCCTGCAGGTCGACCGAGTTGTCCGCGTGCGCACCGCCGTTGATTACGTTCATCATGGGGACGGGCAGGACGCGTGCGTTCACACCACCGATGTAGCGATACAGCGGCGTCATCTCCGATTCAGCGGAAGCGCGGGCGGCGGCCATGGAGACGGCCAGAATGGCGTTAGCGCCCAGCTTACTTTTGTTCGGCGTGCCGTCGAGGGAGAGCATGGTTCGGTCGACCAGATTCTGATCGGCGGCATCCAAGCCGGCAAGGGCCGCTGCAAGTTTCTTGTTTATGTTTTCGACGGCTTTTTGCGTGCCCTTGCCGAGATAGCGTGATTTGTCGTTATCCCGGAGCTCGACGGCTTCATGCTCACCGGTCGAAGCACCCGAAGGAACCGCTGCGCGCCCGACGGTTCCGTCGGCCAGATCTACGTCCGCTTCGACGGTCGGATTACCGCGTGAATCCAGAATCTCTCTTCCAACTACTTTCACAATTTCCATATGTTATGGCGCTCGAGGAATCGGTCACAAGCCTACGCGAAGTAACCTGCCCGTTTGCGAAACGAACCAATTCTTCTGCCTTGCCGACCGATTCTAAGGATAGCCAGAGGGTTCCTGAGTCGCCGATCCGATAAGTTGTTCCAACGCTTCACGAAGCTAAGTGCGAAGCGAAGGGCGGCGGGTAGCGCGAGCATGGGTCACAGTAGGTGATTCTACGAAACGAAGCAAATTCAGGCGAACAACGGCGCATTTTGCGGAACGGATTCCGGGACGGGAGTGGCCGTGTATGCCGTGACGGACAATCTCGATCAGTTGCGATTCAGGTTCCGTTCAGTGCAACGGAGCGATCCCACACGTTACTAGAAGGTGCGGATCGCTCAAATATACGTGCACCTCGGCTTCCCGGGCCTTCCAGAACTCCTGCCGTTTTTGCGCAAGATACCGGCCCTGCGGCGTGAACCAATTGTCCATGCGGATGCCCTGCTGGTTGACGCGGGTCGACTGCAGGTGGGCGCGGAAGGTTGGGTCTGTGAGAGCGAGTTTCTGATCGACAGCCTCGTTCAATTTGTTGGTGAGGACGGTGGATCGCCAGTATTCCAGCTTAGGAGAGTTTGCAATCTCTTGAGCCATCCTGATGGAGTTCCGGTATCCCGCTTCCAATTTGCTCCGGCTCTCCGGCGTACTCGCTTCCTTTAGCTGCGCCAGCCAGAGGTTGTTCGGAATTTTTCCGGCTAGCATCTCGTTGTACACGACTGCCGGGTTTTCATGCTTGTCGTACACGGAAGAAAGCGCGTTGAGCAGTAGCTGGATCGTGTTTGTTGTGTTGCCCATGACGACGGGGAAGGTCTTGCTGGCGGCTGCGAGGTCCTGCTGCGTAACCCTTATTCGAAATTGCTGGACTCCCGCATTGCGGGCCGCCTTGTGGATCATAGCGTGCAGCTTGTTGCATTGCCAGTCGGTGAGCACGGTCGTGTTCACGTTAGCCTGCTCCTGTGACGAGGGATTGTGCCCGTACTTCGAAGCGAACTGCGCTTCCAAGTGTTCGTGCGATGGATTCAGATAGTCGTCCGGAATGGGCCTGCCATTCACACTGCCGGTGATCTTCGGAGTCTGCGCTCCGAGCAACAGCGCCACAGCGTACAGGGCGAAAGTGCGTTGTTTCATCCTTGCTGCTCGCGATCTGAGCATTTGAACGGCTAGGATTGCCGCGCGGATCCAAATTTCGTTCTCTGACTACTTTTCACAATCTCTGTTCGCTATCCTCGCGTGCGAATTGAATCAGTCGCGTCACAAGCGTGCTCCAAAGGCGAAGAACCAGCCCATTCTGCGAAACCAACCCAATTCTTCTGCCCTGCCAAACCGATTCTAAGGATAGCGAAAGGATTGTTGGGTGGCGGATCGGGGTAAGCTGTTGCAACGATTACCTAAATTCAGAGGCGGATTTGTTAAGGGCCAGCGACGTCAGGCGTCGGGGACAGGGCTGTTTTGCGAGTCAAAGCCAATTCAGGCGAAGAAAGGGTGCATTTTGCGGAACGAACTCGACCTGACGCCCCGAGGGAAGAAAATGAAGGCGTATGGACTTCGGCGATGAGATCCCCGGGTATAAGCAGTTCACAGACTGGTGTACCGGATGGCCGTCTTTCCACGATTCGGAGATCATAGGACTGGAATTGAATCGCCGTGCTCCGTCGAAGCTCATCATTCATGTCCTAGGTGGCCCCAAGCCGACCTTCGGCCCTCGCGCTGATTCGAGATATTCATCTCCTCCAACGGATGTCGTTGTGACTTTTACCCTGGAAGAGATTGAGGATCTCGAATTGGACGGTTTTAGTTGCCAGAACGTAATCTTCGCCCTGGAACTGGAGCGGAAGGAGGGTCTCTTCCAGTTCACGATGGCACCCTGCTATGGATTGGCGGGAGAAATTTTCGCGCGCAAGGTAAGCATCCAATTTCGCCCCGGCAGACCTGCAGATTGAGGGGCGGAAAGACGGGCATATATGTGGTTGGGCGTCGGGGCCAATCAGTTCAGAATGACGTTGTTGATCGAAGCATTAGCGAGGCAGGGAATATGGCAAGTACAACAGAAATCGCAGCAGATGTGTACCGTATTTCGATTTTCGTTCCAGAGATCAATTTGGAGTTCAGCCATTTTCTGGTGAGAGACGACGAACCACTGTTATTCCACGCAGGACTGCGGAGCATGTTCCCTCTTGTGCGTGAAGAGATCTCACGCCTGATCGATATCTCGAAGATCAGGCACATCGGATTCAGTCACTTCGAATCGGATGAATGTGGGGCACTTAATCAATGGCTGGAGGTTGCATCGGCAGCGGAGCCGGTGTGCGGCTTGGTTGGTGCTCTCGTTAGCGTAAATGATTTTGCGATACGGCCCGCTCGTGTTTTGACGAGAGATGACGCGCTGCCGACGGGGAAATATCGTTTTCGCTTTATTCCCACACCGCACGTGCCTCATGGCTGGGACGCCGGCGTTCTCTTTGAAGAATCCGAACGCACGCTGTTCTGCTCAGACCTTTTTCATCAATGGGGCCACCGGGAACCAACCACTCGGGATAGCATAATCGAACGCTGCAAGATGGCCCTGGAGGAAAGTGAAGCAGGCCCGTTTGCGAATTACGTGCCGTACACGCACCACACCGGCCGCGTACTCGAAACGCTAGCTGAGCGTCGACCGAAAACTTTGGCCGCGATGCACGGTTCAACCTATTACGGGGACGGAGCACAAGCACTCCGCGACCTCGCAACGGTCATGCGCGAGGTGCTCGGGCCTAAAGCGGAAGAAGGTGAAACGACTTCGATCGGAACGATCGAAGCCTGAACGCGTCCAGACCCAACTCACTGCGCGCGGAAGATGCTTGCCGCGTCGAGCTTGGTCGCACGGCGAGCGGGGAGATAACTTGCAAGGAATGCAGCGAGGATGAGGAACAAAAAGGTGGCCGCGAATGTCGGCCCATCGTTCGATCGCACGCCGTAGAGAATGCCGCTCAGGAAGCGAGTGAGCTCGAAGGAAGCTATCAGGCCAGCAAGGATGCCATAAGTAGCGAGCCGTAGTCCTTCACCAACAATGAACAACCGAAGTTTAGAAGGCTGAGCACCTAGCGCCAAGCGGATGCCGATTTCGTGCGAGCGTTGGGCAACGCTGTAAGCTATAACTCCGTAAATGCCGACGGCAGCAAGCGCCAGAGCGAGAGATGCGAACAGCGTCAGTAAAACCGTTCGGAAGCGCCGCACCTGAACGGAGGATGCGATGACCTCGTGCATGGTGCGCACGTTGTAAACGGGTTCATCTTTGTCGACCTGGTGAATCGCGGCGATGGCGGCGGAGGCAACGTATTTTGGATCCATCGCAGTTCGTACCACGAAGGCGAGAACCGGCCAGGGGTCCTGCACGTACGGCACATAAACGGCTGGGCGCGGAGCTTTGTCGAGGCCTTGCTGCGGCACGTCTGCGACAATACCGACGACCGGGCCCCAATCGTTCTGATCCCCAACCTTGATGTATTTGCCGAGCGGGTCCTCCTTTGGCCAGAAATGCCTCGCCGTGGCGGCGCTCACGATCACCATGCGGGGTGCATTTGCTGTGTCGCGATCAGTGAATACTCGGCCTTCGAGCACAGGGATGCGAAGCGTGCGGAAGTAATCGGGACTGATCACTAGATAAGCCGGAGAGATGTCTCCACCCGGCAGCCCAGGGCGACCTTTGATTTCGATACTGCGGTGACTACCGCCGGGACTTAGAGGAAGTCGAGAGATGAGAGCGGCGGAACGAACTCCGGGCGCGGAGCGGATTCTTTCGAGCGCGGCGGCGGTGAAACGGTTCCGATCGGCCGGGGTGGGGTATTGGGCTATAGGAAGGGAGAGTTGCAGACTCAGGACATGATCGGGGCTGAAACCTTCGGGCGCGGAGAGCAGGCGATCAAAGCTGCGGACGAGCAAGCCTGCGCCCGTCAATAGGACGGCGGCTAAAGCGATTTGCGTAACGACCAGCATGTTCCTGCTTCGATTGGCGTGCGCTCCGCTTGTAAACGTGCGGCTGCCCTCCTTCAAGGCGCTATTGAGATCGATCTTGGCGGCATGGATGGCGGGAAAGAGGCCAAATAGAAGAGTCGATAAAACGGAAACGCTTATGGCGAAAGCGATCAAGCGGAAGTCGATGTGGAGACCTGCGGGAGGGAGGACATCGACTGGAATAAGCGTTTGAAGCGACCTCAGGCCATATCCGGCAGCGAACAAACCCAAGGCAGCACCGGCCAGCGAGAGGAGGAGATTTTCGACAAACAGTTGCCGAATCAGGCGCAGCTGTCCGGCACCGAGAGAGCCGCGAATGGCGATTTCCTTTTGGCGCGCCGCGCTGCGAGCCAGCACAATATTGGCCACGTTTGCGCAAGCAATCAAAAACAGGACGGCGACCGCGCCTAGCAGAATGAGGATGGCGGGGCGCGTGTTACCAACCAGGTCGTCGCGCAATGACACCAATGCGGGGCCGTCACCTTCTTCGTCGCCCTTGTACTGCTGCTTCAGCCTTTGACTGATCACCTCGGCTTCTGCCTGTGCCTGGCGCAGGGTGACGCCTGCTTTCAAGCGTCCGACGATGTCGAAGTAATGAGTACTGCGCGATGTGGATTGATCGATCAGAGGTCGCAGCGGGTGCTCGGGAACCCGGAAACGCGCTGCGGCCCAAAGTTCCGCACTCCCGGGGAAAGCAAAATACGGGGGCATGACGCCGACGACGACGCGAGGCTCGCCATCGACGGAAATTGTCCTGCCGATCACATCCGGCGATCCACCATAGCGACGCTTCCAAAGCGAAGACGAGAGAACGACGGTTCGGGAATTGCCTGGTTTGTCTTGTGTGGAATCGAGCGTCCTTCCAAGCTGCGCGGGCACGCCTAAAAGGGCAAAGAAGTTGGGAGTCACAATGGCGCCGAGTACGCGCTCAGGCCTATTCTGGCCACCCAAATTGAAAGGCTCCTGACGGTATCCAGCCAAGTCTTGAAACGATTTTGCCTGATGCCGGTAGTCGAGATAGTCAGCGGGCGCCAAGCTGTCCATGTCTCCCTGCCAACGCTCATAAACGCTGACGAGGTTTTGGGCTTCCGGTAATGGGAGCGGCTTGATTAGAGCTGCGTCGGTAACACTAAAGATGGCAGCGGTTGCACCGATTCCCAGGGCGAGCGTCAGGACCACGGTTACAGCAAACGTCGGCGAGTGGCGAACCATACGGATGGCGTAGCGCAGGTCTTTTCGAAGATCGTCGAGCCACAAAATGCGCTGGCCTTCGTAAAAGCGTTCTTCCGTTTGAAGGATATTGCCGAATTTGAGGCGTGCAGTTTGCTCGGAATCAGCGGCGCTCCGACCTTCTTGCCGGAGGCGGTCCGCCTCGATTGCTATGTGCGATTCGATCTCGGCGGCAAAGTCGTTGTGTTTACGTCGTCTCCAGAACATGCTCAGGCCTTGCCTTGTTCGGGGCCGAGAACATGTCCGATGGCCCCGGCAATGCGACGCCAGCGGCTGGTTTCATTGATAAGCAGCTTGCGGCCTGACTGCGTGAGCTTATAGAAGCGGGCTTTACGATTGTTCTCTGAGACGCCCCACTCAGCAGTGATTGCGCCCTGTGCTTCCAGGCGCTGCAAGGCCGGATAGAGCGCGCCATGATCGACCAAGAGCTCATCCTTTGATGATTCCTGGATGGACCGCGCGATTCCTTGGCCGTGCTGCCTTCCGAAGAGGAGCGTGCGGAGTATCAGCAGATCCAACGTGCCTTGCAATAACGCGAGACGATCCTTCCCGGTACGGGTCGACATCTGACATGAGTATGGCTCGCTTCAGGTCAGATGTCAACAGGAGTAGAAGATGGAGCGGGACCTTGAGACTGGTTCCCGTTATACTGGCACGTGACTCTCGGCCAGTGGCTTCTTTCGGACCTAAGGCTGCCGAAAGGCATCCATAGTAAGCCCGAACCGAAACACGCCTGGTGGCGCGTGATGTGCCTCACGGGCGTAGACTATTTCTCAACACTGGGGTATCAGCCTGGGATCGCGTTTCTGGCCGCCGGTCTGCTCTCGCCTGTCGCGACGTTGATTCTGGTCATCGTGACGCTCTTCGGCGCGCTGCCGGTGTACCGGCGCGTAGCAGAAGCCAGCCCAAACGGACAAGGCAGCATTGCGATGTTGGAAAACCTATTTCCGCAATGGACCGGTAAGACGTTGGTGCTGATCCTGCTTGGTTTCGCGACGACGGATTTCGTCATCACGATGACGCTTTCGGCAGCCGACGCGGCAGCGCACTTCACGCAGAATCCGTTCACGCCACCGTGGATGAAAAGCCAAATGGGAGCGACGCTGATACTGCTGGCGATTTTAGGCGCAATTTTCTTGAAAGGCTTTAAAGAAGCGATCAATGTTGCCGTCGTGCTGGTGGCCTTGTATCTTGCGCTGAGCTTAGTCATCACAGGTGTTGGGTTATGGGAGGTGTTTCTGCATCCGCAGATGATGCCGAATTGGAAGAATGCACTTTTCGCGCAACACGAAAGTGTATTCGTGATGCTCGGCATTTCGGTGGTGCTGTTCCCGAAGCTGGCGCTGGGACTATCGGGTTTTGAAACAGGGGTGGCTGTTATGCCGCTTATCAAGGGCCACGATTTGCCCGAGCGCATTGCGAACACGCGGAAGCTGCTGGCAACCGCTGCGCTGATCATGAGTGCGTTCCTCATCGCGACGAGCGTCGTGACGACCTTACTAATTGAACCGGCGAAGTTCAAGGAAGGGGGCGAGGCCAACGGGCGTGCGCTGGCCTATCTGGCGCATAAGTATCTCGGAAATGGGTTCGGATCAGTGTATGACATCAGCACGATTGCGATTCTGGCGTTTGCGGGCGCTTCAGCAATGGCAGGCCTTCTCAACCTGATTCCGCGTTATCTCCCGCGTTTCGGCATGGCTCCGGAGTGGGCGCGTGCGGCGCGACCCTTGGTGCTGGTGTTCATGGCAATTTCGTTCATCGTCACGATTTTGTTTCATGCCAATGTGGATGCACAGGGCGGCGCTTATGCGACGGGCGTGCTGGTGTTGATTACGTCCGCTGCGATTGCGGTGACGATCGCGGTCTGGAGAATGAGACTTCGTTGGGCGTTTTCCCTCATCTCTGTCGTTTTTATCTATACGACGATGTTGAATATTTACGAGCGGCCTGAAGGCCTGAAGATCTCGTCATTCTTTATCGCGGCGATCGTGGTGATTTCGCTCATTTCGCGCGCGATGCGCTCGACCGAGCTGCGCATTTCGGGCGTGGACCTGGATGAGAGCGCGCAGGCGCTGCTTGCCGAAAATGGCGGGGAAGTGGTCCGGCTCGTGGCGCGAAAACCGCGGCCCGAAACCGAAGAGAGTTTAGATCAAGCGGATCGGGAAGTGCGTTACGTGCACAATCTGCCAGCCGATGCGCGGCTGTATTTTCTCGAGGTGGAGCGCGGAGACGCTTCAAGCTTTGAAGAAGTTTTGACAGTTACGGGCAAGCGGATCGGAAGGCACTCGATGCTGTGCGCGAAAAGTCCGGTGGTTGCAAACGCGGTGGCAGCGATGCTGATCCATCTGGAAAAATTCACGGGAAAACGTCCCCACGGTTATTTTGTGTGGACCGAAGGAAATCCGGTAGGCAATTTGTTCCGGTTTATCTTTCTAGGGGAAGGCGATGTAGCGCCGCTGGTGCATGAAGTGCTGCGGCGGGCGATTCCAGATCCGCAGCGTCGACCGTTGATTCACGTCAGCTAGGGATGGGGCGGCTGGTGGGATTTGAACCCACGACATCCAGAACCACAATCTGGCGCTACTACCAACTGAGCTACAGCCGCCGTAATCATCCCGAGTGTAACAAAGCATGGGGCGCGGATCGAGACCGATAGAACGTGCTTCTTTGATATCCTCAGAGCTTAGAAGAGTTGAGGTTTTGCGATGTCCGGACACAGTAAATGGGCCACAATTAAGCACAAAAAGGCGGCCCTCGATGCGAAGCGCGGCAAAGCGTTCACGCGCGTAATCAAGGAGATTACGATCGCGGCGCGCAACGGCGGTGATCCTGATGCGAATCCGCGTCTGCGTACGGCGATTCTGGCTGCGAAGGCGGAAAGTATGCCCGCCGACAACATCAAACGCGCGATTATGCGCGGAACCGGGGAGCTCGAAGGCGGCCAGATCGACGAGATTCTCTTTGAAGGTTATGGACCCGGTGGCGCGGCGGTGCTGGTGAACGTGGCGACCGATAATCGCAATCGAACCGTCAGCGAAGTTCGTCACGTCTTCTCAAAAAACGGCGGGAACCTGGGTGAGCAGGGCAGCGTGTCGTGGATGTTTGAGCGCAAGAGCCAGATCTTCGTTGACGGCGCAAACGCGACGGAAGATCAGTTGATGGGCATCGTTCTAGATGCGGGTGCGGACGACATTCGCGATCAGGGAGGAGCCTGGGAGATTTTGTCTCCGCCGGAGGCGCATGAGGCTGTGCTCAAGGCGCTCGAGAAAGCCAAGATTCCGACTGAATCGGCAGAGATCGGGATGGTGCCGAAGAACACGGTCAAGCTCGAAGGCAAGAACGCTCAAGCGATGCTAAGGCTGTATGAGGCTTTGGAAGAGCACGAAGATGTGCAGAACGTCTACGGCAACTACGAAGTGGACGAAGCGGAAGTAGAAGCGCTGGCCTAGAGAAGGGCGCGGCCGCTTCGCTCGAGAAGCGGCGGAAGAGCCCAATTTCCTTGGATGCGAATCGCCGGAATCGACTGTGGAACCGAAAGGACAGGTTTCGGCGTTATCGATTCAGACGGGCGCTGTCATCGGCTGGTAACCGCGGGCGTCATACGGACGAAGCCGGCCGAGGCGCTTGAATGCAGGTTGCGGAGTATCGCGGGCGAGCTGCGAGGCGTCTTGCGGGATTTCGCGCCGGAAGTGGTGGCCGTTGAAGCAGTATTTCATGCTGTGAATGCAAAATCCGCACTCAAGCTGGCGCATGTGCGTGGTGTCGCTCTGCTGATCGCGGCGGAAGCAGGCTTGGCGGTAAGCGAATATTCACCGCTCGAAGTGAAGATCAGCGTGGTTGGATATGGGCGCGCCGAGAAACACCAAGTACACATGATGGTGCAGTCTCTACTCGCTATCGAACAGCAATTCGACTCATTCGATGCGACGGACGCTTTAGCGGTGGCTATCTGTCACGGCACGCGATCTAATATCAGGTCCGCGGCAGGAGTGCAGCGATGACCCGCATTCTGCTCGCGCTGGCTGTATCGACTGCGGTGTGCGGCGCCGCGCCGAAGCTGACCTTTACGAAGAGCTTTCCCGGGAGCGTTCCACCGTATGTGTGCGTGAATGTGGATCGCAGCGGTGCGCTCGAATACAAAGAGTCTCCGAAAGACGATCAGCCTGTGAAGGCGAAATTGCAGGAGGCGGACACTGCGGCGCTTTTTTCGCTGGCGGAGAAGCTCGAATATTTCAAGTCGCCGCTCGAATCAGGCTTGAAGGTGGCGAGCATGGGTAAGAAAACGTTCCGCTACGAGAATGAGGCCGGCAGCGCGACGGAAGCAACGTTCAATTATTCAACGAATGAGACGGCACAGCAGCTATTGCAGCGGTTTGAAGATATTGCCGCGAGCGAGCGCGCCTATCTCGATCTAGACCGCACGATTCACTTCGACAAGCTGGGGGTGAACGATGCGCTGGCGGAGGTGGAATCGCTGTGGCTGCATAAGCAACTGGCAGCGCCGCTGCAATTCGTTCCGCTGTTGACGCGGATCGCCACTCATGAATCTTTTATGCACCTGGTTCGCGATCGTGCTGCCAGGCTGAAGGACGAGTTCCAAGGGATCCCCGCCGGGACAGCCGAGCCACCGCAGAAATGAGCAGGCAGCTGCCATTCGAACGCGTGGTCTGGATCGTGCTCGATAGCGTGGGTATTGGAGCGATGCCGGATGCAGCGGACTTCGGCGATGAAGGGAGCGACACGCTTGGCAATATCGCCCGGCAGCGGAAACTGGAGCTGCCCAATCTGCGCAAGCTTGGTTTAGGGAACATCAGGCCCATCGCGGGGCTGCCTCCGGTCGAACATCCCGCGGGCGCGTACGGAAAGTGCACGCTTGCTTCACCCGGGAAAGACACGACGACAGGTCATTGGGAGATGGCCGGCATCTTACTCGAGAAAGCTTTTCCGGTCTACCCGCGCGGATTTCCGCCCGAGGTGATGGAAGCGTTCGAGGCGAAGATCGGACGCAAGACGCTGGGCAATAAGCCAGCATCGGGTACGGAAATCATCAAAGAGCTGGGCGAGGAACATCTTCGGACGGGTTGGCCGATCGTCTACACTTCCGCAGATAGCGTTTTTCAGATTGCGGCGCACGAGCGAGTGATTTCCGTTGATGAACTTTATCGAATGTGTGAAATCGCGCGGGACATTTTGCGGGGCCATCATGAAGTGGGACGTGTGATTGCGCGGCCGTTCGAAGGGGAACCCGGGCATTTCGTGCGTACCGCGAATCGGAAGGATTATGCGGTGCCGCCGCCGAACGGCATGTTGCTCGATCAGCTTGCGGCGAAGAACGTGCCGGTCTACACGATCGGCAAGATCTCGGATATCTTTTTGGAGCGCGGTATCAAGCCAACACGTGAAGACGAAGAACAATGCCGATGGTATGCAAAGAACAGAGGAGGCCATGCGGAAGGAGCCGAACGGTTTGATTTTCGTCAACCTGGTAGATTTCGATCAGCAGTTCGGCCATCGCAACGATGTGGAGGGATACGCCGGAGCTTTAGAAGCGGTGGATCGCTGGCTACCGTCGCTTGCGCCGAAGGAGAGTGACCTGATCGTGATCACGGCAGATCACGGCTGCGATCCGACTACACCGTCGACCGACCACTCACGCGAATATACGCCGCTGCTCGCATATGGGCCGCGCGTTCAGGGTGATGTGAAGCTCGGGACGCGGGCTACGCTCGCGGACATCGGCCAAACGGTGGCGGAAAATTTTGGAACGACAATTCCGGCCGGCACGAGTTTCTTAGATGAGATTCGCGCCATATGAGACGGCGCGGCTTTACTTTATGACACGGCGTGGCTTTACTTTATGACACGGCGTATCATGGCAGCGAATTGGAAGATGTATAAGACCGCCGAGCAGGCGAGGGCTTTTTTCGAAGCATTCACTCCGTTGGTGAACGGTGTGACTCAATGCGACATAGTCATCTTCCCGGTCAGCATCGCAATTCCGGCTGCTGTGAACGCGGTTGCCGGGACTGCTATTCGCATTGGCGGTCAAAACATTTTCTGGTGTAAAGAAGGCGCGTATACGGGCGAGATATCTGGGGAAATGCTTCGTGCGGCCGGTGCTACATGCGTGCTGGTCGGCCACAGCGAGCGCCGACAATACTTTCATGAGACGGATGCAGACGTGCTGAAGAAAACGCAGGCTGCGATCGAAGCTGGATTGATGCCGATCATCTGCGTGGGTGAGCGCCTGGAAGATCACAAAGCCGGCAAAACGAATGAGGTGCTGGTGAGGCAATTCGCAGCCGGGGTGGCGGGACTTACCGAAGAGCAGTTTGCGAAAGTCGCCATTGCGTATGAGCCGATTTGGGCGATTGGGACAGGACACACTGCTACACCGGAGATCGCTTCTGAGGCGCACAAGCTGATTCGTTTGGAGGCTAAAAAACGGTTCGGCGAGAGTGCCGCGGAGCGACTGCGAATTCTATATGGCGGCAGCGTGAAGCCCGACAACATCGAAGGGTTGATGAAGGAGGGCGAAATCGACGGGACGCTGGTTGGGGGAGCGAGCCTGGACCCGCAGTCGTTCGCAAAGATCGTGAAGGCGGCCTAGGCGACAGGCATAGAGGTCAATCGGGAGGACCATCCTTCTTGGCCGTTTTGCCCGGCAGATCGAAGGGATTCTCGTGTACTTTTTCGCGAATGCCGGCGTTTAGCGTTTTGGCGAGCGAGATGCTAGCATCGCCGAAGCGGTTCCGGATGTGATCGACGGAGCGGAACGCTTCGCGGAGACGAGCGGTGCGCGGTTCTTCGAGGAGGCTCATCTGTCCTTCGACTTGCTGGAGGGATCCGGCATAAACTCCCAGTAAGCGAATGGGAGTCTTTCCATCCCACGCTTGACGAAACAGCGCAATCACGCCCGCGGCGACTTCGGAATCGAGTTGGGTGGCATGGTCTAGGGACCGAGCGCGCGTGATGGTGGAGAAATCCTCGTCGCGCAGCTTGAGCTGAATGGTTTGCGAGTAGAGATTATGTTCGCGAAGGCGTTTTGCGACCATTTCGGACAATCTCAGCAGCGCGGTTTCGAGGCGCTCGCGATCGGCTGTGTCGTCGGTGAAAGTATGCTCGTGGCTAATCGATTTAGGATCCTCATCCGCGCCGACGGCGGCATCGAACCAGCCACCCGCGTCTACGCCGCGAGCCTTGCCTGCGAGGGCGAGTCCCCAACGACCGAAGTGCGATGCGAGGAAACTTTCGTCGAGAGCGGCAAGGTCGCCCACTCGCCGAATGCCGAGGCGATGCAGTGAGGCTTCCGTTTTCTTTCCGACACCCGGGATCTTCCGCACGTCGAGGGGCGCAAGGAAACTCGCTTCGCGGCCCGGGAGAATGTACAGAACGCCGTTTGGTTTGGCCTGATCGGAGGACACTTTGGCGACGAGTCGCGAGGACGCGAGACCGAGCGAGCACTTCAGATTCGTTTCGGCGCCGATGGCCTGGTGAAGGGCGTCGGCGACGCGCAGCGGTGGACCATGAAGGCGTTCGGTGCCGGTGAGGTCCAGATATGCTTCGTCGATGGAGGCCATTTCAACTTGCGGAGTGAAGCGATTCAGAACGGCAAACACTTTCTTGGAGTATTCGCGATAGCGGTGGGGATGGCCATCGACGAAGATGGCGTGCGGGCACAAGCGCGATGCTGTTCGCAACGGCATGGCAGAATGCACTCCAAATTTTCGGGCGGCGTAAGAGGCTGCGGCGACAACGCCGCGTTGATCTCGTTGACCTCCGACAACGACTGGTTTGCCTTTGAGAGATGGATCGAAGAGCTCTTCGACAGAGACGAAGAAGGCGTCCATGTCGAGGTGGCAAATCAGCCGCTGCATGCAATCCTTTCGCGCACACGGGCCGCAAACGCCCTGTGCGCTTCGTCAGCTTCATACGCGCGCAACGGGCCACAAACGCCCTGTGCGCTTCATCAGCTTCACACGCGCACAACGGGCACAAGGCCCTGTGCGCTTCATCAGGTTACTAACGTGGCCGCGATCACGCGGGGCAAACCGGCCAAATCCGAGATTACTTCAATGTCAATCCATTGTGGGGCGAGCATGCCGCGTACCGGTTCGAGGGAACGGTAGCCCAATTCCAGCATCAAGCGACCGCCCGGTTTCATTACGGAAATGGCCTGCGAGATGAGGCGCTCATAAATTTCCAAGCCGCTGTCGCCTGCAAAGAGGGCAACGTGCGGCTCCCATTCACGGACCTCGGTTTGCATGTTCGCGGCGTCGGCGCCCGGGACATACGGCGGATTAGAGACTAGCAAATCAATGCTTCGGGGGGCGACGGCGTGCAAGAGATCTGCGGCGAAGAAACTAACGGAAGCACTGTGCGTTCGCCTGTTGCGTTCGGCGACGGCCAAGGCGGCGAGTGAAACGTCGGAAGCGAGAACAGGGCAACGCGACTCGAGCGCGAGGCTGATTGCAACGGCGCCAGAACCGGTTCCGATATCGAGGAGGCGGGCGTCGGGGTGCTCCTTAACGAACAGAATGGCTCTTTCGACCAGATGTTCCGTCTCGGGGCGCGGAATGAGCACGTCGCCATTGACATAGAAGTCGCGTCCGTAGAATTCCTGTTTATGCGTGATGTACTGGGTGGGCTTTCCCTTAAGCCGCTCATTCAAATAGCGGCCGTAGTGAATCCAGGCAAGCTCGGTGAGCGGGTCTGTAGCGTGCGCGTAGAGATGCGCGCGGTCGCAATGCATCGCATGGCAGAGCAGCACTTCGGCGGTGAGACGCGGAACAGAAATTCCAGCTTTTTCGAGGATCGCGGTGCCCTGGGTGAGAGCAGCTTGAACGGTGAGCAAGGGAGATCGCCACACATGCGATCGCGGTAGCTAGGCGGCTTCGCCGCGGTCGCCGCGCAGTTCGGATTGATAGTAGGACGTGAGCGCGTCGACGATGGGCTGCAGGCGTCCTTCCATGACGAGATCGAGTTGATGAAGGGTCAGGCCGATGCGATGATCGGTCACGCGGTTTTGCGGGAAATTGTAGGTGCGGATTTTTTCGCTGCGATCACCCGTTCCGACCATGCTCTTGCGTTCCGCGCCGATTTGGGCAAGCTGTTTCTCCATCTCCATCTGATAGAGCCGGGAGCGCAGAACCTGCATGGCCTTGGAACGATTCTTGATCTGCGATTTCTCGTCCTGGCACGAAACGACAGTATTCGTCGGTAGATGGGTGATGCGGACGGCCGAATAGGTGGTGTTTACCGACTGACCACCGGGGCCCGAAGAACAGAACGTATCGATACGGAGGTCTTTGGCATCGATCTGCACATCGACCTCGTCGGCTTCGGGCATAACCACCACGGTAATGGTGGAGGTGTGCACACGGCCCTGCGTTTCCGTCGCCGGGACACGCTGGACACGATGAACGCCGCTTTCGTACTTCAGGCGGCTGTATACTTTGTTGCCGCTGACCATCGCGATGACTTCACTCAAACCGCCCACAGAGGACTCGCTGGCGGAAGTGACTTCGACCTTCCAACCCTGTTCTTCGGCGTAACGAGTGTACATGCGGAAGACTTCCGCAGCAAACAGCGAGGCTTCGTCGCCACCGGCGCCTTTGCGAATCTCGAGAACAACGTTTTTCTCGTCGTTGGGGTCTTTCGGGAGCAGCAGAATTTCCAGATCGCTCTCAAGCGCGGATAACTCGGGCTCGAGCCGGAGCACTTCGAGTTCGATCATTTGCTGCATTTCGGGATCGTTGCCGTCGAGCATGGCGCGCGCATCGCGCAGCTCCTGCTCCACTCGCTTCCATTCGCGGTATTTCGCGACCAACTCGGTGAGTTCGCTCTGAGCCTTGGCTGTTTTGCGGTACTGCTCGGAGTCGCTAATGACGGCGGGGTCGGCCATGCGCGCGGTGAGTTCGTCATAACGCGCTTCTGCTTCCTCTAATCGATCTCGATATTGCATGTGTAACGTCCGGCGAGTCTGTTACGCGATGATCAGCTCGCCGCCCTGGGCTCTTTCCAGTTCCATAGCCTTTTCGAGCGCGCAGATGGCGACTTGCGTCTGATCATTCGATGGCGCCTGGGTGGTGATACGTTGCAGCCAGAGACCGGGGCGCGTGATGACGGAGAGGAGGCCGCGCCGGCGTTGGGCGGCAAAGCGGATTACTTCATAGCTGATGCCCACGATCACTGGAAGTAGTGCAATGCGGGCGGCGAACTTCGCCCAAAAGTTGTCGATCGGCAGGAAGGCATAGCCGATCAGGGCGACGATGAGAACCACGAACAGGAAGCTGGTGCCGCAGCGGGGATGCCAGGTGACGAAACGCTGGGCGTTTTCTACATTCACCGGCTGCCCGGATTCGAAATTGAAGACGACCTTGTGCTCGGCGCCATGATATTCGAACATGCGGTGCATCTCTTTGAGGCGCGAGAGCAGGTACATAAAGCCCAGGAAAATGGCGATTCGCAGCGTGCCGTCAACCATATTGATGGCGAAACGGCTGCTGACCGCATGAAAATGCCGGCCGAGCAGGGTGGCGAGGTAGAGCGGTATCAATTTATAGAGCGCGATCATGAACAGGACCGAGAGCAGAATGTTCATGCCCATGGCCCAAGGATCGACATCTTTTTTTTCGGTTTTGCGAGTGCCGCCAGACAGTTCGTCGAGGACGCAATTGGCCGAGAATCTCAGGGCTTTCATGCCGAGCCACATGGCGCCGCCAAGGGTTCCCAATCCGCGCAGGACGGGCCATTTGAAGATTGGATATGTGTCGGAGAGGCGCGCGAGCGGGCTCTCTTCCGTCACGATCTCGCCGTTCGGCTTGCGCACCGCCACGCAATAGCTGTGCGGCGAGCGCATCATCACGCCTTCCATGACGGCTTGGCCACCGATCAAGGTTGTCTCTTCACCATTTTCAAGCACGGGAAGTAGCTGTATGTGTGTGAAAAGACGGATAAATCCGCGCAGGTTCAAAAGGGGGGCTCCGGCTGTATTATAGCGTGGCGAGGGCTAGAATGGACGTTTGCTTTTCGGCTTGTACCCCTTGCGGTTTTCGTTTGTGGCGCGCGAGCCGGTGTATTTCCCAGCGGGGAAATCGGCGAACATTCTGAGGGGCGCGTTCGGGACAATTTTTCGCCGAATTGCTTGCATGCCGCAGTGCGCTGGCGCGCGGGTTTGCGAATGGCGAAGGAACTGCCCGTATGCGCGAATGTTTGAGCCGTCTGCGGTGGGGTCGGGGCCCAGCGGATTGGCGGACTGGCCGCGACCGTTCGTGTTTCGTGCTACTCACCTGGATGGCCGGCAGATTGGCGCGGGCGCTTCCTTTTGTTTCGATCTGCATTTGTTCGATTTGGACAGTGCGGCGGTTGGTTTTCTGGTGTTGGCGTTCGCCGAGCTTGCGAGGGACGGGCTGGGGCCGACTCGAGGGCGAGTCGAGCTTACGGGGGTGTCTCAACTCGATGAGCGGCGGAAGAGGCCGAAGCCGCTGTACGATGGCAGTTCGCTCGTGCTGCGTGAACAGCTCGACGTCTCCGCTCGAGATTGAGTTGGCTCCAGCGGGCGAGGCGAAATGCGCGCCCGTTCGTCGCGTTCGCGTCCTTTTCATACGCCGACGGAACTCAAAAGCCGACACGAGATAGCGGCTCAGCCGGAATTTGCGATTGTGGCGGCACGCATTCGCGATCGGGTGAGCGCTCTTCGCGCCTTGTACGGTTCGGGTCCTCTGGATATCGACTTTCGCGCTTTTGGCGAACGTGCTGCGGGCATTCGTATGGCGCAGTGCGAGATTCGACAGGTGGACGCTGTTCGGCGAAGTTCGCGAACGGGACAGACCGCATTCGATCGGCGGGTTTATCGGGGAGGCGGAGTATGAAGGTGACCTGACGGAGTTCATACCGTACCTGCGCGCGGCGGAATGGACGGGAGTGGGGAGACAAACGGTGTGGGGGAAGGGTGAGATATCGTTCGAGTGCATGTGAGGTGTGGTTTGCGAAACGAAGCGGCGAGGAGCGGCGTGGCCTAGGTACAAGCGATTCCCCTTCCAGAAGAGGGCTGAAATACCATGAAGGTGTCGGCAGAGACTGAAGGACAGAGTGGTTCCAACCGATGCAGGATCGAAAGAGGGGCTGAAGAATCAGAATGGCTGAGGGGAACGGCGATCATAGCTGGGAGAGGCACCTTGCGGAGCATCAGCGTATCTGGG
Organism: uncultured Acidobacteriaceae bacterium; assembly: GCA_963787615.1. Classification (GTDB taxonomy): domain Bacteria; phylum Acidobacteriota; class Terriglobia; order Bryobacterales; family Bryobacteraceae; genus Bog-105. The sequence goes on along the minus strand of CAWBDJ010000004.1, from coordinate 1,244,306 downwards.
AGGCGGTCCGAGGCTTAGTGGAACACGCGGAGCTGACGGACAAGCGCATCGAAGCACTGCGCCAGGCGCAATTGCAGACCAATGACAGCGTCCAAGGGCTCATTGGCGCGATTCGTGACCTGATCGACCGCATTCCACCCGAAAACTTGCGCTGAGCTCAGGGGTGGCCCCAACGGGTCGTCCCAGGTGCGAGACAATATGTGGCGACTCTCATGAGACCTTTACTGACCGTACTCGCTGCATTGTTTCTTGCCCTGCCGCTGACCACACGCGCGCAACAGGCTAACCCTCCGCGATCACAGGTGGAAAAGACCACGCCGGCGCGGCAGGTGACTCCGCCGCAGCGGCCGGAGCGACCGCCGCAAGCGCAAGAGGCGACGCAAAACGCTCCGCAAGAAGAACAGGAACAGCGGCAGACTCCGCCAGCGGCATCGGGCGATCAGGAGAAGGCGGGCGCGCAGGATCTGCATTTCGATATGACGGAGACGCCAGCGGCGGTGACGCACCATCAAGTCCGCGTCGGCGGAAAGCTGCTGCATTACACGGCGACGGCGGGACGTCTGCCCATCAAAGATCAGGCCGGGAAGACGAACGCGCTGATGTTTTATGTCGCGTATACGCTCGATAACTCCGAAGCCGGCACGCGCCCGCTGACGTTCGCGTTCAACGGGGGCCCGGGTTCGGCCTCAATCTGGCTGCACATGGGAGCGCTCGGGCCGCGCAAAGTGGTTCTGCAAAAACAAGGCTTTATGCCGGCGGCGCCTTATCGGCTGGAAGATAACGGCGAGACGCTTCTCGACAAGACCGACCTGGTGCTCGTCGATGCAATCGGCACCGGGTTCAGCCGTCCGCGCGATATGGCGGCGGGCAAAAAGTTCTGGGGATTGAAAGGCGATATTCAATCCTTCGGGGAGTTCATCCGGCTGTACATTACGCGGAACGAGCGCTGGGCGTCGCCGCTATACCTTTTTGGTGAAAGTTATGGCACGACGCGTTCGGCCGGCATATCGGGGTATCTCGCCGATCAAGGAATCTCGTTTAACGGGATCGTGCTGCTCTCGACTGTATTGGCGTTCGAGACTCTCGAATTCAACAAGACGAATGACGTGCCTTATCCACTGATTCTGCCGACCTACACGATGATTGCGGCGTACCACCACAAGCTGGCACCGGAACTTTCGCAGAACCTCGAGAAAACGCGCGCGGAGGTGGAGCAATGGGCGCTGAATGAATACACTCGCGCGCTGGCTAAAGGCGACGCGCTCTCATCGCAAGAACGCCAGAACATCATAGACACACTGTCGCGCTACACGGGTCTGAGCAAGGAAGTTATCGATCAGTACAACATGCGAGTCGATGTGGAGGGGTTCACGCACTATCTGTTGGCAGATCAGAAGCTGCGGGTAGGGCGTCTGGATGGGCGGTTCGCGGGTCCCGATCCGGAAGGCTTCGTCGAGACGCGATTTTTTGATCCCACCAGCGCGCAAACCGGTCCGCCGTTCACGTCGGTTTTCAATGACTACATTCGCCGCGAACTAAATTACAAAACCGACATGCCATATTACACGACCGCTTATTCAGTCTGGGGACAAAACATGCGCTGGGATTGGGGGACGGACTCTTTCGGCGGCGGCTTCCCGGATACCGCCACAGCTTTGCGCGAAGCGATGGTAAAGAATTCATATCTCAAGGTTCGCGTGCTCGAAGGCTATTACGATTTGGCGACTCCGTATTTCGCGGCTAACTACACGATGGATCACCTGGATCTTACGTCGAAATATCGCAACAACATCAGCTACGGCGAGTTCCCGGCGGGACACATGGTGTATCTGGATTCCGACTCACTGAAGAAGATGAAGGAGAATGTGAGCGGGTTCATCGATCAGACCACGTCGGGAGCGCAATAGCTTTTCAGTAGCTCTCAGCGCAGCAAAATCCTGCTTAGTACGGGCAAGGGGATGGCGCCTTCTTTGAGGCCCCGTTCATTAAATTCGGCGAGCCGGAAATCGGCACCCTGCTTCTTCTGGTAGGCATCGCGGAGGCGGTCCCATCCGCGCCAGCCTACGAAATAGGTCGGCAGCTGACAAGAGGAGAGTTTCGCCCGCTGTAGTTTGTTGACGGCCTCTTCTTTTTCCTGGAAGGTGTCTCCGATCATGAGATCGAGCGCTTGCTGGTCTGTCATGCCCATGGTTTGGAGGCGGACATCGAGTATGGTATTCGAGACGACGCGTAACATCTGCTTGCCGAAAGTGAGCTTCATTTCCGGCGTATTTTCATATCCCTGGTCGATCATGAATTCGGTAGCGTAGACGGCCCAACCTTCTACGTAAGGTCCATTCGAGAATATGGCTCGCAAATCGCGCGCCCAGGCGGGCCGTATGCGATCGGCGTACTCGAACTGCACATAATGGCCCGGCATGGCTTCGTGAATAGTGAGGATCTTCAGGCCCCAGAAGTTGTATTCGCGGAGTTTCGATTCGATGCGATCGGGTGTCATATCCGGCGTGAAGGGAGTGATCCAGTAGAAGGCGCCGAGCTGCGATTCGAGAGCGGGAGCGGGAGAGAATCCACCCACGGCGTAGATGCCACGCATGAATTCAGGAGTGGGGATTACTTGCAAGTTCTTACTAGCCGGCAGCGCGAGCAGGTGATGATCCCGAACAAACTGAGTGGCCTGCGCGAGATCGCGCTTGGCATTAGAGAAGTATGTTTCGGGAGTGGCATGTTGCTGCGCGATTTTGTTGAGCACTTGCGACACTGCCGCGTTCGGGTCACGCGGAGGAGTTTTGCCGGGGAAGAGCCTGGGATAGATTGCGACGGCTTGCGCAGACATATCACGTCGGATAGTGTCGAGTTTCGCTTCCGCATCGGTGAGAGCCTGTTGTGGAGTATCGCCCGTAGCGAGAGTGAGTTTGAATTTTTCGGCATACAAACGAGAGCCGAGACGCCAATCGCTGCCGGCGGCGGCTGAGATCGTTCTTCAGGAAATTGTTGAAGGAATGCAGTGCGTGGAGAGCATTCGTCGCAGCAGGATCGTAACGGGCTCTTAAATCGGAAGGGATTTTCCCGCGGATGGTGCGATCGATCAGCTCGATGTTGCCTTGGTTTTCCTGTTGAGCGACTTGATTCCAGATCTCGGGAGAATCGGTCAACGTGCGTTGCGCATTGGCGAGGAAAGCGGGGATCTTCTCGATGCGCGCGGTGATCTGAGCCAGACGCTTTGGTTCCGGCGCATAGTTGAGCACGAGAGGGCTGTAGATGGCGTTGCCGATGGTCTCGACATAACCGGTGGGGTTGTGCCGGTAACTCTGGATCTTTTCCAGATCGAGCAGGGCATATCGGGAATTCAGCCGAATGACATCGACGTCGGCCTGCAACTCAGGGGTCAGCTGCAAGGCGGCGAGGCGGTCCGCCTGCTGCAGTGATCGGCTGAAGAAATCATGCGCGCGCTGTATACCAGAGGGCGAGAAATCATCGAGTTGTTCGTCCAGAGCAACGCCCTCGTGCTGGTGGTAGCCCTGGGCGGTTGCGGTGGAAGGGCTGAGCGCCAGAGTCTGGTGAACGAATTGTTCGGCGAGTCTGTGCACCTGCTCTTCATCCGAGGGTCCGCGGCAGGAGGCCAGGACGAGGAAGAGGATCGGAGTAAGAAGCTTACGCGAGCGCACTTGCTACTTTCTCCAGGTCGGCGGGTTCGCCGAATTTGACGCCTTGTAACCGGGGGTCGATGCTGCGCGCGAGACCGATGAGGACCGAACCGGCGCCGACTTCGACGATGCGTTCGATGCCACTCTGAGACATGGCGCGGATGGTTTCTGTCCAGCGCACGGGATTCGGAACCTGTTCGTAAAGACCCTGGCGGGCTTCGGCGGCGGTGGTGATTTGGCGCGCTTGCCAGTTGTTGATGAGAGGGACGCAAAGATCTCTGAAGTCGGTGGCGTGGAGGTCGGCTCTTAACTTCTCCTGTGCGGGACGCATAAGAGGGCAGTGGAAGGGAGCGCTGACGGGCAAGAGGATAGCGCGCTTTGCTCCGGCGGCTTTCGCTAAATCCATAGCCCGCTGGACGGCGTGGGCGTGGCCGGCGATGACGACCTGGTCCGGCGAGTTGAGATTGGCGGCGGTTACGATCTCGCCTTGAGCGGCTTGCTGGAGGATTTCGTCGAGCTTGCCTTCCGGCAGCTTAAGGATGGCGGCCATGGCGCCGACACCTTGCGGAACAGCCTCCTGCATGTACTGGCCACGCTTTTTTACAAGACGCACTGCGTCGGCAAAGCCGAGCGATTCGGCAGCGACTAAGGCGGAGTACTCGCCCAGACTGTGACCGGCGACCAAGTCGGGTTTATATCCGCGCTCATATAGAATTCGGAGCGCGGCGATCGATACAGTCAGTAATGCGGGCTGGGTATTTTCCGTTTTCTTCAATTCCTCTTCGGGTCCTTCAAAGCAGAGCTGCGAGAGGGGAAATGAGAGAGCGCGGTCGGCGTCGTCAAACACGCGGCGGGCCTCGGGAAAATTTTCGGCCAGAAGTTTTCCCATGCCTGTGTGTTGGGAACCCTGACCTGGGAACAGAAAAGCGGTGCGTGGCATTAAAGTCGATTAACTCCTCGTCCGTAGTGAGTAGCAGTATAAACACGCATACACGGATTTCGGAAGCGTGATGGGCGCATGGTACGTCAGATAGATAGCAAAACACAGAGGCGCTGTTGCAGCGGAGAAAAAGAGGCATTCGGCCCTTGTGATCTTCAGCAGAAAGCCGAATCTGTTCTATAGTGAAGACAAGAATGAAAAAGAAGCCAATCGCGGAGCCAATCATCTCGCCCGAGATATTGGAGATGGCAAAGAGGTCGATTGAGGGCGAGCGGCCCATAGCAACAAAGCGATGTGCCGTGTGCGGCGCTTCGTGCACCGCGCCAACGGGTCCTCAACCCTCTGACGAAGATCTGTGTTGGGTATGCCGGCGCTTGAAGATCAGCGCGTGGCGGGATGCCGATCAGCAGATCTCGGCGCAAGAGTAAGCGCACTTTCTTTACAATCCGTAAAGTCCTGTCAAAAACTGCCCGTTGAGGCTGTGCCGAGGCCGCGCGCTCGAATATTTTGAGCGGCGGAGCGGAAGAGAGCCGGCATCGTACTACTCACGTAGGAGGGTGCGTGTGGGCGTGTGCTTTTCCGTACGACCAGAGATTCCTGGGATCTTAGCCCAACTTAGGTATTAGCCATTAACGTGGCTCAACATTCGCGGCGATCACGTCGATAGGCAATTGAGGCTAAGTACAGGTGTGGTCGAGCCGGGGTGCTTCGGAGCAGGGTTCTAACATCTTGGGGACGAAAACATCGGTCAAATGGCGCGCCGTCTTAATTGGCGTGGCGGTGCTTGCCAGCCATGCTCGAGCTGCGCTCGACCCTTCTAAAGCGATTCCCGAATACACCCAAGATGTGTGGGCCGCCGAGGCAGGACTTCCTCAAAATTCGGTACTGGCGATTGCGCAAACGCCGGATGGGTATCTGTGGGCGGCGACCGAACAGGGGCTAGCGCGCTTCGACGGCGTGCGCTTCACGGTTTTCGACAAAGAGAACACCCCGGAGCTGCAGAGCAATTCCATTTCGACTTTGCTGGCGGACCACCAAGGCAACCTTTGGATCGGCACCGCAGGCGGAGGGGTGAGCCGATTCAAAGACGGAAAGTTCACTACGTACACGACCCGCAATGGGTTATCGGGCGATGCGATCGCTGCGTTGTACGAGGACAGCCGCGGCGCGATCTGGATCGGAACCGATGGCGGCGGGCTCGATGAGTTCCAGCGTGGCGTGTTTCGCGTCTACAACACTAAGAACGGATTGCCGGACAATGCCGTCTTCGATCTTTGCGGAGATAAGGACGGAAGCCTGTGGGTGGGTACGCACGCCGGACTTGCGCACTTGAAGGACGGCACGTTCAAGACCTACACAACGAAAGACGGATTAAAGGACGATTACGTCAAGGCAGTGTACGCCGATGGAGCCGGCGGCATTTGGGCCGGAACGAGCATCGGAGGTCTCAGCCATTTAGTCGACGGACGGTTTACCACGTACACAACTCACGATGGCCTGTCGAGTAACACCATTTGGTCGGTCTTCGTAGACAAAGCAGGAACACTTTGGGTAGGCACGGGAGACGCAGGGCTGAATCGCTTGCGCGATGGGAAGTTCAGTGTATATGGGATGAAGCAGGGCCTGCCCTCCGATCAGGTCTGGACGACCTTCGAGGACAAAGAAGGGAGCCTGTGGATCGGGACCAAAGGAGGCGGACTGGTTCGGTTAAGAGATGGCGCCTTTACAACGCTGACATCCCAGGAAGGGCTATCGAGCGATGTGGTGCTGCCGGTTTACGAGGACCGGGAGGGCACCATCTGGTTGGGCACGAACGGTGCGGGTCTGAACCGTATCAAAAACGGGCAAATCAGGACGTACACAAAGGTAAATGGGCTGGCGGACAACCTGGTACTTTCGATGGCCGAAGATCCGCAGGGAAGCCTGTGGATCGGAACGCGTAACGGCCTGAGCCGGTTTCGAGACGGCTATTTCCGAACCTACGGCGCATGGAGCGGGTTACCTAATAACGGAGTAGTGTCGACTTACATAGGGCGAGACGGCGTGCTCTGGGTGGGGACTCGCAGCGGTCTGAGCCGATTCGACGGAACACGCTTCAAAACGTATACGACCAAAGACGGGCTTTCGGCGGACTTTGTGGGACCGATCTACGAGGACCGACGGGGAACGCTGTGGATCGGTACGTTCGGGGGTGGGTTGACTGCCTTCAAAGACGATCATTTCACTGCCTACACGACGCAGAACGGACTTTCAAACAACCTTGTGCTATCGATCACAGGCGATCCCGACGGGACGTTGTGGGTGGGCACCAATGGAGGAGGGCTCGACCGCTTCAAGGATGGGAAATTTACCTCGTACACGACGCGCAATGGACTGTTTGACGATGCCGTTTACGTGATTCTGGACGATGGCCAGGGTTACCTATGGATGAGTTCGAATCGGGGCGTATTCCGGGTTTCGAGGAAGGACCTCGATCAGTTCGCGAAGGGTCGCATCAAGGCGGTACATTCGACCGGTTACGGCATCTCGGACGGAATGAAGACCAACGAGTGCAACGGCGCGTTTCAGCCCGCGGGCTGGAAGACCAAGGACGGGCGTCTGTGGTTTCCGACGATGAAGGGCGTCAGCTATGTCGATCCGAGGCATTTGAAAGTGAACCGCGTTCCACCGCCGGTGGTGATCGAGCGCGTGATGATCGATCAGAAGAGCGTTTCACCTGAGGCGCCGCTGCGGATCGCGCCCGGTAAGGGACAGCTGGACTTCGAATTTACAGCGCCGAGCTTAGTTGCGTCCGACAAGATTCGCTTCGAGTACATGCTGGAAGGCTTCGACAAGGATTGGGTCGACGCGGGAACCCGGCGTGTCGCGTATTACACGAATATTCCGCCAGGCGAGTACCGGTTCAAAGTAATTGCCTGCAACAAGGACGGAGTGTGGAACAGCAAAGGGGCGACCACGGGGTCGATCCAGCTTCTTCCACACTTTTATCAGACGCACACGTTTGCGCTTCTGTCCGCGCTTGTAGCCGGCGGTGTGTTCTTTGGCGCATACCGGCTGAGGATGAGGCAGGTGCGCGGGAACGAGACGAAGCTCGTTCTGCTGGTAGATGAACGCACGCGCGCACTGGCGCATCACACGCGCGCGCTTGAAGAGAGCGAGAAGCGATTCCGGCAGCTTGCCGAAAACGTGCACGAAGTTTTCTGGATGATCGATCCGAGAAGCGGCAAATTTCTGTACATCAGCCCGGCTTTCCGCGATATATGGCTGCAAGAGCCACACGCGGTTCTGCGAGACGCTTCTTCCTGGCTCGATTCGGTGCATGCCGAGGACCGGCAGCGTGTGAGCGAAGCAAAAGACGCGCAACGGGCGGGGCATTCGGTGGACGTGGAGTACCGTATCACTCGATCGGATGGATCGACACGTTGGGTGTGGGACCGATCGTTTCCTGTTTACGACGGCGCGGCACAGCTTGACCGCATTGTAGGAATCGTCGAGGACATCACCGAACGTAAAAAGGCCGAAGATGCGATGCTGCGGTCGCGCAATGAGCTGGAGCTGCGGGTGCTCGAGCTGAAGGCCGAGAATTTGGAGCGGAAGCGGGCGGAACAGCAGCTAAAGATTGCCAAGGAAGCAGCGGAAGCGGCGAATCAATCGAAGAGCGAATTTCTGGCCAACATGAGCCACGAGATTCGGACGCCTTTGAACGGAATCATCGGCATGATGCAGCTGGCGCTCGACACGGAGCTTACGCCGGAGCAGCGGCAGTGTCTCGAACTTGTGGAGTGCTCAGCCGATTCGCTGTTGAGCATCATCAACGATATTTTGGATTTCTCCAAAATCGAAGCGAAGAAGCTTCAGCTCGAGGAGATCGAGTTCGATGTGCGGCGATACCTGGATCAATCCCTGAAATCGCTGGCAGTGCGAGCCCACCAGAAAGGCCTGGAATTGATTTGCCAGATCGAGGCGGATGTTCCGCACCTCATCATTGGCGATCCGATTCGATTGACGCAGATTGTCGTGAATCTCATCGGCAACTCCATCAAGTTTACGGAGACCGGCGATATTGTGCTGTCGGTACATAAACAGAGCCAGCAGGGGCAGCAGGCCTGCCTTCAGTTCACAGTCAAAGATACGGGCGTGGGGATACCGCCCGAGAAGCAGAAAATTATTTTCGAGGCTTTCACTCAGGCGGATGGTTCGTCGACGCGGAAATATGGCGGCACCGGTTTGGGACTTTCGATCTCTTCTCAACTGGTCGCCATGATGGGCGGACGGATCTGGGTTGACAGCGAGATGGGCGAAGGGAGCACATTCAATTTCACGGGCTGCTTCGGCGTGCGTGCGACGGCTGAATCCGAGCGCAGTCCATTCGATTTGCGGGGAGTGCGCGTGTTGGTAGTGGACGATAACATCACGAGCTTACGCACGCTCGAAGACTTGCTCAAGAGCTGCGGAGCGCAGGTCACCGCGATTCAAGATCCGAAGACAGCGCTTCGGGAAGTGCAGCGGAACGTAGAGGCTACGCAGCCATTCCCGTTGATTTTGCTGGATGCTGAAATGCCGGAGATGAGCGGCTTCACGGTCGCAGAGCGGATACGTCAAGACGCGGGCGAGAGCGGCAGGATCATCATGATGCTCGGTTCGGCGGGAGATCTGGCAGACGCGGCGCGGTGCCGGCAACTCGGGATCGAAGAAAGCGTCGTGAAACCGATTGACCAGGCGGAGCTGCGAAACGCGATTGCCCGATCACTGCGCGAGATGGATAAGCAGATCGTGCCATCGAACCGGACTGTACGGGCGTTGCCTCGACGGAGCGGATTGGCGACCCTCAAAATTCTGCTCGTCGAAGATAATCCGGTGAACCGCAAGCTCGCCGTGCGGATGCTCGAGAAGCAGGGGCACACGGTGGTTACCGCGAATAACGGGCGGGAATCGATTGATGCACTGGAAAATTTGAAGTGGGAAGTGGATATCGTCCTGATGGACGTACAAATGCCCGAGATGGACGGGTTTCAGGCGACAGCTATTATCCGCGAACGAGAAAAGCAACTGGGGCTACGGATGCCGATTATTGCGATGACAGCGCACGCGCTCGAAAGAGATCGAGAACGTTGCCTCGCGGCGGGAATGGATGCGTACTTGTCGAAGCCGATTCAGATGGACAAGCTCTTCGAGCTGATTGAAGAAACGGTGATGGTACACCAGGCGTAAGACCGAATTCGGTCACATTCGATGACGATGCTAGAGTAAGGTCTTGCAGATTGCATCGGAATGCGACGGAGCCTTATTTGCGGTGTTTTGTAACTGGGTGTGCCGGGTTTATTGGCAGTAACCTGACAGACCGCTTGCTTGATCTGGGACACAGCATTGTAGGTTACGACAACCTCTCGACGGGCCGGCTTTCGTTCCTTCAGGGTGCTTGTTCGAACCCTAGATTCCAATTCGTAGATGGCGATCTGCTGGATTCCCGCCGCCTCACCGAAGCGCTGGACGGCTGTGATTTCGTTTTTCATTTCGCCGCGAATGCAGACGTTCGCTTTGGGACCGAGCATCCGACCAGGGATCTGCATCAGAACACCATAGCAACGGTGAATGTTCTGGAAGCTATGCGCGCGACAGGAGCAAAGCGCATCGCATTCGCGTCGACGGGATCTGTTTACGGTGAGGCCGAAGTGTTCCCCACGCCCGAAACCGCTCCCTTTCCAGTGCAGACTTCGCTATACGGTGCTTCGAAAGTAGCTGCCGAAAGCTTTATAGAGGCCTACTCGGAAGCTTTCGAAATGCAGGCCTTCATCTTCCGGTTCGTCTCGATCTTAGGCGAGCGATATACGCACGGCCACGTTTACGATTTTTGTAAGCAATTGAAAACTGACCCGAAGCTACTGCAGGTTTTGGGCGACGGAAGGCAGCGGAAATCATACCTGTACGTGCAGGACTGCGTGGATGCGATTCTTACAGCGATCGAAAAATGTAGCGCGAAGGTGACTGTCCTGAATCTTGGGACGGATGAATACTGCGAAGTAAACGACTCGATCGGCTGGATCTGCGCAGAGCTGGGAGTAACTCCGGAGCTGAGATATAGCGGGGGCGATCGCGGGTGGATTGGCGATAACCCGTTTATCTTTCTGGATTGCTCGGCTGTGCGCGCACTGGGCTGGCTGCCGAGGCTGAGTATCAGGGACGGCGTGGTGCAGACAGTTCGCTATTTGCGCGAAAATCCTGAACTGTTCGATTCCTGATTATGAGCTCAACGCGGGGCGATGCCGAGTGGATGCCATGCAAGATTTGTTCGGGTGCCGCGCGGTTCTTGGGCGTTAGACGGGGGCGTTTCAAGCCCGACCTCTTTGAGCTGTTTCGATGTGACGAGTGTGGCTTCGCTTTTGTCGCGAATCCGTGGCTGGATTATAAAGCGATCTACTCTGAGGCGTATTACGACAGCCGCGGTGCCGATCCACTCGTCGACTACATGTTCGAATTGAACAAACCGCACGAGACGATTCGACAATACGAGTGGAAAGGCATACTCGAGGTTGTTCAATCCTGTATTCCTTTGAGCAGCGAGACGAAGTGGCTCGATTACGGATGCGGGAACGGTGCCTTAGTGCGATACTGCCGCGAACATGCCAGCTGCTCGGTTTACGGATACGAAGAGGGAGAAATCAGCGGTCAAGCGATAGGGCTGGGCATTCCAATGCTGACCCGCGATGCATTGGATTCACTGAAAGGTACATTCGACGTTGTTACGGCGATCGAGGTGCTGGAACACATACCGGAACCAATAGCCGCGCTGCGAAGCATTCGCTCGTTATTGCGACCGGGCGGGCTTTTTTTGCTCACGACCGGGAACGCTGCGCCGTACCGTAATCGATTGTTGGATTGGTCATATTTCTGTTGCGTGCCGGAACTGCACATCAGCTTCTTTGAGCCTAGAACGCTGGCGCGAGCCTTGCAGGAGGCGGACTTTCGGCCCGAGTTCCGCGGCGCAATGCCAGGATATAGCGACATAATCCGCTTCAAAGTTCTGAAAAACCTTGGGTTCCGGAAGGCCGCATTATGGGAAAAGGCGCTTCCGTGGAGGCTCCTGAGCCGAATCGTAGATAGCAGGTTTCATTTGTCGGGACACCCGATCGCCTGGGCGAAATAGGACGTCGACTTAATCACGAGAAGTGCGAAGGCTACCATGGGAGCTTTGTCACCCTTGCCTACAAACGGGACAGATACTCTGTTGAGGGGCCGCGGCATTCTCATTACGGGTGGCAGCATGGGGATTGGCAAGGCCGTCGCGCATGCCTGCGTTAGGGCGGGAGCTGATGTGCTGATTTGTGCGCGCGGCATGGACGTGCTCGAGAGCGCGAAATCCGAAATACAGGCAAGTGCTTCGAGTGGGCAGCGCGTTTTAGCGGCCGCGGCCGACGTGTCGAACGCAGCCGAAGTTGATGAAATAGTCTCGCGAGCCGCAGCAGACCTGCCGAATTTTGCGGGACTGGTGAATGGCGCCGGTATTCTGGGACCGACAGGCCCGTTGGACGACGTGGACGTGCATGAATGGATTCGGACCGTTCACGTGAATCTAATAGGCACGATGTTGATGTGCCGAGCGGCTTTGCGGGAATTTCGCGCTCGACGTTACGGGAAAATAGTGAACTTCTCCGGTGGCGGTGCTACATCGCCGCGCCCCTGGTTAAGCGCTTATGCTGCATCGAAGGCGGCGGTCGTGCGAATGACAGAGAATCTCGCCGGAGAGCTTGCGGGCAGCGGCATTTCCGTGAATGCTGTTGCTCCGGGTGCCGTGAATACCCGGATGCTCGATGAAGTCATCGAGGCAGGATCGGGGAAAGTAGGCGAATCCGCCTACCAGAATGCTTTGACGGAGAAGTCGAACGGAGGGACACCGCCCGAAAAAGCTGCAGCGCTCTGTGTCATGCTGCTTGCCGGGATAAGCGACGGCTTGACCGGCCGACTGATCAGCGCTGTGTGGGACCGGTGGGAATCGTTACCCGCGCGGAAGGATGAACTCGCGAGGACTGACGTTTACACCTTGAGGCGGATTGTGCCAGCCGACCGGGGTTTTGATTGGCAGTAGAGCGGCTGCTGCGCGCAGGCGTTATCGGCTGCGGATTCATTGGGCAGAAGAGGGCCGCGAGCTTGTTGAATCGGGCGGCAATTGCGGTCTGCTGCGATGTGAATGGAAGTAAGGCCGAGGCTTTGGCCACGGGCCATCCTGGCGCGGCGATCACCACAGATTGGAGAGCCGCAGTTGCCCGAGATGACATAGACTGCGTTTTCATTTGCACGACGCATAATGTATTGGCCTCCATTGCGGGCGCAGCAGTGTCACAGGGTAAACATGTGCTGATCGAGAAACCCGGCGCGTGCCGGGCAGTGGAACTGGACGCGGTAGCGGAAAGTGCGAAAAGAACAGGCTCGCTCGTGCGAGTCGGCTTCAATCACCGGTATCACCGCTCCTTTCAAAAAGCACGCGAGATCTATGATTCAGGCGTTCTTTCCGATTTATTCTTTATACGCGCACGCTATGGGCACGGCGGACGGGTGGGGTATGAGCGCGAGTGGCGCGGAGTGCCCGAAATTTCGGGCGGCGGAGAAGCAATCGATCAAGGAGTACATTTGATTGATCTGTCACGCTGGTTTCTGGGTGAGTTGAAGTTCATAGGAGGGCGCGCGCCGACTTACTTCTGGAACATGCCGGTGGAGGACAATGCGTTCTTCCTCCTCGAGACCAACCATCGACAGGTTGCGTTCTTACATGCGAGTTGGACGGAGTGGAAAAATCTGTTCTCATTCGAAATTTGCGGCCGAATGGGAAAGCTCGAGATTAGCGGGTTAGGAGGAAGTTATGGGACGGAGCGCTTGGCCCACTACAAGATGGAACCTACAATGGGACCGCCGCCAACCACAATATACGAATATCCTATGGCAGACACTTCCTGGGAGCTTGAGACCGCCGAGTTTTTGGAAGACATCCGATTATTGCGAGCGCCCCGGCCTGGCATAGAGGACGCGCAGGCCGCTTTGAAGATTGTCGAACAACTGTACGCACAAACAAAGTCGTGATCATTACCAGAAGTCCTTTGCGCATTTCACTTGGAGGCGGTGGAACAGATTTACCGTCTTACTATCGCGACCACGGCGGCTTTGTTATTGCTGCCGCTGTCGATAAGTACGTGTACATCACCCTCCATCAGACCTTTTTCGAAGACCTGATCATCAAATATTCGCAAATGGAGCGAGTACGGAGGTTGGAAGATATTCAGCATCCGCTCATCCGAGAAGCTTTGAGACTAGCCGATCAAGAGGCCAGTTACTTAGAGATAGCAAGCATGTCGGATATACCGGCGGGGACGGGTCTCGGCTCAAGCGGGAGTTTTCTTACGGCTCTTCTGCAAGCATTGCATTCACATAACAGAACGATCGTACCGAAGCAGGAGCTGGCTGAACAGGCCTGTCATATCGAAATTGAGCGGCTGCGAGAGCCCGTTGGGAAGCAGGACCAATACATTGCTGCGTTCGGCGGCCTCACATGCTTCGAATTCTGTAGGGATGGAACGGTCGGGGTAAGCCCGCTTAAGATAAGTGGGGAAGCGTTGGCGAACCTAGAGGACAACTTAACTCTGTTCTACACCGGATACACGAGATCGGCGGCTGAAATTCTTCGCGAACAGGACACCAAGAGCAAAGAAGGCGATCAATCGATGATCGACAATTTGCACTTTGTAAAAGAGCTCGGATTACAAAGTAGAAAAGCCTTAGAATCCGGCGACTTACGAAAGTTCGCAGAGATTATGCATGTTCACTGGCAGCACAAGAAGAAAAGATCGGGCAACATGAGCAATAGCATCATTAATGACTGGTACGATTTGGCGTGTAAGAACGGGGCGTTAGGAGGCAAGTTAATCGGCGCGGGAGGCGGCGGGTTCTTGATGTTCTACACGGAGGACAAGACAAGACTGCGGCACGTGATGCGGGACGCAGGCATTCGCGAAGTGCGCATGAGGTTCGATTTCCAGGGGACGACGCTTGTTACGCAATCCTAATTCGGAGTGCAACGTTGAGCTGAACATGCTGCCCTGTGCCATATTGTGCGGAGGACTAGCAACGCGTCTCCGTCCGATAACGGAAAAGATTCCCAAGTCGCTGATTCCGATAAACGGCGAGCCGTTCATCGCGCATCAGCTACGGCTGCTACGGTCAAGAGGTATCCATCGCGTGGTACTTTGCGCGGGCTTCCTAGGAGAGATGATTCAAGAGGCCGTCGGTAATGGAACGAGCTTTGGGATGAGCGTTTCGTATTCGTTCGATGGCGGTACGCTGCTGGGTACGGCTGGCGCGGTGCGAAAGGCTCTGCCGCTTCTGGGCGATGCTTTTTTTGTGCTGTATGGCGATTCCTATCTCACTTGCGACTACGAAGCGGTCGCCGATACTTTCCAGTCTGCGGCAAAGCGAGGGCTGATGACTATCTACCGCAACGAAGGTCTTTACGATTCGAGTAACGTGGAAGCGGCCGATGGACTGATCCTTCGCTACGATAAGCGTGTTCGCACCAGCGGTATGCAATACATCGATTACGGACTTGGCGTGTTTGCCCGATCGGTTTTCGCGGAGTTACCAGTGAATGAAATCCGGGATTTGGCGAGTGTTTACGAAACGCTACTCACCGCGGGCGAGTTGGCGGCATATGAAGTGAAAGAGCGGTTTTACGAGATCGGTTCCGCGACAGGAATCCGCGATTTGGAGGAGTATCTCGCCCAAGTCGCCGGCACATCGTACGAACCCTCTCGTGCCTGACGGCCAAGCGATGAACTTTTCAGAGCAGTTTCTTTTCGAAGCCCAAGAGATTACCAAGCAGCTAGACGCGGGTGCTTTAGAGCAGATGGCTGCTCTATTGCGGCAAGTACGTGACGACGGAGGGCGGCTTTTCATTCTGGGCGTGGGCGGAAGTGCCGCGAACGCTTCACATGCGGTCAACGACTTCCGCAAAATTGTGGGTTTGGAGGCTTACGCTCCCACAGACAATGTTTCTGAGCTGACCGCGAGAACAAACGATGAGGGTTGGTCAACTGTGTTCGACCGGTGGTTGCGAGTGAGCCGATTGAAGCGGGAAGACGGTCTTTTGGTTTTGTCGGTAGGCGGTGGAAACGTAGACAAGCAGGTTAGTCCGAATTTAGTAAGTGCCTTACAGTACGGCCGATCCGTGGGCGCGAAAATCATGGGGATCGTTGGGCGGGACGGCGGATATACGGCGACGGTTGCCGACGCATGCATCGTAATTCCGACCGTAAATGCTGCGCACGTCACTCCACATAGCGAAGCGTTTCAGGCCGTATTATGGCATTTACTTGTCTCACATCCGTTGTTGAAGGCGGAGCAAACTCGCTGGGAATCGCTTTGATTCGCTCGCATGGCTGAGCGTGCTGTTTTTTTGGACCGCGATGGAGTAATCAACGAATCGATCACTCGGGGCGGAAAGCCCTATCCGCCTCGGAATATCGAGGAAACAGTACTCGTGCCAGCGGCAGGAGAGGCGCTGGGAAAGTTAAAGGCGCGGGGATTTTTGTTGCTGGTTGTAACGAATCAACCGGATGTGCGCCGTGGGACGACAACGCGGGAGCAGGTCCAGGAGATACACAGGCTGTTGAGCAGTCAACTTCCGTTAGACGATTTCTTTGTCTGTTATCACGACGACGGCGATAACTGCGATTGTCGAAAGCCGCTGCCCGGGTTGCTGCTGCAAGGAGTAGAGAAGTACGGAGTGGATGTAAGTAGAAGTTATTTAGTTGGCGATCGGTGGCGAGACATAGAGGCGGGTGCTGCGGCGGGTTGCCGGACAATCTTGATCGACCATCGATATAATGAGCGTAGTCCTAGAATCGCGCCGGATGTGATCGTGTCCTCTTTGGCGGGGGCGGTCGACTGGATTCTGAAAGAGGGCTGAATCAATTGAGCAGTTTATCTCAACTTAAAACCAAGATCTTCGCCGATGGCGCGAATTTAGCTGAGATGTGTAATCTGTACCGCAACCCGCTCATCTGTGGATTCACTACGAATCCTACTTTGATGCGGAAAGTCGGTATCAGTGATTACGCCGCATTCGCGCAAGAAGTTCTTCGGGCCATTCCGGATCGGCCCATCTCTTTTGAAGTGTTTTCAGACGATTTCTCAGAGATGGAACAACAGGCACTAAGGATTGCAAGCTGGGGCAAGAACGTTTATGCGAAGATCCCGGTGACTAATACACGGGGAGAGTCGGCCGCTACTCTCATCTGCCGACTGGTTCGGCAAGGTGTAAAGCTGAACGTTACGGCCTTGATGACCTTGCAACAGGTAGAAGAAGTTAGCCAGGCCATGCGCGGCAGCGAGAGCGGATACGTATCGGTCTTTGCCGGACGGATAGCGGATACCGGGCGAGATCCTGTACCGATCATGCGGGATGCGGTCGAGGTTCTTGGCGGCTCCGGAAATCTCGAACTGATTTGGGCGAGTCCGCGGGAGTTGCTGAACGTTTTTCAAGCTGACGCGATCGGCTGCCACGTGATCACGGCGACGAACGACATTCTAAACAAGCTGCATCTAGTCGGCAAGGATCTCGACGAGTACTCGCTTGACACGGTGAAAATGTTTCGTGACGATGCCGTTCGCGCGGGATTTTCTATCTAATTGCGGCAGGTGCGTTGCCAATGAGAGCTTTCGGGCGGGGCTGATCCTCGTCTTCGTACTGCACTTGTGTTTTGGGCCTTGTATCTGGGGGACCAAAACGTTGCTTGAGAGTGCGCGCGACGTTCCCAGCATAATGCCGCAAGGTGCGTGGGCTGGAAAACCGCTGGTCCTTTCCTCTCCCAAGGTTCTCGATCCGGGCGCGCCGGGGTGGCAGAGTGAGCCGCTATTAGCGCTCATCCACTACCAATACCTGCACGAGAAAACAATACCGCTATGGAACCCTTACCAGGGCTTATGGGCGACCCCTCGCCGCCAACATGCTGTCGCAGCCGTTCTTTCCGCTGACGGCCGCGCTGGCACTGGTTCTCAACCCGAAAACATATAGCTGGTATGTTTTGTTGCGACTCTTCCTTGCGGGGTTCTGCGCCTATCTATATTTAAAACTTTTTGTGTCGGATGTTGCTGCGCTTGCAGGTGGAATCATCTCGATGCTTGCCGGCTACTACGTGCTGTACATCACGATGTTTCATCTCAGCGTGGAGACCTTGATTCCGGCCGCGCTACTGTCGGCGGAACATTTAGTAAGACGACAAACCTTCAGGACGTTGTTGTGGTTTGCCGGTGTTGTTCTCCTCGTTCTTCTCGGTGGCATGCCGGAGAGTAGCCTCGTGCTGCTGACGTTCGTGTACTGCTATTTATTGTTTCGAGTTGTTACGGATCCGAGTATCCGAACTAAATGGTTCCGAGTTGCAAAGTACATAGCGATGTCGACCATTGCAGGCGTCGCATTGTCGGCGTTTCTGTTATTCCCGTTTTGGGAATTCTTAAACCGCTGCTTCGACACGCATCAAGCGGCCAATTTGGGCGGGATCATACGGGGCCTGGGGCACGACACGCTTGGTGTATCTATCTTCAGCTATTTGTTTCCGTTGTTCTTTGGACCGCCACAGGGCGCGAACGGATGGACTGGTATTCGAAATTATACAGGCCTGATCAGCATATTTCTAGTGCTGATTGCGGTAGCAGGTTGTCGGAAAAGAAAAACGAATGACGGGGGGCTCGGCTCACTTACTTGGTTTTACCTCTCATTCCTGATTATCGTGTTGCTGAAGCGGTACGGATTTCCGGCGGTGAACTGGATTGGAATGCTCCCGCTTTATCGATTGATGGACTTTCCCAAATACGACGAAGCGATTCTATCGATTTGTGTAGCAGTGTTATGCGGCATAGGCGTGGAGCGATTGATAAGAGGAGAAGTGTCGATTCGCGCGGGGGCGATCGCTCTTGGGGCTACCTTTCTCGTTATTCCAGTAGCTGTGGTTTGCTGCTGGACTAACCTTGCGACGGGGGTGATGGTCAATGGTTATGTAAGCCATAGGCTTCCCCTCTTCTCGCTGGCGCTTCCCGCCCTGCTGCTGATTGCAATCGCAACCGTATGGTTTGAGTGGAAGAGGCGGTCTAGCGGCACTGTAGCCGGCAACTCAATGGCGGGCGTTGGGCTAGTTGTTGTATTGACGCTCGAAGCCTCATTGAATTATGTCGTGCCGACTTATTACCACATCAGCAGGTTAGCGAACGAAGCCAGCAACCCTTATGCTGGAGCACCTTTTGTCAGCGTGCTGAGGGCACGAGCAGGGACTTATCGCATCTTTGGACGTGACGAGCTGCTTTTGCCGGATTGGTCGTCAGCATTTGAGCTTCCCGATATCACGCGACCTGGACGCGATGTATTACAAGAAGTATTTGCCGTTCGTAAAAG
Source organism: uncultured Acidobacteriaceae bacterium (assembly GCA_963787615.1). Classification (GTDB taxonomy): domain Bacteria; phylum Acidobacteriota; class Terriglobia; order Bryobacterales; family Bryobacteraceae; genus Bog-105. The sequence continues at coordinate 1,225,291 of CAWBDJ010000004.1, read as the reverse complement.
CGTTTCTGCCGCCCGCAGAGGAGGCGACGGGAGAAAATTTGCGTGATCGATTTACCGGAATGGGTGCGTATACATTTCAACAGTCCATTTTAGAACGGCAGACTGCTGCAGTTATCCTCGGCGAAATTCGTTGCGATGTTGCTGCCGTACCCGATTCCGAACCATATCGTGGACCGGATTCTAGAACAGAATCGCGGACATATCGACGCCGGCCGCGCTGTCCAGATCACAAAGAGGTCATTCGCGCTCAGCGGAGTTGCGCGCGAGGGGCTGGGAGAACATCCGCCGTATGGGCGGTTGCCCTTCACTGTACGTGTCGGTGAGAATCAGGCGATTTTTCATTTCGCCTACGGTATAGATCCGGCTGTGTTCGAACGGGCCGGCGACGGCGTCGGTTTCACGATTGAAGTGAAGGACGATACGGGCAAGGTTTCGAAGGTTTTCTCCAGCTACATCGATCCGAAGCGCAACCTTCGCGAGCGGCGATGGATGGAAGGACAAATCGATTTAGGCCGATATCGCGGGCACACGATCCAATTGTTGTTCTCTACAGATCCCGGTCCGAAGGGCGATAGTGCTTACGACTGGGCCGCGTGGGCTGACTTCCATTTCGACAATGTATCAGAGGATGACGAGCAACCGTTCAAGCCCATTTATCAAAGAGAGGCTTGGGTATATGAATACGACGATGTGCTACCTCGCGCCGCAGTGTATTACCACGTCGACGTCAGGAAAGGCGAGAAGGATGTACTGAACAGGCTCAAGGACCCTTCTGTTGACATCTTCCATTCCGTGGTAGTGAATGCGTCCGACCTTTCAGGAGAGGAGATGCAACGTATTGCAGGCCTGAATAACGGACCTTCTAAGCGTGTGGATGCCGCACCGATTAGTGTGTATAGATCACAGGAAGTCGAGATAGTGCCGGTGCTCAACCAGACCGGGATCCTGGTGTTAAATGACAGCGACTATCCGGGATGGACGTTAGATGTAGATGGACATCGAAGCAACTGGTTTACCGTAAATTACATGTTCCGAGGCGTCTTGCTACCGGCGGGCAAACATGTTGTACGCTTCACATACAAACCGATCAGCTTCTATCTGGGAGCTGTAATAAGCTCCATCGCGCCACTTGTGCTAGTGATATTTGGCTTGGTTCAAAGAAGTCGGAGTAGACACTATGTTGTTGACCCAAACTGATACTAAGGTTGCCGCGATGCCGTTATGCCCGGTTTGTGGAGAACTCGGGCATACAAAGTTCGCGTTTCGGCGAAATGGGGATGCAATTTACTGTTGCCATAGCTGTGGGGTGGAGTTCGTTCATCCGCAGCCGAGCGATGAGACGCTTGCTGCGATCTATTCGGAAAACTATTTTCTCGGCAGTGAAGACGAGCGTGCGGCAAAAAGGGTTGCGGAGTTAAAGCGAGCTACGGCCGCTCTGTATATGGACGCAATCATGGCGCGCGTGAAAAGGATTCAGCCCCGTTTGCTCGAGATCGGGTGTGGTTCGGGTGATTTTTTGATGGAGGCCCAATCCCGCGGCTTCGAGGTACAGGGCTTGGAGTATTCAGAACACGCGACGGAGGTGGCGAATGCCCGCCTGTCGCGCCCCGGGGTCCGTGCGGGATCGCTCGAAACCGTGCAACTCCCCGCGAACAGTTATGATGTCATCGTTGCGTTCGATGTGTTAGAACACGTTCGCAATCCAACCTACACACTCGAATGTTTGCATTCCGCTTTAACGCCCGGGGGCGTCGTGGCGATTGTTACGCCGTCTCTCGATAGTTGGTCTCGCCGAGTGCTTGGAAGATATTGGATGGAGTACAAGACGGAGCATCTTGTCTATTTCGGCCGGCGATCACTCACTCGCCTGCTGGAGAAGACAGGGTTCAGTGAAATCGACTTTGCATCCAACTACAAAGTTCTGTCTCTTGATTACGTCCGCAGACATTTTGATCGATTTCGTGTGCCAGTCATTAGTTCGCTTTTGCGGGCTACACTGACGGTGTTGCCTTCAAAATTGGTCCACAGGAAGATCAGGATTGTAGCCAGCGGTACTATGGCGTTTGCGACAAAGGGCAGTTGACTTGGCGAGAGGTTGCCTATCTGCTCTACACGGCGATGTAGAGGATTATGGCGGGTCAGGAAAGACGGATGGCCTCGACAGCGACTAAGCGGAAGCGCGAGCCGCTTGGGGAGACCCGGCGGGAGTGTCCGATCTGCGAATCGCCGCATCTCGATTACGAGTTCGTTGTCGACCGGTCACCTGTTTGTTCGTGTCAGGAGTGTGGGTTGTTGTTTCTGAATCCACAACCCAGGGGTGCAGCGCTGCAGGAAACCGCCGTCGTGCAAGGGGGCGACGAACTAACCGATATTTATCGAGCAAATGCGGCCGAGCGGCTTCACGAACTGATTGCTTATTCCGGCGTCCGAAGCGGCAGACTGCTGTTGATCGGAGCGCATGCGGATCTTGCGGCGGAAGCTCAGGAGCGGGGTTTCGAGGTGCATGCGTTGACGGCGCAAGATTTCGAATCCAATCTGACCGCCGCGTTACCAGAGACAGTGGACGGATGCATCCTCTTTTGCGCACTGGAACGCATGAGGGATCCTCTTTCCGCGCTACGAACTATTCGAAGTGTGTTGGCGAGAGATGGTCCTGTGATGGTGATCTCGCCCATGACGGACAGCAAGACCGCGCGATTGCTTCGCACGGCATGGTGGGAGTTCAATCGGGGCAACCTGTTTTATTTTTCCGTCGATACACTTCAGAATCTGCTGATCAAAGCAGGATTTGGCGACCCTATTATCGCGCCGGACCGCAGTCTGGTATCGCTGAACTACCTGAGGCAAAGGATTTCGGCGAATCCGAACAAGTTGCGTCGCTATCGCTGGTTGCGGCAAGCGATTTCACTCAGCCCGGTGCTCCGGAACAAGACTTTCCGAATGCTGCACGGGAGGACGAGGTTCCTGGTGCGTGCGAAACCGATGCCCGCGAATCCGGTTTTGTCTGTAATCGTCCCCGTATATAACGAGCGAAGTACCTGCGGCGAAGTGCTGGAGGAACTGCTTGCCAAGACAATCAGGGGCGTGGACATTGAAGTGATCGTCGTGGAAAGTAACTCGACGGATGGCAGTCGAGAGATTGTCCTCGAATACCGGGATCACCCACGTGTGCGCGTGGTTTTGGAGTCTCAGCCCCGCGGTAAAGGTCATGCAGTGCGGGCGGGCCTGCGAGCTGCAACAGGTGACATGATCCTTTTCCAAGACGCGGATTTGGAGTACGACCTTAATGACTACGATGCGCTTATTGCTCCGCTCCTGCGGTATCAGAACAATTTTGTGCTCGGGTCACGTCACAGTGCGGGAAAAAACAACTGGAAGATCCGCCACTTCACGGATTCACCCGCGGTAGCTGCGTTTTTCAATTTCGGCCACCTTCTATTTCTGACCTTGTTCAATGTGATCTACGCGCAACGTTTGAGCGATCCCTTCACGATGTTCAAAGTTTTCCGGCGGGAGTGCTTGTACGGGCTCGCCTTCGAGTGCAATCGGTTCGATTTCGACTATGAGATCGTGATCAAGTTTTTGCGCAAGGGCTATAAGCCGTTAGAGCTGCCTGTGAATTATCAGTCGCGGTCCATGAAAGAAGGCAAGAAGGTTACTGTTTTCCGAGATCCAATTACCTGGATTCGCGCACTCATGAAATTTCGGTATAGCGCGCTTTACAGCGATGTTTCAAAGCGTCAGAGCTCATGAGCCGTGGAGCGATGGCCGAGATATCTGCGCCTGATCTTTAGAAGGTCGACGAAAGCTCGAGCGAAATCTTTGGGACGAACCTTCGAGCCTTCAATGTCGACCCAGACTTCAAGCGGATATTCGTAGATGGATTCCTCCAAACGCGCAGAGTTGTACTTATAGAGCTTCAAATAACGGGCGATGATCTCGACGTCGAAGACCCACCGAGACAAGAAGGGATCAGCGAAGACACGCCGCAGATTTTCGTTGACGCGAAATAGCTTCGCTCCACATTGCGTATCGTAGATGGGCAGGCGCAGCATCATCGAGACGACCGTGGCGAAGACACGGCCCAGGTAATGACGTGTTTCGCGACGCTGAATGCGGCGTCCCAGCAATTTGATTCTCGATCCGAAGACCATCTCGATTCGAGGATGGTCGTTGAGGACCGCGAGGAATCTTCCGATCGAGTCGAGAGGCGTTGCCAGATCAGCGTCCCAGTAACCGATAACGTCCTGCTGAAACGCATTCAGGGCGAAATTGATCCCCATGCGAACGGCTTCCGCCTTTCCACTATTCCGATTGTTTGGTAACACTCCGGCACGATCCTCGTATCCGCGGCAAATCTGTTCGAGAACATCGCGCGTGTGGTCAGTGCTGCCGTCGTCCACGAAAAGAAGGCGCTTGGTGGGATCCGTGCCGAGAAAGTCGCGAAAGCGTTCGACGTTCAACCGTCGCGCTTCGTTGTAGCAAGGGACGATAACGCCAACGCGGAAGGGCCTCTCAACGTCCACCTCAGTAGCCATGCCGATCCATGATGTATCCATTATTGGGGAGAAGGTTTTCGGCCGCCCAGTACCTGCGATGCGGCATCAGCTGAAGGTGGCGGATGCATTCAACACTGGCGGTAGGCTTCAATGAAGATGTGATTCTTTCAATTGTTGCGCTCGCGGGGCTGGCGCTCTTGCCGAGCGGGGTTGAAGGCAATGGCTTGCTGGAGGAAGGTTATCGCGATATGTATAACCTTGCGTTCGATGACGCCCATCGCTGTTTTCACGAATGGGAGCGCCTACATCCCGACGATCCGTTTGGTCCGGTTTCGGATGCGGCTGCGTATCTGTTCTTCGAATTTGACAGGTTAAAGGTGCTTCGATCGGAGTTTTTCACCGAAGACAAAATTTTCGCAGACAGCAAGAAGCTAACGCCCGATCCGCAAATCAGAGATGCATTCGAAGCCGACCTGGAGCGCAGCAAGAAACTGGCGGATGCCCGGTTCGGCCAGTCGCCGGATGACGAAGGAGCTCTTTTCGCGACGGTGGTGCGATTGGCGCTGCACTCAGATTATGAGTCGTTGATCGATAAACAATACTGGACTGCTCTTAAAGAGATCAAACAGACTCAGGTGTACGCAGACAAATTGCTGGCGCGGGATCCCGATTGCTACGATGCGCAACTGGCGATCGGCGTGGAGAACTACGTCTTAAGCCTGAAGCCCGCGCCGGTTCGGTGGTTTCTGCGCATCGCGGGCGCGCAGACGGATGAGGAGAAGGGCGTGGCGAAGTTGCGGCTGGTGGCAGACAAGGGCCATTACCTCAAGCCGTATGCGAAAGTACTACTCGCGATTGCGGCTCTTCGGAGCAACAACAAGGCGGAAGCTAAGGCGCTGGTAACGGAACTGGCGAAGCAGTTTCCGAGAAACGATCTTTTCGCCGCCGAGCTGAAGAAGCTGGGTTAGCTTTCAGGAAGCGGCGCGGCCAGCGGCGCAGGGGCGAGGGCCTCTGTTTGGCCAAAGCGCCGAAACACGATCGCGTACAGATTCGCCAATCGAGTGCGCTCGACCAGAAAACTAAGGACGCAAGTGAAGACGATACTGAGGAACACGACAGAGTAGGTTAGGTCCTGAAGAATGTCGCCGGCCGGGATGTGTTGTTCGAGGGGAATGGAGGCAAGCACGACGGCGGCGAGGCCTTTGGGACTCATGATGGCAACGAGCGATGCGTCGTGGACGGGGGTCTTACGATCGAGGCCAATCCAGGCGGCCGGAATTCTAAGCAGGAAGACCAGAACTGTCAGGACGAGTGCGACGTAGACGACGCGGGCATCGGTGAACCGGATGGAGACGCCGACGTAGACGAAGAAGAACGTTTTCAATAAAAAAACAACCTCGGCGAGAAAGACGCGTTCGGTTTCGTTCAGGGTGATGGCTTCGCTCGGAAGATAGCGGCGCATCCAGGCCATGCCATGAAAGACTTCTATGTTGCCGAGGACGGCTCCAAAGACCGCGGCGGCCACATACCCGCTGAATCCGAGCAGCTCGACGACACCAAAGAGGACGAATACGAAGGCGGGAGTGGTGAAGATGGAGTTCTCGAGCCCACGGATGCGACGCAGGAGGACAGACCAGGCAAATGCGCTGGCGGCGCCGGCGATGCCCGCCAAGAGAAGAGTGGCCACGATCTGGCCGAGCATGGCGCCTAAGCGAAGCTGGCCGAGGAGGTAGCTGTCTATGAAGCCAATCGCGACGACGATGCTCAAGACGTCGCTGACGGCGGACTCCAGGAAGAGGACCGTTTTCGACGATTGTTCCATCTGGAGTCTCTTGGTAAGCGGAACGATGACGGCGGGCGAGGTGGAACCGACGATTGCTCCCAGCATGAGAGCCAGTTGAACGGGGAGGCCGAGCAGGAAATGAGCAACTACGGCGACGGCCATCATGGTGAGAAGGAAATTTGTAAGGGTCAGGGCAAAAGTAGACCTGACGGCGCCGCGAAGAACGTCAATATCGAGGCTCAGGCCAGCCTCAAACAGGAGGATGACGAGGGTGACGGTGGCAAATACGGGGCCGACCGCGCCGAAGTTTGCGGGCCTTACGAGATGAAGAATAGGACCAAGAACGATGCCGATGAGCGTGAGAAGAAGCACGTCGGGAACGCGCGTACGGCTAAACAGACCTGTGAACGCATGCGCCACGAAGATGAGAAAACCGACGACCAGAATGTTGGTGGCAACATGCATACCGGAAGAATCACTTCATCAGCAGGGTTCAGATACTGCGCACGGGCATATTGACGATGTCGTCCACTTGCATCGATTCTTTCACAACAAACGGCTCGCCGTATTTGACCCCGATGAGATTGCCGTAGAAACGCGCGATAGCGGCCAGGCGCTCTTGGATTTCGGCATGAGAAGGAAAGAGATCGGAAGCCGCGCTCGCGTCGCCGTACTGGGAGGTATAGCTGAACAGCGCAGCCATGCGGTGATCGAAGTAGCGCGAGATATCGACTACGAATGACGGGGTGACGTTTGCGTAAAGAGAAGAATATAGAACTTTGAACGGCCGATGGGCCGGAGTTTCTTCTTCAAGGCGCTGGAGACCTGCCAGAAAACAGGCTTCGTAGCCGAGCTCGGAGGCGCGGTAATGATCGGGGTGACGACCGTCCCAGTAGGGCAAAATCACAACTCGAGGGCGAATGCGGCGAATGACACCTGCCAGGGTCATGCGTGCCCCCACGTTGTTCTCAAGGCGCGCATCGGGCCAGCGTAGATTCTGGCGCCAGGTCAAGCAAAGGTGGCGGGCGGCTGTTTGCGATTCCTGGATGCGAACGCTGGGAGTGCCACGGGTACCCATGTCCCCGGCGGTGAGATCGAGCACCCCGGTACGGTAGCCGAGCTCCGCCGAGCGAATCAGCGTGCCGCCGCAAGTTTGTTCCACGTCATCCGGATGCGCGGCGATAGCGAGCACGTCGAGCGCTCGCAGGTTTTCGAATGGGGCGTTTGGATCCTCAGGATCGTGCATGAACGGGCTTAGTACGAATACCGTCGGCGATTGCCCTGAAAAATTCGGACGAGCAGAATCCCGGCGAGAAAGCCGCCTACGTGAGCGAACCAGGCGATGCCTTGTGCTTGGGAAACGCTGGTCAGAGATCCGAGGCCACTCAGGAGCTGGAGGGCGAACCAGTAAATCAGCATAATCGCGGCCGGGAGGTCGACGGTGGTAACGAAGACGATGATGAAGACGAGAGTGACGACGCGAACTCGCGGATAAAGAATCAGGAAAGCGCCCATAACGCCGGCGATTGCGCCGCTCGCCCCGATGGTGGGCACCGGGCTTCCGAGGCTCGTGAGGAATTGAACCGCAGCGGAAGCGATGCCGCTGATTAGATAGAACACCAGGAATTTGGCCGAGCCCATCGCGTCTTCGATATGCGATCCGAAGACCCAGAGGAACCACATGTTACCGATGAGATGAAGCCAGCCACCATGCAGAAACATGGAGGTGACGAAGGTGGCGAAGTGCGGCTGATCGGGAATGAGAGCGTAGTGTTCAATGAAGCGGTCGCGCAAATAGATGGGGTGCGCCATTTCGAATAGAAAACAGAAGACATTCGCAGCGATGAGCAGCAGCGTCATTATGGGCGTCGATTGGCGGTACAAGAGCGCGCGGAGAGGAATCATCGGGTCTAGATGGACGCTCGGGAAGTTTGGGCGGAGAGGCGCTCGGTAATTTCGCGAGCTTCGCGCCGGGCAACCTGGCCGGCAGAGGCAGCGGCGACGAGAGAATCGACTTCGGAGCGGAGCGGGACGTTTCCGCGCGCGCCAATGGCAGTGCAGTTGAGTGCAGCCGCGGCATTCGAGAATTCAAGCGCCTTGTCAATGCCCATGCCGGCGAGCATGGCGTAACAGAAGGCGCCGTGAAAGACATCACCAGCACCGGTCGTATCGGCGCAAGACACCTCGAAGGCGGCCGAGTAGGCCCAACAGCCATTATGAAGCGCCAAGGAGCCGCGGTCGCCGAGCGTCATGGCAGCAATGCGCAATCCGTATTCGCGCTGCAACGAAGCGAGCGCAATGAATGGATCCGAATCACCGGTCCACTTCGTGGGCCAGCCGGAACCGGCGACCAGATAATCGACGTGTTTCAGCACGGAGTCAAAACCAGGATAGACGGTGTCCACATCGAGAGAAACGGGAATTCCGTGACGCCGAGCTGTTGCAGCGGCGCACGCTGCCGCTTCGGTGTCGTAACCGTCGATGTGCAACAACCTGGCTGCGGTTATATCTTGAGAGCTGATCTCTGAGGCTTGGAGGCGGAGGCATTCGGCGCGCTGCCACAGCACAGTGCGTTCGCCCGTGCGCTCATCGATGACAATATAGGCGGTCTGGTTCGGGCAACCCTTGCGAACGATCAGGGCAGTGGTGTCGACGCCAGTTCCTTCGAGACTCTGCCTCTGGATTTCGCCGCGAGTATCGTCACCGATGGTGCCGATGTATTTCGTTCGAAGGCCGAGTCTTGCGCACGCGACGATGGCGGTTGCGACTTGGCCGCCGGGGCTGAGGAGTTCGCGGCTGAAGGGAACCTTTCCGGCGTAAGGCGGAAATTCGTGAACTAGTAGAAGGGTATCGGTCGCATTGAGTCCGATCCCCAGCACGTCAACGGGCGGACTCAAATGAGCTACTTTTTGATGGAATCGGGAACCTCGTAGAGGTAGATCATGTGCGTATCGCCGTGGTGTCCCTGGCGCTCGGCGGTATCAATTGCCTTCCAGCCCGGAATGGGGTAATCGTATGATACGACTCGCGTGCTGGGGCGCAGGTAACGCTCCAGGTTGGGCCGCAGCGTGTCATTCGCAATGGGAGCCAAATAAAGCGTCACGACATTGGCAGCGCTCAGATCGGTTCGCATGAAGTCGCCGTGAATGATCCTCACGCGTTCTTGCAATCCCGCCTTCTTAACATTTTCGGCAGCGATTTTCGCCTGGTGCTCGGCAATCTCGATGCCGACCGCCTTTACGTTGTATCGCTTGGCGGCGGTAATGAGAATGCGGCCGTCTCCACAACCGAGATCGTACAGTGTCTCGCCGGGTTTAGGATTGGCCATTTCGAGCATTTTGTCGACAGCGCGCTCGGGCGCTACAACGTAGGGAGCGAGGTTGTTCCTGTAGTCCGATAAGCCGCGCTGCTGGCCATAGGAAAGCAGAGCCAGGCTAGTGAACAGCGCGGGCACCAGAAGACTGCGCGGAACGCCTCGGAATGTCATGCCAACTCCCCCTGATCTTTCCAGGGTACCTCGGAGATCACTGCGTGCCCCCGGCTGCGGCAACAGCGAGGGCGTGCTGCCGTTTAGCATGCACGATGCGATTCAGCATTTCGCTGGTAGAGAACCACAGATCGCGCGGGCGCGAAATGGTGTATTCAGTGCCTTTAAATGCTTTTATAGCGTGACTGATCGAGTCCTTCCAGGGGACGGCCTGGGGGTTGAGATTGTAGTTCATGTAGAACACCGGACAGTCAATATCTGCGATGCGGCGCAGGTCCTCTTGGGGTACATCGGCGTCCAGCATGGCCTTAGGACCGGCGAAAATGACGGCATCGGGGTGAGAGGACGCGGCCACTTCTTTTTCAATCAGATGCTCGAGAAAATCTGTCTCGCTGTGCTTCTGGCTGAGGTGCATTACGTTCACGGTACCGAGCTTCATGGTCTGAAGGGCTTTACCGAGAGCGGGAAAGTCGATAGCATCAGCGCTTTCCTGGCGGTAAACGATGCGACCTTCTTCCATGTTGAAGGCGATCAGAGAGACATGGCCGACGTGGGGGTCGCGTTCGATGGCCCGGAGGATGCTTACGAGCGCATCGGTGTCGCTGCGTTGAAGGGCGGCGGACGCAGAGTTTTGCGGGGCGAAGTTGACCAAAAGCTTGACGTTCACACCGTCCTCGGAAGGATGGCGAGAGGGGCTGTTATCTACAAATGGTTCCGGAGCGGTTTCGGCGATGGCCTTGGGATCGATAAACAGCGGAATAGGCTTGTCTTTGGGCGATAGGGCCGCTTCCACGTCCCAGCCCGAGGAACAAATTCGTTCCTGTCGATCCCGCATGAGCCAATCGACATGATATTTGCCTTCGCCAACATCAACCGTTCCTTGAAGGAAGGCATCGCCTTTCGCGTCGTCCTCGATAGCAGGAACGGTGTAATGCTGCACGAAGTAGGCGGGGCGCGATGGGTCGCCTTGCGGATATGCGCGGAAAACGATGGTCAACAGTTCGCCCGAACCGGCTACCTCCTTTATAGGAAAGACAACGTCGTAGCCGCTATGGAATTTCAGGTCGAAGCCCAACTCCGGTTTCCGCTGGGTGACCGTGCAAGGGAGGTCCTTACGAGATTCGCCCGATTCGAGAATTGCCATGTCGGACGGCAACAAAGTAACGGGATCACCGGGCTGTGCCGGTTTAAGCAACATTTGTGGGGAAGCGGAAGGAACCGCCGTCGAGAAAAGCAGTAAGAACAGAAAGGGCGAAGACAGGCCAGTTCTAAAGCGCCGAGGTCCAGAGATGACCCTCGCTGGCGAACACGATCGAAGAAACCGCGATGCCATACCCCCCCAAGTGAGTTGCCGGACGGGAAAACTTCAGCGGCCGGAACCGCTGGCTTCCATATTATGCCGCAAACTTTCAGCGGCGGAAATAGATTCTGTGAGATGGTCGCGACAAATTCGTACCGGAACTTGTGCTTCCGTGCAGAGTTGTGGGGTGCAGGGAGGCAAAATCTCAAGGTGCCGGTACTAAAGCGAGTCCCTATGATACAGTTCGAATGATTATGGCTTCCCGCAGCGTTAACAAGGTAATTCTAGTAGGAAATCTCGGGCGCGATGCCGAGACGAAGTTCACGCCCTCGGGGGCGTCTGTGACGAAGTTTTCAGTGGCCACCACTCGAAGCTGGAAAGACCAACAGACCAACGAGTGGAAGGAAGAAACGAATTGGACGAATGTGGTTGCATGGCGGCAGGAGAACGTCGCGAACTATCTCACCAAAGGCAAGCAGGTGTACGTGGAGGGCCGGCTGCAGACGCGAAGCTATGACGATAAAGAGGGCAAAAAGGTCTATACGACCGAGGTTGTTGCCGACGAAATCATCTTGTTAGGCGGGCGAGGCGAGGGAAGCGGCGGATTTGAGAGCGCGGCCGCAGCAGGAAGGACAGGCGGTGCAGGCCGCAGTGGTGCCGGTGCGGGCGCGCGCGGGTCAGAAGATGACGCGGGCGGCATGGGCGTCACCGATGACGATGTGCCGTTTTGAAGAGATAGTGAGCTTGCTTCGGGTCGGATCGTTATCTTTTCCAGGCGCGGATGGCCTCTGGGATCGCGAAGGGTAGAGCAGCGATGGTCGCCCCGGCAACGAGGAGCGACCAAAACGAAAATTTACGATATTTCGTCCATTGCTGCACGGCCAGGCGACCGGCCATAGTTGCATCAAGTCCCGTCTTGGCTGCCATCGCAAGAGGAATCCACGGGGCGCTAACAGCACGATCTCGACTGCCGGCGGCCGCGAGGCAAGCAGTCACGGCGTAGCTGGCCATGCCGAGCAAGGCATCGGGCGTTTCCAAAAGCGAATAGGCTTGGGCGGAGCCATTGATTGCGTCCGAGTCGAAGTGTGGCAGCGGAGGGTCGGGAAGCTTCTTGAAGACGCCCACCTGAAACAGAGCAATGCCGCCGAGAACGCTTGCGGAGAACACCGAGAGGCTCACCACGGCGCGTCGTCGCTCGAGCATGGCGCCAGTGCCGTAAAGAAGGTCGCTGCGGAGCGTCTCGGCGTTTTCGAAAGGCATTTTCCCTCCGGGGCTTTTTCTTTTAAGAAGCTTTTCTTTTGAGAAACCAGGCACCGAGTCCGAGCAGCCCCGCACTGAGGGCTAAAGGAGTGCGGTGTACATCGGCCCAGCTTTGCAGACTGAAGTTCTTGGCTTGGCTGGTGAAGATCCCATGAGCGGCGTAATCGCCGGGAACCGGTTCAAAGAGATTGTCGCGGCGGTCCGGTGACACAGGCTCGGATGTTTGCTGGGCGTCGTAGCCGGTTCGGCCGAGATATTTGTCAGCGAGATGGGGAGCAACGTCTTGGCCATAGATCGCGAGTACCGTTGGAGCGCCGACGAAGAGTTCGCGGCGTTTGTGATGAGCAGCCCAATAGATCGCCTTGGCAGCAACTTCCGGCTCAAAGATGGGAGGCACGGGCTGGGGATGCCTGGGCAGACGCGTGCGGCACCAACTGAACTGGGGCGTGTTCATGGCGGGCAGATGAACGACCGTGACGTGGATGTCGCTGCGGTTATGGATGAGCTCACAGCGCAATGAGTCAGTAAATCCAACGATGGCGTGTTTGGCGCCGCAATAGGGGGCCTGAAGAGGAATGGAGCGATAGGCCAAGGCGGACCCAACCTGCACAATGGCGCCGCGGTCTCGCGGAAGCATGCGTTTGAGAGCGGCCATGGTTCCATAAACGCAACCGAGATAGGTGACTTCCGTCGCGCGCTTGTATTCATCGGGCTTGATCTGCGAAATGGGCGCGAAGATCGTGGTCATCGCGTTATTCACCCAGATATCGATGGGCCCGAGTTCGCGCTCCACGCGCTCGGCGGCTTGTTCCACTTCGTCCGCATTCGCGACGTCGACGGACAGAGCGAGAGCTTTGCCGCCCTGCTGCTCGACTTCGCGTTTCGCCGCTTCGAGACGCTCTTGACCGCGAGCGATGAGGCCGATGGATGCCTTCCGTTTGGCGAACTCACGAACCACGGCGCGGCCTACACCGGCCGTGGCGCCTGTAACGACGACAACTTCACGTTGCGGATCGGACACCTGTACCTCCACTTCGAGGATGCGTGGGGATGGTCACCGTTACGGTGCAGTTGAGAAAAACTGACTTGGTATTTCCACGTGGCGTTAGCGCTGAGCACTGAAGTGGTGCTAAGGTTCAGACGATAGGGAAGCAGGGCAGGTAGAAACAGGATGCTGCTGAAGGTCCTTGTCGGGTGTTTACTTTGCGGCGCGCTTTTTCAGGATGGTGGGGGAGCGCAGCACGCGCGGGATCTGAAGGCGCTTTACGACGCTCACGCATGGTTTGAGTTACGCGAAGCCCTGGCCAACACATCAGCGGCGCCGCCACTGTATCGAGGCGCGGTAGCGGCTGCTTTCAACGAAGTAGCGGAGGCGGAGGCAGCGCTGAAGCCGCTGTACGAAAGCAACTCCGATTCCGATGCAGGACCTGTCGATGCAGATCAGGCGGATGCAGACCAGGCGAGTGAATGGTTGAGTTACATGTATTTGCGTTCCGGCCAATACCGGAAGGCCGCTGCGCAGCTGGAAGACAATTCACCTCTGACGGCAATGTTGCGCGGCTTGCCTGATCAGGCGGTAACCAGATTTCAGCCTTGCACCGTTCATTGCCGCCGGTGTGAGCGGAAGCTGTTTATTCCGGTCTCGATCCAGGGCAAATCCGCCGAGTTCATGGTCGATTCAGATGCAAACTTTTCGTTCATGAGTGAATCAGAAGCGAAAAATTTGGGTCTTACGGTTCGCGACAGCAACGCGAGTGTACATGGTGCGACAGGAAAACAAACCGCTTTTCGCACCGCAGTGGCAGACGCAGTCGATATTGGGAATCTGCAGCTCAGAAACGTCACTTTCATGGTGCTCGGCGATAACGAGGAAGTCTTCTCCAGTCTGCCGTTGTCCCAAAAAGGCGCGATTGGCCTGCCCGTTCTGCTTGCGTTCCGTACAGTCCGGTTCAGCACGGGAGGAACTTTTGAGATCGGAGTACCCTCTGCCCAGATAAAGAAACATCCAACGCTGTGCTTTGATGGCGCCGATCCTGTTGCGCTTGTCGAATTCAAGCAGCAGCGTCTGCCGGTGATCTTTGATACAGGAGCTGAAGCGACCGAACTCTGGCCGCCGTTTGCCAAGCAGTTTTCCGACATTGTTAACGCCTCGGTGAAAACGAGTACGAAGACAGAGAGGAGTTTCGGCGGCAAGTCTGAAATAACCGAGAAAGTGGTTCCCGAGATGATGCTGCGGGTGGGCGGATTCGATGCACATCTTCATCCCGCGCATGTTCTGCTCGGCGAGACGACGCCTAATAGCCGGTGGTATTACGCACGCCTTGGCCTTGATGTTCTGAACCTTGCACACCAGGTCACGATTGATTTTGAGGCGTTGACGTTGACTCTTCAGTGAGCCGGTGACCCACAGGCCTTGTGCCCTCTAAAGCCCTTCGAACTTACGCGGCTTTGGGAGCGCGTAAACGCTTGAGAGGAGTGATCAGCGACAAGACAATCTGTTCGTAAAGATAGTTGCTGCGGCTGTCTCGAAATTTTTCCGCGAATTCACGGAGGGTTCCGCTGGAATAGCAGTCCATGACGGCAGGATGTATGTAGTACTTCTTGCAAGTTGCAGGTTTATTACCTAGCTTGCAGGCAACATCCTTGACCACGTCGACGAGAACGGACTTGGCGGCCTCATTTGCTTCGCCAGTACACTTCGCCAGCAGGAAACTGGCAGCGAGACAAGTTCCGCCCCAGGTGCGAAAATCTTTGGCCGTGAAGTCGCCTCCGCTGATCTCACGCAGATACTCGTTAACGTCGCCGGATTCGATCGTCTGCGGATCGCCGTTTTCATCGAGATACTCAAACAAAGAGCTGCCCGGAATGTCTTTGCACTTGCGCAAAATGCGAGCGAGGCGAGGATCTTGCACCGTGATCTCGTGATGCTGACCGCTTTTGCCGCGGAATCGAAACTTCAGCATGTCTCCTAGAATCTGGACGTGTTGATTGCGGAGGGTGGTCAGACCGAACGATCCGTTCTCTTCCGCGTATTCTTCGTTTCCGATGCGAATGTAAGTGGTTTCGAGAAGTTTGACAACTGCGGCGAGCACTTTTCTTTTGGGCATCCCGCGGCGAGCGAGATCGCGGCCGACAGCGCGACGAATGCGCGGAAGGACCTTTCCGAACGCGCGCATACGGTCGAATTTCACAAGATCGCGTACCGCTCGGTACTTCGGGTGATACCGGTACTGTTTCCGGCCTCGTGCATCGCGGCCGACCGCTTGAATATGACTGTTTGGGTCAGGGCTGATCCAGACCGAAGTCCAGGCCGGCGGAATGACCAGAGAGCGAATGCGATCGAGGACGGTGGGGTCCTCAATAGGATTGTCGTCCCGATTGAGATAAACGAATCCACTGCCGGCAGCGCGACGCCGAATGCCCTGACCCTTCGGAATCGTGTAGCGCAGGCCGGCCTTTTCTGCCGACTTGACCTCGTCGGGGAGATTCAACACAACTTCGGGAGGTGACGACATCCGTTCTTATGATGCACTTTGCGTTCGAAACACTACTCGAATGCTACCAGTCACACCAGCGATCTTGAATCAGGAGGATTGGTGGCGCAAGCGATTATTTTCGACATCGACGGGACGTTGCTCGATTCCGTGGATCTGCACGCGCAGGCATGGCAGGAGGCGTTCCGGCATTTTGGACATGAGATATCGTTCGAGGAAATCCGAAGCCAGATCGGTAAGGGCGGCGATCAGCTGCTGCCTGTGTTCCTCTCACCGGATGAGCTGAAATCGAAAGGGAAAGAGTTGCAAGAATACCGGGGGCGGCTTTTTAAGAAGAAGTACCTGAAGCAAGTGAAGCCGTTTCCGGGCGTGCGCGAGCTATTTCAAAAGGTGAAGAAGAACGGGCAGCGACTCGCGCTGGCCTCTTCGGCGAAAGGAGATGAACTGAAGGATTTCGAGCGGATCGCACATATCGACGATTTAGTAGAAGTGGAGACCTCGTCGGCTGATGCAAAGCGCTCGAAGCCGCATCCCGACATCTTTGAGGCAGCACTGAAGCGGCTAGGCGACGACATTCGACCGCAACAAGCGATCGTGGTGGGAGACAGTCCACACGATGCAGAGGCGGCGAAAAAGGCGGGTCTGCGAACGGTAGGAGTGCGATGCGGTGGTTTTCCGGAAGCAGATCTATGGAACGCGGGCTGTATCGCGCTGTACGATGGGCCGGAAGATTTGCTGCGACGGTACGAAGAATCTCCCTTACGGAAGGACGAATGACTGTGCGCGCGGAAGGCTAGAAAGAGTGGCTGCCGAGCCTTGTGCAGACAGCCATAAAGCCGAAGGTGAAGAACAGCAGGTCGTTGTTCCAGAAGACGAAGGCGGTCAAGAGGCACAACAGCGCGAGCATGGACCGAGGGTCGAGAGACCAGTCAAACATGGACGTAATCCTTTATCTGTCACAGGCGCAAAATTCAATCGGCGCGCTCGGTGCCCGGTTGATTTGCGTCAGAAGGATTCTTATCGGCTGTTTTCGGGACCGCTTGAATTAGGTCCACGATCGCTTGGGGAATAGCTCCATAGTCTGCCGTGACGATAGCCTCGCCCAGTTCGCTGGCGGCCGAAGCGACCTTGATGATTGCGGCGACGGTATTCAGGTGATGAAGGGCTTGTTGCGCCTGAGTTGTCACATTCGCGATCCGATCCAGATCGCCTTTGATGCTGTTGAGCGTGTCCTCGATTGCTATCGCGGTGAAATCATCGTGAATATCGTCGAGCTGTTGGATGCGATCTTCGAGCTCATCCCGCTCTTCGGGCGCTAACTCCGCGAAGTGCTGAGTACGGTACGCGTCGACCGTTTCAGACATGCGAGAAAACAGGTTGGCTAGTTGCCGAGCTTGATCCGCGGTATTAGACATGAGCGGCTACTTGGCGCATTCGCGATGCAAATTAGAATCCCTTCTGCAAAACAGGCGCCAGGGCCTGCAGGTTCGTGGTGTACGGCTGTAATGCCAGGCTGAGATCTCGGGCGCGGAGGCGATTGGCATTCAGGGCTAACTGATGATGTCCGTCGCGGATTTGTCGAAGGGCCTGCACGTATGCGTCTGCAATTGCTTTACGGCGGTCGAGCTCCTTTAGGTCATCGGTGTAGGCCCGATTCAATAGAAGAATCGTCGCGCCATTGCTGATGTCTCCGACTTTCTGATAGCGCGCAGTCGACGTTTGTCGCTCCTCGCGCAACAAGCCAAGGTAGTCCTGGGAAACGATTTGTTCGAAGCCCTTCGTGACGGAAGAGATACTCGGATCGGCCTCACGCAGGTATTGCGCGAGCCGGCTTCGCTGATAATGCCCGGTGAATGCCTCGGTAACCAACCCGGCGAGTTTCGCGAGCGAATCGGCCTGAGTCAAATTGAGCTGTGCGGTGAAGGCCGCATTTTCGGCTGCGTGCTGGCTGTCGGAACTCACCGTCGAGGTATTGAACGATGCGAGTTGCTGCATGGCCCTGAAGTAAGCGGCCAATACGTCCGAAGCTCTGCCGAGAGCATCGGCCTGAGGTGCTAATGGGGTACACACCGGATTCTCATCGGGTGTGTTGCGAGGGCTGGGATTGCTAGGAGGAGGAAGGTAGAGCGCAGTGATTGGGGCGGCGTCGCCATGACGCCGGACACAGGAATCATGAAGATCGCGGAAGATTGCGGGTCCTTGTTCGAGGGCGGTTTGCGCGCTGCGCGCAAAGCTCGCGATAGCTTCGCGGCGAGGTGCAGCCGCAGAGCGAAAGAGCGCCAGCGATGATGAAAAATGCTAAACCAAAAGTGCAGACGCGGACGGACGCGCCAGAGGTGAAACCCTTGTGCATCTATAAGATGTCGCTTCTGGAAAGTACCAGATTCGAAACACTGCCGCAACACGTCGAGAGAATAGCGTGTGAAACCCCGCACTTCTTCTAGGATTCTAATTTTCGAGGTTGGAGGAAAACCTTACTGAACCTATGAAGAAACTTTTGACGGCGCTCTCACTCAGCGTGGCTCTCACTGTTCCGGTCTACCTGAACGCCCAGGATCGCGACCGGGATGAGCATCATGACCGCGATGACCATCATGACCAGCGGTACTACGACAGGCACCATAAGGATTACCACGAATGGAACGGTAATGAAGATAGGGCGTGGCACATGTATTGGGAGCAGCGGCACCGGCAGTACGTCGACTGGGACCGGGCAAGTGCGTCGCAGCGCCAAGCGTACTGGGATTGGCGCCATAATCACTCCGACGCGGTGCTCCAGATCAACATTCACTAGACCTGGAGGGTGGTAGAGAATCCCGCTTTAAGCTTGGCGTAGGTATCGTCCAGCGCTTCGGGAATGACACGCGTATTCCCGACGGTGGTCATGAAGTTTGCATCTCCGATCCAACGTGGCAGGACATGCATATGGATGTGCTGTTCGATACCTGCGCCGGCAGCGCCACCCAAGTTCATCCCCACATTCAAGCCATCCGGGTGATAGATGCTGTCGATGATGTGCTCCGCGCGGCGCGCGAGATTCATGATCTCGCCGGCCGTGGCGACACTCGTGTCTGCGAGCCTCGGCACGTGCGCGTAAGGAGCGATCATCAAGTGACCGCTGGTATAGGGAAACCGGTTTAGGATCACAAAGGCCAACTCGCTGCGATACACAACAAGGTTCTGTTGGTCGGCGCTGCCGGCGGCGGCATCGCAAAAAATGCACCGGCTCTTATCCTTCTTCTCTTGCATGTACGTGGAGCGCCAAGGCGTCCACAGGTGAGTCATAGGACGCGGGTCAGGAACCGGACGGATTTCGATCAGTGACGCTGGGGGCCGAGTGCGATTCAGCGCCGGAATTCGAGCGGCCTGCTTGAGCCGCCTGGTTTACGAGGTCGCGCAGTTCCTTACTCGGCTTGAAGTAAGGGATACGTTTGGAGGGTACTTCGACACGCGATCCGGTTTTCGGGTTGCGTCCCACGCGAGGCTGCCGCTGGCGCGTACGAAAGCTGCCAAAGCCACGAATTTCTATCTTCTCTCCCTTGTGGAGGCTATTCACAATGCTGTCGAAGATAGTTTCCACAATCATTTCCGAATCTTTGCGAGTCATCTCGACGACCTTCGACACTTCCTCGATCAGCTCAGCCTTGGTCATACCTGGTGTTCCTTATTTATTCTGGTCATTTCTTCTCTTCCGATTTGTGCTGCTTGATGGCGTCGCCGACGGTGGATGTGGCCGCGGCCGCGTGGCGTTTGTAGTCGTGAAGGCGATTGCGCTCGTCCTCATCGGTCATGGCACGGAAGCTGAGTCCGATGCGCTTTTGCGCCTCATTCATCTTGATGATCTTGAAACTGAATTCTTTGCCAATGGGGAGGGCGGGCTCTTCCTCGTTGCCTTGCTTGGCGGCGGCGCGTTTACCGACTTCGCCGGCGATCTCGCTCCGGTGACAGAGCCCTTCTACGCCCGGCAGTAACTCAACGAAAACACCGAAGGCGGTGCCGCGCGAAACACGTCCGCGCACGATATCGTTGACGTGGTGAGTGCGGAAAAATGTCTCCCAAGCGTCGGGTTGCAGCTGCTTCATGCCAAGAGAAAGGCGCCGGTTGGCCGCATCGATGTTGAGAATAACGGCTTGAACAAACTGGCCTTTCTTGACAAGCTCGGAGGGATGTTTGATGTGCGCCGTCCAAGACATGTCAGAGACATGAACAAGACCGTCAACTCCTTCTTCGATCTCGACGAAGGCGCCGAAATCGGCAAGTTTGCGCACGCGTCCTTCAACAACTGAACCGATGCTGTAGCGTTCAGAGACAGTGGTCCACGGATCGACTTCCAGTTGCTTCATGCCGAGCGAGATGCGGCGCTCCCTGGGCTTGATTTCAAGAACAACGGCTTCGACCTGATCGCCCGCTTTGACCACTTTGGCGGGATGTTTCATGCGCCGGCTCCAAGTCATCTCGGAGATGTGGATGAGACCTTCAACGCCGGGCTCGAGCTCCACGAAAGCGCCATAATCGGTGACGCTGACGACACGTCCAATGACGCGGCTTTGTGGTGGATAATGCGCGCCGATGTCGCTCCAAGGATCAGGGCGCATCTGTTTTAGGCCAAGCGAAATACGTTCCTTCTCGCGATCGAACTTCAGAACTTTGACAGTGATCTGATCACCAACGTGCACGACAGCAGATGGGTGGGTGATGTTGCCGTAGGTCAGATCGCTAACATGCAGCAGGCCATCAATGCCGCCGAGGTCGACGAATGCGCCGTACTCGGTCAAGTTTTTCACGACGCCTGTGATCTCGCCGCCCTCGTGAATCTTCGCGAGAGCTTCGGACTTTCGGGCCAGGATCTCGTCTTCCAACAGGACACGATGGGAGACGACGGCGTTCCCGCGGCGACGATTCAATTTAAGAACGCGGACGGGGAATTCCTGACCGACGTAAGTGTCCAGATTGTGGATGGGCCGCAGCTCGATCTGCGAGCTGGGCAGGAACGCAACGATACCGATATCGACCGCTAAGCCACCTTTGACTTTTTCTACAACGCGTCCCGTTACGGGTGTTCCGGCCGCGGCCGCCTTCTCCAACTGATCCCAAATTTGCAGCCGGTGTGCGCGCTCGTAGGAGAGCAGAATGTAGCCCTCGACCGGTTCGCCACTGCGGTCAAACATGACCTCGATGATGTCTCCCGGTTTGACTGCCGGTTTGCTGTCAACGAGAGGAAATTGCGAGGCAGGGACGAGGCCTTCGATCTTGCGTCCTATATCAACGATGACTTCTTTGTCCGAGACACTGAGAACGTGTCCGAGCAGGATCTCGCGATCCTTCGTTATGAAGTGGCTGCTGTAGTCGTCAAGGAACGCCTGATAGTCCGCACTATCGGTGGTTCCCGCCAACTCAACAGAATCATCGGATGGACCGGCCATGTGTCATTCAACCCCAAGTGGAAACCTCCAGTTACAAAGAGGCAGCCGGAATATAACCGCTATGGAAACTAGAAGATCTGACCTTCTACACAGGATGCAACTAAGGCGTCAACTTGTTGATAGTTCAGTACTTCAGCACTATAGCGGAGCGTTAAGGCGATGTCAACAACAGGCTAGCAGATTCGGACGGTGGAAAGGCCTGAATGTTCAAGGTCCCCAAACACCGCGAATGAGGAAACTGCCATTATCGCG
Organism: uncultured Acidobacteriaceae bacterium; assembly: GCA_963787615.1. Taxonomy (GTDB): domain Bacteria; phylum Acidobacteriota; class Terriglobia; order Bryobacterales; family Bryobacteraceae; genus Bog-105. The sequence continues at coordinate 1,203,793 of CAWBDJ010000004.1, read as the reverse complement.
TTTCGTCATATATACTGGAACAGACGCGTAGGAAGCCCCAGTGCGCCTTCGCGTGGAGAAAGCCTCATGTTTGACGGACTATTTCAGCCCAGTCACCTGCTGATTATTTTGGTGATAGCGCTGTTCGTTTTTGGCCCTAAGAAGCTACCTGAATTGGGTCAAGGTCTTGGCAAAGGAATTCGGTCATTCCGCGACAGCATGAAGGCTGCCACCGATGAGCCGGAGAAGGTCGAGACAACCTCTCAAAAGCAGACCGAAACTACACCCAAGTAGGTTCGTTCAGAGGTTGCCAGGGCGAGGGTACGAATGGGGCGTGCTGCGTTGAGCCACACGTCGACTCTGGCAGTTGCCTGCCGCAGCTAATTCCGCCGCGTTGTACTTTCGTCTGAGCCCCTGCCGTGGAAAAGGTTTCTCTTTTTTCTTAATCAACCAGAAATTTTTGCACGACCGAGAGAATTTAAACTCGATTTCACGAGCCCGTTGTTTTACTTACATTGAGGCGGGAAATGTCTCATTCGACGGACATTTGGCACGCTTATGCGGTAGAGGTTCTAGCGCACCTTCATACGTGGCAGCAAAACTGCCTAACACTACGCCGTAGGTGATAGCAGTTCTCTACGGAAGATGATCGCAACAGGTCATCGACTCTCGGCCGGGCGGTTGGGTCGGGAGCAGTGATTAAGAAAAATTAGGAGCGGTGGAACTAAATGACAACAGAAGAATATGGCAAGGCATACCAACGTGGTTTCAATCTGACGGTGCGCTTCCTGGTATCGCGCGGCCTGTCCTACGATGCAGCCCTTGATACGGCACAGGCAGCGTGGGCAAAAGGTTGGGAACGACGAGAGCAGCTACGTGACCCGAACCTGGTACTCACGTGGACGAACAGTATCGCGCTCAACATTCATCGCACATTTTTGAGACGCGAACCGCAAACGCAGACCTTGCCGGAACTGCAAGCGCCGCCTCGAATGAATGTGGCTGCGATTGATGTAAAACGAATTTTAAAAGAGTGCAAACCGAACGACCGGGTGGTACTCGAAGGTCATTACATCGAAGGGTACAAGGTTCAGGAGATTGCGCGACAGCACGGCTGGTCTGAAACGGCTGTGCGGATTCGGTTGCTGCGCGCCCGACGAAGCGTAGAGCGCCGGCTGAGCCGTCCAAAGCACGCGCGGCTGAGAAATTTGGCGGAGAAGACGAAGAAGGCACTCGCAACGGCGCTCGAGGTTCCTGGTCTAGAACCAAAAGTGGCGTAGCCAAGCTACGTAGGACTCAGATGAGCGTGGCAGAGTGCAGCCACGCTCGACCTGTTTTAGGAAAAAGCCGCTAGAGCAGCTCAGCGGTCGTAAAGAAGAATGGAATCTCGTCCGCGGCCGTTTCGGGTGCATCGGAACCATGCACTGAATTTCGCTCGATATTTTCAGCGAAGCGCTTGCGAACGGTGCCCTCCGCCGCATTGGCAGGATTTGTTGCACCCATCACTTCGCGCCACTTAGCGATAGCGTTCTCCCTCTCGATTACAAGAAGAACGACGGGACCCTCCGTCATGAACGTCACGAGCCCGGGGAAAAAAGGCCGCTCTTTGTGAACGGAGTAAAAGGCTTCTGCTTCATGCTTCGAGATGCGGCGCATCTTCACACCGACAATGCGGAAGCCGTTTTGTTGAATCATCGTCAAAATGTCACCGACGTGCCCCTTAGCCACGGCGTCGGGCTTGATGATGCCGAAAGTGCGTTCTAAAGCCATTCAGAGGTCCTTTGAGATTTCAGGGCGCAGTGACGCCGAGCGCCTGCTGCATCTTTTCGCCCATCAGAGCAGGGGACGGGCACACGATAATTCCGGCGTCTGTCATTGCCGCGAGTTTGTCTTCCGCTTTGCCGGATCCGCCTGAGATGATTGCGCCCGCGTGTCCCATGCGACGTCCGGGTGGCGCGGTTTGGCCCGCTATGAAGCCGACCACCGGCTTCTTCACGTGCGCTTTGACGTAAGCGGCGGCGGTCTCTTCGGCCGTCCCGCCGATTTCTCCGATCATGATGATGGCGTGAGTGTCGGGATCGTTATTGAAGAGGGTAATAGCCTCAGTAAAGGATGTGCCGATGATTGGATCGCCACCGATACCAATGCACGTCGACTGGCCGATACCGAGCCCCGTCAGTTGACCGACGGCCTCATAGGTTAGCGTGCCCGAGCGGGACACGATGCCGACATGACCAGGCTTGTGGATGTGACCGGGCATGATGCCGATCTTGCACTTTCCGGGCGTAATCACGCCGGGACAGTTGGGGCCGATGAGCCGAGTGGCGGGTTTGGTTTTCAAGTACGCCCACACGCGCACCATATCGTTGATGGGGATCCCTTCGGTGATACAAACGATCAGCGGCAGACCTGCGTCGGCGGCCTCCATGATGGCATCGGCCGCGAACGGGGGTGGAACGAAGATGACGGACGCGTTGGCACCCGTGGCGCTTACAGCTTCTTCGACGGTATTAAAGACCGGGCGGTCGAGGTGCTGCTGTCCGCCTTTGCCAGGCGTGGTTCCGCCGACCACCTTCGTGCCGTAATTGATTGCCTGTTCGGCGTGAAATGTGCCTTCGCGACCGGTAAAGCCCTGAAACAGGACCTTAGTGTTTTCGTTTACGAGTACGCTCATTGAGCCAACCTCACAACCTTCTCCGCGGCATCTTTCATGCCCTTGGCGACGGTGAAGTTGAATCCCGACTCCTTTAGAATCTTTTGACCGAGGTCAACATTCGTGCCTTCCATGCGGATGACGACAGGAATGCGAATGCCCAAATCGCGGGCGGCGGAAACGACGCCGTTGGCGAGCGTGTCACAACGGAGAATGCCGCCGAAGATGTTGATGAGGACGGCCTTGACACTGGGATCGGAGAGCAGGATACGAAAGGCATTCTTGACCTGCTCGGCACTGGCGCCGCCGCCGACGTCGAGAAAATTGGCGGGCTGACCGCCGGCGTACTTGATGATGTCCATGGTTGCCATGGCGAGGCCGGCGCCATTAACCATGCAAGCGATGTTGCCTTCGAGCTTGATGTAGTTGAGGCCGAAGCGGGAGGCCTCGACTTCGAGAGGATCTTCCTCGTTCATGTCGCGCAGCTCAAGCAAATCCTTGTGCCGGTAGAGCGCGTTATCGTCGATGTTGATTTTGGCATCGAGAGCGTAGACCTTGCCGTCAGCGGTAAGAATGAACGGATTGATTTCCGCGAGGGAGCCGTCGATTGCGTCATAGGCTTTCGACAGAGCAATCATTGCGGAAACCGCGGCCGGGGCGCTGCGAGCGGGAATGCCCATGCCGAAAGCGAGCTTGCGGGCCTGAAACGGTTGTAACGGCAGTCCCGGTAATAGAGGCTCTTTAAAGATCAGCTCGGGTGTTTTTTCCGCGACTTCTTCGATCTCCATGCCGCCAGCGCGCGATGCCATGAATACGGACTCACCTATGGCGCGATCGAGCACAATGCCGAGATAAAGTTCGCGTTCGATAGGAAGAGTTTCTTCGATGAGCAAACGCTGGACCACGCGTCCTTCGGGACCAGTCTGATGGGTGACGAGTGTCATGCCGAGCATTTTCTTGGCGATCTCGGCCGCTTCAGCAGCGTTCTTGGCGACTTTGACACCACCGCCTTTGCCGCGGCCTCCGGCGTGAATTTGCGCTTTGACAACCACACTGCCGCCAATGTTCTTTGCTGCGGCTTCGGCCTCCTCGACCGTGTACACGACCGTGCCTCGCGGGACGGGGACGTCGTGCTTGGCGAGGATTGCTTTCGCCTGATACTCATGAATTTTCATAGATGCGTTCGGCGCTCAATCGCGAAAGGTGCGTTTAAGGCCAATCGCTAGTGTATCTCGCGGGTTGCCGCTATTCGGTGAAGCAGCGCGATGTCTATTGAGCCGCTATGATACGGAGACCGCGGCCTTGCGGCGCGATGCCAATAGCTGTGCAAGAGCCCGGCAATCGTCGGCCATCTCGGAGAATTGCGTCGGATCGAGAGACTGCGAACCATCCGAGAGAGCGCGCTCAGGCGCCGGATGCATTTCGACCATCAGACCCGACGCGCCCGCCGCGATAGCAGCCAAGGCCATCGGCACAACTTTGTCGCGTTTGCCTGTGCCGTGGCTGGGATCGACAATGATGGGCAGGTGACTGAGTTTTTGCACTGCGGGAACGACACTCAGATCTAGAGTATTGCGGGTGTGATCCGCGAACGTTCGAACACCTCGCTCGCAAAGGATCACATTGTAATTGCCGTCGGCAAGGATGTATTCGGCTGCCATCAGAAATTCGTCGAGCGTGGAGGACATCCCGCGTTTCAGCAAAATAGGCTTGCGCGATCGTCCGGCGCGGCGCAGCAGCGAGAAGTTCTGCATATTGCGAGCGCCGATTTGCACGCAGTCGGCGTATTGCTCGACCAGATCAAATGTCTCAACATCGATAGCTTCCGTCACGATGCCGAGTCCGGTTTCTTCTCGCGCGTCGGCAAGGTAGCGCAAACCCTCTTCGCCCAAGCCTTGGAAACTGTACGGCGAGGTGCGCGGCTTATAAGCGCCGCCGCGTAGCAATTCGCCTCCCGCTTTTTTGACGGCGCGGGCGGATTCGAGGATTTGATCGCGAGTTTCTACCGAACACGGGCCGCCGCACAAGACGATCTCGTCGCCGCCGACTGCAACCCCGTTTACCTTTACGACGGTGTTCTCCGGTTTCGTTTCGCGGCTCACCAATTTATAGGATTTGGATACGCGAATCGCTTCCGCTACGCCTGGAAGATCTTCAAACTCCACCGTATCGATGGGACCGTTATTTCCAGTGATGCCGATAGCGGTGCGCTGCTCGCCCGGAATGATGTGCGGCTTGAAGCCGAGGGATTCGATGCGCTGGCACACTCGCGCAATGTCTTGCGGCCCCGCTTGAGCTTTCATAACGACGAGCACGAGTGACGATTCCTTGCCTTTTAGCCTAGCGGACGCGAGATAGCTTTGTGCAGCAGGGGATCGGTGAGCGAGTAGTTCACAATAGATGAGTTGCGCGCGACGTATCAGTTTGTGTGGATGCTTCTGGGCCGGGCCATGCCGGATCGATCGAATGAGTAGCCGAGGCATATCTCATCTACCTTTCCGGAACTCCGTTCATCTTAGCCAGACGGAAGCCCACGACCTGATGCATCGGATGCTGTCCGGCGAGATGAGCACCGAAGAGATCGCGGAGGTACTCAGTTTCCTGCGCCGGAAAGGTGAAACGGTCGCCGAGCTGGTCGGTTTTGCAAGCGCAATCCGAGAGATGAGTCAGCTGGTTGAGCTTGACCAGTCACAAGAACCGGTAATCGACACTTGCGGCACGGGCGGCGACAGCACAAACTCCTTCAACGTTTCGACTGCGACCGCTTTTGTCATCGCGGGAACCGGACTACGCGTTGCCAAGCATGGAAACCGGCGTATTTCGAGCCAGTGCGGGAGCGCCGACGTGCTGGAAGCGTTAGGCATACCGGTGGATTTGCCGGCGCAGCAAGTGACAGAGTGCATTCGCCAGATCGGCATCGGGTTTCTGTACGCGCCCTTGCTTCACCCGGCGGTCAAGCACGCTCAGGAAGCGAGACTGCTGTTGAAGGGCCGCACCGTATTCAACATGCTTGGGCCATTAACGAACCCTGTTCGAGCGCGTGTGCAACTGATCGGTGCATTTTCCGTGCGCGCGGCGGAGATGCTGGCGCAGGCGTCCGCGCGCCTGGGCATCGAGCGAGCTTTCGTGGTTCACGGTGCCGATGGTTTTGACGAGATCACAACAACGACGCATACGATTGTCTTTCAGGTAGAGGGTGGGCGCGTCCAGAAAGGGCGATGGTCGCCCGCCGATTTCGGGCTTTCGCAGGCTGCGATCGAAGACTTGAAGGGCGGAGACCCTGAAGTGAATGCCAACATTGTTCGCTCGGTTCTGGACGGAGAAGCAGGATCAAGGCGTGACATTGTCGTCGCGAATGCCGCAGCGGCGCTGCTGGTGAGTGAGCGAGCGCCCGATCTAAAGACTGCCGTATCCGCCGCCGCCGAATCGATCGACAGCGGTGCGGCGAAGCAGAAACTGCAGCAGCTGATCGATTTTACGAACGCGGCAGGCCATGAAAGCGTTTGAAATTCAAGAATTCGGGATAGATAATCTCGCGCTGGCCGATCGTGAAACGCCGCAGCCCGGAGCGGGTGAGATTCTGGTCCGGCTCACAGCGGCGTCTCTCAACTATCGCGATTACATGGTGGTGAAGGGCGTCTACAACCCGAAGCTGAAACGTCCCATGGTGCCGCTCTCCGATGGCGCGGGTGTAGTTGAAGAGATCGGGCCGGGGGTGACCCGTTTCAAGAAGGGTGACCGGGTCTCGCCATGCTTCATGCAGAGATGGATCGACGGGGCGATCACTCGGGACAAGGGCGCATCCGCCTTGGGAGGTGCCATAGACGGTGTGCTTCGCGAATACGCTGTGTTCTCAGAGGAAGGACTGGTGCGCTCGCCCGGTTCGCTCAGCGATGTGGAAGTTGCGGCCTTACCCTGCGCAGGTGTGACTGCCTGGCATGCGTTGTTCGAAAACAGTCCCGCTTTGCCCGGCGGCACTGTGCTCGTTCAAGGAACGGGCGGCGTTTCTATGTTTGCGCTACAGTTCGCACATGCTGCTGGGCTGCGTACGATTGTCACTTCGAGCAGCGATCAGAAGCTCGAGCGCGCAAAGAAGCTGGGCGCGGCCGAGACGATCAACTACAAAACCACTCCCAACTGGGAGGAAGAAGCCCGCAAGCTGACGAACGGCGAAGGCGTGGCTCACGTTATCGAAGTCGGGGGCAGCGAAACGATGCCGCGGTCCTTGCGAGCAGTTCGTGTGCAAGGAACCGTGAGCGTTATTGGCGTATTGAGCGGTGCGGGCGCTACCGTGAGCCCGACCGCCATTCTTATGAACAGCCTGCGCGTGCAAGGAATCTATGTGGGATCTCGCGCGATGTTCGAGCGCATGAATGCGGCCATCGAGTTTCACGGCATCAAGCCGGTGGTTGATCGAGTCTTCGAGTGGACTCAGATAAAAGACGCGCTGCGCTACATGGAGAGCCAGCAGCATTTCGGAAAGATCTGCTTACGGTTCTGAAACAGCCGGCTATTCGAATGGCGCGTCCTCTTCGCCTGTATCAGCGGCAAGATTTTCGAATTTCGTGTAGCGGTTCAGAAACGCGAGTTTCACGCGCCCCGTGGGGCCGTTGCGCTGCTTGGAAATGATCAGCTCAGCGAGACCCTTCAGGCTCTCCTTGTCGGGACGGTAGACTTCTTCCCGGAAAATGAAGGCGACGAGATCGGCATCCTGCTCGATACTTCCAGATTCACGAAGATCGCTGAGCATCGGTCGATGATCACCCGGACGGCTTTCGGGGGCTCGGCTGAGCTGTGAGAGGACGAGGAACGGGACGCGCAGTTCCTTCGACATGAGTTTCAAGCCGCGCGAGAGCGAGCTGATTTCCTGCACGCGGTTTTCGAATCGGCCACGGCCTTGCATGAGTTGCAGGTAATCGACAATCACCAGGCCGAGATCCTGTTCGGCTTGGAGCCGGCGCACTTTCGAGTGCACATCCATGAGGTTCGTGCCGGCTGTGTCGTCGATGAACAGCGGCGATTCAACCATTCGGTACATCGACTCCTGAAGCGAGCGGCGTTCGTCAGCATTCAAATACCCGGCACGGAAGCGCTGCTGGTCGACTCGTGCGGCGGAACACAACATGCGCGTGAGCAGCGATTCTTTCGACATCTCAAGCGAGAAAACGGCTACGGCCTTGGGGCTTTTCTGATTCGCCGCGACATGTTGAGCAATGTTCAGCGCGAGCGCAGTTTTTCCCATCGCCGGGCGGGCAGCCAATATGAACAGCTCGCCTTCGCGTAGACCGCCTGTCATCTCGTCGAATTTGAGGAAGCCGGTGCTGATCCCTTTGATTCGCCTGCTGGTGTCGAGGAAGGCGTTGATGCCGCCGTCGTATTCGGTGATGATTTGAGCGGGGCTGGACAGCGAATTCTTGGACTGGACATCGCCCAGCTTCATAAACGCGTCTTCGACCGCGCCCAAGATCTGCTTAGGATCCTCGTTTGAGCCTAAACAGCGGTTGATCGTATCCTGTGAAACGGTGATGATGCGTCTCAGAAGAGATTTCTCTTTAACGATAGAGACGTAACTGTCTACGTTATAGAGTTGCGGAAGGCCATCGTCGAGCGAGACCAAATAACTGAGACCGTCGACGGACTGAAGCTGGCCATGCTTCATTAGCTCGTTCGCAAGAGTGACGCGGTCGATCTTTTCGCCCCGCTCATGCAGGTCGCCCATGCGCACGAAGATGCGTTTATGCTTCTCGAGACTGAAATCGTCGGGCGTCAGCGTACCGGCAACCTGCAAAAAGACGGTATCGCTGCTCATGATTGCTCCGAGCACGAAGCGTTCGGCGTCGAGATTGTCCGGCAGAGGATGATCGATGCTGATGTCGCGTACGGTCATATGGGGGACTCGATTAACTTAGCTGACAGAATGGCTGTGAGCAATACTGCGCAACAGAAATATCAGAGGAAAGACGGAAGGCGAAGCAGGGTGTGAAGTTGCGGCCGTTCGGCAATGGTTTTCCACAAATCCTTCCTCATTACATTTTTACCTGAAATTGTTTTGAAGGAAAAGGCGAGGTCGAGTCGGGACGGGATTGTGGGCTTGCTATACTTTCGGTTTGATGATTCACCACACGCGCCGCCATCATCACCATCATTCGATGGTCTAGGCGGCGAGTGTCCGAGTCAATCTTCTAATCTGAATTGTGACGGGCCCGCTGAAAGGCGGGCTTTTTCATTACACAGGGAATTGGAATGGGCGAGTTTCTCGATTTCGATAAACAAGGCGGATTGATCACGGCGGTCGTGCAGGATGCGACGACTCGGCGCGTGCTCATGGTCGGCTATATGAATCGGGAGGCATTCCACGCGACGCTCGCGACCGGACACGTGACTTTTTTCAGCCGCTCGCGCGGGAAATTATGGACGAAAGGCGAGAGTTCCGGGCACTTTCTGATGCTGAAACGAATTGCGACGGATTGCGATTCGGACGCTCTGCTGATCGAAGCGGAGCCGATCGGACTGGGAGTCTGCCACAACGGGTATGAGAGTTGCTTTTACCGCACCTGGCGCGACGGCAACTGGGTAGAAACAGACGAGCGGGTTTACGATCCGGACGCGGTGTACGGAGTGAAGCAGTGAAGCTGAAGCTCGGCATCCCGAAAGGCAGTTTAGAAAACGCGACCATCGATCTGTTCCGGCGCGCGGGGTTCAGCATCACCACCAGCAGCCGCAGCTATTTCCCTTCGATTGACGATCCGGAGATCGAATGCATGCTGATTCGGGCGCAGGAGATGGCGCGCTACGTGGAAGACGGGGTTCTGGATGCGGGTCTCACGGGTCGTGACTGGGTGGAAGAGAACGAAGCACGCGTCGAGACGATAGCCGATTTGATTTATGCCAAGCAGAGTTTTGGAAAAGTGAAATGGGTGCTGGCCGCACCGGAAGCGTCGTCGTATCGAAGTGTTGAAGATTTGCAGGGCAAGGTAATTGCAACAGAACTCGTCGGCACGACGAAACGCTATCTGGCAAGCAAGGGCGTGCAAGCGAAAGTAGAGTTCAGCTGGGGCGCGACGGAGGTCAAACCTCCGGAGCTGGCAGATGCAATCGTTGAAGTAACCGAGACAGGATCTTCCTTGCGCGCGAATAAGCTGCGCATCCTCGAGACCGTTCTCGAATCGAATACGCAGCTGATTGGGAATGTCTGTTCCTGGGCCGATGAGTGGAAGCGACGGAAGCTCGAGGACGTGAAGATGTTGCTCGAAGGAGCGATCGCTGCGCTGGGGAAGGTCGGCCTGATGCTCAACGTGCGAAGGGCCGATTTGAATGCGGTTCTGGCTGTTCTTCCAGCGCTGAAGAACCCCACGATCTCGCAGCTCAGCGATGAGGCTTGGCTGGCGGTGAATACGATTTTGGAAGAGACGACGGTACGGACGATCATTCCACGGCTGAAAGAAGCCGGGGCGCAAGGGATCGTGGAATATCCGCTGAACAAGATCGTGATGTAGGGACAGCATGATCACGATTCAGGATTTTCGCGCGACGCAGGGCTTCTATTTCGGAAGAGCGCGCGTGGAAACCGAACACGAGTATGTTGTCGGACCGATTATCGAGGGCGTGCGGAAGCAAGGAGATGCGGCCTTGCTTCGTTATGCGAAGCGGCTTGATGAACTCGGCGATCTGCCGCTAAGAGTAACTGACGCCGAGCTGGATCAGGCCGGTGAAGCAATGGCGCCGCAGTTTCGGTGCGCGGCGGAATCCGCTATCGAAAACATTCGAGAATTTGCGCGAAAGCAGCTACCGAAAGAATATTTTCAAGAGTTCTCTCCTGGGCGCAAGCTGGGATGGATTGTGCGCCCGCTCGAGGCAGTCGGTTGCTATATCCCATCGGGACGCTATCCACTGCCGTCGACATTGCTGATGACGGCTGTGCTGGCTCAAACTGCTGGAGTGGAGCGCATCTGTGTTACATCTCCGAAACCGTCTACTGAAATTCTCGGCTGCGCACATATGCTCGGAATACGCGAGGTTTATCGGGTCGGAGGCGCCCAGGCGATTGCGGCCATGGCATTCGGAACGGAAACGATTCCTCGGGTGGACCGAATTGTCGGACCGGGAAACGCGTACGTAGCGGCGGCGAAGAAGTTGCTGGCGGGTGAAGTAGGAATTGACTTTGTCGCTGGTCCAACCGAGATCATGATTTTGGCCGCCGATGGGGACGCGAGAATAATCGCAGCCGACATGCTTGCGCAGGCGGAGCACGATACAGAAGCGAGGGCATTGCTTATAACAACTTCAAAGGAGCTTGCGAATGCGGTTTCTGCCGAATTGGAGCGGCAGCTCTGCACGTTGCCTACACGCGAGGTGGCGCGGCAGTCGATCGACAAGAACGGGCGCATTTTTCTGGTTCCCAACATGCACATGGCTGTTTTGATCGCAAATACGTGGGCACCGGAGCACCTGGGCCTCTACGATGCGTCACTGCTTCCGCAGATCAAAAATGCAGGTACGGTGTTTCTAGGCCCGCATTCGCCGGAATCGGCCGGAGATTACGCTTGCGGCCCGAGTCATGTTCTGCCGACTGGAGGCGGGGCGCGGCTGCGCGGTGGACTTTCGGCGGCAGACTTTGTGAAAGTCATCGCAATTCAACAGCTCTCGTCGTCCGCACTGGGCGAATTGAGCGGAACGATTGCGACGCTCGCCCGCGCAGAAGGTCTGGAGGCGCATGCACGCGCCGTGGAGATTCGTTGTGGCAACTAAATCGGTGGTAGATGTCGCGCCGGAATCACAGCCGCAGGTGCTGACACCGCGCGACGCAGTCTTGCGGATGGCAGTCGTACAATCCGCCGACCGGAGGCAGACGCAATAAGCTGCGGCTGGATTTCAACGAGAATACGGTGGGCGCTCCGCCGCACGTACTCGATTTCATCAAGCGGTATCTGACTGCTGCGGATCTCAGCATTTACCCCGAGTACGATCATGCGCTGGAAGATTTGGCACGCCATTTCGGAGTCGGAATAGATGAGCTGACGCTTACGAATGGCACAGATGAGGCGATTCAACTCCTGATCAACACCTATGTGAGTCAGGCAGACGAAGTGCTGATTCTGCGGCCGTCGTATGCGATGTACAGGTTTTACGCGCAACTCGCGGGTGCGAGTGTGCAGGAGCTGGATTACCGGGCTGAAACCCTAGCGTTTCCGCTCGATGAACTATTAGAGCGGGTCACGCCCCGAACACGCGCGATTTTTCTGAGCAATCCCAACAATCCGACCGGTACGGGAACGGATGTTTCGGCGATTGAGCGCATACTCGCGAAGGCGACGAATGCGGCTGTGCTGGTGGATGAAGCGTATTACGAATTTAGCGGCGTGACCGTGTTGCCGTTATTGACGGAGCAGCCGAACTTGTTTGTGAGCCGCACGTTTTCAAAGATCTACGGCATGGCGGGGATGCGCTGTGGATGTATTTTTTCCAATGCCGGGAACATGGCGTACATGCGTAAGGCGCAATCACCGTATAGCGTGAACGCGTTGGCGGCGATGGCAGCCAGAATCGCTGTGCAGGATCAGACCTTCGTCGAAGAATACGTTCTTGAAGTTCTCACTGCGCGGGAACTGCTGTATATCGGACTCGAACGACTGAAGATTGCGTACATCCAGAGCCAAGCCAATTTCGTTCTTTTTCAAGCAGGGGACCGCGCGATCGAGATTCGCGACCAGCTGCGGAGCCGCGGCGTGCTGGTTCGTGACAGAAGCTATGAGCTTCCGGGCTGCCTTCGCGTGACCGTCGGTACGCGCGATCAGATCCAGCGGTTTCTCGATGAACTGGAGCAGATTTGGTGAGTCCGGCCGAAGCGCCCGAGGTGATCGTGTTCGATATGGATGGCGTACTCGTCGAAGTGTCGCAATCATACCGGGAGGCGATCCGCGAAACTGTCCGGCACTTCACCGGTGAGCTGGTTTCGCATGACGAGATTCAGGATTTCAAGGATGCCGGGGGCTGGAACAACGATTGGTTGTTATCGCAGAGGTTAATTTCAGATCGCGGTAAGAAGCGTGGAGTACGCCGAGGTAGTTGGCTATTTCAACCAAGTGTTCTTTGGCGAAAACAACGACGGCCTCATCCGGCATGAGAAGTGGATGCCTAAAGAGGGGTTGCTCGAGCGCTTAGCAGCGCACGCGGCGCTTGCGATTTTACCGGGTCGAGCCAAGTACGAAGCCGACGTTACGCTGGCACGCTATGCAGAGGATATTCGATTCGATCCGTTGATCACGGACGAATGCGTCACGAATCCGAAACCTGCGCCTGACGGTCTCGAGCTCGTCCGGCGCGAGCATCCGAATAAGAACATCTGGTATTTGGGTGACACGGTGGACGACGCGCGCAGCGCCCAATCGGCAGGCGTGCCGTTTATAGGCGTTTCGACGCCACACAACCCGCGGCATGCCGAGATAGCCAACATTCTTCGCGGCTGCGGTGCTTTCGCGGTGCTTCACGACATCAACGAACTGGAACAGCTCGTGAGCGGCGCTGCGTAAGAAGCGCGATGAGAGAAGCCGAGGTTCAACGCAACACCAAAGAGACTCGGATCAGCGGGTTTTTGCGCATCGAAGGCGCGGGCGAATACAAGATCACGACCGGGATCCGCTTTCTCGACCATATGCTCGAGCTGTTTACGAAACATGGGGCCTTCGACTTGCATCTCAGCGCACACGGTGATCTGGACGTAGATCAGCATCACACCGTCGAAGATACCGGCATTGTTTTGGGCGATCTGTTTGCGGAGGCTCTTGGCGACAGACGCGGGATTAACCGCTCCGGATATTTCGTGCAGACGATGGACGAATCGCTTGCGGTAGTTGCGGTAGACCTAGGCGGTCGTCCGGCGCTTGTTTACGACCAGCAAGTGAATGTCGAGCGTGTGGGCGATCTTCAATCCGAACTGCTTGAAGATTTTTTCGGCGGTTTCACCCAGCACGCGGGAGCGAACCTGCACGGGAAGGTTCTCTACGGGCGCTCCAATCATCACAAAGTGGAAGCGATTTTCAAGTGTTTTGCGCGGGCCATGCGTTATGCGTGCTCGACAGACGAACGTCTGAAAGACCAGCTTCCGTCTACCAAAGGCTTGTTATGACCACGATTGTGGATTATGGAGCCGGAAACTTGCGCTCAGTCCAGAATACGTTGGAACAGTTGGGCGCCGAGCATGAGGTTACAAACCGACCCGAAGTGGTTACGAAAGCGCAGAGAATCATCCTTCCGGGTGTCGGCCATTTCGGCCAAATGATGCGTGCAATCGACGACTTGGGGTTGCGAGAAGCAATCCTGGAGCGAGTTCGGACGGGTACGCCGTTTCTGGGTATTTGTATTGGCCTGCAATGTCTGTTCGAGACGAGTGAAGAATCTCCCGGGAGCCGAGGCTTCGGCATCTTTCCGGGCACGGTGAAGCGTTTCGTTGGCGACGCCCGGATTCCGCACATGGGCTGGAACTCGCTGACACCGACGAAAGCGTGCCGATTACTCGCCGGTCTTGGGGAAAGGACGTTCACTTACTTTGCGCACAGCTACTACGCCCCGATTGTGAATGCGACCGCCGCGACATGTACGTATATGCATCCATATTCAGCCGTTCTCGAGGAAGCCAACGTTTACGCAGTTCAATTTCATGCCGAGAAATCCGGACCAGTGGGATTGCACGTTGTCAAAAACTTCCTTGAAGTGTAATGCTGGCGAAGCGAATCATTCCATGTCTGGACGTAACGGGCGGACGTGTGGTCAAGGGTGTCCATTTCGTTGAGCTTCGCGATGCCGGCGATCCTGTAGAACTGGCGCAGCGCTACAACGCGCAAGGCGCGGACGAACTGGTGTTTCTCGATATCACGGCTTCGAGCGACGCACGCGAAATTATGGCGGATCTGGTGCAACGAACCGCACGGCAGGTTTTCATTCCGCTCACCGTGGGCGGCGGCATTCGGAGCGTTTCAGACGCGCGCAAAATTATTCTGTCGGGCGCAGACAAGGTAAGCGTGAACACTGCAGCAGTCCGGCGTCCGGAGCTTATCAGCGAACTAAGCTCCGAATTCGGCGCCCAAGCGGTGGTGCTCGCGATTGATGCGCGGCGCTCGGGCGCGAATAGATGGAATGTGTACACGAGCGGCGGTCGATGCGACGAAGGTCTTGATGCGGTCGAATGGGCGCGACGCGGGGAGGCGCTTGGGGCGGGGGAACTGCTGGTGACCTCGATGGATACAGATGGCGTGCAGAGCGGTTTCGATTGCGAACTGACCCGGGCGGTAGCAAAGGCGACCACGGTGCCGATCATCGCCTCAGGCGGCGCAGGAAAGCCGCAAGATTTCGTCGAGGTACTCACGACAGGCGGCGCCGATGCAGCACTCGCCGCATCGATCTTTCACTACGGCAAGTACGATGTGCCCGACCTTAAGCGGGCTCTCATAGAAGCCCACGTGCCTGTGAGGCCGATCGCATGATCATCCCCTGCATCGATTTGATGGGAGGGAAGGTGGTGCAGCTGGAGCAAGGACACCGGAAAGTTCTGGAAGCCGAGTCTCCGGATGCGATGCTGTCTCGATTCGCAGGCTTCCCTCAGATTCAGGTGATCGATCTCGATGCAGCCATGGAAAAAGGGTGCAATGCTCGGATAGTCGAACACTTGGCCGCGCGCGCCATGGTCCGCGCAGGCGGTGGCGTGCGAAGTGTTGAACGAGCCGAAGAATTGATCAGACAAGGCGCCTATCGAGTGATCGTGGGCACTGCGGCATTTTCAGCCGAGGGTGCGAATGCTGAGTTTCTACGGAAACTGGCCGGAGCGGTCGGGGCCGAGCGGATTACGATTGCGCTCGACAGCAAGGCTGGGCAGATCGTGGTAAGAGGCTGGCGAGAATCCATTCCGTGGACGGCACTCGAGATGGTGAGGGAGTTGGAGCCTTATTGCTCCGGCTTTCTGTGCACGTATGTTGATCGTGAAGGCATGATGAACGGCACCGATCTCGATTGGTTCGAAAGCTTGCGACGGGCGACGTCACACGAATTGATTGCGGCCGGCGGTATCACCACACTCGACGACGTGAAGTCACTACTTGCCATGAACGTTCACTGCGCGGTTGGTATGGCCATTTACACGGGGCGGCTTCGGCTGGATGATTTACGGATGCTAAACGAGTCGCCTGGAAATCATACTTAAAATACGAGGTGTACCAACGATGAAACTAGATCGACTTCTCTGGTGTGGTTTATCCGGAGTGCTCGCGTGTGGGGTGATGTTTCTGGTCGCTGCCCCGACAGCCAAGCCGGATCAATCGGACGTAAAGAATGTCATCACCGGGAAAGCCGCCTTCGACGATTACCGCAGCGAAAAGCCCGGCGATTTCCGCAAGATCACCGTCGCGGACCTTCCGCAACCGTTTGCCACTGAGTCGTCGGGTAACCCGCCCAAAAATGTGGCACGGCCGGCCGATATGTGGCCCAAAGCCCCGGCGGGTTTTGAAGTGCAGCTCTATGCCAACGAAGGAATGACTCTGCCTCGCAAACTGCTAACGGCTCCGAACGGCGATCTGTTCCTGGCAGATAGCCAGATGGGCCAAATCGACATTTTTCGCGGCATCACTAACGATGGGAAGCCGGAGCAGAGATCGATTTTCGCGACGGGCCTGAATAGGCCGTTCGGAATCGCGTTCTATCCGAATGGCGACAACCCACAGTGGGTTTACGTCGGCAACACGAATTCAGTGGTGCGGTTCCCGTATCACAATGGCGATCTAAAGGCGACGGGAGCAGGGGAGACAATCGTTCCAGAGCTGCCGCCCGGAGGCGGACACTGGACGCGCGATCTGGCATTCTCGCGCGATGGCACGAAGCTGTTCGTGGCGGTGGGATCGGGGTCAAACGTCAACGATCCGGATACGCATCCCACAGAATTCCACCGAGCCAACATTCTGGAATTCACGCCCGAGGGTAAGTTTGTGAAGGTCTACGCGTACGGAATCCGGAATCCGGTCGGTATAGCGGTCAATCCGACGACCGGTCAACTGTGGTGCTCAGTGAACGAGCGTGACGAGTTGGGCGACAACCTGGTTCCGGATTACATCACGTCGGTTCGAGAGGGCGGATTCTACGGATGGCCTTACTATTACATGGGCGATCATCCGGATCCGCGACTCAAAGGCAAGCATCCGGAATTGAAGGACAAGGTGATCGTTCCGGACGTTCTTCTGCAGCCGCATAACGCGTCGCTCGAGATGACCTTTTACCAGGGCGATCAGTTTCCGAAGCAGTACAAGGGTGATGTCTTCGCGGCGGAACACGGGTCTTGGAACAAGGCTGTTCGGGCCGGTTACGAGGTGGTGCGCGTTCCACTCAATGACGGGAAAGCCAATGGTGTTTATGAAGACTTCCTTACTGGCTTCGTGACACCGGACGGCGACGCGTGGGGACGTCCGGTCGGTGTTGCTGTTGCGCGGGACGGCTCGCTGATGGTTTCTGACGACGTTTCCAAATCCATCTGGCGAATCGTTTACACCGGAAAGTGAGATCCTACGCTTGATGGCGGTGGCTCGCGCCGAAGTTCCTGCAGCGCTCACTTTCCGCGGAAGAGTTGACCAGAAAATCGGATTCCTGGGACTGTTCGCGGCCTTAGCGGCGTACACGCTCACTACGCTCGACGGTGGCGACGCCGCCTCTCAGATCGTTTCTTCCGCGATGCTGCTGGTTGCCGTGCTTTATCTCAGCCTTTCCGTCGGGCGACCCCTCACGATCAGTTTTCCCGCAGTTTGTTTGTTGTTGATGACGTGCTATGGTGTCGCCCAGACGATTTGGTCATCGCAAAAGATCGCCTACAACGGCTGGCAGCGGGTGCTCTTCTGGCTTGCAGCTACGGCGATTTGCCTGGTGTCCACGCAAATTTCTCGTGATCCCGGCGCGGCTACTCGTCTGCGCTGGTATTTTGTATCATTCGGTACCGCGATTTGCGTGCTGGATCTACTCGAACAGGCTTCGCACACGAACAAATATTTCTGGCTGATCCAGAGCAGGTATTCCACTGTAAGCGGTCCTTTTGCATATTGGAACAACTTCGCGCAGTTGATGGAACTTGTTTTGCCGGTGACGCTTTGGCTTGGTGTTCGTGGCAGAAAACCCGCCGTGCCGTACTTAGTATTAAGCGGACTGCAAATCGGTGCGGTAGTGGCCTCCGGCTCAAGAGCGGGAAGTGCTCTCGTGATTGCGGAACTGATCGCCGTGATGGTAATCGCCTACTTTCGCAACCGCAACAACACCTTCTTGTATGCCGCGGCCTCGGCGTTGCTAATCAGCATTCTATTCGCGTATGCGGCTGGCTTTAGCAGGCTGAGTCACAAGCTGGAGCAACGCGATCAACTGGCCGTGCGGCGCGACATCAATCTTTCTTCACTGGCCATGATTCGAGAGCACCCGCTCACCGGATGGGGTCTGGGGACGTATGTTCCGGTTTACCGCATGTTCGCTCGGTACGACGACGGCACCTACGTCAATAGAGCCCACAACGATTGGCTCGAATGGACCGCGGAGGGTGGGCTGTTGTTCTCGGGTTTGATGGTCGCGGTGTTTCTGTGGAGCATCAGGCCGGCTGTTCGGTCCGTGTGGGGAATCGGCCTGATTGCCTTATGTCTGCACGCTTTTGTCGATTATCCGTTTGCGCGGCTGGGGGTGTGCGGCTGGTATTTTGCCCTGTTAGGCATGCTGGCCGCGACTCGGGAAGAGGACTGGCGACACGCACAGCGGACCGGCAAACGGTCCGAATCGCGACGCGGGCAAAAAAGGTCATTTGCATCGGCGTCGTGAACCTACTACTAGCAGTTGCGGCTCTCTTGGGCGGCTACGTGATGTTGCAAACGCGGCAGACGGGCGGCGCACCGCCCGCGTTGGGTCCTGAATTCAATACACCTCGAGAAATCAAGACCGTCCGCCCCACCGGGGACCTGAAAGCGATTCGCCTGTTGAGCTGGAATATTGATCGCGGCACAGAGCTGAACCTGGTGAGTTCGGAGCTGGCGGGCAAATCCGCGGACTTATGTCTGCTGCAGGAAGTCGACTGGAACACGATCCGCGCCGGAAATAAAGATGTTGCGGCAGAGTTAGCAAAGTACCTGCATTTGAATGTGGCGTACGGGGTCGAATTTGAGGAACTCAGTCAAGAACACGGAGAGCCGGCCTTCATAGGCCAAGCGACGTTGACGCGGCTTCCGATTCGCCGAGTGAGAATACTTCGGTTCCGTGCGCAATCCGGATTCTGGAAGCCGCATAGCTGGATTCCCGCTGCAATGCCGCTGATGCAAAGGCGCCTGGGGAGCCGGATTGCACTCGTGACGGAGCTCGAAGTACGACACAATCCGCTGGTCGTTTATAACGTTCATTTAGAGAGCCGGAGCATGGGCAAGCTTCAGGAGATGCAGTTGGAAGAAATCCTGGCGGATCTGAAGAGCTACGGGCCGAACACGGCGGCCATTGTGGGCGGCGACTTCAACAGCAAGTATTTCCCTTCGACGTTCCTGCGCAAACTGGAAGCCGAAGGTTTTCACAGCGCGACTGGGGAGCGGATTGAGCGTACCCACACCATTGCCATGGCACTCGATTGGATATTTGTGAGGGGTCCGTTGAAACTGGAGGACGGGAGAGTTCTTCGAGATTTTAGAGGATCCGATCATTACCCGATTTACGCCGAGCTGGGTACGGAGTGAGGGCCACGGCGTATCGACCTGGCGAACGGGTTGTGGAAAAAGCGCAGGAAAACCCCGGGGCGCTGCTGTGGATTCCCGCTAAGCTCTTGAAGCAACAGGCCAACCTGCGCGTAATCGTTTCCACAGGAAGTTAGCGAAAAGCTCTTGCAGGGTATTCCCTGGTTTGTTATTCTGGACGAGTTGCCGGATGTCCTCTTTCCGGCGAAACGATTGAAAGCAAGCGAAAAAAGTTGTTCGTATCGCTTGCATCCATCGAGATAGATTGATAAGCTAACGAATGGGCGATAGTCTATCGTCCGTGAAGAAGTAGGTAGGCAAGCCGGTTCAGCGATAGGGCCGAACGCGATTTGGACTCCATAGCAGTTCTCAAGCAGTCCTGAAGTAATTCCAAGCTACCGAAGTTTAAGGGTTAATACCCGGCACTTTTCGAGTGCAGCGCCACTCGTGACCAGAGTTTTTGGTCGAGTGAAGCGCGGCTCAACGGCTTTCGAGGCCGGCAGCAACGAGATCTTGCGAAGCAATTCGTTATCGTCTCGATTGACTGCGCAGTTCATTGACAATCTGGTTGGACGCAATGAAGTAATTCGTCAGACTTTTTGAGTAAAAGCCGGAGCGATGAAACGGGTTCTGCTGCAAGGCGGAATCTGAATACTCTAACAGATCAAACGAGAGTTTGATCCCGGCTCAGAATCAACGCTGGCGGCGCGCTTAACACATGCAAGTCGAGCGAGAAAGGGGAGCAATCCCTGAGTACAGCGGCGTACGGGTGAGTAACACGTGGGTAATCTACCTTCTAGTGGGGGATAACCCTGGGAAACCGGGGCTAATACCGCATAAGCCTGTGAAGGGAAAGCAGCAATGCGCTGGAAGAGGAGCTCGCGGCCGATTAGCTAGTTGGTGAGGTAACGGCCCACCAAGGCGATGATCGGTAGCCGGCCTGAGAGGGCACACGGCCACACTGGCACTGAAACACGGGCCAGACTCCTACGGGAGGCAGCAGTGGGGAATCTTGCACAATGGAGGCAACTCTGATGCAGCGACGCCGCGTGAGCGATGAAGCCCTTCGGGGTGTAAAGCTCTTTCGGCAGGGACGATAATGACGGTACCTGAAGAAGAAGCTGCGGCTAACTACGTGCCAGCAGCCGCGGTAATACGTAGGCAGCGAGCGTTGTTCGGAATTACTGGGCGTAAAGAGTGTGTAGGCGGTGCTCTAAGTTCGGTGTGAAATCTCCTGGCTTAACTGGGAGGGTGCGCCGGAAACTGGAATGCTCGAGCGTGGGAGAGGAAAGCGGAATTCCTGGTGTAGCGGTGAAATGCGTAGATATCAGGAGGAACACCTGCGGTGTAGACGGCTTTCTGGACCATTGCTGACGCTGAGACACGAAAGCGTGGGTAGCAAACAGGATTAGATACCCTGGTAGTCCACGCCCTAAACGATGCATACTTGGTGTCGGCCATTCAGTTGGTCGGTGCCGGAGCTAACGCGTTAAGTATGCCGCCTGGGGAGTACGGTCGCAAGGCTGAAACTCAAAGGAATTGACGGGGGCCCGCACAAGCGGTGGAGCATGTGGTTCAATTCGACGCAACGCGAAGAACCTTACCTGGGCTCGAACGGCTATGGACCGGTGGTGGAAACACCGCCTTTCCCGCAAGGGACTGTAGTCGAGGTGCTGCATGGCTGTCGTCAGCTCGTGTCGTGAGATGTTGGGTTAAGTCCCGCAACGAGCGCAACCCTTGTCCTGTGTTGCAAACCCCTTAAAAGGTGCACTCTCAGGAGACCGCCAGCGATAAGTTGGAGGAAGGTGGGGATGACGTCAAGTCATCATGGCCTTTATGTCCAGGGCTACACACGTGCTACAATGGTCGGTACAAAGCGCTGCAAACCCGCGAGGGGGAGCTAATCGCAAAAAACCGATCTCAGTTCGGATTGCAGGCTGCAACTCGCCTGCATGAAGCTGGAATCGCTAGTAATGGCGTATCAGAACGACGCCGTGAATACGTTCCCGGGCCTTGTACACACCGCCCGTCACATCACGAAAGTGGATTGTACTAGAAGCCTGCAGGCCAACTCGCAAGAGAGGCAGCGGTCCAAGGTATGATTCATGATTGGGGTGAAGTCGTAACAAGGTAGCCGTAGGAGAACCTGCGGCTGGATCACCTCCTTTCTAAGAGAGAAAGTGGCTGGAGCTACCGAATCAAGTAAGTAGCAGCCTTTCCAGTCCATACCCTCCGGTATCTCCACTTGAAGAGTTTGATGTGCTTCTTGTCGCTCGTGCTGGTCGCGAGCGGCAGCGTCCAATCGGCCTCGATACAATTTCCTGATTGGCCGGCCACAGCCGGTCGATCGAAAAGAGGGGCTGTAGCTCAGCTGGGAGAGCGCCTGATTTGCATTCAGGAGGTCGCCGGTTCGATCCCGACCAGCTCCACCAGCTTCCACGCGGGCCTGTAGCTCAGGTGGCCTCGCCGCGAGGCGAGAAAAACAACCCGCACCTCTGATAAGGGTGAGCGTGGTAGTTTGAGTCTACCCAGGCCCACCATAGAGGAGCCGGGCCTGTAGCTCAGGTGGCTAGAGCGCACCCCTGATAAGGGTGAGGTCGATAGTTCGAGTCTATCCAGGCCCACCAAAGCATCTACAGAAATGTCGGAAGGCAAGAGCCAGCATTCGTGAGTAGCGAATGTTAACTCCTGTCGTTCGGTAACTGCGAACGTAGGGATTTGAGTTCTTTGACAATTGAATAGTATTTGACGGGCAACTACAAGTTGCAACGCTGCCACGCAACCAATATGTGGCAGCAGCGCCGCTCGGCTGAAAAAACCGGATGCAAATTCGGTTAGGCATAGCCGGGCGAGAAGAGAAAACTCAGAACGTAGAGTTAATTTTATGGTCAAGCTACTAAGAGCATGCGTGTGGATGCCTTGGCGCAAGTAGGCGATGAAGGACGTGGCTAGCTGCGAAAAGCCTCGGGGAGATGCAAGCAATCTGTTATCCGGGGATGTCCGAATGGGGAAACCCAAGTCAGGTAACTGGCTTACCTTTCGATGAATACATAGTCGACTGGAGCGAACGGGGGGAAGTGAACCATCTCAGTACCCCTAGGAAGAGAAAACAACAGTGATTCCGATAGTAGTGGCGAGCGAACTCGGAACAGCCTAAACCGTGCAATTCGAAAGGAGAGCGCGGGGTTGCAGGACCACAAAGAATAAGCATTGGCTGCAGGCCACAAGCCGGCAACCAGGGCTTATTCTAACGAGGTTATAAGAGAGCGTTAAGAGAACGGTATGGAAAGACCGGCCAAAGAAGGTGATAGCCCTGTATCCTAAAATGCCATCTTAGCTTCAAGTGGCTCCTAAGTACCGCGGGACACGAGAAACCCTGTGGGAATCTGCCGGGACCATCCGGCAAGGCTAAATACTCACTTGCGACCGATAGTGAACTAGTACCGTGAGGGAAAGGTGAAAAGAACCCCTGTGAGGGGAGTGAAATAGTACCTGAAACCGCATGCTTACAAGCAGTGGGAGGACTATGGCGCTTCACAGCAATGTGGAGGGCAATGTCTGACCTCGTGCCTATTGAATAATGAGCTGGCTAGTTAGTCTCAGTGGCAAGGTTAAGCGTAAGCGAGCCGTAGCGAAAGCGAGTCTGAATAGGGCGTTCAGTCGCTGGGATTAGACGCGAAGCGGGATGATCTACCCTTGGCCAGGATGAAATCCGTGTAACAGCGGATGGAGGTCCGAACCGGTGTTGGTTGAAAACAGCTCGGATGAGCTGAGGGTAGGGGTGAAAGGCTAATCAAATTCCGTGATAGCTCGTTCTCTCCGAAATAGCTTTAGGGCTAGCCTCGTATGGTCCGTCTTGGTGGTAGAGAACTGATTGAACTAGGGGCCTTTCCAGGTTACCGAATTCAGCCAAACTGCGAATGCCAAGAACGAGTAATACGGGAGTCAGACGGTCAGGGCTAAGCTTGATCGTCAAAAGGGAAAGAGCCCAGACCATCAACTAAGGTCCCCAAGTACATGCTAAGTGGGAAAGGAAGTCGAGTTCCTCAGACAGCCAGGAGGTTGGCTTAGAAGCAGCCATCCTTTAAAGAAAGCGTAATAGCTCACTGGTCGAGGGATTCGGTGCCGACAATCCAACGGGGCTCAAGCATGTCACCGAAGTTATGGACTCAATTGGAGTGGTAGGAGAGCGTTCCTAGCGAGATGAAGGTATACCGAGAGGAGTGCTGGATTGCTAGGAAGTGACTCTGCCAGCATAAGTAGCGATAAGCCAGGTGAGAACCCTGGCCGCCGTAAGTCTAAGGATTCCTGAGAAAGGTTAATCCGCTCAGGGTTAGTCGGGGCCTAAGGTGAGGCCGAAAGGCGTAACTGATGGACACAACGGTTAATATTCCGTGACTACGTTTGTTCGATAAAGACCGATGGGGGGACGCACCACAAAGGCTCATCTGCGAGAAGGGTCAAGGATGGGTTGAGTGAGATCCGGAAAGGCAAATCCGCCGGGTCGTGTGCCAGGAAAATCCTCTAAGGAGAATGAACGTACCCGTACCACAAACCGACACAGGTGGACGAGATGAGTATTCTAAGGCGCTCGGGTGATGGAGCTGCGAAGGAACTAGGCAAATTAACCCCGTAACTTCGGGAGAAGGGGTGCCCACTTCGGTGGGCCGCAGTGAAACGCGTCAGGCGACTGTTTAACAAAAACACAGGTCTCTGCAAAGTCGAAAACGACGTATAGGGGCTGACGCCTGCCCGGTGCCGGAAGGTTAAAAGGAGAGGTTAGCCGCAAGGCGAAGCTTTGAATTGAAGCCCCGGTGAACGGCGGCCGTAACTATAACGGTCCTAAGGTAGCGAAATTCCTTGTCGGGTAAGTTCCGACCTGCACGAATGGCGTAACGATCTGACGACTGTCGGCGCGCTCCGCCCGGCGAACTTGTGGTTCCGGTGAAGACGCCGGATGCCCGCCACTAGACGGAAAGACCCCGTGCACCTTTACTATACCTTTGCAATGAACTATGGTGCGGTCTGCGCAGCATAGGTGGGAGGCTTTGAACTCAGGCTCTTGGGCTTGAGGGAGCCAACGGTGAGATACCACCCTGATCGTTCTGTGGTTCTAACTTACTCCCGTAATCCGGGAGAAGGACATTGCAAGGCGGGTAGTTTGACTGGGGCGGTCGCCTCCTAAATTGTAACGGAGGCGCTCGAAGCTTGGTTCACGCTGTTTGGAAATCAGCGGTCGAGTGCAAAGGCATAAACCAGGTTGACTGCGAGACCTACAAGTCAAGCAGGTGGGAAACCAGGACTTAGTGATCCGGTGGTTCTGCATGGAAGGGCCATCGCTCAACGGATAAAAGGTACGCCGGGGATAACAGGCTGATCGGAGTCAAGAGTTCACATCGACGCTCCGGTTTGGCACCTCGATGTCGGTTCATCGCATCCTGGGGGTGTAGAAGCTCCCAAGGGTTAGGCTGTTCGCCTATTAAAGCGGTACGTGAACTGGGTTCAGAACGTCGCGAGACAGTTCGGTCCCTATCTGTGGTGGGCGTAGGAGATTTGAGGGGGCTTGCCCTTAGTACGAGAGGACCGGGGTGAACGAACCTCTTGTGATTCAGTTGTCACACCCGTGGCACAGCTGAGTAGCGAAGTTCGGTCAGGATAAGTGCTGAATGCATATAAGTACGAAACCTTCCCCAAGATGAGATCTCCCCGAAGAGCCGTGATAGACGATCACGTTGATAGGACGGATGTGTAAGCAGAGTAATCTGTTGAGCTGACCGTTACTAATAGCTCGTTCGGCTTGACCATAAAATGAACTGTGCGTTTTGAGTAAGTCGCAGCAGGATGACTTAGGTTGTCCGCTGCGCACTTGACTAACTTTCTAGTTGCCCGTCAATACTATTTGAGAATCCCAGTAAGTTTAAGTCTGGACGCGCACCACGCGCCCAGCAAACTTTCGGGTGATACAAGCGAGAGGGTCCCACCCGTTCCCATCCCGAACACGGAAGTTAAGCCTCTCAGCCCCGATGGTACTGCATGCGCGAGTGTGTGGGAGAGTAGGACGTCGCCCGATTAACTTATCCGAACATAGTCTGGTCATCCCAGGTGTGTTCCAACAAACAAATAGAACCCCGGCCTGTGTTACACTGGCCGGGGTTTTGTGTCTATGGGGAAAGCGCCGCCCGCGTTTGCTAGTGTGGTGTTAGAAATCGTACTGAAGAGTCGATCTCACATGGACCTGCACAGAATGATTGCCGAGCTCCAAGCGGAACGACAGCGGTTGGATGAAGCGATCCAAGCCCTCGAACGGCTATCAGCAGGTAATGCGCGTCGGCGCGGTCGACCTCCTGCCTGGCTTAAAGATGAAATCCAGAGGCAGGCTCCCAATTCCGAGAAAGCGGATTCTGATAACGGTTTGGCCAAAACAAAGAACGCCTAGGGAACCGGACTGGCCGACTAAAGCCGCGCACCCGTGAAATAAAAAAGGGCCAGGAAGACCTGGCCCTGAGACTAGATGTGTTGACGTGACGTTAGCGTCGACCGCCGCTAGCATGAGCGAATCCGGTTCCGCTATGCACAACTCCGCCGGATACAAATCCACGACCGCCGTAGAATCCTCCACGGTAGCCGCCGTAATATCCATGTCCGTAATAAAAACCTGGGCCCCAGTAGAACGCGAATCCAGGTCCCCAATACGGATAACCGTAGCCATAGCCATAGTAAGGATACGGGTAACCGTAAGCGTAAGGCGCCGCGGGAGCAGCAGTTGCATATTGCTGATACGGTCCGGGTCCACCATTCGAATACGGCCGGTCATACTCGCCGGGTTCGACATAGCGAAACGCTTGTGATGAATTTTGCGTGGAAACGGTGATCGGCGCTTCGAGACGGAAGGTGAGCACTTGTTCCGGATAGATCACACTGGCGTGATTATGGGTGACCACGACTCCGATGATTCCTGCAAGAGCACCTGCGCCGGCGCCGATCGCGGCACCAGTTCCCCAGCCTGCGGCTGCTCCGATAGCGGCGCCGAGACCTGTTGTCGCGACGATCGTTCCCGCCTCAACCCCGCCGGGTGTCGTGCCGCCCTTGCGATTCGTCAGTTGCGTATTCACCGGCACTTGTTGTCCGTCGACGAGGGTCAGATTCGTGAGCTGGACGCCAAGCCTGGCGGGCTGCCCCATCCCATGCTTCTGTGCAACCGCGACGCGGCCACCAATGGTCTGACCGGGTTCGGCAATCACGACGCCGTTTGCAACCACAGGCTCGACCAGCGTCGCAGAGAAAGCGTCACCGGGCTGATTCTTGTCGGACGAGAGCCGCTGATTCACGCGCACCGTAATGAAGGTGCCGGCAGGAACGGTGACCTGGGAGGGAACCGGAGAAGGTGCCGGGTAGCTTGGCTGCTGCACGTAACCGGGTTGGTTCGAGTTGTACGGTTGATTTGAATTGTAGGGCCCTTGTTGATGTTGATAGGGAGCTTGTTGATACGGCGCCTGCTGATAGGTGGGTTGCTGATAGGGCGCCTGTTGATACGTGGGCTGCTGATAGCTCGGCTGCTGATAGGAAGGTTGGTTACCGGAGCTTGCCCCACTTTGCGGCGGAGGCGGAGGTGGTTGCGGCGGATCGCCTGATTGATCGCTGTAACCGGGCGCCTGATTTGAATATGTCGGATCTGATGGAGGATTGGCCTGATCCGGCGGTGGCGGATCGCCAACACGCCTCCAACCGCCGCTCGAATTGGCAGCCTGCTGCTGCTGATCGGGCCGGGGAGGGGGCGCGGAATTCGGATCCTGCTGCGACGTGCTTTGCCCGAAAGCCAAGCTGCTGGCCGCCAACAGACCGATCGAAAGATAAGACACCGCAGTTCGGATTGGTTGATTGTAAAGAAGTCTCATGAGTGCCTCAACAATGCTGACGACATACGTTAAGCACGCGTTTCGCCATCAAACGCGCTCGGACAAACTATTGCAACCACAGGGCTTAGAGCGTATCGACTCGGTTGCTATCCACCGCCGCTGGTGGATTTAAACCACTGTCTTCCCGGCGCAGTATCAACCCTACTCGATATGACTGCGCAGGTGATGCACATAAGCCTTTACGGCCAACGCCAAAACGATGAGCAGCGCAATGAACAGGGCGGTCCCTTTCAGCGTTGCGATGGCCGCACCCGCCAGCAGGGCGAAAAGAATCATGGCGGTCCGGAAACCGATCATTGCTCCCTGTTCGGCGCGATGTTTCTCCACTCGATTGACCATCAAGTTACCTGCCGGGCATGTTGTAGCTGAAGGTGAATGCCAAGCGAACCTCAGCACCCTTGTAATCGGCGGGTAAGGGCGGCAGTGGATTGGACATGCTCAACCCCGCCACGGCGGCCCGATCCAGCGCGTCCGAGCCCGAGGAGTCGGCGGTCACCAGCTTTGGAATCTGGCCGTTACGGTCGATGATGAATTCCATAACGGTGCGGCCACGCAGCAATCCCATGCGCGCGCTCTCGGGAATAACTCTGCGCCAGTTCGCTCGCACGATGGCGAGGATATTTGTCAGGTACGGCTTGAAGTCTGCGCCTTGCGGATCGCTCTGCAACTCGACGGCTGCATGCGGGGCTCCCAACTGACCCGTCAATCCGGGGCTTCCCGCCGTAGCCTGCGAGAGCATGTCATCGCTGATCGTCAGCCTGGTGCTGTTCGCGGCCTGAGCCAAGCCATTGACGGCCGCTTGCACGGTTGCCTTCGGCGGGGTGAGCGCGGGATGCGGGTTGGGCGGCGCTTCCGATCCTATGTTCTGAAACGGACCGGCAGCCGGACGGGGCGGGGCGGGCGGCGCAGGCAATCCGTTGGGTGCGCCAACAGGCGGAGGACCGGCGGTCTGATTCAGGGCAATCTTCGGCGCCTCGGGCAGAATCTGCGGATTGTCTTTTGGCGTTTGTTGCGCGAGCTGTTTTGGCACTTCAAAGCGCTTCACGCTGGGGCGCGGACTCGCTTTGCGGGCCTGCACTGCCGGGGTGGCCAGCAGATCGGCAAGATCGATGCTCTTAGAAACTTTCGCGCGGTTCGGTGCTTTTTGCGTCAGGATGTCCCGCGGCATGTAGAGCGGAGTGCGTCTCACGATGACCATGCGTTGCGGCTCAGTTCGCGGGATGAAGCTCGGCAAGTGAATGGCGAGAAAGAAGAAGAAAATGTGGAGGAGGATCGACGCACCAAGGATCCCGAGCCACGCGGGACGCGAGCGCTGGCCCGGCCACTCGAGCAGCAGGTTCAACTCGACGGGCGAGGGCGGCAAAGTGATGACCTGCTCGGCGGAGCGGTCTTCAAGCGCGTCGATCACCGATAGAGGGCCGTTTGCCATGTGTATAAATGCCTAAACGACGCGTTCGGGAGTAGGAAGGTTGCCCGGTGTCGGGGAATACGTCAGGTGCGAAGCCGAATCGTCTCGGCGACTAAGTGCGCGTGTTGCTTGATTTTATCAAGGATGGCTTCGGCTACGCGCAAAGCATTTACGGCCTGGAAGCCGTCAACACGGGGTTGCGAACGGTCCCGGACGGCCGTAAAGAAGGCCGCGAGCTCGAGTTCGAGCGGTTCGCCGCGCGCGATGGCGAGCTGTTGCGCCTGGATCTGCGGAACGAACTCCGGAATGGGTTCGTTTTTTCGAATCGCCAAGCGCACCGCATCTTGCCGCTGGTAGTCGACGGAGATGTATTCGCCGGGTTGGAAGAGACGGAGCTTGCGGACCTTTTCAGTCGACACTCGGCTGGCGGTCAGGTTGGCAATGCAGCCGCTCGGAAATGAAAGGCGAACGTTAGCGATATCCACGCGCGGCGAAAGGACCGAGATACCGGCGGCGCGGATCTCTTCGGGCGCTTCGCGCGTGAAGCTCAGAACGATATCCAGGTCGTGAATCATAAGATCAAGCACGACGTCGATGTCGAGGCTGCGAGCGGTAAAAACGCTCAGGCGGTGGATCTCGAAAAAGAGCGGTATGGTCAAGGCGCTTTCGAGGGCAGCTACGGCTGGATTGAAGCGCTCGAGATGGCCGACCTGGAGGATGCGGCCGCGGAGTTGGGCGAGACGGGCGAGGCGCTCGCCCGCCGCCGGAAGACTCCGCGATGGGCTTTTCAATTAATAGGTCGATGCCGGAGTCGAGCAGGCGCGTGGCGACCGCCTCATGAGTGGCGGTAGGCGTTGCGACAATAGCGGCGTCGATCCGGCCGAGGATCTCGTCAGCGCTCGAGAAAGCGGACGAGCCGTACTCGCTGGCAAGCTGCTGTGCTTTGACGATGTCCGTGTCGACGATGGCCACGAGCTCGACATTTGCTAATCGACTGATGACACGGATGTGGTTGCGGCCGAAAGCGCCAGCTCCGACGACGGCGGCCCGAATCTTGTTCATGATTGCGACGGGTAACCGATGATGGCGATGTCTGCTTCGTTCGCCCGCGCAAGCATCTGCTCTTTGTCGAGTAGGAGCGTGCGTTCAGCCTCTACGGCGAGAGCGGTGGTATGCGTCTCGATCATAGCGTCGATGGTGGTGAGGCCCGCAACAGGCACGTCGAACAGCAGGTGAGCCCGGCCATGAGCAGCTTTCACCAGCCGCAGCGGCTTGCCGCTTGTGAGACTGGCGGCGCGGCGCAACATGGCGTCGGTTCCTTCCATCGCTTCTGCTGCGACGCACGCTTTTTCGCTGATCGCGACGCTTTGTCCGATGTCAGCGGAGGCAAGAACGGCGGCGATGCGACGGCCGTAGCGGATGTCCGCTTCTTCTTCTTTATTCGGCTTGCGGCGGGTGACGACGCCTTCGGGAGCGAGCAGCGGTTTCAAGAGCCGCGTGGAATCGACCAGCTCGATGCCTTCATCGCGAAGAACTTTTTGCACGCCTCCGATGAGAGCGGCAGTGTTCTTTTCTTTGAGTGAGGTCAGCAGCTTGACAAGCCGCCAATCGGGCGTGATCGAAGAAAAGATGCTGACGTGCTTCACCTGCCCGGTCATCATGACTTCCGAGACATTTTCGGATTGGAGGATTTCGATCAGCTTGCTGAGCTGGCCGATGTTGATCCAGTGCAGGGAGGAAGCGAACTCGGCGAGCTCGGGCGTGGCTTCGTTCTCGATGGCGACGACCACGACTTCATGGCCTTCGCGCCGCGCGGTCTCGAGCGCAAGCAAGGGAAAGCGCCCATTGCCGGCGATCATGCCGTATCGTGCGCCATGTTTGACGGCTGACAAGAGAGCACCTATTTGACGAAGCTGCCCGGCGAGCTGCGGATGAACTCAACGAGATCTTTTATTTGTGGGGTCTGGGGAACTTCTTCTTCGATGCGAGCGAGAGCCTGAGTGGTATTCAGGCCAGCGCGGGTGAGGATGCGGAAGGCGTTTTGCAGTGGCTCGATGTCTTCGGAAGAGAAACCGCAGCGCTCCAGGCCGACACGATTCGCGCCAAAGATTTCCGGCTGATGTTTTGAGGCGGTGATCGAGTAGGGAAGCACGTCCTGCTTGATGACGCTGTAGCTGCCGATGATGGCGTGACGGCCTATACGGCAAAACTGGTGGATCGCGCTGAGGCCTCCGATGTTGGCGTAATCGTCGACGACCACGTGCCCGCCGAAGGTGACGCCATTCACGATGATGGTGTGGTTGTGAATGATGACATCGTGCGCGACGTGCACATAGGCCATGAGTAGATTGCTATCGCCAATCGAAGTGACCATGCCGCCGCCCTCGGTGCCGCGATTGATGGTGACAAATTCACGGATGGAGTTGCGATCGCCAATGCGGGTTTCGGAGGGCTCGCCTTTATATTTCTTATCCTGCGGAGTGACGCCACAAGAGCAATACGGATAGAAGACGTTGTCTTTGCCGATCGTGAGCTTGCCTTCGAGATAGACGTGTGCGATCAGGCGAGTGCGCGCGCCGATGGTGACACTACTGCCGATGATGCAATACGGACCGATCTCCGCGTCAGGAGAAATGTCCGCATCGGGATCGACGATTGCTGTAGGATGAATGGCCACCGCGCAGGTTCCTAAGCCATGGAAGGCTCTGGTACCTTAGAAGGCCGTTCACCGAGTTTGCACATGAGCGTGGCTTCGGCGACGGGCTGGCCCTCTACCGTGGCCGCGCCCTGCATCTTGGCGATCGTCGTTTTTAGGCGGAGCATTTTCATTTCGATGCGCAACTGATCGCCGGGTACAACGGGGCGGCGAAATTTCGCATCCTCCACGGAAGCGAGGAACATGAGCTTGCCGCGCGTATGAGGGGCCAATGTCGCGACCAGTACGCCCGCGACTTGCGCCATGGCCTCGATGATGAGCACACCGGGCATGACGGGGAAACCGGGAAAATGGCCCACAAAATACGGCTCGTTTAGGGTGACGTTCTTGATGCCGACGATCGAATCCGAGGTCATGTCGACGATGCGGTCGACCATCAGCATCGGGTAGCGATGGGGCAAGATCGCAGCGATCTCTTCGACAGCCATCGATGTCATGGGAAGGGCTATTATAACAGCGGATTGCAGCATGCACAGGTACGAACGAGAGCAGCTATGATCGAGAGTATGGCTATTGTCCGCATGAGCGAAGCCGAGGTGGTGAAGAACATCGCGGCCGTGCTGGCAAGCGTCCGGCGAGGGAGCGAGATCGTTATCGAGCAGGATCACTGTCCGGTGGCCGTTATCAAGCCGTCCCAATTCGTAGGCCGCATGATCTCGGAAGTAATCGCGGATCTGAAGGCGCGCGGATCAAACGCGGTCATGGATGACGACTTCGCCCGTGATATCGAGGCAGGCATCGAAGCGCACCGGCAGCCATGGAACCCGCCCTCCTGGGAATAGTCCTTGATTCGAGTATCCTGATTGCGGCAGAACGCCGGAAGCTGACAGCGCATCAAGCCCTCGAAAGCATACAGAAACGATGGGCGAAGTCCCCATCGTGCTCTGTTCGCTCACGGTTGCTGAGATCGGCCACGGCATCTATCGTGCCGATGATCCGGAAACACGCAACCGGCGACGGGCATTCCTCGACGAGCTCAAAGCTACGGTGCCGATCCATCCGGTAACGGAAGCCACGGCGGAGATCGTCGCACGGATCGGAGGTCAGCAAGCTGCCAAAGGGATAAATCTTCCGCTGGCTGATCTCATCGTTGGAGCGTGCGCACTGGAACTCGGGTATGCAATTGGCACGAGTAATGTCCGCGATTTCAAGCGCATCCCTGGACTCGACATCATCCCCCTCTGAGCCGACGAACGGTTATCATGACAGCCGATGCACAGTTATCTGCAGTACGCGACGGACAAGCAACCAGACATTATTTCGCTCATCCGAGACATGGTTGAATGCGAGTCGCCGAGTGATTCGCCGGCCGAGGTGAACCGCTTCGTCGACCTAGTTATTGAACGGACGCGCGATATCGCTGAGGCGAAGACCGTCGATGCGCAACCCTTCGGAAAACATTTGCGGCTCGACTTCAAGGTGCCCGGTGCGAAGAAAAACGGACTGCTGCTGGGCGTGGGGCATTCCGACACAGTCTGGCCTTCGGGGACGCTCAACAACATGCCGTATCGAGAGGCGGAAGGGCGCCTGTGGGGGCCAGGCGTGCTCGATATGAAATCGGGGCTGGCGTTTTTCATTTACGCCGTCCGAACGCTGCGAGAGTTGGATGTACCGACGAAGCGCAATGTCGCGCTGTGGATCGTTTCCGACGAAGAAGTCGGGAGCAAGACTTCGCGTATGCTCACCGAGAGCGAAGCGAAGCAGAGCGATTGCGTTCTGGTGCTCGAACCGGGGTCGGATCTGACGGGGAAACTGAAGACCGCGCGCAAGGGCGTTGGCAACTACAAGGTGCTTATTGAAGGAAAGGCGACGCATGCGGGCATCAGCTTTGGCGATGGGGCGAGCGCCATTGTCGAAGCGGCGCGGCAGGTGGAACGAATTGCCCGTTTCACTAACCTGAAGCGCGGAATCACAGTCAATCCCGGAGTCATCAGCGGCGGAACGCGGCCGAACGTCGTGGCGGCGGAGGCGCGGATCGATGTCGATATTCGCGCAGTGCGGATGCAACACGCCGAAGCGTTGGACCAGAAGTTTCGGGCGCTCGAGCCGGTAGACCCACGGTGCAAAGTACGGGTCGAAGGCGGGCTCAACCGTCCGCCCATGGAGCGGACGAAGATCATCACGGGACTGTTCCGGAAGGCGAAGAAGATCGGAGACGAATTGGGTTTCGCACTCGAGGAATCGTCAACAGGCGGTGGTTCGGACGGCAACTTCACGGCTGCACTGGGAGTGCCGACCCTCGACGGCGTGGGCGGAGTAGGCGAAGGCGCGCACGCCACGAACGAGAGCATCTTAGTTGACCGGATCGCGGACCGGACGGCGCTGCTGGCGGGTTTGATCGCCGGTTTATAGTGGCGGAGCCTGAATCCTGCGCGCACGGCTGCTGATATACACTGGTCGGGTATTTGATCCCGCGACTTCTCTTGTTCACGAGCCTGGTTCTCTTTTTCTGTCCGAATCCGTGGTCACGGGTGGCGGCAAATCCGGCGACAAACCAAGCCGTTCCACAGGTGCAAAATCTGACGACGACGCAGGCTCAGAAAGACGTTCAAGCTCTGGTCCAAGAGCGAGAGAAAACGCGCGAGAAGCTCGACAATATCGAAACACGTGCCACTCACCTGGAAGCTGCGCTGGGCGTACTCCTGGGGGTGGTCACGTTGGTGGTCGCGGTCCTGGTTGCGACTGCGATCTACGGGGAAGTTCGATTGATACAGTCCGTCAGGGAAATGAAGCGAAAGAGCAAGGAAGTGACGGACCGTTTCCCAAAGCTCGCTGAAATGGAGAAGCAGATTGAGAATGCGCTCCTGGACTTGGAGATAGCGTTCGGCGCAGGGGACTGGGTAGCCGAGCGTTATCGCGGCTTAGATGTGATGGCGCAGCAACGCATTCTGAGTATCGACCCGTTCTTGGCTTTGGACTTCACGGCATCGGCCACGACACGACAGCTGCGGGGAATGGCCAATTTTTACGCTTCAAAGTGTTCAGCTGAGAGATACACACCTTCCGATTTCGAACGGTCTGTGTACTACATCAATTTGGCATTGAAGCGGGCCGGGCGCCGCTTCTATTTATTGAATGACTTAGGCCTACTGTACTTTTATATTGCGATCGACGCACGACGGAATGTGAGCTACGCGAAGCAGCTCTTTGCGGAGAGCAAAAGGAAGCAACCACATCAGCAGCGCTGCTATCACAATCTTGCGCTGATGTCTTTAGATGAAGCAAAGAGCGCGTGGAAGGAGGGACATGCGGCAGAAGCCCGCAAACTCTTTGACGAGACCCGGTCGGCGCTGGAGCAGGCGTTGCGTTCAGCGAATTGGGAACTCACTCCCAATCCGGATTTGGAATCTTTGGTTCACTACAATCTTGCCTGCACCCTTTGCTGCATCGTGCGCTGCGACGGAGTGCCTGAAGATGAACAGGAAGCGAGATTAGACCAAGCCTGTTTCCACCTGGAGAAAGCGTCGACGTTCAAAGAAGTTGAGCGGACAACAGTAGAGAACGACCTGGCGGATCCTAGAGAAGGGGACTTGTATCACCTACGGCAGAACCGGTACTACACGTCGCGTGTGAACAAGGTTGTCGCTACGTTCCAGCAGACGTGGGAAGCGTAGCTAGCGCGGAGGCGTGCTTTGTTTCATAACACCTATTATAATCCCCTTACAAGTAACTGCTTCCGACACTCCGGGAGGCGGCGCCGGAGCACTATTCATTGTGTCTTATCGGCTGCTGAACGTTCTGGCGGAAGAAGAGTAGTTGGTACGCACTCGCCTTTGCGGCGGCGACGTCTCAGCGCGTGAGAAAATGGTCGGTTGCGGATCGTTCCTGACGGCCTCTATTATGCCTGCGGTTTAACTCTGGCGGGGCTTGCTGTTTCCTATTGGTTGAACCCCTGGGCAGGCGTGCCGCTCTACGTTTTGGCTGCGTTCTGCCTTTATTTCTTCCGCGATCCGGAGCGGATAGCGCCGTCAGGTGACGTGATCGTCGCCCCTGCGGACGGCAAGGTGGTCGCGGTTCGCGAGACCGGTCCAGGGGAAACGCGCGTCAGCATCTTTCTAAACATCTTCGACGTTCACGTGAACCGGACGCCGATTCCGGGAAAAATCAGCGAAATCGTTTATCACAAAGGCAAGTTTCTGGTGGCCAGCCGCGAGGCGGCGTCATCGGAAAACGAGCAGAACACGCTGGTGGTCGAGGGCAATGGTACGCGCGTGGTGTGCCGCCAAATCGCAGGGCTGATCGCACGGCGCATCGTCTGCTACAAACACGCGGGGGATTCCGTTCAGCCGGCCGAGCGAATCGGATATATCAAATTCGGTTCACGCGTTGACGTGCTGTTTGGGCCGGAGTGGCGGACTGCGATTCACGCAGGCGACCGAGTCGTGGCGGGAACGTCGATTCTCGCGACGCGTGCAGTGGTGGGGGAGGCGGCCTGACGTTTCGCGATCAGCTTGGTGGCCCGCGCCTACCCGAACGACGGCCGCCGCGGCGCGCTGCTTATGCGCTTCCTACTCTGTTTACCAGCGGAAACATCTTTTTAGGCTTTATTGCTATGGGACAAGCCTTTGAAGGAGCGATGCAGGCGCAACGCGGCGACTACGGTTCCAACCCGCACTTCTCGCTTGCCGCGAAAGCATTGGGATTTGCGGTTTTCTTTGACGGCCTGGATGGACGCATCGCGCGCATGACGAATACGACCAGCGATTTCGGCCGCGAACTCGATTCCTTGGCGGATGTCATCACGTTCGGGATCGCACCGGCGGTTCTAGCCTTCATCTGGGGGACGCTCTTCGTCGCAGGTTCAGCGCCTGGCCAAATACTCAACCAATCTGCAGCGTGCCGGATACCTGGTGGCTTTCTTCTATCTACTGTGCGGAGCAGTGCGACTGGCGCGATTCAACGTACAAAAGAATCCAATGCCGAAGAATCCGGGGCGTGCCGATCGCAAGTATTTTGTCGGCATGCCGATTCCCGCGGCGGCCGGCTTGATAGCAGCTGTCGTGTTTG
Organism: uncultured Acidobacteriaceae bacterium; assembly: GCA_963787615.1. Taxonomy (GTDB): domain Bacteria; phylum Acidobacteriota; class Terriglobia; order Bryobacterales; family Bryobacteraceae; genus Bog-105. The sequence goes on along the minus strand of CAWBDJ010000004.1, from coordinate 1,167,396 downwards.
TGGACGACGCACCGGTGCGCTCATTATTCTTTTCGATTCTCTGGCTGGTGTGCGTGGGAGTGGCGGGGCTGTTGATGGTGAGCACGTGGCGTTACCCGAGTTTCAAGCAGATTAGTGTTTCAAAACCCCACACTCCACTGATTGTGTTGGTGGTGGGCGGGGCGGCATTTTTGATATGGGAGTGGCCGCAGCCGGTACTGCTGGCCGTCGCGAGTGCGTATGCGGTCAGCGGAATCCTCATTCGGTTGGGCGGCATTATTCGTAGGCACAGACGATCGCGTCCACCGGCGCCGCTCGCGGAGCATCCAGTTGGCTAAAGTTCATCACAAAGAAAAAACGCTGCGAATTGCCCTTGTCGGAGGCGAAACGCTGCTGGGGCGTGAGCTCAAAGAAGTGTTCGCCAATCGCGGGACCGGCGCGGCAATCACCGCGTATGCAGCGAGCGGCGAAGGCACCTTCGGCGAAGAAGAAGGCGAAGCAATTTATGTGGAGCCGCTGGAATTGCAATCGGCCGGCGGTGACGATGCGATTCTCATCGCGGGATCTCCGGAAGGCGCGCTGAAGGCTTACGACATCGCGAAACAGCGCGGTGGAAAGCCGCGGTTGATCGACTGCACCGGGCATTTGGAAAATCGACCGGAGGCACGGATCATTGCGCCGCTTGTTGGAGGACCCGGATGTCGAAGCAAGCTGGCTGTTAGTGATTGCGCACCCAGCTGCGAGCGCATTGGCGCTGGTGCTGAAAAAGCTGGGGCGATACCGGCGCATTCGGCAGAGCGTTGTTCAAATTTTCGAACCGGCGAGCGAACGCGCGAAACGCGGGATTTCGGAACTTCATCGGCAAACGACTGATCTGTTCGCTTTCAAACCGCTCGAGAAAAATGTGTTCGATGCTCAATTGAGCTTCAATCTCTTATCGCAATACGGAGAGGAAGCGCCAGAGAAACTTTCGACAGTGGAGCAGCGCATCGAGCGGCATGTTGCGACGATCTTGAGCCGCGAAGGCGCGAAGGCGGCGATTCCGATGCCTTCACTGCGGCTGATTCAGGCGCCTGTTTTTCACGGCTACAGCATGTCGTTTTGGGTGGAGTTTGAAGCCGACATCGCGGGGCAGGAGTTGGGTGAGGCGCTGGCGTCGGCACAGATCGAGATTCGCGGGCCCGGCGACACGGCGCCGGAGAACGTGGGAGCGGCAGGCGAGAGTGGGTTGATCGCCGGCGATATTCGAATTGACCGGAACAATGCGCGCGCGGCGTGGTTGTGGGTGGTAGGCGATAACCTGCGCCTGACCGCAGATGCGGCAGCCGATCTCGTCAGCCGCCTCGGAACGGAACAGCAGTGAAGCGAAACCTCAGTGCAATGGCGCTGGTCGCTACGGCAACCGGCCTTCTCTCATGCGGCTATCACGTAGGCGGCAAAGCCGATCTGGTGCCGAAAGGTATTCAGACGATCGCTATCCCAAGCTTCGCGACCCTGACGACGCGATACAAGCTGGTCGATTTGCTCCCGCAGCAGATTGGGCGCGAGTTCATTGCCAGCACGCGCTTTCGAATCGTGAACAATCCGGATGAGGCGGATGCGGTGTTGAACGGGAACCTCAACGCGGTAAACGCGTATCCGGCCGTGTTCGACCCAACCTCGGGCAAGGCGACCAGCCTGCAAATTGTGGTTGTGCTCACCATCAACTTGGTGGAACGCTCGACGGGCCGGGTGATCTTTTCGCGGCCCAATCTCGTTTTCCGGCAAGCGTACGAAGCGGCGGTAGATCCACACCAATACTTCGATGAGAGCGGTCCGGCATTGGACCGGCTAAGCCGCGAGTTGGCGCGTGACGTGGTTAGCTCAATCGTCGAAGGCTTCTAACCGCACATCGGCGCGCCATGACACCGGAACAGTTTTTGGCTCGCATCGGCAAGCAGCCGCCCGCCCCGATTTATTTGTTTCTGGGTCAAGAAGGCTATCAGCGCCGCGTCTGCAAACAGGCGCTGCTGGCGCGAGTGCTACCGGGCGAGGCGAGAGCGGACGGGCTGACGCAGGTGGATCTGGAGAACACCACGCTTTCATCGGTGCTCGATGACGCGCGTTCGCTCTCTCTGTTTTCTTCCGCTCGGGTCATCTGGGTGTGCAGCGCGGAACTGGCGCTTCCGCGACGGCTGACCGGCAGTGTAGAGGAAGGCGAGGACGGCGCACAACCGGGGTCGCAGCTGGCCGCTTATCTGGACGCGCCCACGCCAGGCACGGTGGTTGTTTTCGAGTGCAGCCGTTACGATTTCTCCGGCGAAGATCGCCCGAAACTGGAGCGAGTGCAGAAATTCTATTCCGCTGTGCGCGAGGTGGTCGAGTTCCGGCAGTTCACGCCGGAGTCGAGCCGTTTTCTGGCGCAGGACTTGGCAAAACAGCATGGCGTGAAGTTACGCGGACCGGAACTGGCCGCGCTGCTGGAGACGGTCGCCGGCGACGCAAACCGGCTGGCTGCGGAAATGGAGAAACTGGCGCTATTTGTGGGCAGCGAGCGGGCTGTCACGATGGAGGATTTGCAAGCTTTGATACCGAACGCTGCACAGAGCACGATTTTTGCTCTGGTCAATGCGTTGGGGAAGCGCGATCGGGCAGGGGCTTTGCAGTCGCTCGACATTCTGATGAGAGAAGGCGAATATCTGCCGCTGGCGCTGGTGTTCTTGAGCACGCAATTCCGGCTGGCGCTCGCGGCCAAAGAGGGAAAGCATCAGTTCGGCTCAACAAGCGCAGAACTTTTTCGCGAAGCTTGGGGTTCGAATGTGGCGAGAGCGCGCGGAACAAGTGATTGGCACCGCGAGCGCGTTTACGAAAGAGCATCTCGCGAAGGCGCTCAGCCTCATTTACGAAACTGACAAGAAGTTCCGCGAGGGGTACAGGGACGACCGGGTAATTATGGAAACGCTGGTGCTCGGCCTGACGACGAATGCGCGATCAGATCTCTAGCTTGTCGATGATCTTTTGCTTTACGGCGCCCTTCCTTTGCTGTTCGTCTTTCGTGAACCTGAGGGTTTGCTCGTTCTCCCCTAATTTGAAAACGACGGAGACTTCGCCTGAGGGCTCCTCGGTAGCATTGGCTCGGTAGCCATTCTTGCGCAGCGTTTCGAGCGCTTCGGAGATCTCTTGTTGCAGATCTGCCGACGCTGTAACTGTGTTTGTGGTAGTGGCCATCCCTCTATTCTCGCGCTGGTGCCGCGTGTCGGCGGCGCCACTCGAAGAGAACCACACCCGCAGCGACGGATACGTTTAACGACGAGACTGCTCCCGCCATAGGAATGCGGACGAGCACGTCGCAATGCTTTTGAACGCCTTGGTGCAAGCCCTTTCCTTCGCCGCCCAGGACGATGGCAGTGGGTGAGGTGTAATCGACCTGGTCGTACAGTTGTGCGCCACGTTCATCAAGACCATAGATCCAAAAGCCGCGCTGCTTGAGGTGTTCGAGCGTGGTGGTGATGTTGGTGACGCGCGCGACGGGAAGGTATTCGAGCGCTCCGGCGGCAGCGCGATCGACGGTTTCGGTGAGTGGGGCGGAGCGGCGCTCGGGAACGACAACTGCCTCCGCGCCCGCAGCATGCGCGGTGCGAATGATAGCTCCTAGATTGTGCGGATCCTCGACGCCGTCGAGGATGACGAGAAGCTTGGAGCCTTCGACGACGTCGTTCAGTTCCACGTAATTGTGAGCAGCGCCAAATGCGATCACGCCTTGGTGACGAACATCCTTGACAGCGCGATCGAGAACTTCGCGAGGCTCGAAGCGGAGCGGGATGGACTCCGCACGACAGATGTCGACAATCTCCTGCACGCGCGGCCCGGAGGCGCCCTTTGCGATCAAGACTTTGTCAAGCGGACGATGGGCGCGAAGAGCCTCGCGAACCGGATGGACGCCGGCGAGGATACGGTTCACATAGTAAAAGCTACTACGTAGTCGCCGAGCGGCGATAGATCGGGGATGCCATAACCTCCCGCACTGACGACGATGTATTGTTTCCCGTTCGGTCCTTCAAAGGTCATCGGCGTGGCTTTCGCGCTGGTGGGTAAAGCGCCTCGCCAGAGTTGCTCGCCGGTCTCGACGTCGAAAGCGTACATCGCGGGATCGAGTGTGCTTCCGATGAAAACAAGTCCGCCCGCAGTGACAATCGGGCCGCCGAGCGATGCGGAACCCCACTTGGTAGGAAGCTTAGGGCTGAATTGCCCAAGCGGAACTTCCCACTTCTTTTCGCCCGTGCTGGCGGTGATTGCGAGCAAGGTTCCCCATGGCGGGGGAGTGCAAGGCACACGTTTGGGGCTGAGCAAAAAGCGTCGCATCATGCCGTAGGGCGTGCCGCGCTGGCGGGCGATTTCCCAATCGCCGTCGATTCTGCGTTCGTGCCGCGAGGTCTCCATCCCATCGATATCACCCGTCGGAATGAGCCGCACTTCCGCAGCAAGATGGTTGGCGGGGAGAATCAGCAAATCGTGAACGGGATCGTAGGCGAAACCGCCCCAATTCTGGCCTCCGATGTTGCCGGGCATAACGAGGGTGCCTTCGAGCGAGGGCGGCGTGAAGATGGTTCCGGTACGAAGTTTCCCGATTTCGGCGCGGCACCAGTTACGATCGGCCTCGTCGACGCCGAACGCGTCATCAGCGGTCATCTTCTGCGCGGAGATGGCAGCCGGTTTAAGCGGGAACGGTTGGGTAGGTGAGGCGACTTCGCCAGGCACGTCGCTCTTGGGAACAGGGCGTTCTTCGACACCGAAAATCGGCTCGCCCGTTTCGCGATTCAGGATAAACACGTTTGCGGTTTTCGACCCGATGGCAATCGCAGGAATGATTTTTCCGTTACGATGCATGTCGAACAGCAGAGGCGGGGTAGCGACATCGTAGTCCCAGAGGTCGTGGTGCACGGTTTGGAAATGCCAGACGCGTTCGCCGGTATCGGCACGCAGCGCGACAACAGAATTGGCGAACAGGTTATTGCCGAGTCGCTTGCCGCCGTAGTAATCGGGGCTGGCACTGCCAGTAGGGACGAAGACGAGATTCCTGGCGGGATCGACTGCGATAACGGACCAGGCGTTGGCGGCGCCCGTACGTGCGGCGCTGCCGTTTTTCCAGGTGTCTGCACCGACTGCGTGGGGATTTTGCGGGATCGGATCCCAGGACCACTTCAGCTTGCCCGTCACGACATCGAAGGCGCGAACTTCGCCGCTGGCTTCGTTGGTGAAGTTGTTGTCGGCGATACCCGAACCGATGATCAGCAGCTTTCCAACCACGGCTGGCGGGGAAGTTTCCTCGTAATCGGCAAATCGATGCGGAGCAGTGCGCAGTCCCTGCCGGAGGTCGACAATTCCGTTGTCGCCGAAATCGAGGCAGGGCTTGCCGGTCGAGGCATCGACGGCGATCAGGCGGGCGTCGATGGTGGCGAGAAAAATACGGCGCTGTCCGGTAGGCGGTTTCCAGGTGGACACGCCTCGCGAGGCGTAATCTCCATAGCCCTTGTCTTTATTGACGTGCGAATCATAAGACCAGCGCGGGTTCCCGGTGAGAGGATCGAGCGCGATGATACGGCCGAGCGGCGTGGCCAGATAGAGCGTGCCGTCTATATACAGCGGCGTGGCTTCAAACTGCGTGGGCTTCGATCCGTCCGTAGGTGCGTAAGCATCGCCGGTGCGATACGTCCAAGCGATCTTCAGCGATTTCACGTTAGAGCGGTTGATGGCAGTCAACGGAGAGAAGCGCTGGCCGCCGGGGTCATGGCCGTAGGTGGGCCAATCGCCTTGTGCGGCTGCGAGCAGGATCAACGCCGAGACCGACAAAACTGTGAGTGCACGAGCGGCAAGCTTCATGTGACTAGTCTCAGTTGTTTTATCGCAGTCCGACGCAATTTTGGGACGAGCGGGATGTTGACCGGGACGAACGCTATCGTGCGAATCATGCACGTTCAAGCTCTTCGAGCGAGTTCGTGCGATAACGGCGGCTCCAATTCAGTTCCGCGCCACTCTTGAGAACAATTTTCTGATCGCCATGGAACCAGGAGCGTACCTCCGCGATACGATCTACATTCACGATTTCCGATCGATTGATGCGACGAAAAACCGCAGGATCGAGCTTAGCCGAAAGCGAATCGAGCGTTCTGCGGGCGATGTAAGTAGCGTTGCCGGAGTGAATGCACGTGTAGTTTCGAGCAGCTTCAATCCAATCGATGCGGGTGACATCGAGAAACACAGAACGATCATTTTCCTGGATGAGAAGGCGGCGAACGTAGGCAGGATTAGAACGCAGCGTGGCTACGAGTTCATCCAGCCGACTGGCTAAGTGGCTGGTGGCGGGCGCTTCGGCGATGCGACGAATGCGGCTGAGACATTGAGCGAAGCGGCTGGGCTCTACCGGTTTGAGCAGGTAATCGACAGCGTGAACTTCGAAGGCCTTAATCGCGAAATCGTCATGAGCAGTCACGAAGACGATGTGGACACGATCGCGGAATTCAAGGGATTCGACGATATCGAAGCCGGTGCAATCGGGAAGCTGAATGTCGAGAAATGCGAGGTCAGGTTGCAGGCGGTTCAGGACTTCGACGGCTTCAGTTCCGGAACCCGCTTCACCTACTACGGTGAAATCCGATTCGGCGGAGAGCAGGTGAAGCAGTTTGCGTCGCGCGGGCGGTTCATCATCCACCAGGACCGTGCGAATCACGTCAGCGCCGGCTCGCGGTTGCGAGCTTCTTCGTGTGTGGTTGCTTCCTCGTTACCGGGGGCGACCTGAAACGGCAGCCGTATTTTCACAACTACACCGCCGCCCTCGTCCGCGTTGCGAATTTCGAAACTCTGCCCGTCGCCATAGAGCCTTAGGAGGCGCTCGGTGGTGTTCCGCAGACCGATTCCACTGGTCAGAACAGCGGAGCGGTCAAGACCTGGGCCATGGTCGCGGAGTATAAGAACGAGCCGGTCGTTTTCGCGGTGAGCTTGAATCGCAATATCGATATGAAAGGTCACGGGATCGATGCCGTAGCGAATCGCGTTTTCAACCAGTGGCTGCAGAATGAACTGCGGAACCAGCGCTTGTTTGACTGAGTCGTCGATTTCAAACGTGAGTTTGAGACGATGCTCCAGGCGCGCTTGCATAATGCGCGTGTAAAGGTGCAGCGTTTCGAGTTCGTCGGCAAGAGGAACTTCCTGCGCGCGATCGCTCTTGAGGAGTTGGCGAAGCAGTTCGCCGAGGAAGCCAATCATTTCATCGGCAACGCGCGGGTTCTCATAGATAGTCGCGGAGATAGCGTTAAGCGCATTGAACAGGAAATGAGGCTCAAGCTGCAGTTGCAGGTTTTGCAGTTGGGCTTGCGCAAGGCTGGTCTCTAATCTCGCTTGCTGGAGCTCACGTTGGCGAGCAAAACGAACCTCATGAAAAAGGTAGATAAAGCCAAGAGCCACCCAGTAGTAGATAAAGAAATGCGAAAACTCCATCGGGTAACGAGTGGGAATATAACCGTACTGGTTGGGTAAGCCGAGGAGCGGGAAGAAAACGGCGCGAAAGGTTACGATTAGCGACGTATGCACGAGAGAGATGAGACAAACTGCGACGAGATGCACGAGTAAGTTGCGACGCCATTTCGCCGAGAGCAGCGGGAAACGGATCGCGACCCAGTAGACCAGCGGGAAGATCGCTACTCCGGCCAGACCTCCGACACCTTCCTCTGAGAAGGTCAGCAGTGGTGGCCGATGTAAAGCATTTGCGACGTAGTCGAGTTGTCTGTAGAAAAACAGGCAAATCGTGTTGAGGGCGATAAGGGCGACAACGATTCGCCAATTGACCTCGCGCAGCGGGACGTAGGTGCGCGGGAACGGTTCCACGATGACAACTATGTTAGCGGGATTCCGTGTTGTTCGAGCGTGCCGCGAACTTCTTTAGGCGAGAGCCGTGAGGCATCGTACTCGACGAACAGCTCGTCACCGGAAGGCAAGAGGCGAACGATCAGCATGCCGTAGACGGCGTGAACACGCGCAAGACTGTCCAGTTCTGCATCCGTGAGCGCCCGAGGAAGCTTGAATGAGACGTCCACCTTCGTCATCGGGACTCAGAATAGCATTCGATAACAGCGCACGCCTTTGAAGGGTACTCGCGCTACTCACCACCGATCCTGCTTCACTTTCCAGAGAATCTGGCGCAGAATGCCAAGCCATGTTTCGGCATCCGCTTCAGGTAATCCAAGCCGGCGCACCAAACGCCTTAGCTTCAGCTCGGTCGATTTCGAGGTGCCTTCGTTTACATAACCCGAACGGCGAAGCAGATCGAGTAAGAGAAGAGTGATGCGCTCGTATTCTTCGGCACTGGCGTGCGGAGCGGGATCGAAGCGCATCTCGGCGGCAGCGCTGCTGCGGCGCAGTTCGTATAGGCAGATGGCGACCGCCTGGCCGAGGTTCATGGAGCCGTGTTCCTCGCGGGTGGGTATGCGGAGGAGCCAATGGCAATAGCTCATGTCTTCGTTCGAGAGACCGAACTTCTCGGAGCCAAAGAGCAGCGCGACATTTGACCCAGCCAGCTGTTCGTTCATCAGCTGCGCGGCCGATTCCAGCCGATGCAGCGGCAGGTGGAGATCGCGATGACCGCCTGCCGTGGTGCCGACCACGAGGGCACAATCTCCGATCACTGCGCTGACATTGTCGGCGACTTGCGCCTGCTCGAGAATGTAGCGGGAGCGGACGGCGGAGCGCGCTTCTTTGAATGCCGCATCGTAAGGATTCACGAGACGAAGATCGGTAAAGCCGAAATTGCTCATGGCCCGGGCGGCCGCGCCGATGTTGAGGGGATTGCGAGGCGAGACGAGAACGATCCGCAGCGCGCTCACAGGAAGCGATCCGGAGCTTGGCTATTGCTCCAGGTAGGTGTAGCCTTGCAGGCCTTCCTCGTAGAACTTCAACAAGCGTCCTGCTTCTTCGTATCCGATGCGTTGTTCACGAACGGCGGTTTCGACGTCTTTGCGAAATTGATCGATCAGTGTCTGCGAGTTGTACTGCACGTAATTCAAGACTTCCCGCACCGTGTTGCCCTGGACCACGGTTTCGAGAACGACGTCGCCGTGCTCGTCCAGGCTCACCTGAACCGCATTGGTGTCGCCGAAGAGATTGTGCAAATCGCCGAGGATCTCCTGATAGGCGCCGAGGAGGAACGAGCCGAGAATGTAAGTGCCATTGTTGAACGGATGCAGGGGCAGCGTCTTCTTCACATCGCGGCGGTCGATAAACAGGTCGACTTTACCGTCTGAGTCGCAGGAGATGTCTCCGAGCACTGCGTTGCGCGTGGGCGGCTCGCCCAGCCGGTGAATGGGCATGATCGGAAAGAGCTGCTTCACGGCCCAGCTATCGGGCATGCTCTGAAATAGCGAGAAGTTGCAGAAGTAGGTGTCCGACAGCATGCCGTCCAAACCTTCGAGCTCTTCCGGGAAAAAATCGAGTTCGCCCGCGAACTTCAGAATTTTGCGACAGATCGCCCAATAGAAATTTTCGGCGAGGCTGCGCTGCTCGAGCGTGAGATATCCGAGACTGAACAGATTCAGCGCGGAATCGAGCGCCTGCTGCGCATCGTGATAGGTCTCGAGCAGGTTCTTCTTGTTGAGGAAGCGGTGGGTTTCGAAGAGGTCGATCAGAGGCTGTTCGGAATCTTCCGGCACGGCAGCGGGCAGATCTTCCTCTCCAAAACCGCTGACGCCCAGAACATTGAATACGAGCATGCTGTGATAAGCGGCGACCGCCCTTCCACTTTCGGTGACGATGGTGGGATGAGGCACCTCCGATTCATCACAGATGCTTTGGATGTGATAGACGATGTCGCGCGCGTATTCTTCGAGCGTATAGTTGACACTCGATTCGAAATCCGTTTGAGAGCCGTCGTAGTCGATACCGAGGCCGCCCCCGACGTCGAGATAGCTCAGACCGGTGCCTAGCTTTTTTAATTCGACATAGATGCGCGCGGCTTCGATCACGGCAGCCTTGATCTGCCGGATGTTGGTGATTTGGCTGCCGAGGTGGAAGTGGAGCAACTGCAAACAGTCCTCCATCCCTCGTTGTTTCAGAAAGTCGACGGCTTTGATGGCCTCACTTGCGGTTAGACCGAACTTCGAGCGATAACCGCCCGAGGATTTCCAGCGACCGGAGCCACGGCTTGCCAATTTGAGGCGTAAACCGATAGTGGGTTTAACGCCTACGCGTTCCGCATGTTTGGCGATGAGCTCGAGTTCGGTGTATTTTTCGACGACAGGTATCATGCGCCGGCCGATTTTCCTCGCCAGCATCACCATTTCGATGTACTCGTCGTCCTTGAAGCCGTTGCAGATGATGGGTGTTTGATTGTCGGCGATGGCGAGCACCGCGAGCAGTTCGGGTTTTGAGCCCGCTTCCAGGCCGAAGTGATAGGCTCGTCCGAAATTGAAGACTTCTTCAACCACCTGACGTTGCTGGTTGACCTTGATGGGGTAAACCGAAACGTAGCGGCCCTGGTAACCGTGCTCGCGCATGGACGACTCGAAGGCCTGATGCATTTCGCCGAGCCGGTGTTTGAGAATGTCGGAGAAGCGGACCAGGATGGGGAGCGAAATGCCGCGCCATTGGAGCGTGTCCACGAGCTGTTTGAGATCGATGCTGCGATTTGGTTCTTTGGTGGGATGGACGAACAGATTGCCGTTCTCGCCAACGGAGAAATACCCCTTGCCCCAACTGGCGACGTCGTAAAGCTCAGATGCATCGCTCGTAGTCCAGCGATCGGCGGGCTCGCGCACTTGCGCGGCAACAGCTGCTTTAGTGTTCAGTGGGGATACTCCTGGCGCGGCGGTGATGACAAATGTTGCAAGTAGGCGCGTCTACCCGACTCAATTAAAACACGGAAACTGTCCGTAAGAGAACCATTGGAAAAAATTGCTAGGCGACACCGAACCAGACTTCATAGCGGAGTCGAACGCCTTCACTGCATGAAGAGCTCAGCTAGGTAGAGTGGCGGTCTTCATCCAGAAGTTCTTGACGTCCTGCGCAGCGGTCATCAACCCGTCGAGCGTGGATGGCTTCCTCAGATACGCATTAGCGTGGGACTCGTAGGCGCGGCGCACGTCCGCCTCGGCACGGGAGGAAGTCAGGATGATGACCGGGATGAGCGAGGTCTGGGGGTGGTTCTTGATCTGCACCAGAACGTCATGTCCACTTACCTTAGGCAGGTTGAGATCGAGCAGAATCAGGTCGGGACGCCAGTTTGCTCTGGCTTGCGAAGGAACGATGAGCATCTCGAGCCCTTCGGCACCGTCCTTGGCGACCCTTATATTTACGTTCGCCCCGAGCTCCTGAAACGCTTCCTCGATCAGGCGCACGTCACCAGGGTTATCCTCGATGATCAAAAGCTCCAAAGGCCTATGGGATTGAATGCCGGGCATTTCACACAAAATCACCCTACCGGCAGATGACTGCTGTCAGTTGGCTACAAGAAAGACTGTTCCCTCTAAAGAAAGTTGCATGCGATTAGGAGTGCAGCGCGGCGCGGTGTAGGGTGCAGGGGCACAAGAGCGAGGGTGTAATAGGCGTACTCGGCGGTGTATTTACAGATGAGCGGGCACGCGGAAGCAGTGAAATGGTTCGGTTCCGCTGGTACTAAACGCGGCTTTCCCGGGGGCGTCCAATTCCCAGATTTCTTAAAGCGTTGCGCCACTCAAGTCGATAGAAAGTCAGAGCCCGGATTACCTGGGCGAATCGCCTGCGAAGGCAGAGCGCTGGTTGAGGACGGCGGAGGTTGTCCCACAAACGAGCGCGACTTGGCTATCCGGCTTTATCATGATGGAGCACGCAAACACTCGGGAAACCATAGTGCCGATGCAGAACTGGACGCTCTTGCGCCAGGATCTGAATGAAGCATCGGCGTTATCTTTTCGCGGCAGGGTACTGATCGTCGACGCCTCGGAAGGGAACCGGCGGAATGTGCGCGGCGCTCTTCGCGATCTCGATCTCGAGTTGATCGAGGCAAGCAGCACTTCGGAAGCGATCGCAGCGATTTCCTTGCATCGGGTGGACCTGGTGCTGACGGACTTGTTCGTTCCCGAGCTGGGCGCGACCGAGTTCTGCCGCATGCTGAAAAAGGCGACGGCGACGCAGTTTTTACCGGTGTTTGTCACCGCGCCATCGGACGATTTGGAAAACGAAGTACGTGCGATTGAAGCGGGCGCCGACGAATTTTTCGTGACACCCCTTCGCCCCAGGGCATTTCGCGCGCGCGTACAAGCGAGCTTGCGCCATAAGGCGATGATCGACTCCCTCGACGATTCCGAGACGGTGCTTTTTTCGCTCGCGCAATCGGTCGAAGAAAGAGATCCCGCTCTAGGTCAACATTGTCAGCGGCTGGCCTTGATGGGTGCGGCGATGGGAGTTGCGTTAGGGCTTCCCGCTCCCGAAATCCTCGCACTGCAACGCGGTGGATACCTGCACGATATCGGCAAAGTTGCGATTCCCGACCACATTCTTTTCAAGCCGGGGGCGCTAACCGACGACGAATGGGAAATCATGAAGAGCCATGCAGAGCGTGGCGAGCGAATCTGCAGCAACATGCGTTCTCTGGCGCCCATTCTTCCGATCATCCGTCACCATCACGAGAGATGGGACGGGTCGGGATATCCGGACCGATTGAAAGGCGAGGGAATTCCGGTGCTCGCGCGCATTCTTCAACTCGCCGACATTTACGACGCGTTGACAACGGCACGTTCCTACAAGCGCGCACTCTCGCCCGAAGAGGCGCTTCAAATCATCCGGGAAGAAGTGGCAAAAGGCTGGCGCGATCCGCAACTGGTGGATGTGTTCGCTGACATTCTGCCGATGTTCCGGACCCCCGCCGCGACACACGATTTCTCAAGACTGTCGCTGCATGCACTGGCCGCCTCGATCGAAAGATTCCGCAAGCCGCAGGATGGCAGCCAATCGCGCACGAATGGCCCGGAACAGCGCGACAAAATCAAACTGATGCGCGGACTATAATCGCGAAGTGGTTTGCGCCTGCTCATCGGTCTGAGCGGGCACTACGTTCCTCTGCTTCGCGATGTCTGCATTTACACCCTCCGAACTCAATTCCATTCGAGTTCTTAACGAACAAGTCATAAATTGCTTTCGGTGTCCTCGTTTGGTCGCGCACCGCGAGGAAATCGGGCGCGTTCAGCGACGTGCGTTCAGAGGACAGCAATACTGGAGCAGACCCGTGCCGGCATTCGGCGACCCGGCAGCAAGATTGCTCATCGTGGGGCTCGCTCCGGCGGCGCACGGCGCCAACCGTACCGGGCGGATGTTTACCGGCGACCGCTCTGGCGAGTTTCTCTATCGCGCGCTTTGGGAGGCTGGATTCGCGAATCAGCCGGAGAGTGTTTCAAGAGACGACGGCCTGCTGCTGAAAGACGCCTACATCACTGCGGCAGCGCGATGTGCGCCTCCGGACAACAAACCGACACGTGACGAAGTTCTAAACTGTCGAACATTCCTGCTGCGCGAACTCGCCTTGCTCAAGAATGTGCGCCTTGTAGTCGTGCTCGGCGGAGTTGCCCTAGACGCATATCTTTGCGTGCTGCAGGACCGCGGGTTGATCCGGTCGCGGGCGCAGTTCCGTTTTGCCCATGCAGGGTTATACCGGACGCACGAAGGCGGGCCGCTGGTCTTGGCCTCTTATCATCCGAGCCAGCAGAATACCTCGACGAAGCGACTGACACGTGAAATGCTGCGCGATATCTTCCAGCGAGCTCGCCAACTGATCGAACAACCGAACGACCAGACCAGCACTACACGCCGGGCGGCGTTTGCGGCGGGTAAGTCACCGGACCGGATTGGCTAGCCGGGTAGGACGGCGGCGGGAAGTATCCCTGACCCCGCGTTTCGAAAATTCTACGGCCTTCGTCGCTGAGCAATACCCATAACCCGTATACTCCGAGCGCAGTTCCGAAGGGAACATGTAACAGGTTGAGAACCGAAATGACGATCATGAGAACTCGCGCCCACGGTTTGAAGTGTAGTAGTCCCCAACCGCCGATAATTCCCGGCAAGGATATAACCAGCAGGAACACCGCAATCGCTACGCCGATGGTGGCCAGAATCGGTGCTGCGGGCAGCTGATCCCGGTCGACACCTGAGAATCCAATGAATCCGGCCAAGCCGCCAAAGATAACCAGGATGGCGATGGCCCCGAACACACCCAGGGAACTCAAGATAATGTTCAAAATGCCAAGAATACGGACGTGGTCTCTCATGTCGTGTCCTCTTACTCCTGTCAAAAGATGATACGTCTAAATGGGGTCAAATTGTTCGCTTTCTGTCGTTCCTCAAGTACTTACGGCGTTTTTCGCCAAACGAACCGCCGCGTTACTGCCGGACCATCGGCCAGGTCACGGTTTCAGGCCGTACTTAAAACACGGTAAACTGAGTCATAGAGAGTGTAAGGCACTGAAGAACCTGGAACTTAACACACAAGCATGAATTCGCTAGATCCGCTTTTGGCGCTCTTGTTTGCGCAGCCAGCCTTCAGCACGCGGATCACGACTGGCTTGTTTGACGACACGTTTTCAGGGATTTACAGGCTTTCGCCTTTTGACTGGGCCCTGCTGATTCCCTATTTCGGCACCCTCCTCATCCTGTCTATCTATGGGCTCCATCGTTACGAGACGATGCGGCGCTATCGGAAATACCGCAAGAATCTGCTCGACAATGCTCCGCGGAAATTCGAGCAGTTACCGACCGTCACCATCCAGCTGCCGCTCTACAATGAGCGGTTCGTGGTGGAGCGGCTGCTCGAAGAGATCTTGAAGATCGAGTATCCGCGCGAACTGCTGCAAATCCAGGTGCTGGACGATTCGACCGATGAGACGCATGCCCACGCAGAGCGGCTGTGCAACGAGTATCAGGCGGCCGGCTTTCCTATCGAATACCGGCATCGCACGAACAGGAACGGTTTCAAAGCCGGCGCACTGCAGGAAGCTCTGGAGACGGCGACGGGCGAGCTGATTGCGATCTTCGACGCAGATTTTCTTCCACCCGCCGATTTTCTCCTTCGCACAGTTCATTTCTTTGTCGAGCCGGAGGTCGGCGTGGTGCAGACGCGCTGGAGTTACCTCAATAAGGAGTTCAGCATCCTGACGCAGGTAGAAGCCATGCTGCTCGACGGCCATTTTGTTTTGGAGCATGGCGCCCGCTGCGGATCGGGGCTCTTTTTCAACTTCAACGGCACAGCGGGGATTTTGCGCCGCAAGATGATCGACGATGCCGGTGGATGGCAACACGAGACGCTGACCGAAGATTCGGATCTGAGCTACCGAGCGCAACTGAACGGCTGGAGATTCGTGTACCTCCCGGCCCTCGACTGCCCGTCGGAACTGCCGGTGGAAACCTACGGGTTCCAGGTGCAGCAAGCGCGCTGGGCAAAGGGGCTGACGCAGGTCGCCAAAAAATTATTGCCGCGGATTTTGAAAGCGGATTTGCCCTTGCGCGTGAAGGTGGAAGCGGTCATGCACCTGACGCCCAACATCTCTTATCCGCTGATGATCATCGTTTCCATGCTGATGCTGCCCGTCATGATCGTGCGTTTTTACATGGGCGTGTTTCAGATGGTCCTGTTCGATTTTCCGCTGATCGTTGCATCGTTCTGGTCGATCTCCATGTTCTACATGTACGCGCAAAAAGTGCTGTACCCGAAGACATGGTGGAAGTCCATAGCGTTCTTGCCGATGCTGATGGCCGCGGGCGTAGCACTAACCGTTAGCAACACCAAGGGTGTGCTTGAGGCGCTGTTCGGGATCCAATCCAGCTTTGCGCGCACGGCGAAGTATGCCATCGGCACGCAGAAAGTGAACGTCACGGCCGCCGCTTACCGGCGCCGCAGCGGGCTGCTTCCGTATATCGAAATCGCGATCGGATGCTACTTCGTATACATGGTGGAGTTTGCGATCGATACTCTGAATTTCCTCGCGATCCCATTCTTGCTGCTGTTCGTGTGTGGATACTTCTGGGCGGGCTTCACGACGCTTTATGAGGAGTATCGCGACAAACTGCAATGGCAGCGCGCACGTAAGCTCGCCCAGGCGCAGTAGCGCTCCCAGCGTAGTCCGCATACAGGATTTATCCGTACTCCGTACGGGCGACCTAGCCCGTACTACGCCGAATCCTAGGGGCGTCTCAGATTTTTCTCCCAGTGAATCCATGGAGAGTAGCCGAAAAGCGTGCATATGAGCCGTAGACACATCGGATTCGCTAGTTCAGGCTTGCTTGTGCGGCCACTTGTGGCTGCATTTTTCATGATGAGTGCGGCGTGGCAGGCGAACGCGGACGGGCTGTACTCGATTCAAAACCTGGGAAGCCTGGGTAGCCAGAACGCGATGGTCTCCGGAATTAACAGTTCTGGAGTGGCGGTTGGGTTCACCACAGATGCTCAAGGCAACTCCATTGCGGCGACGTTTAACGGGCAAACCAACTCGCTGCCGGGTCTTGCCCAGGCCAACGGTATCAATTCCGCAGGAACGGTGATAGGCACCTCGTCGGGCAATGCACCATTAGTCACGGAATGGTCGAACGGACAGGCGACGAACCTGCGGGTCTCCGGTTCCGGCGCGACTATCTCTGGCTACGGAACGGGTATCAACGACGTCGGTCAAGTTGCCGGAGGCATGCTCACCTCGAACGGACAGTTACACGCGTTCCTATGGAGCAATGGAAACCTGCTCGATGTGGGAGCGCTGACGGGCGCGACGTGGAGTTCGGCATACGGGATCAATTCGTCCGGGCAAGCGGTGGGAACGAGCATGAACGGCGGCACGTCCTCGGCATTTGTCGCAACCGGGAGCACCGTGAATAATGTCGCCGGCAGTCTCGGCGGGGCGAGTAGCTTCGGCATGGCGATCAACAACAACGGCGTGGTTGTGGGAAGTGCTCAGAACGCGCAAGGCTACCTGAACGCGTTCGAATCCATCAATCAAGGAATGATGAATCTCGGTACCTTGGGAGGTTCCCAGAGCTACGCTTACGGCATCAACGACGCGGGAACCGTGGTCGGCTATTCGTCTCTAGCAGGAGACCAGACGACGCACGCGTTTGCGTATCTCGGTGGCGTCCTGATCGATCTGAACACTCTTCTTCCGGCCAGCTCCGGTTGGACATTAGACGCCGCATATGCGATCAACAACTCCGGCGATATCGCCGGCATCGGAACGTTCAACAATCAGCTGTACGCCATCGAGTTACTGCCGGGCCAACTTAGCGGACCAGCGGCGCTTGCTCTAGACGTACCGGACGGGCCGCTCGCCACTCCGGAACCTGCGCCTCTATTGCTCACCGGTGCAGGGCTGCTTCTACTCGGAACACTGCTCCGGCGCCGCGTGCGCACGAAAACACCCGTCTAAAGTCGAGACCCTTTCACTTCTGCGACATGCGCGCTTTCGTCCGAGGGCCGCGTTATCGGTAAACAGTACGCCGTTACAGTGGATCTATCCGGTTTAATGGGGCGCGCGCGCAAACTCGCCGATGATTACGATGCGGCGCTCACCGACCAAAATCAGTAGACACAGTGGCCAACACCGTTGTTTATTCACTCGGAACCCGCTGGTAGACGCGGACGTAATCGACATCGTGAAATTGCGGGAAGACGGTGGTGTCATCAGGATTGCCCGGCCACTTACCGCCGACGGCCGTGTTCAGGATCAGGTAATGCGGCGTATGCGGGATGCCAGTGACCGTTGTGTGGATGAGCTTGTCGTCCACATACCAGCGAATTGCGTCAGGTTCCCATTCCAACGCATAAACATGGAAGTCCCTGGTGTAGTCATCGTCGCCGCGCCAAGTGCCGGAGCTTGATTTCTTTTCGCCCTTGAACGTGCAGTAGTGCAGCGTGCCGTAAATTACGTTCGTCTCATGGCCGAGGAATTCCATGATGTCGATCTCGCTGTACCACGGCCGTTCTTCTGGAATCAGGGCCTCGTTGCCGGCGGCAATAGTTTCTGCCATGAGCCGCTCCATGGCCCAGTCCCGGTTCTGCGGATACAACCAGTACGCGGGCCACATTCCCTTCCCACCTGGCAGTTTTGCGCGAATCTCGAAACGCCCGTAGGTCGCCGCAAACTTGTGGCTCGTGTCCACGCGGCCGCTGGTGTAATGCATGCCGCCGTACTCACGCTTACGGCTGCGCAGCCGGAGACAGCCGTGGTCGATATACACTTCGTCGCGGACGTAATACTGCAACTCATCGTGCTTACTCTGCTCGCGGACCACGACGTTCCACTTCGCGGGATCGAGACGCTTTCCTTCGAATTCATCGCTCCATACAAGCCGCCAGCCGGGACGCGTCGACGCAACGCCGCTCGGTGTGGCATCGTTCTTCGTGCCCACCGGGACCTTGCGGGAAGATTTCGATTTCTGTTCGGCGGAGAGAGTCCCGCCGATCAGGAGAAAAACGAAGGCGAGTGCGACAGTGCGACACAGCGCATGCATACTAACTCCTTTGTCAGGTCGATGACCGTTCTCAAACCGAGTAGAAATGAACGCGAGAGAGATGTCGAGCATGGCGACAAGTGAGAAGATATCTGAACGCCGTATCCCGCACTGTGCGCGATGATTGGTGTGAACTCTCCTTCGCGATGGGAATTTGGCCGACGAGTTGGGCCGTTTAACAGGAATCGGCCGACTTTGGACTTGTTTTTCGCCGGCTTTGCGCGTTTTCGTCCAAACGCCGCGTCGATGCTGATTTGCAAACTCTTCGCGGTTGCCCATTGCCTATGCGCCTAACTTCCCAGCCGGAAAACCGTCAACGAGCAGCATCGGACCTCATGTCTGGCAGCGAGGTATCCAGGTAAGCCAGATAGAAGGCTACAAGCCGGTACGCATCGTAGTAGTCGCTCGGACTTATGGCGTTTACGTTGTCTCTCGGGCTGTGCAAAACCCGCACATGTCTCTTGTGTGACGGAGTGAATGGAAATGACGGGTATCTTTTTCGACAAGAACGGATGCGTATCGTCATCCCCCACCCTGTCAACGTCGACCCCCTGTAGAGGTATGTGCATCGCGCTTGCGACCGCGATCAGTCGCTGCACCAGCATCGGGTTCGACCTGGTGAGCCAGACCTTGGGCGGCGTTAGTCCTAAACACTCCAGGTTCACAAAGGCTTCAGGCGTCGGACTGGGTTTGGTCTTTAGTTCTTTCACGTAACGAGTTGAGCCGACCAGTCCACGTTCCTCCGCCGCGAAGGCAACGAATTCATAAGAGTGTTTCAGGGCCTGTGATTTGAGAGTCTGATAGAGAGAAACAAGCATCGAAGCACCGCTCCAGTCATCCACGATTCCTCGCCCCTCGTCCACGAAATCAAAGTGAGCGCCAATGACAATAGTTGCGCTTGTCTCGCCGGGCAAGTCGCAAATCACATTAGCCGACTTCGTGTCAATCGGCTGCCGGCTGACCGTACATCCGACCTCTCCAAACAAGCGTTCGATCAAGCCCTGTCGTTCCCTTGCGCGAACATTGCCCTCGCGCAGTCGCTCGCTCAAGAGATGGGGATCAACTAGGTTCAGTCGCAATCCCTGTTCTGGCGTCACATAGAACGCGTAGCTGACAACCGCAAGTACTGTACTCGCTAGCAGCACGCAGTTGATCGGAATCGCAACTCGGTCCCGTAAACGAGTTCGAAAGAGGTTTGGCACTAAAAGATTGTAAGCGAGAAAACAGCTTTTTCTCGCTTTACGGAGAGAATGTGGAAGCGAGCTCATAGGGGAGCGCTGATCACCTGTGGTGAGCGCCATCGCCGATAGATCTCGCTGCCTGACCTTTACAGGACCGGCCGAGTTTTATCGCGATCAGCTCGGGTTTGTGATCGACTTTCTCCACCGTCACCCGGCATTCTACGCTGCTGTCATCCGCGACGACGCGTGCATTCATCTTCGATTTGTGCATCAACCCGCTTTCGTCGCAGGCCTTCGAGAACAGGAGCAATTGCTTTCTGCTTTTGTGGCGGTCGCCAATGTGAAAGGACTCTTCACGGAATATGAAACCCGGAAGGTGCCTTTTGTTCATCGGCTGAAGAAAGAGCGGTGGGGCCAGTCATCGTTCATCGTTCGTGATCCCGATGGCAACTGGCTTTGCTTCGTCGGATAGCCCCTGCGTCACGCCTCACAACGTACGATCACGGACCCGTCGAAATCTCCATCTCGCCCGCTCTCAGCGATTTGCTGCCAATCCTTTCTTCTCGTGTGACACACCGGTGCTACGAAGTGGTTGAATCGTTCGCGCCGGCGTCCATCCGGTCGCGCCTCTCCGCTCAGGAAGCCCGTTCCACTTCCGCGATTTCGAAACACCCGCATCAGCCGTCGGGCGCGCACGAAAACACCCATCTAACTCGGCTGAACCGGGCTGCAGTTTAAGCCCTTGTTGTAGACCCAAACCGCTCGTTTGGACCACCTGAGCGTTTTCGTCCAAGCCCGCGTCGACGCTGATTTGTAAAGCCTTCGCGACCAGGCGGAATCCGAACGCACCATTCGGGTGCGGAGTAAACGAATCGAAATCAATAATCCGCGATTTGTGAGGCTTGATGTGTAGACTTACAACCATAGACCAACCTGATGCTGCCTTCGAGAAACCTGGCGATCTTCATCTGGATACTCGGCGGCGCTCCGCGGTTTCTGTTCGCGCAGGCTGCAAATCCCGTTTCGCAACACACCGGAGCGCTAGGCCGCTACGTTGGATCTCAGGCTTGCCAAACCTGTCACCCGCAGATCTACGCTCGTTGGCGACAAACTCGCATGGCCAACGTAGTGCGCGATCCGAAACAAGATCCCAATGCCATTCTGCCGGATCTGTCGAAGCCTGACCCTCTGGTCACGTTCAACAAAGATGACATCGCTTTCGTCTACGGAAGCAAATGGAAACAGCGCTATTTCAAGAAAGTCGGCTATGACTATTTCGTCCTGCCCGTCCAGTGGGACATAACCAATCAGGTGTGGCGACCCTACTTCGTTAAGAACGGAACCGACTGGTGGGCTCCTCTTTACCCCCCTGACAACATGAAGCGGCCGACCGGCCCCCTGTGTGATGGCTGCCACTCGGTCAACTACAACATCGAGAACAAGACTGTTACGGAATGGAACGTCGGTTGCGAGAAGTGCCATGGACCAGGCGGCGATCATGTGGCTCATCCGTCGCGTGCCAGCATTGTCAATCCTGCCCGTCTCGATTCTGTTCAGGCGAACGATACCTGTATTCAGTGCCACTCACAAGGGCAACCCCTGCAGAACCCGATTGAAGGCAAATATTACGACTGGCCCGTGGGTTTCCACATGGGCGAGAAACTGCAGGACCACTGGAGACTCGAAGAACACAAACTCGGCGAGACGACCTTCACCCACTTCCCCGACGGCACCGCGCATAAGAATCGCATGCAAGGGAACGACTTTGTCCAGAGCGTCATGTACACCCGCGGCGTGAAGTGTTCGAGTTGCCATGATGTTCACGGAACGGATAATGACGCCCTGTTGCTCAAGCCGGCAAACGTCATGTGCCTGGAATGCCATGGACCCGGTTCGCCCAACGGCCCGCACGTAACCACGATCGAACAGCACACCCACCATAAGGCGGGAAGCCCTGGCGGCGAGTGTGTTGCCTGCCACATGCCTCGGATCGAACAAACCATCGCCAACGTGAATGTCCGCAGTCACACCTTTCGATTTATCAGCCCTTCCCTGACTGACAGGTACAACATTCCCAATCCGTGCACCGACTGTCATAAGGAAAAATCCACGGCTTGGGCCATTCAGGAATTGAAAACCTGGTCGAATGTCTCGCCATGGCGGGTAGAAGAATGATCCGCAAACTATTGCGTCCGGCTCTGCTTCTAGTCGGGTTTATAGCTGTCGTTAGTGCGCAGTCCACCAATTCGCCGCTACGTTTGCAAAAAACGATCTTGATGCCGGATGTGCGGGGCCGAATTGATCACATGTTTTTCGACACCCAGAGTGACCGCCTTTTTGTGGCTGCACTCGGCAATAACACGGTGGAAGTCATCGATGTCAAACAAGGCAGGCGGGTGCATAGCATCTCTGACCTCCATGAACCGCAAGGCATTCTCTATCTGTCAGGTCCAAACCGTCTGTACGTGGCAAATGGTGACGACGGAACGGTGCGGATGTTCGATGGAACGTCATACCAGCCGATGAGCACCACGAACTTGGCAGGCGACGCAGACAATATCCGGTGGGATCGAGAAGAACATCGAGTCTACGTAGGATACGGACGCGGCGCTCTCGCCGTACTTGACGAGGAGGGCGCTAAACGCGGCGAAATCCCGCTCGACGGTCATCCCGAGTCCTTCCGTTTGGAGCCTCATGGGACCAGGATCTTCGTGAATATTCCCGAGTCTCGCAAGGTAGCTGTCGTAGACAAGAAAACAAAGGCCCTGATTACCACTTGGACCACGGATGATGCGCTTCAAAATTTCCCCATGGCACTAGACGAGGCGAATCGCAGGCTGTTTGTTGTCTGCCGTCGCCCCGCGCGGTTGCTCGCTTTGAATGTCGACACAGGTAAGGTCACGGGTGCCTGGTCCGTTGTAGGAGATTGCGACGACGTCTTTTATGACCCTTCAATGAAACGTATCTATGCTACGGGCGGCGACGGGAAGATTTCAGTTTTCCAGCAACTAGCTGCGGACCACTACAAGGAGATCGCAAGCATTCCGACTCGAAAGGGTGCCCGCACGAGTTTTTTCTCGCCAGAGACCCACTCGCTATTTGTCGCGGTGAGGCAGCAAGGATCGGAAGCAGCCGCCGTCTACGTCTACGATGTGCAACATTGATCCCGGCGGCTCGAGGTCGTTGCGGATATTCTCGCTGTGCCTCGCGTTTCTTATCTGCTTGTCGGGAGCGGCGCAAGCCCAGACAGCTTCCCTGCGCGGCGAAGTCTTTCGACGAAAGCGGCGCGGTTGTGCCATTAGTCTCGATTTCCACATCGACCGTCAGCGTACCTCAGAACATAACCGCGCGCCAATGTCGCGTTGCACAAAGGACCCGATTCTGTTGAAAAACTCGCCTTTGGCCCGGCAGTGCGGATTTTCAAGGGATCAGGAATGTGTACCTAGCGATTCGCAATCGCTCGGAGTGCGTCTAATTGCAGCTTTTTCAAACCGCATTTCGAGCGCACGCCTGAGCGGAGTTGTTCAACAGCATCCAAGGTTTATGCAACACGCTATTGCGCTTACGCTGTGCGTTGCCGACTTAGAACCGGAGTTTCGACCAAACCTCGGCTGAACTTCCGAGTCACTCGTGATCGGACAACAAAGCGGAACAGATAGAGTTCGTTACGAGGCCGAGCGTCGCTGAGAGAGTTTTCGTCCGAACCCTACACCGGCTGCGGTCACTGGAACTGTCAGGCATGTTCCAACCCAAAAGAAATGTATCCAGATGCCGATGAGCAACGCCAGGATATTCATCTGAACAGCGAGAATCCAGATATTTTCTGGCGATCGCTTGCAGCTGATTACACGGAAGAGGAAAGCCACGGCTACTATCAGCGGCAACCAAGGGGCAACGAAGTTGAACATCAGAAATCCGACCCGTTGCATAACAACTGCCCCTAAGCCCGTGATCGAAATCTGCAAGAGGCCGATAAGGGCGTTGACAATAGGCGTAATCCAATCGAAGCACCGCCCTTGATGGTCAAACACTCGCTAATATCGTTGCAAAGTACACCCAGGTAGCCAAACAGATCACTCGGGCGTAATCGCCGCTCCCGAAATTGGCCGCAAACTCGCCTGTCTCCCGTTCTTCACCCCCTCCCTCACCACCACCGCGCGCACCCTACGATCACGGACCCGTCGAAGTCTCCATCTCGCCCGCTCTCAGCGACTTGCTGCCAATCCTTTCTTCTCGTGTGACACACCGGTGCTACGAACTGGTTGAATCTCGCGCGGCCGGCGTCGTCCGCTCGCGCCTCTCGGCTCGCCACGCCCGTTCGCTTCCGCTCTCTCGAAATACGCTGAATCAGCCGTCGCGCTAATCGAACGTTTTCTCATTTCACACACTCTGAAAGGAACGTCTCACATGTCAACTGAAGCTCAAGTCGCAGCCAACCAGGCCAACGCGCAACACTCGACGGGACCCGTAGTCAGGAGGGCCGACTCGCCATCGCACAAAACAATCTGCGCCACGGCTTTACCGGCCGCTTCAGCGTTCTCCCTTGGGAACATGCCGAAGAATTTCTATTCATCCATCGCGAGCTCGCAGCCGAGCACGTCCCCCTCACCGCCACCGAAGAGATCCTGGTCGAGAAGATGGCGCAGTCTTATTGGCTGACCAGGCGCGCCATCGGCATGCAGCGCACCTGCTTCAACCAGAACTCGCCCGTTTGCGAACGCCCCAAGGACCTGGCGCTCTATCTGCGCTACGAAACCACCCACGATCGCGCTTCCACACTGCTCTGAACCAGCTGCTAAAGCTTAGAGCCGAAAAGCGCAAAGCCGAAATTGGCTTTGAATCGCAAAAGCGGAAAGAGGCGGACGAAGCCCGCAAGCAGTCGAACGAAAATCGCAAGACGGAACTGCACGAATTCGCCGTTTTGCTCGCCGAAGCCAAGGTCGACCACCAGCAAGTGCTCACCCGAGTCGCGCAACGCCCGGAACTGATGGCTGCCGCCGCCGAAAAAATGCGGTTGAAGGCCGAAATCGCGGCGTAAAACCGATCGATCACTCTCGAATCTTGACGAGACGTCGGAATCCGAGCCCGCAGTGCGCCCCGATCGCGCAACCATGCGCGGCCGCATGAGCCTTGTTTAAATAGGTTCGATGAAACTCCACAGCTATACCATCACCCAGGGCAAGGATCGCGCCCCCGCACGCTCATTCCTCCATTCCATTGGCTACACCGACGAGGATCTGAAGAAGCCCATCATCGGGATCGCAAATACATGGATCGGCACGATGCCGTGCAACTTCAATTTGCGCGAGCTAGCGGTGGATGTGGCACGCGGTGTTCGCGAGGCGGGCGGAACGCCCATGGAGTTCAACACCATTGCGATCAGCGATGGCATCACCATGGGCACGGAAGGAATGAAAACCTCGCTCGTCAGCCGCGAAGTGATCGCAGATTCGATCGAGCTCGTAGCCCGCGGGCACATGTTCGACGGAATTGTCGCGCTTGTGGCGTGTGACAAGACCATTCCCGGCGCCGCCATGGCGCTGCTGCGCCTGAACGTGCCCGGTGTCATTCTCTACGGCGGAACCATGTTGCCGGGTCGCTATAAGGGCCAAGACATTACGATTCAGGATGTGTTCGAGGCGGTGGGCGCAAATGCGGCGGGACGAGTGAGCGACGCCGAGTTGTTCGAAATGGAGAACGCGGCCTGTCCCGGCGTCGGCGCCTGCGGAGGACAGTACACAGCAAACACCATGGCGACTGTGATGGAGATCATCGGGTTGTCACCGATGGGACTAAATGCGATCCCGCAGGTGGACGCGCGGAAGCACGAAGCGGCGAGGCAGTGCGGAGAGGTGATTCTTAACGCGGTCCGAAAGAATATTCGTCCCCGCGACATCGTCACACGAGCGGCAATCGAAAATGCGATTGCGGGTACCGCCGCATCGGGTGGATCGACGAATGCCGTGCTGCACCTGCTGGCGTTTGCTCGCGAAACCGGAGTGGCGCTCACAATCGACGATTTTCAAGAGATAAGCAGCAAGACGCCGCTTTTGGCGGATTTGAAGCCGGCCGGCAAATATACCGCTGCCGACGTCGACAAAGCAGGAGGCATTCCCGTACTCGCCAAGCGGTTGCACGACGGAGGATACGTTCATTCCGACGCCATGACGATTACCGGTAAGAGCTTTGGCGAGCAGGTTGAGATTGCAAACGAGACGCCGGGGCAGGACGTGATCAGGCCCCTCGACAATCCACTCAAAACATCCGGCGGGATTGTCATTCTAAAGGGATCGCTTGCGCCGCAAGGATGCGTCCTCAAAGTGACGGGGCTGAAGCGCACCTCGCAGACAGGACCAGCGCGCGTGTTTGATACCGAGGAGGCCGCCATGCAAGCTCTAATGGATCGGAAGATCAAGGCGAACGATATCGTGGTCATCCGATATGAAGGGCCGCGAGGCGGGCCGGGGATGCGTGAAATGCTCAGCGTCACGAGTGCCATTGTGGGCGAAGGCTTGGGCGAAACGGTAGCGCTGGTGACCGATGGACGATTCAGCGGCGCGACACGCGGGCTGATGGTGGGGCACGTTGCGCCGGAAGCTGCGGTCGGTGGACCGATTGCGGCTGTTCGCGAAGGCGACTTGATCACCATCGATATTGAAAGACGAGAAATCAACTTGAACATCCCGATCGATGAGTTGCACCAACGTCTCGCTGGGTTCTCGCGCCCGGTACCGAAGTACACGACCGGCGTGATGGCAAAATATGCCGCGCTGGTTGGTTCGGCGTCCGATGGAGCAATTACTTCACCGCCGGCTTCGTAGTTCGCACGCCGGTGCGAGGCGTACCCTCGCTGCAGATATGTTCGTTCCACATATTTGCATTAGAGCTATCGTGTTCCAGATATCTTTAAGATGAATGGCTGTCGCATCGGTTACCGTAGATCCCTATCTCGAAGATTCATCCGGATATCGCGGTGAAGCCGAGCGTGTTCTTCTACCCTCCGATGTAGGGGAACTTGGCGAGATCGTTCTCGCTTCTTCCGCGGGGCACGTTCCACTGACGATTGCAGGTGCGGGAACGGGTCTCACGGGAGCGCGTGTGCCTCATGGCGGATGGGTGGTGTCGCTCGAGAAATTCAGGACAGTTGCCATCGAGCAAGGGCGAGCGCGCTGCGGCGCGGGCGTCGTTCTCAGCGACTTGCAACGTGCGGCGGCTCAGACCAGGCAGTTCTTTGGACCGAACCCCACGGAATCCTCGGCTTCGGTTGGCGGCATCATCAGCACGAACGCAGGGGGCGCCCGGAGTTTCCATTACGGATCGGTGCGACACCATCTGTTAGCGCTGGATGTTGTCTTGATGGATGGGCGCACGCTGCACGTCGAGCGAGGGGAGCGCGTCGACTTCCCGGTTCGGCCGGTTCGAGTTCCCGCGACCACCGAAGAACTCGGCTGGATACGCACTGCAACCGGAGCTTGCCTGGATCGATCTTTTCTCCGGGAGCGAGGGAACGCTCGGAATCGTCACACAAGCTGAGCTGCAGCTGCTGCCGGAACCCGCGGCAGTGCTGAGCGGAGTTGTTTTTTTCCCTAGCGACGACGATGCCTTCAGCGCGGTTGATGTGTGGCGGTCAATAGCAGAGCTACGGCTGTTGGAGTTTATGGATGAGCACGCGCTTGCGATGCTTCGCCCGCGTTATCCCGACATTCCGCTAAGCGCTCGTGCGGCGCTGCTGGTCGAGCAGAACCTCGATTCAGAACAAGATGACGAAGTCGATCTTTGGACGGGGCGCTTGCATGACCAAAATGCACTCGAAGACGAGTCGTGGTTCGGGTTCACGGCTGGCGATCGCGAGCGCTTTCGCGAATTCCGCCACGCGCTTCCGACCATGGTGATCGATACCGTGCGGCGCAACGGGTTTCCGAAGTTTGGAACGGATTTCGCGGTGCCCCTGAATCGGAATCGCGAGCTTCATGCGTATTACAAGCAAAAATGCGAGCAGGTGCTGCCTGGGCAGTACACGATCTTCGGCCACGTGGGAGACGCGAACAATCACGTGAATCTGCTTCCGGAGACAGGTGAGCAAGCGACGCGAGGCGAGGAAATGATGTACGATTTTGCTCGTTTTGTCGTGTCGCTCGGCGGAACAGTCGCAGCCGAGCACGGGATCGGAAAGAATAAGACCGATCTGCTGAAGCTTATGTATTCGGCTGACGAAATCGAGGCGATGCGAGAGGTGAAACGGCGACTCGATCCACTATCGCTCTTGGGTCGGGGCAACATATTCGAGGTGTGAGGCAGGACTGCAGGCATGCGCGCTTTGGTGCAACGCGTTTCTGAGGCGAGCGTCACGGTCGACGGCCTAGTTACCGGCCAGATCGGCACCGGTTTGTTGGTCTTTATCGGCGTGAGATACGACGACACACACCCCCGTGCCGAGCAACTTGCCCAAAAAGTGATCAACTTACGTGTGTTTCCGGACCAGGAAGGTAAGATGAACCGCAGCTTGTTAGAAGTATCGGGGCAGTTGCTGGTTGTATCTCAATTCACATTGTACGGAGATACTCGAAAAGGCAATCGACCCTCCTATTCGGAGGCCGCCAGTGGAGATTTGGCCGAACCGTTGTATGAACACTTCGTCAGCCGCTGCCGAGAAAGCGGAGTGCGAGTCTCGACCGGTGTCTTTCAGGCTCATATGGAAGTGAGGCTAGTAAATAATGGGCCGGTAACTTTGATGTGCTATTCGGAAAGTTAGCGACGGCTGGTGAAAGATTGTTGTTTATGTGTTACTAAGTAGAGGTATATGGCAAAAAAGTCCGCGACGCCGAGTAAGGGAATACTTGAAGCGGCTCTTCAGGGCCTGGAAGCCCAGAGACAAAGATTAGATGAACAAATTTCCGAGGTCCGCGCCTTGATGGGCGGTCGCGGTGGAAGAGGTTCCAGAGGAAATGGCGGCGGCGCGACAAAGGCTACTGCGGCGCACAGGGCTCGAAAGAAGCGAACACTGAGCCCGGAAGCACGCAAGAGGATTGCCGCGGCGCAGAAGAAGCGCTGGGCCGCCTTCCGAAAAAGCCAGGAGTAGAAGCTTCGCGAGGACGAGCTGTCCCCACGATGAACTATGATTCTCGGGATCGGCAGCGACCTCGCAGAGGTGGCGCGCATCCGGCAGAGCATTGCGCGATACGGGGATCGATTTGTAAAGCGCATCTACACCGAAGGCGAGCAAGCTTACTCCTCTAGCAAAGCGAACGCGGCCGAGCGATTTGCCGCGCGATTTGCAGCGAAGGAAGCTGGCATGAAAGCCATCGGAACGGGATGGCGGCGTGGCGTTACCTGGAAAGATTTCGAAGTCTTGAATGAGCGTTCCGGCAGGCCGACTCTTTTGCTGAGCGGTGTCGCGCGCGAGATTGCGCAACACATGGGTGTCGAGCGCATTTCCATTTCACTGACACATACCGGCGAGCTGGCATTCGCACTCGTAATTTTGGAGGACGGAGCTTAGAAACCTAGCGGAGCTTAGAAAGCTACAAGTTTCTGCTGGACGATGCGGTAACCGAGCGAGCGCGGAGTTGGGCATCTTCCAGGCGCTTCGCTTCCTGATACGTGAAGATCATGCGATGGATCACGGTCAAATTCCCGAGTACCGCAATAACCCACAACACCGGCGCCATACGATCGAAAAGCGCACCGATGATGAGCAGGACAACGCGTTCCGGCCTTTCGAGAAAGCCCACTTTACAGGTCGGGATGATGTTCTCGGCGCGGCTTCGCGTATAGCTGATCATGACGGAAGCGGTCATGACGATAGCTGTCAGCACGACATAGAACGCTCGATTGATGGTGCCGTAGTAGACCAGCAATCCGACCAGAAGGGCTAAGTCGGAGTAACGGTCCAGCACCGAGTCGAAGAAGCCGCCGAAGCGAGTCACTTGATTAGTCGCGCGGGCGACACGGCCGTCGACCATATCGAACAGACCCGCGAAGATGATGACGAGTCCGGCAGTTCTGAATCTTCCAAACGCCAGGAACGTCGCGGCCACCATGTTGATGACTAGACCGAGAAAGGTAAGAACGTTCGGATTGATCTTGGACAGCGCCAGCGCGCGCACAATCACGCGGATGATCTTGTTTGCGGCAAACCCGACGGCGCGAGTGTAAGTCATTTTGGCTGAATCCTAGGGTGTCGCGGAATCGTGGATGGTGGTGAGACTGAGAATTTCCATTTCTCGGACGCCGTCAGGAATCTGGATCTTCACTGTATCGCCAACGCGTTTTCCCAGCAGGCCGCGACCGATCGGTGAGCTCGTCGAGATCCTACCGCTGCCAACATCGGCCTCTTCGCTCGTAACGAGGTTGTAAGTAAGCTCCTCGTCCTTCGTGAGATCGAGAACGACAACGTGAGAGCCCAGGCCAACCCGGTCGCGCGGGATCTTGGACACGTCTACCATCGAGAATTCGCGCAGTCTGGCCTGTAGTTGACCTAGCCGCGCACTTACCCAGGCTTGCCGCTCTTTGGCGGCATGGTACTCGGCGTTTTCGCTCAGGTCGCCATGGGCCCGCGCCTTCAGGATCTCTTTGGGCAGCTCGTTACGGAGCTCATAATCGAGCGCCGCAACCTCGTCCTGCAGCTTCTTCTTGAGCTCCTCCATAGATGGCTTACTTCATTATATGGAACCAGTTGCGGCGGTTGTGGGCCTCTGTTCCGCTGCCGGAGCCCGCATGCTTGGCACGGGATAAGTCAAATTGTTACAATCACCTATAGAGGAACAAACACCCGCCATGGCCAATAAACCGGCATTTGCGCAAGGCGCGCAGGTCGAGCACGGGAGATTCGGGCTCGGATCAGTACTTTCATGTAATGACGACTACATCGTAATTAAATTCGATGATCATGGCGAGAAGAAGTTTGTCGCGTCCATCGTTTTGCCATCACTCAAGAAGAGCGACCGGCAACCGCCCGTTGAGAAGAGACGGGCGAGTCGTAAGAAAGCTGCTGCACCGGCCGTCAGCGGAGCCTAATAGCCGATTCTGATCAGGTTTGATGAACGTCGGGATTGTAGTTTTTCCAGGCAGTAACTGCGACCACGACGCGTGGTACGCGATTTCGGAGAACCTGCAGCACCGAGCCGAGTTCATTTGGCACGATTCCACTTCGCTCGGCAATGTGGAGGCTGTCATTCTGCCGGGTGGGTTTTCGTACGGCGATTATCTCCGTTGCGGGGCGATCGCGAAGTTCTCGCCCGTGATGCGGGCGGTCAAGAACTTTGCCGCGGACGGTGGACTGGTCCTCGGCATTTGCAACGGGTTTCAAATACTCACGGAAGCCGGCTTGTTGCCGGGCGCTCTGGTGCGGAACGCAAACCTCAGATTTGTGTGCCGGACGGTGGGGCTCAACGTGGTCACGACCGATTCTCCTTTCACCCACGCGGCATCGCAGGGCCAAATTTTGAAACTGCCGATCGCGCACGGCGAAGGATGTTACATCGCGAGCGAAGCCGTACTCGATCAGCTCGAGGCGGAAGATCGCGTGGTGCTTCGATATCGCGAGAATTGCAATGGCTCAATGCGTGACATTGCTGGAATTCTCAATGAAGAACGCAACGTCATGGGGATGATGCCGCATCCGGAGCGAGCTGCCGACACGCTTGTGGGCGGAACGGATGGAGTCGTTATTCTGGGCTCGCTGATAGCGGCGGCAGAGGCGGTGAGAGCGCCTGTTTTTGCGTCTGCGAATTCATGACCCAGATCACGCGAGATGTGATCGCGTCTCATCAGCTTACTGCCTCTGAGTACGAAAAAATTCTGAACCTGCTGGGGCGCGAACCGACGCTGACCGAACTCGGCATTTTCAGCGTCATGTGGAGCGAACACTGCTCGTATAAGAGCACGCGCATTCACCTGAAGAAGCTGCCCACCGAGAGCAAACACGTGCTGCAAGGGCCGGGCGAGAACGCCGGCATCATCGACATCGGGGATGGTCTTGCCATTGCATTCAAGATCGAATCCCACAATCATCCGAGCTTTATCGAGCCGTTTCAGGGAGCGGCTACCGGGGTGGGCGGCATCCTGCGAGACATCTTCACCATGGGTGCGCGGCCGATTGCGGTGATGGATTCGATTCGCTTCGGCAAATTGGACGATCCAAAGACGGGAGCGCGTAACCAGCGAATCTTAGAAGGCGTGGTTTCGGGAATCGCGCATTACGGAAACTGCTTTGGCGTTCCCACAGTAGGCGGCGAATGCGTTTTTGAAGAGAGTTACGACGGCAATCCGCTGGTGAACGTTTTTGCGCTCGGTGTGTTTCGTCACGACGAGATCTTCTATGGCAAAGCGAGCGGCGTTGGCAATCCCGTGATCTACGCCGGCGCGAAGACGGGACGCGATGGCATTCACGGAGCTTCGATGGCGTCGGCAGAATTCAGCGAAGAATCGAAGCAGAAGCGGCCCAATGTGCAGGTGGGCGATCCGTTTATGGAAAAGCTGCTCCTCGAAGCGTGCCTGGAGGCGATGAAGAGCGGGGCCGTGGTGGGCATACAGGACATGGGCGCCGCGGGACTTACTTCGTCAACATGCGAGATGGGAAGCCGGGCAGGAACGGGAGTCGAGATCGATCTTCAACACGTGCCCCAGCGCGAATCGGGCATGACACCCTACGAAATCATGCTTTCCGAATCACAGGAACGCATGCTGCTGGTTGCAATGCGGGGGCGTGAAGAGGAAGTGTTCAGCGTCTTTCGGAAGTGGGGCTTGGATGCCGTCCAGATTGGAGTGGTGACTTCCGACGGCATGTTGCGAGTAAAGAATCATGGCGAGGTCCAGGCTGAAATCCCGAACCGCGCGCTGGCGGACGAGGCGCCGCGATACAACAGACCGTTCACGACTCCCTTGCGGCACGCGCCGCTGCACGGGCCGGATGTTCATAGCGAAGATTTGACCACCGATCTGAAGACGCTGCTTTCGTCAGGCGATTTGTGCTCGAAGCGATGGATATGGGAGCAGTACGACTATCAGGTTCGAACCAATACGATCGCCGGGCCGGGAACGGACGCAGCAATTGTGCGCATCAAGGGAACGAATACATGTGTTGCGATGTCGGTCGACGGAAATGGGCGATATTGCGCGCTCGATCCGCGTGAAGGTACGAAGCTGATGGTCGCGGAGTGCTGTCGGAATCTGTCAACCGTCGGCGCGCTGCCCATCGCCACCACGAATAATCTCAATTTCGGGAACCCGGAGCGGCCCGAAATTATGGCCCAGATCGTGGAAGCCATCGAGGGGCTTGCGGAAGCGTGCCGGTTTTTTGAAGTGCCCGTCACCGGCGGAAATGTCAGTTTGTACAACGAAACGTTAGGGACGCCGATTTTCCCGACACCGGTAGTCGGAATCGTGGGGAAGCTTGAGACGGCGCCGGCGCTCGGAATAACGTTCAAAAGCGCCGGCGCAACGGTGGTATTGCTTGGCGGGCTAGGCGATCCCGACTGCCACGAATTCGGTGGGACGCAGTACGCCAAAGTGATCCACGATCTTCTGTGGGGCAGGCCCCCTCGACTCGATATGGATTATGAGAAGCGCGTGCAGGCGACCATTCGAGAGTTAGTGCGCGACCGGGCGGTGGAATCGGCTCATGACCTTGGCGAGGGCGGATTAGCTGTTGCCCTGGCGGAATGTTCGTTTGGTGCGGCAAACATCGGTGCGGACATCACGCTCGACTGCGACATGGCACCTGAGTTACTGCTTTTCCACGAGGGGCCCTCCCGAGTCCTGGTCTCCACGGCAACTCCGGAACGCGTTTTTGCATCAGCAAAGAAGAATGGCGTTCAAGCCATCGAAATCGGCGTTACACTCGAATCGAGAGTGACGATTCGCAATAGGAATCGAATTTTGATCGACAGCCGCGTAGACGAGCTGAAAGATCTCTGGAACGGCGCTCTAGAACACCTCCTCCATAGTCCTGTACTGGTGTAAATGAATGCTTGATCCGCAAGAGGACTGTTCGTTCGACAAACTGCACGAGGAGTGCGGCGTGTTCGCGCTATATGGTCACGAGGAAGCTGCGAACCTGGTGTATCTCGGGTTGTACGCACTGCAGCACCGAGGGCAGGAGAGCGCCGGGATCGCATCGAGCGATGGCCGGAAAATCCACGCCTCCCGGAAGATGGGGCATGTTGCGGATATCTTTACGCCCGATGTGCTGAATCAGTTGCCGGGAAAGCTGGCTATCGGTCACACGAGATATTCGACCGCCGGCGATACTGCATTGCGAAACGCCCAACCTCTTTCCGTTGCGTGCAGTAAGGGCCAGGTCGCGGTTGCGCATAACGGGAACCTGACGAACGCGATCGAGCTGCGGCGGGAGCTGGAACAAGATGGTTCGATTTTCCAGTCGACCAGCGATACGGAAGTGATCCTGCATCTGGTTGCGCGCTCGCGCGAGCGAACGTTATCGGGAGCGCTTCGCGACGCTCTGTTACAAATTGAAGGCGCTTTCTCACTGGTATTTCTGGCGGAAGACCGGGTGATCGTGGCGCGGGATCCGCACGGATTTCGTCCACTGGCCATGGGGCGGCTGGAGATCGAAGGCGAGCGTGCGGCGATTGTTTTTGCTTCAGAGACCTGCGCTTTCGATCTGATTGGCGCGACGTACACGGGCGACGTCGAGCCCGGCGAGATGGTCATCGTCGGCCCGGAAGGCGTCACGCGCGAACACTACACGACCCCGGAGGCTCCGGCGCACTGCTCATTCGAGCACGTTTATTTTTCGAGGCCGGATTCGATTGTGTTCGGAAAGCCGGTTGCGGAATCGCGCGAGTTGATGGGACGGTTGCTGGCGCGGGAACATCCGGTAGACGCCGACTTGGTGGTGCCGGTGCCTGACTCGGGCGTGTCGGCGGCTATCGGCTACGCCGTGGAATCGGGCATTCCATACAAGCAAGCACTCATCCGCAACCACTACGTGGGACGAACGTTCATTGAGCCTTCGCAGGCTATTCGCGATTTCGGCGTGAAGCTCAAGCTCAACCCAGTGCGGCATCTGCTCGAAGGGAAGCGCGTGATCCTTGTTGACGATTCGATCGTGCGTGGCACAACCAGCCGCAAGATTGTTCGGATGGTTCGCAACGCGGGTGCGCGTGAAGTACATATGCGCATTTCATGTCCGCCCACCGTGTCGCCTTGCTACTACGGCGTAGACACGCCGTCGCGGCACGAATTGATTGCAGCGAACAACAACATCAAGCAAATTGAGGAGTTCGTTGAAGCAGATTCCCTGGCTTACCTTTCGCTCGATTTACTTCGTGAATCGCTTAAAGATTCCGACCATCGCTTCTGCTATGCGTGTTATACGGGCAAATATCCCACGCTCGTGCAAATCGACGAAATTGTTTTGGCTAAGACTGGTTGCTGCTGAGGCGGTTCATTAGCGGCCACGCTCGAGTTCATTGAGGATAAGCGTGTGCAGTTGAGCAGTAACCACGCTCCGGTCTTTCAGCGTGAGTTGTCGCGTCTCTATGGGTTTCAGTATCCGCAGGGTGACGGCTCCGGGTTGCACGAGACCCGAACCAAACGGCAACACTTCGCGTGTGCCAATAACGACGAGAGGCACAAGCGGTGCGCCCGCGCGAATTGCGATGTAAGCCCCGCCCTCTTTAAACGCCTGTAACTGGCCGTCCTCCGACCGTCCTCCTTCGGGGAAGATCAGCAGAGATATGTGTTTTTGCTGGATAGTTTCGGCTGCCGTCTGCATTACTTTCACCGCCGCGCGAGGATCTTCACGTGGCACCGGAATGTGGCCGGCGCGGCTGAGATGTTGTCCTAGAAAGGGAATTTGGAAGAGGCCACGCTTGGCGAGAAATCGAAACTGGACAGGAATGTGCGCGAGTGCGACGGGCGTATCCATGTAACTCAGATGGTTCGCAATGAAGACGTAGCTGCCATTAGGATCGATTTGGTCAAGCCCTTCGATGCGCACTCGTACTCCACTCACCGCAAGAAGCGCCCTTGCCCAAAGACGAGCAACGCGGATTTGTACCATCCCGGTGTGATCGAAAAAAGAAACGATGAGGCTAATGGTGCCGAAAAAGATCGTCGCCAAGACGATGGCGGGACCGGCGAGTAACACGCCGCGCAGCCACTTCATGAACTGCCCATTCTACGCAACGGAATGTTTCCCGCTCATTAACAACGCCCGGGCTTCACCGACCAGGAACAGCGATCCGGTGAAGAACACAATCGCATCGGCAGGCGCGACACGGGCGAGCGCAATCGCCTCGGCAAGAGTTTCCGCGACGTCCGAATGAGGATGGTTGTTCACTTCGAGGATGGCTCGTGGGCGAAGGGCGCGAGGAAAGTTAGGCGCGGTGACAATCAGATGTTCCGCAAGCGGAAATAGCTGTGACGTGACCTCTTCAATCGCCTTGTCGCGCATTGCGCCGTAAACGAGCCAGACGGGGCGTTCGGCACAGAACTCTCGAATGTAGGAGGCCAACGCTGCGGCCCCCGCGGGATTGTGCGCGCCGTCGAGAACGAAGTCGGGGTTTCTCGAAACGAACTCGAGGCGGCCGGGCCAGAAAACGTCGCTGAGTCCTGCTTTGACTG
The DNA here is from genome assembly GCA_963787615.1 of uncultured Acidobacteriaceae bacterium. Classification (GTDB taxonomy): domain Bacteria; phylum Acidobacteriota; class Terriglobia; order Bryobacterales; family Bryobacteraceae; genus Bog-105. Next base: position 1,131,163 of record CAWBDJ010000004.1, on the reverse strand, counting down.
CAGAGGGGTCGAGACCCAATCGGCGGCTGGCGAGGATAGCGGTTGCGGCGTTGTCGACTTGGTGCCTGCCAGGCAAAGCACATCGGTATGGGACGCCATCGAGCGAAAACGTCGACCCTTCAGGGGTCGCCCTTACATTCGATACATCCACGTCCGAAGTGCGTATGATCTCGCAACCGAGTTCCTGTGCTCGTCGCGAGATGACAGCCTCGGCTTCAGGTAGTTGGCTCGAAACGACTACAGGAACGCCCGGTTTGAATATGCCCGCCTTCTCCGAAGCGATCGCTTCGAGGGTATTGCCCAGGAACGATTCATGATCGAACGCAATCGGCGTAACCACACACAGCTCCGGACTAACGACATTCGTCGCATCGAGACGACCCCCGAGACCGACCTCGAGAACGCTTATGTCGCAGCGTTCCCGAAAAATGATGAAAGCCATGGCAGTGACAGTTTCGAAATAGGACGGATGCGTGTCCAGCCGATCTTTTTGCAACAGCGTTTCAGCTGCGTGATGCACTGTTTCGAATGCCTGAACAAATTCGGCGTCGCTCACCGAGCGCCCATCGATTTGTATGCGTTCGGTTGGCTCGATGAGGTGCGGCGACGTGTAGAGACCGGTTCGCAGTCCGGCATGGCACAGCGCGTTCGCGATCATGGCGCTTGTGGATCCTTTGCCGTTCGTGCCGGCAACATGCACGAAACGCTGTTTACGTTCCGGATTGCCCAAGGCCGCGAGTAGCGTCTCTATCCGTTCGAGTCCAAGCTTTGCGCCGACTTTCAACTCGTTGCCGAGCGAGTAAAGATAGCGAACTGAGTCAGGATAACTCACAGCGCCGCGCGCCGATAGCGCCGAAACAGCAGCCGGGCAACAACGAACAGAAGCAAGCAACCACCGCCCAGCTTCAACTCAAAAATCCAGGTGGACTTCACGTCCGCTGTGGGCAGAAAAGAAAAAACAATTGCGACGATGGAGACGCACAACCCGGATGCGGCGGCCCATCGTTGTTCGAACTTCCAGGCAGCCGCGAATATATACAAAAAGGGAATGAACAGGGAAATTACCGTCATATCCACCATGACTTGATAGGCGCCGCGGAATGTCTCGCCCAGTTGACTGACAACCAGCAAAATAGCGGCGCCGATGCCAAGAAAGATGATGGACAGGTAAGGTGTTTTATATCTCGGATGCAACTTAGCGAAAGCGGGCGGGAGTAAATGCCCGATGCCCAGAACGAAGGGCAGGCGAGCGCATCCACCTACATAGGTTCCCAACTGACCGCCGACGCTCAAGAGAATGCAAACAGCTATGAAAACGGGCACCCACGACCATCCCACCACGTGGGAAGCGGCCTGCCCAGCCTGGGCTAGTCCAATCACGGGGCTGACTTGATCGGGTGACAGTACGATCAAAATCGCGGTGGTAGCGAACACGTAAAAAAGCACCACCAATGCGGCACTGAACCAAGTGGCGCGAAAGATCGTTTGACGCGCGTTGCGGATTTCGCCTGACAATATGGGGCTTAGTTCGAGGCCTGTCATCCCAAAGGCGAGCTGGGAACAGAAATTGAGCTTGTCGCGACTGAATTTAGGAATCAAATGGAAGGCTGTGGCAGATCCTCTATGAAATAGAACGGCAACGGCGGATACCACGAGAACGGTCCAAATGAGATATGCTCCGAGGCCGCCGAAGTTATCGACCCACTTCGCAACGCGCAGCCCGAGGTAGTTCGCAGTAATCGTGCCGACCAATAGAACAAAGGCGCAAGGCAAGACGTACTGCGGGTTTTCCGCTAAATATCCAAGCCTGGAGCTGAACGCATAGGTGATTATTCCGACCATGGACACTAACAAACCCGGTATCCAAAACAGATTGTTCAAGTAATAGAACCAGGCGCAGGCGAAACCATGCCATTCACCGAAAGCTTCACGAGTCCAGATATAGAGCCCGCCCTCTTGGGGAAAGCGGCGTCCCAGGTTAGCAATCACAAAAGCCGATGGGACGAGGAAGAGCGCTGCAGCGAGAAGCCACAAAATTAGAGTTCCGGGGCCGATGTGGGCCGCGACGGCGATCCAGCGCGGACTGACGATTGCCGCGATATTGAAGAGAACCAGGTCGCGCAGACCGAGTTCTTTCCGCAGAGTCGATTCGACGTCAGACATCTCTTTTGAGATTTCGCACGGTTAGGTGTCCCTGCCTATTTTTGTCTGTTAGATCTCGCAAGCAGCGGTTGTATGAGTTTGAACACGTCCTGTGCAACGATCTCGTTACCTTTTCCGTTCGGATGGATGCCATCGGACTGCATCATTTCCGGATGCTGGTAAACGTTAATCAGCAAAAAAGGCACGAAGCGCAGGTTATATTTTTTCGCTAAGTCTCCGTACATGCCCGTGAAGGACTTGACGTAATCTGAGCCATAGTTTGGCGGCAAAGTAATGCCGAGGAGAACGAGTGGGATCTTTGCATGCCTGAGGCGCTCAATCATTTCCTGAAGATTCGTGCGAATTGAATCTACGGGGACCCCGCGCAAGCCGTCATTCCCGCCGAATTCGAGAATCACAAGAGCTGGATGCGCTGATATGACATTGTCGATCCGCGCCAATCCGTCGGTTGTGGTATCTCCACTCACGCCTTGATTGTCGACGCGATATTGATACTTATCGCGATCCAGCAATTCCTGCAGGTCGTCAGGGTAACTCCGGCCTGCTACGCCAGCTGTCAAGCTATCGCCGAAAGCGACGATCACAGGCTGGGCGCTGGAGGCAGTCTGAGCCGGTGCGGGCGAATTTGGAGCAATGCTCGTGGATTGCTCGGCGGGAGCGGAATCGTGGCCGCAAGCCATCAAAAAAGTGCAAATCAAGCAGGCTGCAAGAATGACAAGAGAGGGTCTTTTCTCCACGGTTCCAGATTGACATGCACCTATCTACATCTCAGAGACCTTCTCAGACGGACGTGATCGCAGTACGTGAGCTCTCGAAGATCATCGAGAACCCGCCGAGCCGGGTGGAGATTTTGCGGAACATTACGTTTTCGGTTCCTCGCGGGCAGTTCCTCGCGGTCATGGGCGCGTCGGGCAGCGGAAAAAGTACTCTACTCGGGCTTCTGGCCGGTCTGGATACGGTGACTTCGGGAAGCGTCGTTCTCGACGGAGTCGATATTACAAACTTGCGCGAGGACGAACTGGCGCGTGTGCGCGGGCGGAAGATCGGGTTTGTTTTTCAGTCGTATCAATTAGTGCCGACCCTGACGGCCGAAGAAAACATCTTGTTGCCGGCCGAGCTGAGCGGCTATAAGGAACAGCCACGCCGGCGGGCAAAGGAATTGCTGGACCGCGTAGGTCTTACTCACCGCGCCCACCATTACCCGGTTCAGCTTTCAGGCGGCGAGCAGCAGCGCGTTGCTTTGGCCCGCGCGTTCATTACGCAACCGCCGATTCTAATGGCAGATGAGCCGACCGGAAACCTGGACAGCGTAAACGGGCAGCATGTGCTGGATCTGTTGGTGCAACTGAATCGTGAGGAGAAAACGACACTCATCCTGGTCACGCATGATCGGCGGCTCGCCGAGTATGCGGATCGGATTATTACGTTGTCAGACGGACACGTGCTCACCGATGAACTGGCCGGGCGCGCGGTAGAAGCCTGATGCTGTTGGACACCAAGAATGAAGTGAACCGCGCGGACGGGGCGTCTAGTTTCGCATTCGAGACCGCTCCGAAGATTGCGTGGCGCGACCTTCACGCCGCTCCGGCGAAGTTCCTCTTCGTCATCCTGGCCGTCGCCGTAGGTGTCGCGGCCCTCAGCGGTGTCAAAGGATTCGGCTACGCGTTCAAAGGCATGTTACTGCGCAACGCCAAGCAGTTGATTGCCGCAGATCTGCAAGCGCAAACGTGGAACGACCCCTCACCCGAACAGGTCAGTCAGTTGGACAAGATCGGCCAGCAGTACGGCTCGATGACTCGCGTGACAGAAACCATATCAATGGCAGCATCGGCGCACGAACGAGTGCCGCAGATGATTTCCGTGAAGGGGGTAGATCCGAACGTCTATCCTTTTTATGGAATATTGACGTTGGATCCACCTCAGCCCTTGCATACGTTGCTCCACGATGATTCATCCGTCGTAGTGACGCCGGAATTGCTGATGCGGCTGAAAGTGGCGCCGCACGATCGCATCAGGCTGGGTGGCAAAGAATTTCGAATTGCAGGAACGCTGGTAACGGAGCCGGACCGTCTCGCTTCCGGCTTCGGTCCGGGCATGCGAGTTCTGATCAGTCGTGCTGGCCTAGAGCGGGCGGGTCTGATTCAATTCGGCAGCAGAGCAGCACAGCGCTTCCTCTTCAAGCTGAACCCGAACGCGAATCTTGATGCGGTGAAAGCACAGTTAAAGTCGGTGCTGCCTCGGGTGTTTATCACGGATTATCGCGAAGGCAGCCCGGCTGTCGGAAGGGCGATCGACAATACCACGACGTTCTTGAGCTTGATCAGCCTGATTGCCCTGATTGTGGGCTCGTTGGGAGTGGCGATGGCGATGTATGCGCATCTGCAGCAGCGCATGGACACAATCGCAGTCATGAAAGCACTGGGCGCCCGTGCGTCTCAGATCGTGCAAATTTACCTCATTCAGACGCTGTGGCTGGGATTTGCGGGCGGCGTGATCGGAGTCGCGGTAGGAGCTCTTGTACAGAAATCTTTCCCGTGGATGATTCACCGGGTTTTCGCGCTTCTGCCGCAAGTGCCTTGGGATTGGTCTTTCAGTTTGCAGGGCATGAGTCTTGGCATCTTGGCCACTTTGCTCTTCACGCTGCCTCCGCTGATAAGTATTCGAAATGTGCGACCGAGCTTGGTGCTTCGCAGGAACATGGCGGATGCGCAGGTCGAAAGCCGAAAGCACTGGCGCGAGAAGGTGCCGGCTTGGGCAGGTGCATTGCTGATCTTCGCCGGGTTCACGGGTATCGCCGTTTGGTTGAGCGGCTCGTGGAGAATGGGAGCCTACTTCATCGCCGGTCTGACGGCAAGTATCGTTGTGTTGACCGGAGTTGCCGCTCTTTTGCTTTATCTGATGCGAAGAGTGGTGCGAACTTGGAACCGGCGCTTGCCGCCTGCGTTCCGGCATGGCTTCGCAAACCTCTACCGGCCAGGCAATCAGGCGCGCTCTGTTCTGGTGGCATTAGGAATTGGGGTCATGTTCACGGTCAGTACATATCTCCTACAGAGGACAGTGTTGCAGCAGGTCCAAAGCGAGGGTCCGGGACGAGAAGGCAATCTGTTCCTGCTGGATGTGCGCAATTCATCGGACGTGACAAAGCTGATCGAATCGCAGCCGGGTGTAACGGGAAAAGTGGAACTGGTCGGATATATCGTTTCGCGCATGCTGCAGAAAAACGGGATTCCCGCGGACCAACTGCATTTGAGCAATTCGCGAACAGATCAGCTTCAGGCCGTTCGAATCACAACGGCCGAAAGTCTCCCTTACGGCCTGGAGCTGAAGAAGGGGCACTGGTGGGATTCGGACAGCACAGTACGGCAGCTTGCGATCTCCGAAGAAGCGCAGCGGAATTTTCGGCTGAAGTTGGGTGATGTCGTGCAGTTTCAAATCGCCGGGCGAAAAATCAGCGCGCCTGTGGTTGCCGTGTTCCGCCGCGAAGAGAGGGCGCCGGTTCGCTACGATCTCGTGTTTCCGCGTTTTGCGCTGAAGGGACTTCCTGTCGTGTACTACGGGGCCGCTCACGTGGACCCGGCGCGAATCCCGCAAGTGGAGGAAGCCGTCTTTGAGCACTTCCCAACCGTCACAGTTATGAATTTGGCGGATATTTTGAAACGGATACAGGAGGCGGTGGACGAAGTCGCGCTGGTCGTGCGATTCCTGGCGTTATTTGCAATTATCGCGGGCGTTATTATTCTGTCGTCGAGTGTAGCGGGAACCCGCTACCGGCGCATTCGTGAAGTCGCGATTCTCAAGACGCTTGGCGCGACGAAGCGGCGCATCAGCAGCATCTTTTCCATTGAATTCTCGATTCTTGGCGCAGTTTCCGGGCTTGTGGGTGGCATTCTAGCGAATGTGTTCACGCGCATCGTGGCCGACAAATTCATCGATGCTGCAGTGGACTTCAACTGGATTTCATTGATCATTGCCATGCTGGGGACTGCGTTGCTGGCGAACGTGGCAGGCTGGCTTGCGAGCGCACGCATTTTGGATCAGAGGCCGCTCGAGGTATTGCGGGGCGAATAAGCGAGTCACAACCGAAGGAAAAAAGGCGCGCACTCGAAATTCGAAGCATTTCAAGCACTTCGGCGATTTCCGCGAATTCGGACTGCGTAGATGAACACGCCATCGTATTAATTTGTAGTCGATGAACAAGCTCGATTTGGCCAAACGGCTGGCGCGAAGAGCGCATCGGTCCCGTGGGCAAGCCGCCGATGATGTAGACACGTTGGTGTACCAGATGTTGAAAGATGTGAAGCAGGCTCAACGCAAGCCTGTTGCAACGAGCGACGAACGTCCGTCGAACGTTCCTGCCGCGGCGCCAAAGGGAAAACGGTGAGCGACGACGACCGTATCGCCGAGGCGCTTCAGTTAATCGATAGCTATCTCCGCAAGGGCGCTGAAATCGAGATTGACGGAATGGGGTGCTTTGAACTGACGGATGACCAGGTCGTCTTTCAGCCGAACGGTCGTCCTCGTGTTTTTCTGGCGCACGCCAAAGAGGATCGCGCCGTGGTCAAGAGATTGTATGGAGCGCTGCAAGACGCCGGGTTTGAGCCCTGGATGGACGAGGAAAAGCTGCTTCCGGGGCAAAATTGGCCGCGAGCTATTCAACGTGCCATCGAACTCTCGGACTTTTTTTTAATATGCTTTTCGTGCCACTCCGTCGTCAAGCGAGGATTTTTCCAAGCTGAGCTGCGTTATGCGCTCGACGTGGCCGCCTTCGTACCGCTGGAAGAAATTTTTCTCGTCCCCGCCAGATTGACACATTGCGAAGTGCCGCTTCAAATCGCCACGCGCACCCAATACATCGATCTGTTTCCAGATTGGGAAGAAGGCGTGAAAGCGCTGATTCGCATGATGAGAGGGCAAACCATGCAGCGCGAGAAGAGAAGGGAAAGGCTTCTCAGATAACGCGCTTTCGCGTTCTACATCAACTTTTGCTGCCGAGTTTCTTTTTCGCTTCGTGCGCCAATTTGGATTCCGGGTCGATCCGTATGACTCGCTGGAATGCTATTGCGGCGGCGTCTCTGTTTTTCAGTTTTTCCTCCGCTTCGCCAACCTTAAAGAACGCTTCGGCTGAGTTTGGATTATATTTGGCGGCTCGCTCGTAGCGGCCGAGAGCAGCACGGTATTTGCCTTTGTGCCAGTAGTAATTGCCCACCCTGACATTGCGGTCGGATTCGAGCGGATCAAGCGCGAACTTCTCGGGCGCAACCGACTCATCCTCTTCGGGCGGCATCTCCTCATCGGAAAAATTCCGTGACGGCGGCGTGTTTGCACCAGGAGCCTGCGTACTTTTCGGCGGGTTTTGTGCTTGCGGAGTAGCTTCTTTTTGCGAGAAAGCGGCCAAGGCTGACAAAATCGCAATGCAAAAGGTCCGACACAACGTACGTGTCACAATTGAATTATAGCTGCCGATGGAACTTCGCGAGAAAGTAGCGCAGCTTCCCACCCAGCCAGGCGTTTACCTCTACAAAGACGGGGCAGGAAATGTTCTCTACGTAGGGAAAGCGAACAATCTCCGCAGCCGTGTCCGAAGTTATTTCAACGATGACCGGCTGGCCGATTCGAAGACGGGAAGCCTGATTGGCGAAGCGCGCGACATTCAATTCATAGAGGTTGACAACAATAAAGAAGCGCTTGCTCTCGAAAACAACCTGATCAAGCAGTATAAGCCGCGGTTCAACGTCTTACTGCGTGATGACAAGACGTACCCGTATGTGAAGCTCACGAACGAGAAGTATCCACGGGTATATGTAACGCGTCGGATCTTGAAAGACGGCGCGGGTTATTACGGTCCTTTCTTCCCGGGTAACTTAGCTCATCGACTTGTCCACTTCATTCATCGCCATTTCAAAGTTCCCTCGTGCAAAATCGATCTGGGGCGAAAGCACACACATCCTTGCCTGCAGTACCACATTCATCGCTGCCTGGGACCGTGCACGCCAGGGCTCACCACGGATGAGGCTTACGCTTCGGCTGTACAAGATGTCCGATTATTTTTGGAAGGACGTCATCGGGACCTGGCTAATGAGCTGGAAAAGCGCATGGGTACAGCATCTCAGGAGATGCGCTTCGAAGAAGCGGCTAACCTCCGAAATTTGATGTCGACGGTCCGCGAGATGGACCAGAAACAGAAGATGGCAGCGGCAGAAGGCGAAGACATCGATATCTTCGCGTATCATGCCGAGCCGCCGCTGGTCGCGGTGAACCTATTTCACCTTCGAAACGGGAAAATCGTCGATAGGCGCGAGTTTTTCTGGGAAGACCAGATGGACTTCGATCCACCTGATTTCTTTGAAGCTCTGCTGAAGCAGGTTTATCTCAACAACCAATACATACCGGGGCGCATTCATGTGCCGGTCGATTTCGAACAGCGTGCGGAATTAGAAGATTTCCTGTCGGATCGGCGCGGAAAAAAAGTGGAAATCGCGACGCCGCAACGCGGAAGCAAGAAAGCATTGTTGGAACTGGTCGAGACGAATGCGAAGCACAGCTTCGATCAGCGATTCCGCGTCATGCGGCCTTCTTCAAAGGCTATTCAAGAGGCGCTGCAAGAAGCTTTGAACCTGCCCGAGGCCCCTAGTCGTATCGAATGCTTCGACATTTCGCACATTCAGGGAACAGACAAAGTCGCGAGCATGGTGGTGTGGGAAGACGGCAAGATGAAGAAATCCGATTACCGCAAATTCATCATCAGGACCGTGGTTGGAAACGACGATTTCGCTTCCATGCGTGAGGTAATCACGCGCCGCTATTCGAAATTGCAGGAAGAGAAACGGCCGTTTCCTGGATTGGTGTTGGTGGATGGCGGCCTCGGGCAGCTACACGCAGCGGCGGAAGCGCTGGAGGCAATCGGCAACACGTATCAGCCGCTCGCATCGATTGCTAAGCGCGAAGAGTGGATCTATGTGTATGGACAGGAAGACGAGCCTATCATCCTCGATAAATTCTCGCCGCTTCTGCATTTGGTTCAGACCATCCGAGACGAAGCACACCGGTTCGCGGTCACGTTCCACCGGACGAGGAGAAACGCGCAACGCCTTACATCGGAGTTACACGACATTCCTGGCATTGGGCCGAAAACCGTCGAGAAACTACTGAGGACGTTCGGCAGTTTGGAGCGGGTCAGGCAATCCTCGGATGAGGAACTCGCAGGGCTGGTGGGGAATGCGGCGACGGCCAAACTTCGGATGTTCTTCAACGCGCAACATTCGCATTCGCCGCTGGTACAAATCGCAGCGAATGCGGAAAACCCGGATTCAGAGTCCTTGATACAGCCTGAGCCCGAGCAGGTCGGGTAATCCGGCCTCCAGAATTTCGCGCGCGGTCTTGTCTATCGGGTAGTCCACGCGGCGTAGCGTTACGATTTTTTGGTCGGTATCGTACATGGCGTACGCAGCGCGTGCGTCTCCGTCGCGGGGCTGGCCGACGGAACCGGGGTTCACCATGTACACGGAATCGGGTTCAAGCGTAATGGTTGACTCTCTCTCGTTTTTACGGACTGCCGCGATTATGCCGACACGTCCCCGTCGGAAGGTAAATCCGCCTTGCAAGTGCGTGTGACCGAAAAACGCCAGCGGCAGTTCGAGTAAAGGGAACGATGGTGCTGCTTCGCGGGGCGAGGTGAGGTATTCGTCCTCGTCGCGGGGCGAGCCGTGACAAACGTGGAAGTGCTCAAGCTGGACGGGGCCCTTCTGCAAGTGGCGGAGGTAATCGATTTGCTCGTCGTCGAGTTGCCCGATAGTCCAGCGTGCGGCTATCTGCGCGATCTCGTTGAACCATTCGAGATCTTCCAGGCCGGCGACGACTTTGTCATGATTGCCTCGAATGACAGAAGCGCAATTTTGACGCGTCCACTCGAGAACACGTGCGGGCTGCGGGTTGTATCCCACCAGGTCGCCACAGCAAATAATCTGATCGAATTTTCCGCTCGCGTCCGCAAGTACCGACTCCAAGGCGTGCCAATTGGCGTGGAGATCGGCAACAATCAGAAAATGCACAAGCGTATTGTAACGATTGCAAAGTTGTTGTGATGGTCGCTTAGCTGTTAGAAAGGCTTGTCCAGTTACAATGCAGACGATGTCGTTAGTTGTGATTGGATCGGTAGCATATGACGCGATTGAGACTCCACATGGAAAGAGAGAGCGCACACTCGGCGGCGCGTGCACTTACATTGCGCTGAGCGCAAGTTATTTCACGAAGACGTCTATCGTGGCCGTCGTCGGAGAAGATTTCGCGGACAAGGATCGCGCAGTCCTGGCCGATAGGGGAATCGATCTGGAAGGACTGGAGCAGGTTCAGGGCAAAACGTTCTTCTGGTCGGGCGTGTACTCCGACGATATGAACGACCGCACGACACTGCGCACAGATCTGAACGTTTTTGCCGATTTCCAGCCTAAGCTGCCGGGCGCGTATGCGACGGAACCGTATCTGTTTTTGGGCAATATTCAACCTGATTTGCAACGCGATGTGCAGCAGCAAATGAGGCGTATCCGGTTCGTAGGCGGCGACACAATGAATTACTGGATACGCGAAACGCATGAGCAGCTGCTTGCGACTATTCGCGATTGGGATTTCCTGCTTATCAACGACAGCGAAGCACGGATGCTATCGGGCGAGCAAAACTTACGTCGGGCTGCACAGAAGATTCTCGATTTGGGTCCAAACACGCTGGTCATCAAGCGCGGCGAATATGGAGCCATGCTTTTCCGGCGCGACACGCTATTTATCGTTCCCGGTTATCTTCTGGACGATGTTTTTGACCCGACCGGCGCGGGCGACTGTTTCGCGGGAGGATTCGTAGGATATCTGGCGGAGCGCGCGTTCGATCTGCGCAACGGACACTTTGACGTGCACGAACTCCATCGCGCCGTAATCTATGGTTCGGTTATGGGAAGCTTCTGTTGTGAACAGTTCGGCGTGGAGCGTTTCCGAAATCTTACTCGCCAAGAAATCGACCGGCGCTTTGACGAATTCCGGCGGTTTACCGCGTTTTAGCAAGCGTGACACAGGCGTAACCGTCGCGGTTGTCGTATCGCTGTGCGCGCTGGTTGCGTGCGCCGTAAGCTGGTCATTCGAGCACGGCTGGATTCTGTATTACGGGGATGCACAGGCGCACCTAAACCTCAGCCGAAGCATCATCGATTCGCGCACGCCAGGATACGATCAGCTCGGCACGGTCTGGCTTCCCTTACTGCACATCCTCTGCTTGCCGTTCGTGACAAACGACTCACTCTGGAGCACAGGACTGGCGGGTGCGATCCCGGTGGCGCTGTGTTTTGTGATTGCGGGCACCTGTTTCTACCTGGCGGCGAAACATGCTTATGGCAGCTCGTTAGCGGCGGGCGTTGTCGTCTCTTGTTTCGCGCTCAATCCGAATGTTTTATATCTGGCGTCCGTTCCGATGACCGAGATCGTCTTCAGCGCCGGGTTGGCGGTGCTAATTTTTGCGTTGTTTGCGTTCCGCATACGGCAAAACGGAAAGCTAATAGCGCTGGGCGTTTTCGGCTCCTGGTCGATGAGCCTGACCAGATACGACGGTTGGTTTCTCATTCCATTCGCAGCGGTCGCGTTCGCGGTTTTTGCGCAGAGAAGAAGAGGACGCGTGCTTCTGACTTTCGGCGGTTTGGCGTGTCTTGTTCCGCTGTATTGGCTGGCGCATAACTGGTGGGAGACGGCAAACCCGCTGGATTTCTACAACGGGCCATACTCGCCGGCAGCCATTCAGGGCACGAGTCAATACCCGGGTTATCACGACTGGATGGTTGCAGCAGGCTATTATTTCAAGGCTGGGCAGGTGTGTGCCGGGTGGCCACTGGCGTTGCTAGGCATCATCGGCATCTTCTGTGCGGCGAAAAAGAATGCGATCGCGCCCGTTCTGTTCCTGCTACTGACACCTGTTTTTTATATTTGGAGCATTCATTCGGCGCATACGCCGGTTTACGTTCCTCAGCTTTGGCCGAATAGTTACTACAACAGCCGCTATGCCATTCCGGTGGTCGTGCTTGCTGCATTTGCAGCTGGCGCGATCGTGTTAGTGCTGCCGCAACGATGGAAGAGATTCGCGGTTGTCCTGCCGCTCATCTCGGCAGCACCGTGGCTGATCCAGCCTTCGAAAGAAAACTGGGTCTGCTGGAAGGAATCGCAGGTGAATTCTGAATCGCGACGGACGTGGACCGCGGCAGCGCTGCAATTTCTTTCGCCGCGGTACCGTTTGGGTCAGGGAATCTTGACCGCGTCGGCTTCGGGGGACACTGCGGGAATATTTTGCCGCGCTCGCATACCGCTGCGCGAGACCATCAACGTGGGAAATGGTCCAGCTTGGATTGCGAACACAGCGCGGCCGGATCTGGTTCATCAGGCGCTTTGGGCGGTGGCTCAGTCAGGGGATGCGGTTACGCAGGCGATCAGCCGCGGTGAGCCTCGGATCTATTTCGTAGCTGACCGGATTCAAGTGCGAGGCGCTCCGGAATTAACGATCTATCGCAGAGTGGGCGGGAAAACGAAATGAGCGAGATCCCCTTCACGAAGCTTCACGGTGCAGAAAACGATTTCCTGCTCACCTGGAGCGAGGATGTCGGCACCGTAGCGTTGCCCGAGATCGCTCGCCGCATATGCGCGCGCACGACTGGCATGGGCGGGGATGGTTGGATGGTGGTCTCACGCCAGGAGGGCGGGCTGCGAACAAGGCTTTTCAACTCCGACGGGAGCGAAGCGGAGATTTCCGGGAACGGGACACGTTGCGCGGCGGCATTCGGGCTTCTGAAAGGAGTCGTATCGGCCCCCGAAATTCCGATAAGTACTGGGGCGGGCAAAAAGATGCTGCGCCTGATCACGCGCGCGGGTAATCGATTTTTATTCGAAATGGACATGGGATTGCCGAAAATAGAGGAGCTCCGAACAAGCATTCATCTTGTGAACGAAGATTTCGACGCGACGGTACTGAACGTGGGTAATCCGCAATGCGCGGTGTTCACGGACGAACTTCCGCAAGGCTGGCGCGTGGCGGCTCAAGAAGCCGAGCGGCATGCGCGTTTCCCGAAGCACACGAACGTCTCATTCGTGCGAGTCCTCGACCGGCACACCATAGAAGCCGTATTTTATGAGCGCGGTGCAGGTGAGACAAGGAGCTCCGGTACAGGATCAACAGGAGCGGCAATCGCTGCTATTCTCAGGGAAGTGGTCGAGAGCCCAGTGGAAATAAGAACACCGGCGGGCAGTCTTAGTTTGCGATGGACTGACAGCGTGTATTTGACCGGACCGGCAGAGCTTGTTGGTGAAGGCAGATTCTTCTTTGATTTCTGAAACCGTTGAGCATACTTCCGAGCAGCCGTCGTCAGCTGCCGTCGGATTACGCGAAAAAATTGCGAACCGAACTGCACGCGTTGGGGTGCTTGGTCTTGGTTATGTCGGACTGCCGCTCGCGGTGGAATTTGCCAGCGCGGGATTCGAAGTAATCGGCATCGATGTTCAACACAGCAAAGTCGAGCAATTCAATCGCGGGCAATCGTACGTCAAGGACGTAAAAGCCGACGTTTTCAGAAAGCTGATTGAAAGCGGCAAGCTCCGGGCGACGACGGATTATTCGGTTATTCGTGAGCTGGACACCATTGATATCTGTGTCCCGACGCCGCTCCGCAAGACCAAGGACCCGGACATGAGCTACGTCGTCGCGGCTACCGATGCGATTGCTGAATACATGCATACGGGACTGCTCGTGATGCTGGAATCGACGACGTATCCGGGTACGACGGACGAACTGTTATTGCCAAAGCTGCAGGCGGGCGGCCTCAAAGTCGGTGAGGATTTCTTCCTCTGCTTTTCACCGGAGCGCGTGGATCCGGGCAATCCGAGATACCAGACCTCGAACATTCCGAAAGTAGTGGGGGGTATTACGCCGCAGTGCACCGAAATAGGCGCGCTCTTTTATAAGCAGGCTCTCGACACCGTGGTGCCTGTGAGTTCGACACGAGTCGCGGAAATGGTGAAGCTGCTCGAGAACACGTTTCGCATGATCAACATCGGCCTGGTGAATGAACTGGCGCTCATGTGCGATCGAATGGAAATTGACGTTTGGGAAATTATCGACGCGGCTGCGACGAAGCCGTTCGGATTCATGCCGTTCTACCCCGGGCCTGGCCTTGGCGGTCATTGCATCCCGATCGATCCTTTTTATTTGTCGTGGAAAAGCAAAGAAGCGGGCATTGAAGCACGGTTTATCGAGCTGGCGGGATACATCAACGGCCGCATGCCGGAGTTTGTGGTCGAGAAAATCCAGAACGCGCTGAACGATGCATCGAAGCCGGTCCGAGGATCGCGTGTTCATGTGCTTGGCACGGCTTACAAGCGAGACATCGACGATGTTCGTGAGTCACCGGCGCTCGACATTATTCTTCTGCTGCAGCGACGAGGCGCGCTGGTCACGTATTCGGATCCGTACGTCCGGCGAATTCAGATCAATGGAACGAATCTGGAAGCGCAAGAAATGTCACCAGCAATCAAAGCAGCGGATTGCGTGGTGATCGTGACCGATCATTCGGGCGTAGACTATGCGGCCGTCGTCGACGGTAGTAAGTTGATCGTCGATACACGCAACGCACTCAAAGGTTACCGGTCGGAAAAGATAGTTCGGCTGTAAACGCGTTCAGCTTGTCGCGGCCGTATTCGATTCGGGATCGTCGCTCGACCCATTCTCCAGCCCCATCTGCGAGAGACGGTAACGCAGAGCGTTTCGGGTGAGGCCTAGCATGCGGGCAGCTTGACTCTTGTTTCCGTTTGCTCGCCGCAGCGCTTCGCGGATCATCCTCTGTTCCCAATGGTCCAGGGTTTCGCCCTCGGGCAACAGTGGGGAGTGCGCCGAAGTAGAAGCGGGCGCATTGCGCGACGCCTCGATTCTGATATCCCCAGGCTGCAACACTTCGCCTGAGGCGAGAACGAGACTTCGCTCAAGCGTGTTTTCGAGTTCGCGTACGTTGCCCGGCCACGTGTACTCGAGCAAGCGGTCAATGGCGGCGGGACTGATTTCCTTCGCAATAGACCCAAGCTCATGCGATAGTTTCTGGAAAAAGTGAATAGCCAGGAAAGGAATATCCTCCTTGCGATCTCGCAAAGGCGGGATATTGATGGGAACCACATTCAGGCGGTAGTACAGGTCTTCGCGAAACCGGCCTTGCTCCAGCGCTGCACGGAGGTTTGCATTCGTAGCGGCAATAACACGGACATCCACATTGCGGGTAACGTTCGATCCAAGCCGCTCAAACTGCCGTTCTTGAAGAACTCGCAATAGCTTGACCTGGATGTTACCGGGCACATCGCCGATTTCGTCGAGGAATGCAGTTCCCTGGTCGGCTTGTTCAAATTTGCCGGGTTTACTGGTATTTGCTCCCGTGAAGGCGCCCTTCTCATAGCCAAAGAGCTCGCTTTCCATGAGATTCTCGGGAAGCGCCGTGCAGTTGATTTTCACGAAGGCGTGATTCTTGCGAGGGGAGTGCTGGTGAATCGCGCGCGCGATCATGTCTTTTCCGACGCCACTCTCTCCGGCCAGTAAAACGGTTGCTCTCGTGGGTGCGACGCGTTCGACGGTGTGGAAGATTTCGCGCATCGCGGCGCTGCGCCCGATGATGTTGTCGAATTGATACCGCTCGTCGAGCTGTTCCCGCATTCGCTCGTTTTCGGCTCGCAAGGACTGAACGGCCATTACTTTTTGCACTACGGTGGTCAGATGGTCGAGCGAGAACGGTTTTTGTAGAAAATCGGCCGCTCCGCGCTTCATGGCTTCGACGGCGGTTTCGACCGATCCATGCGCGGTGATGACAATGACGGCGGCTTGTATGCCGCGGGCCTGCAGCTGTTGAATGAACTCGAGGCCATCCATCCCGGGCAGACGGAGATCGGTAACAATCAGATTGGCGAGAGTTGCCAAGGGCATGGCCTGTTCGGCACTCGGCGCGCCGTCTACGTCGAAGCCGGCTGATTCGAGCTGCAACTGGACTACACGACGAAGTTTATCTTCGTCTTCGACAATGAGAATTCTTCCGCTTGGCATGAATTTAGGCGTGCTGCGTTCTCGGCAGCATCATTTCGAAACGAGTGCCGGCGCCGGGCTCACTGAACACATTAATACGGCCTTGATGCTCGTCGACAATTTTGGCCACAATGGCGAGCCCTAGTCCTACGCCTTGCGGCTTGGTCGTAAAGAAAGGGTTGAAGATATTCTCCAAGTGCTGCGGTTGTATGCCTTGTCCGTGATCGCTGACAAAGATCAGCACGTCCTCTTCGTTCACTTCAGCGCGGACTTCGACTTCTTGCCCGGGAGCGCTGGCCTGGATGGCGTTCTGCACCAGGTTTCCGATCGCCAGCTTGAGTAAATCCGGATCGAACATGAAGGAGAGAACGGCGTCGCTCATGCGAATAGAGACGGTTACGCCACAACGCGCGGCAGCTTCCGATTGCTGGCGAACAGCATCTTCGATGACCGCGCGAAGATCCGCGGTCGTGGCGCGAATCTGCAGCGGGCGGGCGAAATCGAGGAAGCTCGAAACCAGACCATTCATGCGATCGACCTCGCTCCCAATGTATCCAGCCATCTCCGACATGACCTCCGGACGGCTCCTCGTCGACTCTTTCGTCAGCATTTCGGCGGATGCTTTTATCGTGCCGAGCGGGTTACGCAATTCGTGAGCGAGACCGGCAGTCAGCTGACCCAGTGCTGCTAGACGTTCGCTGCGGCGAAGAGATGCTTCCGCACGGCGCAGACTCCTATTCGATTCCGCTAGCCGTTCGGCCGCTTCCTGAGTTCGGACCATCTCGTCTCGTTTTGCTTTGGCTTGTTCGTAGACAAGGAAAGCCACGATGGCATAAAAGGCGGTTCGCAGCGACATGAGGCTGATCTGACCAGGCGGTAGCTCGTAGGTGCCGATGAAAATGGGCAGCAAAAACGAAAAATAAGCAAGACAGGCTGTACCAGTGACAAGAAGCACGCCTGGCAAGTCCAACAACGTCGCCGCAGACACGACCGGAATCAGAAAGATTCCGTAGTAATAGCTGACGATGCCATGCGTATAACCGATCAACAAATAGCTCAGGACTAGCTTTAGAACGATGGACGTGATCTGTCCACGACGCGAGGAAAACAGCTCCAATCTAGGTTCGACAATCTGAAATGCGCCGATGAGGATCAACAAAATGGTTGCGTTGTAATTCGTTTCAGGAGTGGTTGCGACCAGGACGGTGATGAAAAGCAGCCAAGCAAAATCTTGCGGCCGGAACACTTTCAACGGCCGTGCTGCGTATGATTTGGCGGAGCTTACTTGCTCAGGCATCTCAGAGCTCTATGCCAGAATAAGGGGAATCCAAGCAGTCATGAGTAATGCAGATTTCGACCCTCTCACCCGCGGCGAAAGCACAGCGCGAGAGGATTCCAGCTTCGCCGAAATGTTGTCGAGCTTCGAGCAGCAGCATGCGGAGGGCGCACACGGCGGAATCGTTACAGGAACCATTGTCTCAGCCACTCCGGATGCGATTTTTGTGGACGTTGGACGGAAGATCGAAGGATCTCTCTCGCTTTCAAAGTGGCGCGAGGTCGAGAATGGTGACCCGCAAGTGGGCGGCTCGGTACAGGTTTCCGTGGGACCTCGGAATGAGGAGGGCTATTACGAACTCTCAACGGTGAGAGTTGAGCGTCCGCGGGACTGGAGCGGCTTACAGGCGGCTTTTGCAGGGGCCCGGAATATCGCTGGAATGGTTGTGGAGCAAGTGAAGGGCGGCTTCCGCGTCGATGTAGGTGTACGAGCGTTCATGCCCGCTTCACGAAGCGGTGTGCGTGAGACGGAGGATCTGCCCAACCTGGTTGGGCAAGAGATCCAGTGCCGTATCACAAAGCTGGACATTGAGAAAGAAGACATCGTCGTCGACCGGCGCGTTGTGCTCGAAGAAGCAGAGGCGCAGCGCCGCCAACAAGCTTTTTCGGATTTGCGCGAAGGGAACATTGTCCGGGGCCGAGTTCGGAACGTGATGGATTTCGGAGCTTTCGTCGACGTAGGCGGCGTGGATGGATTGCTTCACGTTGCGGACATCTCGTATTCGCGCGTCCCGAAAGCAGGCGACGTTGTGAAAGCGGGCGATGAGCTCGAACTGAAGATCTTGAAAATCGATCCGTCGAGCAAAAAGATTTCGCTCGGTCTGAAGCAGTTGCAGGAAGACCCTTGGACCGTAGCGGCGCGGACGTTCAACGTGGGCGACCGCGTGAGCGGCACGGTTTCACGTCTCACCGACTTCGGCGCGTTCGTCGAGCTGTTGCCCGGAGTGGATGGCCTGATTCACCTTTCCGAGCTGTCCTGGAATAAGCGCGTGCGGAAGCCGGGCGACCTCCTCAAGGTCGGTGAACGCGTAGAAGCTGTCGTCCTGCAGGTCAACCCGGCGGAGCGGCGGATCGGCCTGGGATACAAACAGGCCTTAGGCGATCCATGGGAAGCGGTTCCGCAGAAATTCCCGATCGGCACGGTGGTGCAAGGAGCGGTCACGAACCTCACCCCGTTTGGAGTGTTTGTCGAACTTGGCGATGGAATCGAAGGCATGGTGCATATCTCAGACATCACAAGCGAGAAGCGGATCGAGCATCCGAGGGAGAAGCTGGCAAAAGGTCAAACTGTCAAAGCGGTAGTGCTCGAGGTGGATCGTGAGCGGCGGCGGCTGCGGCTCGGCATGAAACAACTGGAACCCACGACCATCGACCATTACATTTCGGAGCACCAGCCGGGAGAGACGGTGAGCGGACGGTTAGTAGAAGTGCATGGCGATCGCGCCAAGGTCGAGCTCGGCGAAGGCGTTATTGTTAGCTGTCAACTGAAGGAAAGTGAGAATGCTCCCAACGTGGACCAGTCAAAAGCGGCTGACGTCGGGTCGCTGAGCGCCATGTTAGCGGCAAAGTGGAAGCAGGGCGAAGCGGCGGGACCATCCAAAGACACGGCGCGTCCAGGGCAGGTCAGGAGTTTCCGGATTTCCAGTCTGGATCCTGCTAAGAAGTTGATAGAGCTGGAGATCGCGCGGTAAATATTCGGCTTGCGCGGGTGGTGCTGCAGGGCGCCTCGCCATTCGAGAGAGTACGTTCGTGACCAAATCGAACCTCGTACGTCGTTCGTGTTGGTGGATACTCGAGCCGAAGTTATTGGAAACGTAGCCGTGCACGGCACGACGGAACGGTCAGATGAGGGCGGGCTGATCCGTGCCGCGCAGCGCGGCGATCCAGAGGCCTTTGAGCAACTGGTCCGGTCTTATGACCAGAACGTGCTGCGCATGGCTCTCAATCTGCTGCATTCGCAAGAGGACGCCCGCGACGTTTATCAAGAAGCCTTTTTGCGTGTTTACCGCAATCTGCCGAAGTTCCGGTTCGACTGCAGTTTCAGCACGTGGCTGTACCGTATCGTGGCGAATTTGTGCCTGGACCAGATCAGAAAGCGAAAAGTTCGCAAGGAAGAGGCTTCCTCTTTTGAGACCGGCACGGGCGAATTCGACCGCTTTCAATTCTTGCCAGAGCAGCGGGCCGATGTGGATCCGCAGCGGCAGCTGTTGAGCTCGGAGGTGAGCGCGCGCATTCACGAGGTTTTGAACCGGCTGACCGCGCGGGAGCGGCTGGTGTTTGAGATGCGGCATTTTCAAGGCATGCGGCTGCGGGCAATCGGAGATGCGCTTGGAGTTACGGAAGAGGCGGCGAAGAACTGCCTGTTTCGCGCCACTCAGAAGATGCGAGCGGCGCTAGGAGATTTTGTATGAATTGCCAGCAGGTTCAGATAAATCTCTCGCTATATCTGTATGGCGAGCTGGATTTCGCGCGGGAAGAAGAAGTAGAAGATCATCTGAGTGCATGTGCTTTGTGTCAACGCGCCTTGGCACGCGAAAAGAATTTGCACACCGCTCTGAATTCGGAGCGCTGGGATGTGCCGCTCGATTTGGTTTCGCAATGCCGGCGTGAACTGCGGACCGCAATCTCTTCTTCAGGGGCGAGTAGCAGGTCGCGCGCAACCTGGTCGAGATGGCTGGAACCGCTCGGTGTTTTCGGCGACGCGCTGGTCGATGCGCGCGGCAGTCGCGTCGTTCCTGGTGGTTCTGGGATTCAGTGCGGCTCGCTGGGTTGATCGGAACGGTGTTCCAGGTATGCAAATGGGAGAAAGCTCCGAGATGGGCATGCTTGGTTCGCCGACGGCGCGAATTCGTGATATCCAGCCGGGCGACAACGAACGGGTTCGCATCGTCTTCGATCAGGTACAACCGCGCGAAATCACGGGGCGGATCGACGACGGCGATGTGCGGCGGCTTCTGCTGGCAGCCATGAAAGATCCGACCGATCCCGCCATTCGCGTGGATTCAGTGGAAGTGCTCACGCGACAGAGCGGCGACGATATCCGCGACGCTTTGATTTTCAGCGTGCGGCACGACACGAACGCTGCTGTGCGACTGAAGGCGCTCGAGGGTCTGCGGCGGTTTGCGGGTGACCCGAGCGCACGGGACACACTGAAATTTGTGCTTGAGCACGACGACAACGCCGAGGTGCGCTCAGAAGCGATCGACGTACTGGCTCCCGCGAATCAGGTTGTGACGGTCAGTCCGGACCTGGCGGGCACATTGGAAAAGCTTGTGCGTTCCGCAGGGCGAAGACGAATACGTTCGCATGCGCTCTATGCAGCTCTTGCGCGAGATGAAGGCCTCTCTGGATATCTATTAACGGCGCCGGAGCAATCGAGTTTCCGGTTCGCTCGTCAAAACCTTCGGAGCACGATGGCGGTGGCCGCTCGAAGGAGTAGTGAAGAGAGAGGTGGGAGTATGCGCGTTTCCATTCTGTTGAGTGCCTTATTCGCGGCTATTTTGACGGGGAACATTGGGGCGCAGTCGATCGATCACGTACTGCAATTTGCCACGGAAGTTCAACCGGGGGGCAGCTATCTCGGGGTGAAACTCGCGGACATAGATGCGGATCGTGCGAAGACGCTGAAGTTGGCCGATGAGCGGGGCGTGGAAGTAAAGAACGTTCAGGAGGGCAGCCCCGCAGAGACTGCCGGAATCCGAGCGGAGGACGTTATTTTGACGTACAACGGCGAGAACGTGCTAGGTGCCCAGCAGTTCGTTCGTCTGGTACAAGAGACGCCGCAAGCACGAAAAATCAAAATTCAATTGTGGCGTGATGGAAAAACTCAAACCGTTACAGTTATTACCGGCGCGCCGCCAGCCCGTTACTTCAGCTCTCCTTCGACCTTCGTGGGGTTGCCCATGATGCCGGAAATGCAATATTTCTCGACGACCGACATCCCGAGTCCATTGCTGGTGTGGAAGAACTTGACTTTGGGAATCGAGTTCGAGCACGTGGATTCGCAGCTGGCCCAATATTTCGGAGTCACGGGTGGCGTGCTCATCAGATCGGTAGATAAAGGGTCGCCTGGGGAAAAGGCAGGTTTGAAATCGGGCGATGTGATTGTGTCGGTCGGCCACAAGAATCTGCAGACGGCCCGGGATCTTACGGCCTATCTACGCCAGCCTGGAAGCTCGGTCCCCGTTTCGCTGATGCGCGACCACAAGCGAATGGATCTAACAATCGCTCTGCCGAGCGACCAGCAATAGCGAACTGACGCTTTAGCCGCCACGCTGATGCGGCCAGCGTTTCTGCATGTATGAACGGAGTCGCAAAATTGCCTGTGACTTGAGCTGCGAGATTCGAGACTCGTGCAGATCGACAATTTTTGCGATTTCGCGCAGCGTCATTTCTTCGTAGTAGTAAAGGCTCAGGACGGTTCTCTCCAACTGGGGCATCCTTTCGATAGCTTCTGCCAGCAAGCGTTCGAGTTCCGCGCGCTCGACGATCTGTGAGGGCCATTGCTCGTCGGAGTCGGCCAGGTAGCGCAGCAGGTCGCATCCGTCTTCTTCGGTGCCGGCATTTTCGAGGCTGCCGAGCGTCAGGCCGCGCACCTCTGAGAGCCAATCCTGATATTCCGAAACGGAAAGGTGCAGTTGCACTGCGATCTCTTCCTCGGTTGGCATGCGATGGTGTTCTTGTTCGAGAACGGCGATGGCGGCTTCAATGAGTTTGGCGCGTTTCCGCTGCTGCCGAGGCGCCCAATCCAAGCCTCGCAAGCTGTCAAGTATCGCGCCGCGAATCTTGTATTCCGCATACGTCTTCAGCTTGACGTCATGGCTCGCATCGTAGCGGTCGATGGCGGCGATCAGGCCTACGACTCCTGCCGAAATCAGGTCGTCCAGACTGACCGACACTGGAAGCCGTTCGTGTATTCGCCTTGCAATCAACTTCACCTGCGGCAAGTGTTCCAGGATTAGCTTCTCTCTCACCTCCACAGTGAGGGAGGGCGTAACATAGCTCTTCTGCTGTTCACGAGCGATCATTCCAACCTCGATTAGGTGCTTACTCTCGACCTTATTCGCGCCTACTGAACCTTCGGTCGGGGATGGAAGAAACTTGAGGCCTGTTTTGGCGATGTGCGAAGAAGTATTTTGGCGTTTTTCAGGGCTCTTAGACCCGCTTAGCCCGCCGGTGCAAATATGTCGACTTTTCCGCTAAAATATAGCGAGGCAGGTACTTCAGCATGTCTAACACCGGTTCGGAAAACGGGCAGCGCTCAGGGAACGGCAGCGGCTAAGGCGAAAGAGCCCCACGCCACGAAAAGCGGTTCAGACGTTGAGGCCGACCGTATCGCGAAGCTTCGGGCTCAATACGAGAATGGAACTTATCGGGTGGATGCGGCGACGCTGAGCAAGAAGATCGTCGACAAGCACCTCACTGAATAGCCGGATCGCGCTGGGCCAGCCAGCCGAATCCTTGCGTACCCGCCTCGAATTGAAATCCAGCCTGCTGGGCGACCGACGCGATCTTTTCTAGTACTTGCTGCTGAAAATCGGCGCAAAACCACTCGCATTCCCCGTAACGCTGAGCTATCTCAAACGCGGCCCGGCGCGTGGTTGCTCCTCGCGGCTTGGTTTCACGCACGTGCAGTGGGTCGCCTATCAGCCGGCGTCTGGACGCGTGGAGTGCGATTTGCGTGAGTTGCTCGGGGTCACAAGGCAGTAGGGGAGCCAAAGTCGCGTAGACTTCGAGACGGCCTCGCGCAAGGCGCGAATGGTGTCCAGCCGTATTTCATTCGACTCGCAATGTGGTTCGTACCGGCGGCGGACGTCGTCCCGGTCAGTAGTGACTGAGAAACTGATGCGCAGCTTCGTCGCTCTTGCTAACTCCTGTAGTAAGCCGATGTCGCGCAAAATCAGCGGGCCGCGTGTTTGAATGACGAAAACAGCGGGAGCGTTGTGCAGAAGCGCCTCGAGTATGCCGGGCATGAGAGGACGTACTTCTTCTGCCGGTTGATAGGGATCCACCAGCGGCGAGCAATAGATCACCTGTGAGCGCGTTGTGTTGCGGGCGATCAGTTCAGCGGCATTGATTTTCAGCGTGGTGAACTGACCCCACTTTTTCCAGTCTTCAGGTTGTAAGCCGCCATAGATCCCCAGAGTGGGGACATAACAATATGTACATCCGTACGTGCAGTTGCGTGCCGGGCTCAAAGAGTGGGTAAATCCCGCCTGCCGTAGGAACCCCGAAACTGGAGTGAGAATGTGCTTCGCGGTAACTTCGCGAATTTGCCACACTCGTTAGTTTCGCGCAACATGGATGGCAGCCGTAAAGATGCGGTCAAGTTGCCGGCGGTCCAAGTAGCGGCCTTTGACGAAGACGGCATTGATGCCGCGCGTGTTGCGTATGTCTGATAGGGGATTCCCGTCGAGTAGGAGTAGGTCGGCATCTTTCCCGGCCTCGACCGTTCCCAGCGTTTTGTCGAGATGGAACTTACGCGCGGGTTCGATGGTGGCGGCGCGAATCGCAGCCGCGGCGGATAGCCCCGCGTCGACGAGTAGCTCGAGCTCGCGGTGTAGCTCATCGCCAGGAACCGTGTATGGCTCACCAGTATCGGTACCGGCCAGCACTGGGAGGCCGGCAACGCCCCTGTTACGGACGGTTTGCTCCGCCTTGCTGTAGACTTGCCGACGCGCGGTGAGACTCTCAGCTGTAAGTTCGGGTTTTACGAATACGCTCGCCCACGCGTTGCGGAGATCGGCGCTGACGAACTGCAGTGCAGGATTGTTCACCATCTCCCTCCAATCCAAGCGCAGCCTTCGGCGCACGCTGGTAAGCATGGGAATCTCGCTTTCCCCGATGGACGCGGCGGCATTGTCCGCCGAAAGGTTTGCTTCGCCGGCGTCGTCCGGGGCCTCTGTGACGATTTGAGGAGTCAATGTGTTCCGCTGCTCCGGATCTGGTTCTAGTGGGGGGACTTTTGGCTCGGCACTCTTCAGGTCTCGTACGCCGGTCACGCCGTGAGCGATGTAAAGCTCCCGTTCGTCTTGCAGGTAATGGAGTTGGACACGGGCATCCCACAATCCGGGAATCAGGTATTTGCCTCCGGCATAAACGCGGGTGGGAATCCCGGGCTTTGTAATCTGATGCTCGCGGCTGATGGCAGCGATCTTGCCGTCGGCGATCAGGACATCCTGGTGCGGTGTGACAGTTCCGTTTAAGACGTCTATTACGTTTACATCTTCAATCAGACTCTGGGGATGCGAGACACAGGCAGGAGTTGCCGGGAAGGCAGCTACGGCGGCCGACAGAAAAGCAACGGACATCCACCGATACCGGTGCTGCATAAGAATGGCTTTCGCGCCAACACCCTCCCGTCTTCACTATCGGACAACCGGCGAATACACCTTAGGCTTGAGCTCAATGGAAGGAGGAGTGGATTATTTTTGAGCTGCTCGTCGATTTTACAGTCTGTCGCTCGTTATTAGGGCGGAAGAGGGAGAACGAACTTACCTTCCTTCCAAGGAGAGCTTATGCGAATACAATTTACTGTGCCCTCCGTGAGAGCGGGTTGAGGCGATACCTCCCGGGATCCTATCAAGCGGTAACCGCGTTAGAAGAGAGTGCGTCGCGCTTCGCCGGCGTACGATGCGGAAGGGCGATGATGGCGATTGCGCCGATTATTGCCCATCCGAAGACGAACAACATAGGCACCTCATAACCGCCAAAATACTCGCGAAGAATGGATACCAGTTCCGGACACCAGGTTTGTCCAATAGTGTTCACAGGCAAAATAATCGCCATTGCGCGCGCAAGAGAATTTACACCAAAACGCTCCGCGGCCATCAATGGGATCAGCATGTAGTCGGCGCCCATGGCAAAGCCGAACACAACCGCAAACGGGAGCGGGCTTGCAGAGGGATGCACCATCAGCAGCAATGGTATGGTGCCCGCGACAAGGAAGTAAGTGGCGGTCATGACCCACTTCTTTGAAAAGAGGTCGGCGAGATAGCCGATGATCAGCCGGCCGGCGATGCTCGACACAAGAATCCAGGTTTGTGCCTCGCTCCACACCCCGTCTAAACTCTTCTGGTCGCGGAATCCAGCATCACGAAACACGAATTTCATGTGGAAGTTGATGGATCCAATAGAACCGATGGAAGCCGCGCTGCCGATCAATAACAACCAGAACGCCCAACTGCTGAATAGTTCCGAATAAGTGTGCGAATTAACCTTCGAATCTGGCGGAGGAGCGCTTGCCCCATCTGCAAACAGGCCCTTATCCGCTGGCCTGTCTTTCATTACAAATAGGGCCAGCGGCCAAGTTATAAATATCAAGAGTGCAGCTATCCGCAAGGCGACATGAAAATTGAACGATTGCGTGAGCGGCTTGACGAAGGCAGCGCCCAGCGCGCCAAACAGACCCACGCCGACATACACGATTCCCATTGCCGTGCCACGTTTTTCTTTGAACCACTGCGAGATGAGAATCTGATGAGGAATCGGCCCCGCAAACAGATATCCAACGGTGAACACAAAGTACAGCGCATAGTACGTCCACACCGAACCGTGCATGAAGCTAAAACCAGCCAACGCCAAAGCGGTGAGTGCTGTTCCAGCGAGGATCAAGTAGCGCGTGCTGAAGCGTGGAATTAGAATCGGGCCGACCCACAGGGTCAACAGCGCGGCCAGTGGGAAGCCGAGCGTTATCTCGTCGAGTTTCCAGCCGAACGCCTTTTGGAAGTAATCGTAGAAGAACGGGAGGTTGTAATAGGGTACGCCAACGGCGATTCCGAAAGTCACTGCGCAGGAAGCGACTATCCACCAGCCATAAAAGAGCTTGTTCACCTTTTGGAATGGCATGATGCTGACCGCTGAACGCCTCTACTAGACCTGGTCATTTGGCAGCACGAGCTTTTCGCCTGTGCGGCATGACTGGTAGATCGCCTCCACGATTTCGAGGGCCTGATAACCCTCTTCGCCGGACACAAGCGGCTTCCGGCCTGTCTGGATGGCAGCGCCGAAATCGAGAAACTGGCGTTCAAACGGTTCCAACGAGATCGCCATGGGGTCCGAGGAACCGGAGGTCTGTCCCTTAGAAAGGGGCGGGCGCTCGCCTGAGTCATCACCTTCGACATCCCACGCCGCGAGCTTGTCTCCGGAAACGATCGCCGTGCCTTTCGTGCCGTGAATTTCGATCCGCTCCTGGTATCCGGGCCAGAACGCGGTAGCGGCTTGAATTACGCCAGTTGCGCCGCTTGTGTAGCGCACAGCTGCATTGACCACGTCTTCGGATTCGATTTCATGAGCAGCGCCGAGCTGCCAGAACCCGACTATCTCCCGGACAGGGCCACAGAACCAGCGGACCAGATCCACCTGATGAATGGCCTGATTGATCAGAGCTCCTCCGCCTTCCATTTGCCAACTTCCCTTACCGGCGCGCGAGTAATATTGCGCCGACCGATACCACTTGACGTAGCAATCGCATTCCAGAAGCTTTCCCAGACGGCCCGCGGCGATCGCGTTCGACACAAATAAGCTCGCGTCATCGAACCGACGCTGGCTAACCACCCCGAGCACGATTCCGGCTGTTCTGGCCGTCTCGATCATGCGCCGGGCTGTTTCCAAATTGGTGGCGATGGGCTTCTGCACCAGGATGTGCTTCCCGGCTTGCGCACAGATTTCGAGAGGCTGCATCCGAAAATCCGGAAACGTGCAGACGTCCACGTAGTCGACTGCCGGATGACGGCACACGTCTTCGAAACTCGGCAGGAACTCCGCCCGGTACTCGCGGGCAAACTGACGGCCTTTCTCCGGGTTCGTATTCGTGCATGCGATGAGCTCAAATCCGATATTCCTGTACGCCTGCGCGTGCTTGTGCGCAATGGCCCCCGTGCCGATGAGTCCAACTTTCAGATTCGTGTCTCTTCCAGCTTGCGCTTATAGTAAGGATGCAAGCGGCAGTGCCTCAAGTGAATTTACGGTGTAGTTTGCGGACGAGGCCTAGCCGCTGAAGTGTTAGCCATCTTGGAGCGAAACTCTTCACCGTAAAGAGTGGTTAACAAGACGAGTTCAAGGCGAAACCGAAGTGGTGAGTGTGTGGTCGGCCCTCACCAGAGCTTGCAAGTTGCGCCCGCAGATCATGCTCGCCAGATGTTTATCTCCGTTGGGCCCACTCCAGTGGGTCTCGAGACTGATGTAGCCATGGTAGTCGTCATTCACCAGGGCGCGTATTTGTCCCGCCCAATCAACGGCACCGTCGCCCAGCGCTCGCCATTCCGGTTGATGATCGCGCATCCGGCAATCTTTCGCATGTACGTGTACGACGCGCTCGACCGGCAATTTTTTGTATCCGTCGGGGAAAGGCGTTTCACCCGAAACGTAGCAATTAGCCGGATCCCATATCAGTTTGAGATTGGGGTGATCTACCGCTTGGAGCAACCGGGCGGCTTCCGATGCAGTCGCGATATTGCAGGCGTGTTCGTTCTCAAGACCAATGATGAGCCCTTGCTCAGCCGCCTCGCACGCCAGCCTTTGCAGCGCTGCCGCCACCCTGCTGAAGCATTCGTGTGGCCGTACGGTGCGCCAGTAAGAGAAGACGCGGATGATTTTTGCCCTTGCACGACTGGCGATCGATAGCGCCCGTTCAGTTAGCAGCGGCTGGTCCTCAAACGTGTGCGCGGAGGCAAACGTATCATGCTGGATACCAGCATCCAGTTCAGGCGCGTTCGGCAGCACGCATTTTAAGAGCGGCGACGCGATAGATACAATCTCAAGTCCTTGGCCGCGCACGGTTTCCATTACGTGCTCTAACTCGGCGTTACTCAGATCGATAATGTTTTTGCCGAAGACCGTTCGGAGCTCGGCTCCGGTCATGCCGACCTCCGCCATCGAACGCGCGGCCTGTTCAATATCCTGCGAGAATTCGTCAGTAACGGCCGCAGTAGGGAAATATTGATTCATCGGGGAAATTCCAGTCGTGAAATAGATGGCCTTTCCAATGGGCGCGTTCCCCGGAAATAAGAAAAGAGCAGGTGCGGCAGACGGATGTCACGCGCGCGGGCGGCGGCAAATCACGATCGAGGTGTCCCGCGGAAGCCTGCTCCTGCTTTTCACCTTCAGCAACACCTCAAAATACGGGAACCTGTCTCCTTGCTGATGCGGAAGGAGAGTTTTCAAGCGCGCCAGCGATTCGTTATCGGTGAGGAAATCGCCCGCACCGCCCATCGCAGAGCCTCCGCTGCTCGATAGAATCAATACCCTTCCCGTTCCGCCCAGGTTGGGAAGCATAGCGATCATGGCGTATCCATCGCCACTAGTGCGGAAACGGCTCTCGTCTACGGCGGGAGCCCACGTATCGACGGGATAATATCCGCCGCGCGTGTTGTCGTACTTCCAGCGCACCCCAAGATCGTCTTGAAACGCCTCAATCCAAGGGTTTGAGAAGCGATTGCCCAGCAGAATGGCGTTGTCGGCTTTCAGTTCACGAAACGAATAGTCACGGGCGAAATGAACGAGGCTCGAGCCATTTGCGTCCATCGGGTTCAGTCTCCACAACAGAGCCGCACTCGCATAGCTTGACTGCCGCTTCAGAACGATCGAGCCGGCTGTCTCTCCGCTGAGCGCTCGCTTTGAGGAGTCCGTCACCAGCGCTCGAAGATAGTTGCGGTTGCAGTAGTCGGAGAGCGCAATGCGCGTACCCGTCAGCTCTTGAAAAAGCCCGACACCTTCATCGTCCATGACGATATCTGTCCTGGAGCCCGGCACAAATATCTGCGACCAGAAATCGGCTACTGCTGGTTTCGCGGGAACGGACCGCACGGTGCCCCGGGAAGCTGTACCGCGAATGAACAGAAACAGGCTGAGCACCCCGAAAGCAGCGGCTAACCCGGCGAAAAGGCCAGTTTTCCAAGCTCTTCGAGGCGCCATCAACGGCGCGGAAGGCGCCGCCGACTGCACCAGAGGCCTGACTGCCTCCGTAACGCGCCGCTCCGAAAAGATGGGGGCGTAATTTCCTTTGGGAAGCTCGATGATAACTGCCTCGTCCCGCCCTTCGGAAGAAAAGTACTGGTCCAGACGCTTCCGCAACATGGAAGCGTGAACGCGGACGATGTTGTCGGAAACGGTATCGTAATCAGCCGGCCGCCCAAACACAGCGCGTCCCACTTCCTGCTCGTGGATCTCCTGCGCCCCGTGTTCTAACACCTGCTGGCACACATACACCAGGAGTGCTCGAAGACGGGCCGACTTGCCGATATATCGGCTGGATGCGACCCGCTCAACCAGAAGTTTTCGGCTATCGACGGAACTATTGACCCGAGCCACCGGCGTGAACCTATTGTAAGATTACGCGTTTCACAGCATTTAACCTGCCCTTTACGTGAAGAGCCGCCCATCTAAGTTCCTCATAGGACTGACATCGCAGGCGCCGGTTGACTACACGGTTAATTCACTTGGATTCGCTTGTGCGTCTATTTAACATGACTCGAAACCACCGAATGACTCGAAGAGAGCTGATCGAACACTCCGGAATTTTAGCCGTCGCAGCGGGCAGTTTGCTTGGCAAAGCTACGGCTGCGGAACCCAACGCGCCCGGGAATTCGCCGGGCCTGCGTTTGGGCGTGTGCTCCTACTCCTTACGCGACTTCCAGCGGAGCCTGGCGATAAAGATGATCAACCAGCTGGAGGTGAAGTACGTCAGCGTGAAGGATTTTCATATTCCGTACACGGTGACGCCGGACGAAGCCGCCAAAGCGCGGGCCGCCTTCGCCAAAGCGGGCCTCACGATCGTGAGCGGCGGGGTCATGGACATGCAGGAGGACGACCCGAAGGTGCTGAGGAGCTACTTCGAGTACGCAAAATTGTGCGGCATGCCTATGATTGTTGCGGCACCCACTCACCAGGTCCTTCCCAACGTCGAGAAACTGGTGAAGGAATACAACATTCCAGTCGCGATTCACGATCACGGGCCGGAAGACAAGAACTTTCCCTCGCCGCGCTCGGTACTCGCAGCCATCAAGGACATGGATCCGCGCATCGGGTTATGCATGGACGTGGGGCACGCCATGCGCGCCGGTGCAGATGTGGTGGAAAGCGTGTCGGAAGCCGGCCCGCGACTTCTCGACATCCATTTCAAAGATCTGCGCGACCGTAACGACAAAAAGAGCCAATGCGATGTGGGTGATGGAGTCATGCCTGTTGTCGCGCTGTTTAAGGCGCTGGAAAAGAACAACTACAGGGGTTACGTGAACCTGGAATACGAAATCAACAGCGACAATCCGTTGCCGGGAATGCTTCATTCGCTCGGCTACATGCGTGGAGCGCTGGCTGGAATATCGGGTTCGGCGTAAAAGATCAGACCAGAAACTTTTATGAAGAAATTCGCCTATCTCTCGCTCGGCGCGGGCCTTCTCGTCGCATCGCTCGCGGTCAATGGTCGCCAGAGCGCTGCACGCCCCCGCATATTGGGCGTGGCCCATATAGCCCTTTACGAAGGCGACCTGAACAAGGCGCGGACGTTCTATGAAGAATTCCTCGGTTTTGGTGAGCCGTACAAGCTGAAACGCCAGGACGGCACGGACCGAATCGCGTTTATAAAAATCAACGACTATCAATACCTGGAGCTATTTGCCGAGCCTCCGAAACAGGACGGGCATCTCAATCACATCTCCTTCTATACGAATGATGCGGAGGCGATGCGGCAATACCTGGCTTCCCAGGGCGTACAGGTTCCGGACAAAGTTGGCAAGGCCAAAATTGGAAACCTGAATTTCAATATCACGGATCCGGATCATCACACCGTCGAGATTACTCAATATGCGCCGGACGGCTGGAGCATGCAGAACAAGGGCAAGTTCATGCCCGATTCCCGCATTTCCGATCACATGACGCATGTCGGCGTGGTGGTCGGCGACCTGGACGCCTCGACGAAGTTTTATCACGGCATTCTCGGGTTCGAGGAGTTCTGGCGCGGCGCTGCGGGCTCGGGCAAGAGTCTGAGCTGGGTCAACATGCGTGTTCCGGACGGGAAGGATTACCTCGAATTTATGTTGTATCGCAATTACCCGGGCCCGGAACAGATCGGCACGAAGAACCACTTGTGCCTTGTCGTGCCGGACGTCGAGAAGGCGGTGGCGACTCTGGAAGCGCGTCCTGCCTACAAGACTTATGGCAAGGAAATCAAGATCCAGGTCGGTGTAAATCGGAAGCGCCAGGCCAATCTCTACGATCCGGATGGCACGCGTATCGAGCTCATGGAGCCGAATACCGTCGATGGCAAACCGGCTCCCTCTTCGGATGCGCCCGCGCCAACCGCTCAGCCTGCTCCCACAAAGGATTGACCATGCGCAACACGTTGATCGCGATCTTCACCTGCACTTTAGCCGCTGCATTCATCGCCGCTTGTTCTTTCGCGCACGGTGATGCATCGCAGTTGCCGGTGATCCGAGTTGCGCATATGGGCTATTACGTCAGCGATCTAAACCGGGCACGCGCTTACTATCACGATTTTCTCGGCTTTGACGAAGCCGTCACGCTCAAGAACGCCGACGGTTCGGCGCACATCGCGTTCTTCAAAATCAACGACAATCAGTTCATCGAATTGTTCGCGGAACCGGTTAAGAACTACGGGTTCATCCACGACATCGCATTTCAAACCGGGGACGTCAATCGCACGCGGGCCTACCTGGTCTCGCACAGTATCAACGTGCCCGATGCGCCCGGCAAAGATGAAGCCGGCAACCGCTGCTTCGACATCGCCGATCCGTCCGGGTACACGGTGCGGATGATCCAGTATGAACCCGATAGCTGGACTGGACGCACAACCGGGAACTTCTTGCCGGACTCGCGAATTTCGACGCAAATCGATCACATAGGCGTGCTGAGCAAAGACAAGGACCAGGCGGCGAACTTCTATGCCGAGCTGCTCGGCTCGGAAAATACAGGCGAGAATAAGCTGCTCGTCGGAAATGGGCCGGACCGTTTCGAGATCGGATTTGAGCGCAAGCCTCCCACGCCTGCCCGCTATCACATTAAGAATCACATCTGCTTGTCAGCGCCCGATGTGCCCAAACTGGCGAGCGTTCTTGAGGCAAAGCCAATCTACAAACAGTTTCGACAGATAGAGACACATTCTCTCCCCAACGGCAAGAATGTGGCCGAGCTATACGACCCGGACGGAAACCGGATCGAGATCATGGAGCCGGCAAAAGAAAAGTAATTCGCTGAAAAGGTAAAGATATGCGGACCAAGTTCAGTTCGGTAATGCTCGCAATCATCTGTGTCTCGGCAGCGCCCCTCGCCGCGCAAACGCCCAGCGCGTCTCTGGTGGGCAGAATCACGGATAGCTCACACGCGCCGATCGCCGGGGCCACGATTCGGGTGCGTAGCGCTAGCACGAATGAGATTCGCACCGCGCAATCGCAGGCCGGCGGCGAGTACACCGTCTCTAATCTGCAGCCGGGGGTCTATGACGTCACGTTCGATGCCGCCGGATTCAAAGAACTGCGCGAGACGAACCTCACGCTCGAAGTCGAGCAACAGGGGCGCATCGACGCACAGCTCGAAATCGGAACACTTGCGCAGAGCGTGGATGTCAAAGCTGACGTTCCGTTGCTCAACACGGAGACCGCCTCGCGGGGAGACGTGATCACCACTCCGGAGATTGTCGAAATGCCGCTGGATGGGCGCAATTTCACCGATCTTGCGTTTCTGGTGCCGGGTGTCGAGCCGAGCGAGCAACACTTCAAGGGCTCCCCTTACCAGACCAACGGGGCGCGGGCTGATGCAGGTGACATTCTGATCGACGGCTTTAGCGACGAAAGTCCGCGCGACGCCGGCGCACAAGTCTCCCCGCCTTTGGATTCGTTGCAGGAATTCAAGCTCCAGACGTCCAATTATTCCGCCGAATACGGCCGCCTCGCCGGAGGCGTGACGAACATGGTCCTCAAATCCGGAGGCAACCAGCTTCACGGCACACTGTTTGAGTTTGTACGCAACGATCTGTTTGACGCCCGCAATTTCTTCGATGCGGGAAAAAGCGAACTCCGACGGAATCAGTTCGGAGCCACTGTTGGTGGTCCCGTTGTGATTCCCAAGATCTACAACGGACACGATAAGACGTTCTTCTTAGTCAGTTGGGAAAGCTATCGGCAGGTGCAGGGCGACAGCCAACTCGGCGTTGTTCCCTCACTCCTTGAGCGGCAAGGCGACTTTTCGCAGGTTGTTAACGCGAGCGGCTCACACATTCTGTTAAAAAACCCCTTTGCCTCAGGATCGTGCACTGCCACCAAGCAAACTGCCTGCTTCAAGAACAACGTCATTTCTCCTTCTTCGCTCATTAGCCCCGTCGCGCTGAACGTGTTGAAGTATTATCCCCCTCCTAATGTCGCGGGCCCTAATAACTTCCTGGCGTACGGTCGTGATGTCGACGATTGGGACAACTTTCTCTTCAAGGTCGATCAACGGCTGACAGACAAAGATAACTTATCCGTACGCGTCTTACGGCGTTGGGAAACGTCCACGAACCCTTTTCCCAGCAGCAACCTAGGCAACTTCCCCGCGACGACGAATACCGGGGACTCGCTCTACGGCATTTCGGAGGTGCACATCTTCACTCCCAACCTAGTCAATGAACTCCGGGCTGGGCTGACACGCACGAACGACCAGGAACTGGCTGCGGATGCGGGAACCAATTTCGCCGCAATGTTGGGCATCTCGGGAACCACGACAAACCCGGCTCAGGTCGACTTCCCGATCTTCAAGCTCACCGGTTACGAAACCCTTGGCGACAACAGCTCGGCTCCCATCCAATACACCGTCAATAACTACAACTACAACGACGTGATGACCTGGATCAAGGGCAAGCACACGGTAACCTTTGGCGGCGACTTCATGCGGGTTCAGTATTTTCAGCCGACTAACACCAACTTCAATGGGTCACTTACCTTCAAAGGTACTTATACGGGCGATGCGTTTGCGGATTTTCTGCTCGGGTTGCCGAGCAGTACTTCTATTGCCCGGGGAACCGTTACTAACTACCTTTTCGCGAGCAATTATGGAGCATTCATTCAGGATGACTACAAAGTCCGGCCGAGTTTAACGCTAAACCTGGGCCTGCGTTATGAAGTGGAAGGTGCTCCATACGAAAAGTACGGACAATTAACGAACTACGATCCAGCCGTCGGAAAAGTGATCATTGCCAGCGCACAAAGGGTGCCGAACCTGAATTCCATTCTGGCCTCCGCGGGTCTTACTGGGCAAGTCGGTTTGGCAAGCGATTACGGATTGCCGTTTGGCCTGGTGAAGACGAACTATGACAATTTTGCCCCGCGTGTGGGCTTTGCGTGGCGCCCCTTTAACGACAACCGCACAGTGATACGCAGCGGATACGGAATCTTCTACACCGGATCGAGATTGAACCCCGTTCGTACCGACCTCGCCGGCGGATTCCCGTTCGGTATTTCGCAGACCTTTAACGCTCCTTCGACGAATATCTCCGCTGTGACGCTCGCCAATCCATTTCCCACTTCACTCGCGAAATTTTCGGGCGTAACAAGCACGAACGGATATCAGGTAAACCCGCCAACCTCATATTTGCAGAGCTGGAACTTTACGCTCGAGCGCGACTTGGGCCATGGCCTTGGCATTGAGGCTGGTTACGTCGGATCGAAAGGCACGCACCTCAGCAGGAAGTATGACATCAACCAGGAGTTGCACGAACCTGGCCTGCAACTTCCGGATGGCTCGTTCCCGCGGCCCTATCCGTTTTTCAACACCATCGAGTACTACGCCTTCGGTTCGAATTCCAGCTACAACGCTGGAATTGTCACGCTGCGTAGACGCCTGGCGCAGGGCCTGTTCTTCCGCGTGAACTATTCGTTCGCCAAGTCGATCGACGACGCTTCCGGGGAAAACTACGCAGGTTCGGGCGGTTACCAAGGTGCCCAGAACTCGCTTGATTTAAGAGCCGAGCGCGGCCGCTCGGATTTCGACATCACGCATTACCTGAGCATGAACTTCATTTATCAGGTTCCGTTCCGACGAGTCTGGCTGTTGCGGGGTTGGGAGCTTGCCGGGAGCGGCCAGGTACACAGCGGACAGCCATTCACTCCGCAGCTCTCGACCGGAATTGCAGATCTGGGCCAGGCTACCCGTCCTGACCGCATCGGCAACGGCGCGTTGTCGAACCCTACGCCGAATATGTGGTTCAATGTTGCGGATTTTCCCATCGTGCCGACAACAGCGTTCGCCTTTGGGAACTCGGGACGAAATATTCTGAATGGTCCGGGTTTTCTCGGTTTTAATTTTCTGCTGAGCCGGCGATTCGCGATTACCGAACGCAGCAACCTGCAAATTCGCTTCGAAGTATTTAACGCCACCAATCATTCGAACTTCACTCTTCCGAACGTGAACGTGGATACTTCTACCGCCGGCACAATCACCAGCGCGCTTCCGGCGCGAGAAATCCAATTCGGCGCCCGGTACTCGTTCTAACTGTCACCGAGTTTCCGATTTCGATCTAAATTCTAAAGGAGCTTATGACAACATATCGATTCGCCGCCATCGCAATACTGTTCAGCGGCGTTGCGGCCGCTCAGCAAACCGCGCCCTGTTCCGGCCTGCCCCCGGGGAGACATGCGCTTCTGGAGCGTTTGAGCGCTCAGTTTGGCCTCACCTGCGAACAACAACTGAAGATTGAGCCGTTGCTGCATGATGAGGAGTCAGTGACGAAACCGCTGCTTAAGTTCACTTCCCTCACACCGGAGCAGAAGCAAGATATGATGCTGACCATAAAACTCGCTGCCCGACGTCAAGTCCGGTCGCAACTCACGGCGGCACAGCAGAAGGATATGGACCAGGAAGTAGAAGACGTGAAAGCCGCGTCGAGTAAGGGAAGCGGCAAAAAAGCCGCCGCAAACGTGGAACCGACGACCGGGCTCGCGAGTGAAGAGACCCTGAGCAAGGCGATCGTTAATTACTCCGCGCTCACGCCTGAAGAGAAGAATTCCATGCTGTTGAAAGTCAAGCAAGCTGCGCGAAACGATGGCGCCTTGCAACTTACTCCCGAACAGCAGCAACGGCTGGATGCGGAGATTCAGGATTTGAAGAAGTAACGCGCGAGGAGCGCCCGCTCGTCTTCAATACTGATCGCAATACTCGGAATTCAACGATGTTCATCCACCGCAGAGACTTTCTCAAGAGCACCAGCCTGGCGCCTTTTTGCGCTGGCGCGCTTGCGGCCGCGCAACGTCCCACGCTCAAGACCGCACTCAACGCGTATTCGTTCAATAAGCTGCTGAACGATGCAATTAAAGGGCGAGGCGAGGGTGTCACGTTAATACAAGTCATGGAGTTTGCGGCCAAGAACAAGTTCGATGGCTTCGATGCGACCGGGTATTATTTCCCCGGTTATCCGGAGAGGCCGAGCGATGCTTACATAGATACTCTGAAGAACAGAGCCGTCGATCTGGGCATCGGCATCAGCGGTACGGGCGTGCGAAATAACTTTACGACTTCCGATAAGAATGTGCGCGATGCCGGCGTCAAGCACATCCAGGAATGGGTGGAGGTGGCTGCCAGGCTGGGTGCGCCGGTGATCCGGGTTTTCGCGGATACGCAGATGAGAAGCCAGACCTGGGAGACCGTGGCGAAAGGCTCTACCAGAGATCAGGTCCAGGAATGGATCGCCACCGATCTGCGCCAATGCGCCGATCACGGCAAGAAATGTGGAGTTCGCATCGGCGTTCAGAACCACGGTGATTTTCTGAAGACGGGTCCGGAACTCCTGGCCCTTATCAAGGAGGTCGGCTCGGAATGGTGCGGTCCCATTGTTGACACCGGCTACTTCAAGACGAGCGATCCCTACGCGGATATTGCCCTGGTTGCTCCACACGCACTCAACTGGCAAATTAAGCAGAGTGTGTTCGGCGAAGACAGCGACATCCCGACCGACCTGGTCCGGCTGATGAGCATTGTTCGTCAGTCAGGCTACAGCGGCTATCTTCCGATCGAGACGCTCTCCCCGAAGGGAAAACCTTACGATCCCTACACCGTTGTCCCCGCATTTCTGAAGCAATTGCGCGAGGCGATGGCACAGACCGCATAGCACCTGCAGGTCCAGTTGAAGGCGTTTAATGGCGACCCCTACCGGCCAATTCCACAGTCCTATCTATTTTGGAGTGTCGATTACTCGAAGTAGAAAAGCGCTGAGTTACTCCCCGCGGGGCGAGTTCTCTAGAATTGGAATGTTCGGGACGAGCTTAGATCAAGGAGCAACGGCCCGATTGTTCAGGCGCTCTTGCTGCTGGGTCGGCAGGGCTCGCTCTGCTTCCGTGACGGTGAGCGTCGGTGTTGTGAAGCCGCGGTAGACCGCTGCGGCAAGAATCGAACCGACGAAGGGAGCGAGTAGGAAGAGCCAAAGCTGCTGCAAAGCCCAACCTCCCACAATAAGCGCCGGCCCTATGCTTCGCGCCGGGTTCACGGACGTATTCGTCACGGGAATACCCACCAGATGAATCAGCACTAAAACAAAGCCAATCGGGATACCGGCAAACCCGACGGGTGCTTTGAGATCTGTTGCACCGATGACCGTCAGTACCAGGAAGAAAGTGAGAATGATCTCAGTGAGTGCAGCAGCGGCCAATCCATACTGTCCGGGAGAGTGCGCTCCAGGGCCCGGAGACTAAATTATTGAAAACGTTCTGGCGGAGAGAGTGGGATTCGAACTCTGGCGATCCCAATAGAACCTGCAAGTTGCAGATTCTTCATTGCCGTGAGTGCCGTCTCTGCCATAAATCCCGTGCCGCATTGCCCACCATTGCCCACGGACGGCTCGGTGCCTAACCACGAGGATAACGCCCGACCAGCATCAGGGCGCGCCGCTCGACAACTCGCTTGTCTATATTGAGTCGAAGCAATCGAGCTGTCAGTCGGCCTTGCGCCGTGAGGGGCTCGATCACAAAACCTCGCAGCTCGAAATGCTGAGTCCAATCTTGCTCGCGCGGATTGAATAAGGAAACGAATTTGCCTGTTTCCAAATCGATTGAGCCGACGTCGGTACCCTTCCAAAGGTTGCATCGTAGGCAGGCGTAGGCCAGATTGTCCACGCTGGACGAGCCTCCGTGTTTGCGAGCGATC
The DNA here is from genome assembly GCA_963787615.1 of uncultured Acidobacteriaceae bacterium. Lineage (GTDB taxonomy): Bacteria > Acidobacteriota > Terriglobia > Bryobacterales > Bryobacteraceae > Bog-105. The sequence continues at coordinate 1,092,474 of CAWBDJ010000004.1, read as the reverse complement.
ACATGATCTAGGTGATGCGGCGAGTACGCATCGTCTTCGTGCAAAAGACAGTATTCACATCGATGCTTTGCACGGCTTGCAACCAACTGCCGAACTTCGTCCGGGATCTCACTGGGCAAGTGACGTGTGTTGACGGGCTCGGGCCTTGGCGAGGATGAGGATGTGTTCGATCTGTAGGTAATCCTCGAGTTCCGACTGCTCTTCTGTCGAAATGCTCCCGTCTCTGCTCTTTGCGACTAGCTCCGCAACTCGTAGCGTCGTTTCGTTCGAGGGACGAAAGGCCACAACCGCCTCCGGCGTTGTGCCAGCCGCGAAGAAATCAACGATTTCATCGTAGGATTTTGTTGTGCTCATCCTCGCTATTCACTATAACGTGAATGGGAGCAGTTGAGGAGATCAGCGGAACGCGCTTGGTGAGTGCCGGGGTCTTTGGGCCATCACGGATGATCCGGGAGCAAGCGAGTGCTTTTCAATGGATCAGTAAACCCTTGGCGACTACTGCGGATCCATGTGGCTTGGCCTTCGCGGTTTCCGGACAATGTTATTTGACGGCCGGTTATCGACCTTATGGACGGTCGCGGTCGGGATTTAGGCCGCAGCACTCAAGTCAGGCACCCTGCACGCGTCCTGTGGTCGGTTCCACAAACCTGTTGCCAAGCGGCTCCGTTGTGCAATCAGTTCTGCAATGCGGAAATAGAGCGAACCAGTATGAGCGATATGTGATTGCGTAAATGGTCGGTTTGCCAATGACTCGACATTGACAGCTCGATCTTGCGGATCCTGATCTTGCCGTCGCTCGAAACGTTTCACCTTCTGGTTAAGCGGCGGCTGGGAACAATCGTTTGCAATCGTTACTTTTGAGAATCCAATCGGACCGTCGCGCTGAGGTGCGGTCCGTAAATGAGTGTGCCCGATTTCTCATCTACAATCGCTTCCTGACTGCTTATCTGGCTGTAGGAACCAGTACTGTTGTACAGGCGAGCTGTCATCTCATGCAAAAGCTTAGCCTGTCCGTCAGCTATTTGCTGAAAGGACTCAGCCTCAATCTCCACAACTTTCTTCTTTGTGACCGGGTCATCTTTCCGGTAACGCCATCCTGAGTCCTCGGTCAAGAGCCTGTCGATGTTGGTCTTGATATTCTCCTCATCGATCAGCCCGACATACGTGGCGGCAACTCGGCCTTGAGTGTCGATCAGGTAGCTGACTGGAAGTGCTTGGATGTCATAGCGTCTTATTGCTTCGTTGTCCCCCATCAGGATGGGATACGTGATTTGGTGCGAGGCGACGAAGGGCTTCACCTTCGCCCATGCTTCCGTCGAATTCTTCAAATCTTCGTACGAAATGTCCATCGAGACGCCGATCACAGCGACATTCCTCTTGTGAAATGCCTGGCCTATGTCGACCAGCCACGGAATCTCTAAGCGGCATCCACCACAATCTGTCGCCCAGAAATTTAACAGAACTACTTTGCCGCGGTAGTCTGTCAGTTGTTCGATCCTACCCGAGGCATTCGCCAGGCGAAACGGCGGAGCCTCCGATCTTGCGCTGGCGCTCTTCAACACTGCCTTTGTTGTTGCTGCCCCTGCGCAGGTCGCAAATACCGCGCAAGTCAATGCCGCGAACAGAATGCTGAATCGACTACTCCTCATCGCATTTGCCGTCCTTCTAAATGAGCCTGAACAGTAATTCCGTAAAGGCCGTGCGTCTTCTTCATGCCGCTCGCTGTCCAGGCTGCTGCCTGCGACCATCCAGAAGCGGAATCGAGAACACGGGCCACGCGCCTGCCAGGCACGGCAACAATCGATACAGAACCGGCGTAGGAAGATACGATTGTCCGCTCCAATGCGCAAAACCCGCTGCAAACCAACTGTCCATCCAGACCAGCAGAAAGACGAGCGAGAGTCCGACAGCCGTTAAGCAAAGCCTCGTGTTCCGCTGCACCGTGCCTTTCCTGGCCGAACGAATTCCCAATGCCAGCACGAACAAGAATGCAATTGCTGCGGGCTCGAATGGTAATAAGCGAAGCAGCATAGCGCGCCAAAGCGCGTGCTTCAGAACGAGGCCCCCCGCCACGTACAGGCGAATGGCCCAACTGTCTTGAACAATGCAGTAAAGCAACAAAGAAGTGATCCACAATGTGCGCCCAGAAAGTGAGGCGAGGACAAATCCACATGCCCACGACCAGAGCAGCACGGCAATGGCTGCTGTTGCTGTGTAAGTGATTTCCTCAGCGACGCTCACTCCGCCTGGTTGATATGTAATGCCATAGTGAACGTACGTTCGGATCTGTAGAAACATTCCGGTCTCTACCCCAGCAAGCGATCCGCTGAGAAAAGAGCCAGCGAGACCAGCCACTCCGAAAAGGGCTGCCCAAGGTCCCCAGTGTGACCACTCTGCCAGTTGCCGACGCATCACAAGCCCCAGGATATTTCCCGCTGCTGCCGGAGCACTGAGCCGCAACTCCTCTAAGTCGCCGCAAGCGCATTCACGGTCGGCCGGTTCCAGCAATTGCGAAAGCGCAGCAACGATTCGATTCACCGGTGAAGTTCCCCGACCGCCCAATGTGCACCAACACTGACCCTCACCACGGCTTCGTAAAACACCCGTGCTTCGCGGCCCCCATTGGCTGTGACGCGGACCAATTTTTTGGCACGTCCGCCTCGTTCTGGGCTTGGCTCTCCCATCCACGTTCTGATGAGCCCTTTCTGTTCCAAGCGGTCGAGTGTCGTATACAGCGCTCCTAGGGAGCACTGTCGGCCTGTTGTGGCTTCCAAATCCTTTCGTATGGCCGCGCCGTAAGCGTCGTCTCCAAGCCTAGCCGCCGCGGAGAGGACGAAATACTCAAATTCACCCAACATGCTATTGCCTACATTGTGTAGGTAATGAGACTATACGTCAAGAGGCAATTTAGCTTCTGCCACAAGATCACGCGGCATCCTGCTCTTTCAGAGTTTAGGAAGCCACGCCAGCATCTAAGGCCAAGCTACAGATTTGCATAAACCTTGTGTTTGCCAATGGCGACCTTGAGTGGAGCGTTCTGTTCGTTTGGATTCGCGTTGTGACGAGCTGGTGTCGGGAGGCATAACTCCGTTCCAGATAGATCGCGTGTGACGGCGAAGTGTTTAGAAAGTAGCTCCCGGATGGCCATTTGGATGTGCTATTGGTTCCTTTCGCTCTCTCCTGCGGGTTTGATGATCCGCATAACGCATCCTTTTGGACGCAGGAACAGCGACCGCGTCCGCGGCCGCTGTTCCTGAAGAAAATCAAAACGGAACGTCATCAGCCGTGGCATCATCGCCGGCTTTCTCGGCGCGATCAAGCTTGCGAATGGATTCGGCACGAACGAACCAGGACCGGACGTTTTTCGTTTCCGGGTTCTTCTTGGAGCTGCCTTTCAGCTCCAGTGTCTGCTCGCGGCTGCGAAGCGTGCCTTCGACTTCAATGTGAGCGCCTTTGGTGAGCGTGGCGGCGAAATCTCCGAGCTTGCCGAAGACTAGAATGCGATGCCACTCGGTGCGCGATTCCCATTCATCCGTTTGTTTGTTCTTCCAGCTCTCCTTTGTGGCCAGGCTGAGGACCGTGAAATTCGTGCTGTTGTCCTGGGCGGCTTTGACTTCTGCGTCTTTTCCCAGAAAACCAATTAAGTTGACTGCGTTCTTGTACATTTGCGATTCTCCTTTTCTCGCCCTTCTGTCGGGCACCCGAAAGCGAGTGGGGTCCGCTCCCCAGGCCAGCGAGACAGTTTTTCGTGATGGTCCGGACGACATTGTTTGTGAAGCTCAAAAGGCGCTGCGCCGGCAATGTCGGATGGAAACCGAAACCCGGAGGGCTCTAGAACTGGAGAGCGCAGTCCGCCAGGGCGCGGGGCTTTACCCCCGATGCTGTGCCGACCAGAAGGAAGAAAAAGGAATGGAAGCAGATGCCAACGCAGCCAAGTTAAATCAGATTGGAAAAGGCTAAAGCGAGAGCGCAGGACTACTCGAAAAGCAGTCCTCGGATATGGAGCGAAACGACAGACAAACGGTATAGCGGCTCGAGTCGAGGGCATCTCTGGACTTGGTGCGATTCAGCAAGTTTTGGGCCGCCGGGTGCATACCGTCCGAGCTCGTCGCTTCCTAGTATCCGCGGGCCGGTAGTATATGAGCCAGGACGAGAAGAAGAGTGCCGGGAACGCAAAGATTGAATATGCCTAACGGCGACCCATCCAGCCGGCCAGCACACGAGAGTGCGGCGCAAGCTGTTCCAGCTGCCGAGGCGTTGAGTTTTCTTAAAGAAATCAAGGGAGCGGCGACGTGGACCGATCGCGATCTCGCTAAATCGCTCAACATCGGCATGGCCGAAGTGAAACAGGTACTTGCCGTTATGGAATTACAGGGATACTTTGAACCCGCTGGTACAAGCAAGAAATGGCGAACTACGGAACAGGGCGATCTAGTTTCCGGTGCTAAGTCTCCCCGCTTCACGCGCGAAGCTGTGGAACAGAGTCTTTCAGCCCTCCGCGACCGCATTCAAGCAATCAATCTGGACACCAACGCACCATATCGGGTCACGGACGCGGTGGCATTTGGCGATTTCCTGAGCGATCGGCCCCGTTTGCAAGCGGCTGATGTCGGTATTCGGCTAGCGCCTCGAAAATCTGTTGCGAACGAAACAGAAACGGCGCGCGAGCACGCAGCAGAAGAAGCATTCTTGAAGGAGCTGCGAGGCAAAACTGCCAGCCTCCACATTCAGCCGTATGAAGAATGGATGAGCGCTAGGTCTCACCGAAAACTTCTGCGGTGAAGATTTCGATTTTCGGCTAAGAGGCAGATGCTCTCGGCACTTGATTGGCTCGTGTTTGATCGAGGAGGGGCGGCTAAGCCGCCCCTCCCTTTGGTACCGCCTTCAGTAGCGAAATGGAGGCACTTCGAGGCAGCACGCCAATAGGTAAGGAACGAACGAATCCCTCAGCTACACCGCTACGTGTTGTAACGAGAACCGTAACGCGGTCGAGAGCGGGGCAGTAGTCCGGAAGCGGTCGGGGAGGAATTTCCGAGCTCGGCTCAGGGAGATTGTCAACGATAAAGAGTGCAGGCGCGCGGTCCGTTGCGGATTCCAATGCGCCCGTGAGTTCCCTCCGCGCAGTCAGCTCGAAATCCGCCGAGAAGTGCACATGGGCCCGAGTTTGCCCAGATAAGTATCTGCCAAGCGTCGCGGAAATCACTATTTCTAAAATCTGAGAGATCAGCGCGGCGGGATCGGTATGCTTTGGATCGCAGGCGGACCAGCGTCAGCCGTAGCGTGTTGCGTAGCGGGGACGGTGAGCGCAGCGCCGCCCGAACCTGGTTGAATACAGAACGCGCCATAGGTGATCGCGTGCGAACTTGATCCACTATTGCGCACCGTGCATTCCCAATACTGAGGGAACCCAGGATACGGCCCGGAATAGACAACAGTTATGTCATAGGTACCTGAGTCGAAAGACGCATAGCCGCACGCGCCAGCGAGCGGGATCTGTGTGCCCGGGCACTGCTGAGACAGGACAGATACATTACCAGGTGGAGCACTGTAGCTGGAATAGGCCCACTGGTTGCCATAAGCTGGGCCGGCGGGACCCTGCGGTCCAGTCGCGCCAGCAGGCCCCGTCGCACCTGTTGGTCCGGCAGGTCCGCTGGGTCCGCGAGCACCCGTAGCTCCAGTGGGTCCGGGAGCACCGGCAGGTCCAGTGGCTCCGGAAGGACCGGCAGGTCCAGTGGCTCCGGGAGGACCGGTGGGTCCGGTGGGTCCGGGAGGACCGGCAGGTCCAGTGAGCGTGATGCTCAATACGGCCGGATGACTTGTGGTCGTGCTCTCTTTGCTGTCGAACAAGGCGACCAGGCCGCTGCTGCCCATAATCACCAGACCATTGTTGGGAGTCGTGCTATTCAACCAGTCCTGGACGGCCTGGGTAACGTCTACGGTGATGTAAACGTTGCCCGCTGTTACTGGGATGCTCGACTCGATGGCATTGCCTGTCGCGGGATTGTTGGTTCCGTTAACGGTGCTCTCGTTCCAGCTACCAACTGCTTCCGCGATCGTAATGGTTCCAGCGGAGGTCACCTTATTGGCAAACAAGATCAGCTTGGCTTCCGCAACGCTGGCGGCGGTGGTGCCGGCCGGCAGCTGAGTCAGGTCGAACTGGACAAGCCCGACGTTATTGGCCGTGCTTCCCACATTTACTGTGGGTACGCTCCCATAGTTCGTGCTGTTCCCAGGCGCATAAAACGCATCGCCCACAAGCGCGACCGTGTTATCGGCCCAAGCCGCTGGCGTGCAAACGAGTACGGCTAATAGCACACTGCTGGTTATTTTCACAGCGTTTCCTTTCTTCGCGATTCATGCAAGCGTGACGATTTACGGCCACCACGACCGACCAGGTCGGCGGCGTAAAGAAACGAGTGCGATGCATGCGCCCGCAAAAGTGAGCAGGTCAAACGTCGCAGGCTCGGGCGCCGTCGCACCGGCCTCAAGACCACTGATGTCTAAAGCCCAATTGCCAGTGCGGTCTGTGTAGGTGGCGGGGTCACAGAAGTTGCCGAACCCGCCTCCACATGAGTAATTGCCTTGGCCTTGTTCAGTGAATCCGTCAGACAAATAAATGCCCTTTGGCTCATTTCCGGTTTGGGTGAGCGCCAGGGTATAGGTGCCCGGATCGAGCGACAATTGGATGTATGAATCGGCACAACCGCCCGATCCACTATCTCTGTTAACAAGACCGCAACCCGCGTCATCGTTGGCCGCGAGAAAGTTCCCACCGGAATCAAACAATGTGAGGAAGGGGTCGAACCCGCCTTCCGGGACAACTATGCCGTTTCCGTCAACGCCGCCAGCATATCCGAATGTTTGCACCGTTACAGTCTGCGACACAGACACAACAAAATCGATGTACTGAATCTCGTCGTCAGTAGTAAAGGTACCTTCGTAAGACAGCGTGGTTGCATTCGCGCACCATGCGATGCAAGCCAGTACTGCGAACGCGACTTTGCCCATACTCACGAGGAAACTTATTCTGACCTAGCGGCCTCCAATAGTCAAGCTGAAGTGTTGTGCCTCCGTACTCGTAGGTCATTACGTGGTGCGTGACCAAAGGCGAGGTCACCGGTACTGCCCTCCCGCACTCTGACAGAGTGGTGAGGCTGCCCGAAGGCACGGCTGAAAGCAGTGGAAGTGGAGCGAGTTCGGCGGCGAAGGAGAATCGGCCCGAGGCCGCCGTGAACTGAGGCGGGGCAAGGCTGCTGCCCTTCTCCGCACTCCTTACTTCGCGATTGGCGTGGGCAGCGATGGGAACGCCCGCGCTTCTTCGTCGTCCCACTTGCCTGCAGCTTCCCACTGGACCACGAGCGCCTTTGCTTCCGCCCAGGTGATCTTCTTCGTGTTCTTGCGGTTGAAGTTTCGCCCTAAAGTGCCAGCCGCATAGATCGGGGACAACGGCACTTTTTCCAGCCGCGGCGCAGCTCGTCGGCCTCGTAATTGCGGAAATCCGGCTCGTATACGGCGGTGCATTTTCCTGGTGTCCGGAAATGCCGGCGATACAGATTGAGCGGCATAATGGCGGCTCGATCGTAACATTCATTGCCCACCATTGCCCACTTCCCAGCCGAAGTTATTGATTCTAAACTGGCGGAGAGAGTGGGATTCGAACCCACGTTAGACTTTCGCCTAAACACGCTTTCCAAGCGTGCGCCTTCAACCACTCGGCCATCTCTCCTGATTGGAATTCCTGGCGGGTTCCGGCGTGGAATTCGCCTTCAGTTTAGCATCGATACTGCGCCCGCTCCGCTACGCTAAATCGAACTTTTCATGATGCAGCGTCGGATCGCCGGTCACGAGCACGGGTCGCCCCAGGATCTCCTCGAGCTCTTCCAGATAGTGGTTGTTGCTGGCCTTCAGAACTTTGGCGACATCCGGATGTACGCGCAGCATCACGTCTTTGCCTTCAATGGCCCTGGCGATCTTTTGCGCCTCAACTAGAATTTCGCTGACGATCGTTTGCACGCTCTTGACGTAACCTGCGCCCTCGCAGTACGGGCAAGGCGAGCACAGCGTTCGCTCTAAACTTTGCTTCACGCGTTTTCGCGTGATCGCGACTAAGCCGAAGTCGTTGAACTGCAGAATTTTGTAGGGCGCCCTATCCACGCGCATCGCGTCTTCCAAGGCCTGCATGACCTTCTGTCGATTCTTGCGCTCATCCATGTCGATGAAATCGAGCACGATGATGCCGCCCAGGTCGCGCAGCCGGATCTGGCGCACGATCTCCTTCACCGCTTCCGTATTGGTTTTTACGATGGTGTCTTCGAGCCGGTTCGATTTGCCGACGTACTTGCCGGTGTTGATGTCGATCGCTACTAATGCCTCCGTCTGGTTGATGACGATGTAGCCGCCCGATTTGAGCCACACCTTCGGCCGCAGGGCTTTCTCGAGCTCCGGCGTGATATTGAAGGCGTCGAAGATGGGTGCCGACCGCGTGTACATCTTGACCCGACTCACAAGCGCGGGTTGAAAACGTTGCATGAAGTTCAGCACGTTCTCATACATGTCTTCGCTGTCCACCCAGATGGCTTTGAAGTCATCCGTCACTTGATCCCGCAGAATCCGCTGAACGATATCGAGATCGTAGTGCAAAAGCACCGGTGCCGGTTTCTTTTCAGCTTTCTCGCGAATGTCGAGCCAGAGATTGTAGAGGAAGTTCATATCCGCCGCAATCTCGTCCTCCGGTATGCCTTCGCCGGCGGTACGAACGATGAAGCCCCCGGTTGTGCCGGCGCGGTGCGCTTGCAGAATGCGCTTAAGCCGCTGCCGCTCCTCGTCGCTCGCGATCTTCCGCGAAACTCCCATGTGGGTGACACTCGGCATGAAGACCACATACCGCCCCGGCAGAGCGACGTGCGAAGTGATACGCGCGCCTTTCTGTCCGAGAGGTTCTTTTGCGATCTGAACGATAATTTCCTGCCCGGCCTTCAGCAGATCGGAAATAGACGGCATGGCGCGGTCGGGCTTGTCTGCCGAGCGCTCCTCATACGTTTCCCGGCGAGCTTCGGGTTCGAGCGCAGCAGCTGCGGCCGCACCCGCCACGGCAGTTCCGGGAGCGGGAGAGGCGAAACCGCCTCCGGGCGCAAACCGGTTTCCACCCCTCCGGCGTCGCATTCGACGCGGAGCGCGATGCATGTAGCGTCCACCTTGCTCGCGAACGCTAGCAGTTTGCGCCTCGCCGGGTGCGGCGGCAGAATTTGTATCAAGCTGCTCGTCCGGGTTATGGTCGCCAGACTCTTCTAGCTGTTCCGAAGATGATTCTGTCTCGAAAGATTCGAACTCGTCGATCTCAACGCCTTCGCTGTCGGGAACGACATCTGCTGCCGCCTCGTCCAAACCAGTGAGAGGAACTTCTTCGTCGCTGACGGGCGGCGGGGGAACCGGCTGATCCTGCTTTACCTCTTCGATTTTTTCCTCGACCTCGCCGACGGATTCATCATCGTGGTGCGCGAAAACTTTTTCGGCCAACTCGAGTTCATCGGCTTCGGCTTCTATGGCCTCTTTCTCTTCGAAAGAGATTGGCTCACCGGCCGTATCGTCCGATTCAGGAATCGATATCGTTTCCTCGGCGGGCACCGTCTCGTCTTCGGGAGCGGAAGAACTCTCCGCGCCGACTGCCATGCGCCGGTACTTGGCGAGCGATTCGCCGGGAAGAATGATGACGTCTTCGGCGCTACTCGAGGCGGGCTCTGCAGCGGCTGCGGCTTCGGGCACTGCGGCTGGAGAACTTAGCGGTTGCGCATACTTGTTCTCCGGAAATCCGCGACCCCGCTGCCTGCGGCGGCGCCCACGTCTGTTGCGACGGTCGCCGCGAAAATTCCTATCGTTTTCCGTGCGGTCGGAAGGTCTGGGCTCCGTTCCCTCCCCGGCCGGCGCGGCACTTGAGACTTCGGCTGTTGGCACGCCCGTCTCGTCTTCGGCGACCTGAGGCTCTAAAACGGATTCGGGAGGTGCCGAACGAATTTCCCGCGGTTGCGTTTGAGCTTCGTTCAGGCGCTCTGGCTCGGGGCGCGCATTGCGCTCGGTCCGATTACCCCGGTCGGCTCGCCCGCTTCCATCTCCGCGGTCGACCCGAGCGTTTCCCTCCCCGCGATCTGTCCGATCGCGCCGAGTCGGTTTCTCCTCAGCTACCGTGTCGATGTCTTCGTTTTCCTCGAAGAAATCCGAGACATAGAGGAAGGTGTCGCGTTCGAGACCCAGGTCCACAAAGGCGGACTGCATGCCGGGAAGTACACGAGTGACTCGCCCCTTGTGAATGCTTCCGGCGAGAGAATACTCGTTCGCTCGTTGAAAAAAGACTTCAACGAGTTGATCGTCTTCGAGGATCGCTACCTTATTTTCATGGCGATTGGATGCAATCACCAACTCCTTACTCATTACTCACCGCCTCACCGGGCCGCGAATATGAGAGCACAAAGAACTCCGGAGGTGCCGTGCGCTTGCGCCCTCAATATGGGGAACTGCAAGCAAAACCTGTTGCCACGAACGCGAGGGGAGACTAGCTCGACAACACCCGCGTCATAGATTCGTTTACATCATTTCTCAGTAACTGAGGAAATCCCGTTAGCAATCCGAAACCGTTTGTCCTACTCAATTCGACCCGTTCAATTTGCCGAACCAGCACTCCGAAGAGCGCCGCTTGATTCAATTTACAAACCTTCGCAACCTGACACTGTTTACTAATCCCAGCATCAAAAATATCGACCACGTGTTCGATCCTCCCGAACTCATCAGCGGAAGCGGAATTCCCGTGATCGGCATCCGGCCGACCACCATCCCGACATTCACCAACACGTGAAACAACAACAACGCGGCCACGCCCATGCAGATAAACAGACCTGCCCTGTCCGGTGCCGTTTGCGCGTTCTGTACTATCTGCATGATCAACAGGAAATACAGAACCAGCGCGATGACAATCCCTACAAATCCATGCTCTTCGGCGAACGAAGAGAAGATGAAATCGGTGTGAGGCACGGGCAGAAACCCCAAATGCGTCTGGGAGCTCTCCTTGGCTCCGCGTCCCCACATTCCACCATTTCCAACAGCGATTCTGGATTGGATCACCTGAAAACCCGTCCCTTTAGGATCGCGGTCGGGGTAGATAAAACTGACCAGCCGATCCTTCTGATACGGCTTAAGAAAATGATATCCAATCGGTAAAGTAATCAACAGTATCCCCGTGATAATCAAGAGATACTTCCATCTCAATCCGGCCATCAGGACGCCGCAGATCAGGACCGGGATGTAAGTGAGCGAGGTGCCCAGGTCCGGCTCTTTCATGACCAGCGCCATGGGAACCACGACAAAACCCGCGAGCTTCGCCAAGTGCTTCCAATCGAGCGTTTCCCCTCTCAGATCGGTCAGGTACTTCGCAACCAGCAGCACCAAAACAATCTTGACGAATTCGGAAGTTTGCAGCGTAAATCCGGCGACCCGGATCCAGCGCGTCGAACCGAAGACTTTATTGCCGGCAACCCCGGTTGTAATTAGCAGCGCGATTGCGGCGATGTAGAAGTAGATGACGCGTCCTAACAGGGTGTGGTAGTCGACCATCGCCATCACCCACATCATGGCGAGCCCGGTAGCGACCCAAATGATCTGCTTCCACCAGGCGTCCTGCCAGTGAGTGCCATCGGTTGCGCTATAGATTTGGAGAACCCCAAGCGTACACAGCGCGAGCGTGACGATGACCAACGGCCAGTCGAGATCGCGAATCGAATGGTAAACAGCCACTATTCGGGAGAGCCCTTCCGGAACGGCACGTTCAGCGTTGCCAGTGTGTTCTGAGGCGAATCGAATATCGCGGGAGCATGGAACCACCTGGTGCGCGCGCTTTCATTTTGGGTTTTGGATTCGCGTGCTTTCTTATCGAAGTACGCCTTGAGCACGTCGCGCACGATCCACCCGGCGCGGTCGCCATGCTCTCCGTTCTCGAACAACGCGACAACCACGATTTCGGGCGCTTCTTCCGGCGCATACCCGACAAACCAGGCGTTGTCTTTCATGGTCTGGCCGAGTTTTGTGCCTTTGAGCAGTTGATTCGATGCCAACTGTGCTGTGCCGGTCTTTCCGCACACTTTGACGTTAGGCAGTTTCGCTGGATAGCCGGTGCCACCAGGCTCGTTCACCACGCCGTACATTCCGGAGATGACTTGCTCCACATTGTCCGAATTGAGATTGCCTGTCCGTACCAGTTTCGGGGCTGTCGTTTTCACCAGATGCGGCTGATACCAGTTGCCGCGGACGGCCAACCCTCCCTCTGCTGCCGCAAGCTCGAGAGGCGAAACGGTCACAGCGCCTTGGCCGATTCCGACCGAAATTGTTTCTCCGGCGTACCACTTTTGGCGGAACATCCGCATTTTCCAGCGGGTGGAGGGCATGGTGCTTTCGCGCTCGTTGGGCAGATCGATTCCGGTCTTATGCCCGAATCCCGCCAACTCGGCGTAATGCGCCAGCCGATCGATACCAAGGCGATTCGCGACGTTATAGAAGAAAACGTCACAGGATTGGGCAATGGCGCGATGAAGCGAAATGTTGCCATGTCCACCCTGCTTTTGCCGCCAGCATGCGAAATAGTGTCCATAGAAGGAGGCGCCCCCCGGACAGTGGAACTCCGTTGTATCGTCGATAACACCGGATTCTAATCCGGCTAGCGCGGTAAAGGGCTTAAAAGTCGACCCTGGAGCAAACTCAGCCTGGATGGCCCGGTTCATCAGCGGCTTAAAAGGATCGCCTGCAATCTCGTTCCAATCGGTGCGGCTGATGCGTCCGGTGAATTTGTTTGGATCGAAGGCCGGGCGGCTAACCATCGCCAGCACCTCGCCTGTGCGAGGATCGAGCGCGACGACCCCGCCGCGCTTCCCATCCATCGCGAGCTCCGCTACAGCTTGCAGATCCAGGTCAATGGTGGTTTTCAAATCTTTGCCCGGGACCGCCTCTTGCGTGTTTTCCATCTGGCGCTCGTGACCCATGTTGTCGACGAGTACGCGTTGTTGGCCATCGACGCCGCGCAATGTTTGATCGTACTGCCGTTCGAGGCCATCTTTCCCGATGACGTCACCCTGGTGATAATCGATGAACTGCGGCGAATCCAACTCTGCTTCGCTGATTTCGCCCACGTAACCCATCACGTGTGCGGCAAACCCATCTTGCGGATATTGCCGCCGCCATGCCTTGATCAGTTGCATCTCGGGGTAGGTGTCGATGTCCTGATGCGACTCGACCCAGGCGATCTCATCACGTGTCAGCTGATCCTTAATAATGATCTGCGGGTTGGAGCCCATGCGATGAATTTTGGTCACCAGGTCGGCGTAATCCAGCTGCAGCGCGTCGGCTATGGTGGCAAGATGTACGGACTTGATCTGATCGCGATTCAGCAGCAGCGAGTAGGAGGCCTTGTTGTCGACGATGACGCGACCGTCGCGGTCCAGAATTTTTCCGCGCGGCGCAAGAATGGGAATGCTCTTGATCCGGTTGCGCTCCGCCGCCTCGCTATACACGTCGGGGTTTTGAACCTGCAGCTTCCAAAAACCCGATATCAGGAAGACGAAAACTGCAACCGTCAAATACTGAAAGACAGCGATCTTTCCAGACGCTTGCTTGGGGTTTTCGTGAAGCAGGTCCGCCGACATGTCGTCGTCGCGCCTCTGCTCCCTCTCAACGATGTTCACTGAGTATATTCCGGAAGGGCGGGCTAATGTGGGCCCGCTAACCTCATCTTATCGAGAATTGCGAACAAAGGAATAGCGACGAGCGCATTCAGCGCGCCGTGCACGAAGGTTTCCTGCGGATCGAACGGTACGATTTGTCCCAGCAGGGCTCGGCGCATAATCCAATAAAAAAAAGCGTGGAAGAAGAAAAAAAAGAAGCAAAGAACGAGTCGGATGACCGAGTTTTCCACGTTGAAACGCAGGCTGACGGACGCAGCGAAGTAGCCCACCAAAGTCTTGGTGATTCCGTACATACCGATGGGAAGATTGGCCGGCGACAGGGAATCTTCTGCCAGGCCGACGAAAGCTCCGAAAAATAGCGAAGCGATCTGGGTGTGGCCCATCAGCCCAAAATAGACGGTCAAAAGCAGCGGCAATTCCAGCCACTCCGTATGTGGAAGCAAACGAGGAAGATAGAACTTTCCGATGATTGCGATGAGGGTAAGGGCCGCCAGCGCGACCACTTGAAAGCGGCTGAACCAATTTTGCTTGAGCGGGCGCCTGAGGACTACTTGTTCGCTGGTCTCATTCATTGCGGCGGGGGCGGTGTTGGGGCAGGTGTAATGGGCGGTTGCGGGCTTATGGCGAGGCGCTCCGAGCGGCAGAACAGGTCGAGCACTGGTGTCCCGAGTTTCAGGCGCTGCGGCAGCTTTAACGGGCGCGGGCTTCGGATTTTCTGAGGTGCCTAAGGTGGCTGGAGCGGGAGCGGGCGCCGTCGTCGTATGAGCTGCCTGAGCGTCGGGCTTTTTCTCCGCGGTTGGCGGGGTTGCGGCGCCGGAGGCATTCTGTGCCGTTTCTTGTGAGGGTGTGGCGGGGTTTGTTCCGCCGCCCGGCTTCACATTGAAACTAGGAACGTTTGAGCCGATCGCGCCGTACACGTGATCTTCTTGCTGGCCGATCTGCTGGTATTTGTGTACGACCTTGTCCGCTTCCGTCTGTGGCTTGGAGGCAGGCGCGTCAGTGGCGACGGACGAGGGCGGCGGGGGAAGCATTTTCGCCGTTAGGTCTTGGATTACAGGCGGAGTGGCAGGAATCGCCTGGTGAACGCCTTGCAAAACAACCAGCACTTCCTCGGCTGCATCGGGCGCTCCGCTGAGATTGAGCCGGACGTCTTTCATTCCTTGCCCGGGGTCCGCCGAGATGACGCTGCCGACCGGGAAACCCTTAGGAAAGATGCGGTCCTCGCCAGAGGTATAGAACCACTCGCGGGGGTCGACCCTCTCCTGATTCTCAATCTGCTCGACCGCGCACTTGCCGCCGCCACAGGCGAGCACGCCATGCACATGGTTCTTCTGCGATTCCACACCTACTTTGAAAGTCGGATCGGTGACCAGCAACACTTGGGCCGTGAGCGGATACACGGCGACCACCTTGCCGACGATTCCTTCCGGGGTAACCACGGCCATGCCCTTTTCGATGCCGCTGGTGGATCCGCGGTCGATGAAAACCGCCTTGGCGGTTGCGACCGTGCTGTTGCCGATCACCCGCGCGGGGACGGTCTTTGATGGCGATTGGGCCTGGAACAGGATTAGAGCGCGGGCATGTTCGGCAGTTGAAAGCTGGTTGCGGTAATACACGTTATCCATACGGAGCCGGTCGTTGTCGCTCTTGAGCTTACGGTTCTGATCCCGGACATCGAGGAGGATGAAATAATCCTCCAAGAAGCCAATGGTGTTGCGCCGAAATCCTTCAAAGATTCCGGCCATAGGGGTGACGGCGCTGACCGCCCAAACGCGAATCAAGCGCTCGTCGCGGTTGGTTTTGACCTGGTAAGCCAGATAAAGAAGTTGCGCCACGACGACGATCACCAAAACTGTGAGGGTCCGGTAGCGACTCAGCAGGACTTCCATTGCCTCTTCTTACTGTAAAGGTGTGGTGGCGAGCCTGCCAAGGTCTCACGACCGGAAGGCGACTTCATCCACGATGTTTTATTCGATGGCGATGCGACGCAGGAGTTTGAAATCGGTCAGCATTTTGCCCGTTCCTAAAACAACGGAGGCGAGCGGGTCATCGGCGATTGAGACGGGCAGCCCGGTCTCTTCGCGAATGCGGCGATCGAGGTTCTTGATGAGCGCGCCGCCCCCGGTCAACACGATCCCGCGATCGCTGATATCCGCGCTCAATTCCGGCGGTGTTCGCTCGAGCGCGACGCGGATGGCGTTGAGGATGGTAGAGATGCATTCCGACAGCGCTTCGCGAATTTCGCTGTCTTCTATCGTGACTGTTTTGGGGACTCCTTCGATCAGGTTGCGACCCTTGATCTCCATGGTCAGCGGCTTTTCCAAGGGATAGGCCGACCCAATTTGAATCTTGATCTGTTCGGCCGTGCGTTCACCGATCAGCAAATTGTACTTGCGCTTCAGGTAATTCATGATGGCGTCGTCCATTTCGTTACCGGCCACGCGAACCGAACGAGAGTAGACAATGCCTGAGAGCGAGATGACCGCCACGTCGGTGGTGCCGCCGCCGATGTCGACTACCATGTTGCCGGAGGGCTCCGTGATGGGCAGTCCGGCGCCGATGGCTGCTACCATCGCCTGCTCAACCAGATGAACTTCGCTTGCCTTGGCGCGATAAGCCGATTCGCTGACGGCGCGCTTTTCTACTTGCGTGATTTCACTTGGCACGCCGATCACGATTCTGGGGTGCACCAGCATTTTGCGGCCGTGCGCCTTGAGAATGAAGTAGTTCAGCATGCGCTCGGTGACTTTGAAATCGGCAATGACACCGTCTTTCATGGGACGGATGGCGACGATATTACCGGGCGTGCGGCCCACCATGTCTTTCGCTTCCTTGCCGACCGCCTCGATATCGCCGGTATTTTTGTTGATGGCGACGATGGAAGGCTCGTTCACCACGATGCCCTTGCCTTTGGCGAAGACCAAAGTGTTCGCGGTCCCCAAGTCGATAGCAAGATCCGAGGAGATGAGGCTGAAAACGGACCTAAAATTCATTGATGAGCGATTTTGTTTTAGCTTGAGAAACCTCAGAGTAACATAGAGATACACTTTGCCGGCGGCATCAAAACAGGTCTGGTTGCGTTCGATGTGCGAATGACACGGCGAGAATGGTTGGCCTTCAGCGGGCTGCTTTTTTGCAATGCTTGCCGCCCCAAGAAGGGGACCGGCTTTGCAGGATACGCGCTGATTGCGACGTCCGGTGAAAACAGTATTGCCGTCGTAGATCTAACCGCTTTTCGGTTAGTGAAAGCAATCGCACTCGGCGCTCCGCCGACGGCAGTAGTGCCGGGCGGCCCCGCCAATCACAGTTTCGTCCTGACTCCTTCCACCGGCAGCGTGCACGTTATCGATCCGAATTTGCGGGTTGTTCAATCACGCAAACTGGGCGATGAGCTTACGGAAATCCGCATCTCACCCGACGGACGGCGGCTAATCGCAATTTCCGCAGCGAGCCACGAGCTGATCGAGGCCGACTCGACTTCGCTGCGGGTTCTGCGGCGGCACAAGTTTCCCGCAGAGCCGGTGAGTCTGGACGTCGCTGCGGGTCCTTACGCGGCTGTTTCATTGGGTGAGCACGCGACCGTTGAGCTCTTCCAACTAGACACTGGCCGGCACTGGAACAACCGAATGTCCGGGCATATCGGCGCAGTACGATTTCGAGGCGATGGACAGCAACTGCTGGTCGCCAACTTACAGGAGCAGGGCCTGACTGCGCTCACCGTTCCGGCGCTCGAGGTGATTGCCGATTTACCTCTTGCTATGCAGCCGGAGAATCTCTGTTTCAGCTCCGATCAGGGCCAACTCTTCGTCTCTGGCGAGGGCATGGACGGAGTGGCGATCGTGTTTCCGTACAGTCCGTTAATTGTGGAGCAGACGGTTCTCGCCGGGCGGGACCCCGGAATTATGGCCTGCTCCGAAACACCTCCTTTGCTTTTTGTCGGGAGCAACAGCGGCTCTGACGTTTGCATTTTGAGCGTTGACACCCGGAAGGTGATCGATTTGGTAGACGTTGGGCAGCGGCCTACCTATATAACAACTACGCCGGACAGCCAATACGCGTTGGTGCTCGACAGAGACGCCGGAATGATGGCGGTCATTCGTATTCCGGCCATCCGCCTGGATCCGGCAATTGTTCTAAAGGTGGAAAGCCCGGCCGCCACGCTGTTCACCTTGCTGGACGTGGGCGAAAAACCGGTGCACGCGGCCGTTGTGCCGCGACTTGCCTGAGTTTATCGATCCCAAGCGGCGTGAACGATGGCCAGTGCGGCCAGGGCCGCGGTTTCAGCGCGCAGAATGTTTTTCCCCAGCGAACATGGAATCCAACCGGCGTCTGCGGCTTGACTGCGCTCCTCGTCCGTCCAGCCGCCTTCGGGTCCCAAGAGTAGAGCCACGCGATCCGCGGCCGATCGTTCGGCCGGCAGAACTTGAAGAATTGGCGGCACATCCCGATTTTCGTCGAGCAGTAACCGAACGTTGGCAGGTGCTTGTAGCGCTTTTTCGAAACGAACCGCCGGTTCGATTTCGGGCAGGTGCGCGCGGCGAGACTGCTGGCTGGCTTCGACGGCGATCTTCTGCCAGCGGACGCGGCGCTTCGCGGAGGCTTCGGCGAGACCGCGATCCGTCCGGGCGGCTTCGAAGGGCTGAATGGTCGAGACTCCAAGCTCGGTGGCCTTTTCGACGAGCCATTCAAAGCGGTCGAACTTGAAAAGGGCGGCTATGAGCGTGAGCTGGACGGAGGAGCCGGGCGGGTCCAGTTTTTCCAGGACTCGAAAGGATACGACCGACTTGCGCGCGAGCTCGACCTCAGCGACATACAGGTCGTGATTGTCGGAGAGCTCGAAGACCTCGCCGGGCTGGACGCGGAGGACCCGGACCAGATGCTCCGCTTCCGGGCCGGTCAGTTGGGCCGAGCCACGGCGGACCTCGGAGACGAAGAAGCGGCGACGAGGCATGGGCGAAAGGGCCAATTTACCAAACGAACCCAGCCCGACTGCGGGAGCGACCGGATTACGAAACGAACCCAATTCGACGTTGCCGTTGCGTTCTCAATAGCTTAGGGCGATTTTGCCAAACGAACTACCCCAATTGGGTTCGTTTTTTCAAAATGCACAGCAACGAATGCGTATTGAACTGCACTGCGCGGCTATCGATAGACTAGAACTTCGACGAGCCGCCTGCCATGTCTCAGATCTGCAAACCGAGCCCGATGAACTGCGAAACGTGCAAATTGCGCACGGAGAACTCGTTCTGCAATCTGCCGCGTGAGGCCTCGATTCAGCTGCAGAGCGTGAAAAGCACCCGAATTTTTTCCCAGGGCGAGCGGCTTTTCAGCGAGGCCAAGCCTGTCGACGAAGTGATGATCGTGTGTGCAGGTGCTGCCGCCCTGACCTTTTCGTCAGTTAAAGGCAAAGCATTGATGTTGGACGTTTCAGAGCATGGCGAAGTACTGGGGTTAAGCTCTGCGATCTCCGGACAGCCTTATGAGGTGTCTGCCGAAGCGCTGGAAAGAACTCAAGTAGCGGCGATCAGCCGAGCGGATTTTCTGGGATTCCTGGACCGCTTTCCTGCGGCTTCGATCAACGCAGGAACAGAATTGAGCCGTAAAGTGAATCGCGCTTATGGCAAGATTCGGCTGGTCGGGTTGGGACTCTCGGTACCTCAGCGTGTAGCCGCGTGGCTCCTTCACCTGCAAGAAAGCCACCGCGACGGGGACAACGTGATCACCCTCCCGCTCACGCACGAAAGAATTGCCCAGCTTCTCGGGGTATCCCGCGAGAGCGTCACGCGGGCGCTCGCGGACCTGAAAAAACGCGAAGTCATAGAAATACACGGAATCCACTTTCACCTCCGCAATCCCGCCTATTTATCCGCTCTGTTGGGCAAACCCGGAAGTAAAGCAAGTAAAGCACTGAGTATCGCGTTGTGATCGCCATCACAGACGCGTGGCCGCTCGCATGAATACACTTACGATTTGTTTTCGCTCGGGGGCGTGTGTTCAGGAGCGGTCCGAAGAGAGTCTCAAAGTCGAGAACGGGAGCGATCGCATCAGGCGGAATTTGCCTCGGCTTGCTCCTCATCGCCAGCACGCTGCTTGCTGACACGCCGCGGGGGAATTCAAATCCCGTCGATCAGCCCTCCGATCCTTCCTTGTACGTGGGTGCGGATACCTGTAGGATCTGCCACCAGCCGGAGGCGGATAGCTATGCACACGGAGCGCACTGGCGAACGGAGACGGGCAAGCGCAAAGGTCCGCAGTGGCAAGGCTGCGAGGCTTGCCATGGGCCGGGAAAAGCTCATGTCGACTCGGGCGGCGATCCGACCAAAATAATCCGGTTCACCACGTTGAATCCCAGGCAAGTGAGCGAGCGTTGCCTAGCTTGCCACGAATCCGCCGAAAGCCACGCAAATTTCATGCGCTCGCCGCATCTGACCAACGGAGTCGGATGCACGACCTGCCATTCCATTCACGCCTCTACCGTGCGGCACGCTTTGCTGGTATCGTCTCCGCCGAGCCTTTGCTACGGGTGCCATCGCGATGTGGAAGCGGACTTTTCGAAACCGGAGCATCATCGCGTCAATGAGGGTTTGATGTCCTGCACGGATTGTCACAATCCGCATGGTTCGTTCGTTCCACACAACCTTCGGACCTCTTCCTGGCAAGGCATGGTGTGCACTAAGTGCCACGTCGACACAGGGGGGCCGTTTGTGTTCGAGCACGCGCCAGTAAAGGAACAGGGTTGCGTGGCATGTCATAACCCGCACGGATCGACAAACCCACACATGTTGACGCGCCCGCAGGTGAACCAGGTTTGTCTGGAATGCCATTCCGCGATCCTGGCACGATCGATCGCACCGGGAGCGCCTACATTTCACAACCAAGCGACGAGATTTTCGCAGTGCGTGTTGTGCCACACGGCGGTCCACGGCTCGAACACGGATCCGTTTCTGTTCAAGCGATAGGCGCCCATATGATGAAGCCGAAGCTGCCGCTTGCCCGTTGCCTCGCTGGACTGGGCTTGTGCTTTGCGTTGCAAGCGCAGACCAGCACGAACCCAGCCAGCGGCAACAGCCGCCGCACAGCCCACGCAGAATGTGACTGATGCGAACCAGACGCAATTTCCGCATCAGAGCAAGGCTCCGCCGCCGGAGGCTTTTCCGAGTTCGGCCGAGACACCGCTGGTTTGGTCCGGATACGAGACCCACTTTGCCGCGGAATTCGGCGGACGCGCTCTTTCGAACACGGGAAACGCCGACGTTTACGCCACGTTTGTGAATTTGCAGCCGGGCGTGAGGCTGATGGACCAGTCGCTCGAGATGCATTCCACGAATCACAATGGCTTGCTGTTCGACGATCTCAGCGAAAGCAGCTTCGGGCTGGGAGGCGATCCGAACGAAGCGGTATGGCTTCGCGCAAGCAAACATCATTGGTACGACTTCAGCGGAAGCTGGCGGCGCGATCTCAATTTCTGGGATTACAATCTTCTCGGGAATCCGCTAAACCCGGCGAATCAACAGCAGGTAAACGTTTCGCCGGCGTTATTGGATCTATCACGCAAAATGCTGGACCTGAACTTAACGCTGCTGCCGGATTCCCCTGTGCAGTTCACTCTGGGCTACGCGCATTACGACAACGGAGGATTTTCGTACAACACGGTTCACGAAGGCACCGAGGCGGAGCTATCTCAACCGTGGCACGACGTCAGCGATGCGTACCATTTTGGAGTGTCCTGGCGCGCGGCCGAGCGCACGAGGATTTCGTACGACCAATTCTATACGCACAACAAGAACGAAACGAATAACTTTTTGAGCAATTTCCCGTACACGCTTTCAAACGGAACGCCGGTGAATATCGGCATCACTTTTGCCGGTACAACTCCCTGCGCGACGCCGTTCGTGGGCGGGTTCGTGAACCCTACCTGTAACCTCTATACCGCTTATTCGAACGTCTCGCCGTATTCAACTGACATACCGACGGAACAACTCGGGTTCGAGAGTACGTATTGGCGCCGCTTGCATATCACCGGGCGGGGTAGCTACACGGGAGCACATACCTACATGCCGAATTCGAACGAGACATTTGCGGGTGTCGATACAACGGGCGCTCAACGGCAAAGCGTTCTGACCGGCAGCGCTTCCATTCAGCAAATTACGACCAGCACAGATGCGGGCGTGACGTACGAAGTAACCGAGAGATTCTCTATCGACGATCAGTTCCGATGGTATGCGTATCGTATTCCCAGTGGGGCGTCGTTGCTGCAGAGCTATCTTTTCGGAACAAACGCACTGGTGCCGCCGAATACATTTTCGGCTTCGACCTGCCCGCCGCCATACACCGGACGGGGCTGTCCGCAGCACACGACAGGCTCAGCTGCCGACCAGAGCACAACCGATTATTCGATGTTTCAGTCACAAAATCAAAAGCGGAACATGTTCGAGCTGCATTACGCGTTTGCGAACAATGTCACCGCGTTCGTCGGGTACAAATTCGAACGGCAGTTCTTTGTGGTGGACGGAAGCAGTTCAACGCTGTCCAGCTATTTCCCGACATTGCCGAATCGGGGCGGCTGCACGGCTACACCTGTGAACGGAGTGTGCCAGTCGACAGCGTCGACCCTCTCAACGGCCGGAGTGGAGATCAACACGCAGGGGGCGGTGATGGGAATCGCGGCGCAGCCGGTTCGCGGGCTTCGGCTGAACGCGAATGTAGAAATCGACTATGCCGATAACGTTTTCACGAACATCATGCCGCGGCATAGGCAGTTGTATCGCGGAAAGGCGATCTACACACCGAGGAAATGGCTGGATTTTCACGCCACTGCGAGGATTCAGGAGATGCGAGATCTGGCATACGGTCTCGGTAACTTGCAGCACGACCGGAGTTTTTCTGCCGGTAGTGTCATTTCGCCGTCGCCGCGTTGGGGCGTGGACTTCAATTACACGTACAACAACTTACTAACAAATCTCAATATCTGCTTCAACGAGACACCGACGCCGGCATACGCGTCGGTTACCGCGCTTTGTCCGGCTGGATATCTAACCGCGCTTTCGTATTACCACGACATCGATAACTTCGGGACCGTCAACGTGATAGTCAAGCCGTTCGCGCGTGCTACGGTGACGGCGGGTTACACGATCACGAGCACGAGCGGCAGCAATTTACGTCTCAGCCCGTTTGCGCCACTCGGACCAGCGGCTATCAGTTATCATCTTCCGGATGCAGCGCTGGCAATCGAGGTTGCGAAACATGTCACGTTCAAGGGAGGGTGGAACTTGTACGATTATGACGAGAAATCGCCGCCTGGACCGATCCTTCCGCGTAACTTTCACGCAAATTTGATTTCAGTGTCGCTGCGATATGCGATGTAAGTGGAAGTGCCAATCTAATGAGGGCTTATAAATGAGAAACGTCAACAATAACATTCGAACCTGGGGTCTTGTTTCGCTGGTTGCAGCGGTTGTCTGTGTTGCGGGCTCGCGAGCTTATTCAGCACCGCCGCCGGGCGCGGACACGTTCAAAGCGAAATGCGCGATGTGCCATGGGCCGGACGGCGCCGGCAACACGCCTATGGGGCAACGGCTGAAAATCCGCGATCTCCGTTCACCGGAGGTCCAAAAGCAAACCGACGATCAGCTTACGGCGCTTATTACCAACGGCAAACCTCCCATGCCGGCATACGGCAAGACACTCACCGCCGCCGACATACGCGAACTTGTCGCCTATGTTCGGAGTCTCGCGAATAAGAGCTGAGTAATATCCAAACGGGAGTGATCGTGATGAGCCGTGCTGAAACAGACAGCCGTATCGAAGAACCAGGAGCAAGCCGCCGCTCTTACCTGGGTTGGCTGATGGGTCTCTGCACTGCAGGAGTGGGTGCGGTTCTAGCTGCTCCTCTCATTCGTTTCTCGCTGTATCCCCTGCGTGTTCAGACAACGGAGGTCAAGTGGTCCGATGCCGGCTCCGCGTCCGACTTTGGGTCATTAACAGCTCCGGTCCAGCGGTTAATAACTATCGAGCAGGTGGACGGGTGGCGTAAGAAGGTGTCCGAAAACGCGGTGTACGTGACCCGCAGTTCAAGCGGGCAATTACAGGTCTTGTCGGCCGTCTGTCCGCACCTCGGCTGTTCGGTGCAGTGGCGCGACTCGGAGCACGAGTTTCGGTGTCCCTGTCATGCCGCCTCATTTGCACTCGACGGTTCGCGATTGGGAGGTCCGGCTCCTCGTGGTATGGACTCACTCGAAAGTCAAATCCAGAACGGACGTCTCATGGTCCGCTACCAGTATTTTCGTCAATTAGTGCCGACCAAAGAAGTTATCGGCTAATAGAGCGGTGGCAAACGCGTGAGTGAACTTTCGAATCAGAACCAACCTGCTCCGGTAAAGCCTAGAGGTCCATTCTTCCGCTGGATTGACCGGCGAACAGGACTCGATTCTCTTCTTCGGGAATCTCTTGACGAGCCGATTCCAGGCGGAGCACGTTTTGCATATGTGTTCGGGTCGGCGCTTCTATTCATCTTCATCTCTCAAGTAATTACGGGAGTGTTTCTGGCGCTCTATTACGTCCCGACCGCCGATCACGCTCATACCACGGTGGCGTATATCACGAAGGCGGTAACGGCTGGTTCATTTCTCCGCAGCGTCCACGCTTACGGCTCGAGCGCGATGGTTATTCTGCTTCTGCTTCATGTGACGCAGACGTTCCTGTACGGCTCCTATAAGGGACGCCGCGAGTTGCTTTGGCTCTCCGGTTGCGTGCTCTTCGTGTTCGTTTTCTGTATGGCCTTCACAGGTTACTTGCTCCCTTGGGATCAAAAGGCCTATTTTGCTACTGCTGTCGGTACGAATATCGCCGGTGAGGTTCCCTTGATCGGGGCTTGGCTCAAAGAGTTCATGCGCGGCGGCGCTGATATGGGAACGTTGACGGTGTCACGCTTCTTCGTGGCGCATGTCCTTGGCGTGCCGGCGGCCATTTTCGCGCTCATCGCACTGCATGTTTATCTGTTCCGGAAGGCGGGGGCTGCTGGGCCGATTTCAGAAGATCCGTTTGTTCCCAAGCAAGCGACGGAGCCGTTCTATCCGCGCCAGGTCATCGTGGACGCGGTATTTGCGCTCCTCATCATTCTTGTTCTTGCGCTGATTGCCAATTTTTCGCCATTTGAACTCGGTCCACAAGCGAACCCGGCGGATACGCGCTACCTGCCACGGCCGGAGTGGTACTACATTCCTATTTTTCAATGGTTGAAATACTGGCCCGAATCGCTCTCGTTCATCGGGATCGTGGTGATTCCGGGCGTACTCGCATTCCTATTTGCGAGTCTGCCGTTCCTGGACCGGCGCATGGAGCGCCGGCCGTGGAAACGCCCGATTGCGGTGGGTACGTACACCTTTGTCTTTCTCGCACTGTTCGGGCTGGGGTTCATCAGCTACCGGAGCGACCACAGCGATCCTGGTTATGCGGCCCAACTTGCCGGCCAAGCGAAGGCCACGGAGGAGTACATGCATCAGCCTTTCGAGCCGGAGGCTTCGCAGGCATCGAGTGGCGGCATGGCTGCGAGTGGCGGGAATCCGCTTGCGGCGAAGGGGAAAGGCATCTACGAGTCGCAATCCTGCAATGCGTGTCATGGGGATGCTGGTGTGGGTACGACGGCGGCGCCGAAACTCACCGGCATAGCGAACCGTCTTTCCCAGGATCAACTCACTGCGCTTCTGAAAGCGCCTACACCAAAGATGATCGCGGGGGGCATGACCCCGTTAAATCTGCCCGGTGAGCAGATGAACGCGCTCGTCGCGTACGTCGAGAGTCTCAAATAAGCAGCGGATTCGGATTCTGCCGCTTACGCGTGCTGCGCAGTTGCCTGGAGCGTCGGCCCGTTGAAGGGTGCCGATCCGTCTACCAGTCCCCCGGTTTCGGCGATCAGCTTCTCCTGAGCGTCGACGACGGGGTCAGGCAGAAACATCTTGGCGTGGTAGGCGTGTCCCGGACGGAGCGCCGAACAGATGGTGTTTATCTCGGCTAATCTCTCATCGTGAATGCCTTGCGAGGCAAAGAAGTTTTGGAGGTCCTGAACAGAGGCGAATTCTGAGCACGGCGACGTGCCAGTGGAAGCGTGTATATCAAGAACAAAGCCGCCCTCATGCGGCGCATAGAAAGTGACGTTATATTCGTTCATAGCTGGGCAAGCTGCCGCCTTATAGATTCACGGTGTTAGACCCGCGTGACGTAGACGAATTACGACTGGGAAAGACGCTAGTTCTTAGAAGCCCTCGGCACCCGCTTCTGCGACGGCTTGATCTTGTTTGCCCATGCCACCGCTGACGCCGACGGCTCCGACAACTTGATTGCCGCGTTTCAAGCGGAATGCCGCCGGCGAAGATCATGACGCGCCCGTGGTTCGAAGCGTGAATGCCGAAGAACTGGTCGCCTGATTGGCTGAGCTCGGCCAATGCTTTGGTCTCGATATCGAAAGCGCGCGCCGTCCAGGCTTTGTTGATGGCGATGTCGACACTGCCCATCCAGGCGTTATCCATGCGGACGTGCGCGATCAGGTTTCCGCCTTGATCGACGACGGCGATGTTCATGGGCTGGCCGATCTCCTCGGCTTTCTTTTCCGCGGCGGCGATGATGCGCCGCGCGTCTGCGAGTGTAATCATGTTGCTCCTCTCCCGTTTGCTAGATTGTGCTGCTACTGCAAGGTGTACAGATAACCGGCGATATCGGCGGCATCTTTATGCGTGACGCCGAGATAGGGCATCACCGTTTTCTCGTCGATGGCTTTGGGGTTCTCGATCCAACGCATCATGTTCGGCGGCGTGTTTTGCAGCACGCCGGCGATGTAGATGCGGTTTGCGATTCCGGAAAGCGGCGGACCCGCGCGACCGACAGCGCCGGAGATTCCGGGAATGATGTGGCACGAGCCGCAGCCGTAATACCCGATCATGGCCGCGCCGCGATAGACATTGCCGCCCGTGGTGACTTCCGCAATGTGCTGGTGTTGATCGCCGCGGCCGCAGGAGGCAAGGCAAATGATAGCGAGACTTGGAGCGATGGCGAGAAAAAGCTTACTTCGCACTGCGAGTCCTTTCAAGCATCGCGTCACTCTCTTTCATCCACCCGGCGAAGAGCCACAGACCGGCGGCGAGATAAACCAGACTTGCGGGAACCCACATGATCAATCCGCCGATCTGCTGATCTTCGAGCGGAGTGAGTCCCCAGGCTTGTGTGGTCGTGCGATAGGCCGGGTACCAAACGTGAGGTGCGAAGGTCAGCAGCGCGCCGAGGATGCCGGTGTGAACGGCGGTCGTGAAGATGTAGAAAACGCCGGCACCATAAGCTTTTCGGCCATGTGCGTAGAACAGAGCCCACCAGAAAAGAAGCGCCGATAAAAAGAAGCTCAAGTGCTGAGCGGTATGCGCGAGCTCACTTTCAAGAGTGAGTTCAAACATGAAGGGCGCATGCCAGATCCAGATGGCGGCGGCGTGAAGCGACCAAGCAGTTAGCGGCGCGGTGAGAAAGTTCCAGGAACGGGCTATGTAGTCGGTCTTGGCCCACTGGCCGATTTTGCGGCGCCACTCGAACGGCATTCCCCATAAGAAAGTGACCAGCGGGCGCGAGAGGACCAACAGCGGAGCGGCGACTGAGCATCAGAATTTCGTGCTGCACCATGTGGGCGGAAAACAGCACTTCGCCGAGCGGGATGCAAAGGCGAGATGAGCGCCAAGGCGAGCGCGGTCCAGCCGGACCAGAAATAGAAGTTTTGGCGTGGAGCGCGGATGCGCTGGACGCGAGCACCGCGCGCATAGAGCACGGCCGAGACGAGGAGCGGGATAACCACGCCGGGATCGAACTCCCAGGTCGTGAGGAGGGTTCTCATTGGCAAGACTCGAGCACAAGCTCGGGGATGGCTTGAGCCACGATGAGAAGGCAACAGAAGGAGCTGACGATCACACCGCTGAAGGCCATGATGCGGCTGCGCGAAAGCGTGTCTCCTCCGTGCGGATCCGCTTCTCTGCCGAGCACATTCCACTGACGCCAGGCGAGCAGGCCTGAGGCTCCGGAAAAGAGTAGAGCGAGAAGGGAGACGAGATAGAGCGTGAGTTTCGCTTGCCAGATGCAGGCCCAGGGATTGAGCGCGAAGAGCGCCTCAAAGCTGATGAGCCAGACGATGGGACCGGCGAGGATTCCGGTCCACAATGCCAAATCGCGATTCATTGCTTCCATCTCTGCCGGGCGCTTATTGGGGAGATCCTCATTGTGCGCTTCCGAGAATGCGCGGACCCCAATAGATGACGACATAAATCGGGATCCAGATGCCGACCAGGAAGTACCAGACCACGGCGTCGACATGAACTCCGAGGCGTTGTTTCTCGCCGGATCTTCCGCTCAAGATGATGATCAAGAGAACGAGCGTGAACAAGGCGTCGGCGATGAAGTCGAAGCTGTGCAACCCGAGAAAGGCCCACACGTAAGAGCCCTGCACATCGGCTTGCCAGTTGAAATTGAGCGAGTGCCATTCAACCAGGCGCATGACGAAAAATATCGCTGCAAGCACGAGGTTCAGGATCAGATTGCGAATCATTCCACCGCGGTCATCTCGCTTCGCTGCTTCGCTCGCCCAGTACGAAGGCAACGCGCTGAGGATCAGCGGAATCAGCGCGAGCGTGGGGAGCAGCAGGTGCGGAAATTGATCGCCGGGAGGCGGCCAGACATCGACACGCAGGCGCGTGTAGAGGAACGCAGCGATGAGGATGCAGAACATCGTGCCTTCGATGATGTCGATGCAGAGCTGTCCCCACCAGAGCGGCGCCTGGCTCGAGATTTCGTAAGGCTGAAGATGGCTGACGTCGAGCGTCTTCACGGCTTCAGCTCCACGTTGCGGCGCGGCCACCACCAGCCGATGAAGGTCAGGGCAGTGAGCACGGAACCATAGACTATGTACCAGTTGTTGAATACGGATCCCGCAAATCCAACCGTTACGGCCATAGCAGCGAGCAGGGGCCAGATGCTCGAGGCCGGAAGTACGTAGCGATGATTGGGCGTCGCGTCCATCAACGTGGTGACCAGAACTTCGCGACGATCGTTTCGGAGGCCCGTAACGATGGCCCGGTCTTCTTCCGGGACCCAGAGAGGATAGCGACTGGTGGCGACGGGCAGGTATTCGAAGTTGTAATTCTTCGGAGGAGAGGAAGTGGCCCATTCGAGACTGTCGGCATCCCACGGGTCATCGCCGGCGATCTGGCCGGATTTACGGCTCCAAAAGACATTCGCGAGAAAGATGATTCCGCCGAGTGCGATGATGCAGGCGCCGCAGGTAGCGAGCAGGTTGAGCGGGCCCCATCCCATCTCGGGCGGATAGGTGTAGATGCGCCGCGTCATGCCTTTGAGCCCGAGGACGTGCATGGGGAAGAAGGTGAGATTGAAGCCGATAAAGAGAACCCAGAAGTTCAGTTTTCCGAGCGGTTCATTCATCAGGCGGCCAGTCATTTTGGGGAACCAGTGATAGAAGGCGCCGAATAACGGGAACAGCGCGCCGCCGATGAGGACGTAATGGAAATGCGCGACCACGAAAAACGTGTCGTGCACCTGCAGATCGAGAGGCACGGAGGCGAGCATCACGCCCGTGAGACCGCCCAGCACGAAGATGGCGATGAAGCCGAACACGAAGTGCATGGCGGTGGTGGTGCGGATGCGGCCGGTCCACATAGTGGCGATCCAGCAGAAGATCTGGACGCCGCTGGTGATGGCGATCATCATACTTGCGGCGGTGAAGTAGGCTTCTCCGATTTGCGGTAGGCCGGTCGCGAACATGTGATGCACCCATAGGCCGAACGCGACGAACCCGTTCGCCACCTGCGAAAGGACCAACGCGGGATATCCGAAGATCTGCCGCCGCGCGTGTGCGACCACGATGGAAGATACAAAGCCGAGGGCCGGAATAAAGATGATGTAGACCTCGGGATGACCGAAGAACCAGAAGACGTGCTGATAGAGAATCGGGTCGCCACCTTCGGCTGGGTTCACGAAGTTTGTGCCGGAAGTGCGATCCACCAGGAGCATGGAGCTGGCGATCATGACGGAGGGCATGGCGAAGATCACCATGAACGACTGCACGAGTATGGACCAGCAAAAGATGGGGATGCGATTGAGCGACATGCCGGGCGCTCGCATTTTGAAAATAGTTGCGATCAGCTCGGCGGCGACGCACATAGCTGATACTTCGGTCCAGGTGATCATCTGGCACCAGAAGTCGACGCGCTTTCCAGGATCGAATTGCGGGCCGGAGAGCGGCGGGTAGGAGAACCAGCCGGCATCGGGAGCGGAGTTACTGAAGACGCCCCAGTACAAAAACAGACTGCCGAACAGATACATCCAGTACCCAAATGCATTCAAACGCGGGAAGGCGACGTTTCTGGTACCGAGCATCATGGGCACAAGATAAATCGCCATGCCTTCCATCATGGGAACGGCGAACAGGAACATCATGGTCGTGCCATGCGTGGTGAAGATCTCGTTGTAGCGGTCGGGGCCGAGCAATGTACCGTTCGGACGTGCGAGCTGGAAGCGCACGAGCAAGGCTTCGATGCCACCTACCAGAAGAAAGATGAAGGCTGTGACGATGTAGCGCATCCCGATGGCCTGATGCGTGGTGTAGGAGAGCCAGCCGAAGACGCCGCGAGGATGACGCCAGGAGAGCTCGAGCTTTTCAAGCTCCTGGGCTTCTGTTTCGGTTCGGTTGATAGTTGGTTCGGTCTGGCTCACTTCAGACTCTCCAGGTATTGGAGCAGCGGTTGCAGATCTTCAGAATTGAGCGCGATGGTTGCCATGTGATTGCCGGGCTTGATGCTTTGCGGGTCGGTAATCCAGCCGCCGAGATTGCCCATGCTGTTGGGCAGCAGTGTTCGCGGCGATGCCTCGCCTGCTTCCGAAATGGGTCAGATCGGGCGCTACTTGTCCCGCTGCAGTGGTGCCGCGAATGGAATGGCAAAATTCACAGGCATTGTTCAAGAACACTTGCTGGCCGCGCTGTTTCACGGGATCGGACGGGGCGGCTGCGGCTTCGAGTTGGTGATTCAACCACGCGTCGAATTTCGCTTCGGGTTCGGCGATGACCCAAAGAATCATGTGCGCATGCTGTAGACCGCAGAACTCGGCGCATTGTCCGCGATAGGCGCCCGGCTGGTCGGCTTGAATCCATTCGGTTGTGACGCGCGATGGGATCAGATCGCGCTTGCCGTGCAGATTGGGCACCCAAAAGCTATGAATGACGTCGTTCGAGCGGCCGAGAATCAACACCGGGCGACCGACCGGGATGTGAATTTCGTTGGCGGTTACGAGCACGCGGCTGGTGTCGGGATTGTCGTATTGCACCTGCCACCACCACTGATTTCCGGTGAGCTCGATGACCATGCCGTTTTTTGTTTTGCCGAGGTCGGCGACGGATTTGCCGGTGAAAACACTGACGCCCAGCAAGAGAAAGAGAATCAGCACGGTTGCGACGGTGGCACTGGTGACAACGCGGGTGAGCTTCTTTTCGGTTTGATCAGAGGGAAGGTGGGTGGTTTCGAGCGGCTCCTGTTCAATGCCGCGATGGCGGCGCATCAGCGTCCAAAGGGCGAGTGCCAGCACGATGACAAAGATGGCGGTGAGCAGCCAGATGAAGAACCAGAGCAGGAACGCGATCTTACCGGCCTGCGGTCCACCTGGATCGACAACGGACTGCTGATGGCCGGCGCAGCTAGTGAGAGCGAGCGTGATCGATGCGACAAGGCCGGCAAGCAGACGAAATTTACTGCGCTGTGTGCGGGGCGCGGAAGCAGTCGGACGTGGACGTCCGACGCGGACCTTGAGGTCCGCCCCACGGGAGTCTTTCATTTCGTGACCCCTGAGACTCGATTTTTTAGGGTTTGCGGGCTGGGTTGGATGATGTCGCTGCGGCCGGCAGTTGCGGATTTCGGTTGTTCGCCATTCATCGACCGGATGAAGGCGATGAGCTGCCAGATCTGATATTCGGGTATGCGGCCGCCCCAGGAAGGCATGCCGTTGGGCCGGCCTTTCACGATCGTGTCGAAGAGATTTTCTGGTTCGCCGCCGTAGATCCACTCGGTCTTGATTAAGGGAGGGCCGATGCCGCCTCCGCCGTGTGAGTGGCAACCGGAGCAGTTGTACCAATCGAACAAGCGCTGGCCTTCGCTGATGTCGTAAGCGCTGCCATTATACGGATTAGTGACCACGGGCTGAGGCAGTACTGGGCCGCCCGGGCGCAGAGGACTCTCACGCGCGGCATTGCCAAAAATGGCGAGGCGTGCCGGCTCGGGGCGAATATCGCGTTTTTCGCGCTGGCACGCAGCCAGGAAAAAGAGGGAGCAGCAGCAGGCGATCGCAGGAACGATTCGCACGCCCATGGTTGTGCGGCTAATGAACTTGAGGGACACCATAGGCGGAGAGAATCTGCTCGACGGCGGCAGATTGGTTCTGAAGGACATTATCGACTTCCGCGCGCAAGGCGTCGTTGCCCTTTCGCACGCCTGCGGAAATGTCGTAGGTGAAAGGAACGGCCAGGAACATCGGCGGAGAGACGGGAACGATATCGAGAGGCGTGTTTTCCTGTTTGGCGAAGTAGCCTGCGAAAGGTCCCCAGACGATGGCAAGGTCGATGTCGCCGTTAACGACGGCATCGATAAGTTTGCGTGGAGGATTCTGCTCGCCGTACTCGCCGAAGAGGCTAAATCCGACGATGTTCTTAACGACGCCGCGATGCGCGAGGGCGGCCGCGGGTGGCGCGTAGTCATCTCCTACGACATGGACACCAATGCGCCACTGATCGAGGCGCGGATCGGCAAGCCCTGTGAGCTGCAGATTGCGATCGTGCCGCGAGACGAAGACATAAGTAGAGCGGTAATAGGGCTTGGTCACATCAAGGGACGCGAGCGAAGTGGGAACACCCATGACGAGATCGCAGCGGCCCTCGTCGAGTGAATTCCTGACGAACGATTTTCGTTGCGACCACCAGGTGTATTCGAGTTTCGAACCGAGTTTCGCCGCAACCAGGTCGGCGAGCTTGTTCTCAAAGCCTTGCCCTTGTTCATTCGAAAAGGGCATGTTGTTGGGGTCAGCGCAGACGCGGAGAATAGGGTGGTTGCTCGCGCGGCCGCTCGCGACGGCCAGCATTAAGAAGGCGATGCTTGCGGCGCACACGCTATGGCAGCGAAAACACATAAAGCATTCCCCCCTTCGTGGTGTACTTGCCCAGATCCGACATAGCGTTGGTGAATCCGAGGGCAGCGGTGCCATCGACGGTGTTGATGCCGCCCGCGACAACGGCACCAGCCCAACCGCCAACACCTGAAAGGACCGCGACGTACTGCTTTCCGTCGGGACCTTTGTATGTGACGGGCTGACCGATTATTCCGGAGCCGACTTTGAATTGCCAGATCAGCTTTCCGCTGCGGTCGTCGAGCGCTTTGAACCAGCCGTCCATGGTGCCATAGAAGACCACGTCGCCAGCGGTGACGACCGCGCCACTCCAGGCGGGAAACATCTCTTTGACGGCCCAGACGGTCTTCGCCTGCACAGGATCCCAAGCAGAAAATTCACCGCGATTGCCGCCGGGCCCTGCGTACATGCGAACGTTCATGCCGACGTATGGCGTACCCGCGATGTAGTTAGCCTGTACGCCCTGGTTCTCATAACAGAGATTGTTGTGCGGAATATAAAGGAGACCCGTTTTCGGCGAAAAGGCGGAAGGCTGCCAATCCTTGCCGCCGGGCGGCGCCGGACAAGCGTCGCGCACGGTTCTGTAACCGCTGGCCTTCTCCTCATTGAACTGCAGCTTGCCGGTTTTGAGGTCTACACCCTTGCTGGTGTTTTCATACGCGAAGGTTTCGGCCGAGAGCACCTCGCCGGTAGCGCGATCGATTATGTACATGCGGCCGTTTCGATCGGGATGTGCGAGCACTTTGCGCGTCTGACCTTTGATATTCAGGTCGAGCAAAATGTTTTCGTTCACGCCATCGTAATCGTGCTCGTCATGCGGGTTGAGTTGATAGGCCCAGATGGCTTCGCCGGTTTCGGGCCGGCGCGCAAAAAGACTCGAAGCCCATTTATTATCGCCGGGGCGCTGCTCGGGATTCCAGGGACCGGGGTTGGAGGTGCCGTAGTAGATGAGATCGAGATCCGGGTCATAGGAGACCCAACTCCACCCAGTAGCGCCGCCTATCTTCCACTGATCGCCAGGCCAGGTTTTCATGCCGAGATCTTTGGCCCGGTCATCGGGATAGAACGGCTTGAAATTCGATCCGATGAGGACGTCTTTATCGGGGCCGGTGCCGTAGGCGCGCCAAGCAATTTTTCCGGTCGCGGCATCGAGGCCGCACATCCAGCCGCGCACGCCGAACTCGCCTCCGCTGTTGCCGACGATCACCTTGCCCTTGGCGATGATGGGCGCCATAGTGATCGACTCGCCCAGGTTGATGTCGCCCAATTTGGTTTTCCACACTTCCTTGCCGGTGTTCGCGTCGACGGCGACGGTTTGGACATCGAGGGTGTTGTAGTAGATTTTGCCGTTGTAGTAAGCAGCGCCCCGATTGACTACGTCGCAGCACGCAACACCCTGCGAAGCCGGAGAAGGATTCGGCTGATACATCCACTTCATGGGCGCGCCAGGTTTGGTCAGGTCGAGCGCGTACAGATAGTTTGGCCAGGGCGTCACAATGTACATCGTGTTATTCACGATGAGCGGCGCGGCTTCGTGCCCGCGCGTGACGCCGGTGGAAAAGCTCCAAGCCAGCTTTAAATTTTGAACGTTCGTGGTGTTGATCTGATCGAGGGTGCTGTAGCGGGTGCTGGCGTAATTCTTGGCCGCCATGACCCACTGCCCGTCATCGGGCTGATTCTGAATTTGGGCGTAGGTAGGCGCGATCAGAACCAGAAGGAACAACGCACGTTGAATTGCCAGATCCACCTTGTTCGCGGTATCGCGAGCGAATGAATGCGTCATTTCGGTTCTGAATTCAACGCAGATGTGCCGCTTATAGGACGACAACGTGAGTCACTGTTTTCGCTCGTAAGATTACGAACGAGTACCGTGCTCAACAGTGAGCTCGAGTTCGACAGCGGTGAGCACCTGATCGATGCTGAGCGAAAGGATGGCGGGAGAATAATCGTCGGCGCGATTGTAGTCACCGCGTTCGTAAGCGATGGTGTCAGAGGAGAGATTGCGCAGGACCGTTCCACCGGGCAGTGGCCGGTTACGCGCCGGGTCGGTAGGGCCGAAGAGCGCGACGACGCGGCTGCCGAGAGCTGCGGCGAGATGCAGCGGGCCGGTGTCGCCGCCTATGACCAGCCGTGCTCCGGCGAGCAATGCGGGGAGCTCAGCGAGCTGGGGGCGGAGGGCGAGCGGCTTTGCGGGCGTGGAGGCACGAACGACTGAAGCTCCGAGATCTTCTTCGCCCGGACCTACGTTGATCACAGCATGAACGCCATGCCTACGCCACAAAGCGGAGCATAATGTGCCGTAACGGTCGGGCGGCCAACATTTCGATTTCCAACCGCCTCCGGGACTAACCACGACGTACGCGTCGATGCCTTTTTCACGGAGTCGTTCGCGAACTCGCTGGGCTTCATTTTGGGGAACGTGCAACGGGAACTGCATTTCAGCCTGTGGCACTGCGCCTGCACGCATGGCAAGGCTGCTATTCATGTCTGCTACGTGCTGTCCAGTTGGAATCACGCGATCGGTGTAGAAGCGAGCGGCACCGGGCTCGCGTGCGGCGCTTCGATCGCGACCAATGCGATGCTCCACGCCCGAAAGGCGGACGAGAACTGCGGACCTATAGAGACCCTGAAAATCGACGGCACACGAATAGTGTGCCTGCCGGAGCCGGCGCGCACACGCGAGATAACCCGAGAACGAGCGGTCGAGCGGTATCACTTCGTCAATGCCGTCGACGAGCTTTATCAATGGAAACCATCTGCGGTCAACGAGCCAATCGATGCGCGCATTGGGGAAACTCGAGCGCAAAGCAGGGATGACGGGAAGCGTATGGACCAAGTCGCCCAGCGAACTGAGGCGGACGAGGAGAAATCGCTCCGTTGATTGCGGAGGTGACTGGGTCACGCAATCATTCTCCTTCGTAGCGGACCGGTGACATTCCAGGACCCATCACTGCGCGTCAATATGCGGATCAGCAAGAGGGTCAACATACTTGCGGCGTCCATGACTGATATGCAGAATCACGACCGTATCCCTTTCAATGGTGAACAGCACGCGATAGCGATGGTGCCGACGCCCATAGAGCAGTTGCCGAACCTCAAAGGAAAAGCTTTTGTTCTCAGGGGCAAGGCCGCACCGTTCAGGAAAATACGCCAAGGATGTTATCGCTCGGCGCAAGCCCAGAAACCAGCGCAATCCAGCCTCTCCTGCCTCTTGAGACAGCAGCGATTCTAGGATTCTGTCTAAATCGTGTTTGGCCCGTGCAGAGTTTCTAACCCTGAAGGCCATGCTTTACGCGCAGTTCTTCCAGCATTTCCTCAGCCGGTTGGGTGCGTCCCGCCTGCAAGTCCTGATACCCGTCCCGAATGCCTTCGACGGCTTCCTCATGGTCTTGCCGCTCCCATTCCAGATACGTTGCCAGTACCTCATCGAGCGCGGCGGCGGTGTCTTGTCCGTGACGCTGTGCATATTCTTCCAACTGTGCTTTGCGTTCGGGTTTTACCGGCATCATGTCCATGAGTAGCGGCTCCATTTTCAATGTATCGAAATAAAGAGTGATCTGACGCGGACGAGGAGAAATCGCTCCGTTGACTGCGGAGGTGACTGGGTCACCCAATCATTCTCCTTCGTAAGCTATGACGTGATCCTTTGCATAGGCTCGGAAGATTCCCGCGGGGTCATTGGACCCGGCATGAACGAAGCGATGGGAGAGCACCTGCGCCAGATCTTCCAAGGCGGTCTGCAAGGTTGCGGTGGCGAGGCGCACCTGCTCTGAAACATTGGATGTCAGACCCGTTTCGGCGAAACTGAGCAGCTTTGGGAGCGCGCGAGCGAGCGAGGAGCGGCGGCGGTCGGCGTGAAAGTAATAAAGGACCGGAAAGTGGATAAAATCGACCCGCGCTTGAATCACGTTCACCGCGAGCCCATTGAGTAAATCCTGGGCGTGATCGGAGACGACATCGACCCCGGTTCTTTTGGAGCCTTCCACTAGAGTTTCGGTGAAGCGCGCGAGGGTGCGCATGCGCGAGAGCGGCGGATAGATCAGCACGATGGAGGAGACGCTGGCCGTTAGCAGGGCGAAGCCAACGAGAGCCTGAATGCCCACGACAATTCGCAGCCACGCTGCAAGGGGGAGCAGATCTCCCAGACCCACGGTCGTCATGACTTGGAGCGAAAAGTACAGCACGGTCCAAAAATCACTTTTGTCAACAGCCGGTTGTGATTGAACGAAGTGAAAGCCGCCAGGAAAGGCCAGCCAATAAATTAGTGCGAATCCGACGGCCTGCAGCGATGCCCACAACAGGATCACGATTACCAAGGTGAGAGGGCCAGCAATTGAAAGTGTCGAGGGCCAGCGGCGAAGCACGCGGAACGTTGTTCGACCGACCCACTCACTTAAGGCGCCGCTTTGAGTGGGGTGAAACAGGTCCTGAAAGATCTGAGCAAAAGTGAAGGCAAGGACGCAGATGCCCGGCACAGCAGTCCACAGCCATCGCATGCGGACGAGATGGTTTCGGAGGACTAAATGTTTCTATTTGGCGAAGGCGCTTCTAACGGGCGGGGGTGGATGGGTGTGCTTAATGGCTTGCCAGAGAACAAGGTTGAGCTGGTCGTCATCAGCGCGATCGGCATCTGAAAAATCCATTCGCGCGGAGGCAGCGGCTGCAGCACCACGCGCGGGATTACGTTCTGTTAGTGAAGTCTTAGGCTGAATAACGGTGAACGGCCGCGCATCGGCTTGGCGGCTGAAGCTGGCGAACATCGGGCGGGCGGCGGCATCGAATTGAGTCAGGGGATGGAGTCCGACGATCAGCTCGATGGTTCGGAGAACGCTGGCCTGGTTGTACATGGCCGAATCGACTGAGCCGCGACGCGTGTAGGGAGAGATTACCCAGGCGGGTGCACGGTGCGAATCGACGTGATCGGGCCCGTTCTGGGCGTCGTCTTCGATCACGAAAATTGTGGTCGAGGGCCACAGCTTACTGTGTGAAACCGCATCGACGACAAGGCCGACGCCGTAATCATTTTGCGCGACATACGCCAACGGTGACAACGCGCCTGCTCTTGCACCTTGCGTGTGGTCATTGCCCATTCGCAGAATGATCAACTGGGGTGCTTGATTCTTTTCATCAAAATCTTTCCACTCACGAATGAATTCTTTGGCACGGTCGAGGTCGGAGTATTCGAGATCGAAGCCGCGGTAGTTCATGTCGACGTACGGGGTGAGCACTTCGTCTCGAACAGCTTGAATCTGCCGCGCGCCGTGGACCGATTTCAGCGGGATATTCTCGCACCATTCTCCGTAGTCGCGGACCGTGATGCCGGCCTGTAGCGCGTTATCCCAGATGTAGCCAGCGGGTGGAGTATTGGCGGGCTCGCCGCCCTCGAAGTCGTACGTCTTGCGCCGGTCAGCGTAGTTGTTGGGCCACAGTTTCACCGTGTAATCCGGCGCGATTGCCGCGGAAGCCCAATTGTGGCCTTCCGCACTCACGTCCGCGTTTTCATAGAAGTTGTCGTAAAGCACAAATTCACGGGCGATCTGATGCAAGTTAGGAGTGATCTGTTCGCCAAAGAGGTTCAGCGACTTGTCGCCGTTACCTTTCTCGATGTCGCCCAGAACCTGGTCATAGGTGCGATTCTCCTTGATGACGTAGATGACGTGCTGGATTGGCGAGGGATGATTTTCCGTGCGCGCAAAATAAGCTTCGTGCGCGTCGTCGATTGGCCCATAGATCATCTCTTCCCGGTAGGGAGAATTTCGCAGAACTGTTTGCGTGTAGGTCGACAGATTTTCTTCCGTGACAGAAGGGACAAAAGCGACCGTGCCGGTTTGGATGTGCGCCACGTATCCGGGGGCGTTGACGGGTCCTCCTTCATAGAGCGGCTGATTGCGTTTAGTCGGTACAGGCCCATCGGGATTAGCGCGGCTGCCCAGGCCTTTGCCGTTCAAGACGACGAGTTGATCGTCATCGAGCACGCGCACTGCGGTGGGGTACCAACCTGTCGGAACGAACCCGAGAACTCTGCTGCGTTCGCCGGAGATATCTGCAGCCGCTACGCTGTTTGCATCCGAGCAAGCGACGTAAAGACGGTTTCCGCGCTTGTCTAAGGCCAGAGCAGAAGGCGTCATGCCGAGCGGGTGCATAGGAGTGGTAGAGACGTTGATGGATTCGAGCATGGCGAGCTGGCCATCTCGCGAGACGCCGAGCGAATAGACGCTGTTGGTGTTGGCGACGGCGACAAAGATGCGCGCGATGTAGCTGGATTGTCCTGCTTCGGCGGGCGCCGGTCTGTTCAACCAGACGATGTCAGTAGGATGCGGGCCAACGCGTGTTTTCCCTAGAATGGCGCCGCTATTGGCGTCGTGCTGGTAGACGGCGGCATCGGCCCAACTGCTGACGATCAGCTCTCGTCCGCCGGGCGCGACGAGGATGCGATAGGGACGGCGGCCGGTTTTCCAGTGATCGATGAGCCGGCCGGACTGCAAGTTGATAACGGCCAGGCTGTCGTTATAGAGATCGGCAGCGTAGAGGAGATGAGCGTCCGGAGAGACGGCGACGTCGCCGATGAACGCCACACCTTTGTTCTTGAGATCGGCGACGGCCGAAAATTCCCGCGCAGGCGTGAGCGCCCCGGTGGCGGGATTCAGTGACAGTTCGTAAATGGTTGCGCGGCTCCCTCCGCCGACGTAAACCAAATTGTTTTTGGGCGAGACGGTCAATCCAAGCCACGCATCGGGCAGACGGGTTCGGCCGATTTCGTGTTTCTGCGCGATGTCGATGACGCTGATCGAAGGCGGATTATATCCGCCATTCAGCACAAGCAGATATTTGCCGTCGTTCGACACGGCAGTGCTCATGGGAAAGGTGTCGACAGGCACCTGTTGGCCGGCGGGGCGAATGGTCCAGCCGCTATTGAGCAGAAAACCGCCGTCGGGGAGTGGACCGACGCGCATCTGAGCCGTATTTTGGCCAGCGTCTTGCACGAACAGGGCGCCAGCCGCAGCTGCCGCGACAAAGAAAAGAGATTTCATTCAGTGAACCTATGGGCGATGGGGAAGCGGCGTCCCACTCCGAAGGCCTTGGGCGTGATTCGCAGGCCCGGAGCAGCTTGCTGGCGCTTGTATTCGTTACGGTCGACTTTTCGAACGATGTCGCGAACGAGGTCTTCCGGAATATTTTCTTGCGCTGCGATCTCGGGCACGGACTCGTAATGCTCGACGTATCCGGCGAGAATGGCGTCGAGGACGTCGTACTCAGGAAGCGTGTCGGTGTCTTTTTGATCGGGGCGCAGCTCGGCGGACGGTGGTTTGGTGAGCGTGCTCTCGGGGATGGGCGCGGGGAGCCCGTTTGCCTGATAGCGTGCGTTGGAGATTCGCGCGAGGCGATACACCATGGTCTTCGGCACGTCGCTGATAACGGCGAGCCCGCCGCACATGTCGCCGTACAAGGTGCAATAGCCCACCGCGATCTCGCTCTTGTTTCCTGTCGTGAGCACGAGTGAACCAAACTTGTTTGACAATGCCATTAACACCAGACCGCGAAGGCGCGATTGCAGGTTTTCCTCGGTGGTGTCGGGATTGAATCCTTTGAATAGCGGATCCAGAGTGTGGATCATCGCTTCGTAACCGCACTTGATGGGAACGACTTCAAAACGAATACCGAGCCGGTGCGCGAGACAGCGGGCGTCGGTGAGACTGTGCTCCGACGAATAAGGTCCGGGCATTCCGATGCCGACGACGTTCTCCTTACCGACCGCTTCGACTGCGATGGCGGCGACGAGAGCGGAGTCGATTCCACCGCTCAGTCCCACCAGTACGCTGCGGAATCCGCATTTCCGGATGTAGTCGCGAGTGCCGAGGACGAGCGCTTCATAAGCCGCTTCGTCGGGCGAGAGATCGATGGCGTGGTTGTCTCCGGTTCCTGCCACGCTGTCGAAAACAATCAAGTCTTCCGCGAACGATTTAGCTTCGGCCGCGAGTTCACCGTTGCCGGTCATGGCGAAGCTGGTTCCATCGAATACCAGCTGATCGTTACCGCCGACCATGTGGGTGTAGACGAGAGGCAGGCCGAAGCGTTGCACGGTGGCCTTGAAAATGTTTTCCCGCTGCTTGCGCTTGCCGATGTTCCAAGGAGAGGCGTTGATGGAAACGATGAGTTCCGCGCCTTTTTGCACGAGTTCTTCGATGGGATCGCGGGTGTAGCGGCGGCGTTCCCAGAACTGCTTGTCGTTCCAGGCGTCTTCGCAGATCACGATGGCGATCTTAGTACCGCGAACGGTGCAGATGTCCTGCGATGCAGCGGGCTGAAAGTAGCGAGCTTCATCGAAAACATCGTAGTTGGGCAGAAGCATCTTGCACTGCCTGAATACGATGCAGCCGTTTTCGATAACGGCGGCGGCATTCTGGGCGCGGATGGCAGAATTCCGCGGTGAACGGCCGGCATAGCCAATGATGAGGCTGACGCCTAAGTTGGCGGAATCCTTCGCGATGCTCTGCAGAGTATCTTCGGAGCGATCGAGAAAGGAATGTTTCTCGACCAGATCCCGGGGTGGATAGCCGGTCAGCGCCAGCTCCGGAAACGCGACGAGGTCGGCGCCCGCACGCTCGCCCTGGCGAGCGAAATCCAGGATTTTCGCTGCGTTGCCCTCCAGGTCGCCCACGGTGTTGTTGATCTGGGCGAGAGCGATGCGCATCCGAACTTTCATTGTATCGGCGTAAGCCCCGTGAACTGGGCTGAACGCAGGCGGTTGCGCGACGGTCAGATGAGTGCGTTGCCCCGACTGCCGGAATCGGCGAGAATGAAGGGAGACCACTTCGCATGACGTTTGACGAAGTTACCCGGGCAATCGAGCTGTTACTCCAGTCCCAGCAGCTCATGGCGAAAAACATGGACACCGTTTTGAGAATCGTGCAGCAGACTGCTGAAACCGGGCAGCAGACTGCCGAAATCGCGCAGCAGACCACTAGAGACACGGCCCAAAACACACGCGCTATCGAGGCACTTACGGAGCGGCTCGATCGTCTGGCGCTCATTGTCGCCGATTACCTCCGCGGCCTGCGCAACGGCCATAATTAGAGCGCATCGCCCGGAGCATTTGCGACGTCTACATAGGTGGGGAACGCTGAATCGGAAACAGCGCTACTATTAGAGAGAGAGGCGGATATGCGCTGGCTTACGCGGGCTCTTCTGTTAGGCACTCTGGCGGCGGCGGTCGCGAGCAACTTGCCCGCACAACGCGGAGGCGGGCGGGGCGGGAGCGTGCCATTGCCCTCCAGCACGGCGTTGGGTGCGGGAGCATTGAACTTTGGACCGTCCTCGACGGCCCGTTCGACTTTGCCGGCGCGCGGGACGATCAGCAGGTCGGGCCGAGTGACATACGGGCGCACTACTTACGGACGCACTAGCCGGTTACCACTCGCCTACTGGCTCACGCCGTATTATTTCCCCTTCGATAACGGCGATGCGTCGTACGGCGGGGGGCCCGATTACGATGCCTCGGTGGATCCGAATCAGCAGGCGGCCATGATGGCACAGAACGCACTGGTCAACCAGGTGCAGAGATTGAGCGCTCAGGTGGCTCAAATGCAATCCGGGCAGCAAACACAAATGCAGCAGTACGCGATGCAGCAGGAGCCGCCACCGCCGCCTCAGGTGCCGGTGACATTGGTGTTGCGAGACGGGCAGCGGCTGGAGGTGCAGAATTACGCCGTGATGGATCAGACCTTCTGGGACTTCACGCTCCAGCCGGTACGCAAAATTCCACTTTCGAGCATCGACGTCGCTGCTTCCGCGAAAGCCACGCAAGCAAAGGGCGGCGAATTTCCTCAACTGGCGACGCAGTAGCGCGGGAGCAGACGCAGACGACACAAAACGATCGTCCGCGCCACCCTCGGCGATTAC
This sequence comes from uncultured Acidobacteriaceae bacterium, assembly GCA_963787615.1. GTDB lineage: Bacteria > Acidobacteriota > Terriglobia > Bryobacterales > Bryobacteraceae > Bog-105. The sequence goes on along the minus strand of CAWBDJ010000004.1, from coordinate 1,049,650 downwards.
GACGGCAGTTTGAGAAGTGTTTTACGCAAAAGATCGAGCGCGCTTTGCGTAGCGAGAACACGGGTGCGGTAGCGGTCTCCTCCGAAACGGGTGCGCACAACGCGGGTGCCTGCCGGACCCGCAATTCCTAAATAGACGGTACCGACGGGGTCGTAATCCGTTCCGCCGGAGGGCCCGGCATATCCGGTTACGGAGAGTGCGTACGTGGATCCGCTGCGGCGGCGCGCACCTTCGGCCATAGCTGCGGCAACTGGCTCGCTGACAGCAGTATGTTTCGCGATGAGATCCTTCGAAACGCCGAGTACGTCCTGCTTCTGAGCGGCACTGTAGGTGACGTAGCCGGCGATGAAGTAATCCGAGCTGCCGCCTTGTTCAGTGAGTCGCGCCGCGACCATGCCGCCAGTGCAACTTTCGGCGGCCGATACGGTGGAGTGATACTTGCGAAGCAGGCGCCCGATGACAGATTCGAGAGGTTCGTCGGGATCCTCGCTATAGACGCGATCGCCGAGCAATTCGGCGATGGGCGTGCCAACCTCCCGAAGGAGCGCGTCCGCAGCGTCTACTGTCTCCGCGCTGGCGCGGAGGTGGACGGAAAGATCACCGGGGAAGAGAGGACGGTCGTGACAGGATTTTTGTATTTCGTGTAGACGGGTGCGATGAGCGTGTCGAGATCCGATTCGCCGATTCCGGTAATGCGGAAATGTCGAACTCTGATCACCTGAGGAGGGATGACGTGGCGGAGGCGCGGGATCAGTTCGTTGACGACCATGGGCTTCATTTCGCGCGGCGGTCCGGGTAAGAGAGCGAGAGCGCCGCGGTTGGTCGACAGGAACTGCCCTGGTGCGGTGCCATGCGGGTTCGGCATCGCCTCAGCGTCTTCGAGCAGATAGGCTTGGCGCAGATTGTTCTTCGCCATGGGGCGATTGATCTGGCGGAAGCGGTTGATGAGAATCGATTCCTGCTCGAGCGAGAGGACTAGTTTGCGGCCGAGCGCAGCGGCTACAGCGTCGCGCGTGACGTCGTCTTCGGTGGGACCGAGCCCGCCGATCAGAATCACGATGTGCGAGCGTTCCACAGCGGTGCGGATGGCGTTCGTCAAGCGCTCGCACTCGTCGCCGATGACGTGCTTGGCGACTACTTCGACGCCCAGCAGATTCAAGTGCTCGGTCACAACGAGCGAATTCGTATCGATACGTTGCGGCGTGAGCAGTTCACTGCCAATAGCTATGATTTCGGCAATTTTGGGCATAGCGCAGGGTTGCGCTACTGCAGCGGGCGTCCGGCGATCTCGACGTCTACGCGGAACAGCGCATTGTGCGTGGCGAGGACCAGCGCGCGCGAGGGCGTAAACGCCAAGCCGACGATCCCAGGACCGGAGAGGAAGTGTTCAGGGCGCCGCGATTTGTCGATGCGGATGATGCCGCGCCGTCCACCGAGAGAAGCGGCGACGTATAGCCGTCCTTCCGAGTCGAACGCGAGTCCTTGCGGACGGCCGAGCCCCCGATAAAAAGTTTCGACTTCGCCTGCTTTCGAGATACGGTGGACAGCGTCGAAGCTGGACGTGGTGGGGCCCGTGATGTAGAGATAATCTTCGGGGCCGAACGCGAGATGGTAGGCCGCAATGGAGGGTTCGAGTGTAGCGAAGACGTAAATCTGGCGAGACTTGCTGATCTTGAAGACCGTGCCGCTGCGATCGCCGACATACAGGTTCTCTTCGCGGTCGAACGCGATTCCGGTGGCAACGCCCATGCCTTCGACCCAGGTCGACATGTTGCCGGTAGGGGTGATCTGATAAATGATCCCGTCGTAGCGGCTGGATACGTAGAGCAAGCCCTCGCGGTCGAAGGCGAGCCCGGTGGGATTCATCAGATCGGTAACGAAAGGCTTTGAATTGTAGTTGGTGTCGATCTTGTAAATCGATACGGGCGACTTTTGCCCGCGCGAACCGCTGAAGGTGCTGAAGACATTTCCATCGCGATCGACGGCGGGGTTGGCGACTGGATGCAGGCTGTCGGCGATCTGGATACCCAAGTGAGTTTCGCGCAGGTCGCTTTGCTGGGCGCCGCTCGAGACAACGACTTCGCCGACCATAGCGGAATCGGGCACACGCGCAATGATGTAGGAATCGCCGGCAACGATGAGATGCGCGGGTTGATTGCCGAGACGAACGGCCGGACGTCCACCTGCGGCAAGGTGGTGGCCGCGGATGTGCAACTCGCCTCCGGTAATGGCTGCGGGCGGCTCCATTTTCGCGATGGTCGGTCTGGTCGCCGCTTGTTCCGCCGTTTGTTGTTTGCTTGCCATAGCTAGTAGAGTTTTAGCTTCCTACCTATATACAAGATAAGCGCTCCATATAATCCAGCAGCAATATCGTCGGCGACGATGCCTGCACCTTCCGGTAATTTTTCAAGGTAACGTATCGGAAACGGCTTCCAAATATCGAAGAGCCGAAACAGCAGGAAGCCGGCAAGGAAACTTTTCCACACGAACGCTGTGGCACCGAGCAGCGTCACCCATTGGCCGAGGACTTCATCAACGACGACAAGGCCGGGATCTTGTTTGTGAACGAGACGCGCGGTCCGCGTCGAGGCCCAAACGGCCGGCACGAGCAGCAAGACGGTCAAGACGAAGAGTGTCAAACGGCCGCTGCCGAGGTAACGATGTAAGGCGACCGCAATTAAAAGAGCGGCGAGGGAACCGGCGGTTCCAGGTCCCCACGGCCAGTAGCCGCAACCAAACCAGGTGGCCAGCGCGAGCGCGAGCCGATTCACTGCACTGGGCCTTCTAAATGATCCAATTCCTCGATTTCGTCTAACTCATTTTGTTGGGTGGGAGTCGAGATCACGTACTTCTCGGACGCCCAATTGCCGAGATCGATGATGCGGCAGCGGTCGCTGCAAAAGGGCATATCGGGGTCGTCAAAGGCAACCTCTTTGCTGCAGATCGGGCAACGCACCGTGACTGCCATCGTTTCTATTATCTGACTGGAAGGCTGGCGCGCGAGGTATTTGCACTCAGGATTGGAAACGGGTTGATTGCTGGCGCAGGCGCGCGGTAAGAATGTTCGGGCGCATCGATGAGTCCGCCGATGAGATCGTAATCATGAGCCTCGGTGATGCGCATTGTACGGATTTCACCGGGCCGGGCATCACCTGAACCAAAATCGTTGATGTAGCAGATACCGTCGATTTCCGGGGCTTGTGTGGCGAGGCGTGCTTCCCAGAGCAGTTCCGTTTCTTTGGATGGGCCTTCGATGAGAACCGGAAATTCGCGCCCGATCAAGCGCTTGTTGCGGGCCAACGAGATGCGGCGCTGCAGCGCAAGCAGGGTTCGCTTGCGGTTGTAGATGGTACGGTTGTGGACTTTCGCGTCGAGGGCGTAACTGCCGCTGGTCTCTTCATCGCTGTAAGAAAACACGCCGAGGCGGTCGAATTGCGCGGCCTGGACGAATTGGCATAGCGCTTCGAAATCGCGCTCGGTTTCGCCCGGGAAACCCACGATCATGCTGGTGCGGACGGCAACACCGGGGATAGTGGCGCGTATACGCTCCAGAAGTTTGAGGAAAATGTCGGCGTTGCCGCCACGCTTCATGCGCTTCAGCACCGGGGCGCTGGCGTGCTGCAGCGGCATATCGATGTACTTCACCAAAGATTCGTGCGCGGCGATGGTGTCGAGTAGCTTTTGCGTGATCTTGTTCGGGTACGCGTAGAGGAAGCGAATCCATTTGGGCAGTTCGGTTGGGATGGAGGCAAGGCGGGCGAGAAGCTGCGCCAGGCCGTCTTTGAATCCCAAATCTTCGCCGTAACAAGTGGTGTCCTGTCCAATGAGATTGATTTCGCGCACGCCCATGGTGAACATGCGCGACGCTTCGGCCATCACGCTTTCAAAGCGGCGACTGCGAAAATTGCCGCGAAATTGCGGGATGACGCAGAACGAGCATGGATGATCGCAGCCCTCGGCGATTTTGATGTAAGCCGAATGGCGGGGCGTGGTGAATACGCGCGCGGTGAGATCGTGATACAGGTAGGGCTCAGGCGCCAGCTGCTTCGGCGCGAGACCTTCGCAAAGCGCGGTAATTTGAGCCAGCTCATTGGTGCCGAGGACCGCATCCACTTCCGGGATGTTCTTCCGAATGTCGGAGCGGTAGCGCTCGACCAGACAGCCGGCGACGACAAGGCGCTGAGCCTTGCCGGTTCTCTTATACTCAGCCATTTCGAGGATGGTATCGACGGATTCCTGTTTAGCGGGATCGATGAAGCTGCAGGTATTGACGACGATGACGTCGGCTTCGGCCGGTTGCGGGGTGAGCTCGTGCCCATCGGCTACGAGCTGTCCCATCATGACTTCGGTGTCGACCAAGTTCTTGGGACAGCCGAGACTTACAAATCCGATTTTCAAAGGGTGATAAATCCGGAGCAGGGAATTTGGCGGTGAATGGTGCGACGCTTTTTTGCGAAGCGAACACTCACGAAAAGCCGCCGAATTTCAGGATAGCAAGAAAACAGTTTGTGGGGGCGGAGAACAGCTCCGGAAGCCTAGGCTGCGGCGCGACCGAGCACGAACAAGGTGATATCGTCCGCTCGCTGCGTTTCGCCGCAGAAGGTGAGGAGATCTTCGCGACAGGCGTCGAGCAACGCGGAAGCAATACAGGGGCGATTACACTCGATTACTTTCCGTATACGGTCGGCGCCATATTCGGCGCCGGATGCGTCGACCGCCTCCGACACGCCGTCGGAGTAAATCATCAAGCTATGCCCCGGCGCCAAGTGCAGCTCGTCAACAGAGAAATCTTCCTCGCTGAACATACCGAGCGGCAGGTTTGTACCATTGACGGAAGCGACCGTGTCGTCGCCGACGATGAAAGGCGGCGGGTGTCCCGCATTCGAGATCTCGACTCGGCCGTTGGGCGAGGCGCGTCCGCAAACGAGCGTGGCGTATTGATTCGGCAGCGTGCTTCCACGAAACAGGCGGCTCGCACGCTCGAGCATATGCTTGAGCGACAATTCGACCGAAATGAGCGTACGGAACATCGCATGCAAATGCGCCGTCAGCATGGATGCGGCGACTCCTTTGCCGGAAACGTCCCCAACCATGAAATACAAACTCCCGTCGCAGGCTTCGATCACGTCGCAATAGTCGCCGCTGACAATTCCGAGCGGCTCGTAATGGTAGGCCACATGCCATCCCTGTCGAACCAGGTTCTGAGGCGGCAGTAGACCTCGCTGTACCTGTGCAGCGAGTTGGAGATCTTGCTCTAACTCGTCTCTTTGACGGTCGGTTAGCCGGCAGAGGCAGAAGCGGAGCAGTGGGTCTGCGGCGAGGCGCTCCCCTTCGATCGGGGTGTGACAGTGCTCGCACAGACCATAGGATCCATCCTGCAGCTTGGCCAGAGCGGTATCGACTTCGTCGAGCAGACGGTGCAGATGAGGCGGGTGCGCGGAGCCGCCCAAGGCATGTTGCAGTTTTTCGCGGCGCTCATAGAGCTGATCGCGGACGAAATTTTCGATTACCTCAGCCATCCTGATCTCCGTAGGCTCACGCGTGAGTAGTTCGTTTGATGCGGCAGAGGTGGACGAAGTTGATGCGAAAATTCGGCTACAATGCAGGCAGAGGCGCGGAGTATGCTACTGCGAGGCGTCATCTTACTTGCGCTGGCGTGCGGTTTTAGTGCTGCGAGACAGCAGGCCCCGTTGTCCGTTGGGAAACCAGATTCAACCGTTCGGGATACTTGGCGGAAGGCGGTCGACAAAGCTGTCACTTCGGTGCGAGCCCAGTCGGCCGTCGTCCCCGGCGAGAACGGTATGTTGCCCTGGCCCGTTCCGCTTCCCAACATTCCGACTGCGGCCGTTAGCGAAAATCCTCGCAAACAGTGCTCGATCCCGCTGACCGAATATAGAATCCCTCCCGACGCGCATTACTCGATGAAAGAACTGCGACTTCCGGCCATCGCCTCGGATGCGATGCCGATCCTGCGGATGCCGGTATGTGGCGAGCCAACGCCGGAATCTAAGTAGGGTGCAACTGGCCAAAATCCACCACCGGCGGTGGATCAGGTACGGCGCCGATAGTGTCGTCCTCGCTCTTTCAATAGCTTACGTGTGGCAATTGGGTTGCAACTGTACGGGCGAACGCCGCTTTTGGCGGTGACAAATTTTGGGCACGAGGAGTTTGAAAATGAAAACAAAATTGCTTGCACTTTTCTTGTTGGCCGGTAGCTCGGTGTTCGCGGCAGGGCGCGTGTTCTTTGGAGTAGGCTTAGGCGTTCCGGCGTACGGCTATTACGCTGCACCGCCTCCGCCCCCGCCGGTAGTCACGTACGCAGCGCCGTATCCAGGGCCGGGTTATGCATGGGTCGGCGGATACTATTATCCGGTTGGGCCGCGCTGGAACTGGCGCGCGGGCTACTGGGCTCACCGGCCTTACGTTGGTGCGTACTGGGTGGCGCCGCGCTACTACAGCCACCGCTATTACTCAGGTTACTGGCGCCGATAATCGTTTCACTCAGGTCCTAAACCGACCACGCGAGGCCGGGCATTCCGCTCTGCCTCGCTTTTTTTTGGCTCGGTTTCAGGCGAAAAGCGAGAGCGGAGGCAATCTCCGATTCGGTGGACTTAGATTCCATCAACGTTGTTGACGAGTGCGCCACGTATATCGTACGATACATCCTGTCGATATAGCGCAAACATATGAGACACCGTCCGTTCGTCTGGGCAGGGTGGGCAGACTCGCGAACCGGCGATCTGAAAGGTTTCGAATTCCCGCCTTTCGGAGGGCGAGCGGGGTTTGAGGCAGGCGAGATCCGGCTGGCGATTCTGTCCCTGTTGGCGGAGGGCCCTCGGCACGGCTATGAGCTGATGAAGACCATGGCGGCACGCTGGGGCAGCGCCCGACGCGTGAGCGCAGGCAGCGTGTACCCGACACTGCAACAGCTCGAGGATGAGGGCATGATTACGTCGGAACGGAAAGAGGGCCGGCGCATTTATCACATCACCGAGCAGGGCCGGGCCGAGCTCGAGGAAAACGCGGAGACGGTGGAGGACATGTGGAAACGCGCGGCCGGTTACGAGGATTGGGCGCGCTGGATCAGTCCCGAGATGGTGATGATGTGGACTCCGTTAGGGGCAGTGATGAAGAGCACGATGCGCGCGGTGAAGGAGAGCCGTGGAGATCAGCCGCGTCTGCAGTTGATTCACGCGATTCTCGACCGGGCGCGGAAAGAGCTGGAAGAGCTAGGCAAGAAATAGGAGCACTATGGCTGCGGCAGCTACACCTCCCTTGACGTTTCGCGAAGTGTTCAGGCTTCCCGGACTGCGGCGGTTGTGGATGGCACAACTGGTGAGCGTCTTCGGCGATTTTCTGGCAATCTACGCGATCTTCAGCGTAGTTTCGTTTCGCATGCACAAATCGGCCACGGACATCACGCTGGTGCTGGTGTTTTATTTACTGCCTCTGGCGATAGTGAGCCCGATCGCTGGAGTCTTCGTCGATTCGTGGAACGTCAAGCGGACGATGATCACAAGCGACCTGGTGCGTGCGGTTCTATTTTTCCTGCTGATGTTCGCGCATAGCTTGTGGCAAATCTACGCGATTCTGCTGGTGGCGAGCACGGTTTCGAGTTTCTTCATGCCGGCGCAGGCGATTACACTTCGGGCGCTAGTGCCGCGCCACGGGCTAATGAGCGCGAACGCTCTTATTCAGCAGGCGTTTTTCGCGATGCAGATCATCAGCCCGGCGATTGCGGGATTGCTGGTATCGGCGTTCGGTGCGAACGTGTGTTTTTGGGTGGACAGCGGTTCGTTTCTTTTCTCGGCGGCGATGTTGTCAACGATTACGATTGCCCATGAGCCTTCGCCGGCGGTGAAGACAGCCAGAGCCGTGTGGAGCGAGTTGAGCGTGGGAGCGAAGTTTATTTTCACGCACGCAGCCATCTCGTTCGTGGTAGTTGCGATGACGGCAGGAATGTTCGCGATCCGGTGTTTCGGCGCGCTCATCGCGGTGTATGTGCGAGACGTGCTCAGAGGAGGCAGTACGTTGTTCGGGAACCTGGGCTCACTAGTGGGATTCGGCATGATTATCGGCACGCAAATGGTGCGGCTCGGAAGCAAGCGCTTGCCTGGAACGCAAATCGTCACAGCGGGACTAGCGGGAACCGGCTTGGCCATTGCTGTCCTGGCGACCTTTGGGACGACCTGGATAGCGGCGGCGATGATGCTGGGAATCGGATTCTTTGCGGCATTCGTGTTCGTGCCGGCGCAAGCACTGATCCAGGAGCACACGCCGCAGAACATGCTCGGTCGCGTCAGCGGCAGTCTGATGGCGGTGATGTTCTCGTCACAGGTGATCGCGCTGCTATCGGCCGGAACGCTGGCAACCGCAATCGGCATTCGGAACGTGTATTTCGCGAGCGCAGTGCTGCTGTTTGCGATTGCGGCGGGAGCATATTACTGGATCTCAAGAGATCGGACAGTTCCACAAGCCGCTGCCGTGTCGTAGCTGAAGCGCGGCCCTTCCCGTGATGCCGGTTCCCGGTGATATGGTGGGATCGAGGCAGGCCGGCCCGTGAATTTGCGCAACACTCTGTGGTTCCTGGGCTGTGCGCTCGCTTTTCTCGGGACGGCTTATGCGCTCGATCGCACGCTGCCGCATGCTTTCCGCGAGTATCCAGGCATTGAGTACCGGCTTGGTTCGATTCCGCTCCCGCCTGACTTTGAACAGAAGACCGAGTGGGCGTTCGCGCGCTTGATGTATCCGCCGGGATGGAATAACGGCTACGCCGGGCGCGATAACCCTGATTGGGAGCAGGGAAGTTCCTTATGGTCGCAGGACTTTCCAAGGGCGGACCGTCATTTTTCCGCAGCGGTCCGGCGGCTGACCCGCATCGATGTGCGATCCGTCGAACAGTGCGTGAACCTGGACGATGGGCAGGATGTCTACAACTGGCCATGGCTGTATGCCGTGCAAGTAGGCGAGTGGGGAATAACAGATGCGCAGGCGAAAAAGCTTCGCGATTACCTATTGCGCGGCGGCTTCTTCATGGCCGATGATTTTCATGGCACGGTAGAGTGGCAGGTGTTCGAGGAGAGCATGAAGCGCGTGTTCCCCGAGCGCCCGATTGTCGACATACCTGACAGCGATCCGATTTTCCATACCGTCTACGATCTGGACGACCGTTACCAGATAGTCGGTGAAGGGCACCTGCAAGAAGGGCATAAGCTGGACGGCTACGTCGCGCGCTGGCGAGGCATCTACGACGACAAGGGGCGCGTGATGATTGCGATTTCGTTCAACTCCGATATCGGCGATTCCTGGGAATGGGCGGATGCGCCGATGTATCCAGAAAAGTATTCTGCGCTCGGAATTCGAATCGGTGTGAATTACATCGTGTATGCGATGACGCACTGAGGGCGCCACGCAGACTACACAGCGTCCATTATTGAGGCGGTTTGCCGGGCGGCATGTCTGCCGGCTTGGCACCCTGCGGACCGGAGCCCGCGCCTTGCATGGGACGATCGGGCCCTTGTCCTTGCGACGCTTGCATCGCGGCCGCTTCATCGGGAAACAGCGGGTGAGACAGCGGACGGTTGTGCCCTTCGTGGCACGTGAAGCAGCGCACTTCAGGTCTGCTTTTGAAGTTGTTCTCATCAATCGAAGCCGTCATGTCGATCATCTGGCGAGCGGTTTTCTTCTCCTTCTTGTCATCGGAGTCGAAATGGTCTTTCACGTGGCAGAACTCGCAATCTTTACCGACCGACCAGGCCATGTAGCGCATCTGATCGATGAACTCGGATGCAGGCAGCGTTTTTAGGGCATCGGTTTTCACATTCTTGAAGTGCTGCCCGGCAGTTTCTTCGGGTTGGCGAAGGGGATCGCCTGCGGCATCGGGCTGCTTCAAAAGAACGATGGTGCTCTGCTGCTGATGCGGACCTGCGGTGGTGCTGGAGTTGATGGTAAGCGTTTGGCCATCTGGAGAAAGTTCATAGCTGCGCTTCACCAGCATGGGCCGGCCTGCTATTTCTGCCGTGAGATCCAGGGTGTTGCCTTGCCAGGATGCGGTGATGCGCGCGGGGATTCCCTGATAAGGCCTGATGGCGGGCTTGCCATTCGGAACGAACGCGAGGAGTGAGCGCTGCTGGCCGTGCTCGCCCCAAACGCCGCTATTCTCGTCCAGTTCCTGACCTTTCTCTTGCGTTCTGCGATTAATGACGACGGTTTTTTCTTCGATGATCTCGAGGTATTGGGTCGGAGGCGGTCCGGCAATTTTGCTCTTCTGCAAATCGGCTTTCCAGACGCCCGTGATATCGGGAGAAGGTGCTTGCGCGAACGACACGGCAAGCGTAAAGACGGCTAAAAGAAGGAGCTTTGGCATGAATGGCGAAAAGTATAGCATTCGTCAGCCAAGCAGGCGCTCGAGCAATGCCGAGGCCGCTGAGCCGCCGCTTTCGCTTTTAAGTCCGACCAGCACCAATCCGATGACGATGAGCGTGGTCGCAATGGACTTCGCGAATAGAGTCCAGCCGTGGAAGTCTTCTTTCAGCCAGCGTGGATACAGTTTCGTGATGAGGAACGCGGCGACAAAGATGATTACGTAACGCAGGCCGGAGATGGCGGCGACGATGGCCGGATGGGCTCTACTGATTGCAAAAAAGATCAGGAAGGAGCCGACTCCGTTCACAAATCGATTCACGAAATACCACAATTTGCTGCGGGGCGAAGCTTCTTCGGAGTGGCGGAAGATTCGCTCGCGCCAGGAGCGCCTGACGAGAAATAGCAGTGCGCCTGCAAACGTGCCGAGGGTGAAGAACACGTAGCCGGTCACGAAATTGGTTTCATCGAAAGCCATTTTTTGCATGACGTTGGTGAATCCGAACGTAATGGCAGCGAGCACAGTAAATGTGAGGACTCGTTTTACGTTGACGCGCTCAGAAGCGAACATCAGGAAGCCGCCGGCAACCATGAGGCCGAATCCCCAGCCGCTGAAGCCGCCGAATGGCTGTTTGAGAAGAAGTAGACCCACGAGGAAGGTGGCGAGCGGGGAGAATCCGCCCAGGATGGCCAGAGTTTGGGAAGCTGCACCGGACTTCAACGTCGCGTAATAGAAATAGTTCGCGACGAGATGGACGATTCCGGCGCCGGTCGCGAGCGCCGCGATTCCTAGCGTCGGCCGGTGGAACCCGAAGGGAATGAGCAACAGGCCGAGCACGCTCATCGCTCCGAGCCAGAACACATAATTGATCACGTCGCCGAGTTTCGGCTGGCGCAGAAGAATTTTGTCCCAGACCAGAGAGAGGCCGAGCAGAGCGTGAGCAACGATTGCGATGAAGAAGCCGTTCTCGAAGATGCTCATTCAGGACGCCGCAATCGCATGGTGGCAGTTAATCCTCCGAAATCAGGATACAGTGTGGCCTGCGCAACGAGAGGGAAGACGCGGGGTGCGCGAGATGTATACTTCCAGGTGCTCGACTGGACGGGCCGAGTAAAGGAGACGCCTTCGTGGCTGCGCCCTCATCTGGACCATCCGAACTGTCGCTGATTGGGACGTGGAAGCTGAAAAGCATCGAGTCCGGATCCAGCACGCCGATCCCGATTGCGCAGCAAGCCAGCATAACGTTCCTCCCGAAAGAGGACGGCATCCAGTACATCAACGAGTCCGTCTACCCGGACGGCGAGAAGACGCGCGCCGAATCAAGCTTTCGAATCGATGCCCAAGGTTATCGGCTCAGCGGCAGCCGCCTCGGCGATACGTGGAGCGTTCGCCAGCTGAGTGATAACACCTACGAAGCCGTCATCACGCGAGACGGAGTTGTTTCCGCTCGAGCAACGGCGGTCATATCCGCCGACCGGTGCACGATGACGACGGAATGGGAGATTCTTCCAGCAACCGGGCCGACCATCAGCTACGTGAGCTTGGCTGAGCGGCAGGGGTGAGAACCAATCACTTTTTGTGAGCGGGTGCAGGTTTTACTTTGCCCCAGAAGATGCTGCAGTCTCCGATGTCGACTTTGTGCGGGAACAGATCCGCCAGGTCCATTTGGTCCATCCGGTCGTCGTTGCAGGTTTGGACGGTATCGAATTTGCCGGCCTTGACCTGGTCGTTCAGTTCGCGCTCCGAGACGATGTGGTAGAGCGCCTCTTGCGCAGCGGACAATTGAAGCTTGTGCGCATAGGAGAACTCCATGCCTGGAGGCGGCGTGCGTCCGGTTGCGAAATAGACCAGCTCGTCGGCGTACAAACTGCCATTGATGGGAGTGACCTGATCCACTTTGCGGGCAACCTCTTCGTAGTCGTGCCAAGTGACGGCGTCGCGATCATCGAAGAGCGCTCGGGCGAGATAGAGCGTTACGAGCGCAGTCACGATGAGTGTTGGCAAGAACGGGCGATCCGGGCTGGTTAGGCGCGAACCGAGAGAATAGAGCCCCAGGACCGCCACTGCCGCGACGAAGGGAACCGCGAAAAGGAAGTAGCGCTGAAAGGTTGGATGAGCAATCGCTATATACGCGATCAGGGCGAGCGACAGCCAGGCGCAGAGAGAGAATTCGCGCCGACGCACAGCGTCCCAATTGGTTTTTTTCCAAAGGAACCACAGCCCGGCGACGGCCAACAGTCCCATCGAGAGCGCCTGAGAGGAATCGAGCCACGCGCTTAAGACATCGACATCGTGCGGAGTCGCGCCATTCCAGTTCACGCGGCGATAGAGGGCTTGGTACTGGACCACGTTGAACAGCACTTGGCGAGGCGATTTGGCGAACAGCCAAAACACCGGCGCAAACGGGATAAGAGTTCCGATGATGAACCCGGCGACTTTCTTCGAGCGGTTTCCCTCGCGGTTATAAAGAAAGATCCAGATCAGTAAGACCGGGACCACCGGAGCAGTGAGGAGCGAACACCCGGCCGCGGCCCCTGCGAGCAGGCCCGCGAGCGAGGCCAGCAACCAACTTTTTCGCGCGACGGCAACGATGGACACCCGGAAGGCGGCGACGATCAAGAGCATCCCCATGCCGTAGGCTTGGCCAGAGGTCGCGAACTGCACGATTTGGGTGTTGAAACCGACGAAGAGCGCGGCTGTCAGCGCGCAGGCGAAGCGCCAGCGCCGCACCGGAAAGCGCGCGAATATGAAATCCATGGTGAGGAAGACAGCTGCGGCAGTCTCAATTGTGGCGAGTGCATGCGGCACGCGCCACGTTTGCCCGAAGACCTGCATCCAGGCAGCGTTCCAGTAAGCATTTAACGGGGTCTGGGGGAAGCAGAAGTCGAGGTAGGGTGTCTTTCCGCGATCGATCAGCTGCGCAGTTAAGAGATGGAATCCCTCGTCCCAAACAAAACCGATGGTCTCCGAATAGACGAATAGCCCGGCAGTGATGAGGAGAACCACGCCGCAAAGCAGGGGGAACGCTCGCGAGCGGGGGTCAGGGGATGGAGGAGTATCGGCCGGTGGCGACTCGATGCTGGCTGGAAATAGGTCCACTGCGCGTGATGATACGACGCCGGAAACGGGTTTTTCAAGGCGTGCGGGACGGGCGGGGCAGGCGGCATTAGGGGTGGATCCTTAGTACCCGCCGGTACGGATGCCGGAAAAATCCTACCTGCGTAAACTCACAAAAGAGTTTGAATAAGCCGCGAATTTCGCTATAAATCGTATAGAGCCCTAGCGAAAACAAAAATAGGATGTAAGCACCGGCAGCGCACTTCAGATCGTCGTCTTTGAAAAAAAGATGGAAAAGAAGCGAGAAATGCCCGGTGGGATAAGTGTCTAAGGAATTCGGAATTACTGGGATTTTTGCAATTTCAGAGATGTGCCTGAGTTCTCGCCTGCCAGCGAGAACTCAATCCTGAGAAAGGAGGATCGAGCCATGAAAGTTAAGAGCAATGTGAAAGCTGGTCAATCCATCTTTGGCGCGTAGTTTTTCTTTTCGGCGGTTCCGTTGGAACCTTTAAGCAATATGGCCGCTTCGCTTTCACTAGCGAGCGGCCACTTTAATTTGGACGGTGTATTCCGCGCAGGACATGAGTAGTAGCTTCCCAGCCGTAAATCGGTCGCTTCGAGCCGATCACGGGATCCGATCAAGCGTCGTCCTGCTGCTTGCCCTATTCCTGTTGGCAGCGTGGGTGGGATGGGCGTTTGGGGCGAAGGTGACGCGCTATGAGGTTTCCGATTCGGCGCGACTAGAGGCACGTTCGGCGGCGTATCCGATTCAGACGAGTGTTTCTAGCGGCCTAGTAATCATCGCGAACTTTCAGCTTGCGTCGGTGCTGGGCAGAGTGCATGTAGGACAGCCCGCGATCGTCCGGCTCGACGGATTTCCGCGGGCGCAGTATGGGACGGTTCGGGCGAGAGTTTCGCGCGTGTCTGAAGAAATTCGCGACGGCAAGGTAAGGGTGGAGCTGGCCGTCGACTCGGCGCGTCCGGCGGACATTCCGTACCAGCAAGGATTTCCGACTTCCGTGGAAGTCGAGGTCGAGCGTGTCTCGCCTGCGGCGTTGATCTTACGAGCGGCGAGCGAACTGGTGGACGCGCGTTGAGAAAATTGTTCGCACCTGAGGTGGTCCAGACGTCCAGTATGGACTGCGGGCCGGCTGCGCTCAAGTGTCTTCTCGAAGGCTTTGGGACACCGGTAGGATATGGGCGCTTACGGGAGGCCTGCCAGACCGGCATCGACGGTACTTCCATCGACACGATGGAAGCGGTCGCCAATCAGCTTGGCCTCGAAGCCGAGCAGATTATGGTGCCGATCGATCATCTGCTGCTCGACCATGTGAACACCCTGCCGGCGATCGTGGTCGTGAAGCTGCCGAACGGGCTGACACATTTCGTGGTGGTGTGGCGGCGGCACGGAAACACCGTTCAACTGATGGATCCGGCGGTGGGCCGGCGCTGGACGCGTGTGACGGATTTCGCCAATGAAGTCTACAGCCACACTATGGCTGTGGCGGCCGGAGACTGGCGAGAGTTCGCGGCTTCGGAAGATTTTCAACGTGCGCTTCGGCTGCGCCTTGGCGGGATTGGCGTGAGGCGACACCAAGCGGAAGCGTTGGTTTTGCAAGCGCTAAAGGATGAAAGTTGGCGCGGTTTAGCGGCGCTCGATGGGAGTGTGCGGCTGGCTGCATCGCTCGTGCGTACTGGCGCAGTATGCCGCTCGCGTGATGCTCTCGGTCTAATAGAACAGCTTTGCACTACGCCGGAGCTGATTCCGGCGCGCTATTGGTCGGTCGATGCGGCGGGTCAAGGTGAAAACGGCGAAGAACAACTCCGGATGCGCGGCGCGGTGCTGGTGCGGATTCGTGCGTAAGCGCAGCGTACCTGTTGCCGAACGGCTGAATCCAGAGCTGCAGGCCGCCATGGACGAGCGGCCGATGTGTCCGGGACGGGAATTATTACGCGTTCTCCGGGAAAGCGGCCCTGCGGGTCCCGGCATTTTGACGCTCGCGCTGGCCGCCGGGGCAGGCGCGGTGATGATCGAAGCGTTGCTGTTTCGCGGGGTATTCAACATCAGCGGCGAATTAGGCTTGGCGGGCCAGAGAATGGGCGCGATGACCGCGATTCTGTTCTTCAGCTTCGCGCTGTTACTGCTGGAACTGCCGATCTTGTACGGCGCGACTCGTCTGGGGCGCCAACTTGAGAATCGCCTGCGCATGGCTTTTCTCACCAAAATTCCAAAACTGAGCGATCGTTACTTTCAAAGCCGGCTGACTTCCGATATGGCTGAGCGGAGTCACGCGACGCATCGGCTTCGACATGTACCGGAGCTCGGCCGTCAGATGTTGCGGAATGTTTTTGAGCTTTGCGCGACGGCTGCGGGAATCATTTTCCTGGAACCGAAGGCGACACCATTTGTTCTGCTGACCGTTGCGGCGGCTTTAGTGCCCACGTTCACCACGCAATCTGTTCTGGCTGAGCGCGACCTACGGGTGCGCAGTCACGCGGCCGGGCTGACACGTTTTTATCTGGACGCCATGCTGGGCTTGTTATCTATTCGCGCGCACAGCGCCGAGCAAAGCGTGCGCAGAGAACACGAGAAGCTGCTCGGAGAGTGGGCGCGCGCCGCTCTCCGGCTACAGAAGACGGTGGTGTCTTTGGAAGCTGTACAGATGACGGCCATGTTCGCGCTGATCGCCGCTCTGCTTTTAGTTCATCCGTTCGAAGGAGCGCACATTGGTCGCTTGTTGCTGGTGGTCTATTGGGCATTGAACTTGCCTGCGCTGGGGCAAGAGATTGCAGCGCTGTCGCGACAGTGTCCTTATTACCGTAATCTCACCTTGCGATTGCTCGAGCCGCTAGGCGCGCCGGAGGAGCCGGACCCAACACAAGACGGTGAGCCGCCTGCTTCTTTAATTACTGCACTCGGCACTGCACCGAGCTTAGAGTTTCGGCGCGTCGCGGTCGAGGCGTCCGGTCACAAGATTCTGGAAGGCATAGACGTGCGCATCGAATCCGGCAGCCAAGTGGCGATTGTCGGTCCATCAGGGGCAGGGAAATCGAGTTTGGTCGGCATCTTGCTGGGGTGGTTGAAACCTGGTCAGGGCGAGGTGCTCGTAAATGGTGAACCGCTCGACTGTGGCGCGCTGCGAATCTCGACTGCCTGGGTGGATCCGGCAGTGCAGTTGTGGAACCGTTCGTTGGTTTCGAATCTCTCTTATGGGTCAGATCGTTATGGCTCAGATTTAGCACCGAGTGCCATCGCAAAGACGATCGATATCGCGCTGCTTCGCCCAGTGCTCGAGTCGCTTCCAGCGGGTTTGCAGACCAAGCTCGGTGAAGGCGGTGGGCTCGTTTCAGGTGGAGAAGGGCAGCGCGTGCGCTTGGGTCGCGCCATGCTTCGCAAGGATTCGCCGCTGGTGATTCTCGACGAGCCGTTCCGTGGATTGGATCGGGAAAAGCGGCGCGAACTGCTGGCTCGTGCGCGCGAGTACTGGCGTGGTTCAACTCTGCTTTGCATCACTCACGACCTTTCCGAAACACAGGGATTCGATCGAGTCCTGGTGATCGAGCAAGGGCGGATTGTCGAAGATGGAACGCCGGAGCAGCTGTGTGCTTCGTCCGCGTCGCGCTATGCGCAACTGCTCGATGCCGAAGAGCAGACGCGCTCAGGACTATGGAGCGCGAGCTTATGGCGGCGCATCCGCATCCATTCGGGCCGCATCGTCGAGGAGCACAAAGGCGCAGAAGAGAAACGGCGCGAAAGCGAAGTGGCGTGATGAACGCGCGCGAAATAGAGGCGCTCGGTTGGCCGGCTTCGCGGCTGGGCGAGGCGACTGCTGCGCTGCTGCTAAGAGCGGGCCTTTGTGCCGGCATTTCCGACACGCTGAATCCGAAATCTTTTCCCCCGGCCGGGGACGCGGCACACTGCATCGAATGGCATGCGAAGTTTCTTGATTGCGAAGCGGAACAGTTGCAGACTACGCTCGGCGATCTGGAGCCTGAACTAGCGAACGCACGTGCGGCGCTGCTGCGCGTATCCGATTCCTTCTTTTTGGCAATCGTGGATGGAAGTAATGGCGTGCTTCGCGTTTTGACGCCGAATCTCTCGTTAAAACGTGTTCCGGTGCGCGAGATATGCGACGCGCTTCGCGAGCCTTTTGCCAGTCCACGGCGTAACGAAATCGAGCAACTGCTTGCGCGAACGCAGATTGCGACAGAGCGGCGCTCCAAAACCGTGAAGCTGCTGTTGATGGAGCAGCTCGGCGAGATCCGTTTTGACCAATGCTGGATGCTGCGCATTTCGCCTGGCGCGCGACCGCGTCGTTGGCTTCGCGAGGCGAACGCTTTTGGGAACGCCGGCTGGCTCCTCGGCGCGCACACGGCGCAGTATCTGCTGTGGCTTGCATCATGGGCGATTCTCGGCACTCTCTGTTTCGAAGGCCGCATGGATCGGGGCTGGCTGCTCGCTTGGGCGCTTTTGCTGATGAGTCTGGTGCCCTTGCGAGTGCTGACGACCTGGCTGCAGGGATCGCTGGCGATTAGCGTGGGCGGTCTTCTCAAGCGGAGATTACTGGCGGGCGCTTTGCGGCTCGGCCCGGAAGAGACGCGTCATCAAGGGATCGGAAGTTTTCTGGGCCAAGTGTTCGAGGCAGAGGCGGTCGAGACGCTGGCGCTCGGAGGAGGAGTTGCGGCGCTGCTGGCAGTCGTCGAAATCGCAATTTCCGGTTTTGTGCTTGGCCGATCTGCACTGTTGCTGCTGCTTGTGGTGTTGCCTGGCAGCGTTCCTGGCCTGGCGGTTCCTGCGGCGCTATCAGCTCTGGACGGATGCGCGCATGGGCATGACCGAGGATCTGGTTGAGGCGATGGTAGGGCACCGGACGCGGCTGGCCCAACAGCCGCGAGAGGAATGGCACGAAGATGAGGATCGGACGCTCAACACATATGTCCGGTTATCCGAGGCGGTGGATCGCAGTGGAGCGTGGTTGACTGCTGCGGTGCCGCGCGGATGGTTACTGGCAGGACTGGCGTGCCTGGTACCCAGCGTTGTTGCGGCGCGGAGTTCTCCGTCTGAAATTGCGATCGTACTCGGCGGTGTTTTACTTGCTTTCACCGCGTTCAGGCGCTTGGCGGCCTCGTTTACAGACATTGCTGCGCTCTGCGTTTCCTGGAGGCGCATCTCGCCCCTATTCTGGGCCGCCGCGCGTCCGGAACGGTTAGGCGAAGTGTTTGCCGGTCATGAACACGATGAAGTTTCGTCGAAAGTAATCGAGGCGGATCGCCTGACGTTTCGCTACCGCGACAAAGGCATCCCGGCGCTACAGGCGTGCGGCCTGGTCGTGCGGCGTGGCGAACGCATTCTGCTGGAAGGCCCATCAGGCGGTGGCAAAACCACGTTCGCTTCGCTGCTTTCTGGGATGCGCCAGCCCGAGTCGGGGCTGTTGCTGGTGAACGGCGTTGACCGGCATACGATCGGCGACAAGCGCTGGCGCCAACAAGTCGCGGCGGCACCGCAATTTCATGAAAACCATATCCTGACGGAGACGTTGGCGTTCAATTTGTTGATGGGACGCGGGTGGCCACCGACGCAGAAAGATATCAAGGATGCCGAGTTGTTGTGCCGCGAACTCGGATTGGGCGATCTTCTCGACCGTATGCCGAGCGGTCTGCTGCAAATGGTAGGTGAAGGCGGCTGGCAACTCTCGCATGGCGAGCGCAGCCGGGTCTACATCGCGCGCGCATTGCTGCAACGGGCCGGGGTGGTGATCTTGGATGAGAGCTTCGCGGCGCTCGATCCGGAAAACCTGCGAACGGCGCTCGAATGTACTCTCGAACGCGCCGAGACGCTCCTGGTGATTGCGCATCCGTGAACCGTATTGGCGGCTCCGCTAAACTGAAGTGTCACAATTTCCAGGAGTTTCATGGCAGAAGAGAAGCAAAACACAAGCGGTAAGGGCGAGCATGGTGCCTCGTCGAAGATCAAGCAGAAGGACAACATCTACCAAGCGGAGTATCTCGGCAGCGGCACGTTTCGAATAGCGAAACCCAAGCGCAAGAACGCGAAGCGGCGCCAGTCTGCATTGAAGGGCACCACTCGGGGCGCGCGGAAGTAAAAAGCGCGCGGATTCAATCCGCTCTACAGCGTTAGCGTCACCTTACTGAGGGTCCGCGGACGATCGGGATCCAGGCGTTTCACTTCGGCCAGACTCGCGGCGAACAGTTGCGCAGGGATGATGTAGGGAATCGGCGTATAGAGATCGTCGGGCAGGGGGCCGTGTTGCGCAAGATTCGCCGGAACGGTGAGGGGTTCTTCAATCCCGTTCTGGGTTCCCGCCTCGCTGTTGCTGCGATCGGTGATCAGGATCGTCTCAGCTTTGATGGATTGCAGCTTCTCGATCAATTCGCGCATTGGCTTCCAGGTCACACCCGAGGGGCAAAATAAGAAGGCTGGAAACGAGGCCTCAAGCATAGCGATAGGGCCGTGCAGCAGGTCGGCGGAAGAGAAGCGTTCTGCGACGACGTAGCAGGTCTCCATCAGCTTCAGCGCGAACTCAAAGGAATTGGCATAATTCAAACCGCGGCCCACACAAACCGCGTGTTGCATAAAGCAGTAGCGCTCGGCGCGGGCGCGGATGTGTTCCTCAAGCTCCAGCGCTTGGGCGCTCCACTCAGGAATGCGCCGCAAGTCTTCCAAAAATAGCGGGGCACCCAAAGCATGCGCGAGCAGGTAGAGACACATGAGCTGGCCCGTGTATGTCTTGGTTGCCGCGACACTTTTCTCTTTTCCGGCGCGCACAAAGAAGGTGTGCTCAGCCAGGTGGGCCAAACTACTTTCGCTTTCGTTCGTGATGCCGATAGTGAAAGCTCCGGCGGTGTGCGCGTGTTCGAGCACTACATTGGTGTCGGTCGATTCGCCGGATTGGGAGATGGCGATGACGACTGCATCTTTCAGGTTCACTCCTGATTCATAGAGCGTGAAAACGGAGGGCGCGGCTAAGGAGACCGGAATGCCGGTCGAGATTTCGAGCAAGTAGCGGCCGAATTGGGCGGCGTTATCGGATGTGCCTCTCGCAGCGAGTACGATGAGCCGCACGGGATGCTGCTCGAAGTAGCGGCGCAACTGTTCGGCGCGCGGCCATTCTTCGTTGAGAGTGCGCTCGATGGCTTCCGGTTGCTGCCGGATCTCATCGCGCATGGTCGACATGCTAGAGAAGATAGCAGTCGCGCGGCCCGCAAGGTGGGTGGCTAGAGCAAGACTCTCTCGCCGCGCTGCGGTCCAAGCAGATACTGCGGGCTGATCGTGTCCGACATGGGCAGGCGGGTGACGGTCGGCTTGATGAGGAGGAGCGTGTCGTTGATTTGGGTATCGCGGGTGTTCTCACTTAAAACTTGGCCCAAACCGGGGATTTGAGAAAGGCCTATCAGACCGTTGCGTGTGACGCTCCGGGTGTCGACGTTCATTCCGGCGAGAACGGCCCATTCCCCTTCGCGCAGCGATACGCTTCCCTTGAATTCCCGCTCAGCGATAGCGGGAATCGTATTGAACGTCTCCGAACCGAGGGCTCTCAATCCTGCTTCGAGATCGAGGGTAACATCTCCGTCACCATGAACACGCGGAGTCATTTTGAGAATGATTCCCAGGTCCTCCAGGGAGATTTGACCGACGGGATTATAGATGGAAGGGGTCGACGAGGCCTGAAAGCCGGTATATAGGGTCTGCGGAATCGGATACTTGTCGCCGATGTGAAAGTTGGCAGTTTGGCCCGAATCGACTACCACGGTGGCGTCGTACAGATTACGGCTGAAAGAATCCGAGAACCTCGCAAACAGCGTGGCGTTTGTGAGGCCAAGTCCGAACAAACTAGCGCCCCCGCCCAAGGCCAGAAAGTTTGCCGCGTTCGACACGCTCGGCAGGATGCTCTTGAACCCCCCAATGTGCCCGAAATAGATCAATTGGAAAGCAGTCTGCAGTGATACGCCATAGTGATAGCTGCGATCGGAATCGAAGGTGAGGAATTGCACTTCGAGGGAGACCTGCGCTCGCGGCAAGAGCAATGCCTCGAGAAGCGATCTCGCGACGCGAGCGCGCGTGTACCTATCGCGGATCAGCACAATGCGGTTTGCGCTGTCCCAGCCAAAGGCGCGGAGATTGAGCACAGCGCGCACGGCGTTTGCGGCCTCGATGAGATCTGTCTGGCCGAGGGCGTTTGGTAACGGAAAAGTCAGCAGAACCTGCGGCTCCAGCTCGCTTCGTTTCGCCTCGGTATCGCGCGCGACGAAAACGACTTGCTGTGCAATGGGAAACACGAAGGTGTGGGTAACGGCGGTGAGCGCTTCGAGGGCTGTCCGGAAATCCGCCTGAGTAATCTGGAATCGAAGATTCGCCGTCTCAGGGGTTAATTGCGGATCCAAGATGGCGCGGATGCCATATGCCGACGTGACCTGCTGGAACAAACTCTTCTCGTCACCGCGTAAGTCGAAATCGCGTGTGGACGAGTCGATAAGCAAGTGGGGCAAGGGCTGCAGGTTTTCGTCTCGTTGCCAATCGCGCAACGTCGCAAATTCAACCGGAGGCTCGCTGCCCGGAGGTTGTTTCTGTGCCGCTTCAATGTCGCTTGAGACGTCGGCTGTTTGTATGTCGGCCTTGGTGAGAAGTTTCGCTGCGGGGGCTAGTGCGTCGCGGTTGGCGGCATAGGTGGGGTTGTGCGGGTCTCGCGCTGCTGCTGCCGCATAGAGCAGGTATGCGCGCACCACCTGACCCGAACCTTCCGCCTCATGCGCCTGGTGCGCCAAACGCGCGGCTACGGGATCGGAAGCGGCCCAAGAGGCAGCTGCCAAGAGCGCGTAAGCGAGAATGCGAGGCTTCAAGATTTTACGACGTGTGGAAGCTGGTCAACGTGCAGACGGAAGCCCTTCCAGAACGGAACTAGTGCCCGGGTGCTACGTATCCGGGCGGATGAGCCGCACCTTCGCCGAAGAAGTACTCTTCCATCTGCTTCAACAAGAATTCCTGCGCCTCAGGCGTTCCGAGGTTCAGCCGGTATTCGTTCATGATCATTTTCATGTGCTCAACCCACATCCGCCACGCCTCTTTGGAAACATGGTCGTAAATACGCTGGCCGAGAGGATGACCGTCGAAGGGAACCTCTTCCAGTCCCGGTAATTCCTTGTGCAGCTTGACGCAAAAAACGGTCCGCTGGGTCCCCGCAACTGGGCCAGTGGTACTAGCCATAGCGAATCTCCTATTTCTCTCTTGAGGATAGCCCAGCAGCAAGCGCCACTCACGGTTTCACGACTCAGTTTGCGTACGGCGCTGCAAGAGCTTTCGCGGCTTCGGCGGAGCGCTGCGTCGGTTGACGACCCTGCTGCTCGCGCTCCACAAAATCGGCTAACCGCAAGAGAGAAGACGTATCGGATGTGAACTGCTGCTGCATGGCCTTGAGGTACCGGCGCAGCAGGTCTGCCCGGGCAGATTTCCTGATACGGCAAGTCTGCAGATCGAGCAGCAGGTCTAATTCGGATGGGCTGAAGATGTGACGCCGGATAGCACCCCCGATAAGTTCCTGAACGAGTTGGCTGAACGACGTCAGGGCCCGTTCCGATGGTTTGTCGGTCAAATCAGAAGGTGCCGAGGACGGCAGAAAAGTCTAAGAATTTTCTGCGATTCGTGCCTCGAGGAGACCACTTAGCTTTAAGGGCCGTGCTTTTTCCGCTTGCACATATCGCTTACATGTTCCTCTGGTTATACTCTGCTCCGGCTTTTTCCGCAGTGTGGCCCTGGATACTTGGTTCGCTTGCAGTGGCATTGTTGTTCAGCGGCATCGACGATTTAGTTCCTGTCCTGATTTGCGGGGGATACAGCTTTCTTCGCCGGACACCGCAAAGCGATAGCACTCTCGAAGAAGGTTCCAAACAGGAACGTAAGATTGCGATTTTTGTTCCGTGCTGGAAGGAGTCGGACGTCATCGGCAACATGGTCCGGCACAATCTGGCGGCCATTCGCTACAGGGATTTCGATTTTTTCCTGGGCGTTTATCCGAATGACGAAGCGACGTTCAAGGTGGCCCGGGAATTAGCTCAGACATTTCGCAATGTGCACGTGGCGGCGTGTCCGCATCCCGGTCCTACATCGAAGGCAGATTGCCTGAATTGGATCTATCAGCGGATGCTGTTGGTAGAGAAGCACAACACGACTCGTTTCGATACAGTCGTTCTGCACGATGCCGAAGATCTGATTCATCCTGACGCGCTCGAACTCGTCAATAGAAAGCGCGATCGATACGGCATGGTGCAAGTGCCGGTATTGCCTCTGGCAACACCGCTTGCCGACTTCACGCACGGCATCTACTGCGATGAGTTTGCCGAGTATCAAACCATCGACATGCCAGCGCGGCAGTTTAGCCGTTCGTTCATTCCCTCGAACGGCGTCGGCACCGGCTTCGCACGGGAAATTTTGGAACGGCTGGCGAATGAGCGTCAGAATCGCATCTTCGATCCGGCCAGCTTGACGGAAGACTACGAAACGGGCGTTTACATTCACCAGGCCGGCTATCCGCAGGTGTTTGCGGGCCTCAGGCGCGGCGACAAGGGCTTTGTCGCTACCCGCGAATACTTCCCTCAAAAAATGCGATCGGCAATTCGACAGCGCACGCGCTGGGTCACCGGCATCGCGCTACAAGGCTGGGAGCGGGATGGCTGGAGAGGATCCTGGTCTACGCGTTATTGGTTCTGGCGAGATCGCAAAGGTTTGATCACGAATCCGCTCAGCTTATTCACTAACATTTTGTTCATTGCAGGAGTAGCGGATTGGGTCGAGGCCGCGGCGACACATCGTGCCTGGGCTTTTGCCATTTCGAGTCCGGTGCTGGTGACACTCTGCTGGGCGACCCTAGTGCTGCAGTGCTTCCGGCTCACATTGCGAGCTCTTTGCGTAGCTCGACTGTACGGGGTGAGTTTTGCGTTCGGGGTGCCATTGCGCGCCTTTCACGCCAACTTCGTGAATAGCTCCGCCTCATTAGCCGCTATGTGGCGTTTTGCGAACGCCCGTCTGCATCAGCGGCCCCTCGCGTGGGGAAAAACTGAGCACGCCTATCCGACACGCGAAGCACTGCAGCCGCATCGGCGTGAGCTGGCCGAGGTGCTGGTAGCCTCGGGCTGCATCTCGCAAGAGCTGCTCTCGATGGCGCAGGCCGGAGTAGCTGCGGAGGCGGATCTGGCAGATTTTCTTCTGAAGAAGGGTCTTGTTTCGGATGACGCTCTTTGTCATGCGATTAGTTTGCAGTGCGGGCTGCCCTCGGCTCGCATCGATGCGCGCACTGTGAAGACGGGCGTAGTTCGCAGCCTTCCGGCTCATGTGCAGAAACGCTTCGGCATCGTTCCTTTCCGCGTGCACGGCGGGCGGCTGCACGTGGCCGGAACTCGCCCGCCGCAGTCGAAGGCGATGGAAGAGCTGAAGAGCTTCACTCGACTGCCGGTTGAATTCCAGCTCGTCACGCATGGCAATTACGAAGAGCTACAAGAGCTGCGATAGACGCTAGGGTTTCGGCGCGAGCTTGTGCTGTGGATTGAACAGGCTGATGGGTGAGAAATCCACGATTTTCCACTTGCCATCTTTCAGGACAAGCCGGACGTTTATGTCCTGTGTGCGGCGCTCAGTTGCGTCCGTGCCCAGATCCGTCAGCGTCAGAGTCCAAGTGATGGTCAGGTTGCTGCTTGCATCCATGTCTTGCTCGTCGATTACATCCACCTCGTTATCGACTTGAAAAGCCGCGCTCAGCCCTTGGAAGTAACTGCTGAGCTTGTTGTAATTGGAGAAGGATTTGTCGAACGGGCCCATTGCATCGGTCGCGTTGCCCGCGGTCAGTGAGGTGGCAACATAGCTGAGTTGCGCACGAATATCAGCGGCACGATCAGCCCTAAGCGACGGCGCGCCAGCAAGCACCATTAGCATGACAGCGAGCGCGGATAGCCATCGGGAGTACCTCATTTAGCTTCTATAGCTGCCATTGATCTGAATGTAGCCTTCCGTCAGATCGCAAGTGAAGAATCGGGCCTCGGCCTTGCCTCCGCGCTGAGAGCGACGTCGATGCGTACCTCCGGAGTGTTGAGCTTTTGCTGAAGTTGCCGCTCATCGAACTCAGCGGCGAGGCCGGCACGGCAAACCAGTACATCCTGCAAATGAATATTGATGTCGCATGGAGCAAATGCCACTCCGGCGTATCCTGCCGCAGCTAAGATCCGTCCCCAATTCGCATCGTTGCCACCAATTGCAGTCTTGACGAGCGGAGAATTAGCGATGGCACGGGCTATCTTGCGGGCCTCCTCCACGGTTCTGAAGCCGCTCGCCCGCACCACGATCAGTTTGCGGGCGCCTTCCCCGTCGGCGGCAATCTGCTTCGCGAGACTTTCCATGACATGGGTGACGGCTTCCGCAAAGAGGTTCTGTTCACTCCCTGCTCGGACGAACTCTCGACGCGCCGTTCGCCAACAGGGCCACCATGTCATTCGTCGACATGTCTCCGTCGACGCTCAGCGAATTGTAGCTGCAGTCGCTCGCCTTCAGCAGAATACGCCGCAGGTGTTTGGCTTCAATTCCCGCATCGGTCATCACGAACCCGAGCGTCGTCGCCAGCCGCGGATGAATCATGCCGGAACCCTTTGTCATGCCCGCGATGCGCACCGTACCTGTTCGAAAGCGCACTTCTTCGAAGGCCATTTTGACGCGCGTATCCGTGGTCATGATGGCTCTTGCGACCGCTTCGAATGCGCCCGGCGAAAGCATCGACACGAGTTTTGGGATCGCTTCGGTGAGCAGCTTCGCGTCCAATTCAACGCCGATCACGCCGGTTGATGCCGGCAGCACATATTCGGTCTTGGTCTTAATCGCTTTCGCCAGCGCTTTGCAGGACGCAAGGGCAACTCGATCGCCGGTTCTTGTCGCGCAGTTCGCGTTCCCGGCGTTAACAAGCACGGCCGCTGTTCTTCCTTTCGAGGACCGGAGATGCTTACGTGCGATTTGAACCGGCGCTGCCTGCACGATATTCTGCGTGAAGAGCGCGGCTGTTTGTGCCGGTGGTTCGCTCGCGATAAGACCGATGTCGTCGACCGGATGTTTGCGAATGCCCGCGTATGTCGCGGCGTACCGATAACCCAGAGGAAGCTTCAATTCTGTTCACCCAGCTTCTCGTGCTGCGAGACTTTATAGCCATTCAGGAATGCGTCTGCGCGCATGGGCTTCTTGCTCGCTGGCTGCACTTCCAGCAGTTCTAACGCGGTACCCTCGCCCGAACCGATCAACAGACGGCGGTTTTCTGTGTCAACGCTCCCCGGTTCGATCGTGAGTCCGTTCACCGGCGCGGCACGGAGAATCAGCAACGGCTGACCGCGAAAACTGGTGTAAGCGCCAGGCCAGGGGGTAAATCCGCGCAAGCGATTGTAGATCTGCGCAGCCGGTCGCACCCAGTCGATGCGCCCATCCTCTTTTTTCAAGAGCGGAGCATACGTCGCTTCGGCATCGCTCTGCTTCTCGCGGCGGACACGTCCAGCTTCTATTGCGGCGATGGATTCGAGAAGCAGCTGCGAACCCAAAGGGGCGAGCCGTGCGCTCAGCTGCGGAGCGGTTTCATCGGGTTCGATGCTCACTTTCGTCTTCAGCAGCATGTCTCCTGTGTCGAGACCTGCATCGATCTGCATGATCGTCACGCCTGTTTCGGTCTCACCGTTCGCAATCGCCCATTGAATCGGAGCCGCTCCTCGATATTTCGGCAACAGGGAGGCGTGGACATTCAGAATGCCATATCGCGGCAGGTCGATGATGCTTTGAGGAATAATTTGCCCGTACCCAACGACAACCATGAGGTCCGCTTTGAGGACGCTGAGTTGTTCGACTATTTCCGGACGGCGAATTCGTTCCGGTTGGTGAATCGGTATTCCGAGTGTTATGGCCGCGCGCTTGACGGGTGATTCGGAGACCTGGTTCCCGCGCCCTTTCGGCCGGTCTGGTTGCGTAAACACCGCAATGACATCGTGCTGCGGCGAAAGAGCCTGCAACGACGGAACGGCGAACTCGGGTGTACCGAGAAAGACGACGCGCATGCAATCCGGCCGTTCGCTAATCCCACTCGCCGGCTTTTTGCAGCTTCTTGATCTTGCGCCGGATGATATCGCGTTTGAGCGTGCTCAGGTGGTTAATAAAAAGAACACCGTTGAGATGGTCGATTTCGTGCTCAAACGCTCGCGCGAGCAACTCCTGGCCGGAAAGCTCGATGGAGTCACCTTTTTCGTTCTGCGCCCGTACCTTGACGTCATTCGCGCGCGTGACTGGTTCGCGAAAGCCGGGGATGCTGAGGCACCCCTCTTCGCCGGTCTGCTTCCCGTCGCGCGAAACGATCTCAGGGTTGATGATGACAATTTTCTTCGATTCATCCTCACCCACACTGGTATCGATGACTGAGATGCGTTTGCTGAAGCCGACCTGCGGAGCAGCGAGGCCCACGCCTTTGGCGGCATACATGGTCTCCCACATATCGGTAATCAACTCGTGCAATTCGGGCGTATCGAAGTCCGTAACCGGCTGAGCCGGGCGTTCGAGCATCGGTTCGCCATATTTTAAAATTTTTCTAACCATCAATTAGAAGTTTTTTACTTGGGCCATATAGCCCTCGTAATTGCGCTTGGTCTCGCCAAGCGAGTCGCCTCCGAATTTCTCCAGGAACGCTTCGGCCAGTACGAGCGCGGTCATTGCTTCGGCGATCACGCCCGCAGCGGGAACGACGGCGACGTCGCTGCGTTCGTAGGCGCCAAGCGCCGGCTCGCGGGTCTGCAAGTCCACCGATTCGAGAGGACGCCGAAGCGTGGAGATCGGTTTGAGAAATCCCCGGATCACCACATCCTGTCCATTCGTCATGCCGCCTTCCAAGCCGCCCGCTTTATTCGAACCGCGAAAAAACTCCTGGTGCGGCTTGTCGTAATGGATAGTGTCCTGCGCCGCAGAGCCGTAGGAACGCGCACCGTCTTCCGCCAAACCGATCTCCACACCTTTCACGGCCTGAATCGAGACGATCGCCTGCGCCAAGCGGCCGTCGAGCCGTGTATCCCAAGCAATGTGCGAGCCCAAACCAGGCGGCACGGAGTGGGCCACTACTTCAAAGATGCCGCCCACCGTGTCTCCGGTGCGGTAAGCGTAATCGACAGCCTCCTTCATGCGCTCTTCTGTCTTCTCATCCACGCACCCTAACAGGACCTCGTTGCGCTCACTCACGGCAACAATCTCGTTCCATATGGCTGGGCGCTCGAGCCGCACGGGACCGACACCGATGACGTGACTGAGAACCTCGATTCCAAATTGTTTTAGAAATGTCTTCGCCAGCGCACCGATGGCGACGCGCGCACTTGTTTCGCGGGCACTTGCGCGTTCCAGCACATATCGTGCTTCGCTGAAGTTGTACTTGATCGCGCCCGCAAGGTCGGCATGGCCAGGGCGCGGGCGATGTACGGGCTTTTCTTTGCCGACCTCCGCGTCTTTGGCTTCGACGGGGAGTGTGCCGGTCCAGTTCTTCCAATCTTTATTCTCGATCAACAGTGCGATGGGCGAGCCGATGGTGTGCGAGTGCCGCACGCCGGAAACAATGCGTGCGTGATCCGATTCGATCTTCATGCGACCGCCGCGGCCATATCCCTGCTGCCTGCGCCAAAGCTGGCGATCAATGAACTCGGGACAGATGGGAATACCGGCGGGGAGGCCAGTCAAGGTTGCGAGTAAGCATTCGCCGTGCGATTCTCCGGCCGTCTCAAAACGGAGCATCTAAACCATTCATCGTAACGAAAGGGGAGGATTTCTCGCGGCTACCGGCTTGCGTGTTGCCGCTTAGATCGCGCGGTGGAACATCATTCGTAACGCAAGGCAGTCACTGGTTGCACTTTGCTTGCGCGGCGGGCAGGAATGTAGGTGGCGAAGAGACCGACCGCTACCAGTAGCAGCGCGGCGGCGATGAAACTCGCGGGGTCAATGGCGCTGATCCCGTGTAACAAGCTACCCATGACTCTGGTCAGAACCAACGCGCCAGCCAATCCGAGCACCAGGCCTATGCAGGTCAGCAGCAACCCCTTGTTAACAGCAGCAAACAAAACGTCGAAGGGCGTCGCGCCAATGGCCATGCGCACACCGATTTCACGCGTACGTTGCTCGACGCTGTATGAAACCACGCCGTAGATGCCCACGGCGGCCAGCAGCAATGAGAGAACGGCAAAAAACCCGAGCAGCCAGGTGCCAAATCGCGCCGAGACCTGACCCGCGGCGAGCGCTTCATCCATCGTTTGCACCTGGAACAGCGGTTGATCTGGCGCGAGCCCGGATATCACCTTGCGCACGGCCGGAATGAGACTGGCGGGCGTCATTTCCGAAGAGATAACAATAGACATCGCGGCGCTCGGTGACTGTGGGAAGGGCACATACACCTGGCCAATACGAGTCTTTAGCTTTAGAGCGAGGCTGCGCTCGATGTCGCCCACCACGCCGACAATTTTCCGCAAAGGCGCGTGAAGCCGCAGCCTTACCATTTTGCCGGTGGGATCCTCGTTCGGCCAGTAGCGGCGTGCGGTTCCGTCGTCAAGAATGACGGTTAATGGATCGTTGGGACCGTCAGCATCGGAAAACGCCCGCCCACGTATCAGCGGAATATGCATAGCGTCGAAAAACCCGGGACTGGTCGAACCGATGATGACAATCGCGGCATCGCTCGCTTTCGGCTCGGCCCGGTCGGTGAAGTGGAGGGTGCCGCCTTGCACGTCGTTACTCGTAGGGAGGGAGTCAATCGCGCCGGCACGTCGTACGCCAGGCAGTTCCCCCAACCTGCGCATGACCTCTCTGTAAAAAAGAATTTGTTTCTCCGGTGTGTCGTACTGCTTACCGGACAGCGAAATTCTCATTGTCAGCACGTGATGCGAGTTGTAGCCGGGATTGGCGGAGCGCAATTGAATAAAACTTCTCAGCATCAGAGCCGCTCCAGCGACGAGCATCAGAGTCAATGCCATTTCTGCGACGACCAAGAGGTTGCCGAATCTGAGCTCGCGACCGGAGGCTTGCGAGCGCTCCCTCAACGGAGAGTTTGTGTTGGCTCGCCACGCTTGCCAAGCTGGTATCACTCCGAAAAGCAGACCTGTGCACAGCGCCAGCAGCAGAGTGAACAACAAAACGGTTGGATTCAGTTTGACCAGTTCGGCGTTCGGCAGCGCTTGCGGCTTGAATCGCATCAACAGGCGGATCCCGAAGAACGCGGGGATGAGGGCGGCGACACCGCCCAAGAGAGATAAGACGACGCTTTCGGTAAGTAGTTGTTGAGTGAGCCGCAGCCTGCCGGCTCCCAACGCGGCGCGAATGGCGATCTCCTTTCGCCGACCCGTTCCGCGCACCAGCAGCAGATTGGCAATGTTGGCACACGCGATCAGGAGTACAAAACCAACAGCGCCAAACAATACCAGCACCAAGGTGTGGACGTCTTCCACATAGGACTCCTCGATCGGCTGTAGGCGTGCCCGGTTGCCGTTATCTTCGTTGGGGTATTGCCTCGCCAAGCGGGCGCTCAGAGCCGTCATGCGATTCTGCGCGGCGGAAAGCGTGACGTCGGGCGCAAGCCGGCCGACTACGCCAACCCAGCGCAAGCCGCGTTCTGTCGCGAGCGGCGGAACGAAGACCAAGGGAACGTACAGCTCTTCATCAGCAACTCGCGGGATCTTGCGCGGCAAAACTCCTACGACTGTGTACGGGGTGCTGTTGATGAGCGTGCTCTTGCCCACAACGCCGGGATCCGCGTCGAAGCGCGAGTTCCAAAGATCGTAAGTAAGAATTGCGACGTTGTTATGGCCGGGCTGCATGTCCTCCGAACGAAATACGCGGCCTAGGAACGGTTTGAGTTCCACAATCTCGAACCACTCCTTGGTGACGGATGCACCCTGCACCCGCTCCGGCCTGTTGGCGATCAGGAGATTGTAGCCGTCGGTGCCGAATCCGGCTAAGCGGTCGAAGATACCACTCGCTCGCCAATCGAGGAAGTCCGGTACGGAGGCAGGGAATCCTGCTGAACCACGGGCCAACTTATCAGTCCAGACCATGACCACACGTTCTGGTGTCGGTACGGGGATGGGAGTGAGGAGCGCCGCATTCACCACGCTGAACATGGCCGTGTTTGCGCCTATTCCGAGGGCCAGAGTCAGGACGGCAACGCTCGTGAAACCGCGCCTCTTGAACAAGAGCCGCGTCCCATGGCGAACGTCCTGCCACAACGCGTCGAGCGTCCCGGCAGGCGTACCCTCGATGAGGTTATTCGGACGTCGGACGACCTGTTCTCCGGATCGGGTTGTGGCCGCTCTATCGCTCATCCGCGAAGGCATCCCATGAAACAGACTCATTCTCTTCTTCGCGAGCATGAGCGGACATGAATGTCGCGACCTATATTACATTCTCCGAATCAGAGTAGGTATAGCCTTTGACAGTCATTCTACACACGATCCGCGACGCCCTGAGCATTGGTAATTTTACTACACAAATCCCGAACGGCTGAATTCACGGCCCGGAGGGAAGTGTTACCTAATTACCAGAAGAACCAATGCCCGGCTGAGACAATGACGAGATCAGTCGACATCGCTGACCATGTCAAGTTCGATCGCGCAGACAGGAGTGAGGCCGCTATGGCTGGTGCTCGTTGCCGGCACCCTGATCGCCGGGCCGAACAGCTTCGATGCAGCTGCGCAGGTCACTTTTAACAAGGACATCGCGCCGCTCGTTTTCGAGCACTGCGCACCTTGTCACCACCAAGGCGGAATCGGACCATTCCCTCTGCTCAGCTACCAGGATTTGCACAAGCATGCCTCGCAGGTGGTTGCCGTTACCGGGCGCCGTTACATGCCACCTTGGCCGCCTGAGCCGGGTACGGCGACTTCGCCGATAGCCGCAGACTGAGCGACGCGCAGATCCGGCTGCTTGCGGATTGGGTGCGGGACGGTGAGCGGGAAGGCAGGCCCGAAGATCTTCCTCCGCCTCCACGTTTCACGAGCGAGTGGCAGATGGGAGCGCCCGATCTGATTCTGCGCATGCCTAAGTCGTTCCTCATGCAGGCGAGTGGGAGCGATGTTTTTCGCAATTTCGTGATTCGCACCGGGCTTTCGAGTACCAAATACGTTCGAGCAATCGAGCTGCGGCTCGACAACACGCGGGTGGTCCATCACGCCAACATTGTTCTGGACCGTACCGAGTCGCTGCGTCGTCGTGACGGCGAGGATGGCCGGCCGGGCTTCGCAGGAATGGATGTGATTACGGAAGCGGCTGCGAATGATTTCGATCCCGACTCGCACTTTCTGTTCTGGAAACCGGGCACGGTTCTGCGTCCGGAGCCGGACGATATGAGCTGGCGGCTCGATCCCGGCACGGATCTCATTCTCAACTTGCATCTTCAGGCTACGGGCAAACTGGAGCGAGTCCAAGCCGAGATCGGTATCTATTTCGCCGCACGTGCGCCGACGAGATTTCCCATGCTGGTGCAGCTGGAGCACGACGGAGCGATCGATATCGCGCCCGGAGATCGTAACTTTGTGGTGACCGATAGCCTCACGCTTCCGGTGAACGTCGATGTGCTAGCGATTTATCCGCACGCTCACTATCTGGGCAAGCTGATCGAAGCCTGGGCCACGCTGCCGGACGGGAGCCGCCGGTGGCTGATTCGCATTCCCGATTGGGACATCAACTGGCAAGCCGTTTACGAATACAACCGTCCCGTGTCGCTTCCCAAGGGAACGAAAATCGCGATGCGCATAACGTACGACAACACGCTTTCCAACCCGCGCAATCCCAACTATCCCCCCAAGCGGGTGAGGACCGGCAATCGCAGCGAAGACGAGATGGGCCATGTGTGGCTGCAAGTTTTACCTCAGCCCGACGGACTAGCGCACGAGGATGCCCGGCTGGTGCTTCAAGAAGCTGTCATGCGCCGCCGCTTAGAAAAGTATCCAGCCGATTTCCTGGCTCACTATAATCTCGCCGCCGTGCTGCAGTTGCGCGGCAAGTTCAGCGAAGCAATCTCGAGTTACCGGGAGGCGCTCGAAGTCGAGCCCGACAATGTCACCGCCAGGAACAGCCTCGCGGCCGCACTGCTGATGGACGGGCAAACTGCAGCGGCAATCAAAGATTTGCGTGAGACGCTGCGCCTAGATCCCTCGTATCTGAATGCGCGTTACAATCTGGCCCGTGCCCTCGCCGCATCCGGCGATCTGGATGAGGCCGCGATAGAGTATGCGTCGTTCTTAAAGCAGAAGCCGGAGGACGCCGGCGCGCAAGCCGGACTTGGATCTATTTACTTCCTTCAGCGCCGGTATGGAGAGGCGCTGTCTTATTTCCGCGAAGCCGCCCGCCTCAATCCCGATGATGCCGATGTGGAGGCGAACCTGGGCACGGTGCTGGCCATCACAGGCGATCTGCCGGGCGCCATCGAAGCTTTCCAACGGGCTTTGCGGATCGATCCAGCGCACAACGCCGCGCGTGCCAATCTAGCGCGGGCGCAAGCACAACTCGCAGCGCGGCATTAAGCGCTCACTGTTGCGGTTGCTGCAAAGCCTTCCATTGTTCGAGCACGGCTCGGCCCTCATCTTTCTTACCGGCGAGCATCAGCGTTTGTCCGAGCAGATAAGTTGCAGACGAGTTCCGTGGATCCAGCTTCAGCGCGCTCCTGAGAATCCCCTCAGCGTTAGACCAATTTCCGGTTTTGAAGTAGCACTTGCCTAGCAGAATGTAGGATCCACTAAAATCCGGATTCAACCACACCGCGCGCTGCAGGTTGGGGATAGCGACGTTCCAGTGCTCCTGCCGCGAGTAGGCGTCACCCAGCCGGTACCACGCCATCGAAAAATTGGGATTGAGGTTCAGTTCCTTGTGGAGATTCTCGATGGCCTCTTCGAGGCGCCCGCGAAAGATGGCGATCTCCCCCAACAGAAAATGGACTTCCGGCATATTGGGATCAAGCGCCAGGGCTTGGTTCAGCTCTGTTGCCGCCTGCGCTTCATATTCTCGCTTCAACATCATCTGTCCTGCCACCAAGTGAGCCGCGGCGGAATGCGGTTTCAGCGTAAATAGCCGAGCGAACGCCGCCTCCGATTCGCTTTGCTGATGCGATTGCAGATAGGCGTAGCCCAGCATGTAATTCGCTTCGTTTACCTCCGGTAGTTTCTGGAGAAATGGGATTGCTTTGGGGGCTTGCGAGAGCATGAAATAGCTCTGGCCGATCAAAAGCATCGATTCCTTGTACTCAGCCGAATCCGCTTTTTCGGCTTTCAGGCCTTCTTGAAGGACGGCTATGGCTTCTGAATATTTTTGTTGTTTGTATAAGTCGACCCCGTGCTGGTGAGCGGCACTCGGCACACTCGTCGACACCAGCAAGGCGAGGATTACCTGCAACATATCGAAAGTATAATGGCCGTTGCTGCAGAGCGTCTCGACGTATTGCGCGCGCAGCGGCTTGGCGGTTTGCCTTGGCGCGGTTTTCGCGCTGCAGTCCGGGAACGCGCAGACGCATCCCTGTTTGCCATGCCATGCGCGCGAGGTAGCGCGTTTCAGCAAATCGCCCATGGCACGCTCGCTGAGCGTACCCTCGAGCGAGCCGGCGGGAAGCTTCCGGCATGACGCATCCGGCAGCACGGTTCGGGTGTTTTGGAAGGCCGGAACCATGCAGCACGAGATCCAAGAGCGCGGGCTCTCTGCCGCTTATCCGATCGCGTATGCGATAGGTGCCGGCAAGGTCGGGCGAAGCTATTTGATTGAACTAGGCGGACATTTTTTTCAATCACCCGCCGCCTACTACACAACGCACGCCGAATGGAACGCCTCGCCAGGCTACGAACGCGAGCGCGTTCTCGACTTTTCGCGCCCCATCACTTCCGACTGCTTGGTTTGCCATGCGGGAGCAGTGCATGCCGGAGCAGCGCAGGGACAAACGCAAACTGCGGAACTCACGCCCATATCGTGCGATCGCTGCCATGGAGCAGGCGAGAATCACCGGCGGCATCCGGTGCCCGGAACAATTGTGAATCCAGCGAAGCTCGCAGTGCGAGAACGAGACAGCGTTTGCGAACAGTGCCATTTGGAGGGTGCGACGGTCGTTTTGAATCCCGGCAAATACTGGTGGGATTTTCGTCCCGGTGAGGCCCTGGAAGAAGTTGAAACGCATTACGTTTATCGAACGCACAAAGACCAGCAGCTTTCGATCGCGGCGGTGAGTCAGGCCGAGCAACTGGTTTTAAGCGCTTGCTGGCGGGGAAGCGTGGGAAAACTCTGGTGCGGCACGTGTCACGATCCGCACGGCGAACCGGTAGACCGCAGAGAACAGATGAAGCAGACCTGCGAATCCTGCCATCCGGCCCTTCAACTCGCCGCGACGCACCATCCGGGCGAAGACGATTGTGTTGCTTGCCACATGCCCTCGCGTCGTGCTGTAGATGTGTCGCATGCGGCCGTTACCGATCACCGCATAGCGAGGCGTCCGGGCAGCATGGCGGAGGCGAAGACGGGCAAATTCGTGGCCGTGTGGCATGATCCGAAGCCTGACTTCGCGGAACGCAATCTGGGTCTCGCATTCTTCAATACGGCGAGGCAGCAACAGTCAGCGGAGGATTTCCAGCACGCCTTCAATTTGCTTTCCAAGCTGCCGGCCTCGCAGGACGATGCAGATGTTTCCGCTGCGAAGGGGTACATGCTTCTCGGCAGCGGCCACACGCACGAAGCCATAGAATGCTTTGAACGTTCTGTCCGTTACAGTCCTGAGAAGGCGGAGTATTGGTTGGATCTTGGAGTGGCGGAGGACAGCGCTGGAGATGTTATTGCCGCGGTGCAGGCCTTTCGCCGCAGCATAGAAAGTGACTCGTACGATTACCGGGCGTATCGCGCGCTGGCGGCTCTTTATAGAAGGACCAACCGCAACGAACAGGCGCAATCCGTTATCGAAGAGTTCTTGCGCGTCGTCCCGCAGAGCATCCTCATGCGTCTGCCGCAATAGTTGCGAGCGCACTTCTTCCGCGGTGTCACTTCGAGTGCTATTCACTGTAAAACGTTACAGCGAAAAAAAACTACAAATTCGTGGTACACAACTCGCTCCGTTTCGATTACACTACTCGAAGGTGTGGGTTCTATGCCTGCATGGTTAAAGGCCAGCAGGTTGTTGTTCTGGTAAAGGCTTTTCTTCGAAGGAGAAGGTATGGTTTCGTCACGCAAGGGGCTTCTAGGCTCCATTTGTCTGGTACTGAGTCTGCTGCTGCTTGTCAGCGGCAGCGTCAATGCCCAGCAGATCTTCGGCAGCATCATTGGAACGGTCACCGACCCCAGTGGTTCCGCGGTCAACAATGCCAAGGTCACAATCACAGACGTAACAAAGGGCACCTCCTTCGAGGTGATGACGAATGAGTCTGGTCTGTATACAAAGACCAACCTCATTCCTGACCAGTACACCGTTTCAATCGAGGCTCCCGGATTTCAGAAAGTGGTCTCGAGCCCAATAACGGTGCAGGTCGATCAATCCACCAAATTCGATGCGGCGCTGCAGGTAGGCAATGTCAACCAGCAGGTGGAAGTAACTGCGGCTGTTCCGCTGCTGCAGACGGACCGTGCCGACGTTGCGCAAACATTTACGGCTCAACAGCTGAATGATCTCCCGAATATCGGTCGCAACCTTCAGTCCTTCGAGTTGCTAAATCCGGGTACGGTAAAGATGCCATGGCAACACGCCTCGGATGAGGATCCGCAGGGCAGCGTGCAGACGGTCGTCAACGGCCAGTTATTCAGCGCCACAGGTTACGAACTCGACGGGACGACGAACCAGGATCCTATTCTGGGCATCATCGTGGTTAACCCGACCATCGACTCTGTGAACGAAGTGAAGCAAGCGAATCAAGATTTCGATGCGGAATTCGAATACACGGGCGGCGGCCTCATGACGTACTCGACTAAGTCCGGCTCGAACGCTTTTCATGGAGACGCGTTTGAATACCTCGAGGTGAATACCCCAGGATTTCAAGATTTTGGCCGCAACCCGTTCAGCGAAAACACGCCGATCGGCGGGCATGCCGGAGTCTATACTCCTACCACTCACTTCAACCAGTTTGGCGGCTCGATTGGTGGGCGCGTCATCAAAGACAAGCTCTTCTTCTTTGGCGACGCGCAGTTGACGCGAAATAACCAGGGCGGGTCGGTTCTGACGACCGTACCTACGCTTCAGGATCGGACCGGTAATCTGAGCGACTGGCTGGCAATCGGAAATACGAGCAACGGTATCAATCAATACCAGGTCTTCTGTCCAAACACCGGCAACCCCGTTACGGGACAGGGACGGACCCCGGCGCTAAACAATAACTTACTCACGTGTGGCCCCCTGAACCAAGCGGCCGTGAATCTCATGTCGTATTTCCCCGCGCCGAATACGGTTCAAACGGTCATCAATGGCGTTGCGGCACCCTATAACAACTACGCCTCGACCGGTGTCGATTCCATTACGGGCAATCAGTGGAACACCCGGTGGGATTACTACGGCAACGAAAAGAACTCATTCTTTGGCCGTTATAGCTATGCGGCGTATACCCAACAGGCTCCGGGAGCGTTCGGCCTTGAAGCCGGTGGCCCGAACCTGACGGGTGGCAGCATCCGTTATGCAGGTAGCGCTAACGCGCTGAATCAGAGCGTCGCGGCTGGGTGGACGCATACCGCTAACGCTACGCTAGTGAACGAATTCCGATTCGGGTACATGCGCTACCACGTGAACGACGTGCCGAACGGAGCTGGCACTAGTCCGGCCACGGCAGCCGGAGCGCCCGGCCTGAATTTGGGCGACCTGTTCACATCGGGCATGCCCGGTTTCAATATCTACGAGCCTGGTTCTAACGCCAACACTAATGGCCCTGGAACTGTCCAACTCGGCTATGCGCTCAATACGAATGGCTGCAACTGTCCACTCACTGAGCTTGAACGGCAGTATCAGTTTGTCGACAACGTTAGTAAGGTTCGCGGCAACCACAATTACAAATTTGGCGCAGACATCCGATATGCGGAGAATCTTCGCGTGCCGAGCGATGCCCATCGGGCCGGAGTGCTTAGCTTTAGGCCAGGGGATACGGGGATCGTTCCAGCTGGCAGCACGAACGCCATTGACGGTCTCGGACTCGCATCGTTCTTACTGGGACAAGTCGACAGCTTCGAGCGCTACTACAGTCAGACTACGGATGCAGAGGAGCGGCAAAAACGGCTGTTCTTTTATGGGCAGGATGAGTGGCGTCTTACTCCCAAGCTGACCTTTACATACGGCGTGCGTTGGGAAATTATCTTCCCGGAGACCGTCAATCAACCGGGATTTGGTGCGACGGCCAATTTAAACAACGGCTTGATGTACGTTTTCGGTGTCAATCAGATCTCGAGTCATGGTATTCAAAACACGAACTGGCACGATTTCGCGCCGCGGGTCAGTCTCGCGTACCAAGTGGGTTCGAAGACCGTTGTCCGGGCCGGGTTATGGATGGTCATACAATTTGGGAACATTCGGATCTACTTTTGGCCACAACGTGACGCAGAATCCGCCGGTATTGACTCACCAGCAGCTCAACCCGGTGAATAACTACACCGATGTGTTTAATCTCACTACCGGTCCCCCGCTCCCGGCAACGCCGACTGTAGCTTCGAACGGGACTTTCCCGATTCCCGACGGAGTCACGCTAAACGTGCGACCCCCGATCATGACCATGCCCGTTGTTTATCAATACAACGCCACGATTCAGCGCCAAGTGACGAATAAGTTTTCGGTTTCGGCGTCTTACGTAGGCAACACGACGCGGCACGGCTTTCTTGGACCATCCTCGAACAACGTCAACGCCAACGAACCGCTCTATATTCCCGGAAGCACTAACGTGAATGCGGGCAGACCTTACGATGGCCTTAATCCGGCCACAAACTTCGGATTGACGGGCGGCATTAATTATTACTGCAACTGTTTCAACGCCGACTACAATTCGTTCCAGGCTCTGTTCAATGTGAAAGCAGCTGCCGGTTACACGCTGCAAGGCAATTACACGTATCAAGTTGCCAAGGCGGACAGCGGTACTTCAACTTACGACCAGTCATACTACGCTCTGTATGATCGGAAGGACGGATGGGGTAACATCGACTACCTTCCGCACCAACAGTGGGTCTTCGCGCAGAACTATGACATCCCGTTCGGGCGTGGAAGAAAGTTTGGCGCGAATATGAACCGGGCCGTCGACTTCGTCCTGGGCGGCTGGAATGTTGCCGGCATCACCACCTACTACAGCGGTATTCCGTTCTCACCAGTCTTGGGGTCGAGCTATCCGGGCGCGCCAAACACGGGTCCCAACAATCGTCCGAATCTGGGAAGCGGCAGTCCCTACGCGGGTGCCCAAGGTAACCGTAACCAGTGGTTTGTCGGCTGTCCCACGTCTGCTTGTACGTCCGGGCCGTTCCTTTCTCCGTCGCCAGGCACCTTCGGAACCTATCCGATCAACACGCTGTACGGACCAAGCTTCGTCATGCAAGACGTGTCTTTAATGAAAGTCTTCTCGATAACGGAGCGATTTAAGTTCACGTTGCGTGCGGACTCAACAAACGCCTTCAATCACACGACGCTCGACCTGCCGAACAACAACGTTCAAAGCTCGGCAGCCGGTCAAATCACCGCGACCGCGTTCGGCAACGCCACTTTGATGCGGCGCCTGCAGTATTCCGGCAGCATCACCTGGTAAGCCGACGAAAAGCAAAAGCAAGAACCGGTAGAGCGAAAGCTCTGCCGGTTTTGTTTTGCCCGAAGCTAGGCGCTAGATTTTCCTTCTACGACCCTGATTACCTGGTTGGCCTTCACACCCGCGATCTTATCGATTTGTCCGCTCGGCCAATGAATCTCTAAATCGGCTCGCGCGGCGTTTTTCAATCCGAAGTGAACGCGCAGATCGCTTTGCGAGATGTAGCTTCCGCCGCTCCGCACTTCGTCCATCTGCCGATGCTCGCCTTCGGGCGTGCAGTACACTCGTGCGCCGATTCCGCTGCGGTTCGATTTCGTGCCAACCGTCTTCACTTTCAGCCAATTGTTCTTGAGCGTGCTGTCGCACCGCAGCAGCTGTGGAACGTCGTTAACACAGTTGACCACTACGTCGAGATCGCCATCATTGTCGAAATCGCCAATGGCACAACCTCTTCCGGCCACTGTCTCCAAAATTCCCGGTCCAGCGTCGAGCGACACGTCTTCAAATTTTCCATTGCCCAGATTGTGATACAGCACCTTCCGTTCGCGATATCCTGATTCGCTGGCCTTCTCTCTCACTTCGGGATATACGTGGCCGTTGCAAGTGAGGATGTCAGCCCAGCCATCGTTGTCGAAATCGAGAAAGCAAGCGCCCCAGCCGAGGAAGCGCGTGTTTCGTCCTAAACCGGCCTGAAACGTAACATCTTCGAAGTTCCCGCCGCCGAGGTTCCGGTACAAACTGGAGGTATCACCAGCAAAATTCGTTTTTACTATGTCCAGCTTGCCGTTCCCGTACACATCAGCCGCCGACACGCCCATTCCGGCTTGCGTTTTGCCGTCGGCTCCGAACGCCACGCCCGATTCCAGTCCGACGTCGGTGAACGTTCCGTCATGATTGTTCTTGAATAACGCGGAGGGCGCGGAGTCGTCTGCAACATAGATGTCTGGCCAGCCATCGTCGTCGAAATCGCCCACCAACACGCCGAGTCCGTACGTGCCTTGTTTTTTCCAAATGCCCGCCGTTTCGGATACGTCGGTGAAGGTGCCATTTCCGTTGTTATGAAAAAGAATGTCCTTGCCGCCCTGCAGTCCGGGCGGGCCGCAGGCGACCGTCAGTCCTTCGTATAAACAGGGTCCACTCTCGGGTAGTGGCGCGGTCTTTGGATCGAAGTCGATGTAGTTGGCGACATAAAGATCGAGATGTCCGTCGCGATCGTAATCGAGAAACGCGCAACCGGTGTTCCAGCGCTTCAACCCCGTTACCGTCCGCGTCGTTACGCCCGCTTTTCTGGCGACGTCGGTGAAGGTTCCATTTCCGTTGTTGTGATAAAGCGCGCAATCTCCCCAGTACGTGACGAACAGGTCGTCGTGGCCGTCGTTATCATAATCGCCGGCACATACGCCTTGTCCCCATCCCGTGCGCGCCAAGCCCGCCTTTACAGTGATATCGGTAAATGTTCCGTCGCGATTATTTTTGTACAGGCGGCTGACTGGCTCCGAAGCCTTCGGATAAGTTGTATCGAAACGCGTTCCATTGACGAAGAAGATGTCCAGCCAACCGTCGTTATCGTAGTCGATGAAGGCAACGCCGCAGCCGGTCGTTTCGAGCAGGTATTTGTTGTTGTTTTCTGCGCCAAAAATCGTCTTCGCATTCAGCCCCGCCTGTCGCGCTACGTTAACGAATTGAACTCCCAGCGGCACGCCGCCGAGCAGTTGATCCAGCGAGAAAACTGGTACGGTTGCACACAGCGACTTAACAAATGACCTGCGGGAAGGCATGCTGCTGAACGAGAAAGACGGTTCCTGGTTCTCCGAGTCTAGCGTGGAGCGCCGGATAAGGGTTTCACTGCCATTCCGCCTCTCATCCCCTGGTCCAGCGTGTTCGCCAATTGCGCTTCTTTGTCGTGCTTGAGGCGCGCGCCGGTCGCGAAGGCTTGCTCACTGCCCTCTTTGTCGCCCTTGATGCGAAGGATTTGGCCGAGCGTGTTGTAAGGCCCCGGTGTCGTTGGATCGAGGCGAATGGCTTCCTTCAACTCTGCAAGGGCAGTATCCAGGTTGCCGCTTTGTTTCAAAATGATTCCCAGCATGTAATGTGCTTCGGCATACTCGGGTCGAACCGCGATCGCAGCACGCATCTCCTGCATGGCGGTCGGAAACTCACCCGTTTGCCAGTAAGTAATACCCAGTGAATAATGCGCTTCCGCGAGCGATGGATCGAGCCGAATAGCTTGCTTGAACTCATTCTGTGCGGGCTCGATCTTATCTTGCATCTTGAGCGCCAGCCCGAGGTCATAGTGAGCGGCCGGCAAGTTGGGATCAACCTTCAGTGTCTCGCGATACGCCTGTTCAGCGGAATCGAATTCGCCTTGCTTTAGGTATGCATAGCCGATATTCATCCGTGCCGCGGTGTTTGATGGATCGACCGCGAGCACCTTGCGCGATTCCTGAATGCCGCGGTCTGCCTCCCGGGTTTCTATGAGCACGAACGCGTATTCGGTGCGAATCGGCCCATTCGATGGATCGTCGACCAAGGCGTGTTCGTAAGCGTCCTTCGCACCAACTAAATCGTTCTTGTTTTCCAGAGCACGAGCCAAGTCTTCCCACGCCGCCGCTTTGGAGGAGTCGATTGCGATCGCCTCTTTTAGTTCCACAACTGCGTGGTCGTAATTGCCCGTTTGCACGAACACGGATCCCAGATGATAACGATAGTCGAATACTTCCGGCTTAAGCTTTGCTGCTGCTTCGAGCTCAGAGACGGCGCGCTCACGATCGTTGTTCTGCCACAACGTGATGCCGAGATGATAATGTGCAGGCGCATAACCGGCATTAAGCGCTATCGATTGTTCGAAGTGCTGTGCCGCTTGAAGTTTTTCACTCAGAACAGCCAGCAAGAATCCGATGCGATCTTCCGATTCTGCAGTCTGCGTGAGAAGCGTGCGCGGCTTCTTCCAGGGCACGCAATGCTCCTGTTTTATCGCCGTTTCGGATCAGCTGCTCCGCACGATCGGCCCACGTGGAGGGCGTGTCGGACTGCGCGAACGCGGGAATCAAACCCGCTAACAAACAGATGCAAACAGCCCTCAATCACTCGCCATTATACGGAAGCAGCTTAATGTTACATCGGACGTAGAATAGATCCGGATGCGATTTCGTGGCACGTTTTCAACCGCCCTGTTCTGTTTGCCACTGATAGCGCAATCGCCCGGAACGATTCAGCAGCTCGAGGCTTCCGGACGCGAGCGGGTAGCTGCACACGACGTAAACGGCGCCATTGTGATTTATCAGAAGCTGGCGCAGCTCGTTCCCGGTTCCGCCGTGTATGAAGACGAGATCGGCTTCTTATTGGCAGCGACAAAGCGCACGGCCGACGCCATTCCGCACTTCGAACGCGCTACCCAACTGGATCCCAAGCTGGCGCAGTGCTGGTATCACCTTGGAGTCGCACTTCTCATTGCCGATCAACGTAGCTCCGGAGTGCGAGCACTCGAGAAGGCAGTCGCGCTTGCCCCCGAAGAAGCCGATTACCGGTTCCGGCTTGGCTCGGCTTATAACGACGCTGGACGCTATCGTGAAGCCGCTGCCGAACTGACGAAAGCCGCCAAGCAACTGCCGCTAAACCCGCGGTTGTGGGAAGCGTTGGGATTGGCTTTCCAAAAGCAGGAGCGGTTCAAAGAAGCGCGCGATGCTTACAAGCAGGCGCTTCAACTGGACCCGGCGAACGATGCCGTTCGTAATAGTTACGGTTACGTTCTGGTGAAAGCAGGAGATCCCAGTGGAGGCCTGGAGCAGTTCCGACGAATTCTTGCGCACACGCCAAACGAGGAGCATGTGCAGGTGAACGTCGGATACGCCTACATTGGCGCGGGCAACTACAAAGAGGCCATTAAGCAGCTCTCCGAAGTAGTCCGAAAATATCCCGAGGCCGGCGATGCGCATTACGATTTGGGCGTGGCGT
The DNA here is from genome assembly GCA_963787615.1 of uncultured Acidobacteriaceae bacterium. Classification (GTDB taxonomy): domain Bacteria; phylum Acidobacteriota; class Terriglobia; order Bryobacterales; family Bryobacteraceae; genus Bog-105. The sequence continues at coordinate 1,005,516 of CAWBDJ010000004.1, read as the reverse complement.
ACAAGGAAAGCGACGATCTGCCGAATGCGAAGACGGAGTTGGAACAGGCCGTGAAGCTCGCGCCATCGCTTGCCGAAGCGCATTACGTTCTGGCGACGACGTACGTGGATCTAGGCGAAACGGACAGAGCGGTAGGGGAGTTGCGCGCTGCCGTCCAGCAACGGCCCGGTTATGCAGATGCGTGGTTCGAGCTCGGCTCGCTTTTGAAAGACCAAGGCGATGTGGATGGCGCGATTAATGCGCTGCGGAGGTCTGTGTCACTGGACGGCGCAGATGCGGGAGCGTACAACACGCTTGGACTTCTTCTACGCCGTAAGGGCGACGCGGCTGGAGCAAAGGAGGCGTTCGCAAAGGCTGCCGAGCTCAGACAAGCGGAAGCGCTGCAAAAGCAGAAAAAGCTTCAACAGGGCGCGGCGCGTATTCAACGATGATCAGAACAAGTTGCCGGCGACCTGCTCAGCCGCGATACAGGCCTTTTCGAGGAGCGTCGGCTGCTTGGCCGAGTGATCGTCTGTGCTCAGCTCGATGACGAAAGCCTGGTTCCGCACTCTACCGACGACTTTTTCAGCAATTTCCCCGCGTACGGTCATCTCACAGGACACAGCCTCGTTCCCTATGCCTCTCAATGGCGTCTGGTGCGAGGAGCACGATGATGCGGCGAAGGCAGACCAGCTAGATGCGAGCGCACTTACTTCGATTCGCAGCCTGTTTGCGGGCGATTTCTGACGCACAAAGTCACAGATCTCGCGATCCTTGTGCGAGGCCGGATCTGTCACTGTGGTCTCAACAGCACCGCCGAGAATTCCAGCAGCCGTGGCGGCGTTTATCCAATGACAGCTTTGCTCTCCGCTGCAGCATAGGGGGATGAAAACAGCCAATCCTAGCGCTACGGAACGCATCAGGCGCTCGAACGCTTCGATGCCGGTTTCAGTTCGTCTTTGCTCAGAATCTTTCCGCCTTCTTGGATCACATAGAGGCGATTCACGTCCAAATCCTTAAACTGGTCTACCTGCCCGCTCAGCCACCGAATCTCGAGCAGGTCCACTTTCGTGGCATGCTCGAGCCCGAAATGCATCCGCAAATCATTTTGTGAGAAGTAGCTTCCGCCGCTGCGCAGCTCGTCCATTTGCACCAGTGGTTTTTGCGCATCCGGCTTGGTCTTGGCGCTCACAATTACTCTTGTGCCGATGCCTGTACGGTTAGATTTCACACCAGCCAGTTTGATCTTGATCCAGTTGCGGTCGAGCGTGGAGTCGCATCTCAGCAGTTGGGGAACTGCATTCACGCAGTTCACCGCGATGTCGAGGTCGCCGTCGTTATCGTAATCACCAAATGCACACCCGCGTGCTGGAGCGCTCTCGAGAATTCCCGGGCCGCCTTTATCGGTTACTTCTTCAAAACGGCCGTTCTGCAGATTCCGATAAAGATACTTGTGTTCGGCATACTTCAGGTCGGCATTCGACTTGTCGACCTCCGGATACACATGCCCGTTCGACATGAGGATGTCGAGCCACCCATCGTTGTCCATGTCGAAGAAGCCGACACCCCAACCAAGCAGGCGTGTGTTGACTCCGAGGCCGCTCGGATAGGTGCGGTCCTCGAAAGTTGCGTCGCCCAGGTTCGTGTAAAGAGAATCCGTATCCCCGGCAAAATTCGTCTTCACTACATCCAGGTTTCCGTCGCGGTTATAATCGCCGATGGAGACACCCATACCCGCTTGCGGTTTTCCTTCCGGAGATAATGCAGCTCCCGCTTCAATAGCAATGTCTTTGAATGTGCCGTCCTTTTGATTCTGGTAGAGCGTAGCCGTACTGGAATCGTTGGCAACATAGATATCGGGCCAACCGTCATTGTCGAGATCGGAAGCCGCAACGCTCAACCCGTAGGTGCCGGCGGTGTTCCAAATTCCGGATTTCTGGCTCACGTCACTGAACGTTCCATTGCCGTTATTGTGATAAAGAATGTTCTTCCCGCCCGGCAATCCCGGCGGTCCACACGCCACCAGCAGTCCCTTGTAGGTGCACGGGCCCGCTTCAGGCGGAGGGGCCGTCTTCAAATCGAAATCCACGTAATTAGCAACGAAGAGATCCAAATGGCCATCGCGGTCGTAATCCACAAACGTACAGCCCGTATTCCATCGGGTCTTCGGACCGGGCTGTTTCAATCCGGCCTGCTCTGTTACGTCCGTGAAGGTTCCGTCGCCGTTGTTGCGGTAAAGCGCGTTTTGCCCATAGTAGGTGACGAACAGATCGTCGTGACCATCGTTGTTGTAATCGCCCACGCAGCAGGCCTGCCCCCAGCCGGTGCGATGTTCTAGCCCCGAGTTCTTGGTCACGTCCGTAAACGTGCCGTCCCGATTGTTCTTGAACAGATGGCAGTGCGGCTCCTCGCCTTTCGGGAAACCTTCCAGTCGCCAGCCATTGACCAAAAAAACGTCCAGCCACCCGTCGTTGTCGTAGTCGTAAAATGCTAAGCCACACCCGGTGGTCTCGAGAAGATATTTATTCTTGCCTTCACCGCCGTAAACCGTCTTGGTTGCGAGACCCGACTGTTTCACTACATCGACGAAGCTGACACCGAGCGGCGTCCCTTCAATCGGGGACTTCGGCCCTTTGGGAGCGGGTCTCGGTTTGGCGTCGTAATTTCGTTCGATGGGGCCCGGCAGCTTTACCTGCTGTGGAGCGGCTACTGCCAGCAAGTCCGCGAATGGAAGCACCAGGGCCGAGCGACTGAGTGAACGAATAAAGCGGCGACGATTCTTGTGCAAAGCGAAACTCCAAACGTCAACGTGGCTGCTGGCCCACAGGAGGCGATGCGGATGCATCCCCATGCATGTGCCAGGGTACGCTCTCGATCGAAATCTCAGGATGCTTGCGCAAATAATCGAGAGAGTAGGTCGGCGATCCGGGATCCACCTGTTTCGTCGCGAATAAAGCGGCTTGTTCCGACGCTTTCTGCTTCATTCCGAGGCGGCGATAAATCACAGCGAGATTGTAATGCGCCGCGAGATCATCGGGATCGATGCGCTGCAAGGTTTCAAATTGCTGTCGTGCGTCTTCGTAACGGTGTTGCTGGTAATAGGAGATTCCAAGTTCACGCCGGGCATCGCGCGCCTCTGGATACTGCTTGATGACTTCTTCCAGATCGGCAACCTCAGCTTCGGAATCGCCCTGTCGCCTTTCGACGAGTGCTAAATAGTAGAGCGCCCGTGCATTCCATGGCCGCAGCTGCAGCGCCTTCTCCAGGCTGCCTCGCGCATCGGCGTACTTTTCCCAAAGAATATTTGTCAGGCCCACATTGATATAGCCATCCGCGTAATCGGGGCGCAGTTTGACCACTTCGCTGAAGGCTTGCAGCGCGTCTCCATATTGCAACTCATCGAGATACGCTATACCCAAGTTGTTCCAGCGCATCCAGTCAGGGTTGTCTTCCGGATCGTGTGGCGTAACCTGATTTCTTCCTGAAATTCAGCGTACGGCTGCGCGACGCAATCTCGACGATCGGATAGGCTGGATGATCTTTCCCGAAAACATTATTCAAATAGCTTTGCCGTAAATGGCGGTAGTTTACGCGCGCCGCGATAGTGATGGGTGTTTTCGCGCCCGCCGGAATCCGGAATTGATAGCGGATCAAAGCGGAGCGGCCGGGCTGGATGGTATTGTCATACGCGACCGAGTGAATGGTCCAAACCTTGTGATTGTCGACGAAATCACCCTCTGTGTTGACCGGCCGGTTTGTAAACGTGTGCGCCCGCTCGTCCACCGTGCCATCCGGTTTCACGAATCCGCTGTGATAAATCTCTTTTCCCGTGCCGTCGTTTACGACGAACTCGACCCAAGCCTCGTAGAGGTCGCGCACTTCGGGAATCAGAGAGTGCCCGATATTCTTGTTCTGCACGACCACCATCGCCTGTACCAGTTCATTTGGCGAAAGTTCGAAAGGCACCGATCCGACAGGTGCAAACATTTCGTTTTTCGCGACGTTGGTGATCCCGAACAGATCCACGTTCAGGTAGGTACCTGATTTGAGAAATTGGGTGGTCTTCTGCAATTGCTCGTCAAAACCGTAATAGAAAGGTACCGCCGTATTACCAGCCAGCCAGCGATGCGAAGCAAAAGTTTTCTTTTTGGCCCCGTACTCGTCTGCCATGGCGGGCTCGCGCAGCATGTGGCAGCTCTGGCAACTGAAGAAGTCGCCGGAATAAAACGTGAGCGGGTTGCGTTGCGAAAACTTCGAATTCTGCCACTCGTCATAGACCGTGAAGGCGCGAATCCATTTGTAATCATTCAGGGGATTTGGCAGGTTCGCTTTGTGGCATGACGCGCAGAACTCGGGTGACCGGTAAATATCCTTCATCACGGCTTTCGAATGCCGCTCGGGATGCTGCATGATCTGGTCATAGGGCACTTCGCCGGGAATGCGTTTGCCGTTTTCGTCGACCATGACCGCCGGGATTCCCATCACGTAGCTGCCGTTACCCATAACGGGCTGCAGTGCCTGGACCGAGTGGCAGGTCATGCAGGTGAGGCCGTCCTCGTCGAATTTGCGATCGACCCCGGAATTCACGCTGAGTGCACCGCTAACAACCCCGATGGGATTGTGGCAGCTGTCGCAATGTCGTGTGAACTCGATGCCCTTGGTTCGCGCCAGGATGTTTACGCTGGTTCGATAAAAGGGTGTTCGAAAGGAGTTCGAGTGCAGCGCCTGTCGCCATTCGCTGTACGCCTGCGGGTGACAATGGGCGCAATAGCTAGCTGTGGGGAAGGCCCCTGGCTGAATAAAACCGCCGCCGTCCGTCAGCGCATTCCCCGGAGCGGATAAGTTGTCTGGACCGAAACGGTAGTTATAATTCGGGCGCGTTTTCGTGTTGTAAGGGTCTTGCGCGGCACTGCCGTTCGATTGTGCCTGCAGGCTTGATATTGAAACGCACGTGCTCGCCAACACTGCAGCCACGAGGAGCATACGTCGCGTCGTTGCAGCGACACAGGTGTTCCCTGAGCACAAAAACCGAGTGGCTATCCGGACAGGCAATTATAAGTAGTTTATCGCTTTTGCTGAACCGGCAGACCCAAACGCGCTCTAAGTTAGCTGTCGCACCGAGGTGCCTGGATAATATTTGCTAAGAATTTCACGCCAGGTCCAGCCTTCGCGCGCAAATCCCATTGCTCCTTCCTGGCACAATCCCAATCCGTGCCCCCGGCGAGCCAATTTATCTCGCTCGCAAATCTCGCAACGCACGGATCGATACACGTATTTGTCCTCGTCCCTGTTCTCGGTGTGGCCTCCGCAGGCCGCTGAATACAGCACCGGAACGGGTCGACCGGAGCAGGCGATGATGGAATCGCCGGTTTCTCGAATCGCTTTCGCTACGGAGCTTCCGCTTGCTGCCGGAGAGCGCAGGAATTGACAGTGGGTGGTATCGCAAAAGTCCGCCTCGGCGTGTCTGGGGGCGGTGGTAGCCGCGATGAACGACCTTGCCACTACCGCTTGCGCTGCGAAGGCAGTGAATGGAGCGCTGCTGACGGGAAGTTCAGCGGCTACGATTGATTCGACCGCGGTTTCCCGTTGCATGAAGACCACCGGCACCAGGATTTCGCCCCTCGCACGTATTTCAAGAGTGCCGAAGTATCGGCGGCGGAGGATCCCTGGTATCTCGAGGATGCAGGCCACCGCTTCACCATCGAAACCTGATATCCGAAGTGGGGCAGAGGCAACGTCTACCGACAGCGACTCGCCGCCCTCAATGACACGGACGCCGCTCGGCCCGCCGCAGTGCAGGCGCGAAGAACCAGACGGAAGTATTTTTAAGAATTTCGGCTTCAGCAGGCCGAATACCCAGAATGAGTTGACGTCTTCGGCAACCGCACCGCGTGCCCTTCCCCCCAGAAGGAGCGCGGACATGGCCGTAATTGCCTGGCGACGTGTGACTGCTGATGAGTTGGCCACGCTCATACGAGGCCCGTGATGCTGCTCACGTCCGAGGCCGCGTGAGCACCAGTGGTGTTGTGGTGTCGAACCAGCAAGACTGCGCGCGGCTGGTCCCGGGGATACATAGCTGCAACGAAACCGTCAGCTTGCCCTCGAATTGAGTGGCTGCACGGCGCGGTACCAGTCTTCGCGTAGCAGCGAATGTGGATATCGCGGGCAGTACCGAATGAGGAGCAGCGCGCCATGCCAGTGAGGACAATGCGCACATTTGCTTCTGACCCGTTCTGCGCCAGGCGAGCAAACGCTGCGGTCACTTCTATCGCATCCTGCGGCCAACCGCCATTGAGGCCGATAAGTCTTTCGTTGGACAAACTGCGAAGCGGAGTTTTCAGGCCGTAGGAAAGACAAATGCCGTCGAGTGCTGCACGGTCAATGTCGGAACAAAGGCGCAGAAAATAACGATTGCAAGAGTTTGCCAGTGCATCGACAATGTCTTGCCGACCGTGCCCGCGAGGCAACCAACAGTGATCGCGGGAGCCGCAGCACTCCACAATCGGAAAGCGCGTATGAGTGGCGGCGTACGCCAGCACAAGGAACGGCTTGAGTAGCGAGCCCATGCTGACAGGCCGAGCCGGATCTCGCCAATGGACGGATTCCGATCCGTTGCGCAAATCGAGTGAAACCCATTCGAGTGAAATGCGGGCGAGAGACGCTGGTTCAAAAGCAGAAAGCGCTGCGGCAAGAAGCGACCGGCGAGTCATGGAGCGCTCAGCTCGTAACGCACAGTATCACGGATTGCGGCGCCCTGGTCTTCTGTAACGATGCTCGCCTGCTGAAGTCGCGCCAGAGTGTCTCCAATGCTGCGCAAATTGCCGGAGAAGAACGGGGGCGCATTTCGAGAAGCTGTCATCTCCGGCGTAGCGGCGCCATGATCGATTAGCGCAAAGAGCTGCTTGTAGTGCGGCCACTCCTGAACGTTGTTGTAACCGGCGACATAGGTGGAATCCGCTGCTGCCCGGACCTCAATGGCCTCCTGACCGGCAGGTAGACGGCTAAGCGTGATTACGTTTCCCGATACCGAGATGCGCAAGGGATCGAGACTGCCCGTTTTCAAAAGGCCGCCCGATTCTGCAACAGCGCGCTCAAGCGCGGCGCGGTTGACGTTCTTACAAATCAGAACGGTTTCGCTGTGGGGCATGACAAATACGTGATCGTTAAGGAGCGTTGTTGTTTGGACATGGAGGATCGCGCTCGGCTGCATCGCAATTAACGCATTCGAGATGGCGTCGATAGATTGCGCCTGCGCACGTTGAAGCGGAGGTTCGTCGATACGCGTTTCAAGGTCGGACACGCTGCCGATCGTGCCTGCCTCTGCGGTGACCTGCGGAGCATAACGTCCATAATCCTGGATTTGTGTAGGTTCGCTGAGTACTACCTGTTGCAGTACCGCGCTGAGAATATGGCGATCTGGCGAAAGCCAGGCGCGGTAAAGAGCACTGCCGCGCGGAACATAGTGAAGCACCTGTTCGAGTGAAGAATCTGTGGCAGGAGCGGGCGCCGGACTCTGCCGAAGCAGCGCCCGCCGCTCTTCGAAACCATAGTTTCGTTTGAAGAGATCAGCCATGCCGGACGAGAAAGGTTTTAGCTCCGATGTGTTCCGCTGAATCCAATACGTGCGGAACTGGGGAGTCTTGAGAAGCGCAGTCAGGTTGTAGACCAGGCGGAGATCGCCCTGCTCCGTATTCAGCTTCTCCACATCTTGAAACCACGATTCAGTGGCAAGCGACGCTCGCTCCTGGTGCGCAAGGAGCGCAAGCGTATCCGCCATGCGATGTTCGTCGGTGGCGACGACGAACCATCCGTTGTAGGAAGCGAACGCGACTGTACGCGCCGGGTCACCCCCGGATTTTTCGTAAAACGGAATCCCTGATATCTCGCGCGAACTGTATCCCTCGCGTTTGTTCCACAGATCGCTCCCATTCAGCCGCTTGCTGTCCATCCTCGTCACGTAAACAAACGTGAGATTCGGAAGGTCGTAAAAGGCGAACGCAGAGTGATTTCCTGCCACTTGGTCCACCAGATCGGTCGCGATCGGAACACCCGCCACTGAGGCAAACTGAGTCTGAGCTTCAGCAAGCCGCTGGATGAGGCGCGATTCCGACAACACACCAAAGTTGTCACTTGCGAGCCACTTCTTCTTTTCTTGAGATGAATTCCATTCGCTTAATAGGGCGTTGAAGTCTTTAGCTTCCAGGTACAGGAGCGCGCCGGGCGGAAGAAGCGATGGCAGCGGACGGTTATCGTTCTGCTGTGCGTGCATCCATGCCGAAACAATCAGCAGGCCAGCAAGCGTCGCGGCGCTCAACAGTGAGCGAAGAAAAAGCTCCATCCGGTTCCCGGAACGAAGCGTCATTGGTCACCTCCAGCGGGAGGCGGCACCGTGAGTCTTGGCTTCACAATCGTGCGTTGCGCGACCTCGTTCGTCACCTGCGGTTGCCTGCCGCTATTGGCCGCAAACAGCCGGAGCTGCGCTTCGGCGGCTGCGCGAAGCTTCACAATTCGTTGACGATGAGCGTCATCTGCATCGGACACAAGGATTCGATTGTAAAGGGCGACTGCTTCGCCGTATTCATGCCGCTCGAGGAGCGCGGCGGCAGCGAATTCTTCCACCTTAATGACGTTCTGCGGTTCCGGCGCTGCGAAGTCAGGATGCGACTGATCAATGCCGGGGTATTCCTCCTCACGTGCCTGCATCCGGGCGCGCCCCGATACATTTTGGTACTGCTGATAGGTTTGCCACGCCGCTAGTCCGAGCGTGTTGCGTTTGAGTTGGAACGCTGCCATCGCCAGCGCGAGGCGTGGCTCGCGCAGGGATGGATCGAGCGCTATCGCTTCCGTATACAGTTTCACTTGATCCACCGCGTTTGAAGACACAGCAGCTGCTTCAAGGCGCGCCTGAACGAAGAGCGGCTGCGAGGCCTCTTGGACGGAGAGTCTTTTGCGTGTCAGCAAGTCAAGTTCCGTACCGCCCGCAACGCTCGCGCCAAGATCTCGCATCGCCTTCGCGGCATCGGTGCGCTTCGCATACGGCGTTTGCGCAGACTGGCGGATCCCATTTAGTAACGCTGCATTTTGAGTCAGCCGTGCGAACGATAATTGTGCCTCGGGGTTCCATGGCTCAGCGGTCCTCCATTGCTTTGCATATTCGGCCCCCTCTTTCTTCAGGCCAGCCGTTTCCAATACTCGGACCGCCTCAGGCAAGTTCTCGAACGGCGCTCCAACGCTCAATGTGACATCGCGAAGGAGCCTAAGCGCTGCCTCATTTTGTTTCTGCTGAAGCCGGACTTGCGCCAATCCAAAATATGCCGAGGCCGGAGAATTCTCACTGTCCAACTCGCGGCTGTACTCGTACTCTTCGATCCGGAACGCGAGATCGCTGCGACCGCTCTTTGCCAGCGTCGCGGCAACTGAGAGTATCTGTTCACCCGGAGGCGCAAAGTCGGAATGCGCCCGATATTCCTGGAAAATTGCATCCAGGCGACCAGTTAACGCGGCGATCTTCAGAACAAGGTCGGATGGCCGCGCTGTCGCGGGCTGTATCTCTTGAATGATTTGCCATGCATCCGCTGAGCGATTCTGCTGGTCGAGATAAATCGCGAACTGAACTAAAGCTCGTTGGAGCTGTTCGCCTGCTGAAACTGCGGCGTCGCCTTGAGACGCATTAAGCTCAGCCCGGAGCTGTGCAATACGACTTCGATAGAAAACCTCCTTCTCGCCGGGTCTGATGAGGGAGGAGGCGAGGAGATCTTCCAATAAAGAGCCCATATTGGGCTCGCGCGTAAGCTCCAGAATCCAAGCGACGGCGGACTGTCGATTCGGCGCGTGAGCAAGGATGCCTTGTACGAACGGCAAGAAATTGTACGCGCCATTGCGTTTAATGTAGGCGCGAAGCATAGCCTCAACGTCTGGCCGTAAATCCTGCATCACACCAAATTGATTCGCGTCGGTTAACGTGAGTTTTGCTTCATCCCAATAGCTGGGCGGCAACTTCCCTTCTTCTACGCGCTGCGCCAGAAGATGAAAGGCGGTGCGCCACTCATTGAGCGCCTTTGTTTGCTGATGTTGATCCCAATAAGTGACGGCGAGCCGATCGTGGACGTCCGCGCGTTTCGGGCTTAGCTCCAGCGCCTTTTGGTATTCGGCTATAGCGTTAGGCCAACGCTTCAAATCGCGATACGCATCGCCAACGGCCATATAGCTGTCGGAAGCAACTGGGGCGGATTCGAGCGGAGCCGGCAGCAGATCGTCGGCGCCAGATTCCTTTCGGTCGCTGAGGTATTCCCCGTATCGCGCCGCATAATAGAACCAAAGATCTCCACGAAGCGCAGCGTCCGCCGCCGCTTTTTGCGCCACCTCGCCGCCCACGGTGCGCTGTCCCAGAACCGTGTCAAACGCTTGCGGTACGCGTGGGTCGCTCGAGTGAAAATAAAGGCCGGCGAGCGCCGTGTAGCTGTCGATCCATAGCGGTGAAAGAAGAGTTCCTCGCGCGCGTATGGCCTGAAACATTTGCGTTTCCGAGCCGCGCGAAAGCATGTGTTGCAGGACGACATTCGCGAAGGCCGGGTTGTCTTTGGCGAGACCCGTGAGTCGCGCGTCAAGATCGCCACCTGAGGAAAGAAAAAGCGCCGCGAAAGTGGCTCCATCGATAGCAGGCCTCCTTTGCGCGGTCGGTAACTCAAACACACGCATTGCCCCTATCGAATCTCCAGATTCGAGATAGGCGCGGACAGCTGCCTGAGCAATCTGATCCCGGGGCGGGGTAGGGGGCCACGATTTTACGATGCTTTCAAGTTGATGGCCCAATTGATCGTAGAGCAGACGTGCCGATTGCAAGCGCGCGAGTTCTCGCCATCGTTGGCTCGGGCGGTGCGCCGCGCGGTACAGCAGATCCGCGCTAAGCTCTGTCAGTTGCGCAGAGCGCGCCAGTGCATACGCGTCGATCTGCGCAGGTACGGTTCCCGTCGTTTGAATTTGTTGCGCGAATGCCGACTTTTCCTCGGGAGTTAAATACTCACCGACCTTTTCGCCAATACTGTTGGCGAACAATGAAGCGCGATTCACGCCATCATCTGTAGCGGTCACAAATTTGGATGCAGCATGTAAAGCATCGACAGGCCTATGCAGCATAGTTAGAGCCCGCGCTTCGAGGTTTACTGCTTCGAAACTGCTGCTCGAGGCGACGTGCAGGCCCGCCTCTCTATAGACGCGATCGACTTCTTCGTACATACGCCACGCCGCCAATCGGCGCATCGCATCTAGATAGCCGCCGAGCTGCTCAGGGCGCGGATCGATATAAGCAGCACGCAAGAGACGAATCGCTTCCGGCTTATTTCCAAGGCGGGCATACAGGTCGGCTTGCGCTGCCAGGTATTGCGTGTCGTGGTAACTAAGCTCATACAGCTTTTGGTCGGTCTTAAGTGCATCCTCGAAGCGCAACAGACGCAACTCGAGATCCGCTTTGGCACCAAAGATGTCCGATCGATCGGGGCGCACATAGACAGCCTTGTCATACGCGGCGATTGCATCCGGATAGCGCCGCAAACATGTTTCGATTCGGGCGAGCAGCAAAGGCCAGCGGTAATCGCGCGGAGAGTTCTGACCCGTTTTGCGATAGTACTCGACAAGTTTGTCTTGTAGCTGATGCATCTCGGCGAAACGCGCCACTTCGCGGGCCAGCGAGTTATCTTCCGGATAACGGTTCAGCACCTCCTGATACTGATCGAGTGCCTCATCGAAGCGGTTGACGGCGATGAGGGCCGCGATGTATCCGCGCCGCAAAGCGGCAATGCGGCTGGTCCTCTCGTCCGCCGGTAATTGTCCCGCCTGCAGCCGCTGTAACTCGGTCGCATAAAACTGCACTAACCCTGCGGTGTCTCCTTCGCGCGCGTACGTTGCGGCTTTTTGTGCGAGCAAGTCGCCGTTATATGGATCGCTCTGCAGTAACTGATCAAGCAGCTTCCGAGCCTCTGCAAAATCGGACGAATCCGCCGCTTTCTGCGCGGCCTCTCGTCTTAACTCATTTCGAAATGGCTGTTGCGCTCGTGAAGCGGCCACATCTAGCGCACTTACGGCTTTGGTTGGTTGCTTCGTACGCCAGTAGAAATCGACATTGGCCCGAATAACTCCCAGAAGATCGGGATTCTCATTCAGCAGCGCATTTAACTCACGCGCAGCCCCGGAGATGTCGTTGTGCGTCTCGCGAAAACTTGCAAGCTCAATGCGCGCCCGAAGCTTCTCGAGCGGATCAGCGGTCAAAGCGACGACGCGTTCGAGCGCGCGAGCGGAGGTATCGTCAAAACCGAAACGGTTCGCTGTCACACGAATTTCTTCTATCTCGTCCATCTGCGATGCCCGGAACAGCGAAGAATTAAGCAGGGCGTGGATGTCGTCGCGTCTTTGTTGGCTCTCGAGAACAGCGATACGCAGTTGAACCCCGCGGAGATTCGACGGGCCGTTTACGACTGACGACGTTCGCTGCTCCACAAGGGCAGCTGTATTCTTTCGCCCACCGAGTTGAATGAGCCGCCGTTGTGCGATCGCACTGTCGCTGTTCGGAGATGTTTCCAATACAGCCGCAATGTATTGATCGACCGCTTGCGAATAGTCGCCCTTGTTCTCGTATATCGCGCCGGCTTGGTAAGCGAAGCGAGTTGGTTGCTGCGAGGTGCGGCGCACCTCGCCGATCATGCGGAGAGCATCGTCATACTGGAAGTAATCCCAAAACACAGTAGCTGCATCGAGATACCCATTCGGCGAGCCGGGCTCGATGGTGGCGATCCGATTCCACCACGGGACCGCCTGTCTATATAACTCCCGATCCGCGTAAATTTCGCCCACCTGTATACGGCTGGCTTCCTCGCGCGGTGCAGCCGTCACCTCTTGCTCGGCGAGTTGGATTGCGGTCTGAAAAGCGCCAGGAACCGTTGGTGCGAGCGAGCGTTCTATTGCGATAGCGCGACCCGTCGCATCGCGATCGCCAGGCGTGAGCGCCGCCAGCGCGATAAACGCCGGCGCAGACTGCTCGTATTCGGTCAGCCAGGCATGTCCCTCTGCCGCGAATTGCAGTGCTGCGGTGTTCTTCTGCTGGCTTGCTGTCGCAGGCGGTGGCAAAGCAGCGAGTTCGGCTTCGAGTTTTCCGGTCCGACGCAAATATTCAAAGAAGCGGCTGCGCAACCCCGAGTCGTAATACCAGTTCTCGCGAAGGAGTTTCTCGTACGCGACCGGGTCGCCCGTCGCTTTCATCGTGTACACGTCCAGCAGATTGTGGACAAAACTCAGATTGTGAGGGAATCGGTCATGCGCGTAAAGATTGATTTGCCGATATAGAACGGGATTGACATTGCGATTGGGAGAAACGTCGCTGAGAAAGTTCGCAAGATCGGATCCTTTGAAGACTTGCCGTGAGCTCCCGTGTTAGCGCCGCATACGCGGAGCTTCTTCCGCGCCGCAGATAGAAACGCGCCAGCTTATCAGCCCACGAATTATCGTGGAAACGATTCATCGCCGCGCGATATGTTTGCTCCAGATCTGCATCGAAGCGATTTTGCTCGACGAAGAGAGCTAAACGCTCGTAGATACCGGGATCATCTGGATTGCGGTCGATTTCGTGACGGTAGAGCACGACAACGTCGCGAAGGCGATTCAACTGGGTAAGGCGCGAGATGTATCTGTCGAGAACAAGCGCGTAGTCGGGTGAACGGGCGACTTGGAGGTTCTGGCCACGGCTCTCTCGTTGATCTTCGGTCGCCGTGTCACCTAGCGGAATGTGCTCACTTTTATTGCCCAGCTCTGCGAGGAGCTTGTCATACAACGCGAATTCCTCCGTTGTACGGCCATTTTGCGAATACGCATCGGCGAGGAGGAGTGCCGTGCTGACGTAATCGGACGAGTTTGGATTTTGGGCGAGCCAAGCCGGAACCAGGCGCATGAGCGCGTCGTTCTGCCCGTAAACGGCATAGGCGGCAAAGAGCTTGGCCTCAAGGGCCGAAGTTCGAGTTGAATTTGGGAACTCTTGTCTGATGCGCTCGATCAAGCGCGAAGCGGCAGCGCGATGAAAATAAGCGACGGCCGTCTGCGATGCATTCTGATACTGATAACCGGGAAATGTCGTGTTTAGCGCGAGAGAGAGAATACCGTTCAAGAACCCCGGATGGCGGTCCATTTGCGCGATGTTTTGGTACAAGCTGAGATCCCTTTGACCAAAACGCAACGGCTGCTCTGGCACATCGAGCAGCAGTGAAATCAGAGAGCCAAGGGCCAACTCCTTATCCGATGCTGTCGCCGCAGGCAGTTCGTACAGCATGTACCAGGCGCGCGCCGATTCATCGTAGTTTTGGCAGCGCTGAAACAGTGGAGCGATGGTTTTCAGATCGTCTACGGTCCAAGCGATGTTCGCGGCGGCACGGCGAGACTGGAGTTGCAGCAATTGCTGATCAGCGATTTCCCGTTTTCCTTCCTGCTCGTAATAGAAGTACAGCCGGAGTACTGGTGGAAGCGCAGTCGGGTTCGCTGCCATATCAGCGCGTGCGGCTGCGAGGAACGCGCGCAATTGATGCGTATCGCTAAGCAGTTTGTAATAGGCGGTTTCGAGCGCGGTTGGCCAAAGTGGCGTGAAACTGTGTTGGTAGACCGCCAGGGCGGCATTCGCGCCACCATCCAAGCCGGCAAGTTGAGCAGCGGTTTCAATCGCCAGACGCTGATTGTCGGGGAACGCGGAGTGCATGCGGGCGGCGAGAGCGCGCGCAGCCGGCCGACTTTTCTCTTCGAGCAAAGTTTGGAAATAACTTAGGTACGGCTCGGTTTCTTTCGGGTAGCGGTCGATCCATGCTTCGTAAACCCGGTCTCGCGTGGCGTTTGGAAGCAACGATTCATGTGCGACGTCAATCGCACGTGTAAACGATTGCCAGGCGCGCTGAGTCGAACCCGGACGGAAGCGCTCGCCTCCTTCAGTTGGGAGTTTGCCCACCTGGATTAAGACATCCAGTTCCTTTTGCGGCTCGACACGGCGGTGATAAAAGTCGGCCAGATTCGGTGAGCGCGGCAGCTTTGTTTGAAGCGAGATCAGCGGCACGATGCCAATCCGATTCCGCGGACGCGAAATCGAGTTGCCTCTCGTCTTCATGCGCCCGCATCGCATACAGATCGCCGTCGCGTGGAGATTGTTTGATTAAGCTGGCGAGCTCTAAGCGTGATTCGGCGGGAGGCCGCCTTGCCGGCACGGCTCCATTGGGCAAGTTCATCATTCGGAAGAGCGCCGTTTCGAGCGCACTGCCCGCGACCACGTTCTCGGCCCAGGGCGTCAGTTCCCGCGTGCAGCAGGAAGGCGGTCGCGGCCAAAGCGGCAGCACTGGAAATGAGGGTCGGCCTACGGAACCACTTCAAGCGGCACCTCTTGATGACTGACGTTGTGCGCAATATCTTCGGCGGTCACGTGAATGGAATAACGTCCTGCGGGCAACGATGCAGGTACGATCAGAATGCCCGTGTTCGACTTATCCACTTCATCCCACCGCAAAGACAGCGGCTCAGCTCCGTAAAGCTGAGCGGTGATGGTACGCGTTGTGCCGGAAGCTTGAACGTGAACCGCGACGCGATCGCCCGGCCGGACGCGCGTGGCATCCAAATGCACCCGCACCAGAGGCGGGCGGCTAGAAATTAAAAAGCTCTTCTGCTCGCGATAGACGTGTCCACTGCGATCGCGCAAGATCAGGCGAACGACGTGCGTCCCGTCTGCTAGATCGTCTGGCGCGAGAAATCGCGTCTGCCAAATCTGTTCGTTGCCGAGATAGCGGAGCGGTTTCACCAATCCAAATGGAAACAGAGCGATAACGGACGTGATGTTCGCATCTGTGCGTACCCGCAAAACAGGATCACCTGGACGGATCAGTCTGGGGCGCAACAAGGCACGCGGTGCCGCCAGGAACGATGTGTACGGCGTTACAAAGTTGTACTTCCGGGAGAGACGTATGATCTCATCGATGGTGGCCTTATCCTCGCCTTCGCGATCAATCTTTTCGAGCAGCGCATCAACCCGTGCCCGCGCCCACGTGGCGGGCAGATACGCGTGAGCTGTGTCAATCGCCGGAAGTCGGACGCGAGCCGCTTCGCGGTTTGAGCCGGTCGCGCTAGTGGTCGTTACGACGAATTCAGCGTCGACAGGCCGATCGTATTCTCCGACCCAAGACCGCCGCGAACCCGCGAAATTGTTCCCTGGTAGGCGATAGACCAGGCTCGCCGCTGCCTGCGGCGAAACAGAGAGATTTACAGTGTCGAGCGGCGTCAGCCCGATCTTATGAACGAAGGCGGCGAGCTTGAATTCGAGTGGTTCAGTGGAGTTGACCTGCTCGAACACACCGGCGTGCGCAGTAAACTGGCTCATCAACCGCACATTTGCATCGTCACCGATTGCAAGCGCATAGATGTGTGGCCGACGCTCCGCAGCCAGAGTGCTCCAGGAGCGGTTCAACCACGCGGAGAAGCGCGCCGCGGAGATCGTTCCCTCGGTCGGTTCACCATCGCTTAAGAGCACTATATAGGTGTTCGGAGTGGATTCCGCGAATGCGGCCTCGAACGCTTTTTCGAGATTTGTTCCACCTCGCAACCGGCTATCGCGTACTACGTCCAACGCCTTCGCAATGGCATCCGATGTTGCCGGTGTGGGATTTGAACTTACGGCTGTAACTTCAGAATTGAAGACGAGTACGTTGAACCGGTCCGACGGCCGCAACGCGCGGAGTATCGTTTCAAGCGCTTGGAAGCTGCGGTACAGCTTTTCCCATTGCATCGAAAGCGAGGAGTCAAAGAGCACGAGAACGGTGCGATCGCCTTCCGACTCGGCCGCTTTCCCGCCCTGCAAAATCGTGCTGGCCTCGAAATACCCTGGTTCCGAGCTTTCACCGGTCCGATATGCCTGAACGCGCGGCGTCCGCTCACTCTCGACGGAGTAATGGAACGATAAGTCTTCACTCAGCAGGATGTTCGTACCCTCGAACGAGCCCTCGAGCAGGTGTGGCGTGCGCGCCGTGATATTCAGCGGATAGGATTTCGAATCGACATTAGAAGCAGTGAACGAAATCGGGCTGCGGACCTCAATCGAAATCGAAAGTTTGCCAACCGTCTGGGGCGCATACGTGGATGGCTTCAAAGGCAGTACAAACTCACTTGACAATTGATCGAGCGGCAGATTCTCGCGGTACTCCGCTTCGATGCGCTTGTAACCGTACGCCGGTATGGGCGCGATTTTGACGGAAAACTCGGAGGAATGCCTCGCCTCGCCCGGGGCATTGCTCTCAGTGATTTCCCCCGATTCCAGCAGACCGGGATCGATCACTTGGTTTCGAATCTCGTTGTAGAGTTCGGCTGCTCGTTTGCGCTCCAGGATTACGCCCGGAATGCGAGTGACGTCATCCCAAACGGCAAAGTTCGAGATCGTGGCGTCACCCGGCAGCGCGAGTGAGTAAGTGCCTTCCAGAACCTGCGCCGTCTTGTTTTGGAAAACTTCCTGCAGACGCACGGTTGCGTGCCCGTTGTCGATGACTACGCGAACGATCATCGATTCGGCGGATAATTCGGACGGATCGGGCGATTGACGGTCTGATGGAATGATGACGCCGCTATCGCCGCAGCAGGCCACAGTGCCCGCGACTGCCAGGCCCAATATGGAGAGAGCACGGACGATTCTTGTCATCGAATCAACTCCCGCTCGAGTGCCCGGACCAACCCGTTGTCCGTTCCTATATACAAGTAGCCGTCGCGAGCGTCGAGCGCCGTAACGTTTTCGGATGGAAGTCCCTCTTCAAGGAAGCGCCAGCGATCATCGCCCACCTGCTGAATCGCCAATCCATTTCCGGCGGTTCCCGCGTAGACGGCGTGCTCAGTTGCGATCATCGCGTTCGGATTGATCTCGATTCGACGGTGCGAAAACTCCCGAAACGATGTTATGTCGAGATGATCGTCAAAGCGTACGACGCCAGAACCGTAGGTTCCTAAATACAGGTCATGGCCCGAGCGGGCCGATGCAGTAATCCAGTTTTGACGCAGGCCGGAGTTCGCGCTGGTCAAGCTCGCCTGAATCAGGCCATTCTTCAGGACCGAAAGCCCGCCCAGCGTTCCGGCGTATAAGTTCCCGTCGACCTCAGTAACTGTGTAAACGTGGTTATTAACTAAACCTTGGAATGCATAAATACTCGAAATGGATTCACCTTCTACGAAACTTAAACCTGCCGGAGTTGCGACGACGAGGGAAGAATCACCGTGGGGCGTGCGCCGGAACAATACATCCGTCACGTTACTTGCAATGAGGCCGCTGTTCCGGTTGAGTAACTGGCGCAGATGTCGATTCGCGTCGAAAAGCGCCAAACCATTTGCTGTTGCCACTGCAATGTTGCCAGTCGCCGGATCTTCTTCAATTCGATTTATGCAAAACAGAGCATCGTCTTCAAAGTGGATTGCATTGCTGCTGCCTTGTACAGCCAAGACGTCCAGGCCTCGGTCGAAGTAGCCCACCCAAAGCCGGCCATGCGTATCGACGTGAAGAGCGGCAATATGACCGGCGGTAAGGCTTGAGGAAGGTGCCGCCGCGATAGTTTCGCCACCCGGGAGCTTCTCAATTACATTCGCCGAGGTGGCCAGGACAGTGTCGCCTACAACAGCCAAAGAAACTGTGTTTTGTCCCTGTTCATCGCGTAGCGTTTCACCCTCGCGATAGGTGCGGTTTTCGGGTCTGGAGACGAACGGCGAGCGTGCCTTCATCGACGGTTCCGATCCAAAGCGTGCCTGCTTGTTGCACTAGTGTTTGAGCAAAGACTCCGTCCGCAAGCCTCCTTTGAAAACGCCCCCCTGCGAATTCGGCCACTCCGACCGGTGTCCCAACCCAAGTGGTGTCTCCACTCGTCCACAACGAAAGCACCTGCGGATCCGGCAGTTCCGTTCTAAAGCGAACCACCTCCCCGGCACGCCACAGCCAGACGCCGTCTGCTCGAGTGCCGACCCAAACCTCGTTTTCGTTGCCCGATAGCGCCGTTACACCCGACTTACTAAATTGCGCGTGTAGAAGCTCAAAGTGCTTCAAATCGGTTACATACAGGCCTGCTGTTAATGTGCCTATAAGCATTCGCCCGTCACTTAGCGGTAACAACGCTGTAATTTTGCGAAGCTCTTTCGCCTGAGGTAGCAGATCGCGAAAAGTTTCTCCCTCAAAAACCAATACGCCCGCACCGTCGGTGGCGATCCAGAGTTCGGGATTTCCGATACTGCGGCGCACCGCGAGTGTAACCAGCGGGTAAGGTGGAAGATCTTGCCCGACGTGCCAAACCTTCAGCAGTTGGCCGCCGGCCTGATACCGGTACAATGCCGACCGGCCGCAAACATACAGATCGCCGTTAAAAGATGCCGAGGTAAGGAAATCCGCTGCGCCGGAAAACGGCTCAAATCGGGAACTCTGACGGCCGATGACGTCGAGCGAAAAGTTCAACTGGCCGGCCAAAGCTGACTGCACCTTGGCTTCCTTGAGGACACGACGCGCTCGCCACCATGTTCCACCGGCGAAAACGACCGTCAGAACAATAGCAGCAAGACAAAAAACAGTGACGATTTGTTTATGTAAAAGCGAGACGCGCGAGGGCACGTTGGCCTCAATATAGTCGAACGGCGACGAGCAGCAAATAGTTTCAATCGAATGGTACTTTCCTTCATTCGAATGGAACGGACTTGAGCGCGAGAGATTCGATGTTCAATACGAGTAACTATGGCGGGAGTAGTCGAGGCGCGACTAACAACATCCTTGTTTCCGGGTCGAGTTGACCATCTCGCCATCGGCGATCATCTGTTTCAAGTCGCCCTCGGCAACTCATTGTTTATGTATTGACTGATTTTATCTATTGATAAGATATTCCCACCATTCTGCACAAAAGACTGTATCTTTATTAGGAGTTCAAAATCAGGAGTTTAAAGATGCGCTTACTGGGTTGCTGGATCGTTGCCCTGTTTAGCCTTTCGTTAGTGACGGCCGCCGCAGCCACCTTCGAGAAGCTGGATCTGCAGGATGCATCGGCAATCGCGATCGATCCGATGACGGATACGGGATCGGCGACTCTTACTTTTACGAATCGCTCCGGAAAGAGTAGTCAAGTCTCCATTCACTCGGGACAGGTAATTAGCTCCTCGAGCGGCCTTCCCGTGCAAGGAGCGAAGGTGCGATTCGGATCGGAAGGGGAGCAGCCCTTCGGGGCAAGTTATGAGCGCGCGGATGAATTAGCTCCGGGGCAAACCGTTGCGCTCTCGGCGGCGATATCCGGAATTTTGGACGCTGGAAACTACTCGGTTCCGCTGTTCAACGGCTCACAACCGGTTGGGAAGCTCTCGATCACGGGATTTCCGTTTGGGGTTCACCCGGAGACGCCCGCGAACGGCGCGGTCCAAGTGAACGTGGCGGCGGATCGCTCCTACTTCACGCTCAAGAATAACGATCCGGTCGAGTACCCGGTCTTTTGGGAACTTACCGTCGGAACGCGTAAAGCAAGCGGAACCCTTCGCATGCGGGCATCGACATCGGAAGAAGTGGAAATCACTCAGGCGAACTGTGGGGGAAAAGGGAATGGCGCGCCCTCGTGCCTTCTAACTGCCGCGGGTTGGTGGCCGCGATTTGCGTCATTGCTGAAGGATTCCACCGAAGACGGGAGACTACGCATCGCGTATCTACCCCCGACCAGCGCCGATGCTTCCCTCCTACCGCATACGGTCGCTCCCGTCAAAGTCGTGACTCATTACCGGCCGGCCGAAGAGACCTCGGTCTTCAGCAGCATCATCCTCTTTGTGTTCCTGGCATTGGGTGCACTCCTTTCGATATTCGCCAATCTGTGGATCCCCCATAATCTCCGCAAAAACGCGACTTGCTCACGTCTAAAGCTTCTGATTCGAAGTATTCGCGAAATCTCAGCGAGCATACCTTCGCAGGCCCGCATTTCCGCCGAGGTGGATGCGCGTGAAATCCTGAATCGCCTGCAGAATGCCGGGTGGTTTTACTCCGATTTCGATACGATTCTCCTCGATTATGAAACCCAAGTATCGGCGCTCGAAGCCCGGGTCGCGCTTCTGCAGCAAGCGGATGAGTATCAGCAGGATGTCGAACAGTTCTCTGATACGAACATTCCCCCGACGTATATCGCGCGGGCCCGGCGCGCATTCGAGCCCGCTATGGAGGTATTTGAAGGCACCCAGTGGACGTCCGCACAACAGAAGCTTGCCAGCGATTTTGTGGAGAGATTCAGGCAAACGGTTGACGCTCTGAAGAACGTCCATACGAACGGCGTCGACGAGCAATTCAAGAGCGATGTTGCCGCTCATCTTGCACGTCTGAAGACGGTATTTGGGAATACCAGAAGTGGTATGGCCAAAGAATTCGAGACATTCCTTCCGAATATCTTCAAGCGGCTCGACGATGGCAGCCTGAATGACAAACTCCGCCTCAGCGATTACGTTCAAATCGACATAGACATCTGGAAACTGCGTCTGGTCGAGCGGTTTGTGAATGCGTATGAAGGTGCAACGAGCGCATCCTGGCACAACAAGCTCAACGACAGGGCCGGTTTATCCGCAAGCGTACCCCAAGGAAGCCTGCTGTACTTTTTGCAGCTTAATACGTGGGACGGCATCAACTGCGCAGAGCTTCTCTGCGACGAAGTAGATCAGGGAATCTTTCCAGAGGACATCTGTGCCGCTCTCAATCACCAACCGATGCAGGTCGCGATCCGGGTTCGCCAGAACGAGATCACTGCCAATCGGCGCGCCGATTTCGAACTCTGTTTCTCGAATTACGCCTTGAATGGAGCAACGGCACGCCAGGAGATCACGCCGATTTGGACCTTTTCAGCTTTGGGAAAAACGGAAGCGTCGCCGCAGGAAGTCGATCCTCACGGCACAAGACCGCGCATGGGGCTGATCAAGTACCTGGGCAGTCTTTTCCGGAGAGATCGTCCGGACACGCATTCGAGCGGAAAAAGTGAACGAGGATGGACAGGTTCCTGTTTCGTTCCGCAGATTCCAGAGGTGCATGTCAGGGTCTGCTTTGAGAACTGGTTCGGCGAAATGAAGGTGGATGGCAAAGAAACAGGACTGAAGAAATCGTTTCCTATTGGGTCCGCGGATGACAGTTTGGTATGGGCCCGGTTTTGGCTGGAAATCAGTCGCTCCTGTGTCGCTCTCGCCATTCCGGTAGTTGGACTCCTAGCCGGCGCGCGAGATAAGTTGCTGAACATGGATGTAACTGCGGCAATCGTGGCCGTATTCATCTTGGGCTTCAGCACCGACAGCATCAAGAGCGCTTTGCTCCGCGGTACTTCTGCCGCGCCCTCGTCAGTGCCGGCGTCAGTTGCGTCACCGAGCAGCCAAGCAGCGACGACGCCAATCGCTAGCACATCTTCGTTATCGGCCGCTCCGCCAGCGAAGGCGGCCGCCGCGGCGAGCACCGGAAGATAAACAAGCGAGACTCTCCCTCCTAGCCGAGCACGTTCACTATGGTTCCGTGCTCCTTCGACGTCGCTGCGCCGGAAGTGGAGGTTGCGATTCCGGAACTCCCGTCGTTACCGACGGCTTTGATGCTCTGTGTCGGCTGGGCGTTCACGATGTTTAATTCCTCGCTGATTTGCGGGTTGGACGCAATTAGTTCATCATCTGGCGGCATCGGCTGCGATGTCACCGGCACCGGCTTTCCGGACACCAATGCTTTCGCTTGCTGTTCATGGACATATTGCTGGCGAGCGGTCGCCAGTAAAGAACTTCGATCAGTTCCGGGACTAACGATCATATAGACCTCAGGTGGGGAACATGCCCCTTCACTGAGCTGTATCGCAAATAGTTTTAGATTTTCTAGGATGAAATGCGGAATTGTTGAGTGCAGCCGTTCGAGAACCCTACACCCTGGAGCCGGAGTAGGGGAGTTTTCAGGGAGAGATCTTTTGGCTCCTCAGGTAGGATTCGAACCTACAACCCTTCGGTTAACAGCCGAATGCTCTACCGTTGAGCTACTGAGGAGCACCGCGCTCCCTTTACAGAAATGACAATAAGGCCGCGCTCTGCAAAGTGAGTTCAACCCCATTAAAGCACAGCTTACATTCTCCCGTGATACGTAGATTCTAGCCGCGCACACCCGTTTTTGTGCTCCAAATAACGCGCACCTAACAGCCTTGTTCTGAGTGCTACGCTGAGATTTCCATGCAATTAGATAAGGTGTATGAGCCGCAGCGCTTTGAACCGCACTGGGCCCAATGGTGGATTGATTCGCGCCTTTATCATGTGGACGCGAATCAAGCGAAACCAGGCCACATCTTCTCGCTAGTTCTTCCTCCGCCGAACGTCACCGGCTCGCTCCACATCGGGCATATGCTCGATCACACCATCATGGACGTCGCGGTCCGTTGGCATCGGATGAAAGGAGAAACCACTCTCTGGGTGCCCGGCACGGATCACGCGGGCATCGCAACCCAAATGGTTGTTGAGCGGCAGCTCGCAGCGCAAGGTATCACGCGCCAGCAGCTCGGCCGCGCTGAATTCGAGCGTCGCGTCTGGCAGTGGAAAGAGGAGTACGGCGGTCGCATCGTCGCTCAGATGCGTCGTATCGGCGAAAGCGTCGACTGGTCTCGCGAGCGCTTCACCATGGACGCGGGGCTCTCCCGCGCAGTTCGCGAAGCGTTCGTCCTTCTCTGGGAAGGAGGGCTGGTGTATCGCGGCGAGTACATGGTCAATTGGTGTCCTAGCTGTCAGACCGCCATCTCCGACGTCGAGACCGCACATGAGGCGATCGAAGGCCATCTCTGGCACATTCGCTATGCGGTTACGAACAGCGAAGAAGCGCTGACCGTCGCCACCACTCGTCCGGAAACCATGCTGGGCGATACTGCGCTCATCGTGCATCCCGAGGACGAGCGTTATCGCCAGTTGCACGGCAAGACCGCGATTCTTCCGCTGATGAATCGCGCGATCCCGATCATTGCCGATCCCCTGGCAGATCCAGAATTCGGCACGGGCGTGGTGAAGGTCACGCCCGCTCACGATCCGAATGACTTCGAAGCTGGTCAGCGCCATGGACTGTCTTCTGTGAAGGTTATCGGTGAAGACGCTCGCATGACCGCCGCTGCGGGTCCTTACGCCGGCCTCGATCGTTTCGATGCCCGCAAGCAAATCATCGCAGCTCTCGAGGCATCGGGCGAGCTCGTGAAAGCCGAACCCTACACGGTCAACGTAAGCAAATGCGATCGTTGCAAGACGATCATCGAGCCGCTCGTCTCGACTCAATGGTTCGTGCGCATGAAGCCGCTCGCTGCAAAGGCTATGGAGGCGGTTCGCGATGGCCGCATTCGCTTCGTGCCGGACGACCGCGAGGTCGTTTTCTTTCAATGGATGGAAAACATCCGCGACTGGTGCATTTCGCGCCAGCTCTGGTGGGGTCATCGCATTCCCGCCTGGCACTGCAGACACTGTCAACAAATCACCGTCGCGCGTGAAACGCCCGCCACCTGTCCACACTGCCATTCCACCGAAATCGAGCAGGACCCAGATGTTCTTGATACCTGGTTCAGCTCCGGCTTGTGGCCGTTTTCCACCTTGGGATGGCCCGACGACACAGACGATCTGCGAGTTTTCTACCCGACATCTCTCCTCATCACCGGCTTCGACATCCTGTTCTTCTGGGTGTCGCGCATGATCATGCTGGGACTCGAATGCACCGGCGATGTTCCTTTTCGCGAAGTGCACATGCATGGTCTGGTTCGCGATGCCGAGCGGCAGAAGATGTCTAAGACCAAGGGCAACGTGGTTGACCCTTTGGAGCTCATCGATCGGTTTGGCACCGATGCGCTGCGGATCGCCCTACTGATTTCAGCCGCGACGGGCGCCGACATCGCCCTGAAGCACGACCGTATCGAGTCGGCGAGGGCATTCGCCAACAAGCTCTGGAACGCCTCGCGCCTGCTGTTCATGAACCTCGAGCGCTCGAATGTCACTTCGTGGGCGCGTGCTGCTTTCACGTCCGCCTACATGGAGGACGCCTGGATCTCTCGCCGCTTGAATGCGGTGACGACTCTCGTCAATGAAGCGCTCGAGCAGCATCGATACCACGAGGCCGCTCACGAGCTATGGCACTTTGTATGGCATGAATTCTGCGATTGGTATCTGGAAGTAAAGAAGCTCCGATTCCGTGAGGATTCCGGTCAGGACGAACACTGGACCGCAGCACTTACGGTTTATGAAACAATGCTTCGCTTGTTGCATCCTTTTATGCCCTTCGT
Source organism: uncultured Acidobacteriaceae bacterium (assembly GCA_963787615.1). Taxonomy (GTDB): domain Bacteria; phylum Acidobacteriota; class Terriglobia; order Bryobacterales; family Bryobacteraceae; genus Bog-105. The sequence goes on along the minus strand of CAWBDJ010000004.1, from coordinate 980,248 downwards.
CACAGAAGAGCTGTGGCAACGGCTTGAGGCGCTTGCTGCTGACCCGCACCCGATCTCTATTTCTGTTGCGAACTATCCCGCACGCTCGAGTTTGCCGCAAGCCGACGATGCACGCTTTGTTGTATTCCAGGATATTGTGAGGGAGGCTCGGGAAAAACGCGCCGACCTGAGGATCGATCCGAAAATAACGCTCGATGGAAGCCTTCTCCTCAAAGGTTATGAGTTTTCGTCCGAAGACCTTCCGATACTTTCTAACCTGTCGAAGCTGCGCATAGAGCAACATCAATCCAGCTCCCTCGCGAATTCCTTTGAGCTCAGGATCAAGACTGCTGGCGAACTTTCCTCAGCCATACGGCTGCGTGCCTCGAAAGAAATTTCCCAGCTTCGCAAAGTCATTGAGACCTCGAAGCGCCAGCTGTCGGACGAGACGTTTTTGAGCAAAGCGCCTGAGAACGTCGTGGCCAATCTACGCGCGAAAATGGCTGAGTACGAAGCTCAGCTCGCGAAGAATCAACAGCTCCTCGAAGGCCTGCAATAGCTGTGTTCGAGCTGTCTAACCCCGACGTGCGCGGCGTCGTCGAGCATGCGCTCGCCGAAGACATCGGCACGGGTGATATCACGTCTGAACTCACGGTTCCAGAAAATCTCAAGGCTCGCGGCAGCTTCATTGCCAAAGAGTCACTAGTGCTTGCGGGTGTTGAACTGCTGCCCCTGATCTACGCGTCACGCGACGGCGCTCACGTCGAGACCTTCATGTACTCTGGATCGACGGTGGCCGCCGGCGACATACTCGCGACTATCGACGGTGCGGCCCGCACCCTACTTGAATGCGAACGGGTGGCCCTCAACTTCCTTCAGCGGCTGAGCGGCGTCGCCACACTCGCCCGCAAACATGTGGATGCTGTCGCTGGAACCAACGTGCGCATCCTGGATACCCGCAAAACCACTCCCGGTCTGCGTCAACTTGAGAAAATGGCCGCTGCCGCGGGAGGTGTCACGAACCACCGCCGCGGTTTGTTCGATGCCGTTTTGATCAAGAATAATCACATCACCGCAGCCGGTGGCGTTCGCGCCGCACTTGAGAAAGCGAAAAGCTTTCCAGGCCCAGTGGAAATCGAGGTGCGCACGAGCGGTGAACTCGATGAAGCTCTGATGGCCGGGGCCAAGCACTTATTACTTGACAATCTATCGCCCGCTCAGGCTGCTGAATGGATTCGCTGCATCAAGGGCAGGGCTACAGTCGAGCTATCCGGCGGCATTCGTCTCGATAACATCCGCGCTTACGCTGAAGCTGGTCCCGATTTCATTTCTTGCGGCGCCATCACTCACTCCGCTCCAGCTGTAGACATTAGCTTTTCACTTCACGTGGAGCGCTTCTGATGCCGCTCGATATCGCCCAGATCCGCAAGCTCCGGCCACAAAACCAGCTGCATTATTTTCCGAGCATCGGGTCCACTATGACGGAAGCCTCTCGGCTCGCCGGGCTCGGCGCTCCGCACGCCACGATCGTCTTGACTGACGAACAGACTGCCGGTATCGGTCGCTTAGGCCGGTCCTGGATTTCCCAAGCGGATCTCGGCATCTACTGCTCCATCGTGCTGCGGCTTGCGCTTTCGCCCGCCAGTTTTCCCATCGCCAGCCTTCTTCTCGGTTTAGCAACCGCCGACGCGATTCAGCAGTCTACTGATCTCGCCTGTGATTTGCGCTGGCCCAATGACGTTCTCATCGCCGAGCGCAAAGTCGCCGGCATCCTGACGCATCTAATCGACAACTGTGTGATCGCGGGCATCGGCATTAACGTGGATCAAACTTCCTTCGCCGCCGATCTTCGCACCCCCGCGACCTCCTTACGCCTTGAGAGCGGTGGCCGTTCCCACTCGCGTGAAAGCATCATTGTGAATCTTTTGCAATTTATCGATTCTTTCTGCTCGATGCTTGTTGCTAACGGTCCTGAATCTATTCTGCGAGCCTTCAGCACGCTCTCGAGTTACGCCATCGATCGCCGCGTCGTTGTCGAGGAGAATGGAACGAAAGGGATCACCGCGGGCCTCGACGAAAATGGATTCTTGCTGGTTCGCTCCGAGTCCGGCCGCATAGAAAAGTTGGCGACGGGCGGCGTTCGCCCGGATTACTAGCTCGCGAGCCGAAGCATGCCCGCCACCGATCCTGCGTCCGCCTCCGATCTTCCCGAACACTCGGATTGGCCCAGCAACTACTTCAACTACTTCACTGAGATCGAGGAGCGTTTCCAGCGCGCTCGGGGAACCGGGCTCTTCCTGTTGTCGCCTCTCGACTGGGCGCTCATCGAAAATTGGAAGACATCGGGCATTCCCCTCGAAGCAGTCCTGAAGGGTATCGACCATGCTTTCGAGAAGTGGCGCAGCCGGAAATCGAAGCGCCGTCTCGTTAATTCGCTCGCGTATTGCGCCCAAGCCGTCTTGGAGGTCGCGCAGCACTTCCCCGCCGGAAGAGCTCCCGAATCGAAAACCGGCGATGCGCCGTTTTCAGTCGAACAAATCCGTGCCCACCTCGAAAAGTCAGCCGCTGGCTTACGCGGCAGACCGGACCCGCCGCTCCGGGAAGTCGCCTCGTCCCTCGAAGCACTCTCGTCAGAAGCCGAGCGTTACGTGGACAATCTCGAAGAGCTCGAGCGCTGGCTTACTGCGCTCGAAGAAAAGATTGTCGCGATCCTGCGTGCCTCCCAGACGGCCGATGATCTGTTCGCCATCCGTGAAGCGCTCGACCGGGAGCTCAGACCGTACCGCGGCAAAATGACTGCCGACCAGCTCGCTATGCTGGAACGCCGCTATCTGGATACGGCCTTACTCGAACGCGCACAGCTGTCGCGCCTCAGCTTGTTCTATCTCCACTGACTAGCCTCCGAAACCAAAAAACATCGAAATGCGTATATAGGGGCAGACTGCCAGATTAAGAACGCGTAATATGTAAGGTGCTGTGCGGCGTCCCGGACAACCGCTGGAACGTTCACGGGTTTAGGCGCAATGCGGTTAGCTGGCATAGGTCAGCGAAACGCGAGCCATCAAGTTGGCGCACTTCTGCTCACGCTGCCGTGCGCCCCCGGTGGGTATCTTCCTCCGAGTGCCCACCGGTCCCCCTCTCCCGTTCGGTTTACTGTGGCTCAAAGGCTTTCCGCTTTCCGCGCCACCAAGGCGATGCGAAATGCGGGCCGGTGCACAGCTCCCTCGGCTTTCTCGATTCCGGCTTGCTTCGACAACGCGAGCAGTTCGCGCATTCGAAAGGCGGCTCGAACCGAAATGCGCCCGTCGTGTACGGTAATTTTCTTCCATCCGAATAGCCGTTTCGTTGCCGGAAGGAACCAGTAGGGAACAACGTGCCGTTCCAGATCGCAGACCAGCAGCGCCCGCCGGGCTATGCCATAAAAATCGTGCAATAGCGCTACGACCTGCTCGTCCGTGAAGTGATGCAGAAACAGCGAAGACATCACATAATCGAAGCTTCCGGCGCGAAAAGGAAGGTCAAAGGCATTCGCAATCACTTTCGGCCGCGGAGCAGCTTCCAGATTGACGAAGTTGTAATCGAGACTCGTTACCGAGGCGCGTGGATACAGCTCGGCAATGAAGCGCGCCGTATCGCCCGACGCGGCGCCGACATCGAGCACTGTAAATTCATCGTTCGGTTCGGCAACGCGCCCCAGCGTTTTCCGAATAACGGAGTGCCCACCGAATCTGCGGTTGATACGCACCAGGTCGGCGAGATTCGGCCTAGCTTCTTCCGCAGGCAAATGGTCCAGTAGTTCCGGTTCGATGAATCGCTTCGAAAACAAGCTTCGGCGCTCGCTCCAATCTGTCAGCTTACCCGCCGCACCCGCTTGAAGCCGTGCGAAATGGTAAAAGAATGGTTGCACACGCAAATCCATCGCATGCGGGAGAGCCTTTAAATTTGGAGATCGTCATGCCCACCTCGGGCTGGATGGAAGCGATATGCGGACCGATGTTCTCCGGAAAAACGGAAGAGCTGATCCGGCGGCTCCGACGCGCTACCATCGCCCGCAAACGCGTGCAGGTATTTAAGCCGTCCCTTGATACTCGTTACGCGGAGAGCGAGATTGTCACCCATGCCGATGTGCGCATGCAGTGCGAATCGGTCAGCTCCGCTCGGCAGATCCTCGAAAAAATCGACTGGAGAACGCAAGTGGTCGGTGTCGACGAGGCAAACTTCTTCGGGCCTGATCTCGTGCAGGTCTCCAATCAACTCGCTGACAGCGGTAAGCAGGTGATCGTCGCAGGCCTTGATACCGATTACCTCGGCCGTCCCTTTCCGCCCATGCCCGACATGCTGGCTCTCGCGGAATCCATTACCAAAACGCTGGCCGTCTGCATGCGTTGCGGTGCACCCGCCAAACATACGCAGCGGCTTGTTGAATCCGCGGAGCTTATCCTGGTAGGGGCAGGCGGCTCGTATGAGGCTCGCTGCCGCCGCTGCTTCGAACCCGGAGTGCCCGGTCAGGAGATGCTCGAATTTATTTCAGCTTCCTCCCGAAACACATCCGTGAGAGACTGAAACATAAGAGAGAATGAGCACGTCTATTGTGCCATCGGCATACATATTCGTGTGCCGCTAAGCCTTAGCTAATTCTCCGCAAGGAAAAACATGAGCAGTACACCACAACAGCCGACATACATCATCCCGCCGCCAGCCAGCCCCAATTGGAAGACGCCGCTGCTGATCGGCATATTGATTTTGTTGGTCGCCTCCAATATCTTCTTGTTCGTCCAGCTCGATCACGTGCGGATGGAAACCAGGAACGACATGACGAAGCTCGCGACCCAGTTCAACAACAACATGGAGCAGATGCGTCTCGATTCTTCTGCGGAAGTCCGTCGTTCCACTCGCCGTGTCGAAGAACTCCAGGCAGCCTTGGCTCAATCCCGCCACGCCGCCGAAGCCGCCGTCGGGCAGGCGAAGATTGACGCCCAAAAACGCGTTCAGATGTTGCAGGACAAAGTTGCCAATGAACAAGCGGCCCAGCAGGCAGCGATCGCCCAGGTCAAGCAATCAGCCGATACAGCTAACACCCAGATTGCAACCGTATCTACGGATGTCGGCAATGTGAAAACGGACGTGCAGAATACAAAAAGCCAGCTTGAGCAAACCATTGCTAATCTCAAGCGTGCCACCGGAGAACTGGACGATCATGCCAGCCTGATTGCGACTAATGGCAAAGAACTGCGGGCCTTGCGCGAGTTAGGCGAGCGCAATTACTCCGAATTCACGATCGCCAAATCCAAAAAACCAACTCGTGTCGCCGACGTCATGGTCGAGTTGAAGAAAGCCGACCAGAAACACAATAAGTTCACCATCACGATTACGGCCGACGACAAAACGGTCGAGAAAAAGGACCGCAGCATCAACGAACCGATTCAGTTCTACACGTCCAAAGCAAGACAGCCCGACGAGATCGTCGTAAATCAGGTTCGTAAAGACGCTATCGTGGGTTATCTAGCGACGCCAAAAGTCCAGACCGCCAGAGCTGGCTCCTAGAGATTCTTATGCGATATTCTGAACAACTCATTGCGCCCATGCGGGCAGATCTGACCCAATATGGAGTCGAAGAAACAAGAACGCCGCAAGACGTGGACCGCACGCTTTCGCCCGGTTCCGGCACCGTGCTGATGGTAGTGAATTCCGTCTGCGGCTGTGCCGCCGGTAAGGCCCGCCCCGCAGTTGGAATGGCGCTCGGGCATCATATCCGTCCCGATTCAGCGGTTACCGTCTTCGCGGGGGCGGATCTCGAAGCTGTTGCCCGCGTTCGCGAGCTGCTGCCCGGCGTTCCCCCATCCTCCCCTTCTATCGCTCTGTTTCGTGACGGCAGGCCGATATTCATGCTGCACCGCCATCAGATCGAATCGCGCCAAGCGCCCGAAATCGCTAAGCTCCTGACGGAAGCTTTCGACCAGTACTGCGTGACGGCGAAGCAGTAGTCCGCTTTCTGCCTGCTCCATAAAGGCCACGTTCTTCGATGAACTTGCGGACCTCGGCGGGCAGTTCCGGAGTCGGTTCTCCCAGGCGCAGCCGCGCCCGAATTCCAGTGCTCGCAACCGGCAGATCCAATCCGTCCAAGCGTTCGATCCGCGCGTTCTCCGGAATGTGATACTCAACTCCGGGCCGCGCGACCACGATAAACTCCGTAAGTTTCACGACCTCTTGCCAGCGCTTCCACGTCTCGAGCTCATCGAATGCATCGGAACCGATCAGGAAAAATAACTGATCGTCGGCGCGCAACTCTTTCCTGAACCGTTCCAGCGTTTTCACCGTGTAGCTCCGGTCGCTGCCTTCTTCTAAACGAGACGCCACGAATTTCGGGTACGGCGTACACGCGAGCGCTACCATCTGGAACCGGTCCTCGTATGAGGTCACTTCCTCAAGCTCTTTGTGGGGTGGATTCGCCGCCGGCACAAAGAAAACTTCATCGAGTGAAAACCGGGTTGCGGCTTCCTCCGCAATCTTCAGGTGAGCGTTATGTATCGGATCGAAGGTGCCGCCGAACAGGCACATGCGTCGGCCGCCCATCACATCAGCTTTGTCGCGCTCGCCGCGTTTGAAATCTGCTCGCGAGCGGCACGATTCGCCAGTTCATCGCAGCGGTTATTATCCTCATGCGAGGCGTGACCCTTCGTCCACTTCCACACGGCCTGATGTGCCGCGACCAGTTCATCCAGCGACATCCATAAATCCTGATTCTTTACCGGCTTCTTATCGGAATTCAGCCAGCCCTTTCGCTTCCAGCCGTGTATCCAGGTCGTAATCCCATTCTTCACGTATTCGGAGTCGGTGACGATCTCTACCGAGCAACTCTCCTTCAACCGCTTTAATCCCTCGATTGCGGCGGTCAGCTCCATGCGGTTGTTAGTGGTGTGCGGGTCGCATCCAAAGTGTTCGCTGCTCCGCTCCCCATAACGCAGAATGCACGCCCATCCACCTTTGCCCGGATTGCCCAAACAGGCGCCATCGGTGATCAAGCGAACGTGTTTCAAGCGACTTCAGCACACTCGAGCACTGGCGCTTCGCTCAACTGTTCGGCGAAGAACTCGTCCACGATAGCCAGAATGCGCTGTGCGTTCTGGGCGCGGTAGATTTCGGTGCGCAGCTTTGAGCCGTTCCGCACGCCATGCGTGAAGTACGTCGCGAACTGCTTCATCTTCCCGATCGCGTCCGCTTCCCCGTGTTCTTCGAGCATCAGGTAATACGTCTTCATAATGTCGTACCGCTCGCGATCCGGCGGCACAGTGTAAGTACCGGTGCGAAGATACTCGTCGATCTGCCGAAAAATCCACGGATTGTATGAAGCCGTGCGCCCGATCATGATCCCATCGCACGCGGTTTCGCGATACATGCGCAGGGCGTCCTCCGGACTCGTGACGTCGCCGTTCCCGATCACCGGAATCTTCACCGCTGCCTTCACTTCCGCAATCCGCGTCCAATCTGCACGGCCGCTATAGCCCTGCTCGCGCGTCCGCGGATGTAAAGCGACTGCCGCGAGGCCGCAATTTTCAGCAATCTGGGCCATCTTCACCGCCACCAGCTCTTGATCGTTCCAGCCCGCGCGAAACTTGCACGTCAACGGAATCGAGATCGCAGCGCGGGCTTTTGTGAGAATCGTCTCCACCAACCCGAGATCTCGCAACAGTCCCGATCCGCCATTGCACTTCACCACCTTGTTCACCGGGCATCCGAAGTTGATATCGACAATGTCGAAGCCGCGGTCCTCGCACACCTTCGCCGCTTCCGCCATCACCTCCGGATCGGAACCGAACAACTGACAGCTGATCGGATGCTCTTCCGGCTCGAAATACAAATAGCGGAAATTCCGATTGGGCTTTTTTGCCGTCCGTGTGCTCACCACGCCATGCGAACTGGTGAACTCCGTCATCAGCAGTCCGCAGCCGCCTTGGTTCCGCATGAGCCGCCTGAACACCGTGTCCGTCACGCCCGCCATGGGAGCCAGCACCGTCGCCGGCCGGATCGACACCGGTCCGACAGCGTAACTGGCAGGGAAATCAAACAGGTAAGCGTCGGTCATGAATGAGGTAGGACTAGGGTCTTCACCCGCTCCCACCTGAATGACCTTATTTTAACTGTCACAGTCGAAACGCCGTACCCGAAAGCCGCGTTTTCACATATAGTGGGGAAGGTACGTGGAGCCGTCTAGCGTGATCAGAGTTGTCGCCGCTTTTGTGGCCGGTGTCGTCGTGGCCTTGGGAAGCGCGCTTATCTACGTGCGGGTGAGCGATATAGTGCACCCGCCGGTCGCGCAGACCAGTGTTGTTTCCCAGGAACCGCCCCCTACCCAGCTTCCCGACGCCGGACAGGATTCAACAGGTGACGCGGTCCCAACTCCGCGTTCTGCGCCCGACGATCAACATGCCCCGCCCGCGGCCATTCCGCGCACGCCGAAGCAGACGGCAGCTCTTCAGCTCCATCATTCAGTTGTCGCGAAGCCGGCAGTTGTCGCCAGGCCAGCGGTGATAAAACCCGAAGTTCGCCACGACCAGCAAACCGCTCATCGCACCTTTCAACTAGCCCAGAATCGCGCGCCCGCGTATCCACGCGTGACTTCCCCGGTTCCGGCCGTGGCCTCACCTTCCGTGCCTGCGCCTGCTCCCGTCGTGAACTCCGCTCCCGCACACGATACGGACCAACAACCTTCTGTCGAAACGCCGCAACCGCAATCCTATCCTCAGCAGCAAATGCCATCGACTTCTGCGGGTGCGCCCCTGCGCCAGCCGCACGTCGTCACACTACAGCCCGGGACTGCGCTCATGGTCCGCCTCTCCGAGACGCTCTCGACCGACCACAACTACACCGGCGATACTTTCCGCGCCACTCTCGAATCGCCCATCATCATGGATGGTTTTATCATCGCGGATAAAGGTTCGAAGGTTCTTGGCCGCATCGCAAATGTGCAGAAAGCCGGCCGCGTGGAAGGTCTTTCGGATCTCACGCTAACGCTGACGGAGATCAACACGACTGATAACCAGCGCGTGAGAATCGATACAACTTCGTACGACAAGAGAGGCCCCGCCTCAACCGGTCGAGATACTGCCGAGATCGCCGGTGGAGCCGCTCTAGGCGCTATCATCGGAGCCGTCGCAGGGGGAGGGAAGGGCGCCGCCATAGGGGCCGGAGCGGGTGGAGCTGCAGGCACAGGTGCTGTGCTTGCCACTCGCGGAAAGCCCGCCCTGCTTCCTAGCGAAACGCGGCTAACGTTCCGCCTCGCCACGCCGGTTACCATCACCGAAAAGCTGAATTATTAGTTCCGCTTCGCGGTTTCCAGAATCTGCCACTTCCCTGAATCGAGCCGCCGCGGTGTCAGTTCAATCTCCGTGAGGTCTGCAAGCTGCTCCGCGTTCGCGGGACGAAGCTCCCGGAACTTCCGCGCCGATGGCAGCACGTTCTTCTCGAGCGAGCCAACTGTCTGGTTATACATCTCTACGCTCTTCTCGATCGCGCCGCCCAGCTTCACGAAGTTGTCGCTCATCTTCAGCAACCGTGCATACAGCTCCATCCCGCTGTCGCGAATCCGGTCGATATTCTCCGCCAGCACCTGCTGCCGCCAGCCATGCGCCACTGCAAGCAATAAGCTGATGAGCGTCATTGGTGTAGCGATCAATACGCCGCGTTCCATGCCGAATTCGAGCAGCGTCGGATCATGTTCCAAAGCGGCGCTGAAAAGGGATTCCAGCGGCAGAAACGCGACCACAAACTCAGGAGAACAGCCCACGCGTTCCCAATATGCCTTCTCGCGCAGAGACTTCAGGTGCGTCTTCACCTGATTCGCGTGCGACTTCAAATGCCGTAGCCGCTCCATATCGTCTTCCGCTTCAATGGCGCGCAGGTATGCTTCGAGCGATACTTTCGCATCGACAACCACCTTGCACTGATTCGGCAATCGCACGATCAGATCGGGTCGCTGATTCGTCTCGCCGAATAATGTCTCCTGCTCGGCGAAGTCGCAGTATTCGAGCATGCCGGCCATCTCCACCACGCGCCGCAACTGCATCTCGCCCCAACGGCCGCGTTGAGTTGGCGACCGCAGCGCCGTCTTCAGCTGCTCGGTCGATTGCCGCACGCGCTCCTGCAACTGCGTCAACGCTTGCACCTGTGCCGTGATGCCTTGATAGGCGCCCGCGCGCGAACGCTCCATCGCCTGCACCTGCTCTTCAAAGCGCCGTAGCGATTGACTTACTGGGTCTACCAGATGCTGCATCTGATCGCGGCTGCGGTCCAGAAAGAGCTGGCTATTACTCTGCAACGCCTCCGCTGCCAGCGCCCGAAACTTTTCTTCGAGCTGCTGCTGCGTCTGCGTTAAAAGCTTCAACTGCACTTCCGCGATCTCGCGATTCTTGATGCTTTCCGCTTGCTTCTCGAGCACGCCGCGCTTTGCTTCCTCGAGTTCCAAATGCTGCCGCTCGCTGCAATCCCGCGCCTCGCGAGCGCTCTCCCGCCACCGCTTCGCCTCCGAAAACTGATAAGCAGCAAACGCTATCGCGCCGAACAGCCCCAGCACCAACGCAATAATCATCTCTTGAATCCCGCTTCCGCCTTGAACTGCTCGAGCGTGTTAAACACAATCGGACAGTAAACCGCGCGGTCCGGCATGTGCCACATCCTGCTTAAGAGCGATCCGTTCCCCTTCACTAAATGAGGAAAGAACTCGCAGGTGCGGGGTCGCGCCTCATACACCGAACACACATTTCCTTCCAGGAACACGCACCCCTTGTCGTTGCGCTTCAGTATGCGGCCTTCGTCTGGAGTTTCGACTGTATAATCGCGTAGAAAATCGCCCAATCTCACTCCCAAATGCCGCGCCAGATGTTCCGCGTCCCGCTCCGTAATCTGAGTGGTCGCTACACGGCAGCAGTTTCCGCAGTCTCTGCACTCGATCGCATCCTCCACGGTCTGCGCAATGGCCCTGAAACGCCTCTCCACGAAATTGTGGCGCTTCATCCAGGCCCGGAAACGCTGGTTTTCCTCGCGCTGCTTTTCACCGAAACGCTCGATCTGCACGAGGTCCGTTATCACCCTACTAGTATCTCAACAAAGAATTGCCGCCCGAACATTCTTTAGAAAATTTGTTTTCCCCACAAATCTCTCTCTCGGTATTCCCTCGATAATAGAAACGTGACAGATCAACTTTACCTGTCGATCTGGCTTGACCGCCATAACCGCGCCAGCCGCTTGCAGCAGTTCGAGAAGTTGCTGCGCCTTTTCCCTTTCTCGCCGCGCGAGCAACCCCAATCCGTCCTGTCCATCCGTGCCATCGACATCACCGAGCCTCCTCTGCTCGAGCGCCCCCTAAATGGACCCATCGATGTTGCGGACCTCCTCCCGGCAGTCCGTGAATACCAGGGCGACGACATTGCCTATCAGGTCGAAAGCTGGTGGGATCTTTGGCAATTCGATAACGATTGGGAACTCCGCCCCGCACGCGTTGCACTCTCCTGCTTCGGCCCGGAATTCGACAACGGCACGGAACGCGAATCCGTTAAACAGGAGGACTTGCGCGTCGATTTCGGTGTCGACAGCCACTACTTGCCGCGTCTGGATGTGCCTGGCGGCGCCAGGCTCATTGAGTCAAACATCAAGAGTTTGCTGCGGCTGGTTCACGAATTGGACCTCACGCTTCCGGTTGCAAATCGAAGGCTCGAATCCGAATCGGGAGAAAACTTCGCGGATCGGCTCCAGCAGACGCTGGCCTCCGAAGCCCGCATCAACTGATTGCGCCCTCAGGAATCTAATAAAGCGTGAGAGGAATGCTCTTCGAACTGAAGTTAAATCCGAAGGAAATACGACTGTCGGAGACTCCACTGAGCGGGGCCAGCGAGCCGTAGTTGACGTAATCGTAGCGTAAATTCACTCCGACATACCGCACCAGATTTCGGCTGCCCGACAGGCTGAATCCCGCGCTCCTGAAGGTGCTTGCCACGGTGTTCGCGATGCTTTTCAAGTTAGAGTACGTCCCCGCTGCGCTAATGTTCGTCTTTCGCGTGCTGAATGAGAACGTACCCGTAACGAAGTCGGAGCGGGACGACAGGAAATATCCATTGCCGGCGGAAACGCCTTGACCCGCGCTGACAGAAAGCAGAGACCGGTGAAAGGTCCGGGAAACCGTGCCGCCAAAGGACGGAACGTTCGAGGTGTTCTTGTAAGGGCCGACGAGATATCCGCCCACCGGCTGCCCCTGGATCACCAAAGTAACCGGCACAACTATTGTGCCGCTGGTAGTCGCTCTGCTCACACCCCCATAACCAGAAACATTCCAGTGATTCGCGAGTACTCGCGAGACCGTTCCGGAAAAGCTGTCGATGGATGCTTGGCCGGCCCCGGCCTGGTACGCGTAATAGCTGTGAGAATAGCTTCCGCCCACGGTTGTGCGCGGCGTAAGGCGATACTGAACCCCGCCGGATCCGCTGACTCCGGTCGTTCCAATCGAACCCGGTAACGTATATCTGTTCAGGAAAAGGTTCCCTGAGACGCTATAGCTCAGGCGACGTGTCTGCTGATAGGACACACTTATCCCGCCGTAGGCAAACCTACTCTCATTGCTGAAAGGATTTGCCTGTACAACAGTAGTTTCAGTGGGCAGTGGAGTGACGAACGTTGTGCCGTAAAGAAAAATCCCGCCCCCCATGTCGATGTTCAGAGTCCATCGCCGGGTGAGCCTTTTGTTGAAACCGAATGCGAGGTTCTGGTCGGTCCCGCTGCCAAATACGTTGTTCCCGTAATGCCGGTAGTCGCCTCGGTAAGTGACGCTGATGTTGCCGTTTTGTATCTGGTGAAAAGCGTTGATCCCGCCGCCTGCATCCCATCCAAAACTGCCGGTGTTATTGGACTGCCCGTTCTGCTCGATCGGTGCATAGCTGTCGTATATCCCGTCGCCGAATGCATACACATTGAAGAAATTGTGCTCGAAAAATTCGCTCGCCAGCGTGACAACCGGATTCCCCGTGGGGGTAGGAAAATTCTGCGGCGGCGGCGCCGCTGTAGTGTCCTGTGCGAAGGCACTCGCCCCCGACAGGAAGATAAACGCAAGAACTGGGAACCTCACGAAGCCTCACACCCCCTTTTGAATCTTAAGTCTGGCGAAGGCACTCGTTCGTGTCAAGCACGCGAGTACCTGCAGCGCCAATGGTTAGCGCGCCCACGACAGCTTATCGGCAGTCTCATTGGGCAGTACAGAGGGGACTGGCACACCGGCCTCCGAGCGGCTGTTGTTCACTCGCCCGCTCCGTCTTTTCTTGCGCGTCCCTAACTCGGTATCACCAGCTCCTGGCCGGCCCGGACCTTATCGGGACTCTCCAGCTTGTCGCGGTTCGCTTCGAAAATTCGGTTGTACTCGTTCGCATTCCCGTAAAACTGTTTCGCGATTTTCGAGAGCGTATCGCCGGGCTCCACTTTGTATGTGCGGTTTGTACTCGGACCGCTCGCCGAGGCCGCCGCGCTCTGGCTCTTCGCAGGTGCAAGGCTCGGATCCACTTTCAGATCGCAGCTCAAATCGCTGAAGCTGCTGTCTGCCGATTTGATCTGATTCCAGACTTCATTTTTTACATCTTCGGACGGTGCCGCACCCTGTATAAAAAGTTTGTTGTCCTGTACGTGCAAATGCGTCAGCCGGACACCCTTTTGTTGAATGGTGTCAAGCGCGGCGCGATATTTGTTTTTCAATTCTTCGAATCGGTCCATACTTCTCCTCTCCCTGAGACCGACATCTCCAAAAATGGTTGCGTGTTCAGGCCTAGTTTTCTTGTATCAATTAGCGTGCCCAGCCGTCCCACTGGAGTGTAAGTCGACTCACCCCGTTTTCGAGCACACCTGAATTCAAAGCACACCTGGAGGTAAATCACTAAAATGCCAAACACCACACGATCGAGCGTTGTCGCCGTATTTGACAACAGCGCGGATGCCCAAGCCGCATCCAACGAACTGAAAAGCAACGGAATTGACAGCAACGATATTTACATCGGTTCCGCAAGTTCCACCACACCCGGCGCGGGAGCGCAAACCGGCTACTCTGACCAACGATCTTCGGAACATACCGAAGGTGGTTTCATGGGTTGGCTTAAGTCCCTCTTCGGAAGCGATGATTATGAAGGTGATCGCAGTTCATATCAAAATGCCGTAGCTGGCGGGAAGATCTTGCTGAGCGTTGAAACCACTGACGACAACATCGACGAAGTCGCGGAGATTCTCAACCGCCATTCGCCGGTAAATATACATGAAGAGGCAGCGGGCGCCCGCGCTGGCTCGACGGCAGGTACCTCTACCGGAGGAGCTTACGCCGCAGCCGGAGCGCAGCGTGGCACTTCGACCACTGCCCAATCCAATCAGGGCGAGGCGATTCCCGTGGTCGAAGAGGAGCTTCGCGTCGGAAAGCGCACCGTGCAGCGCGGCGGCGTGCGGGTTTACTCGCGCTTCGTGGAGCAGCCCGTAGAAGAATCGGTCAATCTGCGGCAGGAACAGATTCGCGTGGACCGCCAGCCGGTTAACCGGCCCGCGACCGAAGCGGATTTTCGCGGTGGACAGCAGCAAGTCGTCGAAGTGAAGGAATACGCGGAGGAGCCGGTCGTTTCCAAGCAGGCTCGTGTGGTAGAAGAAGTGCGCGTGGGCAAAGATTCGACGGAACGGACCGAGACTGTTCGTGACACGGTCCGGCGCACCGAGGTCCAAGTGGAGAACCTGGACGAGCAGAACGTCCGGGGCGCTTCCGGTGCCAGCGCCATCGACGAGGACGATGAGGAAGAACTGCGTACCAACACCGCGACCACGCGCGGCTAGGACATGGACGAGCACCAGGAAGACGTCGTAGTTCCCGTCTTCGCCGAGGAATTACACGCGGACGCTGTTCCGGTTGAGACCGGCGGCGTCCGCGTCACCAAACGCCTCGAAACGCATGACGAAGTTCTTGCACAGGAACTTCGCAAGACTCATGTCGACGTAAAACGTGTAAGGACCGATCGCGTTGTCGACGGCCCTCAACCCATGCGCCGGGAAGGCAATATTCTCATCGTTCCCGTTGTCTCCGAAGTGTTGCGAATCGAAAAACAATGGGTGGTCACGGAAGAA
This sequence comes from uncultured Acidobacteriaceae bacterium, assembly GCA_963787615.1. Taxonomy (GTDB): domain Bacteria; phylum Acidobacteriota; class Terriglobia; order Bryobacterales; family Bryobacteraceae; genus Bog-105. The sequence continues at coordinate 965,143 of CAWBDJ010000004.1, read as the reverse complement.
ATTCACATCACTCAAACGGAGGAGCGCAACACCGTCGAGCAACGGGTCCAGGTAAATCGGGAAGTTCCTGAAATCGAACGCCTCGACGCTCAGGGGAATGTGGTCGCGCGGGAAAATGCCGCTATACAGGAAAAGGCGATTGCGGCCACAGCTGTTGCTTCGTCTCCCGAGCCCCAGTCTGCGCCCGCTCTGGAGACAGGATTATCCAACCCGTCCTCTTTAGTCGCGCCGAAGGACACCTCCGCGTCAGACAAAAAGAAAGTGCTTTCTCGCTCACGCAGCATCCTGCGAAAATGAGCGAAAGCAGCTTTCAAAAGAAAGAAGCCGCAGCTGACCCCTCAGCTGCGGCTTGTAGAAAACCGTGGCTGACACCCTTCAGCCACGGCACACCACGAACTTGATCTATTGAAACCGCAACGCCACTTCTGAACCGTAGCGGTGGTAATTCGAGAACGTCATCTCATTCCATTCGCGCCGTCCCGACTCCTCGTACAGCACCGCGTAATCGCCGGTTTTCGGCAAGAGCCAGTTCTTCCCGTTTAGCTCGACGGTCTGCAGCGTCACGCCCCAGTGAATCTCGGAAATGCCCATATGGAAGGGAATGCTCGTTGAAATCCGCTCAATTTTCAAAATCTCTCCCGAGGTCCGCGACACCCATACTTCTGTGCGGAACGGAATGCGGAAATGCTGTGCGCGTATCTCCAGATCCCACGGGCTGTCCGCCTCGGAAATCTCTACTGCATAAACGGCCGCCGGTGTTCCATCCACCTCGGTGTTCATGCGGAAGAGCACCGGTTGCGTCTTCAGTAAGATCTGCGTCTGCTGTAACAGCGTTCCAAACTCGCCTGTCGACCACGCCCCGGCAATACTCGAAATTGCGGCGCGCTCACGATCGTTCTGTCGAACGTCACTGTAATGCTCCACGCCGTTCTCAAACGAAACCTTCGCTGTTACCGTATCGATGGATCGGCTGCTTGCGCCGCTGATGCGTCCCTTGAAGCGGTGCATCTCTTCGTTGCATACGAACGATTGCAGACTAGAGTAGACTTCTTCGTTGGCCGCGCGGACTAGTTTCAAGAGGTCCGCCTTCTGCTCTGGCACAGCCGGAATCAGGCTCGGGGGAATGAACCCGTCCGGCTGTCCCTCCGGCAATGACGCCGGTGCTGCCGCGCGCAGATCGGTTGCTGGCTGCGGGTCAGACGCTGCAAAGCAGTTTGTAACCCAAAGACCAGCGCAAAACACACTTGTTGCGTAGACACGAAAACGACTCATTATTTCCCCCAGTACGGGCGCAGATCGCCCCTCGATTGCGCCCCGGGGTTTGCGGCGCTTTTGCGCCCTTCCGCCCCGAACCCCAGCCTCAGGAAACCCTTATCTTTGTCCGATAAACCCTCATCGAAAAATTCACCCCGCGTTAGAGGAAAATTTACCGTTTTTTCTGATGTTTACCGGCGAATTTACAGGGCTAAACCAGTACTCTTATGGTGTTCTATGGACCAGGAGGGGAGTGCGTTTTTCTTGAAGAAATCGTAGATGCGGTGAGACTTAAACGTTCTTGCAGAACTGTGATCGTGCGTTCAGGCGTGCTCTCACGGCGCGAAAATTTCGCGCAGTTCAAAGCTCGGCAGTGACGCCTTATGCGCGGAATTTTTTTCGCTCTACTGCGGGTGCTGGGTGCTCGTCGCGGTGCTCGATGGCGTAGTCGGCTTGGTACTAGTGGTGGCCGCACTAGGGGAACTCTTACCACCCGAGTCAGCCGCGGCTGTTCCCGTTCCACTCCCCGCCTCCGCCGCAGCTGCTACCGGGGCGCCTTTCACTTTCCAGTCGACTTGCGTCGCTGCGTTTCCCACTACGCCCTTCTGTACGTCCTTTGCAACGTCCTGCTTCACAGCTTGGTCAGCCTGCTTTGCTGCTTCATGGGTGCCATCGCCCACTTCGATCACGCGCACCCGTACCGGCTTCACACCGAACTTCTTGCACGCTGCCACGCTCGGCACGTAAATGTCGAGCTTACGACCCTCGATCTTGTCGCCCGTGTCCGCGACCACGTATTCCCCGGAATAGATTCCCGCGTGCTTGATTTTGATGCGGCTGCCGATGGGCAAAATCGCCGGATCCGCCGCCACCACATGTCGATGCACATACTGTCCCGACGCTGTTATGCCGTGTTGCGCATACGCCGTGGCGATGTAAGTTCCGTTCAAGCGTGGCGCCGCTCCCATTGCTGCCGTCGTCGCCAATAAAGACAACCCGATGTACTTACGCAAAGGCTTCACAAGGAGTTAGACCGCCAAAGCACCTATAACTGCATCAAGAGAAGATAAGGTCTTCGTAGTACCAGGCGTTTCTGTAAGGCGTTTCACTCCAATACAGCATCTTGGTCACGCAAGGCCTACCAGCCGATCAGCTTCAATCCGCGCACCATCCCAAAATGCCGGTCTCGGCTGACAAGCGCCACTCCGTGTTCGCGCGTCAGTGCCGCAATCCAGACGTCGTTGCTGGGAATGGGTTGCCCCGCCGACTTCAGCTCGGCGCGAATTTCCGCATAATGGGCAGCCGTGCTAGCAACCACAGGCAGTACTAAGAATGTGCCCACATGCGTGTGAAGCCACTTTTCGTAGCGCGTGCGATACCGCGATTGGCTAATCCCGAATAGATATTCGCCGAGTACAACTGTCGGCAGAGCCAGATCTGTCTCTCGCTCGATTGCTTGCCGTAGATCGCTGTCCCCGTCCGCAAACGCAGAGAGCGCATTCGTATCGAAGATCAGTGCCATTCTTCATCATCGACTGACTCGAACTCTGCCGAGATGATCCGATCAATCCGCCGATTCTCTCGATGAAGGGAGCGCAGTCCGCCAAATGCCGCTTCCCATGGCTTTTTCGTGGCACCTTCACGTGTATACCGGTGCAGACGCTCATGAACCGCCTCTGCGAAGAAGTCCTTTAGGCTTTTGCCTTGTTCCGCGGCAGCCGCTTTCGCTTTTCTGAACAGCAGATCTGGGAGCTCGACGGTGGTTTTCATGCCGTTCCCATTTTGCCATAAAAATGGGAGGCTGAACCCGGCGACCACATGATCTCAGTATTGCCTTTATTGCAACTTCTTTAGCTCGTTTTGGGCAGCAGCGAAGTTCGGCTGCAGACGATGCGAGGTTTCCAGTTCCTCTATCGCTTTCTGTTTCATCCCGCGCTTCTCAAACAGTAATCCGAGTCTCCAATGGGCTTCGGCCAGTGTCGGTGCATTCCCCTCGGCCTCCTGGCTCAGATATCTGCGAAAATACCGCTCTGCCCGATCATAATCGCGCTCGTCGACGAGCAGCGTTTTCGCAGCCTGATAATAGGGAGTCAAGTCCTCCGACACAGCTCTCTCTGCGCGCGCCACGAGCTCGTCGAGTTCTTCCCACTTTTGTTCATGCACATAGACAACGGCGAGGTCGGCGTAGGCGCGGGAGCGGTCAGGCGCAAGCGCCACTGCAACTTTAGCCTCCTGCTCGCCCAATGCATATTGCTTCGCGGGACCGCCATAGAACTCCGCTAAGGCCAGGCGCGCCTCGTAATCGCGAGGCGATGCTGCCACCGCTTTCTTGAGCAAGGCTTCCCTTTCAGAAATCCCATTCTCGCCCGCCGTCTCGCTCAGTCTTGCTTGCGCCAGACAGCCGCGCGTGGGATTAATTCGCCCGATTTCGTCGGCGAGTTCGCGCGCTTTTTTCCGGTCCCCGCCCCCGATCGCCGGGGCATACCAGTCGTACTCCATCAGACGGCGCAGGATATCCACGTTCTGGGGGTCGAGAGAGAGCGCTCTTTCCAACTCGCCTTTCGTTTCGTGGGCCAGCCGCATGCTTCGTAACATACTCGGATGATTCGATAGCTCGTCGAGGCAAATCGAACTGAGTGCAGCATGATACGCCGCCTTTGAGCCATCGAGCGAAACTGCCCTCCTGGCCAAAACCTCGGCCGCGGCGTCATCGCGAAACGCCTGTTTCACGCGTGCCTGCCAGTATGCCGTCTCTGCCTCATTCCGCGGTAAAGACGCACGCTCCTGCACGAGCATTCGAACTCGCTTCCAATGCCCGGTCCTTGCCAGCGCATCGAGCGAGCCGTCCTGCGCGCCTGCCGCGGGCATCCACAAGAAGAGGAACACGCAAACCGCCGAAGCCTTGTTGGATCGCATCATCGCTCTACTCGGCTCGCAGCGCCGAAACAGGATCCACCCCGGCCGCGCGGCGAGATGGAACATAGCACGCCAGCAGACCGACCAGAATCACGAGTCCCGTCACGGTCGCGAACGTAATCGGGTCCGTCGCGCTGACCCCGATGACCACCTTATGCAAAAGTCCTCTTAGCCCGATCGCTCCCATGATGCCGGCCCCGATTCCGCACACGATGAGTGCCAATCCTTGACGCATGACCATGCCAAGAACTTCCGCCCTGCTCGCACCCAGGCTCAATCGAATGCCGATGTCTCGAGTCCGCGTACTGACCGTGTACGAGATCACGCCATAGATGCCGATGGCCGCCAGGAGCAATCCGGTCATTCCGAACGCCGCGGCAGCTTGCGTGCCGACACGCAATGGACCGAACACGTAACTGTCGCGTACCAGATGCTCTACCGTCATCACGCCGTAAACGGGCAACTCCGGATCGATTGCCCGGAGCGCATCGCGGACCTCCGTCATGACTGCGCTTTGCGGGCCCCTCGACCGGACCACGAAAGATCCTGAATTTGAAAACTGCTGCGCGAGCGGGACGAAATAATATGGACGGGGAGCCTCCGAGAGTGAGAAGTACTTTCCGGTTTCAACGACGCCCACAACTTCCCGTATCTCTCCCTCAGTTCCAATTCGAAATCTACGTCCAATAGCGGATTTGCCCGGCCACAAGCGATCAGCGAGAGCGTGGTTCACTACTGCGACTGGAGTGCTGTTCGCATCGTCTTTCTCGGAGAATTCACGCCCCCTGAGAAACTGCGTTCCCATCGTGCTGAAGTACTGCGGTCCCACGACGTTCCACAGGGCCGGCCGAGCCGCGTCCTTTTTGCTGGGAACTTCGTCTTCTCTGAACACTTTGGCAGATGAAATTCCGCCGAATGGCAACCACTGGACAAAAGCAGCTTGTTCCACGCCCGGCAAGGTCTTGATGCGATCGATCATCCGCTTCAGTTCCGTCTTCGCGCGGGTATCGCTGTAGTTCTGTCGCTCGAGATTGAACGAGAAGACCTCGCGATTATCGAGTTGATAGCCAAGCTTAATTTGATTTGAATTTGCCATCCCGCGCACAAACAGCCCCGAGCAGATCAAAAGCACCACCGACACGGTCACCTGCGCTATGACGAGAATTCGACTGACGCGCAGCTTCGCCGAACTCGGCGTGCCGGTCGATTGCTTGATCACTTGGTTCAGATCCCAACGAGCAATTTGAAGCGCTGGAACAGTGCCGCAGACGAGTGCCGTGAAAAGCGTCACTGCAATCGTAAATATAAGGACACGGCCGTCGAAGGCGTAGTCGCTTCGCCATCTGAAATCGACCCCCGGTCGGTACGACGACAACAAATTCGTCATCCACGAAGAGACCAGCACGCCGGCCACAAACCCTAAGGCCGCCAGGATCAAACTCTCGGCATACAGGAGCGAGATCAAATGCCGCCTGCTCGCGCCGAGTGCCACCCGAATCGCCAATTCCCGGTTGCGATTGAATGTGCGCACCAAAAGCAGATTCGCAATGTTCGCGCAGGCGATCAGCAGCACCATAAACACGAGCGCGAAACCCGATGCCATCATTGCTCGGATCATGGTTGTCGCGGACGGGTCTGGCCTCGCATCCGGCTCTCGCATGACCACGGCACGCATACCGTGGTTTGTCTCAGGGTATTCTCGCTCGAGATTCTTGCCGAGCGCCGCCGCCGCTGACTGAGCCTCTCCCACACTCACGCCTTCTTTCAGCCGAGCGAGGACATGAAAGACGTCGTGGTCGCGAAGGTCCGTGTTCAATAGCAGGCCGGGTGCTTTCACCGGCACGAAACCATCCGTGTCCAGATAAGAAATGCTTCCGTGAAACGTTTTTGCGGTCACCCCCACCACCGTGAACACTTGACCGTTCAGCCGCACATTCGAGCCGATGATCGAAGCATCGCTACCAAATGTTCCGGTCCAAGTGGAATAGCTCAACACCAAGAGGGGGTTGCGTTCCTCGCTCTCACCAAAAAGCCGTCCCCTCGCCGCGTTTATACCCAGCACTGAAAAATAGTTGCCGCTCACTGCCTCCAACCACATGCGATCGGCGACCGAACCGCGGTGAACGCTTCCAACGGTCAGTTGACACGCCGCCGCATCCTCGAATACAGGAAGCTTGCGGTAATCGCGATAGTCGGGATAAGAAATTCCGCTCAGGAACTCCGCCCGGCTGTTTTGCGCGGTAATCACGACCAGTTTCCCGGGTTCTTTCACCGGCATTTGCCGGAATCTCATTCCGTTCAGGAAACTGAAAATCGTTGTATTAACGCCGATCCCGAGGCCCAGCGTCGCGGTTGCGACCGCTACAAATACCGGACTCTTGGTCAAAGACCTCGCCGAATATCGCAACACGCGGAGTTCAGCCGACATGGCCCTTCATAGTTGCAGGTTTCGTGCCACCTGCCTCAGCCGACAACTCTATGGCTTCAAAGGTGAATACGCCAAGGTCTAAATCAAGCCAGTGTCCGAATTCGAGAAATCTACCTTTCTTTCGGTGCAGCGCATGGGAGTCGTAGCCTGGAGATGTGGGCGATCAACGCGGCTCCCTCGCTTCGCTAATCGAAGACTTCGCGCGTAATGCGGATCAGACGGCGATAGTCGCGGCCCGCGGAGTTCGACTGCGGAGGACCACTTACGGAGAGTTGTCGAAGCTTGCGCACCGGTTCGCCGCTGAATTAATCGATCGCGGAATTGCTAAGGGCGATCGCGTGCTGATTTGGGGCGAGAACAGCGCCGAATGGGTGGCAACTTTTTTTGGGTGCGTGCTCCGTGGCGTCCTCCCTGTTCCAGTTGACGTTGCGGGCACGAGCGATTTTGTCGAGCGTGTCCAGCGTGAGGTATCGCCGAAGCTGATTGCCGGCGATCGGGAGAAACTAAGCACACTTCGATCCGGCGTGCCCTTGCTCTTCTTTGAGCGCCTGGAACAGACCATCACGACCCGCTCTGCTGCTGCGGATCCCGACCTGCAGGAAACAGATGCGCTGCAGATTGTCTTCACCTCGGGCACCACGGGGGACCCCAAAGGCGTTGTTCACACGCACAAAAATGTGCTCGCGAGCCTCAGGCCGATTGAATCGGAGATGCAGAAATATCTCAAATACGAGTGGCTCGTGCATCCGATTCGGATTCTCCACACGTTGCCCCTGAGCCATGTGTTCGGGCAGTTTATGGGCCTGTGGATCCCGCCACTCCTGCGCACCGAAGTGCACTATCAGCCGAGGCTTGTGGCGGCAGATCTGGTCGAGCGAATTCATAAGGATCGTATTTCCGTAATCGCGGCCGTGCCGCGCGTTCTCGAATTGCTCGAGCATCACTTACGCGAACGGGTTCCAGATCTTGCCGCTCGAGTTGCCGCTGCCGGTCACATGAAAGCGTGGCAACGCTGGTGGCATTTTCGCGACATTCATCGCCTGTTCGGCTTGAAATTTTGGGCCTTTGTCTGTGGTGGAGCGTCGCTCCCGCCTGCTCGCGAGCAGTTCTGGAATGCCCTCGGATTTGTTGTTATTCAAGGCTACGGCATGACCGAAACGACCGCGTTGGTCAGCTTGAATCATCCCTTCCGGGCGGCGCAAGGAACCATCGGCCAGGTGTTGCCCGGACGCGAAGTGCGGTTGAGCGCTGAAGGCGAGGTGCTGGTGCGCGGCGACACCATTTCGAATGCAACCTGGCAGGGCGGCCAGCTTCGTCAACAAGATTCCGAATGGCTCGCAACCGGCGATCTCGCCGAGTTCGATGAAAGCGGTAATCTGCGCTTTCGCGGTCGCAAGAAGGACGTCATCGTCACCTCTTCCGGCTTGAACATCTATCCCGAAGATCTCGAGGCGGCGCTTAATCGTCAACCGGGCGTTAAGGCCTGCGCTGTTATCGAAACGTCCGCCGGGCAGGGACCGGAACCGCTTGCGGCCCTTGTGACGAATACTCGAGCAGAGGCAAGCTCAGCAGTGGCTGCGGCCAATCAAGAGCTGGCGGATTTCCAGGAAATCCGGCGCTGGATTCTTTGGCCAGAGCCCGATCTGCCTCGCACTTCAACTGGCAAAGTGCTGCGACGTGAGGTGGCGCGCAAAATTGCGACCGGCGAGGTCGGTGGCGGTGAATTGCCCGATGCGCAGAGCGAGTTGAATCTCGACAGTCTTGGCCGGGTCGAACTGCAGGCGCGGCTCGAGCAACAGTACGGCGTTTCGCTGGACGATGCCGCTTTCGAACAAGTGAAGACCGGCGAGGACGTTCGCAAGCTCATTACACAAGCGCCCACAGAGCCGCCTGAGCGGCCGGGGCGTTTAGAACACCGCTACCCGCACTGGCCGTGGAACCCACTCATGCAGACGATTCGCAGCGCGTTCCTGGAGGCGATTGCAATGCCGCTCGTGCGCTTTCTCGCCAAGCCGAGCGTCACGAGTGCTGTTCAGCAGTGGCCGTCCTCGCCGATGTTAATTGTGTGCAACCACGTGACGTCTTACGACGCCGTGTTTATCCTTTATCTATTGCCGGGCCGCATTCGCCGACGTGTCGCGATCGCCATGTCAGGCGAAATGATTCTCGATTGGAGGCGCGCCCGCAACCAGGGACACTGGTTTCTGAATCTCGTCGCACCTATCGAATATTGGCTCGTCACAGCGCTCTTCAACATCTTTCCGCTGCCGCAATTCGGCGGATTTCGCCGCAGCTTTCGTCATGCCGGAGAAGCGATCGACCGCGGGTATAGCGTGATCGTCTTTCCTGAGGGTCGCCGCTCCGATGATGGGACACCCCAGCCCTTCAAAGTCTGGCGCAGGGTTGCTCTGGAAGGAACTTGGTACGCCCGCGTTGCCCGTTCGTCTGCACGGCCTCGGCGAAATCAAAGCAGAACATGCGCGCTGGTTCCGCACTGGTCGTATTTCTGTCTCAGCCGGCGAGATTCTTCCGCTCGATTCCGGCAAATCGCCCGAAGAGCTAACGCAGGTGTTGTGGCAAGCGGTATTTGCTATCGAGACGCGCCACGATGAAACGGCCGAAGCAGCTCCCGTGCAATCCCAGTGAAGAACGGTCCGCCGAAAATGCCGATGGCCAAGATGCCGCCGAAAAACGCCATGGCTTCGTAGCTCTCGCGTCCTTGCCGCTGCCAGTACACATCGCTCAAATTAAGCCAGAGCGCGAACTCATCCAGGATCAAAGCGGCGGCCACGCCATACAACATGGAAGTAAGCCGCCCAATCCAGCGCGACGATGTGGGCGCCCCATTGCCCACCTCCACCAGCCACGTGTAGCCCACCAGAAGCAGTAGCAAAATTCCCCAAAAGAAATGGTGAATGTGCCGGCCATGCATCTCGACGTTGTGAAAGGGTCCGATGTCGTTGTGAATGGCAATGGTGATGCCGCGTATGACAGCGACCGCAGTGAAGAAGCCGATGGACGCTAGGAACAACCGCTCACGCCGGCTCTCCGCGAGATGCCTTTGGTAGATGGCGCGCAGGCCCGTTCCGTAGACCAGGAGCGCGAGAAACGCCAGAATTCCCGCGATAATTAGCGGAGCGACCCAGAAACTTCGATGTGCCCAGGGCATCGGTTGTCATTGTAGGGCAGCGCGCGACTTCATTGCGCTAACGCCCTCACCAAACCTTCAATGTTATGCACGGTCGCTTCCGCGGCGACCTCAAGACCATGCTTGCGCACGCTATCGCTGGTGATGGGTCCGATACTCGCAATCTTTACACCCTGCAACGCATCCGCTCCCACGAGCGAAACGAGATTGTCGGCCGCCGACGAACTGGCAAACGTCACCCAATCTGGATACGGCTCCTGAAAAACCGCTGCCGCGCCGTCTCGAGCTTCGGGCGGCAGCACGTTGCGGTACGCTTCCACCACCGTCACGTGCGCGCCTTGCTTTCGCAGTTCCGTTGCGACCACATCCCGCGTTGCCGCGGCAGTCGGAATCAGAATACGGCGCCGGTTCAATTCTTCTGTTTGAAAGGCCTCGACTAGAGATTCCGCTATATATTTTTCGGGTGTAATGCGCACGGTGAACCCTTGCTCTTCGGCGGCTTTGCGCGTCGCTGACCCGACTGTCGCCACCGCGGCTTTGCACATCCGCGCCGGATGCGGCAATTCGGCGGCGAACGCACGTACCGCGTTCGCACTCGTGAAGATGATCCAGTCGTAGTTATTCGCCTGCGTGGTCGCTCGTCGCAGAGGCGCCGCATCCGCAGGCGGCTGGATGGCGATGACAGGCAGCAGAATTGTTTCCGCACCGAGCTCGCGTAGACGACGCGCGAGTTCTTCCGCATCCTCGCGAGCCCGCGTGACCACGATACGCAATCCGCGAAGCGAGCACACCTATTTGCTCTCCGCCAGAATTCTGCCGGCCCCCTTCGCCAAAAGCTCCCGCGCGATGGCGCGTCCTAAACTCTCGGCATCTTCATCGGACTGCAGTTCCGCTTTCAAGTGTCGGGACCCATCGGGAGAGATGACGACGGCAATCACGTGTAGCGAGCCATCGCGCTGCTCGGCGAATACTCCGACGGGCAGCTGACAGCCTGCGTCGAGCTCTGCAAGTGCCGCGCGTTCGCACGCCACCGCGCGGCTCGTTGGCAGATGATTCAAGGCGCCGCAGATCTCACGCCCCGGGTCGTGGTCGCGCGTTTGAATGGCGAGCGCGCCTTGTCCGGCGGCCGGACACATCTGGTCCGGAGAAAAAATATCCGCGATCTCCAGGTCAAGACCTAAACGGCGCAAGCCTGCCACGGCCAGCACGATCGCATCGTACTGGCCCTCCTTCAATTTGCGAAGGCGCGTATCGACGTTTCCGCGAATCGCCTGAATTTCGAGATCGGGTCTCAGCAGTCGAAGCTGTGCGGCACGGCGGCCCGAACTCGTTCCAACACGTGCCTGCGCGCGGAGATCTTTCCATCGGCAGCCCACCAGCGCGTCGCGAGCGTCTTCGCGTTCCGGTATCGCAGCGATAGCAACACCCGCCGGCGTTTCTGTCGGCAGATCCTTCAGGCTGTGGACCGCCAAATCGATAGCGCCCGTTAACAGGGCTTCTTCGATTTCCTTCGTAAACAGGCCTTTCCCGCCGGCTTGAATCAGAGATGCCGTTTGCAGGCGGTCGCCGGTGGTTTTGATGATCTCGATGCGGCTCAGGACGCCGAGACGGTCAAGCTGCGATGCGACATATTGCGCCTGCCACAGTGCTAACTGAGAGCCGCGCGATCCGATCGTCAGCGTTTTGACTGACGATTCGCTCCGAGCCATAACCGCTAACGCTCGCGCAAGCGGAAGATGCGTCGAACCGCGCTAATCAGCTCGCGCTCACGCCCCTCTTCACCCGTGGCTTGCTCGGCTGCATGACGCCTCATCTCCGAAATCGGGCCGTGAGCGATTTTATGGACAATGCCCCGCGTCAGCGCTTCTACAGTTCGCTCCTGATCCGGTGTCAGGTGACCCAGACGGCCGCGATAGCGCTCGAGCACTTCGTGTCGAATCGCCTCGAGCTGCTCCTGCAAGCTCAGAATGGTGGGCGTGACGTCGCGCTCTCGCAAGCGCGCTTCGAGGCGCAGCACTTCTTCCGTCACGATCCCCTCCGCGTGCTGCGCTACTTCGCATCTTGCTTGCAGGTTGCGGTCGGCGAGCCGCTGCAGATCGTCGATGTCATACAGGAAGGCGTGCTCCATGCTGTTGACCTCTGGATCGATATTTCGGGGCACCGCGATATCGATCAGAAACATGGGCTGATTTTTGCGCGCCTCGAGTGCTCTGCGCACAAGCTCGCGAGTGAGAACGTATTCCGGCGCGGCAGAGGACGCAATCACGATGTCGACATCGGCCAGACGTTGAGGAAAAACCTCGTAAGGCACAATCTCGCCGCGAAACAAGCGCGCCAGTTCTCCAGCACGCTCGGTGGTGCGGTTCGTGATCAGAATTTCAGCGGCTCCGGCCCGGAGCAGATGGCGAGCCGTCCCCTCCGACATCTTTCCGGCGCCGATAATCATCACCCGTTTGTTGTGGAGCGAGCCAAAGATTTCGCGAGCCAGTTCCACAGCTGCGTAACTGACTGAGACCGCGCTCTGTCCAATCTCAGTCTCGGAACGGATGCGTTTGGCAACGCTGAAAGCGCGCGTGAGCACTGCATCGAGCAGCGTGCCGATGGTGCCCTGATCGCGAGCCCGCGCATACGCTTCCTTGAGCTGTCCGAGAATCTGCGGCTCGCCGACAATCATCGAATCCAGACTCGATGCGACCCGAAACAGGTGTCGTATCACCTCGGCTTCTTCGAAAAGGTAAAAATGCGGGCGAATCCCCTCGACCGTTAAGCCGTCGCGTCCGGTGACGATTCCTTCGAGCAGCGAGTCAGCGGGAACATTTTCGCCCAGGGCGGCCGTTACCTCGACGCGATTGCAAGTCGAAAGAATGAGCGCTTCCCTGGCGCCGCGCGCCTGCATGTCGAGCAGTGCTGCGGGAATATCCTCGCTGCGAAACGCTAGTTTTTCACGCACCTCGACTGGCGCAGTGCGATGGTTGATACCTGCCAGCGCGAGCTTCATCGCGGCCAGAAACTCCTGAGGCCGACATGAGTCGCCCAGGTGATGATGGAGCAGCCGAGGACGCTCACCGCCAGCCACGCGATGCGGCGCCCGCGCCAGCCCGCCGATACGCGCAGAAAGATCATGGCCAGGTAGAACGCCCACGTGAACAGGAAAAACGCGATCTTCGGATCCACAATCCAGGCGGTTCCGCTCTCAATGAACGCCCAGATCACGCCGGTAACGGTCCCGATGGTAATGAAGACGAAGCCTGCATTCATCGCCTGCGTGATGACGCGATCGAGCGTCGCTAGCGGCGGCAAGCGGTTCGCCGACGGGGTCACGTTCTTGCGCTTCAGCTGGCGCTCTTGCAGCAAGTAGTAGACGGAAGCCACAGCGGATAGGACGAGTGCTGCGTAACCGATCAGCACGGTCGAGATGTGAATAATTAGCCAAATATTCCGCACCTGGGTGTTGCTCCAGGTGGGGACCGGAAACTCGGTCGCGCCGATCAACGTCATGAAGAACACCAGGGGAAAGAGGCAAACGCCGAAAATCGCAATTCGATAGTACGTGTAGGCCAGCAGGAAAAGAACGGCGATCAGAAAGGCGCAAATCGAGCTCGTCTCGTAGAAGTTGTTGAGGGGCAGGTGTCCCGTCTCGCCGCGCAATTCGACGATCGAAACGAGGTGAAAAACTGCTCCCGCGCCAAACGCGATCAGCGCCGGCGTAAACAGCTTGGTGCTCTTCCGGAAAAGGTAGATCAGCGCGTACAGCAATCCGCACGAGTACAGGGCGGCGGCCGTCCGCAGCCAGACAACACTCATAGCGGGGGCTCACCTTCAGTATAGAAGCCGCTAAATAGCCTCTCGGAAACTCCGCGTGGCTGCGGCTATTCGATCATCGAAGGGGTGGGCGGTGGTGCTTTAACACCGCCCCATCCGTGGATACAGGAAGGGAGTTAAACAGAACTTCATGAGCGAATCTTTAAGAGGCAAACGCGCGCTAGTAACAGGTGGTTCAAAGGGCATCGGCTTGGCGGTCGCTCGGGCGCTCGTCGCAGAAGGCGCCGACGTGGTTATATGCGCGCGTGACAAGAAGCAACTCGACCGCGCCTTAGACGATCTCCGTAACAGCCCCGGAGGTGGTAAGCCCGCGGGCCACACAGCAGACGTCAGCAACAGCGAGCAGGTGACCGCGTTATTTCGATTTGCAGACGAACAGCTCGGCGGCCTGGACATCCTGGTCAACAGTGCAGGGGTGGGCATATTTCGAGCCACTGGCGAGCTGAGCGTCGAAGAATGGGATCGCGTGATTGGCACCAATCTGTCGGGGGCCTTTTACTGCAGTCGCGAGGCGCTCGAGCGCTTTTACAGAGCGGGAGGCGGATCGATCATCAATATCAGCAGCTTGGCCGGGAAGAATCCCTTTTCCGGCGGCGCCGCTTATAACGCTTCGAAATTCGGGCTTAACGGGTTGAGCGAGGCCAGCATGCTCGATCACCGTTACGACAAGGTGCGGGTGAGTTACATTCTTCCGGGCAGCGTGGACACGGAGTTTGGGGGGGAGGACGCGAGGAAGCGATCGGACTGGAAGATCGCGCCGGAAGACATCGCCGCGATCATATTGCACATTCTGCACATGCCGGAGAGGACGCTAATCAGTCGAGTTGAGGTGAGACCTTCTCGTCCCGAAAAGAACTAAGTCAGAAAAGCCCGAGGACTACATGGTCCTTCAACTATTCATGAACAACAGGCCGTCTGACGATGAAAGGGATATATGAAGCGGGCCGTGATCGTTTGGCACGTGTCTTGCTCCATCTCAGGCGAAGCCAAAAGATTGGGGAGCTTGGGATCGAGAGCTGGCAAGCCACTTGGAGATCTCCGGCGAGATGAGTAGAAGGAAGGACCAAACGGTTATGAGCCGGCTACGAAAAGTGCTCGATCCGACGCGGACAGGTAAAGCTGCCGAGTCACTCGAAAAGACGCTGCTGAAGCTGATCGTCGGACAAGACGAAGCGATTGACCAGATCGTGAACATCTATCAGATGCACCTCACGGGTCTGTCGGCGCCGGGGCGCCCGGTCGGTAACTTCCTCTTTTTAGGACCTACCGGGTCGGGGAAGACACGCACAGTGGAAGCCACAGCCGAGGCACTTCTGCACAATCCCCGCGCGGTAATCAAGATCGATTGCGCTGAGTTTCAGCACAGTCATGAGATCGCCAAGCTGATCGGCTCACCTCCCGGATACCTGGGACATCGCGAGACGCACCCGCTGCTCAGCCAGGAAGTGATCAATCAGCATCACACCGATTCGATGAAGCTGAGCTTCATCCTGTTCGATGAAATCGAAAAGGCCAGCGATGCGCTTTGGAACCTGCTATTAGGCATTCTCGATAAGGCGACTCTCACGCTCGGCGACAACCGCAAGGTGGATTTCTCGCGGGCCATGATCTTCATGACCAGCAACCTGGGGGCAAGCGAGATGAGTTCGCTGCTCAACCCGAAGCTGGGCTTCCAGAAGAACGTGACACGAACGCAAACGTGCTCGACCGAGGAACTCTCCAAGAAGATGTCGCGGAGCGGGGTCGAAGCAGCACGGCGGAAGTTCACGCCGGAATTCATGAACCGCATCGACAAAGTGGTGGTATTTAAGCCGCTTGGCGAACCGGAACTGCGGCGCATTCTCGATCTGGAACTGGGGCAGGTACAACAGCGCGTTCTGCTCTCCCCGGTAGAAAAGCAGTTCGTGTTCACGGTCTCAGACGCGGGCAAGGACTTTCTACTGACCGAAGGCACGGATGTGAAATACGGCGCCCGTCACCTGAAACGCGCCATAGAGCGCTTACTGGTGCACCCGCTGTCGAACCTTATGGCGACTAACCAGGTGAGTGCGGGCGATTGGATTCAAGCAGACCTCGATACAGATCGTGAGTGCCTGCTGTTTACCAAAGAAGCTGAAGGACTCGAGATACACGCGATGGCCAGCATGCTCGGAGACAACTTCCGGATGCCGGTAGTCGCGGCGGCAGCGACGGCGCAACCGGACATGGTGAAGACTGTGTCAGCCGGCAAATCGTCGAAAAAATAACACCTCCCAAGGCACGTGACAATTCTTTGTCACGTGCCGTCCCAATCCAGCGCCCCATAAGAGTCTCCAAGTACCAAAGCAGAACGTGTGGACGTTGAGCGTCGGCTACGCGGCGGCTGATTTCTGCTTTTCCAGATCCGGCAAGAAGGCAGTCAGCAATCCGATGGCGGGTAAATAGGCACACACCTGGTAGACGAAGGTGATGCTGGTTACGTCGGCTAACTCGCCGAGCAGTGCCGCGCCGATACCCCCCATACCGAAAGCGAAGCCGAAGAAGACGCCGGAGACGGTCCCGATTTTTCCTGGGATAAGGTCCTGCGCATAGACCAAGATTGCCGAAAAGGCGGAGGCGAGAATCAAGCCGATCAGTACGGTCAACACCGCGGTCCAGAACAGATTCGCATGCGGCAAGAGCAAGGTGAACGGAAGAACCCCGAGTATCGAGCACCAGATGACGAGCTTTCGTCCAAATCGATCGCCGATGGGCCCTCCGATGATGGTGCCGGCCGCTGCCGCACCGAGGAAAACGAAAAGCAGGAGTTGCGCTGTCCGCACCGACACGTGAAATTTGGCGATCAGGTAGAACGTGTAATAGCTGCTGAGGCTCGCCAGATAAAAGTACTTCGAGAAAATCAGCGCGACTAGAATGATGAACGCGAAAGCCACTTTTTTAGGAGGCAACAGCGCACGATGATGTTGCACCCCCTGCGCCGTTTGGTGGGCGAGACCGTTCTTCCGATACCACATACCGACGTTCGTCAGTACGACCATGCCCAGAAGAGCAGCAGATGAAAACCAGGCGATGCTGTGCTGCCCTCGCGGAAGGACGATGAAGGCGGCCAGCAATGGTCCGAGCGCGGAGCCTGCGTTGCCTCCTACTTGAAAGACCGATTGGGCGAGCCCGTGCTGCCCGCCTGAGGCCAAGCGCG
Source organism: uncultured Acidobacteriaceae bacterium (assembly GCA_963787615.1). Classification (GTDB taxonomy): domain Bacteria; phylum Acidobacteriota; class Terriglobia; order Bryobacterales; family Bryobacteraceae; genus Bog-105. The sequence goes on along the minus strand of CAWBDJ010000004.1, from coordinate 948,400 downwards.
CAACTCGCGAGGATTCGGGATGAAAGATCGAGGAACCCATACCGACGAACGCTGCGCCCGTGAGAAGCATTGGGAAACTGGCGGCGAGCGAGAGCAGCACGAGACCGATGAGGGTGAATCCCATTCCGACGGGCAGCGAATAGGGTTGTGGCCGGCGATCGGTGTAAAGGCCCACGAAGGGCTGTAGAAAAGAGGCGACCAATTGGTAGGTCAAGGTGATGAGTCCCACTTGCCCAAAGTCGAGATGAAATGAACTCTTGAGGATGGGATAAATCGCCGGGATCAGCGACTGCACCATGTCGTTCAGAAGGTGGCAGAAGCTGATGGCCGCCAGAATGGCGAAGGTGGTCTTTTCGACGACGTGTTTTGCGGTTTCGGTGTGAATTCCGGTCGCGCTTGTGCGGCTAGACATTCCTTAAGCCAGTGTAGGGGGTGCGCGCGCAAGGGCGTTATACTCGCTCTTTGCCAGACCGATACATTGGCGAGCGGCAACGGCGCAGCGGGGCGCTGTTGTTCATCGTCGCCGCCGTCATCATTGTCCTGTTCGCCGCGCGCTACATCGCTTCGACGCTGATCGATTATTCGTGGTGGTCGGAGGTTCATCAGGTCGACACGTGGATCAGCCTGCTGCTGTACGGGACTGGGCCCATCTTACTCACGATTCTGATTTTCTTTTGCGCGTTTTGGATTGCGTTCAGGCTTGGAATACGGCACCAGCCGGATGCGCCGATGTTCGGCGTGATCAAGCGATCCGTTGTATCCAAACTCGCATTCCTCGCGCTCATTGTCCTTGCGATTATTGCTGCAACTGCGACGGTCGACAGTTGGACGGTAGTGAAATATTTTGGCGGATTGCGGCTGCCCGCGGCGCATACGCAGTTTACGGATCCAATCTTCGGCAAGCCGCTCGAATTTTACTTTTTCGCACTGCCCTTTTATAGCTTGTTATTGCACGTGGTGCTAGTTGGGGCGGTTCTGGTGTTGCTGATTTATTGGCTTGCCGGCAATGCGGAGGCGCTGACGGGTCAGCTGCGATCGTTCAACCCGGGGGCGGGCTTTGAATTCGAGCGCGCGTCGATCGGGGCTGCCTTCAGTTCGAGATTTATCCGGCTGGTTGCGGCCATCGTGCTGGTGGGACTAGCGGTCAAGTTCTTCTTCAATCGGTATGATTTTCTGCTGCAGGATCACGGCGCGTATCTGGTAGGAGTGGACTGGGTGGCGGATCACATCGTGCTTCCGCTGCAGTGGCTGATGATTTTGGGCGCGCTGGCAGCGGCGGCGCTGGTATTGGCGCGCCGAGCCAAGTTGGCGCTGGTGCTGCTGTTGATTCTGCCGGTGCGATACATCGTTCCGGCAATCGTGGCGGGTGTGTATGTGCGGCCGAATGAACTGGCGCTCGAGCGACCCTACATTCAGCACCACATTGATGCGACGAGATCGGCGTATGCACTGAATCAGCGAGTCAAGGAGACGACGCTCGAGGCTGCGCCGGAAATTCCGATCGACTACGGGAAGCACAAGGCGCTGCTCGACAATGTGCGGCTGTGGGCGTGGCAAGCGTTTCACGACACCATCTCGCAGATTCAGCCCTTGCGGCCATACGTGTATCACGACACGGACGTCGACCGCTACAACATCGACGGGCAGATCCGGCAGGTATTGATTTCGCCGCGCGAGTTGGATGTCCGGCAGCTTGGGCCGGCAGCCACTCGTTGGATCAATCCGCATTTGATGTACACGCATGGATACGGAATCGTAATGGCCGAGGCGAATCGAATTACGCCGGACGGTCTGCCGGTGTTGTTCGTCAAGGACGCGCCTCCGGTGGTGACGACGAAGAGCCTGAAGTTCACCCGGCCGGAGTTGTACTACAGCGAAGTGGCGCACGAGCCGGTGTTCGTCGACACAGGACAGCAGGAGTTCAATTATCCATCCGGGTCACAGAGCGTTTATACGACCTACAGCGGCACAGGCGGATTTCCGATTTCCTCTCTGCTGATGCGGCTGACAGCGGCGGTCGAGTACGGCGATTTCAACATTCTGGTCACCAGCTACCTGACTGACCACAGCCGGATGATGATTCACAGGCCGATTCTGCAGAGGCTGCAGACGCTGGCCGGATTTCTCACGTGGGACGCCGATCCATACCTGGTGCTGACGAGTGCGGGGCGGCTGGTGTGGATGGCGGATGGATATATGAGCTCGGATGCGCATCCGTATTCGCGCGAACTGGATTTGGGAAACGGCCAGACGGTGAATTACATTCGCAATTCGATCAAGGCGACTATCGATGCCTATACGGGAGAGACGAACCTGTATGTGTTCGATCCGGGCGATGTATTGATTCAGGCTTACTGGCGGTTGTTCCCGACGCTGTTCAAGCCGGCTTCCGAGATGCCGGCGGATTTGCGAGCGCATGCGCGTTATCCGGAGATGTTGTTCAGCGCGCAAGCGGAGCTTTATCGGACATTTCACATGCGCGATCCCGAATCCTTCTACAACCGCGCGGATTTGTGGGATCTGGCGAAGACGGGAAGCGGGCGACAAGGCGAATCCGGCGCTGTTTCGCCGACGTACGTGGTAGCGACGCTGCCGGACAGCGATACGCCGGAATTCATGCTGTTGACCGCATTTACACCGGCGAACAAAGACAACCTGATCGGTGTGATGTATGCGCGGTGCGACGGCCAACATCTGGGTGAACTGGTATTCGAGCAATTATCGAAGCAGAACATCATTTACGGCCCGATGCAGATCGATGCGCGCATCAACCAGGATCAGAATATTTCGAAGGACTTGACGTTGTGGAACCAGCAAGGGTCTCAGGTGCTGCGAGGGCAGACGCTGGTGCTGCCGATTGACAACAGCTTTCTGTATGTCGAGCCAATTTACATACAAGCTTCGCAAGCGAGCATGCCGCAATTGAAGAAAGTTGCGCTGGCGATGGGAAACCGGCTGGCGTATGCCGATACGTATGAGCAAGCGCTTTCGCAGTTGATACAGAATTTGGGCAGCGCGGAATTGAGTAATCAGACCGGGACGGCCCAGAATGCGCCAGCGGCAGCGCCAGCCGGTAAGTCAGGCTGCTACATTTACCGGCCCCGCAGCGTCTTCCAATCAAGCTGCTGCGACGGTTCAGCAGATCCGCGATCACTTGCAGCGGTATCGCGAGCTGAGTGCGCAGGGGAAGTGGGCAGACGCCGGCAGAGAGCTGGACGAGATACAGAAGCTAGTCCAAAAATAAAAGTACCTGGGGGAGAAGACATGTTGAAGTATTCAGCTGTTGCAGCAGTGGCATTGCTGTTGCCGTTGAGCGTAGCGGCGCGGCAGATGCCCGGAAGACATCCGGGCTACGTCCATGCTTTGCAGGATCTGCGTTACGCGCGCGCGCTGCTGGAGCGGGGCGACCGGGGATGGGGTCCTGTCGCGGCAGATCAGCAGCGGGCTACGGGTGAGATCGACCGAGCGATCGAGGAGTTGCGGCGCGCGGCGATGGACGACGGACGGAATCCGAACGAAGGTCGGCGTCCCGATATGCGATGGGAGCCGCGTGACCGGCTGCGGCGGGCGAGCGAAGCATTGCGAGGGGCGCGCGAGTCGATCAGCCGCGAGGAAGACAATCGCGGAGCGCGTGAGTGGCGAGATCGAGCGTTCCATCACATCGAAGAGGCCCAGCGGGCGATACATCACGCGATGGAGAGGTGGCGGTAGCGGTTTGTCGCAGAATTGGTTTATTAACCGGAACCCGGACGAGGACGTCCGGCGCGGACCGGGAGGTCCGCCCCACAACAGACCGCTATTGAGGCTTAGGGGCGGGGTGGAGTTTGAAGCGGGAGTAGACGTAAGAGGCGGCGAGCAGCAGCACGCCTAAGGCGACCAGGGCGGAGATGCGATAGAAGCTGGCCATGAGCCACACATCGTAAACATAGAGCTTCAGGACCACGATGCCGAGCAGAACGAGACCGAGCAAGCGATTGGTGGGCGATTTCCGCGCCACGCCATAGGTGATCACGATCACACCGTAGAGGGCGAGGAATACCGAATCGAGCTCGCCGACGAGGCTGGTGCGATTGATGGGGGCAGTGTTGTTCGTAGCCCAGAGGTCGACGAGGCGCAGCATCGCCACGCAAAAAGAGGCGTGCGCACACAGGTAGAAAACACGGGTCTCCACAGCAAGGCGACGCTCGAGGAAAGCTGCGACGAAATGGACCGCGGCAAACACGAGTCCGCACCATACAAAGCCGCCGGGGTGATGCTTCTCGACGAGCCGCCAGGCAGTGAGCAGCAGCCAAAAGGCGTTGAAGCCAGCAAGGAACAAGGCGCCTCTGTCGGCCGCGGGCCGATACAGACCGATGACGGTCGCGATCGACACCAGGCTCAGTAGAAACAGATAGGCGAAATAGAGCCAGGGCGACGTGGAGTTGTCGGTAGTGCGGACGAGCAGCGGAGCAACGAAGGCTCCGATGAAACCGACTGCGGCGATGACTGGACTTCGAAAACGAAAGCAGAGCGCGATGGCGAAAGCGGAGGCAGCAAGCATGGCTGCGAAACCGGCTTCGCGGGAAATAAGCTTCTCGTAGCCGAACGCGGCATAAGCGGAGATGTAAAGAATTGCGAAGCCGCATCCTGCCACGCCTTGGGCAAAGGCGCGATCGTCGCGGCGGCGCAGCCATTCGCCGGCAGCGATGAGAGCGAGGCCGGCGAGAAAGCCAAGAATGACCAAGCCGGCGCCGCCAATCCAGTCATTGTCGGCCGCGTATTTGAAAAAAAAGATGATGCCAACCGCGAGAGTCACTGCACCGATGCGGTTTGCGATGGTGAGGCCGAAGTGGGATTCGAGTTTGTCCCGCTCGTCGGCGGTTGCGGAGGCACGGATGCGGACTCCGCTGCGCTCGAGTGAGGAGACGCGTTGCTGAAGCTGAGCGACTTCGCCCGAGAGGTTTTCTATCGTAGCGCGCAGGCGCGCGATTTCGGACTCAGGCGACAGTGGCAGCGAGGGGTTCGGTTGCTCCATAGCGTTGGGCAACGTAGTTATCCAGTATCTCGCGGAATTCGGCAACGATGTGATCGCCGCGCAAGGTCTTGGACAGTTTGCCATCGACGTAAACAGGGGCGACCGGCTGCTCGAAGGTGCCGGGCAGGGAAATGCCGATGTTGGCGTGCTTCGATTCGCCGGGCCCGTTTACGACGCAGCCCATGACGGCGACCTTCATCTCTTCGACGCCCGAGTATTTTTCGCGCCAGAGCGGCATCTGGTCGCGCAGATAGGTCTGGATCTGATCGGCCATGTCCTGGAAGAACGTGCTGGTGGTGCGACCGCAACCGGGACAGGCGGCCACTTGCGGCGTAAAGCTACGAAGATTGAGTGCTTGCAAAATCTGCTGGCACACGATGACTTCTTCGGTGCGGTCTCCGTTAGGCAGCGGCGTGAGGGAGGCGCGGATCGTGTCACCAATTCCCTGCTGGAGCAGGACGGATAGCGCGGCGGTGGTTGCGACGATGCCTTTGGAGCCGAGGCCCGCTTCGGTCAGACCGAGGTGTAACGCGTAATCGCAGCGGGAGGCGAGCATGAGGTAAACGTGGACCAGATCCTGAACACTGCTGCACTTGGCACTCAGGATGATCTTGTCGTGCGCGAGACCGTAACGCTCGGCGTTTTCGGCGCTGCGGATGGCACTCTCAACGATGGCGCGCATGGTGACTTCCATGGCGTCTAGAGGATCGGGCAAGCGCGAATTTTCGTCCATCATCTGCGTGAGGAGAACGGAATCGAGGGAGCCCCAGTTGACGCCGATGCGAACGGGCCGATCGTATTCGATCGCCGCTTCGATCATGATGCGAAAGTTGTCGTCCTGCTTGCGGCCGATGTTGACGTTGCCGGGATTGATGCGGTACTTGGCGAGGGCGCGGGCGCAATCGGGATACTTCTTGAGCAGAATGTGGCCGTTGTAGTGAAAGTCGCCGATGATGGGGACGTTGACGCCGAAGTTGCGCAGTGTGTCGACGATCCGCGGGACGGCTTGCGCGGCCTCTTCGGTGTTGACGGTGACGCGGACGAGCTCCGAGCCGGCGCGAGCGAGGTCCATGACCTGATTCACGGTGGAGACGGTGTCTGCCGTGTCGGTGTTGGTCATGGATTGTACGACGACGGGGTTCGAGCCGCCGACCTTGACACCACCGATGTTGACGACGGCCGATTTCCGGCGCGGCAGAGCGGGCATTACTTACATTTTAGCAACGGCGTAAAGCGTTTGTAAGTGTTTGGTGGGGCGGAATTTGCCAAACGAACTGGTAAGCCGACCGACTGGCAAATTCAGCCAAATTTCGCGAGCAGTAGAAGGCAAAGGCTCAATCGGATTAGGTCGCTGACGCTCCCGGCTCTGCTTCAAGCGCTCGTTCGCATGGAATCGGCGCAAAAAGCGACGATCACAGGCGAGTGAAATTCTGTTTTTGTCTTTGCGGTGAAGAGCTTGCGCGGGATTGAGCGCGAGACTGTGAACGGGGCGTGAGAATACTCGGGCGGATAGTGATTCATGCGCGAAGACGGCCCTGACGAGCAACCCGATCAGTGGGGCAAATCGACGGGACCGAAGACGCGCTCGGGGAAGGACACGTCGAGCCGGAATGCGACGAAGCATGGATGCCGCGCGAAACGTTTGCTGATCGGGGATGAGCGGCAAGAGGATTACGACGAGCTGGCGGCGGGATGGCGAAATGAGTATGGAGGGGAGGGGCAAGCGGGCGAGTCGCTGTTGGCACGGGTGATTTTGTATGACTGGCAGCTGCGGCGCGCGGACGGCCGCTATATGGAGGCGGAAACGGAGCTGGCGGAATTCGACCCGATGGAGTGGACGGCGGAGCAACACAATAAACTGCAGTTGTTTCTGCGATACAAGACCACGGCGGAACGGTCGTTTTTCCGCGCTTATTACGCGTTGATGGGACTGATAAAGGACAGGATACGAGTGGAGATGTCGATCGAAAAAGTACGCGAGAAAGTAAACAGCTTCATCGAGAAAGGCGTGAAATCGGCGCAGCAGGAAAAAGCGCAGGCGCAGATACCGGCGAAGACTGCGGCGCAAACTGCCCCGAAAACTCCGGCGCAGATGTTGTTTCACGGGCAGAACAGCCCGAAGAAGAGGCGGAAAATACCGAAGCTCGAGCAGTGGGTGGAAATTCGCATCCGCGCGGGCAAGACGGTGACGGAACTGTATCCCTCGAATGACGAGCTGATCGAAGACGGGAAGAAGATGTATCCGCCGCCGGAACTGGTATACCGGCGCATGCATTTCCCAGATGGCGTGCCGGAAGAATATGCGTGGGTGACAAAGAATCCGATGATGCAGAAATACGGCGGGATGGGGATTCAGCGGATGACGACGGACACGTGGCTCGAAGTGATTGAGCGCGAGAAGCAGGATCCGAACGGACATTTAGGGAAGACGGGCGTGGGAAACCTGCCGAGGCCGAAGGAGCATGGGGGATGCGATTGTGCGGCGTGCACGAGGCAGCAGCTGCGACTGGATAAGGCGGCGGGAGGATAGGGGCCGAAACAGCAGGTGCCAAAATTTTCCTGTGGTGCGATGCTTGGAAGAATAGTGTGAGTATTGGGACCTGAAGGACGTCCAAGCGCTCGGAATGATTTATGAAAGTCTTTGCGATTCCAATTCTGGTGGCGTACGCAATTGCGGGAAGTCATGCGGGGGCGGCTGAGAATTCCGCTGCTCCCGTTCTGATCGAGTTGTTTACTTCGGAGGGCTGTTCCAGTTGTCCTCCAGCGGATGCCCTGTTAAAGCAAATGGACGTTTCCCAACCTGTTCCCGGTGCACAGTTAATCGTCCTCAGCGAGCATGTGGACTACTGGAACCACGACGGTTGGAAAGATCCATATTCCTCAGCTTCGTTCACCGAGCGGCAGAGCGCTTATAGCCGCGCTCTTGGAATCAGTGACATCTACACTCCGCAAATGATTGCTGACGGGACCGCCGAGTTGCGGCTCGCTGACCGGCAGCAGATCGGCCGAATTCTTCGGAGGGCCGCTGCTGCCCCGGCGATCGCAGTACGAATTGAGTCGGTGAGCGTTGAAGGTAAGAATCCGGTAGTCGTTCGAGCACGCATCGAAACCGATGATGAATCCGAACAACGCAAAGGCGACGTCTACATGGCAATTGCTCTCGATCACGCCGAGTCTGAGGTTTTGCGCGGGGAAAATAGGGGCCGACACCTCACACACGTTGCCGTTGCGGAGTACCTGAAGAAGATTGGGAGCCTAGAGGCGCGAAAGAGTTTTAGTCAAGATATTCAAGTCAAGCTCAAGGCCGGGACGGACCCCGCCAATATCCGGATCATTGCTTTTGTTCAAGAACCGGGCCCTGGGAAGGTACTTGGGGCAGCGTTGCGGAAAGCGCCATTCAAGTGATGTCGGACGCTGGGCGTGGAGATTATGGCGTGCTCGCGTTCATGCTGTAAGAGCCAGCGTTTGCGCTCGATACCGCCGCCGTAGCCGGTGAGGGAACCGTTGGCTCCAATCACACGGTGACACGGTACGACGATCCCAATCGGATTTGAACCGTTGGCGAGGCCAACCGCTCTCACCGCGCTGGGCTGGCCGATTCGCTCGGCAAGCTGCGCGTAAGAGAGGGTGCTGCCGGATGCGATCTGACGCAGCGCACGCCACACATCGCGCTGAAACGGCGTTCCCGCTGTCTGTACGGGCAACGTGTCTATCGCGGAAAGCTCTCCCGCGAAGTAGCTGCCGATTGCATTCGTTAAGCTGCTTGGACGGCGAGCCGGTTCAAGGCTGAATCCATCTTCGTCGTAGTGAAGGCGCAGCAGGCGGCGCATACGCGCCTCGTGATCGGTCCAATCGATGGCGCGCAGGTTTCCGTCGTGATCCGCGACGATGAGCAACTCGCCTAGCGGCGTCTCCATTCGGTGCATGGAGAAATGCAGGAGCTCATGCATGTATGCCTCGATTCGTCGCCGTTGAAGTCGCATCGGCAGCCCACAGGTGCTGCGCGGCGTAGGCGCGCCACGGACGCCATGACTCGGCGCGGTCCAAGAGACTAGTCGAGGTTGACCGCACGCCATCCAGCTTGGCTGCACCGCGAAGCAGGCCGATGTCGGAGGCAGGAAAGGCGTCCATCTCGCGTATAGCGCGCAATGCAATATATTGCGCGGTCCATTCGCCGACTCCGCGAATCGCGCGCAGTCGCACAATGGCCTCTTCGATGGTTCCGAAGGGGCGAAACAGATGCGGGTCGGCTACAGCAGCTTCCGCCAACGCCTTGAGAGACGATTGACGCGCAGCCGGCATAGCGAGGCCGATGGATTCTGCGGACGCAAGACGCTCCGCCGCAGGAAAGACGTGCGACAAGCCGGGGTGAATCACATAGCCTGCCGGTACAGGCGTGCCATGAAGTGCAACCAGCTGTGCTGCGAGGCGGCGTGCAGCGGCGACACTGATCTGCTGGCCAAGAATTGCCCGTACGGCCAACTCAAAGCCGTCCCAGCCGCCGGGCGCGCGCAATCCGGGGCGTTGCGCCACCAAAGGTGCAAGCAGCGGATCCGAGGAAAGGTGTGCGTCAATCGTCTCAATGTCTGCGCCGAGATCAAACAGGCGCCGCACCCGGGTCACAATCGCAGGGAACGATCTGACATTGGGAAACCGGATCGTCACTCGAAGACTCTGGCGCTGCGGCGAGTGCGCGACCTCGACAGTTCCGGCAAAGCCGTCTATTTCAACCGCACGCAGATAAACGCCATTCTCAACAACTTCGACGCCGGGGATGGCCCGGGCCTGGAGATAGCCGAGCATGGAGGTCCAATCGTAGGGAGGTCGATAGCGTAGTTGCAGTGTCACGCCTGCCGCTGCGGAGCCGGCAGAAGTTTTCCGCCGCAATGCGCTGGGAGGACGATGAAAAAGCTCCTGGAATGTTTCGTTGAACCGCCGCACGCTGCCGAATCCGGCGGCCAACGCAATTTCCGTCATCGGCATCCGAGTTTCGTGAATGAGCTGCTTGGCAAAGAGCACGCGCCGCGTCTGTGCGACGGAAATGGGGGAGGCTCCGAGATGCTGCTGGAACAATCGGCGGAGTTGGCGTTCGCCTAAACCCAGGCGTTCCGCGAGCGTTTCTACGCTTGCACCGGCACTATCGAGAGCGCCGTCGTTAATGAGAGCGAGCGCCCGCGAGACGGTGTTCGACGTTCCGCGCCAGGAAGCCATATCGGGCGCAGTCTCGGGCCGACAACGCAGGCACGGGCGAAAGCCGGCTTCCTGTGCCGCGGCCGCCGAACCGAAAAACCTGCAATTCGCGAGGTGTGGAGTGCGGGCCGGACAGATGGGCCGGCAATAGATCCCTGTTGATGTGACAGCTACAAAGAGCAGGCCGTCGAAACGGGCATCGCGACTCTGCAAAGCGCGATAGCATATCTCTCGATCCGGCAGTTCCACATGCAAAGTTTCTCATTTGTTGAAGGAGTACGCTCGCGCTTTTCGGACATGGTCATTCGCGAAAAGATTCGCTCGCATATCGATGCACGGCGAGCGCGATCGGTAGCCCGATGAAGAGCATCAGCGCCAGCACCGCGTTCGCACTCACGATATTAAACGCCAGCATTGCGGTTGCATTGCGATGAATCGCTGATAGCGGCACCACCACCATATTCATAAACAGGAACACGGCGACGCCGTACAGCAAACCGCTCACAACCGGTCGCTCGCGCAGCATGCGGAGTTTCCGGCTCGCCGCATAATACACCGTCGCCGCGGTAAGGGCGATCAGAAAATGTAGGGCAAGCCCGAGCGTCGCTGCCGCCCAGCCACCTTGCATGGCACGCGCGCCCAGCAGCCCTCTCGCGATCCCCTGCAGCAATCGCTCCGGCGGTACTCCTCGCATTCCGTAAAACACCAGCGCATCCGAGATGTCAAGGATTCCACCGATCAATCCGCCCCAGCCGATGGCGCGTAACGCATCGCGATTTCGTCCCACAGGCGGCATAGACCTTTCATGATAGGAAGGCAGCGGCAAGTTTTGCAGGTGCGCTGACGCACCCAGGGGGCTACATTGCTTTCAAGTACTCGTGCACGAATTGGACGGCCATGGCGCCTTCGCCGACTGCCGAGGCGACTCGCTTCACGGATCCGGAGCGCACATCGCCCGCGGCAAAGACCCCCGGATGGCTGGTCTCCAGCAGGAATGGGGGCCGCGCAATGCCCCAGGAGCGGGACTGCGCGAGATCTGTTCCCGTCCGGACGAATCCTTTGGCGTCTCGCTCGATCTCGGAAGGCAGCCAATCCGTTTGAGGCGTCGCTCCAATGAAGCTAAATACTGCGGGAGTCTCGATGGTTCGCTGTTCTCCGGTCTTATTACTTGCGATTTCGACGGCTGTCAGATGACCGTTTCCGACCACCTGCCGGATCACCGTGTTGCAAAGCAGCTCAATGTTAGGCGTCTGCTCGATGCGCTGGACCAAATAGGTAGACATGCTTTTGTTCAGATCGTCGCCGCGAATCAGCAGCAGCACCCGGCTGGCGTGCCCCGCGAGAAAGACGGCGGCCTGCCCGGCGGAATTGCCTCCGCCGACGACAATTACGGGACAATCCTGGCAGAGCCGTGCTTCGGCGGTGGTTGCGGCGTAGTAGAGCCCTGTCCCTTCGAAGCGCTGAATGCCCTCGACTTCGAGCCGCCGGTATTGGGCGCCGGTCGCGATCAGGAGGCACTTGGCAGTGATGGGGTCGCAGCCACTGGCGTCGAGAGTCGCGTATCCGTTCTCGAACGACACGCGGGTGGCGGCAGTCGGGATAGAGAGGTGCGCGCCAAATTTATTTGCCTGGAGACTGGCCCGATCGGTCAGCTCGGCGCCAGTCAGACCGGTCGGAAAGCCCAGATAATTTTCGATGCGCATGCTGCTACCGGCCTGACCGCCCGGAGCCGTACAATCCAATACTGCGGTGTTCAGCCCTTCCGACGCGCCGTAAACCGCAGCCGCCAAACCGGCGGGGCCCGCGCCGACGACGAGCAGATCAAACACGGTACGCTCCAGCGGTTGATGGATGCCGATCTCATCGGCCAGGGTCTGGTTTGATGGATTGCGCAGGAGCAGCATATGCGCGCAGGCCACAACCGGTGTGTCGGCGGCAGTCACGCCGAATTCTTTCAGCAGGCGGTCGACTTGCGGCTCCGTTTCCAAATCCACCCAAGTGAAGAGGACCCGATTCTTGGCGAGAAAGTCGCGCACACGAAAGGTGTCGGGGGAGTAGCGGGAGCCAATCACACGCAGGCCGACGAAACCTGGCGACTCGCGCAGCAATTGCCGGCGCGCTATAAAAGCCTGCAGAATAATATCGCTGAGACCGGGACACTGATTCAATACATGCCGCAGTGCCTCCCCTGAGACCTCGAATACTTCGCAATCGCCACGGGCAATCGCGGTGATGATGGCAGGTGCGCCTGTCAGATGCGTGATGTCGCCTGTGAATTGGCCTTTGCGGTGAGTCGCGATCGTCCGCGGCGCGTCGCCAGAATAGTCGAGGATTTCAATCTCGCCCGACTTCACAATGAAAAACTTGAACAGGCGATCACCGACGTGGATCAGAGTTTCACCATCGCGATACTGTTTGGGGGCGACGGTCGCGCAGTTGGCCAACTGTGCAATCTGATCCGCATCGAGAACCGGAAAGGCGATGGAGTTGAGCGTGTGTTCGACCATGGCGCAGTCGCTTACTGCTGCTCTCCGAAAACTTTTGCGTAGCTTTTGCCGTACGGATAAAAACGATTTTTGTCGCCTCGCTCCCAGGCGGCTTTCATCTCGGAACTGGTGATGTCCCAATCCGGGCGGCACTTTTTCAAAACTGTCCTCAAATCCTGTCGCAACTCTTCTATTGTCGGTCGGCCAAAATACCAATAGCCGCTGTAGATTTTGAATACGATGAGTCCAGGCTCGAGGACGACGGTGTGGGGGATCATCGGATTGTTGGTCGGATCGGTGTATTCGGCGATATCGAGATCTTTCTGCACCTTGCGGCCGGGATCGGACAAAAACGTCCAATGCGCTCCCACGCCGGCACGGTACTCGTTGGTTGTCGTCAAGTTGTCCGTACTGATGGTTACTAAGCGGCAGTAACCGACTTCCATTTCACGATGAAGTGCGACCAGACCCTCGGCCTGCCTGCGATCTTTGGGACAAAAACCTCCTCGGCTCAGTACCAAGATGAGCGGATCGGGTCCCTGCAATTCGGAGAGCTTGCGGTGTTTACCCGTGTGATCGCTTAGTTCGTAATCGGGGAATACGGCGCCAGGCACGATGTCCGTTCGCATTAAAGACAACCTCTTAACTTGCCCATTATGTTTCTAAATTCGAAGTACCTGCGTGCACGCGAGCTGGCCCGGGCGAGACCGCCCGGCGGACGTGGACGTCCGCCCCACAGCTACTGAATTAATAGATGGCGTCAGCAGAGCTGAAGATTCTTGCAATGAGCTTTTGGGATTGGGTCGCTCGCAAGGTCCTCTCTGTACAATCATCAACAGCCCAGAGTGCGCTCGGGCGGGTTGGAGGGGGGCAGAATGGTTGATCGCAAACGGGCGCCGATTGCGGTGTGGATGGTGGTGCTGTTTATTGGGTTGGCCGGATTTTTCCGCGTCACGCAAAGCCCGCGTTATGAGCTATACCGGGCTGTCGATATGGTGCAGCTGCTCGGTTGCGGCGTGTGCTTCGGGGCGACTCTTGTAGGCATCGTTTTCATGCTTCGGGCGGCGCGAAGCTGAAACGCTTGGAGAAACTACATTCTATTTATCGAAGAATGGATGTGGTAAGACCGGCGGGTTGGGTGCGGCGGCGCGCATCTTGCGCAGCGTTGCATCTTCGAACAGCAGCGACGGAACGAGCAGCGAAACAGGCGTGAAATTTTCTTCGCCCTCATTCGGAGGGGTAAATGGGGCTTGCGGCGGCTGATACCGGAGCGTCATAAAATTGAGGTCGCGTGATGCGGCCGCGATGTCCTTGAACGACGATGCCGTCAGTCCGAAAAATTGAATGCCGCGAATCAACTCCTCATGACCGTCCGGAAAAACTTTGTAGGCAAGCACGGCATTGTGGAAAGCAGTTCCGTTTCTGATCCGGCGCACTACGATGCCGAACGGCAGATTTCGCTGCTTCACCAAATCCATGAACCTGGCGTGCAGATCCGCTTGGCTCAGACCATTGGAAACCGTGAAGATGACGTTCGAGGGGGCGGCCTGTCCGGCGTGACGGCTGCCGGTCGAGTGATCGACGGAGCGAACCGGATCACGGGACGATAGCAGCGTCTTCAAAATTCCCTTGTCAACGAGGGTGACCTGGCGAGATGGCAGACCGTCCTCATCGAACTTCGAGAATCCCGCTAGATGGTGGTGCTCATATTCCTGGATGGTCGGGTCGTCGGTGAGACTGAGAAAGTCTGGAAGCACGCGCGCGCCGATCTTGTCGAGGAAAGGATTCTCGTTCTGGTTTTGGTTCATCTGACCGGGCAGTCTGTCCGTGATGGTGTGTTTAACCGCGACGAGGCTCGGAACGAGCAGCCAGCGAACCAACAGCGGAGCGGCGTCACCTTCCACCAGAACCGGCCCGCTGTAATTCGCGAGCGTGTGGGCGTCGCGAACCGCGGTGAGATCGCGGCCCATGGCTTCTAGATGCGAGGCCAGTTGCTGCTGGGCCGGCATTTCGGCGAGTGAGCGTGCGTGTTCCCAGACTAAATCCAGAAGCGGCATTCCGTCGGCGGCCTGTGTTGCCGCATTACATGTGAACGTCACGCTGGGTTCGCGGCGCGTGTACGAAGTGCCTTCACTCGTGAGATAGCGCGTGTAGGTGTTGAAGGAGTTGAACGCGACGGAGGAGGTATGGATGCCGGGCATTTGCCGGAAGAGCGCGGATAAGGCGCGAGCTTCCTTTTCCCAATCGGGCAGACTGACCTTGGCGGCGGGCAACTCGTAACTGCTGACCAGGGGATCTTCTTTGCTGAAATCATCGGCATCGTCTTCGCGGCTGCGGGCCTGCAGCAGCCCGCGTTTGTTGGAAAGATCCTCGACGGCTTTCTTGTATGCGGCGTCGGTGGCGAGCCACAGCTGACGCCGCACTTCTTTGTAATCGTCCTCGATGGGCAGCGCCACGGTGCCGTTGAAAATCCGCAGCTGTGTTCCCATGTCGAAGTCGAAAGAAAAGAAGTGCGAATTATCGAGCTTGTAATCTCCGACGCGCACTTCGACCGTCAACCGACGCGAACGGGTCGCGATGCTGTGCTCCAACGCCCCGAATTCGGCACCGACGCTGGCCCGGTCGGAATCGACTACGCGATACGCGATGAAGTATGGCTTTTCGAGATTGCCGACGGTGAGCTGCTTGATGGAGCGGGACATCTCATCCTGCATGGCCTGCATGATCACGTCGTTTTTCGCGAGGTTTTGCGCGCGCATCGTCGTCAGAGTTGAGGCTGCGATGAGTAGGGAAGAAATAAGGGAGATGCGCACGTCATTTCCCTCCTTCGAATGGCGCGGGTAGCAGCGGGATGCGCTCCTGGGACTTGGCTTTTTTCTGAACTTCAATCTGAGTGACGAAGATTGCGGGCGAGGATGCGGAAACGGGGACGGGGCCGGATTCGGCTCCGCAGAAGCCGTTGAACACTGCCACATTCTTGTCGGCCGCGACAATCTTGCTGAAGGTTGTGAGAGGAGTGCCGATCAAGTCGGCGCCGCGCACCATCTCCTCGTGGCCGTCTGGATATATGCGATAGACGATCAGCGGCAGCACGTTGAAGGCGTTGGGAATGACGCGCTGCGTGAACGTGAAGCCACCTTCGATCTGGTCGAAGTACAAGCCGAACGGCAATCCCTCTTTTTTGATTTCATCGATCAGCAACTTCTTAAGGTCCGGCTTTACCGCGGAGGGCGCAACCTCAACAATCAGATTCGATTGGCGGGCCACCGGTGCAAACCCGACGCTGGCGCGTCCGTGCCCGTTCGATTGTGCGATACCCTGCACCGGGGTTCGCGACATCAGAAAGGTGTTCAGAATGCCGTTTTCCACGACCGTTACACGACGTGCTTTCACGCCCTGGTCGTCGTACGTGTAATAGCCGCCGAGATCCGTGTTGCTGAGGTGCCGCAGTGTCGGATCGAAATACACCGAGAAATCTTTGTCGAGCACCTGCTGGCCAATTTTTCCTTTGAACGTTTGTGCGTCGCCGGAACTTTTCTGCCGCTGTCCTTCTACCCGGTGCCCGAAGATTTCGTGAAAGAAAACTCCGCTCGCCTGGCCGGAGAGAATGGCGGGTCCAGTATAGGAGTCGGCGACGGGCGCGACGCGCAGAGCTTCTCCATCGTGGATCATCTTATTCACTGCGTTGAGCACGGTGGCATCATCGGGCAGGTCTTTTTCGGAAAAGCCGAAATAAGATCTATAAAGCGGGAGCTCCATTCCATCGGAGGCTTTTGTGGTGGCCATCACAAACAGATGAAATCCGGGTTGCGAGGTTTGGATTACGGCGCCTTCCGTGTTCACGAACCAGCGCGTTTCGACGTCTGCTTGAAGGAAAGCCGTGGCTTCGTAGATGTTGGTGTATTTGGCAAAGGGAGCCGTATACTTTCGGATCTTCTCTTCCCACAAAGGGCGGTTCAGGTGGATGTCGGCGACAGGTTCGGAAAACTGCTGCGGCGCTTCGCGCGAAAAGTCGGCGGAGGTATCGTCCTGTTTGACCTTCACTTCAACGTTTGTCTTGACTTTGGTGAACTGTTCCAAGGCCTGCTTATAGCGCTCGTCGGTCGAGTGCCAGAGCACGGCGCGAATGGCATCGGGATCATTGTCGATGGGCACGACAGCGGAGCCGAATTGGGGGAAGTTAAACTCGCCGCGAACCTCGCGCGTGTTATCCAGGCTGTAGTCGCCGACGCGGAGGTCGACATACAGTTGGCGGCGGCGATTTTCCTCGCTGCGTTCGAGGCGGCCGAATGCGCCCATAACCAGCAGGCGGTGGGTTTCTGTGATTTGGTAACCGATGTAGTAAGGCGGAACGGGCTGGGACTTGAGCTTTGACTGCGAACGCGCGAGTTCGGTCTTCATTGCCTCCAGAACGGCGGACGTGGATTGCTGCGGGGTTGCGGGGTAAGCCGCAGCGACAAGCGCGCAGATTATTAAACGGTACATGAATTGGGGTTCCGGTCGATTTTATAACGTTTGAGCGCAGTCCGGCGTGCAGGCTTGCCTTTGCCCTCTTCATAATTTCTTAGCAACCGTTTCGTACTCTTCAATGGAAAAGAGGCTCCATGATTCGATCTATTTGCCGGTACGGCTTGCTTTTCGCTTCCAGTCTGGTCGTTGCGCTGCTCGCTTTAGGCCAGCAGGGCGTAACCGGCGGACCCCCGCCTGAGATTAGAAGCCATATCGATGCATTGGTGAAGGCGTTGAACAGCGGCAGCTCCGAGGAATGGGAGAGGATGGCGCAAGAACATTTCTCGCCCAGTGAACTGAAGCGACATTCGGGCGAAGCACGCAAGCAAGTCTTCGACAATGTCCGCCGCGATTTTGGGACCATTTCCCTCGGCAGGGTCGAGGGTCCGGACGAGCCGCTTCAGCTTCACATCAAGGGGTCAACCGGAGCAAGCGGAGTCATCGAGCTTAAGCTCGAGGAGAACCCGCCTTATCGAATCGACGACCTGCAAGTCAAGATTGGCGGAGCCGACCACGACAGGTCGCAGCCCAGCGTCGATCCGCCGCCTGTGAACGGCAGCATGTCCAGTGAGCAACTAGCGAGCGTCTTGGACACTTACTTCGGCAGCCTGGTAGCGAACGACGTGTTTTCAGGCAACGTATTGGTGGCGAAAGACGGCAAAACCGTTTACGAGAAGTCGTACGGTTTCGCTGACCGTGCTAACAAAGTTCCGAACAATTCCGCGACTCGCTTCAATCTTGGTTCCATCAACAAGACGTTCACGAAGGCGGCCATTGAGCAACTGATTGCGCGCGGGAAACTGTCGCTGACGGACACGGTAGGAAAACTGTTGCCCGATTACACGCAGGAGACGACCCGCGCGGCGACTGTCGATCAACTGTTGCGTCACACTGCCGGCGTAGCGGATTTCTTTGGAGAAGAATTCTCGCGGACGGCTAAGGACCGCTTCCGCTCCAATGCCGATTACTACAAATTTGTTTCCGGCTTGAAACCGCTGTTCGCGCCTGGAGCGCGCAACCAGTACTGCAATGGTTGCTACATTGTTCTGGGCGCCATTATTGAGCGCGTTTCGGGCATTCCTTACGAACGATACGTGGAAGAAAATATTTTCAAGCCGGCGGGCATGGCTGGAGCGGGCCCGTTGCAAATCGACGGCATCAATTCGAATGTTGCCACCGGATATACACAGCGCGCGGGCGATGGGCAGTTGCGGAGCAATGTGCTGATGCACGGCGCTTCGGGCTGTGCCGCGGGCGGTGGGTACGCAACAGCCGCGGATCTGCTTGCTTATGCGGAGGCGTTACGCCACGGCCGTATTCCCGATGTTCCACCATCGAGTGGAATGGGCATCGGGGGCGGCGCTCCTGGAATCAATGCGCTTCTGGAGCAGAATGGGCCGTGGACGGTGATTGTGCTTACGAATTTCGATCCGCCGGCGGGCGAGGATGTCGGAAGGTCGCTGGCACGAGCACTATCTCGCTAGGAGCAGAAGGGCGCTGCTTGCAAATTGTGATCATTGAGGACGATGCGGTGGTGGCGGACACGCTCAAACAGTACCTGGAGCATGCCGGCTATGAATGTGTTATCGCTCGCGACGGCATCAATGGGCTCGAAATGGCGAGCCGCCAGAATGTCGCGCTGGTGATTCTCGACCTGATGATTCCTGGAATTTCGGGACATGAGGTCTGCAAGCGTCTGCGTCAGAAATCCACGGTGCCGATTATGATGCTCACGGCGCGAGCTTCCGAAGACGACCAGGTGACGGGTCTCGATGTCGGCGCGGACGACTACGTCTCTAAGCCCTTTCGGCCACGCGAAGTGGTCGCGCGTGTTCAGGCTTTGCTAAGGCGCGCCTCGCCCCAGCAGTCTGCGCCGCCGCCGATCACGATGGGAGAGCTGGAAATCAACTGTTGGGGCCGTTGTGTCCGTGTTGCTGGGCAGCCGGTTGCTCTTACGCCGACAGAATTTCGCCTTCTGGAAGTGCTAGCCAGATCTCCCGGCCGCGTATTCACTCGCGAGGAATTATTAGCTCGTGCGTTTGGCCCGGACTTCGACGGCATGGACCGCACCGTCGACGTTCATATCACGAACCTGCGGCGGAAGATCGAAAGTGATGGTGAGCATCACTATATCGTCACAGTTCACGGCGTCGGCTACCGGCTGGGAAAGCCGCAGTGATTTCGAGCCTGCGCCTGCGGATGATGATTGCGGTTAGCCTGCTCGCGGTAGCGGCGGTGGTGGCAGTGGCGGTGGCGGCACGACAGCGCACTCGCTCCGAATTCCGTCGCTTTCAGGAACTAGAGAAGATCTCTGCTTCGCCGAAGCCGGGCGGCGATGCTGAGCGTATCGCAGCCTTGTTAGCGGGCCGATGTTGTGACTCGGCTGCAATGCGCGCTGCCGCTGCCGCGCTGTCTTCCGATGAGGTGCTGGTGGTCGCCGATGCTTCCGACCGTGTGATCGCAAAGTGCGGCAAGCCGCTCGATCGCGTGAGCGACTTTCACTTCTCGCGACAGGGTGAGGTGGTTGCAATCGAGGCGAGGCGTCGCGCGGACGCTGGCGCCCTCAGGGATGTTACCCTGCGCTTTGGTATCCGGGGAATTCCGGTAGGGATGACGAACGGAACGAGCGCCTCTCTATACGTATTCCCTTTTCCTGAGCGCGACGCCGAGCGGCCGGAATCTGTGTTTCTGGGATCGGTGGATCGCTCACTAGTGCTGGCGACAACGTTGATTGCTGCCATCGCCTTGCTAGCGACTTGGACGCTGACGCGTCGAATTGCCGGACCGATTGAAGAGCTTCGTCGAGCGGCACGGGATCTGGCGCAAGGGAACTTCGGACGACGCGTGGAGACTCGCGGCTCGGACGAGATCGCGGAGCTGGGCCGCAGTTTCAATGTTATGGCGGCGGAACTCGAAAATCAGCAGGCGTTGCGACGGAACCTGGTGCACGATGTCGTACATGAACTGCGCACGCCGCTCACGGCGCTACGCTGCCGCATTGATTCGGTGACGGATGGGATTTCTACAGATCCGCACAAAGACATCACGGGCGCTAACGAAGAGATCGATCACTTGGCGCGACTGGTCGACGACTTGCATGAAGTGGCGCTGGCCGAAGCTCGTGAGTTGAAGTTCACGATCTCGGACGTGCGCTTGCGGCCGGTGATTGAGTCGGCGGCGCGTGCGGCCGGCCTCGGAAGTGACTCCCGGCTGCGGATGACCGTGGACAGTAGCCTGGCAGTTCGCGGGGATGCCGTGCGCTTGCGTCAGGTAGTGCTGAACATTCTCAGCAATGCAGCGCGATACACGCCTACCGAAGGACTGATTACCGTAAGTGCGTTTCGTCGCGATATAGAAACAACAGTGGAAGTTCACAACACGGGCAGCAATCTCGCGCCCGAGGAAATTGCACATGTATTCGATCGCTTCTACCGCGCGGACGCTTCGCGCCAGCGCGCCTCCGGCGGGACAGGACTGGGCCTGACTATCGTAAAGAACCTTATTGAAGCGCAGGGAGGACGCGTGTGGTCGCGCAGCGATGATTCCGGCGTTTCCTTCGGCTTTGCTCTGCCTTCTCAAACATGACGAACGATGTTTCAATGGGCAGGTAGCAGGCCGTACACGTCGACGCAGGAGCAGAGCAGCGTTGGCGCAAAGGATGCAGAGGGCCCTCATGATGCGCACAGGCGCGGCGCAAAACCGAAGAGATGATCGTTCGCTCGAGCGATATTGGCTGGCCGGCAAAGCGCACGTGCGCGATCTGTGGGGAGTTTTCCGCGGACGTTCCCTGGCATGGCGTCGTGCTGCTGCAGTTCGCGGATTGACACATCTTAAGGATCGTGTGCAATCTGAGCTCCCGCACAGGTTCTTTGACACTGCATAGTCGGTTATCGATATACTGAAGACCGATTTACGTCCAATCGGGCGAGTACTTAGGACATAGATGGTTGCACGGCTTTCACATGTGGGCTGGAGGAACCAAGCCACTCGGGATGTTGTGCAGTGCTGTCGAAAATCGCGCTGGTCTTGAAAAGTTCCCACTTGCCCTCTGACGCATACGGTTTGGTGCGATTCAGAATGGCAGCGAACTGCTCTTTCGATACCTTGTCGAATGTCTGTGCCGCTTTGATTGCCTGGTCCAGGATCTCCGGCTTGTCGATCCCGGTGATCTGAACCGACACAGGCCGGCTGAGCGAAAACTGAAGACATTCTAATGCGGTGACGGCTCCGCTCTTCAGGATGACGCTGTCGCCGATGCTCTTCATCCCGAGAACGCCGATGTTACGGCGAGTTAGCTCCGGCAAGACTTCGTTGGTAAAGCTTCGGAAGTGATAGTCCATGACATTTACGGGCATTTGCACCGTGTCGAACTGGAACTTGTGCTGGTCCGCGACTTTGAGCATGTAGAGGTGAATGTTCGGATCTTTATGGCCCGTGAATCCGATATATCGAACCTTGCCGGCCTTCTTGGCATCGAAAGCAGCTTGGGCAGCGCCGCCGTCGGCGAAAATCCGATCGGGATCTTCAAAGCGAATGATTTCATGGAATTGGATCAGGTCGACATGGTCGGTCTGCAAGCGTTTGAGTGACTCGTCCAATTGCTTGTTGAACTCATCTTTGGTGCGGCCGTCATTCTTCGTCATGAGGAAAACGCGGCTGCGAAGATTTCCGTCTTTGATGGCTTTACCTACTCTTTTCTCGCTCTCTCCTTTGTTGTAGTCCCAGGAGTTGTCGAGGAAATTGATTCCGCGATCGACGCCGGCGCGCACTAACTTGATGGCGTCTGTCTCGCTTATTTCCGCTTTGCCGAGATGATAGCCGCCCATGCCGATGCAGGAGACCTGTTCACCTGTGTGGCCCAGTGTGCGATATGGAATTTCGCTGTGAGCGGGGGCAGCGCCGGCTGCGGACGCGGCGAGACCCGCACCGAGTGTGAACAGCACTTCGCGCCTATTGGCTTTGGTTTGCGAATCCTCAGACATGTAGATTAGATACCTCACGGGACGCAATTGGTCCGTCGTCTTTTTAAAAAAAACGAGGTAGGGGCAGCCACGCGCGGCCGACTCAAGGTGCGAGTGCCTTGTAGAAGGCGCGTAGACGGGGCGTGTATTCGTCACCCGCGACATATAACAGATCGTTGTGATGGGCACCTAAAACGCGCCAGAACTCCTTGGGCTGATTTGCGGCACTGAAAACCGATTGACCTTGCGAGAATGGCACAATTTCATCGGCATCGCCATGAATCACGAGCAACGGGGCCCGCACCTGCCGGATTCTCTTCCGGGTTTCGAAGCCGTGGGCAAAGAGCGGACCAATAATGGGAAGCACCGTTCCAGCCATTTCGCTGAGCGAGGCCATTGGCGATTCAAGAATCAGCCCCGCACAAGGGCGCCGCAACGCGAGCTCCGCAGCTACGGCCGTTCCCAAGGATTCACCGTGGAGGACGATGCGGTTGGGAGCGAGGCCTAGTTGAAGTAACGCATCGTAAGCGGCGTCGGCATCCATATATAAGCCCCGCTCGCTCGGGTGCCCTTCGCTTTTTCCATATCCGCGATAATCGAGGACCAAAATTGCTGAGCCGGCGCGTTGGATTGCGTGTGCGTGATCGATTCTATGCGTTACGTTTCCCGCGTTTCCGTGGAGAAATAATGTGGCGAAATGTGCGTCCGGTTGGGGAAACCACCAAGCGTTCAGGCGAACGCCATCTGCGGTCTTGCACCAAAGATCTTGCGCGCCCGCCGCCGTCTGCAAGTCCCATTCACCTTGCGGATAACGCATCGGGTAGTACACGAAACGATCTACGATGCTAGCGAGCATGAGGAGTATAAAAGCCAGCAAGGTAAAACGTACGACCGGCGCGCACGAGACATTATTGAGCAGCTTGTTCGAGGCTATCGCCAATGGGACAGCACCGCATGATAAAGACGCGAACAGCAAATACATGATTCCGCCGATCGCAAGTAACCAAATTCCCAAGGTGACAAAGGAGCGGGGCTCGGTGAGCGGTTCCTCAGGCGCTCGGTCCACTTCCGGTTCGGGTTTTTTACTTTCGGAGATAACGCGAGTTGCTTCGACAAAAAGATTGCGCGGTACCAGGATATGCTCGCGTTTGTGAAAGCGCACATCGTAGGACCTGTTCCGCACGGCAGGGATGCCGTTGCTTTCGAGGAGGGCCAATACGACCTCCGTTTCAGGTTCAGATGGAAACTCGCCGATAGGGATCAGGTCGGGTTCATCTGTCTGATCACGTTGGATGGCGAGACATTCCGGGAATCCGGATTCGGAGCTGGTTACAGCGGAAGCCCAGCGAAACTGCCCTGGTGTAATATCTTGTGCTTCCGCGGCGCGGTAGGCGAGGAATTGCAGAGGAAGGGTCTCGAACAGCCCAGCAAAGCGGTCTGGCACGTTTTGTGGCCAAGCGCATAGCGGCTCGATGGTTGATCCATCCGGCAGCGGACCGAGCCAGCGGATAGAACCGCCCATGCGCCAAAGATCGTGGGCAAGCTGGCGGTCGATTTCGGATGTGACGCGCTGAGTGCCGATGATGAGAGCGCGAAATTCATCGTCAGTGACCTCAACCGGCCCATGCCTGAACTGGGCGATCGACATTCCGACGGCGGGACTTTTCGCAACTTCGTGCCTCAGGAGAACACCGGCATTGACGGAAGCTAACGCAGGGCCGCGGCCAAGAATGTACAGAGGCGTTGCCGGCTGAGAGAAGCGCTTCCAGTTTTCGCTTGCGGCCAGACAGTCTGCAACCCATTCCGGCAAGAGACTGACCACTGACTTCAGATCGGAGTGGGCAGCAGCTAATTCGTTCAGATAGGCTGCGGCGAGTAGCGCAAGCGCAAGAAGTGTTGCGGTGTACGTTTGAATTGCCACTAACTCATCCGGCGGACAGTTGAGGACGATGCATTCCGATGTGCGTGCCGTGAGCGCGCTTGGGTAGACATTCACCACGCCGATGCTACGACAGCCGCGCTCGTTCAGCAGATCGGCAAGTTTAAGAATCTCTACACTTTCTCCTGAGCGCGAGACGAAGACGACGATGGTGTCTCGCTCCAGAGCCGGAGATAGGAAATGAAGCAACTCAGCCGTCTCCACAACTGACACGGCGACACCATGGTGGCCCAACATGTACTGGAAGGGAATGCACGCGAATAAAGACGCTCCCATACCGGTCAGAACGATGCGCTTGCTATTACGAAGCAAATCGACCGAGCGCATCATCGCTGCGCGACCAGCGCCCGACTGGTAATTTGCGACCTCCTCCCACGCGGAAGGCTGGGCCAAGATGTTGTCGAGTAGAGGCG
This sequence comes from uncultured Acidobacteriaceae bacterium, assembly GCA_963787615.1. GTDB lineage: Bacteria > Acidobacteriota > Terriglobia > Bryobacterales > Bryobacteraceae > Bog-105. The sequence continues at coordinate 923,888 of CAWBDJ010000004.1, read as the reverse complement.
GGTTCAATTGCGCTTTCGTTCCAACCACTCGTTGATGGGCTTGTCGGTTGTGGGTTGGTAGGGCATTGTAATTTTGCGATTCAATCCGGCGGAGGCATACGCGGCGTACAGGGCCTGCATGACCACGCGTCCATCTTCTCCGGTGGCCTGCAAGGTTTCTTTTCCGCGCACGCAGCGTGCAAAGTGACGCATTTCCTGCGGAATGCCGTAATTCCAATGTTCCTCGAAGACGGGATAGCTCCAGCCCTGCGTGGAGGGCGCTTTTTCGACGGCGTAGCCGAAGCCGTATTCACTATAGGTTGGAAGCGCGTTTCCCATGTGGAGATCGGCATAGGTCACTCCACCTTCGCCGTAGACCTCAGTTCGATCCGACATTCCGCCGCGGCGCGCCCAACTGCTTTCAATCATCGCGACGGCGCCATCGTCGAACTCGACGATGCAGATGGCGTCATCGTCGGCTTTCGTTTTAGCGGCGTGGACGTAGGTTCCGAGCTGCGCGTACACAGACTTAATGGCGGGCCGGCCGAGAAACCAGTAGCAGAAAGCGATGCCGTGACAGCCGAGATCCATGAGCGCTCCGCCGCCGGAACGCTCTACATCCCAGAACCAATCGCTATGCGGGCCGAAATGCTTCTCACTCTGCTTAACGAGATAAATTTTGCCGAAGGCGCCCTGATCGGCCATTTCCTTAGCCTTCACGTATTTCGGCGTGAAGAACAACTCTTCGGCATAGGCGAGGAGAACGCCTTTGCGCCTACACGTGTCGATCATCTCGTCGGCCTCGGCGAGCGTCATGCATAGCGGCTTCTCACAAACGACATGCTTGCCGGCGTTCGCGATGTCGATGGTCATCTGCGCATGCAGGGAATTCGGAGCCGTGATCGTGACCATCTCGATGTCAGGTTCCAGCAGCATTTGCCGGTAATCGAGAAAGACGCGCGCGATGGAATATTTTTTGGCTAGCTTCTCGGCATGGCCGGGCGTGGGAGAAGCGACGGCGACTACCTCGGCTTCTTCGGGCATGATCTGGAAAGATGCGGCGTGGATATCGGCTTCGAATTGAGAGCCAATGATGCCGACTTTTACTTTCGCTTGAGCAGACATATCAAAGACGACAGGGTTATATCACCTGGACGAGGAAAGCCAATTACATTATGTATGTGGCAGGGAAGAACAGGGCCAACGTGCAGGGCAGCTTGCCTCCGGGACTCATTTTTTTACCGGAGTTTCTCAGTGTGTCCGAAGAGCGCGATCTGCTTGCTTTCATCAATACGGTTGAGTTCCGCACATTTCAGATGCATGGGGTGACAGCCAAACGCCGTATCAAACAGTTTGGGTGGCACTATGCGTTCGAGTCTTATCAGCTCACGCCTACCGATCCGATTCCCGCCGAGTTCGCCAGCATAGGCGCGCGTTCTGCGGCTTTGGCGGGCATCGATGCTGGTGAATGGGGTGAAGTTCTAGTGACGGAATACGCGGCGGGTTCCGGCATTGGATGGCACCGGGATGCCCCGGCGTTCGGCATTGTTGCAGGCATCTCGATTGTCGGTTCGTGCCGCATGCGCTTTCAGACGGGCGCGGGCGCGTCTCGCGTAACAAGCGCGATCGAATTGCCTCCGCGCTCCATTTATCTGCTTACGGGAGAAGCGCGAGTGAAATGGCAACACATGATCCCGCCCACACGTGAATTGCGGTACTCGATCACATTCCGGACAGTGCAGAAAGCCCGGCACGGCAGCGCAAGGACTGGATAGCGGTCACTTCACCATTCAGAGGCGGATGGCGACGGTCACGCCATCGCGGATGGGGAGTTGCGTAGTGAAAAATTGCGGCGAGTCGAACAGGCGGCGATTGAAAACGCAGACCGCGTGATCTGTGGCTTCGTGCGGGTCGAGCACGCTGCCGTGCCAAAGCGTGTTATCGGTCACAAACAAACCGCCGGTCTTGATGCGATTGGGCACGGTATCCAACACCGCGGGATAACCGTCCTTGTCGACATCGTTGAAGATGAGGTCAAAAGTGCCAGGTATGGAGGCCAGAGCAGTGAGTGCGTCGCCGACGTGGACCTGGACTTGCGAGGCGACACCAGCACGCTCGAAATAATTGCGTGCGCGATCGGCATTGGCGGGGCTGCCGTCCGAATAATGCACTTCGGCGTCGCGACCGGCCGCGCGTGCAAGCCAAATGGTCGAGTAGCCGATGGCAGATCCGAGCTCAAAAATCCGTTTGGCTTTGGTCATAATCACCAGGCTGGCCAGCAAGCGTGCTACCGCGGGGCCGACGATAGGAATTTTGTGCTGATCCGCGTAGGCTTCGATCTCCGCCAGCACCTCATCGCGCGGCGGAAGCAAATCGCGCATGTATTGCTCAATTTCGGGGGCAGTGATCATATTCGGCGGGTTTCGCTACTGGGTTCGGATCTGTTTCGCGGCCTCATCCAACAGATCCGCCTCGCTTTGGAGCGCCTTCGACACACGAGCGATCTGTTCGTCAACTTGCGACCAGCGTTTCTGTTCGATAGCCTCGCGCACGCCGGGAATGGTCTTCACGCCATAGCCCGTGTAGAAACCCGGCGCGTAGATCAGATTCTGGAACCAGGGCCGGTTCGGCAGACCCGCCGAATCGCTGAGACGCCGCTCACTCTCGATCAGCTTTGCGTTTACAGCAGGCGAGGCTTGATCGCCGGCTGCTGTGAACGCGCGCTCGTAAGCTTCAGCAGCGCGGGCTAAATCATCGGCTGCATTGTCGAGCGGCGCAAAATTCACGTAGGGCGGAAGCGGCTCTCGCGAAGGCGGCACCATTTTCTTTTTGGGGTCCATGAGCGCCTGATACACACCTTCATCGATCTCGGAGTTGCGTTCTCGGATGGCCGCACGCTCGTCAGTTGCGAGCTTCTTCAACTCGGCGACGTAGGTGTGGATGGTGTCGGCGAAATCGGAGAACTGGAATGGCAACACCGGGGCATCCGCGAGACGCATGATCATGGTGCCGCCAATTTGCGCCAGTGCGCGCCCATATGCGAAATCGGTGTCTTCAAAATGCGTATACAAATAGAAGTCGTCGTAAATCGAGTGGTACTGTCCAGTGCTGAGGTCTTCGCCGCCGTATCCGATATTCAGGCTCGCGATGCCGAGGTGATCGATGAACACGGTGTAATCGGAGCCAGAGCCAAGCGCGCCGATGCGCAGATCGGGACGAGACTTCAGTTCAGCGCGATGTTCCGGAGAAGCTCTCGAGATATCTACCAGACGAGCGCGCTTCCACACAGTCATCTTAGTTTCCGGGTCCTCGATATCCTTCATCACGCTGTTCACAAAGTTCTCCAGCGAGTGCGAACCTTCGGCGCGAAAGAATCCTCGTCCATTCGTGTCGGAATTGATATAGATGACCGCGTGCTGCTTTAACTCGTCGGCGTGTGTTTCGGCCCATTCGGTCGATCCGAGGAGGCCGGGCTCTTCACCATCCCAGAAACAAAAGATGATGGTCCGCTCGGGTTTCCAGCCCTGCTTGAGCAGTTCTGAAAGGCCGCGCGCCTCTTCCATTTCGGGGCTGGCGCCCGAGATTGGATCATCCGCTCCATTCACCCAGCCATCGTGATGATTGCCGCGAATCACCCATTCATCGGGATACTTCGCGCCCGGGATCTTGACGACCACGTCGTACAGCGGTTTGCGATCCCAATTGAATTTGAGATGCAGATGCACCTTGGCTGGCCCGGGACCTACGTGATACGCGATAGGCAGTGAACCGCGCCAAGCCTCCGGTACAAGGTCGTGACCCAAGGCTTTGAGCAACGGCTCTGCGTCTTCGTAGGAGATCGGCATGACGGGAATCTTCGTCAGTGTTTTGACTTCGCTGAGAGGAATTTTCTTTGCAGACGGCGTAGCGCCTACACCAGGAGTTTGGGGATCTCCGGGATAGACGGGCATATCCATCACGCTGCCTCGCTGGACACCAAAGGGCGGCCGCGCGGGGCCGTTCGGAAACACGTCGCCGCGAAAGTAACCGTCATCGCGAGGATCGGAGTAGATTAGGCAGCCGACGGCGCCGTGCTCAGCCGCCACTTTAGGCTTGATTCCTCGCCACGAAGCGCCATAACGAGCCAGGGCAATGGCGCCGCTGACGGAAACACCCATGCGTTCTAACTGCTCATAGTCGGCGGGAGTGCCATAGTTGACGTACACGACAGGTCCGGTCACATCGCCGTCGATCGAGTAAGCGTTGTAGGTGGGAAGCTGTTCGTTTTTTTGATTGGAGGTTGGATCGACAGCGAGGGCCGGCTCTTGTAGCTTGGCGGTGTACTTCACCGGCTCGATCAACTCCATGGCGCGCTCTTTGGGCGTGGGGAACAGCGTGTCAAACGTTTCGATATGCGCGTCGAGTCCCCAGGATTTCAACTGAGCCACGATCCATTCGGCATTGTCCTTGTCGTAGGGCGAACCGACGTGGTGGGGACGCGCGGACAGCCGCCGCATGTTTTCGCGCAAGCGGTCTTGCTGTGGCATGTCGCGGAACTTCTGTTCCCACTGCATCTCAGTGGCCGAGTTCTCATGGGAATAGCCTCGCAGTTGATGAGGCGAATCAGCAGCTTGAATGAGCAGAGTAAACGCACATAAAAAGACCAGGACTTGGCGCATGACCCGTTTATTGTAACTTTCGCTAAACGATGTCTTGATGGCGGCGCCGGCGGTCACGTATTAGCGGTTGTATTTTTTCAAGGCTTGCTGAAGGCGATCGTGTGGGAGCGCGACGACGGTGTGGCCGTCGATGCCGGTCATGGTCTTTGCGCCGACAATAGCGTTCACGATGGCTTCTTCCGTCGCTTCGACAGTGGCGGAAAAGAGTGGACTCATGCGGTCGTTTGCCATGGTTTGGACGGTGTTTGGTCCAGGTGCGTTAGCGGCTCCGGGATTTGCGGTTGAGAAGGCGATGAAGATGTCACCGGAGCCATTTCCCGATGTCGAGCCTGTTCGTGCCAGGCCCATGGTCGCTCGACGAGCGAGACGTTTGAGCTGATGAGGTAATAAAGGAGCGTCTGTTGCGACAACGATGATGATGGAACCGATATCCGCCTGCTCCCGAAAAATGTTTGAGGCACGGGGCGCATCTTGCGCGATTTGTTTTCCGACAGGCACTCCGGCGATGCGCAGCTGGGAGCGGCTGCCGCAATTACACTGAACGAGAAGACCGACGGTGTAACCGCCGTCGTTTGCAGGCAAAACCCGCGAAGCCGTTCCGATGCCGCCTTTGAAGCCATAACAGATCATGCCGGTGCCACCGCCCACGCCGCCTTCTTCAACGGGACCAGGTTTGGCCGTGTCGAGGGCTTGAAACACGTGCTCGGGCTTGACGTGAAAGCCGTTGAGGTCGTTCAAGTAACCATCCCAGGTTTCAGCGACAACGGGAAGGGCCCAGGGCTGTCGCATGCGTTTATGCTGGAACTCCCACGCAATGACTGCGTCACGGACAACGCCGACGCTGTGCGTGTTTGTGATAGCGATAGGACCTTCGAGAAAACCTGATTCCTCTATCCAAGTCGTGCCGGTCATTTCGCCATTCCCGTTTTGACTGAACCAGGAGGCATACACGAGGTCGCCGTTTTGTTTGCCGCGCGGCAGGATGGCAGTCACGCCGGTTCGCACGGGTCCTTTGCCGACGACAAGGGGACCGTTACCGCTGATTAGGGTGGTCTGCCCGACTTCGACGCCGCTTACGTCGGTGATGCTATTCAAAGGCCCCGGCGTCCCGTCGAAGGGAACGCCGAGGTCGCGCGCACGAGGATTGGTTTGCGCAGTGGCGACGGTGACGTAGGGGAGAGTAATAAGGATAAGCGCGCGAGCGAATCGCATAACGCACAAACTATCACTATGGATGTGCGCATGTGGAAGCTGGCTGAGAAGATATTCAGGAAAGGACAACTGTGAACAGGGATGATCCGCAAGGCTCTGGACTAGCTCGTCAGGAGCGTACGCCATCGCATCACTGGCACGCCATTACCGCGTCGTATCTGGGTTGGACTCTGGACGCATTCGATTTTTTCGTGGTGGTGTTTCTGGTGGACACGCTGGCGCATCAATTCGGTGTTTCGAAGAGCGCCATTATCTGGACAATTACGGCGACACTCGCGATGCGTCCGTTCGGAGCCCTGCTCTTCGGGATACTGGCTGACCGGTACGGTCGCCGCAAGCCGCTGATCGCGAACGTCATTTTCTTTTCCTTGATGGAACTGTTGTCGGGCTTTGCTCCGAGTTACGGTGTTTTTCTCGGCTTACGAATTTTGTTTGGCATCGGAATGGGCGGCGAATGGGGACTCGGGGCCTCGCTTGCTTTGGAGAGTGCTCCACAACGACAGCGCGGTCTCATTTCGGGGGTGTTGCAGAGCGGCTATTCGATGGGCTATCTGCTGGCCGCAATTGCTGCCGCGGTCATCCTACCGACGCTTGGCTGGCGGGCTATGTTTTGGGCCGGCGGCGCTCCGGCCTTACTGGCGTTCTACATCAGCTGGCGCGTGAAGGAATCCGAGGCATGGAAGCAGCACCGCGCACCTGGCGTGCGGGCGATTTTGACCGCCGCGGGCGCATTTTGGAAGACTTTCCTGTACTTGGTTGTGGTGATGACTCTAATGAATGCACTTTCGCATGGCACGCAGGATCTCTATCCCGACTTTCTAAAGAGCGCGCACGGCGCTTCGAGCAAAACTGTGTCGCATATCGCGATGTTTTATAACGTCGGGGCGATTATAGGTGGAATCGCATTCGGCCGCATATCGGAAGGTTGGGGGCGACGGCGCAGCATGATCGCGGCGCTCATTGTTTCGTTGGCGCTTATTCCCGTTTGGGCGTTCGGCCACTCCTTACTCGCTCTTGCGTTGGGAGCGTTCGTGATGCAAGTGGGAGTGCAAGGCGCGTGGGGAATTATCCCGGCTCATCTGAACGAGCTCGCCCCGGACACGATTCGAGGACTTGTTCCCGGATTCTCCTATCAGTTGGGTATCCTGCTGGCTTCGTCGACTAACTCGATTGAATACAGCCTTCGTGACAAGCTGGGTTACTCGTGGGCGCTGGCTGCGTTCGAAATTACCGTTATTGTGCTTTTGGGCATAGCGATCGGGTTGGGGAAAGAGAAGCGCGGGAAAGTTTTTGTGTCGGAGACAGCGGGCGCGATTTCTGGAACGTGAATCAGCTGCCGCGCAGCTTCCTGAGAGCTTTGTGGCACCCGCGGGATTCGCTAGAGAGACTAAGATATGCGAAAAGGGTTCACGAGAAAACCGCAAGATGACGAACCCGCGACGCAAAGCAAGAACTACATAACGCCTAGCGGCCTGCAGCGCCTCAAAGATGAGCACCGGTTTCTGGTCACCAGGGAACGCCCGGCCGTGACGGAGGTGGTGGCGTGGGCTGCAAGCAACGGGGATCGCAGTGAAAACGCCGACTATCAGTACGGCAAGCGGCGGCTGCGCCAGATCGATGGGCGGATTCGCTTTCTCACGAAGCAAATCGAATCCGCGGAAGTAATTGACCCGGAAACTCCGCGAGCGGGGCAGGCGGCGACGAGGGCATTTTTTGGAGCGACCGTGCGCTATGCCAATGCTGCGGGAACGGAGCGAGTGGTGAGCATTGTAGGCAGCGACGAGGTCGATCTCAACCGCAAGCACATCAGTTGGGTGTCGCCTCTAGGGCGCGCGTTGATGAAGTCGGCAGTGGGCGATCGTGTAATTCTCCAAGCGCCGGGTGGTACAGAACACCTGACCGTGCTGGAAGTGCGTTACGAGCGCATTTCGGTGGAACCGTTCCGTGAACCACCTGGGGCCGAGTCCTCGGCAAAGGGACTCCCTCGCCGACGCCAATCCACCTGATGAAAGCAAACGAAGCGGCATATGAACATTCCAGGCCCCCGAGTAAGGACGACTTGTGAGCCGGCTAGGGTTATTCGTTCCGCTATTGTTCGACTGCAATCAGCATCGATCGCGTGTGATATCCCTCACCAGCAACAACGTATCGTTGTGAGGAATTCGGGCGCCGCTGGCGATCATTGCCGGCCAACGTGTTGTCCCCAGGAAGAAAGAGGGTCACCGGAAATGCTGATTTCAACCCGGCAAAGCTCGGCGAAAATGTCGGGAGAAGCGCTTCTCGAGAAACGCCGGGTGCAAGCGATACATCAAGGCCCCAATCCTACTCTGGCGTGGAAAGATGATTGTGCGTTTGTTGGCCTGCACTCCACGCCAAATGATGGCGGCTGCCTCCGATGCAGAAATTGCGTCAGAGGGAATGATGGCGGTCGCAGCACGGCTTCCGAGAATCGGTTTACCCCATATTGCAGATTGCACCGGCCCAGGGCAAATTACGCTCACCTTAACGCCAAAGCGGGCTGCTTCTGCCCTCAACGTGTGTGAAAGTCCGACAACAGCATATTTGGTCGTGTTGTACAGAGTTTGACCTGGCCACGGAACAAGGCCGCTGATCGACGCTGTATTCACGATGTGTCCGCTTCGTTGTTGAATCATCAGCGGATACGCTGCTTGAACACCGTGAACCACGCCCATGAGATTCAGATCGACGATGCGCCGCCAATGAGCGATGGTGGCATGCCGGACGTCTAGAGTGCCGCCCAGACCTGCATTGTTGAAGAGGTAATCCAACCTGCCATGCGCGGCTGAGATTTTAGCGACGCTTGCCTGAACTGCGACTCCGTCTGTGACATCAAGTCTCAGCGGTTCTACCGAATCATCATGGGCGAAAGTCGCTTGACACTGCTCTAAACTGGCTTGGTCAATGTCCGCGAGGATGACGTGAAGCTTACGTTTAGCCAAGAACTGCGCGAGCGCAAGGCCGATACCGGACGCCCCGCCAGTGATCACTGCCACGGGCTTGGTTCCGGGCGTAGCCTCTAGAGAATCCATACTCGAAATTTCCTGCTTTAACGCGATTGGCCGTTGTCCGCGATCGCCGTCCACATCTGCTCAGCGATTTTCCAGCTCGCTTCTTTTCCCTTTCGCTAAATTGTCAGAGCATTTAGGGCTTTGCGGACGGCTGCCAGAGCTCAATTTTGTTCCCATCCAGGTCATAGATCCAGGCAAAGCGACCGTAGGATTCATTCATTCGTTTGGAGTCAATCTTCACTCCCTCTTGTTTTAAGCGGTCGAGCAAAGCATCTAGATCGTCCACGATGTAGTTGATCATGAACGGTGCGTGGCTGGGATCGAAATACTTAGTGGAGGCGGGAAAAATAGTCCAAACGGTAACGTGTTCCTTTTGCGGGTCGTCGTGTTCGCGCCAGGGAAGCATCACGCCTTGGCCTTTGTCAGCGAGTCCAAGATGCTTCGAATACCATTCGCGCATCTGATCACGATCAGCGGATTTGAAGAAGACACCGCCGATTCCGATGATGCGCCCGCGCTGCTCCATTTTGACAGGCGGCTTCGACTTTTCAAGTTGCGGAGATTGCATTTCCTGTCCTCCTATTGAGCAGGCGGAGATGAGCAACAGCGAGCCGAGCGCAATTGTGCTCCAGGGCATTTAGTTCTCCAGAATTTCTTTCAGCTTCTTCAAGAAATCCCCCCACCCGGTCTTGGTCGCCTCGTACTCGTCATCCCACGCCGCCTCCGGCCCGAAACCGGACTGGACCAGACGTAGCCGTGTCATTCCGTTGCCAATCGCTTCGATGTAGTAGTCGATGGCGATTTTTTGTGTGACGCCGGTCTCCACCGGCTTTCCTTCGCAGTTATACGCGACAGAACGCTCGGAGTATTGGGCAAAATGCTTGGGCGGATCCCACACCGTGATGACGCCGCCACCTTGCATCTCCGGGTCCCACGAGATGTCATATTCTCCGCCGACGCGCGGATCGACGCGCGCATAGGGCGCGAACCATTTGACGATTTGCTCGGGATCGCTGACGGCACGAAAAACTTCTTCGGGAGTCGCTTTGATATCGATGATGGTCTCGTGAGATTTACTCATATTCACTCCAAGTTGGCGGATTCGTTGCTCGATTCTGCCATTTTCAGCGCCGGATAGGACGCCACGATCAGACGGAATCGCCGTCCTCCTTCGGCGCGTTCGTTGTGATACTTGGCCGCAAGCTGCGCGATCGACGCGGTCAACTCTTCGGCGAATGCGGCGCGCGATTCAGCCGACGGAAAGCGAATTTCCGTCTCGAGCGTCAGCGTCGCGATGCGTTTTCCGGCCCGGCCGGCGCGCAGGCAGAGCGTCGCCAGATCGCGAATCGCCCGAGCCGCGGTCGACACCAGATACGCCGCGGAGAATCGATCCGCCACGGTCGCCTTGCCCGCGTGCGGCGCGACCAGGAACTCTCGCGCCGTCGCCCGAACCACCCGTTCGATGCAGTTCCCTTTGCGCCGCTCCTCGAACAATTCGACAAAGCCTTCGCGCTCCAGTTCGCGCAGATGATAGTTCACCTTCTGGCGCGGAATTCCCAATCGGCGCGCGAGTCCGGCGGCGGAATCGGGCTCGGACAAACGCTCCAACAGATCGAGCCGTCCGGGCTGAAGCAGAACGGCGGCTTTATCGGGACTCTGAATGATCTGGAGCGCAGCCGGCATGCTCCCATTGAGCCACCGAAGATAATAGTTGTCAAGACAAATATGACCTTCCGTTTCCCGGCATGCGCGATCAACTCACGGCGGTAAGCGGCAAGGGACTCACAAACGACCAATGGCATGATTCCCTCGATGCGCCGCCCGGGGCGGTCCTCTATCTCCACACCAAGCACAAGGGACAGAGCAGAAAAGTCTCGCTCACCCTACGGGCCTACCTTTGACGCAGGGACGATCCGGACGGAATTACCATGCCGGTTTGAGCGCAGTCTAGTTCGACACTATTTGTCTCGAGACGATGGTGGAGAACTTGTCCATATTGATGTTGCCTCCGGACACGACGCACACTACCTTTCCGCTTCCCGCTCCTCCGGTGAGCGCGCAGGCGACCGGGCATGCGCCCGCACCCTCGGCAATGATCCGATTCCGTTCAGCCAACAAGCGCACGGCTTTCTCCACCTCGTCTAATTGGGCGACGATTGTTCCATGTAACAGGGTTCTCGCGCGTTCAAACATTTGCGGGAACACTGTCTTTGCTCCCATGCCATCGACGAACGTTGGCTGATAAGTGACGGTCTGGGGTGAGCCCGCTTCAAGCGATGGTGTCAGCGGAGCCGCAGTCGCCACTTCCGCCGCGTAAATTCTGGCGGCAGGGCGAACGCTGCGCATTGCGGCTGCGATGCCGCACGCGAGACCACCGCCGCCCCAGGGCACGACAACCGCATCTACGTCGGGGAGATCCTCAGCAATTTCCAGACCGATGGTGCCGTTGCCGGCCATCACGTTCACGTCGTCGAACGCATGAACGAAGGTTCCAGGGATTCCTGGATAGGCACGCCGCTCGAACGTTGTCCACCACTCGTCGAAAGGCACTTGGAGGACCGTTGCTCCCAGCCTGCGAATGGCTTCGATCTTCGTTTGCGGCGCCGTGTTTGGCGCAATGACGGTACACGGGATGCCGAGAGCCCGCGCCTGCCAGGCGACGCCTTGGGCCATATTTCCGGCCGAAGCTGTTAAAACACCGGCTCGCAGCTCTTCAGGCGCGATGTGGGCGATCGCATTCGCAGCGCCGCGAATTTTGAACGATCCGATCGGTTGCAGATTCTCGAGTTTCAGATAAATTTCAGCAGGCGCTTCGCTGAGATTGAGGCGCACCAAAGGCGTGCGAAGAGCCGATCCCCGGATCTCGGCTCGCGCTGCTTCGATTTGTGCCAGAGAAGGTATCAGTTCCATTGCGCTCAGAACAAGCATACAGTCGCGGATGTCTCCGTCTGGGATGTCTGGTCGGCAAGACGGATAAATGACGTACTGCACTAGCCGAGAAACGAGGGAAAGAGGGCGTGGTGACGGTTTGGTTGGCCCGCGCCACCGCTCGGCAGTTGCGGTAGAACGCCTGCGCGCGCTTCGAGCCGACGCTTGACAGCCGAAAGCCTGAAGTACGATGATTAACGGATTGGTTAACAATCAGAAACAGATCACCGCTATATTTGCCGCGCTGGCCGATCCGACTCGCCGGCGCATACTCGTTCGACTCCCCAGCAACGCAGACAGCCCGGTGGCTGCCATAGCCAAGCCATTCCATATTTCGGCGCCGGCGATCTCCAGGCATCTCCGCGTGCTGGAGGATGCTCAGCTCATCGAGCGGCGGCGCCACGGACGTGTGCACCTGATCCGTGCGCGACCGGCTTCGCTGAAACGGGCTCAAGAGTGGATCGACCGGTGCGCGGCGGCTTGGGACTTTAGCTTTGATGCCCTGGACACGTTGCTAAGAAGTGAACAAGGAGACGAAAAGAAGCGATGAAATCAGAGATAAACATCAGTGGGAACTGTCTGGAAATCACTCGCGTCTTCGATGCTCCGCGATCCGCTGTGTTCGCGTGGTGGTCGCAAGCGGAGAAGTTGCAGCAGTGGTCCGGGTGCAAAGAGGCGACCCAGTGTGAAATCATCATGGACTTTCGCGTCGGCGGCTCCTTCACGCAGAAAATGCGAATTGTTGTGGATGGACGGGCGTGCGAGTTTTCGTTAACCGGCACCTACGAGGAAATCGTTGTTCCGGAAAGGATTTCGTATCGTACTGAGCTAGGCCAGGCAATCACACGTACTACCGTCGAGTTCTTCGACCGGGGCGAGCAAACAAAAGTCGTTCTTACGCAAGGTGGATTCCGGGACCCCGCATCCTGCCAGACCGTCTGTCGGGGAATTTCGGAATCGTTTGACAAGCTCGACGCAACGTTGTTGAGCCAGGCCGCTGTGAGCCGATCGTGACCAATGCAGGGCATATGAATTACTCACGCATTGCACTTGCGGCCATAGCCGCCACGGTCGCGTACTTCGCATTTGGGGGGCTCCTGTTCGGCGTGCTTCCGCAAGTGCGCGATGAATTTCGCAAGTATCCGGCCGTCTACCGCAGTCAGGAAAGTATCAAGGCAGTTATGCCCTTCGGCATGGCCGCCATGTTCCTCGCAATTTTGGTGCTGGCCGTGATCTATGCGATGGCGTACCGAGGCGGATCGGGGTTGGCAGAAGGGGCGCGCTTCGGTGTACTCGTCGGCGTCTTCGCCGTCGGAGCGTTTGTGCTGCACAACTATGTGAATCTGAACATCGGGCTGAAAATTACGGTGCAACAGGCCGTGGTTTATCTTGTCCAGTGGACTCTTGTCGGTATCGTGATCGGTTCTATCTACAAGCCCACCGCAACTTCCCAATTGGTTTTCTGAAGCCCAACAGTTAGAACTGCTATGAGCGTACAAAAAAAACAGTGCAACCCCCGCCGACAAATTGGAGGCTTACGAAAGACTGGTTGCAACCATTCCGGGCGTCGAGCGGAAAGGCGCGACTAACCCTTACACTTCGCTGAACGGTCATATGTTTTCATATCTGCATCCGCCCGGTTCTCTGGCTCTGCGGCTTCCAGAACAAGAACGCGAGCGGTTTCTGAAAAAATATGCGACGACATTGTTCGAGGCGCATGGTGTAGTGCAGAAAGAATACGTCAAGGTTCCCGATGCCTTGCTGAACAACACGAAAGAACTGCGGCCGTACTTCAAACTGAGCTGTCGCTATGTTCGAAGCTTGAAACCGAAGCCCTCACGGAAGAAGACTTGATGCAGCAGAATCGCGGTTAAGTGAGCGGCAGTTCGGGAATGGAAGAAGCATGAGTGTTTCACGATATTGCGCCGCTACGATTTGTGCATTCACGTTTTTCGCGAGCTAAATGCGCAGCAGAGTGTTTCTTCGGGCGAGCGCCGAGGGTTCTATCAAGACGGGAGTAGCAAAGTAAGCTGGCCCTGTGCGGCTCAGACACTGGCGATGTTATCGGACGGAGGACTGATGCCAACTGAATCGGTCTGTTGTTCTGATGGCGGTTTGTCTCCGGCCGCATCATCTTCAAATAGGTAGCTTTCGCCCAGAGGACACCAGTATACGTCGATGATCTCGGCACTCGATTCGTCGTAAGGGCTGAGCCCCATGCCGACGAAGCGGTGGGGAACGGTTGAATCGATGAAGCAGGTGTCGCCGGCGACGAGAGTTTCCGCGGCGCGTTTTCCGTCGAGGATGGTCACTAAAGTAACGCGTCCGTTTAGCACGTACACAAACTCTTGACCATGATGCTCGTGGAGGGTCATGTGGTGCCCGCCCGGATGGCGGAGCTTTACGTAATAGGGATACATCCCGCGCGGACCGAAGCCCGAAGCTAGCGACCGGAACTGCGTTTCGCTCCATCCGGCATCGACCAGGCGCCGGCGAGTACGAACGGGTGTCCGCTTAATTTCACTGGCTCGTTGAATGAAGTAGAACGGGCGATCGAGCAGGGTGCTCGAGAGGAAGTATTCGAGGGGCTTGCGGAACCGGCGGCAGGCGGTGAGAAGCAGATCGATCGAGACTACTTTTCGGCCACGCTCGATTTCGGCAAGCTGGCGCACGCTGATTGCCAGTTCACGTGCGAATTCGCCCATTGACATGCCACGTGCCTGCCGCAGCGTAGCGATCTGATCGGCAATTTGCTCGGTCAGGTTCTTGGGCGCGCCGTTTTTGAAATAGATGGCGGTTTCGCCGTGTTCGGAATCCGCAGTGCTGTAAGGGGAATAGAGCACGTGGATCGAGTATGCGTTTTGGTCTTCGAGCGACCGGATGCAGTGCGGCAGGTTTGACCTGAAATACATACAGTCGCCGGGGTTGAGTATCTCCTTGGCCAGACCGTCGGGAGTCTCTGCCAAATATTCCACTCGCCCCCGTATGACGAAGAAAAATTCCTCCTGATGATGGCTGATGAAATTGAGATTCTCGTCCGCGAGGGGCAGCACCTCGACCTGAAACGGTTCGATGTGCTTGCCGACAAACACGTCGGCCAAGGGGCGCAGGAGATTGTGGTGGGCGGTGACTGTGCCGCTGCGGCGATCCAGTAAATTGAGCGTTGCAGCGGGCATCTCCTCGAGCGCGGCGTGCCGTACAACGTGGAAATGGCGACTGGGATTTTTCGGGAACATGGCGTCGGCGCGCATACCGAACACGTCGGCTATGGCCACCAGTCGCTCCATGTCGAGAACGACTTTCTCGTTCTCAATCGCGGAGAGATTAGCGGTTGAGATGGACAGCCGCGACGCGAGGTCCTGCAGTGTCCAGTTTCTTTTCTTTCGATGCTCTCGAATGGTTTGGCCGAGTCCCAGCTCCGAATACTCGGCACGCGAATGTGTATAAACCGGCAAACTAGAGTTTCCCGTTGAGAAAGAAGTACTTTGTCGGAGTATTATAGGCAGGAAAATCGTCAGAAATCAACGCAACAGAGCCGTTTCGCCGAAAATTTCAGCAAGACGACAGAGAACCCGCATTTATGCGAAACCCGTACAACTACGCGCCAAATGCTAAAGAAAGACGCTCCACATCCCCATTGACAAATTCGGCAGTTCAGCATACACTTCTCCGAAATAGCAATTGTGCGTCGCAGGAAGGGGTAAATATGATGGAGCGCGTTGCCAGGATGGTCAGGCGAGTTGTTCGGTGTTGCGCAGAAACAGGGCGTAGCAGTTGCAGGACGGCCACTCACACAGTATTCGTCGTTGTAGTGGGCCTACTTTGCTGCGGGATTTCTGCGTTCGCGCAAGGTGAGAGTGCGATCACCGGTGTTGTCAGAGATCCAAGTGGAGCGGTGCTGGTCGGGGTGGAAGTGACGGTGGCTAGTCCCGCGTTGATTGAAGGTTCTCGAAGCACGAAGACCGATAACAGCGGGCAATACAGAGTGGTCGATCTGCGGCCTGGTGTTTATACCGTGACGTTTACGACTGCGGGCTTTCGCACTTTGAAGAGAGAAGCGCTGACTTTGGAGGCATCGTTCACCGCGACGGTAGATGCAACTCTCGAGCTGGGGCAAAGCCAGCAGCAGGTGACGGTGACAACGGCCGCTCCGTTGGTGGACGTGGCGGATGCGCAGACGGAACAGGTGATGGATCGTCACAGACTGGACGTGATTCCAAGCGGCCGCGATCCTTTTGCAGTCGGACAGTTGATCGCTGGGGTGACCACCTCGGTTCCGGATGTAGGCGGAACGATGGGGATGCAGCAGCCCACGCTGCAAGTTCACGGATCATCGGGGAACGATAACGTTTTCATGGTGGACGGGATGTGGATTCAGCACGTGGCTTTCTCCGGGAACCAGACGGGATTTTATTTCAATGACAACCTGATGCAGGAGATCAGCTACATGACGAGCACGCTGCCGGCGGAAGCACCCATTGGGGGCATACAAATCAACATGATTCCGAAAGAAGGCGGCAACCAGTTCCATGGGGCGATTTTCGGCAGCGGCGCGGAACAGGGAATGGAGAGCGACAATCTGACTGCAAAGCTGATGGCGCAGGGATTGAAAGCTCAAAACAAAATCGATAGCGTGTACGACCTCAATGCGGGGCTGGGTGGGCCGATTATAAAAGACCGGCTATGGTTTTATGCGAGCTTTCGGCGCTGGGGTGCGAACAACTTTCTCGCAAATACATTCACACCGGCGGGCGTACAAGCGCTTGACGATAATCGCCTGACGGACCTGGCGCTGCGATTGACGTATCAGCTGAGCAAGAATAACAAGATTTCGGTGTCTTACGATCGCGGTTTCAAATTCCGGGGACACCGCTTCAACAACCTAATTGGCGCGTCCTTTTCCGACCCGCTCGCCGATGTTGTGCAGCATAGCTGGTTGAACTACATGGCGCAAGCCAAGTGGACGTCGACGCCCTCGCCGAGACTTGTGATTCAAGCCGGTTACGTTTTGATGCCGGTTGATTACAACCTGCTGTTCGAGCCAGGAATAACTCCGAGCACGATCTCGCAGTACGACATCATCACGTCGACGATTCTTCGGGCATCGCCACGCGAAGACTTCGATCGCGGGGTAATGAAAACCTACATGGGCAATATCTCGTATGTGAGCGGCTCACACGATATAAAGACCGGTGTCGAGGTACGGACCGGGTACTTCCAGGAAGGTTTCGTGATGAACAACGACATGGTTCAAATATTGACCAACGGTGTTCCAAACTCGATTCGGCTTTACAACACTCCTCTGACCCATCGCGAAAATCTGGACCCCGATCTGGGCTGGTTCCTGCAAGACACGTGGAAAGTTACCCGGCGACTCACGATCAACCCCGGCATTCGCTGGGACCACATGGTGATGACGATTCCAGCACAAGGAGCACCGGGGGGCACGTGGGTAGGTCCACGTACATTCCCGGCGCAGAACGGCTTGGTCTCCTGGAACACCTGGTCACCGCGCCTTGGGTTCGCCTGGGATGTCTTCGGCGATTCGAAGACGGCAGTGCGAGGCGGGATCAGCAAGTACGATCGGCTGGAAGGGACGACGCTCGTGCAGAACGTGAATCCGAATTTCATCGCGTTCAGCACTTGCCCGTGGACATCAAACGTGTTGCCCACCTCGCCTGCTCAGCTGGTTGGGGTTGCGTGCACGCCGTTCTCAGGCAACAACAATCACATCGACGCAAACATCAAGCGGCCTTACCAGCTGGAGTATGACGTGATGGTCCAACGTCAAGTGGGAAGCCACACGTCGGTCAGCGTGGGCTATTATCACAGGCGATTTTATGACCTGTACGGGATTACGAACACGGCGGTACCGGCCTCTGATTACACGCCGGTAACGATCAACAACCCGGTTACGAACCAGCAGATGACCGTTTATAACCAGCTGCCGTCGACTTTGGGACAAATCAATCTTTTAGAGAAAACGCTTCCCAGCTTGTATCAGCGGTACAACGGGATCGAGTTTCAAGTGAACACGCAGCTGGCCAAGGCCACTTTGTTTGGCGGGTTTACGTATGGCAAGGACTACGGGACGCCGGACGGGTCCACCACGACGATGGATTTTAACAACCCAAACAATCTGATCAACTACGCCGGAAACCTGGGCTACGACTCGCCGTATCAAGTGCGGGTAGGCGGCAGCTACCAATTCCGCTGGGGCATTCTGATTTCGGGTTCGCTGCGAGAGAACTCGGGGCTGCCGCAATCGCGCACCTATAACGTCACGCAGGCCATTGTGCCGGGGCTGACGCAGGTGACGCAAGCGGTTCTGGTGGCACCGCCCGGGGCGTATCGCTACCCATGGCAAAACCTGCTGGATCTTCGGTTCTCAAAGATCTTCCATATCGGAGAGCGCGTGCAGATTGAACCGATTGCCGATTTATTCAACGTATTCAATTGCAGCGCGGTGACGAGCGCGGTGACGACTATTGGACCGTCGCTGCTGAGGCCGTCGGGAATCGATTTCGGCCGGCTGTTGCGGCTGGGCGGCCAAATCAGGTTCTAAGAGCTTTGGAACTGCAGACTCCGCTTACTTATGTGCGCGGTTCAGTATCAACCCGTGGGCGGCGTTTGAAAGGAATTTACGATGCGAAAACTCTTTCGATGGATATTGAGCGCTGTGGTGCTGGCACCTGCCGTCTGTGTTGCGCAGGATCAGGTCATCGCACTGAAAACTCCGCTGGCGATTGATGGGAAGGGCAAGATTCTCCGGAACACGGTGATTGTTGTCGAGGGCTCGAAAATCACCCGTCTCGCCAATTCGGTGCCGGCAGGCGCGGTGGTGTACGATCTCACCGGATTGACGGTCTCGCCGGGCTGGATCGATACCCATGCGCACGTGATGTATCACTTCGATAACAACAACCGGCTGGCCGGACGTGACGAGCCTCCCGTCGAAGCGATGCTGCACGGCGTCGATAATGCGGTGGCGACGCTCGAGGCCGGTTTCACGACAATTCAGAGCCCCGGGATGAATGCCGACAAAGATCTGCGGGATGCGATCGCGCGCGAGATCATTCCAGGTCCGCGCATTCTGACCTCGCTGCAGCCGTTGTTTGAAAACAGCGGCCCGCCCGAAAAGCTTCGCGAATTGGTTCGGGAGAGAAAAGCACAAGGTGCTGATTTCATCAAGCTTTTCGCTTCTAAGAGCATTCGCGAGGGCGGAGCTCAGACCATGACTGATGCGCAGTTGCAGGCAGCGTGCGGCGAAGCGAAGGCACTTGGGATGCGGACGCTGGTTCATGCGCATTCGGCTGCATCGGCCAAAGCGGCGACGCTCGCCGGTTGCACGTCGATCGAGCACGGCGCGTACGTGACGGACGATGTATTCGATCTCATGGCGGAGCGCGGAACTTATTACGACCCGAATATCGGGCTGGTGCTGCAGAACTACCTGGAGAACAAACAGAAATTCATGGGCATCGGCAATTACAACGAGGAAGGCTTCGCGTTCATGCAAAAGGGTCTTGCGATCACGCTGGACACGTTCAAGAGAGCGCTCAAGCACAAGAACCTGAAAATTGTGTTCGGTACGGACGCTACGGCCGGCGCGCATGGGCACAATTACGAGGAGTTCATCGTTCGGGTTCGCGACGGGGGACAGGATCCGATGGCGGCGATGATCTCGGCCACGTCACTCGCGGCGGAGTCGATCAATCTGCAGAATGAGATCGGCTCGATCGCTCCGGGAATGCAGGCGGATATTATCGGCATCGATGGAAATCCGCTGCAGGACATCACCTCTGTCCGGCGCGTTGTCTTCGTGATGAAACACGGCAAGGTGTTTGAGAATCTCGCACACACGGCCAAGAGGACCACAAATGAAGGAAACTCGGCCGAAAATTCAGCGCGGCAGAACGCCATGAAGCAGTGACGATGTTTTCGTCTTAAGAGCCCGCGATACAACTCTTGTAATGAAGAAAATCATCTCTTTCGCAATTTTGTGCGCTGCTGCGATAGTTAGCGTTTCCGCTGTCCGGTCGCCGAGCGGCGGGATGGTCGAATGGCCGTTTTACGGCGGCGATCAAGGCGGTGCGAAGTATTCGACGCTGACGGACATTAATGCTGAAAACGTGTCGCGGCTGCATGTGGCATGGAGTTGGAAGACAGGGGAAACTGCGCTGCCGCAATACGGGACGCGGCCGGGCATGTTCGAAAACACGCCCATCATGATCGATAACGTCCTGTATCTCAGCACGCCTTACAACAAAGTGGTGGCGCTGAATGCAGCGAGTGGCGAGCTCATCTGGAGCTACGATCCAAAGGCTTACGAGATGGGCCAGCCGCCGAATGGAACGGGCTATGTTCATCGCGGTGTTGCGGCGTGGCGTGACGGCGGCAAGCTGCGAATCTTTATGAACAGCCGCTATCGGTTGATCTGTTTGGATGCGGAAACAGGAAAGCCGGTGAACTCGTTCGGCGATAACGGCGTGGTGGATCTAAGTCAAGGGTTGGTGTGGCCGATTAATAAGTTGCACTACACGGAGACATCGCCGCCGGTGGTGTACAAAAACGTTGTGATTGTCGGGAACGGCGTCGGCGATCGGCTGGTGTACCGCAATGATCCGCCGGGAGATGTGCGCGGCTACGACGCTCGCACGGGTAAACAGCTTTGGAGTTTCCACACGATTCCTCAGGCGGGAGAAGTCGGGAACGATACCTGGGGCAACGACTCCTGGAAGTTCACGGGGCACACAAATGTTTGGGCTCCGATGACGCTCGACGAGCAGCGCGGGCTGCTGTACCTACCGGTCAGTACTCCGAGCAACGACTTTTATGGGGGGAATCGGCCCGGCAACAATGTTTTCGGAGAGACGCTGGTATGCCTGAATGCTCTGACAGGAGCACGCAAGTGGCACTTCCAAATCGTGCATCACGGGCTGTGGGATTACGATCTGTGCTCGCCTCCGACTCTTGTGACGATCAAGGTCGATGGTCGCGCCGTCGATGCGGTGGTGCAAGAAACCAAAGAAGGATTCGCATTCGTCTTCGATCGCGTGAGCGGCAAGCCGGTTTGGCCAATTGCCGAGCGTGCGGTGCCGACGAGCGACATTCCTGGGGAGCATGCATCGCCAACGCAGCCGGTTCCCAGCAAGCCTCCGGCTTTGAGTCCGCAAGGAGTAACGCTGGACGATGCCTTCGACGCAACTCCGGAGCTAAAGGCGGAGGCGCAGGCGGAGATGAAGAAGTACAGGATGGGACCGCTCTTCACGCCTCCTTCTTTTAAAGGAACGCTGATGCTGCCCGGCATGCTGGGTGGGGCGAATTGGGGCGGGGGAGCATTCGATCCGGAGACGGACCTACTGTATGTGAAGACGACGAATATGGCGCACGTGGCGCGGGTGAAGCGTCCCGATAAATCCGGCGCAAATCCGCGAGCTTCCGAAGTGGATGCAGATTGGAGCGGCGATTTGACGGGCACCAATGCAACCTTCCACGATGGACTGCCGTTGACGAAGCCTCCGTATGCGTACCTCACGGCCATCGATCTGAATCACGGAACCATCGCGTGGCACGAAGCTTACGGCGACTGGCCGGAGCTGCGGCATCATCACGCGCTCGAAGGCGTGCAGTTACCAGCTGTGCTCGGGGTGGCCGGTCCGCAGGGTGCGATCGTCACGAAGGGAGGCCTGCTGTTCATTGGGGCCGAGGATACATCGCTTCACGCCATCGATAAAGCCACTGGAAAAGATCTGTGGCAGGGGCCGTTGCCGGCGCGATCGTATGGGACGCCGATGACGTATCGCACGCGCGAAGGAAGTCAGTTCGTCGTGATTGCGGCGGGTTCCGGACCTAACGCAACGCTGGTAGCGTTTTCATTGGCGGGCGAGACAGGGCGTTCGACCGCTTCGACGAGATAGGGCACGGAGAGAACGCGATATGCTGCGACGGAACTTCTTCAGATGGGTTTCGATGAGCTTGCTTCCGCTCATGCGTCCGCGCTGGATGCGCGCGCAAGCTGATGGCCTCGCGACGAGCGATGTGGCTGCGCTGCGCGAGCTTTCGGTGGTCGTGTTGCCCGCTTCGATTGGAGCAGCGCGCTGCGAGCACATCGCGGACCGATTTGCCGACTGGACCCGAAACTACAAAGCGGGTGCCGATGCGGGGTATGGATACGGATTTCCGCATCCCGAAGTGCTGCCTGCGAATCCGGCGACGCACTATCCAGAGCAATTGCGGCAACTTGAAACAGCAGCAGCGGCAAAGGGGAGCTCGTTCGCAAAACTGGATGCGGCCGCGAAGCGCGAGATCATTGCCGGCGCGCTCCAGCAGGCGCAAATCGATCGCATTCCTTCTCGCCCGAACGGGAAGCACGTAGCCGCGGATGTTCTAGCATTTTTCTACAACAGCGCCGATGGCCAGGATTTCCTGTATAACGCGGCTATCAAGCGAGACGATTGCCGTGGGCTGTCGACGTCGGCGCAGCGCCCTGCGCACTTGTCCTGAGGAGCGAGAACGTGCCGGTCTACGAAAGCGACGTTTGCATCATCGGCGCCGGAATTTCTTCGGCCATGCTGGCGCAGAAGCTGTCCGAGCTGCGTCCGGGTTTGTCGATCACGGTGGTTGAAGCGGGGCGGTCGATTTTCGATTTCGAGAATCGATTCAAGTACCGCGAGCGCATGATCAAGTACGGCGAGAATCCGTGGCCAGGTGATTTCATTCCAGATCAGGGCGGCGAGGGGCAGGTTTCGCGGAGCATGGCAGTGGGAGGGCAAGCTCTCCATTGGGGCGGCACCTGCAACCGGTTCTCGGAAGAAGATCTTCGTCTGAAGTCGATGTATGGCCGTTATGTCGATTGGCCGATTGAGTGGGCAGAACTCGAGAAATATTATTGCGAAGCGGAGCGACGGCTCGGCGTCTCCGGTGAGCCAAGTCCTTTCCCGGGCGATCGCCGCACGCAGCCATATCCGATGCCGCCCATGCCGCTCACCTGGAGCTTGCAGCAACTGAAGAACTGGGGCGATAAGAGCGGCATTCCGTTCCAGGGCACGCCGCAATCGAAGAACACCGTTCCCTACGACGGCAGATCCGTTTGCTTGCGCTGCGGCACGTGCGACATTTGCCCGACAGGCGCGAAATATTCGCCGGACTTCACGTTCAAGCGACTGCTGGCACAGAAAAGGATCACTTTGCACGATCGGACGCTGGTTCGTAAGCTCGTGCTGAACGAGGGGAAGCAAACGGTAGCCGCTGCCCATGCGGTGCATCGCGAGAATCCGGAGCAAGAGGTTGAATATCGCGCACGCATGTTTGCTGTCGCGTCCGGGTATACATGGAGCCCGCATCTGCTTCTGCTGTCTTCTTGTTCGCGATTTCCGGATGGGCTGGCGAATCGGACTGGGCAGGTGGGCAAGTACATGAATGGTCATGCGTTCATCTCGTCCTTGATCGAGCTGAATGCCGATATCTATCCAGGCATGAATCCGCAGTATGGGTTGATCTCACGCCAGTTCTTCCGATGCGCGAGCGATCAGCCGTATGTGCGGCACGATCTGCGGATCTGGTCGAATGAGCGTTCGTCCGCGCGCTTGAAAGACAGCAGCGGACGCATTCTTCTGGGCGAGGAAATCGTTGAAGATTGGCGTTCGCGCAACAAGCGCGGGGTCGGACGAGTGCGCGCCTACTACGACGTGCATCCAGCGGAGAACAGTGAACTCACGTTAGATGACTCGCATCGGAACAAGTGGGGCGACGCGATGCCGAAGATTGTCCATCGGTTGGATGCGGGGACCGAGAGCGCTTTACCGCACACCAAGCAGCACATCAACGAGGTGTTCGCGCGGCTGGCGCGCGCCGATGATGGCAAGATCCTCACGGTCCGGGAAGGGAATTATCTGGACCATCCGGCAGGCGGCTGCCGAATGGGTACGGATCCGGCGACGAGCGTGTGCAACAGCTTCGGTCGCACGCATGACCATGAAAATCTCTTTGTGGTTGGAGCGCCGACTCTGCCGACAGCCGGATGCACAAACGGCACACTGACCTTTGTTGCGTTGACGCTTCGATCGGCAGACGAAATGGCCGGGCACTTTCCGCGGAACGGCTCGTCGGCAAGTGCCAAGCACGTTTCCGGCTAGCGAACATGTTGGCGCGGGTTGCAAACGGAACCGCGATTCGCAGAAGGAGTTTCTAATGCACAGGCGCTTGTTAGTTGGGTTGTGCGCAGTCGCAGGGTGCACGATTTTTTCGCTGTCGGTGCGGAATTTGTCCGCGGGAGCGGCGAGGCAAGCGCCGAATTCCAGCGCTAGCGAATACGATGAAGCGCTGTTCCGGCCGCTGAAGTGGCGCAGCATTGGACCGTTGCGCGGGGGCAGATCGCTCGCGGTAGCGGGGAGTGCGTCGCGGCCGCTTGAATACTATTTCGGAGCGGTGGGTGGAGGTTTATGGAAGACGGTTGATGGGGGTACAACTTGGAATCCCGTATCCGACGCGTTTTTCCGCACTTCTTCGGTGGGGGCGGTTGCAGTCTCCGCTTCTAATCCCGATGTCGTTTACGTCGGAATGGGCGAAAGCGAACTACGCGGCAACATCATTCAAGGCGATGGTGTTTACAAGTCGACCGATGGCGGCAAGAGCTGGAAAAATGTAGGACTCGATAAGACCATGGCGATCGCGCGCGTGCGCATCGATCCATCGAATCCTGACCTGGTCTATGTTGCGGCGTTCGGGGATCCGTACAGTGCTACGCCCGATCGCGGAGTGTTTCGCTCAAATGATGGCGGCGGCACTTGGAAGAAGATCTTATTTCGCGACAACAAGACAGGCGCGGAAGATCTGAACCTCGATCCCAGTAATCCCAAGGTCCTGTATGCGTCGTTGTGGGAAGCATTCCGAACTCCGTATTCGATGTCGAGCGGGGGCCCTGGCAGTGGCTTATTCAAATCGACTGACGGAGGCGAGACGTGGACGGAGCTGACGCGCAATGCGGGAATGCCGGCCGGTGTCATCGGCAAAATCAGCGTTGCTGTTTCGGGCGCCGATTCGAATCGCGTCTACGCGTTGGTGGAAGCTCGCGATGGCGGGCTGTTCAGCTCGGACGACGGGGGTGCGACATGGAAGCTCATCAATAATGACCGGGAACTCTGGCAACGCTCCTTCTATTTTTTGCGCGTGTATGCCGATCCCAAGGCACGGGACACGCTCTATGTATCGAATTACGATCTGTGGCGGTCGGAGGATGGCGGGAAGAAATTCGCAAAAATCAGAACGCCGCACGGCGATCATCACGATTTCTGGATCGCTTCGAACGACTCCAAGCGAATGATCGATTCCAATGACGGCGGGGGAAACGTTTCGGTCGATGGCGGCCGGACATGGACAGCGCAGACGTACGCCACCGCTCAGCTCTATCACGCTGCCACGACGACGAATGTGCCGTACGATGTGTGCGGCGCGCAACAAGACAACACCACGGTATGTGTTCCGAGTAATGGCCGCGGGTCCTCTTTTTATGAGGCGGGCGGCGGCGAAAGCGGGTATGTCGCGAGCGATCCGAGAAATCCCAATCTCTTTTACGCGGGCGCTTACGGTGGCTACATCACTTCTTTCGATCGCAAGACGAATCAGAAGCGTGACATCAACGTCTGGCCGGAATATCCGGTGGGCCAGTCGGCGAAAGATTTGAAAGAGCGGTTTCAGTGGACCGCGCCGATCGTTCTCTCGCCTGTCGATCCCAATCTTCTTTACGTCAGCTCACAACATCTTTGGCGCACCACGAACCAAGGGCAGACTTGGACGCAAATCAGTCCGGATCTTACGCGCCACGATCCATCGACGCTTGGTCCGTCCGGTGGACCGTTGACGCTCGACCAAACCGGAGTGGAGACGTACGGGACGATCTTTACGGTCGCGCCATCACATCAAGACGTGAACACCATCTGGGCCGGTTCGGATGACGGCCTGGTACATATCACGAGAGATGGCGGCAAAAACTGGAAGGATGTCACGCCACGCGATCTGCCGCGCTTTAGCCGGATCAGTTTGATTGAGGCGTCGCCGCACAGCGCGGGAACTGCGTATCTAGCAGCTAACAGGTATCAACTGTCGGATCGTTCGCCGTACGTTTATAAGACGACAAATTTCGGCGCTGACTGGACAAAGATTGAAGGCGGCATTCCGCAGGACGATTTTCCACGTGCGATTCGCGAGGACACGGTACGACCGGACCTTCTATATCTCGGGACGGAGCGCGGCGTTTTCGTGTCTTTCAGCGGAGGGACGCAGTGGCAGCCACTGCAGCTGAATCTGCCGGTTACGCCAGTTCACGACATCGTCTCCGAACGGGACGATCTTGTGATTGCAACGCATGGGCGCGGATTCTATGTACTCGATAACATCGACATACTTCGACAGCTCAATGCGGATGTTTCGGCGTCAGAAGCGTTTTTGTTTCAACCGGCAAATGCGACGCGCTCGGTGACGCGCGGCGTCACAATCGATTACTATCTGAAGGCCGCGCCTGAATCCTTGAAGCTCGAGATTCTGGATTCTAGGGGACAGGTGGTGCGCGCGCTTTCCGGGTCTTCGGGTGCCGAGTCAAGATCGAACGCGGAGACTGGGGGCGATGAAGAATCAGGACCTCCGCCGCCCGTTTCGCACGTGCCTGCGCTGAAAGGGGTCAATCGTTTCGTTTGGGACATGCGGTCCACGCCATCGCATGTTTTTCCTGGGCTGATCATGTACCAGGCGACAACCCACGGAGCCCGCGTTCCGCCGGGAGATTATCAGGTCCGCCTAACAGCGGGCGACAAGGTGCTGACCCAGAAGTTCAACATCGGGAAAGATTCTCGCCTGAGTAGCGTGAACCAAGCGGATCTGGATGAGCAGTACCGGCTGGCTCGAGAAATTCAAGATGCATTCAGCCTTGCGAACGATACGGTGGTGCGCATTCGGCGGATCAAGGCCGATATCACGGACCGCATCGCGAAGGCGAAGAATACATCGATTGCGGGGCGAGCCGATCAGCTGAATGCGGCGCTTACGACGGTTGAAGGCCGTCTCTACCAATATCGAAACCGCGCTACGAAGGATCCGCTGAATTATCCGCCACAACTGAATAACAAACTAGGCGCGCTGCAAGTGGTGGTCGACACGGGGGATTTCCGGCCGACCGACGCATCGTATGCAGTTTTCAAAGAGCTGAACGCCGAACTGCAAGAGCAGGTGACCACGCTCAACCGCCTTCTTCAGCGACAACTTTCAGATTTGAACGCGGCACTCGCGGGATCAGAACTAGCTCCGGTGTCTGGATCGTAGACGCCGTGCAGCGGATGCGGAGAACATTCATGAGGAATCCATTCAAATTTTGCAAAACAGTGAGGATGGCAGCTGTTTTTGCAGCGGCGTGCTCGGTTGCGGCGGCGCAAACCGATATCAGCCCAGAGCTGTACAGCCACCTCGCGTTTCGTTATATCGGGCCGGTGGGGAATCGTGTCGCATCGGTTGCCGGCGTTGCAGGCAATCCGCTGGTCTACTACGCAGGCTCGGCTTCGGGCGGAATTTTTAAGACGGTCGATGGAGGCATTACATGGCAGCCGATTTTCGATGATCAGCCTGTTTCCTCGATCGGTTCACTTGCGGTGGATCCATCCGATCCCAAGGTGGTATGGGCCGGAACGGGCGAGCCGTGGATCCGCAGCCATATTTCGCTCGGAATGGGGATTTACAAATCCTTCGATGCCGGTAAGACGTGGAAGCTGATGGGGCTGGAGAAGACGGGCAGAATCGCGCGGATCGTCATTGATCCGCAAGATCCGAATACGGTGTTCGCCGCTGCGATGGGCCACAACTATGGTCCGCAGCAGGATCGCGGAGTGTTCCGGACAAAGGATGGCGGCAAGACTTGGGAGAAAGTTTTGTTCGTGGACGAAAATACTGGCTGCTCGGACATCGTGATGTCTCCGGAGAATCCGCAGGTGCTGTTCGCCGGCATGTGGCAGTTTGTGATTCACACCTGGGGACAGATGAGCGGTGGCCCAGGGAGCGGAATCTTCATGTCGCGAAACGGCGGCGCAACGTGGGCGCGGATGACAGGGCACGGCTTGCCGGATCAGGAAGTTGGGAAAATCGGGCTCGCGATTTCAAAGAGTGATCCGGGGCGGCTCTACGCGATTATCGAGACCGGCACGGGCGAGCCGTTCAAGGGCAAACCGACCGCACCTGGATATCTGTGGCGGTCGGACGATGGTGGGGAGAACTGGCGCATGATGACGGCGAGTCACGATGTGGCCGGGCGTCCGCACTACTACTCGCGTATGGCGATCGAGCCGGACAATCCGGATGAATTGTATTTTTTGACTGCTTCCTATGCGAAGTCGGAAGACGGCGGCGAGACTCTGCGCGTCATGCGCGGCTATCCGCTGACGGCGGGCGGCCATGTTCTTGGAGCGCCTCCGTTGGGTGACTTCCACGACATCTGGATCGATCCGACGAATGGCGATCGCATCATTGTGTCAAACGATGGCGGCGTGGGGATTTCGGTGAACCGCGGGCGCACCTGGAATCGCGTGCAGTTGCCGAATGCGCAGGTCTATCACGTCACGACGGATAATCAGATCCCTTATTACGTTTATGGCAATCGCCAAGACGGTCCATCATTTCGCGGGCCTAGCAACAGCCGCATCTTCGGATATGGACAATTTGTGCGGGAGATCTCGCGCGACCAGTGGATGACGGTAGCTGGTGGAGAGAGCGGGTGGACGATTTCCGATCCGACCGATCCCAACATCGTTTGGTCGAGTGGAACAGGCGCGGGCAGTATCGGCGGGAGCATCGATCGCTACGACGAGCGCACACGGCAATATCGGGGAGTCGAGGTTTGGCCCGATTCGACCGAAGGCTTTCCGGCGGGTGAGCTGAAATACCGCTTTAATTGGACGTTCCCGGTCGCGATGTCACCGCACGATCACAACAAGGTGTACGTAGGCAGCCAGTACGTACACATGACGACCGATGGAGGGCAGAGCTGGCACGTGATCAGCCCTGACCTGACTCTGAATGACAAATCGAAACAGAAGTCATCGGGAGGCTTGACGGGAGACAATATCGGACCCGAGTATGGCGATACTCTGATTGCGATCGCCGAATCGCCGAAAGTGGCCGGTCTCATCTGGACGGGCAGCAATGACGGACAGGTGCAGGTGACCCGCAACGGTGGGAAGACGTGGACAAACGTAACTGCGAACATTCCGGATCTTCCGCCCTGGGGCACGATTTATAGCGTCGAGCCATCGCGTTACAACGCCGGGACTGCGTACATCACCGTCGATTTGCATCAGGAAGACAATCGCGATCCGTTTGTGTATAAGACAACGGATTACGGAAAAAGTTGGAAGAGCATTGGTGGAAGAATTCCGAAGAGCGCGTTGAGTTATGCGCATTGCATCAAGGAAGATCCTGTGCGGCAAGGGATGTTGTATCTGGGAACCGAGAACGCGCTTTACGTATCGTTTAACGATGGCGATAGCTGGCGTCCTTTGCAGCTCAACTTGCCGCATGTGCCGGTGTATGGAATCACGGTTCAGCAGCACTTCAACGATTTGGTGCTCGCCACCTATGGCCGCGGTTTTTGGATTCTCGATGACATCACTTCGCTTCGGCGAATGAGTCCCGAGGTGTTGAACGCCGATGCCCATTTGTTCCCGCCACGCCCGGCATACCGGTTCCGTGGGATCACTCCGCCGATGGCCGTTTCCTACGACGCAACGGATGGACAAAATCCGCCTTACGGCGCGGACATTGATTATTATCTGAAATCTCCGGTGACCGGCGATGTGCAACTCGTCGTCATGGACGGGAGCGGCAAAACTGTCCGCACGTTACGCGCGACCAAGAACCCCGGGATTAATCGCGTTTGGTGGGACCTTCGCTACACGCCGTCGTCTGAGATTGTGCTGCGCACAAGCCCCATCTATGCGTCTTGGATGCACGTTGGAGAGAAGGGAAGGCCAATCGGCGGACGGATGTCGCTGCTTGCGCCGCCCGGAAATTACCGAGTGAAGCTCACGGTTGGAGGACAGGATTTTGTACAGCCGGTGATGGTCATTAAAGATCCGCATTCTGGCGGCACGGAAGCTGACATTCGCGCGCAGTTCGCTTTTCTCCAAACTGTCCAGGAGAATTTGAGGAACGTTGGCACGATGATCGAGCAAATTGAAACCATGCGCAGGCAACTGGACGGATTGGACAACGCGAATAGCAGCGGTGCGCCGCAGGTGAAGACTTCCGCTGCGGGATTAAATCAGAAGCTGATCGATTTGGAAGAGAACGTTTATCAGCTGCGGATCACCGGGGGCCAGGACGGCATGAGATGGCCGGCCAGGCTCGAAGAAAAACTCTCACATTTGGCGAGTGAGCTGCAAGATGCCGATTTCGCTCCGACGTCCCAGCAGATAGCGGTCAACCAGCAGTATACGCAGGAAATTCGAGATTTGCAGGGGCAGCTGAAACAGCTTCTGAACAAGGATGTGGCGGAGATGAACAACATGCTGAAGGAGCGGAATATGCCGACCATCGCGATCGCGGCCAATCCGCGAGGTGAAGGCCTGCAATGAACGCGCGCACGCGTCTTGTCTTCGCATTGTTGTCCGTAGTGGCTGCAAGCTGCGCCATCATTTTTGGACAAGCGACAGCGACGAACGATGCCAGTTTCTTTCGCGCTTTAACGTGGCGTTCTATCGGACCGCCCCGAGCGGGCCGTGCGCCGGCTGTTGCGGGAGACCCTCGGAATCCGCTTGTCTTCTACATGGGTGCTGCTGGAGGTGGCATCTGGAAAACCTACGACGCCGGCACGTATTGGCAGAATGTTTCGGACGGTTTCTTCACGAGTGCCTCGATCGGGGCTCTGGCGGTATCGGAATCCGACCCGAATGTGATTTACGCCGGGACTGGCGAGATTTGCACACATCCGGATATCGAAAACGGGGACGGCGTTTATAAATCGACCGATGCAGGAAAGACATGGGTCCACTTGGGGCTGAGAGACAGCGAGCACATCGGCAGAATCGTCGTGAATCCGAGGGATCCGAATATCGTCTTTGTGGCTGCCATGGGCCACCACTTCGGATACAACCGCGAGCGCGGCGTGTACCGGTCCAAAGATGGCGGGCACACTTGGCGGCAGGTTCTATATAAGGATGACAAGACCGGCGCGGCCGACCTGTCGATGGACCCAACGAATCCGAATGTTATCTACGCTTCGATGTATCAGCTGATCCGTCAACCGTGGAGCGAACTGAGCGGCGGACCGCAATGTGGGCTCTACAAATCGACCGATGGGGGCAATACATGGAAGAACATCAGCAGAAACCCCGGAATGCCGAAGGGGGTGCTGGGAAAAATCGGCGTGGCGATTTCGCCCGCGCGGCCCACTCGTGTCTACGCGATCATCGAAGCCGCAGATGGAGGCATATTTCGGTCCGAAGACGGCGGCGCGACCTGGCAAGTAGTGAACGATCAGCGGGACTATCGCTTTCTAGCATCTTCGTACACTCACATCATCGCCGATACGAAGGATCCTGACACGATATACGTTCCCTGGATGCAATTATTCAAATCGACGGACGGGGGCCACACGCTGGCGGCTCTGCCCATGCCGCACTCGGATCACCATGCGCTCTGGATTGATCCGAATAATCCCAAACGCATGATCGAAGGAAGCGATGGAGGCGCTATTGTGACGCTGAACGGCGGCAATTCCTGGTCATCGCAATACAATCAGCCCACCGCAGAATTCTTCCACGCGGCAGTCGATACCCAATACCCGTACCGTGTCTATGCGACGCAGATGGACAACACGGCAATCAGCGTTCCGAGCAAGACGCACGAGAGCGCGATTGAGTGGAAGGATTGCTATCCGGTCGGCACTGCTGAAAGCGGAGGAATCGCGGTGCGGCCCGATAATCCGAACATTCTGTTCGCCGGGTCGATCGGCAGCTCGGGTGGCGGAGGAGGGAACCTTCTGCGGTACGATCGCCGGACACTGCAGCAAACAATGATCACAGTGTGGCCCGAAGATCAGTACGGCTCCCCTGTGAAGGACGTGAAGTATCGATTTCATTTCACGTATCCGGTGGTGCTTTCGCCGCACAATCCCAACGTGCTCTATGTGGCAGCAAATCGGGTGTTTCGATCCACAAACGAAGGCAACAGTTGGGAGGCGATCAGCCCCGACTTGACGCGCAACGATCAAAGCAAAATGCAAGAGATCGACGGAGGGCCGATCACATCGCAGGAATTCTCATCACAGTACAGCAGCGTCATTTTTTCGCTCGCCGAATCGAGGCTTAAAGAAGGCGAGCTGTGGGCGGGCTCAGACGACGGAGAGATTCACCTGACGCAGGATGGCGGGAAGAGCTGGCAGAACGTCTCGCCCAAAGATCTGCCGGATTGGACGAACATCAGCACCATTGAAGTATCACCTCACGATCCGGGAACGGCTTATGTCGCTGCCAACCGGCACGAACTGGATGATAAGCGTCCATATTTTCTGAAAACGAGGGATTACGGCAAGACGTGGCGCTCGATTAACAATGGAATCCGCGAGGGCGATTTCGCCAGAGTGATTCGCGAAGATCCTGTTCGGAAGGGACTTCTCTACGCAGGCACAGAAACCGGCGCATACGTGTCGTTCGATGGTGGAGAAAACTGGGAATCTCTGCAGCTCAACTTACCTGCTGTGCCGGTGCATGATCTCGTCGTGAAAGATAACAACCTGGTTGCTGCCACGCATGGAAGGGCGTTCTGGATTCTGGATAATCTGACGGTCTTACGTGAGATGAACCACGAAGTGGCTGAATCGTCCGTCCACCTGTTTACCGTCGATCCAACCTATCGCCTGCTTGGAGGTGAGCGCGAAGGTGGTGGCGGTCAAGGAGGGAACTTCGGTGAGCACTATCTGCGCATTTCCGGCGATGGACTTGCTCTTCGTGTCTCTCGAAACGCGGATGGTTCGATCGAACGGACTTACGTAAATGCAGGCAACAATCCGCCGAACGGCGTGGTTGTCACGTATTATCTGAAGCGAAAATCCGAAGGCGAAGTTTCTTTGACGTTTGTCGATGCGAATAATCATGTCATCCGGAAATTCGCGAGCACAGCGCACCAGGGAGGGCGCGAGCCGCGGGTATCTGCGGATGCGGGCACAAATGAATTTGTGTGGGATATGGCGTATCCGGGAGCAAAGGAGATTCCCCCTGCGCCATTTCTTCCATTGGAATGGGCCCATGCTCTTCCGCCCATTGCGCCTCCAGGTACGTACAAAGTGCGGCTGCGCGTGGGAGGCGAGGACTACGAACAGGCGTTCGAGATTCGGAAAGATCCGCGCGTGACTGCGAGTGAGCAGGAGTTGCAGGCGCAGTTCGCATTGATGCTGCGAATTCATGAAAAAGTCGGCGAAGTGACGGACGCTGTGAATCAGATTCGCAAGCTGCGGAGCCAGATTGATGAGGCCGCACATCGCGCAGGGACACGCGCCGAGTCGCAGACGGCAGTTGCTGCGGCGTCCAAATTGAATGAGAAGCTTACAAAGATTGAGGGGACGCTGACGCGGCTCCTGGGGCCGAATCCGATGTTTCTTCCTCCCAAAACGCTGAACATTAGGTTCGCGGCCTTGACGATGGTCGTCGAAAGTTCGGATACCGCGCCCACTCAACAAGCGGTTGATGTTTTTAACGACCTATCCAGTCGATTATCGGGAGAACTAACTCAGTTGAACGAGATCACGACGCAAGAGGCGCCGAAGATTCTGGGTGCGCTCGGCAGTTCAAATTAAGGGGCGCGGCAGGGCGGTTTACGATCACCAGTCGAGCTGATCGGGGAAGAATTCGGCCACGAGATCTTCGTAGTAGGGTCGGATCTCCTTGATATTCGGGCGCTCGCGGCCTTTGGAATAGAGATCGTACGCATTAAATTTCTGCACCCACTCGAAGTTCCTTTCGTCCACCTCGTTCATAAGCGAGCGATAGGCGCCGTGTTTGTGAGCTGCGTAAAAGGAGTGATAGCGCAGCATGTACTGCGCCGGTTCGGGAAGATAGTGGCGGGTGACTCGGTAGATGTATTCGTCGTGCCCCCACGAGAGGTGCACATCGTCCAAGCCGCACTTCGATTTGTAAATTCCGGTTTTGGTTTGGTATTCCGGAACGCTGGAATCGGGATTGGCGCGAAAGAATTCAGGAAAAACAATCTGATCGGAATACGCACAGCCGACCGGGAAGGTGTCGCCAACTACGGCCCATTGCGGCTCGCCGTAGAGACAAAGAACTTTCCCGAGGTCATGAACAAAGCCGGCTAGGACAAACCAGCGCGGATGGCCATCCCTGCGGATTGCTTCCGAGGTCTGCAGCAAGTGCTCGATTTGGGTCAGATCGGTATCCGGATCGCTGTCATCGACGAGCGTATTCAGGTACTCCGCCATGTCCCAAATGCTCTTCTTGCCACGGTTTAATGCGCAGTATTCGGCTTTTTTGCGAACGACGAAATCGAGCGTCTGCTGCGCATGATTCTGCCGGTAAAATTCAGTGACCGTCGGGTTCGCATCTTCTTTGTAGTTGCGAAATTCCTCGTCGGATTTTCCCTCGCGATAGCGGGTAGCCACGAAATCGTCCCAATCATCAAGTCGTTTTAGTGGTTGGGCTTCCATACGGGTCGCACACGCGCCTCCCATAACAGTATGCACCGAAATGCAACCTAACTGTCATCGTCCGGGTTGTAATAGAGTGATAAGTCTGGGCCGGGAGGATTGCGTTTGATTACACCTGTGAAGATATTCTTCGTTTTTGGTCTTGTTGCGTGTTCGGCATTCGCGCAATTTGAGACGTCGGAAGTGCTCGGTACGGTGCACGATAGCTCGGGTGGGGCATTGGCGAATGTCGCCTTGACGTTGACGAGCCAGAGCACTGGCGTGCAGATGAAAACGACTTCCGACGCAAGTGGAGCTTACGATTTTTTCGACGTCAAAGTCGGGGAATATACCATTACGGCGGATCTCGCCGGGTTTAAGGCGTTCAAGGTCACTGACGTTCGCGTGGACGTCAACGCGCGTCAACGCGTCGACCTCACGATGCAACTTGGCTCCATTTCTCAATCGATCGAGGTGCAAGGTACGCCGGAAGTACTCGAGACCGATTCAAGCGAACACGGGCAGGTGATCAACACGCAGCAGGTTGTGGAATTGCCGCTGAACGGCCGGAATTATTCCGATTTGGCTCTGCTTTCGACGAACGTGCATCGTTCGCCGCTATCAGTGTTGTTCGCCGCCAATGGCACGCCGCGAGAGGGTTCGTTCAACGTGAACGGCATGCGCAGCACATACAACAATTTTCTGCTGGACGGCCTCGATAACAACGCCTATTCGCCCAGTAATCAGGGATATTCGAGCCAAGTCGTGCAGCCCTCGCCCGATGCGATTGCCGAATTCAAAGTCATCACCAGCAACTTCAGCGCTGAATATGGGCGTGTCGGCGGAGGGGTAATCAATACTGCCTTGCGATCCGGCACGAACCAGTTCCACGGCACGGCCTATGAGTTTCTGCGCAATACCGATCTGAACGCGGTCGGCTTCACCTTCAGTCCAGCGGTTTTTCAGAAACCCACGCTTCAGCGCAACCAGTTCGGGGTCACGATTGGCGGCCCGATCATCAAGAACAAGCTCTTTTTCTTTGGGGACTACGAAGGCTTCCGGCAGTTGCAGAGATATCTAAACTTCGATTCCATCCCGAGCTCGACGGATCGCATAGGAAATCTGCCGGTTCCCGTGGTGGACCCGCTCACGCAGGTGGTTTACCCGGCAGGCACGCCGATACCGATTGCGAGCTTAAATCCTTTCGCGGCGCAGGTCTTGGGCGGACTCCCGCCTCAAAATGGGCCCGGCCGCTCTAACAACCTCGAAGCACTGCTACTGGTCAAGGATTACAGCGATAAGTACGACACAAAATTGGATTACCAGATCAGCGATAAAATGACTTCCTTCCTGCGCTTCAGCCAGCGCAAGGATCTGCAGTATTATCAGCCCGACATCTCTGGGCCTTCGGGCGGCAACGGCAATGGTTACATTCACGCGATCCAACAGCAAGCCGCAATCGGCTACACGTGGACGCTGACGCCCTCGTCGTTGTTCGATGCCCGGTTCGGCTTCGATCACATCCTGGCTGGAAAGGTTCCTCCCTATTTGGGCGGCCCCAGCATGCAGCAACTCTATGGCATTCCCGGCCTGCCCACTTCTCCGAATCTGACGGGCGGTTTGAACACGCAATCGATCAGCGGCTTCTCTCAATTGGGGCGCCAGACCAGCAACCCGCAATTCCAGAACCCGACCTCCTACAATCCGAAACTGAATTACTCGATCATAAGAGGCCGCCACGCCATCAAGATGGGATACGAATTCAACGACATTCACACAGAGGTGTTGGATGTGAACCCTCTGTATGGCGCCGACACTTACGCAGGCCAATTCAGCAAACCGACCTGCGCCCAATTGGGGCGGCCTGCCGGTTGCACGATTACCAGTGACGCGACCAGTTATGATCTGGCGGACTTCATCTTTGGTCTCCCGAGCACCATTCAACTCGGAAATAATTTCGTCACGAATCTGCGGCAGCACGTGACTGCGCTCTACGTTCAGGACGACTACAGAGTGAGCTCAAAACTAACCCTGAACCTGGGCCTCCGCTGGGAATACGCGACGCCGATCTGGGAGCGCGACAACAATTGGACCAACTTCGACCCAAGTACGAATACGCTGATCAAGGCGACGAGCGGCAGCATTTACAATCGTGCGCTGGTGCACCCGGATTACAAAGATTTCGGGCCGCGGCTTGGCTTGGCCTACAGCTTCACGCCGAAGACGGTGCTGCGCGCCGGATACGGAATCAGTTATTCGTTCTTCAATCGCGTTGGAAGCGCGCAAGAGGGGATTAATGCGCCTCAAGCGCTTTTCGGTCTGCTCACCCAGTCGATTCCGGCGGGCGGCTCTGTGCCGGCGACCTTCCTCCCCACGCAGAACAGTTTTACGACGGGCATCGCGAATCCGGCTAACTTCAACCCGATTGTCTCGAACATCGACTACATTCCGGCAAACACGCGATGGCCGTACATACAGTCGTGGTTCCTTTCCGTTCAACGCGAGCTCACGAAGGACACTGTTCTCGAATTGGCGTACAACGGCAATCACAGTTTGCGATTACCGATCATCGCCGATTACAACCAAGCTAACCAGAATTTGCCGGGCCAGACGCTGGGAGTCCAGGCGCGGCGTCCGATTCAGAGCTTCGGCCCGATCACCTGGCTCGATCCCGCAGGCGACAACGATTACAACGGCTTCTCCGCGCGGCTGGAACACCGCTTGGGCGGCGGCTTGTATTTTCTGAATTCGTTCACCTGGTCAAAGGCGCTCGGCGATTCCGAGCAGGGGCTCGAGTATTATCCCGGTTACTACCAAGCCAACCCGCAGAACATTCGCAATCTGGCGGGCGAGCGTGGGCCGTCGAGCTTCGACATTGAGTTCATGAACGTAACCAGCGTCGTATATCAACTTCCGTTTGGGAAAGGCCGTAAATATGGATCGGGTATGAATCCGGTTTTCGACGCGTTGGTCGGCGGATGGGAGCTCAATTCCATCAACACTGCAAACAGTGGCCCGCCGATCGATGTTTCTTATTCGCCCTCGGCCGCGAACGACGTGACCGGACTCACGAACGACTACCGGGGAGAAGCGATCTTGCGGCCGAACGTAACGGGCAGCGGAATCAGCCAGAGCAAAGGGGCCATGGTGAATAACTATTTCGCGGGGTACACCTTCACGACGCCACCGGCAAGCGCGCCGTTTGGTAGCGCCGGCCGCAATGCGTTCCGTGGACCGGGTTTGGAACAGTGGGATCTCGCCGCCGACAAGAACTTTCACATCCTGGAACGAACTTCGCTGCAGTTCCGGTCCGAGTTCTTCAACGTTCTGAATCACACGAATTTCGGACTGCCGACAGCAATCAGCACGAATGCCGCTTTTGGTACCATTCGCACGACCTATCCGGCGCGGCAAATCCAATTCGCGCTAAAGTTGCTGTTCTAGTCTCGTAAACTAGATTCGGTCAACACGGCGGAGTGCCGCATGACGCCGTGCTGTCGCCGTACCCGCTTATGCAATACATCCTCGCGCTCGATCAGGGAACCACCAGCTCGCGCGCCCTTTTGCTGGGGCAAGATGGGCATATCCACGGTCTTGCACAGGCGCCGTTCCGTCAGATGTTCCCGCGGCCCGGCTGGGTTGAACACGATCCGGTTGAGATATGGTCTTCGCAACTTGGCGTCGCAACGGAAGCATTGGCTCAGGCCAATGCGACGGCGGATTCCGTGGCGGCGATTGGGATAACGAATCAGCGCGAAACAACTATCGTGTGGGATCGCAAGACTGGCGAGCCGATTTCGAATGCCATCGTGTGGCAGGACAGACGAACGTCAGCGTTTTGCGACGAGATTCGCAAGCGAGGGCATGAGAAGTTAATCCAGCGCAAAACCGGGCTGGTGATCGATGCCTATTTTTCCGCGAGCAAGATTCGCTGGCTGCTGGACAACGTTCCCGGGGCGAAAGAGCGTGCGCATCGTGGTGAGCTGGCCTTCGGCACGGTAGACAGCTGGCTCATCTGGAAACTCACAGCAGGCGCGCGGCACGTCACGGACGTAACGAATGCATCGCGTACCATGCTGTTCGATTTGCACACGCTGCGCTGGGATGACGAATTACTCTACCTGTTCGAAATTCCTGCTTCGCTGCTGCCGGAGGTGGTGGGATCGAGTGAGGTATGCGGCAAAACCGCGGGCGTGCTCGGCGGAATACCTATTGCCGGGATCGCGGGAGATCAACAGGCGGCGCTGTTCGGACAGATGTGCACCCAGCCAGGAATGGTGAAGTGTACCTACGGCACCGGGAGCTTCATGCTGGTGAATACCGGCGAGCAACCGATGGCGTCACGAAACAAATTGCTGACGACGGTCGCCTGGAGAATCAACGGCCGCACGTCGTACGCGTTAGAAGGAAGTATT
The DNA here is from genome assembly GCA_963787615.1 of uncultured Acidobacteriaceae bacterium. Taxonomy (GTDB): domain Bacteria; phylum Acidobacteriota; class Terriglobia; order Bryobacterales; family Bryobacteraceae; genus Bog-105. The sequence continues at coordinate 884,992 of CAWBDJ010000004.1, read as the reverse complement.
TTCATTGCCGGGGCGGTGGTCCAGTGGCTACGCGATGAGCTGCAGATTATCCGCAGTGCCGAAGAGATTGAAGCCTTGGCGGCCAGCGTGCCGGATAACGGAGGAGTGTATGTCGTTCCGGCATTTTCCGGATTGGGAGCGCCTCATTGGGATCAGTATGCGCGCGGCGCCATTCTCGGATTGACGCGCGGAAGTACTCGTGCGCACATCGCACGCGCGGCACTCGAAGGGATCGCTTTTCAAGTCGCGGATGTGCTTGCTGCGATGGAGAGCGATTCGGGAGTTCCATTGCAGGAGCTGCGTGTCGATGGAGGCGCGGCACGGAACAACCTGCTCATGCAGATTCAAGCCGATTTGCTGGGCGTGCCGGTAACGCGACCGGCTAACCCAGAGACCACCGTGCTCGGGGCGACTTATCTCGCGGGACTCGCCGTTGGATACTGGCCGGATCAGGAAACGATTCGGAAGCAATGGACGGCCGAAGCGCAATTTTCTCCCCGTATCGATGTCCAGCAGCGGCACGAGCGCCGTACCGGCTGGGCCCGCGCGCTCGAACGCAGTCGCGGCTGGGAAACCGCATCGAGAGCGGAAATGTGAGTTTATTGCGCCATGAAATTCTGCGGGAGATTGGCGCGACCGGCGAGTGGGACATCGTTGTCATAGGCGGCGGAGCAACGGGGCTGGGAACGGCCGTCGAAGCGGCATCTCGCGGCTACCGAACGCTGCTACTCGAGGCGCACGATTTCAGCAAAGGTACTTCCAGTCGCAGCACGAAACTCGTACATGGGGGCGTGCGCTATTTGCGGCAGGGAAATTTGACCCTGGTGCTGGAAGCGCTTCGCGAGCGAGGGCGGATGCTGCGCAACGCTCCTCACCTGGCGTACCGAATGCAGTTCGTGGTGCCCGCTTACAAGTTTTGGGAGCTGCCATTCTACGGAGCGGGATTGACGTTGTACGACTTGCTCGCCGGACGGGAAGCGCTGGGACGTTCCCGAATATTGTCCAGCGGCCATACGCGGCGTGCGCTACCGACGTTGCGACAAACGGGGCTGAAGGGTGGAATCGTCTACTACGATGGGCAATTCGATGACGCGCGGTTTGCGATTGCACTGCTACGTACGTTGTTTGATCTCGGCGGCGTAGCCGCAAACTACGTGCGCGTCACGGGTTTGCTCAAACGAGACGGCCGCGTTCGTGGAGTCGAAGCACAAGATGTGGAAACCGATGAACCTTTTGAAATCGCGGCGAAGGTGGTCATCAACGCGACGGGTGTGTTCGCGGATGCGGTTCGTCAAATGGATGAGCCGCGCACCCCATGCATCATTACGGTCAGCCAGGGAACGCACTTTGTGCTGCCGCGCTCGTTCTTCCCGAGTGAATCCGCGCTGATGATTCCGCGCACGACCGACGGTCGTGTGTTGTTTGCAATTCCGTGGCATGACCGCGTGGTAGTCGGCACAACCGACGATGCCGTCCAAGAAGCTGACATAGAGCCCCGTTCGCTGTCACGCGAGCGGCAATTTCTACTTACTCACATAGAACGTTTTCTGGGTCGCGTGAAACCGGATGACATCCTCAGCATGTGGTCGGGGCAGCGTCCATTAGTGCGGCGCACCGGGGCTGCTAATACTGCGGCGCTCTCGCGCGATCATACAATCTTGATTTCGCAGTCGAATCTAGTCACGATTACAGGTGGTAAATGGACGACCTATCGCAGAATGGCGGAGGACACGATTAGGCGCGCGGCGCCGCTGGGTAATTTGGCGGAGGGGCCATCGCGAACGGCGGAGTTACGGTTACATGGCTGGAAGGAAGCCTCAGAACAGCCACACGCTTGGGAGCAGGTGTATGGGGCGGATTTGCCGGCCCTCGGCGAGGTGGCGAATGAGGATCCGGAATTGAGTGAATTTCTGCACCCTCGCTTGCCGTTCCGCCGCGCCGAGGTCATTTGGGCAGTTCGCTATGAAATGGCGCGTTGCGTGGAAGACGTCCTGGCCCGTCGCACACGAGCATTGTTTCTCGATGCGAAGGCCAGCATGGAGGTCGCCGGAACCACGGCTCGACTAATGGCGCGCGAGTTAGGCCAGAGCGACGTGTGGCAGCGGGAACAGGTGGAAGCGTATTGCAGGTTGGCTGAGCAGTACGTGTGGCACGACGAAAATAAATCGGAAGAGAAAGGCAAGTGAGTTGAAGTTATGCACCTAAGTGCTGCCGTTATCGGCGAGTTTGTGGGAACCATGGTTCTCATCTTATTGGGAAACGGGGTGGTCGGCGGAGTTCTACTGGGGCGCTCCAAGGCTGAAGGCGCGGGATGGTTGGCGATCACTGTAGGGTGGGGTCTCGCGGTATTCTCGGGGGTCGCAGTGAGCATTTCTATCGGAGACCCGGATGCACATTTGAATCCGGCTTTTACGGTGGCCTCGGTGTTAATGACCGGTCATTCGGAGCGGCTGTTCACTTACATTCCGGCGCAAATTTTAGGAGCAATTCTCGGTGCGGTCTTAGTCTGGCTGTTTTATCTGCCGCACTGGAGGGCAACCGAAGATGCAGGAAAGAAACTGGCATGTTTCTCAACGGGACCGGCCATCCGGCGTCTCCCGAGTAACTTCCTCAGCGAGGTGATTGGCACATTCGTGCTTGTGCTGGTTGCTGCGGCGCTCGTATCCCGACGCTTGGCGCCAGGAGGTGTAGCGCCCGGACTGGGACCTATTCTGGTCGGAGCACTGGTTTGGAGCATAGGTCTTTCACTGGGTGGAACGACCGGTTATGCCATTAACCCAGCGCGCGATTTCGGGCCACGCCTGGCACACACATTCCTTCCCATCGCAGGCAAAGGTAAATCGGACTGGGGGTACGCGTGGGTTCCTATCTTCGGCCCGATTTGCGGCGGAATGGTGGCCGCCGTGGTGATCCGGCTGACTGGTATTTAGGCGCGGACTGAGACGTTGTTAGTTGCACTTACTGCAGCTACTTATTTCCTGCGGCTGCTGTCTCGGTGTTTGATGCTGGGGAGAGATGGTCGAAGTTCAGGATTGCGTTGAAGACGAGACCGTAGGTGCCGATGGTTTCGCCGCGATAGATCGGATCATTGGCGAATAGCAGCACGTTTCCTTTACCGAGATGCGCGTTGACGACGACTCCGTGCTCTGCTATCGCGTCGCCGCCCTCCAGGAGACCGGAAAGAAGGAGCGCTTTCTGATCTGAGTAGCGAAGAATGACGTTGGGCCGATACTCCTGCGGGATGACGAACGGGTTGTTACGGGTCTGTTCCTCGTTTAATGAAGCGGCCTCCCATGGCTTGGGCGAAGGCAGCGGTTCCGCGGGGTGAACTGTGCGACCTTCGGGAGAATCTTCCTCCTCGGGTCCACCTCTGCCGGTCGGGCGCTTGTATTCTTTCTCTGTTAGGATCGGTCGTCCACCTACCAGGTTGCTTACTGTGAACGACATTCCATCGGCACTGTAGACGCCGAGATTCCCGTCATAGCCATAGGCCACGGGGTGTTTCTTATCCGCGACAACCGCGTTCAGAATGCTGCCAACGACTTTCGCGTTCTTACGAGGCGCTACAGATACGCCCGGCGCCCATCCTTCCTCAATCGCGAATTGCGCGCTATCCTCCGCGGTGATCAGCAGACCACCTTCCTCGATGAAACTCTTCAGATGTTGCAAACCGGAAAAGCCAAGGCCCGGCCTCATGTCCTCCGTCGTATCGGTACCTTTGTTCAGGTTCGGTGTAAGCGATGTTTCCTGCCAAGGCAGAGGATTCCCCCACATGGGCGTGCCGTTCACAATCTGGTCAGCAGAAACGCGAGCGACCGGCGCGAAGATGATCACGTCGTATTTGGAACGGAGATTGTCTTCCTTAGCCACGGTTTGAGTGCTGATGTAGTCGTAAGGAACGTGAACCTGATCGAACGCCATGCGCCACCAGCCCTCCCTTTGCGTAGCCAGCCATGTATGCATAAACGCAATGCGGGGCGCCGCGACGGAGTGCATGCGAATAGAAGGTTGTGCGGTGATGCTAGACGGTGTGAGATTGAGCTGCTGAGTCGCATTGTGCAGTTCGGGCTTCGGGACTCCGCTGATAAAGATGGACCCAGCCTGGAATTTCTTTCCACCGCTTTCAAAAGGCTCTTCGGCCACTGAGACCTGTGCGCCCTTCAACAAATAAGCAAGAGAAAGCAAGCCGATCTGGCCAGAGTTATTCACCACATACAATGGGCCATCGCCAGTCACGCCGTCACTTACATGTGTTATATCGGCGATCTGCTCCATTCTTGCGGATAGGATGGCGGGATCGGTTACTCGAACTGTCTTTACATTGAAGTTATCGGGAAAAGACCAGCCCGTGTCGTCATAAGGATGTTTCTGCTGGTCGTCCGGCGACCAAAACTGGCGATCGAGGAGTGCGTCAGCGGCGCGTGAGAACGGCTGATCCATGCGTATCACGAAGCTTCCTGCGTCAAAAGTCTGTGATTTGGGAGCGGCCGGACGCTGTTTCTTATCCTGTTCCTGATGCGGGCGCTCGGGAGGGGGATTCGACACAGTCACTGTTTCCGTGAGCCGCTGAATTTCGACGTGTTGATACGAGAGTACTTTGAGCAGTTGAATCTGGCGATTGAAAGAAGCCTCATCCTTCTGGATAACGTAAGCCGCAGGGCCGGATGTTTGCGGCTTTTCGACGGAGCGCTTGCTTTTCAGGTAGTAATTGCGAAGAAAGTGCTCCCCATTGTGGGCGAAGTAAGAAAGCGTGGTGAGCAGGGCGGTCTCTTCATAATTGTTGTTGTCGCGCTGAGACCAGACCACCGTTGGATAGGGCGGATTTTGCCGGTACCAGGTCCTCGAATACTGATCGGGAGTTAGGATGCGCTTCTCGGTGTCCGCGCCTCCGTTACCGAAGGTCTCATACAAGCGGCTGATGCCGTTGTGCATGCCCGCCAGAAACATCAGGTAACCTGGACTCCAGGTATCGAAGTTGCCGTGTGTGAACGCGCCTGGCATACCGAAGTTTTGTAGCTGCTGGACGTTATTCCAACCGAGAGCGGCCCATTCGTCTGCCAGCATGGGGTCGATCCAGGCGTTGTAGGGGCCGTCGCCCACGGTGTTGTCGTATAGGAACGGGACCGATTCGTGTAAGTCATGCAGCACCTGGGCGTGCCAGTTCAAGTAAGTGTCGAGCACGTTGCGTGTGAGAGCAAGGGTCATCGCCATCGCGTCGCGATTGTTGTCGTGAGCGACGTAATGACCCCAATAGACCAGGCGCGGCCAGTTCTCGCCGGGGTGCGCCTTGTGCCACTTGTATATGTCGACCATGCGATCGCGGCCATCGACCTCAACAACGGGAGTAATCAAGACGATTAGGTGAGAACGGATGTAGCGGATATAGGGCGAGTCGTCCACGGCGAGCCGATACGCCAATTCCATGAGTGCAGTAGGAGCGCCGGTCTCAGGGGAGTGGATGGTTCCGGTGATGTAGTAGATGGGCACCGACTGGGAGATTAACTTTTCGGCCGTCGCATCGTTCATGCCGATCAGGCGGGGATCACCCAGTTGCGCGAGATGCGCACTATTCTCCTTTGCGGTGGCGAGCAGCTTTTCGTCTGCGATGGCCGCCGCAATCATCTCCCTTCCTTCTTCGGTATGCCCGATGGTGAACACTTTTACTCGGGGTGTGCTGGTTGCCAACTCGCGGAAATAGCGATACACGTCTTCTGCGTAAGGCAGTATGTCGGGTGCGCCAGAAACATCGCCCAGTAGCTTGGCAGGCGTGGGAATCGACTTTGAGGCGGGCAAGTAGTTGGTCAGCGGCGAATTCAGGGCGGGTTCGGTTGTGTACTTTTGGATGCGGTCTGTGTACCACTTGTCAATTTGCTGCTTGGGATCGCGTCCGTAGTCAGATGCTTCCAAACGCTGACTTTGAAAGGGCCAGCACGGGAGTGCCCCGGCAAGAAGAGCAAAACCCACCAAAATTTGAGAATGATTCATCCGAGCCTTTGTACCAACGGTCATCGTACCGCTTCAGTATTACAGTGGAAAGTTCAGTGCAGATGCAGACCAGGTTTCTGAAGGCGGCGCCCGGTGAGTGACGGAATCCGAAGTTCGCTCCAGCATACGCTGCCTCTGCCGTTTCGGTTCGTTTGGTGGACCGTAACGCTCCGATTGCCTGAGCGGATGCGCTTGCGCGCACAGAAAAAGTTCGTCCTCGAATCGGGACTATTCGATACGGAATTTTATCTGCAGCATAACCGGGATGTCGCAGAGGCCGGGATGGACCCGGTCGAGCACTATCTTGCGATGCCGGGCGGTCGCAGTCGCAACCCGCATCCGTTGTTCGACACGAACTGGTATCTGGCACAAAATCCCGACGTCGCAAGGGCGGAGTTGAATCCGTTGCTTCACTACCTGCAAGCGGGCTGGAAGGAGCATCGGAATCCACACCCACTGTTCGATGTCGAATTTTATTTGAAGCAGAATCCCAATGTAGAGCGAGCGGGAGTTGAGCCGCTGGGACACTACCTGCGTTCAGGCGCTTTCGACGGGCGCGATCCGCACCCGCTCTTCGACAGCACTTTCTACCTTTCCGAAAGTCCGGAAGTCGCCGCCGCCCACCTGAATCCGCTTATGCACTATGTGACGTGGGGCTGGAGAGAAGGCCGCAACCCAAATCCGTTTTTCGACGTTACGTTCTATCTGAAGCGATACGCCGATGTTGCGCAGGCGGGTGCCGATCCGTTGCAACATTACTTGGCTTCGGGCGCTGCCGAGAAGCGCGATCCGCATCCCTTCTTCGATAGCAACTTCTATTTACAGCGAAATCCCGAAATCGAGGAGTTGGGAATCAACCCCTTAATGCACTATTTGCGGGATAACGGCAATGACCCGAACCCGTATTTCGATGCCGTGTACTATTCGGAGCAGAACGCGAACGTCCCACGCACGGCTGTTGCCGCGGCGCGACATTATTTACAACACGGAGCGACGCAGGGGTGCAATCCACACCCGCTGTTCGACACGAATTGGTATGTGTCAAAGAACCCGGAGGTGGTTGCCACGGGCGAGAATCCGCTGTTGCATTTCCTGCGACGCGGGCGGCACGACCGACGTGACCCCCATCCGGTGTTCGACAGCACATTCTACTTGGAGAGAAATCCCGATCTCCTCGCCGATGGGCCGCCTCCGTCAGATCACTATCTTCGCTGCGGCGGTCTCGAGGGCTGCGATCCACATCCACTCTTCGACAGCGATTGGTACCTGGCGCAGTTGCCGAATGCAGCTAGGTCGGGCGAGAATCCTCTGCTTCATTATTTGCGCTGCGGCTGGAAGGAAAAACGCAGCCCCTGTCCATTTTTTGATGGGGCATTTTATCTCGAGCGGAACCCGGATGTGGCGCAAGGAAAAATCAGCTCGCTGCATCATTATTTAATCCGAGGCGCGGCGGAAGGGCGCGATCCAAGCAGGTTTTTCGACACGGATTGGTACGTTGCGCAAAATCCGGAGATCGTTGCGGCAGGGTGGAATCCGCTGGTGCATTACGTTCGCGTGGGAGTCGAGGAGGGCAGACGGCCGCGGCCTCTGAGCAAAACGCACACGCGAGCGCGAATGAAAAGTAGCGGGCGCCCGCGCATCGTTTTCGTCTCGGGGGAACCGCAGAGCTCTGGACATCAGTACCGGATTGTCAATATGGCCGGTTCGCTTGCGCCACAATTTTTCGAGACGGTCATCATGAACAGCTCGGAAGTGGCGCAGAGAATAGGCGAGATCGCCGAAGCTGATCTGGTCTGGATGTGGCGCACGGGGTTGACAGCCGAAACAGCAGAGCTTGTAGCTGCTCTTCGGGAAGCAGGCGCGGCAATTGTCTTCGACGTGAAGGATCCGATGGTCCGCCCAGAAAAGGCTATGCAGCTGATGCTGCTTGAGGCGGATCGCTGCACAGTTCCCACGATTCGACTGGCGCGCGAACTCAGGGAGTTCCGCCGGCCAGTTACTGTGGTTCCGGACGGATTCGATGAACGCACCCGTCAATGCGCACGGGCGGCCATGCGCGCGCGCAGATCGGAACCGGATGATGGATTGATACGAATCGGATATTTTTCACGCCCGGTAAGCGATCAGCGGGACCTACAGGTGGCCGCGCCGGCGCTGGCCGCCGTTCTGCGCGAACACGAATCAGCGCGGCTGATGCTCTTTCGTGAGAAAACCGGTATCACACAATTCCCTGAGCTTGATAAAGTGCAGGATCGGATTGAATGGCTCAACGGAGCCGCGACTAAGAATCCGTGGCGTGACTATGCGCGCTTGGACATAAACATTGCGCCGGTCGAACCCGGAAACAGGCACAGCGAGATGAGGAGCGAGCTGAACTTTTTCGAAGCCGCGCTCGCCGGCGTGCCCACCGTCGTTTCTCCGACGCAGCCGTTCATGGACGCGATGCGGCATGGTGAGACCGGGCTGCTGGCTACTAATACCGATGAGTGGTACGAGTGTCTGAAGCGCTTGCTGCGCGATCGCGAGTTGCGCCGTTCGATGGCGGAGAGAGCGTATCAGGACGTGTTGTGGTTGTATGGGCCGGAGCGGCGAAGCTTGTTAGTCACACGGTTGGTGAATGAACTTCTTGCGCCCGCTCCGCTCCGTTTCGACATGTTCCGATCCGAGATGCAGAGTGACAGTGCGGGCACCATGCCTTCGATTGCGGTTCCGCCCTACGACGTGTTTTATCAATCCGGACGCAGGGGCACTAGCCGAATCTCCGTCGTGATCCCACTGTTCAACTACGCGGATCTCGTGGAAGAGGCGCTGGAATCGGTTCGTCAGCAAACGGTGCACGATATTGATGTCATTGTGGTTGATGACCGCTCGACCGATAAGTCTGCGGCCGTGGCCCATCGGTGGCTCGCGCAGCATGCGCCACACTTCAACTTCGTTGCGTTATTGCGGAACCGGCAGAATTCCGGATTGGGCAAGACCCGCAACGCCGGGGTGCACTTTTCGGACACGGAAGTATATATGGCCCTCGATGCCGACAACGCGCTGCTTCCCGATTGTCTCGAGAAATGCATGGCAAAGCTGCACGAGACCGGCGCGGCGTTTGCGTATCCGACCATCAGCTTGTTCGGCGATCGAACGGGGCAGATTGGCCTAATGGACTACGATCCGGCGCTTCTGGCAAACGCCAACTACATCGATGCAATGGCGATGGTGAGGAAGGCTTGTTGGGTCGCGGTGGGCGGGTATAGCGCGCTGGAGCCCATGGGGTGGGAAGATTATGACTTTTGGTGCAAGCTGGCCGAAAAGGGTCTGTTTGGGGTGCGCGTCGAAGATACGGCGGCGCGATACCGGACTCACGGCGAATCGATGCTGAAAACCATCACGGAAATTGCCGAAAACAAGCCGAAAGTTGTCGAGGAGCTGAACAGGCGGCATCCATGGCTGCAATTAGGTGTCGAACAGTCGAGGAAAATTTAACCAGTTGTGCCAAAACGGCTCAAGGAATGCGGTAAAGCCAGAAGTTTTCGATTGGTCCTTTAGCGATGGGCACCAGCTGCGAAGAAATGGCGGCCGGCGGTTCCGCTGCGAAGGCCGCGTACTTGATGCCAAGGCTCTTAAGGATGGCGTCCGACGGACTCACATGCCAGCGAACTATGCCGAACGCGACGGATTCCAAAGAGCCCTTCACATTCACACTTAACGGACTGGCAATCAGGTATGCGTCCCTGTTCAGCAGCCTCGATGTCCCATCCTGCTGATCTGAACAGCGCGAAATGATCGATATCGGGCAAGTAGTGCAACCCGTTGTAAACCTGGCAACCGACGCCGCCTAAGAATTCAGGCGAATGCATTTCTTCGGAAAAGACAATCCACTCAGACTCGAGCAGTGCCTTATCCGCGTGCACGAATGAGTACAGTTTGGAGTTAGTGAACACGGTGACGCCGCGTTCGATGGGATTGACGCCTCCGAACTTCACGGCTAAAGGAACGACTAACAAACAGGCGAAGAGTGCTTTGCGCCCCTCGAGAATCAGCATTGCGGCGGCGGTTGCGAACGCGGCCGCAAATAACATTTCACGCAATGAAAAGAACCCGCTCATCAGGCCGTTGGTCAGAAAAACTAGCGTGAAAATCACTCCGAAGATGCCAAGCGTGGATGCTGCCGAGGCCAATCCCGCAGTCCACCGCGAGAATCCACCATTTCTCTTGCCGATGCAGGCCACACACAGCATCACAATGGCGATGTTAGCCAAGCCGAGAGCCGCGTCGCTCCGCGTAGCCCCGGTCAACGTCAGTCCGAGAAATTTGCCAATCCTTCCTGGTATGGGGAACAACAGCCAACCGAGCATTATCAGTGACCAGCACCACAGGGTCGCGAACGCAAATTTCTGCAGCCTTGAGAACATCAGTCGTCCGATACAAAACAAAGTGACGGGAGCGAGCCATAGGAACCCCGACGCTTCGCAGATGTTAGGGAGCTGCGCCGGAACATGCGTTTCGGTTTCCTTCCAATTCAGGAAATGCGAGATGTAAACCTGAGGCGACGCGGAGGCGCCGGCGAATACCCGCTTGCCGGGATATGTGGTGTTTGCGATTCCGGCGATGGCTGTTCGCAACTGAAGAAAAACCACGATCCCAATAACTGCGATGAGTGCTATGGATAGGGTTGCGCAGAGCATTCTCAGGCCGGCGCCGTCGCCCCGGAAGATCAGTTCGCGTTTCGCAATGCACCAGGCAGCGAAAAAGAACAGTGCCAATTCGGCAAGAGGAAAGAGCTGAGGGAGATACGCGCACATTCCGAAATTGATGGCGCAGGTTGCTCCTGCCAAAGCGGCCAATGCCAGCCCAATTGCGTTCCTGCCAATCGTCAAATAACAGGCGCACACCATGACAAAACAGATGAGCCCTACCATCTCAGGAAGCAATGAGGGCCACGAGTAAGACCACTGTGTATAAGCGGAGAAGAAGTACCACAACGCCCCGGTGATGGAACAAAGAGTGGAGTGCGTCAGCAATAAGAGCCACGTGAACAGTCCGGTAAGTAACAGCAGCGCTTTGAACTGCCAATAGACGGCAAATGCGTAATCCACCGGCAGCACAAAGAACCCCCAGAATTGCGGGCGGAAGATCGTCGATATGTGCGCTACGGGAACGTTCCCGATTAGAGCAACGGAGTGATTTCCCAGAGCCGAAGACTGCACCTCAAACCGATGCGCCCGCAGCGCTTCGTTGAGAATGGCCGGCGTGTGGAAGTCCCACTCGTCCATTCGAATGGGTCGGGGAGAACCAATGAGCGATGCGGGAGCACCATGCCCGAGAATTCGGTTGTACACGGCAATCGATGAGCCGTTGAGATCCGCCACAGCTCCGGACAGAAAGATTGCGACGCAAACCGCGTAAAACCAAATGGCCCAGCTATCGAACTCGATGAAGTCCGGGTTTGAAAGGCGATGCGCGATGGAGTGAAATGCCGAGTGCAGGCGCGGAGCAGTCAAGCAAGTCCATCATCGTACCATCGCGTATTCTTATTGCTGCGCGTCTACACGCATCGGAAGCCGCTGCAAGCGACGGTAAACCTTTGGAGCGCGTAAACGAGACCATAGAAGCATGAAGCAGATAAATCTCCGATCTTTTTCGGACGATAGCGCCCTACTGCCTCGATCGACAACATTGCTGCACGAGAGCGGACTACGCGACGGTTCTGTTTCACTTGAAGAGCGGTGAGGAGCTTCCACAACATCACACACCTGGTGCGATTACCATTCAGTGCTTGAGTGGGCAGTGCACCTTGTCCGCTGATGATGAACGGGCCGAGATGGCGCCGGGCGTCCTAGTCAGTCTGGCGCCGGGGGTGCCTCACAGAATCGCGGCTCAGCAGGATACTCTGTTGCTCGTAACGATTTCGCAGCAAATTGCGACGGAAAAGTGAGTGCGCGCTTCCGCGCAACCAGCATGCTACGAGGAGTTCGCGCCTCTATGATTTTGGTCGGGGCGGCAAGATTTGAACTTGCGACCCCCTGCGCCCAAGGCAGGTGCGCTACCAGGCTGCGCTACGCCCCGACTGAGACTGGCTCTCTTGCATTCTAGACGATGCGAGAACCTGGGCCGAGCAAACAACCACAGTGTCAAAAGGCGAGTAAGCGCTCGCCTTCGCGGACCAGGTCGTCGACTTGCGGAAGAATTTCGTCCTCAGTCTGGGGGTTGTAAGCCACCCAGGTGTCGAGCGCAGCTACACGTCCTACCGGCGCGTCCAGATCCGTGAACAGCTCATTCGCAATCCGCGCCGCGATCTCGGCGCCATATCCCCACGACAGCACATCTTCGTGGGCGATGATCACGCGATTCGTCTTCTTTACCGATGCGCTGATCGCTTGCCAATCGTATGGTGAAAGCGTTCTCAAATCGATGACTTCCACAGACGCGCCTCGCCTGCGCTGCTCGATTTGCAGCGCCGCTTGTAAAGATTTCTGCACCAATGCGCCGTAAGTGATCACCGTGAGGTTCTGTCCCGTCTTCACGGTCTTCGCCTTGCCGAACGGGATGGTAAAGTCCGAGCCGGGATTCGGAGCCCGATTGTACGGTTCGCGGTACAGCTTCTTGTGTTCGAGGAAGAGCACCGGATCGTCACAGCGAATCGCAGTACGCAACAAACCGCACGCATCCAAGGCATTACATGGAAACACGACGCGCAGCCCGGGCACGTGTGTAAACGTCACCTCGCCGCATTGGCTGTGATAAATTGCGCCGCCTGTCAGATATCCACCGATCGGGACGCGTATCACCATCGGACAAGAATAGCCATTGTTCGAACGCCAGCGAAACGTCGCGACTTCATCACGCAGCTGCATCATTGCCGGCCAGATGTAATCGAAGAATTGAATTTCCGGTACCGGTTTCAATCCGCGCGCCGCTAGTCCGACCGCACGTCCAACAATTCCGGCTTCCGCGAGGGGCGTGTTGAAGCACCGTTTGCTCCCAAACTCACGTTGCAATCCTGCGGTCGCCTTGAACACACCGCCTTTGCCCTTGACCTCAGAAAGGTATTGTTCGCGACTGCAATCGGCGACATCCTCGCCGAACACCATGAATGCTGGAATCGCGGCGCATCTCTTCGGCGAGCGTCTGATTGATTGAATCGATCATGGTTCGCGGCTCGCCCCGGAACTGCGGCTCAACATCGAAGAAATCGGACCGGGGATCCACCTCGTCCGAATACAAGAACTCGAACACGGATCCTTTTGCAGGCGGCGCTTCCCGCAATACACGCTGCGTTATCTCGCCGACTTCCGCTTCTGTCTCGCGAGTGATGCGCTCTAGTGCGTGCCGGTCAAGATAACCTTCATGAATCAGAAATTCCGGGAAGGTGGTGAGGGGATCGCGCAGGGCCTCCTGCTCGCGTTCCACTTTCGGCTTGTACAACCGTTCGTCATCCGAGAGCGAATGGGAATACGGCCGAATGACAGAGGCATGGACAAGTGCCGGACCCTGCCCGCTCCGGCAATACTCGACGGCATGCTTGAACGTGCGGAACGATTCGATGAAATTTGTCCCATCCACTTCCATGCGCAGAAGCCCGGGAAAACCTTCCAGCAGATGCGCCACATTCCCGCCTGCCGTCTGACGTTCCACCGGCACGGAAATGGCGTAGCCGTTGTCTTCGATGAGAACCAGAAGCGGGAGGCGCTCCAGGCAAGCCACGTTCATGGTTTCCCAAAATTCGCCCTCGCTCGTGGCGCCCTCGCCGGAACACACGAGCGTAATCTCGTCCGGCCTCCCATTCGCCAACGTCTTCCCTTGGGCGCACCCCGCCGCCTGGAGGAACTGCGTGCCCGTAGGAGAAGAACTAGTTACGATGCGCAACGCAGGGGATGACCAGTGCGAGGGCATTTGCCGTCCACCGGAATTCGGATCGCGTGCGGCGCCTACCGCATGCAGCAGCATGTCTTCCGCCGTCAAGCCCAGCATCAACATGAGCGCACGATCCCGGTAATACGGGAACACCCAGTCGTCTCCTGGACGCAGCGCCAGGCCCGCAGCCGCCTGTATCGCTTCATGACCGGCTCCGCTGATTTGAAAGAAGATCCTGTTCTGCCGCTTCAATAGGACTTCCCGATCGTCCAAGCAGCGCGCCAGGTACATGATCCGAAATGCCCGGATCAGAGTATCGCGATCGAGTTCATCTGGGACGGCTAAAGACGACGTGATTGGAAGAGGCGGAGTCTGCGTGGTCACCAGTGCTCATTATCTCGCGAGATGTTAAATCGTCCAGCAGTGTTCGGGTGCGGTCGCTGTCCGTCACGCTTATTGCGACGGCCGGGCGCGTCTGCCGGATATTCGTCGACGCACACAGCGCTTATCTCAGCAGTCCTGAATGTGCGGAGGTTGTGAGGGCAATTTTAACGACGCCGGCGCTCACTTAGTGCGAGTGAAAAGGCCGCGCCAGGAATCGTCCAGCGCCACCCAATGCTCGGCCTCGTCGTCCCAACTCGGGGCAAGAAGTGGGACATGCAACACGCCGTGTCCCTCAGTGCAGAGCAATTCGGTTCCTGACCAATCCAGCAGTAAACATCCCGGACAGCCTATGCGCACCGGGAAGCACAACAGTCGGAGACACACGCGGCACCGCGCGCGCTGGTCGGCGACCGACCAGAGAAAAATGGCCATTGCGCCCGCAATATAAAGCCACACCAGAAAAGGACCAGACGCGGGATCTCTTGAACCGAACATCAGCGATGATTCTGATCGGCTCCACTCCAGACCTGCGATGAACAGGATCGTAAGCGCTAGAGTCAATTTCGCCAAGAAGAAGGAGCTACGGCGAATGGTGGCGGGCCTGTTTTCGGCTCTAAGCATTAGACGCATGTGCCGCAAGCGAACGCCGCAGAGTGCCAGGGCGATGAGAGCAGAAACCACGACGCCTAAACCGAATGACACAAGCGGCGTGAAAATCGACGTGTCGAGAAAGCCTAACCGCAATTGCGAAGCGTAGAAGTAGTAACAATAATCTTCTGCAATCTTTGTCAGCTCACGATCGAGGTTGCGCTTGGTCGTGCCGGGCCGCGCTCGCGCGACGACCATCACACGTTTATCGGCGACTACAGGCAGAATTAAGTAAACGGCCGACTGGCGCGTTAGAAAATCGAGATTCGCCGGAAGCACCCCCGCCACGGCAAACGATCGTCTGCCGATTCCAATCCGTGATCCGATTACCTTTGGATCCGCGTGAAAGAGCGATACCCAGGTGCGATGGTCAATCACAACGCCCGAATCTACTGGAACGGTCCCGAGTACCGGGTGCACGCGCAGCGTATCGAATAAGCGCGGATCCGTAGCAATCACCAAAGGCTTCACTGCGGCTGCTGGCGGTACGGTGATATTTTCTTTGCTGATGTTGAACGCCGCTACGCCGTCCAGCAAGTGACTGTGCGTGGCCCACGCGGGGACCACATCCGGGGGCAAGCCTCGATCTCCACCGCCGATGACGGGATGTCGCCAGATGAATAACAAGCGTCCGGATTTCTGTTGCGAATGAAACGCGAGTAACTGGCGTGTGGCTGGGAATCCAGAGGTGACGATCGCGAGTAAGCCCAGCAAGACCACCAAGCCACCAAGGCACGTCCAAGGTGATCGCACCCAATCGCGAAATCGTCTGCGAATCTTCTCTTCCGAGATTACGTGCCAGGCCGCATCGGTGAAGACACCCGCGCAATTACGAAACAGGCGGACTGCCTCACGCCCGTCCCATGCGCCCGCATGGAGAAGAAATTGCCAGCGGTGCCAGATCTCAGCGGTCCACTCCTGCGTCCAGGCTTGGCGCTGAGCACGCGGAACAAGGCGGGCCGCGACGCGCACCATTGACATGCAGAAAACAACAGAAAATGGCGTTGGTCGGCCTTCTTGCATAAGCGACTCTCAGCGCCGCGGTTTCGGAGCCACCAGTTTCCCCAGCAGCGGATATCTCTTCTGCGCTTGTTCGAGCACTTGTGCACCTGCCCGGGTGATCCGATAGTACTTGCGTGGCGGCCGCTGTTCAGCGGTAGCCTTCTTTTCGGATTCCCACTGCGATGAGATCAGGCCTTCGGTTTCCATTCTGCGCAGGGCGGGGTAGACGGTACCGCTCGGCAGACCGGTGGCATCCATGATGTCGAATCCGTAACTGCACCCGTTATCGACCGTCTGCAAAATCAGCGCAGCTGTGTGGGAGAGTTTTGCAGAATCGCTCATCCTATACCGAATCTACACCTTTCCGGCCGAGCTACATTGCCGAACGGAGACGCGTCTCCGCGTTCAATCGAACGACACCAATCAGGAGATCCCGCCCACGGCCTCTTTTCCGTTAGAGGTGCGTGCGCGAATCAACTTGAGGACGATCTGTTCGACTTCGTCGAGCGAGAGGCCCGTCGTGTCGACTAGTTCTGCATCGGGAGCCTGAACTAATGGCGCTTCGGAGCGCTTCCGATCACGATCATCGCGCTGCTTCAACTCGCCTGCAACCGACTGTAGGTCTGCGGCCCGACCCTCCTGCTGCAATTCAAGCGCGCGGCGGCGCGCACGCTCGGTCGGATCGGCATCAAGAAAAATCTTGACCTGAGCTTTCGGGAAAACGACGGATCCAATATCCCGTCCTTCGATGACTACGCTGTTCTGTTCGGCGATGCTTCGTTGTATAACCAGCAGCGCACGACGGACGCCAGGCACTGCCGAGACCTTCGAGGCGGCATCGGAAACGCGCGCATCGCGAATCGGCTCGGTGACGTCTTCGCCGTTTAGAAAGACGCGTGCATCGCCCGCAGCAAGTTCGATTTTGGCGGCTTTCGCTAGCTGTTCCAGGCGATGCATGTCGCTGAGATCGACACCCAAGCGGAGCGCCCACAGCGCAATGGCGCGATACATCCCGCCGCTATTGACATAGACGAAGCCCAGTTTCTCCGCTATACGCCTGGCGAGTGTACTTTTGCCCGCACCGGCCGGCCCGTCTATCGCGACGATGATGCGTTTTTCATTCATGGGCAGCGGCGGGCTACCGATTCTCCCCGAGTATGGCACGCGCCTGGCGCGCACTGGCGTAGCTACCGCAGCTGTCCTTCAACCTCTCTCAGCCAATCCGGCCGCTTCAATACTTCTCGCGGTTTGCTGCCGTCCGGCGGGCCGATGATGCCCTCGTGCTGCATCATGTCGAGAATGCGCGCAGCGCGTCCATAGCCCAGGCGCAAGCGCCGCTGCAGCGTCGATGTCGACGCTTTTCCCATCTCGACCACCACGCGCACGGCATCCTCGTACATCGGGTCCTGTTCGCCATCGAAAGATTCCGCGCCTTCTTCGTCCTCTTCCGACGGCGGAGCCTGCAGAAAGCTCTCGTCGTATTCGGGCGCGGCCTGCTCCTTCCAGAACTCCACAACCTTCATGGTTTCCGTTTCGGTCACAAACGCTCCATGAACGCGCGTCAGGCGTGATGAGCCTGGCGGCAGAAAGAGCATGTCGCCCTTGCCCAGCAGGTGTTCGGCGCCCATCGTGTCGAGCACCGTTCGCGAATCGACTCGCGTCGCAACCCGGAAGCTGATGCGCGATGGGAAATTTGCTTTGATCAATCCCGTGATCACATCTACGCTCGGGCGTTGCGTTGCCAATACCAGGTGCATGCCGACCGCGCGAGCCATCTGGGCCAGGCGAGTGATGCATTCCTCGACATTGGCTCGCTCGAGCATCATCAAGTCGGCCAACTCATCGATAAGAATGAGCACGGAAGGAAGTGGCTTTAGAGCCTCGTCTTCGTCAGGATTGTCGAATAACCCGCGGGGTTCTTGCCGCACTTGCGCGATCTTGCGGTTGTACTGATCGATGTTGCGCACGCCTTGCGCCGCAAGCAGTTTGAGCCTGCGCTCCATCTCGAGTACGGCGTTCCGCAAGGCATTCGTCGCCTTCTTCGGTTCCGTGATCACCGGCGTGAGCAGGTGTGGGATGCCTTCATAGATGCCAAGCTCCACACGCTTAGGATCGACCATGATCATGCGTACTTCATCGGGCGTGGCCTTATACAGAAACGACATGATCATTGCGTTGAGCATCACGCTCTTCCCGGATCCGGTGGATCCCGCGATGAGAAGGTGAGGCATGGTTTCGAGCGGTGTGGCTTTAATGCGGCCGTTAATGTCTTTTCCGAGCGCGATGGTCATCTTCGACGGAGAATCGTGGAAACCGTCGGACTCCAAGATCTCGCGCAAGCTGATTACCTCTCGGCGTGAGTTCGGCACCTCAATGCCGACGGTGGGCTTGCCGGGCAATCGCTCGATGAGAATCGATTCCGCCTGTAGCCCTAAACACAGGTCTTCGTTTAGCGTCGTGATGCGGCTGTACTTTACGCCCGCTTCCGGCTTGTATTCGAACGTCGTAACCACGGGCCCGGGGTTAATTTGCACGACGGAGCCGCGCACGTTGAACTCTTCGAGCTTCGATTTAATGCGGCTGGCGATGTCCTTCAATTCCTGCGAGTCGTAACCGCTGCCCGCAGGCACTTCGTTCAGCAGCTCGGTAGAAGGCAGTTTGTAAGCGCGTTTCTTTTTTGCCGGTGCCCGTGGAGCGGTGGACACTTCGGAAAAGCTCGTCGAGGTGTCGTCTTGCTCTTCTTCGCCGAAGCTCTGAGTGCGGGCTGCGGGTTGATACTCGAGCGTTCTGATGGGGATCTCTTCCGTGTCGGCGCCCGGAGAGCCGTGAGGAGCAGGATCAAGCGGGGGAGTCTTGTCGCCGGCGTGTGAGACGGGTGTGGCCCGCACCAGAATCGGATCGCTCGTTCGTCGCGGTCGCGCAGAGTCCGGGTTCACTTCTGGTTCAGCTGGCCTCGCGCTGCGTCGCGCCGCACGTTCCGCCGCTTTTGCCTTCGCCCTCTCGATTGCACGTTGCCGCCGCGCTTGCCGCGCTGCGCGCCATCTCGCGACGAGCACTTTCCATTTCGCGATCGGACCGCGCATCCAGCGCATCAGCGTCGAGACTTCAAATGTCGAAGCAAAATAGAGAGCGACAATGCCGGCGGCCACAGTTATGATCGCCGCGCCCGCGACGTCGAAACGCACGAGCAGGAAATCGGCCAGCACCATTCCAACGATTCCGCTGGGATGAATTGCGCCGGCGATCAGCCAAGGCCGCGGGATAAGGCCGCAAGCGGTCGAGAGGCAGAACCAAAGGGCCAAACTGCCGATGACGCGAAACCAGGGACTTTCGATGGGCGACGAACGCACCCACTTCCAGCCCAGTGCCCAGATATGTACCGGCAGGAGGAACACGCTGATGCCGAATATCTGCAGCAACAAATCTGCCCACTTGGCCCCAAAGAGGCCCAGCAGGTTGTGCGTATGTGTGGTCGCAGTCGCCGTGTTCCAGGAGGGATCGGCAGACGAGTATGAGACCAGGGTCAGGGAAACAGCCAACCCGAGTAGAAGCAATAGAAGCCCTACGGCTTCATTGAGCCGGGTATGGCGAGACGGTGAGAGTAACGTCATCCGCCGTTGCGGAAGAAAACTGCCAGAGCGATCACTATTATGCCAAAAATCACGCGGTACCAGGCGAACGGGGCCAAACTATTGCGACGCAGGTATTTCAGAAAGAAGGCGATGACGATGATTCCGACGATGCCGCTGACCAGAATGCCCACCGGATAAGCCATGCGCATGTCGGCGGGAATGCCTCCGGTTTTGCGCATCTCGAACGCGTCCGAAGCGGCTGCAGCCGCAATCGCGGGTGTGGACAGCAGGAACGAAAATCGTGCGGCGGCTTCGCGATCCATGTGGCGAAAGCGCGCTGCTGTAATGGTGATTCCACTGCGGGACACGCCCGGTATGATGGCGAAGGCTTGCGCCATGCCGATCGAAATCGCGTCGGTCCAGCTCATCTGGTCGAGACCGTGTTTTTCTTGTCCGATTCGATCGGCGACTGCCAGCAGAATGCCGACGACAATCATGGTGACGCCGATGACGTACAGGTTTCTCCAGGGCCCTTCTGCATAGGCTTTCAGCGCTTTTCCCGCAATGCCTACCGGTATGGTCGCCACTACGAGAAACCACAGCAGGGAACGACTGTTTTCATCGGGATGCGACCCCCGGTACGAAAAGCCCAAGCCGTTGGCAATCACCTGTACCCAGTCCCGAAAGAAATAGATAATCACGGCTGCCAGTGTGCCCGCATGCAGGGCCACATCGAAGTCCAGACCGCGATCAGTCCAGCCAAATATCTTCGGAATCACCGCCAGGTGGGCGGTGCTGCTGACCGGCAGAAACTCCGTCAGTCCTTGGACAATTGCGAGAATGATCGCCTGGTAAAGCGGCATAATGAAGAATTAAGAGACCTGCCCAACCCGGAAAAGCCTCCGCTATCGTAGCGTATCGGCTCGTTTTGCCCACTTCATGCGCGCTACAAAGATCGTCGCCACGCTAGGTCCGTCCACGGATTCCGAGGACGTTCTGCGCAAGCTGTTCGAAGCGGGAGTAGATGTGTTCCGGCTGAACGCTTCCCATGGCACACAACCAGAACTCGCCCGTCGCATCGAAGCGGTTCGTCATTTGTCGGCCGAATACAAATCGCATGCAGGCATTTTGCTCGATTTGCAAGGGCCCAAAATCAGGCTCGGCACGTTTAAAGATGGTGCCGTCGTTCTGCACGACGGTGCTACGTTCACGATCACGACGCAGCCGGTTGAAGGAGATGCACAGATCGCTTCCACCAACTATGCCGGGTTCGCCCATGACGTGAAGGCTGGCGACCCGGTATTGCTGGCCGACGGTTCGGTCCAGTTACGTGCTCTCAGCACAGATGGAACGGCGGTCCGCTGTGTGGTTGTTAGCGGCGGGCCCATTAGCGATCGCAAAGGCATCAACCTGCCGGGCGTAGTCATCAATACGCCTTCGCTGTCGAAAAAAGATGCCTCGGACGCGCACTTCGGTGTCGAGCATGGTGTCGATTTCTTTGCGCTCTCCTTCGTGCGCAACGCGCGTGACGTACTGCGTTTACGGCATTTGCTCGAAGAGGAGGACGCCAAACAACCAATCATTGCGAAGATCGAGAAGCCGGAAGGCTGGCAGAATCTTGATTCGATTCTGGAGGAATGCGAAGGAGTGATGGTCGCGCGTGGCGATCTAGGCGTAGAAATGGCGCCCGAAAAAGTTCCT
This sequence comes from uncultured Acidobacteriaceae bacterium, assembly GCA_963787615.1. Classification (GTDB taxonomy): domain Bacteria; phylum Acidobacteriota; class Terriglobia; order Bryobacterales; family Bryobacteraceae; genus Bog-105. Next base: position 863,852 of record CAWBDJ010000004.1, on the reverse strand, counting down.
CCTATCCAAAAAGCAATTATCGAGCGCGCCAGAAAACGCGGAAAGTTCGTCATCACCGCCACGCAGATGCTCGAATCCATGATTCGGAATCCCTTACCGACCCGGGCGGAGGTCAGCGACGTGGCGAACGCGATTTACGATGGCACCAGCGCGGTCATGCTGTCGGCGGAAACATCTGCCGGCGAGCATCCGGTCGAATCGGTCAAAGTGATGTCGCGTATTGCCTGCGAGACGGAAGATTCGATCCACGCCAAGGGCTTTCCCGACGTTTGGCTGGAGGAAGAACACTCGGCGCCTGAAATCATTGCGGATGCCGCCTACCATGCTGCGCGCTGCGCGGGAGTTGTCGCACTTGCGGTAGGAACAACCACGGGAGCTTCAGCCCGTTTGCTTGCCAGATATCGCCCACCCGTGCCCATCTACGCTTTCGTTTCTAATGAAACGGTGGCACGCCAGCTCTCAATCGTATACGGCGTTCAGGCGATCGTCATGCCGCCTATGGAATCGACCGATCAAATGCTCCAATCGATGGAGCGCATGCTGGTCGAAACCGGGCGCGTCTGTCCCGGAGACAACATCGTCTTTGTCGCGGGACAGCCCGTCGGATTGCGCGGCTCAACGAACATGCTGAAACTGCATCGCATCACCGTGGTTCAGGCATAGCATGTACGACGCGGTACTCATTGTTTCGTTCGGAGGGCCCGAAGAAGCTGCAGACGTTTTGCCGTTCCTTGAGAACGTGACCCGAGGGCGTAACGTGCCGCGCGAGCGTTTGCTCGAAGTCGCCGAACACTATTATCATTTCGGCGGCAAAAGTCCCATCAACGATCAGTGCCGCTCTCTGATATCGGCTTTACGAAACGAACTGGATACAAACGGACTGAATCTACCGATTTACTGGGGCAACAGAAACTGGCATCCCTTTCTCGCCGACGCGCTGCGTCAGATGCGAAGCGACGGTGTGAAGAACGCTCTTGCGTTCGTGACGTCAGCCTACAGTTCCTATTCTGGCTGCCGGCAGTATCGCGAGAACATCGCCGCGGCCCAGGCCGAGGTAGGCGAAGGCGCGCCGAAGGTGGACAAGCTGAGAGCGTTCTACAATCACCCGGGCTTTATTGAGGCTTCGGCGGATCGGGTGCGCCAAGCCCAAGGGTGCTTTTTGCGAAACGAACTGCCTTGGGTTCGTTTTTTCATCTCGGCTCACAGCATCCCGTGCTCGCTTGCCGAAAGCAGCGATTATGAAAAACAGCTTCGGGAAACGGCGCGCTTAGTTGCCGAAGCAGCAGGTTTTCCGCATTGGGATTTGGTCTTTCAGAGCCGCAGCGGACCCCCGGCTCAGCCTTGGCTGGGTCCGGACATCCTCGATCAGCTGCGATCCGTGCAACGCGAAGGCGTGAAGAACGTGCTGGTTGCGCCGCTTGGCTTCGTTTCGGATCATATGGAAATTCTTTACGATCTCGATACGGAAGCTATGGACATGGCGAAACAACTGGACGTAAAAATGGTCCGCGCTGCGACGGTGGGAACGCATCCGGCGTTCGTCCGCATGATCCGGCAGTTAATCGCGGAGCGCGTTTTGCGAAACGAACCCAAATTGGCGGTGGGCTCGTTCGGGCCTAATCACGACGTTTGTCCGGCGGATTGCTGTCCCGCTCCGCAGCCAGCCGGTAGACCTCCCGTTTTGGTAAGCCCATCCGTTTTGCGACGGTCTTGATTGCCTCCATGCGATCCAGGCCGGCTTCTTTCTGGAGCCGCTCGATCTCCTCGCCCGGATCTTCGACGCTCGCCTGTTGTTGGAGTGAGCCGCCGATGACCAGCGTAATCTCTCCTTTCACGGACGCGCGCCGCTGCAGATCGTCGGAGATCAGCCGGGCCGATCCGCGGAGGAATTCTTCGTGAAGCTTGGTAAGCTCGCGCGCGAGCACGATGGGACGATCGCCAAACAGATCGGCGATGTCGCTCAAAGTGTCCAGCAACGCGATGCGGGCTTTCGTAAGCGACTACGCGTCATGGGTTCGTTTGCGAGCGCCTGGAGAGCCTTGCGCCGCGCTCCTGCCTTGGCAGGCAGAAAGCCGAGGAATCGGAACTCGCCCACCGGCAAACCGGAAGCTGCCAGCGCGGGCAAAATAGCCGATGGGCCGGGCAGCGGAACGACCGCGATGCCTCTCTCGATAGCAGCAGTCACGATGCGGTAGCCGGGATCGGAGACGAGCGGTGTACCGGCGTCGCTCAAGAGCGCCAGCGAGTCACCGCTCTCGAGAATAGCGATAATCTCCGTAGTGCGGGCGATCTCGTTGTGCTCGTGATAGCTGATGAGCGGTTTCCTGATTTCGTAGTGGTCCAGGAGCTTGTGGCTCTGCCGTGTGTCCTCGCAGGCGATGATCGCCACTTCATCGCGCAAGACGCGTAGGGCACGCAAAGTGATGTCTTCCAGGTTTCCGATAGGCGTCGCAACCAGGTAGAGAGTGGCGGGCAAGCATTAAGCAGTGTAACCTTGAAGTTTTTGCGAAGGCCACAATGCACCGCATAGGGATACGTACTCCTTGTAACTTATAGGATGAAGCACTGAAGATGCACAACCCCTCTAGGCCGCAGGCGGACGATGCACCGTTGTACATCCGGTGGAGTCCCGATCACTCGCCGTATGCGATCGAGCTGAAACTGGATCTGGTTGCGAAGATCTTGAAGGAGCTGGCGCGCGCAGAGCGCCTCGGCATAGAGGTAGGGGGCGTGCTCGTCGGGTCCTTTCCTGACGCGTACACGCCAACCATTCGGATTGAAGATGTCGAGATGATTCCTCGAGGTTCGGGGGAAGGCGCGACCTATCTGCTCGATCCGAACGAGCAAGCAGCTTTCGCGCAGGTTCGCTGGGGAGCGAGAGCACGGGGCACGGCGGCGCTGGGACTTTTCAGAAGCCACCTGCGCTCAGGCCCGCTGCGGCCATCGCTGGCCGATCGGAGTCTGCTCGCGGCGCACTTCAAACAAGCAATCTATGCCGCCTTGCTGGTGCAGGGGAAGACGCCGCACGCAGCTGCTTTTTTCCTGGCTTCCAACGGCCAACTTACCGACGAGCCTGCCGTGCGCGAATTTCGATTTAACGAGGAAGAGTTTAGAGGTCTTCCGGAAGTTCAGCCCGATGCGCCGGTGGAGGATGAAAATCTGGAAGTGCCGCGCCGGCACAATGCCCGGCTGTACGGCATAGTTGGCGTGCTTCTGCTTATCGGGCTGGGCGCTTGCCTTCTGATGTGGTCGTTTACGAAACAGGCAGCGCTTCCAGCATGGCTTGGATCTTCCCGTCAGCTGCAACTGGCGATTACCGGCCGCGGACAACTGCTGCGCATCTCCTGGAACCACGCTGCGCGCGAGCTTGACGGCTCCTCAGGCGCAACCCTGGTGATCACGGACGGACCGGCGCGCAGAGAAATCAAGTTGGGAGTAGACGAGTTGAGATTAGGCGTTGTCGAGTATGACCGAAGCACGCCCCACGTGCAAGCGACTATGAGTGTCGAAACGGCCGGGGACAATTCGCCCCCGGAATCTGCTGAGTGGGGACAGAAATAGTTTAGTGGCGCAGCAGGACACTGAATTCACCAGCCTTCGCGTCCAGAATCACCGTACTGCCCGGCGGAACCTGCCCTCGTGCGACAAGCGCCGCAACCGGCTGAATGAAATTTCGCTGCACCGTCCGTTTCAGCTCGCGAGCGCCAAACTCAACACTGATGCCAAGGTCAAGGAGCAGCGTGCGTCCCGCTGAGGTGCATTGCAGGCGGAATCCTCGAATGCCAAGCCGGTTGTGGATGAGCCGAGCGAAGTTGGTGAAAATCTGATCGAGGATCAGCTCACAGGCCTCGCGGTTCAGCGGCTTGTAGGTGATGACGGAATCAATTCGATTGACGAACTCGGGAGAAAACTTCTGCCGCACCGCCGCCATGCCAATGCTGTGAATCTTCGATACGTCCGGCATAGGCGCCGCAGGCAGCATGGCCTCATAACCGAAGTCCGGCTTATTGGCGCGCTGAATCGATTTCGCACCGAGATTGCTGGTGAGAAAAATGAGCGTGCGCTCAAAGTTTACGGTCGTGTTATCGCCGAGGCGTAACGTCGCCTTATCGAGAATGCCAAGCAACAGGCGTGTCATGGAAGGAGCGGCTTTCTCGATCTCGTCAAATAAGACGAGTGAGATATCGCTTGCGTCCGACGCTACGCCATTGACCTTCGCTTGAGTCAGCATCGGTTGTGTTTCGCGATGGCCAAGATAGCCAGGGGGTGCACCAATGAGCTTGGCGACCTCGTGCTCCATCTGAAACTCTCCGCAATCTACTTTGAGCAGGTTCTTGGAGCTTCCGTGCAGAACTTCAGCAAGAGCTTCGACCGTACGCGTTTTGCCGGTTCCTGTCGGTCCTAAAAGCAGGACCACGCCCATGGGGCGGCCCTCGGGCGCGAGTGCGGCTTGGTGCATCTGGATATAAGGGATGATCGTCTCGATGGCCTCGGGCTGGCCAACAAGCAAATTGGTTAGCTGGGCAGCTAATCCATGTGGATCTTCCGGCAGGACCGGGCGTCTTGTCCGCCCTGATTGAGTCTGAGCTCGCATCGGCCTTGCACTCCTTTGCTCACGACTGTAGGCGCAGAGCAAGCGCGTTCATGCGACATTCAGGCTAGCGACGCGTTCATTATTGAACAGTGGTGGAACGGCAAGCTGTTTGTTTGTCATGGAATAGCGCGAACGGCTCGGCACCTGGAAATATTTACCAGGGCTTTGTGACTGGAATTACACGGTGGGGCTGAAGCTCACATCGTACGCAACACCGAGTTCTATCGCGACAGCAGAAAAACGAGCATCCGCTGTCCACAGGTGTAGTCGCCCGACAAGGGCGGAGGCTAGCAGATGGATGTCTATCCACCCAACGCCGCGACCGTGCAGGTTTCGATCGCGGACGAACTCCACCACCTCACGATGAGGGACGGTGCTCGCTTGGTGTATACGCTCATATACCGCCAAAAGCTTCCTCCTGCCTGCGCGTTCACCCATGAGCAGCTCTCCATATACGAAGGCGTGCCCCGCCACCTCATCGACGGCGAGCAGTCTATCCAACTCTCGCGCGTAGGGCGCCCGGCCAGCAAGGAACCGGATCCAGACCGAAGTATCAACCAAAATCATCAGGCGATCTTGCGTTTAGCATTTGCCTTTTCACGACGCCTAGGGATATCTTGCGCGTGGGGCTCAGTTCCGCGGAGAGCCCGAAGGCGCTCATAAGCAGCACGGCGTACCAGACCCTCGAGACCCAAACGGACAGTCTCGGTGTCGGTAGCGGCACCACAAGCCGCTTTAGCCTGTTCGAAGAGATCTTCGTCGACGTTTAGAGTCTTCTTCATACATACAATAATGCCATACTTATACTGACATATGGCCCAGCATACCTCGACTTGCCAGGTGCGCAGAATCGGGCGATCCTCCGCAATCCTGTGTTTGCTGTTTGCGACGAATGTTGCAGGCTATGGGAACGCGCGTGTGCTTTTAGACGACGCCCGGGCACGGGTGACTCTGATCGAGTTAGGTGAGAATGCTCGATACCAAATCACAGGAGCCCGCAAATATGGATCCGTTTGGATTTCGCTCGACTCCGGCGTGCTGCTTGACTTCGATGGCAACGCCCGAATTACCAGCGCAGGCGAGGGCCATGCCATCGAGGCTGGACAGATTGTTACATTCAGAGCACGCGAAGCAGCCGGTGGACGCGTAATCGTTGTAGTTCCTAAGTTGACGTGTCAGCCTCTCACGGTGCTGAGCAACGCCTTAGCTCCCGGAGGCGAGCAGCAGGACGCGAGCAGTCGAAACGAAACGTTGGTTGTGGCCGTTTCGTCAGTCGAGCTGCGGGATACCCGCAATGCTGGGGATGAGTCGGTCTGGATTTCGAGCGCCCCTCGGATTATCGGCTTGCGTTCAGGACAGGTGACTTGGCTGCGCGCTGGCATCCATCACCTTAAGAACTTACTCGGAACACCAAGCGAGTTTGTGACTATCGAATGGTAACGTGGCTGCTGTCCTTTGCGCCCCCAAGTGTGTTGGTGACGATGACGGCGAAGCGTCACATCATGGCGACAGGTGGCGCGGGTTCGTCGGGGCTGCCGGCGCTCCGTAGCGGAGCGCGCACCATAATGAATGCCAGTACGAGCAGCACGGCGAGGCCGATCAAATAGGACGGGTGAGCAAAGAGCTGCAAATGCTCGCGCACGTTGGGCGGTGTGAATTGCAAACCCGCCCAGACGAGTCCAAGAATCGCTTCGCCGGCGATTAAGCCGGATGCGGTCAACACACCCGCGTTATCTACGCGCGCTTTCTGCGCCTCGTTATAACCGCGGCGATTCGCGACGGAATCACCTGCCCAGCGAATCAGGCCACCGACAAAGATCGCGAAGGTGGTTCCGAACGGAAGATACATGCCGATGGCGACCAGCATGGGACTCCTGACTTGCATCATGATGAACGCGAAGCCCATGAGAATGCCGACGACGATCAACGGCCACGCCATATCGCCGCCCACAATGCCTTGCGCCAAAAGCGCCATCAGGCCCGCTTGCGGCGCGGGAAGCTGGCGGTCGCCGAATCCGGTACCTCCTGCACGAATATTGCCTTCATGCAATAGCACCAGCGGGAAGTACATGATGAGGCTTGCCACGACAACCGCAATCAGTTCGGCGATTTGAATGTTGCGCGGAGTGCCGCCGAGTATGTAGCCGACCTTGAAATCCTGCAAGAGTTCGCCTGCCACTGCCGATGAGACGCAAACCACGGCCGCGACGCCGAGTACCGCGGCGACGCCTCCCAGCCCCGACACGCCTAAGGCAACCATCAGAAGCGCCGCAACGATGAGCGTGGATAGAGTCAAACCCGAGACCGGGTTGTTCGATGATCCGATCATGCCGCACAGACTTCCCGAGACGGTGGCGAAGAAAAATCCGAGAATCAGCATCACGATGGCTGCGACGATGCCGCCGGTGATTTGCCCGGAGAGATAGATATAGAGAACGATCATGACGGCAAATACCAGGCCGATGAGCGCGAAGACCAGTTTCGGACTCATATAGCGCTCGGTGCGGCTGAGAGTGGCCGTTTGGAGCGTGGTCTGGCGCATGTCGCTGATCATCCGCTTCATGCCGAGAACCAAGTTGCTCCGCATCCGAAACAACGTATATGCCGCACCGACCAGCATGCTGCCGACAGAAATGGGTCGAACGATGTATCGCCAAACGCCATCGGCGAGGTCACCCCACGAAGCGTCCGGCGCGGTGGCGGGCAGAAAGGCTCGCAATTGAGGACCCAGGAAATAAATGAGCAGCGGCACCATCAGTCCCCAGGCGAGGACTCCGCCCGCAAATTGCAAACCGGCGAGGCGCGGGCCGATAATGTAACCGACTCCGAGATACGCCGGACTCACACTCGGCGCATCAAAGGTGGACATTCCTCCCGTATTGAGAATGTTGCGCGAAGTGGCGCCGCCCAGACGCACCCGGCTGGCGCCAAGTTGACCGACGCGGAATGAAAATTGCGAGTCGGCGGCGAAGAAGCCGAAGCGGCCGAGCAAGAAAATGAGTCCACCGAGGCCGATATTCCAGAACAGATACTTGGCTGCTTCCGCGCCGCGCCGGCCCGCCTTGTGTATCTCGGAAGCGGCCAAAGATTCGGGGAAGGGAAGTTCGCGATCTTCGACCATGATGCGGCGCACCAAAGAGATGAAGAGCACGCCGAGGACGCTGCCGACCAGGATGAGCACGGTCGTCTTCCAATACGCATCGCGGAAGCCAAAGGACGGCCAAGCGCCGGCGATCAGGAAGGCAGGGATGGTAAAGATGGCGCCGGAAGCAACGCCTTCGCCGATGCTGCCGCTGGTTCGCGCGATGTTCTCTTCGAGCAGCGAACCTTTCCAGGCACGCAATACCGCCATGCTGATCACGGCGGCGGGATAGGTAGCGGCGACCGTCATTCCCGCACGCAACCCTAAATAGGCGTTGGCGGCGCCGAGCAAGACGGTCATGCACAGGCCCAGCAAGATGGCGCGGAGGGTCAGCTCGCGCATTTGCATGTGCTCTGGAACGAACGGCTGAAAAGGCTTAGTTTGTGTGCTCATTGCGAGGTTCGGTGTTGCTATTGTACGCGGGGTTGAAGGACTGTGTGCAACTTGAACCGCCGATAACAGAGCGTACTGCCTCTGCGACGTTCGTGAGCATTTGAGGCGCCACTCCATTCAGTGATGGACTTAAACCCAGAATTCCTATATACTTATAAGGGTCTGAGCACTCCCGCCCATTCTTCAGATCTTCTGAACTAAGTCAGATCCTCTGGACGCCTCATCTTAGAGAAAACATTAGCCCGGAGCTTCTCGTGCTCTGGTGCCGGAAGCAGTTTACGAGTTTTCAGTCTTAACTTTCTACTACTGGCGCATAAAAGGGGTGAGAGATGCATTTCGCGTATGAGGGCTTTACGCATGTCGGAGATCGCAGGCGGTTCTTGTTCAAGGGTATCGAGGAACATAATCCCGTAAGTGTGTTTTGCATCGAAATCGATCTGCCGCTATTCGTGCAGAACCGGGTGCCCGTGCAGGAAGGGCCGATGTTTTGCCTTCAACTGCTCACGACGGCCTCGGTCGGCACGCCGGGGTGTTTAGACAAATTTCACAGCTACCGGGTGGTCGGCGAGGACTTTCGTCCCATACTGGTAGAACGCGAGAGGAAAGCTGCCGAGAAGGCCCTGAAACCGCCACCCCGCAGAGCTTTTAGGAAACCGCCATTCACTTCGAATCTCCGCTTAGGAGTGCCGGCCGCGGAGCATGCGACCGCCGGGGACCACTAGAACATGTCGTTCACCGAATGCGCGGCGCGCTCGTTCACCTTCATTTCGATCCAGAAGAACGCGCCGGAGTGTTCGGGAGTCTATGGCCTATCGAATGGTCGTGAGTGGGTCTTCATCGGCGAGGCCAACAATATAAGGGAACAGTTAATGACCCATCTGAGAGAGGTAGGAACGGTTCTGACCTCTCGAAAGCCGACTGGTTTCACATTCGAGAAATGCTCGCCCGCCGAGCGTGCCAATCGCCAGGCCCGGCTGGTTCTCGACTTTCAACCGTTCTGTAACCACCGCACTCGGCACTAGATCCCGCCTTTATTGCACGGCAGCGTTCAGCGTCGTGTTCGTGTCCGCATTCTTCACATATTTGTCGAACCAGGTGATCTTCTCGTAGAGCACGTGTTCGATGGATTCGCGTCCTCGGTAGCCGTGAGCCTCGTAGGGAAGCGTTACCAGACGCACGGTGGCGCCATTCCCTCGCAGGGCCGCATACATACGTTCGGACTGGATCGGGAAGGTTCCGCTGTTATCGTCCGCTTCGCCGTGAATCATCAAAAGCGCACCTTTGATTTTGTTGGCGGATAAGAATGGCGACATTTTGAGATAGGTATCGGGCGCTTCCCACAGCGTCCGCCGCTCGGTCTGAAAACCGAACGGAGTGAGCGTGCGATTGTAAGCGCCGCTTTCGGCGATCCCGGCTTTGAATAGAGTCGAATGCGCCATCAGGTTCGCCGTCATAAACGCGCCGTAGCTGTGACCTCCGACGCCGACGCGGTTGGGATCTGTCACGCCCATTTCGGCGGCTTTGTCGATGGCGGCCTTCGCATCGGCGACGATCTGCTCGAGATAGGTATCGTTCACCGTCTGCGGATCTCCGATGACGGGCATGGCGGCATTGTCGAGCACCGCGTATCCATGCAAAGCGAAGAAAATTTCAGACGGACCCGTAATGGTCGTGAAGCGTTGCATGGAACCGCTGACCTGGCCGGCCGTATCGGCATCGTTGTATTCGTACGGGTACGCCCACACGACGGTGGGCAAGCGAGTTCCCGGTTTATAGTCCGGCGGCAGATACAGCATGAAGGAAAGCGGCACGCCGTCGGGCCTCTTGTACGTGACGAGCTTCTTGCTGATCTTGCGCAATTCGGGTGAAGGATCGGGATAATTTGTAATTTCGCGGGGAGCGCCGGCGCCCTCGTGCAGGAAGTAGTTGGGCGGCTCGGTGGGCGATTCGCGGCGGGTCATAAAACGGTCGCCCGTGCGGTCAAGGATGGCGTCGACAATTTCGTAGTGCGCGTCGTCGCAACGGAACAGCTCTTCGGTGGTGGCGTTTTTCACGTCAAAGCGATTCAGAAACGGCCGATCGCCGCTTGGAGTCGCGCCCGGGCCTTTCAGGAATATCGAATCGCCATCTTGACGCATCGCCAGTTTTCCGTTCGGCAGCATGCGCATGTCGGGCGTGCCAGGATCCTTATAGCGGTCCTGCATATTGCGTGACCAGATCAGTTTCGGTTCCTGATCGGGGCTGCGCGGGTTTACGGCGAAGGTGCGGATCCAGCGTTTATTGCGCTCGTAATCGCTGACGAGAGCCAGCGTTCCGGATTCGCCGAATTCGATGGCTTGGAATCGCTCCTCCAGTTTCCTGAGTTCCTGGGCTTCGCCTGCGCTCAGCGGAAGTTTGGCGATCATCACGCGATCGCGGAACGGAACCTTGTTCTTTGGGTTGCCCTCATCCAGTGCTTCGACCCAATAGAGCGAGGCCGATTCGGTCGGAATCCAATGATAGTTGCGCGGTCCCGTCGGGACGCCTTGAATCGGTACTCGATCTTCGAGCGGCAGGCTCGCCACTTTGTAGACGAGCTTGCCCGAGCGATTCCAAACCTCGACCTCCTTTGGAAAGGCAGTGACCGGATGGAAGTATGAGTAGGGTTTGTGAATGCGGGCGACCAGCACGTTCTGCCCGTCCGGGGAAGCTTCGGCCGTAAGGAAAATGCCGGGCTTTCCGTACGGCATTGCTTTCCCTGTACCGGAGTCCAAAAACGCGAGCTGCGCCGTGGCGTAGTAATCGAAGAGATCCTCGTCGTGTGCATTCTTGAGCAGGTCTTCGTAGGTGGGGGCAGGACCGGCCTTGCCCAAAGTTTCCTGCGTGTGCGGACCCGGAGGAATGGCGGGTTCCTGCGGAGGCGCGCCGCGATCGCCCGGCACTGTTTCGACCAGCAGGCGGCGGCTATCGGGCATCCACTGAATCGGTGAACGTTGCTGGCCGAAGCCGCTGACCATAAGCGCGGCGTTCACGCGGATGCCGTTGACCTTGTGCACGCGGGCGGTGGCAGCATCGCCGAGCCATAGTTCCACCGCGTTTTCAGCCATGTTCATGAAGGCGAACTGCTTGCCGTCGGGGCTCCACGAAGGAGCGCTGATTTCGGCGCCCCCAGGCAACGCCACTTTGATTTCAGGCGCCGTGCGATTCAAGCGGCGCAGCGTCATCGAGCGGTACAGAAACGCGTTGTGCGGCCCGTTGTTTTTGGCGTTGATGCGCACGCCGGCCAGGCGCAGCATCGGTTGCGCGAGATCGGAAATGGGCGGGTAGAGTATGCGCTCGCCCAGCAGAACTTCAGCACCAGAAGGACTGACAAACGCTTCCGGCGTCGGCGGAGCGTTCAGAACCTGAAGAATTGCGGGCGGTGGCTTGCGGTAGACGTCGTCGCCTAAGGCGAGACTCAAAAGCAGCAGCGGAGCTAGGCCGGCAAGAACGATTCTGCGCATACCTGACATCATGTCACTACGGGGCGTCAGGTCCGCTCGCGAAGTTACACAATAAAGGTGCATGGTCGCTTCAACACAAACGGACGTCATTCCTTCAACCCGCACAGAATCGGACAGCATGGGCGCAATCGAGGTGGCATCCGACCGCTATTGGGGTGCGCAGACCCAGCGCTCGCTGATTCATTTCGATATTGGCGAAGATAGGATGCCGCCCGAGCTGATTCGCGCCTTTGGCGTGCTGAAAAAAGCAGCCGCTTTGGTGAACCGCGATCTAGCGAAACTCGACGAGACGCAGACGCGGCTCATTACGCAGGCGGCCGACGAAGTAATCTCCGGGCGATTGAACGATCATTTTCCTCTGCGCATCTGGCAGACCGGCAGCGGAACGCAAACGAATATGAATGCGAATGAGGTGATCTCGAATCGTGCCATCGAGTTGGCGGGCGGCACGCTGGGCAGCAAGAAGCCCATTCATCCCAACGATCACGTCAACATGTCGCAATCGTCGAATGACACGTTTCCGACCGCCATGCATATCGCAGCGGCGGAGCAGGTGGAACGCAAACTCATACCTGCGGTGCGCGAACTGCGTGACGCTCTCGACGGCAAAGCGAAGGCATTCGCGGGCGTGGTGAAAATCGGGCGGACCCATCTGCAAGACGCAACGCCGCTCACCGTTGGTCAGGAGATCTCGGGCTGGGTCTCGCTTCTCGACCGCGATATCGACCGCTTGAAAGTGGCGCTCGATGGCTTGTATGACCTGGCGATCGGTGGCACCGCGGTCGGTACGGGATTGAATGCACATCCCGAGTTTGCGGACCGCGCGGCAAGGAAAATCTCCGAATTGACAGACCTGCCGTTCCGTTCGCACCCGAACAAATTTGCGGCGCTCTCCGCTCACGACGAGCTGGTCGCTGCCAGTGGCGCGCTGAAAACGCTCGCTGCTTCGCTAATGAAGATTGCGAACGATGTGCGCTGGCTGGCCTCGGGTCCGCGCTGCGGGCTGGGCGAGCTGACCATTCCGGAAAATGAGCCCGGATCGTCCATCATGCCGGGAAAGGTCAACCCCACTCAGTGCGAGGCGATGACCATGGTTGCTGCGCAAGTAATGGGCAACGATGCGACGATCGGGTTCGCCGGATCGCAGGGCAACTTCGAGCTGAACGTCTTCAAGCCGGTGATCATCTACAATTTTCTGCATTCCGTGCGGCTGCTTTCCGATGCCTGCCGCAGTTTCACTGAGCATTGTGCCAGCGGGATCGAAGTCAATCAAGCGAAAATCGACGAATATGTGCGGAACTCCTTGATGCTGGTGACCGCGCTCAGTCCGGTGGTAGGGTACGACAAAGCGGCCAAGATTGCCCATACCGCGCACGTGGACGGATCGAGTTTACGCGAAGCGGCTGTAAAGCTTGGTTACCTCAACGCCGAAGAATTTGATAAGTGGGTCAAGCCGGAAGACATGACCCATCCCTCTTGATTGGGCTGAAGAAGAGTTTCCGCCCCGGTTGACACAGCCGGGGCGGGCGCTTATCGAGACCGCTTGTCAACAGACGTCTGCCGATGAGTACGTGTGTCCCAGGTGAGTTGTGCTACACAGTTCGAAACCTACGCTGTGCAAAATCTCGATCGCGGCGTGAGCGTTGCGAGCGAGGTTCGCGTTGCGGGGACCAGCGCCACCCGGCGCAAAGGTTTGCTTGGCACGGACACGCTGGCGGAAGGCGCGGGCCTGTGGATCGCTCCTTGCGAGGCGATTCACACCTTCGGCATGAAAGTGCCCATTGACGTCCTGTTCCTCGACAAAGAGTTTCGGGTGCGAAAGCTGGTTGCGAAGCTCGCTCCCCGACGAATTGCTATCTGCTTGAGAGCTTCGTCGGTGCTGGAGCTGCAGGGCGAGGCCGTCGCACGGTCGGGCACGAGCGTTGGAGACCGGCTGAAGCTGGAGCCGGTGGCCCAGACATACAGTATTGACGAGCGATAGCCGATGAGTTCATCTTCGACATGCCTGCCGTCGTGAAGATCGTGTTGCTTGCAGTCGTGCTAATCGCGGCTGCTTACGACCTCCGGTTTAGGCGGATTCCCAACTGGCTCAGCTTGAGCGGGATGATGGCCGGTTTCCTAGTAAATATGATGCTGTTGGGGCCGTCCCGGTTTGGCCGCCGCCTGCTTGGGATTTGGCTGTGCGTTTCTGGTTTATGTACCGCTCTATCTGCTGCGCGCCATGGGTGCCGGCGATGTGAAATTGATGGGTGCTGTGGGGGCGATTGCCGGAGCGGGCAATTGGGTTGCAATTTTTTTGATTACGGCGATTATCGGCGGCATCGTCGCGCTGGTCGTGATCGCCTCGCACAAACGATTCCAGCAGACACTCCTAAACCTGGCCGTAATAGGGGCTGAGTTGTTGCACTTTCGCATGCCTTTTGCGAGTGAGAAACGCCTCGATGTCCGGAGCTCGGAAGCCCTACGCCTCCCCCATGGAGCCGTCATAGCCGCTGGCTGCATCGTGTTCTTGCTTCACATCGCTTACAACTGATTCGACTGGCCGCGCGGGGACACCTGGGTAGGGTTGAGGTGCTAAGCGTCCCCAGCCTAATGCCTATTGAAAGGCGCTCCCCCAACCGATTAGAGACCGTAGACAGTTCTGACTGCTTAGTGGAATACATGCAAGCAACGATCGCCCACAGCTGGGACGTGCCCAACACCGAAGCACAACGGTGGATCGTTCGCGTGCTGCCTTCGCTGACCGATTTTGCGTTTCTGCTGCCTCTTTTCTTGCTGTTTGGGCTGCTGCCCGGTACTCAGGTTCTGCTCGCGGATGGCGATACGGGCTGGCACATCCGAACCGGCGATTGGATCTTGCAGCACAGGATGGTTCCCACCACCGATATCTTCTCGTTCACAAAACCGCACCAGGCGTGGTTCGCGTGGGAATGGGGCTGGGATGTGGTGTTCGCCGCAATTCACAGCTTTGCGGGTCTCGCCGGGGTGGTGTTTGTCAATGTGTTGTTACTCGGGGTAGTATCGGCTCTGCTGTTCCGGCTGATCCGGCGCTGTTCAGACAACGATGCACTCGCGGTGCTGTTCACGTTGCTGGCTGTGTGCGTCTCGATGATCCACTGGCTGGCGCGTCCTCACCTGGTCTCATGGCTCTTCGTTTTGGTCTTTTCGCACGTGATTCTTTCCGCCGAGAAAGGCAGCTTTCGCGGGCTTTACTGGCTCCCTGTGCTCACGCTCTTCTGGACGAATTTGCACGGCGGGTTCCTGGTGGGAGTAGTACTGCTGTTGACGAGCGCCATGGCCGAAGGTATACGCGCGCTCCTCGGTTCCGAGAATGCCTGGCGCGATGCGTACGCGAACTCACGTCCTTACCTGCTGTGCGCGTTGGGATGTCTGGCCGCCAGCCTGGTCAATCCGTACACCTGGCACTTGCATCAACACATCGCCATGTACTTGCGGGATTCGCAGCTGCTCGACAATATTCAGGAATTCCAATCGATCAACTTCCGTCTCCCGTCCTCGATCTTTTTCGAGGGCATGCTTCTGTTAGGCATACCAGCGGCGTTCTGGTGTCTGAGCCGCGGGAAGATTGCCGCGGGTTTGTCGATTCTGTTGTGGGCGCACTTGTCATTGGTGTCCGGACGCAACGTGCCGATCTTTGCGCTCGTCGCGGCGCCTTGGGCGGCGTCGCATGTCGCTCGAATACGCCCGCCGACTGGCGCGGGTGCGCTGGCTGAGAAAGACCAGCGCGGCTGTTTCGGAAATTTGCGCCGAGTTCAGTCCGATCGACCGCATGGAGCGATGGCATCTGGTCTCGGCCGCGCGCAGTGCTGTTCGTGGCGTTTGCCTTGGGCTCGCATAAACCGGGCTTCGAAGCGCAGTTCAAGCCGAAGAATTTTCCGATTAAAGACGTTCCAGCCCTCGAGGAGATAAAGGGTTTGCGGGTCTTCACGTCCGATCAGTGGAGCGATTACCTGATCTACCGCTTCTACCCGTCGCAACGCGTTTTCATGGACGGAAGGTCCGATTTGTACGGAAACGAGCTGGTACAGGTCTATCAACACATCATGAGCGCGCAGTACGACTGGGAATCCGATCTGAAGCGGTTTGCGATCGACGTCGTGATGGTGAAACCCGACGCTCCGCTGGTGGCGGTACTAAAGCAATCGCCGCATTGGAAGATGCTGTTCGACAACGGTTCCGTCATCATGTTCCGTGTTCAGCCCGCCGACCTGCTGCTCGCAGCTCGGCGTTGGGGCGAACGCGTCTGCTGCTGCAGACGCGGAGAAGAAACTTGGGTTGGTTGGGAGTTCCCAAGTGAATGACTCTAGTTCGACTCTCAAATTAGACGAAAGGAGAAGGCTATGATCACTTTGGCTCTGAAGACGTTCTGGCGGGAAGAGGAAGGTCAAGACTTGGTCGAGTACTCCCTGCTGCTCGCATTTATTGCGTTGGCTGCAGTGGCTCTGCTGAGCGGCGTGCAGGCCCAGATCAAGTCGTTGTGGGCATCCATCAACAACGCGCTGGCATCTGCGGTTACCGCACAGTCGAGTTCTTAGAAAAGCAGCTCGAATTGGCTCTGGGGGCCGCGGACAGCCCGTCACTTCCGCGGCTCTCGATTCTTAAAGGATGACGGGTCCGCATTCGGCGAATGAATGGTTAGCTATTCAGCCGGGTGTTCGTAGTGGGTGTAGATGGTTCGCGAAGTCGGAACTCTGCACTGTTGAATTCTCGAAAAAAATCTAAAATTCCATGAATCGACGTTTAGTTGCAGTATTTGTGTTTGCGCTGGTTGTCGCTACGGTCACGAGCTTCGCGGTGTACCGGCTGATCGTGTTGCAGGGGCGAACGCCCGCGCGCCAGCTCGCCTCGAACAAGCTGATGGTCGCGGCGCACGACCTGCAGGTGGGTGCGCTCATTCACGACTTCGACGTGACCGAGATCTCCTGGAGCAGTCCGGTCCCGCAGCACGCTGTGAAGTCCAAACAGGACGTGATCGGGCGCGGCGTGATCGCAACCATTTACCAGGGGGAGGCCGTTTTGGACAGCAGGCTCGCGTCGCGGGGAGCAGGGGCGGGATTAGCCTCGACCATTCCCGTGGGAATGCGCGCCGTGGCCTTACGGGTCAACGAGGTGGTCGGCCTGGCTGGATTTGTCTTGCCGGGCATGCATGTCGATATTCTCATTGCCGGCAGTGTCCCGGGCGACTCGAACCAGAGCGGAACCTTATGCCGGACGGCCTTGCAGAACATCGAGGTGCTGTCGGCGGGCCAACGTATCGAGAAGAATGTCGATGGTAAACCCGAGTCTGTCCAGGTCGTGAACTTGCTGGTCACTCCGAATCAGGCCGAGGTCTTAAATCTGGCGAGCGATGAGACAAAAGTTCAGCTGGTACTCAGGAATCCGCTCGATACCAAGGAAGAAACGACGCAAGGCGCCTCGCTGGCAGGCCTTTTTGGGCAAAGCGTGCGGGCTGCGCCGGCCCGGCCGGTGGTCATGATGGCCGCACCGCGAGCCGCTGCACCGCGTCCGCCGCCGTCCGAAACAGTGGAAGTATTCAGCGGAACCAAGAGGAGCGAGCAGACTTTTGAGCTGCCGAACCGGAGATAAGCGCGTGAAAATTCTATTACCCCTAGCTGCAATTGCGTTTATCGCCCTGACGCCTGCCGGATCCGTGGCTGCACAGGCTGCTCGCATGGGACCGTTTTCGGTCCAGGCCGGCACAGGTCCGAATGCGACGCTTCAACCGCCGGCGCCGACGGATCTGACCGTCACGATGAACAAATCGATCATCCTCGAGCACCCCGGCGGAATTCGGCGCGTTTCTGTTACCAATCCGGAAATCGCCGAGGCCGTGGCGGTGAGCTCGACCGAGTTGCTGATCAACGGCAAGTCGCCCGGAGACACGAGTCTCATTCTGTGGGACTCGAGAGGGCCGCAGCAACTTCGACGTCCATGTCCTGTCGAGCCACTCGAAATCGGATACGGTTCGAAATGAACTCGTCCGAGAGCTCGGGCCGGCCGTGTCATTGACGGAGGAAGACGGCCACGTGTTCCTGCGCGGCACAGTGAGCGACACGACCGCGGCCGATCGTGCCGCCGCCATCGCGGGCACGCTCGGCAAAGTAGTCAATCTGTTGCGGGTCGTGGTTCCACCGGGTCCGTCGCAAATCCTGCTCAAAGTTCGCTTCGCCAACGTCAGCCGCTCCGCTTCGTCGCAACTGGGCTTCAATTTTTTCAGCGGCAATCAAAAGGGCATCGGCACGACGACAACCGGGCAGTTCGGGCAAACACCGACCGGCCTGATCGGGGGAACGACCGGCCAGGGTATGAACCTGACCGACCTTCTGAACGTATTCTTCTTCCGTCCCGACCTCAATCTGGGCGCGACGATTCAGGCGCTTGAGGCCAAAAGTCTCGCTCAAACTTTGGCGGAGCCGAATCTTCTGACCGTGAGCGGGCATGCCGCGAGTTTCCTCGCCGGCGGCGAATTTCCTTTTCCAACCATTCAAGGCGGCGGTTCGGGGGTTGGGCAGATCACAATTCAGTTCAAGGAGTTTGGAATCCGCCTGAACTTTACTCCTACGGTGACGCCTCGGGGAACTATTCAGCTCGAGGTTACGCCGGAAGTCAGTTCACTCGATTACGCGAACGGTCTCACGGTGAGCGGATACACGGTGCCGGGGTTGGCCACCAGACGCGTACAGACCTCCGTCGAGCTGCAGAACGGCCAGAGCCTTGTGATCGCGGGGCTGCTCGACAACGAGCTTTCGCATCAATTGGACAAGATTCCCGGGATCGGCAATATTCCCGTCCTCGGCAAACTCTTTCAGTCGCGCTCGGTACAGAAGAGCGATGACGAGTTGTTGGTGCTGGTCACGCCACAGATTGTGGCGCCCATTCCGGGAGGAATCAAACCGCCTGAAGTGAAGATGCCCATGCCCTTTCTGAAGGGCCCTGAAAACGCGCCGCAGAACCCGGTTGGAACATTTCCCGGGCAAGCGCCGCTACCGAGCTTCGGCTCTTTGCCGGTAGAACAGATAAAGAGCTTGAACGCAACGAGCGCTCCGGCGGCTCCGTCCGCTCCAGCGCCGCTGATGGTGGTACGCCCGGTCGAGGTCACGCCGCCCGATAGCCAATCGAATCCTCCGAATTCAGGTTCGGGTCCGAATCCTCCCACTTCGGGTTCGGCCCCGAGTTCGAATCCACCTCCGAACTCCGGTTCGAATCACTAACTGACGCGCCATGACCTCTGCAAAACTGCTGTTGCACATAGGGGACGAAGGCCTGCATCGCGAGGCCACCGAAATCCTGCGAACGCCGGGAAGCCAAATCCCCTTCGATGAAGACTCCTCCGATTGGACCGGGCTTCTCGACCGGATTGCGAACGCGAAACCGGAAGTACTGCTGCTCGATTTGTCTGCGGTTCCCTCCGAGCTCAACATCGCCATGCGTCAACTGCGCTATCAGGCGCCGCGCATCAAGGTGGTCGCTCTGCATGCTAGCGCCGACCCGCAAACTATTCTGGCGGCCATGCGCGCCGGAGCGAATGAGTTCCTGCATCCGCCGCTCGAAAACACGTTGCTGCCGGCGCTCGAGCGAATCTTAAACTCTTCGGAATCCGACCTGGTTCCGGTGACGCGCGGCAAGACCATCGGTTTTCTGTCGGCCAAAGGCGGATGTGGCGCGACTACGCTCGCCTGCCACGTGGCCACCGAGTTGCAAAGCCTCACCAGCAAGAACGTTCTGCTGGCCGATCTCGACCTCACCTCCGGGCTGGTGGGCTTTTTGATGAAGACCCCCAGCTCGTATTCCATTCTCGATGCCATCAAGAACCTTTCGCGGCTTGATGAAAGTCTTTGGAAGGCGCTGATCGTCGAGCACCGGCCCGGGTTGTCGGTCATTCCTGCGCCCGCGGCTTATTCGCGCTGGGACCATCCTGACGAAAACCGTTTGCGGCAGGTTCTCCAATTCATGCGCACCCAGCATGACTGGATCGTGCTCGATCTGGGACGCAGCCTGAACTCGATTGCGACGGCTGTTTTGGACGAGATCGATCAATTGTTCCTGGTCTCGACGCTCGAAGTGGTCGCGCTGCATGGACTCAAGTCGATTGTGCACGGCCTGTTCGAGCAAGGCGAAAAACTGCAATTGGTCCTGAATCGCACTCCGAAGATGATGGACATCAGCACGCAGGAATTGGAAAAGATCCTGGGGCGGTCGTTATACGCGGCTCTTCCGAACGACTACCTGGGCCTGTATCAGTCTTATTCGAGCGGCAACCTGCTGAATTCGAATACGCGGCTGGCGCAGCATTTCGCTCAGCTGGCCTCGAAGATAGCGGGCGTACAGCCGCTCAAGACCAAGAAGAAGTTCGCGCTATTTGGATAAACAACATATGGTTGCCACAGAGACACCTCGCAACGACGCCAAGCTCCCGGAGCCTAGCCGCACGGCCTCCCGCGACGCCGCCGCTCTCCAGTACCAGGAGCTGAAATTTTCCATTCATCGGAAGCTCCTCGATCGCATCAATCTCGAGGCGGTTTACTCGACGCCGGGCGAGCGGGTGCGGCAGGAAATTCGCCCTGCTGTCGCGAAACTGGTGAACGAGGAGAAGACCCCGCTCAGTCTTGCGGAGAAGGACAAGCTCATCGAGGAAGTGCTCGATGAAGTGTTCGGGTTAGGCCCGCTCGAGCCCTTGCTGCGCGACCGTGCCGTCTCCGACATTCTGGTGACTACGCCGCGCTTGATCTATGTCGAACGCGGAGGCAAGCTCGAGCGCACTCCTATCGAGTTCAAAGACGACGCCCATCTGATGCGCATCATCGAGCGCGTGGTCTCCCGCGTCGGACGCCGCATCGACGAATCCTCTCCCATGGTCGACGCGCGGTTGCCCGACGGCTCGCGTGTCAATGCGGTCATTCCGCCTCTCGCTGTCGATGGACCGCTGCTTTCGATTCGCCGCTTTGGCGCCGATCCCTTGCAACCGGCCGATCTGCTGCGCAACCTTTCTCTGACCGAAGGCATGCTCGAGCTGGTGAAAGGCTGTGTGAAAGCCCGCTTGAACATGATCATTTCGGGGGGAACGGGCGCCGGCAAAACGACCTTCCTGAACATGCTCTCCGGATTCATTCCGGCGCATGAGCGAATCGTCACCATTGAGGACGCAGCCGAATTGCAGCTTCGCCAGACCCACGTAGCGCGTCTCGAGACCCGGCCCGCCAACATCGAGGGAAAAGGTGCCGTTCTGCAGCGCCATTTGCTCATCAATGCGCTCCGTATGCGGCCTGACCGGATCATCGTCGGCGAGGTCCGCGGCGAGGAGGCGCTCGACATGCTCCAAGCCATGAACACCGGTCACGATGGCTCGCTGACCACCATCCACGCCAACAGCCCGCGCGATGCCATCAGCCGTCTGGAAGTGATGATCGGAATGGCAAGCTCCAATCTGAACGTGCGCTCCATTCGCCAGCAGGTGTCCTCCGCCGTCGACCTGTTCATCCAGTGCACGCGTATGGCAGACGGAACCCGCAAGGTGACGTACGTGACCGAATGCCTGGGAATGGAAGGCGAACTCGTCACTACGCAAGATATTTTCGTGTTCGAACGCACTGGCCTTTCGAGCGAAGGGCGCGTCACCGGACGCTTCAAGCCTACCGGTGTGCGGCCCAAGTTCAGCGAACGGTTGAAGGCAGCCGGGATCGAAATCCCGCCTCACGTCTTCCAAAACGTAGTCGAGGTCCGCTAAACGGCATGGCGACACTTGCCATCTTCTTTTTCATCATCTTTCTCACGGTGGTGGCGTGCGTCGGAATCGGGCTGTCTTTTTTCCGGTCGAAACAAAAACAGCAGATCCGTTCCATGCTCCGCAAGGCGGAAGAGTCCCCGGCAGAGCAGCGCTCGGAATTTCTCCGGCCCGCGGAAAAGGAAGACAGCCTCAGCAAATTTCTGCGCCGCTTCGAGTTCAAGGAACGTCTGGACCTCATTCTCGAACAGGCCGGCAAGAATTGGAGCGCGAGCAAGCTGATCGTGGTCTCGGCTATCTGCTGCGGCGCGGGGATACTGGTTGGACTCAAGCTGCACCTGGTGACTCCTTACGTCAGCGCCGGCATATTTGGTGGCGCCGGGTCTCTGATTCCGCTGCTGCTGGTTTTGCGCAAGCGCGCCAAGAGCATCGCTGCCTTCGAAGAGCAGTTTCCGGAAGCGCTCGATTTCCTTTCGCGATCCATGCGCGCGGGCCACGGCTTTTCGGTTGCCCTGGAAATGCTCGGAACCGATTCGCCGGATCCGCTCGGTTCTGCCTTCCGTCGCGTGTCGAATGATCTGCAGTTAGGCTCGTCGCTCGAGGTCGCGCTTGATAAGCTCAACATTCTCGTGCCGACCGTCGATGTGCGGTTTTTTGTGTCATCGGTGCTTTTGCAGCAGGAAACGGGCGGAAACTTGGGCGAGATCCTCAGCAAGCTGGCCTTTATTATCCGCGAGCGCTTTCGGCTGCGTGGACAAGTCAAGGCCGCGAGCGCACACGGTCGTATCACGGGTGTGGTGTTGGTGTTGATGCCGCTCGGCGTTACCGGATTCATGATGCTGACGAGTCCGGAGTACATACGCGAGCTGGTGAGGGATGACCTGGGTAAGAAGCTGGTCTACGGTGCGGTGATCGGTCAGGTCGTCGGCTATTTCGTCATCCGCAAAATTACAAATATAAAGGTCTGAGCATGTCCATTCTGTTAGCGCTCATTCTGTTTCTGGTCATAGTCGGCGTTGTTTCCTACTTTGGCTACATTCACTACGTGAAGCCGTCGAGCATGCTCGATCAGCTGGCGACCACCACGTCGCAGTCTATTTCTCCGGCCTTTTCCGAACGGAAAGAGAAGCGCGAATTCTCGGTGTCGCGTTTATTGGAGCCCATCGGCAACTTACTTCCTGTTTCGCCGCAAGACGCCTCGGCCGCCAAACACGAACTGCACGCGGCAGGGTTCCGGAGTGGTTCGAGCGTTGCCGTGTATTACGGCGCCAAAATTCTTCTGGCGCTCATTTTGGTTATCACCGCTCTCGTCTTTCGCGGCCAAATCCAAAACCCTATGCTTCGTCTTATGCTGCCGGTGGCGGGCGGCGGAATTGGCTACTTCATTCCAGCTTTTATCCTGGGACGTCTGGTAACCCGGCGCCATGACAAGATCAGACTGTCCTTGCCGGACGTTCTCGACCTGATGGTGATTTGTACTGAGGCGGGTTGCGGGCTCGATCAAGCCATCGTGAACGTCAGCCGGGAACTCAAGACCGTTCATCCGGCCGTCAGCCAAGAGCTCTCGCTGGTGAACATGGAGATCATGGCCGGCAAGAATCGCGCCGAAGCGCTCCGTAATTTCGGCCGGCGTACGGGCGAAGAGGAAGTCAAAAAGCTGGTCGCGATCCTGGTGCAAACCGACCGTTTCGGCACGAGTGTTGCGGAAGCGCTACGCACACAATCCGACTTCCTCCGCATTCGTCGCCGGCAGGAAGCCGAAGAACGCGCCGGAAAAGTCGGCGTCAAGCTGGTATTTCCTATCTTCTTCTTCTGTCTTCCCTCTCTTCTGGTGGTAACGGCCGGCCCTGGAATTCTGCAGCTATTTCATAACCTATTCCCCGCCTTAAGAGGGCTATCGCAGCAATAGAAGTTTGGCCTAATGGAAGGCCGCGCGCCGGACGATGTGAGTTATGTCGGGCGCGGTTTGAAATTCTCGCCCGAGCTTCTTCCCGCGAAGAGGCGAGTGTTTGTAAAGGAGAACGCATGAGTGACATGACGGTGCAAGCTCTTATATGGATGGCTGCAGCAACGCTTCTGGTGCTGTATCTCAAGCGTCGGCGCAAACGCAAGATAGAGCCTTAATCCCTTAGTTGCGTTATGGCTGAAGCGGAGGCCCTTCAGCGTCAGCTGCTTGAAGCGCAGAATCAGGATGGCGGTTGGCCATACCAGCACGGCAGCTCATGGACGGAGCCGACCGCCTTCGCTCTCCTCGCGCTCGAAGCCCAGCATAGCCAAGAGTCTCACGCCTTCGAGAGAGGTTCGCTGTGGCTGCAAAATAATCAAAGATCTGACGGGGGCTGGCCACCAAACCGGTCCGTGCAGATCAGCACCTGGGTGACAAGCCTCGCCCTCCTGGCCTTATCCGATACCGGCCTAACTGCCGATCAGCGTCGACGCGCAGTCCAATGGCTGACCAGCCAGGTCGAGCCGGAAATCCATCCCCTCCAACGGCTCGTCTTACGTGTTCGTGAGATCGCACCGCCGGTGCAAATCGGAGGCTCGCCATGGTTCCCCGGTACCGCCGCTTGGATCGCTCCTACCGTGCTGACCGTTCTGGCCTTGTCCGGCGCCGCTCGTAGTCAAAGCGATCCCAACCTCAGATCCTACGTCCGCGAGGCGCAGCAATTCATCCTGTGCCGCCGCTGCCGCGATGGAGGTTGGAATCACGGAGGCTCCCGTTACTTGAGCGAAGACACGGTTTCGTACCCGGAAATGACCGGGATGGCCCTGCTCGCGCTTTATGGCGCGCCACCGTCGCAACTGGACCTTTCGCTTAAGCTCGCCGAAGCTCATCTCCAGTCCGTCGCTTCGATGGAGGCGCTCTGCTGGCTCGAGTTGGGGCTGGCTCGCCATGGACGGCAACCTGATCGCAGGCAATCGGGACCGGCTTCAAGACCGCTGCCTTGCCATACCACGCGAGACATCTCGTTGCGGCTACTCGCGTTATCGACAGACAGCAGCACCAACAAGCTATTGACGGCCCTGTCATGAGCGGAACAACGTCGATCAACCGCCGTTATTTCTTCTTCGGAATGCTGGGTGTCGCGGCCGGGTGCAGTCGCCGTGCTGATGCCGCCAAGCACCGCGTCTCCATCGTTCGCGCCAATTCATACTCACGCGATTTGGAAAGTCTCGTGCGTCGCATCCTGATCGAGCACCAGGTTCCACTAACGGGCAAGAAGGTTCTTCTGAAGCCGAATCTGGTCGAGTTTAGTTCCGGCAACCCCGTCAACACGCATCCAGTGTTTGTTGCCGCCGTTGCCGAGGCGTTCCGCGGATTGGGTGCAGCAGATGTTCGCATCGCTGAGGGACCTGGCCACCGGCGCACCACCTTGGATTTGGCTTCGAGCGCCGGTTATTTCACCAGCGTGCCGAAGTTTGAGCGTTACTTCACGGACCTGAACCTGGACGATGTGACTCGCGTTGCGATCCACAGTCCCTTCTCTTCGCTTTCGGAGCTGTACCTGCCTAACACTGCGCTCGGTTGCGATTTGCTGGTCTCCTTGCCCAAGATGAAGACGCATCATTGGACCGGCGCAACGCTTTCCATGAAGAATCTGTTCGGAGTTGTTCCAGGCGCAGTGTACGGGTGGCCGAAGAACTTGCTGCATTGGGCCGGCATCGACGAATGCATCGCCGACCTTCACTATCTTTTTCCGCGCCAGTTCTGTCTCGTCGATGGCATCGAGGCCATGGAAGGAAATGGCCCTATACTAGGCAGCCGGATTGCCGCTGGTGTCATAGTCGCCGGCGCGCACCCGCCGAGCGTTGACGCGACCTGCTGCCGAATCATGCAGATCGATCCAGAAAAGATCCGTTACCTGCGGCTGGTAGCCGAACGCTCTCGCCTCAAATCAGATTCCATTCAGCAGATCGGCGAAACCGTTGATTCGGTCAAACACCGCTTTGCATTGATGCCGGAACTCGAGCGTTTCCGGTTGAACGGCTGAAGCGAATCGCTGACTGCGTTTAGATAAACATCTCTTCGTCAGAAGTCGCGTGATCGACCGTAGGGCGACCGCCGCGGCTCAAATGAGCCAGGGCCGTCCGAACTCCGGCGAGAATTCCGTGAACCTCGCGAACCGGCCGCAAAACACCGGACTGCACGAACGAGACGGTGTGCTGCACGCGCGTCATGGTGTCGTCCAACACCATTTCGGCACGCTCCATCTGCACTTTGGCGCGCGTGCTGGCGTCGCTGAGCAAATCGTCCACCTTCGCGAGCTGCTGCTTCGTGACGTCGAGAATAGCCTCGCTCGAGGTGCCGATTTTGTCGATGTGCTTCTCAACCAGCTCCACTGTTCGCTTCGTCACGCCCACGGCGCCTTCGATTTGCGGGATCAGCGGCGTCACTTTTTCTTGAAGTTTACGGGCTACGAGCAAAAGGCCGAGAAGTGTCCCGGCCTGAATCAGCATCGCAATCGCCGCTAAGGCGACAAAGATGGTAAGGAGGATGAGAAGCGTGTGCTCGTCCATGTCAAACGCTAGAACTGTTCAGAGAAAAAGCGCTACAGGTTGTCTGCGGCGTTGCCCGACCCGCTGCCCGAACCACCCGGCCCCATACCGCTACCGGATCCTGCAGCCGTAGAACGAATATCGCTGACCGCATCGCGGTAAGCCTGTTTGCCGGCCTCGACTGCCGCGCCGAGAGTATCTTTCTGACGGGCCACGGTAGTACGGCCCTTTTCGTAGATTTCTGAGGCGGATTGCTTCAGATCGCCCGTGCGCTGGCGAACGTAATCTGTGCCCTCCTGCGCGCGAGATTTCAAATAATCTGCGCCTTCCCCCGCTTTGTCGGCGATCAGTTGACGCGTTTCCTCACCCGTCCTGGGCGCCCACAGTATGCCTGCCGCTACCCCGATGCCGAGACCGAGCAAAAAATAGCCGAAGCCGCTTTTTTCCTCCATATCAATCTCCTCCTTTTCAGGTCCTCAAGTGCCTTTCCTTCGGCACTTCACAATTTGTAGAGCGTGGTACAGTAGCAAACGTTTCAGCAAGATGGCGGCCCGTGGCAAGCCCAAGAAGCTCGACGCAGACGGCTTGTGGGAGTACGCTTTGCGGGTTTTAGGCCAGCGTGCGCATTCCGCCGCGGAGCTGCGCCAGAAGCTTTCCCGGCGTGCGCAGTCGACTACCGACGTGAATGCCGCAATGGAAAAGCTGGGACAATATGAACTGACGAACGACACCAAGTTCTCCGAGGCATTCGCCTCCTCGCGGCTTCAGAATCAGGGTTTTGGGCGAATGCGCGTTCTGCGGGACCTTCGTTCCAAGAGAGTCAGTTCGACGGTCGCCGAAGGCGCGGTCGAAAAGACGTTTACCGGCACAGACGAGTTGGCGCTGATACAGCGATTCCTGGACCGTAAATACCGCGGCAAGAATCTCGTGGAGTTCCTCAAAGAGGAAAAAAATCTGGCCAGCGCCTACCGGCGACTCAGAACAGCAGGTTTTAGCAGCAGCGGCTCGTTTTCCATCCTCAAGCGCTACACGAATTCCGCGCAGGAGTGGAACGAGCCGGCGGAAGAGGAATAGCCCGGCTCCTAGAACTTCACTTGGGGAACTTTCTTCTCCTCCGCGCTGGCCTGGAAGTACGCATCATCGCGGTGGAACCCAAACATCGAGGCCGCGATGTTCTTGGGGAAGAGCTCGACATCCGTGTTGTATCGCTTAATGGCCTCATTGTAGTCGCGCCGGTCCACTGCGATGCGGTTCTCCGTTCCAGCTAATTCATCTTGCAAGCGCAGAAAGTTTTCGTTTGATTTCAGCTGCGGATAATTTTCCTGCAGCACCAGGAGGCGGCCGATCGCGCCGCTCAGTTGATTATTCGCGCTGATCTCATCCTGCTTGCTATGTGCTCCTAACAGCGCCGCACGGGCGTTTGCTACCTCGCCAATTACCGTTTGCTCTTGCTTGGCATAGCCCTTCACCGTCTCGACTAGGTTTGGAATCAGATCGGCGCGGCGCTTCATGTCGTTGTCGACTTGTGCCCAACGCGCATCGATGTCATTTTTCTCGGAAACAAGCCCGTTGCGCTCGCCCATCAATTGCCCGCCGAAAATCAACCCCACCAGCACTACTACCGCCAAGACAATCAGCGCACCCTTCATGCTTTTATGCTCCTCTTCTTATGCGAAGTACGCAACGGCTTACTTGCCGAGCACATCGACAAACCGCACCAGCGCATCCATCTCCTTCAGATACTTCTCGAGCAGAGACACTGCACCCTTGTCAGCAGCTCGCTGCTTAACTCCTCGAACCGCCAGTATCGCATTAGCCCCCGGCAGGGGCATCCCCATGGCCTGCTCCAAAGCGGCGACGACCTCCCTCTTCTTCCAATGCGGTTGGTGCCCGCTCAGAATCAGGGCGTGCCTGCCAAGCACGCAAAACGTGGAAATGGAGTCGACCAGAAGGTTCATCAACCGCTCCGGGCGTGAGAGCACCTCGGCGGCTTTTTGCCGCAGGCGAATCTGCTTGGCGCGAAGCTCGTGTTCTACCTGGGCGCGATAGAAGGAACGATCGATCTGTAGATTCTCGATCACGTCTTTGCCATAGAGCACCCGTCGATGCTCTTGCATGTCGTGAAATTCCATAGGAAAGCAATCCGTCGAGGTGCGAACCTCTTCCTCGGTTAACAACAGCGGCGGTGGATTCCCTTTATCGCGCCACCAGTGAAAGATCGGCTCGGATTGGGCCAGTTCTTGAGGCGAGAGATGGTCGAGAACGCAGAGCACGTTCAGATCGGAACTGTGCTCGTTCCAATCGTCCATGGCTGCCGACCCGTAGAGTATCGCTGAAACAAGCCGGTCGGCAAAGGCTTTATTCAGGCGCTCGATCAATTCCGAAAGTTGTTCCTGCAATCTATGCTCCTCGTTCGCCTACCAGTCACTACTCGCGCCGCCACCGCCGAAATCGCCACCGCCGAATCCCCCGAAGCCGCCGCCCCCGCCCGAGCCGCCTCCGAAACCGCCTCCGCCCCAGCCGCCGCCTCCCCAGCGCGGCCCTCCCCCGAGCAGATTGCCAAGCAGGAAGCCCGTCAGGCAGCCGCCCCCTCCGCCCCGACGTGCGCCGCGGCCGAGCAACCAAAGCACAATGAAGATGCCGAAAATGATGAGCGGGCCCGGAATCCCACGCGTGCGGGAAACAGATACCGGCGGGGCAGGTTCTTCCGGTTGCGGAACACTATCCGAAAATGCGACCCCCTTGCCTTGCGCGATCTGCGCCGCCATAGCGTGAGCGCCGGCCTCGAGCGCGGCTCCATAATTAGCGGCACGAAGTTCCTCGCGCATCGCGCGCAGCGTGCTTCCCGCAAAACCGTCGGTGATGTACGGCTCGATTCCCCGGCCGGTTTCAATATCGTCTTTATGGTCTTTGATGACCAGCAGCAGCAGCACGCCCTGATTAGCTCTTGCGCTCGCCCACGCCCCACTTGCGCGAGAGATCAAGCGCGAAATCGCGTACCGGTTGGTCACCTAAGCTGTCGATCGTGACGAGCGCGAATTGTACCCCAAGCTCCTGCTCGACTTTAGTGCAGTAAGCTTCCAACTGATCCTTATCGGCGGCATTTACGACGTGCGCCAGATCGCTCACATACCCGGTCGGTTTGGGCAGCGAGTTCACATCCACACCGAACAGAGCTGCCGCAAACAACGCCGTCACGAGCGCAAGGCGCGCCACCGCTGCCAAAGCAGATCGCATGAAACATGAGCTTAGCAATGCCGCGCGTCCTCCTACTGCCGCATGCAAGTTACGCTGGTGTTGAAAGGAACGTTTATGGCTACTACAGTTAAACCCGGCGATGTCACGAAACGCGTGGGCGTGGAAGTAATTGAAGCGCGCGGAGTGGACGTCCCCAAGCTGATAAAGATGCTGATCGCAAACGCGGCGGCGGAATTCGCGAGCACCTATTACTACTACACAATCCTTCGCATGCATCTGGCAGGCTACGAGGATTACAAGGAAATTTGCGAAGATGCGCGCCTGGAAGATCGCGCGCATTGGGAGCTGATCGTCCCTCGGATTTATGAACTCGGCGGAGAACTGCCGAATGATTTGCCCGAGTTTCACAACCAGGCCGGGTGCGTTGCCGCAAAACTACCCAGTCCCCCGACCGTAGTGAATATCTTGACAGTGTTGCTCGAATCCGAGCGCTGTGCCATCCGAAGCTGGAGTGCAGTCTGCGATATGACCTTCGGGAAAGATCCCCGCACCTATGACATGGCCGCCCGAATCCTCAATGAAGAGGTCGAGCACGAAGCGTGGTTCATCGAGCTGCTTGCACACGAACGCGATGGGAAATCGATTCCGTCAGGTCACTTCCGACGCGGTCAGCCGGGCGAGGCTCCGTACAGCAAGAACGCTCGTTTTTACAATCCATAGATCTATCGAGGCTAACCACGTGCGGCCGCATGCAAAACAGCGAATCTTATCTAGTGGTGCTCGAAACACCAGACGGCGACAGATCTTTTCAATGCAGCCGGGATGAGTTCGTTTGGAACGCGGCCGCGCGTAATCGAATTTCGCTTCCCTCCATTTGTCATCAGGGCCGGTGTTTAACGTGCGCCGGTCGCTTACTCAGCGGCGCGGTTGATCAGACCAGCGCCGCATCCTACTTCCCGGAGGACAAAGACGCAGGATTCGTCTTGCTCTGTACTGCGAAGCCGTTGGGCGACCTTCGCATTCGCACCCATGAGCAATGGATCATGCGGCAGCACCGGCTGAAGCTCGGATTGCCCGCTCCCTATTCGTGAGCTTCACGCGTTGCGGCGAGATCGAGCTGCGGCACTAGATGTGGCAAAATTTCGCCGGCACGGCCCGTCACAGCGCAATCGACCAATCCGGACATCGGTGTCCTCTCTAAATTGATCTCGATGACCTTTGCGCCAGATGCCCGCGCAAGCGGCACCAGACCTGCCGCCGGATACACCAAAGCGGACGTCCCGACAACCAGGAGAATGTCGCAGGACTCCACTGCTTCCTCTGCGGCGTTCCAAATTTTCGTCGGCAGATTCTCCCCAAACCAAACGACGCCCGGGCGCGCCATTGCTCCGCATTCGCAATGCGGCGGAAGCGTCAGGGGAACCCTCTCATCTAGCCATTCCCGTGCGCACTGACTACATCGCAGGTTCCAAATGCTTCCGTGAACTTCCAGAACCGAACGGCTGCCCGCCTTCTGATGCAGCCCGTCCACGTTCTGCGTGATCAAGGTGAACTGCGCGGCACGTCGCTCGAGTTCGGCCAGCGCCAGATGTCCCGCGTTCGGCTTTACGCCGGCAAGAATGCTGCGGCGCCAGTCATACCACTGCCATACCAGTTCCGGATCGCGAGCAAAGGCCTGCGGTGTGGCCAGATCTTCCGGCCGGAACTGCTTCCACAACCCGCCCGAACCTCGAAACGTCGGGACGCCGCTCTCCGCCGAAATTCCGGCGCCTGTCAGAACGGCGATTCTCGCTGCTCGGTGTAAAAGCGCGCGGGCGGCTTCGATTGACATAGCGGGTTTATAGTCTACTAGGTGAAATGACAAACCGCTGGGGTATGGCTGTCGCCGGTGTATTCATGCAGATCGCGCTCGGCGCAGTTTACGCGTGGAGCGTCTTTCGTATTCCTTTGACGAAGCAATTCGGCTGGAGTATTCCGGATGTCACGCTCACATTTACGATTGCAATATTCGTTCTCGGATTCGCATCGTTCTTCGGCGGCCTTTGGCTGAACAAAAAAGGTCCACGCGTGGTGGCGATGACTGCGGGCGTGCTGTATGGGACCGGCGTGTTCCTGGCAAGTTTCTCCGCACACAGACTGTGGTGGCTGTATGTTAGCTACGGTTTGATCGGCGGGACCGGGCTTGGCTTGGGCTACATAGTCCCTGTCGCGGTCCTCGTCAAATGGTTTCCTGATCGTCGAGGCTTGATTACCGGCATCGCGGTGGGCGGCTTCGGCGCCGGTGCTCTGGTCACCGCTCCGGTCGCCACGCGCCTCATCCAGAGTGTCGGCGTGTTGAAAACTTTCGCATATCTTGGCATCGCTTATCTGATTCTCACCGTCATCGCCGGATCCTTCATGCAGAATCCGCCGGCGGATTGGAGGCCTGCGGGGTGGAACCCGAGCGCCGCGCAAATTGCTCAGCGTTCCACGCGCGATTACAAATTGGGCGAAGCAGTCGGAACGTGGCAATGGTGGGCTCTATGGCTTCTGCTTTTTCTCAATACGTCGGCCGGCATTTCAGTCATCTCGCAGGAATCACCAATGTTCCAGCAGATCGCGCATCTTACTGAAGTTGCCGCGGGAACTCTGCTCGGCATCGTGGCTATGGGCAACGCCTTCGGACGCGTTTTTTGGGCGTGGATGTCGGACATGCTTACGCGAAGAATGACTTTCGTGATCATGTTCGCGATCCAGGTGGCCCTTTTCTGGCTTTATCCAAGTCTTCATTCCGCAACTCTCATCGGAATCGTGACGTTCGTCATTCTGATGTGCTACGGCGGCGCGTTCGGCATCATGCCGGCGTTTACCGCCGATTATTTTGGGCCGCGGAATGTCGGCCCGATTTATGGGCTGATCTTGACGGCATGGAGCTTTGCCAGCGTTTTTGGTCCGTCGCTAATAGCCCATATGCGCCAAGTGAGCGGCGTTTACAGTGGAGCGCTGCACATTATCGCCGTTGTAATGGCGGTCTCGATCGTTTTGCCGCTGATCATTCGTCCGCCAAGAACGGCGTCTTGAATGCCGCGGCGGGATGTTACTGCGGAATATTCAGACGGATCCCCAGATCGCGAAGCTGCCGCTCTGGAACTGGGGAAGGCGCTTCGCACATCAAGTCGGTGCCTTTGGCTGTCTTCGGAAACGGAATCACTTCGCGGATCGATTCCTCGCCCGCCAGAAGCATCACCAGGCGATCGAGGCCCAGCGCGATCCCGCCATGTGGAGGCGCACCGTACTCCAAAGCTTCGAGTAGAAAGCCGAATCTGCGTTTGGCGTCTTCTTCCGTGAAACCAAGTGCTGTAAAGACCTTCGATTGCACATCGCGGCGGTGAATACGGATTGAGCCCGAGCCCAGTTCTATGCCGTTCAGCACGAGATCGTATGATTTCGCGCGGCAGTGCGCCGGATCCGCGGTCAGCTTTTCGATGTCGTCGTCGTGAACCGACGTGAACGGATGGTGCGCGGCGTTCCAGCGCTTCTCGCTCTCGTCCCACTCGAACATCGGGAACTCAACCACCCAAAGAAACTTGAATGTTTCACGATCCAGAAGCTTGTGCCTGTCGTTGTACTTCTGTGCGATATGTAAGCGAAGCTGCCCGCAAGCCTGCAGCACGGTCTGTTGCGGAAGAGCGCCCTGAGGCTCGCCGGCCCAGGCGGCCAGCATCAAAAGGTCGTCTGCACCCGCTTTCGCGCGCTCCCGCACCAGCGCGATCGGCTCGGGATAATCGCGCTCCAAACGTTTTATATCGTCGTACACGCGCAATCCGCGCTCTTGCCCCGCCGCTTTAATCTCGTCGCGTTCCTTACGGCTCAACGCGCCTGTTTTCGGTATGTGAATGGCTACCAGCGGCAGGCCCTCCGCCGTGAGACCCGCGTCCGGCAAAAAGATCTTCGACGCTGTGAAATGGCGGAATGCGCAAATCGGGTTTGTCGCTGCCATAGGACCGCAGTGCTTCCGCATAGGTCATCCGCGGAATTGGTCTCTCGACTGTCTTCCCGGCTGCTTCGCACACGCTCCGGATCAAAGGTTCGACCACCTGGAAGACCTGTTCTTCTTGAGGGAATGACATCTCCAGGTCGATCTGAGTGAACTCCGGTTGCCGGTCTGCGCGCAAATCTTCGTCGCGGAAGCAGCGCACGATCTGAAAATACCGTTCGTACCCGCTCACCATCAGAAGTTGTTTGAAAATCTGCGGCGACTGCGGCAAAGCATAGAAATTGCCCGGCTGGACACGGCTTGGCACCAGGTAGTCGCGCGCGCCCTCAGGCGTCGAGCGCGTCATGAAGGGCGTTTCGATCTCCAAAAAGCCTTGTGCATATAGAGCCTGCCGCACCGCAAACGCGATCTTCGACCGCATAATAATGTTCTGCTGCATGCGCGGCCGCCGTAAATCGAGATACCGGTACTTGAGGCGGATATCTTCTTTCACGTCGACGTTATCTTCGAGCGGAAAGGGCGGGGTGCGCGATTCGTTCAGAATCCAGAGCTTGTCGACGACAATCTCCACCTCACCGGTCGCGATGCTCGTGTTCACCGTGTCGGGACTGCGCAGGGCCACGAGGCCTTCTGCGGCGATCACAAACTCGGAGCTCAATTCTTGCGCTCGTTTGTGAGCTGCCGGGTTCTTACTCTCGTCAAAAACGAGCTGCGTAATCCCATCGCGATCACGCAAGTGGATAAATATCACTCCACCCAAGTCCCGGCGTCTGTGAACCCAACCCATCAAGACAGCCTTGTTGCCCACGTCGCCGGCCCGCAGCTCTCCACAACTCTGAGTGCGGCGCAAGTCGCCCAGGAAATCTAACGTCACTTCAGCCATTTTGCGCGTTATGTGAATTCTGCGCGGGCGTCTTGCTGCTGAACTGCTCGAGCAGCATTTCGCGCGTGAGCGTTTTCTGTTCGCCTGTCGCCATATTCTTCAGCCCGTACGTGCGCGTGACAATCTCGTTGTCGCCGACGATGAGCGTGTAACGAGCCGACACTTTGTTGGCCAGCTCCAACATGCGTTTCAGCTTGCGATCTGTGCCCACCTCCACTGAAACGTCCAAGACTTCTGAGTTCCTGCGCCAGAACGATACAATGCCGGACCGCGGCATCGCCCATCGGAGCAACATATACATCGAGCTGAGGCGCCGGCACTGTCTTTGCTTCTTCCACTGCCATCACCAGTCGATCCTCGCCGATAGAAAAACCGATTCCCGGAGCCGCGGCTTTCGAACCGAGACCCTCCGCCAAGCCGTCGTACCGACCACCGCCTAAAAGCGCGTTCTGTGCTCCTAGCGCGCTGTGCGTGATTTCGAACGTCGTGCGCGCATAATAATCGAGCCCTCGTACCAGGCGTGGCTTAACGGTGTAAGCAATTCCGAGATCATCCAGGAACTCCCGGACCGCCCGGAGATGCTCGCGGTCTTCCGCATCCAGGTGGTCGAGAATTGATGGCAGCTGATCGATGATCGGCTGGTCCTGAGGCACCTTGCAATCGAGCACCCGCAATGGATTCGTTTCAGCTCGTCGCCGGCAGTCTTCGCACATGCGCGGAGCGACTTCCTTCAACTCCGCTCTCAATACCTCGTTGTACCTCTCGCGCGATTCCTTTGAGCCAACTGAATTGATCGACAACTCAAAGTCGCGAATCCCAACCTGTTTGAGGATCTCGACTGCTAATTCAATCATTTCGGCATCCGTGGCGGGCGCATCGGACCCAATCGCCTCCGCTCCAATTTGATAGAACTGCCGGTAGCGCCCCTTCTGAGGCCGCTCGCGGCGAAACATCGGACCTATGTAATACACTTTTTGCACGCCCGGGCGCTGATCGAGTCTGTGCTCAATATACGCACGCAAAACGGATGCCGTACTTTCTGGCCGTAATGTTAGAGAACTGCCGTCGCGGTCTTCAAACGTGTACATCTCTTTACTGACGATGTCGGTTTCTTCGCCGACGCTGCGCGAGAATAGCGCGGTCTCTTCCAAAATCGGCGTGCGGATTTCCTGATAATTGAAGCGTCGGAAAACCAGGCGGGCTGCGGCGTCAACCTGGTTCCATACGGCGCTTGACGGGGGCAGAATGTCCCGCATGCCCTTGACGCTGTGGATCAAGCCCGCTCTTCCTTGTAGATCGCCGTGAGCTCGATGTAATTGTTGCAGTTCTTTCGAAAGCGCTCCTGCTCGTCGGCCGTTACTTCACGGCGCATTTTCGCTGGAGTTCCCATCACCAGCGTGTTGGGAAGCACTTGCATTCCTTCCGGCACCAGCGCACCAGCTGCAACCACAGCTCCTGCACCAATCTTCGCGCCGTTCAAAACAATTGCACCAATGCCGATCAGCGCGCCATCCTCTATTTCGCAGCCGTGCAGAACAGCGGCATGACCAACTGTCACGCGATTTCCGATAAGACACGGATGAATGTAGCGTTCCACGTGCACCACGGTGTTGTCCTGAATGCTCGATTCCTCGCCAATGCGAATGTAGTTCACGTCTCCACGAATGGATACGTTGGCCCACACGCTCGATCTCTCGCCGATCACCACGTCGCCGACGACCTGTGCGCTGCCATCGACGTAAGCGGAAGCCGCGATGCGGGGCACTACTCCCTGGTAGGGTCTGATCATGAAAGCGATGGAAAGGCAGGTCAGCGCAGGGCCGAAGTGCCGGCAGAAGGACCTATGTCGAATCTTCTTTCTAGCCATCGTAGCAGCATCGCGCGCCTCTTTTTGAGCTCTCTTTTTCGTCGTAAGATCGCCGCTTAGAATGAAAGGCATGCTACGTGCCGCCCTGTGGGCGTTGTTGGCTGGTGTACTTGCCGCCTCTACTTCGTTGTGCGCGAAAACTCCGTTCACTTTCGATGCCATGATGAAACTCGCTCGAATAGACGAGCCACAGTTGTCTCCCGACGGAAAGACGGTAGTGTTTACTGTTCAGACCATAGATGTGCCGAGCAACACCAGGCCGAAGCAGATCTATACGGTTCCGGTGGACGGCGGCAGTGCGCCACAACGCTTAACCAACGACGGTGATTCGAACTCGCGTCCACGCTGGATGCCCGATTCCAAGCGCATCGTCTTCGTCTCGAATCGCAGCAACACTTCGCAGATCTGGTCCATGAACGCGGACGGGAGCGATCCCAAAGTCATCACGAATATTCCGACCGGGGCGGATCGGGTGACGGTCTCGCCCGACGGCAAACTGATTTTGTTTACGAGCGACGTATATCCGGAATGCGTGCCGGCAACTCCGGCGCCGGGCGTCGAGTACGACGCAGCGTGCAACAACACAAATCTCACTCAAGAGAACGGAAGCAAAATGAAGGCCCGCGTCTTTACTTCGCTTCTTTACCGGCACTGGACGCAGTACCAAGGCAGACGGCGTCAGCACTTGCTCATTCAAGCGCTCGATGGCAGCGGCAAGGTTCGCGATCTCACTCCGGGCAGTCTCAGCGTTCCTCCGTTTTCACTCGGCGGACCCGAGCCGTACGTTTTTTCGCCCGATTCAACCCAGATCACCTACGTCGCCAATACCGATCCCGATCTCGCCTCCAGCACCAATTCCGATCTGTTTACCGTACCCGTCGCCGGAGGCGAGGCCAAGCGCATCACCACCAATCCTGGCGCGGATGAGGGGCCGCTCTATTCACCCGACGGCAAATATCTCGCTTATCGAACTCAGAATCGCGCCGGATACGAAAGCGACCAATGGCGTCTTGCCGTGATGGATACGCAAACAGGCAAGATGAATACGCTCGCGGATTCGCTCGACCGGTGGGTCGAAGAGTACACCTGGGGACCTGACTCAAAACGTATTTTCTTTACCATCGACGATCGCGGAACAAACCCTTTGATGATGATTGCCGCTAGCGGAGGGCCGATTAGCACCATCGCGCATGGGCCCACTTCAGTCGGCGCCATGCAGTTTACTGCGGACGGCCGCACCATGATCTACACAGAGCAGAGCGGGTCCAAGCCTATTGAGATTTACAGAGCCACCTCGAAGGGCGGGACCGGTGTTCCCATCACGCATCTCAACGACCCTGTGCTGGACGCCTCGCAACTCACACCGCTCGAGAGTATTTCTGTCGATGCGGATGGAGCAAAGGTCGAAAGTTTTGTAGTGAAGCCCCCTGGCTTCAACGCTTCCATGAAGTACCCTGTGCTCTTTGCGCTCCACGGTGGGCCGGAGGGCGATTGGGGAGAGTCTTGGAGCTATCGTTGGAACGCGCAAGTCCTCGCGGCCGCCGGATACGTCGTCGTTCTGCCAAATCCCCACGGCTCCATCGGCTATGGCCAAAGCTTCACCGATGCTGTAAACGGTGCCTGGGGCGGCGTGCCCTATGACGACATCATGGCAACCGTTGATTACGTCAGTGCTCTCCCGTATGTCGACAAGGATCGAATCGTCGCGGCAGGAGCTTCCTACGGCGGCTACATGATCGATTGGATTCTTGGCCATACAGATCGCTTCAAGGCGCTCGTAACGCACGCCGGTGTGTACGACTTACGCAGTGAGGCCGGAACCACCGAAGAACTATGGTTTGTGAAATGGGAATTTCAAGGATTCCCATGGGAGAATTCGGAGCTCTATGAAAAATGGTCTCCGAGCTCCTACGTCAAAAACTTCAAGACGCCTACTCTCGTCACGCAAGGAGAAATCGATTACCGTGTGCCTCTAGGCCAAAGCCAGCAGCTCTTCACGGCGCTGCAGGAAAACAAAATTCCGTCGAAACTGGTGCAGTTTCCTGATGAAGGGCACTGGCTGCTGAAGCCTCAGGACAGCCAATTTTGGTACGCGACTGTGCTCGACTGGCTGGGCGAGTACACGAAAAGCACTTCGGCCGATGTCAGGCCTGCACCCAGCCATTAGCTGGAAATCAACCTCTCCGATCGCGTTGGTATTCACTCTCGGTTCTGAAATGTAACTGCTCGACAATAGGCTCTTGAATCTCCCATGCCCATGATTCAGACGGCGCTTCGCAGAAGATCGTTGGTCGCGCTGATCAGTTCCCGGCTGGTGGCTTTCCTCGCCGTACTTGGCCCCGGTTTTGTCACCGCCAACGTCGACAACGACCCGGGCGGGATCCTCACCTATTCGCAGGCCGGCGCGCAGTTCGGATATCAGCTCCTTTGGACTCTAATCCCGACTACGGTCGCGCTCATCGTTGTGCAAGAAATGGCGGCCCGTATGGGCGCGGTGACCGGCAAAGGCCTCTCCGATCTCATCCGCGAAGAGTTCGGTTTGCGCGCAACATTCTTCACCATGCTGGTACTCGGGCTCGCGGACTTCGGCAACATCGTATCCGAGTTCGCAGGCCTCGCTTCTGGAATGGGAATCTTCGGAGTCAGCAAATACATCGTCGTGCCGATCGGCGCGGCGCTGGTGTGGACGCTGATCGTGCGAGGTCGCTACAAGCCCGTCGAGCGCATCCTTATCATTGCCTCGCTGATCTACTTCACCTATCCGGTTTCTGCATTCCTGGCGAAACCCGATTGGGATCTCGCTCTGAAGCAAACATTCTTTCCAACACTGAGCAGCGATCCCGCTTACCTGGTCGTCATTGTCGGGCTGATCGGCACTACCATCACGCCTTGGATGCAGTTTTACTTGCAGGCTGCTGTGGTCGAAAAAGGGATCGATACCCGGCACTACGGCCTGTGCCGCCTCGATGTGATCACCGGCTGCATCGTCACCGACGTAATCGCATTTTTTATCGTTGTCGCTTGCGGCGCGACCATCTATCATTCCAATCACCCTCAAATTACGGATGTCGCCCAAGCCGCGACCGCGTTGATACCCGTCGCTGGAAAGTTTGCCTCGCTTCTATTTGCGGCGGGGCTTATCAACGCCTCTCTTCTCTCGGCTGCCATCCTTCCGCTCGCCACCTCCTACAACATCTGCGAAGGACTAGGCTTTGAATCCGGCGTCGACAAGCGCTTTTCCGAAGCGCCTATCTTCTATTGGCTGTACACCCTCCTGATCGGCGGGGGCGCGGCCATTGTCCTTATTCCCGGTCTGCCGCTCCTCAAATTCATTCTGTTTTCGCAGGTGGCAAACGGCATTCTGCTCCCGTTCGTACTGGTCTACATGCTGCTGCTGATCAATCGACCGCGTTTGATGGGAGATTTCAGGAATAAACCTTGGCAGAACTGGATCGCCTGGAGCACCGCCATCGTGATGATCGCCCTCACGGCCGCATTGATCTATACCAGCCTTGCCCCCTAAAGCCCGTAACTTTGCTGATTTTGATGCTACGATCAGGACGGAGCCCGTCTCCTTCCGAGGGCCTCAGACCAATGGGTTCATCCATTTCAGCGCCTCCCATTGATCCACATGAGAGTGGCGCTCCGCCTCGAAGCCTTACCCTGCCCTTCGAGCCATTGCCGCAGTTCCGGCAGAGCACCCTCGAAGAATCGCCCGCGCGGGCCGACAATCAGGGCAAACGCATCGGAATTTTCATCGTTGCCTATAACGCGCTGACAACTTTAAGTAAGGTGCTGAAGCGCATCACGCCCGACGTGTGGCGGAACGTCGAGCAGGTTGTCGTGTTCGACGACGCCAGCCAAGATGAGACGTACGAGCTCGCCGTGGGCATTCAGGCGATGACCCATCTGCCGAAGCTGCGCGTCCTGAAGCATTCAAAGAATCTCGGCTACGGGGGCAATCAGAAGGCCGGGTACCGTTACTTCATCGAGCAAGGTTTCGACATCGTCGTTCTCCTTCACGGCGACGGCCAGTATGCCCCGGAACTCCTCTCTCACATGTACGCGCCGCTCGTTCGCGGAGAAGCGGATGCCGTCTTTGGCTCGCGCATGATGAAAGACTTTGGCGGCCCGCTCAAGGGCGGCATGCCTCTGTACAAATACGCCGGCAATCGCCTCCTGACCGCTTTCGAGAACCGCGCCCTCGGGCTCCATCTCACTGAATTCCACAGTGGATATCGCGCCTATAATCTTCACGCCCTATCGCACATCAAGCTCGACAACATGACTGACGATTTCCACTTCGACACGGAGATCATCATCAAATTGCATCACCAGAATTTCCGCATTCTGGAGGTGCCCATCCCCACCTTTTATGGCGACGAGATCTGCTACGTCAATGGCCTGAAATACGCGAAGGCCATTTTGAGAGCCGTCGTTCGCTACACGGAAACATCGCGCGCCGTCCGATCCTATCCCGAGTACGAAGAGTATTTTGTTCCGTATGCAATCAAGCGCAGCCTTTACTCATCTCATTACTACGCTGCGCGCCTGATCGGGACTGATCAGCGCGTGCTGGAAGTCGGATGCGGCGCCGGCAAGTTCGGTTCAGAACTGGTGCGTGCCGGCAACCGTGTAGTTGGCGTCGATCTCCAACCAAACGTTCCACTCGATGCAGGATACGAGAACGTCCTTGAAGCCAATCTGGAGAATGGCCTCAATGAAAGCTTTGCTAACTCGAATCAGCAGTTCGATCGCATTCTCCTGCTCGATGTCCTCGAGCATCTCCGCGATCCGAGCAAGCTTCTGCGCGATTCGAGAACTCTGCTCGCCCAGCGCGGCAAATTGATCGTTTCCGTTCCCAACGCGGTCAATCTTACCGTGCGTTTGATGGTGCTGTTCGGTCAATTCCGCTACAGCGACCGGGGCATCCTCGATTGGTCTCACCTGCGTTTCTTTACCGCCAGGACCATCCGGGCTCTACTCGAGGAGCACGGATACCGTGTCAGCGGACGCCGTTACACAGTTGTCCCTATCGAACGCCTCCTTCCGATGCGTTCCAACAATCGGCTGCTCCGCTTCGCGAACCGGGTCCTACGGGGACTGACGGCCCTCGCTCCCGGCCTGTTCGCCTACGAAATCCTGCTCGTCGCCGAACGATAGAGAGACATGCGATGAGATTTCTGCGATTGGCTCAGAGAATCGGGTTGTTCGGGGGGCTGTTCCTCTCCCTAACCTCTATGGTCATGGCAGTTCTGCTCGTCATGCAGCACGGGCCTTGGCTGCAATCGCCAAGTCGAACGCTTTATAAAACTCTGCTGATCTCCTCAACGCTTGTTTTCGCTTTAGCATGGGCAGTCGCGTGTGCCGGCTTGGCCCGGAGGCGGAAGTGGGAGAACCGAACGTGCTATTCGTTCGCCGTGTTCTCCTATATGGGCATCGGCTTCTTGCCGTTCTTGTTGAGTCACCAAATATGGTCGGGTGCTGCACTTTGCGTTAACACGGCAGCTTTGGTTGGAATGCTTTCCAGGAAAATAGCTTTCCCTCACCTGAAGATGGGCGGCCCGGAGCCGGCAGCGGAGCCGCTTATTTCTCTTCACCTCTCCCGCTAAATCAAGGCACAACACTCGCGCTCTGCGCTTGTGTTTGTCGCGGCGGCGGCAATAGTAGTGGATCCTGCGGCATCACGATCCAGCAAACGATATAAATAATTACGCCGACCCCGGGAGGCCAGAGCGCAAGTACCAACATCACGATACGCACCAGTGTGACGTCGATTCCCAAGTAGCGTGCCAGGCCGGCGCACACTCCAGCCATCTTCTTTTCATTACGGGGCCGGGTTAGAGCTCGCCCCGGCTTACCGGTCGAAGACGTGAACCCGTTGTTCACCGTCGAGGCCCCACACTGCTGGCAAAAGCGCGACGAATCGGGTATTTCAATGCCGCAAGATCTGCAATACATAGCGCCCTCCATTATGTTTACGCTGGAAACAATTGAAAAGTTCCGCCCCGTGTCTCAAGGCGCATTACATGGCCGTAGCCGGCGCCGCCTTGCGAGACTCGGTACTCGCTTTCTCTATGGCAAGCGCGCGTGCCTTCGCCAGATCCACCTTCCCCGTGCCGAGAATGGGAATCGCATCCACGAGATAGAAATTTTCCCGCTTTGGAATCCAGAGCTGGGGGAGATCCGCGGCATTGAGGTGCTCGACCAGCTGAGCTGGCGTAATCTCAGGCGATGTGTACAGCATGATGAGGCGTTCGCCGCGCCTTTCATCTGCCACCCCTGTGACGAACGAAGGCGAGCCGCCAAGCAGATCGCTCACTGCGTCTTCGATCTTCAGATGCGGCACCATCTCTCCGCCGACTTTGCTGAATCGCGCCAGCCGATCCGTGATGTACAGGAATCCGTCTTCATCCACGTACGCCAGATCGCCGGTAACGTAGAAGCCGTCGCGCAATGCATTCGCTGTTTTATCCGGTGCGCAGTAATAACCCGGCATTCGGCTCGGACTCTTTACCAGCAGCATTCCCTGTTCTTCGGGCGGCATTCGCTCGCCCGTATCAGGATCGACAATTCGCACCGAGACCCCCGGAAGCGGCCGTCCCACGCTTCCGCTTCGAGTGCCGCGTTGTCCGCTTCCATTTGCATTCTCCGGAGTATTAACCGCCGCGCAAGGGCCCAACTCCGTAGCGCCGTATCCGGCCAGCAGACCCACTCCGAATTTTTGTTGAAACTCCTCAGCTGTTGATTCGCGCAGTTTTTCCGCACCAACCAGAATGTAGCGAAGTGTCGAGAACTGCTCGCGCGTGCATTTTCGGATGTACTGAGCGCAAAACGTCGGCGTCGACAGAAAAAATGTGGCGCGATGCTTTTGCGCGAGGTCGCCCACGGCCTTTGCTTCTGTCGGATTCGGATGAAAAGCCGCGCGAATCTGCTCGACAACCGGAAACCACAACGCGAAGGTGTAGCCAAATGAATGGAACAGGGGCAGAACTCCGAGCATGCAGTGATCGCCCTCCATGGGAAACACGGCAGCCGCGGATTCAATGTTCGAAATCACGTTCCAGTGCGTCAGTTCAATGCCTTTCGGAAGGCCTGTACTGCCGCTCGAAAACAGCACTGTGGCGACATCGTCCGGTCCGGCTTTCCCCGCAAGCCTGCGCACAGGCGCGAATGCTGCGGTCGCCAACGCACGAAGCTTCGCTGCGGCGCTGAACCGCGGCAATAGATCTTCCAAATAGACCATCTCCGGCCATTCGGGCAGATTCGCTTTTTCAACGAAGACTCGCGACGTGATTACTGTCTGGATGCCGCACTGCTCAATCGCGGACCGGCAATTCTGCTCGCCAGAAGTGAAATTCAGATTCACTGCCGCTCGCCCCGCCAGCGTCACACCGAAGTTCGCCAGCGCTCCGCCGACAGAGGCCGGAAGTAAAAGTCCAATGTGTGTTTCGCCCGCATGCTCCGCACTCAGCCAGTTCCGAACCAGGACAGCCGCCGTCAGCGTCTTCCCATACGTCAGCTCTTTCTTGGTGGAATCGGCAACAGCAGGGCGAAACCACTTATGTCTTGCGGCGCGAACCAGCCGGTACCCCAGCGTGTCCTCACGAGTTCTCCGCAAATTCACGGCTGCGGTGCCTAGCTCCGTCACGCACTCGCGGAGCTGGGCTGCAGAAATGGGCCCGTACACGGGATCGCCAATCATCACCGTTACACGAGGCCTGCCGGCGCGCATCCAATCACGCCGAGTTCTGTTGCCGGTCGCGCTGAGCGGATGCTTCCAGAGCCCGTCGATATAAATCGGAAGAATCGGCGTCTCGGGAGAATATTCCATCAATCGCTCCACTCCGCGCTGAAACGCCTGCACGTGCCCGGTGCGAGTGAGCGCGCCCTCCGGGAAGATGCACACCAGTTCGCCTCGATTCAGTTCATCCGCTGCTTCTCGCAACGAGCGCAGCATCTCTTTAGGTGACCCGGGATTGATGGGAATCGCTTGCAGCGCTTTGAAAAATGCTTTTCCGAATTTGATGTCGAAATACGGTTTCCACATCAGAAAACGTATGAATCGATGAGTCGCGTGGCCGATCAATAGGGCATCTACATAAGAGACATGGTTCGAAACCAGCATCGCGCCGCCATGCGCCGGAATCCTCTCCGCCCCTACAACGCGAATGCGAAACAACAAACGGCTCGCGCCGAACAGCACCATGCGCAGCGAATTGGCGGGGAGAATGGAAACCACATAAACTGTGGCGAGTATCGTCACTCCGCCCAGCGCTCCGACAATGTACGCGGCCGACCAATGTAATAGATCATGCAGCAGCCATAACAGGCCCGAAGCAACAATCACTCCAACCATGTTCACGAAGTTGTTAGTCGCAAGCATGCGGCCCTTTTCCTGCGTCTCCGCGCGCTCCTGCAGAAATGCGTTCAAAGGCACGAAGAACAGCCCGCCGGAAAAGCCGATTGCTAGAAGCCAGACTGCATCCCACGCGTAAGAGTGCGTCACGCTCAAGACAATCGCGAACAAGCCAAGCAGAAGCGAGCCCAGCGGCACAAGTCCGAGCTCGATGTGCTTGCGCGAGACCCAACCCGCGACAATGCTTCCGATTCCAATCCCCAGCGCGAGTGCCGTGACCAGCAATCCGGTGCGCATCTCGCTTAGATGTAGAGCTTCGTTCGCCATGACCAGAACGGCCATCTGGAACAGCGCGCCGACAAACCAGAAATAGGACAGCCCAATGATCGTCAATGCCAGCGCGCGACTCTCACGCAAGCGGCGATACCCGATCCAGATTTCGT
The DNA here is from genome assembly GCA_963787615.1 of uncultured Acidobacteriaceae bacterium. Classification (GTDB taxonomy): domain Bacteria; phylum Acidobacteriota; class Terriglobia; order Bryobacterales; family Bryobacteraceae; genus Bog-105. The sequence goes on along the minus strand of CAWBDJ010000004.1, from coordinate 819,276 downwards.
AGAACGGATTCCAGTGGAAAACTTCCGATGACCCCGAGGCCGGAACGCGCGAAATACCCAGACTGCACAACGAGCCCACCACAGCAATTGCGAGCAGCGTGCCTCCCAACCTCCACGGGTTGTGCTTCCACAGCGCAATCAGAAAACTTCCAAAGCTGGTACCGAGCACAATGGCAGCCAGTGTTGAAAACTCCACCAGGCCATTTGCCGCCGTAATTTCGGCCTCGCCCATCATCTCGGGCAGAATTCCGTACTTCGCGGGGCTGAAAAAATTCGCCTGCGTTGCCAGCAAAAACAGCACCCCGAGCAGCAGCTCGATGCGATTCATCAGCAGCGCGCTCAATCCCAGCGCCATCGTCGCGATCTCCAGTGCCTTTGTAATTTGCAGCACTCGAGTTTTGCTGAAACGATCCGCGATCTGCCCCGCCCACCCGGCAAACAGCAGGTAAGGAAGCACGAACACGGCTCCCGCGATCGCCAGATACCGCGCGCCTAACTGCTGGTTGGCTGCAATGGCCACCGCCAGCATCGAAACCATCATTTTGTAAACGTTGTCGTTGAACGCGCCCAGGAATTGCGTCCAGAGGAACGCTTCAAAACCGCCGTTTCCGAGGAGTCGTCGGTAATTGCCTGAGGAGTGCGTGGTTTCCATGGGCCGTATCAGTGCATGCACGGATACAATTTGGCATTACCACTGTATCCCGCTGTGGCGCACAGCCGCAATGAAGGCCTAACAACCCCTCAGCCTTGTCAGCCAGATTGATGAGGCGTACTCTCCGATAACGACCTCTTCCGATCAACACTTATGGATCAACAGCGCGTAAGCGAACTACTTCCGAGTGGCACGCAATCCACGAGCAATCCGGACCGAGCAACCGAACACCTTCGGGCCAGAAAGCACGAATCGACAGTGACTACGTAGGTTCCCTGACCCGTCTTAAGATGCAGCTGCGCGAGACGGCGAAGTTCAACTTCAATGCAATGTGTCCGTCTCACAGCGCACACCTTTCGTACTCTTTCAGTACATGAGCTTAATTCTCGGTACGCGGAGCGCTAGGCGAACTGCACTCGTGGGAACAGGATTACTCCTGGTCACCTCCATGACGATCGCATGCGGAGAGTCCGTTGATGCATTGAATCGTCTCGCGCGTGCTGGGCGTATTCACGAAAGCGCACCGGTTCGAGCGGAAGTGCAGATGCACATCGCCGCTTCGCCCGGCAGAGTTTGGGCACTTCTTATCGACGCACCTTCTTGGCCGAAGTGGAATGATCAGATCGACAACGTAGCTGCTCCGGGTCAGCTTGCGTCTGGAACGCGTTTCGCCTGGACCACGGGCGGGACCACAATTCGGTCGCAAGTCCAGCTATTCGATCGGGAGCATCGCATAGGCTGGACGGGAACAGCATTCACTGCCAAGGCTATCCACATTTGGGAGCTGGGCGCGGCAGGAGGGGGCGGGACTTTGGTTACGGTTAAGGAATCGATGGACGGGCCTTTTATGGAACATCTCTTTCCGTCACGCAAGCTCGTGCAGACGGATACAGATTGGCTCCTATCGCTGAAGCATGTGGCCGAGTTGTACTCGAAACAAAGGCCAGACAATCTGAAGAGCGTCAAATAAAAGTTGTGATAAGCCTGCCCGTCATGTCCAGTTTGTCAGCGATTCGGAAGTTAAAACTGCAAAACACGGTTACCGCAAACAGGCAACTAACTTGATAACCCCTCGGTTCTGATCGTTGGCGCACTAAGGGTATATAAGCCCTGCCGCCGCATCCGCGGCTCGTAGCCAGAACTGACGCGCTGCTTCAGCGCGCTCTATTGCTTCACTGCGTCCGGCGTCTCGGCCGCGATCTCTTCATTTTCCAAGACGCTCGGCCTCGGCAGACGGATTCGACGATATTCGCCGTAAAGACCTGCCGCCGGATCGAGAAATACTCTTTGAAACGAACCGTCCAGTGAGGCCGCAAACGAGCGGATCATTTCCGGGTTCGCCATCCACGGACAGATCTGATAAACCCGCCCCGCCGGGAGTTTCCCGCTTACGATGTCACTGCACAACTTCTTCTCCGCTTCATCGGCGGAATAGGCGTAAAGAGACAGCTCGCGGGTGACCGGTTCCACAATTGTGCCCGGAGTTGTCTCGCCATTCTTATCACGGTCCTCGTAGGTCCGGATCATGTATCTGTGGCTCATGTCGGGTTCGCCCTTACCTAGTCCTCTCACTACATATCGGCTGAAAACGACACAATCTATACGCCCCCGAGTTGTAAGCAGTTGCGTACTCTTACAAACCGCACCTCCTATCGACATACGCGCGCTATTGCGCTACATTCTTAACGACTCGATGAAAATTGCTTATCTGATAGCGCTGTTAGCTGTGCCGTTCGCCACAGCCGCAGCCGATCTCGCCGCGCCGGGCGAGGTGCTCCAAAAAGTAGCCGAACGTTATAAGAAGCTGGAGACCTATCAGATCAATGCCGAACAGGACATCGCGATGTTGCGCGCCGGCCAGTCAAACTCAATTCAGGAAAAGGTGCTGCTTGCGGTGGGCAAGCAAGGCATGTTCCGGGTTGAGCAAGACAGCGGCGAGACCGTCGAAATTCGGGTGAGCGACGGCAAGATCACCTGGAAGGCTCTGCCCAAACAGAAGCTTTGGTCGAAGAGCGAAGTCGCACAAATAGTGGACGCCGAGGGTGATGACGACACTCCGGACGATTCTGCTGCGCAGGACCTCTTTACGGAAACACAGCACTCCTTTGTGGCACGCTACACGGTGCTCGCACGCTACGCAAGCGTCGCGACTTGGGAAAAAAGCGACAAGGTGAAGTTCAACGGCAATAAGGTGGAATGTTACGTTATCCGCATTCCAACCGGCGGCGCGATAAGCCATCTATACGTAGCGAAGGACAGTTTCTTGGTTCTGCGTCATTCGGAGGTGCAGACCGCGAAGAACGGGACTCGGGTCGAAATCAGGACCGACTACAAGAAAATCAGCGAAGACGTCCCCGCCGCCGATCTTTTTGAATTTCAGCCCGCGAACGGGAGTAGAGAGGTCGCCGACGTCTCACTGCCAAGCGAGCGCAACGTGAGTTGGGCCGGTCGGCAAGCCGCAGACTTCACGCTGAAAACTATCGATGGCTCTCCCGTTCATCTGGCGGAGCTGAGAGGGAAAGTGGTGCTGCTGGATTTTTGGGCGACGTGGTGTCCTCCCTGCCGGCATGAATTGCCCACCATCGAAGCGCTCAGTCGCAAATACAAGGACAGGAATGTGCTGGTTTTCGGTATCAACGACGAAGAGGTGCAGACCGCCAAGCGATTCCTAGAAAAGAATCATCCCGATCTCGCCACGCTGCATGACGCACAAGGTAAAGTCCACAGGTTATATGGCTGCCACGCCATTCCGACCGTTTTGATCATCGATCCTGCGGGAAAAGTTGTCGCACACTTCGTCGGCGAAAGGCCCGAAAGTGATCTGGTCGCAGCGCTCAAACAAGCAGGGATGAACTGACGCAAGCCGGACTGCCGCGACTAGCGAAACTCTTCTTGCAAGCTATCTAAAGCCGCAGCACCGGGGCACAGCTTCTCATACGGCATTTGCGCCAGCGGAATCTGCGACGTGTTGTTCAGTTCGTGAAGGTCGCCCGCCTTCTCGTCAATAAACAGCAGTCCCGTGACGATCTCGCCTTTACTCTGCTGCTCCAGCAGATACGTCATCACGCGCTTTCGGTCCGTCGGATCGTAACCCTCCGGCACAGCTCTGAAACGCAAAATGCTGCCGTCGTGCATGGTTATCGCAGTCACGCCGTTTTGCCCGATAGTTGCAAGAATCTCGCTCGCCGGAGGAACGAAGTCCGCTTCGACTGCTTTCATCGCATGTTTGCGTGTGTGTAGATAGCTCTTCGTCGACCCGGAGTGATCGTTGAAGGTAACGCACGGCGAGATGACATCGAGCAGCGCGAGCCCGCGGTGCAGCAGCGCGGCCTTCAGAATCGGCACCAGCTGTTCCTTGTCGCCCGAAAAACCGCGTGCCACGAATGTCGCCCCAATGCTGAGCGCCAGCATCGCCGGATCAATCGGCAACATCTGGTTCGGTTCGCCGCGCTTGCTCTTCGAACCCACATCTGCCGAAGCGGAGAACTGTCCTTTCGTCAGCCCATAGACACCGTTATTTTCGATGATGTACACCATCCGCACATTGCGCCGGATCGCGTGACACATGTGCCCTATGCCGATCGACAGCGAATCGCCATCGCCCGAAACGCCGATATAAGTGATTTCGCGGTTCGCAGCCACAGCCCCCGTAGTGATCGCCGGCATGCGGCCGTGCGCGGAGTTGAAGCCGTGCGCGCCGTTCACAAAGTAAGCGGGGGTCTTCGATGAACAACCGATCCCGCTCATTTTCGCCAGCATGTGAGGAGGCATCGACACTTCCCACAACGCACGCACAATCGCAGCTGTTATCGAGTCGTGCCCGCAACCCGCGCACAGCGTCGACATCGACCCTTCGTAGTCGCGAACGGTGAGCCCAAGCTCGTTGCGTTGCAAGCTCGGATGCTGGGCGACCGGCTTAACTATGGACGGCACTATGCACCTCCATTTGACTCTGGATTCCGTCCAACACGTGCCGCGCGCTGAGCGGAAACCCTCCGTACACCAGCACCGAACGAAGGCGGTCTTTCGGCACGCACGTCTCGAGTGTCAGCAGCGATCGCAGTTGCGCGTCCCGGTTCTGCTCCACGATGAAGCAAAATTCGTGATCGTACAGAAAATCCTCGACGCTCTGGTGAAAGGGAAAGCCCCGAATGCGCAGGTAGTCGGCAGGCATCCCATCTTTCGCCAGCAGATCGATAGCTTCCCGCACAGCCGGATCGCAGCCTCCAATCGTAATCACTCCAAACCGTGCATCGGCGCGATTGTGAATCTGCGGCGCGGGAACAAAATTTGCCGCGGATTTATGTTTTCGCGCCAGGCGATCCACCACTTCCTGGTATTCCTTGGGAATTTCCGTGTATCCGCCGAATTTGTTGTGCCCGGAGCCTCGCGTCACGTATGCCCCGTTGGCGTGAACGCCCGGAACCGTGCGCGGCCGGAACGTGATTCTCGTCTTCACCCGTGTAGCGATAAAACTTCGGCAGGTCGCGAAGGTCTTCTTCCGACAGCACGCGGCCGCGGTCTGGGCGGTATGAGTCATCCCACTCTCAGACGTTGCACGACCCAGTCATTCATTCCGATATCCAGATCCGAAAGCATGATCACCGGCGTCTGAAACCGCTCCGCAAGATCGAAACACTGAGGTGCAAATTCGAAACACTCGGCCGGATTCGCCGGAAACAACAAAATGTGCTTTGTGTCGCCGTGCGAGGCGTAAGCACACTCGATCAAATCGCCTTGTTGCGTCCGCGTCGGCATTCCTGTCGAGGGCCCCACGCGCTGCACGTCTATGACAACAGCCGGAATCTCGGAATAGTACGCCAGCCCCAGCAGTTCGTTCATCAGCGAAATTCCCGGGCCTGCGGTCGAAGTGAATGCCCGAGCGCCGTTCCAGCACGCGCCGATCACCATGCCGATCGCGGCGAGCTCGTCTTCGGCCTGCAGAATGCAAAAATTGTTGCGCCCGGTTTCCGGATCGCGCCGATACTTTTCGCAGAACTGGCGGAAGGCGTCCATCACCGACGTGGCAGGCGTAATCGGATACCACGCCGCTACCGTCGCACCCGCATACACACAGCCAAGAGCCGTCGCCGTGTTCCCATCGATCAGAATTTTGTCTGCGTTCGCATCCATCTTCTGCAGATGGAAGGGAAGCGGGCAATCGAAGTGCGCCTTCGTGTAGTCATAGCCGATGTGCAACGCTTGCCGGTTCGACTCCTTCAGCGCCGCCTTTCCTGCGAATGTCTCTGCCAGCAGTTCCTCGACAATCGGCATGTCAATATCGAGAACCGCTACGAGCGAACCCGCATACGCGATGTTCTTCATCAGGATTCGCTGGCGAGGATCGCCGAAATGCTCGTTACACATCTGCGCCAGCGGAACGGGCAAGAAATGAACATCCTCGCGGTACAGCGATCGCTCCAGCGGCCAGCTCGAATCGTACAGCACATACCCGCCCGCCCGAACCTCTTGAATGTCGCGCTGATATGTCTGCGCATTCATCGCCACCATCAAGTCGTAATTGAGGGCGCGAGCCGTGTAGCCGTCCTTATTGACTCGAATCTCGTACCAGGTCGGCAAACCCTGAATGTTCGAGGGAAACAGATTCTTTCCGGATACGGGAATCCCCATCCGGAAAATGGCCTGCATCAGGAGGCCGTTGGCGCTGGCCGATCCTGTTCCGTTTACGTTGGCGAGTTTTAGAGCGAAATCGTTTATGCCGGTACGGAACTGCTGCTGCATGCCCTTGTGCCTGCGTATGGAATTGACAGCTCAAACTTCTGCATGTCCCATGCCGCCGTAGGACAGCGTTCGGCGCACAGGCCGCAGTGAACGCAAACATCTTCATCTTTCGCCATGATTCGCCCGGTCTGCGGAAGCGGTGTGGACACATACAGCGCCTGGTCTAAATTCAACGCCGGTGCCGACAACCGTGTTCGCAATTCCAATTCTTCGCCATCCCGCGTGATCGTCAGGCACTGCACCGGGCAAACATCAATGCACGCGTCGCATTCGATGCAGCGCGGCGCTGCGAAGGCGGTCTCGATGTCGCAGTTGAGGCAACGCTCCACTTCGCGCGCCGTCTGCTCTGCGGTAAATCCCAGCTCCACCTCGACGTTCAATCTCTCGAACCGCTCCACCAGATCCACGTGCTGCATCTTCTGGCGCATCACGGGATTGTAATCGTTGTGGTAACTCCACTCGCTGATCCCCATCTTTTGGCTGATCAGATTCATGCCGTAGGGCGGCCGGTCCGTCACTGGAGCGGTCTCGCAGAAGTTGTGGATGGAGATAGCCGCTTGATGGCCGTGCTCAACTGCCCAGATGATGTTCTTGGGACCGAACGCCGCGTCACCGCCAAAAAAGACTTGCGGGTGAGAGGACTGCATCGTCCCTTCATCGACCACCGGCATGTCCCATTTACCGAACTCAATGCCGATGTCGCGTTCAATCCAGGGAAACGCATTCTCCTGTCCGATAGCGAGAATCACATCGTCTGCCGGCAGGAAGATTTCATCGATGGTCCGTGACCGCTTCGCTTCGGCGTCCCATTCCAGGCGCTCGAATAACATGCCCTTCAGCTGCCCGTTCTCGATCACGAAGCTCTTCGGCGCGTGGTTGATGACAATGTCGATGCCTTCTTCTTCGGCGTCCTCAAGCTCCCAGTCGGAGGCCTTAAAGAACCCGCGCGGCCGCCGCGCCATCACCTTGATGTCTTTGCCGCCCAGACGCCGCGATGACCGGCAGCAATCCATCGCCGTGTTGCCCACTCCGATAATCAGAACGTGTTCGCCGATCGAGTCGATATGCCCGAACGCCACCGATTCTAACCAGTCGATTCCGATATGGATCCGCTCCGTATCGTGCCGTCCTGGAATCTCCAGATCTTTGCCCCGTGGCGCGCCGCTCCCCACAAAAATTGCGTCGTAGCCCTGATTGAGCAGAGACTTCATGCTCTCAATGGGCGTGTTGTAACGAATATCCACACCCATATTCAGGATCAGATCGATCTCTTCGGTAAGCACCTGCTCCGGTAAGCGAAACGCTGGAATGTTCGAGCGCATCAGCCCGCCCGGCTTGTCCTGCTTCTCGAAAATCGTTACCTCGTAGCCGTGCGGCAGCAGATCGTTTGCGACAGTCAGAGAAGCAGGTCCGCAGCCGATGCACGCGATCCGCTTGCCATTCTTTTTCTGTGGAATAGCCGGGAAGCAGATGTCCGATTTCGCCGCGTAAATCCGCAGCCACGCGCTTCAGCCGGCAGATCGCAACAGGCTTGCCGTCGACACGTCTGCGCCGGCACGCGGGCTCGCAAGGCCGATCGCAGGTGCGCCCCAGAATCGCAGGGAACACGTTCGACTCACGGTTGAGCATGTACGCATCCGTATACCTGCCTTGCGCAATCAGCCGAATATATTCAGGAACGTTAGTATGCGCAGGGCACGCCCACTGGCAATCTACGACCTTATGAAAATAGTTCGGATTTTGAACGTCAGTCGGTTGCACGCACGCTCATGAGGCCAGCTGCTTGCTGCTAATTTCTATAGCGGTCTCTAATTATACACTTTGAGAAACGTAACGCACACTTGCGACTTTTCGTCGCTTGAAATAATGATGGGATGAGCGCACAAAACATTTTCGATCCGTTGTGCGCTTTGAAAAACTACACGGAGGCCGTTTGGCAACCACAGTTGGAGTTCCTCGCGAGACGTTCCCTGGAGAGCGTCGCGTCGCCCTCACACCTCGGTATTGTGATGCGCTGCGTAAGGCGGGAGTAGAGATAGTTATCGAACATTCCGCAGGCGCGGAAGCCGGATTCCCCGACGACACGTTTTCAGCTCGCGGTGCTCGGTTCGCCGATCGCGCCGATGTGTTCCGTCAGTCCGACATCATTGCGCAAGTGCGCTGCTTGGGCGCAAATCCCGAGGCGGGCCGCTCCGATCTTGAGCTGCTTCGCCCCGGTCAGGCGCTCGTGGGGTTCGGCGAGCCACTCACCGCCATCAAAGAAGGTTCCGATCTGGCGGACACCGGCGTATCGTTTTTTGCCTTGGAACTCATGCCGCGTATTACGCGCGCGCAAAGCATGGATGCCTTATCGTCCATGGCGACCATCGCCGGTTATCACGCCGTCTTGCTCGCAGCTACGCATCTTCCGAAAATGTTTCCCATGCTGATGACCGCAGCCGGAACGGTCACCCCCGCGAAAGTATTTATCTTGGGCGCGGGCGTTGCGGGTCTTCAGGCCATTGCTATGGCCCGGCGCATGGGTGCCGTCGTTTCTGCTTATGACGTCCGCCCCGCTGTCAAGGAACAAGTCGAGAGCGTCGGCGCGAAATTCATCATTCTGGACGTCGATTCACAGTCGTCGGAGGACAAAGGTGGATACGCGAAGGCGATGGATGAAGCCTTTTACCGGCGCCAGCGCGAGTTGATGACCGAGGTGCTTCGCGAGCAGGACGTAGTCATCACCACTGCTGCCGTACCGGGGAAAAAGGCGCCCATCCTCATCACAACCGAAATGGTCGGTGCCATGTGCAGTGGCTCGGTCATCGTCGATATCGCCGCCGAGAGGGGAGGGAATTGCGAAGTCACTCGCGCCGGCGAAACCGTCGTGCATAAAAACGTCTCGGTACTCGGCCCGGTGAATCTGCCCTCGGCTGTGCCCTATCATGCCAGCCACATGCTTTCTTCGAACATCGCCGCGTTCCTGAAACTTCTCTTAGCCAACGGAGCTTTGACCGTGAATCTCGATGACGAGATCATTCGCGAGACTCTGGTGACCCACGAAGGACGAATCGTTCATCCGCGCATTGCGGAATCTGCGGCCTCCTTGCGAGCCGCGTACCGTTCCGACGGTGATGTCCAATCCGTCGAAACCCAATCAGTTGAAAGCAGGCTTGAGACCCAAGCCCAAAGGAGCGAATAGTGCCCCCGGATTTCATCTCTAATGTTTACGTCTTCATCCTGGCGGGGTTCGTCGGGATTGAACTCATCAAGCGTGTGTCGCCGCTTTTGCATACGCCGCTGATGTCGCTGACCAACGCGCTCGATGCCATCGTGGTCGTTGCGGCAATCATCATTGCCGGCAGTTATCGGACGCCTCTGACCATCACGCTCGGCGCGATCGCGGTGACTGCTTCCTTCAGCAACATGGTGGGCGGATTCTTCATCACCGACCGCATGCTCCGCATGTTCAAATCCGGCGGCTCCAAGAAATCATGAACGCACCCGGCCTTCAGCAGTACCTCGACTTTGCCTACATTGCTGCCGTCGTCCTGTTCATCTTGGCGATCAAGTGGCTGAGTTCGCCGGCGAGTGCGCGGCGGGGCGTCCTGGCGGGCGAAATCGGCGCCGCTCTGGCCGTTGCCGCCACCCTCTGCAACCCGGCATTGATCGAATACAAGTGGATCGTCATCGGCCTGATTGTCGGTGCTGCAGTCGGCATCCCGCTCGGCATGGTCAAAATCACGGCCGTGCCTCAGCGGACCGCACTAAGCCATTCCTTTGGGGCCCTGTCCGCGGCGATGATTGGCATCGCAGAATATTACGTCGCAGTTCCGCGCGTAAACCGGTTTGAGATGGCGGAGATCGCGCTCGAAGTCATCATCGGCTCGCTTACCTTTACCGGCAGCTTGATCGCCGCCGGCAAGTTGCAGGAAATACTCCCTCAGCGCCCCATCGTCTACAAAGGGCAAAATATCCTCAGCCTGTCCGTCCTCGGTGCGGCCCTGGCGCTGGCCGTCGCACTGGTCGTCCATCCCGAGCATGCGCTTCTATTCCCCATCATGGTCATCGTGGCGCTGTTCTTTGGTGTACTCCTGGTGACGCCCATCGGCGGCGCCGACATGCCGACCGTGATCTCCCTCTTGAACTCTTACGCCGGATTTTCAGCGGCTCTTTTGGGATTCGTGCTCAACAGCAAGGTGCTGATCGTGGCCGGCGCTCTCGACGGTTCTTCCGGCTTCATTCTCTCGGTCATCATGTGCCGCGCCATGAATCGCTCCTTTACCAACGTGCTCTTCGGCGCGTTCGGCACCATCCAGCCCAGCGCCAAGCAAACCACCGCGCGCCCGGTCCGTTCCGCTTCACCCGAAGAAGCTGCCGAAGTTCTGGACGCAGCGCGCACCGTCGTCATCATCCCCGGTTACGGAATGGCCGTCGCCCAGGCGCAGCACAAGCTGCGCGAAATGTACGACGTTCTTACGCGGCGCGGAGTCGATGTGCGGTTCGCCATTCACCCTGTCGCGGGCCGCATGCCTGGCCACATGAACGTGCTTCTTGCGGAAGCGGACGTGCCCTATGAGCGCCTCATCGAAATGGACGACATCAACCCGGAGTTCCCGCGCGTAGATGTCGCGCTCGTCATCGGCGCCAACGACGTTGTCAATCCCGCCGCTCGCACCGATAAGACCAGTCCCATCGCCGGTATGCCCATCCTCAACGCGTGTGAGGCCCGAACTGTCATGGTGATCAAGCGCAGCATGAGCCCCGGTTTCGCCGGCATCGACAACGACCTCTATTACATGGAGAAAACGCTGATGCTGTTCGGCGACGCCAAGGCGTTTGTCTCGAGCATGGTGAAAGAACTGAACGCCACCGTCGGCGCGGCCCGCTAGCGTGCGAGCCCCCCGCATCCGCAGACTCGTAATACTGCGTTAGCGAGTCTTAGGGCAATACCGGCACACCCGAAAAAGCGGTACACTGGCCTCCATCTAGCTTCCTCTGGTCGCGGAAGGAGAAACAGCCATGAGTGCAGCAGCAGCTCCCACCATCGCGCGCTTGTCTCAAGAAGGAAAGTGCTACTGGGAGGATCTGGTCAGCGAGTGCAAGCGCCAGGCTCAGGCCATCAACGCGGTCGTCTCCGAACACGGCTTCGGCGGTAGTGATTTGGTCCAATGCCGTCCCGGCCCCGACTTACATTTAGCCAAACCGCAGTGCCCCTCAACCAGCGTCAAGGTGAGGATCAACTACTGCTCCTGGGGACCCATGATCGACGCGGTCGTGACGGGCTATGAAGACGAGGACCTGCAGTTCTGCCCCGAAGAGTTGACCATCCCGATCGCCCGCGACCTGGACGGAAGAGTCGTCGCCATCTTTGAAGAAGGGCGCAGCTTCTCACCTTGCGAGCTTGCTACCTTCTTCATGCAAAATTTCCGGCGCTGCTTTCCCGGCCTCTCGCTGCCTTGTGAACCGCTCGGTTAGACGCTTTCAGCAACACCCGCAGCGGTGCCGCCCAGGCAGCTTTTCCTTCTTTGAGCAGCAACGGTACAGCGATAAGCGCGCGAGCGAATCAAACCATGCAATATTGAGACCGCATTTACCCCTACCCCGCAAGCGTATCGCAGCCAGGTATGCGCAAGTAGCCGATTGAACAGCATCAGCCCTCAGCGCAGGATTATTGCTGCGAATGGCCTCGCGATTCTTCAGCCGCGCCAAAACCGGCATAGCAATAAGAGCTGCAATCGTGATACCGAGTCCAAGCCGGGTCTTCTCAGGATGTGCGTGGAACGTCAACGCCAGACCTGCGATCGCCGCCACAACCAGCGCCAGAGCAAAAAGCAGCAATCCCGCTATACGATGAGCGCGCTCTTGCGAAATAGGAAAGCGCGGAAGAAACTGCCACAAAACAACGGTCGCTGAAAACACTTCGATCAAGCTATCGGCACCCGAAGGCGAGCATTGCCGGGCTGCGCGCCACAGCAGCTGCGTACAGCGAGACTCCACACTCGACCAGCATCCACGCCAACGCGATTCCCTGAAGCCAGACAACCATGGTGGATGCTCTTGGACGATAGCTCGAGTCGCATTTACGGCCGAATGCCTCGATTCGATCTGGATAGGCTCAACCATAAACTTTGCCTCGCGTCAGGCGGATTATAGCGAGTTACCTCAAACCCTGTCCCCGCATACGGCGAGCGGGCCAAAAAATTCAGTCAGCGGGCCGCCGTCACCGGTAAATGACTCGAAGAAAATGTCTTGATTGTCGACGGGAACAAATTTATATTTTTTCTTAAGTTATGATCTGGTTTTGGCTTCGGATCAGACAAGCGTTTAATGTCAACAATGACGACACTTCACTATCAGAACCCGACGTTGTCCTCGGCCTGCTGCAAACGTTACGAGCATGCGATACAGTCACTCCTCTGCCCGGTTTTTATGACCGGGTTCGAACCCGGATTGAACAGATTGAGCAGCAATCGATTTGGATTCCGGTTATCTACTCTCGTGTCACGGTGCGTCTTGCCATCGCGTGCTTCTGTTTTTCATTGGCTCTCTTCGGCTATGTGTTTGGCACCGAAGGAACGCAAATCGCCAGGAATACACCACGAGTGCGAAAGAATCTGATTGGATCTTCAGCGCGACAGACATACAGCAGCAACGTGACGCCGTATTGATGAAATAAATACCCACCTGAAGCGAAATTAAACCGTCTACAGAGTGTCAGTTCATCGGTTGTGGCAAGAGTCGAACTCAGTCAAGATATGCATAAACATCGGAATCGAGTGGCATAGATCGCCGCGAACCGGCCGTATCGCTACTTCGTTGTGCGCTCAGGTGCAGCCAGGGGCGACTTCTCCGCCTCGTCCCAGCCGTGCGCTACAAAGACACCTATTGGATAAAGGACAAAGTAAAGCAGAAGGAACCCTGCGATAATCCAAAACCCAACCCAGCGGCGCTGACGTTCTGTTCTGCGCCGTCTCAGTTCCTTACGTGTTGGTCGGACCCGCGCCGAATTGCCGGAAGCGAACGTATCAATCGTCGCCTCTCTGCTGCTAACGCCCAGAGTGGATGAATTCAACGACGAGCGCCAGCGGTTAACGACAGACGATCTTTGGAGAGCAGTCAACGGCCAAATTGCAGAAATCTACGGCCAAAGCGATCCGTCTTGGACCGGCTTCTGGCCTTTCACCTGTTCGGTTCCGCCCGGATGGGGCGCAGGCCTTGCGTTCCACCCATCGCGGAATCTGAAGTATCGTGAGATAGACCCCGCCGAGCATGCTTGTACATGGTATTTCGCGCGATCCCATCCTGATTAACACCATCGGGCACACCGCCGGTGTGCTCCTATTTGCCGTCTTTATCATTCTGCTGGTCCGGGATTCGCGCATTCATGGAATGCGCCAGATAAAGCTTTCGCTCATCGCCGCGGCGCTAGCGTTGGCATGGAACATCGGTTCACTCATCGCCCTGGCGATCTCCTCATCCAGACGCACTTCTGACGGGGATCGTCGTAACGGCCAATTTTTCCGCGCTGAGCGTGATCCCGGCCGTTCTGCTGCAAGTTGCGCTCCAGGGACATCAACGTCTCGTCGTCTCTGGCTGGCTACATCATCAGCGGCTGCGCAGTTGCTTTGCACTTCATTGAACTCTTCAATCCCAGCATGCGCCTGCACCAGGAGGGCTCTGTTTTTGATTGTGATTGGCTTCGGCGTTCTCACCCTTTTCGCAATTTTTCTCCGGTCGGAGAATTAGCGCGGACCCTGCCAACCAAACATCAGAATGGATTTCTCTCGCCTGCCTGCTGCTGTTCACCACCTCTTTCCTTCACTTTGGTTATCAACATGGCCGTTCGCCATGGTCGGCGGAAATTACCTGGCACCACATTGGAATTCCTGTAGCCCTAATCGTTCTGTTGCGGGATTATCGGTTCCTGCTGCTGGACACTTTTATTCGCTTCCTTGTGAACTCCGGGCTCGCTGCGGTTTACCTTACCGCCGTCCTGGTCCTGAATGAGCGATTTCGAATCTGGGATCTGACTCGTCCGAGCATGTTCTTGACGGGAATCGCCCTTGTCGCGTTTTGTCTTTCGCTGATCTTGTTTGCCTACCTAAGGAATGCTGCCCAAGCCTGGGTGAGCCGCGTCATTTTTCGACGTCAGAGTGCGGACGATTGCCTGAAAACGATTGCGAACTTGGCATTATCGGTACGTTCCGAGGATGAGTTGCTCGCGCGCGCGGCCCAACACGTAGCCGCCCACCTGGGAACGGAACGGTTCGCAGTATCGGCGGAGCTGCGGGATGGGAAAGGTCGCGAACGGCCTTCCATCCTTCTCCACGAAGAAAATGTGCATGGGGCATCAGGCCGCCCGTTCCGCCCCGAAGCGCAAATTCCACTGCGATTCTCGAGCGGTGACACCCGCTTTCTCTTAATGGGAGCGCGGCGCGGCGGCAGACGATATCTCAGCGAAGACCTTGAAGACATGCGAGCGCTCGGATCGGGCATCGTCGAGCAGATCGAGCGTTTCCGGGCCGAGGAACTGAGAGCGACTCGTTCAGCCAGGCCGAATTGCGCGCCCTGCAAGCTCAAATTAATCCTCATTTCCTGTTCAACGCCCTGAATACTCTGTACGGAATTATTGACCGTCGCTCCCACGACGCCCGCCGAATGGTCTTGAATCTCGCCGATATATTTCGTTATGTTCTGCAGGGTGACCGGACCGTTATACCGTTGTCCGAAGAACTCAGAATCGTCGAAGCATATCTCGAGATCGAAGCACTGCGATTGGGGGACCGTTTGGAAACAGCACTGATCGTGAGCGACTCCGCTCGGGGCTATGTTGATCCCGATTCTTTCTGTTCAGGCGCTGGTTGAAAATGCAGTGAAGCATGGAATTGCCGCACAAACAGGGCCGCGGCCGGGTGTGCGTGAGAGCGGAGCGGAAATGCTGAACGGCCTGCTGGTTCTCCGTCGAGGACACCGGCGTGGGGTTTGAGCGAGGTCGAACCCGATCTCAAACGGGAACCGGCTTGGGTCTTGAGAACGTTCGACGGCGCCTGACACTCTGTTACGGCTCAGAGGCCGATCTGCAAATCCAGTCTATCCGAAGCGGGAACCACCGTCACGTTTCTCGTCCCTGATCCGCTGGCCGCCGGACAAATAAACTGCTGAAATAGAAGTACAAGCATAATCCGCTCACTGACCGAAACGGAACCGCCCGTCTAAAACAACAGTCCGTGTACCGATAAATAGTAGGCAGGCAGCGCACGAGAAGTGTACAGGTAATCCGTTGCCCAGAATGCGCGCTCTCATCGTCGACGACGAGCCAATCGCTCGAAAAGTTCTTCGCGAAGAACTGGAGCTTCGTGGACTCCGTAGACGTCATTGGCGAGGCAGATAACGGCGAGATTGCACTTCGCGAAGATCTCATCTATCAAACCGGACATCGTTTTTCTTGATATTCAAATGCCGGTAATGGGCGGCTTCGAACTCCTGGATCGCCTGACCGGAGGAGATCTTCCCGGTAGTCATCATGGTGACGGCCTACGATCAACACGCCATTCGAGCATTTGAAGCAGGAGCAATAGATTACCTCCTCAAACCGGTCAGTCAGCAGCGGCTGGTTCAAGCCCTGGAACGCGCGCTGAGAATCGTCGCGTAGTCCTCTCCAAGTAGCCGAGAACGTCGTCCAGCTACAGGACCTCGCTCTCGCTGCCGGGCAAATGCCGCGCGAGAGTTCGCAAAATCGTCGGCAAGCTCGGCGAAGAATACTTTCCTGCTTAGCCCGACTGAGGTCCTGGCGTTTCAAGCTGAGGGAGATGTGACTTGGATCATCACCTCAAAGCAACGCTACCTGGCTACTCAGAACCTGAGAGTCGA
The DNA here is from genome assembly GCA_963787615.1 of uncultured Acidobacteriaceae bacterium. Classification (GTDB taxonomy): domain Bacteria; phylum Acidobacteriota; class Terriglobia; order Bryobacterales; family Bryobacteraceae; genus Bog-105. Next base: position 803,030 of record CAWBDJ010000004.1, on the reverse strand, counting down.
TTGAAGAGCGATTGCAGAATAGCGCTTTTCGTCGTATTCATAGAAACGCCCTGGTGAACATTGAGCAAATTCGGAAAATGAGCATGATCACCAGTCAGCGCTGGCTTGTCACCCTCAACAACGGCCAGGAATTCGTCGTCAGTAAGCGCCAGGCCAAGAATGTTCGTGACGTGCTCAACTGGTAAATCCCCCGCGCCGGAATCAGGTGAATCGAAGACGCTTTGACGTCCGCTCATTCGTGAGAATATAGTTCGTTCGTTCCCCGTACTGCAGGCCGTCGATCAGATCGTTCGTAGGGATTTTCTCCATTACGCTCCGCACAATGCAGGAATGATGAGAGTCCGCTTCAGCACTCGTGCTTTGCCTTTCGTCTTGGCACTCGCTTTTCTCGCGATCGAGCAACGCCGCACGGGCAGTCAGTAGCTCGGGAACGATTCGCGGTTCGGTTCACGGACCCTTCAGGCGCGATCGTCAGGGGAGCTACCGTAAACATTGTAGAATCCGGTCTCCGCCTACAGCCGAAGCACTCAGACCGATGACCGCGGAGCGTTTCAGTTCGCCAACGTTCCCTATCAACAACTATCATGTGACCGCCAGCGCGTCCGGTTTTCAGACCGGTGTCGCAAGACGTTGACGTGCGGTCCGCCGTACCGGTTGAAGCTAAAAATTTCGCTGGCCATTGGCACCTCGAAAACCACTGTGAACTGTCGAGGCCGGTGGTGATTTGGTCGAGACTGAGCCTACTACGCACACCGATGTGGACAGAGGATTGTTCGATAAGCTTCCTCTCGAGAGCCAATCCTCTTCGCTCAGTTCGCTGGTCACTCTCGCTTCGCCAGGAGTCAGCGCTGACTCCAATGGCCTCTTTCATGGACTCGGCGATCACGCATCAAATTCATTCTCCATAGACGGCCAGCCGATTAGCGATCAGCAAAGTAAAGTCTTTTCAAACCAGCTCCCCCTCGAGGCCGTGCAATCGATGGAGGTCATTGAGGGTGCGCCTCCGGCCGAATACGGTGATAAAACCAGCTTGGTTATTGTGGTAAACACGCGTTCCGGGCTCGGTGTCACTCAGCCACATGGCGATGTAACCGCGTCGTACGGCACCTTCGGGAGTTCAAATGGCGCGGTTGACCTTGCCTACGGCGGGAACACATTGGGCAACTTTATTTCCGTCAACGGGCTGAACACAGGCCGGTTTCTTGATCCGCCTGAGTTCACGGTCATCCACGATCACGGCAATGAGGAGAATGTTTTCGACCGCTTCGATTTTAAGCCTTCTGATGCCGACACGATCAATCTAAATTTTCAGTTCACACGGTCCTGGTTCCAGACGCCAAATTCATTACGACGCACAAAACGCAACCGCATGGTCCGGACTTGTGGTCGACAACGGCGGCCTCGGTCCCAACGGTCTTCCGGTTGGTTCTGAGGACCAGCGATCAAAAATCAGAACATTCAACATTGCGCCAAGTTGGACGCGCTTGATCAATCCGCAACACGGTGCTTACGTTGGGTGCCTTCGCGCGGCAGGATCAATACAACTATTACCCGAGCGGCAATCCTTTCGCCGACCTCATCTCCGGGTCTTCAAGCTCCAGACCCTCGGTCAGAACCGGCGGCTCACGAATCTTGGGCTTCGCTCAGACCTGTCGTATGTGAAAGGCATTAACAATTTGAAGGCCGGAATCACATATCAGGATACGATCCTCACGGAAAAGGACAGTTTTGGCATCGTCGATCCGACCTTTAACGCTGTGTGCTTGAATTCCGATGGAAGCTTTGATACCAACCCGGCGGCTGACAGATCCGGCGCAGTGCACTGGACCTTTGAGCCCCGAATCCCGGCTTCGTATCTCTCCTCGGTTGTTACGACCTGACCAGGACGGCGCCGTTACCGGCTTCCGACGGTTGTCCGGGTTCTACCGCGGCCGGTACACCTTTAACGGCCATGCCGACATCCGAGAGGTGGCGCTCTTCGTTCAGGACACCATCACACTGAAGAACTGGACCTTCAATCTCGGCATTCGGGGCGATATCTACCACGGCATTACCCAAGCGACCCAGGCGGAACCTCGCGTCGGAATCGCTTACAACTTCAAACGAACAAATACCGTCTTGCGGGTCTCCTATGCGCGCACTCTCGAAACGCCGTTCAATGAAAATCTGGTCCTTTCCAGCACCGGATGTAATGACCCGGTCGTCAACGCGCTTCAGTCTGCGACACAAGGATATCCCTGCATCACGAATCCGCTCAGTCCCGGTTGGCGCAATGAGTTCCACGTCGGCCTCCAGCAAGCCTTTGGACGATACTTTGTCGTCGATGCCGAATACATCTGGAAATACACTCATCTTGCGTACGACTTCAGCGTCTTTGGCAACACGCCCATTTTTTATCCGATTGAGTGGGCCAGTTCCAAAATTCCTGGTTTTGCAATTCGCGGAAGTGTGCCAAACTTTCACGGCTTGACAGCGCTTTGTGGTCATGTCGTCCGTGGCGGCGCGCTTCTTCCAACCACAAGCCAGCGGGATCGGTGTCACTCCCACCGGTTTGGGTGGTACCGGAGTTTTCCGCATCGATCACGACGAAAGATTCAATCAAACGACTCACTTGCAGTACCAGCCATCGGAAGACGGGACCATGGTTCAGCTTCAACTGGCGTTTCGATAGCGGCTTCGTGGCCGGACCCGTCCCGTGCGCAGGAGGCAATTGCAATAACGGGCCGAATGGCACGGATATCAGTGGTGGATGTCTCGGGTCTGACGCCAGATCAACAGTTCGAGGCAGGACTTTTCTGCGTCGGCGTACATGCGACTCCGACCATGCCGATCAGCCCGACCGGCTTCTGCGCCGCATCACAGTACGGCTCCAATCTCGTCAAAGATCCCGGCGCCTGGCACAGAGAGATGACGACCACAACCCGCCTCGCATTGCACAACGGCACTCTCTTCGATCTCGCCGTTGGAGACGATAATCTGTTTCACGGCGATAGATACAAGTGGAGTGCTCGCGTCGAAGTTATCAATCTGGCCAACGCAATACGCGCTTTACAACTTCCTATCCACTTTCAGCGGAACGCACTACGTCACGCCCCGCACAGTCACCGCGACCATTGGCTTTCCACTTTTAGCTTTTATCGTAGTGCTTGCCCCGCAGTTGTCGGCTGGCCGCTGATGTAGCTCTCCAATTGCTCAATCGTCTTCTCGTGCGACGTGATGATCCACTTCACCATGTCGCCCAGCGACACGACCCCCAGAACGCTTCCATCGGGGCGCACCACCGGCAAGTGCCGGATATGGTGTTCCGTCATGATCCGCATTCCGTCATCCACCGACGAGTCCGACTTCACCGTAATAGCGGGAGCGGTCATAATCTCGCGCACCTTCGTCTCCCTCGAGGATCGTCCGCGCAGAATCACCCGCCGTGCGTAATCGCGCTCTGAGACCACGCCCACGAGTTGCCCTCCTTGCATGACCAGAAGCGCCCCAATACTCTTGTTGGCCATGTCCTCCAGAGCTTCGTAGACAGTCGCCTCCGGATCGATTGACCAAACTGCGCCGCCCTTCCCTTTTAGAATTGCGGAAATACTGTCCAGTACTTTCATTGCGAAAACCCTCCCGCGGGGAAAAAATCGTGAAGCTCGATCGTCAGCGCGTGCGAGCGGGGCTGCCTTGCGCGAGTATACGTCTGATGGTTGGATCGGCACAAGCCAGATGATAAGAAACTCGGGGAACGTGTTGAGTACCAGAGGCGGAGCAGCCCGTGTTTTCGCTTTGCAGCATAGCGCGTAACCAGCCCTGTTCCCAATGCGTTACAAACAGTTCACGAAGCTCGCCGTAGCGGGTCCGGCCCCGCGGCTGCAGGACTATTGCACGGTGCGTAAAGACACGTTCCTCTCGTAGACTGGATAAGGACCTCATGGAAGCATCTCTCGGGCACCGTAAGCGTGCCGTCATCGTCGGTGCGGGCCCCGCCGGGCTCACTGCTGCTTACGAACTATTGACGCGAACCGACATAGAGCCCCTGGTGCTCGAGCAAACCGATTACATCGGCGGAATCTCTCGAACCGTCAATTACAAAGGTAATCGCATCGACATCGGCGGACACCGCTTTTTCTCGAAATCCGATCGCGTCATGCAGTGGTGGTTGAAGATCCTTCCCATGCAAGCCGTCGATGGCGATAGCGCTCAAATCACGTATCAGAGACAGACCGCCACCGTGCCCGCTCACCCCCAAGGTGCCGACCCGCAGCGCGAGGACCGGGTCATGCTGGTCCGCCACCGCAAATCGCGCATCTATTTCATGCGCCAGTTCTTTTCGTATCCGATCACGCTGAGTGTGGATACCTTGCGGAGGCTCGGCTTCATCAAAACCCTTCGCATCGGTCTGAGCTACATGCGCGCTGTCGCCTTTCCCATTCGCGACGAAAAAAACCTCGAGCAATTCTTCATCAACCGTTTCGGCCGTGAACTCTATCTGACTTTTTTCAAATCCTACACCGAAAAGGTCTGGGGAATCGAGTGCAAGGAAATCAGCGCCGAATGGGGAGCACAGCGCATCAAGGGTCTTTCCATCTTCAAGACCATCACGCACATTCTCAAGAAGGCGCTTCCGAAAAAGAAGAGCGATATCGCGCAAAAAGACGTGGAAACCTCGCTCATCGAACGCTTCCTGTATCCAAAATTTGGGCCGGGCCAGATGTGGGAAGAGGTGGCGGGCCTGGTGCGCAACCTCGGCGGCCAGATCCTGATGCATTGGTCCGTCGAAGAGATCGAGCGTAGCGGCAGCCGCATCGATGCGGTCATCGCGCGCAACTCGCAGACCGGCGAAACCCGCCGCTTCGACGGCGATTACTTCTTCTCCACCATGCCGGTGAAAGAACTTATCGCGGACATGCTCCCACCCGCGCCGCCCGAAATTCGCGAAGTATCCGACGGATTGATGTATCGCGACTTCATCACTGTCGGCGTTTTGTGCCAGCGCATCAAGCTGCGCGAACCCTCTGGTGAATTGGTTAAGGACAACTGGATCTATATTCAGGAGCCCGATGTGCTGGTCGGACGTCTCCAGATCTTCAACAACTGGAGTCCTTTCATGGTCGCTGAGCCCGACAGGGTTTGGATCGGTCTGGAGTACTTCTGCAACGATACCGACGCTCTATGGCGAAAGAGCGACGCCGAAATGATCGACCTCGCGAAATCGGAGCTGGCGTCCATGAACATCCTCGATCCCCCGGATGTCCTCGATGCCACTGTGATCCGCATGCCCAAGACCTATCCCGCGTACTTCGGATCCTACAATCGCTTTCCCGAAGTAATCTCGTGGGTCAACCATTTAGACAATCTGTTCCTGGTCGGCCGGAACGGTATGCACAAGTACAACAATCAGGACCACTCGATGCTCACCGCTATGACGGCGGTCGACAACATCATCGCGAACGTACGCAGCCGCGATAACCTGTGGGCGCTGAATACCGAGCAGGAGTACCACGAAGAAAAGCAGGACGCCGCCCCCGAGCGGACCGAGGAACTCGCGGAAACCGCTGAAGCCGTCAAAGCAGGCTGACCAAACCGCAGCCGCTGCTATATCCGCGCCCGGTACTATAGAGGATGGCGCTGTAGCCGTCCGCAGGTCCCGGAGCTTCCCCCATGGCCGTCAACCAACAGCTGGACGTCTCGTCGCCTCACACCAATACGCAACGTCATTCGACGACGATGCAGCTGCCCGCCCCTTCTCGCCTCGCACTGCTCCTGCTTGTCTTCTTTGGCGCGGCCGTCGTGCTCCAGATCGCGAGCGGTGCGTACCACAGCGAATTCGGCGGTTATCCCGACGAGCCGGCCCATTACGTGACCTCGCTGATGGTGCGCGAGTACCTCACCAGCGCGCAGCTGCTTTCGCCCATGCAGTTCGCCAGAGATTACTATTACCATTACCCGAAGGTAGCTTTCGGACACTGGCCGCCCCTGCTTTACGCCGTTCAGGCGCTTTGGATGCTCGTGTTTTCTACCTCCCGCGTTTCCATTCTTCTCGAGCTCGCCGCGACCACGGCACTCCTGGCCTATGCCGTCTGTTTAGAGGCGCGGCGCTGGTTCGGTTGGAAAGCCGCTGCGCTTGCTGGCCTGCTCACCGTGTGTCTTCCGCTCATCCAGACCTATACCGACGAGGAAATGGCGGAAACGCTGCTCACGCTGACGTGCTTCTGGAGCGTCATTTACTTCGCGCGTTACCTGGATTCTGAGCGCTGGCAAGATAGCCTGGCATTCGGCGTCTTCTTCGCGCTGGCGGTCTTCACCAAAGGAAGCGGCTGGCTGCTCACGCTGGTCCCGCCCATCGCCCTGATTCTTACCCGCAAGCTTCGGATTCTCCGGCGGCCTGCATTCTGGTTGCCCGTGCTCGTCGTCGCAGCGGTATGCCTGCCCTGGCAGTTGATGACCATGAGTATGGCTGAGCAGGGATGGACCGGCGGCAGCAAGCCGAGTGTCCATTACACACTCGCTGCTCTGGCCCAGTTCGTCCCGATCCTGGTGCAAATTACCGGTACCGTTCTCTCGTTACTGGTTGCGCTCGGCATTGTGATCGAGGTCGTCATCCCCGCCTCTCGAAAGTCAATCGCTTCCGCCCCGGCGGTCATGTTGGCGCTCATTCTCGCGGATTGGCTTTTCCATTCGCTCGTCCCGGCCGGTGTCGAGGACAGGAAAATGATCATCGCTGTACCGGCCCTGATTCTGTTCCTATTCGCCGGAGGCTTCTGGATCGCTGATCGCCTCCCGTTGCGCGGCGGTTTCGAGCACTGGCGTCACAGCTTAGTAGCTGCTGCAGCGGCCGCCATCTTCTTTTTGCAAACTTTTTCCGTGCCTCACGAGACGCATTACGGATACAGCGAGGCTGCCGGATTTATCACCTCTGATCCTCGCCTGCACGGCGCCACCATCCTGGTTTCCTCAGGTGCCATTGGCGAAGGCCTCTTGGTTTCCGAGATCGCCATGCGAGAGCCACGCCCAATCGACACGATTGTGCGCGGTACGAAGGCGCTGGCCCAAATGGACTGGGAGGGTGCCCATTATCGAAACTTCTTTTCAACCCCGGCGCAGGTCGTCGACTACCTCGATCGCAATCAGATCGGCTTTGTCGTAACCGATAGCGTTACGCCTGCGAGTCCGCTCCCGCACACCCAAATCCTGAGCCGGACCATCCAGGAGTCGGGCCGCTTCCAATCCATCGCCCGTATTCGCTCTTTGCCCGGGAACCCGCCCAAACAAATCGAAATATATCGGTTCGATCGCTCGAATCGCCCTCCCCAGCTGTGACGTACCGGTACGGCGCAGTTCTGTCGGCGGAAGTTATAATTTCGACATGAAAGTCGTCATCCTGTGCGGCGGATTAGGCACCCGTATGCGCGAAGAAACCGAGTTTCGCCCTAAACCGCTGGTCGACGTGGGTGGCCGCCCCATTCTCTGGCATATCATGAAGTTGTACGCGCATTACGGTTTCCGCGACTTCATCCTGTGCCTGGGCTATCGCGGGCACATGATCAAGGAATACTTCCTGAATTACGAGGCCATGAACAATGATTTCACCATTTGCCTCGGTAGGAAGGCCCAGATCGACTTCAAGAATGATCACCAGGAACAGGATTTCAACGTTACCCTTGCCGAAACAGGCGCCGACTCGATGACCGGTGGCCGCGTCAAGCGGGTTCAGCGCTACCTCGAACACGAAGACCGCTTTATGGTGACCTATGGCGATGGCGTCAGCGACGTAAACATCTGTAAACTTATGGACTTCCATCGCAGCCACGGCAAGCTGGCCACGGTCACAACCTTCCGGCCCGTTTCCCGCTTTGGCATCCTCGACATCAATCCGTCCCACCAGGTGCAGAACTTCATCGAAAAGCCCAAATCGGACGCTTGGGCCAGCGCCGGCTTCTTCGTTTTCGAGCGCAAGGTGCTCGATTATCTCGACGGCGATGCAACCATGCTCGAACGCGAGCCCCTGGAGCGCCTCGCCCAGGAAGGCCAGCTCATGGCCTACAATCACGAGGGCTTTTTTTACGCCATGGACACCTTCCGCGAGTACCAGATACTCAACGAACTATGGAAATCCGGCGAAGCGCCTTGGAAGATCTGGGCCTGAACGGCCGTTCTAGACTCCATGCCAATTCCCAACCCTAACGAAGTCATCGAGTCCGATGTCGCATCCGTTTGCGCTGAGCTCGCCCAGACACTGCAGCCTCTCGCCGGAACCACCCTGCTGATCACCGGCGGCAGCGGTTTCCTGTGCAGTTATCTGCTCGATACCATCGCTCATCTGAACGATCATTTTCTCGCGCAGCCCTGCCGCGTCATCAGCCTGGATAATTTGCGCAGCGGCGTCGCTGACCGTGTCGCTCATTTGACCAGGCGGCCGGACTTCCGCTTCATCGGACACGATGTTTCGCAACCGCTCCATCTGGACCAGCATGTGGATTGGATCATCCACGGCGCCGGTATTGCTTCACCCACGTTCTATCGTCGCTTTCCACTGGAAACCATCGACGTGAACGTTTCGGGCACGCGGCATATGCTCGATCTCGCCCGCGCTTCGAACGCCCGTAGCCTGCTGTATATGAGCACGAGCGAGATCTACGGCGATCCCGATCCAGCTCACATCCCTACGCGCGAGGATTACCGCGGCAACGTTTCCTGCACCGGCCCGCGCGCCTGCTATGACGAATCGAAGCGCCTCGCCGAAACGCTTTGCGCCACTTACTTCAATCTCTACCGCACGCCCGTCAAAGTCATCCGCCCCTTCAACGTGTTCGGGCCTGGTCAGCGGCTCGACGACAAGCGCGTCATTCCTGACCTGATGTCGGCCGCACTCGAGCGACGCCCCATCGAGCTGTTCAGCGACGGCCGCTCCACCCGCACCTTCTGTTACATCACCGATATCGTGCGCGCCATCTGGTACATCCTGCTCTCCGATGCGGACGGCGAAGCCTTTAACGTCGGCAACGACGAGCGCGAGATCACCATCGCCGAGGTAGCCGAAATCGTGCGCGAAGCCGCCGGCCCGCCGCGCCTCGAAATTTTGCGCAAGGCCAGCGACGACAAGCATTACCTGACCGACAATCCCCAGCGCCGCTGCCCCGATCTGACCAAACTCCGCAGCCGTTTCCCATGGACTCCGAAAGTTCCTCTCGCGGAGGGTTTGAAGCGAACTCTGCTCTCGTATCAGGGTGCGGTTCAGACCGTCGCATGAGCGAGCGGCGGACCGGCCGCAACGTAGAGATCATCCGGCGCGAAGAATACTCCGCGTCCGAAGACCGGAAGCATCTGTTTCTTGTCGGTGACCTCAAGCTTCCGAATCCTCACCCCTTCGTTCGCGACCCGCGCCTCGAGTGGATTCTCTGCGTTTATGAACCGGGCGATGACGGCATTCCGCACTGGCATCGGCAAGTGACCGAATACGAGATCGTGACCGAAGGCGAAATTGGCTATTTCGAAGCCGCCACTGGCGAGACGAACTGGTTCCGCGCGGGCGACTTCAGTGTCATTCCCGCCGGCGTCTGCGTCAGGCGCATCGTGCGCCAACGCGCCCGCACCGTAGCTGTCAAAGTGCCCTCGAATCCCGAGCGTGTGGTCTGTTCCGGCTGCCCCCGCGAATGCGCCTTTCGCCTCAGCCCCTATTTAGGAGATCGTGAAAACTGAATGCGAGTAGCTGTTATCGGAACTGGATACGTAGGATTAGTCACCGGCGCATGTGTTGCTGGAACCGGGCACGAGGTGATCTGTGTCGATGCGCTTCCCGAACGCGTAGACGCAGTGAATCAATGTCGTCCCCTGTTTCATGAGCCGGGCCTTCCCGAACTGTTGAAGCGCGTCGTGGGCAATGGCAAGCTGCGCGCCACCAACGACGTGATCGGCTCCGTGAAAGCGTCCGATATCACCATCCTCGCCGTCGGTACCCCTTCGCGCGACGGCAACATCGACCTGTCATTCATCAAAGCAGCGTCCGAAAGCATCGGCCAAGGCGTGCGCCAGGCGAGCGGCTACCATGTCGTCGTCGTGAAGAGTACCGTCGTTCCCGGCACAACCGATACCGTCGTTGGCGAAATTGTCGAAAAGGCCTCGGGCAAAAAGCGCGGCGAGTTCGGCCTCTGCATGAATCCCGAGTTTCTGCGCGAAGGCACCGCCGTCGCGGACTTCGAAGATCCCGATCGCATCGTCATCGGGCAATTCGATGAGCGCGCCGGACAAACGCTCGCCAAAATTTACGAATCGTTCAACTGTCCCAAGATCTTCACCACCCTGCGCAATGCCGAGATGACCAAGTACACCTCCAACGCTCTGCTCGCCACGCTCGTCTCCTTCAGCAATGAGATCGCCGCCATTTGCGAGGCCACTCCGGGCACTGACGTCGAGCAGGTTATGGACGGTCTGCATCTCGATCGCCGCCTCAACTGCATGGTCGATGGCAAGCGCCATTCTCCCGGCATCCTCAGCTATCTCCGCGCCGGTTGCGGATTCGGCGGCAGTTGCCTGCCCAAAGACATCACCGCCCTCCGAACCTTCGGACGCGACAAAGGTGTGACGCCGCATCTGCTCGAAGCCGTGCTCGCGGTGAATCGCAGCCGCCCCGCCGCGTTGATCTCTATGGCGGAATCCGCTCTGGGCGACCTCAAAGATAAAGTCATCGCAGTCCTCGGCCTCGCCTTCAAACCCGGCACCGACGATCTGCGCGATTCTCCCGCGCTTGCCCTCATCGATCTTCTGCACAAGAAAAACGCCGTCATCAGAGGCTACGACCCGTTCATCTCTTCGTTGCCGCAGAACAGCACCGGCGTGGCCGTCTGCAAATCGGCGAGTGAAGCGTTGCGCGGCGCCGACGCTGCCGTGATCGCCTCCGGGTTGCCGGAATTGGCAGGACTGAATTGGAGCGCCTTAGCGGGAGAAATGCGCCGCCCGCTCGTGATCGACGGTCGCAGCGCTCTGCGCGCCGTGAAACTGCCGCCCGAGATTCAATACATCCGCATCGGCCAGCCCGCTAGCTGACGCCACCGGCACGCCCGGCCCGCTCCCACTCGGCATGGTCACCTCAAAAATTTGCCTCTCCATGTACGGGATGGGAAATTCGCCCAGATAAACCAGCGTCGCGTGGATGTCCATCAGCCGCGGAATCAGCCAGTCCTCTGCGTAACCCGGCAGTCCGACCACCAGGAAATGGGGATGCTCGGCCACAAACTTCCGGTATGGCTCAAACGTGCCGCGAATCGGAAAATACTTCTTCAGATCCGGAAACGGTCCCTCGAAAATCGTCGCGTGCGCATAACGTAACGCGAACTCGCGGTCATTTAAGTAATACAGCCGCGCTAGCGTTTTTGCGCTCTCGTATTTGTTCATCTCCAGAAACGTCAAACCGCTCGCCGCCACCAGCGGCAGATCCGGACGCACTTGTTCGAGTGCGGGCGGTTGAACCTGCGCCGCCGTCTTTCTCCCCCAGGTACGAAGCGCGCTCAACGTCGCCGAGACCGCTGTCGTACCACCAATGCTCACCAGCAGTATGCAACACGCCACACCCGCAGCCAGTCCGTTCACATTCGTGCTCATGGCCATGAAAAAGGCCAGCAGTAAGCCGTACGCGAATAGTGTCGGTATCCCATAACGCGGAAAAAAGGCTCCGTGCGTTCGCATTAGAACAAGGTTGAGCAGTGCCGGAATGCTCAATACCCCGGCTGTAAAAACCACCTCGACCGGCCTCATCAGCGCTCTCTGTTCCACCGCGCTGTGTTCCCGCCGAAACGCTACAGCCAACCCCACACACGTCGCTATCAACAGAACGATGCCTTCCGGTTCCAGCGTGTGATAGAAGAACGCCAGCACCTTGAAAGGCGACGCCTGCTGCACCGGCGGCAGCGCCATGCTCTGATACGCGTGCACCCGCGACAAGTAGAACAAAGGAACCACGGCCGGCAGTAACAAAGCCACCCACATGGCCCAATCGACTCGGCGGGACCGCAAGTAACGCCATAACTCTGCCAGGCAGAAGGGCGCGATGTAAAAAACGGCAAAGAAATGGCTGAACATCATGCCCAGAACGGCGACACCCAGTAGCACGATCCACGCCCCACTGCGTCCTGGCTCAATCGCCCGCTGCCAGGCCAGCATCGCGATTCCGAAGAATCCCACGACCAGCGCGTAAGGCCGGGCTTCGGTCGCATAAGTGAGGAACGGAGTCGACCAGAATACAAGCATGGCCAGCAGACCGTATACCGGCCGCAGCCGTCTTGATACGAACGCGTATAAGCACAGGCTTCCCACCAGGAAGCTGATCATCGACGGAAATCTCGTGGCGAAAGCGCTGTCGCCCAACACTGCCAGAGAGCCTCGTACCGCGAGATAGCCGAGTGGAGGTTGCAGGTCCAGGCTGATCTCGCTCAGAAGTGCCCGTATACTCGGCGCCTGGGCAATCCAGTAAGTAAACAGCTCGTCGAACCACAAATGTCGCGAGGCCGAAGCCAACGTGACTGCCGCGTACACAATCGATCGCCGCGCACAGGCCGATACCAGCGCCGAATCGCGTGAAGGGGCCGCTCTCCAGCCGGTCGCGCAAATGCGCTAACGATATCGCTAAACGGGACGACTGAATGGGTGCTCCCGAGTCACGCACTGCCGCTTGCAAAATTAGTGTTCCATCCCGAGAGGGGCTTGAAACTGAGCCGGAAGCGTTAGCGACCTAATACGGTTGATTTTTTGCCCCATTAGTAGTCGCCGGTTTGAGCGAACTTTGCAAGTCGATCACGTACTGCCAAGCGGCAAGCTGCCATTTTAGCAGCCCCGCTGACCCCACTCGCCGCGTCCGCCGAGGCCGCACGCCCAAGTATAATTCCGAAAGTGAACGCGGTCCCGCATCCCCTCGCCGATGCCTCGCGGCATCCTCTCCGCAACGATCTCGACTTCATCCTGGAGCATTCCGGCGACATCTGGGAATCCTTGCGCAACCAGCAAATCTTCATCACCGGCGGAACCGGTTTCATCGGCACTTGGCTTATGGAGAGTTTCGTCTGGGCCAATGACAAGCTCAACCTGAACGCCCGCGCCGTTCTCTTGACGCGCAATCCCGACGCCTTCCGCCGCAAGGCCCCGCACGCCGCCCATCACCCGTCCATCCACTTCCACCGCGGCGAAGCGGCATCCTTCGACTTCCCCGACGGCGTGTTCCCCTTCGTCATCCACGGTGCCACCGAGCCGCATATTCCTTCCACCCCCGAAGAGCCCACCGCCAACTTCGACCTCGATCTGCGCGCCACCCGCCGCGCCCTCGACTTCGCCCGTACCCACGGCACAAAAAGGTTCCTCTTCACCAGTTCCGGCAAGGCCTATGGCAACCAGCCCTCTGAGATGACCAACCTTCCGGAAGATTACCCCGGCGCCCCGCTCACCGTCGATCTCACCGCCCCCTACGGCCAGGCCAAGCACGCTTCCGAATTCGTCTGCGCCATGTACGGCCGCCAATTCGGCTTCACCACCGTGCTCACGCGCCTGTTTGCCTTCGCCGGTCCGCACCTGCCGCTCGATCTGAATTTCGCTATCGGCAATTTTGTGCGCGACGTGCTCGCAGGCGGTCCCGTACACATCGCCGCCGACGGGACTCCCTACCGCTCCTACTTGTATGCCGCCGAGATGGCGATCTGGATGTGGACGCTTCTAGTGCGCGGCCAATCGCGCCTCTACAACGTCGGCTCTGCGGAAGGCCTCACCATCGCCGAGCTCGCCCGCTCCGTTGTGGAGAACACCGTCCCGAGCACGCCCATCGAAATTGCCCGTAAGCCCGTCCCCGGAGCCCCTCCCTCGCGCTACGTTCCCTCCGTCGACCGCGTCGGCCACGAACTCGGGCTCCGGCAGATTCTCCCCCTCGACGAACAGATCCGCCGCATGTACGCCTGGAACAAGCAGTACTTCAATGTCCAACAGAACCGCGCACGTCAGTGAGCGGCCGTTTCCATGAAGTAGTAGCACAACATGTGGCATACGATCAGGTGCGCGTCTTCGATGCGGCCCATGTGATCTTCCGCCACACGTATCTCGAGCTTCGCCATCCGCCCCAGCTTCCCCCCGTCGCGCCCCGTCAGCGCAATCGTTTCGCAGCCCTTCGAATTCGCGTATTCGGTTGCACACAGCACATTCGGCGAGTTCCCCGATCCGCTGATCGCCATCAATACATCGCCGCGCTCCGCGAAGTTCTTGAGTTGTTCGGCGAAAACGCACTCGTAGCTGACATCGTTCGAGTACGCCGTGATAGTCGACAGCGAGTCCGTCAAAGCCATGATGCGAAAACGCGACTCCCGGCTGTAGCTCGCGCCTTTCACCATATCCGTCACGAAATGCGAGGCAGTTGCCGCACTCCCACCATTGCCGCAAGTGAAGATGTGGCGATTGTGATCGCGCGCCTCCGCAAGAATCTCGATCGCCCGCGACACCGCATCCAAATCGATCTTCGAAAGCGCATTCACGAGGTTCGCTCGGTAATTGAGAGGGAACTCGCGAGCGGGAAGCGTCGCTGACAGATTGTTGCTCATCGTAGTGTTTTGAAGACCCGGAATGCTCCGACCATTCTAAAATAAAACTGATCGTCTGTACCGGGACCTTGCATCGCATCAAAGTGCAACGGCGTGCCGGAGAGCCAAAGCTCACGCGCACGGATAGACGGCTCGGACATGTCCCAACTCACTTTAGAACCACAGCCCCGAGCGGCCGTCCGAACAACAACCTCCCTCGTTCGCGACGTCGCTATCGCAGCGCTAACCGTGTTGTTCACTTTGGTCCTGATCGAAGGCGGCCTCCGCGCAGCCGGAGTCCGATATCAGAGTTCATTCTTCAGGACGGATTGGACGCGCGGGTATGTCTACCGGCCCAATGCGCAGGGTTGGTGGGTCCACGATGACGTGCTCTACGATCAGATAAATAGCCAAGGCCACCATGACCGCGTACACACTCTCGCAAAACCCGCGGGCGTTATCCGCATCGCCGTAATCGGCAGTTCTTATGTCGGCGGGATGCAGGTTACACCGGATAACAATTTCGTCTACTTGCTCGAAGGCTTGCTGAATTCTCGTCCAGGCGCCACGCAACGGGTCGAAACACTGAATTTCGGCATAGATGCCTACTCGGTCGTGCAAACTTTTTACGCCCTCAAAGACGTCTGGCAGTTTCATCCCGACATAGTCATCTTCAACATCACGCACATCGACCTCCTCGACGCAATGCGTGAAACCGCTTGGAATAAATGGGGCAGTCGTCCTTTTTTTGAACTGGACGCAAACGGCGAAGTTGTTCCCGATCGAATCACACGTCTCATACCCGTACCTACGCCCGCCCAACTCGACGCCCAAGATCGCTGGAACGATCTGCTGAATCGCTCGCACCTGGCGCTCGCCTCCAACGCTGCATACTACAAAGCGCTTGCACGATTAACGAAAAAGCCTCCTGAGCGACCGGATCCCTACACCTCCAATCCCGATTACCAGTACATCCTTCCTCTTGCGCCTCCGCCGCTGAATGGACCGATGGAAAAGAACTGGCAGATTCTGCAAGCGCTTGTGCCCCAATTTAAGCGCTTGGCGGAACAGCATGGTGCCGAGCTTTGGTTTGTTTCGACCGGAATGCCCCCGCAGGAGTATCCGGATCCCGCTTTCCGCGAGAGGTTCCGCAAGAGAGTGAGAGCCACAGACCTCTTCTATTGGGACAAGCGCGTCGATTCCATTGTGCGGTCGAACGGATTACATTCTCTGCGGCTCGCGCCTTTAATGGCTGATTACGCAACAAAACACAATGTTTACCTGCATGGCTTTTTCTTCACCCCTTGCGGCGATGGCCATTGGAACGCGAAAGGCAACCACGTAGCCGCACAATTCATCGCGGACGACCTGCTGAAGTCTTCCAGGCTCTTCAAGAAATCGCAGTAGCCGCTCCCGCTCAGGCAATCAACGGCTGAAGTGCACCGCTCCCGCCTCCGCGTTCGTGGCAAGCTGCTCCAGGAGCCGCCGCGCAACCGCCTCCGGTGCCTCCGCATCCATCCACCCCACCGGCGTATTCGTCATATCCGTGCGAAGCTTCCCAGGGCGCGCAATCAAAAATCCAATCTGTGGATTCGCTGCGGCGGCGGTTCGCACTAATCCCTCGGCACCGGTCTTGAGAGCTACATAATGAGGCCACACCGCGGGCGGTTCTTCGACCGCGCTCGAAGAAATTAAGAGCACTCTGCCCTTTGAAGCTGAAAGCAACGCCAGAAAGGCGGAAAGCGGAGCACCTACCAGCCCGAAGCCGCGCTGCAAATACGAAGCGATACGGCCGTAGGACCGCTTCCTCGAACTTCAGGTTCTGCAGCGACGGCGCGGCGCTGCAAATCAGCACATCCAATCGCCCAAATTCCTCTTTCACCCGATCCCTTAGCACCACGCACCAGTCGACATCCGAAGGATCGCCCTGCTCCATGATCAATCGCCCCGGCAAACTTTGACTTGCCTGCGCCATCTCCTCCGCCGCATCGCGGCTCTTTGCATACACTCCCATGACCGTGCAGCCATCTGCCACAAGCTGCAGAGTCAGCGCCGAACCCAAGCCGCGGCTCGCGCCAATGACCACCGCCGTTTTGCCCTCGAATCGCTTCGAACCTTTTTCGAGACTCGCCAGCTCCGTACGAGCACGCGATGGCCGCGCTAGCGCCGTGATCTCGCCTCGGGCGTAGGCGTCCGATTCGCCCGCCAGTGAAAACCGCGATTCGACCAGCCCGAAGCGCTCGTCATACGATTCAAGCGCAATCTCAAATTGAGACCGCGCATGTGGTGCAGTCGCTGGAAACTCCGCCTTCAATCCCACGAAAGCAGCGCTCTCCCCCGGCAGTTCCATTCCCGTCAGATAACTGCTCGCCAGAAGCGTCAGCAGCAACGCGTCGCCCCACTCCGCACGCTTCACACCCTGCCGATCCAGCAGTTCCGTATATGCGCTTCCATCGGCGCTATACGCACCCCGGAAAGACAATCCCGGCGTCAGGTCCGCAGTTTGCAGCAGCCGCGCCTCGCTTCTTGGTGCACTGCCGCGCTCCGCCAGAGCCGCTACCGCAGGGGTGCCGTGCTCAAATTTCAGCCGCATCACTACGGCAGTCACGCTCCCATCCATCAACGCCACTCGCAGCCCGCCGGATCGCTCTTCCTTTACCGTCACGCCGTAATCCACATTCAACAGCAAAGGTCCTTTGAAGTCGACGCCTAGCGACGCCGGACGCTGCCCTTCCGGCACGGGCGTCTGGGCCAGTGCCGCCAGGCAGCCGAGCATACCGAATACCACCCGCTCTCCGAAAGCTGACTTCCGGGCGTAATTTTCGGAAAGATGCAGGGGATTGAAGTCCGAGGATGCGACACTGAATTGCTGAAGCTGTTCTTCGCTGAATCGAATTCTCATCTGTCTTAATTACTGAGGCATCTTAGCCGGTTCCGCGATTGGGAATTGATTAAGTACGAGAACCGGCACGGACTCAATGCTTTGAAGCTGAGCTCCCGTGAAGCATTCGCTTCCTAACATGCGTCTTCAATAAAAGTTGAAACATCGCCATACCCATGCGCGCGAACTTAGATTATTTCGAAGTGATCCGTGAGGCCAAAGCGATTCCGCGCGCCGAAGCGCCGGGCTCTCTTCGCCTCGCCCTCCTCGCCGACGCTGCCACTCAGCAATTTCTTCCTCTCTTGAAGGCTCTCTTTCATCGTCATCAAACCTCCATTCAAATCCAGGAAGGCGGATTCGACGCCATAGAACTGGACGTCTACAACCCGGAATCGGCTCTTTACGCGTTCAAACCGGACGTCATCGTTATCTTGAACGCTGTCCAGAGTCTTCGCGCCCGCTTCTACAATCGTCAGCAACCGGAGCTCGATTGGCTCGAAACAGAGCGCCGCAAACTCGCCCGGATCTGGGATGCGATTCGACAGAATTGTGCCGCACTGGTACTTCAATCCAACTTCGTTTTGCCGCTTGAGCGCTTCTTCGGAAACTTCGATCACAAAGTCGCGCCCTCCTTTTACAGCCTCATTCACAAATTAAACGGCCTCATCGCCCAGGAAGCCGCTACCCGCAGCCATGTCCTCGTGAACGACGTCGAATCCATCGCGTCCTGGGTCGGAAGGCGCTCCTGGTTCGATGAGCGGCTCTGGCATCTCGCCAAAACTTTCTGCGCCCTCGATCACCTGCCGCTGGTCGCGCAAAATATAGTCGACATCGTCCTCGCAACCCGGGGCCGCGGCGTGAAGTGCCTCGTCCTCGATCTCGACAACACGTTGTGGGGCGGCGTTGTCGGCGATGAAGGACCGCACGGAATTCAAATTTCCGCGCACGGCGATGGAGAAGCCTTCCATCAGTTTCAGTGCTACCTCCGCGAACTCAAGCGCCGCGGCATTCTGCTCGCGGTCTGCAGCAAAAACGAGCACGCCAACGCAATTCGTCCGTTCCATGAAAACTCGGAGATGGTTCTCAAGTTCGACGACATGACCGTTTTCGTCGCAAACTGGAACAACAAAGCGGAAAACATTCGAACCATTCGCGACACCCTCAACATCGGGCTCGATTCCATCGCCTTTCTCGATGACAACCCGTTTGAACGTAATTTGGTTCGCGAGCTTGTGCCCGAGGTGATCGTCCCGGAGCTGCCGGAAGATCCATCCGACTATGTAAAGGCGCTATCCGAGTTAAACCTTTTCGAGACCAGCTCGTTTTCCGCCGAAGATGTTCAGCGCTCCGATCTCTACAAGCAGGAAACACACCGTAAGGCGCTCGAAACCACTGCCTCTAATTTCGAGGAGTTCCTCCAGTCGCTCGACATGCGAATCGAGGTAAGCCGCTTCACCCCCCATCAAATCCCGCGCATCACTCAATTGCTTCAGCGCAGCAATCAGTTCAATCTGACCACCCATCGCTACAATCAAGCGCAATGCGAACAGATGATGGCGGACGAACAGAACTGTATCCCGCTCTATGCCAAACTGCGCGATCGTTTTGGCGACCACGGCCTCATCTCAGTCGTGATCGCAGCGCCCAAGCCGGCCCAAGGCGCTCTGGAAATAACGGATTGGCTGATGAGTTGCCGCGTGTTGGCGCGCGGAGTGGAAGAGTTCCTTATGACGCATCTGGTCGAGGAGGCCCGCCGCCGCAACCTGGAGCGCCTCACCGCTACCTACATCCCAACCGCCAAAAACGCCATGGTGAAGGACTTCTTCGCGCGCTTCGGCTTCAGTAAGGTCGAGGAAACCTCAGCTGGGGTTTCGCACTGGCTGCTGTATACAGCCGATTACAAAACTCCTTCCGTGTTCCTTACGCGTGAAGAATCTGCACCCGCAGAAATGTTCGCCACCGCCTGACCAATGGAAACAAATCTGCAGCAGCGGCTGACAAGCACCTTCCAAAAAGTCTTTCATGACCCTTCGCTCGAAATTTCCCGCTCGATGACCGCCAAGGACGTCGAGGATTGGGACTCGCTCACTCACATCAATCTCATTGTTGCCATCGAGCGCGAATTTAAGGTGAAGTTCACTACCGGAGAAGTATCGTCGTTGAAGAACGTCGGCGACTTGATGGATGTCATCGCGCGCAAAACAGCCTGAAATCAGACCGCAAGCGGCGCACGGGTTCTAAATTTTGCTTCCGATTCTTCACTTTCCTATTTTCAACTTCACAACCCTTTATTTCCTGTTTTTTCTCGCGGGAGTAGCCGTCATCTATCGGTTCGCTCCCAGGAGTTGGCGCGCTCTGGTTCTATTCCTCGCCTCTTATTTCTTCTATTTCAACTGGAACCACCGCATGACGCTGCTGCTGCTCGCGTCAACCGTACTCACCTACGTTGCTGCCAGGGGATTGGAGCGGGCCCGCAATCAACAATCGCGCCGCCTGATTATGGTCCTTGTCGTAGTCGGGCTGGTGACGATTCTCGCCGTCTTCAAAGCCCCGCGCGAAATACAGGACATACTTCGCCGCGGCATTGGTCATCCCTATCTCGACCTAGCCATGCCTTTGGGCATCTCTTACTACAGCTTCAAACTGATGAGTTATGTCATCGACGTGTATTGGCGCAACACCTCCGCGGAACGCCGCTTCATACGCTTTGCGGCCTACGTCGCTTTCTTTCCTCAGATGGTCGCCGGACCTATCCAGCGCTCCGAAACTTTTCTGCCTCAGATCGAATCCGCCCCGCCTGCGCATTTCCGGGTGGTCCTGTTAGGCGTGCAGCGCATTCTACTCGGATTCTTTAAGAAATTTGTGGTTGCGAACAACCTGGGTATCCTGGTGAACTTCGTTTTCGCGCACTTATATAACCAAGGCACCCCGCTACTCCTCGGCTACTACGGTTTCACGTTGCAGCTATACGCCGATTTCTCAGGGCTCGCCGACATCGCCATCGGAGCGGCCTGGCTCCTCGGAATCGAGTCACCGGAAAACTTCAACGCACCCTTTGCCGCCCCGAACATTTCCGAATTGTGGCGTCGCTGGCACATCACCTTAACCAAATGGTTGACAGATTATGTCTTCACTCCCTTGCGTATGTCCACGCGCAACTTCGGCAATGCGGGGTTACTCTTCAGCCTGTTTGTGTTCATGGGGTTAATCGGCCTGTGGCACGGTTTCAGATGGACGTTTATCACGTTCGGTTTGCTGCAGGCCGTGTACCTGTCTGTAGACGCGCTCAGCATGCGGTCTCGCAGGCGCTATTACAAACAACATCCTGGCGCCGACCGGGTGACCAATTGGATAGGCCCCCTCGTCACATTTCACCTTTTCGCGATGTCCCTCGTCTTCTTCCGCGCCGAGAGCTTAGGTGATGCTTTCTACTTCATAGGTCACCTCTTCCAGGGGATTCCAAACGTCTCGCCCGAATTCAGGACCTACTGCCACTACCTGGGCCTTTCGATGCTGGCGGGATTTTGGGCCTACGCAATCGCCGAGGCCGCCGACTATTTGCGCCGGCGAAACGAGCGCGGAGAACTCGTCTTCGTTCTCCCCCGCTGGGCTCGTTGGTCTGTCTACTCGTGTACCGCTACCAGCACCGCCGTCCTGCTCGTCCTCGTCTATTTGGCAGGCGGCAGCTCAAGCCCGTTTCTGTACGCAATCTTCTAGCGGCCAATACCCGCCGTGCCATAAGCAAATGCGGCGGCTTCCAGAACCCGTGTTCACCTGACCCGCTGCCAGACATTCACTCGAGTGAATACCCAAGGCGTCACGAAAGTGTCCTTGAGTCGATAATCTCCGGACGCGGCGAATTCCTTGATCACCGCTTCTATCTGTCTTTGGCCGCTCTTCTGTCCTTTTCTGAACGTAAGTTCAGCATCTCCCCAGAGCCATTCCGGCATGTCCATGTCCACGATCACGGCCGGTCTGGCGGCCTTCACTCTCGCCGCATCCGCGATCGCCAGGTCGTCCGGGGCGACGTCCCAATAATGCACCGGCGCGAAAGTCGGCTGCGGCCGGCCCGTGATGAAATTGAACATCGGCGTATGTGGAAAAGTGAAGATCGGCTCACCCGGCTTAGAGCCCTGCGCCACGTCGTCGAGAATTGTGTCGATGATATGAACCGTCGGTTCGTCGACCTCAAAGCCCGCTAGCTGCGGCCAATGGCTGCGTACCGTGTGAACCGGAATGACGGATCGCCACCCGTTCCAGTCATAGGCATCGTTGTACTTATAGACCGCAAGCTCGCCAACCTGCAATAAACAGACAACCGTTATGATGCCGATAAACGATTTCCCCGTTCGCGACGCTAGATTGTCGCAAGCAGCCGCCACTATGTAAGCTACTCCGAGGACAATCGCGTGTTGCTCCACCTTGTTCGACATCAGGCAAGCGTACGCCCAAAAGAAACCGCCAATGAGGAGAATCGCGGTTACGGAATCGCTCGCCTCCCGGCGCATTTTTAAACGGCGAAACAACAGCCAAAGAAAAAGAAGAAGCATTGCCATAAAAATGGCCTTCGCCGCAACCGCCAGATATTGGCGGAGCCGCACCACAACCGGATCGCTAATAATGCGGATAAATATGGGAACAAAAAGCAGGATCAAAGCAATCGCGGACGTAAGTGCGATGTCTATCTTGCTCGAACTTACAATCTGAGGTCTCCGAAAAACAATGTGCTTCTTCCAAACCGCCCAACTGAACGCCGCCACAAGTAGGATGTCGATCACCAGCATCTTCGGCTGAAAATTCCTGGTAAAAGTGGTGAAAAGAACCGTTTCGAGCGAACCCTTGGAGGACGCCGCGCCCTTGAATACCTCCCTCAGGTATGCCTGCAAGGCGTCGTTCCTCACTAACCACATCACAATCGGTACGGCAGGAATACACCAGCCGATGGAAAAGTAAACCAGCTTTGGAATGACCTGCCGCAGGTCTTCGAGCGCCGGCCAGGCAATGAGAACCGCCAGCGCCAGCGTGCCGAAAAGTCCCGTTGACTGCTTCGAAAAGAAGCACAGCGAACCAACAATGCCGGCGAGTAAAAGCCACCATCTGTCACGCTGCGGATGGATTTGGGATTCGTAAACGCAAATCAGACCCGCTAAAAGAAACGTAAGCGAATCGATCAGGAATGTGAAAAATCCCTCGGTGAGGTAGGTCAGCAGCATCACTATCGCTAACAGGGTCGCTAGGAAACACGCCTTGGGTGAAAATTTTCGGGACAGAAGGAAATACAGCAACCCTGAAAGCACAATTCGTTCCACCAGACCGAAAATGCGCAGGTTAATCAGGTGGTCGCCGGCAAATACATACGCAACAAAAAGATCGAACGGCTGAGAGATATACCAAAAATCCCGATACGGCATTTGGCCTTTGTGCATCAGCCATGCGTAGTAGTAGTACCATCCTTCGTTGATCGGAAGATATCGATTGAAAATGAAGCTCATGAAGAGCGCCAATATCAAAACGACGAGCGTACCGGTGAACAGATGGTTGGCTCTCGTTCTGGAACTCGAATGGACCTCGGTGGCCTCGTAGCCGATTACGGGGGGCTCGATCACGCTAGCTCTCTCCTAGTCAGACTGATGTTAGAGTCGGTGCGGCGGGTATGTACCATGGCGGCGTTAGATTCGATGGCAGCGAAAACCGCTGCTGAAGTTCAAATCTAAATCACCCATTAGACCGGGAGACGAACACATTCGCAACACTCGACTCGTCTAGCGGGTCATTGGGTCCGTACTCAAAGTTCACGCGCTCTTTCTCGATCACGTGCGGCCGTTTCAGTACCTGCGTGTGAACTGCACCAAGGTACTCACCGACCATTCCCACGCATATCAATTGCACCGAGCCTAGAAAAAATAACCCGATGACCAGAGGCGCCACGCCCGCCGAGAAATGGCTCCAGAAGATCAGCTTGATGATCAGGTAAGCGAAACCTGCGAAAAGCGAGACCAACGCAGTGCCGAGACCTAGAAAAGTTGCCATGCGCAAGGGAACTTTGGACAGATTGGTAATACCTGCCATCGCCAGGTCGTAAAGCGTGTAAAAATTGTTCTTGGTAATCCCGCGTATCCGCCGGGGCTGATCGTAAGTCAGCTCATAGTGTGGAAGTCCGATTTCGGCAATGATGCCTCGGAAATACGGGTAAGCGTCACCGAACGATCGAACCGCCTCCACAACTTGACGGTCGTATAATCCGAAGCCGGTGAAGTTCTCGAACGTTTGGATCTCCGAAAGGCGCTGAACAAGACGGTAGTACTGAGTTCGGATCCAGAACATGAGCTTGTTCTCCTGGCTGGTGGTTTTCAGGCAAAGCACCATGGAGTAGCCCTCTTCCCATTTGGCAATCATTTGGGGGATCATCTCAGGCGGATCCTGCAGATCGGCCACGATGCTGATCACAGCGTCTCCCGTGGTCTGCAACAGCGCGTGGTGCGGTGATCGGATGTGGCCGAAATTGCGCGCGTTGACGATTACTTTGACGTTATGATCGCGGCTGGCGATCCGCTTCAGAATGGCGACCGTGTTATCCGAGGAGCTGTTGTCAATGAAGATGTGCTCGTACTTATACCGTCCCACCGCCAACATTTGCGCGCGGACCCGGTTGTACAACTCCTCAACGTTTTCCTCCTCGTTGTAACAAGCTGTGTAGATGCTGATCGTTCTCATCGGGTGCAGTCCCATAAGTCCCGGCGCCATAAATTAATGATGTCTGCCGGCAAAAACATGCGACACTCCTGGGACGTGCGTGACATTTGGGTAGTGGCCTCGACGCACTGCGGAGGACAAATCAGCGCGGAAGAACCCAGCTCTTCCGCAGTCTCCTGCGATTATAGCCAAGCCGACCGAACCTCTCACCCTGTGTGTGGTACCCGTACCCCGAAAAGGGGGAGATGCTCCAAGTCAGTTCAAAAGTACCCATATTTATTTCTCGATCCCTATCAGCAGCTTACGGCCATTTTTCAACGTACATAGTACGTTTTCGCCCTTTCGCGTGCTACGTTCTGTCAGGCTCGTGTGACCGTCCATTCGTCACCCGGGCCATTTCTTTTTCCGAAGGACCTCGCATGTCATCTAAACCCATCTCCGCGGCCCAGCTCGCTGCCAACCGAGCCAATGCCCAACTCTCCACCGGCCCGCGCTCGCCGGAAACCAAGTGCAAGAGCAGTGTGAACGCCGTCAAAACCGCACTCACCGGCCGCACCGTCCTGCTGCACGATGACGACATCGCCGACTATCAGCGCTATCTCGCTGCTTACGAACAGGAACTGGCCCCCGTCGGCCAGCGCGAATCCGATCTGGTCCAATCCATCGCCGATACCATGTGGCGCTTGCGCCGCATCCCCGGTCTGGAGCTGGCCTTCTACGCCCAGGGCCGCGCGGAGTTCGCCAACATGTTCAACGATTACGAGCCCTCGCTGCGCCCCAACATCATCGAGTTTCAAACCTTTAGAAAATATGAAAAGCAGCTGCGCAATCTGCATTTGCAGGAAGCGCGTCTGGTCCGCCGCCGCGAAAAGGAAACGGCCGAGCTGCGCCAGCTCCAGCAAGCGCGCAAAGCCAAGGAAGCGGAAGCTTTGGATGCCGCCGCGCGCCAGTACTTAATCGCCAAAAAGACCAACGCACCAGTCCCGACCGCAGCAAATGGGTTCGAATTTTCAACTGCCGAAATCGAGCGCTATCTCGAGCGCTGCTCGCCCTCTTGGACCGCCGCCGTCCTCGCTCGCGTCACCCCCGCACAACCGGGCTCGGCCTCTGAAGCGACGAAAGCTCAGCGCGAGGCCGCCTGAACGCCTCAAACCTGCATCAATAAAGGCGTCCCTGGCACCGGAACGGCGTGCGATTTAAGGGAAATATTCCGCTATCGAGTTGCCGATAAGGTGGTGTGCGAAACATTGCCCGCCTGCTAGACGATTTCGAGCACAATCCCACGTCCGTGGCGAAGACAATGCGCGACTGGATCGAAACCGAGCCAGCCACTTTTTGTGAACAAGCCGTACCCATCTTGCGCCATACCAAAGATGGCGCTGGCTTCCGGCACCTGCTCTGGCTGATTTCGGCAAGCAAAATACTCGCCCGGGTGCTCTGCGACCCTGAATTGCTGACCGAAGAAGAGGCCGGCGCCCTGGCCGACAGATTACGGAAAATTGACCCCTCCGTCGAGACCAACCTCGTCAAAGAGATCTTCGGAGTCGACGGAATGGGCGGCATCAGCCTGGCCCAACCCGCCTACGGCCTGCGCTTCCTCACTATTTTCAAGGTGGAAGTCGGCAGCGTTCACCTCTTTCCCGTGGTCGGACGCCTGCTGCGGCATCCCAATGCCACTATCCGCTCCAAAGCGGCCACGATGCTCGGCAAAATGAGCCGCCACTATGACTGGCTCGAGCAAACCCGCAACGAAACCGACGATCGCGTTCGTGCCAATGCCCTCGAAGCACTATGGGAACCCGGTATACCCGAGCGGCTGCATGCCCGCCTGTGGGAGGGTGTCAGCGACCCCAGCAATCGAGTGGTCGGCAACGCCTTGCTCGGCCTATATCGCCAGGGTGAGGCGGGCTGTATTCCCGTCATCCATGGCATGACCAAACACCCCGAGGAGAGATTTCGTGCCACCGCCGCTTGGGTCATCGGCGAAACCGGCGACGATCGCTTCCGCAACTGTTTGTTCCCCTTACTCGAAGAACCGAGCACGCTGGTCCGCCGCAACGCCCACCAGGCCGTGCAGAAGCTCGACGTCCGAGCCGCCTTCTCGGGAATCGAAAGACTGCAACTGCTCATGTTTTCGAAAGAGGCCGGCACGCTCACTCGTCACGCGGGCCATCCGCCGTCCCGCGATGCCGCCGCGAAACACGTGCCCGGCGTGCGCAGCCATATCCTGCACTTAGCCGCCGTTTCCCAACACGGTAGTCCCGTCTCCACCCTCCTCGCGACCGATTTCCGCATCGCGCAGGATTCCTCCGTCATCGAGAATTACACCGTCCAAAGCGAGCCGCCGCCCGAGACCATGAGCATCGCTTTCGCCCTGCCCAACACCGATGCCGCCGGCACCCGCGTGAGCAGCAAATGGCGTGTCTTTCTTTCGCACTTCTTCAATCAGAAGCGCCACTTGGATTATTGGGCCTTCCTTGAATACACGGACCTCGGCTCGAATGTCGTGCGTACGAATGCGCCCGACGCGAACACCGGCCCCGCCGCCCACAGCCCCCTTGCTCCACCGGAAAAGCCAGCCTTCATACGCAACTTCGTCGAACTCGATGACTTCTTAACCGCGCGCATGCAATCCGCCCGCTCTTATCAGCTCAGTAACGTGCTCGATCTGCTGCTGACCGCGCCGCCCTTCGTTCGCACCGGTGTACCGTCCCGCAAAGGCACTCTACACGCCGTCGTCATCGAATCCGTCGGCTCTCGCGCCATACCGCGTGAGCGCTTGGAAGCGGTCAAGCAGACCGCCCTGACACGTGGCTTCATCGTCCATGTCATCTCCGCCAACAACGCCAGCCCCTTGGCTGACCTTGCCGCCGCTACCGGCGGAGCCTTCCTCGTCTGTCAGGAAGACGCCGACTCTTGGCAGCGCACCCTTACTGTTCTCTACGCCTCGTTGTTCTCTACCTATCGCATCGAGTTCGAAAGCGCTAGTGCCGAAGATGCGGAACAAACTAAGATCCGTGTCGTCGTGCGGAAAGGCCCGCTCTTCGGAGAACTTCGAAGCGCCTGCAGGCTCCGCGATCAGGTCTGCGTCCCAGCCTGACCCTGCGTTATCGAAACCGGAACTGAGCCGGAAGCGTAAGCGACCTGGTGCGGTTGAGTGTTGGCCTTAAGCGCAGAATGCGCCGGCCATATTCGCTGCGCGCCTGCTGCTCATCTCCTTCAGAGTCGCGAGCAACTCCTCCGCCGAGAAGGGACGTTCCAGCCTCTCTGTGTGCGGGTGCTCCCGCTCGGCGGTCGATCCGTGGGCACTGTCCGAAATCACAACCATCGGAAGCGAAGGCGCCAAACTGCGCAAGCGCGAGCTAACGTCCTCGCCGCGAGATTCGGACGTATCCGTCGCACTCACGATGAGCGTGATGTGGGTCTTCCAAGCCTCAAACAGATCCATTGCCGTCGAGCCGCTGGCCGCTTCCATCACGCGGTAGCCTTCTTCCTCGAGTGTCTTTGAAACCAGTTTTCGCACCGGGCCGTCCTGCACGAACACCAGCGCCGTAGGTCGCGATGGCACCGGAACCGGACCCTTGCGAGCTGGCGCTGCGCCGCGCTCTTCGAAGGTCTTCATTTTGGCGAGTAGCGTGGTCCGCTTGATCCGTAAAAGATCTGCCGCCCGCGCCTTATTGCCTCCCGAAGCAGTCAGCGCCTGGTTCAGCAGCGCCAGTTCGAAGCTGCCCACAACCTCATCGAAATCGATTCCCTCGTTCGGAATCGTGATCGGGCCGCGCTCTGCGTTCGCGGCTCGCTCTGCGGTCGAGGATAGCTCGGCAGCTTTCGCGACTTGCGCTGGCCGGTTGGCCGAGAAATCGCCGGGAAACAGAATGCGGCGATCGCCGCTCAGAGTGAACGCCATGTGAACTGCGTGTTCGAGTTGCCGCACATTGCCCGGCCAATCCAGGCTGGTCAGAAGGTCGACTGCCTCGGGACTGATCCGTTTTGAGGGTCCCTCTTCAGCCACTCGAATCTTCTCGAGGAAATGCTCGAGCAGTGGCGGAATGTCCTCGCGCCGTTCCCGCAGCGGCGGAATGCGCACCGGAACAACGTTCAGCCGGTAAAACAAATCTTCGCGGAAGCGGCGTTCCCGTACAGCCTCTTCCAGATTCACGTTGCTCGCCGCGATCACGCGCACATCCACGTGCACCGTCTCGGAGCTTCCCACGCGCTGGAACTCCTGCTCTTGCAAAACGCGCAGCAGCTTGGCTTGCGAATCGAGCGGCAGATCGCCGATTTCGTCCAGAAAAATCGTGCTGCGATTCGCCTGCTCAAAGCGCCCGATACGGCTGCCATGCGCGCCCGTGAACGCTCCCTTGGCATGTCCGAACAGTTCCGTTTCGATCAGGTTTACCGGAAGCGCCGTGCAGTTGACCGATACCATCGGACGCATCGCGCGATTGCTTGCCGCATGGATGGCTTTCGCCACCACTTCCTTTCCGGTGCCCGTCTCGCCGCTGATCAGGACCGTCGCGCGTTTCGAAGCGATCAGCTGTATCACTTCTAAGATGTGTTGCATCGCGCGACTCTGCCCAATCACGGATTGCCGCCACGGCAGCGTGTGCAGCTCCGGCAGGTTCTTCGGCCGCGACCTTTCGAGCGCCATCTTCACGGCGTGCTCGACACGGTGCGGCTCGCTGTCGCCCAGCAACACGTAAAACGCGCCGTGCCGCGTCAGGCGAATCGCGTCATCAATCGTGCCCTGTGGATGATGCACGATCACCGGAAAACGGCGATCGTGATGTAAAAGCTCTTCCAGAGCGTTCTCGCCCGAATCCCCCAGCGGAGCGAGGCTGAGAATGACCAGACCGTATTCGCCGCTGTTCAGACGTTGCAGGGCATCGGGAAGGGAAGGCTCATGAACGACCGCAAGCCCGTGGACCGTTCGGTTCAGTTCACTCTCGGTGATCGTGGAACTGGCGCCGATCCAGAGCAGCTTAGTTTGCACAAGTCACCTGTTTGTTCTCATCGACTTCCGAGCGCCGAATCGGATCGCCCGTTTGCGGGTTTCACCCTGGACTGAACCTCACACCTGGACGGCTTCAGGGGTGATACGCCAGGTGGGAGAGAGTGCTTTTCCGCACGCCGCAGATGCCGTGCGGACAGCCATGCCTCCTGCGCCGCCGTTTCGATTTCCAGATCGGCCGCATGCTTCCACTCCGCGCGCTTGCCTTCACGCAGCTTCTCGAGCAGCCGTACCTTGCGTTCTGCCTTAATGACGTACTGCCGCCGCTCTTCGATGAAATGCGCCATCTCTTGAAGGCGCGCGCGTGTCTTGGCGCTCCTCGCGTCTACGCCCAGCAGAAACGCGGACATCGTGCGTAGTTCCGCATTGTCCAGATTGGTAAGGCTGTAAACCGCCTCCTTCGCCTCACGCCGCTCTGTGGCAGCGGCCTCCAGATCGCGCGTCAAACGCTGCTGTTCTCCCACCAATTCCTGCAGCTTCGCCTGCTCCGCCTCGAGCTGAAGCTGCCTCAAGCGCAGCACGGAAGCCAGGCGGAATTCAAACCGTTTCATGGCAAGTTCGCGCTACAGCAGGGCGGCGATCTCCGTCAGATCCTTCAGCGTTGTGTCGAGACTGGCCTTGTCATGCGGCTCTTGTTGCAGGAATTTCATGATGCGGTCGCGTGAGCGAATGCTCGCATCGAGCTTGGCGTTCGATCCCGACACGTAAGCGCCAAGCTGGATCAGATCTTCCGAATGCCGGTATGTCGCCAGCGCTTCGCGCACCTTGCGCGCTGCGGTCAGATGATCGGGAGCAGCTACGTCGGAAGCTACGCGCGAAATGGAAGACAGCACATCGATAGCCGGGTAGTGTCCTGCCGCCCCCAACTGCCGCGACAGAATAATGTGGCCGTCGAGAATACCGCGCACTGCGTCCGCGATCGGTTCGTTAAAATCGTCGCCCTCGACCAGCACGGTGAAGAAGCCCGTAATGCTCCCTTTCTTGAAGTTGCCGGCACGCTCGAAGATCTTCGGCATGATGGCGAAAACGGACGGCGTATACCCTTTTTGGCTGGGAGGTTCTCCCGCCGCGAGCCCAATCTCGCGCTGGGCCATCGCCAGGCGCGTCACCGAATCCATCACCAGCAGAACGTTTGCGCCCTGGTCGCGAAAGTATTCGGCCACGGCCAGCGCCACGAAACAGGCGCGCACACGCAGCGGAGCCGGACGATCGGAGGTCGCCGCCACCACCACGGAGCGTTTCTGGCCTTCCGCGCCTAACTCGTTCTCGAGGAATCCGCGCACCTCGCGATTGCGCTCGCCGATCAATGCGATCACCGAAACGTCCGCCGAGTTCTGCCGCGCCATCGCTCCGAGCAGCGTGCTTTTACCTACGCCGCTTCCGCCGAAGATGCCGATGCGCTGCCCTAAGCCACACGGCAACAAGCTGTCAATCGCACGTACGCCCGTCGTCAGTGGCGTTACCACGTGCTCGCGCTCGAGCGGACCCGGTGGAGTCGCAAAGAGATCGTAATAGGCGTGCCCTTCTATCGGTGCGCCCCCCGTCAATCGGCCGCCCGAATCCGTCGAGTACTCTTCCCAGAAGACCGGGCCCCACCGAAAGCTGCGAGTCTTGTGGACGCGCGTAGATCGGATCGCCCGGCTGTAACCCGTCGATCTCTTCCAGCGGAATAGAAAGAATGCGCCCGTTCCGAAACCCGGCTACCTGGGTCCGGATCACTCTGCTGCGGGATGTCTGTATCTCGCAAAAGCTGCCGATGCGCGCCGCCGGGCCTTGCGATTCAATGACGAAGCCGGTCACATCGGTGATCACCCCGCGCCAGCGAAGCAGGTCGGCTTGTTCCAACCCCGCTGCGTATGCGCTCAGGTCGATCGGTGAGTTTATTTGATCTGGATCGGCGGTCATCGCAAAACCAGCCGATCGGTAAATCCGCGCTGAATCTCTTGCAGCTGCGTATCGACCGAAGCGTCGAGTTCGCCGAGCGCCGTCTCAATCACCAGATCGCCGCTCTTGAAAGAGGCCTCTGCCACGATCTCAATCGCGCCAAGTCCCATGCGCCCGAGTGCCGCGCGCGCCGCCTCCACGCCAACAGGGGAGATACGTATGCGCCAGATCTCTCGGCCTTGGATCTTTTGAAGAGCCGCGTGTACCAGTCCTTGCATTGCATCCGGATCGGCCGCGAGTTCGCGATGCAGAATGCGGCGCGCCACTGCGAGAGATAGTTTCACCAGCTCCATCTCCGCCTCGCTCCGAAGCTGGCGTTTGAACGACACCAGTTCCGCCAGTGTTTGCGCCAGTCGCTCCGAAGCCGCCTTCATGCCGGCAGCCGATTCTTCACGGCCCTGCCGCAGCCCTTCATCGAGCGCCGTCTGTCCCGTCTGCGCAACTTGAGTCTTGAGTGCTGCTTCGAGCTCGGCAATACGCTTCTGCAGATCGGCTACTTCGACGGTCGGCGCTTCCGCGGGAGTGAAAACTCCCTGTGCATTCGCGGCGTTGGGCCGCAGCTGCCGCCATATCACAGACCTCGCGCCTTCCGGACGATCCGCAATATTACACAACATACTGCTCACCCACCGTTCCCTTCAGACTCACCACACCCTCGCTATCGAGCTGCCGTACGACCGAGATGATCTGCTGCTGTGCGGCTTCCACTTCGCGAATCTTGACCGGACCCAGCGCTTCGATGTCCTCTTTAAGCATTTCCGAGCCGCGCTGCGACATCGACGAGAACATGTGATCTTTCAGTTGATCGCTGGTACCCTTCAAGGCCACGGTGAGGATCTTGCGGTCTACCTTCGCCAGTATTTCTTTGATTCCACCCTGATCGATCAGCAAGAGATCCTCAAACACGAACATCAGCTCGCGAATGGTCTCAAACAGAGTCGGGTCCTGTTGCTCAATATCGGTAAGAATGGATTTGCTCGCTCCCGAATCCAGGCGGTTGAACATATCTGCCACCGCGCGTACGCCCCCGTAGGACTCGCGGCTGAATTCGCCTAAGCTTTTGATCTTCTGCCCCAGCACGTTCGCGATCTTGTTGATGATCTCCGGCGAGATCTGGTCGAGAGTCGCCATCCGAAACGCGATATCGGATCGGATCTTTTGCGGTAACGACGTCAAGAGCGATGCCGCCTGAGTCGGATTCAGATGCGATAGCACCAGCGCCACGGTCTGCGGGTGCTCATTATGTATGAACTTGGCGAGTTGCTGCGGATCGGCGCGTTGCAGCACATCGAAATCTGCTCCATCGCCCCCTGCTGCCTTGCTGACCCGGTCTATCAGCCGCTTCGCCGATTCCGGTCCGAATGCGGTGGCCAGCATCTTACGCGCATAATCGATGCCGCCCTTCACCACGAACTCCTGGGCCACCGTCATTTTGTGGAATTCGTCCAGGATCGCTTCCGCTTGCTGCGAATTGACGTTAGGCACGCGCGCAATGGCCCGCGTGAGTAAACCGATCTCCTCTTCAGTCAGCTGCTTGAGAACTTCGGCGCTCGAATCCTCGCCGAGGCTCACCAATAGAACGGCGGCCTTTTGAAAGCCTTTCAGCGTCTCGCTCGCAGCGGCGGTGTTGAGGACCATCTTCTACTCGACTTATCGACGCGCTTAGCGGGCGTCTTCCTCAAGCCAGCCGCGCAGAACGCTGGCGGCGAAAGCCGGGTCTTTCTTGACCCGCTCCTTCAGATGCTCCCGAAGCAATTCCACCTTCTTGGCCGGGGCAGCGAGCTGAAGGGCATTCCTTTGCTCTTCTTCCGCCTTGCCGGCGAGTGCCGCTGCGGCAGCTTCGCGTACCGCCTTCTTCGATTCGGGATCTAGGGCGTCTTCCGGCGCCGCAAGAGCTCGCGGCCCTTGCTCGACCTCAACCGAATTCGTTCTGCGGCGAAGCAGGAAAAAGATTGCAGCCAATCCCAAGACCAGAGCGGCGCCGCCGCCGATCAGGACGCGCTTGTCCTTCCACAGTGCAGGCTTGGCGTTCGGGGCAGGCAGCGTGTTCGGCGGAGCGCTTTCCGGATTCTCGGTCTCGAGTGTCTGCTCGAACGGCAGGCTCTCGATCACCAGTTGATCTCCGCGATCCGGAAGCAGTCCCAGCACGCCCGCGACTAGATCGTGAATTGCTTTGATCTTCTCCGGAGGAGCCGGCACCAGCGTGCGATGCCGCTGTTTGCCTTGGCCAGACCATTGAACGTCTTGATCGAGAAGCACCGATGCCGAGATGCGTTTGATCGACCCTTGCGGAGTTTTCACATGGCGCACCATTTTGGTGGTTTCGTATTGGACGTTTTCCGTCTTTCGCGAGGTGGTTGAACCCACTGGAGTGGGGCGCGGCTCGGCGCTGCCACGGGGCGTATTCGATTGCGTTCCGGGAACACCGGCGGTTTGCGTAGATCCTGAAACGTCTTCCGACCGCTGCGAGCTCACCATCACGGACTTAGTCGGGTCGTATGTCTCATCGCTCTGCTCACTGGTCGTGATGTCGCAGTCCGCCGAGACGCCGACGCGGAATTTCGCTGCCCCGAGCAGCGGCTCGAGCGTAGATTGCACCTTGGACGTAAGATCTTTTTCGATCTGATGTTTGTAGTCGAGGGCAGCGTCCGACGCTTGACTCTCGTCGTAGCCGGCCTTGCGCGGACGGCTCAGCAAATTGCCTTGCATGTCTACCACGGACACGAACTCCGGGTTCAGACCTTCGACCGCACTCGCGACAAGATTGGTAATGGCCAACACGTTCTGCGGCGTAAGACCTGCGCCCGGACGAACATCGACCAAAACACTCGCTTTGGCAGGTTCGCGCGAATCGAGAAACACAGAATCTTTAGGGAAACGTGATATGCACGCGAGCTTGCTGCAATTCACTCAGGCTCTTGATGGAGCGCTCCAGTTCGCCTTCGAGTGCGCGCCGATAATTCACGTGCTCGGTGAAATCCGTGATCCCGAGATTCGTCTTGTCGAATAGCTCGAAACCGACCCGGCCCGTTTTCGGAAGTCCTGCACCCGCGAGCTGCAGACGCATCTCGTCGACCTTCGTATCCGGAACGAGAACCGAGGTCCCGTTCTCGCCGATGCGATACTCGACTCCACTCTCCTTCACCTTTTGCACGATTGCGGCGGCATCTTCAGGCGCCATGCCGGTAAACAAAGGCCGGAAATCGCGCTCGTGCTTCCAATGCACCAGCCCGGAGATGGCACTTCCAACCAGAATTGTCACGATGACGATTCCGGCCCGCTGCCGCATCGAAAGAGCGGCGAAAACACTTTTGAATTGATCCATGGCTTCTGTTCAGCGCGGCCGGTCAGACCTGCATGCGCATGATCTCCTCGTACGCGGAGACCACCTTGTTGCGGACTTGCATGAACATCTCGAATTGCAGCTCTGCGTTTTGTGTGGCCAAAATGGTCGAGTGCAGCTCCTGGTTCTCACCGGAGATGAAGCGCTGCGCCGAAGAATCGGCTGCCGTGCGCGAGGTCTCGACCTGCTGGATGGCAGAGCTGAGAGCCTTTTGGAAATCGCCTCCCGAGGAAGCTGCCGGCTGGAGGCGTGGCGCCTCAATCGGCATCGGGAAATTTATGGGAGAAATCGGTGCGGACATGAGATTACCGGAACAGGTCGATTGACCGCTGGATCATATCCTTGACTGCCGAAATGGCCGACACATTGGCTTGATACGAACGCGAAGCCCCGAGCAGATCGACCATGTCTTCGGCCGGATTGACGCGAGGTAGAGAGACGTAGCCATCCTTGTCCGCATCCGGATGCCCCGGCATGTAACGGCGGTCGGGCTCGCTCTGGTCGACGGTAACCTGGCTCACCGTGACGCCGGTTGCTTGCCCCTCCATTTGCGAGTCCAGAAACGAGGAGAAGGGCGACGAAACAGGCGCGCTTTGGAATATTGCGTCCCGGCGGCGATACGGTCCGCCTTCAGCCGTTCGCGTCGTGTCTGCGTTGGCGATGTTCTCGACCAGCAGTTCCGCACGTTGCCGTTCGGCCGACATGCCGGACGCGCTTACCGAAATGGAGGAGAATAAGCTCACGACGCCGAAGCTCCACCTTCGATTGCCATCTTCACGATCTTGAGTTGCGAGCGCAACAGATTCGAGGCGACGCTAAAACGCAGCGCATTCTCGGAAAGCAAGCGCGCCTCGCGATCGAGGTTTACATTATTGCCATCATTCTTCAGTGTTAAGCCCGGAACCTGCTGTACAGCCGGAGGCAACCCCGCGGCCGCGTTCTGCAGCTCGGTTTGAAAATCGACGTCTTGCGTCTTATAACCAGGCGTATCCGCGTTGGCGATGTTTGACGCAACCAGTTTCTGGCGCACACTGAGGAGCGTCATGTACTGCTCGAGATTTGCAGCCACTGGATCAAGCATTTTGGTTTGCTCTTAGTGAAGCAAGTGGCGGGCCAGACAAAAGGCCTGAATTTAAGGGGGATTGCGGCCGGATGCGTCAGAATCCTGACGGCTCGCCGCAGACTACGCCAGCGGACTGACAGCTCAACCGTCGACGCGCCAGGTATACGTTTGCCGGCGGGGTGCCTGGTATACGGATTGGCCTTTGGTGGCCTGGAGAAAGACGCTGATATGCGAGCGCATGGCCCGCGCGAGATAGAGATGCGCGTTCAAGGTTTGCAGAGCGCCCTTCAAAATGTGCTCGCGTTCGGTCGCATTCGTGGCTGAGGCAAGGTCGTTCCGCACGGCCGTTGCATATTCGACGACTAGCGGCTGCGCGGTGTCGAAAGCACCGGATTCTATGGCGCGCGCCAGCTGATTTTTAACCGCCGCCAGCTTTGACATTTTGCTGCATCGCGAGGAACAAGTCCGTAATTTCGCTGAGCTGTTGTTCCATTGAGGAGATCGTTGCATCCGCGGCAGACATCTGCGCGGTCAACGACGTTTGCAGCGTCGTGATCTGCTGCTGATCATTGGTGATTTGAGTGCCGACGCTCGAAATCTCACTCGTCAGCGATGTGGTTGCGTTCGGCAGCATTCCATTGGTCGGATCCGTGATGCCGGTGAGAACAGTATCCGCAGCTTGCAAGAAGCCTCCACCGGTTTCGGAGCCCAGGAAGCTTAGAACATCGCTGGTTGAACTCTGATTCAGCGTGCTCGGAGAGAATTGCAAATGGCCATTCGTATCAAACGTAATTCCGAGATTTGCCAGCGAAGCAATGTTGCCGGAGGGCGCAGTATAGTTGGTGAGATTCCCGAGCGCGCCCTGCAATTGATAGACAATGCTTTGTCCGGCCAGGGCGCCTCCGCTTTGGCCGCGGTTCTTGTTCAATTCGTCGCTCGCGTTGTTGTATGCGTTTACGAAGGTAGTGAGTGCGTTGACAATGCCGGAGGTGTTCTGTGACACCGTGACATTCGCGGTTCCGGTTTGCAGAACATTCACCGAGAGTCCGGGCGACAGGCTGAGCGTGCGCGAATTGGAGTTGATCGGCGACGCTGGCGGCGCAGGCTGGCCGTTCACCTGGTATTGGACATACGACCCTGTGGAGAGCGTACTCAAAAGACTGTTCGTTCCGTCGCTGAGTTGGATGGTATCGGGCGAATAGTTGAGGCTCTGAACAGAGAGGCGGTAATCCGGCGATCCGCTGCTGCCCACATTGACGACCGTTGCCTGCAGGGCTGCGCCGCTGCGTGTTGATCGCTTGCACCAATCCGTTCAGCGAGCCGGCGGAATCGGTGAGTTGATAGTTTGTCCCGTTTACGGTCAGCGTATAGGTCGAGCTCGAGTCGATATTGCCGGCAGTCGGATCCGTGACGGTGGTCAGGCCGTTCATGCTCATCGCGTTGGTGCGTGAGCCGGTGCTCGTAACATTGACCGAATAAGTGCCCGGCAGCACGCCGGAGCTGATCGTCGGCGACACCATGGCGGTATTGTCAACGCTGGCCGAATAAGACCCGAATCCCGCGGAACTGTTCACGGAATCGAGCGCCGTCTGCAGAGATTGGAAATTGGAGGAAAGCGTCTGCAATTCCATCTGCTGGCCGGAGAGGGTGGCCTGCTCGGTCTGAAGCGATTGCAAAGGGCCGGAAGCGCGAGCTACAGCGACCGCAATCACGTTCTGAAGCTGCGCGGAGAAGGAGCTGTTCCCCGTGAAGCTGGCCGGACTGGTAGAAGTTGTTCCCATAGAGGAGGTAAAGAAAAACGAGGCTGATCCCCGGAGGGATCAGCCTCTTAAGTGACGATTACTGGAGGAGCTTGAGAACCGCCTGGGGTTCTGCGTTGGCCTGGGCCATGGCCGCGATTGCGGTTTGTTCCAGGACCTGTCCCTTGGTCAAATTGGCAGCATCGGCAGCGACGTTCGCATCGCGAATGGCGCTCTCGGCAGATGAGAAGTTTGCAACCTGCGATTGCGCCAGACTGGTGGCGTACTGCAGCTTGTTCTCACCCGCGCCGACGTTACCTTGAACGAAGCCAAGGTTCTGAATGGCGGTGTTGATCGCGGAAATCGCGAGCGTAGCGTTGCCTGTCGAAGTGGTGCTTTGGCTCGGCGCCGTGACGGTTTGCGCTCCGACGGTGGTGCCGAACAATGAACCCGCGCCCGTTGTCGTACCGCCGGGGCCAGGTGTATTGCTCGTCTCCGAGATCGTGAAAGAAGCGGCGCTCTGCAATGCGATCGCACTGCCGTTGGCCACGGCGTAAATGCCGCTGCCCTGCAGTTGCGTGTTGAGCGATGCAATCGCGTGGGCCTGAGTATCGGCTTTCTGCGTTGCATTGGTCGTGTCGGAAGTCAGCGTGACGTTGTAGTTCGTTCCACCCACGGTGAACGTCAGGCCTTCCGTGGTGTGCCCGGAGCCGGTTCCCGTACCGTCGGTAAACGCGGTGAATGCCGCATTCGAATCATAGTTGGCGCTGTTGACAAGCGTGACACCGCTGGCAGCAGCCAGCGAAGTGGGGGCCGTACCCGAGGTCCCAGTGGTAGCAGCGAGCAAGTTGCCACCCGTTAGCTGCAGTGCACCGT
The DNA here is from genome assembly GCA_963787615.1 of uncultured Acidobacteriaceae bacterium. GTDB lineage: Bacteria > Acidobacteriota > Terriglobia > Bryobacterales > Bryobacteraceae > Bog-105. Next base: position 764,946 of record CAWBDJ010000004.1, on the reverse strand, counting down.
CGGATCCGATCTGCGCGGTTATACCGGTGATTCCCGCTTGATTGATGGCCGTATTCAGCTGGCTGACGAAAGTGGCTCCGCTTACTCCGCCCGAGGTTCCTGCGACGGAAACGGTGGTGTTCACGGTTTGCCCGTTCGAGACGTACGTCAGGGCGAACGTCTCCGCCCCGGACGCGCCGATGTTGAACAGCGCATTCGGATTGTTCAGGTTGGTCGCGGAGCCGGCGAATTCGGTGCCGCCGCCCTGCACGGACGTGGTGGATAAACCGAGCGAGGCTGCATCCACTGCGTTGCCCGTACCGCTTAAGTTGATAGCAACGTTGGCGTTGGTTGAATTCTTCGCGCCGCCGATGTAGACCTGCAGTTGCGTGTTGAAGCTGCCGCCGGCGTTGAGATTGATGTTGCTCGCCTGGCGCGTGATTTCCGAGATCAGACCTTGATACTCCTGATCCAGCGTGGCGCGGCTTCCGGTAAATGTTCCCGAAGCGGATTCAGTGGCCAGCGTCTTCATCCGGTCCAGGATGGTGGAGATGTTGCTCAGGCCGCCATCGACGATCTGGAGCTGCGTGAGGCCGTTGTTGGCGTTATTGACGCCCTGGTTCAATTCCGCGATATTGTCGCGGAGTCCGTTTGCGACTGCCAGACCCGCGGCATCGTCACCGCTGCTATTAATTCGATAGCCGGAGGTGAGCTGCTGAATGGTCTTGCTTTGTGCCGTATTGTCGACATTCAGATTCTGCTGCGCATCAAGTGAGTCGACGTTGGTTTGTAGTGAAATCATGCTTAGTCCTTAAGTTTTTGAGTTCCCCGGCGTCTTCTCGCCTGGTACGGTCTAGTCAACCGCTGAAAAGCTTGTCGCACGTTTCGTGCCGAATTTTAGTTTTTGTTGCCGGACGCAGAATTTGAGGTGAGTTGCCCCGGCTCGACTCGCATACCGTACTCGTTCAGAATGACTATGTCTACGCGCCGGTTCCGGCCGCGCCCCTCTTCGGTCTGGTTGGAATCAAGCGCCCCCGCGTCGGCGTACCCCACAATCGCCATGCGATCGCGCCCGACGCCGAATTTTTCATTCAGCAAACGAAGCATCGCGATACTGCGTGCTGCCGACAGCTCCCAATTACTTTTGAAACGCGGAGTGTTGATGGGTACCGAATCGGTGTGTCCTTCGAGGCGCAAGGAATTCGGCAAACTATTCAGCACGGCCGCCACTTTCGCGACCACGGGATAAACCAGCGGATCGATGCTGTCGTTGCCCGAAGGAAAAAAAGCTGCTTGCTTAAGACCGATGACAAGACCTCGCTGCTCGAGTCTAAGCTCCACATCGTGGCGCTCGATTTCCTGATTCAATGCGGAGCGCAAAATTTTCATCGACGAAGAGAGATCGTCAACCGAAGGCGGTGGATCCGGTTTTGCTTCCGCCTTGATGGCCTTTTCGCCTCCCGGCCCGTGCATCATCGCATTGCCGTTGCCGCTTTGCCCCGATGTGCCGCCGAGAACGGAAGAGAATTTGGGAGGCACGCCTCCGTGGCTCAATGCCTGCCGAACTGCTTCCGATACGGCTTTGGCGTGCGATTTGTCGGTTTGCGTCGAAGCGAACATCACTACAAAAAAAGCAAACAGCAGAGTAACGAAGTCCGCGTAAGAAACGAGCCAGCGCTCGTGATTGTCGCGCGAGGAGTGCCGTCGTTTTCGCATAGAACATCACCGCACGGCGGCAGTGCGTGGGTTGCGAATGGAGGCGGATCTCGGGTCCTCCGTTTTCGAGTTGTTGGCGGTCTGTTGAAACGCTTCCAATTTACTTTGAATGAGTCTCGGATTCAGACCTTCGGCGATGCTGATCACGCCCTCGAGCATCAGCTCTTTCATCTGGATCGAATGCTGCAGCCGCAGCTTCAGTTTGTTCGCGGTGGGCAGCAGAAAAACATTGGCGAGGCCGACGCCATAAACAGTTGCGACAAACGCAACGGCGATTCCATGCCCCACGGCTTCAATGTCCTCGAGATGTTTCATCACCTGAATGAGGCCCAGCACGGCGCCAATGATACCGATGGTCGGAGCGTAACCGCCCGCCGCTTCGAACACGCGCGCTTCAGCTTCACCGTGGCGCTCCGCCATCTCGAGCTCGAGCTCCATAATCCGCCGTATATCCTGCAAATCTGTCCCGTCTACGGCGAGCGTCAGAGCTTTTCGCAGGAATGGATCCGAAATAAAAGCGACGTCCGATTCGAGCGATACCATGCCGCCTTTACGCGCGCGGGTCGCGAAGGCAAGTAGCTGCTCGGTGGCGGATTCGCTCGAAGGTGTCGAATTCCAGAACACTTGTGGCAATTTTTTGACAGCCGCGACGAGCAGGGCGAAGGGAGTCGTGACCATCACAGCGCCCACGGTGCCGCCAAGCACGATCAGGGCCGCGGTGAGCTGCGCGACATCGCTCAGCCGTCCTCCTTCGAGCAGCAGGCCGCCTAGAATGCCCAGCAAAGCGATGCACACGCCGGCGAGGCTCGACAAATCCGGCTTGCCGGAAGTCGCGCCTGCCTTGGGCTCTGCGGTTTTACTGCTCATCGCTTGCAGAGTCCCCCACCCGAGTACCGGTTTTGAAGGGATATACTGCAACTCCATCGAACAAAGATCGTCGGAATGTTGCCACTCGCTCGATCACCTCATCCGCAGTTTCGAGCACCAGGAACTTTTGCCCCGTGGTGAGCGCGATCACCGTGTCGGGAGTGACTTCGATGTGTTCGATGAGATCCGAGTTGACCACCAGGGGCAGGCGATTCAAGCGCGTCAGGTGGATCATATCTGTCTATTCGGCACGATCTTGCTGCCAGGGGCGACAATTCGACTGCACGCCGCCCGCCAGATGCGGGGCAGCAGTTGAACTTCTGCTCTCTGGCGAGCCAATTGCTTGCATTCTGTGGATGAACGAAACGGCAACAGAGGAAACCGCGTACCCTCCTGAAACACAAGAGCAGCCGCGGCACGATGAGGTAAGCTCCGGCGTCGACGTGTTCGACTTCCGGCGACCGGACCGCATCGCGAAGTCGCAGATTCGTGCCATTCACCTGCTGCACGAAAACTTCGTGCGCAGCGCCGTTTCGAGCCTGTCTGCCTATCTGCGTACCTATCTTTCGATGAACCTGGTTTCGGTCGAGCAGCTATCTTACGCCCAATTTCTCGAAAGGCTACCCACGACGACTTGCATGGCCTGTGTCGGCCTGAAGCCGTACGAAGGCAGTGCACTGCTTGAAATCAATCCCACGCTCGTGTTTCCGATTCTCGAGATTCTGCTTGGCGGCAGCGGCAAGCTGGCGCCCGGAATTCAACGCGAAGTTACGGAAATCGAGCAATCGTTGATGGATGGTCTCTTTCGTATCGTCCTGAACGATCTGTCGGAGGCCTGGAAGAGCGTTACGCCCATTAACTTCGCGATCCAGTCGGTCAGCACCGAGCCGCAATTTCTGCAGCTCATGGCTCCGAACGAAGCGATCCTGGCGATCGCGGTAGAAATTCGCATCGGCGACAGCATCGGTTGCATGAATATGGCTATGCCTTCGCTGATGATTAAAACGCTCCGGCACAAGTTCGACCGCCAACACTCAACCCGCAAGGCCGAAGCGACCCCCGAGCAGCAGGCCCGCGTTCTGGATCTCATCAGGCCGGCTCGCGCAGAGGTGGACGCACGCCTTCTCGATCAGAATATTCGGGCCAGAGATCTGGTGTCGCTGCAAGCGGGCGATGTGCTCACGTTCGATATACCCATTGAAGCGCCCGTCGAGCTGGTCCTCAACGGGTCGAGGTTATTCAACGGACACGTCGTCAGCGTTGGAAATAAGCGCGGCTTCAGCCTGAAGAGCGCGATCAGCGGTTAATTCGCTGTCGAGTTCAGTCGAGATCGTTTCAGCGCGAGATGGTCTCAGCCCAGATAGCTGAAGAGCGTTTTGTTGCTCAAGCTGGCGTGTGCTGAAAGAGCGGCCTCGAGCGCGGTCTGGTCGGTTGTCAGCTGGGTCGCCGCAGCAGCGACGTCGGTATCGCGCAGCCCGCTGAGCGTCTGCTGCACGGTTGAGAGGCGCTGCCCGGCATCTGCGTTGGCCTGCTGAATCCAACTCTCGGTATTTCCGTAATACGCGTTCGACTGTTCTACTTGGCTTTGTGCAACCTTAATTGAATCTGTGGCGGTCAGGATTCCTGCCTGGTCGTTGTTCAAGAGAGCTTGGCCGAGCGCGTATACAGCTTGAAACACGTTGTTCGGCGCCGAAGTCCCGGGCGGGCTCTGGGCGTCGAAGATCTGCTGCGCCGTCATGCCAGGAACAATTGAGTTTCCACTCGCATCCGTGATGGTACTGGTGTTGGAGGCGGTGTTGTTTTGCACCACGCCGTTTGGACTCGCCCAATTGAACGTATAAGGCTGGGTACCGGGATTGTCCCCGCCGAAGATGTAGCGACCCTGCACGGTCGTGTTGGCGATAGAAACGAGTTGCTGTTCGAGCTCCTGCACCTGCTGCCCATAGACGGTGCGGCTGCTGGCCGAAGTAGTTGAGCTCGCTCCTTGGGCAGCGAGCGATCCGAGCTGGTTCAGTATGCTCGAGGCGCTTTGAAGGGCGCCGTCGGCCGTAGAAGCATCGTTCTTGGCCAGGTTCAGATTGGTTTGCACTTGCGTAAGCTGGTCGAGCTGGTTTTGATAATCGAGAATCGAAGCGATCGCGGAGGGATCATCCGAGGGTTGGCTCACCCGGATGCCCGAGCTGAGCTGTTGGTTCGTCCCGCTGATGCGCTCTTCGATCCTGTTCAGGTCCGCGAGAAAACTTCCGTTTGTTCCGTTTATTCCGCTTAGCATGTGGGGTCCTTGTTATTGGATGCTCTGCATGGTCGTCATCAGGTATTGCGAAGTGGTGTTGATGACGCTGATCAACTGAGCCGCGGCTTCATAGGACTGCTGAAACTGAACCAGGTTGGCAGCTTGCTCGTTGAGCGAAACGCCTGAGACCTGATCTCGCATGGTCTGTGCTTGCGCGAGTAGCTCGGTTTGCGACTGCTGAGCGGCGGAAGCACCGGCTTGCTGTTGACCAATGCCGGAAGCAATGCCGCTGTAGTAATCCGTATAGCTCATTCCGCTCACCATGCTAGCTGCGCTTTGCGGATTCGAGAGCTGAGCGAGCTGCGTGGCAATGCCGTTCGCGACGCTCGGCGGTCCGGGATCAATCGGCGCTAGTTGTGAACCGGTGATGGTCGGATTCACTGCCAGAGTCGCTGCAACGCCGGTGGGCGTCGCCGCGTTGTACGTGAACAGCGGGACGCCCGAGACGGCCGGTGGTCCGGAGCTACTCTGGCCGCTCGTTAACAGGCTGTTCACGCGGTCCGCAATGGCTTGCGCCAGTTGATTCAAACTGCCCTGTTGCGTCCCGTCTCCGGTGACCGACGGCAACGTGACGTTTCGGAATTGCAACAGAGCGGCGATTTGTCCGCCACTCACGATCGAAGTAACATCTTGTCCGCTGGCGCTCATGATGTGCGCAGTTGGGGGGGCGCCCGCGCTCGCGCCCGCCGAGCCGAGATCCGTGACCTGAATCTGCATCTGGTTGGTTCCGAGCACCAGCGGTATTTGACCGTTCATCAACACCGTGACCGTGCCGTCGCTTTGGTTCTGCACGTTCACGTCGGCCAAGTTGGACAGCTGTTCAATGGTGTTGTACAGGTTCGCCTGAAGACCCGCGTCGGTTTGGTTGCCGTTGCGTATCTGCCCGTTGATCGAGGCGATTTGTGACGAGAGCTGGTTGATCTGGCTGACAGTGCTCTGCAGCTGCTGGTCGGTTTGCGTGCTGATCTGCTGAATGTTCGAGGCAGTCTGATTGAACGCTTGCGCGAGGCCCTGAGCGGCCGTAATCACCTGTTGTTGCTGGTTCGAGTCCGTCGGAGAATTGCCCCAGGCAGAGAAGGCCGAATACAGGCTGCTGAGAGCGGCCGGAATGCCGGTCTGTCCCGAAACATCGAAGTTGGATTGCAGCGATGAAAGACTCGAGGTCTGCTTGGCGGCGGCGCCGAGCAACTGGTTCTGGTTCCAGACGGCCTGCTCGGCGTACTGATTGCGCGAGCTCTCGAAGCCCTCAGAGTGGACTCCGCCCCAGACATTGCCACTCGGATTGAACGTGTCTGCGGCGATCTTGAGAGTTTGGGTGACGTATCCGGGCGTAGAAGCGTTCGAGACGTTATTCTGCGTCACGCTCATCGCCTGCTCCACGACGTCGAGCGCGTCGCTTGCGGTATGCAGAGCTGCGAAGAGGCTGGACATATATTTTTCGACTAGGCCTCGAACTGCAGATAGCCGCTTTCAGTGCGGCGCGACAGTTCGCCATTGGGCGTATACGGGCAATAGCTGTTCGACGTGGCGGAGGACATCGTTCCGCAATAAAAACTCGCCGCCGTATCGAGCAGCAGCTGCACACGGGCGACTCGTGCGCGAATGCTCTGAACCAAAGGCGACATGGACGGAGTGCGCTTAAACGCAGAACGGTTCTCGTAAGCCTTCTTTATGCTGTCCGCAACGGCTTCGAGTTGAGCCTGCAGTTGCGCCGCATTCGATGGCTTAGCAATAAGCAGGCCGACAGCGGTGTTAAGGCCGCGGTCGGCTGCTTCGAGATGTTGTCGCGCTGTTTCGGTCGTCATGGCCTATGGCCGGGCCTCGTTACCCCTGCAGGTGTCCTTGCACGATGGCTTGGCTCACGCCGGACGCGTCCAGATTGTATTGGCCTGAGCTGACTTGGCCGGAAATTGCCTCGAATTGAGCTTGTTTATCGGCGGGCATCAGCCCCTTGGCTAAAGACACCAAGCTGCTGGCCTTCGACAGTGATACTCGATCGGCGCTTCCGCGGGCCACGGCGTTCGAGCCGGAACGCGACTCCACTCCCGCACCCTGTGCCGCATCGGAGCGATTGCTGCTAAATGGGCTGTCAACCCCGTCGTTTTGAACTCTCATGTTTTCGCCGTGCCTCCTATTTGCGGCCCCGTGTATCTGTATCGAAACTTCTCCGGCCAATTAGAGAGTGTTGACCAGATTTTTCCGTATCGGGGTCGGGACGCGTCAATTCATGCACTTTTACGATCAACTTAACCTCCCCCGGAGACAAACCTAGGGCGGATGCGATCTCCGAAGAAGATTCGCCGCGCCGGTGCATGCGCAGTACCTGGCCGCGATGGGTTAAGTGGAGCGAAGCCGATTCGGTAGACCAATCGGCGGCACCCGACGTTCTACGCTGCTCTGTCTCCGACACCTGCGATCCGATCTGTTGCACTTGCTTTTCGAGGTCAGTCAGGCGGCCGCCCAGCGTTCCCGCGGCAGCAATCTCGCCGCTTAAAATGCCGATCCTTTTTTCGAGCGGAATAAATCGCACTGCGATCGCGATCGATACGGCGAGTGCCGAAAAAATGGCAGCCCACACCATGGCTGTCACGAGATAGGAGCTTGCGATCATTCGTGAACCCTCCTGGCGCTTACTCTCATGCACTCACCCGCATGGGCCGGTTTTGATTATTCACGCCGTTTTTGTGCTGCAGAAGCATGCGCTCGCGCCGGCTGATGATTTCGTCTATGCGTACTCCGTAGTTCCCCTCGATGACCACCACTTCCCCGCGTGCGATGGTGCAGTTGTTCACAATCACGTCGACGTACGCGTTAGCGGGGCAGTTCAGCTCGACAATCGAGCCGGTCGAAAGCTTCAGGACATCGCGCAGCGCGAGATACGTCCGGCCGAAGGAAATGCTCAAGGGCAGTTCGACATCAAGCAGAAGTTCGAGCGTGGGCGGACTGGGCTGTGCCGGTTCGACCGCATCCTGGCTGCGTATGACCGGTGCTGGCGCAGCGTCGATGGGATCGTCCGAAGCGGCGTCGGCGGATAGAACGGTCTCTTGCTGATCCGGCATAGCGCTAGAAAATCCCCCTCTCGCTCGGCCACTTGTGTTCCATGAAAGCGCGTAGCCGCAGAATGCCTTGCGCCCGCAGCTGAGAAATCCGCGTCACGTGCAGCGACATGATGGAAGCGATTTCGCGCAGGTTCAGCTCTTCCTTGTAATACAAGCTGAGAACCAGGCGCTCGTTTTCGGGCATTTTGTTGATGCCATTCGCAATCAGGCGCTCCAGCTCCGAACGCTCGTAGATCTGGGCGGGCGATTCCGATTCGTCATCACCGATGAATTTCAACAGGCTCACTTCTTCGCCGTCTTCGATCACATCCAGGCTGCCGAGCGAAACTGCGCGCAATTCAACCATCCATTGCTGATATTCCGCGAGGCCGATGCCCAATTCCGCCGCAATCTCCTCTTCACCCGGCGTGCGCTTGAGCTCGCGCTCGGCTCGGGCGATGGCCTGTTGCACCTGCTTCACGCGTTTGCGCTTATGCGTGGGAATGCCGTCAAGACCGCGTATGCTGTCGAGAATCGCCCCACGAATTTTGTATTCGGCGTATGTTTTGAGCGAGGCGTTATGGCTCGGATCGTAGTTGTCGACAGCCGCCATCAAGCCCACGATCCCGGCCGAGATCAGATCGTCCAGCTCGATCCCGGGAGGAAGTTTTTCTTGGATTCGCAACGCGATCCAGTTCACCTGCGGCAGATGTTCCAGGATGAGCTCTTCCCGCTCCTCCTGCGTCTTGGTCACCGTGGCACATTCGTACAAAGGTCGCGTTCCTCCTCAGGCCGCAGCAAAGGCGGCTGCTCTTACGCGCTCGAATAGCTTATCGGTCAGCCGCTCTTTGGAAGCTTGTTCGAGATCGTCGGGAATCTGTTGGCCATTCCCCAGGAAGGAGAGCGGCAAACCGCTTCGAAGCGCCGCATCGAGGGCGGCCCCGGGCGTATCCACGTCGTCCAGATGCGTGAGTAACAGTTTCGAGGGACGGAAGATCGCAAAGTGGGCTAAGGCGGAGGATAAGGCGCTCGGCCGCAGCGTCGCCGGCAATACCAGCTGCGATTCGACGTGCGGGTTGCGGGCGAGAAATCCCTTCAGGTCGGCGGCTTCCTCCAACTCGGCCGAACCGTAGCCCGCCGTGTCGATGAGTACTAATTTCTTGGTGCGGCACTCCTCGAGCGCTTGCTCGAGGGCGGCCATGGTGGGCACGGCCTGAAAGCCGATTCCCATGATGCCCGCATAGACGCTGAGTTGCTCGGATCCTCCGATGCGCAGCGTGTCGGTTGAAATAATTTGTACCGGGATCCGCGCAGCGACTCCCTGGCGCATGGCCAGCTTGACCAGCGAGGTAGTCTTTCCCGCACCGGACGGCCCGACGAATGCCACTACGCGTTGCTCTGCGCCGGCCTGACCGAGTTCGGGGGCCACGCGGAGACGCTGCTCGAGCTCTTCTCGCAGAGCGCCCCATAAAAACTCGGGTCCGAGTGAGCGCCGTTCGTTCAGAATATTGCGCGATGGATCGCGCTGCGGATTGGGCATGCGGGTGGCGACGGATTCAACCAGCTCGTGCGCGATCTCATCCGAGAAATCAGCCGCGATCAGACGTTCGTACAGCTCTTCGAATTCCGGGCACGTGTCGATGCCGGATCTTCGCGAGTGGCCCTGCCGCGATACCGAGCGGCGCACGTTTTCGATCTGCTTGCGCAGGTCCGCGAGTTCCCGTACCAGCCCGTCCGGGCCTTCTGCTGGAGGAGTCGCAGCCGCAGTACTTGTCGAGCTGCTGACCGGCGGGGCAGCAGTTTCCGAGGCCAGCCCGAAAACCACTTCATACGCTCCGAGACGGCTCTGCTCGGGCCCGCTCTTCTTGGAACTCATCAGCATGGCTTCAGGACCGAGCTCGATACGAGCCCTCTCCATGGCTTCCTGAACCGATTGCGCGAAATAAGATTTGATTCTCATCGGCGTTTTAGATCACTCCCAATGACACGACTTTGACCCCTGAGGGTACTTCGTTGTGCGAAATAAAATTCAAATTACCGGACGAACCTTCAAGCATCTGGCGCAGGAAATAGCGCGCGCCCGAACTCGTTAGAACGGCCGTCGGAACATCGTGCCGGTCCAGCTTGCGCTCGACACGCGTGACGATCTCGCGCACCACTTGCGGCGAGAGCGCCAGGATGCTGTTCTGCTCCGTGTGTTGCACGGCGCCTTCGATGGTCTGCTCGACGGACGGGTCGATCAGATAAGCGGCTAACTCTCCCTTTGGATTAAGGTAAGGTTTCACCACGGTTCGGCGTATGGTCTGTCTCACGTATTCGGTCAGCAACACAGGATTCTTCGTCGTTGCCGCGGCTTCGCCTAGCGCTTCCAGAATCGAAACACCGTCGCGAATCGAAACACTCTCGCGCAGCAGGTTTTGCAGTACTCTTTGGATCACTGCAAGAGATAGCAGTTTGGGGACCAAATCCTCCAGCACCTTAGGATTCTCCTCGCCTACGCGATCGCAGAACAGCTTGGCGTCCTGGCGTGACAGCATTTCGCAGGCGTGGCGGCGAATGACTTCCGAGAAATGAGTACCGATGACGTTGACTGCGTCGACGACCGTGTATCCGGCGGCGCGCGCGGCATCGACGCGATCGCCCGGAATCCAGATCGCCGGAAGTCCAAAGGCCGGCTCAGACGTTTGCTGGCCGGCGAAGCTCTTGTCCGCCTTCGGCGTCGGGATCGCCAGCTCGTTGCCGGGCAACAACTCGAAGCGGCTCACCTCGCTGCCCTTCAACAACAGCGCATATTCGCGCGAGCGCAGCGACAAGTTATCCGTCACCCGCACGGGAGGCAAGAGATACCCGGCACTGCTGGCGAATTGTTTGCGAATGCCCGCGATCTTCTTCAGCAGCGGAGAGCTGGTTCCTCCGGCCACCAGACTCGCCAATCCCAAGCCCACTTCGATCGATACCGGGTCGACTTTGAGCAGCGTATCGAGGTTCTCTTTGGTGGGTAGAGCGGCAGCCGCGGCGGTCTCTTTCTTGACGGCCGTGTCAATTTTTTTACGCTTCATCCAGGCGACCGTACCCATACCACCGCCCAGCAGGAAGAAGGGTATGGTCGGCAAGCCCGGGAAAGCGCCGAGCGCAATCACCACCCCGCTCGCCAGCATCAGCGGCTCGCTTTTTCCGAATAACTGTCGCTGGAATTCCTTTCCAACGCGCTCATCCGAGGTGGCGCGAGTCACAATCAGGCCGCCTGAAACCGAAATCATCAGGGCGGGGATGACGGTGACCAGACCGTCCCCTATGGTGAGGACGGTGTAAGTCTGAAGCGCATGCTTAAACTCCATGCCGTGCTGGAACACTCCGATGAGAAACCCGGCCACGATATTGATGGCCGTAATCAGGATGCTCGCGACCGCATCGCGCTGGGTGAAGCGGGAGGCGCCATCCATGGCTCCGTAGAACTCGGCTTCAGCGGCCAGCTGTTTGCGCCGGCGACGGGCTTCGGCTTCGTCGATCAGGCCGGCATTCATTTCGGCGTCGATCGACATCTGTTTGCCCGGCATGGCGTCCAGCGTGAACCTGGCCGCTACTTCCGAAATACGCACCGCGCCATGGTTGATGACGACGTATTGAATTGCGATGAGAATCAGGAAGATGACAGCGCCAATGATGTAGTTGCCGCCTACGACGAAATTTCCAAAGGCTTCGATGACGTCGCCCGCTGCCGCCGTCCCGCTGTTTCCATTCAGCAAAATCAGGCGTGCCGAGCTGACGTTCAGGGCCAGACGGAATAAGGTCAGCAAGAGTAGGGTGGTGGGAAAAACGTTGAATTCGGCCGGCCTGAGAATGTACATCGTCACCATCAGCACCACCACCGACATCATGATGTCGAGCACGATCATGATGTCCAGCAGGAACGGCGGCATGGGCATAATCAGCGCGACCACGATAGCGAGTACGGCTACGGGAACGCCGAGTTCGCCTAGCTTGGGCAGCGATACTTTTTTAAAACCCTTAGTTCCTGCGGGCGCGGGAATAACCTGGGACTGCGATGACATCAGCCGGTAAATGCTCCTTCGGAGCAATTACTAAGGCAATTTGCGGCCCATCAGTTTGTAAATGTAGGCGAGAATTTCGGCGATCGCTTTGTAGAACTCGGGTGGTATGGCTTGCCCTACATCCATGGCGTCGTAGAGGGCGCGGGCAAGCGGCGGATTCTCGATGATCGGCACTTGGTTTTGCGTGGCGATCTGCCGGATTCGCAGTGCCAGCCAGTTCTTTCCCTTTGCCAGGCAGACGGGTGACGCCATCGAATCCATTTCGTAGCGAATGGCTATCGCGAAATGTGTAGGGTTGACGATGACTGCGGTGGCCTTCGGCACGTCGCGCATCATCTGCCGCCTCAGGAGATCGCGGCGCAAGCGTCGAATGCGCCCCTTCATCTGCGGATCTCCTTCGTTGCGCTTATGCTCTTCCTTGACCTCTTGCTTGGTCATACGCAGTTTGGACATGTGGCGGCGCGATTGACGGAACAAATCGATAGCGCCGAACACCATGAAAAAAGCGGCTGCTTTCCAGAGCATGTCTTCGATCGAACTGCCGATCTGGGCGGCGCCCGCGGGCACAGACTGGAACGGCAGCCGCAGCAGAATTTGCGCATAGCTGCTGTAGAACGAGTAAATCGTCACGAACAGCACCGCCAGCAACAAGGTCGCTTCGATCACCGATTTCAGGTTCTGTTGCGGGAGCTCGCGCAGTTTTGTCATCGGATTCAGACGATCGAACTTGGGCGTGAGCCGCTCTAGGCTGAAGCCCATTTTGGTGATTGCGAGATGAGTGCCGGTGGTGACCAGCAGCACAATCGCCCCGCTCGTCACAATAGGGAGCAAGGTGTTGATAAACAGGCCACGCAGCAGGTCCGGCCATTCGCCCGCTCCGATCTCGGTCGCCATGCTGCGCTCGAGCAGTGTGGCCATCGAGCGCTGAATGTTGTCCTGGATCTCGGGGACCAGGTGGCGCAAGACGACCACGATAGCGAGAAACTGAATGGCGCCGACCATTCCGCGAGCGGACAGGAACTGGCCTTGCTCACGCGCCTTCTTGAGGCGCTGGAGAGTTGGTTTCTCTGTTTTATCTCCGCCCGAGGCCATGGCGACTCAGGGCGTGAAATTGCGCCGGATGTTTTCGAACACCTCTGTGGCGAAGGCCTGATACAGCACCGGCACGATCACGAAAACGGAGGCCAGTGTGGCGAGCGTCAGCAGCATCTTGGCAGGAAACGCCTGCATTCCGACGTGAAGCTGTGAGTTGATACGGCTCAACAACGCGAGCGCGATTTCAGCCATGAGCAAGAGACCGATCACCGGCAATGCTAGGCGCAAGCCCACAGAAAAAATGTTCGAGGATAACTTGATGACAGTCGTGACGAGATCTTGCGTGACTGCGAATTGGCCGGGTGGATACCTCTCGAGGCTGGCCGCAAAAGCGCTGATCACGTAGCGGTGCAAGCCGGTCGTGAAGAACAAAAGTCCGGCGGTGAGCTGCGCGAGCACGGGCAGAACATCGGAGTCGGCTTGCGTGGTCGGATCGACCACGGAGGCATAGCCGTAGCCCGCCTGCAGCCCCAGGATCTGCGCGCCGAAGGTGAGGAATTCGGTGATAAAGCTGACCATCAGCCCCATCGCTGTTCCGAGCGCTGCTTCCGATATCAGCCACGCGGCGAAGGTGCCGAGTGTCAGGTCTCGGGCGTCGATCGAAGGCCAGCGGGGAAAGAGCGCCAGAGCGGTGGCGAAGCCGAACGCGATGCGAGCGACACTGGGCCCGGCCTCCCTGACAGGCAGGGGAACGAAAACAAATACGCCCACCATGCGGCTGAGCACCAACATGAACGCGATCAGTGTGGATGCCGAGATTGTGAGCTCAGCGTGCATACTGAGCCAGATCCCCGAAAACCGCGACAGCGTACATGACCGCGCGATGGAGCATCCAGGGCAGTAACAGAAGGAAACCGCACAAGCAGGCCGCCAGGCGCGGCACGGTAGTGAACACCGGATCTTGCATGGAGGTGGCGATCTGGATCACGTTGATGACAATGCTCACGGCGAAAGCGACAACGAGCAAAGGCGCGCAAATCCAGAATGCGGCCAGCAAGGCCTGCGCCACGATATGAACCGCCAGCTGAGGAGTCATGATCTGGACGCATTCCTCATTGATAGAAACTCTTCATCAACGACCCGATCACCAGATTCCAGCCGTCGACCAGAACAAACAGCAAGATCTTGAAAGGCGCTGACACCATAGCGGGCGGCAGCTGCATCATGCCGATGGACAGCGTCACCGAAGCAACCGCAATATCGATTACCAGAAACGGCAGGAACAGCACCGCGCCGATCTGGAAGCCGGCCTTCAACTCCGACAAAATGTAAGCCGGAACCAGGACCTTGAGGCTGATATCGGCCGGGCTATGCGGCGGCGGCTCTTTTGAAATGTCGACGAACAGCCGCACATCGCGTTCTCGCGCGAATCGCAACAGGAACTTCCGGAGCGGAGCAGCTCCTTGATCCATGGCCTGTTCGGTCGTAATCTTTCCCGCTTCGAGGGGTTGCCAGGCTTGCGTGTAGATCTCGGAAAACATAGGTTGCACGACCAGCAACGACAAGAACAAGGAGAGGCCGATCAGCACTTGATTCGAGGGCGCGCTCTGAGTGCCGAGCGCCTGTCGAAGAAAATGCAGCACGACGACGATGCGCAAAAAAGGGGTGATGCACATGATCACCGACGGCAGCAGCGTCAGCAGCGTCAACCCCAGCGCGATCTGCATAGGCGCGCTCAGCGTGACGCCGTGGTTGCCGTTAGCGGCAGTTACCCCAAAGGATTGAAGAACGGGATCAGCGGCCGCATGAGCGGTAGCAAGGTGCGCGAAAAACAAAATCGCCGCGAGAGCGCGGCCCAAATATTTCATCGATTCCTAGTTCCCTGCGTCACCCGACGAGTCCCGAAAAGAGGCGATTCGCTGGCAGCCGGAAGGCGAGACGCCGATCAAAATCGTCCGGTCGCGGACACGAACCAAGTGCAGCGAATGGTGCGCCGTGAGCGAAGTGCGCTCAATCACATCGATCTGCCTGGTACCGCTGAGGCGCCTGGGCAAAGCCAGATTGAGGCGCGCGATTCCCTTGCGGCGCAACAGCCACAGGGTGGCCATCAGCAGGGCCAGCACCAGCAACGCGGCCAAGATCTGTTGCAGCATGGCGAAAGCCGCCGGCCAGGTCTACTGGCGTTCCCGCAAATCGGTCAGCCGCACGCACATCATGTTGTCCATGGCCACAATGTCTCCATCGGCCACATGCACTCCGCCGACATGGACGTGCACATTTTCGCCGGCCGACCGGTTCGTGCGAATCAAACTGCCCGGTTCGAGTTCCAGAATATCTGCGACCGTCATGACGCGGCTATCCAGAACAGCTTCTATCTCCATCGGCACCTTGGCTATAGGGCCAATCTCCTCGAGTGGTGTCATGCATCTAATCGTCTTATCGTCTTAGTGGATAAGATTCATAAGGTCCTGACTCAGCTGGTTGGCAGTCGTAATCACTCGCGAGCTGGCCTGGTACGCGCTTTGGAAGACGATCAGATTGGTGAATTCGGTCGCCATATCGACGTTCGATCCCTCGAGTGAGCCGCCCAGGATCTGACCACGTCCGCCGGTTTGCGGCATCCCGATCGCCGGAGCGGCGGTGGAACCGGTGGCTGCGAAATTGTTATTGCCAACGTTTGAGAGCGAATCGGGATTCTGGATGGCAGCGAGGGCGAGTTGCCCCTCGATCTTCTGTTGTCCATTCGAGAAGCTGGCTATAATCTGCCCACCGCTTTGAAGGCTGACTTGCATGAGTTGGGCCGCTTGCGCGCCATCCTGCGCGGACGAGGCGAGGTTCGATGCCTCCGCATATTGCGTCATCATGCCGCTGCCGTCCGAGTTGAACAAGTTCCAATTGATGTTCATGTTCGATGCGCCGTCGGCGAGATTGGCCAGGTTCAACACCGCAGGCGACGCAGTGCTGGAACTCATGGTTCCATCCGTATTGAAGGTAAGAGTTCCTGGCGCGGCCATCACGTTGACCGAGGTGCCGAACGTCAGGGGAACGCCGGCTGCGGTGGCCGTCGCCGCTGCCGATAGTGTTACGACCTTGGTACCGGCATTGACTGCCGTCACCGTGGCGCCCGCCGGGATACCTGCCCCGCTAACACTTTGCCCGACCGCAATGCCCGTGGTGCTGGCAACCGTTACCGACGTGCTTGCGCTGGTGGTACTGCCGGTCGTCTGGGGCACTCCATTGGCAAGATCGCCGCCCGGAATCGTTACATTGTAATTCCAGGTATTCGCGGTCGCACTCTTGGTGAAATCGACGGTTAACGTATGCTGGTTGCCCAGCGAATCGACCACCTGAATCGGAACCGAGAAGCTGCCTGCCGTACCGCCCGCAGTGCCGCTTGCATCGAGATTGGCACTGATCGACATGTTCTGTGTTGTGATCGGCGGAAGCAAGGCTCCGGTGGGCAGCACGATGTTGGTCGGCGCGCCAGTCGTATTGATTCCGCTCGAGGTGGCCATCCATCCCTGCACAGTCTCACCGGTCTGGGTCTGCAATGCGCCGTTCGCCGCGATGGTGAAATCGCCATCGCGCGTGAATAATTGCTGGTTGATCGAGTTGTTAACCACAAAGAATCCATTGCCCTGAATGGCCGTGGCTAGGGGCGAAGTGCTGCTCTGTATCGACCCTTGCGTAAAGATCTGATTGTTCAGCGGCGTACCTACGCCCATGCCGACGGAGGTCCCTTGACCCACGCCTATGGCGGCGCTGATCATATCTTCGAAATCGACGTTACTCCCCTTGAAACCCAGCGTGTTCATGTTCGCCAGGTTGTTGCCGGTCGTGTTAATAGCCTCTGATTGAGCCTTCAGAGACGAAAGGGCGATTGAAAATGCGCTTGACATCTGATTTCTCCTTTGGATTACTGTGTTAACGAGTTGGCATCCGACAGGCCCGCGCTGATAGCCGCGCTCTGCGCGGCCGCACCGTCTGGGGTAGTCGAGCTAGTGCTTGCCGACGGCGGCGCAGTCAGTCCTAGATACTTCTCGCTGATCGCGTCGAGATCGGTGCGCGTGGCAACGCTTTGCTCCACATTGCTAAACGTCGCGAGCTGGGTGACGAACGTCGTGCCGTCTACCGGCTGTGTTGGATCCTGATTCTTTAACTGCGCTACCAGGAGCTGCAAGAACGTACCCTGGTTCGCTAGTGGAGTGCTGCCGCTCGATGAAGCCTGGCTGCTCGCAGTTGTCGAGCTGCCGGTTGCTCCTGCCACACCGTTCGAATCTGTTGTCGGGAACAAAGTTCCTATGCTTGCCATACCTGATTGGTCTCCTTGGTAGCGGTCTGGCTCGGAATATCTTCGTCTTGCCAGTCCCGTTGATTGTTTTGACGGCCGTTCTGTCGCCGGCCGGAATTTTGCTGATCGGACGTGTTGCCTGCCTGTGAATGGGAACCGCGCGTGTTCGAAGAATCCGAAGCGGACGTCTGGGAAGAGCGCGGAAGCCAAACTTCGGTCCGAAAATGTTCTTGCTGCAGCCGGTTGGTTAAGTCCGGCATATGATCCTGCATGGCCTGCGTGAGCGTCGCATCCGCCGATCGGACATTGACGCGCAACTCGCCACCCAATTCGGTCAGGCGAACATCCACGCGTTGATTGTTTTCGCCCTCGACTTGTAACCGTACGTTTCGCACCGACTCGGTGCGTTCGCTTGCGGCCGCATCCAAATCCGCTCGGCTGGTGCCGGAAGACGGCTCAACGGCCGCAGCGCGGTCGTCCGAAGTGCGGGTTCTTTCAACTTGAGCAAGCGGCGCCGCCACTGGATTGGACTCAGCGTCCGACGAGTGCTCGGTAGTAATTCCAGGTGCTGCTTCCACCGCTGCTGCTGCGGC
The DNA here is from genome assembly GCA_963787615.1 of uncultured Acidobacteriaceae bacterium. Classification (GTDB taxonomy): domain Bacteria; phylum Acidobacteriota; class Terriglobia; order Bryobacterales; family Bryobacteraceae; genus Bog-105. The sequence continues at coordinate 747,082 of CAWBDJ010000004.1, read as the reverse complement.
GAGAGCCGAAGAAAAATGTGGAACATCCGCGGCGAGTGCGGGCGCATCCGGAGATCCTGCCGTCGTCTGCGGAGTCGCCGGAGCGGCGTTTCCAGTGTCGGGGCTGACCAGCATCGAAAACGCAAGTGGAGCGTGCGCGGTCAGCGCCGCTGCGCTATTGGCGGAGGTCGTGTTTCCAGTTGGCTGAGGGAGACTAGCGCCGGCTGACCCAGCAGTCGCTTCATCAGCGCTTGTGTTCGAGGTATTGTCCGTCTGGCTTTGTCCTTGTACGACTTCGGCCGGAAGCACCACAGCCATTGGCATTTCGGCTGCATGCGTGGCCGGAGGCGTTTTCGAGTCGGTCGCCTTCGAGGACGCCTTAGCCGTATTGACGGGCGGCGCTAGGGTGGCAACCAGCGGGAGGACAGAATTTTTTAAGACGTTTACATTCGGCTGCGCGGTCTGCTGCGAGGCGTCTGCCTTCGCCCCGCTCCGTCTTCGCCGCGTCTGAGCCCGATTCGCCAGCTGTGTTCGTATCCGGTGCGTCTTTCTGCGGCTGTTGTTGCAGCAATCCGAGCAGGCCTTTGATCGTGAGCGGCGGCGGTGGCGCTGTAACCGGTGCGCTCGCAGTGGGATCGTCGGCCGATTTGCTATCGCCCTCCCGAGGATCTTTCGAGCCTTTCGCAGGCGCTCGATTGGAGCTGTCATCATCCGCTTTCGAATAAGTGGCCAATACCTGCGAGAAGCTGGAGCCGCTCGCTGGCGAATTCTTTACATCGTTACTGCCCGAGCGCGCGGCATCGCCGCTACTCGGTTGCACACCGGGAGCGAACGTAGACGTAGACGGCGCAAATTGCGGGGAAATCACGGCGGCGGGAGGTGCACACCACCCGCCAAATCGGCAACTCTTATTTCACAACCACTTACGACGAAAGCCGCCCAAAAGCAGCTGTCAAAAAAATGAGCGAGCAGCGAAAATGCGGTCGAAATCTCGACGCTGCAGCCGGCCGCTATGGCTCTTCGGAACTGGCGGGCGGGAGCTATATCGCTCAGCAAGCGTCACTTTCGCGAACACTCTCGAGGGTGGCACGCCGGTTGCACTGCTACGGCTGAACCGAACATCATGGACCCACTGACAACGGCTGCGGCCAGCGGCCTACAGGCGCGTATGGACTCGCTCGACATACTGGCCAATAATCTTGCGAATACTTCGACCAGCGGCTTCAAAGCTGATCGCGAGTTCTACAGCACGTATCTCGCTCCCGAATTGGCTAATCAAAACGATCCGGTGGTGGGGCAAGCGCCTGTGGTGCAACGGCAGTGGACCGACTTTGCGCAAGGCACGCTGGTGAATACGGGAAACGCGACCGACCTGGCTTTATCAGGCAGCGGATTCTTTTCGGTGAACGGCCCCAAGGGACCTCTCTATACCCGCAGCGGCAACTTTCAGTTCTCACCGCAAGGCGTCCTGATGACCGCCGAAGGATATCCGGTGCGACTGGTGGGAGGACAAACGTTGCAGACGCAATCGTCGTCGCCGCTTCAAGTTCAACCCGACGGTCAGATTTCGCAGGATGGCAGCTCTTTAGGCCAGTTGGAACTCGCGGATTTCAAAGATACGAGCCAGCTGAACAAGCAGGCCGGCGCTTATTTTCAAAGTTCGTCCGCCGCTACTCCTGCCACCGCGACCCAGGTGTTTCAAGGCAAAACAGAAAATTCGAACGCAGCGCCTGCGGAAGCAGCCGCGCGCATGGTAACGCTGCTGCGCCACTTCGAAATGCTGCAGCATGCGGTGAAGATCGGGACGGAGATGAATCGCCAGGCGACCGAAGAAGTCGCTCGCGTCGGCTCCTAAGAAATCGAGAAATCGGAAGAGGACAAAAATGATTCGTGCACTTTACAGCGCAGCCAGTGGAATGACGGCACAGCAACTGAACGTCGACAATATCGCGAACAACCTCGCGAACGCGAACACGACGGGATTCAAGATGCGTGTCGCGCAGTTCCAGGATTTGATTTACCAGAACATGATTCAACCGGGCGCTTCCGCCGGGGCACAGACCACCGTGCCGGGCGGTCTGCAGCTGGGTCTCGGCACGCGCGCTGCCGGCAACGAGATCATCTTCACGCAAGGTAATTTGGTGCAGACCAACAATCCGCTGGACATGGCGATCCAAGGAAAAGGATTTTTTCAAATCCTGCAACCTTCGGGCACTCTGGCCTATTCGCGCGCGGGATCGTTCCAGCTCGACCGGAACGGCAACGTGGTCGACGTGAACGGAAATGCACTCGAGCCGCAGGTCACGGTTCCTGGCAGCGCGCAAAGCGTCACGATCGCGCAGGATGGGACGGTCAGCTATACCATGCCCGGTCAAACCGCGGCACAGAAGGCCGGCCAGATTCAGCTCGCTAATTTTCAGAACCCGGCCGGGCTGAACAGCATCGGGAATTCATACTTTACGCCGACGGAAGCTTCCGGCGACCCACAGGTTGGACCCCCCGGCGGAGCTGACGGCATCGGCACCGTGATGCAGGGCTACACGGAGCAATCGAACGTCGACGTCGTATCGCAGTTCGTCGCTCTCATTCAGAGCCAGCGCGCTTATGAAGCGAATTCGCGGGTGGTGAAAGCCGCCGACGAAATGTACCAACAGGTCAATCAAATCACTCAATGATCGTTGCTGCTCTACTGGCCACCGCCCTCTCGACGGCGGCTTGCCACCCGATCAATTCCGAGCGGATCTACGCGCGCGATCTCGCGGTTGCGCTGCCCGTGTTTCAGTCGTTATCGCCGGAATTGGAAATCGGATATGCGCCCGCGCCTGGCCAGCAGCGTGTCTTTCACATTGCAGAGCTGCGACACATTGCGCTTGCGAATCGCTTGCAGGCCGATATATCTGAGAACGTCTGCTTTGCGTGGTCGACCGAAGTGCCCTCGCGCGAACGCATCTCTGCGGCAATGTACGCAACATTAAAGGGCCGGAATCCGAATATCGAAATCTTGGATCAGAGCCTCTTGCCCGCACCTAAAGGTGAAGTGGTGTTTCCGTTGTCGGGGTTATGCGGTTTTTCCGCCGAACCGGTGATCTGGCGAGGTTACGTCACATACGGTACGAATCAGCGATTTTCTATTTGGGCGCGCGCGCGTGTCTCGGTAAAGGAAACGCGCCTGGTCGTCGTCGAGGATCTTATCGCAGGTCAGGCAGTCGGACTGAATCAGCTGCGCGTTGACAGTTATCAAGGTCCACTCTCGCGGCAGGACACGGTCACCGAGCTGAACGAGGCGGTTGGCATGATGGCCCGCTTCGACGTCGCGGCCGGAACTGTGCTGACCAAGAACATGCTCGAAAAACCCAAAGAAGTCGAAAGAGGCGACACGGTGGCCGTCATTGTCGAAACCGGCCTCACCCGCATTGAGGCGGAAGGCGTGGCCGAGCAGGCCGGTCGCATGGGCGCCGTCATCATCGTTCGCAATGCCAAAAGCGGAAGCAAGTTTCGGGCCCGCGTGGAACAGAAAGACAGGGTGCTGGTGGTGCCGGGCGGACCATTCGGACTAGTGACGGAGGGATCGAAATCGTGAGTCGCTGGACATACGTGTTATTTTTCGTGGCGCTCCTCGGAGTGGCTTCGGGGCAGGACAAGAAGGCGCTGAAAAAGCCCGCTGCCAAATCAGCTCTTGATCAGTACGTCGAGCAGGCACATAAAAGAGCCGAAGCGGCCAAGCCGGAGAGCCCTGGTTCTTTATTCGCCTCAGGCGGCACCCTCGGGGACCTGGCCGTCGACATTCGCGCACGCGGCGTCGACGACATGGTCACCATCGTCGTCAACGAACAAGCGTCGGCCGTATCTACTGGAGTAACGAAAACCTCGCGCGCTTCGAGCGCGAATTCTGCCATCACCTCTGCCGCCGGGCAGTTGAAGGCCACTGGAGCGCTGGCGAATCTGCTGAATGCGAATACCAATACATCGCTGAATGGCCAAGGCACAACCTCCCGAACGACGACTTTGAATACCACTCTTTCGGCTCGCGTGACGGATGTTTTGCCGAATGGATATCTCGTGATAGAAGGAAGCAAAACTGTGCTGGTGAATTCGGAAAACCAGTCGGTGAGTCTCAAAGGTGTGGTCCGGCCCGCCGACCTGTCTAGCGGCAATATGGTGCAGTCGGACAGCATCGCTCAAATGGAACTGAAGATCAACGGAAAGGGCGTAGTGAATGATTCCATCCACCGTCCGAATTTCTTGTACCGGCTACTACTCGGCATCTTGCCTTTCTAAAAACGCTGATGAAACATCTCAGCCTTGTTCTGATTCTTGCCCTGTCGAGCTTCGCGGCCACCACCGACGAGCCGCATGGCGTGCGCTTGAAGGACCTGGTCTCAATCGAGGGCGTGCGAACCAACCAATTGGTGGGATATGGACTGGTGGTGGGCCTCAACGGTACTGGAGACAGCCAGCAGACCGTCTTCTCCATTCAGAGTCTTACCAATCTCCTCCAACGCATGGGCGTGAGCGTCTCGCCGGGCCTCATCATGGTCAGAAATACAGCCGCTGTGATGGTTACCGCCACGCTGCCGCCGTTTGCGCAGCCCGGCACCACCATCGATGCCACGGTAGGCGCTATCGGCGACGCAAAGAATCTGCAGGGCGGCCTTTTAGTGCTTACCACGCTGCGAGGCATCAACGGGCAGGTCTATGCGACCGCACAGGGCGCGTTGGTTACCGGAGGCTTCGTTGCAGGACGAGGTGGCGCCAATTCGCAAACCGTCAATCATCCCACCGTTGGCCGGCTTCCTAACGGTGTATCGGTCGAAAAGGTCGCTCCTTCGGTGCCGCTCGGAAACGTGATTCGTCTGCAGTTGCGTGAAGCGGATTTCACCACCGCGGCACGTGTTGCCGCAGCCGTGAATCACCGCTTCGGAGATGGCGCTTCCATCGCCCATGCCGACAACTCCGCTCTTGTGTCGGTAACTCTGCCCCATCAGTATGCGGCGGAGCCAACCGAGTTTGTTTCCGAACTCGAGCGTGTAAGCGTGCAGCCGGATCGTATGGCGCGCGTCGTGATAAACGAAAGAACCGGAACCGTTGTGTTCGGGCAGGACGTACACATATCGCCCGTGGCAATCATGCACGGGAATTTGACCGTCGAAATCCAAACCACCTACACCGCCTCGCAACCGGGCGAGCTTTCCGCTGCGCCCGCCACCGTTGTTCCACAAACTACTGTCACTGCCAAAGACGACAAGGCTCGCGACGTGGTGTTGAAAGACGGCGCGACGGTGGAAGAACTCGTCAAAGCGCTGGGCTCGATCGGCTCGACAACTCGCGATGTGATCGCGATTCTCGAAAACCTGCGTGCCGCGGGCGCTCTCGACGCCGATCTGGAGATCATCTAACCCATATGGACGGAATAAATAGCGCGGCCCTGCTGCCCTTTTCAGCGAACGATGTCGCCGCGACAAAAAAGCCTTCCCGGCTTCACGATGCGGCTCAGCAGTTTGAGGCATTGATGATCGGCGAGATGATGAAAACCGTGCGCGAATCCGGCTCAGAGGGCTGGATGGGGAGCGGTAGCGATTCCGGCTCCGAATCCGCTATGGATATGGCCGAAAGTCAATTCGCCAGAGCTCTGGCCACCGGCGGCGGGCTCGGTCTCTCAAAGAGCATCGAGCAAAGCGTCACCGCCCAGCACCCCCAGTCTTAGCAGGTCACCGCGATTCGGGCGCTCGCTGCGACCGGCTCGTACAGGTAGCCGCCGTATGGCATGGCAGCCGTTTCCGCAGTTGCTGCTTGCGCTACCAGCGGCTTCACATCCTGTCGCGATTGCTGCTCTGCTTCGGCCGTCTTTGCCGCAACCGTGCGCCACGCCTCCAACACCGTGTTCAGCAGCCGTTCCACTTCCTGGAGCGGTTCGGCGGATTGCTTCACGTGCGCATCAAGTAACCGCGATTGCATATAGGCATACAGGCGCTTCAGGTTCAGACTCAACGCGCCGCCCTTTTCGTGATCCAACGAGATAAGCAGTTCGGTGAGGATGTTGGTGGCCTTCGTCACCGCTTTAGACCGGCCCCACATATCGCCGGTCTTAAGGCATCGTCCGGCCTCTTGCGTCGCTTCGATTGCTCCCTCGTAGAGCGCGCGGATAAGATCCACGGGATTGCCCCCGAGTACGCTGTCTTGTAGGTATGCCTGATATCTATCGCCGGGTATCACGTTTTGTCTCCGCAGAACTCTATCGCGAATTGCAGCCATAGTTTAGAGAGAAGTCTCGAGAGTTTCGTGCGACGCTTCCTTATTAACCCCGTTTCGCTATCCCTATTTGGAATGCGGTAGAGGCTGAACGAACAGCGCCGATATGTCTTAGGTAGGAATTCGTCAACCTAAGAATGTTCGCGATTATTGGAATATTGCTCGTGATTGGCGCCATTGCCGGCGGCTACCTCATGGAGCACGGCAATATGCGTGTTCTGCTGCAACCGGCGGAACTGATTATTATCGGCGGAGCGGCGGCCGGCACGCTGCTGATTGCGAATCCCCTGGCCGTCATCATGCGGATCTTGAAAGGTCTGGCAGGTGTCTTCGGGTCCGCGAAACACAATAAAGAGTTTTACCTGACCACCCTGAAGATGCTGAACGATCTTTTCGCGCGCGGTCGCAAAGGCGGACTCGTCAGCCTCGAGACCGACGTCGAAGAGCCGGAAAAAAGCGAAGTCTTCAAGAAGTATCCGGAAATTCTGAACAACCATCATGCGCTGTACTTCATCTGCGACACGCTGCGCATGGCGATGACCGGCAACGTTTCTCATTTCGAACTGGACCAGATGATTGAAATCGATCTCGAGGTCCATCACAAGGAAGTAAACCAGCCCGTGAGCGCTCTGACGACGGTGGCGGACGCTCTGCCCGGATTGGGCATCGTCGCGGCTGTGCTGGGCGTTGTCATCACGATGGGAGCGCTAGGCGGACCTCCGGAGGAGATCGGCCACAAAGTGGCAGCCGCACTGGTCGGTACCTTTCTCGGAATTCTTCTCTGCTACGGTTTTTTCTCGCCGCTGGCTGCCAACATGGCGCGCACCAACGAAGCCGAATCGCAGTACTACCATTGCCTGAGAACAGGCCTGATCGCGTTTATCCGCGGAGCAGCGCCGATCCTGGCCGTCGAGTTCTCACGGCGCTCCATTCCTGCCGAAGTGCGGCCCACGTTCAAAGAAATGGAAGCGGCTTGCCGCGGCAAATCCGCCGCTGCTCCCGAAGCCGTCGCTGCCTAGTCAATGTCCGCGAATTCCGAGCAGATCTTCATCATCAAGAAGAAAGTCAGCGGCCATGCCGCCCACCACGGTGGCGCATGGAAAGTGGCTTACGCCGATTTCGTCACCGCCATGATGGCGCTGTTCATTGTCCTCTGGCTGATGACCGCCAGCCAGGATGTCAAGAAAGCCATCGCCGGCTATTTTCGCGACCCAAAAGGCTTCGGCACGCAAACCGGAAGCTCCATGGGCGGTGAGGGTGAAAGCTTGACAATTTCAAAAGATCACATGGATCTCCTCAAGGACAAGCTCCAGCAGGCAGTGAAGCAAAGCCCCGAGCTGGCCAAGCTCAAAGAGTATGTGCAGATGACTGTCACCGGCGAGGGTCTCCGGATCGAACTTCTCGAAACCCAAAAGGGTATGTTTTTCGAGAACGGCAAACCCGAACCCACCTCCTACGGAAAAGATCTCCTGCTGGTGCTATCTCGCGAGCTCGGCAAATTGAAGAACTCTGTCCTCGTCGAGGGGCATACCGACTCAACGGCTTACGACAACACCGCGGAATACACCAACTGGGAATTATCGGCGGACCGCGCCAATTCCGCTCGACGCATCATGCAACGCAGCGGTCTACGCCCAAATCAAGTGAGCCAGGTGCGCGGCTTTGCAGATGAGCAACTGCGTATTCCCGCTCATCCGGAGGACCCTTCCAATCGCCGGATAACCATCATCGTGCAGTATCTTCAGGGAGCACCGGCAACACCTGTTCAGAAACCTACCCCCACTACCGCGACTACTAAGGCAGTGGCCACGAAAGTCGCGAGCTCCCACCCGCACTAGGCTCGAATTCTCCGAATCACCAGACACTTTCCGTCTAACAAAGTTGGTCTTCCTCGATAGAGCTATATCCAGGTAGACATGCAGCCCCAGATCCAAGAGCAGCGAGTTGCTCCAATCGAGATTGTTGTGCCCCCGGGCGACTGCCGCTTCAGCACGGATCCGAACTGTCGGCTTATCACTCGCCGCATCGAATCGTGTATAGCGGTAGCGGTGCACGTGCCTAAGCTGCAGATAGCCGCCCTTTTGCGCTTCATTGCGCCAAATGCGACGGCAGACCCCGCGCAAACAAATCCGTGGCTGTTTGGCGATACCGCGATTCCTTTGTTGTTTTCGCGTCTTCGCTCGATCGGCCTTACTAATCAGGATCTGTCCGTGTATGCAATCGGCGGGGCAATGGCTGCGGAAGAGGATGCTTCCGGTCCATCGGGCAAAAGCAACGAGCTGGCCATGCGAAGGCTTCTGTGGCAAGAAGGCGTGTTGCTGAAAGGCGACGATACCGGAGGGTATGCGGCACGTTCCGTGTGGCTGGACGCCGCTTCCGGACGAATCATCGTGCGGACGAAACCGAGCGTCTCGGTCGCCGTAGCGCGCGTCGACGACGGAGCTAGGCTATGCCACTTCGCGTCTTAATCGTGGACGATTCCCCCGTGATGCGCCTCGCTATTCAGCGGGTAATCGATCTCTCGTGTTTACCCCTGAAATGTGTCACGGCCCAGCATGGAAGCGCCGCGCTCTCCGTTTTGAAGGACCAGCAGATCGATCTCATGCTGGTCGATTTGAACATGCCGGAAATGAGCGGCCGCGATCTGGTCCGCCACATGCAGCAGGACCCTGCGCAACGGCAGATCCCATTCATTGTGATCTCTGCGGATGCGACGCAAACGCGCATGCAGGAGATGTTGGATCTCGGAGCCCTTGCGTATATCCCTAAGCCATTTGCTCCGGGTTTCTTGAGGTCGGAAATGACGAAAGCATTGGAGCAAATACATGCTGCCAACTGAGACGAGCGACATTCTCACATCGAGCGTGACCCAGGTGCTGGAGCTGATGTGCTTCGCTGAGGTTCAGCCGGCAGCCGCGTTCGAAGCTGACGAAGTGCTCGCGAGCAGCGTTAATTTCGGCGGCAGCTTGTCGGGATGTCTGTGCCTCGAAATGAGCAGCAGCGCGGCGGGTTGGCTGGCGGCCTCCTTTCTCGGGCTTCGCGACGTGGGCCTTGCGGATTCCCAGGCGGAAGATACCGTTTGCGAGTTGGGGAACGTCATTTGCGGGCGGTTCATCAGCTGGCTCGATCCATCCGCAGACCTGCGCATCGATGCACCCGTGAAGCTGAAAGTCGCTAACGCGTCCGGCGAGCTGGTCTGGCAGAACTTCCGAGCCGATGCCGGGCTCTTTCGCGTCGGTTTTCAACTGAATTCAACAAACGCAAACGACCGCCGATAAGACAGTCTTAAGTGTTTGCCGTCGGACTCTTCTTCGCTGGCTTAAGCCTCGCTGCACCTGCGCCTGCTAAGAGTGCTGCGGACGTAGCCATGCAGGCCTCGCTTCAAAAACAGCGCGAATCGCTGCAAAAACAACGCGATTCATTAGCTCTACAACCGGCAACGAAGACGCCGGCTGCCGGAACATCCACTGATTTCGTCACCCCTATTCCTCCCTTCGTTCAGGCGGATTGTCCCCGACTGCCCGCCGACCAAGTGGAAGAATTGATCGCGAGCGCGGCCCAGAAGGAGTCGCTCCAGCCTGCCTTACTCCGTGCCGTGATGCGGCAGGAGTCGGGCTTCCGACCTTGTGCCGTTTCCGTCAAAGGTGCGCAAGGCCTGATGCAACTCATGCCTGCAACCTCGGGGCAGTTCCATGTCGCGGACCCTTTTGACGGTAAACAAAACGTCGAAGCAGGCGCGGCTCTGCTGAAGCAATTGCTCGACAGATATAAAGGCGATGTTCGTTTGGCGCTGGTGGCGTATAACGCCGGAGCCAACCGCGCCGACGACTCGACCGGCCAACCCTATCCAGCAGAAACTCAACGCTACATCGCAAACATTCTTGCCGAGCTTGGTATTGGTCCGCCCGAGCGCCCTCTGCAAGCACCGGAAACAGTAGATTCTTCTGCGCACTAAAATCTGGGGCATTCGGTAATCGTGCTTTCTGGCGCGGATTTGTATGCTGTTTTCGACGGCAAATGTTGAAGTGCATCGCGTTTGCGGCGTTAACAGGATTCCTGGCAGCAATCTGCTGGATAATCTTAGGTTTCGTTTTTTTCAACGCGCACAACGGCTGGTGGGCTGATCTCTACTACCTCGGCGCGCGGCTCGTTTGCCCGATCTTCCCGATAACGAGCACTTCTTTCGAATATGGGCCGCCGATTAACGCCTGCCTTTACGGCTTCGTCATGTGGTTGTTCTTGGTGCTTCGGAAACGTGTCTCCAAATGGTAAACTTCGCCAAGGTTAGCCATCTCCCGAAACACTGATCCATTTAACCAATCACATCCGGACGTGAAATGCGGCCATACGATGTCGTAATCGCCGGAGCCGGCATTGTAGGCGCTTGCTGCGCGGCTGAATTTGCGCGGGCGCGTTTGCGCGTGGCTCTCATCGAACCGACGGTCATTGGTGGTGGCGCCACTGCGGCGGGCATGGGTCATCTCGCGGTAATGGACGATTCGGAAGCGCAGTTCGCGCTCTGCCGGTACTCCCAACTGCTATGGCGAGAACTTTCGGAACGTCTTCCTGCCGACGTCGAATACCTTTGCTGCGGTGCTCTTTGGGTAGCTGCAGATGACGAAGAGATGGCCGAGGTGCGTCGTAAGCAGATCCATTACACCGAGCGTGGCGTTCCCGTCGAAGTGTTGGACGATCGTTCGCTCGCTGAAGCGGAGCCGCACTTGCGTCGCGGCCTCGCGGGCGGGCTGCTCGTCAAAGAAGATGCTGTCCTATATGCACCCTGTGCTGCGCGTTTTTTCGTCGAGGAAGCACGGAAGCACGGTGCGGACGTCTTGCTCGGACGCGCCGTGACCCAATGCGGCGAGGGAAGCGTCACTCTCGACGACGGCACTGTTCTTTCCGCCGGAGCCGTCGTGCTCTCGACCGGCGCAGCCGCAACTACGCTAGTTCCAGACCTTCCTGTGATTCCGCGCAAAGGGCATCTGCTGATTACAGATCGTTACCCGGGCTTCGTCCGCCACCAGCTCATCGAGCTAGGTTATCTGAAGAGCGCGCATTCACTCGATGCCGATTCTGTCGCCTTCAACGCGCAACCGCGCGCGACCGGACAGCTGCTCATCGGCTCGTCGCGTCAATATGGAACGATGGAGACCGCCGTCGACAAGCAGATCATGTCCGCCATGCTCAAACGAGCAATTGAGTACATGCCGGAGCTTGTGAACTTGTCGGCCCTCCGAGGCTGGACTGGTTTCCGCGCCGCAACACCCGACAAACTTCCGCTCATCGGCCTGTGCCCCGGCTTCGAATCTGTTTATCTCGCCATTGGGCATGAGGGCCTGGGAATCACGATGGCGCCCGGAACAGCAAGGCTTCTTGCAGATCTCGTGTTGCAACGCGAGTCGGCTATTTTGCGCGAACCATACTCACCGGAGAGGACCTATGCAGTCCACGGGTGAAGCCGTGAATCTTGTGGTCAACGGCTTGCCAATGCGTGTCGCAGAGGGAACGACGGTCGCCGCGGCAGTCTTCATCGCCGGCGAAACGCAATTCCGGAGATCGGTTTCGGGCGAACCCCGAGGTCCACTGTGCGGCATGGGTATTTGTTATGAATGCCGCGTCACCATTGAGGATGTTGCACATTGCCGGAGTTGCCAAATCGTCTGTCGAAACGGGATGAAGGTGCATACGGTTGACTGAGGCCCGCCATGTCGACATCGCCGTTGTAGGCGCTGGGCCGGCGGGAATGGCTGCGGCCTTCCGAGCAGCCGAAGGCGGGCTGCCCGTGACCATCGTTGACGACAATCCATCCGCGGGAGGCCAGATCTGGCGCGGAGAGCATCTTCACCCCACCACAGCGCAAGCCTCCATCTCGTTCCGCAACCTAAGGAATTCCGCTGTCGACGTGATAACAGGTGCCCGGGTCATTTCTGCAGATGCCCAAACTCGAACGCTGCTGATAGACAGGGATGGCGCCTTCGAGCTGAGCTATACGAAGCTGATTCTCGCCACCGGCGCGCGCGAACTGTTCCTTCCGTTTCCCGGATGGACTCTGCCCAATGTCATGGGCGTGGGCGGATTGCAGGCGCTGGTCAAATCCGGGCTGCCGATTCAACGTAAACGAATCGTAGTCGCGGGCAGCGGACCACTGCTCCTCGCAGCTGCTGCGTACTTCCGCAAGCACGGCGCACGCGTAGTCGCAATTGCGGAACAAGCGCCTTGGTCGCGCCTCCTTCGCTTTGGCTTTCAACTGGGGCGCCATCCTGCCAAGTTATGGCAGGCCCTGAAACTGGGAGTCTCGCTCGGCAGGACGCGATATTTGCCGGGCTGCTGGGTCGAAGCCGCCACCGGTCAAGAGAAAATCGCGAGCGTCCGTTTACATCGTGGCGGAAGAACCTGGACCGAAGATTGCGACTACCTCGCCATCGCGTATGGATTTCGCCCCAATACGGAACTCGCCGCGCTGCTCGGCTGCAGAATAGAGAACGGCGCAGTACGGGTCGATGATCTGCAGCACACATCAATCGAAAACATATATTGCGCGGGAGAATCGACCGGCATTGGCGGTGTCGATCTTTCGTTGGTGGAAGGCCAGATTGCGGGATATGCAGCACGCGGATGTCCAGAGAGGGCACAAGGGTTATTCGCCGCAAGAACGCGTGCCACTGCGTTCGCCGCATCGCTGGACCGAACCTTCGCGTTGCGCGGCGAGTTGCGCCACCTCGCCGCCGCCAACACCATCGTCTGCCGTTGTGAAGATGTCACGCTCGGCCGTCTGCAATCGTGCGATTCGTGGCGATCCGCGAAACTGCACGCCCGCTGTGGCATGGGCCCTTGCCAAGGACGCATCTGCGGTCCTATTGTCGGATTTCTTTTTGGTTGGCGCGCCGAGTCGGTACGTCCGCCCTTGTTTCCCGCGCGCGTGGCGAGTTTAGTTTCGGAACAAATCCATTTAGAAGGTGCAACCAGATGAGAGTGGAATGGCGCGGTGTCATCCCCGCAATGACGACCGCATTTAACGAAGACTTAAGCATTGATTACGAATTCGTCGGCAGACATTGCCGATGGCTCGTCGAAAACGGATGCACGGCCGTGGTCGCGCTAGGTTCCTTGGGCGAAGCCGCAACCCTGACGCAGGCCGAGAAATCACAGCTTCTGACGACCTGTGTCAAAGCCCTTGCAGACCGCGCGCCGGTGATCGCCGGTATTTCGGCATTAAGCACTGCCGAAGCTGTGTCGCTGGTGAAAACAGCCGAGAACGAGGGCTGCAGCGGCCTGATGGTTCTGCCGCCCTATGTCTATCTCGGTGATTGGCGTGAAACAAAAGCTCATGTCACCACCATCCTGAAAACCACCAAATTGCCCTGCATGCTGTACAACAACCCGATCGCTTACACGATCGATTTCCTGACGCATCAGGTGCAGGAATTGGTGGAAGAGAACGAAAACTTAGAAGCGATAAAAGAATCGAGTTCTGACGTTCGCCGTGTCACAGCGCTTCGCGCGATTATCGGAGACCGGCTGAAGATCCTTGTCGGTGTAGACGACGCGATTGTGGAGTCGATCGCTATGGGCGCGGTTGGGTGGATTGCCGGATTGGTGAATGCCTTCCCCAAGGAATCGGTCGACCTTTTCAACTTAGCTGTCGATGGCCGCACTGACGACGCCTTCGAACTATATCGTTGGTTCCTGCCGCTGCTCAGAATGGACACTGTTTCGAAGTTTGTTCATTTGATCAAGCTCGCGCAAGAGGAAGTCGGGATGGGTAACTCGCGCGTGCGACCACCGCGCCTGCAACTTGTTGGAACCGAGCTCGAGCAAGCACGCCAAATTATTCGCACTGCGCTTTCGCATCGTCCGCAGCAGCGGGGCAGGGAAGCAGCGGCGGTTGAGAGCACGGCCGCAAGATAAGGCGACGCCGTGGCACGCAACAGATTGTTGCACCGCTGCTAAACTGCGAAACGATGAAGGCGCCGCAACTTAACAGGCGAACGCTGCTCAGCCTGCTGGCGCTTCCGGCGGCGAACGCTTGGGCCCAAGGCGTCTCCACCCGAAGCGTGAAACCTCAGCCCCGCGGCAAGCCCTCGGGACTCCCCTTTCATGCCTGTTTCACGGACGTTGCAGCACAAGCCGGCTTGCATGCGCCGCTCGTTTATGGCGGGGCTGATCGCAAAATCTACATCCTCGAAACAGTTGGCTGTGGCTGCGCTTTCATCGACTATGACAACGATGGCTGGCTGGATATTTTTCTGCTAAGCGGCACGCTGCTCGAAGGCGCGCCCGAAGGCGCCAGCAACCGTTTGTACCGCAACAATCGAGATGGAACGTTCACCGACGTCACCGACAAAGCCGGTCTGAAGCGGACCGGGTGGGCCTCCGCCATTACGGTTGGCGATTACAACAACGACGGTTTCGACGACCTGTTCATTACGTACTGGGGCCAAAACGTTCTTTATCGGAACAATGGCGACGGGACTTTCACCGACGTGACCGAGAAGGCGGCCCTGCTTCATCCCGGCACCAGATGGGGCGCCGGATGCACCTTTGTCGATTACGACCGGGACGGCCACCTGGACCTGTTCGTCTCCACTTACGTAGATTTCGACATCAAGACTGCGTTGAAGCCCGGAGAGGGGCCCAATTGCAATTGGAAGGGCATTCCGGTCAACTGTGGTCCGCGTGGTTTGCGTCCCGGCACCGTCTGGCTGTACCACAACAACGGGGACGGAACATTCACGGACGTAAGTGTTCCGTCGGGTGTAGCCAAATCGAAAGGCAGCTACTGCATGACAACGGTAGCCGCTGATTTCGACAACGACGGATGGCCGGATATATATGTTGCGTGTGATTCGACGCCCAGTTTCCTTTTCAAGAACAATCACGATGGAACGTTCACCGAGATTGGCCTCGAGAGCGGTGTGGCGCTCAACGAAGACGGCATGGAACAGGCCGGCATGGGATTGGGAATCGGTGATTATAATCTGGACGGCAAGCTCGACATCCTAAAAACGCATTTTGCCGACGACACGGCGATCCTTTATCGGAACGACGGTAAGGGCAGCTTCGAAGATGTAACAAATTCCGCGGGTCTAGGGGTCGAGACCCGCTTTATCGGCTGGGGCGCCGGCATATTCGATTTGGATAACGACGGTTATCCTGACCTCTTCTGGGTGACGGGCAGCGTTTATCCGGAGATGGACAAGATCCTGCCGGAATATCCGTTCAAAAGCCCTCGCATCGTATTCCGGAACCTGCGAAACGGCAAATTCGAGGAACTGTTGGAGCAGGCTGGCCCGGCCATTGCGGCTACGCACTCAAGCCGGGGCTGCGCGTTCGGCGACTTCGATAATGACGGTGACATCGATGTGCTTGTGATGAACCTGAACGAGCCTCCTTCGCTCTTGCGAAACGATGTCAGCGGAAACGATCACTGGATCAAAGTGAAGCTAATCGGCACAAAGTCAAATCGCAGCGCGATTGGAGCGCGCGTAACAGCGCACTACGGCGGCAAATTGCAGACCCAGGAAGTGTTGAGCCAGGCGAGCTTTTATTCTGCAAACGATTTGCGAATTCATTTCGGCCTCGGAGCAGTGCAGAGAGTCGATTTCGACATTCGCTGGCCAAGCGGCGGAACCGAGCGGATTCCTAACGTCCCGGCCGACCATCTGATCACGATTCGAGAAGGTGCCGGGATCATCAAAACCGAGGCATTTCGTCGACGAAATGCTTAGCGTTATTCAACCTTCTCCCACTCCTTCACCTTGTACTGAGGTTCATAAACCGGCCCCGAGCGCGCTATAGCTCCCGCTTCGCGCGCGGCATCCCAGGTGAGCGTCACGCGTGCAAATGTCGGTGCAATCGATCCGTCATCCTCATACAATGTGCACGGCCGATCGCCTTTGCCGAAAACGCGGACCGTCAGAGTGAACGCGTCGGGATCTTCCGTATGAAGCGTGGGCTGCGCTAACGGCAGCAGCGCACCATCTTTAACAAACACCGGTATTTGATTCACCGGCGCTGAAATCTTGACGTGCCGTTCGCCCGCCACCTTCCGTCCACTCCAAAAATCAAACCAGTCACCCTGCGGAAGGTAAACATCGCGCTCGGATTGACCCGCAACCAACGGCGCAATCAGCAAATCCTCGCCCGCAAGGTATTGGTCATCGATAACCCAGGTCTGCGGATCGTCGGGGTAATCCATTACCAGCGCGCGAAAGGCGGGAAGCCCTTCCAGGTGATAACGAACGAATGCTGAGTAGAGATAAGGCACCAGCTGCATGCGCAGCTCAATCAAGCGCCTGCACGCAGCCTCCAATTCCTGCCACCTGTCGGCGAATTTGCCCGAATTGTTGGCTTCGCGATCCACTTGCTTCCAAGGCGGATTCTTGATGTACCACGCATTCACCATCGCGAGTGGCGAAAAGATCACGGTCTCGAGCCGCCGAATCAGATCCTCCGCGTTCTGCGCATCCCGCACCTCCGGGCACCACAACAGTCCCGAAAATCCAGCATTCACAACCGCTCGAATGAACTGCGTATGGTCGTACAAATCGCTGTAGAGCACGTACGGATAAGGCGTCGCGAGCGCATGCGAGGAGCGCACCAGTCCAAGCGTACGAACCTTTCGCCGTTCGAAGGCAGCTTGAATCGTGTCCTGGTAATGAATGCCGAAGAAACAGTGCATCTGCTCGCCATCGGCGCCTGACGGGAAACGGCTCAGCTCCGGGAAAGACCAGTTCCGCGTGTAATCGGAGTTGTCACACTCATCCAGCTTGAATCCCGAAACACCCTTTGCAACGAATTCGCGTTCGTGATAATCGCCAAAAATCTGACGCGCCTGGGTATCGAGAAAGTCAGGCACGATTCCACCCCAAACTTCGTAGTCTCCGGAATGCGGCAAGAGTGGTGAATACAGCGGCGAAGTCGGATGCGTGAACGCATGCTCCCACAAATTCACGTGATACTTAGATTCGTTCAGCTTGGCAAGCATGTTCGCGGGGTCGGGAAACTTGTCGCTCCAGACGAATGAGCACGAATATGAATGCGACTGCCATCCTGGTTCCAGTCCGAGTACATCGCACGGAATTTTCGCGCTTCTAAGCTCTTCCGCCAAGGCAAGCACCTCGCCTTCGTCGAACTGCCCGTAGCAGCGGTACCAAAATCCCAATCCCCATCGCGGCGGCAGCGCCCCACCTCCGGCGAACAAGTTGTAGCGCTGAACGGCTGCGCGCATGCTCGGGCCACCAAAGATATACACGTCCGCCCCTTGCGCTTCCGGAAGCTCAATCAACACTTCGCTCGCTTCGTTCAGGTGAAAGCGCTCATATGCCTGCGGCAATTGTGCGACTTGAGACGTGCTTTCTCGATCTCCGGTTCGTGGCCGCGCAGCTTTCTTCACTTTGTTTCCGCAGTAGATGTTGACGTACCGCGCTGAATCGACCAGCACGCCGTAGCCGCGAGTCGAGACATAAAAAGGAACCGGAGCATGCGAGTCGCCTAGATCCGCAACCGCATCCGCATTCACCCGCAGTTTTTTCTTGAGGCCGCGCTGCAGGAAAGATTGGAATTGCAGGCCGAGACCGTAGATCATCTCACCGGGCTCGAGCGGCAGCCTGATGTGAAATCCGCGGCGGGAAGAATTTCCGCTTATGGACGTCAATGGAACAGGCGGTTGTTCCATCCTCGGAAGCTTTGCGAGTGCCTCGCGGGCCGGCTGATACCGCCGAGCTTGTACGGGGGTCAGTACCTCAGGAGTGCCGAACCGGACGCGCCAAATCCCTGGAAGCCGCGGTCCGCCGTCAGTTGTCTGCGCGATTGCAGTGAGCCCGCCCAGCGCCGCTGTCGCACTGCCGAACTCGCGCCGCGTCATCTTCACTCGTTTTCCCATTTAGGATTTGCGCCGCGCCGCGTCAGGCCTTCCGCCCGCGAATATCCACCACTGCTTCGGCAATTTGACCGAGATACTTCCCGTCGGCCACGACGTCGAGCGCGATCGCGACCCTGGACAGCGGGTCCGACCACCCCGCCGGAATCGAGATCGCGGCTTCCGCCTTCCCCTCCGACTTAGCGTCGACAGCGACCGAGATTTCGGAAGGCGTGCTGCGCCAGCCCTCAGGCAGGACGAGCGCGCCCGCTATCTGCACGCGCCGCGAGCGATGATTCCGCACTCGGATTTCTATCCGCTTTGTCTGTCCTGGGAAGACCATCATTTGATACGGATAAATACTTACCCACGACGGATCGAGGCCCATGTCGGTATCCGGATCGGCAATCAACTGAGAGAAAAACACGTCTTGCTTTTTCGCGCGTTCCTCAAAGTTCTGCGCCGTCTCGCGATTGATCAGGAACGGCCTACCATGTCCGGGCGCAATGATGTTCGGCTCGAAATCCAGAATGTTGCGAATCGATTTCACGTGATCGCCGCTTTTTACTTCATTGCGGTAGATCAGGTTGTGGCGAAGCGAATTGGGATTGTCGGGGTCGTTGAAAAAGGCGTCACCAGTAAATGCCACGCGCGCATCGTCAATCGTCGCGAACATGGCCATCTGATAGTTCGTGTGACCCGGCGAATGCACCACCGTGAACTCGAACTCTTCCCATTTGAAGCTCTCTTTGTTCTGGAACGTGCGATCGACTTTGATCTGCTCGCCGAGAATGCAGCCAATGTTCAGCCCTCGCGGATTTTCGAGGATGCCGGCCATATTCTCGTAGCACCAGATCTTCGTTCCATACCGGCGCGCCAAATACGGGAATCCGTTCAAATGATCGTCATGCATGTGGCTCGGCATGGCCACGTCAATCGACTTCATCCCAAAACGCGCGCGCATCTTCTCTATGCTGTGCTCCACGAAGCGCATGTGATCGAAGGTGTCCACATATCGCGTAAAGACCTGAAAGAATGTCCAGCTCGCAGAACCATAATCGACAAACAGCGCTTTGCCGCTGTTGCTGACGATTGCGTAGAACGAAGAGGTCGTTTCCGTGTTTGCGATCAGGTGCGGAGTGACAGCCACCGGCTCCAAATCGGAAGTAGGCGGATGCTTGTACCAATAGCTGTGCCAATCTCTCAGCTTCTGCGACAGTTCCGCCATTCCGGGAAGCGGATCGGACACGGGACGGCCATGCGATGGGCACAACAGTTCCGGTTTGAGCTTGCTTAACTCCGTGAGCGAGTAAATCGAGAAATCAACACCCTCGTGCTCTTGGTAGTAATACTGCAAATCGTAAAGAGTCTGCACTTTCCCTGGCGAGTGCATCAGATCGCCTGAGAACGCCACCCTTTTCCCATCGACTTGCGTCACCAGCGTAATCGATCCCGGTGTGTGCCCGGGCGTTGGTTGGACAAAAAGATCAAAGCCCTCCCAGGGGAAAGTAGCGTAATCGCGCAGTAAAGCTGTTACGGGAACGTTCCTCGTAAGAGAAAAGAAATCGTTTTTCACATCGTAAAGCTCGAATATGCGGCGATTGCGCCAAAAGTTTTCGGCCGCTTCGAAAAACTGCCGCTCATGCTCGGGCACTGCGATCGGAATGCGCCGAGCAACGGCCAGCGAGTCGCCTTGCGCCTGATCCCGGTGATGATGCGTATGCAAGATCCAGTCGATTCGCGAGACACCCAGATCCGGGAGAAAATCGAGAATCTTACCCGACCCGAAGTCAATCAGCAAACTGCGACCGTTTTTGCGGATCAAATAAACATTGCAGGTGTCTTCAAAAAGAAAGAGGTTTTCAGACAGCTTCTCGGGTCTCGATTTTGGTTGAAAATTTCGCTGCTCAGAAACCTGACTGGCAAGCAGTGGACTCGCGGCAGCCCCGGCGGTCGTGCTCTTCAAAAAGCCTCGGCGAGAAACTTCATCCCGGCTTTTCTTCCTAGACATCGGTCGCAACCTGCGTTCGCAGCGGGGTGCTGCGCATCCATGCTTCTGTGTCAGCGCGAGGGAGAACACCT
This sequence comes from uncultured Acidobacteriaceae bacterium, assembly GCA_963787615.1. Lineage (GTDB taxonomy): Bacteria > Acidobacteriota > Terriglobia > Bryobacterales > Bryobacteraceae > Bog-105. The sequence continues at coordinate 726,912 of CAWBDJ010000004.1, read as the reverse complement.
TCCACAGCCCCGATATGCTGAACGCTCAAACCAGCAACAGCATTTGCGAATTGACCGGCTTCAGCCAAAGACGCACCACGTTGCGAGGCTGCAAGGAAGCCTGCAACAAAACAGTCGCCTGCACCAGTCGTGTCCTTGGCCTCAACGTCGAAGGCCGGACAAACGATCTCCCGGTCCGCAGTGTAAACGGCACAGCCCCGACCTCCCAATTTCACAATACTGGTCTTCAAACCTTTACTAAGCACGACGCTCGCGCCGGCGGCCGCATCCGGCGAGCCCGTCACCATGCGTGCCTCGTCTTCGTTCATAAATAAGAAATCGATGTACGGAAGGCAGGGTTCCAACGTTCTTAGCCAGCTGTCCTCCGGATCCCAGTTCGTATCGAACGAGGTGGTCAGACCAGCCGCGCGAGCGCGAATCAGCGTCTCCAGTCCGCGAGCACGCAAACGCGGCAGCACAAAAAAGCTGGCGAGATGAAAATGTGAAATGCCGCTGCATAATTCGGAACTGAAAGTGATCGGCATAGCAAAAGATTCGTGACTCGCGCCTGGCCGGTGAAAAAACTTACGATCCCCAGCCGCATTCACTATAACCACGCTGGCCGCGGTCGGGCTTGAAAGTTCCGAAACGGCGGCCGTATCCACTCCGCTGTGCTTGATTACGTTCAAGACGTAGCGGCCTTGCTCGTCTGCCCCAACAGAACCCAGGAGTCGTACAGGCGTCCCCAGAATCGCAAGCGCCCGCGCAGTGTTCGCGCCGTTTCCGCCTGCGTGATACTCGATGCATTCTACGAAGGTCGTTCCGCGATTCCAGTGCAATTCATCGACCGGGCTGACCAGAGTGTCGTAAACAATATTCCCGCAGCAAAGAACGCCGTCAGGTTTCACAAAGCAGACATCCCTTCCCGCTGCTTGCTCCACCTTACCTGTTCGACAGGACCCACGATGAAGCCCCACGCCAGCGCTCCTACGATCACAATCGCCGCAGACACGATGAACGCCGGCTTCGAAGATCCACTGATTCGAACCGCAAATCCCGCAACCAACGGCGCCGCAACGCCGGCTATACCGCCGATTCCATTTTGCAAGCTCGTCCACCGCCCGGCCATGAGGGGTCCCGCCAAAGTCTGCGTAATTGCCCAATGATTTGAAGCGTAAGTGCCGAATCCGACGCAAGCTGCAAACAGAAAAGCGATGCACATTGTGACACTATTCACAAACGCAACCGGGAGGATGATGGACGAAAATGTCAGGCCACTTACCACTATGGTTTTTCGCACCGTTGTCGGCGACGCGCCCCGAGCAATGCACCGGTCGGAGATCCAGCCCGCAAGCACCGTCGCACCGGCAACTGCCAGGAAGGACGTCGACGTGATGTTGGCCATGCGCTGAATGGAAAAGTTGCGCTCTTTCACCAGATATGACGGCAACCAGGTCAGAAGGAAGAACCAGAAGTAGTTGCCACAGAAGTGCCCCAAAAACGTGCCCCAAGCGGACCGAAATCGAAGCATCTCGAGTATGGACGGCAGATCTTCGGGCCGGCTGCTGCGTCTGGAATAAGAGCGCGGCATCCATTTCAGCCACGGAATCAGCCAAAGCAAGCTGCCGATACCGAGCACGATGAAAAAAAACCGCCATCCTACACGCACCAGCAAAATGCCGCCTAAAAAGGTCCCCAACACAGGTCCGAGCTTCGATCCGGCATCGAGAAGCGCATTAGCTCGACCGCGGTGATGTTGCGGAAGATCGCTGGCGAAAATTTTTGAGTAGCACGGATACGCGAGCGACTCGCCCGCTCCGAGCAAGAGTCGCGCAACGTAAATGGCTGCGAAACCCGACAAGAAGCCCGTTGCGATGGTCGCGATCGACCACACCAGGAACGCCGCCGCAAAAACCAATCCCACCGGAAAAGCATCGGCAAGCCAGCCTGAAAGCCCGCTGAGCTGCATCACCGAATACGTCCAGAAGAACGCCGAAAGCAGCGATCCGACCTGAAGAGGCGTGAGCGCCAGCTCTCTTTCGAAGAGCGGAGCGGCAACGGACAAATTCGTCCGATCGATGTAGTTGATGAAAATAGAGACGATCAGCAGAATCAGCAAAGTCCATTCGGCTCTGGACATCGCTTTAAGTGCGCCGCTTTCACCGAATAAGGGAGCCATGTTGCGCCTCTTCGAAGTAGCCCGGGACGTAGACTACGGCGATTCCCAGCCGCTTCTGCATATCCTCGAGCGAAACGCCCTTTGTCTCCGGAAAAAACGAGAGCACAATGAAGAACTGTGCAATCGCCATAAACGAGAAAAATACAAAAGGAGCCGCATGCGAGTAAGCGGCTACAGCCGGAAAGATGCCGGAGACCAGCGCGTTGGTGGCCCAATGTGTGAAACTCCCCAGACTCTGACCTTTAGCGCGCACCCGATTCGGAAAGATTTCGCTGATGTAGACCCAGATAACGGCCCCTTGCGAGAAGGAAAAGAAAGCAATGAACCCAATCAGCAGCCAGACCAGCAACGCCTGATGGCTCGCGGTTCCGAACACCCAGGCCACCCCGGCCAAACAAAACGCGCAACCCACAGATCCGATCAACAGAAGTTTTCTTCGCCCCGCGCGGTCGATCAGCGACATCGCCGCCACGGTGGCGACCAGGTTCGCAAGCCCAACGGCTACTGCTTGCAAATCCCCGGAAACCTTGCTGAACCCCGCGCGCGCAAAGATATCGTTCAGGTAATACAGAATCGCGTTTACGCCTAGAGTCTGATTAAAAAATCCGATCGCCACAGCCAAGAAAATAGGGCGAGCGTATTTTCTTGAAAAGAGAGGCTCGTGCCCGTGTCCATGCTCGACGTCGATAGAAGCCACAATGTCCTCGAGTTCGCGATCGACGTTTTCTTCACCGATCATCTCGAGCACGCGCTTCGCATCGCCGGGTCGCTGTTTCGCGACCAACCAACGAGGACTCCGAGGGATGAAGAACAGCAGAACCAGAAACAACGCCGCCGGAACAGCGGAAACACCCAGTTTCCAGCGCCATTCAACAGTGCCTAACGACATCAGCCCAATTAAGTAATTAGATAGGTAGGCAATCAGAATGCCCACCACCACGTTGAACTGAAAAAAGCCGACCAGCCGCCCTCTCCATTTCGGCGGGGATACTTCGGCGATGTACATCGGCCCGAGTACCGAAGATCCACCGACGCCGATGCCGCCGATGAACCGAAACACCAGTAGCGAGTACCAGCTCCAGGCGAATGCGCACCCTACTGCCGACACCACGTAAAAGACCGCCATGATGCGGAGGCTGTCGCGCCTGCCATAACGATCACCGGGTACGCCGGCAAACATGGCGCCCAGAATGGTGCCCCAAAGAGCGCTCGCAATCGTTACCCCCAGCATCTTTGGTGAAAGGTGAAAGAGGCTTGTCAGAGCACTCGTGGCTCCGGCAATCACTGCTGTGTCGAAACCAAACAACAGGCCTCCGAGCGCGGCTACAGCTGCACTTCTAAGCAGGTATGAGTTTAGTTGCATGTTCAGCGAGCGCTCTGATGATTGATTTTTTTGCCGCATTTTTTTGCGATAAAATGTGCTACATGGCGCGGCGATCCCACAGGCGCAGCGATCTGCGCAAAAAGGCCGGATGTGAGATGCAAGCCGAGGGCGAGCTCAGATTGGGCAAGCAAGGTGTGTACCTCGTCCGCGGCAACCAAAAGCTGAAGTCTCTTCAGCTTGTTCCGTGGGAGCAGATCGTCGCTGTGCTCGACAGCAGTGGACTTGAGCCTATCTGATCGGCAGGTCAATGACCTGCTCCGTTCACGTGCTTCGAAAGAAAATTCAGAACCGCTTGCTGCGATGCTTCGTTCTGGTCGGTAGTAAAGATATGGCTTGCGTTTGGCAGCATGACAAGCTGCGATCCCGGAATCCTTCCCGCGATTAGCTCGGCATTCCCCGGCGGCACCAGCCGGTCGCACGTTCCATGCATCACCAGCGTAGGCGCCGCAATATCAGACAAGCGGCTATATGCTTCCCAGGAAAGGATTCCCTGGAGCTGCGCCATGTATCCTTCCGGCCGCGGAAACCATTTGCGACGGACCACCAAATCCTCCTCCACTCGCTCTCGTGAAGTGGAAGAATCGTAGACGAACGGCAGAATGGCCTCGCTCGCTTCTTCCAAAGTCATGCTGCCGCGCGTCATCAGGACGTCTGTTGCGGCGCGTTCGGCGCGCACGGCGTGCGGCCCTCCCGGCGAAGTGCAGCCCAAAATGAGCGAGCGCACACGCCCCGGATAAGTAAGCGCGAACTCCTGTGCGATCATGCCGCCCATCGATACCCCGTAGATGTGGGCGCTCTCCACGCCCGCCGCGTTCAACACTGCTGCGGCATCGCTCGCCATGACAGCCATCGGATACGGACCCGGCGGCACATCGCTTCGACCCGAGCCGCGATTATCCAACGCGATCGTCCGATACCGTGCTGCCAGACTCGGTCGCGCGCGAAACCACATGTCCGATGGATACCCGAGTCCCATGATGAGTAGCAGGGGCTCGCCCTTCCCCTCTTCATCCCAATAAATTCTGGCCCCCTGATTCTCAACGAATGCCATCGATCTCTGCGCCGAAACTCAGCTATGTTATGCCTGCGACCCAGTGTACGCTTTCGACGGAAAGAGCCGACCTCCCACGCGCCGTCATTGCATCCTGAGGATAGACTGGCAGAATGCAAAAGCTCTTCGCTTGTCTGCTCGCGATCTGTTTTCTTTCCATCACACGCGCCGCTGCAGACGATCAAAGTCCCACCGCAGCCGTTCAGCGTCTGTTTGATGCCATGTCTGCCCACGATGGGAATGCCGCTCACGCACTCTTCCTTCCCGAAGCGGTGCTCTTTTCCGTTCGTCCCGACGGCACTGCCGTCGCTACGCCAAATGAGAAGTTTGTAGAACGTGTGGGCGCGAGCAAAGACGCCTGGCTCGAACGTATCTGGAACACCAAGGTGCTCGAGAACGGTTCAGTCGCAGTCGTCTGGGCGAATTACGATTTTCATCTGAATGGCAAGTTCAGCCACTGCGGAATCGATTCTTTCAATCTGGTCAAGACCTCCGCCGGATGGAAGATAGCTGCCGTCTCCGATACGCGAGAAACCACAGGCTGTTCTCCCAGTCCACTTGGTCCGCCGACGAAGTAAGTGGCGACCGATGTTCTAGGCGCCAGCGAAATACCCGTCGCGTGCTTGAACCGTAAGCCCCTTCTGTCGTACGGTGACTTGAATCTTGCGATACCCAGCGTCGGAATCCGCGCGGTCAGACGTATACCCGAGACTGTATTGGTTGCGCAGTTCGTCTTCAATCTCGCTGTAGATCTGATCAACAGACTTTTTCTTCGACACCTCGAAATAGGACCCGCCCGTTTCCTTCGAAATCCGCTGCAGAATCTTTTTGCCGTCTACGTGCTCGCCTGAACCACGCCCGTATGGGCCGCCGCCGCGCCCTCCGCCACCCCGTCCGCCGTGCCGGCCCATGCCGGGGCCTCCTAACCCGCCCGGGGGACGTTGTTCCTCATCTGCAATGCGGACCGAATAACCCAGAGCATCGGCGCGCTGAGCTGTGCGGATCGCCTCATCGATCGAGATTTTGCTCCCGGTGTCCTCGCCATCCGTCAGCAACACCAGCGCCTTGCGCCCGCTCTGTTTTCTCATCAGATCGTCAGAGGCCAGATAAATCGCGTCGAATAAGGTAGTGCCGCCGCCGTGACCCCCGTAACCTCCGCGTCCGCCATGCCGACCGCCACCGCCACCTCCTCCCCAGCCACCGCCGTTTCCGCCACCGCCATTCCCGCCGCTTGACTGCCCGTTCCCACTCTGACCCCACTCCGGCTTGTCGAGTTGGTCGAGCGCCTTCTCGAGCTGTTGGCGCGACGACGTCAGATCCTGCAGCAACTCGGCGTCATGATCGAAGTGGATCAGGAACGCCTTGTCCTTATCCGGACGCAGGATCTGCTCGAAAAACGTGTAGCTCGCCTGGCGCTCGGTGCCCAGCATACGGCGCTCGCTGCCACTCGTATCCACTAGCAATCCCAGTGTCAGAGGAACATCGCTCTGCTGGGTGAAGTAGCGAATCGTCTGCGGGCGACCGTCCTCTTCAATGGCGAAATCGTCTTTGCTCAAATTGCGCACGATTTTGCCCTCTTTGTCGCGCACCGTCGCAAACACATTTACTACTTTCACGTTGCTCGAGAATTTAGGCGGTTGCTGAGCGTCCTGGCCCTTCATCAGGCGAGCGGGTGGCAGCAAAGACAGTGCGGAAAGGAGAACTCCGCGTCGTGACATGAAAGTCGCGTCAGGGCAGAAAACTTGCTTCATCACAGCCACAAAGTACCTCGATCTGGTGGGATGTTCTCTCACAGCAGCCGGTTCCCACGTTTTTGGGCTGTGATGCTCGGTTCAAGGGCCTGGGCAGACGCTATTGACCTGCCGCGATCGCACGCCTTGGCAGCGTGCTGTCTTCAGTCTGCGCGGGGCTGGGCCGCCCTTCGTGCGTGATAGCAGGTCCGCGCCGCAGCGGCGCGGAAATCTCATTCAAAAATACCAGCGAGAGCGGCGTCCCGGCGGCGAATTGCATTCCGTGATGATACATTTCTTGAAGCAGCTTCCGGCCCGCTAGATCGTAGCCCGTGAGGCGGGAAATGTCGATCGTGAAACGGCGCGGTCCCGCTTCGAGCAACCCATTTTTCCATGTCGTACCGATATCGTCTACGCACTTACCCGCAAATCTGCCGGCGATGTCGATGCGGAATTCATCCGCGCGATCGTAAATCTCTACGGTCGCCACGCTTGCTTGCTCCTTTTACATCCCGAGCTGTTGGACGATAAAAATGAAACACGAGCTACAACCTTTGTTGATCCTCTGTTTCGGTCTTCCGCTCTCTTCACCAAGCGGCTTGAGGGGCCAAGTTTTTCAGCGAGGTAACGAAGCAGAAACAGCAAACATCTGATGTCGAGCTTCAAGGGAATTTCGAGAGGACAAAAATAGCAGATGCCACGTAAGATACTGCCCGGATCGCCGTATCCCCAAGGCGCCACCTGGGACGGCACGGGAGTGAATTTTGCGGTCTATTCAGAAAATGCGAACCGAGTGGAGCTTTGCTTATTCGACGAGTTGGGTTCCCCAAGTAACGAGACCATCCAAGTAACTGAATGCACCGGTTACGTATGGCACTGTTACGTTCCGGGTATGTCCATTGGGCAACTCTACGGGTATCGAGTACATGGCCCGTATGAGCCCAAACAGGGCCAGCGCTTCAATCCAGCGAAGCTGGTGATCGATCCTTACGCGAAGGCGATTTCGGGCAAGGTCGACTGGAATTATCCAATCTTCAGTTACAAGGTAGGCGATGCGGCCGAAGATCTGAGCCGCTGCGACGAAGACGATGCCGCGGGAATGCCGAAAGGCGTCGTGACCACTTCGCATTTCGATTGGCAGAATGACCGTTCACCGGAAACTCCGTTGCACGATTCCATCATCTACGAAGTGCATGTGAAGGGCTTTACGGCGCGACACCCAGAGGTCCCGGAAAATCTCCGCGGAACGTATCTCGGCCTGGCGAGCCCGCCTGTTATCGAATACCTCAAGAAGCTTGGGGTGACGGCCGTCGAGTTGATGCCGGTCCACGATTTTCTAAACGACAAGCATCTGCTCGACAAAGGACTGCGCAACTATTGGGGCTATAACACGACCAACTTTTTCGCGCCGGCCGCCCGTTACTGCAGCTCTGGTGATACAGGCCAACAGATCGGCGAGTTCAAAACTTTGGTGCGCGAACTCCATCGCGCCAACATCGAAGTGATCCTCGACGTGGTTTACAACCACACCTCCGAAGGCAACCAGATGGGTCCGACCCTCAGCTTCCGCGGCATCGATAACGCGACCTATTACCGGCTGGTGGCCGACAATCCCCGCTACTACATGGATTACACCGGCACCGGAAATACGCTCAACGTGCGCCATCCACAGGTGCTGAAGCTCGTGATGGACAGCCTGCGCTATTGGGTCCTCGATATGCACGTCGACGGCTTCCGTTTCGATCTTGCCGCGGCCCTCGCGCGCGAGTTGCACGATGTCGACCGGCTCTCGGCGTTTTTCGACGTGATCAATCAGGACCCCGTGCTCTCCAAGGTGAAGCTGATCGCGGAACCATGGGATGTCGGTGAAGGTGGATACCAAGTCGGCCGCTTCCCGGCATTATGGGCGGAGTGGAACGGCAAATATCGCGACGTCGTTCGGCGCTATTGGAAAGGAGATGAAGGCCAGCTCGCCGAACTCGGTTATCGCTTGACCGGCAGCAGCGATCTGTATCAGCGCGATGGCCGACGCCCTTCCGCCAGCATCAATTTTGTCGTGGCGCATGACGGTTTCACCCTAACCGACCTGGTCAGCTATAACGAAAAGCACAACGAGGCGAATGGCGAAGACAACAAGGACGGTGCGAACGATAATCACTCCTGGAATCATGGCGTCGAAGGACCCACCGACGATCAGAGCATCATCGAGCTTCGCCAGCGCGAAAAGCGCAATTTCATGACCAGCGTGTTGCTCTCGCAAGGTGTTCCCATGATCTGTGGCGGCGATGAGATCGGCAGAACACAGAAGGGCAACAATAACGCTTACTGCCAGGACAACGAGATTAGTTGGTTCGACTGGAATCTGGACGACCGCAAAAAGGCGCTGCTCGAATTCACTACGGGCTTGATCGCCCTGCGCAAAGCTCACTCCAACTTGCACCGCCGTAAGTTTTTTCAGGACCGCAAAATTAGCCCTGCGACCGTCGAGAAGCGCCACATCGATGGCCTCGAAGTACAGGACATCTCCTGGTATCGTCCCGATGGGCAACAGATGACGGAAGAGGAATGGAGCGCGGGCTGGGTTCGCTGTCTCGGTATGCGCCTCAGCGGAAGAACGGTCGACGACGTCGACCGGTATGGTGAGCCGCTGCGCGACGACAGCTTCCTGTTGTGCTTGAACCCGCACCACGAACACATCCAGTTCTACATTCCGCCCTGTTCCGCCAGTTGCGAGTGGGAAGTGATGCTCGACACGCGCGATGCGAGCCATACAGACTCGCGGCCCATCAAGCCCGGTGAGCCGTACGACATGCTGGAGCACTCCGCCGTGCTGTTTCGTGAAGTCGAGGAAAAGCAATGACCGAGCTGCGCACGCCCCTGTAAGCGTCCATTCTTGCTACTGGTTGACGAACGTATTGCAGGCCGAGAGATCGCCGGAGTCGAATCCACGCTTGAACCACTGAACACGCTGGGCGGAAGTGCCGTGCGTGAACGTCTCCGGACTCACCCGACCGGTTGCCATTCGTTGCAGCCGATCGTCGCCTACTGCAGCCGCGGCGTTCAAGGCTGCTTCAATATCGCTTTGATCCACGATGTTGCGTTGGGCCGTCGTGTGACCCCAAATCCCGGCGTAGCAGTCAGCCTGCAGTTCCAGGCGCACGGAAAGCGGATTAGCTTCATCGGGCCGGGCTTGCTCCAGACGATGCACCTTCGGCAAAATCCCGAGCAAATCCTGCACGTGATGCCCGAGTTCATGCGCAATGACATAAGCCTGCGCGAATTCGCCCGGTGCGTGAAAGCGGGCTCGTAACTCGTCGAAGAAGGACAGATCCAGATATACTTTTTGGTCTTCGGGACAGTAGAACGGACCGATGGCGTCCTGCGCTAGACCACAGCCAGATGGATAGGCATCGCGGAACAGTACCAGCTTTGCGTGCCGATAAGGAATGTTGCGCGCTTCCGGCAATAAATTGCTCCAGTTTTTCTGCACGTCGTCGAGAACAAACGAGACGAACTCCACCTCCGGCTGCTCCCGCTGATCCTGCGCCCGGTCCGGCGCAGTTTGAACCGTCGGTGCGCCGGGCTGATTGCTCAGCAAAGTAAATAAATTCCGATGGAATAACAGACTGAGAATGCCGAGAAGTATCAGCCCGCCGCAACCGACGTGAAAGCCGCCAAAGTTGCCAAAGCCGAAGCCACCGCCGCCTCCGCTGTCGTCGCGGCGGTCTTCAATGTCGTCGCTAACGCCGCCAGGAGTCCATTCCACACGCCCAGTTTGTCAGATGGCCATTGTGCTGGAACTCGAATAGCTCGAGACCACGGCAAGCGTTTTACACTTGAACCATCGATCACTGCTGCGAGGTCGCCGAGAAACACCAGCGCGAGCTCGGGCATAGAGACCTCCGGGACGTTAGTACTTCGGCAAGGCCCGATCAAAAGCGTGTCAGCCGTAAATGCGGAATGTCGCGGAAGTCGCCTTTGTTGAGTGTCCAAAGCTCGGCATCCCGGACTAAAGCGCAAGCCGCAATGGCCAAGTCGATTTCCCGCCCTCGCGGGCGCGTCATCGTGCGATACAGATCGGCGCTCAGCGCCGCTTCGCGAGCTCCAAACACCAGCGCCGCTTCCGATGGGAACAACGCTTCTTGCGCGGCGATCTCGGTTGGCAGCCGCGGTCCGCGGAGCCATTCATAGAGGACCAGCGAAGGTAGGACAATTCGTTCTCCAGCCTCGATCACGGCGCGAAGAGCGCTTGCCGATCTCTTCCTCCCGGAAAGGCTGTCAATGAGAACCGATGTATCGAGAACCGTCACGCGCCCAAGTGTCTTTTATGCGGGCGTTCGCCGACCGCCACTTCTTCTAGCCTGCCGTATGGCTGCCAATTCCCGGCCAACGTTTTTCGCGCTGCGCGGCGCAATGCGCGGAACGACTTCATCAAAGGTTCGCAGCAAGGCCGTTCTTTCCTTTTCGCTCAGGCGCCCGAGCTGGTCGTGGAATTCCGCGATCGCTTCGCGAACCACTTCGCTCTTTGGGATCGCTAACCGGTCCGCCGCATTTTCGAGCCGCTCGATAGTTTTGGAATCCAGCGTGAAGGTGACCTTGATTGAGGCCATATCGTTACCATATTGCCATACTTGTTAAGTCGACGCCCGCAGCAGCGCTTCAGTCATACACGCCATCGCACGTACCACTGATGAGTTTGCATTTGTTGATAAATACGGTAGAGCGCTCCATCGTCTAGAGCAACGTCCCATTCCTCGCGCACCCATGCTGTCGCAGCCCACCACTCTCCCGAAGTCTTCCATGGACCCGCGCACCGCACAACTTTTCCCTTTACGCCCGGCGCGGCCACATCTTTCGGCGCCGAGGCGGTAAGCTGTACGCGCGCATGCAACGCGGGCCGGAACAAGCGCATCGCCAGCCGCAGCGTGTGATGCGACTGCGCTTTTTGTGTGGCATCTGCCGGGAGAGATTGAAGGTCTGACATGTTCAAAAGAGTCATTTCGAACGCGTCAGGGCGATACGTATTCTGCAATCGAGGTGTGCCCACGTTATCTTTGCCGACCATCGCCTGAATACGAGCCAGTGTAATTTGCAGTTTGTCGGGGGGCGGCGTGGGCGGAAGAAAAATTCCGCCCTGCACCCGTTTCGGCTCGACTGGTTCGAGTCGCAGCGTGAAAGCGACAATGGCCGCTTCCGGCGGATGACGCTCTAAATGAAGCTGCAACAGCTTGAGTAACGTCTGGCTTTCATCGAGCGGGACCGGGAATTCCAGTTCGCAGCGATAGGGCCCGTGCCGCTCTAATTCCAGCCGTGCTTCGAGCGTTCTCGCCGCCATCGATTGCGCTCGCAAACGCCGGCACAAATCGTTCAATCTGCTCCCTAATAAGAACAGTAGCGGTTCCAACAAATTCAGCGGATGCTCCAATTCCATCCGTTCTTCGTATGTCGTAACAGGAGCGGAAACACGCAGCGGGCGTTCGATTATGCCGCATGCCAGATTGCGCAGATACACGCCCGAAGGCCCCAACCGTTCCGCCACGCCGCGCTCCGGCAATGCCGCCAAATCCTCACAGGTCCTAATCCCCCACCGATCCAGAATGCCGAGCAGTTTCGCGTCGACTGGTACATCGTGCGAGAACAGTGCCGCGATGGGAATCGGCGCGATCTTGAATTTTTCCTCCCCCGGCGTTACCAGAGTCACGCCTGTCGAGTGGCGCGCCAGCAAAATCGCCGTATCGGGATTGGACGCGATCGCGAGATTCGCTTCCAGCTTCCGCTCATATCCCACGCGGCAAATGTCGGATGCAATCTGATGAGGTGAGCCGATAAGTTTTCGCAGCGGTGCGATGGAGAAGACCATCGTGTTGCCGGATGTGTGCTCGACCGCCGGCGCAAACGCGAGCGCAACGCTCAGGAGCATCTCGGTAGCAGCTTCGCGCGGTGTGTGGATACAGGCGTACATTTTCAACCCGCCGATGACATGAAAAGCGCTTCGCTGCCGACTGCCGAAGGCTTACGGAGAAGGGCAGTGGTCTGAAGGCCCGTTAGCAACAGAAAGGGTGCGCTTCCGGCCCAATGAAACAGTTTAGATTTCAGTTCTAAATGTAAAGAAGTGCAAGACTTTACTTGTGATGAGTCCGCGCAAACCAGAAGGATTGCCGGCGTCTGCTCCACAGCCCTGCGAAAACGATACCAATAGGACAAAGGAATCCGGTTCAAAACGCGCGCCGGTGTTTCGCACAGGTCCAACACGATAACTCCGAATCCACCCGCATGCAGAAGAAGGTCTGTCGCGCGCATGGCGTGTTCGGCATTTCCCCGGCAACGTACCCACACCAAGCGCTCGAGTTTCACGCCTGCCGCATGGGCTGAAGCTGGATGAAAACTGTCGTGCGCATCGACCACGGCACAAACCTCACCGCGCGTAGTTGCTTCAGCTAGGATATGCAGCCCCAGAGAAGTACGACCCGACGAGCGGCGACCATTCAGTTCCGCAATAATGCCCCGCGACAAACCGTGCCTTACCAAAGGTTTGAGAGCTGAAACCTCAAGTTCTATAAACTTTGGTTTTTCACGAATAAGTGAAGTGTGGAAGCCGGTTTCCACAGTTCTGGGGAACGAAGCAGGGCTGCAGTATTCGCCATTTGTTCGCCACAGCTATTTTGCGCAATCACGCCGCAAAAAGCAAGGGGTTCTCGCAAGCTTATATCGTGATACGATACAAATGTGAATGCTTCAGGAACGCAACCTGATCTCTCTACCCCGCGTTTTCAACAGCTCGCCGAATTCCGCCACCGCATCCGGCAGTTTCTCCATTTCAGTGAAGAAGCCGCGCGCGCCGTCGGCATCGAGCCTCAGCAGCATCAGCTTCTACTCGCCATAAAAGGACTACCCAAAGGAACACGCCCGACCGTGACGGCACTCTCCGAGCAACTTTGCCTGCGCCACCACAGCACCGTCGAGCTCATCGACCGCCTCGTTGAAAGGCGCGCCGTTATCCGCCGCCATAGCGACCAAGACCGTCGTGAGGTTCTGGTCGAGCTGACGCCGCATGGCGAACAGCTTCTGCGCCAACTCTCTGTTTTGCATTGGGAGGAGCTGCAAACATCAGGTCCGGCGCTTTCCGACGCGCTTCACGCCATCGTGCATCCCACCAAAAACCGGAGGCTTGCATGAGCCACGCAGGTTCTCGCGCCACAACAGCGAAGCACAAGAAGAAAAAGCATTCTGAAGAACTAGGCGACTTCACCACCACCGTACAGGTCATTCCGATTTCGGTCATGGCGATCATCATCGGATTCATCGCTTCCTTTGTCGCCTGGTTTCTGCTCAAGCTGATCGGCCTTTTTACAAACCTGTTCTATTACCAGCGCATCGACACAGCGCTCTCTTCTCCCGCCGGCAATCATCTCGGCCTGTTTGCCGTCGCCGTTCCGGTGATTGGCTCTCTCATCGTGGGACTGATGGCGCGTTATGGATCGGAACGCATCCGCGGCCATGGCATTCCCGAAGCAATTGAATCCATCCTGATGAACGGCAGCCGCGTTCATCCGCGCCTCGCGATCTTGAAGCCCATTTCGGCAGCTATCTCCATCGGTTCAGGTGGCCCGTTCGGCGCCGAGGGTCCCATCATCATGACCGGCGGCGCGTTCGGCTCGATGATCGCGCAGTTCTTTCATCTCACCAGCGCGGAACGCAAGACCCTCCTCGTAGCTGGCGCAGCCGCCGGCATGTCCGCCACCTTCGCTGCTCCCCTTTCGGCCGTGCTGCTCGCCGTAGAGTTGCTGTTGTTTGAATGGAAGCCTCGCAGCGCCATCCCTGTCGCCCTGGCGAGTGCCACCGCCGGCGCAACGCGGCGCTATATCCTCGGCCTGGGACCGTTATTCCCTGTTCCCTCGCACCCCGTATTCATCGGACCGGAAGGCTTAATCGGCTGCATCATCACCGGAGTTTTAGCAGGCGCGCTCTCAGCGTTGCTGACCATCGGTGTCTATGCCGCCGAAGATCTTTTTCAAAAACTGCCGATTCACTGGATGTGGTGGCCGCCAATCGGCGGTCTCTTCGTCGGCATCGGCGGTCTCATCTTCCCGCAAGCATTGGGCGTCGGCTACGACACCATCGGCCTGCTGTTAAAAGGCAATGTCGCGTTTCAATTCATCCTCGGAGTGCTGCTGGTCAAATCGCTGATTTGGATTATCTCGCTCGGGTCAGGCACCTCCGGCGGCGTGCTCGCTCCTTTGCTGATGATGGGCGCTGCCCTCGGCGGCATCGAGAGCATGTTTCTGCCTCACTTCGGCCACGGCTTCTGGCCGCTGGTCAGCATGGGAGCCATTCTGGGCGGCACCATGCGCTCGCCATTTACCGGCATCGTGTTTGCCATCGAATTGACACACGACCTCAATATGCTCCTGCCGCTGCTCGTCGCTTGTTTCTTGGCACACGCCTTCACCGTCCTCACGCTCAAGCGCTCCATCCTGACGGAGAAAATTTCACGCCGCGGCTATCATCTGAGCCGCGAGTACGCTCTCGATCCGCTCGAAATTCTGTTCGTGCGCGAAGTCATGCGTACCGCCGTCGTGATCCTGCCGGCCAATGCCACCCTCGAGCAAGCGCGCGAACTGATCCGCCCTACCCAAAAGCAGCACGGGCAACATCTCTTCCCCGTGGTGGAAGAGGACAAGCAACTGATAGGCGTCGTGAGCCGCCATAATTTGCTAAAAGCATTTGAGGAATCGCACGGCGCCGTTGCCAAGCCCCTTCGCGAGATCATATCCGGCGAGCCGGTAGTTGCTTTGCCTGACGAGCCGCTGCGCGTCGTGGTGTACCGCATGGTCGAATCCGGATTCACGCGCTTTCCGGTCGTAGACCCCAGCGACGACAAGCGCTTGCTCGGGATGGTTTCGCTCGACGATTTGTTGCGCGCTAGAAGCCGCAACCTCGAGGAGGAGCGTGCGCGTGAGCGCGTCCTGCGCCTGCGTAACCCTCTCGCACGCCAATCCAAGTCTGAGAAGGTGATCATACCGGAACCGTCGGACGTAACGGAACAGTCCGACGTGAAGGTCTAACTCCATGCGTGAAGAGCTACCGAAAAGAACTCTGGTTTGAGCTTCCATCCCGGCGCGGCTTCGTCAACATCACCGATCAAGTGAACGCATGTTTACGCGAGAGCACCGTCTCGGAGGGCCTCGTGCTGGTGAACGCCATGCATATCACCGCGTCGGTTTTCATCAACGACGACGAATCCGGCTTGCATCAGGATTACGAAAAGTGGCTCGAAAAAGTCGCGCCTCATGAGCCCGTCTCCCAATACCGCCACAACCAGACCGGAGAAGATAACGCCGATGCGCATTTGAAGCGTCAGGTCATGGGCCGCGAAGTAGTGGTTGCGATCACCGCAGGCCGCCTCGACT
The DNA here is from genome assembly GCA_963787615.1 of uncultured Acidobacteriaceae bacterium. Taxonomy (GTDB): domain Bacteria; phylum Acidobacteriota; class Terriglobia; order Bryobacterales; family Bryobacteraceae; genus Bog-105. Next base: position 711,179 of record CAWBDJ010000004.1, on the reverse strand, counting down.
TCGGTCCCTGGGAGCAGATTTTCTATGGCGAGTTCGACGGCCGCCGCCGCAAACGCGTGCTAGTGAAAATCATAGGAGAGTAAGCCTTCCACTTCACGAACCGATAGGCGTACGCTTACCCTGTGAACGCGCTAATGAACATCGAAGACGTCCGCGGTTACTGGCTCACCCGGTTGCTGCTCGAGCGAAGCATCGGCCTCATCTGTCTCATTGCCTTTCTGGTCGCCCTCAACCAATTCAAGCCTCTACTCGGCGAGCGCGGATTGCTCCCGGTCCCGCTGTTCGTTAAATTTGTTCCGTTCCGCGACTCGCCCAGCCTGTTCTATTGGTTTCCGCGTGATTTCGCCTTCACGACCTTCGCGTGGCTCGGAATTATTCTTTCCTGTCTCGTTATCACGGGCATCGCTGCGCGATACACCTGGTCGAACATCCTCGTGTGGGTCCTCATTTATCTGATCTATCTCTCGTTCGTTAACGTGGGGCAGACATTCTATGGCTTCGGCTGGGAATCCATTCTGCTGGAGACCTGTTTTTTCGCCATCTTCCTCGGCGGTTCGCGCGTGGTGCCGCAGCAGATTCCCATCTGGCTCTTTCGCTGGCTCCTCTTCCGCATTATGTTTGGCGCCGGCCTCATCAAGCTGAGAGGCGATCCGTGTTGGCGCGATCTCACCTGCCTGAACTACTACTACGAAACGCAACCCATGCCGAATCCGCTGAGCTGGTTCTTTCATTGGGCGCCCCAATGGCTCAACAAAGGCGGCGTGCTGTTCAATCACTTCTCGGAACTCATCGTGCCGTTTTTCTATTTCCTGCCACAGCCCGTCGCCGGAATTGCCGGTGTGATCACGATTCTGTTTCAGCTCTTCATCATCGTCAGCGGAAACCTGTCGTGGCTGAACTGGCTGACGCTGTTTCTCGCCTTTTCCACCATCGACGCGAAATTCCTCTCGAGCATCATGAGCTTCCGCACGCCGGTGATGCACCCGCCGCCAGTTCCTGTGCACTGGGGAAACATTGCCCTCGCCATTCTGATCGCCGCGATGAGCGTCCCTGTGGTTATAAATATGCTCTCAGCGCGCCAGATCATGAATACCAGCTTCAACTCCCTGCATCTGGTCGGCACCTACGGCGCATTCGGCAGCATCACGAGACCGCGTTACGAAGTCATCGTCGAAGGCACCGACGATTCCGTGATCACTTCTGCAACAAAGTGGCGTGAATACCAATTCAAAGGGAAGCCGGGAGATCTGAACTACCGGCCGCCGCAAATCGCCCCTTACCATCTGCGCTTGGATTGGCTGATGTGGTTCGCTGCCATGTCGAGCTATCAAGACTATCCCTGGTTCGTCAACTTCGTCGCCAAACTGCTCGAGAACGATCGCGACGTGCTCAGCCTCTTACGAGTAAATCCGTTTCCCGATAAGCCGCCGCGGTATGTCCGCGCGTCGCTCTACGAGTACCACTTCACAACTTCGCAGGAACACAAGCAGACTGGCGCCTGGTGGAAGCGAACACCCGCGGGACCGTATTTCCCCGCCGTATCGCTCGATAATCCGGCCTTTCATCAGGTGTTGCGCAGCCAGGGTTGGCTTCCATAGCGGCTGAAGCTGCCGCGCGCCCGGAAACAACTTCTGCTTCTGGACGGTCCAATTTAAGGAAGGCTGGTTTAAGGGAGACTCGACATGCAGAAGCTCACAATCGGAGTTTTGGCCGCGACGTTAACCTGCGGGAGCGGAGTTCTTTTAGGCCGGCAGCAGAGTCCGCCGAGCACCCCGCCGCACAACAGCCAAGACGTGCCGCAACAGCAGCCGGGCACCGACAATCCCGACCTGCAGCAGCAAAGAAAGCCGGTTCCAGGCAACACCTCCCCTGGTACCAGCAATTCCACTCAAACGTCGCCCGACGTGCCGCAACAGCAGCCCGGGACAAACAACCCGGATGTAAGCAAACAACGACAGCCCACTCCCGGTACGTCTACCAGCACCCAGCCGAACAAATCCAAGGGAAAACACAAGCGCAAGAAGGACCAGGCCAACTCTCAGTCCTAAGTCCTTGGCAAATCCGAACCGCGTCCGCGCGAGGGTGGCGTTCATCTAATCCACTAGGCGTGAGCTTATGAATATCGTGAAAACAGTTATTCTGCTCGGCGTACTGAGCGGGCTGCTGTTATTTCTCGGCGAGTCGTTCGGGGGCCGCAACGGCCTCTACATCGGCCTCGTCCTCGCCCTCGTAATGAATTTTGTCAGCTATTTCTTCTCCGACAAACTGGCCCTCGCCACCTATTCCGCACAACCCGTGACGCCGGATCAAAATCCGGAGGTATACGCCCGGGTCGCCCCCATCGTCGCGGGATTGGCGCAGCGTATGAGCATTCCAATGCCGAAGCTTTGGCTCATCGCCGATCCCTCTCCGAACGCCTTCGCGACCGGCCGCAATCCGCAGCACGCGTCAGTCGCTTTTACGGCCGGCATTTTGCAAGCTATGTCGAATGACGAAATCGAGGGAGTAGTGGCACACGAATTGGGCCATGTGCTGCACCGCGACATCTTGATCAGTTCCGTCGCCGCCACGATTGCAACGGCGATCACGTTCCTGTCGCGGATGGCATTCTTTTTCGGCGGCCGCCGCGACGACGAGGACGAAGGCGGAGGTTGGGGCGGGTTGCTGATGATCATCCTCGCACCCATCGCTGCCATGCTCATCCAGATGGCGATCTCACGCAGCCGCGAATACGATGCAGATGAGGCTTCCGCCAAATACACGCACAAACCGCAACAGCTGATTTCCGCTCTGCAAAAGCTGGACGCCTATTCCAAGCAACTGCCCATGGAGGCAACTCCCTCAACGGCCCACCTGTTCATCATCAAACCCTTCACCGGTGAAAGTCTGATGCGTCTGTTCTCGACGCACCCTCCGACGGCGGATCGCATTGCGCGCCTGCAAGCCTTGCGGTCAGCATCAGTTAGCGAAGTTTAATCGCCTTCCCCGTACTGTTGTTCCTAAATTACACAACTCTTACTCGCACTCCGCTCAAATTTAAGCTACCTTACTAATGGCACCACCGGCTCACCATGCTAAAGAGCTTCGCCATTGCGCTCGTTCCCGCAGCACTGCTGACCGTATTCGCCTTTTCGTTACCAGCCGAGCAGCTACCCCCAGGCACGACCCTCGAGGTCAGGCTCTCCGTCGCTACCGGATCTCGCATCTCCCATCCCGGCGATTCCGTGGAGGGTACCATCATTGCCCCGGTGCTGCTCGACGGCCGGCTCGTCGTTCCCCAAGGATCAACAGTTTCGGGCGTTGTGGACAGCGTTCAGCGTCTCGGCTTCGGACTAAAACACCTGACCGCCAGTATCAGGTACAGCTTTAACACTCTTCGCTTACCTGATGGCGAAATAAGACCTATCGACAGCCGCTTGGTCGAGGTAGAAACCGCGAAAGAGCGGGTGAACGGTGAGGGAACCGTCGGCGGAATCCACCCGACTGCGAATCTCTCCTCCAGCGTCTCTTTGTATGCACTGCCGTTTCTATATGCCGCTCCCGCCGTCGTCGGACCGGCTCTCGGCATCAAGTTTTTGATCGCCAGGTCTCCCGATCCGGAAATCTATTTCCCACCAGGTACCGAGATCATTCTGGAACTGAATGCCCCGGTCGAGATCGGCAATCCCACCGACAAGCCGACGGCTACTGGCTCGTTCTCAGCAGATGAAATAGCCGGGCTGCAACGACTGCTCGACAGTTCGACACAGCAAGCCGCCGCTAAGAAATCCGGGCGGCCGGCCGACCTGGTGAACATTCTTTTCCTTGGCACGCGCGAGCAAATCGATCGAGCATTTTACGCCGCGGGTTGGTCAGGTCCGCAACGCGGCTCGGCAGTGTCTCTTTTCCGCATGTATCACAGTTGCGTGCAGCGCATCGGGTACAGCATGGCCCCCATGGCGCAGCTGACTCTGAATGGAAAGGCTCCCGATGCCGCTTACGAGAAGAGTCTCGACACGTTTTCCAAGCGCCACCATCTGCGGCTGTGGAACCAGCAGTCCGGGCTGTGGCTAAGTGCCGCAACTGAGGACGTCAGCTACAAAATTCATCGCATGCACCTGACGCACGCCACCGATCCCCGCATCGACAATGAACGCGCCAAAGTGATGAACGATCTCGATTTCACCGGCTGCGTAGACGCCGCCACTTTGCTGAGACGTGCCTCGTCTTACGTGCCCGATCAACGCCGCCAGTGGGTGTTCACGGACGGAGATATCGCTGTTATCCGATTGAACGATTGCCGTACGCCGCGGACCATGCCGGCGCTCGAGCCCAGCTTTACACCGGGCCGGCACCGCCGCTTCGTTCAAGGGCTGCTTGCTTTGCGCAACGATGTTGTTCGATCCAATCTAGTTTTTCTTGGGTACAACACGTTGAAGCTCTTCAGCACCAAGGAAGGCCCACAAATCGCCGCTCATAATGCGCCGAACAATGTGAACCGCGGGCCAGTTGACTCACCTGCTTCGTTTCAGGCAACCTGGGTGCGCGAGAGTCGGTTCGGTGCAAGCACGAACGCCCCATAATTCCCCGCGTACTTCTTGCACGGTGAATTAGAAGTTATCGATTCCTACTGCCGCCGACACTTCTTGGCGTAGCAGACGAACCTTACATTCGCGTTCGATGCGTCGAACTTCGGCGCGTTCCGCTTTCGAACTGAACGTCGACGCCGTTCCTCGCGCGCCTGCCCGGCCAGTCCGCCCGATACGATGGATAAAATCCAGCGGTGCTTGGGGCAGATCGTAATTCACAACGTGCGCGACGCTGTCGACGTGAATGCCGCGCGCAGCCACATCGGTCGCCACCAATATCCGATAGCGCCCGTCGCGAAATCCAGCCAGTGCCTGGTTTCGCTGATTCTGTGTTCGATCTCCATGCATCGCAATGGCGCGCATGCCAGATTTCGACAGTCTTTTCGCCAGCCGGTCCGTGCCATGCTTGGTGCGGGCGAACACAAGAAATGACCCACTTTGCTCTGCGAGCATGTGGCGAAGCAGTCCGACTTTCCTGTCGTTCTCCACTTCGTACACGTGCAGATCGATTTCATCGGGAGCTGTTGCCTCCACTCCACCGATCGCAATACGAACAGGCTTACGCGAGTGCCGGGCGATCAAGCGCTCGATGGGCTTGTCCATCGTGGCGGAAAAGAACAAGCTTTGCCGTTCCGCCGGTAATCCGGACAAAATTCGCTCGATCGCCGGTAGGAAACCCATATCGAGCATGCGATCCGCTTCATCGATGACCAGCGTGCGTACCGAGGTCAGATTGATGAGCCGCCGGCTGAGGAAATCCTCCAGCCGTCCCGGTGTTGCAATCACAATTTGCACACCGCGCTTTACCGCATGCAGCTGCGTCTGCTCGCTCATCCCGCCTACGACGACGGCCGCACGAAGTCCCGTGCCGCTGGACAGCTTCTCGAAAGCGTCGTGGATCTGAATCGCTAATTCGCGAGTCGGACTTAAGATTAGCGCCTGGATGCCGCTGCCGGTTACCCCGCGGCTCTCTTTGGCGCTAGGTGACTTCAGCAGTTTTTCGATAATTGGAAGTAAGAACGCAAGCGTCTTCCCCGTGCCGGTTTGAGCGGTAGCGACGACATCCGCGCCCTTCAGCGCCGCCGGGATAGCTTGCATCTGTACCGGAGTAGGTTGCACGAAGCAGTTCCGGACTAAGGTTTGACAGATCGATGGTGATAACGAAAATTCAGAGAATTGGTTCATAAGTTACAAAGGACTTCATGCCGAGTACCGGCAGGGCGCCCTTAGCAACGAACCGGAGTTTGAAATTCAACAAACTGGAGGGATCGGGGAAGTGGAATTAACAGCCACTAAGAAGGACGAATGCGGGCAAAGACTTCTTTACTTTAGCACAAATCAGGCCGGTTGGCCAACTTAGCGTTTCTCGTCGGCTAAGTGCGCGTCTCAGGAACCTTGAAATCCTTGAAGCCGGCGCCGACATTCTCTGAGCCCACATCCGACGGTGGGTGAATCTGTTTACCCGTCGTAGGAAAGAAACCGGAGCTGCGCCACTTCGCTTTGCTTAGTTGCGTAACCAATCGGCCCGACCGTGCAACTTCACCTAGATAGTTCCCGTTACGGCCGTAAATTTCGTCACCTTTGAACTGACCTATTTGGGCGCCATCGCAGGAAAACAGCGCGTCACCCTCTCGGTATACCAGCGCCTTGCCGCCACATGTCCAAAACCAATCGACGTCCACCATTACGTCAGGCTTGGTCATCACGCTAATTCACATCCTCAGGAGTCGCTATGGGAGGTCGTCGATCCACGGCGTGATTCTCTATTGGCCCGGACACGCGCCGTAGTACTTGGATCTGGCTCCGCCGGAGCCGTCGCTTGCGGGTCTTCTTATTAGCTCTCGCTCGATCTCCATTTTGCGCCGACATAATGGTAAGGACCCGACCTCCAGAATCTCTCGAAAGTTTGCCCGGGCAAAATGCTAAACCGGGGCTAAGTGTGCAGGGAAAATTCGAAACGTCGACCTTATGTACCGACGGCCGGACGGCCCCAAGCGACATTGCTAAGACCGTCATCAGTATACGCGAATTCGGGCGTTTTTCCTAACTAATTCGCTCCGCAGGAAACTCCGGAGTGCCCGCAACCATTGCGCGCGAACGCATTTTTAGCCTATACTTAGTAGTGTCGGAGCGATCTTGCCCACCCTTCGGATCCTCTGAACTAAGTCAGACTTTCTGAACGCTACTTCTTAGAAAATGAATAACCAGCGCGACAAGGAGTGAAGTCGTGGATCTAAGTGCTTTTTGGAATTGGAGCGGCCGGTATGTTGGTTACCGCCTCTCTGACGGCCTGTTTTGTTACGACGGGCGACAAGTGGGATATTTCGCCGAAGGTGACGAGGTCTATGGTTGCAACGGCGACTATATCGGCGAGGTTCGAAGCGGTAATCGCCTCATCACGAATCTCAGAAAAAAGGCTTGGACCAGAGGAAGTCTGATCCCGCAGTTCCTGAAGAGTTTCCCGGGCCAGCGCGATGTGAATGCAAAAGAAATGCTCGCCGGATTTGAAGATTTTCCCGTCCCCCAGTAACGCATCGGAAAGAAGTAGCGCAAAGGAAAAACATGCTAGCAAAGTTTTACGTCGTGGAAAAAAATGGAGTTCCAGCGGTTTGGCAGTCGGACCCAGGACGCATCGGCCGCCTGCTCAAACAAAAGACCGGTTTCACCATTACTTCCGGGACGCCTAGCGACACGCGCGCTGAAGCCTTGACGAAACTTCGGCGACTCTTCCCGGGTTCGCGTCCAGTCAAAGCGAACTGACAACCGACGGGCTCACGTCCTGTCGTCCAGCGCCCGAGCGCGAATATTCGAGCGAGGCGGCGTGAACTGCCTCGAATACCACCGCGCCACCAAACACACTCCCGAGTCCGTCTGGTCGAGCGCTCCTCGCCTCGATTGGGCGAACATGCCCAACCCCTTTCGTCACTACGAAGGCACGCCGCTCATCGATCTTCCCGCAGACCCGCTCGCGCCGCTAATCTCCGCTATCAGCGTGCTCAACGGAACACTCGGTCCTGTTTCCAAAGAAGATCCTGTCGATTTCCTCTCCCAATTGTTGTTCTACTCAGCCTCCATCAGCGCTGTGAAAAGGACGCCTTCGGGTTATCGCTACGCGCTCCGCGTGAATCCCTCTTCCGGCAATCTGCATCCCACCGAATTTCACCTGGCGTCGCATCAGGGCATCTTTCATTACCCGCCCTCCACGCACATGCTCGAACAACGGGGGATCGGTGACTTCGGCGAGCCCTCGTTCTTACTCACTACCATCGCCTGGCGCGAGGCGTGGAAATACGGCAATCGGGCCTATCGCTACTGTCTACTGGATGCCGGGCACGCCTGGCAAGCGCTCGCACTCTCGGCGGAGGCTTATGGATGTGAAACCGAGGCGACGGGTGATTTTATAGATGATGAAATGAGCGAGCGATTCGGCCTTCCCGAAGATGAATGGCCGCTGCTCCTTATCAAATTGAAGCGTGACTTAGGCGCTTCTCCGAATACAGCTCACGAGTGGATCGGAGGCATTCCCAACAAGCTCTCAGACCGCATCATCGATTACCCGGCGATTGCCGCCGTTCATTCCTCGACAAAGAGAATCGCCAGCAATTCGGAATTTCCAGCTCAAGCGCATCTGGCTCCGATCAGCGACCATCCTGGCGGAAAGCCTTTCGGTAAAGTGGTCCGCCAGCGCCGCTCGGCGCTCGATTTTCGCGGCGGTTCCGAAACCATGTCCGCCGAACAACTGCTTACTCTGCTGCGCGTGGCAACTAATTTCCTGTCTCGCCCCTATGTGAATCTCTATGCCTACGTGCACCGCGTCGACGGACTCCATCCAGGCCTATACTTCCACGTTCGCGAATCCAATCGTCTCGAACTGATGAACCAAGGGGACCAGCGTGCCGTCGCCGCGCATCTAAGTCTGGGCCAGGACCTGGCCGGAAACTCCTGCGTGACGTTTTCGATGATCGCGGATCTCGAAAGAGCCCTCGCCGATTCCGGCGATCGAGGCTACCGTTACGTCCACTTCGAAGCCGGCGCAATCGGCCACCGCCTCTATTTAGCCGCCGCGGCCCTTGGTCTCCAATCGACCGGCATCGGAGCCTTCTACGACGACCTCGTCCACGAATATCTCGGCCTCAGGTCTGAAGTAAAGCAGGTTGTCTATCACTTCGCCTGCGGCTACGCCGTCGAAGATCCCCGCCTCGGAACGTCAAGCAGTTAATCGCAGACGGCGGATCGCGGCGCCCAAGCCCGACACTCATCTGTTACTGACGATGCGAAAGACAAGTCATTGCTGCATGATGCACTGACACGCATGGCCATCTCTCTCCCGTCGAGCTTCCAGCAATTCTCGCGCAACATCGCGGGCGATTTCGAGCGCTTCCGCCACCGTGCGGCCTTGTGCGACTAAGCCTGGGAGTTCGTCGGAAGTGGCTAAATACAGGGACTCGGGCAGTTCCTCGACGTGTATCCGGATCGCCAGCTCCATACGCTTTCAATCCTACCAATCCAAAACCCGTTGTGCTCATTCCGGCTCGTCGCACTGGTCCGCTGTTTTTCCTTCATCTGGTAACGTCCCCGACGAGTGTTTTGGGTGAAGGCATGTCCGAACGCGCACCGCGCACGAACTTTCGTAGCATCTATTCTGCCGTGCTCTCGTTCGAATGCTAGCCGGACTTGCAGCGCGCCGCGAGGAGCCCCGTTGCCATACTGATGTCGATGTCCGCAACCAGCAACCCAGGCCTACCATAGGCTGAAAGCTGAGCAGCGTCCCATCCGGCCGCGCGACAGAACACCGCCTTCTCATGAATGAGTTCAGAGGATCCGCGAAACTCGATGGTTGGTAGCCACCCGGCTCCGCTTCTTGGAAATGAGGGTGGAACACAATCTGCGCCCCTGTCGCACCGCCCAGCGCATTGCCGCACCTACGCTAACGTCGAGTAAGTGCCGGACAACCTAGTCAGTCTCCTTTCGAGCGTTCACCACCACGTCGAAGCGTGGTTTGCCTCTCTTAACGCCCGGCCCGTACGCGCAACCGTTACAGCCGATGAGCTGCGAAAGGCTCTCGGAGGTCCTCTTCCTGATGAACGCACCGCAGCGGAAGCTGTGTCCGACGCTATCGCCCGCATCGGCATGAGAGCGACCGTCGCTTCCACTGGGCCGCGCTATTTCGGCTTCGTCATCGGAGGCAATCTCCCGGCCGCCCTCGCCGCGGATTGGCTTGTCTCAGCCTGGGATCAAAACGGCGGCATCTACGCGCTTTCTCCTCTGGTCTCGGTGGTTGAGCAGATCACGGGAGCCTGGCTTCTGGAAGTCGCGGGACTCCCCGCAAGCATGAGTTTCGGATTCGTGACCGGTTGCCAAATGGCGAACTTCACTGCATTGGCCGCCGCACGCCATCGAGTCCTTAACAATGCCGGGTGGGATGTGGAGGCAAACGGGCTGTTCGGCGCTCCAGCCATTGACGTGGCGGTGAGTGAGGAAGCGCATTACACCATAGGCATGGCCCTGCGGCTTCTCGGCTTGGGAGCCAACCGGGTTCGAAGAAATCCCGACCGACGGGCAGGGTCGCATGCGCGCCCCTGATCTCTCGAGGGTTTTACAGGATCAACGCGGGCCTGCGATCGTATGCGCCCAAGTCGGCAACGTGAACACCGGTGCCATCGATCCCATCAGCGAAATCGCGCAGATCGCCAAAGAACACAACGCCTGGCTGCATGTCGATGGTGCGTTCGGCCTCTGGGCAGCGGCATCGCCGAAGTACGCAAAGCTCGTCGAAGGCGTTCACCTGGCGGATTCCATCGCGACGGATGCACACAAGTGGCTCAACGTGCCCTACGATTGCGGCATCGTCTTTTGCTCTGATGAAACTGCGCACCGAAGCGCAATGTCGCTTGCTGCGGCCTATATCGTCGCAACCAGCGACCAGCGGGATCCGCACGAGTTTGTACCCGAAGAATCACGCCGAGCACGAGCAATACCCGTCTACGCTGCGCTGCGATCGCTTGGCCGGTCTGGGTTCGCCGAAATCGTCGAGCGCAATTGCCGCCAGGCACGTCGCTTCGCCGATGGTCTGCGGAATGCCGGATATGAAGTGCTCAACGAAGTGGTGCTGAACCAGGTTCTGGTGTCTTTTGGCACTGCGGAACAAACTCAGCGCACCATCGCGGCGATTCAAGAGGATGGAACCTGCTGGTGCGGCGGCACCGTTTGGAAAAATCAAACCGCCATGCGCATCAGCGTGAGTAACTGGTCGACCACAGACGAAGACGTGGACAAAAGCCTGGACGCCATCCTGCGCGCCGCCGCAAAATCTACTCGCTAGGCTTTCGCGGTCAGGAATAAGCGGTAAACGGCCGACTTCTAGACCGACTTGCAGCGCGCCGCGAGTAGGCCCGTCGCCGTACTGATGTCGATGTCCGCGACCAGCAACCCTGGTCTGCCGTATGGCTGAAAGCTGAGCAGCGTTCCATCCGGCCGCACCACCGCTGATGTTGTCGGCGACCCCGCGCTTGCACAATTCACCGTTGCGAAATAGCAGGTGTTCTCGGCCGCGCGACACAACGCCGCCTTCTCATGAAACGAGTTCAGAGGATCGGCGAAACTCGATGGCTGGTATCCGCCCGGTTCCGCTTCGTGGAAATGAGGGTGGAACACAATCTGCGCGCCGTGTCGTACCGCCCAGCGCACCGTTTCCGGATAACGCCAACCCTCATGGCAAATCGCAATGCCGAATGTCAGCGGACCGGTTTGGAAAACGCGCCTCCCCGCACCCGGCGCATAGGTGCTTTCCTCGCTCGGGGCGATTTGCACCTTGTCTTGAAAACCGGCCATCGTTCCGTCTCGATTGACAACCAGTGCAGTGGGGACCAGCGCTCCATCGACCACACGTTCCGTGCCGAGAACGACCGCGACGTTTGCCTTTCCCGCCTCCGCTGCAACCGAAGACCAGGCGCTTTCGAGAAATGCCGGATCGGGCGGCGGCACCTGCTTTCCAGGTGCTCGGTAGCCCGGAATGAAGCACTCCGGAAAGCAAATGATGTCGGCGCGCTCGACGGACGCTTCAGCGATCGCTTCTTCGGCCAACGTGACCGACTCCTCCGGCGTCGCCGGAAACCGGATGTTCGCGAGTGCGATGCGCAACGTGTTCATATCAGTGTCTTTGAGAAAATACTCGCATGTCATCAACGCCGCGCACCCGCACTTCGCATCCGAGCATCGAAAATAGCACGCTACCGAAACGACGATTAGGAACCCAAGGCTTAGAAGTATCCGCTCTCGGACTCGGATGCATGGGCATGAGCCAGTCCTATGGTGAGGCGGACGAGGACGAATCCATCGCCACCATCCACCGAGCGCTCGAACTCGGCGTCGATTTCTTCGATACCGCTGAGGTCTACGGACCCTTCATCAATGAAGAGCTCGTCGGACGAGTGTTGAAGGGCCGCCGCGACCAGGTCGTGATCGCCACCAAATTCGGCTTTCGGATAGAAAACGGTAAGGTCAACGGCACCGACAGCAGGCCCGAACACATCCGCGAAGTAGCCGACGCTTCTCTCGAACGTCTTCAGACGCATTACATCGATCTCTTCTACCAGCATCGCGTCGATCCAAACGTTCCCATTGAGGATGTGGCAGGAACCGTCGCGGACCTCGTGCGTGCCGGCAAGGTCCGCTATTTCGGCCTCTCGGAAGCGGGTGAAAAAACAATTCGACGCGCTCATGCCGTTCATCCTGTGACTGCACTGCAGAGTGAATACTCGCTCTGGGAGCGCAATCTCGAGCCGAAAATTATCCCTCTGCTGCGCGAGCTGGGAATTGGGCTCGTGCCGTTTAGCCCGTTAGGCCGCGGCTTCCTGACCGGAACGACTAAACGCGCCGAAGAATATCCCGAAGGCGACTACCGCCGTGGCGATCCGCGTTTTCAAGGCGAGAATTACGACGCTAACATGCGCGCTGCCTCGCTCGTTCAGAAGATCGCTAATGAGAAAGATGCGAAGCCAGGGCAGGTCGCATTAGCTTGGCTGTTGCAGAAGGGTGATGATATCGTTCCTATCCCCGGCACCAAGCGCAGAACCTACCTCGAGGAAAATGTCGCTGCCGCTGCATTAAAACTTTCACCGACCGAAGTGGCCCAACTCGATCACGCCTTGTCACCCGAAGCGGTGTCGGGACCGCGTTACAACGAGCGCATGATGACCATGATCGATCGATAACAGACGATCGGCAAAACGTACGAATGCCGGAGGCCCTGAGCTACCTCCCTACGCTCTTCCGGAAGCAACTTTCTCCACAACAATCGTTCCCGTCATCGTGGGATGAATCTTGCAGAAGTATGGATAAGAGCCCGGCTCCTGGAATCGGAACGAGAAGGACTGGTCCGTATCGAGAACGGGCGAAGCAAACTTCTTCTCCGTGCTCGTGGCTGTATGAGGAATGTCGTCTCGATTCGTCCACGTCACCGTCGTACCGGGTTTAACGGTCAAAGACTTCGGCACGAACGAAAAATTGTCGATCTTGATTTCACTCGTATCCGCCGTATTTGCGAGGCTCGCATGCGCAGCAGACGTCATCGCCAAAGTCGAGTCAACAACCGCCAGCGTGTGGCTTCCCACCAGGTAATTAACGTGCGTGATACCGAGTACCTCAGCTAGCTGATCGGCCGGAACTTTCATCGGACCCGGTGAAGGCGCCGTCCCGGGCTTGGGTTGGGGAAATGCTGTCGACGTCGCGGTGTGATAGAAAACGTTGCCTTCCACCTTTTGCATGGTCTGGTGAATGTGTCCGTTCAGCACGGTCACGGAGCCAAAGCGCTTCATGTACGACAACGCTGTCATCCCGTCGTCAGTGCCCCATCCCCATTCCGGATACACAGTCCACAACGGAATGTGCGCAAAAACCACAACCGGCGTACTACTCGAGCGCCCCGCGAGATCCTTGCGCAGCCAGCTCAGTTGTTCCGCGCCCAGCGTTCCAAGGCCGCCCGCTTTCAGATCCACGACATTGACAAGGCCGATGAAGTGCACTCCTCTGTGATCGAAGCTGAACCAGCCTGCTCCCTGGCTGCCCTTGCCGTAGCGTTCCAGATACTGCTGGCCATTGTCGACAAGCATGTCGTGCTCGCCCGGCACAAAAAACGTTTGCCCCGACTTTGACGACTTCAACACTTGATCGAGGGTGTCGAATTCGGTCGGCTTAGAGAGATGACTCAAGTCGCCCGTATGAATCAGAAAGTCCGGCGTACGCTCCAGCGCGTTGATCTTGTTGATCGCCTGTTGTAAGGTCGCGGTAACGTCTGGGTTCGCTGCCTTGTTGAATCCGATATGACTGTCGCTGATCTGAACGAAGCTGAAACCTCCCTCTCCGCCCATATGATGATTCGGCATTTGGCCAAAGGCCTTCGAGCTGAGCATTCCTCCGCCTACAGTCCAAATCATTCCCGTGCCGGCCCATGCCATGCATTCCAAAAATCCGCGGCGGTCTACTCCGTCTTTGTTCGAATTCTTCTTTATCCGACGAGACAATTACTTTCTCCTTCTTGAACGGCGCTATGGAACGTGCGTTCATTGAGCAGTACCGACTGGGCCAGGAGAATATTCCCGCTGCATGGCTTTTATTTTTCGGCGCTCCACTCGGGCCCATGCGTACAAAACGTCCCTATCTGCATCCGACAACTTGGCAGCGCGATGAACTAACGTGTATTGCGGCAACGGCATCTCGCGATTCTTAACCGCGGACGCGATGTCCGCCAACAGCTTCTCTCGCTCTTGGAACGTATACCGATCCCACTCTGAAAAGTTCATGCGATCGCGTCCTCCGCGTACATCCCGTTCTACTAGCCAGGACATAGGCGCCACATAGCTGTACCAAGGCCACACGGTGCGGTTCGAGTGGCAGTCCATGCAGGAACGTTCCAGCATGGGAGCTATTTCTATTGAGACGTGAAGATCACCGGCCGAAACTGCCTTCCGTTCAACTCCTTTCACGGAACCGGATGGATGCACCGCTACCGAACACAATAGAAGGAAACCGGCAGCAAAACCTGCACTGCACAACCACTTCACGCAACCGGGACGCCTGAATAAGAGCGCTTTCACATTCGGAATACGCGCTCGGAGGCTGTTTTATTCCTGGCTTGTGCCGCCCGCCACGTGCTTCCACGTTTTCCCGGGTCTCGCCACCGCGTACATCTCGGCGCTGATGCGGTCGAACAGCGCCAGCGTGTCCCCTCCGGCGGCGTAGAGATCGAAATGCGTCTTATCGGGCAGGTAAGAAAAGTGCGGCTCAGCAGCGAGCCTGTTGAGCACTGCCTCAAACAGATGCGCGGAGCCGTCGAGGTAAAAAGTATCCGCGGTTCCCACCAGCAAATGAATCCGCCCTTTCAAATCCCGTCCGCGCGCGTCCCAATTTGTTTCGACAATGTGCGCCAGGTCGTAGTGATCGCGCCAGTACGCGACAACTTTGGCGTTGACCGCTCCCGTCTTGCGGTCAAACATCGGCTCCGGCGCACCACTGTCGCCCTTCGGAGAAAACACCCAGTCGAAGGAGGACATCTGTCCGCCGTACGGCCCCAGAACCGCTTCCACCTTCGCGTACTGCTCGAGCGTTGCGAGCACCTTTCCGCTCTGACGCATAATCGGCCAAGGCGTGCCGTCTGGTTTTCTGTATACGTTCGCACCGGGAGCATAAAGGTCGGGTCCCGTAAAATCGTGAAAATCGCTCGGGTCAGGCGACGTCGACCAGGTCCCGCCAAAGATCCGCGGATAGTTAACTTCGAGTTGCAGCGTCGCCCAGCCGCCGCTCGAATGGCCGTTCAGAAAGCGGCCGTTTCGTCGTGCGTCCATCCGGTACTTGTGTTCCACATACGGCACAAACTCGGTTGTGAGCGCCGTGCCCCAAGGTCCGTTGTTCACCGAATCCGCGAACTCATGTGTGCCTTCCGGGATCGATTCATCGAGCATCACCCAGATCATGGGCGGCATTTTGCGCTGCTCCATGCGATCGCGAAGGCTCATGCCCGCCATCAGGCAGCTCTCGAGGTTGCCCGTAAACCCGTGCGTCCAGTACACCGTCGGATAGCGCTCGTGCCCTTCTGCGCTGTAGCCCGGAGGAAGAATCACCCACGCTCGAATCGCTACCGGATGTCCCCAGAACCTGCTCAGTAAACGGCTCACCAGCTCTTCTTTTTGCGCGACCCCCGGCCGCACCTTAGCCATAACCTTGCTCATCATGGCCGCACGCCGCGGATTCGCCGCGGGATGCCGCTCGAGCGTTAGCGATGGTTCCGTCCCCATCCCAGGCGTCCAGTGCGCCAGCGTAGCCACACTACTGATCCAGTCTTGCGGCCCGCGTCCACCGTAGTTGTAACTGTGGTCCGTATCGAGCACCGCCTGCACCTCGTAATCGCCCGGCGGAATTGCCGAGAAGCGCTGCGGAAATGCAGTTTCGTCCGCGTCCACTTCGACCGATTCACCCGCTGCCAAATCCCGCACCTCCCTGGCCGTTGCCCACGTTGCCTCCGGATGAGATTCATCCGCGTCGACCGACGTGTCCCCGCTTCCTTTCTTTAAAAAGATCAACAACCGCCCATTCAACGGCATCGGAACAGATGCGGCCGCACTGACGCGAAACAAAACGTGCTGTGCTGCCGGCAGATTCGCGGTCTGTTGGCTCTGCAGCGAACTTCCGGCAGCAATCGCCAGTGACCAAAACAAAAATTTCTGCACTATTTTCTTCATTAAGGTCCTATTACTGTAACTGATCTGCGCATTTTGAATTCAGGAGTTCCAGAAGAAGGACACCTTCGTGAGAAGGTGATGGAATAAGCGCGTGGCGAAACAAGTAGGGAAGGGCAGACACGAGTTGTTCGAAACCACCGTCTTGCCTTACCTTAACTCTGCTTACAACCTGGCGCGATGGCTTACCCACAATGAACAGGACGCTCAGGACATCGTCCAGGAAGCCTTCCTACGGGCGCTCCGCTCATTCGACACCTTCACTGTCGGTCGCGACGCGCGGGCTTGGTTGCTGGCCATTGTTAGAAATTGCTGCCGCACCTCATACCGCAAAATCCGGTCTCAAGAGAAGACTGTGGAATGGGACGTCGATTCTCAATCGGCGGTGGCCACCTGGTCGGATCCTGAGGCTGTCTTGATCAAAAATGCGAATTCGGAACTGATTCGCCAGGCCATGGAAGAATTACCGTTCGAGTACCGGGAGATATTGATCTTGCGAGAATTGGAAGAACTCTCTTACAAGGAAATCGCGCACATCGTCGAAATCCCGTTGGGTACTGTTATGTCTCGCCTTTCCCGCGCGCGAAACGAACTGTACCTGCGGCTGAGCCCGTCCAAGGGAGAGATGCGGGTATGAGCTGTCACGAAATCTCCGAGTTCCTCGACGCTTACGTCGATAAAGAGCTCGACCTCGTTACGAGTTCGAAGTTCGAACGTCACTTGGCGGAGTGTGCGGCCTGTCGCGCCAAGCGGGACCAGTATCAAAAAATGCATGACTCGGTACAGCCTCGGATGGAGTACTTCCAAGCTCCGCGAGACTTCGAGCAGAAACTTCGCGCACAGCTCTTTCCGTCCGGCCCAGTCCAGCCAGGAAGAGCGTGGCGACAATGGTTTCCCCGCTGGCAGCCGCTGGCGATCGCCGCCGGTCTTATCGCTGTTCTGCTATTCACCTCGCTACTTCTCCAAATGGCTCGACGCCCCTCCGCGTCGGACGTATTGGCCGAACAGGTGGTATCCAGTCATATCCGCTCACTCCTGGCAAATCACTTGAGCGATGTCATTTCAACGGATCAACACACAGTGAAGCCTTGGTTCAACGGCAAACTCGATTTTGCACCCGTCGTCAAAGACTTGTCTGCGAAAGGATTTCCGCTCGTAGGAGGGCGCCTCGACTACTTAGACGATCGCACCGTCGCTGCGCTGGTCTATAAGCGCCGCCAGCACACCATAAATCTGTTCCTGTGGCCGTCGCCGGCCTCCGATTCTGCGCCTCACGCATTTACCCTCAGGGGCTACAACGTGCTGCATTGGACGCACGCGCACATGACTTACTGGGCAGTATCGGATGTGAATGCCGCTGATCTCACTGAGTTCGCCCGTGAGGTCGAAGATTGACGGAGTACCAGATTCGCTTACGCGAAAATCACTCTCGGTGGGACTAAGAGGTCAGCTTCGATTTGCAGTCGCGTGGCAGCGTATTCGGTTGCGCGCGCGCCTAGTTGAGCATCGCTTTTTCTGATCCGCTCGAGCTCATTGCGAATCGCGTCAACCGCGCACTGATGATACCTGCTAAGTCTCGGCCCTCCGCTGGATCCGGTCGTCTGAGAATAAGGTCTATCCTGGCTTGTTGAACGATAGGCATCGTACTCCCCTGATTTCGCTTGTTTGATTCTTGGCAGGCTGATCTGGCGCGCGATATCGCCGCAACTTACTAACTTCCCAGGCGCACCACGACCAACCCTACTTACTAGCGACCTGGACCGAAGAAAGGAAGCTCTTCACATGCGCAAACTCCGCACGTCCGGATTGCGCCCCATCATTCGTCGCCTTCAACAGCGCGGAGTAGTACTTTTCGGCTCTCGCTTTATCGCCGATTGCTTCCGCCGCCAGCCCGGCATGGAATAGACCGTTGAAGCGGTTCGGACTCATCTTGAGCGCCAGATCGTATTCCACTAGCGCCTGCTGCGGCTGGTGAAGCTCCAGCAGCATGTCTGCCAGCATCTCGCGCGCTGGAATATCCACTTCGCCCTGCCCGACCTCGTCTTGCAGATCTGCGCTTTCTCGCATTTGACTTAATGCCTTGTTCCCATCGCCATCCGCGAATGCAGTCCAGGCGAGCACTTCGCCGCGCTCGATTTGTGCTCCCGTCGACTCCGCCACATAAGCAGACTTCCCTTTTTTGACCTCTTCGATTGCAGTGTTGTACTTTGCGACGTTAGCGTGCGCCGCTTGGGCCTGCCGCAGATGTCCGGCAGCGATCACACGAGCCCAATAGGTCAACGTCTGCACCTCTGGACGTGCGCCGGCGACACATTCGAGCGCGGCTGCCGATTTCCAGTCCCGCATCTCGAGAGAGTAAAAGACCGGGAATTTGGTGCGGTAGTAAGGCAGCATGCCCGCCATGCCGTGACGAACCATGTCCGGCATCGCTTCGAAATGCGTCAGCAGCACCGCGGTCTTGTCTAGAATGTCTTTCGCGCGGGCATCCTGGCCGCTCTGCAGATACGCGTAAAGCAGGAAATCGTCCGCATGAAGCTGATCGAAGGCGCCGCTCTCATGCCGTTCCTCCGCTTTTTGCGATGCCGCTACCGAAGCGAGATTGGATTGAATGTCTTCCTGCCACATGCCAAGCCGCGCAAAAATGTGTGACGGCATGTGCGCCGCGTGCGGAGCCGCCGGCGCGATCTCGCCATACCGCTCGGCAGCCTTCAGTCCCTGCCGAGCCAAGGACGGGTTATCGCATGCGTGAATGATGTAATGCGCCACTCCCGGATGATCCGGGTTCTTCGTGAACAAGGGAGTGAGCACCGCCAGCGCTTTTCGCTCGTGCTCCACGCTGGCGTCATTCGGAGATCTGTCGGCCAGCAATGAAAGCGCGTAGAAAGCACCCGCGTCCGTATCATCCGGGTAATGACCGTAGAGCCTGCCCATTGCCGCCGAGTACGCCTCGACCCGCGCCTGGTAGTCTCGTTTGCCGGGCTCGTAAAAAGTGCTGAGTGCCGCGATATATTCGCGCTCGCGATCCGTCTTCGCTCCCGCTGCTTGAGCCTTTTGCAGTTCGTCCCATCCGTAGGCCATGACTGCGTCATCTGGGCGATTCCAGATCTGATGGAACTCGCTTATCGCCTCGCCCCAATGCGCCATCGCGCAGCCAGGATCGTCCTTCGCAATCCGCTCAAACTGATGCCGCGCCTCTTCGTACCAGAAGTCATGCAGCAGAGCAACGCCGCGATCGAAAGATGGCTGCACCGACTGCGAACACGAATTGGCGAAGGACACCGTACCCAGCCGCTCATCAGCACCGGCGCACGGCATGCTTGCAGCGACGAAAACCAATACAACCGGCGCGAGGCATTTCATATCGCCTATTGTAGGGCGGTTCACCCGGACCCAGCCGACCTCCCGGTCGACTCGCCCCCGCCGCGAATTAGTTGCGTCACCCTCGACGGCGAAATATCATAAAACATCCTGGAGCTATGACCCCCGAGCGTTCGCGGCAAACCCCGATCGCCGCAGGCTCCCAATTGGGACCCTATCGCGTTGAGCAAGAGTTGGGCGCAGGCGGCATGGGGCAGGTGTATCGCGCCACAGACACGCGGCTGAACCGGGCCGTCGCTATCAAGGTCGTTCCGCCCGATTTGAGCGGGAGGCGCGATCCATTTCCTCGCTCAACCATCCGCACATCTGCACGTTGTATGATGTCGGCCCCAACTACCTGGTTCTGGAACTGATCTCCGGCGGCAGCCTAGCCGCTCGCTTGGAGAAGAGCGCGCTTTCCGTCGAGCAAACCATACGCTACGGGATTCAGATCGCCGACGCCTTGGCTGCAGCGCACGCGCGTGGAATTGTTCACCGGGATTTGAAGCCGGGGAACATCATGGTCTCAAAAAGCGGCATCAAGGTACTCGATTTTGGCCTTGCTCAATCACCCACAGATGAGACGCTTACCGCCACTCAGATGGTGATTGGCACGCCCGCCTACATGGCTCCGGAACAGCGCCAGGGCGGCACAGTCGACGCGCGCACCGATATCTATGCACTCGGGCTGGTCTTGTATGAAATGGCGCTCGGCAAACTTCCAGCCCAACATCACCCGCTGCCGATGCCCGGTTTGCCGCGAGAATTGGCGCACATAATCGAGCGATGCCTCGCTCCCGATCCAACCGAACGATGGCAGGCGGCATCCGATGTGAAGGCGGAGTTGGAGTGGGCCGCTACTGCAAGGCCTGCGGAGAACGCGCCTTCCTCGAAGCTGCACGTGCCGTGGATTCTCGCAGCAGTTTGCGCCTTGGCGGCAATCGGCTTGGGAATTTGGATGACGACCAAAGGCAAGCCGACCGCGCCGCCCGCCCAGTTTCCTTTCATGATGAGGGAAGCAGGCGACGAGATGCCGGTAATCTCGCCGGACGGTCGCTATTTCGCGTTTGCTGGCGAGGACGAGAACGGGAACAAATGGCTCTTCAGCCGCGCCCTCAATGCTTCGCGGTCCCGCGCCCTGCCGGGAACCGAAAATGCCCGCACGCTGATGTGGTCGCCCGATAATCGATGGATCGCATTCTTCGCCGACGGTCGCTTGAAAAAAGTCCGGCCTGAAGGTGGACCCGTCGAAACCATCGCCGATTTGCCCGGCTTTCAAGAAGGCACTTGGGCATCGAATGGCGATATCGTATTCCGCCCATCCAACCGCCAGCCGCTCTACCTTCTTCGCAGTTCGAGCGGCACTCCCACGCAAGTCACCCGCCTCGACCCGTCCTTGACCGAAAATTCCCACCGTGGTGTACAGTTCCTTCCCGATGGCCGCCGATTTCTCTACCTAGCTCGTTGTGCCAAGCGCGAAAACAACGCCCTCTACTTGGCGTCCACCGATTCCTCCAAACGCACCCGCGTCATGCGAATGGATGCGAACGCACTCTACCTGCCCGCTCATCGCGGAAGCGGAATGCTGCTCTATTACAAAGATGGAGCGCTCCTCGTGCAGCCGTTTGACACGGATGCCGTGCGCCTTACCGGTGAACCGAAGATCGTTGCCGACCAAATCGCCTTTAACGCGGCCAGCACATGGGCCTCTTTCAGCGCATCCACCGATGGACGTTGGCTTTTGCTGCGACCTCCGGGGGCAACCTATACGCACCTGCAATGGTTTGATCGGCGAGGTCAGCTTCTGGAGACGCTTGCCATCGAAGGAGAACTCAGTCAGCCGAGGCTCTCGCCTGCCGGCGACCGTTTGGCTTTTAGTCGCCCTGACGCGCACGACGGAAATCGCGACCTTTGGGTAGCCGAGTTGACGCGCGGGATCGTCTCGCCCTTAACTACGGATCCCGCCAATGATTGGTTCGAGGTGTGGTCACCCGACGGCAAACAGCTTCTCTTCAACTCAGATCGCAGTGGCTCCGCCAACCTCGCGACCTATATAAAGAAGTCGATGGAGCCCGGCGCCGAAGAATATCCGACGACCTTCCCGCGGGACCCGTTCGATTGGTCAGCAGATGGGAATTGGATCGCATTCGGAAGTAACGACATTCTGGTTGCCTCGGCAAAAGACTTTCGTAGCTTTCCTTATTTGGCGACACGCTTTCGCGAGAGCGGCGCCCGCTTCGCCCCGGATACGAAATGGCTCGCGTATTCTTCAGATGAGAGCGGACGGTCGGAAATATATATCCGCCCATTCAATGGGCAGCCCGCTGGAGCCGGCAAAATTCAAATCTCTACAAACGGAGGAGACTTCCCGCTTTGGCGCAGAGACGGCCGCGAAGTGTTCTTCATGTCCGCCGACAATTTCATCTACAGCGTGGATCTGTCCAACTTAGCTTCCGCGCGCACCGTTCCAAAGCCAGTAAAACTCTTTCGAGCATGTCCCCAAACCATGCCGTCAACAACAGCGGGGTCGAATAGCCCTTACTTCTACACCTTCGATACCCGCGACGGAAATCGTTTCCTCCTCGATTGCCGCGTGAGTGCTCCGGGACAGTTCGTCGTTCTACTGGACGCGATAGCGAGGTAGTCGAGCTACGGCTTCATCTCCTTGCCACTGATCTGCAAATCAAAACCGTCTGGATCTTTGACGTGATAGCTGTTCACCGTATCCTCGCGCGGCTCGAGACCTCTGCGTTCTAACTCTGCTTTCACCGCCTGCTGATTCCAGTCCTCAATCGTATAGGCAATGTGATCGACTCTCGGGCTCACGGCAGCGCTACCGTCATGGCGACCCCGCGCGTTCCGGGGGATCAGGAACGAATCTCCAAAAGACATATAACACTGCCCCTTGCCTTCATCATGCGAGACTTTCATTCCAAGTAAATCCGCATAAAAGTCGCGAGTCCTCGCATAATCCTTTACCTGATAAGAAATATGATTGACAGCGACAGCCCTGAACCCCTTCCCAGCACTGGCGCTTGCGCTGGCCGTTCCCACGCCAGCCGCGATCGACGCAGCAACCGCGAGGTTCTTGACCAATTCCCGGCGATTCACTTTCCCTTCTTCATAGTCCTGCAGCAGTTTCGAAATTATGTTTTCCATTGAATTCGTTGAAATCGATTAAAACGAAATGGACGGCAGCCACGCGCCCGCAGGCTCGTTATAAAGCCCTACGCTCATGAGAGTCATCGGATGCACGACTCGCAGACCGTTCGCGAGACACCAGCGGAAAAGCGCGTTATTCCGCGACGGCACCAGGATGCCCGGACCGCCGAACGAATCGACCGACGCTATCAGCGCTTGCAGATCGATATTTGTTTCGCCGGTTGCGTGGCCGAAGAACGACAAGGAAGACGCATAACCGGAGATCCGTCCTCCGCGCTCCACCACCAGCGCCGTTCCTCGCTGAACAGCATCGGCGAGTTCTTGCCCGCGATCGAACCCGTGCACTCTCCGCGAAACGGCATTGCACGCCTCGACATGCCGCATTTGAGCGGGGCGCACCGTGCATCCTGGCACGCTCCTTTCGAGCGTCCTTCCTTGCATGCAGGACAGCGGCTCCCGAATGTCGAATCCAAGACTTGCATAGAGCGACAGCGATCGGTTGTGAAACGTGGCCTGCACCAACCGCACTCCCGGGGCGCCGCGATCGGCTGCGCGATCAAGCACTGCGTTCATCAACCTCCTGCCGATCCCGCGATTCTGCACCTGAGGATCAATGGTGATCGGCCCCACACCCGCAATCGTCGACCGTTCATCCAGGCAGTTGCTGCCGACAATCCGGCCTTCGGATTCTGCAACTACACAATAGAAACCCGGGTGCGAGAACATCATCGAGAGCACAGAGGTCGCAACCTCCGGCCCAGGAAAATCGGGAGGGAAACCGTGGCGCTTATTGATGGCGCTGAATGCGTCAAAACAGATCGCTCCGCACACCTCGGCATCGCCGGGCTGTGCTTTGCGAACAGCTAATTCCTGCAGTACCTCTGTGGCCATTGCCTGACTCCCCGGGGGTTTACTTTATCATCCGGAGTGTAGTCGGCCCATGACGCTGGCCGGCGTTTGGCGAAGCTAATCAACTCGCTTCTTTCGTTTTCTCACATCAACCACGATCGTTTCAGCCAGCCGATCTTGTGCGCACATGTGTCGCCATCACTGTGTGCCATCTGCGTCGAGCCTTTTCCGAGACATTACACTAGCATGTCTCACCCGCCCAGACAACGATTGAAGCTACTGGCCGATCAGTAAAACCGCGAACATGTGGCGAGCAGAGGGACCAATGGTCGTCCCTCTGCCCCCGTCTCGCGCCTTAGCGGGAAGTGCCCGATGATGTGGAACTAGAACCGCTGCCGGTTGTATCTGAACCTGATCCGGTTCTACCTCTCCTATTGTGTTTGCTTTTTCCGGTCGAGCTTCCAGACTGACCCGATGTCCCATTCTGTCCCATGCCGGACTGCCCGGATTGGCCGGACTGTCCTGATTGACCCGATTGTCCTGATTGGCCGGATTGACCCGATTGCCCGGATTGCCCCGACTGCCCCGATTGCAGCGTCGGCATACCAGCAGCAATAAGCGGGAGCGATACAGCGGTGAACATGAACGTACGCAGTACTTTCCTCATATCTCAAACCTCTTTCTAAAATCTTTCAGCATTGCTCATCAACAAAATTTCTGTTGAAAAGCACCCGTTAGATCGCAGTCAGGAGCCTTACAATTACCTGCGCGTAATACGCGAGTAGTGTTTCGACGAGCTACTTCGCGAGATGGTCCACGATCGCCGCAATGCCTCGCACCGCGTCAGCAAGGCGGGCGTAATCCAGCTTGTCTGGAGTATCTTGCCCCGTGTGATAGTACGGATACCGAAATGGCGCGGTATCTGTCAGCATCAGAGCTTTGTAGCCGAATTGCCAGAACGACCAATGATCGGACCAGGCGATTCCAGTGATCGAACTGGGAGCCGCCACACCTTGCGCGGGCAAGGACGTTGCGCGACGGAAGGTTTTCAGGGCAGTTCGCAGCAGAAAAATACTTTTCACGTCGGCTACGAAGCCGAGGAAGTTGCCGCGGTCGGGATAATTGGGATGAAAACCGATTGGGTAGGTTTGCGATCCGCGCTGGTCGGTATAAAACCCGATGGTCTCGAGCGACAGCATGGCCGCGATGTCCTCATTGCGTTCGCGGCACCGCTTGGCGTAGACGTAGCTGCCCATTTCCGGAGTTTGAAAGTACGGCGGCTCTTCGTTCGCGAAGAACACCCAACGGATCGTTCGGGCTGGTTTGGCCGTCGCAAACTCACGGGCTAGTTCGAGCGTTGCGGCAACGCCGCTGCCGTTGTCGTTCGCGCCCGGGAGATTCCCCGCAGTGTCATAGTGAGCGCCGATAACCAGGATTTTCTCTGGGTGTTGCACGCCTCGAACTTCGGCCTCTATGTTGGCGAAGGTGTCCCCTGAGGCGGTGAAGGTTTGCCGCCGCGAGGCGTAGCCGTACGAATGGAGTTGCTGTTCGATGTATGTGGCCGCTTTTTCCAGCCCCGTCGCGGCGATCCGTCCACCGATAGTCGTTGCCAGTGTTTCCACGTGCGTATGCAAGCGTGTCGAGAGTGCAAGCACGAGTAACGGTGCGCTATGAAGCCGATTCATGACCTGCTTCGTAAGACTCGCGTTCCGGTCTGTTTAGCACTGCCCGTTTGTTTGCTGGGGCTCGCGTTTCCCGCCGAGGAGCGAATCGGATCCGTTCGCGACGTGTATGACGGGACGCTTCCGCTCGACGTTGAAGTGAATACCTTCCGGCACATTGACCGGGTGTTTCCATCAGCCCTCGTGAAGCATGGCGACCGTGTCTTCCCTTTGCGCCGTGCGGCGAAGCAATTACAAGATGTGACGTTTCTCGGCGCGGGACAGCAGCTTCACTTGGCGGATTACATCCGGTTGAACCGTGTGGCAGGCTTGCTGGTGTTGAAGGACGGCCAGATCGCACTGGAGCGGTACCAGTTCGGCAACACGCCCCAGACTCGCTGGGTGTCCTTTTCTGTGGTGAAGTCGATTACATCGACACTCGCCGCCGCGGCAATTCAGGACGGGCTGATTGGCAGCCTCAATGATCCGGTCACGAAATACCTTCCCGCACTGCGAGGCAGCGGCTACGATGGCGCATCGATTCGCAATGTCTTGCAAATGGCCTCAGGCGTGAACTGGAACGAGGCTTACATGGACCCGTCTTCCGACCGCCGCAAGATGCTGGATTTGCAAATGCAGCAGCGTCCCGGTGCGCTTCTTCAGTTCATGGCGACTCTTCCGCGCGCGGGTCCGCCAGGCATGGAGTGGAACTACAACACAGGCGAGACGTATGTGTTGGGCGCGCTGGTCCGGGCAGCGGTGAAGCGGCCGCTTTCTCAGTATTTATCCGAGAAGATCTGGTCGCAGTTTGCCATGGAGCAAGACGCTACTTGGTGGACGGAATCGGTCGGCGGAGTGGAGTTCGGCGGAAGCGGCTTCGCGGCAACACTAACGGACTATGCGCGCTTTGGACAGTTTGTTCTACAGGGCGGCGTGGCGGCAGGCAAGCAAGTCGTTCCGCGCGGATGGTTTCCTGATGCGGGACAGCCGAAACGCGTGGGGAATCGACTCGTTCCGTACGGATATATGTGGTGGAGCGAGCCCGACGGAGCATTCCGCGCCTTTGGCATCTTCGGACAAAGTGTGTATGTGAACCCAAAACAGAACGTCGTCATCGTGGTGTGGAGTGCCCAGCAGAGGCCAACCGGATCTGCGCTGGTGAGCGATAACGGTTTCTTTGCTAGTGTGCTTCAGGCGCTTCACTAAGCAATTACTCCGGCCATCACGCCACTTCCACCCGTCCGTTGGGTGTCTGAACCATCCCGACAATTCGCACCTGATTCGCCGTCGCAACGTTCGCCTCCAGACCAATTGCTCGCAACGCTGCCCTGAGTTCATCAGCACGCGGATGCTCAAACCGCAAATCCTCAAGGACGCACCCACCCGGAGCGTTCTTCGACGGATGTGGCGAATCGCTCGCCCACTCAATAAAGAATGGAATCGGATTAACCTCGCCCGATTGGAATTTGCTCTCCACGCCCAGGCTCTTCCAGCGCAGCAGCTCTCCCGAAGCCGTCCGTCGCGAGCCGTCTCTAGGGCCGATCACGTGCACGCCCGCCCGTCGAAGAGAGGCCGCCGTACTGTCGATGTCCTTCGTCCTTACGGCGAAGTTGATCAGCCGCGGCTCCGTGAGACTGCCGAGCTGAAACTGGGGTTCCCCTACCGTCTGCGCCGGATCCGGCGCAATGATCTCCAGATAATGGACTCCGCCGAGCGAAACCAGCGCGTTCCGTGTTCCTCGCCCCGGATGCACACCGCCCATAACTGCTCGCACCCCGCTGCGACGCTCGAACCAATCGATCCCATGATTGAGATCGGAAACACCAAGCAGCAGATGATCGAAGGCCTGCACCACCGACATACCAGTTTGCCCAAACCCAAGCATCGCCGCGGTGCCAAATACAAACGACCGCCGCGTGATGGCGTTAATCATGGACCCAGACGAGCGCAACATATACATCATCGAAGATCACTCATTTTCTGACAACACTGTTGGATCTTCTAGACCCGCTTGCGCGTATTCTGCTCTGTCAGTCAAAGATTGAGGTCGGCTTGTAACGAAACTAATTACTAACCACACGCCGGCTCACCCGTATTTCAAACCAGGCCTGGAGTGTGGGCGATCGGTGACGGCGCCAACACAGTCAAGGGAAACGAAATGGCGAATTTGCAGGAAGCGCTTCGGCAACTCAGAAAAGCACCCGGATTCACGACCACGGCGGTGATCACGCTCGCCTTGGGTATTGGCGCCACGACCGCGATCTTCACCCTCGTTCATCAGGTGATGCTCAAGTCGTTGCCGGTCACCAAGCCCGAAGAACTCTGGCGCGTCGGCGACAAAATCCGCTGCTGCAACTGGGGCGGGTACACGCAGGATAGCGATGGGAACTTTTCGCTCTTCTCCTACGAAGCGTACAAGAATTTCAGCGAGCACACGCCCGAGTTCGCCGACCTTGCCGCGCTAGAAGCCGGCAATGCGCCACTCGGTGTCCGCCGCGCAGGATCAAGTGGCCCTGTCGACACGCGCAATGGCGAATACGTCTCGGGCAATTTCTTCCGCACCCTTGGCGTCCGCCCCTGGATCGGCCACTTGATGACAGACGCCGACGATCAGCCCGGGGCACCTCCTGTTGCCGTCATGAGTTATCACATCTGGAGCGATAAATATGGCTCCGACCCGTCCGTTGTGGGCGCGAGCTATCAAATCAACGGCCATCTTTTTACCGTGATCGGCGTCGCGCCGCCGGGCTTCTACGGCGCCAAGCTCGACGGCTTTGGCATGCCCGATATCTGGATCCCGGTCAACACCGAGCCTGTGCTCGCGGGCGAAGCCCAGCGCCTCAAACGCCCCAATCAGAACTGGCTCGATATAGTCGGCCGGGTGCGCCCCGGAGTGAACCCCAAATCGCTTGAAGCCAAGCTGCGCGTCGAGTTCCATGACTGGCTTGCGAGCCATGTGCCCGACATGGAGCCCCGCGAAAGACAGACCTGGCGTCAGCAAACCCTGCATCTCATTCCCGGCGGCGCCGGTGTCGCAGCCATGCGCGATCAATACGAGGCTGGATTGAAGCTGCTGCTCATCGCAGCCGGCTGTGTGTTGCTTGTCGCCTGCGCCAATCTTGCCAATCTCATGCTCGCGCGCGGTTTGAAGGAGCGCTCGCAAACGTCTCTGCGCGTCGCTCTCGGTGCGTCGCGCGGCCGGCTGGTGCGCAAAGCCCTCGGTGAGTCCACGCTGCTCGCCATCATCGGCGGCATTCTCGGAATCGCAATCGCCTACGCGGGCAGCAAACTGATTCTCTATCTCGCGTTTCACCATAGCGGCAGCCGAACGAGCTACGTCCCGGTCGATGCCTCGCCCTCCTGGCCCGTTCTGCTCTTTACGCTCGCGGTCTCGGTGTTCACCGGAGTACTTTTCGGTATCGCTCCCGCCTGGATGACTTCGCATGTCGATCCAGTCGAAGCTCTGCGCGGCAGCAACCGTTCCGTGCGCGGCCGCAGCTCCATCGCGCAAAAATCGCTGGTGATTGCCCAAGCCGCCATGTCGCTCGTTCTGCTCTCCGCCGCCGCTCTGCTCGGCCAGAGCCTGCGCAATCTTGAGCACCAGAAGTTTGGTTTCGAAACGAAGAACCGCTATCTCGTCTCCATCGACCCAACGCTCGGCAACTACAAGCCCGAACAAATGGAGCCGTTCTTCCGCCGTGTCGACGAGCGCCTCCTGCGCGTACCCGGCGTGCGCATGGTCGCTCCCGCTCTCTACGCGCCGATGAGCGGCGATAGCTGGAACGAGGGCATTCGTATCGCCGGCCGCCCCGAACCCGGGCCTAAGGAAGATACCGGCGCCGGCTGGGCCCGCGTCATGCCCGGCTTCTTTGAAACTCTCGGCGCGAAAATCGTGCAGGGCCGCTCCATCCAAGAGCAGGACACCCCCACGACTCGCCCCATCGCCGTAGTCAACGAAGCCTTCGTTCGACGCTTCTTCAAACACCAGAACCCGATCGGCCAGCACTTCGGCATGAACCGCATTCAGTACGCTCGCAAATTCGAAATCATTGGCGTTGTGCGCGACATCCGCTACATGACCTGGGATTATAAGGATCCTATCGGCCCGATGTTCTGGCTGTCCGAAACGCAAAGCGTCAAATACGACGATCCGCAATTCAATACCTTCGACCTCTTCTCGCACTTCCTCCGCAACATCGTCATCTGGGCTCCCGGCAATCCGCCCGGTATCGAACCCGAGGTGCGAAAAGCGCTCGCCGACATCGATCCCAACCTGGTGGTCTACCTCGTGGATCCGTACTCGAAAATTCTGGCTGGCGATTTTCAGCAGCAGAACATGATCGCCACCCTCACCACGCTATTTGGCGTGCTCGGCCTTGTTCTCGCCGCAGTGGGGTTGTACGGCGTGATGGCCTACAGCGTCGAACAGCGTACCAGCGAGATCGGCGTGCGTATGGCGCTCGGTGCCGATCGCGCGAGCGTCCTCCGCATGGTCCTTGGCAGCGCCTTTTTCCAGATCGGCATCGGACTCGGCCTCGGCATCCCGCTAGCCATCGTCGCCGGCCGCCTCATGACGCATCAACTCTTCGGCGTCTCTCCATGGGATCCGCGCATGCTCACCATCGCGACCCTATTACTCTGCGGCGCCGCGCTCCTGGCGTCCTGGATTCCCGCCGGCCGCGCAGCGAGCGTCGAGCCTATGGTCGCCCTCCGCACCGAGTAGCAATCACACGCTCAATACCGCGGAGCCTTCTTTTCGAGAGTTCTTTGACTCCGCCCGTTCAACCTTGCGTAACCCAGTATGCAAGCGGCTCCAATAACTGTTAAATAGACTGTGAACGGCTCGGGTATCGGATCAGCATCTACGCCCGAAGCGACTCCGCCGTCCAGCTCGTGGGTGCCCGCCGGAATAGAGAATTCCGTCGTAGGGAAGACAGTCACGGGGCCACTAAGAAATACTGTCCCGAGCGTCGGATCCACGGATATGCTACTGAGCAGCGCGCTGCGTATGCCGGCGTCAACACTCGGACCGAGTATCGACTCATATTGCAGGATCAGGTCAGACACACTCCCGAAATTCCCTGGAGCAAGTATCTGGAGCTGAAAAAGTGTGGTTCCATCCAACTTGTAATCTGCAGCAAACTGAGCAGTGCTGCCGGATGCGGTCGCCTCAAGATCTAATGAGGTCAATTCGAAGCCGATTCCCAATGTGCCGGCTGCGGCAGCATCATAAAAGAGCGGATCATCCGCCCGGGCACGCGCTCGCGCTCGAACCGTCGGGGGTGTGGGATCAATGCTCGTCTGCGCGCTATAAAATGCCTTGTCAAGAGTTCCAAAGAAGCTGAAGCCCGGCTCGTATGCCCAGCTTGCAGAACCGGAAGCAGTAGTTCCCATTGCCGTTGCCATGTCACTATACGATCCGGAACCGCCGAGGCCGAGTTTGTTGCCCGTAGTTCCTAATCCTGTAAATGGAATGAAACCCACAATTACGGTGCAAGGCGAACCGCCGCCGCTCCCGCCGACCCCGTCCGCCAACGTACTAACGCACGCTGAGCCTGTGCCGCGGGGAACCAAAAATAAACTCGAGTCCGTTTGCAGGTCGCCTGAACCAACGGCGATAACGCCACAACAAGCCGCAACCGCAAATACATGAGCGGCAAGAGACAACCGAGCCGTTGATTTCCATGCGTACGTGAATAGCTTTGTACGCGACGTCAGTGAGGCAACGGACCGGATAGGATCAGACATACAACCCCCCGTTTGATGCCTGGACGCGTCGAGCGACTTATTTGTTTCCACGCGCTCAATACAGCCGAGCCCGTAAGACCGGGGTCGACTTGCGAAGCGTTGCACAACCGCAGTAAACTCCAGCAACTGAGATCCAAATCGACCGGGGTACCCAACATGGAAACCGCTCTAACGCCACTCGAATTCGCCCGTCGTGCGCGCAAATTGTACGGCGGTCTTGAGGCTGTGATCGATGAAGACTCGACTTCCACCTATACGCAATTCTTTGAGCGGTGTGACCGCTGGTCAGCCGCCCTGCAACATCTCGGCGTGCGCCGGGGTGATCGAGTCACCTATATCGCGCCAAATACAGGTGCTCAACTCGAATCGTTCTATGCAGTTCCACAAATAGGAGCAGTGCTGGTCCCCATCAACTATCGCCTCCACGCTGACGACTTCGCATATCTGATCAATCACAGCGGGGCTCGAGTAGTATGCGCGGATTGCGATTACCTGGACGCCGTCGATCATATTCGTCCGCAGCTCAAAAATGTTGAACAGTTCATTGCCCTGAATGCCGAGCGACCAGGCTGGCTCAACTACGAGAAGCTGCTTCAGGAGTTCTCGCCTCGCTTTATCCCCGCTGAGGTGCACGAAAACGATCTGCTGACCATCAATTACACCAGCGGCACCTCCGGCAGACCGAAAGGCGTGATGATCACGCATCGCAACGCCTACATGAATGTTGTCGGGACCTTAGTGCATCTTCCAATGAGCACGGCCGATCGGTACCTTTGGACCCTCCCCATGTTTCACGCCAACGGCTGGACATTCGTCTGGACCGTGACCGCCGTGGGCGCAGCCCACATCTGCCTTCGGAAAGCTCAGCCGCAAACGATTGTTGACAGGATCGTCCGTGACCGGATTACCCTCCTCTGCGCTGCCCCCACCGTGCTTCTTTTTCTCGTAAATTCTCCGGCGGAGATGAGATCGCGGTTGCCTCGCGGTGTGCGTGTGCTGACGGCCGGCGCCCCGCCTGCCGCTGCCACGATTGAACGCATTGAGGGTGAATTTGGGTGGTCTCTGACGCATGCTTACGGTTTGACGGAAACGTCACCTTTCATTACCATCTGCGAACCTCGGCCGGAGCACGCCACGCTTGAGCCGCGGAAACGGGCTGCTGTGAAGGCGCGGCAGGGAGTTGAGTTGATTACTTCCGGCGAACTGCGCGTCCTCGATGAGAACGGTCAGCAGGTTGCCAACGACGGCGAGACACTCGGCGAAATAGTTGTTCGAGGAAATGTGGTCATGCAGGGCTATTACAACGACCCACAGGCGACAGCTGAGGCCATGCGGGATGGATGGTTTCATTCCGGCGACGCCGCAGTTGTGCATCCGGATGGTTACGTCGAGATCCGCGATCGGATAAAGGACGTCATCATTAGTGGCGGCGAGAATATCTCGTCAATTGAAGTCGAGGGAGCCATGCTGCGCCACCCGGCTATTCAAGAGGTAGCGGTGGTGGGTATCCCTCATGAACGCTGGGGCGAAGTGCCCGAAGCGTTCGTCGTCTTGAGATCGGACGCGTCGGTGTCAGAAGGCGAATTGAGAGAGTTCGCACGCGAGGCCCTCGCCCATTTCAAGGTCCCGCATCGTTTCACGTTTGTCGACGAGCTTCCCAAAACGGCGACAGGCAAGATCCAGAAATATATGTTGCGCCGAGGTCGCCCAGCGATCAGCTCGGTCTAGGAGTGTGGCGCGCACGTTACGGGAACCAATGCCGCGGCGTCCTGGATTCCCGCTGGCCGCGCCGCGAGCGTCGAGCCTATGGTCGCCCTCCGCACCGAGTAGCAGCCGGCCTTCACCCGGCGCTTTGTCGAACTGCGAGGCTTCGAATGTTTGGAACAAGCAGCTTCCAGGGCACCGGCCGGTCGTATCACCGCTAGCCGTTGACGTGGATCCATTGAGCCGTTGTGTCGGTCCATTTGAGCAGTTTGACGTATGAGCGCTCGCTGCGACCGGAATATCGATTTTTGTGAAAGGAATTTTCTGTCAATTGTCGATTTGCGAGAATTCATCCGTCGTTGTAGTGGAGGCATTAAAGACATGCAGTATTCGCTACTGATCTATGAAGATGAAAAGCGTTTCGCCACAGGATATCCGGAAGACGAACTGAAGGAATACAGGGCTTTCGGGCAGAAGCATGCGGGCGCTATCAAAGGCGGCCATGCGTTGCAGCCGACGGGCACAGCCAAAACGGTGCGCGTCCGTCACGGGCAGACGCTCGCGACCGATGGCCCGTTCGCGGAAACGAAAGAGCAGCTTGGCGGCTTGTACATTGTTGAAGCGAACAGTCCGGAAGAAGCGGCATCGATGGCGGCGGAGATTCCCGGGGCGCGCTTCGGCTCGGTGGAAGTTCGGCCGATCCTGAAATTTTCATAAACTGGTGAAGTTTTATCAAAGGAGCTATCTATGACAACAACTCTTACCGCAGTACAGGAAGAACTTACGGAATCCGAAATAGAAGAAGCACGCAGCTACTTGGAAACCACTCGCGATGGCGTCGTTAAAGCGACCGAAGGACTGTCAGCAGCACAGTGGAACTATCGGCCGCGCTCGGGAGGCTGGTCCGTGGCCGAAAACCTCGAGCACATGGTGATCCTGC
This sequence comes from uncultured Acidobacteriaceae bacterium, assembly GCA_963787615.1. Taxonomy (GTDB): domain Bacteria; phylum Acidobacteriota; class Terriglobia; order Bryobacterales; family Bryobacteraceae; genus Bog-105. The sequence continues at coordinate 677,458 of CAWBDJ010000004.1, read as the reverse complement.
AGGAGAGAATTCTGGGGCCGTTTAGCGAGATGCTTGCTCAATCACCGGAGAGCCCCAGCGAAGAGGCTCAAATTATCGACGGGATAATCAAAGCGAAATTTGCGGATCGCAGCGAGAAATTCAACGCGCCAGAGTTCGTGTATCCTACGGGGCAATGGACGCCCGCTGAGGCGCTGGAAAAGTTATCCGCAAATACGAAGCGACTCATTGAGCGTTTGGAATCTACGCCACGCTTACGGGCACATCGGATTCCCTCGCCGCCTTTGAATGCGCTCACCGCGGGCAAATACAAGTCGATGGACGGCTATCACTGGATTTTGGCCGCGGCTGGTCACAACGAACGCCACACTAAGCAGATCCTCGAAGTACAGGCTGAGCCCAATTTTCCGGCGAGCTGAACGTGATGCGCTACATGATGCTGATCTATTCGAAAGAGCGGGAGGGCGGGCTGGCGGCGGAAGAATCGCAGGAGCTCAAGGCCGCCCACCGAGCAGCAATCGAGGCAGCCGGGCGTAAGGGGATTCTGCTGGGTGCAGAGCCCCTCTCGCCAACTTCGACAGCAACTACGGTGCGCATGCAAGATGGCAAGGCGCTCATCACCGACGGACCGTTCGCCGAGACGAAAGAGCAACTGGCCGGGTATTACATCCTCGATTGCGAAAACCTGGACGAGGCGCTCGAATGGGCGGCAAGAATACCGACTACCTGCAAGGGCGGTGAAGGTTGCATTGAGATCCGTCCGATGCCTGGTTTGCCGCGCGATGACTGACTGCCGTTCGCTCGCGGAAACCGTCTTTCGGGAGGAATCGGGACGGATTACGGCCGGTCTGATCCGCATCTCGGGATCGTTCGATCGGGCCGAAGAGGCGATGCAGGAAGCGTTTGCCGCCGCTCTCGCCTCGTGGTCCGAACACGGCGTGCCGGCGAACCCCGCGGCGTGGATTACGACGACCGCGCATCGCAAGCTCATCGATGCCGGACGCAGAGAGCGGACCTGCCGGGAGAAGCAGGATTCGTTGCGATACCAGATTGAATCTGGCGCTTCCAGTGACTCGAAACCTGACGAGGAGTTCATGCACTTTCCGGACGACCGCTTGCGCCTGATTTTCACGTGCTGCCATCCCGCAATCAACCGTGAGGCTCAAATTGCGCTGACCTTACGCACGCTCGGCGGGTTAAGCACTCAGGAGATCGCCAAGGCTTTTCTTTTACCCGAAGCAACGCTGGCGCAACGCCTGGTGCGGGCCAAGCGAAAAATTCAGGAAGCTCACATTCCTTATCAAGTGCCGCCGCCGGAGCGCTTGCAGGAACGGCTGGCAGCGGTACAAACGGTGATTTACCTGATTTTCAACGAAGGATACGCCGCGACATCAGCGGATGCATTGATTCGCGAAGATTTGTGCGCGGAAGCGATTCGGCTGGGCCGCGTGCTGTGCGAACTGCTTCCTGACGGCGCGGAAAATATCGGATTGCTGGCGCTGATGCTGCTTCAGAACTCCCGTAATTCCGCACGCGTACGAGATGGCGTGTTGGTGACGCTCGAGGAACAAGACCGCTCGCTCTGGGACCGAAACAGAATTGCGGAGGGCCTTTCTTTGCTCGACACGGCACTCCGAATGCAGCAGCCCGGACCATATCAGATACAGGCGGCTATTGCCGCTTTGCACGCGCAGGCGAACACGTCGCAGGAGACCGACTGGAACCAGATCGCGAGGCTTTACGAGACTCTCTTCGAATGGAACCCATCGCCCGTGATTGCGCTCAATCACGCTGTAGCGGTCGCGATGAGCAGCGGCGTTGAAGAAGGACTACAGCGGACGGCGGCGCTTGCCGGCTCACTCGATCGGTATTACCTGTTCCACGCCGCACGCGCCGATCTTCTGCGGCGGCTAAACCGCCGTCCGGAGGCGATTGAAGCATATCGCCATGCCGCGGCTCTGGCCACAAATCCGGTCGAACTCGAATTCCTGAATCGGCGGATACGGGAACTAGACTAGCTGAATTGAATACCTTTCAGGGCAACCGTTCAGGTGATGTAATTTCAATTGTAAAAGCGCAGGGGCGACCTCGCACAACTCACGTCCACACGCTCCCGACCCAACGCCTTCAGTCACCACTTCCCCCAAATCTCCATCTCCCCCGCTCTGAGCCACTTACTGCGAATCCTTTCCTCTCGCGCAACGCACCGCTGCTAAGAAGTTGATTGAATCGTTCGCGCCCGGCGTCCATCCGGTCGCGCCTCTTCACTGAAAGAAGCCCGTTCGCTTCCATCTCGAAAACGCCCATCAGCCGCCGCGCTGATCCGGCGCTTTCGCGCTTTCGCATTTCACGCTCTGAAAGGAACCATATATATGTCAACCGAAGCCCAAATCGCCGCCAACCAGGCCAACGCGCAACACTCCACGGGACCACGCACGCCAGAGGGCAAACTCGCCATCGCGCAAAATAATTTGCGCCACGGCTTCACCGGCCGCTTCAGTGTTCTCCCTTGGGAAGATGCCGAAGAATTTCTATTCATCCATCGCGAGCTCGCAGCCGAGCATGTGCCCCTCACCGCGACCGAAGAGATCCTGGTCGAGAAGATGGCGCAATCCTATTGGCTGACCAGGCGTGCCATTGGCATGCAGCGCACCTGTTTCAACCAGAACTCACCAGTTTGCGAGCGCCCCAAGGACCTGGTGCTCTATCTGCGCTACGAAACCACCCACGACCGCGCCTTCCATACCGCTCTCAACCAGCTGCTAAAGCTCAGAGCCGAAAAGCGCAAAGCCGAAATTGGCTTTGAATCGCAAAAGCGGAAAGAGGCGGACGAAGGCCGCAAAGAATCGATCGAAAATCGCAGGAAAGAACTCCATCAATGGAACGTTTGGCTCGCCGAAGCCAAGTTCACGCATCAGCAAGTGCTCACTTCAGACGCGCGAATTGTCCCGAAGCTATAGCTCAAGCTGCCGAAGAAGACCTGTGAGGCCGAAACCGCAGCCTAAAACTCGCCGATCCGCTCCTGAATCTCGCCAGTGCACTTCCGAACCCGCGCCCAAACTGCGTCCAATGACGCGACCAGCGCGCGATCTTCGGCATCAGCCCCCAAAAATCATTTGCCCCAACTCATCGCCCAGGCGCTTCGCAGCTTCTGGATCGTTCTCGTTGCGAAGCGCTCCACCAAAACGGTGCACAAAGCTTGTCATACTGTCGGCGGGCAACACTGGTCGCGCACCGATGTGCAACCTTGTTCATAACGATGCACACCATCTCTCTGGCCCTCAACATCGTCTTGGCCGCCTACATCGTTTGGGAAGTAATCCGATTCGTTCCGCGCTATCGCCGGTTGAAACAACAAATCGCGAACGGGGACACCCGAGCTCGCACGCGCATCTACTACGAAGCACTCGCCTTCGAATGGATCAGCGCTCTCCTCGCCCTCCTGGCGCTTCGATTCGACTGGAACAAACTCAACCCGAACGCGCTTGCGATCGCTGACTCCCGCTGGCTTCAGCCGCTCTCGCAAGGTGCAGCTTTTGACCGCGGTGCCACCGTCGGCCTGTTTTTCGGCGTCGCTCTCGGGGCCCTTGGCTTCCTTATAGTAAGGATCAAGGCAAATCGCCGCCGTGTCGCGCCGGCCCCGAATGCACGGCCGCCATGGTGGCGCAAGCTTTTGCCGGATTTCTCTGCACTGCTTCCCGCGACTGCTCGAGAAAAATATCTCTGGAGCGCGCTCGCCATCAGTGCCGGTGTCTGCGAGGAAGTCGTATTTCGCGGATGGTTATTCGCAACACTCCACGACATGTTCGCTCTGGCTGGTCTGACCCCGCACGCAACAATGCTGGTCCTGCTGTCCGCCGCGATCTTCGGACTGGCGCACGGCTATCAACGAATTGCGGGTATGGTGCTCACTGCTTTTGCTGGTGTGCTTCTCGGTGTACTGTACATCAAGACCGGCTCTCTATTCGTGCCGATCGTCTTGCACATACTGCTCGATTTGCGCTTTGCTATTCTGCCCGCGCCACGGGCCAACGGGATCAGCTAACTTGCCGCTCGCATGGACTGCGATTTTTGAACTATCTTCTCCGCGCGATACCAATCCGCCTGCGAATCTCCATCGCGTCGTCCCGCGTCTTCCCACAGCTGATACGCCAAACGTTCCACTCGGAATTGTCCGCCTCCCACAGTGTCACTTCGGTCCCGCGGCTGCGCGTCGCTGCCAAGCCGGCCTGCCGACCGTGCCATCATGTATTCCGCTACCTTATTCCTGCTCTCTCGATAGGCGGCTTCCGCCCGCGCCACGCGATTTCGCGCTTCCTCCACGGCAACGCCGTCGATTCCGTTACTTACACCGGTCTGCCACCGGCCGACTTCGACTCGCAGCCGCTTCCAGGCGTCTTGATACGCACTGTACAGCCGGCGAAACTCCAACTGTGATTGCGTAGTGCTCCCGTCCATAACCCTTAGACGCAACTCACCCGGCAGAAGATCCGCGAGTGTCGTTACAATTCCATGCCTGGCGAAATCGAAATTACATAACTCTTACAGAGAAAATGTCCGTTTCTTGTTACTTTCGAGATATATGGCATCGGTCCGAGGCCTTGGAAGTACAGATCTCTCGAAAATCTCTCAGCCTGAGCGTTTGAACTGGGCAACAACCATCGTCATGGTGCTGTTCCACCTGGGCGCCTTGGCCGCTTTGTTCATGTTTTCCTGGCGCAATTTTGCTATCGCGGCCTTCCTCTACTGGGTGGCTACGGGCCTGGGCATCAGCTTGGGTTATCACCGCTTGCACACCCACCGCTCCTACAAAGTTCCTCGCGTTCTCGAATATTTCTTTGCCGTCTGTGGATCGCTGACCTTGGAAGGCGGTCCCATTTCGTGGGTCGCTACGCATCGCATTCATCACCAGAAATCGGATCAACAGGGCGATCCGCACTCGCCCCGCGATGGTGCCTGGTGGGCTCATGTCGGTTGGCTGATCCTCGGAGAAACCAACCACAACAACACTCGCGCGATGTCCAAGTATGCTCCCGATTTAGCGAAGCAGCCTTTCTACGTGTGGCTGAATAATTACCACTGGGTTCCGCTGCTTGGTCTTTCGGCTTTGCTGTGGGCCATCGGAGGACTTCCTCTGTTCCTGTGGGGCATCTGCGTTCGCGTTGTTTTTGGATTGCACGCCACTTGGCTCGTCAACTCCGCCACGCATATGTGGGGTTCCCGCCGCTTCGCGACTCGCGACGATTCACGCAATAACTGGTGGGTCGCCTTGATCACCTTTGGTGAAGGCTGGCACAACAATCACCACGCGCATCCGACCTCCGCCCGTCATGGACTCGCCTGGTACGAATTCGATCCCTCCTGGCTGCTCCTGAAAGTACTCAAGCGCTTCAATATCGCCAAGTCCGTTCACGTGGCGACCATCGAACCTCTTCTGACAGACCGCAAAGTCGCCTAAGCGCCGGCATTTTCCCGCTCTAGCCCTCAGCTGGCATTAAGCTGGAGTCATGATCGTAGCGGGCCGGCGAAAATCAATCGCGTTCTTTATCGCGCTTGGTGCCGGACTCATCCTCGTCATCCTCCTCCTTTATATAGGTTGGGTTCTACTCAACTGGCGTACCGGCATTCTGCTCTTCTTTGGCGTACTGCTGACCATCACAATCATCAGCGGTATCGTCCTGAACACCATCTTTCTAGTGCGTGAAATCCGGCGCAATGAGCAGCACGATGCTTTCATTAATGCAGTCACGCATGAACTGAAGACCCCCGTCGCCTCCATCCGCCTCTACCTCGAAACACTGATGAGCCGCGCGGTCGACGAGGACAAGCGCAATGAGTTTTATCGGACCATGCTTGACGACAGCGAACGGCTGCTCTCGACCATCGAGCAGGTGTTGCGCACCGGACGCGTCGGGCCGGCCACTCGCCTGCTGAATGTCTCGCCCGTCGATCTTACGGAGCTAATCGAAGAATGTCTCGAGCGCGCTCGCATCCTCCACAACCTCGAACCTGAAGCTCTGACCTATCGTCCCGGGCCACCAGTAAAAGTTCAGGGCGACGAGGACGAAGTCCGCGCGGCGGTATTTAACCTCATCGACAATGCGGTCAAGTATTCGGGCAATGATGTGCACGTGACTGTCGAGACCGCTAAGGTCGACAGCAAGTACATCATCGTGCGAGTGAAAGACCAAGGCTTAGGCATTCCAAAGACGGAGCTTAAGCGAATTTTCAAACGTTTCTATCGTGTGCCGGGGCCGATTTCGACGCGCTTAAAAGGAACTGGCCTCGGCTTGTATATCGTCCGTTCTGTCGCGAAAAGACATGGAGGACGCGCCTGGGCGGAAAGCGAAGGTCCGGGTCACGGGAGCACATTCGTCCTTCAGTTTCCACTCTCGAAATGAGCCGGGTCCTGGTAGTGGAAGACGAGCAGCACCTGGCCGACGGCTTGCGGTTCAATCTCGAAGCCGAGGGTTATCAGGTCGAAGTTGTCGACACCGGGGAAGAGGCGCTCGACCGGCTGGTCCCCGGCTCGAACATGTTCGACGTGGTGGTCCTCGACGTCATGCTGCCGGGCAAGGACGGGTTCAGCGTGATCTCCGAAATGCGCCGCGCCGGCCAGTTCATTCCGACTCTCATGCTCACCGCGCGCGGACACCCGCAGGACGTACTCCGCGGTTTCGAAGCCGGCGCAGACGACTATCTCACCAAACCCTTCGAGCTCGCCATTCTGATCGCAAGAATTCGAGGTCTCCTCCGCCGGCGAGACTGGCTCCAACCTCTCCCCGAAGTAACCCCACCAGTCAACAATGTAAAGGACGTCTTCAGGTTCGGCGATAACGGCGACAAAATCGTTAACTTCGATCTTCTGCAACTCTCCGTTCGCGACCAGGTCTTTCGTTTGACGCTGATGGAGGCGAATCTCCTCCGCTATCTCATCGAGCACGAGGGCGCGCCGGTTTCGCGGAAGAAGATGCTCGATGAAGTATGGAGCCTGCAGGAAGACACTGATACCCGTCCCATTGACAACTTCATCGTGCGGCTGCGCCGATACATAGAGGATGATCCCACCAAGCCGCGCCACCTTCTGACCGTTCGCGGAGTGGGTTACCGGTTCGTCGCCTCGCCAATCGCCTGAGCCGATCAGTCGTTCCGTACTTCAAGTACTTCCCGTACCGTGCTTATAGCAGTGCGGCAAAAAGCGTCGACTTACATCTCTTACTCGACGCGCTTTCAATTGCGCGGCGACGAGGAGAACTCTGTGCGATCCTTCCCGCATCTGGGAGCTTTCGAAAGCACGAAGATATACGGCAGCGGTCAAGACGTGCTCGGCACAACCAGGCACACGCAATTTTGGCAGTCCGATCTGGAATGCTTGCGGGCGTCCGGCATCCGCGACCTGCGTTATCCGGTACCGTGGCATCGCATCGAGCATAAACCGGGAACCTTCGATTGGGCCTGGATGGACGGTCCAATGGCGTTGATGCGCAAACTCGGCCTGCAGCCGATTCTCGACCCGCTTCATCATGTCTCGTTCCCGGATTGGCTCGAACAGGGATTCGCCAATCCCGCGTTCCCGGAACTTTACTTGCGTTTCATCGAGAAGTTGACGCAGCGCTATGAGTGGGCGGAGCGATTCACCGTTCTAAACGAGCCTCTGCCGACTTTAGTACTGTGCGCGCTGACCGGTGACTGGTACCCCTACCAGCGTTCCGAAGTGGAGTTCGTACGCATGGCCGCCAACGTTGCACGCGCAATCTGCATCGCCGGCGCGAAGCTTCGCAGCTCGAACCCGCGCGTGCAGCTCTTTCATATCGATTCATGCGAACATCACCGTGCGCTCGATAAGCAGTCGGAACGATGGGTTGAACATGCGAACCATCGCAGATTTTTGTTTCACGACCTGACTCTCGGGCGCGTCGATGCCGCACACCCGCTGCTGCCGTATCTCAGCAGCAATGGGTTCACGGAACACCAACGGCACTGGTTTCAGGATCACGCAACGCAAATCGATGTGCTTGGGCTCGACTATTACGCGCATTCCGAAATAGATTGGGCATGGAATTCCGGGGCAGGGAATGCCGAAGTCTGTTTTCCTTGCCGGCGCCCGCGCGGCTTCTCGGAGGTGGCGCGCGATTACGTCGACCGGTACCAGTTACCGGTCCTTCTTTCCGAGACCAACGTAGGAGGTTGCGTTACGGACCGCATTACGTGGCTGAAGTTCATGGAGGGGGAATCCGAAAAACTCGCAGGGTTCGCGGACTTCCGCGGCTTCTGCTGGTTTCCCTCCATCGATGCGACGGATTGGGATTCACTATGCACTCAAGCGAATGGGTGTGTAAGTCCCATGGGAATTTGGGGACTTGACGATGCATGCGAGAAACGCCACAGCTCCGAGTTGTCAGAGTGGTACGTTCGCCTCGCCAAAGGAGAAGTGACCAGCGGCGATTTGCCGGCCTATCTGTTCACTCCGCCGCTTGATCGGGACCTGCTCGGCTACCAACGCTTGATGTCCCACTGGAGCGACTGGTGTGATCCCCGCGAATCCGAAGAAACACCAGCTGAGTACGCCGCGTAGAATCGCCCGCTCTTTACGGCCCTACATTAAATAAGTTAAAAACTCGAAACGTTCGGAATCGAACACTGCTCAAAAGTGTCTTAGGAGTGCTGGTAAATGACTCCCTTCCTCAAGCATCCCAAGCGCCTCGTACGTCATCTGCAGCAGGGGGCGGTCATCCTTTTTGGTCTGCTTCTGCTCGATTGCATTTTCCTCGCCTTCAAATGGCCTTTCACCCGCGCAAGTGTGATTACTGGTCTGGAGCAAGCATCCTTTTGCAAGGTCCAGATCGGAAGATTCGACAAGACCTTCTTTCCGCGTCCTGGATACATCGCCGACAACGTGACGTTTGCGCGAAAGGACGGCGGCAACACTGCGCAACTCGCCTCAGCGCACGTCATCCGCTGTCGTGCCGGGTGGTTAGCGCTTATCTCGCTCACCCATCGCATCCACCAACTGCGCATCGAAGGCTTGCATGTCTCGATTCCTTCTCATGTTCCTCCGGCAATGCAGCTCCATCCCGAAGAAGCTATCAAGACAACCGTTACGGAGCTGGTGGCGGATGGGACCGTTCTAGAGATCGCCCCGCGCCATGGCGGCGGCCAACCGCTGCGATTTGATTTCCCCAGCCTTACGGTCGGGAATGTGGAAAAAAAGAAATCGATGACTTTCCACACTCTCGTGCATAACCCCGAACCGCCCGGAGATTTGAAAATCGATGGACGATTTGGGCCGTTCCAGACCGGCAAGTTAAGTCAAACCGCGGTGTCCGGATCTTTCGATATGGCTCATGCCGACTTGAGCTACTACCATGTGATCTGCGGCATTCTGTCGGCCAAGGGATCATTCAACGGAAGCCTGGGCCACGCGGAACTTCATGGAAATGCCGTCATTCCCGATTTCGAAATAACCAGCAGCCATCACTCGGTGGGGATCAGCACGGACTTCCATTCCATCGTCGATGGAATTCACGGAAATGTCTCGATTCAGAATGCGACTGCTCATTTCCTGCACACAAATCTCAGCACGCACGGAACGGTAAGTAACGAGGGCGGAGAAGCAGGAAAAACTGTCTCGCTCGACCTCGACGCGCGACAGGCGCGAGTCGAGGATTTATTGCGGCTGTTTGTCAAAGCCGATCAACCGCCCTTGGACGGCGCCATCGAACTTCGTGCGCATGCGACGCTGCCTCCCGGGCACGAGGAGTTCCTGCGTAGGATTCGCCTAAACGGAACGTTTGATATCACCCAAGCCCATTTCGCGCGCCCAACTACACAACTCAAAGTCGACCAGCTTAGCGCGCGTGCACATAGCAAGAAGGAAAAAGACACAGACGCCTCTGACCCGGAACGTGTCGTATCGGACTTCAAAGCGGATGCGCGCGTTCGCAATGGAACAGCTTATTTGTCCAATGCATTATTTAGGGTTCCCGCAGCAGTTGCTCGAGGTGACGGGACTTACAACCTTATTACGGAGGCTATCGACCTGCACGGCACGCTCGCCATGCAGGCCAGCCTTTCGAAAGCAGCGGGTGGCGTCAAATCGATTTTTCTGATTCCGCTGGATCCGTTTTTCAAAAAGAAAGGCGCGGGAGCCGTTCTCCCGGTGCGCATTACAGGAACCTATGCGCATCCAGTGTTTGGGCTGTCGCTGACCGGCAAAAGGTAGTTTTCTGAAACTTCGTGCGATGTTTTACTGCTGCCAACCCCCGCCGAGCGCATTATAAATTTGCACAAGCGCGAGCCGCTCATTCAAGCGGGCGCGGGCCAGATTCAGCTCAGCAGAGAAATAGGTCGTCTGGTTGGTCAGAACTTCGAGGTAGCTTGTAACCCCGCCTTGATAGCGGATGTCGGAGAGGTGAGCGGCATCCTGAGTTGCAGTCGCAAGCGCTTCCTGGTGCTCGCGGTATTCACGAAAGTTTTGATATGCACTTAGCGAATCGGCCACTTCACGAAATGCCGTCTGCAGGGTTTGCTCATAGGTGAGCAGAGCCTCTTGCTGCCGTGCCTGCACGAGGCGCACATTGGCACGAAGACTGCCCGCATTGAAGATGGGCTGTGTTGCCCCGGCGCTCCAGCTCCAGGCGCGGGTAGCCCAATTGAACAGATTGCCCAGGCCGATACTTTCTACACCACCATTTCCAGTAAGGGAAATTTGTGGAAACAGTTGAGCGCGCGCCTCACCGATACGCGCATTGGCCGCGATCAAGGCTTCTTCCGATTCGCGAATATCGGGGCGGCGCTCCAGAAGTTGCGACGGCAAACCGGCGGGAACTGTATCCGGAAGAGATTGTTCGGTGATGGCTTGGCCACGGGGAATGGCGGTGGGGTTTTCGCCGAGCAGGATGCTGATCTGATTTTCTTCCTGGGCGATCTCTTGCTGAGCTTGCGGGATGGTTTCCGCGGCCTCCTCGACGAGTTGTTGCGCCTGGCGCACATCGACCAGAGATGTTGCGCCCCCTTGCTCGAGGGTTTCAGTCAGTTTCAAAGATTGCTGCCGCGCGGCGAGCGTCCGCTTGGCGATATCCAATTCCAGGTCGTATTCACGAAGTTGAAAATAGGCGGTCGCCAGGTTCTCTACTAACGTGCTGAACACTGCGCGACGGCCCCACTCGGATTCGCGGAGCGTAGCTCGAGCAGCTTCCGTCGCTCGGCGATATTGACCCCAGAAATCGAAGTTCCAGGAACCTGCTACTGCGAGTTGGTCGGCGACGTAGGAGTAGGAATTGAATACTCCCGGAATGCCGGGGAAACGGGTTCCAGTGATGCTGCCCGTGCCATTGAGCGTGGGAAATTGATTTGCGCGCGTGATGACCAATTGCGCTTGAGCCTGTACCACGCGTGTAGCGGCGATACGGACGTCGTAATTCTGCTGAAAAGCGGTGCGAATGAGATTCTGCAGGACTGGATCCTGAAACACCGTCCACCACTTTTGATCCGCAAGAGACGGGGACGAGGTTTGTTCCGGCGCAGCGCTGCGATACGCGGCAGGAACGTTCACCTTCGGGCGCTGATAGTTGGGCCCGACCGTGCAGCCCGCAAGAAAAAACATCAGCAGGCAGGCTATTAAGCAGACTCGAAGTTGGCGTGTCATGCCGGTTGCTCGTGCCCCTCGCCGGACTGTGGCACTGGCGCGCGGTTGCCGCGGACTCGATGCGAGAGCTTCTCCACAACGTCAAACATTACTGGGATAAGAAAGATGGCCAGCAGCGATGCACAAAGCATTCCGCCGATCACCGCTGTTCCCAGGACCCGCCGAGAAACGGCGCCCGACCCCGCCGCTCTCCAGAGCGGCACGCATCCCAGAATGAATGCGAAGGCGGTCATGAGAATGGGCCGCAGACGAATGCGGGCCCCGATGAGCGCGGCCTCCTCGATGCTCTTACCGTGCTCCTCATACTCGCGCTTAGCGAATTCGACGATCAGGATCGCGTTCTTCGCCGCCAGTCCGATTAGCATGATCAGGCCGATCTGGGCGTAAACGTCGTTATCGAAATGCCGCACCCAAAGAAAGAGGTACGCTCCGAAAACCGCGATAGGTGTACTCAGCAGGACGCTGAAGGGAAGAGACCAACTCTCGTATTGCGCAGCAAGAATAAGAAATACGAATAAGAGTGATAGTCCGAAGATGACGCTCGCCGGAACACCTTCGGCGGCTTTCTGCTCCTGAAAAGACATGCCCGTATAGTCATAACCCATATTTGGAGGCATCGTTTGCGCAAATACTTCCTGCAGCGCTTGCATCGCCTGGCCCGTACTGTAGCCCGGTGCGGCGGCGACGTTTATCTGGGCGGCCTCGTACTCGTTGTAGCGGATGGTGAACTCGGGACCATTGATGGGCCGGATATCGCTGACGGCGCTTAGCGGCACCATGCTTCCTCTGTTATTCGCAACATAGAAGCGGGGGAGATCGTCCGTAGCGTTGCGGAAATTCCCTTCTGCTTGGACATAGACCTGCCACTGACGCCCGAAGCGATTGAAGTAGTTCACCAGATAGCCGCCCATGAACGCTTGCAGAGTCTGATAAACGTCCCCGACAGCGACGCCTTGTCGCTCGACTTTGGCTCGATCTACATCGACGTACTGCTGCGGAACAGAAGGAAGAAAGCTGGTATTCAGTCCAGCAAGTTCTTTTCGCTTGCGAGCTGCGTCCACAAACTTGTTGACGTTTTGCTCAAGCCCAGCGAGATCGCTGCCCGAGCGATCTTCCAAAACCATCTGCACGCCGCCCGCGGTGCCAACGCCTGGAATAGAAGGCGGCGTAAAGGAAAACGCAATACCGTCTCGCACGTTAGCGAGCTGACCGGCGATATGGTTACGTATAGCGGCGTAACTTTCGTTGTCATTCTTGCGCTCGTCCCAAGGCTTCTCCGTCACAAAGAAGAAACGCGCTGTATGTGCTCTGTACTCTGCTCAATAAGCTGAAGCCGATAACGGAAGTGCATCCCTGAACGCCGGGCGTGTGAAGAATAATGTCCTCCACCTGTCTCGCCGCAGCGGAGGTGCGCTGCAGTGAAGCGGCGTTAGGCAACTGGAGCGCAACAAACACATACCCTTGATCCTCTTCAGGCAGGAAGGAAGACGGCAGCTTCACGCCGATGAAAACTGCAACGGCAGCAGCGACTGCCAGGAGGAGCAAGCTAAATCCCGCTTTTCTGATTAGCCCACCGGAGGCGCGTACATAGCCCTCCGTAGCATGGCCGAATACGCGATTGAACCAATCGAAAAACCGGCGAAGCGGCCCGCGCGATTTCTTTTTGGGCTTCAGCAGGAGCGCAGCAAGTGCTGGGCTCAGCGACAGAGCGTTAAATGCCGACAAGACGACCGATATCGCAATGGTGACGGCGAATTGCTGATATAAGCGGCCGGTGATCCCCGGGATGAAAATAGTGGGAACAAAAACAGCGGTCAGGATGAGAGCAGTCGCAATGACAGGCCCGGACACTTCTTTCATTGCTTGGAGCGTTGCGTCACGCGGATTCATTCCTTCGTCGATATGGCGCTCAACGGCCTCGACCACAACGATGGCGTCATCGACAACCAGACCTATTGCCAGCACGAGCCCGAACAAAGATAGCGTGTTGATAGAGAAGCCGAGCGCCGGGAAAACAACGAACGTTCCGATCAGAGACACAGGAACGGCGGCGAGCGGAATGATTGTCGCGCGCCATCCTTGCAGAAAAATGTAGACGACGAGAACGACCAGCGCGAGCGCCTCGAGCAGCGTGTACAGGATCTCTCGCATGCCGGCGGTGACAGCTAAAGTCGTATCGAGACTAACCTGGTAGGCGAGATCCTGCGGAAATCCTTTCGCGAGCTTAGCCATAGCTGCGCGTACGTTGTCCGCTGCTTGCACGGCATTCGAACCCGGCAACTGATAAATCGCGAGAATCGCGGACGGCTGGCCGTTGTACCGGCCGGTCAGGTTGTAGGTTTGCGATCCCATCTCGAGTCGCGCAACATCCTTCAACCGGAGATTCGACCCGTCGGGATTTGCACGCAAGATGATATTGCCGAACTGTTCAGGCGTGGTGAGACGACCCTGCGCCTGAACGCTGTATGTGAATTGCTGGCCGTTAGGAACGGGTTCCCCGCCGATCTGTCCTGCCGGATTGACGGTGTTCTGGGCCTGCAGCGCGGAAACGATCTGCGGAACGGTCACCTGTAGTTTGGCAAGTTTGTCGGGATCTACCCAGCAGCGCATAGCATACTGGCCGGCGCCGAAAACCTGGACCCGCGCGATGCCGGGTGTGCGCGTCAACTGGTCAACCAGATTGATATACCCATAGTTCGCAAGGAACAAGCTGTCGTAAGATCCGTGCGGCGAATACAAAGCAAGCAGCATGAGCGGCGAAGAAAGCGACTTGATGACCGTCAGTCCCGCTGTAGTCACCTGAGCGGGCAGCTGAGCCTGCGCTTGTGAGGTCCGCAACTGAGTAAGCACCTGATCGATATTCGAATCGGTACTGATGTCGAAATCGACAGTAATCTGAGTCTGCCCATTGCTTCCGTTGATCGAGTACATGTAGTTCATGTTGTCGACGCCGCTGATCTGCTCTTCGAGCGGGGTCGCCACCGATTGTTCGAGCGTTTGTGCGTTAGCACCCGGATAATTGGCCTGCACCAGAATTTCGGGTGGGACGATCGAGGGAAACTGCGCGATCGGAAGGCGCAGCATGGAAATAAGGCCCACCAGGACCATCAGAATGGCTATTACGATCGCGACGATGGGGCGATTGACGAAGAATTTCGACACGTTACTGGGCCTCTCCTTGAGACGGGTAGGGAGAAACGGGTTTGAGGTTATCGGGCCGAGGCGTGACCGTTTCGCCGTCTCTCACTTTCGAGCTCCCTTCTGACACCACGCGATCGCCCGCCGTGAGACCGCTCTCAATAACCCACATTTCCCCGACCTTATTGCCGACCTGAACCGTCCGAACATTGATCTTGTTATCCGGCCCGACTAGCGCGATCTGATAACGTCCCTGCAATTCGGAAACCGCACGTTGCGGCACCACGAGCGCGTTCTGCTGAAGCGACGTGAGAGCGGTAATGCGGCCAAATTGTCCGGGACGGAGAACATTGCCAGGGTTGGGGAACGCGCCGACGATGCGGATGGTGCCGGTCTGAGTATCGACACTGCGGTCGGCGAACAGGATACGGCCAGGGCGTGAATAAATGTTGCCGTTTGCGAGCGTGAGTTGGAGCGGAACGGGATTTTTCAGTCGCAGAAGATCGGTGCCCGCACTCCCAATCTTGATCTTGTCCGCAAGACGTAGATACTCTTGCTCGCTGATAGAAAAATAGACCTTGATCGGGTCGACTTGCGAAACGGTGGTCAGAATGCTTGTCTGACTTACCAGATTCCCTATTTGTGTATTAGCGATACCTGCAATGCCGTCGACAAGCGATCGAACTTTCGTGAAGCCAAGGTTCAACTGCGCCGTTGCGACACTCGCCTGAGCGGCTTCAATACCGGCCTGCCCTGACTTGATCAGTGCTTCGTTCTGTCGCTGAGTCTGAACGTCTGTATCCAGCTGACTCTGAGCGATTGCGTGAGCCTGCGCAAGTGGAGTGTCGCGCTTCACGTTCAGCTCTGCGAGGCCGAGCTGCGCCTGCTCCTGACCAAGCTGACCGCGGGCCTGCGCAAGCTGTCCTTGGGCCTGTTCGAGGGCGGCTTGAAAAGGCCGCGGGTCGATCTCGAAAAGCACTTCGCCTTTGTGGACATAGGATCCTTCGCGATAATTCTGGCGGACGAGGTAACCGCTGACTTGCGGCTGAATATTCGCGGTCACAAATCCTTCGAGCGAAGCGACCCAGTTTCCGTAAATGGGCACCGTTTGCTGCTGAACGGCTGTAACTCCGACCTCGGGCGGCGGCGGAGCGGCATGTTGTTCCGATTTCTTTCCGCAGGCGGTTAGAACGACAACCATACAGCCGAAAGCAAGCCGGCTTAGAAGTGATTTCTTTGATGTTGATGTGACGGCAATCACGTTTCTTTACGCCTCGGGGAGGACTCGGAAGCGCCGAGCCGGGATATTAAGTAACAACGCAGTAGAACTTTGAATTCCTGAACGAGCGCCTCTCGCGTCGAGGCATCAGATTCGGCATAGAGCTGGTTCATGCTTTTGATTATTTGAAGAGTCACTGTGCCAATACGCACCGCCTTAGCGCGCGAGAGGGAAGGCTTCTGAACCAGCAACATGCGTGCAAGTAGCTCCCTAAGAACGTTTCGAATGGACGGATTGCGAGTGGTAGAGGGTGCATCGAAGAGAGCAAGAAAAGCGGGATGTTGTCTGATGAAACGAATAGCTGTATCAACGAGTTGAGCCGCTAGCTGTTCGATGCTGAGAGATCCTGCGCGATTCTGGAGACACTCCCAGGTGGCTTGAAATTCCATCCCGTATTGGGCCCGCAGAGCCTGGGTGAGGGATTGCTTATTAGGAAAGAATTGATAGAGCGAGCCGATGCAAGCGCCCGCACGGTCCGCAATGTCGTTCATGGTCGCCGCTTCATAGCCGACCTCGGCGATCACAGAGGCGGCAGCGTTGAGTAATCCAGCAACGCGACGCTCACCGCGCTTTTGGCGTGGAACGCGCCGCAGAGCGGTAGATGAATGTGAGCCCACGCTCACATTCTACAAATCATAAAGGTACCCCGGATTTAGGAAACGATGCTTTGGGTTGATGGAGGCGGCGGGAGTTGGGCCCGGTCGGGGTGTTGCAGAACAGGCAAGTTGTTGATTCGGCGGGCAGACAATGCCGATAATTCCGCTCATCCATGTTACGTAAACTTACGTGAGACTCAGAGTTCCCTCGCCAATGCCTGCGGACGATGTTACGTAGTCTTCCAGCGTCAACGGTTAAACTACTCATTGCAAAATGCTTGGCTTCTAGACCTTCAAAACGATTGTCACGCGTCAACTGTAGTTCCGTCTATCAGTTGTGAAATTTCGCGAACCCCGAAATTGCCCGTTAAGGCTCGCCACACTGCTGCTTGGATTAACGGCGGTTTGCGAGGCGTCAAATGGCAGCAGCCCAACTGTCGCGATCAAGGTCGATCAAGCCGGTTATCTGCCCCTTGGGCGTAAGATCGCGATGATTGTCGCGCCCGCGAACGGCGGTAACAGTCCTGAGCGTTTCCGCATTCTCCGTTCGCTCGATAATAGCGTCGCGTTCGCGGGTAAATTGAGCGACGTATTGTCTGACCGCGACTCCGGAGACGATGTGCGCCAAGCAGATTTCACAGCGTTGCACGATGGCGGCAGGTACTATGTCGACGTGCCGGGAGTGGGTAGAAGTTGGGACTTCACTATCGGTCCTGACGTATTCGGGCGTGTTTACTATCTGGCCATGCGGTCGTATTACGGCCAGCGATGCGGAATCGCTGTAGATCTTGGACCTGAATATCCGGGCTACAAACATGGCGCATGTCACTTAGTGGGGGCGTATCACGACTCGTCAGGCAAAACAGGTTCTCATGTTTCCGCCCACGGCTGGCATGATGCGGGTGATTACGGGCGCTATGTCGTGAACGCAGGTATTAGCACGGGAACACTGTTATGGACATACGAACTCTATGGAAAGCGGCTGAAAAGCATCAATTTGCATCTGCCGGAATCCGGCAATGGCGTCCCGGATATCCTGAACGAGATTCGTTGGAACCTAGAGTGGATGCTAAGTATGCAGGATGCCGATGGCGGCGTCTGGCACAAACAGACAAGCACGTCCTTTGCTCCGTTTATCATGCCCGAAGCAGATCGGCTGGTTAGCTACGTGATCGGCACGGGCGAGAAGCCATTCAAGAGTTCTTGTGCGACGGCAGATTTCGCAGCAGTGATGGCAATTGCAAGTCGCGTTTATAAGCCGTTTGATGCCGCCTTCTCGCAAAGGTCACTCAGAGCAGCCGAAGGTGCGTGGTCCTGGGTGACGGCCAATCCGAACGTCACTTTCAGAAATCCGCCCGGTGTGGCAACAGGCGGCTACGACGATTCGAATTGCGGAGATGAGCGGCTTTGGGCAGCGGCCGAATTGGCGCGCACCACGCAGCAGCACGAGTACTCCGACTATTTTCGGGGGCATTATCGCGAATACCTCGACACCATCCAAGCGGCAGGGCCGCCAAGTTGGTCCATGGTGGCGCCTCTCGCATTGTGGACCTATGTTTTGAGCAACGCCACTGGCGGCGAGGCTGACGAAATTCGAAAGCGATCACTGGAGGCGGCGAATGAAATCGCCGACCGCACCAGCGGAAACCCTTATCGCGTCTCACTTACAAGCCGCGACTATATCTGGGGATCAAACGGGGTTGCCGCGAATTACAGCATGCAGTTACTGATAGCCGACAGCCTCCACCACAGTCAGAAGTATCGTGGATGCCGCCTCAGACAACCTGCATTACATTCTGGGACGAAATACGTTCTCTCTTTCATGGATTACGCAGGTAGGCGAGCACGCCTTCTTACATCCTCACCATCGCCCGAGTGCCGCCGACGGTTTGCCTCTGCCATGGCCCGGTCTGATGTCCGGCGGTCCTAATGCTGGACGCCAGGATGCCACCATGAAGAAGATGGTGTCTCCGGAGTTGCCGCCTGCCAAGTCCTACGTAGACGAGACCGGCGCATACGCCTGCAATGAAGTTGCCATCAACTGGAATGCGCCGCTTGTTTTCTCCCTTGCTGCTATGCTCCCGCAGTAGAAACACTCTACTGCGATTCCCGACGGCATCATGAATCAAGTCGTAATGCGTGTCGCTGCCGGGTTTCTTTTGGCCGCCGCCTTTTGCAACGCGCAAAAGCCAGATCCGGAGGCGATCTTCAATCGGGCTCTTTCCGCACACCAACAGGGCGATCTCGAAACCGCGATTACTGATTACGAAAGTGTTCTGAAGCTGGTTCCCAATCTGCTTCCCGCTCGCGTGAACCTCGCGACTGCTCAAATGCAACTTGGCCGCACGGAACAGGCGCTCGATAATTACCGTGCAGCGCTGAAAACCGCGCCAGGCGACGCGCAGACGGCTCTGCTCTTTGGCAGCGCCCTATTTCAGATGTCCCGGTATGCCGATGCCCTGCAAATTCTTGCGCCGGTCCAGAGAGCGCACCCGGAGAACCTGGACGCCGCTTTCCTGCTTGGGGAAACTCTCATTCGTCTGCAGCGTCTCCGCGAGGGCCTGAAGCTTGTGGAGCGCGTGGCAAAGGCTCGGAATGACGCGAATGCGTATCTGTTAGCCGGCCTGACAGAGATGCAGTTAACCGAATACCAGGAAGCGAAGGAGAGTTCCGGCGAAGCAGTGCGTTTGGAACCTGCCAATGCGGCGGCCTGGACACTCCACGGAATGGCGAACGCGGCCAGCGGCGATCTGCAGAGCGCCAAGGCGGCTTATCGAAAAGCTCTGGAATTGAATCCGAACGATTTCGAAGCCAGTCTGCGGCTCGGGACCCTGTTGCTTCGGATGGACCGCGATGTCGAGAGTGCAAAGCCGTATTTGGAGCATGCTCTGCAAATCGATCCCTCTTCGCTCTCAGCGCGCTTCGAGGTGGCGAACGCACAGGCAGCCCTCGGCGACGACTCCGCGGCAATCGCGAATTTCGAACAGATTGTGGCCCGAAAGCCTGAGGCCACCGAAGCGCACGTGCAGCTTTCCGCGCTCTATTCGCGGACGAAGCGCAAAGCGGAGGCCAAACGAGAGAGAGAGATTGTGGATAGGCTGATGGAACTCGAACGCGCAAGTGCGACGCGAGCGCGCGTGCAACCGAAAAATCCGGAAGACGAATTGGGCGCCTTTAGTTCGACGCCTCCTTCACAGTAATGACCTGGTCGGCCTTGACGTTCTCAAGCCGTTGAACGATACCAGAGGGCCATCGCACTTCGAGCGACCCCACAGTGGCATCCGGTCCCAAGCCGAAATGAACCGGTCCATAGCTGGAAGATGCATATCCGACGGCGCTGGTCATGTGATTCCATTGCTGCCCCGAGTTGGTTTGAATTCTGACGACCGCACCGATTCCGTCGCGATTGCTTTTCGTCCCCTGGAGTGCAACGTCGATCCAATGAGCTGCGGCGTTGCTCTTGTTGATCCAAATTTCAGCTTCGCGGCCGATGGCCGTGACCACCACATCCACGCGCCCGTCGCCGTTCAGATCCCCGAATGCACAACCCCTATGACGCGCCGGCGGATGTTGTGTCAGGCCTGCTTCCTCCGTCAATGCTTGCCAGCGCTTCCCGTCAAGGTTGCGCATCACGGTATTTGGCTGGTCGATCACATCAGCACCTAAGGTGTCCGCGTTGATGTGACCGCGCGTGATGAAGAGGTCCTTCCAACCATCGTTGTCAAAGTCAACCAAACCGGCACCGTACCCGACCATGTTCCATGAGAGCTTGGCCATACCGGTCGTATTTGTTACTTCATTGAATTCGCCGTGGCCGACATTCTTGAAAATCGGAAAGGTCTCCTTATCGAGTGCCACAAAGGCGATGTCCGGGAGGCCATCATTATCGATATCCCGAAAATCGACTCCCATCCCGCTGATGAACCGGCCATCTTCAGCCAGCGACACGCCGGCATCGAGACCCACCTCTTCAAACCGGTTTGCGCCAAGGTTGTGGAACAAAAAATTGTAATAGGCGTCATTCGTAGTAAATATGTCTGGACGGCCGTCGCCATCATAATCCGCGACCGCAACACCCATCCCTTTTCCGATGTGCGCGCGAATGCCGCTCGACTCGGACACATCGCGAAAGGTTCCGTCGCCGTTGTTGAGGAATAACTGGCAGGGGAGACCTTTATAGAACTTCGGGTGGCAATAAAATTCTTTTCCCGCCTGGTTACAGCGAGGCTCATGATTGTAATCCCACTGCAGGTAATTCAGAACAAAGAGGTCTAACAATCCGTCATTGTTCACGTCCACCCAGGCGGCGCCGACCGCCCAAAGCGCACCGTACTGCGCGTCCGGGTGATTCAATCCAGCTTTAGCCGTTACATCTGTGAACGTTCCGTTGCCGTTGTTGTGGTACAGCGTGTTGCGATGAACGCCGGCCACGAAGATATCCGGATGACCGTCGTTATCGTAGTCGGCAATCGCGACGCCCACATCGTATCCGCTACCCCCGAGGCCTGCTTCACTAGTTACGTCTGTGAAGTGCAGGTTGCCATCGTTCCGGAACAATCGGTTCGAATACTTTGGCGAGGTCTTGTGTAAGGTCTCGATATCGGCGCCATTTGTGAAGAATATGTCTGGCCTGCCATCGCCGTTATAGTCGAACACAGCGACCCCGCCCGCCATTGCCGCAGGTATGTGCCTTACTGGCGTCTCGTCGCTATCCAAACGAAACGGAACGGAATGATACTCGAACTGTATGGGACTGGGCGGAACGCACACTGCGATAAGACTTGCTACCAGCAGCAGCGCGCCCAACCTGTAAATCACCGCTTCAGCTCCCTGACGCGTACAACCCGGCAAACTTCAAACGCAATCAACATCTAACGACATCATGGGTGGAGTGCGTCGAATAGCGATAACGGGATGGCGTTCGCCATGGCCGCGTAACCGGCGGGCGATGGGTGCAGGTGATCGCCGGAATCGAAGCCTGGCAGCAGACGGTCCGGATGCACCGGATCGCGTGTGACCTGGTCGAAATCGATGACCGCGTCGAAGTGTCCGGGAGTTCGAATCCACTGATTGACAGCTTCCCGGTCCGTTTCATTTGGGGGCGCCGGATGATAATAGTCCGATCCGATATACGGCGTGATAGTTCCGCCGATTGCTTTTATGCCATGAGCGTGACTGCGCGCAACAATCTGCTGATAAGCCGAGATGATCTGTTCAACCAGAGCGGCGTGTTCAGCCGCGGGTACATCTCCTCTGCGCGAAAGGAGCCCGAGGTCATTAACACCCTCAAATACGATCACGTATTGAACGCCGGCTGGCGCGAGTACATCGCGATCAAAACGAGCCAGAGCGTTCGGGCCAAGCCCGTCAGTGAGCAAGTGATTTCCGCCTATGCCCTCATTCGCGACGCCGATGTTCCGAGTGGCGGATGAGGTTTGAATTCTGCGCGCCAGCACGTCTGTCCAGCGGTCATTTCCGTTCGTCGTTGATCCGTGACCATCGGTGATGGAGTCGCCGAGAGCGACAATCGCTACGGCATGCGAGGGAACAGCGATATCTACTCCGGACAACTGATACCAATGTTCAACCTTCTTGGCGTCTGGAAGATCGGCTGCAGATGCCAGATTGCCGTGGACCAGATATGAGGTAGCGCGAGAGCCTGGATGACCCGTTTGCTGAGTCGGCGGCAGATCGAAATGGATGCTGATCGCCAGATCGCTTACGGGCGCTGCGGGGTAATCAATGGGGTCGGAAATGACCTCGGCTCCTGCAGGCATGGTTACGTCACTGTTTCCGTGAAACGCGAGGGCTTTGTCACTGGCGGGATCGATGGCTGCTGAAGAGGTAGAAATCGGACGGGCGATATGTACGGAGGTGAGTCGCAGCGGTGCGGTTCCGAAAGCGTTCGAGACATGCACGCGCAATATCTGCCCTCCTATCGAAAGATGAACTATCTGTCTAAGAGTCGCATCGCGCATGTCATCCCGCGCGAGTGAATTCTCAGGCTCGGGTATCTGTTGCGAAGCGGCCCATGAGGCTACCCAAACGGGCATAGATTGCGCATCGAGAGCCGGAGGTCTCGCGAACCATAGGACAGCGGCAAAAACAGTCAGTACGATTTTCACGAGTGCTTTATTGAGGTTCTTTTTCGAGTATCGGCTGGATCTCTATGTAGTCAATGGCTGCACGTTCGCCAGCATCAGGCATACCTATAACCCTGATCTCATCGCCCGGACGCAGTGCAAGCATAGCAATTGTGTGCCGAGTGCTCGAATTCGAGTCCGGCTTGCCCGTGGGTAGCCACTGATCGGCCGTCCACGTTCCCACTTCTTGGGCATTGATGAACGCCTGGAACGACGAAACACCATTGTTTTGATCGAAGAATTGAACCACAAGGTTGTACCAACCCGCCGTGCCTGCGAATTTCGTGCTCGCGACGCACTTATCCGCGGGACAAGAAATCGCTTTGCCGCCAGACGCGTCTTCCCACGGCGATACCTCCGTAACTTGGTAGCCGTTAAGCGACATGGCTTCGGCTTCAATTCGATACGGGTGGTGACCCACGCGTCCCTGCAAATCAGCAACGCCTGATTCATGAAAGAACCAGTTACACACCGTATCTCGCCACACAAT
The DNA here is from genome assembly GCA_963787615.1 of uncultured Acidobacteriaceae bacterium. Taxonomy (GTDB): domain Bacteria; phylum Acidobacteriota; class Terriglobia; order Bryobacterales; family Bryobacteraceae; genus Bog-105. Next base: position 654,186 of record CAWBDJ010000004.1, on the reverse strand, counting down.
CGAGTGCCCGGCTTGATATCGCAGCTTGTTCAGAACCGAGTTATAGCGCTCTTCGTCAACCAGGCCGCGCAACAACTTCCATCGCTCGGGAAAGGTCTGCGCTTCCGCAGCTCCTTCGTAGTGCGAATCGTACACGTGCTGGATGACCGTTTTGCCCGAATGCAACACGTATTTGTAGGAAACGTGATGAAAGAAGAGAAGCAAGTTGTCGGGACAGGTCTTGAGTGACTCGTACACGGCGGCGACTTCCGGCGGGTATTGCGAGATGTAACCTGTTCCAGTTGCCACGGTGCGGTCCATGCCGATGCCCTCTTTGTCGGCCCTGTGCCATTGACCCCAACCATTGCGCTCCGAAGATTCAATCCCGGGACCGTAATGGCTACCTATATAAACGTGCTGTGCGTCGGCGGCGATATCGGTCAGTCCTCCGACTCCAAGCGGACCCGTGTACTGCTCATATACCCGCCACGATTCGAGTTGCAGATCGTTGATGGTCTTTATGACGCGGTCATTCGAACCGAACGTCATTCTCGTCCACTCGTTGATAATTTGAGGCGCGGACAAATCCGCGTTCCAGGCGACTCTCCCGAACCCATACAGGTTCGCCATGGCGAAGTCATAGCCGAGCCAGTTCTGATCGAGTCCCACGTTTGTCACTGCGACAAAGCCACCTAACGGGCGATGAAAACTTTTTCCCGCCACGATGTCCTTGATGAGCGTACGCTCGTTACCTACGCGCATATCGAAGTTGAGCACTTCTTGCCACATCGGCAACAGAAAACAGAGATGGCGTTGCTGTCCTGTATATTCTTGCGTGACTTGAAACTCAATGGTCTGATTAGTCTTTTTCAACCCGCCGAATAGCGGCGAAACGGGCTCGCGAACCTGAAAATCAATAGGACCTTCTTTGGTCTGAATCAGCACGTTATCGTCGAATTTTCCGTCCAGCTTTGCAAAGTTGTCGTAGGCGGCCCTGGCACGATCATTCTTGAGGTCGCGCCAATCCATGTGATGGTTATAAACAAATCCGCGATAAACCAACACGCCGCCGTGAGGCTTCAATGCCCGTGCGATCACATTGGCCGCATCGGCGTGTGTGCGTCCATATGTGGACGGGCCGACACGCCCCTCCGAATCCGCCTTCAAAAGGATTCCGCCAAGATCCGGGATCAGCCTGTAAACCTCATCAGCCTTTTCTCGCCACCACGCCGCTACTTTCGGATCGAGCGGATCGAAGGTGTCCAGTTGCCCGACTGTTTTGGGGCTGCTGAAATCGACGGAAATAGATAGCCTCACACCCCACGGCCGGAACACGTCCGCAATGCGGGCCAGCTGTGGCAGGAAATCGGACGACAGCACCAGGGGGTTAGCATTGACGTTGTTGACGGTGCATCCGTCAATGCCGATAGATGCCAAAAGTCTTGCGTATTCGCCGGCGCGAGTAAGATCCCCAACTACTTTGCCGTTATCAAAAAAAACAGATCGGCCGGCGTAACCGCGTTCGATGCTGCCATCGAGATTGTCCCATTCATTGGTCCAGCGGATAGGAGCATATGGCGCACTTCGCTCGTCGAGATGACTTAAGTCTTCTTGCAAGGCGATCTTGCGCAACAAGGCAAACGCGCCATACAGCACACCGCGATCATTCCCGGCAGCGATCAGAAGAATGCGGCGCCCGTGAGCGGCGGTCGTTCTTAAGAGGTAAGCGTCCTGCGTCAGGTGGTCAGGGAGCAACATCTCTGGCGCACTGCGCTTGACCGCACTCAACGTTCCGAGCAGAATGCAGTCTTCACGCGGCAGTTTTGCATCGATCCGCAATGTTCGGCCCAGCATGCTTTGAATACCGCGAACCAGCTCTTTTTGTGCGGTCTGTTCGACCAGCGAGGAGTCCAATGCCACTGTGGCGGCGGGCAGGCGCTGATATGTCTCACGCACGTTTGGGTCTTCGATGGGTGCATAGCGCAACCACGCTGCACGTCCATTTTCAGCGCCGAGCGGAAGCGTTACGGATATAAGGCAGCAAGCGAGGACGAGCGTTCTCATCGTGTTTTGACGCTCGGGCACGTCGCGTCGTTCGGATCCGCCCAGCGATCATTCGGGATTATCGGAGCCCAACCGGGCCGCAGCGGGTCCTGATCATACGGATAGCCGCCAAGTTCCTTATAGAGTTCCTGATATTGCCTGAGCTTTTCGCGATCGAGTTTCACGCCTAAGCCGGGGCCGTCCGGAATTGCCATCGATCCGCCCTCATATGGGAGCAGACCGCCTTCAATGATGTCATCAGTCAAGTGATGATAGTGCGCATCGGCGGCATAAGACAGATTCGGAATGACCGCGCCTAAGTGCAACATACTTGCGAGCTGAATACCCAGCTCGCCGGACGAATGTATGGCGACTCCGAGTTGAAATGTTTCGCAAACACCCGCCGCCTTGATGCACGGTCGAATTCCGCCCCAGAATGTCGTATCGAGCAAAATGACATCGCAGCCAATATTCAGAACATTGGCAGACAATTGTTCGAAGTTGACCACGACGGTGTTGGTTGCAAGCGGAATGCGAACCATCTGCCGCACCCGGCGCAGTCCATTCAGTCCGTAAACAGGGTCTTCCAGGTAGTCATTTCGTAAATCCTCGATCGCTTGTCCAACTCGAATGGCTTGTTCGGTGGACCATGCCCCATTCGGATCTATGCGCACGCTGTCCTTAGCAAATTCGTTCGCCAGGGCGCGAAACGCTTCCACTTCGTAGTCGGGGTGGAAAACACCAGCTTTCAGTTTGTGAGTGGTGAACCCATATCTTTGCTTCAATGCGCGCGCAAGTGCGATCAGCTGCTCGGTCGTACGCACTTCGCCGTTGCCGCTGTTTTCGTCCGCGAAACGCCAGAACAGATAGGACGCGAAGGGAACGCGATCGCGCAACTTGCCGCCTAAAATCGCATGCACGGGCACGTTCCACGCCTGACCCAAAATGTCGAGACAGGCGAACTCGAGCGCCGCTAATAATTGCGTGCGATTGTTGTACAGCGAAGCAGTCGGATTGGCAATCCGAAAACGCATCTCTTCCAGGCGAGCCGGATCGTGCCCAACAAGATAGTTCTTCAATGCGCGAATGCCGGCTTCGGCCGATTCTCCGCCGCCGCCCATTTCGCCCAGGCCGACAAGCCCGTTATCTGTCTCAACCTCAATGACAGTTCGAACAAACCGGCCCCAATGGCAACCATTTGCATGACGCAAAGGCGCCTCGAGAGGCACGGTTACGGTAAATGCGCGGATATCCCTGATTTCCACTTCTCGGGACGCCTAATATTGTTCAGACTCAAAAACGCAGCTACCCGGCCACCGCAAGATACCTTGGAGTGGATTGAGTGTTGCTGATGACGCCGAAGCCATTGTAGTTGACTGCACCATTCGCGCCGAGGATTAATAGAAAGGAATCAACATGGGGAAACAACGTATTTTGCTGCTCGCCGCGCTTGGCGCCGTAGCGATCGCGAGCTACGCGCAAGCCACATATCAGAACGTCGAAGCGACTCCGGAGGCCCGAGCCGCAGATCTTGTTTCACGCATGACTCTGGAAGAGAAGGTCGGGCAGATGATGAATGCCGCGCCGGCCATTCCCCGGCTTGGCATTCCTGCCTATGACTGGTGGAATGAAGCTCTGCACGGCGTGGCGCGCGCCGGTCTTGCGACAGTTTTCCCGCAAGCGATCGGCCTGGCCTCCACCTGGGACACAGACCTCGAGCATAGAATCGCTGACAGTATTTCCACCGAAGCGCGAGCAAAATATTTCGACGCGATCGCGCACGGCAATCACGGCCGCTACTACGGACTGACCTTCTGGTCTCCCAACATCAATATCTTTCGCGATCCACGCTGGGGACGCGGGCAGGAGACCTATGGGGAAGACCCTTATCTGACATCGCAGATGGGCACAGCATTCATCAAAGGTATGCAGGGCACCGATCCTCACTACTTCAAGACCATTGCGACTTCAAAACATTACGCAGTGCACAGCGGGCCTGAAACTACACGACACCAGTTCGACGCGAATGTCACTGAAGAGGAATTGGACGACACCTACCTGTATGCGTTCAAGGCCACGGTGGAACACGGCCAGGTTGATTCGGTGATGTGCGTTTACAACGCGGTCAATGGCGCCCCCGGTTGTGCCAGCACGTTTCTCTTGCAAGATAAGCTTCGTAACGCCTGGCACTTCAAAGGCTACGTCGTCAGCGATTGCGACGCAATTGAAGACATCTACACCGGTCATCACTACACGAAGTCGCTTGCTGAAGCGTCCGCGAAGGCTGTTAAGGCCGGAACCGATCTCGATTGCGGCAAGTCCTATTCGACGCTCATTGATGCTGTAGAGAAGGGCTACATTACCGAACGGGAGATCAATCGCTCAGTCGAGCGCCTGTTCGCTGCCCGCTTCCGGCTCGGCATGTTTGATCCGCCCGAGCGAGTACCGTTCTCGAAGATCGGCATGGATCAGGTGCAATCCCCAGGGCACCAGCAACTCGCATTGGAAGCCGCTCGCAAATCGATAGTCCTCTTAAAAAATGAGGATCATTTTCTGCCGCTTCGTTCCGTTCCGAAAAGCATAGCGGTAATCGGTCCGGCCGCGGACGATCCGGATGCTTTGCTCGCAAATTACAACGGCATCCCGTCACACATCATCACTCCGCTGGCGGGCATCGAACAAAAGTTTGGGAGTAAAGCTAAGGTTCGTTTTTCGCTTGGAAGTACTTACGTCGAATCAGGTATGGCGTTGGTGCCGCAGGACGTGCTTCGGCCCGCTCAGTCCGCGGATCGCCATGGTCTCAAAGCCGAGTACTTCACAAATGACGGTTTCTCCGGCACTCCTGCTTTGACGCGTATAGAACCGCATGGTTATTTCCTGTGGGATATGCAGGATCAAACCACGCTCAATGCAATTCGGGGCCGGAGTTTCTCTCTTCGCTGGACGGGAAGTATAGAAGTTAACCAGACGGGTGAGTATAAATTCGGACTTTTGCGCGCTGAGTGTCATAGCTGCGGGCGTGCAGATTCTGCGCGAGTCTATCTCGAAAACAAGCTCATCGTAAATGACACCAGCAAGCCGGACGAAATGATGTCGCCGCAGGAATCGACCGTTCATCTGGAAGCAGGAAAAGCGCAGGGGATCCGTGTCGAGTATTCCGGCAGCGGCGGTGGCGGCGGTCTGGAGCTGCTTTGGAAACCGCCTGCGGAAGCCGCGCTCGCAGACGCCATCGGCGCGGTGAAGCAATCCGATTTGGCCATCGTGTGCCTCGGGTTGAACGCGCATCTCGAAGGCGAGGAGATGAAGACCGAGATTCCCGGGTTCAGTGGTGGAGACCGCACAAATCTGGAAATCCCTGAGCCTCAGCAGAAACTGTTTCAAGCCGTGCTTGGAACAGGAAAACCCGTCATTGTCGTCCTCATCAACGGCAGCGCTCTGGCTGTTCAAGCTGAAAAACAAAGCGCCCGGGCAATTCTAGAGGCGTGGTATCCGGGCCAGGAAGGCGGGACGGCCATTGCGCAAACTTTGTCCGGCGAAAATAATCCGGCGGGCCGGCTGCCGGTCACCTTCTATAAATCCGTCGATCAACTTCCGCCCTTCAGTGACTACTCCACAGCCGGCCGAACGTATCGCTTCTTTAAGGGTGAACCGCTCTATCCGTTTGGCTACGGGCTGAGTTTTTCAGAGTTCCGTTATTCGAATCTCTCCGTCAATGCGAACGGCGCGACATACGACGTGACCGCGACCATCGGAAATGTGTCTTCCCGCGACGGCGATGAAGTGGCTCAACTGTATTTGAGCCGCGCTGGAGGCGCCGATCCCGAATTGCGGGGCTTCGAACGGATCCATCTTCGCGCCGGCGCGAAGTATACGGTCCATTTCACGATTTCACGTGACGATGCTAAGCAGCGAAACGTAATCAGCGTCGGTGGTGGTCAGCCCTTACCCGACTGGACCGCAAATCACTACGTCCAAACAAACCTGCCGGCTCACTAAGTTTCGTTCCCGGCATCGGTAAGCACCTAACCGCGGGTGGGAGCGGCTGATATCGCGTCTACCATTGCGTAGAATGCCGGTTTAGGTTTCAGTTCTGAATCGAACGGCAGCGGCCGCTGTTGCCGCTGGTCGTGGCGGCGGCTCACTGCATTCAGCCACGTATCTCGATCGGTCAATCCCCACGTAAGCACAGCCGTCACCGACTTATGTTGCAAGACGTTAGTCAGGTAGTCGCGATACAGCTCCGCCACTTTTTCGTCCCGCTCTGTTACGTCAGGTCCAAGATCCGAATCGTTCACATCCAGTTCGGTAACGAAAATCTGGAGATCCAGCTTTTCCACCGCTGTCACGAACTGATGTAGAGCCGTCCAATCGGGCAGTTTCGAAGCCGCTCGCAGGTGCGACTGCAACCCAAGCGCGTCAATCGGGATCTTTTGCTGGCGCATGGATGTTAGCAGTCGCAACACGGCCTTACGCTTCTCATCGAATTTCGGCCCATCCTGCTCGATGTCGTAATCGTTGTACGTAAGTAGGGCGTTCTTATCTGCCTTTGAAGCCTCCCTATAGGCGATCCCGATATAGTCAGGTCCTAACAGCTGCAACCATTTTGAATTCCTAAGACCATCGGGCCGCCCATCTTCCACGTGAACTGCTTCGTTCACGACGTCCCATGAATGAATGTGACCAGCGAAATGTCCGGCCACCTCGGCGATATGTTTCCGAAGCAGACCCTCCGCATTTTGCGGCGTGGCCACTTGCCCAAACCAGCTCGGCATCTGATTGTGCCAGCAAAGATTATGTCCTCGCAGCTTCTGCCGATGTACGGTTGCAAACGACAACAGCGCATCCGCGCGCGTGAAATTGTAACGGTCCGGCTCCGGATGGATGTTCTGCCATTTCATGTCATTCTCGGAAACGACAATACTGGCTTGGCTCGAGAGTAGATTTGTGAAGTCGGGCTGTTGCAGCTCCGCGTAAGAAACGGCCGAGCCCACCAACAAATTCTTGCGTGCGGCAATGTCGCGAAGACGTGGAACCTGTTCTGCCTGTGCTCGGGCCGATCCGCTGCCGGCCAGGGCTGATGACAGGACTGCCTTGAGAAATTCGCGTCGGTGCACTGGGTTCACTTTATTATCAGATCAGTTCGCGGAAGTGAATTTAACCTGAGAACGTCAGTTTGCGATCCGGAGAACCACCTTTGAGCAAAACCTGCTTTGATTTAACCGGCCGTGTTGCTGTCGTTCTAGGCGGGACGTCAGGGTTGGGGAGGGCCATCAGTCTCGGTCTCGCGGCACACGGGGCCGATGTGGTCCCGGGCGGTCGCCGGGCGGATGCAGTGGCATCGGTTTGTGAAGAAATCGAGCGCCTAGGCCGTCGCACGCTGCAGACGACAGTAAATGTCACTGATCGAGAATCTCTTACCGAGCTTCGCGACCTTTCGCTGCACCAGCTAGGCGGACACATCGATATCCTCGTAAACGCCGCCGGCGTCACTTTTCGGAAGCCGACGATTGATATGTCGGACGAAGAATGGTCCTCGCTCTTCGATACCAACCTCGAAGGTGTTCTGCACGCCTGCCAAATCTTCCATGGCGCTTTGAAATCCAGCGGCGTCGGACGCGTCATCAACATCGCATCGCTTGGCTCTTATGTAGCTTTTCAGGAAGTAGCCGCGTACTGCGCTTCGAAGGCGGCGGTGCTTTCGCTGACGCGCAGTCTGGCTGTTGAATGGGCGCGAGACAAAATTTGCGTCAATGCGATCGCGCCCGGCGTCTTCCCCACAGAGCTGAATTCCAAGCTCCTCTTAGGAACCGAGCGTGGTCGCGAGCTTATGCTCCGGACTCCGATGAACCGATTCGGCGACCCGAATGAAGTGGTCGGCGCGGCCGTTCTCCTGGCGTCCGATGGCGCGTCGTTTATCACGGGTCACTGCATTGCCGTCGACGGTGGTTTTCTCGCCTCCGGCGTGAACTCTTAAGGCGCTAGCTCTGCAATGCTCTGGAAGGCCGGCTTGAGCGCTGGGTAAAGCGAACGATAAATCTCGTACGACTTACGGTAGAAATCCGCGGCAATCCTGTCCGGCTGTTTAACAGTTACTTCTTTGATCGCGACACTACAAAGTTCAGCGGCGCTTGCGTATTCTCCGGTCCCGATCATCGCAAGCAGAGCCGCGCCATAGGCCGAACCTTCCTGAGTTTCGAGCGTCGAAGTCGAACGATCGAAGATATCGGCGAACAATTGGGACCAGAAGAGGCTCTTCGCGCCACCGCCCGATAGTCGTACAGCGGAAGGATTGGCGCCGAGCGCAATTATAATTTCCAAACTATCTTTCTGGCTGTAGCAGACACCTTCCAGAACCGCTCGAGTCAGATCCGCGCGCTGGTGTTTCGCGGTCAACCCGATCCAGGCGGCGCGCGCATTCGCATCTAAATGGGGCGTACGCTCGCCCATTAAATAGGGCAGCCAAAACAGCCCGTCCGCGCCAGCGGGGGAAAGCGCGGCCTCTGCGGTTAACGCGTCGTAATCCGAATCTGGAGCAAACCGGCTACGGAACCACTGAAGACTGAGACCGGCCCCTTGCGTCACACCCATTACGTGCCAGGCGCCCGGAATCGCATGACAGAAAGTGTGCACGCGGCCTTGCGGGTCGTATGCCGGTTCTGCAAGGAACGCGAACACCACACCGGAAGTGCCGATTGTGCAAGAAACAGTTCCAGGAGCGACGATCCCGTTTCCGATGGCGCTTGCAGCTTGGTCGCCGGCTCCCGCAATCACTGGAGTTCCTGGCGAGAGCCCGGTCGCCTCCGCCGCGGTGCGTGACACTTGACCGCTGACCTCGTGGGACTCCAGTGCTTTTGGAACCAACGCTGGGTCAAGACCGAGGCCATGCAGAACCTCGTCTGACCACCGGCGGTGAATCACATCGAAAAGCGCGGTTCCGCTCGCGTCTGAGACGTCCGTTGCGAATTCGCCCGTCAACTTCAGGCGCACATAGTCTTTCGGCAGAAGGATCTTTCGCGCGGCGGCAAACTTCTGCGGCTCGTTGTCACGTACCCATAGAAGCTTGGGAAGCGTAAACCCCGTCAAAACCGGGTTCGCCGTGGAGCGAAGAACAGTTTCAGGCCCTAGCTTCGAGTTAATGAAATCAACTTGCCGCTGGCTTCTTTGATCACACCAGATAAGAGCGGGCCGGATGACCGCCTGATCCTTGTCGAGCAGAACCAGGCCATGCATTTGGCCGGTTAAGCCAACACCTGCAACCGAGCTGCCGTTGATACCTGCGCGTTCAAGTACGCCGGCAATAGCTGCTTGCGAAGCACGCCACCAATCGTCGGGCTCCTGCTCCGCCCATAGCGGCTTCGCCATGTGCATTTCCTGGTGCGCGGCTGTGAATGAGTACCGCACGCGGCCGCTCGAGTCCACGAGAATAGCGCGAGATCCGCCAGTCCCGATATCCAAGCCCATCCAATGCATTTCGGTGCTCATATGACGTCCCTTCAAATCATGTGAAGTCTTCTGCACATACTGTTACTGCATCGTCTGATGGCCTATGAACTTATCCGCCCATTGAATGAAATACTTGATGTTCGGAGCATCGGTGTGGCCGCCATCATGCTGTCGCCAGGCTAACTGTCCATCGAGAAGGCCGTGATTCACTGGTGGCATCTGTTCCGCCTTATAATCGTTGCTGACGCCCAGATCCTTCGCCCCGAGAAGCTTGAAAACGGAACCTGCTGCAACCGTCGCCATGTAACTACCTTTCTGATCGAGCCACTTAGCATCACCTGCCTCCGGCGAACCGTAACTGATGAACGTCAATCGGGGCGCACACAATGCGATTAGCTCGTGAGAATCAACCGGCAAGTCGTTCGCTGTCTTCGAACCGAATACAGCCTCGGATGCGCCGTATTTCATGAAATTACCTGCCATCCAGTAGTACTCACCGCCCGTCAGACTCTCGACAGCTTCCCCGAAATTCCTGCGATGCAGTTTTGCTCCTCCCTCGCCGGAAGATCCAATGAGACCCATGGCAAAGCGCTGCTCGAACGCGAGCGTAACGAGAGCGGCCTTGCCATACCGTGAAACGCCTTCAATGCCGACATGCTTCCCGTCTATAGCCGGATCTGATTGCAGGTAGTCCAACGCTCGCGCAGCTCCCCAGGCCCACGCGCGCAACGCGCCCCACTGATCGGGCTTCCGCGGTCGGCCCTTGTTCACCAACCCGATGATGCCTCTCGTGAGTCCTGCCGCGTTGTCTGGCTGAATCGTGCCGGGATCGATAAGCGCGTATCCCCAGTTATCGGCAATCAACTGCTGCGTGGTTGGGGCATCGCCGCTTGGTGGATGTGTGCCGAATGCAGGAGGCCCCGATGCAGCATTGACGCTATACGCCGGATACCGATCGAAGATCGCCTGCAGGGCAGGATCTTGCTTCACCAGTAAGGCCTTGAGCGCCGTGTTGATCTTATCGAGTTCCTGCTGCGGCGGTTGCGCGGGAGCTGGAAGAACGGCCGGTGCAAACATCATCAAGACCGGAACCGGGCGACTGGCGTTTGCAGGCGTCACAACCACCATCGATATGTCGACGTTGATAAGTGGATACGCTGAGTTATCCACGTGCCCGATGAGTTTCTTTGCCGTTACGGGCATGAAGCCGACGAACTCCCGGTCGGTTACCGTAACAGTCCAACTTACTTTCGGAATGTCGCGTGGTAAACGGCCATAAACCTCACGCTCCATGTCTTCCACAATCTCCGGCCGCCGCTCTTTCCACCACATGTCCGGTGTAACGACCCTTTGCCCGTTTTTGAGAGTCAGCACGTCCGGCAGATCAGGGTACGGGTTTGCCAACTGCTCGTCATAGTTGGCATGATTGGGGGCTTTCTCGTCTCCACTGGGGCCCGGACGCAACGCCTTTATACCGAGTTGGTCCATCATGTTCTGATGGTCCTGTTCGGCCGAAAACGTGACTGGCGGTGCGAGCTGACCCGGGGTTTGCGCTCTTAACGGTGTGACGGTGATCAATAAGATCAGAAGGGGATACACGGTTGGACGACACATTACTGCGATCCCCATCTTATGTTTGCACCTCGAAGTATGCCTGAGCGGATTTACGCAGTTACAGGCGCAAATGAGTCAGCAACCCGTCGCCACAGGCGCTCAGCTTAATTTCTTGGGAAAAAATCGAATGAAGTAGATCAACCCAATAATTAACAGCACGATGCCCCACCAGATACTCGCATGCAAATTGGCAAGAACGGGTGGGTTCGCTGGTGGTGAACTTAGCTCATACAATCCGGTCGCAGTGATCAAGATGCCATAAGCCGTCAGCAGCATACCAATAAAAAACCAAATCGAGATAAAACCGGGACCGTGCATTTCTCAAGCCTCACCAGAAAATGATGTTCAGAATAATGAAGATTACCGTTACCACGCCAGCCCAGAAGATCGGCCTATGGATAAGCGGTAGGTTGCCTTCCGAAGGTATTTGCGTCGCCCCATAAACGAGTCCACCGAGCTCAGATTCGGGCTTCGGCTTGGTGACCATACTCACCGCCACCGTAACAACGACGCAGATGAGCCAGGACCACAAAGCGCGATACATGTTTTCCGCCATATCCTTCGCGTTAGGCGAAAACGCGATGTAGCGAAGCGCAGTCGGATCCACGTGCACCCAAAGGAACATACCGATGGAACTGATCGTTCCCGCAAAGAGGCCCCAAAAGCCCGCAGCCGGCGTTGCTCGCTTCCAAAGCATTCCAAGAATGACCGTTCCGAACAGTGGCGCAATGAAAAAGCTGAATAACGCCTGTACGTAGTCCATGATGCTGAGGAACTGCATCACCAGGTACGCTGTCCCGATGCTGACAAGTACGCCAAGAACCGTACACCAGCGCCCCACGGCTACATAGTGCTGATCGCGCGCGTCCTTGCGCATGTAGGCGCGGTAGATGTCGTAAGTCCAAACTGTGGCAAAGGCGCTGACGTTCCCAGCCATGCCTGACATGAATCCGGCAATCAGGGCAGTGATCCCCAATCCCAACAAACCAGGGCCGCAGTAGCGCGCGAGCATCAGAGGCAGCACCTCGTTGTAGCTGTGGACTCCCGCTCCGGCTTGCGATTCGCCGACCAGTTTCTCGGGAAGAACGGCCAGCGCGAGCAAACCCGGCACGATTACGATAAACGGCAAGGCCATCTTGAAAACCGATCCGATGATGGGCGCCATGCGCGCGCTTCGCAAATCCCGGGCCGAAAGCACTCTCTGTACAACCAGGAAGTCGGTTGTCCAGTAGCCAAATGAGATCACGAAACCAAGGCCAAGCACGATGCCGGCCCAGTTGATCCCCATCGGATTGCCCGAAAAGGATCCGAGTCCGGCCCATAAATGCGTAAAGTCCTGGCCGGGGAAGCGCGTGGCAATCTTATGCACCATGCCCGTCCATCCACCCGCTTCAATGAGTCCGAGTATGGAGACGACCAGTGCGCCCAGCCAGATAAGAAAGAACTGAAGAACTTCGTTGAAAATCGCCGAGAGCAGCCCACCCAGAAAGACATATACGGCTACCGTCAGCGAAGACATCCAGATGCTGAAATGGATGTCCCAGCCCAGAATGATTTTCATCACGAGGGCCATGGAGTACATGTTAATGCCGCTCATCAGAACCGTCATGAGACCGAAACTTACAGCAGCAAAACCGCGGGCCGATTCGCCGTATCGCAGCTTAAGATATCCGGGAACCGAGTGCGTTCGTGAGATGTAGTAAAACGGCATCATCACGACGCCGAGGAACAGCATCGCGGGAATTGCACCAATCCAATACCAGTGCGTGGCCAGGATGCCGTATTGATAGGCTGAAGCCGCCCAGCCCATTAACTCCAGCGATCCTAAATTCGCTGCAACGAAGCTAAGTCCGGCGATCCACGATGACATATCGCGCCCGGCCAGAAAAAAGTCTTCGCCCGTCTTGGTAAATCGCTTTAGATAAAAACCGATCCCAAGCACCATGACGAAGTACAGCCCGATCACGACGATGTCGATGGTACTCAGCGACAGGAGCTTCTCGGTGGAGGGAACTGCAGCCAAAAGCAGGATCATACAAAGTTCGCTCTATTGACTCATTTCCGAGAAGTTTAATTCAGGGATGTTACAGAAAGCCATAGGATACGAACTACTTCGGGTATTTAACGACACATCGTGTTCAGATCCACGTCTGGTTTGGGCGATTCCGGTATCGGCAGATTGCGTTGCCGCATGGCTTGCTCCAGCGTATCGGGACCCGAGGGCAGCGACAAATCTATGTCGTTCGCATAGAACGGGTCCTTTTCCGCCTGCTCAAGCCCCACGAAGCTGAAGCCCCTCTGACGGTATAAGTTCAACAAGCGGGGCAGCATACGAGCGTCCAATGCGCCAATGTGCATAAGCAAGACGTAGGGGATGTCGCGACCATACAAAGCCTTCGACATGGAACGGCTGTAGCCGATTGCACCATCGGCAGCCAAAAGGTAGCCCGCTTCCAATTTGTGTATGCCGGCAGCGTCACCGTTGGCAACGCAGCGGGCGTATGGCTCGTTGAACATGTAATCGCCGAAGCTCATGGTCACGCCCGCTATTTTGTAACGGTGGTCCGCCAGAAACTTCCGGGCAGCCTCACGCTTCTGCGCCGTATCGCCCTCTGCGAGGAATGGGAACCGAAGCCAACGCCAGTCCTGATTTTCCATGTAGGACTGCAGGATCGCTTCATTCTTCAACGTGTCGGCTTCCCAATCGGCGAGCGAACTGGTGTTCAGATTCATATGTGACCAGGTATGATTGCCGAGCGGCAGGCCGGCTTGGCGCCACTCGGATAACACACCAACCGACAGTGGTTCCCTTTCCGTCAATGCGCCATTTACAAACCCAAAAGCCGGAGGCATATGGGCTTGCTTCATCGCTGAGATGATTGCCCGCGCAATCTGCACGCGTGTCTGTCCGGGTGGAAGCACGCTGTGCGCTGGAAGGTCGTCCCAGGTGAATGCGATCTGCTGCGCCGCTGCCTGTTGACCCAAAATTGTCCAAAGAGAAAGGACGAACAGGAGCCCGCGCACAGGGCAGGGGACAGCCGACATACTCACCTTAGACCTTCCAGCAGTCAAAATGCTTCATGCGTGAACTCCTGTGCGTCTACTGAATTTGACTTCTTCACTGAGGTGACCTATGAATCCTGTTGCCCAAGAGAAACAAATCGCCCTCGTCGATCGGCTTACTCAAGCTTGCGGCGGCGGTTACTCACCGGAAGTGCGGCGCCGATATTTCATTACCGGCCCGCAGTGGGCTCCGTCCTACCAGGGCCAAGCGGTATTCCACGCTCCGGTGCGGGAGCCAGTGAGCTTTGAAAAGGTAATAGAGGAATACAGCAAAATCGGTGTCAGCTGGTGGTGTACGCATGACACCGATGTCATCCCCACACCGGACCTTTTCACGCCGCGCCAGGACGAAATAGTCGATCGCATCAAGAAAAGTCTCAGTCAACACGGGCTGAAATGCTCTATGGTGACGACCGAAACGTTCCACCATGCAGTTTGGGCCGCGGGCCCGGCCGCCGAATCGCCCGACGTCCGGGAATATGCACGCAAGCGCTTGATCAACACGGTCGCAATCGGTCATGAACTCGAGGCGCAGTACTGCGTGTACTGGCCCGGCATGCTCGGCTACTACTTCCAAGGCGTGATCGATGAAACGCAGACTTTGCGGTGGTTTGCCGACGGAATCAATGCCGCATGCGAAGCAGACATCGAAATGGCGAAAAAGAAAAATCGCCAACCGCTGAAGCATGCTATGGAAGCGAAGCCGTTCGAGCCTCAGGCGGAAATCATCCTGCCCACGTCAGACGCCATGCTGGCCTTTATCTTTTCGGGTCTGCTCCGCCATCCCGACATGGTCGGCCTCAATCCGGAATATCTGCATGAACTCATGTGGGGAGGCGCGCCACGAGCGGCACTGGCTCGCGCCTTGGTTTGTGGCAAGCTGTTCCACTTCGACATAAACGACGGCTATCGCTTGAAGCACGATGTCGATATTGCGATCGGGTTAGTGAACCCGTTGGATTGGCTGAACGTCTTGGTCCTGCTGCGGTCGCACGATTACAAGGGCCCCTTCAACCTTGACTACAAGCCGCCGCGCACAGCGAGCGAGCATGGCGTCTGGGCCCTCAGCGTCCCCACGATGATTGACCGATTTATCACGCTGTGGGAGATGGCCGGCGAAGTAAGTAGCGATCCGATTATCAAGGAAGCTACCGACGCGCTGAAAGCGGGAGGCGAAGGTGCGAACCCGCAGGACGTTACTTCGGTGGTAAAAGCCAATCGGGAACTGCTGTCGCTCCACGAACTCGTCGCACACCGGATTTTCCAGATCCTCATTGGCGCTCATCGAGGGCGTGTTTTTAACATTTGACGGATCCAAACAAATTGCCAGTAACTGTGAGCACCAGGAGTCCAAAGCAAACCTATGAGACAGTCAACCTTCCTCATAACGAAGTTTATGCTGCCGATGCTGCTTTTGGCACTCTCTCTCGGTTCGCAAGAACAATCTGAGCAAACCGCGGCGAACCTCGAAATACAAATAGCGAAGCCCATCGCGAAGGTCAGCCCGATTCTCTATGGCCTCATGACTGAAGAGATCAACTACTCGTATGATGGCGGACTTTATGCCGAGTTGGTGCGCAATCGAACCTTTCAGGATAGTAACTGGGATATTCCCGCCTGGTCTCTCGTCGAGAAGGGGACCTCCATTGCTTCCATGGAGCTGGATAAATCCAGCGGGCCAAGCACCGCATTACCCTTGAGCCTGAAGCTCAAAGTTAAGGCGGCCGATGCCTCGGATCAGGCGGGCATTCAGAACGGCGGATTCTGGGGATTTCCGGTCCTTCCGGCAACCACTTATCGCGGCTCTTTTTACGCGAAAGCGGACAACGCGTCCGCGGGCCCGGTGAGAGTGACGCTACTCGACGACAACACCGGCGCGGCGGCCGCCACCGCAACGGTGCCATCCTTGAGTACCGAATGGCAGCGCTACACCTTCACACTGAAGTCGCGCGCCGTGCGCGTTTCCGCCGCCAATCACCTGGTATTGAGCCTTGAGCACGCTGGTACGGTGTGGTTCGATCTAGTTTCGCTCTTCCCGCCCACCTATAACGCTCGCCCCAACGGCAATCGCATCGATCTGATGGAAAAATTGGCTGCGATGAAGCCCGCCTTTCTTCGATTTCCCGGCGGCAATTATCTGGAAGGCGACCATATTTCGGAGCGCTATCAGTGGAAAAAAACAATTGGCCCGCTGCTGGACCGCCCCACGCATCCGAGCCCCTGGCACTATCATTCTTCAGATGGCATGGGCCTTTTGGAATTCCTCGAATGGTGTGAAGACCTTCACATGCAGCCGGTATTGGCGGTCTATGCAGGTTACTCGATGGCGCAGGAGCATGTTACTCCAGGACCGGACCTCGAGCCATATGTGAAGGATGCGCTGGAAGAAATCGAATATGTTACTGGCGATACAAACACAAAATGGGGCGCGGTAAGAGCCAAAGATGGTCACCCCGACGTGTTCCCTCTGAAGTTCGTGGAGATTGGGAATGAAGACTTCTTTGACCGATCAGGCAGCTACGACGCCCGGTACGCACAGTTCTACGCCGCGATCAAGAAAGAATATCCGCAGCTCCAACTGATCGCAACAACACCGGTGAAGAGTGTCAAGCCGGACGTGATCGACGATCACTTCTACAGGAGACCAGAGGAATTCTTTGACGACACGCATCATTACGACAAGACCGACCGGAATGGGCCCAAGGTTTTCGTAGGCGAATGGGCAACTAGACAGGGCACTCCTACACCGGACTTTGGGGCAGCTCTGGGCGATGCAGCCTGGATGACCGGCATGGAGCGGAACAGCGACATCGTAATCATGGCGAGCTATGCGCCGCTGTTTGTGAATGTCGATCCAGGCGGTATGCAGTGGGAAACCGACCTGATTGGATATAACACGCTGACCAGCTACGGCTCGCCTGCTTATTATGCCCAGGTGATCTTTAGTAACCACCACGGCGACGAGATAATTGAGTCTAAGCTCGAAGGTGGTGGCCGACGCTTCTTTTACTCCGTTACACGGGATGCCGCTAAGAAGTTACTCTATCTGAAAGCGGTGAACGCTTCGTCTTTGCCCCAGGCAATTAACATCAAATTGGCCGGTGCAAGTGCAATTGAAAATAACGGTAAGTTGATTAGCCTGAGTGCGAAGACTCCGAACGAAACAAACAGCATCTCTGAGCCGGGGAACATTGTTCCCGTGCAGAGTACGGTCAACAATATTCGATCGAGCTTTCGCCACGTACTGCCGCCCTATTCCATCCACGTGCTTGAAATCCATTGGCGGTGACCTTCCATGCGCGAAAGCGATTGGGTCCCACTCTACGCAACGTAAGCGCCCTCGGAATCCAATCTTCACGCGCACCGGTTTACTCATGTCGATTTCAAAACGCAAACTCGCGGCCAACCGCGCCAATGCCCGAAAGAGTACCGGTCCGACGACCGCCGCCGGCCGTGAAATCTTCTCGAGCAATCGCGTCCAGTACCGTCTGAGTGGCCGGTTCCGCGGAAAGCAGGAGCAATACAACCACCTGCTCCACCGCTTCCTCCAAGCCGAACAGCCCATCGACCAGGCCGAGCGCGAACTCGTCGCCAAAATGGCCCGCCACAGCTGGGTCCCGGAACGTTCCATCGGTTTCCAGGAATCCTGTTCGTGTTCGAGCCCCCAACCCCCGAGCAGCAGGCCCACGCCGCCATAAACCGTCCCGCGAATCGCGAGTAACAGTAATCGGCTCGATCTAAAAAAGTCCCCCAGTCCCCGCAGTCGTCCCGCACTGTAAGTTGTTGCGATACCTCTGTAGCCGCCCCTCAGCCGCCGCCGGAAAATTCATTTGACAGTTACGACAGAACCGTGATACGTTCCACCCAGTGCACCGTACGCGCTTGCTATGAGGGCTCAAACGAGCCGACGAGAATTCATGTGGTGGCGGCATTCGGGATGCAAAGGTGTCTGTTCCGCATAACCTTCGGATTTTTCGACACTCGAAAAAATGCGGAAGAAACAAACATCACGCTTCTAAGATCCGACCCCACAGTGAACTCGCAAAAGGGGTAGATTCATGTTTAAACTTCCGCGGATATGCAGCGGCGTTTCGCTGCTCGTTTTGTTTTCGGTCGTCTCGTGGGGCCAGCTGAATACCGGTTCCATATCGGGAACTGTGAAGGACCCGAGCGGTGCGGTTGTCCCGAATGCTAAGGTCACCCTAACAGACCTCAGCAAGGGCTTGCCCTATAGCTCCGTCACGGACGCGAGCGGTCTATTTACGATCCGCAGCTTACCAGCCGCCACTTATACCGAGCGGGTCGAGGTGGCGGGCTTCTCCACTTACGAGCGTCCCGGCATCATCTTAGATGTGGGAGGCCATGTAAACGCAGACGTCAATCTGTCGGTCGCTAAAGCTGGCCAGACGGTGACGGTAAACGAATCTTCAGCTCCCATGTTGCAGACCGAAGATGCCACCACCGGCCAAACACTCAATCGCACATTCATCAACAACCTCCCGCTAATCGGGCGTCAGGTTTTCGATCTCGCTTTCCTCGCGCCTGGCGTGACCCCGGCAACGGGCGCGGCTTACGGCGCCGGCAGTTCCGCCGGAAACAATTTCGTTTCGAATGGCAGCCGCAACGCGGAAGCCGACATCTTGATCGATGGCGTCAGCACCACGAATTACGAGCAAAACAGTGGGTTTGTCGTTCCCTTGTTTACGCCCAGCGTCGATGCCGTGCAGGAATTCCGAGTCGAACAGACCAACTTCAGCGCGGAATACGGATTCACCGGCGGCACAGTGATCAACGTGGTCACCCGCTCTGGAACGAATCAGTTTCACGGCAGCGTCTACGAGTTTTGGCGCAATAACATTCTGAACGCCAACTCTTTCTTCAACAATCGAAATGGCGCACCCAACCCGGAGTACCGCTGGAACGACTTCGGCGGCACTTTCGGCGGACCGATCAAAAAGGACCGTATCTTCTTCTTCGGCGATTATGAAGGCCAGCGCCAAATCACGCCTGGGGCGCGCTCGTCCGGCGTACCTTCCGCCGCGGAGCGTACCGGAAATTTCGGCGAGCTTTGTAGCAAGTGCAGGCGGCGCGTTCAACAGCCAAGGGGTTTGCTCGGCGCAGTCGGGTCAGTTGTATGACCCCTACGCGAATCTCGTGAGCTACAACGGCGGTACTTTCCGCACCACGCCGATTCCCTTCAATAACCTCGCTAACTACGCTAGCCCTGCTAACGGTTCGCCCGCTGGACTGACCTACGCCTATCAAGGCCAGGTTCTCAAGGGAACGGGAACAGCGCTTCCGAGCACGATGGGCATTACTCCAAACAAACCGGGGAATCTGATCAATCCCGTCGCTCAGAAGATCATTAACAACTACTTTCCGCTGCCCACCGTGCAGCCCGGCTCAGCGGGATACAACCCCTACAACAACTTCTACGGGACTGCCACCGCCTTCAACAACCCAAACCAGTTCGACATCAGACTGGACGCGCGACTCACTGACAACGATCAGCTCAGCTTCCATGAAGGCACCGCGTACTTGAACTCACTGAACGGCGCCAACGTCCTCGGAAACGCGTTCGAATCGCAGTCTGCTGGAACCATTACCGGGATCACGGAGACCACCGCGGTTAACTACACCCATACATTCAATCCAACAACAGTGCTGACTGGCTCTGTAGGGTATACACACCAGTTCCAGGATGAGCCGGGCTTGGCCGGCAACTATCCAGGTTTCAGTCCCGTCACAAGCTTGGGCTTCCCGAGCTACATGTTGGCATCGGGAACGATCTCGGCGCCTATACTGCAGATCGGTCCCTATGGGAACTATGGCAGCGGCGGCTGGGGAACCATCATCAACGGAAATGACGTTCTGCAGATGATTGGATCTGTTGCTCACACGGCAGGCAAGCACGACTTGCACATGGGCGCCGAATTTCGCGTGCACCGCATCAATTACTATCAACCTGGCATTCCTGGCGGCGTCTTCAATTTCCAGCAGGGCGGAACGTCTCAGGTCGGCTCCGTCGGCGGCGATTCTCTCGCGAGCTTCATGGTCGGATTCCCGACCGGTTGGAGCGCGTATGGAATCGCGAACAGGCCGGCAACGCAGAGCTTGCAGTATGCCGGATTCATTCAAGATAACTGGCATGTGAGCAGCAGGCTGACGCTAAATCTTGGACTCCGCTATGACGTGGATGCGCCCCGAACGGAGCGCTATAACCAGATGACCTATTTCGACACGAACGTTCCCAATCCGCTTAATGCGACCGGGCTGCTGCCCACCAATTCTCCGTGCGCGGCATGCAATGCAGGGAACCTGATGGGATCGTTTGAATACACTGGCCTGAACGGAAATCCCCGCACGCCTTACAACACGTATTACGGGGCGATCGGGCCTCGTGTTGGCCTGGCCTACAGTTTAGGAAGCCACACGGTGATTCGAACCGGTTATGGACTTTACTACGACCCTTCGAAGGCGGGCGCGGCTGGAGCGGGGTCCGGACAAGGCGGATTTCTTGGATACATCCAGCAAATCAACTTTACGGCATATAACAGCTCAGATAATGTGACGCCAGCCGCGAACTTGGCCAATCCGTTCCCCGGTGGCATAGCTCAGCCGACTGGCACTTACCAGCCCCAGCTTGCAGGCATGCCGGGTGGAGATGCCGGGTCCGGCCCTGTTCGGAACTGGAACGTTCTACCCTCTGAGCAGTCGTGGAGTTTCGGCATCCAGCACAAGCTGCCATGGGACGTCCTCGTCGAAGCGAACTACGTCGGCAAGAAAGGTTCGCACCTGTATTTCGGCGGCGACACGTATTCCATTAACCACATTCCGGCATCCGTTCAGCAAGCGTACGTCAATGGTGGAGCGAGCTATATGAATGCTATTGTTCCGTGGCCGTTAGCTGCTGCGGGCCAAGCATTGACGACACAACTAGGAGGCGGACCCTATTCGAACGCCTTCTGGAACAACACCTGGCAGAGATTTAATCAATATTTGCCCTACCCGCAATATCCTCTTGGTGTCTGGGGTTCAAGCGGTCTGCAGGCGATTGATCCGCCCTGGGCGAACTCCATCTATAACGCCTTGCAGATCCGCGTGGAGAAGCGCTTCTCGGCGGGACTGCAAGCTTTGATGACGTACACGCACTCTAAGAGTCTGGACGACGCGTCCACTGCGGGCTCGAACGAGTATCTCAGTAACGGTCCGCTAACCGGCAATGCTGTACCTTCGACCATTCAGGATCCGAACAACCTCCGCCTGGAGCGTTCGTATTCCAACTTCGATATCCCCGATATCTTCCAGGTCTCTTGGGTCTACCAAATCCCATTCGGTAAAGGGAAGCAGTTCGGCGGTTCTTCGAATCGTCTGGTGGACGGCGTCTTGGGCGGCTGGCAGCTGAATGGCAGCTTCCGCTGGGATAACGGAACGCCAATGATCCTCGGGCTGAACGGAGCCACATCGGCGCCAGGCTACAATCAGCGAGCGAATTACCCGGCACAGTTGCAGATCTCTGGAAGCTACGGTCAGACGCTGCAATACTTTTCCAATGGTTCGGGAGCGGCGTACAGCCCGACGAGTGCGGACCAGTACGTGACCTCAACGGGCGCTGTGTGCTACACCGATCCGTGGTTTCCCTGCAAGTACGCCGATGGCAATGCGCCTCGAACGATCACCCCGCGAGCGCCTGGAACCAACAACTGGAGCGCCTCGCTGTTCAAAGACTTCCCGCTGTGGAACGAGTCGAGCAAGCTCGAGCTGGGCATTGAAGGTTTCAATATCTTCAACCGCGTCCAATTTGCCCCACCGGCTCTCGTCGTTGGTCAAGGCAATTTCGGCTTGATTACACAGCAGGCAAACTCGCCACGCATCTTCCAGTTGCGAGCGAAACTGTACTTCTAACCAGGCGAAGTTAGGCTGACGAATTATCGGGCGGATTCCGTGACAGCAATCACGCGGTCCGCCCGCACGTTTTCCAGTTTTTGGACGGTTCCGGACGGCCAGCGGATCTCTACGCTCGACGCGGTCGGAATCCCCGCCGAGCCCGAAGTGGACTGGCCCGTCGCTCGATGAAGCGTAACCAACGCTCGTGGTCATGTGGTTCCACTGCATCCCCGCTTTCGTGACGATCTTAACTACCGCCCCAATTCCGTCGCGATTGCTGCGAGTGCCTCTCAGCGACACATCCAGCCAATGCCCGGAACCGGGGCTGCGATTCATCCAGATCTCGGCCGGACTGCCTAGGGCAGTGACTACGACGTCGATACGCCCATCTCCGTCCAGATCGCCGAAAGCGCAGCCGCGGTGCCGTGCCGCGGGAGACGCATCCAGCCCGGCTTCCTCCGTCAGCGCGGACCATTTCGCCGC
Source organism: uncultured Acidobacteriaceae bacterium (assembly GCA_963787615.1). Lineage (GTDB taxonomy): Bacteria > Acidobacteriota > Terriglobia > Bryobacterales > Bryobacteraceae > Bog-105. Next base: position 631,674 of record CAWBDJ010000004.1, on the reverse strand, counting down.
TGAACCCAAGTTGCGCATGACCGTGTTGAACTGATCGATTGCTTCGCCAACAGAAGATTCTGCGTCGATGTGACCGCGCGCAATAAACAGATCTTTCCATCCGTCGTTGTCAAAATCGAAGATGCCGATTCCGTAAGCCGACATGGGCCGCGTCAGCGCGCTCATCCCGCTTTTCGCTGTGATCTCTTCGAAATCGCCTTTGCCGGTGTTCCTGTAAATCGGGAAGGTCTGGTTGTTTAGCGCTGTTAAGGCAATGTCGGGTAAGCCGTCGTTATCGAGATCGCGGAAATCCGAGCCCATGCCGCTGATGAGATTCCCGTTTTCCGGCAGCGCCACGCCCGCATCGAAGCCCACTTCCTTGAACTTGCCGTGACCCACGTTGTGAAACAGGAAGTTGTACGTCGTGTCGTTCGGTACAAACAAGTCCGGCCAGCCGTCGCCGTCGTAATCCGCCACGCCTACGCTCATTCCCTTTCCAACACGGGCGCGCAAACCACTCGATTGGGAAGCGTCCGTGAACGTGCCATCTCCGTTGTTGATGTAGAGCCTGTTCGGAAGGCCTTTATAGTCGTTGGGATGACAATATCGGCTTTTGCCATTGAACGAGCACTGCGGCTCCGTCGCAAAATTCCATTGCAGATAATCCACTACGAACAAGTCGAGAAGGCCGTCGTTATTCACATCCACCCACGCTGCGGCAACGGCCCACATTGGTCCATATTCTGGGTCAACGCGGTCTAATCCTGCTTTCGCAGTGACATCGCTGAAGGTACCGTCATGATTGTTGTGATACAGCGTGTTCGCGCCGACCCCCACGACAAACAAATCGGCGTAGCCGTCATTGTCGTAATCGGCTACAGCAACTCCGATATCGTACCCGCTACCGGCAACGCCTGCCGCCGCAGTGACATCGGTGAACTTGCCGCCGCCGTCGTTTCGGAACAGCCGGTTCGAGTACTTGGCAGCGTCTTTCTTCAGCGTCTGGATGTTTGCGCCGTTGGCAAAAAATATGTCCGGCCGCCCGTCGTTGTTGTAATCGAATACGGCTACGCCACCCGCCATGGCTGCGGGCGCATGACGCACAGGGGTTTCATCGTTCTCAAGACGGAACGGGATCGACTCCAACTTAAACCGGATGGGAACTTGGGAGTTCTGCGCAGGCCAAAGCGGTAGAAGGGCTACACCGAATAGTAGAATCGAAAAATAGCGCATCCAGAATGAAGTTGTTCGTCCTCTTCGGCGCACTCCTCCTGCCTTTTTCACATGCTCTCACGGCGGACCAATTAGGCGACGCAGTTGCTGCGTTCGAAAAGAGTGACTTCGCAACTGCCGAGACAGCCGTTCGCGCGGCGCTTGCCAAGCAACCGAACAGCGTGCAAGCGCTGACGCTTTTCGGGGCCATTCTCGATAGCGAGAAAAAGTACGCCGAAGCGGAGGATGTTTACCGGCGTGCGCTCCGCCTTTCCCCGGCCTCGCCGAGTTTGTTGAATAACTACGCTAACCACCAGGTGACGGTGGGAAATTTGACGGGCGCGCGAGCTTCCTATTTGAAGGTGCTTGCGGCTGATCCGACCCACGCGAACGCCAATCTGCAACTCGCCTCAATGGCAGTTCAGCACAAGAATGGTGTGGAAGCCCTAACTTATCTTCAGCATCTTAGTCCCGAAAACCGGGCGCTGCCACAAGCTCAGGTGCTTGCCATGCAAGCCTATTTCCTGGCTGGTCACGCAGCAGACGCCCGCGCCGACCTTGACCGGCTCAACTCCGCACGCGATCCTGCCCTCACGTTCACCGCCGGGCTCGCGCTTGCGTCAATCGGCGAGTACGCCGAAGCCGAAAACCAGTTCTCGCGAGTATTGGAATCTGCTCCGACCAACTTTGACGTTCTGTACAATCTTGGGCTCGCGGCCTATCACGCACAGCACTTCGAACGGGCACGCGATGCGTTCGCCGGGGCATTAGCGCAGCGACCGCGCGACGTTGATACGCTTTACAACCTTGCGGGCGTTCACATTCAACTCAATGAGCGTGACAAGGCGCTTTCTTTTCTGGCCGAAGCCGCGAACGCAGACCCTTCCCGGGCCGACGTTCAGCTATCCATCGCTCAAACTTCCAATGACCTCGGCTATGTTGCGGACGCCCTACAAGCCTATGATCGCTACCTCAAATTGATTCCCACCGACACCTCGGCACAGCGGGAAAGAGGATTTATGCTCGCCGCAAGCGGAGACATTCCCGGCGGCATTGCTGTTCTGAAAGCGTATCTTCAGAAGCATCCGAACGATCCGAAAGCTCTTTACGAGATCGGCATCGCCGAAGCACTCTCCGATCCCGCAACTTGCTGCACAGCATCTGAATGAGGCTGTCCGATTGGAGCCGGACTTTGTGCCGGCGCGCCTTGGCCGCGGAACTCTGAATGTGATGCAACGAAAGCCGGCCCTCGCGCTTCCAGACCTGGAATTCGCAGCTGCTCACACGCCCGACAACTCTACCGTCCTCGATCGCCTGGGGCAGACGTATATGGCGCTTGGTCGCCCTGATGATGCCGTAAAGGCATTGCGCCACGCTGCAGATCTGTCACCTACGCAGGCTCACATCCTGTTACACCTCGGGCGCGCCCTCGCGCAAGCCGGACACGCGCAGGAGTCGCACGACGTCCTGGCTCAGTTCCGTAGTCTGCCACCGGAACAGGGTGCGCCGGCAGCAGGGATCGTCGATTACCTCGCGCTTCCGCCTGAGCAGTTGCAGGCCCGCTATGCCGCCGAAGTTCGTCGCCAAATCCAGCAGAACCCCACAGACCCCAATCTTGCGCTTCGCTACTTGAGGGTCTTGCTCGAGGAGCACAACCTGCAATCCGCCGAGCAGCAGGCGACGACCTTATTGGAGTTGCATCCGCCGGCCCCCTTGGCCGCAGAAGCGGGCCATGTTCTTACGGCATCAGGAGCATACGATGCCGCAAGGAAACTGCTTGAGTATGCTCTTCCATCGCTACCCGCGTCCGCGGCTCAGCCGCATATCGATCTCGCGCTCGCACTGCTCCACACTGGCGGCCCGGATGTCGCGTCCGCCGCGCTGAACAACGTTCCAGAGGCCCAGAGATCAGGCGATTACTATCAGGCGCAGGCTCAAGTACTCGAAGCTGCAGGCGATTACGATGGGGCGCTTTCGGCGTACACAAATGCGATACATGCTTCGCCCGATCGCACCGAGTTCTACCAGCAAGCGTGCTTGTTTCTCGCTCGCCATAATCGTCCGGGGGAAGCGGTTGCGCTGCTCGCCGGCGCAGACCGTGCCGTAACCGACACGCCAGAGTTGCAGCTTCTGAAATCTGCGATGCTAGCGGCTGCACACCAAATCGACAAGGCAGAAGAAGTGTTGCAACAGGTTCAGCGGCGCTGGCCGGAATGGGGCCCTTCCTATTTGACATACGGGATCCTCCTGGAAGGCGAGAGCCGGGCCGATCTGGCGAAGAAACAACTCGAAACTGCAATCTCGCTGGGAAGCGCTGACGCTCAAGCCTATACGTACCTTGCGCGGGCCACGCTCGACGCCACTCCCGATAAAACGGATAGCGCTGCGAAGTCGATAGAAAAGGCTCTCGCTCTTGCCCCTGAAGACCCGTTGGTGCAAGCAACCGCAGGTCGCGTGTACGTTGCCGAGCACAAGTATGACGTAGCTGTCCAGCATCTGGAGCAAGCAGTTCGTCTTCAGCCCGAAAACGCTCAGGCACGGTTCACACTTGCCCAAGCCTATCGAGCGCTCGGTAGAAGAGAGGACGCTGCCCGCGAATCCCAGGAGTTCGAGCGCCTTCGGGCGGCGGAAAATACAGGCTCGGGGAAACCGCGCGACTAAGGCGCGTCAAGGCGCTGCCGCTGGACCCGGAAAAGAATATCCTGCGGATTGAACTTTAAATACCTGTCTACCGTTGATTTCACGTCCTCTCGCCGTCCAAGCTCGGCGTACATCCCGACAAGTTCCAGGTACGCCTGCTTCAGCGAGGGATCGAGACTGATCGCACGTTTGAACTCTCGTTCTGCATCGCCAGCCCGCTGCGATCGCTTTAGCACAATGCCGAAGTTCATAGCCGCTTTCGCGCTCTGTGGCTGCAACTCCACGATGCGCCTCCCCACACGCACAGCTTCTTCAAGGTTTTGGTTCTGTACCGCCAAGCCCTCGAAATCGGAGAGCACCGAAGCGTCGCGGTTCTCCTCAGGTATCGCGTTCAGGTTCTGCCATCCCTCCTCCGTCAGTTGAGGCAAACTGTTGGTCACCCCAGCAAACACCTCCGCCAATCCCAAATTGCGATCACGCCATTCGGCTGGTCCCGCACGCCAAACCTTTATGGCTGCGGGTTGGACGCTTGCTGTCGTCGGTCTTCTTAGAATGCGATGGTCCGTTCGGGCGGCATGCGGAATGTCGGTCGTTGGGCCCCTGGGCATGTGGCAGCTTGTGCATTCGGTGATCGCAGCTGGATGCGACGCGGACGGCAACGCTCGATGACAGGAAGTGCAAACCGCTTTGATTTCGGCCGCCCGATTCACCGTAGCTCCGTGCGGATTGTGACAGGATCCGCACCAGAGCTTGCCTTGGCTGCGCCTGACGCACTTGGATTCTGCAAGTTGCTCGACTTGGCTGACCGCATTCACCGCTGCGTTGTTGCCGCCCGTGAGAACGAAGGTTGAAAAAACGTTTTCGGTCTTGTCACCAGGATGGAAATCGTCCCAATGCTTGCCCGGATTCAGAATGCGCGTCGCACCCTCTAGATGGCACTGTTCGCATACGCTATCCCTCTGATCCTGCGCCAGCTTTGCAGGGTTTATGATGTTCGTGGCCGACGGATGTTGCGCATGCGCGGCGCCAGGACCGTGACATCGATCGCAACTTAGAGGCGTGAGCAGGGTTGTCTTTAAGCGATGACGATCGGTATCGGCAAACTTCGCTGATTCGGCATGACAAAACAGGCATGTGTCATCGATTTGCCGGTCAAAGTCAATGATCGGCATCGTCGCGTAGCCAGGCGACAAGTCCCATCCGTACCGGTTGAAATAGGTAAGAGGCGATTCGAATACATAATCTCCAACCTGAACCATGTAGGTCCTGCCCATGAAATCCCCGCCGATTTGGAATTGCACGGGATACTCCGCCGTGAGTCCCCGTTCGGATAATCCATGCACCATCCGGCCGTTACGTTGCTCACTGGTTAGAACACTTTGAGACAGTTCGTGCGTGACGCGAGCGGGCGGCAAAGGACGCGCAGGGACGATCGACTGGCCCATGCTCGACGCCGCCCAACGCGCCGATTCCTTGGGATGGCATGACACGCAAACTTTGTTGTTGATTTGGGCAAATGACGCGATGCTCATCAGCAGTGAGGCAACGCAAATCCACCTGGTCCGCTGGCGCACAGCCTCAGGATACAAGGAGTAACGAGATGTCACGTTCGACAATCACTGTGTCATGAACAGGAACTACGGTCTTATGTCTTCTATGCCGCTTGTATTCGCCGCATTGGTTCTGCTTGGCGTAAACGCGCAGACCCGGTCCGGTCAAATCGCGCACGATGATGGTGCCGGTGCATTTGCGACCGGACAATACCGCAGTCTCTTCGCAGAAGCAGGTCACTCGGCCGCAGAAGTGCAAGCTAAAGTCGACGCTGCTTACCGGCAACTGTTCCACGGCGATCCGCAAACGCAGTCCGTCGTGTTTTCCGCGGGCACTAATGCGAACGGGCCCCTTATGTATTTGACCGATTGGGCCAACCACGACGTTCGCACCGAGGGCATGTCTTACGGGATGATGATCTCGGTCCAGCTGGATAAGAAGTCTGAGTTCGACGGGCTCTGGAACTGGGCGCGAACCTATATGTACGTCGGCAACCCGCAGCATCCTTCGTACGGGTACTTTTCCTGGTCGTGCAAGACGGACGGCACGCCGAACGACGAGACACCAGCGCCAGACGGCGAAGAATATTTCGCGATGGCACTCCTGTTCGCCGGTAATCGGTGGCCGGGCGGCTCCGGGATTTACGATTATCACGCGGAAGCGGAGCGATTGCTCACGGCAATGCTCCACCGCGAGGTCAAGACGGGGCTCACGAAGTTCGGGCCAGCGCAGCGTAGGGCCCGAGATGGATCGGGAACACGCCATGATTCTTTTCGTCCCCGGCATCATGCCGCATCCGTTTACCGATCCGTCCTATCACCTGCCCGCCTTTTACGAATTGTGGGCGCGTTGGGGTCCGCCCGAAGATAGCGCGTTCTGGAGGCATGCCGCGGATGTAAGCCGTCAATTTTTTCTGAAGACCACGAATGCGCAAACTGGCCTGGCCCCCGTCTACGCGAATTTCGATGGCAGCCCGCATGTCACTCGCTTCCCACAATCGGGCGAGTTCGGCTACGACTCCTGGAGAGTCGCGAGTAATTGGTCAGTGGATTGGTCCTGGTGGCACAAAGCTCCGGAAGAGCAGCAGCTAAGCGATCGCATTCAGCGCTTCTTCGTATCCATGGGCATTGACACGTACGGACCTGTTTACACGCTGGACGGCACGCCCTTGGGCGCCACGCCGGGACTCACGCCTGAAGATCATCCCGCCGGATTGGTCGGCACGAATGCTGTGGCGGGGCTCGCGGCCACTGATCGCGTCCGTGTGAACTTATTCACGAATGCGCTCTGGAACGCGCCCATCCCTTCCGGCCAGAACCGTTACTACGATGGGATGCTTTATCTCATGAGTCTCATGCACGCGAGCGGTCAGTTCCGCATCTGGATGCCGCAATGAAACGTCATTCGCGCCGACAGGAGTAAAGCGCCAAATGATCGACACGCACCTCGTGATTTTCCGGCGCTACTCTGCGAGGAAAATACTTTGGCTTATGGAGGCGGCGGGAGTTGAACCGTTCTGTTGTGTTGAAAATACGGAACTTGTTCATTCTGAAAATCGAGAGAAACTGTAGAAACGACAGAATGGGGAAGTCATTACACGTTTATTGCACATTTTTCGTTCGGGTGAGTCCCGCGCAAGCGACGCTCCTGGCGTGACGTGCATAACTGAGCATCATGTGAATTGCGACGCCAACTGAATGGAACGCCGCTCGGTTCAAACAGTTTCAGGTAAAATTGTTCCATAACTCTCTTCAACTGAGTCGGGCCGTTGATGTAAAAGGCCGTTCTCGTGCAAGCGCAACAGGCACATGTTCACCACTACGTTCCGCAGTGGTACCAAAAACGATTCCTACGACCAGGGCAGAGCACGTGCTACTACCTCGATCTGCATCCTGACACCGTCGTTAGTGGCAGTGTGCGGTACCGTAGGCGAGATCTGCTCCCCTGGGGACCGGCGCGCTGCTTCTACAAGGATGATCTCTACACGCTAAGACTTAGAAACTGGACAACGGACCAAATCGAGAAGAGGTTTTTCGGTGCCATTGATATTCGCGGACGGAACGCGGTCGAGTTCTTCGGTAATTGCAATGGCTACTCTGAGGGCTTGCACGAGTCCTTCAACGCACTCACGGTATACATGGATGCCCAGCGGTTTAGAACCCCTCGCGGATTGGACCAACTTCAAGCTCGGACTGAACTCCGGGACCATAATCAGACGCTGATTGCTATGCAGCACCTCTTTCAGTTCCACACAACGATGTGGACAGAAGGTGTATGGGAAATTGTGAAGGCTACGCAAAGCCCCACCAAGTTCATCGTTTCCGACGAACCAGTCACTTTTTTCAATAGACGGTTGTTTCCGAGCGAAAGTGTTTATCCGGGTGGCATTGAACTTGACCAGATCGGTACGCGTACGCTTTTCCCGATCGATCTAAATTCGTGCCTGATCATAACGCATACACAGCTTGTTCGAAATCCGAGGGTGAATCCAAATGAGTTGCGAGCCAATGCGCGCGCATATGAATCAACGGTGAGATACCTGTTGGACATACAGTTTGGGCGAGAACTCGAAGAGGATGAGGTACTCCGCATCAATTTCATCCTGAAGACTCGTGCCACACGCTATATTGCTGCCGCTGAGAAAGACTGGTTGTATCCCGAGCAGCGTGTCTCCACGACGAACTGGTCGAAACTTGACGATGATTGGTTCTTGTACCCGAATCTTTATAAGGTCCCTTTTACTAGCGGAATCGTGGTGGGCTATACCGACCGACGAGCTTGGAGATCGGACGAATACGGTAGACAGCCAGGGGATCCGAAATTCGAAGACAAAAAACTCAGGGATAAAGAATGGAAGACACACCTGTGGGCGCGAGAACAGTGGGCCAAGAAGCGGGTGGGGAAATCAATTGCGCACGTGGCCACGCCCGGTCGCGAGGACGCCGTGAGTGACAAGATCATGCAGGGCCTTCTAGTGGAAGAAGGTCTTCTGCCTGATCCCGCGCACGAAAAGTCGGCGTAACGGTACGTTGCAGCCGCGAAACTTGCGCAGTTGAGCGTCGACATTGCCTGTTCCCTGGATAATGTGCGTTGGGCCACGCGCGACGCCTCTAGCGAAACGACCAAGACCCCTTTCGTCGTACGCGTCGTCCCGCAAGTCCAACAGTTCGAGGCCCGGCTTACGACGCCGGAAGCCCGTCAGGTGCGTTTGCGCTCTCAGCTGTGGGCATGCCACGCGCATCGCGCGTCGCGCTTCGACCCGTTTCGGATCATTGCGGTAGCCTCCGGTTCAAGTCTGTGCAAAAGGGGCTGAACCACATTCCACGGCATGGCATCGTCGTGGAAGCGTCTGTAACTCGCTGATTATCAACAATCCACTTGTATCAAGCGTGATTTACCGTAGATAGCTTAGTTACTCTCAGCAGTCTTCGATACCCTTGGGCTTGCATGGGCATGAGGCATCGCGCGATGCGTGTCCTAGAGATCAGAATTCGGTTTGGATCGCCTTAGTCAAATGAGGTGTTCGTGAATGGAGCCGCAAAAGGCCGGATGCAGTCAGCAATCTCCACAAGGTCATGCTTATCCTCTTCGCTTAACTCTTCCACTTTTTCCAAATCAGATGGGTATCGCAACTCGTCAAAGAAGGCGTCGAAACGGGCTAAAACAGTAGCCGACTTGTCGAACGGGAACTCACGACGCCTTGATACCAAAAGCCGCGCGAGTTCCACCAACCTATGCCCCCACGCAAAGCCGTGTTGCGGCTCTCCTTTCGCGACCGTAAAGCCTTCGCAAACCAATGCTGACTTCAGCAGCATTTCGAGAGCGTGATGCCCGAGAATGGCAGCGGAAAACCACGTCGTGGGATTTCGAGTTTCGAACAGTATTTTCGAAGAGTACAACGCAAATTCGGCGTTCACGCGCCATGCCTTGGCGTTCCTTCTGTATGGTTCGTCTTGCGCCATTTCGAGACTCAACTAGTACGACTCCGAACCGTTCTCATTCGGTGTTCCGTGCGAATCAGACGTTATGCGTTTGAGCTTTACAAAAAAATCCGTCTTTCTCTTCTGGCAAGGTTCACAAACACATCAAATCCATGCTTGAGATCTTCGTAGCGTCTAGTATCAAACGACGAATCTGGCTTTCTGCACAGCCCAGTGGCGATGGCCGCTTGGACCGCAGTTGGTAGTGGTTGCCCTGCCGGAAGCAATGCCATTTGATTACGTACGGAATCATTTGAACCCTGGGACATCCAAAAAAATCTTCCTAATGGACCCAATCTGATTTTGTTCCCCGCGTCATCTGTTCCGAAGAACGAGTCTTGATCGAAGGTCTGATCGCAATGGATCAAAGCGAGTACATACTCGAACCAATTAAACGTCTGTTCGTACGCAGCTTGACCTCGAAAATACTCGCGTAAGACTGGTTGAAGTAATTCAAAAAGATGATTGTTAAGCGGAGTGTGTTCCCTTTCTCGGCCTTCAATCATTTGGCGTTGTTCGTCAAGGTTCCACATATTAAACGGGGATAGAAACATCGGAACTTTTTCTTCGGGTGTCTGTTTATCTGGTTTGATACCGAGCCGAAATAGGCGGTCCAAAAGCGAAAGATGATTACCTGCGATAGCTGCAAGCGCCGTTGCATAAAACAGCAATAGGGCTGGATAGCGTCGCGCTTTGATCCACAACGTGTATCCTCCGACAGGAGGTCCATCGTTATCAGCAACTTGTTTTAGAAGCTTGGCGATAATGTCATAGGTTTCATCGCCACCCCAGTAGGCGAAACACCCGAATACGGGCACTAGAGTGCCAAGTTCCGCTTCGTAAAGCCTAAGGGTGCGAAGTCCGCTCTTCGCATTCGGCGCACCTTCTGCGAGACCAGGGTTTCTCTGGATATTATTTAGAGCTCGTTCTACTTCACTGATCACGAAGTCATGCAGACGAATACGATCTTCTGGGCGGGCCAAATATCGCTTGGTTCTCGCGACTGCAACCCCACGAGAAATCGGATCACCTAGTGTGAAGTCTTCTAGTGCTTCGACCTTTTCGCGCAGTTCCTGAAAGAACGAATTTGCATCTGGTATGCGAATCACTGCGGATCGCCGGATGCTAATAAGCTTCGTTGCTTGTGGTCCAATATCCCCTCGTACTGCCCAGTATGTTCCGTATCGATGCGTGCTGCAACGTTCGACTGCTCCGCGCAACGCGCTATCCCACTCGCCGGACCAGCCGCACACGATGAGTCCATACTCGTCAAGAGCTCTATCCAGTAACAAATTGAGTTCTGGATCGTAAGTTTCTAGTTCACGCGTCGTGTTTTTGAGCCTTGCATCTAAGTAATCACCGTGCACTTTGATAATCGTGCAAGGCGAATGAACGAGCGGGGTGGCCCCACGCACCGCGTCAGGAGTACTGATGATGGTTGGGCTGACACCGACGTCGGTAAGAGCGTGTTCCAAGAGTCTGTCGAAATTCGTGGTAATGACTACTCTGATGTATCCGTTCGCAATCAACGACGCTATCGCTCGATGGGCAGCGGTCGGAACTTTAAGGCCATGCTCTCTCTCATCCTCAGTTGGTTCAAAGTAGCTTCGAAGAAGCTGCAGGCGCTCGGCAGAACTGCGGGTGACTCGTTCAAGAATATCTGAGTAATCCGGCTCAACTTTGAACGTCTGCCGATACCAAGCCTCAATGTCGTCCGATAACTCTTCAGTATTACTCAGGCGATGTAGTTTTGCGATGAGATCCAGAACGATGTCCCATCCTGTTGGAATACCAGCCGCACGAGAGATTCCCGACCCAAGAAGGAGAGCGTAAACGCCTTTTCCATTCTGAACTGTTAGCGCAAGCGCGAGTATTGGTTCCAGCATTCTTGGTCGCCTTTCACCTGCACCAGCCACGCTTTTCGTACGCTCTCCTCAAGCTGTTTCTGCCGTGCGTGGACCCAAGGCAGATAGCTTTTTTCGGTGGTCTTCACGCTCTTGTGTCCGAGCAGCATCGATACTTGTTCGATGGGCACACCCGCCAACAACATTTCGACTGCGAACGTATCGCGGAACATGTGAGGATGGCAGCGTTTGGTCTTGCCTGTTTGAGGATCGACGGGCAGCTTAGGTGCAGCAAGGTCGAACAACCTGCGATAGCTCCGCTGCCAATCTGCAACGGGCGGACTTCGGCTTCCCGCGTCCTGTCCAGAAGAAATAAGCCGGATGTTCATTTTTGCCGGGTGGAACGTCGCGCAACGCGCGTGCCACATCAGGAGGCAAGGGGACATATACGGGATGCCCGGTTTTTGCCCGATACAGCAGAACACTGTCACCTACAAGCCGGTTTCGTTCCAACGTGATCGCATCGCGGATTGCTAGGCCACTCCAACGCATGAGAAGCGTGAGCGTGCGCAAGCGTTCGCCGAACCGGTCTTCGTTCTCCCATCGATCACCACGGTACAAGTACGTCGCATCAATGATGGCGTCGAATTCGTTTTTCGGGAAGTAGTCGGTGGGGCGTTCACGAACCTGGATCTTGCCGACATCGAGCATCGGATTCTTCGTGATCCAGCCTTGACGCATGCAGAAATAGAAGAACCCGCAGACCATGCCTTGCCGTTTGGATCTTGCGAGCGGTTCCATGTTCCACGTTGACCGCCATTGCCGCAATTCAGATGTGCCGAGTTGCTCGATGCAGAGATAGCCGCGCTCGTCGCACCAAGTGAGCAGTTGCTTCTCGAAGGTGGTGGCTTTCTTCCGAAGTGTGTCTTCGCCGTTGCCCTGATCCTTTGCGTTCTGAAGGTATTCGGCGACAGCGTGCGCAACGGTCACGCGCTTCTCTTCGCTCGCGTGTGTCGGTACTGCGGTACCGTGCTGTTCGGAAAGTTCTTCCCACGTGCCGCGCGCTTCGGCTTCGGCGACGCGCCGGTTTGCTTGTTCCCACGAGCGGGTCTTCAGGCTCTGCCGAATGAACTGATCGCCGATCTTTCCTTCGACATGAATGACGCAAGTACACTTCCGGTAGTCGCGGTCATATTGAGGGCGTTTGGCCGTACAACGAGCGGTGTGACCCCGAAAAATCGTAAGCACTTGCCCACGAGCATTACACGCTTATCGCGCACTAGCAATCGTGGGTGCTGTAAACTCTTGAATCCAAGGTAAATATAACTGGTGGAGGCGGCGGGAGTTGAACCCGCGTCCGAGAAAGCCCGCTATGCAAAGCCTACGTGTGTAGTCGGTTCTGGTGTTTCGGCCACTGCCTATAGAACCGACAAGAGCGACAGCCGCCTAGCCCGATTGATCTCGGCCCTCAGCTCCGGACCGAAGCTTGGTGCCTATCCTGCAAAATGACGCCCCATGACTAACGCGCAGGCTCATTAGCCGGGGCGGCAACCTAAGTTAAATTAGGCAGCGTATGCAAACTGCGTGTTATTGGCAGTTGTTGTTTTCCGATCGTTTTACGGGAGCTCGGAACCCGACACGCCTTCACACAACGATTCGATCCCGTCGAAGCCGTTGCGCCCCCTTAATGAGGAAGTAAACCTGGCGGTCTCTGCTCTACCGCCATGCTAGAAGTATTCTATCAGTTAGATGCTTCGAACCGGCGTTTGCACGCTGCCGCGCGTGCCGTTCTCATCCCGTGTGAGGTAGCCGTCGCGAAATGCCGAGCGTCGTTGCTCCCACCGCCACGCCTTCCGTGCACAATGACCAGGAAGAACAGCACGGACGCTTATACCACGTCATGCTGCTCGACGATGACGAACACACTTACGATTACGTCATCGAAATGCTGCAGAAGCTGTTTTTGTTTTCTACGGATGTCGCCTTCCAGCACGCGGTGGAAGTGGACAGCACCGGCCGAACGGTCGTCATTACCTGCGAGCGGCCCCAGGCCGAATTTGCGCGCGACCAAATTCACGCTTACGGCGCAGATCCAAGGATGCCGAAGTCGAAAGGATCGATGTCTGCCGTGCTGGTTCCCGCCGGCAATACCGCGCTCAGTTGAACCATTTTTCGGGGTTTGATGGTGCGAGCGGGCGTTTCCGCCGGCCGCTTAATTGTCGAAAGCGATGGTTGGGAACGTAGCGGAGATGTGATCGTGCCACGTGAGGGCGTCTTCGTCGACGAAGGCCCAGATGAGACCAATGCATCCAGCTAGCAGGCTAAGAATACTTCCGAATAAGCGCTGGTATCGGCGGGACTGAGAGGGCGGATTCCCGTCAAAATCGACCAACCGCAGCCCTGCCCAATGCATTCCGGGTGTGTCGCGCGCGACAAACGTCCAAAGAAGTTTGTAAGAGAGCGGTATCGTGACAAGCGCCAGCACAAAGAACGGCAGAACGTGTTTGTCGAATGAAAACTGGCCCCCGCCGAACAGAAACAGTGCGACCCCGAATGCGGAAGCTGCGGCCATTACCGCTGCATCCACAACCGCAGCCCTCGTACGCAAACCTATTGGGGCAACCGGCGCATCACAGATAATATTCGATTGCGGATGGCTTAGAACTTCCTCGCGTCCTTGGAAGTCCAATCGTGGCTGATCGGCGGAGCGAGCCGCTCGGGAACGAGCGCGCCGCACCTCCACCTTCGCTGTTTTGACCGGTGCAGGACGCGGCAGTTCGGCCGCGCGAAGGCGAATAGACTCACGCTCGGTGGGCGTGGTTAACGAGCCGAACGGTATGACGCGGCGCTCCGATAAGGGCGTCGCGAATAACGATTGCTGGCCGTCCGGCACCGCCATCGGCGCTGGATTGTGAGGCGCTCCAGGTGCGACGGCGGCATCGTCGTGGGCCTCGTAAACGGGGGCGGTTGCAGTCGCTGCTATCGGGTACGTATTAGGAGAAATGCGATTAGATGCATTTTTGACGCGCCGCCCGCAACGGCGGCAGCGATGGTCGTCGTCTAAGATCCAAGTCTGACAATGCTGGCAAGTCATATGACGCTCAATCGAATCGGGGGCCCTTTGCTGCCAAAATGCTTGCGGCTTGCTCGGCGGCCATGCTACGGTTTTCGGTTGACCCTTTCTCCCGCGCTTGAACCCCCAACTTTCCTATCTATCAGAAAAGTTAACTTTTGTCTAGAACATTTCTCGTGTAAGTTGTTCTTTTTCCTGGGAAGTCTGATTTTTGGCCTTTCACCTGCGTTAGCGCAGACTACCGCACGCCCGGTGCGGGCCGATCTCCCCGCGCCGGATGAGATGCGCTTCCAAGCCATAACGGAGGACTCCAGCGGTTCCTTGCGATATCTGCACGGTGCCGCCAAGGTCGAGACCTCCGACTTCAACTTGTCGGCCGATGAAATCGAGTACAATTCCGACACGCATTGGGCCTATGCCCACGGTCACGTTCATTTGGAGCACTTCGCGACCGGCGACAAGCTGGAGGCGGATCATGCCGAGTACAACCTGAAAACGGAAGAAGGGAAGTTCTACGTGGTGGACGGCACTTCGCCGGCGAAAATCATGACGAGCCCCGGCGTTCTCACGACCACGAACCCGTTCTATTTCCAGGCGCAGTGGGCTGAACGCATCAAAGATCGATACATTCTCCACCATGGATATGTTACGGATTGCAAGGTTCCCAAACCGTGGTGGACCTTCGAGGCGCCGGTTTTCGACATCATTCCGGGGGACCGGGCGATCGCCCGCCATCCCGTTTTCCGCCTGAGACATGTGCCCGTGTTGTATTTACCTTTCTTATACCGCCCTCTTGGCCGAAACCCGCGCGGAAGCGGATTCCTGACACCGAACATCGGGCACAGCACTCTGTACGGCTACATGGTGGGTGCCGGGTATTACTGGGCAATTAATCGAAGCTACGACATGACTGGCGTGGTGCACTACTTCACTCAGCGGGGGCCGGCATTCCGGTATGATTTCCGAGGCAAGCCGAACGACCTCACCGATTTCAACTTCAATCTGTACGGGGTAGACGATCAGAAGGGCGCTCCCAACACAATCCCGCCGGTGAAGGAGGGTGGACTAGAGTTTGAATTTACGGGGAGAACGCGAATCCTGGGATTCACCGGGGTTTTGGACTACAACTATCTCAGTTCGTATGTCTTCCGCTCCGCGTTCGCATACTCCTTTGCCTCGACCATTTTGTCTCAGAACAATTCCATCGGATTTTTGCAAAGGCATTTCGCCGACGACACCTACGCGCTGAATATCGCGATAGAGCGGAATCAGAATTTCGAGGCTATAACGTACCCGTCGCTTCATCAGCTTCCGAACGAGGTCATCATTCAGAAACTCCCCTCCATCGAGTTTTCGGGCCGTGACCAGAACCTTCTCGACGGACCCGTGCCGCTGCTGTTTTCGTTCACATCGAGTGCCGGACTGCTCAGTCGCTCGGAGCCCACGGGATTCGATACGACAATCGCGGGCAGTCCCTCACAGATTTTCAAAACGGGCCAGGTGTCGCGCGTTGACCTTGAGCCGCGGGTTATGACCGCCTTCAATTTCAAAGGCTTTTCGCTCGATCCGAGTATTACTTTCGGTGCCACCGATTACGGGAACTCGTATGCTACGAATGCGACAACGTATGTGCCGATCTCCTCATGCGGTGGCTATCCGACCTGTCCTCCGCAATCCAATACTGCCGTCGCACTCGCCTCATCTAATCTGTTCCGCCACGATGTCGATTTCACGCTCGACCTGCATCTTCCAAGGATCGAGAGAGTGTACACTCCCCCAAAATGGCTGCATTTGGGTGAAAAAGCCAAACACGTGATCGAGGCGGAAGCGACTTACGAGTACGTCACTGGCATCAACCAATTCCAAAAGTTCATTCATTTCGACGCCACCGACATTCTCTCCAATACGAACCAGCTCACGTACTCGTTGACAAATCGTCTGTACGAAAAGGACAAGAACGGAAATGTCAGGGAAGCGGTGACATGGCGGATCAGCCAGGCTCGCTATTTCGATCCAACGTTCGGTGGCGCTGTGGTTCCGAACCAGGGCGCCTGTGCGTACAATGCAGCCGGGACGGCCCTCTCGCAAAATCCGACTTGTCAGCGAGTGGTCGTGTACGCGACTGAGGAATTGACGCCCTTCGCATTTCTAGATGGCCCGCGCGATTACTCGCCGATCGTCTCGTCTCTTGTGTTCAGTCCTTACACTTTCTTCTCCGTTGAGTATCGCGCCGACTACGATCCGCTTCGTCATAAATTTGTAAACCATACATTTTCGGGCAACGTGCGCCACTCAAAGTACTTTGGCGGCGTCTCGGAGACAGCAATCAGCACGAATCCAATCCTGATTCCCCAGGAGAACCAGCTTAGCTTCGCGGGCGGATACGGCAACAGCAATCGTAGAGGATGGAATGTGGCCGGCTCTATCTTTTATGACGCGCTATTGAACCGGCGCCTGTTCGATCTCGTGCAAACTTCGTACAACACGGATTGCTGCGGCTTCAGCTTCGAGCTGCGCAATTTCAATCTCGGCATCAGACAAGAGAACCAGTATCTGTTTTCGTTTTCAGTCGCGAATATCGGCACCTTCGGCAGCTTGCAAAAGCAAGCACGGGTTTTCTAACGGAATTTCTGTTAGTCCACTTCGCGAATCGAAAAAGCCCGATCGAGAATCGTCGCAAAATCCCGGCTCTTATGCGTGATCGATTGCTTCAGCTGATGCAATTCCCGTTCGATTGTACGTAGGCGGTCTGCCATGTGCAGGCAGGCAAGAACGGCGGCTCGAGTGGTATCGAGATTACCTGCGCGTCGTGCGATTGAAGACATCAACTCATCGATCTCGTGCGCGAGTTCCTCTGTTTCGCGCGGATCTCCCGCCGTCGAAACCGCGTAGGTCTGGTTGAAGATGGTAACCCGGACGATCTGTTTCGAGGTGTCCGGTGCGTCCATGAGCCGATTTTCAGCTTGCGCTGAGGAGATCCAACTGGCTGAGCAGCTTCTCTATCCGGCTCTTCACCTGTTTGCGTTCGCCGCGAAGCTCGTCGACCTCTTCCGACAGACGCTTGATCTTCTGCTCCAGAACCCCGTTCTCCCTTTGGAATTGGGCGTACGTCGCCTGCATTTCATCGAGTTGGGCTCTTGCCGAGGTCAGTTCCTCATTCGTCGTCGTGAGTTCCTGGTCGAGGCGCTTATTCTCATCGCGAAGATCCGTGATCACCTCGACCGCGCGATTGATACGCTCCTCGAGGCTGGCTAATGCGTCAATACCGTGTTGGACTGCTGCTTCCATCCTCTGTCAGACGAATTATCGCTTACTGCAGTTGCGCTTGATGTGCTTCTTTCGCTCTCGCGACCAAAGCCGAGAAACCCGCTGAGTCGTTGATGGCGATGTCGGCGAGCACTTTTCTATTGAGCCCGATGCCGGCGCGCTTCAGCCCATTGATGAACTTACTGTACGAGATCTCGGCTCCGCGGCAGGCAGCATTGATGCGAACAATCCATAAAGAACGGAAGTTTCGCTTCTTCAGCCGACGTCCGACGTATCCATAGCGCAGCGCCTTCTCGACCGCCTCTTGCGCGGCTCGGTTCAGCTTCGATTTCGTGAGAAAGAAACCCTTCGCACGGCGCAGGGTTTTGTGGCGATAATCTCGCCGGTGGGTACCTCTTTTGACTCTTGGCACGTTTGCTCCTTAAATGAATCTGGAAGCTCTACGCTTCCTTCCGAGAGGCGGCAGGCACGTGCGGCGCGCTGCTCCTGCTCGTTATTTCTCTTTGTCCCGTGATGCTAGTACGGCAGCATCGTTTTCAGCTTAGCCTGATCGGCTTCATCGGCCACTACGCCTTGGGTTAGGCGGCGCTTGCGCGACCGCGGCTTCGACGTTAAGATGTGACGCGCAAACGCGTGATGCCGGGCTATCTTGCCCGTGCCCGTTTTCTTGAAGCGCTTGGACGCACCCTTATGAGTCTTCATCTTGGGCATGATCTGTCCTGAAATGACCTATCCTGGAATTTGCTTGCGGGGGCTAGTTGCCGCCTGAAAAACCGCACTTGCCAACCGGAGGCGGGAATGAAGCGGTACTACCGAAAAAGTATAGCACGCGGGACGGCAGTACCGCCTGGCCCGGTGCGCACGCAGCTCAGCGATTATCCTGATACTCATCCAGCCACGCCATCTGGATCGCCTCGAGCTTGCCTTCCGTCGAAGACGCCGGATCGTCCTTGAAATCCGGCAAATCAGTAATCCACTTATGGAGGTCCGTGTATCGGATGTGGGTCGGGTCTATCTCAGGGTGAGCTTCGTACAGGCTGAGCGCAATGTCTTCCGTGTGGTCCCAAGTGAGTCCAGGCATGCTTCCTCCGGCTTTATTGTATTCTTGCGCCCGACTCTGTTCTCGCTGCGCGTCGATAATCAACTGCGCCGCCCTATTCGATCTTGCTGCCCTTTAAGGCGCCGCGCACAGCCGTGTTCATGATTACCTCGGCGAGTTTGGTTGTGACCTGATTCAGTGCTTCGATTTTTTCGTTGATGACGCTGATGATTGTCGCCGTGGTAGACGCTCTCGAGCTCGCGCTTAGCGGATTCAATCGCCCTGCGCTCGGTGGGCGCGAGGCTCGCCCAAGCCTCATTTCTTTGCGCCTTCTCGGTCGCCGCAAGGATATTGTCCGCCTCTACGCGTGCTTCGCGGACCTGCCGCTCGCGCATGTCCTCTTCGGCCTTGTCGAAGGACTCGCGAATCATGGCTTCCACCTGCTCCTCCGTCAGGCCATAGGACGGCTTGACTTCGACGCTCTGCTCTTTCCCGGTGCGCGCATCACGGGCCGTGACGTTCAGAATTCCATTCGCATCGATGAGAAAACGAACCTCGATGCGGGCCAGACCTGCCGGCAGCGGCTGAATGTCTTTGAGATCGAAACGCGCCAAGCTGCGGCAGTCCTTCACCAGTTCGCGCTCACCCTGTAAAACGTGGATCAGCACGTTGAGCTGCCCGTCGACTGCGGTCGTAAAGCTCTCCGTCGCACTGGCCGGAATGGTGGAGTTTCGGTGAATGAGCTTTGAGACAACGCCGCCCATGGTCTCGATGCCGAGCGAAAGCGGTGTCACGTCGAGCAGCAGCTTGTCTTCCACATCGCCGGCCAATATGCCTGCCTGAACCGCGGCACCGAGCGCAACCACCTCGTCGGGATTCAGTTCGGTATGAGGCTTCGCTTTGAACAGACGCTCCACAGCCATGCGGACCAGCGGAATGCGCGTAGATCCGCCCACCATCACAACTTCGTCGATCTGCTCGGGAGTGAGCTTCGCATCTGCCAGGCACGCCCGGCAAGGCTCCAGCGTCCTTTCAACAATTGGCGTGATGAGGCGCTCGAAGAGTTCGCGCTGAATGACCCGGCGATAGCTCTTGCCTTTGTAAGCGAGCTCAATTGTCGACTCGGGAATGAACGACAGCTCCTCTTTAGCCCTGATGACGGCACGCCGTAAGCGCTGCACGCCTTCCGAATCGTGCGAAAGATCTTCGTTCCATTCGGATTGCACGTCTTCGAGCGCGATCCGCAAAAGCAGATTATCGATGTCATCGCCACCGAGATGCGTATCGCCGTTCGTGGCGAGTACTTCGAATATGCCTTCGTGCAAACGCAGAATCGAGACGTCGAAGGTGCCGCCGCCGAAGTCATACACGGCGATGACGCCATCCTGGCGTTTGTCGAGACCATACGCAAGCGACGCTGCTGTCGGCTCGTTCACCAGACGCAGAACGTCAAGACCTGCCAGTCGTCCGGCATCTTTCGTCGCCTGCCGCTGAGCGTCATTGAAATATGCCGGAACCGTGATAACGGCTTCCGTTACGGGAGCGCCGAGCGCCGCCTCCGCATTATCTTTCAACCGTCGCAGTACAGCGGCCGAGATCTCTGGCGGAGTAAACGTGCGATCACCCAATTTCAGCTTGATGACCGCTTCGCTGTCCTCCGCAATCCGGAACGGGAACAGCTTCAGCTCATCCTGAACGTCGGCCACGCCGCGCCCCATCAGGCGCTTCACCGAATACACAGTGCGTTCCGGCCTGGTCAATAGCAACTCTCGCGCCGGCTCGCCTGCGACGAGTTTTGCGTCATCGGTAAGTGAAACGATACTGGGGATGATCTTGCGGCCCTCGGCATCTTCCAGAATGCGAGGACCGGTAGGTTCCATCAACGCCACCAGGCTGTTCGTCGTGCCGAGATCGATGCCGACGATCTTGGATTTTCGGCTTTCACCGAAATCAATTTGAAAAGTTCCCATTTTGTTCCTAGAGGCGATCTTCGACCGGCTCAGCCGCAGCACCCGCCGGATGCAATGCTTTATCTACGTCGCGGATGAGGTTCTCGATATAACGCCGCCGGTTGAGGACGCCTCGAATCTCGTTGAGAGCTTGCTTCGCCGTCTCGCTTTCCGATTCCGCCGCATCGTACTTCGCGAACAGCTTCTCCAATTCCTGGTCGATCGCGCCGCGCAGGCTCAGGAAGTTCTCCTTCGCAGACTGCAGTTGGGGGCGCGCCGATTCGTCGCCGCTTCTCAGCTCCTCGAGCATCATGTTGAGTTCGAAGACCTCTTCGAGTAATTCCGGCGGCACATCCCTCGAACGCTGCTCGCCTATCGGGAACCCCTCTTCGGTCAGCAGGTATTCGGCACGTTTCACGGGATCCCGCAGTGTGCGATACCCGTCGTTGAGAATCGCCGTGGCTTCGAGCGCCTGCGCCTGCTCTTCCGCGCTTTTTCGACCGAAGCGATCCGGATGCCATTGCCGACTGAGTTCGTAGAAACGCTTCTGCAAAACTTCGTTATCGACTTTGAGCTTGCGCCCCAGCCCGAAGAACTCGTAAAAGTTTTTGGAGGAACCAGACATGGAGAGGGAAAAAGCCGAAAACGCTGCCGTCTGCAGGGGCGACCGTTGATTTCTTAAGCTGAAAACGACGTACCGCAGCCGCAGCTCTTCGTCGCATGCGGGTTGTGGAAGACGAATCCCGATTGCATCAGCGAGTCTTGCCAATCGAGCGTCATGCCATCGAGGAACAGAATGCTCTTGGGATCCACGAACACCTTCACGTCTTCAAATTCGAAGACGTGATCGCGAGGCCGAGGCTCCGGCGCAAATTTGAATTGATAGCTCAATCCTGAACAGCCTCCACCCAGAACACCCAATCGCAAGCCGCCTGAAACGCCCTCGCGCGCAAATGCCTCGCGTATTTTTTGGACGGCCTTGGGGGTTACGTGAACCTGCTTCGACTGGTCCGGTTTGGGCGCGGTCTCCTGGACAGCCGGCGGATGGCCGGACGTTCCGCCAAGCTGAGTCAACTCAGCCATTGCTTCGGCACCTCGCCTTTAGTGGACGGCAACCGTCTCGCTCTGGACGGCCGACTGCTTCTTCTTTTTGTAATCGCCGATCGCCGCTTTGATCGCGTCTTCTGCCAACACCGAACAGTGAATTTTCACTGGCGGCAGCGACAGTTCATTCACGATATCCGTATTCTTGATCTCCAGAGCCTGATCTACGGTTTTGCCCTTCAGCCACTCGGTCGCAAGCGACGAGCTCGCAATGGCGCTGCCGCAGCCAAACGTCTTGAACTTGGCGTCTTCGATGACCCCGGTTTCCGGATTCACCTTCACCTGCAGCTTCATGACGTCGCCGCATTCGGGCGCACCCACCATCCCCGTCCCGACATCGGGGCTGCTCTTGTCTAACGAACCCACATTTCGCGGGTGTTCGTAATGATCGATAACTTTGTCAGAGTAAGCCATGTCTTTATCCTTCCACTTTTGAATCTTAGTGCGCCGTCCAAACCATCTTCGAAAGATCCACGCCTTCTTTAGCCATCTCGTAAAGAGGCGATAACTCGCGCAACTTCTTCACTACGTGGATGACCTTGTCGCCCACATAGTCCACTTCTTCTTCCGTATTGAAGCGTCCGATGCCGAAGCGAATCGACGAGTGCGCCAGATCGTCACCGGCGCCGAGCGCTTTCAACACATAACTGGGCTCGAGCGTCGCCGATGTGCAGGCCGATCCGCTCGATACGGCAATATCGTTGATGCCCATCAGCAGGCTCTCGCCTTCCACGTACGCAAAGCTGATGTTCAGATTATGAGGCAAGCGGTGTTCGACGGACCCGTTGATGTAGACCTCGTCCAGTTCCCGCATCAACTTGTCCTTCAGCTTGTCGCGCAAGAAGCTGAGGCGCTTCGATTCTTGCGGCATCTCCCGCCCAGCGATGTCGCAAGCGGCGCCGAGGCCTACAATCCCCGGGACATTCAGCGTGCCCGACCGCATCCCCCGCTCGTGACCTCCGCCATCCATCTGCGCCGTGATCTGCACGCGCGGATTCCTGCGCCGGACGTACAGAGCACCGACACCTTTCGGCCCGTAAACTTTGTGAGCAGTGAGCGAGAGAACATCGATCCCGTCCGCATTCACATTCACAGGAATCTTTCCCACCGCCTGCACGGCATCGCTGTGGAACAGCACACCCTTCTCTTTCGCGATTTTCCCGATCTCTTTGACCGGGTTTATGACGCCGATTTCGTTGTTGGCATACATGATCGAAATCAGAATGGTCTTGTCGGTAATCGCATCGCGCAGTTGATCGAGATCGATGAGGCCGTCCTGCTTCACCGGCAGATACGTCACCCGCACGCCTTCCTTCTCTAAGCGCTTGCAGGTGTCGAGCACCGCTTTGTGTTCGATCACCTGCGTGATGATGTGATTGCCGCGTTCGGCATACATCTCCGCGATGCCTTTCAGCGCCAGGTTGTTCGACTCGGTCGCGCCGCTGGTGAAAACGATCTCTTTGGGAGTCGCACCGATCAGATCCGCGATCTGCTTTCGAGCTTTCTCAGTTGCCTCCTCCGCCTCCCAGCCGAAGCTATGGTTTCGCGACGCCGCGTTTCCAAACACATCGGTGAAGTACGGCTTCATCTCGTCGAACACGCGAGGGTCCATGCGCGTTGTCGCGTGACTGTCCATATAAATCGGCAATTTCATACGTTTTGTTTCCTTAGAGAGCTCTCGGATTCCAAAGATTTCGGGGTGTGTTGCAGACCGATCAGCGAGGTGGGCAGGAACCCTGATGCCTGTTCCTCGGAGTCTTGCAGCATATCTTCGATGCTGACACTATCTAGAAGTCGCAGAATGCCCTCGTGTATGCGCTTCAGCGGCCGTTTGACGGTGCATCGATCCGAATGCCCGCAATACGCGTGTTCGGTGAAGCAGTTTGCCAGAACAATCGGACCGTCGATCGCGCGAATCACTTCAAGCGCAGAAATGCGACGTGGATCTCGCGCCAGCCGGTAACCTCCATTGCTTCCGTATTCGGAAATCAGGAACCCGGTCTTACCAAGTCTTTGAAGCAGCTTCGAAAGCAAGGGAAGCGGGATGCCGCAATCGTCGGCGACTTCTTTCGCGCTCACCGGCCCGCCCGTCTCGCGTTGCCGCGATGCAAAATGCTTAAGCGCGATCAAGCTGTAATCGGCTTTCTTCGTGAGTCTAAGCATTTGGGACTTGGCTTAACAGAGTGGGTTGGGCAGAGTGATAGACGATCTGCGACCAACTAGATCTTATTTCTTTATAGCACGACGGCTAAAGATTGGTCCACGTTTTATCTCCAATGGATTGAAATAGTTGCGGCACCATAGAGTGGGAGTGTAGACCCCCGGCAGCCAAAGTTTTAATGTCATTGGCCGATAAGATTACCGTGCTACACTCGGTACGCGCAATAGCTAACCGTAAACACCTCGCGTGATTCGACTTTTTCGTGTTTTCATTCCAGCGAGCGTCGTTGCGCTCCTGCTTTCGGAAACCATCCTGGTCCTGGCGTGCTACTTCGGCGCGTCGCTATTCACCACCAACTACGACGCTGCCTTTTACCTGTTTGTCCAGGGAAACTACTGGAAGATTCTGGTAATTTCCGCGTGCATCATTCTGGTGCTCTATTTCGAGGATCTCTACACAGAGTTGCGCGTCATCTCGCGCATACTGCTGGTCCAGCAGGTTTGTCTCGCAGTTGGATGCGCGCTCTTGTTCATGGCCTTCCTCGGGTATCTGAAGGCGGATCTGGTGCTCGGAAGATGGCTCACCGTGGTCGGCAGCCTCGGTGTGATCGTTTTACTGCCTTCCTGGCGCATTTTCTTCTGGAGGTACATCATCGGTTCGCTTCGCTCGGAGCGGGTATTGCTGATTGGCAACTCCAGCATCCTTGGCGAAGTCATCTCCTGCGTCCTGGATAAGCCGGAGTTCGGATATTCCATCGTCGGCTATGTTTGCGAAGAAGCTCCCTGCGATTTTCCGATTCCGTGCCTGGGCACGATTGCGGAGGTGCGGCAAATCTGTGAACAGTACAAGCCCACGCGCATCGTGGTAGGGATGGCCGAACGCCGCAACCGCCTCCCCGTCCAGGAGTTGCTTGAGATTCGTTTCAGCGGGGTGATGATTGAGGACGCAGCCGACACCTACGAGATCGCGATGCGTCGGGTCTGCAGCCGCAAGATCCAGCCGTCGCAGCTGATTTTTTCTTCGACGCTCGGGCCGCGTCCGCATGCCATCGCCATCCAAAGCTTCTACTCGCTGGTAATCGGCATGGTGGCGCTGATCGTGTCCTTGCCTTTGATGTTGCTCACCGCCATCGCGGTGAAGCTCTCCTCGCGCGGCCCCGTTCTTTACCGGCAAACCCGTGTCGGAACCAACGGGCATGTGTTCACGCTATACAAGTTTCGATCCATGTACACGGACGCGGAGGCAAACACCGGCGCCGTGTGGGCTTCAGTCGACGATCCGCGCATTACACCCATCGGCCGCTGGTTGCGCAAGCTGCGCCTCGACGAACTGCCGCAGTTATGGAACGTGGTGAAAGGCGATATGGCGATCGTCGGCCCGCGTCCGGAACGTCCGGAATTTGTCGATTTGCTCGCCCAGCAGATTCCGTATTACCGGCAACGGCTCGCAGTGAAACCCGGCATCACCGGTTGGGCCCAAATCAATCACAAATACGGCGACACCGAACTCGACGCCATGATCAAACTCGAGTACGACCTTTACTACATCAAGAACGTCGCGCCCGCTCTCGATTTCTATATCATCTTCCACACCATCAAGGTCATGCTTCTCAGCAGGGGCGCGCAGTAGAGCAGACGTTGCTCGACCGGGGACTTCAGGAGATTCGTAGCGGCAAGGCAGGACGACAGAAGAAGGCGGGCTAGCCCAGCCATTCCGCAGCCTCAAGTAGACTACCGGTTCTTCCGATACGCCGAAACCGCCTGATCGTGTTCGCTCAGCGTGGACGAGAAATGATGCGCTCCGGAACCGTCCGGCTTGGCCACAAAGTAAAGGTAATCCGCGTCCGCGGGATGCAGCGCTGCTGCTAGCGAAGATAATCCCGGGTTTGTGATTGGGCCTGGCGGAAGGCCTGCGTGTGCGTAGGTGTTATATGGATTAGCGCTCGCGAGGTCCGACTTGTGAATGACCCCCTGATAGCGGTTCTCGAGCAGAGCGGCGTAAACAGTCGTTGGATCACACTGCAGCGGCATATCCAATCGCAAGCGGTTTGCGAAGACCGCTGCGACCAGCGGGCGCTCCTCCGCGACCGCCGTCTCTTTCTCGACCAGCGACGCCAGCGTGACGATCTTGTGCGTGTCAGCGCCACGCTTTTCTCCTCCGAGCGCGGTCCAATGCTTGCGGAATTCCGTGGTCATCATCCGGCAGAGTTGCTCCGCGCTCGTGTGGTGAGTGACGCGATAGGTCGATGGAAACAGGTATCCTTCCAAGTCCGGCGCCAGCGGGTCCAGATCGCGAATTGTCCGGGGATCCGCCGCCACTTTCAGAAATTGGTCGGCAGGTATGGTATCGGATTGCTCCAATAACGCGGCGATGTCGAAGATATTGCTTCCTTCGGGCACGGTGAAGTCCTCGTAGAAGACCTCTCCACGGCGGATTTTCTCGAAAACCTGCCAGGGCGTTTGCGCCGAACCGAATCGATATTCGCCAGCCTGTAGGGTGGCTTTCGGATGAAGGGCTCGCACGGCGAGAAAAGCCCAATGCGATCGCACCACTCTGTGCGTAGCAAGTACCCGTGCAATTTCTTGCGACGACATGCCGCGTTCGATCTCCACGAAAGTTTCCGCTCCGAACCCTCTGTAAGGTCCGAAGTACCAGTAGCCGCCGATCCCGCCGGCTATCGCAGCGAAACCGATGAGGACAAGCAGCGCGATGACCAGCACGCGCAGGAACCCTCCTCGCCGCCTACTCACGCGCGCCTCCCTCTTCGAAATGGGGTTCGATGCTTTTACTTCCCAAGTAACTCTCGAGCAGCAGCACCGCCGCTAGCCGGTCCACTGCCTTCTTCCGCTGCTCCAGTGAGGCGCCCGTCTCACGCAACGTACGCTCCGCCTCGACAGACGTCAAGCGCTCATCCCAAAAAATCACCGGCAGATCCAGATGCTGCTGAAGCCGTTCCGCGAACTCGCGCGTGTACTCGCTTTGACGGCTTTCCGAGCCGCTCATGTGCAGCGGCCTGCCGATCAGTAGAACCTGTACCTTCCAATGAGCAGCGATTTGCTTCAGGTTCTCGAGATCCTCGCGAATGCGGGTGCGCTCCAGTGTTTCTATTCCTTGTGCTGTGATTCCAAGCTCGTCGCTCACTGCCAGACCAATGCGTTTCTTGCCAACGTCCAGCGCGAGGACACGCCCCGCGCCATGCTGATGGATGCTGTTCAAGTTGGATTATAGAAGGTCAATAAGGTGCTAGAGTAGCGGTAACTGAGGCCGTCGTACGTCTTGGCACTCTTCAGCCCTCCGCAGCCCTTCCAGAGATCCGTTAGCGTTGGAACTTCGCTGATTGCGGTGGCGGCGCTGGTAGCGCTGCTCTATTATGGGCGCGACTTTTTCGTCACGCTCATCATCTCTGCAGTTTTCGCATTCATCCTCGATCCAGTCGTGCTGCTGGTGATGAAGCTCCGCATCCCAAGGCCCGCGGCTACCGGCATCGTGATCGGCGTAGCCATCGTCGCCAGCTATCTGGTCGGGCTGATGGCGTGGAGTCAAGCCTCTATCATCGCGGAAGATCTTCCCGGCTACACGTCGCGCCTCAGCGATCTGTGGGGCAGAACGAATGACCGGCTCGATCAATTCGAGAAACAGAGCATCGACATGTTGGTCCCCAAGAGCTTGCGCGACCAGGGGCAGCAGATTCAAGAGAGGCCGAAAGAAGCTCTGAGAACGCGAAGGCGGCGCGCCAACGCAATTATGCCTGAGCAGCCTGTCCCCACCGCTCCGCCCGTGGTGCAGGAGGTCCGCATCCATACGGATCCGAAACCGTTCATCACTACGATCTACAGTTACGTCTCCGGCTATTTTCACGTTTTCGTCATGGCTTCGTTCGTTCCGTTCCTGGTCTACTTCATGCTGAGTTGGCGCGACCACCTCAGCAAGAGCGTGATGCGGTTGTTTCACGGCGAGGAGCGCTACGTGGTCGGCAAAACTTGGTCCGGCATCGGCGATTCCACCAGAGCTTATGTTCTCGGCAACTTTCTCTTGTGGGTGCTGCTAAGCAGCCTGAGTGCTATCGTGTTCTTCTTTTTGGGCGTGCCTTACTGGCCGTTGATCGGCCCTCTCAGCGCTTTTTTGAGCCTGGTGCCGTATGTCGGTCTGCCACTCTCTATCGTGCCTCCGGTTTTAGCGGCAGTCGCCATCCCGAATAGGTTCAAGATCATTCTCACGATTGTCTTGGTCACGGCGGCGCTGCATTTCCTCGCGATGAACGTGTTTTACGCGAAGATCATCGGCAGGCGAGTGCGCTTGAACCCTTTAGTCGTCACGGTCGCATTGATGTTCTGGGGCGCCGTCTGGGGAGCAGTCGGCCTGGTCCTTGCCATTCCCATCACGGCGGCGATCAAAACCGTCTGCGATAACGTCGAATCGCTCGAACCGTACGGCAACCTTCTCGGCGATTAGCCGCTCAAGGGATGTACGCAATAACTTGTGGATCGCTGCCCGAGACGACCATTTCCGGCTTCGCGTGCCCCGCTTCTGTTCTGACGTAAGCGAGCGCCACTACCTCGCCCGCCGCCGGTGAATAAACGGCGGAGCTGATTTCAGCGACGTTATTACCTTCGAAACTCAACTTTGTTCCGGGTGGGGGTGGCGTCGTCGTCCGGATGCGAATCGGCGTGAGCAGGCGGTGAACCTGTCCGCGCGTACGGACGCGTTCCACAATCTCCTGGCCCAAGTAGCAGCCCTTGTTGGTGTGAACGGCGTGCAACTGTTGCGTCTCATGCACCAGGTAACGTTCGCTGATGTCTTCGCCATAACGCGGAATGCCGTTTTCCAAACGCACCAGCCGCGCTTCTTCCGACGTTGCGCTCGGAACCCCGGCCGCAGTCAGGCGCTGAACAAGCGAATCCTTTTGGTCAGCCGGAACAAAAATGCGAATGCCCTCGGATCCGGTGCTCGCCACATCCGCCACGAACCCGGGACCCCAATGCACCACGGAAAATTTCTTCGCCGGCACGGAAATCCCCAGGCCCATCGCCGCTTCGCGAAAATTCGGACCCTCCAGACCGATCACCGCCCACTGCGCAGTTTCGTCCTCGAGCGTGGCGTCATCCGCAATGATGTACTTGTCCAGGTGCTCGCGGAGCTTCTCCCCGGTTTCGGGCTCCGTATCCAGGAAAAGGCTGTCGTCCAAATTGTAAATGTAGGCATCGGCAACGATCCGGCCAACCGCCGTCAAGAAAAACGCGTAAACACCTTCGCCGACCGGTAAATCCTTAATGTCGTTCGTGCTCATCGCATGCAGCAGGCGCGCGCGATCTTCCCCGATGACGCGTATCTTCCCGCGTCCCGAGAGATCGATCCATGCTGCCCGAGTGCGTAGCGCTTCGTAACCACCCATGTCTCTACCCATTTAGATGACTGTCGCCGTGCTTCAGAAGCTCCCGAACGTACGGCTCCAGGCCCGGGACGCACGCGTAGGCGTTCCCACCATAAATCGTGTTCTCTCCTGCAAAACTGCCAAATTTCCCGCCCGCTTCTTCGACAAGCAGCTTCAAAGGTGCGAGATCCCAGGGTTGCGCGTTCGGCTCGATCCAGATATCCGCTTGGCCCTGGGCCAGCAGCATGGCATCCACCGCTCCACCAAGGCTGCGCACGGCCCAAAACCGCTGAAGCCATCCAAGCAGTTGGGGGGCGAAGCGGTTGATTCCCACCTTATTAAAGCCATTGAACGATAGGACTGCCTCGCCGGGGTCAGATTTATCCGATACCCGCAGTCGGGAGCCATTGGCCCAAGCCCCGCCCCCGCGCCCGGCCGAAAGCAAAAGACCCTGCCGGGGGCTATGCGCGGCTCCGGCAACGATTTCACCGTCTTCCTCAAGACCGATCAAAACGGCCCATAATGGAATGCCTCGAACGAAGTCCTTGGTGCCATCAATCGGATCGATGATCCACTTGCGCCCATTCTGGCTCTCCCGGTGGGCGCCTTCTTCCCCCATTACGCCGTCGTCGGGGAACTCACGTGAGATGTGATCTGCAATGAGCCTTTCGCAGGCTCGGTCGGCGGCCGTAACCGGCGAATCGTCTGACTTGACTTCCGTCTGCACCCCGCGGCGCTGGAAATCCAGCGCGAGCGCTCCGGCTTCTTCCGCCATACGCTTCGCCAACTCCACCTCTCGTTCGAAGGCCATGTTTGATTATGCCTTTTGGCGAAACGAACCCTCCGGAACGTAAGAAGAACTACACAATTGTATTATTGACACCATTCCGATCCCCGTGTAGTCTGAAATTTCGTTCACAATAGCAGGTCCGGGGCACTTGGATACCAGGGGATGTCCCTGTCTTACCTCCCCCGAGGAGTCTAATGAACCAACAGTTCTTCGTTGTGGAGTTTGCCCATTCCATGCATGGGCGGGTGAAGCGGGTACAGATCAGTTATAAATCGCTGCTCTATCTGTTCTGCACGTTGTTAGGGTTGACCGCCCTGACATTCGGCCTATTCTCCAGCTATGTGCGGATGAGTTGGAAGGTCTCGCACTATAACCAGTTGCGCGCCGATTTTGACCGGCTCCGAACTCGCTACCAGGATCTGCAGCGGATCTCTCGACAACACAATGAGCAGCTGGCCTCGCTGGAGACTCTGGCCGGCGAAGTTTCAGTCGCGTACGGCATCAACGAGCCTTCCGGCCCACACAGTCTCGCAGCGAGCACTTCGGAACAATCGCTGACTCCCACGGTGAAGGAAAGCATCGAAGAATACAACTTCCTCAAAGCGGCGAATTACGGCGGCATCTATCACCATTACGCGTATCAATGGCAGTCCCACACGCAACCTAGTTTGTGGCCGGTCGACGGCGTGTTGCGCAGTTCCTTCGGTGGAAGATCCGATCCTTTTTCCGGAGAAGGTGCGTTCCACACCGGTATTGACTTGGCCGCGCAAACCGGAACCCCGGTGCGGGCCACGGCAGATGGGGTGGTTGAAAACGCCGGGTGGGCGGGCGATTACGGCAAGCTCGTCATCGTCGATCATGGCAATGGCTTGCAGACCTATTACGCGCACCTGTCACAATTCCTGATCGTGCCGGGGCAGGAAGTGAGCCGCGGTCAAGTTATCGCCCTGTCGGGAGAAACCGGCCGGGCTACCGGACCCCACATGCATTATGAAGTTCGATTGGGCGGCACTCCCGTAAATCCTTATAAGTACCTGGCGCGATCGCGCACGGTGGTAGCAGCCGTAAAAACCGCTCACAGCGATCTTGGGCTGTGATGCAACTGTAAATTTGCCTCTCGCATCTTCTGTATGTAGTGACGGAAAGTATCACGCGACGGGCGATGCTGGCTGCATTGCCGGCGGGTCTCACAGCTGCAACGAATCCTCCCGCTAAGAAAGCCCGGCCGCTTCCCAATGTCGGTGAGTTCTTTCGATTCGTCGATCCCACCACCGACACGCCGGTCGTTCGGTTAACGAATCCAGCAACGACGAGCCTGCTCCCTGCACCCACCAATCGCTTCGTTTCCGTCAAACGTCGCTTTCTGATCTTTTCGTCTGATCGGAAAGGCAAACTGTCGCCGTTCCAGCTCGATCTCAGAACCGGCTCCTTGACCCTGCTGGCGCCCACGACCGATGTCGACGCGCGCTCTTTGTGCATGGATGAACACGGGAAGCTGGTTTACCTGCTCGATGGCGGAACGCTCAAAGAAATCACACTCGCGAATAAGCGAGTGCGACCGCTGGCCGAAAACGTGAGCGCCTTCAGTTCCGATACTTCCGCCGGATTTGTTGTGGTGAGAGAGGGTCGCCTTGAACAGCTGAATTCCGGTCACGGCATACTAGCAGAAAATGTCAGCCCCTGGTGCCTCGTTCGACCAGGCGGGAGCGGCTGTCTGTTCGGGCGCGACACCACACCGGATGAATGCGAATTCTGGTATGTTCCGTTGACCGCGCCCGCTGAAGCAAAGCCAGTGTTGCTTGCCAAAGGCCGGATAACGAATCCGTTCTGGTCGCAGGACGGACGCTCGTTACTGCTGCTGCGCGATGTGGAGGCTGGCAGTACGTCGTTGTCCGAGATTCACGAAGTTTTTCCGGAAACAGGCGAAGAGCGCCGTGTTGCTCGAACCACTCAGTTCGCTGCTTTTGCCGCAAATCCGGACGACTCCGTTTTCATCGGAGCGAGCCGCAGCAAAGCTCAACCGACTGTGGTTCTTTTGATTCGCTTGGTTCAGCGAGAACTCACCTTATGCGAGCATCGGGCCAGTCATCCCGCCGCCGTCCGTCCGGTGTTCTCCCCAGACAGCCGCCGCGTCTATTTTCAAAGCGATCACGAGGGTAAGTCGGCGCTGTACTCGGTAAACGTAGAGCTTCTCGTGGAGCCAACTGCGCCCACCGCAGCGTAGCGCGTCCGCTGTAACCCCGGCCCCAGCTCTTCCGTCTGTTATGGCACTCGCTTGCTTTGGAGGGTGTAGTGTATCCAGTTCCGAGCAGGCGAACATTTTGCAATTGGGCGATCTTGGCGTTCACGGCTCCAGCCTTCAGGCAAGCTGGCAATCAGAGATCGACTGAAGACAAAGACAACAAAGACGCGCCGCCAACCAAAGTCTACGAGCCGGGCGGTGATGTAAAGCCGCCGAAACTGGTGCACTACGTTGAGCCGGACTTTTCACCAAAATCGAAGGAGGCCTTTGTTGAAGGCACCGTGAAGCTTTCGATCGTGGTGACGACTGACGGCGTTGCCACGGACCTTCATGTAACGAGTGGATTAAACGCGGAACAAGATCGTACTGCAGTGGAAGCTGTGAAGCAATGGAAATTTCAGCCTGGTACAAAGAGCGGTCAACCGGTAAACGTAAGAGTTGCGGTAGAGGTCAGTTTTCATCTTCTCTGACCTCCGGTTCCGGTGCCTCGTCGTCACGCATCATTCGGGTCAACAACCATAACGAAACACAAAAGGTGAGCGCGAAGAAATAGAGACTTGCCGGCTCGGGAACCTCGGTGATCAGAGCAGGTGTGATTGTTGAAAAGAGTGGCCCCGGAAAACCGGGCGTGCCCGCCGCGCCGAGCGACATTGGGACCGATGCAGGTACATATCCAGCAGACGGGGGCAGCGCGGATGAAGCAGGCGCATAGTTTTCTACAATCGGCCACCCCATGGGCGTCGTGTCAGTGGCGATTTGCTCTGGTCCCGGCACATAGGGCGCCAGCCGCGGCATTTCGAATGGCAAAAGCGGGAACTCCTGCGCCAACTCGCCGATCGGAGGTGCCGCGGCAAGCTCAATCTCGTGCCTGCGTAGCAGTTCAGGACGAAATGGCGGAAGCGTTAACAATCGTGCCGAAGGCTGCAGCGCTGTCGTATTCGGCTGACGTATGCTCGACAAACGATTTCCGCATCGCGTACGAGCATAGTTCCGTCCGTCGGTGAGTAGAACCTCGCCTTTGGGTATGCGTAGCTGGTTCCGCGTCCAAAAAATCTGATCGTGCAGCCGAAACGAAACGTACTGAAAACGATCGCCGGTTAGCCTGACGAGCCGCGCGCCCTTCAGGTCGAAATCGGCATAGTGGGCTCGAACGAGGCGATCTTTTTCATTCGCGTAGCGAAGCTCGGCGGGAGAATATGCGCCGCCCGCGATGACAGAGTACGGATAATTTGGACGCAGCGCACGCGACACCGCGGGTACTGTAGAAGCAGGTGCCACCACGCTTCTCTCCATACTCTGAGAAGCGCGGAATCTAAGTGGAACCAAACATAACGCGACGGCTATTGCGAAAGCAAAGGCAACAATGATCGGTAACCGGCGCATATTTGTAATCGCTCTTGCATGCGCAACTACGTCAGAAGTACTGGAGTGGCGCTAGTTATATATCGAAGAACTTAGGCAACTAGCGAGGAAGCCTTGAGTTGAGGTAGAAAAAAATCGGTGGGCAGCGGCATCGGCCACCTTAGAGATGGGATCTACGGCAGGATTTGCCGGCGCTCAAAGGTGTGCTAAGAGACTTTCAGATACCACGGAATGTTGAGCACGGAGATTCGATCGTTGCCTTCCATTAGCAGACGTGCCTTTAGTAATTGGGGGCGTTGACTGTGAAGAAAATAGTAATACCACCGCTTCTCAACCAGCTCAGGTATGACGGCCACTACGCGGCAGTCGGGATGTTGTTGCGCCAGCTTGATAACGTAGTTCACGATCGGACTGACGACGAATCGATAGGGTGATTTGATCTCTACCAATTCGGGGACGGGCAGGTTGGCCTGTCTTGCGGGGTCCTCAACGTAATGGACCCACTTGTCGCAAAAGTCGTCTTTCCTCTCATCCTCGGCCACGTGGATGACCTTGACATGCGGGGAGAGCGTCATCGCAAAACGCAGGGCCTGCTTTCCCACGCGAGTCCAATCCTGCATCGGGATGACAAACAAGGGCTGTAACTGAGGCGTCGTTTCGATAGGTGTTTTGATTTCAATTTCGCGTCGCAGCTTGTTGTAATGCCGCCGAACCCGGTACATCAAAGCGATTAGAGAAGGGATAGCGATCAGAGTGATCCACGCGCCTTCGGCAAACTTCGCCACGATAATAACCGCCACGGTCAGCCCCGTTGCGGTCGCGCCCACCGTATTGATCGCCATGCTTCGGCGCGCGCCCCGTCCGCGTGTTCGCTTCCAATGTGCCACCATGCCGCTCTGAGACATCGTGAACGCCAGAAATGCCCCCACTGCAAAGAGTGGAATCAAACGGTCGGTGATGCCGCCGAATCCGATCAGCAGAGCTGCCGTGATCACCGCCAGAACGCAGATGCCTTCCGAATAGACCAAGCGCCGCCCCCGGTTAGCGAACGACAGTGGCAGGTACCCGTCTCGAGCGATGAAGCGGCACACGCGTGGAAAATCTGCAAACGCAGTATTTGCCGAGAAGATGAGGATCAGCAAAATAGAGCTCATCGAAAGGTAATAAAACCACCCACGTCCCGAGGTGGCGCCCAGGAGCATTGACAACAAGCTTTGATAGTTTTGCCCGTTGGGGTCCGTAGCCACAATGTGGTATGCCTTCACCACATAAGCAATGCCGCCCAGCAACACGGCAAGCGCCGCAATGATAAAGGCGAGCGTTTGTTGAGCGTGCTTCGCTTTGTTCTCACGAAAGGCCATGACGCCATCACTGACCGCCTCAACTCCGGTCAGTGCTGTGCAGCCGCTAGCGAAAGACTTCAGAACCAGCCAGACACTCACCGCGGCAATGGCCGGCGCCGCTGGCGGGCGGATCACGGGAACAGGATGACCGCCGCTAGTAATCGTCTTGGTCACGCCAATCGCGATCGCGATCAACACGCAAACCAGGAACAGATAGGTTGGAGCCATGAACACAGCACCCGTTTGCTGCACACCTCGTAAGTTCACAATCGTCAGGATCGCTAAAGCGATGAGGCAAAGCATTAACGTGCGCGGATGCAGCGACGGCACGGCAGAAGTGAGCGCGCCGATTCCCGCCGAGATCCCAACCGCCGCGTCCAAGGCATAGTCGATCAGCAAAGCAGATCCTGCCAACAGGCCCGGAAACGTTCCGAGATTTTGATGGGCGACTATATACGATCCGCCGCCTTGCGGGTAAGCAGCGATGGTCTGGCGGTAGGAGAAGAATACGATGCACAGCAGAACGATGATCGCGACGCTGAGAGGAAGAATATACGTCAGCCCGGCGACGCCGAGCGGAATCAGAATCGTGAGCGCGGCTTCAGGCCCATACGCGGCAGAAGCAAGCGCATCCAGACCAAAGACCGGAACACCTTTCGCTACACCGATCTGCTCGCTATCTTCTTCGGAAGAGGAGAGCGGTCGTCCTAGCAAAAAACTCAGTATCGACAAGTAGCCCTCATTATGTTTGAACCATTATTATCGATGCACAGCCGTTACAGTGAATCCAAAGTGCCGAACCCCTTATTCGGCAGTAAGAAGTGGCAGGGATTCTCTACGTGTTCAAAACCTCGCGGCCAGCTCGCCCTGGCCACTTCCGATGTCCGGAATAGTGCTGCTGACCCTCACAGAGGTGCTCACGACATAACCGGCTCAAATGATCATAAGGCTCAGTTACGATAATCGAATTGAGATTCCAAAATCGTAGCTGGCGCTCCTCCTCAGCCGATCAACCGAAAAGCTCCATGGCGCATTCTCTTCTACGGCACATCGAGTTTGCGATCGCCCCGCTAAAATCATCATCTAGTGATCCAAAAGGCGCTAATTACCGGTTCTTGCGGGCGTCTGACCGGAGCCGATACGGCGATGATGCCGATCTGCCCGAGCGCTTGCGGCAAGGCAACAGCATAGGCTGGCTCTCGCATTTAGCAATCGTAATTGGAGGTTCGCCCCTTCGCTTGTCTTTGGCACTTGTCTTCGCTATTTGCGTGGCTTTTTATATCGCGACCGCAGGCGCCTATCACGAGGTATCGAGCCCAAGCCCAGCTTCCTCGAGCTATTTCAACCTCCTCACCGACGCCTTCCTACACGGCCAAACAAGTCTGCTGGTCAAGCCCTCTCCCGAACTATTGGCGCTGCCCGATCCGTATGATCCGCCCCGGAATGCTCCCTTCCTATGGGACACGATTTTATACAAGGGCCACTACTACCTGTATTGGGGCGTTAGCCCCGTGCTTTTGGCGTATCTTCCGTTTCGAGCAGTGACGCGACAGTACTTGGCGGATGGCGTAACGTGTGCCCTATTTGCGTCAGTAGGACTACTCTTGAACATCTTGCTGATTGCCGCGATTCGCAAAGATCATTTTCCTGCCTCGCATCCCTCGACAACGATCCTGCTGGTCCTGCTCCTGGGGTTCGGAAATATGGTTCCGTTCATCCTGCGAAGGCCCGTCGTCTACGAAGTGGCGATTACCTGCGGGTATATGCTGACCGCGGCCTTTCTGTATTTTGCCTATGAAGGTGGTTACCGGGGGTCGCTCAAACCAGCGGCTCTCTTCACCTCGGGCGTGTTGCTGGGCCTCGCCTTCCTTAGCCGGACAAATCTCGCCGCTTACGGTCTCGTTCTGGCCGTCCCGTTTCTGTTGCACAGGTATACGAACCGCAGTTCTACACCTTCCCGATGGCGCCTCATCGTCGTGGCTTTTCTTCCCGCAGCACTCTGTGTGTTCTTTCAGGCCTGCTACAACTCTTTGCGCTTTGGCTCCCCAGCAGAATTTGGCCTGCAGTACGACCTCTCTGGTATCTCCGTGCGGAACTACCATTTCTTTTCTTTCGCCCGAGGCATTAACTCGGCGGTCTATTATCTGTTCAATATCCCGAACTTTTCTCCCCTGTTTCCCTTTGTTACGGCCAGAGGAATCTACGGCGGGCTGGTCCTACCGTTGCGATGGGTCACCAAAATGCTCCAGCCTCATATTCCCGATTTTGCCGGCGTTGAGCCCGTCGCCGGAATCTTCATCGCCGTACCTTTGCTGGTGGTCTTATTTGGCTTGGCTTCATTTTTGCGCGCGAGCACAGTGTCGCGTGACCTGCGCTGGTTCGCTGTGACAATGCTGGCGAGTGCTGTAATCGTAGCCGGCGCTAGTTGTGTATTGTTCGGCGCAACGATGCGGTATGAGCTGGACTTTCTGCCGGCGCTCTTGCTCGCTGCGGGGACCCTTCTTTTCTGGATCGAACGGAAGTGGGGATCGGCGTTCTGGCGCCGCTTGTTCCGCACAGGCTTGCCAGTTCTCGTGTGCTATTCCGTTCTCGTTTCCGCCGGAATGAGCTTCACTGGCTATACGGACTGGTTCCGGCTGCATCACGCGCGCAGGTTCGATTCACTGGAGAGAACCTTCCGCCCAGTCGAGCGCGTGCTTCTCCGGATGCAGAAGGAGAATCCGTTTGGGGCCATGCGTGCGCGCGTCACGTTACCATTCTGCGATCCTGCCGTTGGGCAGCCCTTGCTCGTCACGGGTTATGAGGGACAGCTCGATACGTTTTCTTTGCATTGTATGGGACAAAGTGGTGCGCTCAGAGTGGCTTGGGACCATACAGGAGCCGCAACTAAACTCGGACCTGTCTTCACCGTTGCATCGCAGGAGCTGACCATCGAGATGACAAGCCCGGCACTGTTCCCTCGAACTCGCGAGCTTGCTGGCGTCGTTTATGGCCCGGGCACGTTGCCTCCGAACATCTGGGACCAAATTTCAAAGACCTGCATCGTCCGAATCAATGGAAATGAAGTCTTCCACGACAATAACTGTGACATGTATCCAAATGGTCTTGATGCCATCTTTCGCTTCGAAAATCCATTTTGGGGGCAGAGCACATCCATGGAATACTCGGGCAAGGTTCTATCAATCGAGCGAGTCCCGCTGGAGAAGCAGAAAACGGACAAGCTGAGATAGGTACGCTACGCGGGTACATTCGCCCTGCTACGCACCGCGTGGTACAACGTAAATAGTTGACAGCAAAGAAAAGCGGGAGTAACTCAATGGTAGAGTCACAGCCTTCCAAGCTGTTGGTTGCGGGTCCGATTCCCGTCTCCCGCTCCAGAACGATCCGCCCAAACCTACGTCCCTAAGCCGGCATAGCTCAGTTGGTAGAGCATCTGATTTGTAATCAGAGGGTCGGGGGTTCAACTCCCTCTGCCGGCTCCAAAAACGTGTTCTTGTAGCGCTACCCCGAACATCGGTTTCAGATGTGTTCGAAGGCTAGTCGGCGGCTTGCAATGACGCCGCCGCGCTCACCCTTAACTCGTATCACTGCGAGGCGTTCCTAATCCAACATTTCGGATCTACTTCATGCACGCAGCCGATGCTGCGTTGCAGAAATCGAACCATCCTATGTATCACCATCTCAAGAAATTGATGTACACCGTCAACGTTGGAACCCCGGATCCGCGGTTCGGCAACATGCTATTGGAACAGTTCGGCGGCGCGAATGGCGAACTGGCCGCCGCAATGCAGTATTCGATTCAGGGATTGAACTGCGATGATCCTGATCGAAAAGACTTGCTGATGGATATCGGCACGGAAGAGCTGAGTCATCTCGAAGTTGTGGGTACGCTTGCACGCATGCACCTGAAACCGATGAAGTCCGACAGGGACGCCGCGCATGCCGATCCGCTCATTGCCATCGCGGGCGGAGGCGGAGTCTCGTTGTTTAACTCCATGGGAGACGCGTGGACAGCGGATTACCTCAAAATCACTGGAGAACTGGATGTCGACCTCCGCAGCAACATTGCTGCCGAAGCCAGAGCCAAGATCGTTTATGAACGGCTGATCGACTTCTGCGAAGATCCGGGCAGCATCGATGCTTTGCAATTTCTGATGACCCGTGAGATCACGCACATGAAGGCCTTCACGTTGGCCCTCGAAAGCATGGGCAAACCGATTTTCTCGATTGGAAGGATTCCTCCCACACCCAAGTTGGTGAATCAGTATTTCAATGACTCGACTGGGGTCGGGGACAGAGGAGAACCGGATGCACGCGGTCCGTGGAATCAGGGTGGCGACTGGGAATACGTCACTGCTCCCGCATTTCAGGAATTTGAGTCCGAAAAGGCCGGGACGCGAACGCCTACAGGCGATGGCGCGGGGGATGGCTCGAACGGCGGTCCACGCTCGAGTAAGACCGCTCGCGAGCCAAAAGTGAAGCAAGCTGCCGCACAAAAAGCCGGTTCAAAAAGATAAGGTGAATCATGCCACAAGTACAAGAGTTACTCATCGAAGAACTTCAGGATCTCTTACACGCCGAAACACAGTTGGTGGCAGCGTTGCCCAAAATGGCGAAGGCGGCCCACCATCCGATGCTCAAACAAGCTTTCGAGAAGCACCTGGTTCAGACGCAGGGGCACGTGGAACGGCTGAAGAAAGCGTTCGAGCTGCTTGGAGAAGAGGCACAACCCAAGCCTTGCAAAGCCATGATGGGCCTCGTGCAAGAAGGCCAGGAAAAGATTGACGAGGGCGAGGAAAAAGAGGAAATCGCGGCCGACCTCGCGCTGATCACCGCTGCCCAAAAGGTTGAGCATTACGAGATTGCCGGTTACGGCACGGTGCGCAGCCTGGCGCGGCTCCTGGGCGAAAAGGACGTTGCCACTCTGCTGACTCACACTCTGGGAGAAGAGGAGAGCGCGGATCACCTGTTGAACGAATTGGCGAAGCCGCTGGTCCAGCAGGCAATGTCGGATGATTACGAAGAACTCGCGGACGAGGCAGCGGCCGCGCAAGCATAGAAGTTCGCTCACGCCTCAGGATGAACGCTTACCGGGCAGCGGTGTTCTTCCGGCAGCACCAGTAGATTTAGCAGGCGAGGGAATCACGGGGTGCCCGGATCTATAAGCTGCGAATACGTATTGGAGGAGACGCAATGCCTACTAGAAGTGGATATCCCAGCGCTGAGCCATCCGGCGCGGCAGAAAAGTTTTCAGAGACAGCCCAGAACGTGAAGGACAAAGTTGCTGGTGCCGCGACTGCTGCAAAGGACAAAGTTTCCGATGCAGGAAGGCAGGCCGGCGAGCAGATCGATGCCAAACGGGGCCCGGCAGCCGACAGCCTGCAAAGCGCCGCTACGGCCCTTCACGAGAGAGCTGACAGCCTGCCCGGGGGAGAGACGGTCAAAAGCGTCGCTCATTCCGCAGCCGATAAATTGCAATCAACCGCCGGCTACATTCGAGAGCACGACGTGCAGGCGATGCTTTCTGACGTTGAGGATATGGTTCGCCGCAATCCCGGACCTTCGCTCCTCGTCGCGGCCGCCATCGGTTTTCTGATCGGGCGCGCCTTCCGCGAAGACTAGCGCTTTCTTCAACCAAGAAATGGATCACCCAATGGCTGGAGACAATAGCCGATCCATTGCCGACGTGCTTCAGGACATCCTGGCGAACGTACAGGGCATTATCCGTGCGGAAGTCAGGCTCGCGAAGACCGAAGTAACGGAAGAGGCTACGAAGGCGGGCCGCGCGGCGGGCATGCTCGCGGGAGGCGCTGTCGCAGCCGTCTTCACAATCTGGTTACTGCTGCTCACGCTATTGTTTGCTCTCGGTACTGTCGTACCGATGTGGGCTGCGGCGCTCATTTTGTTCGTTATCACAGGCGCAGCAACAGCTTTCCTGCTCGCCGCCGGCAAGAAACGATTTGCGGCTGTTCACGCGACACCCGAAAAAACAATCGAAACGATGAAGGAGAACGTAGAATGGGCGAAAAGTCAAACCAAATAGAACGTCAGATCGACGCCGAACGAGGAGAACTCGGGCAGCACCTCAACGAGCTGCAATCCAAAGTTCAGGAAGTTACCGACTGGCGTGCGCAGTTCCAAAAGCGGCCGATGGTGATGATGGGCGTTGCTGTCGGAGGCGGTTTGTTGCTCGCGTCCCTCACCGGGCGAAAGTCACGATCCAAACGCTCCTATGGCGAAACGCGGTATGACAGTAGTTCCGAACACCGGCGCGGAACAGAATTGCAGAAGAGTAAGGCTTTGGAAACCTTGGACACGGTCAAGGGCGCGCTGATCGGCGTAGCGGCCAACACTTTCCAAGACTTCTTGGGACAGCTCATCCCCGGCTTCAAGGACCAGGTCGAGAAAACCGCCCGGGAGAAGCGCGCTGTTTCACCAAGCTCCCCACGGCCGGCTTCGTCGGCAGCTATGGGCGCCTAGTCGGCGCAGAGCGTCCGTCGCGCGACAATCTTGCCGCTTTCCAAGCGGATTTTTCTGCTACTCGCGGCTCTGTTCTACGCGGCCGTGATTTGCTGGCTTGTCTGGGCTGCCCAGCTGAATCGAAAAGAAGTACGGACAGCACCAGCTGACCAGATCTAAACCGCACTGCGAGACCGTATACACATTCGGGGAGTCTCGCGTTCATGATCGAAGGATTACTTAGACCACAGCACCTGCTCATAATATTGGCCGTCGCACTGTTCGTGTTCGGGGGCAAGAAGTTGCCGGAACTCGGTAAGGGCCTGGGGGAAGGCATCAAGCATTTCAAAGAAGGACTCAAGCAGGGCTCATCGACGACAAGCGATCCCGTCGACGTGTCGGTATCCGACAAGCATTAACGCGCGTTCTACGCTCGTGCGTTTATTTCCCTTGCATCTGCGCTTGCTGATACTGTCTTTCAGAGGCACGCTTCAGGCGTTGCAAGGAATGTTCTACGCTGGCAGCAATTCTTTTCGCGCCAAAAGTTTCGAGGAACCAACCCCACCAGCCCGGTGGGAACATGAAGTCTCAGCCATATTGGACCCGGCAGGTGGTCGCATCGATTGGAGTGCAGGCGATGTGTGGTTTCTCTTGAAGTCCGAATGGAAAAAAAACATGCAAGCCGAGCTGGTATCTTTCGCGATTGACCTCTTCGACCTTGAAGATGAAGTGCAAGGTGCGGCCAAAGGCTTTTCCTGCAAAGTAGATGGTCTGG
This sequence comes from uncultured Acidobacteriaceae bacterium, assembly GCA_963787615.1. GTDB lineage: Bacteria > Acidobacteriota > Terriglobia > Bryobacterales > Bryobacteraceae > Bog-105. The sequence goes on along the minus strand of CAWBDJ010000004.1, from coordinate 589,533 downwards.
CCTACGCTCGCTGGACCTTCTGGCTCAATACGTTCTGCATGGACATCGGCCCACTCGGGATAGCGTTCCCATTCGACGAGGTTTCCCCAGACCACCTCGACCGGCGCCGCGACGACTGCGGCGGGACAGACTGTCAGGCCCATCGGGTATTCCTCCTCTTGACCTCCATCACGTTCGTTCTTCCAAGATCTCACCAGCAGGTTGACTACGGAAGACGGTACTCACGGAACGCTTTCCTTCTGCCCGTGCAGCAAGTTATCTCGCCCGCAATTTAGCCGAGTCCTCTCGGGCTTACAATGTGGTCGATACGCCGAAAGAATAAAGAGTGCAAGCTTCTGAAGCAACCCAGCCGGGCAAGAGTGAAACACGGCCTTCCCGAGGGCCCAGCGTAGTCCTGAATTGCCCGTATTACGGCAAGAGTGTAACCGCGCTCGTCCCCTTTTTTCTGGACGTCCAGCAGACTTCCGAGACTCCCGGCTCTGGACCCTACAAGCTTGTCGTAACAACGAGCAACAATCCGCTCCCGGTATTTACAAAACAGATTCGCCTCGCTCAAGCCGTCTCAAGTTTCACACTCGCCCTGAACTCTCACCGGCTCCCTAATGGAGCGGCGACTCTAGCATTCTCTTTAGTTGATGAGAATGGCCAGGCCCTCTGGCAGGAATCTGTACCACTGCGGGTCGAGAACGTCGGGACTCTGGCGGAAAAAGTTGGTGCAAGTCTTCGTCGTTCAAACACGCCCATCATCGTGGATGGCCCGTGTGACAGCACGCAATACGACTACGAAGACGAAATCGTAAAGCCATGGTTCGACCGTGAAGATGCGCTCCTCCACATTGAAGATAGGCTCAGGAAACGCGAGATTTCACGCGCAGAAGCCGAGGGCCTCGAGCAATTCGTTCTGGACGGCTACATTATCTTGCCCAATCTGCTCGACGAACCGCTGCTGCAGAAAATCAATCGTGAATTAGACGACGCGATAGCCAAAAAACTGGAGGGCTATGAGTACGGAAGCAGCCAGCGCATCCACAATCTGCACGACCAATATCCAGGAGTAAGAGAGCTTTGGCGTCATCCCAAAATACTTAAGATGCTCAGTCTCATTTTCGAAGCGACTGCTCGCCCCTGCCAATCGTTGACCTACATTTTCGGCAGCCAACAAGATGCGCATCAGGACACTGTTCATTTGACTCCGTTCCCTGCCGGGTGCATGTGCGGTGTGTGGACTTCGCTCGAAGACATCCAACCGAACTCGGGAGAGTTGGAGGTCTACAAGGGAAGTCATCGTCTGCCTCGCGTATACATGCATGATGTGGGATGCGCCAAGGTGAAGGGCGATTGGTCCGAGTTCGGCGCCAAAGTTGTCGTGGTCTGGCAGCGAATGCTTCAGGCGGGTCAATTTGAAAAGGTCATTTACCGGCCTAAGAAGGGCACCGCGCTAATTTGGCACGAAAACCTGATGCACGGCGGCAGCGTTCGGATCGACAAGTCGCTTTCTCGCCGATCCATCGTTACGCACAATTTTGCAGATGGCGCGATCGCTTACTACGACTCCAGCGGCAACGTCGGTTATATGGAGCCGAAAGAGAATCTCACCGCAGTGTAGAGGATCTGCGCGTCGCGAGATTCTACAGCTTCAGCTTCTTCTCAAACAGGTCAGGCAAGTCATTCTCCATCAGCACGACGTCGTTCTGGCGAAGGTTTGCATTCAACCAGTCTTGTGCCGCCGCAAAGTTCGGGCAGGGAAGCACGATCCCGTTTGGATTGCCGCGGGCGTAGGCCGAGGTCAGCGATTTCATCCGGTCGGGCACAACCGCTACCAACACGTCCACTTGATTCGCCGCTAACTCACCGATCTTGCGATGCTCTTCATCGTGCGCTTCCCCCAGCTCAACCATGCCGGGTGTAACCAGAATGCGGCGGCCGCCATTCCGGTTCAGTGCGCTCAAAAGCGCGAGACCCGAAGCAAATCCGACCGGATTCGAATTGTACGCATCATCAATGATGCGCGCACCTCCGGGGCCGCTCTTGAGTTCCAGTCGATGACTGATCTGCGATACCGACCTCAGCGCGACAATCGCATCCTGGGGCGAAACGCCCAGCGTGCAAGCGGCAGCGAAAGCCACAGCCATGTTCGAGATGTGATGCTCACCGTAGATCGGTGCTCGCAGAACATAGGAAGCGCCGTTCCAAATCACTTCCGCCTCAATTCCGGTCTCCGTTTGCGCGGAGGACACGAGCCTCAACGCACAATCAGCGCCTTTTCCCGCGACAATCGTCTTCTGCGTGTGGCGCTCGCGGAATCTTCTCGCAGCTTCAAAACCCAGCACCTGTTCCGCAAGGATTACCGTTCCGCCTTTCGCGGCAACCGCTTCCGCCAGCTCGAATTTCGTGCGCGCCACTGCATCCAACGATTTGAACCGCTCGTAATGCGCCATTCCGATCGCGGTAATCACACCGGCATCGGGCGGCGCCAAGCGGCAAAGCCGTTCGATGGACCCCGGCCCATACGCGCCCATCTCGCACACGAAAAATCGATGATGTGATCCAAGCTGTTCGCGCACGATCCTCGCGATGCCCATTGGCGTATTGACACTTCCCGGCGTAATCAACGTAGGCGCCTGCATCTCGAGGATGTGGCCGAGCAGATGCTTCGTCGACGTTTTGCCGTACGACCCGGTGATGCCCACAATCGTCGGCTTCAGGGATTGAAGTTTCGCGTGCGCTTCGGACCAGAACCGTTTCTGGATTTTTCTCTCGTAGGGCGCCATCAATGAGTTGCCGGCCACCAGAGCTATGGGAATCAGTTGAACGAGCAGTATCCAGACGAAAACCGATAGCCGGGCGAAGGCGAGCGCGAAAGCCCCAATCGCGAGAATTGCGCTGGCCGACCAAAAGATTCTGTTTGCCCGTCCCGTCATCACCAGCTTTTTCTTCGATGCCTTGCGCGGATCTTTTTCGACGAACGCCAGCCCGAGAAATGTCGCGATCGCGAGGCATGCTGTAAGCCAATCCGCCAGCACGATCCAGAATCCGATGGAGCCGATGATGAATAGCAGATAGGAAGCGCGGGTATCAAACGAGCGGCGCGCCACCAACCAACGCAGAAATCGAGCGGAATCGTACTCTTCCTGCTGATAGATGTGTAGATACGTAAGAACCCGGCGCTCCGCAAACGTTATAAAAATAGCTGCGAGCAGAAACGACAAAAGCATCAGCGAACGCTCTCCAGGAATTTGCGAATCCGCAGAGCCACCTGATGCCGTCCCTCTGAGAGCACGGAAAGATGATTGAACCCGGCGAGTAGAACGAGCTCTGAATGTGGGATAAGCTTCTTGAACCGCTCACCAATCTCAGGCGGTGTCTCCGTATCGCCTGTTCCGTAAATCAAAAGAACCGGGCATTCGACAGCCTTGGCCTGCTCCGATAGGTCCTCGCCGACAACTCGCGTGAAGATAGGACGCATTGCCCCGGCGCTCCGATAATCGGCGCTTCCGAATCGCTGCCGCAAGCGATCTAGCTGTGGGCCTTCTCGAGCAAATCTTCGCGCGGTTTTAAATGCCGCCTTTCTGAGATGCACCCGGAGGCTTTGCGGAAGCGTACGGCGGCGCTGCAAACCCGCTGCAGCGATCAGGACCATTCCAGCAACCAGTTTGGGATGGCGCGCGGCGATCTGTATGCCGACGCGCCCGCCAAAACTATGTCCAATCCAAATCAGCGGTCGTGACGGCAAGCGTCCCATCCATTCAGCCACGAAATCCGCGTACTCCGCAGTGCCCCACGAATCCGGGGGATTCGGCGATTGTCCGAATCCCGGAAAGTCAATGAGCGACGACGAAGCGAACGCTTTCATCGTTTCAGCGAGCGGCGCCATCGCAGCCGCCGATTGTCCCCAACCGTGGCCCCAGACAAGGTGCGGACGGTTTTCTCGCGGCGTTCCTATTTCAGTGATCGCCAGCTTCGTTCCCGATTCAACGGTGTATCCTAAGTCCATTTCCTTCGCTTTGCTAGAGTGGACACTTCGGCGACGTACCGCAAGCTGGCTAGCTCGTGAGTAATAAGTCGATGCAATTCGTCCACTATGAAAACGCGAGTGGCTGTCTTCTTTGGCGGCCGTTCACCCGAACACGACGTCAGCGTTGTCACAGGTCTGCAGGCGCTTGACGCATTGGATCAAGACCGCTTCAGCTCTTTTCCAGTCTACGTTGCCACCGACGGAAAATGGTTTACCGGCGATGCTCTGCGTAACCGCGCCAGCTACATCCCTCGAGAATCCACGCTGAAGACTCTCGACAGCGTGACACTCGACCTCTGGCCCAACGTGGATGGACGCGGGCGTCTGCTGCCCACCAAAGCGGGCGGCGTTTTCGCGAAACCTAAGCCCATTGAGTTTGACGTCGCACTGCTCGCGTTCCATGGCCTCTTCGGCGAGGACGGGCGCGTTCAAGGTTTATTCGAACTGGCAAACGTGCCTTATACCGGAATGCGGCCGCTCGCCTCGAGCGTCTTCATGGACAAGGCTGCCACCAAACGCGTGCTGGCCGGTACCCGAATTGGGTTGCTACCCACTGCCATTCTGGAGCGTCCCCAGAGTGGTCTGCTGCCCAGCGCGCCGGATATCGAGAAAGCCCTTCAGGGCATGGCCGTTCCAGTGATCGTCAAACCGCTGCATCTCGGATCGAGCATTGGTGTTGCCCGCGCCACTTCGATCGACGAGGTCCGCGGCGCGCTTTCCGTGATTTTTCGGCTCGACACGCACGCCATCGCCGAGCCGTTTGTGGACAATCTCGTCGAATACAACGTTGCCGTAAGAAACACCGCGAATGGAATTGCAACTTCCGCGATTGAGCGCCCTAAAGCCCAGCAGGAGCTTCTCGACTTCAAAGCGAAATATCTTTCCGGAGGCTCGGGTAAAGCAGGTGGTAAGCAGCCCGGCACCTTAAGTCAAGGGATGCTCTCGCTCACGCGCGAAATCAACCCGCAACTTGCGCCGGACTTTGCGTCAACCATTCGCGAGTGGGCAGAAATGTGTTTTTCCGTCATGTACGGAACCGGTGCTCCCCGCATCGATTTCCTCTGTAACGGCAAAACCGGCGAGCTCTGGCTTAATGAAGTGAATCCGTGTCCGGGATCGTTCGGCTACTATCTCTGGGAAGCCGGATCGCAACCCCTTCTGTTTCCCGAACTGCTGTCTTCCTTAATCGAGGAGGCGTTCGCCGCTCAGAAATCGATACAACTTCCTCCCGATCCCACTCATCAGGACGCGCGCCTCTTTTCTCGGTCGTAACGTCAGAACCATCAACACTCGTTTGGCGAAGACAAGAAGCGGTCTCATCGCAGCAACCTCAGCGAAGGGTGACGTGCGCTACTCCCTCTAAAAAGCCGGCGATCAGCAGTGATGAATGGGCAATCGTATTCGATCGCCAGAGCGAGATAAACGCAATCCCACAGAGATAGTCGGTGCTGCAGCGAAAGCTCAAGTGCATGGGGGAGCCGCGGGCGCGTATCGAATAATCGGGGGGCACACCTTTCCATGAGTTGAAAAGCCCTGTCAGCCTGTTCAGCGGAAATTTCTTTCCGCCGATGACGTTTCGTTAGTACGCCCGCGAACTCAGCCCGGAGGAGGTCTGGCGCCAGCAGTGAAATGTCTCCCGACGCGTACTGTTCTAGGAGCCGGAGCGCTGGGTCGCGGTCGGGCTCAGGCAAAACCCACTTCGCTGCCACGCTGCAATCCAGAACCAGCGGGACCGACATTGGCCAGCGTTGACAACTATCGCTGCCGATCCTGCCGGATCAAGGGTGCGCTCTCATCGAGAGCGGGCAACGACGCCGCAAATCGCTCGAGTTCTTTCCGTACTTCACCCAACCGCCGCCGCCGCCCAACCTCAGCTGCCTCGGTTTGCAGAGTCTGAATAATCTGTGCATTCAGACTGCGGCCCTGCTCCTTTGCGTGCCGTCTGATGGCTCGATACACTCCTTGCGGCACGTTTTTGAGCGTGATGTTCATGGAACCATTGGAACCATTCGGTCGGTAATTGCAAGTCCTTGTCTGCCCGTGTCTTACAGTCCTCACTCTGCCGATTTCTGTCCCGCTTCTCCCAAATATTGCGACAGCCACGCGATCCAGCGCCGGTCCACATCACGTTGCCGCACCGGATCCGCGGGGCTGTGACCGGGAATCGGATACGCAAAGAACTGCGTGGTCACGCCGCGATCTTTCAGTTCATGATAGAGCCGGTAAGATTGCGTCACCGGAACACGGTAATCGCCCGTATCCGAAAGAATCAGCGTGGGAGTCTTGATCTTCTCTGCATACGTAATCGGGGATTGCTCGACATACGCCTTCATGCGATCTCCCAGGTATGGTGAACCGCCGAACTGGTCGGCGCGCCGCACATTTGCATCGCCGAGATTGTACTGATCCAACCAGTCGGTGACCGCCGCTCCTGCGATGGCTACCCTCCAGCCCGGATAATGGCCCAAAAGCCAAGTGGTCATGTATCCTCCGTACGACCAGCCTGTGACCGCAACGTTTGCCTCATCGACAAATCCACGTTTCTTAACCTGATTGATGCCCGACATCACGTCACGTCCAGGGCCATCGCCAGAATCGTTCCAGATAGCCGCCTGAAACTTGTTGCCCAAGTTATCGCTGCCTCTGTAATTGGGCTCGAAAACGACCCAACCGTGAGCCGCCATCAATTGCGCGCGCGATGAAAAGGTCTCTTTCGAAGCCGAGCGCGGGCCGCCGTGTATATAAAGGACCAGCGGATATTTGCGTCCCGCCGAGAAATCGGGTGGATAAGTCAAAACACCATCGAGGTGATTGCCGTCGGCGCCAACCCACTCGATGGTTTCCGTCTTGCCTAGATCGAGAGAAGCTAATTCGGCATTGAAATCCGTCAGGCGCGTCGGTTCCGCGCTCGAGTTTTCAAGATAGTAAAGCTCTGTTGGACGCGTGGGCTCGCTGGCCGCGAGCGCGATCTCACCGTGTCGCCCCACATGCGCATCCACCCAGAACGTCGATACCGGGCAGATCTTTCCAAGATTCAGGCGCTTCGCCGCGCCCTCGAGAGGCTGCAGCCAGAGGCTTACGGTCGTTCGGTCATTCGCGCCTACCAGCAAAGACTTGCCGTCAGGCATCCAGATCGCACGCTGAATATTACGATCGATACCCCGAGTGACATCGACGCCTTCGCCTCGCGTACCCGAAACAACCTGAATGTCCGTGACGTTCCTGGTCTGGCCGTCACGCGGAAACCAATACGCAAGATGTGTCCCATCCGGAGAAAATGCCGGATAGCCTTCGTGCTTGGTTTGGCCCGTCACGGTTTGGAACTGGCCAGAGCTGACGTCGAGAATCTGCAGTGAGCTTTGGTCCGCATCTCCTGAATACGGCGTAGCTATTTTCACGAACGCGATCGATTTGCCATCCGGCGACCACGCAATGGGAGACGCCGGAGAGCTAGGCGGATGGCTGATGGGCAGTGTCCACGCGCCGGACGTCAAACGCTTCGCGTCCCCTCCGCTCGTTCCGATCAGCCAAAGATGCGTGGGAAGCGGCTTCGCGTTCACGAGAAAATCGTTATCGCCCACCTCAAACGCATCGTCGAAGCGCTCGCCACCCGTCTTCTTCGGAGCTTCATCGCTGGCCGCGTAAGCCATCGCTCCTCCATCCGGTCGCCACGCGTACTGCTGTACACCTGTCGAAACTTTGGTCAGTTGCACGGAATCACCGCCGCTCATCGGCATAACAAAGATCTGCGGCTTGTTATTTACGTCGTTCGCGAGGTACGCCAGACGATCTCCTGAAGGAGACCAGCGCGGATAGCTAACCCCTTTGCGATCGTGCGTGAGCACTCGCTGATTGTGCGTCGCTATATCGACAAGCACAAGCTCCGTTTGATGGATATCCAGTTCGTAATTCGGCCGCGACACGACGATCACGATGCATTTGCCGTCGGGCGAAATCTGCGGATCGGAAACTCTTACGATCTTTGCGACATCCGGGATATCGAACCGTGCGGCGGCGACGGGCAGGGACAACACTATACCCAGACTGAGGAGAAAAGCTGATTTCATACGGGTTCCTTGGGGTTTATTCAGTATAGTCTCGCAGAGTTCCAGCAACCGCCCCCCGATTCCGTTGTTTCTTCCCGTGACACATTGCTTACAATTCATAGGTACCCAATAAAAAATGACTGACCGGATCGCTATTCCTCAATCAATCTCGAAGCTGTCACGCGTGACCGCAGTCGCAGCGACAATCCTGCTGACCGTAGCCGTGTCCTCTGCGCAAACCACGCCGTCTCCCGACAAGAAAGACGAGTTTAAATTTCGATTTGTAGGTCCTCTCATCGGCAATCGCATCGCCTCCGTTGCAGGTGTTCCGGGGGACCCCAGCATCTACTACGCAGGCGCAGCTTCAGGCGGAATCTGGAAGAGTACCGATGGCGGGAATCGCTTTACGGCAATTTTTGACGATCAGCCGGTCACAGCGATTGGTGCTCTTGCCGTCGCGCAATCCGATCCCAGCATCGTATGGGCCGGCACAGGCGAAGCGTGGGCCATTCGCGACAGCGACGTCACTGGTAACGGCGTCTACAAGTCCGTCGACGCGGGAAAGACCTGGAAACACATGGGTCTCGACGAAACGGGACGCATCGGCAGAATCGTGATCAATCCCAAGAACCCGGACAATGTTTTTGCTTGTGCGCTCGGGCGAACCACTGGCCCGCAGCAGGAACGTGGAGTTTTTCGCACTAACGATGGGGGCCAGCATTGGGATCGCGTGCTGTTTGCGGATGCGAATACCGGTTGCTCAGGACTCGTGATGGATCCTCACAATTCGCGCGTGCTATTTGCCGGAATGTGGCAGGTTGAAATGCACACCTATGGCGAATTTAGCGGCGGACCGGGCAGCGGCGTGTTTGTTTCTCGTGACGGTGGAACTACGTGGGCACGAATTGCCGGGCATGGTCTCCCCAAACCTCCCGTCGGCAAAATAGACGTTGCCGTTGCTCCCAGTGATTCGAATAGGATTTACGCGCTCATCCAGACAGCGGATCAAGGGTCAGTTTGGCGTTCCGAAGATGGTGGCGAAAACTGGCGCTCTGCCAGCCACAGCCGTGCGCTCATCGGCCGCGCCGGATACTACATTCGTATCGCTGTCTCGCCCAGCAATGAAAACGAGGTCCTCGTTTCGAGCAGTTCCGTTCACTTGTCTTCCGACGGCGGCGACACGTTCAAAGTAGTTCCCTGGGGCGGCGACAATCACGACATCTGGTTCGATCCGACGGACGCCGATCGCTTCGTGATTACCAACGACGCGGGTATGAATATCACTACCGTTCACGGACGCGGATTTCGTCGTGTCCAACTCCCCATCGGCCAGATGTATCACGTCTCTGTAGACAATCAGGTGCCCTATTGGGTGTACACCAACATGCAGGACAGCAGCACCATGCGCGGCCCCAGCCCCGTTCGAGGTCCCGGCCCTTACGAAGACGACAACGCAGACCAAGCGAACAGAGATGAAGAGCTCTCGGTCAAGAGTGGACAAAAGGCGACACCTGCCGTTGAGAAGCCTGCGGCGGGTGCTCCCGCCTCGCGCGATGCCGGCGTCAGCACTGATAAGCCAGCCGCTACGGAACCTGGCGTAGACAACACCGGCAGTGCCGAAGTTTCCACGCCAGAAGCTCCCGACCGAAAGCCCTCTGGAGGCACGCCGCCCGGTCCCGGCGCAGACAATTGGGAGTACCGTCTCGGTGGTTGCGAATCAGGTTTCACGTATCCCGATCCCACCGACACCAACATCGTCTGGGCTACTTGTTATGGCGACGAAGTCACCCGCTACGACGCGCGAATCAAAGAAGCACGATCCGTCAGCCCCTGGCTTCACACCCTCGACTCTCCTCCTAACGAAATCAAATACCGCTGCCACTGGACGGCTCCTCTCGCCATCGATCCTTTCGATCACAATACCGTCTACTACGGCTGCCAGGTAATTTTCAAAACGGCGAATGCCGGAAAAAGCTGGAGCGTTATAAGCCCTGATTTGTCGACGCACGATCCCAGCCGCATCGTGTCTTCAGGCGGCATCGTCTCCGACAATCTCGGCCAGTTCTACGGCGAAGTCGTGTTTGCGATTGCGCCTTCTTCCATCCAGAAAGGCTTGATTTGGGCCGGCACCAACGATGGCAAACTCTGGTACACGACCGACTCCGGCGGACATTGGACTGACGTAACGAAGAACGTCGCCGGAATGCCTGCATGGGGGACCATCAGCAAGATTTCGCCATCCGTATTCGATCCGGGCACCGCTTACGTTGCCGTTGATTTTCACCTGATGGATAATCGCGACCCGTTCATTTACAAGACATCCGATTTCGGGAAGACCTGGAAACAGATCGGTGGAACACTTCCGAAGGGTCCGCTCGCGTATGTGAAATCGGTCGCTGAAGACCCGAACACGAAAGGCTTGCTCTTTGCGGGAACCGGGAACGCGTTTTACTATTCACTGAACGACGGTGAGAGCTGGACCGCATTCGGCGAAGGTCTCCCGCATGCTCCCGTGACTTGGATTGAAGTCCAGAAAGCATTCCATGACGTGGTGGTTTCCACATACGGTCGCGGAATTTACATCCTCGACGACGTAACACCGCTTGAGCAGATGGCTGTCAACAAAACGGAAGCGCCGGTAATACTCTACAAGCCTCGTCCAACGTACCGGCTCACTAGTGGCGGCCGGGCGTTCGTCAACTTCCGCTTGAAATCGGCCGCGCGCGTCGAAGTGAAGATCTTGGACGCCGATGGCAAGCTGGTTCGCGAATACAAACCCGCTCCCGCGAAAGCCGGTCTGAACCGCAGGATTTGGGATCTGCACTATGATCCTCCGAAGCTCGTCAAACTTCGCACCAACGCGCCGGAAAATCAGTTCATTTGGGATGAACCTCGCTTCCGTCATGCCGATTTCCGCGGCATCACGCACTGGGGCATCAAGCAGGCGGAAGTTGGTCCGCTCGTAGCGCCCGGCAAATACACGGTACAAGTCACCGTCGCTGGAAAGAGCTATAAAGAGCCGATCGAGATCTTGAGATCCCCGAAAACACCGGCGAGCGATGCAGAACTTCAGGCTTCATGCAAGCTGCAGCTTCGCATTCGGGACGATGTCAATGCTACGTCGCAAATGGTGAATCGAATTGAATGGCTGCGCAAAGAAGCCGACGATCTTAGCAGAATGTTTCGGGTAGAAGGCGGGCACGCCGACCTCGTGAAGTCGGTTCAAGCGATCGACAAAAGGATGCAGGACGTCGAGTATAAGTTCATTTCCAAGTCGGATGCCGACAGCGACGACAAATACTTTTCCGAGTCGTACAAGATTTACATGAACCTGCTTTGGCTGAATGCTGAGGTCGGGACGGGCGGCGGTGACGTAGCGGGCAGCGCGAATTATGGACCCACTGATACTTCAGAGGAACTGCTTCAGAACATCGAACGGGACCTCGCAGCCGCGCGAAACGATTACCGCGCCTTAATGGAAAAGGATCTTCCCGCCTTCAACCGCGCGATGATGAACAGCGGCGCCATGCCCGTAAATGCAGGCGCCATGGGCACCCAGCAGTAACCGGGTGCCGCAACTTTCTCCTACAATTTGCTGAGAATCTGTCCTACTATGTCCTCGCAGCGCTCCGCATAGCGCGTGATCAGCGTCAACAACGAAATCGGTTCTTCAATTCCTATGCGACACGACAGCGTCAGCTTCTCTTCTGGAATGAGCATCAGAACATGCACTAGAAGACGGTTCAAACTGATCCACGAATCCACAATGTCTGGCCAGGAACCGTTCTCATAGTCCTGCACCCGCACCCAGTCGTCCTCAGGGTATGCATTCACAGTGACTCTCGGCTCCGTCAACGCGCGCGCGAACAACTGATGATGAGCCGTCGCTAAATCGATCAAGTGTCCAAGCGCCTGCTTACGCGACCATGGTTTACGTTTGAGCCGCTGCTCGCCGTAATCTGGTGAGTACAATTCGAAACGCTCGATAGCCTGGTCCACTAATCTCTGCATCGCAGCTACCGCCGGGCCCAGCGAAGGAGCGGCGGGTTCTTTTTCTTCCGACTGCCACCTGCTCGGACGTTCAACCGGTCGGTCCTGGCCTCGCCGCGAGCGTTCGGATTCATCATGCTGCCTCACACCCCTCAAGCCAACAACTTCTCGATAGCGCTCGTAGCGTAAGCCGCGCTGTTGCAGAAGATCAGCTCCAAAACACTCGTTCATGCGGAGCAACCCGAGAACCAGATGACCCGAATCGATGACCGGGTGCTGCAATGCCTTCGCTTCTGCGCTGGCGTATGCGAGGACCCCGTTTAACTCGCGGCTAAGCGGTAAGTCAACCGAAGTGGATATCTTCTCGCCCACTGGTGTGTGTGATTCGATTTGTCTGCGAATCGATTCCGGCTCGTCCGGCGAAGAGCCCGACAGTTGCATTCGCAGACCTGCGTCTTCGCGAATTAATCCCAACAGCAAGTGCTCGGTGTCAATATACGGGCTGCCCAACTGACTTGCCTCGTAGCGGGAAAAGAAAATGACTCTTCGCGCCTTCTCCGTATATCGTTCAAACATGCCGCCGGCCCCGCTTCGCTATGCGCTCTCAAGTGTCGCACTTCTTCATCACGGGGACCGCCTCGAAATTACAGGCTCAAATGCAGGCGCTGGTCCGAAAATTGACCGCCCGCTTAAAGTACTTTGATGTCTTCTTGACCCGTTCCCTTGTTCGCTAAATCACCCAACAAACAGAATGGAGCGGCAATCGCGCCCCAGGCCACTGTTGCGGGTACAACAACGAGTCCTGCAGGAGCGTACGGGGAAAATAGCAGCGCCACTCCCATTTGGAAGCTTTGGCGCATGCCCTTGCCAAGCGAACTGAGTTGGTGTCCTTTCGAACGCTGCATTTGAAGGCGCGCCAAAGTCGAACGTGCAACCTTGACCACTCGGTTATCTTTGTTCCTGATCTCAATTTCATTGACGCTGATCGAGATACAGTGGCCGTCGACGACATTGCCATCGATCATAGTGAGGGTGAGCTCATGACCATCTGCTACCTGGCAGACTTGGTTCCACGGAGCTTTAATCTCCGCAGCACGAACACTAAAAGACCACCCCAACAGTACTGAAAGCGTCAAAAACCGAAAGCTAGCGGAACGTATGTTTTTCATGATGAGCTCAGAATACGGCTTCCGGTGAGATTCAAGTTGGACGCTTGTGGCAGTTTATTCGAGTGTCACAACCCTCTGAGGGCCGCAGCATTGCTTCAATTCCGCAATCGCGGAATCTGCGATCAAGCGAAACACGTGGGGACGACAAAATGAAGGCAGCTCGCCCGCCGATGCCGCATCAGTGATTATGAACGCGCCGGAGGTCAAGCGTTCTTTCCATCCGGTATTCGTGGCATCAATTTCGCACAGCGACTCGGGGTCCAGCCCTACCGCGAGCAGCATAGCGTGAGCTGCCTGCCGCACCTCGGGAGAACGAGAAACAACCGTCACAACCACGTCCGGTTCCGGTTTGGCGCTTCCTTCGAGCGATCCTTCAACAGACCGCAATCGGAGAGCAAGGCATTGTACGCCGTCCGGCAGTTCGCGCCGCACCGAAGCGTGCTCGCGTCGGGAGTGCGACAACCAGTGTTCCTTTCAACTGCTCCGCACTGCTCGGATCGTACCGCTCGATCGTTTCGACTAAGATCGGTACCTGCGCGGCGATCTCTTTCTTTAGAATCTCACGCATTGCAAGTTCCGGTTCGATGACGAGAATACGTTCGTACGCTCGCGGCCGGACCAACTGATCGAGGCGTAGCAGTACGTCCTCGCCTCCAAAACCTTGCGACTTCGCAGCCGCGAGAACACCTTCGAGCAATCGGTCAAGCTTACTCTCGCCATCCGGCTGCGCGTCCAGTTTCCGTACGTACAGTCCACTCCCGTGCCGTACTTCCAGTCATCCTTCCTGCGTTAGAACCTGGTACGCCGCGCTCACTGTATTCGAGTGAATACGATGCCGCCGCGCCATTGCGCGGACGCTCGGGAGTTTTTGACCGTGCGGCAAATCTTCACTCAAAATTCCCAGGATCACCTGCCGAACCAATTGATCCCGAATCGACAAATCGCTGTTTTTGGTGATCCAGAACCGCATGGCGCGCTGCCCTTATAAAGAATATCGGGATACCCGGTGGCGCGTAATCCCGTTTCTCCGGAACTCGGCTAGGTCGCTATCGTTGATCGCGCGAACGTTGAAGAGAACATCCAAGCACTGCTCGCCGAGCCCTAGCCTCTCCTTCGTGAACGACGGCACCTGACCCGAAACCACCCGTTTCGAGCAGCACCAGAATCTCAGTCACAACACCAATTCCGTTTAAATTCGTACTTTTTCGCCCTTAGGGTATTGACACGCAGTGTTAACCTCATCTTAGGAAGCCCGTTTAGCTTCCGAATCCTCAAAACGCCGGATGAGCCGTTGCGCCTCTCCGGCGTTTTCGTTTTTGTAGCCGCGAGGCATCCCTCGCCCAAGGAGAACTCTCACATGTCAACGCAAGCGCAAATCGCAGCGAATCGCGCCAACGCGCAACACTCTACCGGTCCCCGTACCCCGGACGGCCGCGCCTCCTCCTCCCAAAATAATTTCCGCGTCGGGCTCACGGGCGACAATTTCTACGTTCTCGAGTGGGAAAAGCAGGAAGATTTCGACCACCTTCTTGAGGATCTCCGCGCCGAGCACCAACCCGCTACTCGCACCGAAAACCTGCTGGTCGAAAAGATGGCGCAGTCCTATTGGCTCAGCCAGCGTGCCGGTTTTTTGCAGAAAACGTGCTTCGATCGAGAGGGGCCGTTGTGCGACCCCGTCATGGAAAAGCTGTTCGCGCTTTATCTGCGCTACCAAACTACCCACGACCGCGCCTTCTACAAGGCCCTGGGCGAACTTCTAAAGCTTAGAGCCGAAAAGCGCAAACAGGAAATTGGGTTCGAATCGCAAAAGCACAGAGCGGCCGACGAAGCGCGCAAGCAATCGAACGAAAATCGCAAGCAGGAGCTTCATCAATGGGCCATTTGCCTCGCGGAAGCGAGGCTCACACGGCAGCCAGTGCTCACTTCGAACTCCCGATTGCCGCAATCCGTAGCTCCCATCGCTGAAAAGGACGGGGCGAAGGCCGAAAAAGCGGCGTAAAACCGTACTCGCTCGAGCGTTCGGCAGGCACTGCACGCGCCGACACCACACGTGTAACCCCGAGGCATTCGCAAGCGCCCGTTACTGCACATATATAATCTGAAACTGCCATCCATGTCGAACTCTATCCGTTTTGCCTCGCTTCGGGATTCAGTCCTGGGCTCAGTCCTTGTCTTCACCGTCAGTCTTGGCCTCGCCGTCCCTTGCGCTCAGGCCCAAAGCACGACCGCGAAAAGTGCCTCGACCCAAAAGATCGATGAGGACTACACCAAGCTCATCAAACAGTACCTGCAAGACCCGCGCGTCACCACCGAACTCGTCGACCATCTCCCCGCTTCGAGCACCGTGCCGACCCCGCTCAAGTTTTTCGGGCGCATTCCCGGCACGCCGGGTGAGCTCACGTACGCAAAAGATATCCATCGCTATTTCGAAACACTAGCGAAGGCCTCGCCGCGCGCGCGCTTCTGGAAAATTGGCCAAACGGAAGAGGGACGCGACATGGTGATCCTCGCCATCGCCGACGAGCGCACCATCAAGCAACTTGATAACTACAAGGACATGCTCGCCTCGCTCGGCGATCCGCGCAAAACGACCGAACAGCAGGCCCAGCAGCTCATCAGAACCGCTAAGCCGATTTATTGGCTCACCAGCGGTATCCATTCGCCCGAGACCGGCGGCCCGGAGATGCTGATCGAGCTCGCCTATCGTCTCATCGTGGAAGAAACTCCATTCGTCCAGACCATTCGCAACAACACCATCGTCTTCATCACGCCTGTTGTCGAAGTGGACGGACGCGAGAAGGAGGTCGACACCTATTACTACGGCAAGAAGACCGGCAAGCCGCGCCCGCCACTGATGTATTGGGGCAAGTACGTACAGCACGATAACAACCGCGATGGCATGGGCCAGTACCTCAAGCTCACCCAGAACATCACGCGTAGCTTTCTCGAATGGCATCCGACGATTCTGCATGATCTGCACGAAGCCCAATCCTATTTGTACGTTTCCACCGGAACCGGCCCCTACAACGATTCGCTTGACCCCATTCAAGTGAACGAATGGTGGCTGCTTGCCGAAACCGAAGTGATGGAGATGGCCAAGCGCGGCGTCCCGGGCGTCTGGACCTACGGGTTTTACGACGGCTGGGTCCCCAATTATCTCTTCTGGATTGCCGTCACGCACAATGCGTTCGGGCGGTTTTATGAAGTGCAAAGCTACGGGCCCGATATCAACAAAAACTTGCAACTGCCGCCGACAACCACCAGCCGCGAATGGTACCGGCCCAATCCGCCGCTTCCTTCGATAGCCTGGGGACCCCGCAACAACACCAACATTCAAGAATCGGCGCTTTTGTTCGCTTTAAACCAAGTCGGTAAAAATCGCGAGCTGTATCTCGAGAACTACTGGATGAAGAACAAGCGCTCCATCGACAAAGGCAAGAATGGTCCAACCTACGCGTGGGTCATTCCCGCAACGCAGCGTCAGCGCGTGAATGCCGCCGACATGGTGAATGCGCTGCGTCGTCAGGGCGTGGAAGTCAGTAAAGCGAACTCCGCGTTCAAGGCCGGCAAGGTAGAAGTCGCCGCGGGCGATTACATCATTCGTGCCGATCAACCGTATCGCGAGCTCGCCGACATGTACTTCAGTATTCAAAATTATCCGGTCGCCAATCCGCGCGCCTATGACGACACCGGATGGACCATGCAATTCATGCGCAACGTGAAGCTCATGCCTGTCACAGAGAAATCGATTCTCGATTCGCCCATGACGACGCTTACCGCCGATGCGAAAGTCCCGGGTTCGATCGAGGGAACTGGTAGCGTGCTGGTCATCGATCACACCACAGATAATTCGCTGATGGCCTTCCGCTTCAAAAATCCCGATGTCAAAATGCTGGCCGCTGAAGACGATTTCGACTTGAACGGGCACAAGTTACGCGCCGGCGCATTCATCATTCCGGATGCTGATCGAGCGAAACTCGAGCCAGCCCTTCAAGAGCTCGGCCTCAGAGCTTGGGCGGTGTCATCGGCGCCCTCAGTGAAAACGCACGAAATGGACGTGCCGCGAATCGGATACGTGCATTCGTGGTCGCGTACCCAGGACGAAGGCTGGGTGCGTGCCGCGCTCGACTATTACGGGGTGCCATATACCTATTTCGCGGACCAGAAGCTGCGCGAAGGAAATCTGCGCCAAAAATACGACGTCATCATCTTCCCGAATGTTGGCGGCAGCTCCCAATCGCAAGTGAACGGAATTCCGAAAACCGGAAAAGATCCGATTCCTTACAAGAAGTCTGAGCTGACGCCGAACCTTGGTGCCAATGACCAAAGCGATGATATTCGCGGTGGAATGGGCCTCGAAGGTTTAGGCGAGCTTGCGAAATTCGTGGAGGACGGCGGTACGCTCATCACGGAAGGGTCCACCGCCGCGTTGATGGCGGATTACGGCTTGGCTTCGGGGGTGACGGTGTCGCATCCCGAAGAACTCGCCGCACGAGGCGCAATTCTGCGCGGCGTATTCACTGATCGAAAAAGTCCCATCGCGTATGGTTACGAAGGCAAGGATTTGCCGATTTACTTCAACCAGGATCCAGTTCTGAGTGCGGGAGGTGGTGCTGCTGGTTTCGGAGGAGGCGGTTTCGGCGGTGGACGGGGTGCGCAAACATTTGGTCAGAACGTCACGCCCAATGCCACGCCAGTCCACATTTCGCCGTGGCAGGAGGATGAGGGTTCGACCACACCTCAGCTTCAACCCGGAGCGCAGATCGATGAGGCAGAAAGCATGCGTCAGATGATGCGTGCTTTCGGAATGGGCGGAGATGAAGTTCGTCCGCGCGTCATCATGCAATTTCCTGCCAACCCGAATGACATGTTGTTATCCGGAATGCTGTCGGGTGGCCAAGCGCTTTCCAACAAGGCGCTCGCTGTCGACGCTCCGCTGGGCAAAGGCCACATCGTCATGTTCGCTCTACGGCCCTTCTGGCGTTGGCAGACGCAGGGAACTTATTTCCTGGCCTTCAATGCGATTTTGAACTGGAACGATCTGGACGCCGGAAAGCCCGAACCGAAAAAGCGTGAGCATCCGGCCGCAGAAACGCCGGGCCAGCGCTGATTGACCTATTCCGCTACGATGATCTCGATGCGAGTCCGATGCGAACGACCGCGAAATAGAGCAATGCGCTCGCCTCGTTGATTCGTTACGGTCACATCGTAAACGCCGCTCCGCCCAAGTAACGCTTGCTCTTGCGCCTCGGCGATCAAATGATCGCCCGCGTACGAGGGAGCGAGAAAATCGATCGAGCAGCCCGCCGCGACCGTAACGAAATTATGCGTGTTACACGCGAAAGCAAACGCGCTATCCGCCAGGCTGAAAACAAACCCGCCGTGGCAGATTGCGTGCCCGTTGAGCATGTCTGGAAGCACTTCCATTTCGACCGACGCATAGCCCGGACGGACGCCGACCACTCGCATCCCGAGCTTCTGGGAAGCCGCATCGGCCGCGAACATCTTCCGAACGACAGCCTCGGACAATTGTTGCGCCGCATCGACAGCTTCAGAGCCCGCCATCATTTGCCCGTGAACTGCGGTGTTCGCTTCTCGAGGAAGGCAGCAACACCTTCGCGGTAATCCTGCGAATAACCAAGCTCGCGCATGAAGTCGCTCTCGACATTCAGTTGCTCATCGAGCGAATGCTCGCCCGAGCTGTATATGGCTTGCTTAATGCGCGCCAGCCCTTTTGTGGGAGCAGAGGCAAAATGCATTGCTAGCTTATCTAGGGTCGCCGCGAATTCAGCATCCTCTACACACTGCCAGATCAGACCCCAAGCCGCTGCCTGTTCCGCCGATATCTTCTCGGCAAGCATCGCCAGGCCCATAGCTCGAGCCGTGCCAACCAGCCGAGGTAAAAAGAACGTCCCGCCGGTATCGGGTATCAAGCCCAGCTTCGAAAACGATTCGATGAAGCTCGCCGATTTCGCAGCGATGACGATATCGCACGCGAAAGCAAAATTCGCACCCGCACCCGCCGCCACCCCATTCACGCCGCACACCACGGGGATTCCTAAGGAACGCAGCCGACGCACCAACGGTGCATAGTATCTCTGAATAGTCGCGCCTAAGTCGAGCGATTGGTCCGGTGTCATCGCACGATCTGAAAGGTCCTGACCTGCGCAAAAGCCTCGCCCCGCTCCCGTAATCACGAGCACGCGCCCCCGTTCACTATCCAACCGGTCGAGCGCATGACGAATCTCTTCGTGCATCTGAACGTTGAAGCTGTTGAGTTTCTCCGGACGATTCAGCGTCAGCCGCGCGACACTGTTTTGAACATCGAACAGAATGGTTTCGTACGTCATTTCTGCCTCAGCTTGTATAGCGGTGCAAAATCCATGTGCGGCACGCGTTTGCGCTCCGGCTCAGCTTCGCGTAGCGGCTCCGCTTCGCGCATTGTTGTCCGGCTCCGAACCGTTAGTTCCTGATAAGTGGCCGTTCCCGCCGTCTTCCACGCAATCTCTTCCTCGGTCAATGTGCGGATAACCTTCGCCGGCAGGCCCACCACCAGACTGCGCGGCGGAATCTTTTCTTTTGACTTCACGAACGCGAGCGCTGCAACGATGCTCGATTCACCGATCTCCGCGCCATCCATGATGACCGCGTTCATTCCCACCATGACGTTCCGTCCGATGCGGCAGCCGTGCAGTACCGCGCCGTGCCCGATGTGCCCGTCCCTCTCGACCACCGTGTCCAAGTCGGGGAAACTATGCATGACGCACGTGTCCTGCAGATTACTGCCTTGCTCCAGGATGATGCGGCCGAAATCTCCCCGAAGGGAAGCATTGGGGCCGACATAACAACCCGCGCCAACTATGACGTCGCCGATCAGCACTGCTGTCGGATGCACGAAAGCCGTTGCATCGACTACCGGAACAATGCCCTCAATAGAGTAAATTTGCGCCATCTAGACATGCGCCCGACTCTGCGCCACTCGAAAACGATTCGCTACGAACGCGGTATCGGTCAGTGATGCGTTCGCTGCCGGATTCGCCCCCGTCGCATGAAAATCGCTGTAAGCTGCCGATTGATTCACGAACACGCCTCCCGTCAAATTGCACGAAAGAGCGACACCCGCTTCGGCGGCCGCATCGCGCACCTGATCGAGAACCGCTTCGTCCGTCGAATAGGCCGACATCGTGATCGCACCGTGCTCGATCGCCCCGCGCTTCGCGAGCTCAATGCTCTGTGCCGTATCCTTCGTCGCGATCACGAACGCAATCGGCCCAAACAGTTCATGCATGAACTTCGATTCGTCATTTGCATCCAACTTCAGCAGCAGCGGTGTATGGACATGCGCATCGGCGAACTGCGGATGCGTGATCGTCTGGCTATCAACCACGATCTCGCCCAGTTTGCGCGCGTCGTCGATCCGCTGCAAAATCGTCTCGTTCTGAATCGCGCCCAAAATTTCCACGGCTTTCGCCGGATCGCCCACCAACTTTTGAATTCCATCTCCCAGCGCTCCGGCCACCTGATCGAAATTCAAGTGTCCTTCCGGTGTGTCGATGCCCGCCTTCGGTACGTAAATGTTTTGGGGAGCAGTACACATCTGCCCCGAGTAGAGCGACAGCGAAAAGGCGACATTCCGCACCATCCCTTTGAAATCGTTGGTCGAATCCACGATAATCGCGTTCACGCCGGCTTTTTCGGTGAATACCTGCGCCTGCTGCGCGTTCTTCTCTAACCAAACTCCATTCGCCGGGCTTCCGGTAAAGTCAATCACCTTGACGTCTGGATGCAACGCGAGCTTTTGGGCCACATCGTCGCCCTTTTCATGCGCTACCAGCGTGACCACGTTCGGATCGAACCCCGCTTCCGCGAGCACCTGTCGAGCCACTTCCACCGTTATCGCCAACGGAAGAATCGCGCCCGGATGCGGCTTCACTATCACTGCATTCCCGGTCACAAGGCTCGCAAATAATCCGGGATAGCTATTCCACGTCGGAAACGTGCAGCAGCCAATCACCAGGCTGATCCCGCGGGGTATGATCCGGTATCGCTTCTCCAGGCGGAGCGGTTCGTTTTTACCTTGCGGCTTCTCCCAAGTCGCGCTCTTCGGAATGCGGCTCATCTCTGACCACGCATACGCGATCGCTTCTAACGCCCGGTCTTGTGCATGCGGGCCGCCCGCTTGAAACGCCATCATGAACGCTTGCCCGGTCGTGTGCATCACCGCATAAGCCATTTCAAAACTTCGCTTGTTGAGTCTGGCTAAGGTTTCAAGCGCAACTCCCGCCCATGCTTCCGGCCCCGTGTTCCGCCAGTTCGCCGCCGCTTTCTGAATGGCGGGAAAGAGCGCCGCTAGATCGGCCTTCGGATAGGTAATCTCCAACCCCACCCCGAACGGCGAATCGTCTTTTCCAACTTGGCCCACTGTTCCCGGTTGATCGAGGGCGAACGGTTTGTGCAACCGCTCTTCAAAGGCCCTCTTTCCGTCCTCATTGGCCGTCTCGCCGTAAGCCTTCGGGCTAGGCATCTCGGGGAAGGGACTCCAGTATCCACGCGTTTGTATAGCTGCTACTGCTTGGTCGAGCAACTGCTTATGACGGTCGAAAAAGTTTTCTGCCACAATGTCTCTCACGAAAAAATAGTTGTTAGTTGTCTTGATCGAAATCTACCGTGACATGGTCCGTCACGGGATAGCTTTGGCATGTCAGGATGAAACCGCGCGCAATCTCGTAATCTTCAAGCGCATAGTTGGCATCCATATCGACTTGCCCTTCGACCAGCTTGGCACGGCAGGTGGCGCAAACACCGCTCTTGCAGGAATGACGAAGGTCGAATCCGCGATTCAGCGCCGCATCGAGGATGGTCTCATCGCGCCCCATCGTTAACTGCAGCACGCCGCCATCGACAATCAGCTTCGCCTCGCACTCCGCTTCACGCACGGCCGCGGACACTTTCCGCTGAATCTGCCGCTCCGATTCTTTCACTGTGAATAGCTCGACTTTGATGCGCGATTCCGGCAATCCAAGCGCTGTCAGCCGCGTCGCCACTTCGTCCACCATGTCCTGAGGACCGCAGAGGAAAACCGTATCGATCTTCTCGAAGCGGCAGAAATAGCGCAGCAGTTCCTCGGCTTTATCGCTGCTGATGCGTCCGTTCAACACGTCCACGTCTTGGTGTTCACGGCTCATCACGTGAATCAGGCTGAAGCGCCCCATGAAGGTGTCCTTCAACTCGGCCAGCTCTTCTCGGAACATCACCGTGCTGGATGCGCGGTTGCCATAGAAAAGAGTGAAGCTGCTGTTCGGCTCGGTTAGCAACGTCGTCTTGATGATCGAGAAAACTGGCGTAATACCGCTGCCCACCGCGAATGCAACATAGTGCTTCTCGTGCGCCGCCGAAAGTGGCACGTGAAAGCGGCCCTCCGGCGGCATCACCTGCAGCGTGTCGCCAGGCTTGAGGTTCTCAATGATCCAGTTCGAGAACACGCCCCCTGGCGATCTCTTGATCGCCACACGCAATTTCGCGTCCTGCACAGCCGAGCAGATCGAATAGGAGCGCCGCACTTCCTCGCCATCGATACTCGCCCGCAACGTAACGTACTGACCCTGAATAAATCGGAACCGCTCTGTAAGTTCCGGCGGAACATCGAACACGAGCGTGACGGCGTCCCTGGTCTGCTGTTGAATCTCACGAACAGTCAATGGATAGAACTGGCTCAAGCCGCCGGTTGCTGGATTCGAACTCACGTCAATGAGGCTTGAAACCATCGAACGGCTCCAGGCACGAGAGGCATTTGTACAGGGCTTTACAAGGAGTCGAACCGAATCGGCTCACCAGTTCCACGCGCTCCGACCCGCAACGCGGACACTTTGTTGTTGTCGTGATCGAAATCAGAGACGGAGGCGCGATCCCGTACGCTGTCAACCGTACCTTCGCGTCATCGTTCATCCAATCCGTTGTCCAGGGCGGGGAAAGCTGCGTCTGCAGCCGTAGCTGCTCGATGCCGTGCTCCTTCATGGACGATTGAATATCCTGGGCGATCACGTCCATTGCCGGACAGCCCGAGTACGTTGGCGTTATCGTGATGACGAGTTCGCTCTCGACTCCGGACCACTCCACGTTACGCACGATACCGAGATCCACAATCGAGAGAACGGGAATCTCCGGGTCCGGAATGTCTCCAAGCCACCGCCAGATCTCCGTTACGGGCGGGTGAACGGCTACCATTGCGCTCCCGGATACGCTCGCTGCAGGAACTGCATGTCCGCGAGAATGTACCCCAGCTTTTCGGTGTGCACTCCCTGCTTTCCGCCGCGCTGCATCCACTTGCCCGCAGGCACGGTGAGCGTTGCCTCGGCAAACGTTTTTTGTACTTGATCGAGCCATGCATCCCGCAATCCCGCTAAATCGACACCAACGCCACGCGCGACCATCTCCGCGTCGACAGCATCCGTTTCGAACAGCTCGCCCGTGTACATCCACAGGTCATCGGCCGCCGACTGCATCCGCGTGTGGCTTTCCGGCGTCCCATCGCCTAGCCGAATTACCCAGTCACAACTCCGCTCTATGTGGTATGTGACTTCCTTTAAAGCCTTTGCTGCAATCTCCGCCATTCGTGTATCGCTCGATTGCTGTAGTTTCTGCAAAAGAAGGAGATGCCAGGTATCGAAATAGAACTGCCGCGCCGTGGTCACGCCATAGTCGCCATTCGGCTGCTCCACCAGCAGCACGTTTCTGAAGTCCCTCGCGTCGCGCAAAAACGCCAGCTTGTCTTCATCGCGACCCGCACCTTCCACCTCGCCCGCATACGAAAGCCAAAAGCGCGCGTGGCCCAGCAAGTCCAGAGCAACGTTCGTCACCGCAATATCTTCTTCGAGCACCGGCCCGTGACCGCACCACTCCGACAAGCGTTGGCTCAGGATCAGACAGTTGTCCCCCAGCCGAAGAAGATATTCAAACAGCGCTCGGTCGGAAGCCATCGATTAGAGGTGCTTTACCTCGTCAGGAACTTCATAAAAACGCGGGATGGCGGTAGACCTTGCTATTCGCCGGCTCAAACAACGGTTCCTTCTCGCCAGGGCTGCTCGCCGTGATGTCGGAAGATTTCACTACCCAGATACTCACGCCCTCGTTCCGACGCGTATACACATCGCGCGCGTTCTTCATCGCCATTTCCGCATCCGGAGCATGCAGGCTGCCGACGTGTTTATGCGCCAACCCGTGCTGGCTCCGGATGAATACCTCCCAAAGCGGCCAATCATTCATAGGAATTCGGTTACGGAACTACGCCGCCTTCCGTTCTGCCTTTTTTGCTGCGTATGCGGCCGCTGCATCGCGTACCCATGCGCCGTCCTCGTGAGCCTGAATGCGCGCTTGCAACCGTTCCCGATTGCATGGCCCGTTTCCCTGAACCACGTTGTAAAATTCATCCCAATCGATCTTGCCGAAATCGTAATGCCCGCGCTCTGCGTTCCATTTCAAATCGGGATCGGGAATTTTGAGCCCCAGATATTCGGCCTGCGGCACCGTCTGATCGACAAACTTCTGCCGCAGCTCGTCATTCGAAAACAGCTTGATCTTCCATTGCATCGATTGCGCGCTGTGCTTGGAATCGGCATCGGAGGGACCGTGCATCATCAACGACGGCCACCACCAGCGGTTCAGAGCGTCCTGCGCCATGGCCTTTTGTTCGGGCGTGCCGCGCGAAAGCGTCAGCATGATTTCATAGCCTTGCCGCTGGTGAAAACTCTCTTCTTTGCAGATGCGCACCATCGCCCGCGCATACGGCCCATAAGAACAGCGGCAAATTGGAATCTGGTTAATGATGGCGGCGCCATCGACCAGCCATCCAATCGTGCCAATGTCGGCCCAGGTGAGCGTCGGGTAATTGAAGATGCTCGAGTACTTCGCTTTGCCGCTCAACAGATCTTGAATGGTTTGATCGCGCGTAATACCGAGCGTCTCGACCGCACTGTAGAGATACAGCCCATGGCCCGCTTCATCCTGTACCTTCGCGAGCAGAATTGCCTTACGTTTCAAACTGGGCGCACGCGTGATCCAATTGCCTTCCGGAAGCTGACCGACAATTTCGGAATGCGCGTGCTGCGAGATCTGCCGGATGAGCGCCTTCCGATAGGCCTCCGGCATGGGGTCCTTCGGCTCGATTTTGATGCCTGCGTCGACGCGCTCCTGGAAATGGCCTTCCTCCGCGTTCATCTCTTCGATGCTGCGCACCGCTTGTTTGCCCATGTGTTCGCCCGTGTCTACCATCTGCGCGTACATAAAATGAGTGCCTCTATAACCATTATCGGTTCAACTCCACTGCTCGAGCGCCGCAACAAACGCTGTCATAAATGCATTCGTTTGCTGCGCATCCAGAGCGCGATGGTCTACCGTCAGCGTCACGTACATCATGGGCTGAACACGGATCACGTCCCGGTCGTTGTCTTGCGCCACCACGGGGCGTTTCTGCAGCCGCCCGACGCCCAGAATCGCCGTCTGCCCTTGCGGAATGATGATGGGGGCAGCCAGAATACTCCCGCTGACGCCGTGATTCGAAATCGTGAATGTTCCGTCTTGAACATCTTCAGGCTTCAGCGCGCCGCTCCGAGCTTTCTGCGTTAGCTCTCGAAGCCGCGCAGCAACTTCGAGCAGCGTCAGGTTCTGCGCCTTGTGAATGACAGGCACAATCAGACCGCCACCCTCGAGCGCCGTTCCGATCCCGATATTGCAATCGTCGAAAATTTCGAGCGCATCCGCATGCCACCGGCTATTCACTTCCGGAACTTCATGAATCGCTTGCACCGCGGCGCGCACCAGGTACGCCGTTATACTCGGCAGGTCGCCGCCATCCTTATCTCGAAAAGTATCCCGATGGGCCAGCACGCGCCACATGTCCGCCTCAAACACAGCTGTTACATGCGGCGCCGATTGCACGCTGCGAACCATGTGATTGGCGATGCTGCGGCGCATCGCTGTGTGCGGAACCATGCGACTCGGGATCGTGGAAGCCGGCTGCTGGTTAGCGACGAATTCGAGAACATCGTCGTAAGTCACCCGCCCGCCGCGTCCGGTGCCGCGGATCAGTTTCGGATCGAGATTATGTTCACGAATCAGCCGCGCCACCGCAGGCGACAGCTCTTCCCGCGCGCGATCCGGAGACTCGCGCCGTAACGGCTGGTGAACAGGCCGCGGTGAAACTGCCGTTGCTGCTTCAGCACCCACTTCGATCCGGCCCAACACCTCGCCGGGCGCGACGGGTTGATTCGCCGCTTTCACGATCTCTTGCAGAACCCCAGATGCAGGAGCCGGAATTTCCATGGACACCTTATCGGTGCTGATCTCGACTACCGGCTCGTTTGCGCTAACCGGATCCCCGGGCTGCTTCAGCCACACGCCGACAAACGATTCGGTTCCTTCCTTCTGTTCGGCAAACATTTGAATGTCGACGACCGGCATGTTTGTCTGTGCTAAAACGCGAGCACGTCCTCGATCTTGTCAGCGATCGTATCGACACCCGGGAGCACAGCGTCCAGCAGGTGCAGACTGTACGGCAACGGAATATCGGGGACGGCGACACGCTCGATGGGTGCATCCAGGCTCAAGAACGCCTCGTGCGCTACGACGGCCGCAATCTCAGCTCCGAATCCAGCGGTCTGCATGTCTTCGTGAACGATCAAGCAACGGCGGGTCTTCTTCACCGACTCGATGACGGCCTCGCGATCCCACGGAATGATGGTGCGTAGATCGATGATCTCGACGAGTGGTGCTATCTCTTGCGCCGCTGAGACGCAGCGCTCCACCATCGCTCCCCACGTCACAACCGTGATGCGCGTGCCTTCCTGCACGAGGTGTGCAACACCTAAAGGCAGCACGAACTCGTCTCCCGGATAGGGCCGTCGCGCCGACGCCGCGTCGAGAAGCGCACGATGCTCAAAGAAAATGCTGGGATTCGGACTGCGCAGCGCGGCCCGTAGCAGCCCGACCGCATCTTCCGCATTGGACGGCATGATGACCTGCCAACCTGCACCGTGCGCCCAGGTGACCTCGCTCGAAACGCTGTGCCACGGATCACCGCATTTGCCAAATCCGCCGGGCATGCGCACCACAATCGGCGCGGCAAACTTATTGGCAGTGCGCCAGCGCATCGTTCCGCAATCGCTCAACTGCTCGGTCGCCGGCTCCGCGTATTTGCGAAACTGAATCTCGGCTACCGGTCTCAACCCGGCGAGCGCCATCCCGACCGCATTCCCGATGATGCCCTCTTCCGAAAGACTCGTGTCAAAGACGCGATCCTGCCCGAACATTTCCTGCAGCCCCATCGTCGCGGCGTGAACGCCACCCTTCGGCCCTACGTCCTCGCCGAAAACCAGCACCTTAGGATTCGCTTTCAACTCGTGCTCGAGCGTTCGCCGGATCGCAGTCAACATGTTGATGCGCGTCGGTTCCGGCGGAGCAGCAACAGACCAGTCCGCGGCCGGAGAGTCGTTTAGCGGCTCAGCAAAAACATAGCGGGTCGCGTTTGAAGCGTCCGGTTCTGGACGGGCGAGCGCCTCTTCAAAAGCAGCACTCACTTCGTGCTGCGCGTTCTTTTGCAGTTCGGCCCACTCTGGGTCCGAGAAGACGGCCGGCACCAGATAGCGGCGCAGCGCTGTTAATGGATCTTTGGCGCGTTCAAACGCCAGCAGTTCAGGACTCTTGTAAGCCTGCGTGTCCTGCCCGGAATGCCCCGACAAACGCGGCATCGTCATCCGGACCAGCGCCGGTCCATGTCCCTCGCGCACTGCAGTCACAGCTTCGTGCACGCACCGGGCGGTTTCTGCCGGATTGCAGCCATCACCTGAGATGATCCGCAAATTGCGGAACGATGCGAGATTCGCGGCGATATTCCCGCCGGGTGTCTGCTTGGTCGAAGGAACCGACAGCCCGAAGCCGTTGTCTTCGATATAGAAAAGCATCGGCAAGCGCAGCGTCGTCGCCGTATTCAGCGCCGACCAGAACCCGTTCGTTGCAACCGATCCATCGCCGCCGAGCGCCACCGCAATCGAATCTCTATATGCTTCGTCGCGCAAGGTGTCGCGATAGTAAACGATCGCTCGCGCCCAACCCGCCGTGGTGGTGTACTGCGTGCCAACGCCTCCTGCCATGGGCAGAACAGTTGCGCTAGTTGTGCGTGGCAGATTGAATACGACGCCGATGTCCCGGCCATCGCTCACGCCGCCCGATTTGGCCATTCCGCTCGCAATCGCATCGCTCACGCTGAGGCCCAAAGTCAGCATCAGCGGTCGCGAGCGGTAATATCCGCTCACACCGTCGTGCTCGCCCGTGAGCAAGCTCGCGAGAAGAACCTGTCCTAACTCGTGTCCGCGCGCCGAGAACTGATACAGGATCTTCTTCTCGGGCAGCAAACGCGTTTCTTCAAAGTCGTCAAGCGCGCGCGATGTCAGAAACAGCCGAGCCACACGTCGCCAGTCGAACCTCGCGTCTATTTCGCGGCTGGACGAGCCGTTACGCGCGGAGACTTCATCCTGCGGGCGCGTGGATACGGAACTCATGGCTTACTGTCTCACTCCGCCGTTAGCGGAACTGGGATTTACGCGGTCTTTTCGATGACCGCATCGCGGTAGACCGGCCACAGCCAGTTCGAGTATGCAGCCAGGCGGCCCCGCGTCACGTCGCAATACAAGGTACGCAACTTTTCGGTGATAAAGCCAACGTCACCGTTCCCGACAGGCCTGTGATCGATCTGCACAATCGGCGCAATCTCAACGCCGGTGCCGCAGAAGAACAGCTCGTCGCACATGTACAACTCGCTGCGGTCAATGGATCGTTCGCAGACTTCCAGATTCAGCTCCTTGCGCGCCAACTGCATCACCCCATCGCGAGTGATTCCCTCGAGAATGTTGTCCGTGACAGGAGGCGTGATCAGCTTTCCGTTGCGCACGGCGAAAATGTTGCAGGTCGCGCCTTCTGCCACGTGACCATCTTGCGTCAGGAAGATCGCTTCGTCATGACCGTTGCGCCGCGCCTCGTCGCCCGCGAGCACGCTGTTCACGTAAGCCCCGCAGATCTTCGCGCGTCCAGGAATTGCGTTGTCGTCGACCCGCCGCCATGACACGACCCCAGCCTTCAGGCCCTTTCTGCTGTCGAAGTAGTCGCCGAACGGAATCGCCACGATGGTGGCGGCGTCGTTGTCATCGGCGGCAACGCCAATTCTGGCAGAAGCCTTGTAGGCAATTGGTCGGATATAAACGTTCGACCGGAATCCATTTCGGCGGCACAGCTCGGCCGTGATGTCGCTCAACTCCGTTGCCGACTGCGGAACGTTGATCCGAAGAACGCCGCAGTTACGCTTCCAGCGCTGGTAGTGCTCGAAAACACGCACCAGGAATAAGTCTTTCTGCTGAGGGTCGTAGTACCCGCGAATCCCTTCGAACACGCCGGTTCCGTAGTTGAACCCATGGGTGAGGATGTTGACGTTCGCTTCGCCCAGCCGGACGAATCGGTTTTGAAACCAGACGATGGTGTTTGGGTTGGGCGTTTCGGTTTTCACGGCGACTGCCTCCACCTACAGTTTAACCCAAATGAGCCCCACTTGGAAGTGGGTGTTCACTCCTGAATTAATAATTCCAGAGACTCTTAGGCCGACCGTTTCTGGAGCTAATTGGTTTGCGCAGCTGTACTTACGGGATGTTCCGCGGCCGGCTTCGGCGCGAAGTCGTTGTAGTTGACGATGGCGTTGAACAGCATGCGAAATTCGCCCAGATTCTGCCACCGATAACAGGGATTTGTGGCGAACATCAGCACTTGGCCGTCACCCACCGGCACATCGAGAATGGCCGGCCGATTCCGGATCTCGTTCGCGCCTTTCATGAATCCGCTGAGTACCGACTGATCGCCTCCCGGGAAGCGCATCAGCACCTGCTGCTCCCGATCCGCTTGCGGGACGGTCAATAGCGGTCCACTCGCCCACCGAACCGGCATGGTTTTTTCTGTATAGCCGTAAAAAACCGGATGCGTGGGCCGCAAGACCTCCGCCTCGACGATGGGCCCGGGTGCATAGAACTGCGAAGACGTGTGCGTTTCCTCGACCCGCCGCGCAATGCCGAAATCCGCAGGCAGATCGCTGGCTACGCCAAGTGTGATGAGAAGACCACCCTTCTCGACGAACTTCTGCAACTCGACCACGCCCTCCAGACCCATGCCGCCGGTGATGTCGGGCGAGGAGCCGTAATCACCCAGGTACTTGAATTGCTCCGTTTTCGTGTAGGCCAGCGGCTGCTTTTTCGGTTCGATATCGAAGACCAGACTTTTGGCGTTGCGCCCTTGATTCGGAATGACGATCACGTCGTAGGCAGAACGCAAATCACCTTGTCTCACGCGCTCTTTATAGATCAGATCGTAAGGCACTTCGAAATGATCGAAGGCGTAGCGCACCCAGCCCACATCCTGCGTGCTTCCCCAGCTACTGTACATCGCCAGCCGTGGAAGATCGGCATCGTGCATCGGGACATTCGGGGTGCTTCCGAGCGCAACAGCAGTCAGGCCCAGCGGCTCGATAGCGGATTTCAATCTGTCGTACGCGTTGCCCGCAATGATGAACGACCCAGCGGGAATCGTCTGGTTGCCGGACTTGAATGGTTGCTCAGCTACACGCACCGGCACATCTTTGAGCTGGTAGCGCAGGGTAACCATGTTGACGGAGCCGTTGTCGATCACGGCGTAATGGGAAGCCGAGGATGCGCCCAAAATCTTTCCTTGCGGTTCGTACTTGTCGACGGGCTGCACGGGTACATCCAGGAGCGTGTGATCGGCACTTTCGACGATCTTGGTATGAGTCATCAGTCCCATCGTCCAAGCCGCGTCGTCATAGGTGCGCAAATTCGGATCCGGATAGACCTGCTTCTCGAGCAGAATCTTCGCGAGACGTCCATACGGCTGGTCGCGCTTAATAACGAGTGACCCGGCCGGGAATGTCCCTTCCTTCAGCTTCACTTCGCCTGTCGCACGTCCAATCTCAATGCCCTGCAGTCGCAGAATGTTCACCACGAACGCCACGCGCGTGGGGTCCGCTTGGTTCGCCGGGAATCACATAACCGAATGGCGCGTCTTTCTTGCCCGATTCGATGGAATTCCGGCTCTTCTTATAGAAGTTGTCGAGAATGACTTGCGGAAACGCCGAAGTCATTTGGAGCGCGCTCAGCACTCCCGTCTCCATGTAGTTGGTGTTGTCGCGCATGGACCAATCAACCTCTTTATAAGGAGGCAACGGGCGATACCATTCCCGCTCCGTAGGCTCGGGCCCCATTGCGCCGCCTCCGCCCCCGCGGGCGGTGGGGTCCGTCACGTGCCGATGCATTGTGTTTGCACCGCCGTTTCCAAATGTCTCGTACATGCGCATCATGCCGTTGTGATTCGACGACATAAATCCGAGATATCCCGGCGACCACATGTCGACGAAGGCGTGTGTCCAAACGCCCGGCATGCCGTACTTGATCATCTGGGCCATCTCGAAATTCGAGAACCAGGGCAGCTCGCCATAAAGAATCGGGTCAAGCGTCGGATTCTGCGGCGCTTGCCCGCTGAACGTGTACATGAAGGGCACCGATTCGTGCAGTTCATGCATGATGGGTGGGTGCCACTGCAAGTACCAGGCGAGTAGCCTCCGCATGGGCATCTGCGAGTAGTTGATGTCGCGATTATCGTCGTGGAAAATGTATTTGCCCCAATAAGGCGGCCCGCCGAAGCTGTTCTGCTCGCTCGTTTCGTTGATCTTGTAGCGGTAGTACCAATCCGTGTAGCGGTCGCGGCCATCCGGATCCGCTGCAGGCGTGATCGAAACGATCACGTGGTCGCGGATACCCTTTATCAGCGGCGTATCTTCCGTGGCCAGCCGATACGCCAGCTCCATCAGCATTTCCGGCGGTCCGGTCTCACCGCTGTGCAGGCCGCCCATGACGTGATAGATGGGCTTGGCCTTCGCAATGATCTCTTTCGCCTGCGTATCGCTGATATTGCGCGGGTCTGCAAGCTGCGACAAATAGGTGCGATACGTTTCCAGATTGCCGATCGATTCATCCGATCCGACAAACACAACCACGCATTCTCGCCCTTCATCCGTTTTGCCGATATCGATGACTTTGACGCGCGGCGACTTCGAAGCGAGCGTTCTGTAATATCGAACGATGTCTTCGTAATAGGTGAGCTTCTTGGGTGTGCCGATGTAATACCCGAGTACGTCTTTGGGCGACGGAACCTCCGCCGATTTCGGCAAATGGTCGACGAGCGGACTGATGAATTCCGGCCGCGTGGTCCATTCCTTAACGGACTTCGCGAAATCGTCGTCCATCTGTTGCGCGGGCGCAAGCCACGCAAGCGCCAAAATACACGGCAGCAGCCGTACCGGGGAAATGCGTTGCATAAGAAATGGTCCTATTCTATACGGGTATTGCGTGGCCCTGCCTGCACGCGGTGGTTTGCCCAGCCCTACAGTGCAGGTAATCTCTTCAGTACTTCATCGATGTCATCGCTACTTATATAGAAGTGCGGCGACATGCGCACCCAGCCCTGTCGCGGAGCAGCCAGGACGCGATGCCGTTTCAACTCGCTCACAATAGAACGGCAGTCGACCGACGGATGACGAAAGCTGACAATCCCCGAACCGGTCTGCCTAGTTCGCTCGACCATCAGCTCATAGCCTCTCTCGCGAAGGCTCACTTCTAATCGGGTTGCCAACGCATCGACTGCGCCCGCAATGTTTTCGATCCCGACTTCGAGCAGGAACTCAATCGCCGCCCTTTGACCGAAGCAACCCGCCGTGTTCAACGTGCCGCATTCGTATCGCCCCGCATCGCCTCGCAGCGTCATGTCGCGCGAGCCGTAGTCTGCGAAATTTGCCGGGTTGGTCCAACCGAACTCGACAGGCTCAATCGCATCCAGCCATTTCCTCCGCACATACAGAAGGCCATTGCCCTCGGGTCCCAGCATCCATTTGTGCCCATCCGCGGCAAGCGCATCAATATGACACGCCTCGACATCGACGGGGAAGGCGCCCAGCCCCTGGATCGCATCGACGAAAAAGAAACAGCCATGCCGGTTGCACAACTCGCCGATGCCGCGCAGGTCCACGCGAAAACCGCTCAGGTAATTGACATAGCTGACGGCCAGCAGGCGTGCGCCGCGAACCGCTTCCGCAATCTTTTCGAGCGGATCGTAAATGGATAGAGTCGTCAGCTCCACTCCGCGCGCGGCGAGGCGCAGCCAGGGATAGTAGTTGGCGGGGAACTCCTCTTCGAACATGATCACGCGGTCACCGGGTTTCCAGTTCAGACCCTCCGCGATGGTGGCGATCCCCTCGGACGTGTTCTTCACAATCGCGATCTCAGCGGGTGAGGCATTGATCAGCTTGGCCGCGGCCTTCCGCAGTCCGGAATACGCCTCCAGCCATTTGTCGTAATGGAGCGATCCGAAAGTGCTCGCGTCATCGACCAGATGCCTCATAGCGTCTGCAGCACGGCGGCAGAGCGGCGCAACGGCAGCATGATTCAAATAAATCAGCTCACGAGTGACGGGAAATTCGTCTCGATACCGGGTGTGGAGAGGCTGCGTGGCTTCGACCACGCCCGCACCCACTTTTTCGAAACCCATCCCTCCGAGCATACGTTAACTTCTTTGAATCTCCTGTTTACGCCCGGCAAGCCAAACGATGCTCGGTAGACGATCACAGCACGTCCGAAAGCTTTCCGAGTTGCCGCAAGGCTTTGCCGGGCCGCTCCGAACCTCTTCTAGCCTATTTCCCCGATGGACCGGTTCGCTCTATACTGGAGAAAGACGAACATCCGGGACTGTGGCCTTCTGCGCGTCCGACATTCACTGGTCGTAAAGGAGTTTTATGCGACGACTCATTTTCGTGAGGTCCTCCGTCAGCGTTGCGCTATCGGTTATGCTCGCGGTCCCTTATACCGCTTTCTCGCGAGATAACAAGGAAAAAGATCCCGACGCCATTGGCGACCGCAACGTCAGCGGGAAGGTCAACTTCTACTCGCTCGAGAAGGAAATCGCCCTCGGCAAGCAGCTCGCGCAACAGGTCGAGCGGCAGTCGAGAGTAGTCAACGACCCGGTCGTCTCGGAATACGTCAACCGCATCGGCCAGAACCTGGTGCGCAATTCCGACGCTAAGGTTCCTTTCACGATTAAGGTCATCGAGGATCCGAGCGTGAATGCGTTTGCCTTGCCGGGCGGCTTCTTCTTTGTGCAGACTGGCTTGATCCTGAAGGCCGACACCGAAGCGGAGCTCGCCGGTGTCATGGCACACGAGATCGCCCACGTCGCCGCGCGCCACGGTACACGTCAGGCCACCCGCGGCGAAATCGCTCAGCTCGCGACCATTCCTCTTATCTTTATGGGTGGTGCGGCTGCTTATGGAATTTACGAGGCTTCCGGGTTACTTATCCCGATGGGCTTCCTGCACTTTTCGCGTGAGTTTGAATCGGAAGCAGATTACCTGGGCATCCAGTACATGTATAAATCGGGCTACGATCCGAATGCGTTCGTTGACTTTTTCGAAAAGATCGAGACACTTGAGAAACGGAAGCCAGGGACGGTATCGAAACTCTTTTCCACGCACCCTCCGACCGAGGGACGCATCGTGAAATCGCAGAAAGAGATTGCCGATCTGAAAGCCAAGCCGGAATACGTTGTCACCACTTCCGAGTTCAACGATGTGAAATCGCGTCTCGCGATGCTCGAGAACCAGCGCCGGCCGGACAAGGCCAGCACCGACCCGAACAAGCCCACGCTACGCCGCAATCCAAACTCGAATACGCCGATCGAGGACGAGACCGATCCTTCGAAGAAGTCCAAAGGAGACGATGAGGATCGTCCCAAGCTGAAGCGGCGACCGTCCGACACGGGCGACAACGATCCGACGGCGAATCCGCCTAATACCTCAACGAATCCGCCCAGCAACTAGGGCAGATTCCGATCATCACAGGCCGATATCTTCATTCCAGAGCGCTGGCTGTTCCGCGATGAAGCGGCGCATAAGCTCAATGCACGTGGCGTCTTGCACAACCTCAACAGCAATTCCTTGTGAGCGCAGATAATCTTCGGCTCCGAGGAAGGTCTGGTTTTCGCCCACCACCACACGAGCGATCTTGTAAAGCACCATCGCGCCACTACACATCGGACACGGCGAAAGAGTCGTGTAAATAGTAGACCGCCGATACACCGCGGCAGGCAGGCGGCCGGCGTTTTCCAGGCAATCCATCTCGCCATGCAGAATGGCGCTGCTTTTCTGAATGCGCCGGTTATGGCCGCGGCCGATAACTTTCTCATCGCACACCAGGACGGAGCCGATTGGAATGCCACCTTCGGCCAAGCCTTGGCGCGCCTCGTCGATTGCTGCAAGAAGGAACGGATCCGGCTGCATCTTTACGCGTTCGTGCGCAGTCGAGTGCTGGACCTCAGCTCATGCTGCGCCCGCATGACTTATAGATTTCCGCCATATATTGCATATCGCGCAGACCTTCATCGCCATTGCTCCTGGGTTCCGTGTTGTTGAAAACGCAGTCGGCGAAGTAGTCGGCCTCGCGAACGAATTGGGAAGGATCCTGATTCGGGTTCGGCTCATCGATGGTTGGCTGCCCCTGAATCTCTGCCTTGAGATGCAGTCCTTGATAGCTGAAGGCGGGCTCGACGTGCAGAATGCCTTTTGATCCGTGCACTCGGAAGTATCCATTCATCTCCGCGCCATACGTAGTGTTACAACTCGCCACAATGCCCGAAGGAAACCTCATCGTCCACGACACGTTCTCTTCCACTTCCTTGAAGCGGCCATCCTTATCGATGACCGAGCAGTAGCCTTCGACGTGCTCCGGTTCTTCGCCGGTGAGGTAACGGCAGGCATTCAGCGAGTAGATGCCGACATCCATCAGCGGCCCTCCTCCAGCGAGTTTTCGATTGAGCCGCCATTCCCCCGGATGCATGTTGAAACCGTTCGCGCTCTCAATGGCTTGCACACTCCCCAGCGTTCCGTCGCGAATCATTTGAATCGCGCGCAAGTTGGTCGGCTCATATTGGCAGCGATAGGCGATCATCAGCTTCTTGTTGGCCGCTCGGCACGCCGCGATCATGGCTTGGCTGTCTTTTACGGTAGTCGCCATCGGCTTTTCGCAAAGCACGTGCTTTTCCGCGTTGGCGGCGCGAATTGTGTACTCGCTGTGCATGCTGTTCGGGAGCGCAATATACACAGCGTCTATATCCTTGTTCCCCGCGATCTCATCGTAGTTTTGATAGCTATAGATGTTTTTCGCGGGAACGTTGTATTGCGCCGCCATTTTTTCGGCCTTTTCGCGATGGCCGCTGACAAGTGCTGTGACCTGCGATCGCTGGGACATCTTACATGCCGGCATGAAGTGATCCATCGAAATCCGGCCCAGGCCGACGATGCAGTAGCCCAATTTGCGTTCTGGATTCGATTGCTCTTGCGCAGCGCCGACGACACGCAATGCGGGGAATGCGGCGAGCGCGCTAACAGTTCTTGAAAATTCCCGGCGAGTTACTTTCATAGTCTTTCCTCAATATGGACACCGATTACTGCCGGCGCGGTACAACCTGCAACTTCAAGCTCGGATCGTTTTGGCCGGAAATAGTGACAGCAGCCCCGAGGCTAAGATACGGTTTGATGACCGACGGCTCCGCGTATTCGAGTCCAGTTCCATCGTCGATAGCGAGGGCCGTATAATGGCCGGGCGCCACGTCGGGCAGCGTGAACGTGCCGTCGCTGTCGCTTTGGTCACGCCGGATGAGATCGGCGCGATTCAAATCCTGCGGGATGAGGAGCACCATCGCTCCCGCAATCGGCTTTTCGTCTTTCAATGCAATGCCGTTTATCGGCGCCGCGCCTTTTGCCGCGACCAGCGAAAGCTGAACAGACGCGCCCTCCGGGATGTCCAGTTCGCCGCGCGTGAAGTTGGCGCCCTTCACCTCGATTGATTTCAAATAAAATCCGGAACGATTTGGCAGAGCGATACTGTAGCGCCCCGCTGTAAGCGGATTGTCGATCGTGGTGAAGCTGCCGTCTGCTTCAACCATGGCTTGCAACCTTTGCTGTGTACCTGATTCCATAAAAGCGAGGTTCGTTTGTCCACTGGGTCGCTCCGTTCCTTCGAACGCGATGTGACCGGAGATAGTACTTTTCGAAACGCCGCTCACGTCCACAGTCGTGCTGCCGGTCAGATCGACGACTCTCGTTCCAAGTGGTTCGGGGTGGCCCTGAGCCACAGTTTGCATGGACAATATGTAGTGACCGGGAGCAACTCCCATGAGTTCTGTCTCACCGTTGGCGCTTATCGAGGTTGCCCCTCCATTGACGGTAATCTGGCCCCCCGGACCGATTTCCATAACGTTCGGAAAGACGTTGGTCCCTGCCTTCGGTGAATAGCCGGACAGGCGAACGTGCAGAGCAGGAACGGCTCGCAGCGCAATTTGAATGGTTGTGCTATTTCCTTCTGTGATCGTGATGGGCGACGCTGCCGCAGGATCGAGCGTGTCGGCGTAGTAAGTGGTCGGATAGGCTACATCGAGTTCCGAAAATGTGGAGTTGGAGGGCCCCTCTGGATCTCCCCCGCGGATACCCGGATTGTTGTCGGCGTACCAGGGATGAGCGTGTACTCCGACGAAGTATGTGCCAGGCGCAAGGTGACCGAAATGGAAGCTCCCTGACGAGTCGGTGTTCTGGCCATTGCGCATGACGATTTGTGATCGGCCGGCGGAAACGCTTTTGAAAAAGAGCCATACCTGGGCCTGTCCGACCGAATCGCCATCCTGGTCCATCACGCTGCCGGAAATCGACCCCGGCGGTATTAGCGGAAATACAATGTGTTCGGAATCGAGCCCCGGACCGACCGCAATTCCAGTCGAGTAGTTGTCATTTTGTCGAAAGGCTTGCGTTGCGTAACCGCGTGCTTGAGCCGATAGGTTGTATTTGCCGGGTGGCAAACGATCGATAACGAAAGTGCCATCGGTCGCCGTTACCGAGGACGCCGCTCGGTCTCCTTGTGGGCTATGAAGAGCCGTGACCAAAACTCTGCTGAGAGGGCGGTTGCTCGCGTGTTCTACGACCGTGCCTCGAATTGCGAAGCCGCCGGAAGCATTCGCGGGAGTCGCAGTCTGCCGGCACAGAACGGGAGCTGACCACAGCAGGCAGACTCCCAAAGCGAGCAGCAGAACGCGCAGTCCGCGCATCATCTCTCTCCTCGTGAGGTCAGTTCCATATCAACCTGGGCCTGCTGGCCTGCGGTCAATTCGATCTGCTGGCTTGGAAACTCGCGCATTGCCTCGGGATTGGCATACTCGACGCCCGCAATATCCGACAATGCGTAGAGCCGGTACGATCCCGGGCTGAGATTGCCGAACTTGAATTTTGCGCCCGCCTGAACCGGCATTACTGTGGGTTGCACGGACGGTAATTCGGGAACGAGAACGATGAAACCATTCATCGGCTGAGCATTTGCAGTAACCGAGCCCGCAATCGTGGCGCAGTGTTCGAACAAAGTGACCTCGATGGGTGCGGGTGCTGAACCGGAAGATACGGTGAGATCGTTCCGCAGCAGGTCCGTGTTTCCCGAGGTAATCGATTCGATGCAGCCCCCGCCGACCGGCTGAGCGGAGAAAGTGTAGACACCGGGCGGGACATCATGAAACGCGAGCGTTCCGGGCGGATCTCCAGGTTGCGCGAAGGCGCCGAATGCCCCGTTCCGCCACTGCTTGCCGGCAATCAGTTGCACCTGTATGTTCGGGCGGTCGGGCCCGTTCACGATATGGACCGGAATGGAAGCAAGTGACTGTAGCTGCACCTTGAGCCCACTCACGTCCGACTTATTGAGCGTGAGGGCTTCTTCTGCGAAAAACGAATGTCCCTGCCCGTTGTTCGAACGAAAACGGATTGTCAATGAACCGGCCGGTAGCTGAGAAATGACAAAGCTGTTCGTACGTGGGTTGCCGCGCGACATGCAGGGCAGCTGCTCGCCGTCTGAATCCAGACACTCAATGAAGAATCCGTTTGGTGCGCCGGATACCGTGCCGCGAACGGTGAAACAGCGGGCGGGTGAAAGCGTGAAATCGGCCTCGGCTTGCTCGCCTGGTTTGACTTCGACCGGCTGTGCACTCGACAGGTCCGGAGCATTCGGATAGAACTGCGGCGGGTACACTTGGGGAACGAGCCCGGTATCCGCTTCCGCGTTTACGTACCCGGGAAACACCGGGCGCGATCCGCTATGGATCACATACTGGCCGGGGGGCAGGTTCTCAACACGATAGAGGCCGTTTTCGTTGGTAGTCGCACCTCCACTCGGCTGCCATTGTTTACGCCCATTCACGATGTTTTGCTGTATCAGCTGAATCCCGACGTTTTCGACCGGTTCGCCATCGGCATCGACGACGCGTCCATGGACTTCCGCTTGCGGAGTGAGTTTGAGCACTAGATCAGCGGTTCCCGGTCCGATAGTGACGAATTGGGGTGCTGCCAACGGGCCCGCCGCAGTCGACGCTTCGAAGAAGCCAGGCTTTTGAACAGCAAAATAGGCCGGCCCTTCCAGAACGTTGTCGATCTGAAAATGTCCGTCCGGACCCGTGAACGCGACGCGCTGTTCCGGGCCATTGATCCGCACGAGAGCGCGACGGACGGGTTCGTTAGTAATCGCGTTCACTACGGTCCCGGCGACAGTACGGCGTGGCTTCTGACTGCTCTGTGCAGAGGGAAGTTGATATGCTGTCGCGCTAACGCCCTCTGGACTGCAGATCACGTATGGTGCGCCGCCCAACGCGAGCGCAAAGCAGCACAGAGCGTGACGCATGGGAGCCGTTTAACATCTTAGTCCTGGGACCCACCCGGTTGCGCGCCCTGCCGCATTATGCGAGAATCCACTGCGGCCCTTGGAAGGTGCTGTATGACAAATGCGCGTATGACAAATACATGGGGAGACGGTACGGAAGCGCTACCGGACCAGCTAGACATTCTGATCGTCGAGAACGATCCAGCGGCGGCGCGTTTGACCAAGGAAGCGTTCCGCGAGGCGGGCTTTACAAAAGGTATCCGCTCGGTTCGCGACGGCGAAGAGGCGCTCGCCCATTTGCGCCGGGAGGGCGTGCATGCCAGGGAACCTCATCCCGATCTCATCTTTCTCGATCTTCATCTGCCGAAAAAATCCGGTCTTCAAGTCTTGGCCGAGATCAAGAGCAATCCGAGACTGACAATGACTCCTGTGGTCGTCGTATCGGGCTCCGACGATCCCCACGAAGTGAGAGAAGCCTACGAACTGCATGCCAGCTGCTATATTCGCAAGCCCGACGATCTGCACCATTTTCTACAGTTCATCCGGGTCTGCTTCGAATTCTGGGGATCGGTGGTGACGCTTCCACCTAAACCGGAATTAGCAGCCGGCATGCAATAGACGGCAACCGTCAAGCCGCTTTACTTACCTGCCAGCTTTGCTATCGCGCCGTGTGGCCCAACGGCCCACACAGATCCATCCGGGGCTGCACTGACCGAATTGAAGTTCTCGGCGGAGAACGAATCCCAGCTCTGGCCGTTATCCCGCGAAATATCGGAACCGGAAGTCCCTACGGCTATTAGCGTGTCTCTTTGCGAAGCGCAGAAACACCACCGCCGAACGGTACCCCGCGGCGGGGCTGCGTGGTGGCGATTCCCATGTCGCGCCGCCATCGGAAGTAATCGCCGTTGTCCGCACCCCCTCGCCTGGTTTCGCGTAGTCGCCACCCACAGCTTCGCCATGCAGAGCGTCACGGAATGCAAGCGAAAAAATGCCTGCGGACTTGGAATCGTTCCGAATCGCTGTTTTCGATACCGTCCAGCTTTGCCCCCGGTCCAAACTGTGAAACACGCGAGCTGCCCCGGGACCGCCCGTTCCAAACCAGGCGTTCGCGGATCCGCTGACGGCCAAACATGTGCCGCTTGCGGCAAATGCTCCTTCGTCGGTGAGAGCCGGCGGAGAATTTTGACGCTGCCAGGATTCGCCGCCGTCCTCGGTTGTGAAGATCGCGAAACGCCCATCGACGGGATCTCCCAGCACGATGCCGTGGCGCTTGTCCCAGAACGCAAGTGCGTCGAAAAATCCTTTAGGATCCGGATTTACGAACAGCAGCGTCCAATGCTCACCGCCGTCCGTCGTTCTGTAGATTGTGGACGCGCGGCCCTCACCGCTGCTGACGAGATAGGCAGTACGCGCGTCGAACGCTCTTACTGTTCGGAAATCCAACGTCTCCGCGCCGGGAACTATATGGGGCTGCCAATGCTCGCCGCCATCGGTCGTCAGCAGGTACGTCCCGTTCGTGCCGCTCGCCCATACGACACGCGAAGAAACTGCATCCAATCCGCGCAGTGAAGCAGCCGTATTGCTGGCCTGATCTCTCCAAGAGAACGTGGTGGGATGTTGTTGCGCCGCCAGACATTGCGAAACGAATAAAACCGAAGCAGTCGAACGGAAAAGGCGAGCACGCACTTACTAGACTGTACGAAAGCCCCCTCTTGCAGCATCGTCGCTGTCCATATGCGCCTCGTATACCGCAGTGAATGGGCCTTCGCCGGTTCCGACGCGCTGTTCGCCGATTTCGACGTGCATCGCGCGCCCTATTTCTTTACCATCACAATCGAGACATCAACGATGGAAAGAAAAAAAATCGGCTCCCGCCAGAACGATTGGCACAGACATTGCACTTCCGATAGTGTTGATGATTACCGGGCTCATTTTGCTCGGCG
Source organism: uncultured Acidobacteriaceae bacterium (assembly GCA_963787615.1). Lineage (GTDB taxonomy): Bacteria > Acidobacteriota > Terriglobia > Bryobacterales > Bryobacteraceae > Bog-105. The sequence continues at coordinate 547,539 of CAWBDJ010000004.1, read as the reverse complement.
GAGACTATTTAGGAATGCTCTCCCTCGATCGCATTCAGAACCTGTGGCCGCTTGCCCTCATCGCGATCGGTTTCTTGGATCTGATGCCGCAAAACGACAGAACCCCTGCCCGCGAGGAAACGCATGCCCGACAACTTTGATAACGAGTACCGGCCGGCAGCGTCGGTCGGCGACCCGAACCACCCCGATTATGCGGGCCCATACTCCCGGCGAAGGCGATGCCGCTCGACCGGCTCGCCGGGCTCGCGGCTTTTCATGGCCGTCGTCCTCATCGTTGCCGGAACTCTTCTGTTCCTCGATAACATCGGCGTCCTCCCGATTCACAACATTTGGGATTTCTGGCCGGTCATCTTGATCGCGGTCGGCATATCAAAGCTCACGTGCCGCACGGCTTCGCAGCGGTTATGGGGCACTTTCTTAACGCTGTTCGGCGTACTGTTTCTCCTACTAAGCCTGCATGTCTTCGTGATTCGTTCGTGGGACCGGAGCTGGCCGCTTTCGTTGTTGCTGATCGCCTTTGGATTTGTGGCGCTGATCAGAACTATAGAATCCGGTCGGGCGGCCAGACCGCGTCTCGGGCTTCCCGGACCGCCTGCCGGACCGCCTAGCAACTTCCTTGACGAACACGCGACGTTCGGCAACATCAAGCGCCGGCTGGACACTACAAGTTTCGCCGGCGGCCACATTCATTGCGTTCTCGGAACCGTTGAGATCGATCTCAGGTACGTTCAACTCCCGCCCGCGGAAAAGGAGGTGACGGTTCACATCGACTGCATCTTTGGAACCACGAAGATCCGTGTGCCCGACACCTGGGTAATCAGCAACCAGGCAGCGGTCATATTGGGAGGCATCGAGGACAAGACCATCCCCGCTCGAAGGACGGGAGGCGTCGATCCGCCCTTGTTGATCATCACCGGACAATTGGTTTTCAGCAGCATTGAAGTCGAAAATTGAAGTGATTCAGACTCTGCTTACGCACCATGCATCCTCTTCTTAAAAGCAGGAGCGGCTTTTTATCGTACGTGGCGGTATGGATCCTTTTCGGCCTGATGTTCGGTTTCGTGCTTGGCGTTACCGGTCACTTGCGAGGCGTGGAAAGTGCGTCGATCACTCTGCCGATCGTCATCGTCCTCGCTCTCGAGTGCCTGGGGCCGTGGTATTACCTGCGCTCGCGCGCCTTGCGTTCTACTGCGCCTTGGAAACTCGTCGTCACTTTTCTTCTGGCCGCCATCTGCATGAGCGCCGTCGTTCTGGTTGTCGTGCACATCACCGTCACCGGTCTCAACCGCTTCTTCCCGATGCTTTCCGACCGTTTAAATCCCGCATTACCGGCCTTGGCGGGGATGGTGGTCCTTATCTATTTGTTGTCCATTGCGCTGCATTACGTTCTTTTTGCGGTCGAATCCTCGCGCCAGGCGGAATTGCTCTCACGCGAGGCCGAGTTGAAGGCGCTGAAGGCGCAAGTAAATCCGCATTTCTTATTCAACTGTCTGAACTCCATAAGCGCATTGACGAGTGTCGACGCTGCCAAGGCCCGCGACATGTGCATTCGCCTCGCCGAGTTCCTGCGCAACTCGCTGCGTCTCGGCGAGCGACTCAGTATCCCGTTTTCAGAAGAGCTGGCACTTACCAGAAACTATCTCGACGTGGAGCAGATTCGCTTCGGTAAACGATTGCGAGTTACACAGGACTTCGATGTCGCCTGCACAGCCTGCGAGGTCCCTCCGTTATTGGTGCAGCCTTTGGTTGAGAATTCCATCAAGCATGGAATTGCAACGCTGGTCGAAGGCGGAGAGATTGCCATGAGCGGCCGCCGTTTGCGGGACACCATTCGTCTGGAAATCGAGAATCCGTTCGACCCCGATGCCCCCGAAACACGCAGGAACGGCTTCGGCTTGGTTAGCGTTCGCAATCGCCTGCAGGCCCGCTATGGGGGCGCAGCAAATCTCGATATTCAGGTGGACCGAAACCGATATCGCGTCATCCTCACCATTCCTTGCGATGCAGCGCGGGAGCCCACCGAGTGACTGACCGAGTGAATGGTCGAGTATGAAGATCCGCGCTGTCATCGTCGACGATGAAGATCTCGCACGGCAGATCTTACGCGAATATTTGCAGGACGAACAAGATATCGAGATTGTTGCAGAGTGTACCAACGGCTTCGATGCGGTGAAGGCCGTCTCCGAGCACAAGCCGCAGTTATTGTTCCTGGATGTGCAGATGCCGAAGCTCGATGGATTCGAGGTCCTGGAGCTGATCGATAGGGATGTAGCGGTCGTCTTTGTAACGGCTTACGATCAGTACGCAATGAAAGCTTTCGACGCTGCGGCGGTCGACTACTTGCTGAAGCCGTTTGACATCGAGCGCTTCCGCACCGCATTGCACCGCGCGCGTCGTCGCCTGGGTGAGATCGCCCCATCAATAAGCGCGAGCGAGTTGAAGAATGCCGCGCAACCGCCGGGACAGCATGCGCAGCGCATTGTCATCAAAGACGGCACGCGGGTTCATATCATTCCTGTGGCACAGCTCGATTACGCAGAAGCTCAAGACGACTACATAGCTCTGCACAGCGGCGGGAAAACGTATCTTAAGCAGCAAACGATCTCGAGCTTGGAAGCGGCGCTCGATCCGGCACGCTTCGTGCGCGTGCACCGTTCCTTTCTTACTGAGCCTTGAGCGCGTCGCCAAAATCGAGCCTTACACGAAAGACACCCGCATTGCCGTACTGGCGGACGGTGCCCGAATTCCGGTGAGCCGGGCCGGATTCATGCGCCTGCGAGAACTCATGGACAAAGGCTAACCGCAGTTCTCTAAAGCGATATCATCAAAGTTTTTCCACGGCCATGATGAGATCGCTGATCGCTTTGTTAACGCTTACACCCCTCCTCGCGCAGGAAACACCAACGGAACGGCAAGCGGCGCGCGAGGTTCTCCGCAAAATAGACACACTCGAGAAATCGCTCGATATTCCAGGCACGGTTGCCCGTCTGACTGGGCCGAACGCCGAGCGGGACGAAGTGGTTCGACGCGCGAAACAGCTAATGGATACCGAGATGCTGGCGCTGGGCGACCAAATCACTCAGGACCCTGAGATCGGCTTTCAAGAACAGCGTTCGGTGCACCGATTAATTGAAGTGCTGCAGAAACATGGCTTTGAAACGGAGGCCGGAATCGCCGGGCTGCGAACCGCATTCATCGGAAAATACAAGCGAAAGACAGCGATCGCGAACAGTAGCGGGCCGAACTTAGGTGTGATTCTTGAATACGACGCGCTTCGGGGCACGCAGCGTGCCTTTCATGGCGATCAACACAGCACGCAAGGACCGATCGGAATGGCGGCCGCGATCGCCATGGCGGAATATCTCGATCGCAAACAGTTGCCTGGCAATGTCGTCGTGTTCGGCACTCCCGGCGAAGAGATGATGCCGCCCGAAGCCAAGACTGTGATGTATGAGGCAGGAGTCTTCAAAGGGATGGACGTGCTGATGCGCAGCCACTCGACCAGTGTCACGACTCGTGCCGCACCTGGGTTCGGCACCTGCTGTTTGAATATCAACGGGGTGAAGTATGTTTTCTCCGGTGCTCCCGCGCATCAGATGACCCCATGGGCAGGACGCAATGCACTCGAAGCAGTGATTCACCTCTTCGATAACATCGACAGCGTGCGAAGCAACATCCGGCCGGAGGCGCGGATTCAGGGCGTAATCACCGAAGGTGGAGCGGCGCCAAACGTAGTACCCGACAGGGCTGTGGCGGATTTTTATGTTCGTTATCCCGACGCTGTTTATCTCCGCCAGGTTCAGCAATTCGTAGATAATGCCGCGAACGCGGCGGCACTCTCGACCGAGACCAAGGTAAGAATCGACCTCTACGGAAAAGATCGCGACGGCATCTCGGTCGCCAGCTTGGATGAGCCCGCGTTCGCCTACATGAAGATGTACGGCGCTACCGGCGTGCAGCCGGAACCCGGTAAGCCTCAGGGTTACGAGGAAACCGGCAGTGTGTCGAGCGAAATTCCCGGCGTTGGCTTCTCAGCGAAAACGTCCAACGCGGCGAATCACACCTATGAAATGGAAGCCGACGCCCTGACCGACATCGGCCATAAAGGATTTTTGACCGACGCTCAAGCGATGGCCGCGCTTTTGTTCGACGTTGCCACGCGTCCCGAGTATCTGGCGCAGGTCAAGCGAGAATTCTCGGGTATCAAGGCACTATTCGGAGAGTATCAACAAGCGCTCGAGAAAACGTATACGATTCCGAACGTCCCCGAGCCGAAGTAGCTTCGCTTCTCGCGCAAGGGCATCGTATCGTAGTCTTTTGAGATGCTCCGAGATCTAGAAGACTGGAGAAAAGCATGAATTATGGCCTGAATATCCCTCAGGACGGCGCACTGGATTTTGTATCCATCGGGGGCATTGTTTACCGTTTGGATCCTGGAATTATTCCATGGCGCAAAGCAACCGAGTGCAAGATTCACGTCAGTGGCGGTGAATTCAACGTCGCGGCGAATTTGTCCGACTGCTTCAAAATGCAAACGGCCATGGCCACAGCGATGGTCGATTATCCCATCGGCGACATGGTGGCTGAGCGTGTGAGGGCGATGGGTGTAAAACCCTTCTATAAGCACTTCAAGCACGATGGAGTCGCTGGTCCGAACATCGCGACTGTGTATAGCGATTTGGGCTATGGCGTTCGTCCGCCCATCGTCTTCTATAACCGCAGCAACGAGGCGGCGGCTCGCTTAAAGCCGGGAGATTTCAACTGGACCGCCATTTTTGGCGGAGGCGTGCGGTGGTTTCACAGCGGCGGTATCTTTGCCGCTCTTTCCGATACCACCTCCGAAGTGATCATCGAAGGCATGCAGGAGGCCAAGGCTGCGGGCGCGATTGTCTCCTTCGACCTTAACTATCGCGCCAAGCTTTGGAATGTCCTCGGTGGCCCGGATAAGGCCGTCGAAGTCATTCGGCGCATCGTCAAGAACGTCGATGTTCTCGTCGGAAACGAGGAAGACTTGCAGATGGGATTGGGCATTCCGGGGCCGGAGGTGGCCGCGAAATCAAAGCTCGATCCCAGTACCTTCTTCGGCATGATCGATCGCGTCGTCGAACAGCATCCGCAGGTGAAGATTGTCGCCACAACACTGCGCGAGGTCCACTCCACAAATCGCCACAGTTGGAGTGCAGTCGCTTGGGTCAACGGCAAAACCTGTCAGGCTCCTACGGCGGAGCTCGACGTGTACGATCGCGTCGGCGGCGGCGATGGCTATGCCGCGGGCTTCATTTATGGTCTGCTTACCGGCAAGTCTCCCGCAGAAGCTGTGAATCTCGGTTGGGCCCACGGCGCGCTGATCACAACTTTCCCCGGCGATACGACGATGGCGACTCTCGACCAGGTCGAAGCCATCGCCAAGGGCGGCTCGGCCCGAATTCAGCGATAAACCGCGCCCTGTATCGGTGCTTGCTGCACCATTTGGGTTGAATCTGCGTCCGCTATCGCGTATACTGCGATTCTTCTAGGAGAAAGAATGAGTGCGGGAACAGATAATCTGAAGCACATTGTCGTTCTAATGATGGAAAACCGTTCGTTCGATCACATGCTGGGCTCGTTGAGAGCGCAAGACCAGCGGATCGACGGGCTCACCGGCAGCGAATCAAACCCTGACAGTACCGGGGCCATGGTGAATGTTGCTCCGCAAGCCGAATTTCAGAGTCAACTCGATCCCGATCCCGGCCACCACTATCCCGATGTAGACCTGCAGCTTTTTCCTGATAATGCGGATCGCTCCAGCGTCCCTTCGATGCAAGGGTTCATCAAAGCGTATTTTCAGCAGCGCGGCGATGTGAATCACTCGCACAAGATCATGTATTACTTCACGCCCGACAAACTTCCTGTCCTCACAACGTTGGCTAAGAAGTACGCGGTGTTCAATCGCTGGTTCTCCTCTCTCCCCGGGCCGACGATTCCGAACCGAGCCTTCGCCCATTTCGGGACTTCGTTCGGCAAGACCGACATGGACTTGCTCTACATTGGCGAGAAATACTTGAGCGTGTACGAGCGGATGTTAAATGCCGGCCGCACAGCGAAGATCTACTATTACGACCAGCAGAGCTCCACGATGGGCCTGGTTTTTCTTTTGAAGAGTCAACCGCAATTGTTCGGCAGCTACGATCAGTTCCTAGCGGATTGCAAATCGGGAAGTCTTCCGGATTACTCGTTCATTGAACCCAACTACAGCGACCACGATGCCGATGACGGCGAGGCGCTTGCGTCAGATCAACACCCGGACCACGATGTACAAGCGGGCGAAGTCTTCGTGGCTTCCGTCTACAACGCGGTCCGAAGCAGCCCACTGTGGGAGAACACGGCGCTCTTTATCGTTTACGACGAGCATGGCGGAATCTACGATCACGTGCCGCCGCCCGCTTGCACGCCCGATGAATTTCAGGACAAGTCCACAGGTTTTGCGTTCAACCGCTTGGGCGTGCGTGTTCCCGCGATTCTCGTTTCACCCTGGGTTCCGGAAGGCGCCGTGGTTTCGCCCCTGAACGGCAACGGAACCGTGGACGATCTCCGCGTTTTTGAGCACGCTTCCATCCCGAATACGGTCACCAATTTTTTCATCGGCGCCTACGATGAGAGAACAGCGCGTGAGAAAGCGTCGGATACGTTTCTGGACGTTCTCTCGTTGGCGACACCGCGGAGCGACTATTTCGTGTTCAATCTCGGCGGCAGCGCACCGGCACAAGCGCACACCTTCGGGGCGCATACTTTCGGAGCGGCGCCCGCTCCGCTTACCAACGTGCAATCGATTCCCGTTCCGCAGCCGCCGGCCAGCGCCATGAATCCCGACCGGCCCATCTCCGATCTAATCCGAAATCAGATCGATCATCTTCATAAAGCAGAGCTGACGCTGCTTGCGCCCGACCAGCAAACTGGGATCAATGTGCATTCGATAACGACCGAAGCCGAAGCTGGCGCTTACATTCAGCAGGTAACTGCGAAGTTACAGGTTCGCGTCGCTGCCGCTCCCGGCCGATAGAAGGAGGTCTATGAAGCGCAATCTTGCAATTCTTCTATTCTCCGCGTGTGCATCCCTGTACGCCCAGCAGAGCCAACTCGGGGCCGATTTCGAGCACGAAAAAAAGGACCTTCAACAAAGCTGCTCGGGGTCATTCTTCAAAGCGGTTGCCGGTTGTGCCCAGACGCTCTTTACGGATTTCCCGCTGCACATTGCGGCCGGCAGCATTGCGCCCCAGAACGGCTTCGGCGCTGGTCCCGCGTTTGTCGAGCACTACACGCCGAACGAGCGTTGGAGGCTTAGTTGGGACGCCGATGCCATAGCTTCGTTCAACGGATCGTGGCGCGCCGGCGTGTACATGAAAGCCATTTACATTCCGCGTGAAAATATCACGGTGGTGACGGGCACTCCCGGACACCCGCCCAAATCAAATCTCGCGGTGCGCGAGTATCCGGTGATCGACGTGTATGCGCAAGGGATTTCGCTCAATAATGTCGATTACTATGGCCTCGGAAATTCTACCGCCCGGAGCAGCGAATCGGTCTTCGGCATGCGGGAGACCATCGCAGGCGCGAGCGCGATTGTACCCGTTCTTCCGAAGCTGAAAATTTCATTGTTCGGCGAAATGAACGGACGGTTCGTCAACATTCGGCCTGAGTACGGCGAATCGACTCCCTCCATCGATCAGATTTATACCCCTCTCACCGCGCCCGGACTCGCCTCCCAGCCGGGGTTTTTCCAGCTTGGCGAAGGCGTGCGCATCCGGCCAACCTTTCTGTCCGACCACGTGCAGTTGAACTATAACCTGACATTTCAGGAGTTCATTGCGCCCGGTTCGCCCTATTCATTCAACCGCTTTAATGCCGACTTCGCGAATGATTTCCCGCTCTACGGGAATCTTTTCCCACTGCGACGGCGAGCATTCAACGGCCCCGACGAGTGCCGGACCGATCCCCAAGCCCGAAAGTGCCCACCCGTCGCGAAGGGAAGAGATGTTTCGGGCAGCATTGGACTGCGATTCGTCTATTCCGAATCCTTCGTCTCTGCGGCACACGCCGTTCCCTTTTATTTCCAACCCACGCTCGGCGGCACGGATCTGAACGGAACCCAGTTATTGCCGAGCTATCAGGATTTCCGCTTCCGCGCTCCGAATCTTCTACTGTTTCGGGGATCGTTCGAACACTCGATCTGGGGTCCGCTTGGATTCATTTTCATGGCAGATGAGGGCAAGGTAGCGCTGACGCACAGTGAACTCGATTTTACGCACTTGAAACACAGCTTTGCCACCGGTGTCTCGCTCCGCGCCGGAGGCATTCCCGCAGTCTCGTTCCTGTTCGCATGGGGCGGGAAGGAAGGTACGCACACCATTCTTTATATGGATCCGACCCTGCTCGGAGGCAGTGCGCGTCCCTCGCTCTATTAATCGAATCGCGGTGCCCGGCGCGGCGCGGTCGCGATGCTATGATCTAGGCAGAAAGCATCAATCTTCATGCGGACGCGCAATTGGTCTCGCATTTTTTCTGTTGGCGTCCGAATTGGGCACCCCTCGCATCAGTGCCATCTGGCAGGCGGCATAGCTCTGCTATGCGCCATAGCCGCGAGCGGCGCGTTTGCCCAACTTCCTAACGATTCAGATTCGCCTCAGGCCACCACTAAACCTGCCCCCGCCACAAGCGGCGAACCCGTCGCAATCGAGTCTCGAAAGGGCACCACCGCGACACATACCGTTGCGTCGCGTCCAGTCGACCTTCGCGTCAACAAGACCGTCGTTCTGATCAATGTGACGGTGACTGACCCGCTAAATCGTTTCGTGACCGGACTCGAGAAGGAACATTTCCGCGTATTTGAAGACAAGGTAGAGCAAGAAATTACGCAGTTTTCGAGCGAAGACGCACCTATATCTATAGGACTGGTGTTCGATACGAGCGGGAGCATGGGATCGAAGCTGCAGAAATCCCGACAGGCGGCCGCCGAGTTTTTTAAGACTGCCAATCCTTCGGATGAATTTTTTCTCGTGCAGTTCAACGATCGTCCCGAACTGGCCGTTCCTTTTACGCCTGACACCGATAAGATTCAAAGTGCCCTCACGTTCACTCAGTCCAAAGGACGCACCGCTCTTCTGGATAGCGTTTACCTGGCCATGCATGAAATGAAAAAAGCGCACAATCCGCGAAAGGCGCTGCTCATTATCTCCGATGGAGGCGACAACAGCAGCCGGTATACGGAAACGGAGATCAAGAGCGCGGTTCGCGAAGCCGATGTTCAGATTTTCGCGATCGGCATCTTCGAAGCCATGGCGAGCCGCGGGCGCACTCCGGAAGAAGCGAGCGGTCCCGGTCTGCTGAATGAGCTCGCGGAGCAAACCGGAGGCCGCGAGTATCCTGTCGAGAATGTCGCAGAGCTTCCCGATATCGCGGCGAAGATCGGCATTGCACTGCGCAACGAGTACATTCTCGGGTATAGTCCCAAGAACCGCGAGCGGGACGGCAAATACCGGCGCGTGCAAGTGAAGCTGAATCAGCCTCGCGGACTCCCGCCCCTGAAAGCTTATTTCCGGCTCGGTTACTATGCGCCAACTCAGTAAAAACGTGCGCGCGCGTCTTCGCCCTGGCAATCTCACTTGCTCGTTGCTCTTGGCAGGCCTTTCTGCTGTTTGTCTGTTCGCTCAGTTCCGGGCCGATACGCGGCTCGTGGTTTTGCATGCGAGTGTAACGGACAGAAAAGGCAAGCTGATGACCAATCTCAATCGTGACGCATTTAAGGTCTACGAGAATGGACAGCCGCAGGAGGTCAAAGTCTTCCGACGCGAAGACGTCCCCGTTTCTCTCGGGATCGTCATCGACGATAGCGGCAGTATGAGCACAAAGCGAACCCGTGTCGAGGCGGCGGCCGTTGCTATGGTGCGCGCCTCGAATCCGCAGGACGAAGTGTTTATCGTGAACTTCAACGACGACGCTTACCTGGACGTGCCATTCACGAATGACATGCGCAAAATGGAGCAGGGGCTCGCACGCATCGATTCGCGCGGCGGTACGGCCATGCGAGACGCCATCAACATGTCATTGGATTACGTCAAGCAGGAAGCAAGGAAGGACAAGAAAGCACTCCTCGTAATTACCGACGGCGCGGACAACGCAAGCAATATCTCGCTCGAGAGAGTGGTCCAGCATTCCAATCAGAGTGACACGCTGATTTATGCGATCGGCTTGTTCACGGACGAGGAAAAGCACGAAGCCGTGAAGGCGCGCCGCGCCCTGAATGAGCTGACCGGTTCGACTGGAGGTCTGGCCTTTTATCCGAAAGACGTGGGAGACGTGCAAGCGCTCGCCGTAGAGATTGCGCACGACATTCGCAATCAGTACACGATCGCGTACACGCCCAGCATCCAACAATTGGACGGAAGCTATCGCCAGATCAAGGTCACTGTCGATGCGCCCGGCCGGCCCACCGTTCGCACGCGCTCGGGATATTACGCCACGCCGGACATTGCTGGCTCGAAACAAGCCGCGGCGCTTCCCGCGACGAGGGCTTCTGCTACTGCTCCGCGCCTCTGATGCTGCGGTTCCTTTGGATCGCGTCCCGCGGCTATCGCTTGCGGCCTTGGCGATCTCCCTACCTGCGCTGGCGCATTGAAACCTATTCCGGGATTCCGGCCGATTCCATCACCGCAAACTCGTTCTTCCGCTTCTTATGGATGGAACGAAGCTCGTTGTGGCAATACTTGCGCTGGGTCAGCCGTATGAGCAAATTGCAGCATCGCTGATTTGAACGTGCTCGCAGAATCGTTATCGCATACCCGGCAGTACACTGGGTCCGAACCGTAACCGCATGCCTGGCGCCGAAACCGCTCCCGCTCCACTCATCGAAAGCCGTATTACCTCATCCGCAGCCAAAAGGTTCTGCTCGATTCCGATTTGGCTGAACTCTATGGAGTTCCGACAAAGGCGTTCAATCAGGCCGTGAAACGGGAACCTGCAGCGCTTCCCCGAAGACTTCATGTTCCGGTTGACGCTCGAAGAGGGCCGCCGCCTGGAATCTTTAAGGTCACAAACTGTGACCTTAAAACGCGGCCAGCACCGCAAATACGCCCCATATGCGTTCACGGAGCAGGGCATCGCCATGTTGTCCTCGGTCCTGAACAGCGAGCGAGCCATTCTGGTGAACATTGCCATCATCCGCACCTTCGTGCGCCTGCGGCAGCTACTAACCACGAATGAGGAACTCGGCCGCCAGTTAGAGGAACTGCGCTGGAAACAGGAAGAGCAGGGACAGCAGATCCAGGTGGTCTTTCAAACTATTCAGCATCTGATCGAGGTTCCGGCCGAGCCGAAGCGCCGGATCGGATTTCCAGGCGGCCGCAGCAATCGCGATCCGCAAGCCCTCAACAAAGAAGAAAAGCAACGGTAAGACACAGAATGAGCCCGCCACAACGCCAGCAATCTTGCTTGCGAAGTTCGAGCGCTATTTTCTTAGCTGATACTTCGGGCGGAGCACTCAGCGGCGAACCTGGTCCAACTGCTGCATGAGCCGCTCAGTGTTGGCGCGTTCCTCGGGTGTATTCGCGTATCGCTTCGCCAATTCCGCCCAATGCCACGCGTCGGTTCCGTAGCCTTGCTTCCACGTGCAGTAAGCCAGCACAGAGTAAAGAGGAAACGCCCGCTCGGCACTTATGGTCTTGATTGCAGAGAGTGCAGGCAGCGCGACTTGGCAAGCGCCCTGATTGGCCGCTTCCATGCCTAAGCTGAATCGCGCCTCCATGAGGTCCGGCTTCAGCTCGACAGCCCGCTGCAGCAATGCGATCACTTGCGCGGGAGGTCCGTGCGACGCGTGCAGCAGGCCGGCGTATTGCAAAATCATCGACGCGTCCGTCGAGCCTTCACGGACAGCTTGTTGGAAGTGCTCTTTTGCCTCCTTAAGATTGCCTTGTTGCAACGCCAGGTATCCGAGCGATCTCTGCACGTCCGGATTGTGCGGTAATTCATCTGCCAACCCGGTCAGCCGAGTCTGCGCTTCCGCGGCGCTCTCGCGATGAGTGGAAAGCAAATCGGCGAGTACGAGTTCCGCTTCTCCATCGCTCGACTCCGCAACTTCCGGGATCTCTCGCTGAGTCGATCGTGCATCGAACGAGCTGACACCCATATCGCCACGTGCGAGGTAATCGCGGAGATCCGCCGCGACCTCATCGAGCGTCTTTCCATAGACCGCTCGAAAGCTCTCTTCCGTCACGTTGCGTTCCTCGACCGCTAACATGAACCGGCGGAAGTCAGTTCTGTACTTTCTTCCGAGCAGTAGCATGTGCGTCAAAGCCCAACTCTCCGAGTAGAAGAGGCTCATCTGCGCCGGGTTGCGGTAGTACGAAGATTCTTGGTTGACACTAAGTAGTTGGCGAAGGTCCATCAGCGGAGAGGCCCTGAGCGCCTCGATACGCCCCGGCGGCGGCAATCCAACCATCAGTTGTCCACCGCTCGGCTGCAGAGTCGAATAGACGTCGGCAAGCCCTTCGTTTAACCACAACGGCAGGTGGAAATTGTGGTGTTCGAGATATAAATGCGTGTATTCGTGAATCGCGACTGAGTAAGAGCCTGGCCCAAGATCGCGCATCACAATGTAATCGCGCCCGTGATCGCGCTGATAAAAAGCGATTGCGCCGGGATTGCTGCTGTACGGCCTAAATTCCTTCTCGGACCGAAACGCGATGATCCGAATCGGCATCTCAGTCATCGTTTCCGAAGGACTGTTTTCATTGAAGAATTGGCGCGCCTCTTCGAGGGTCTCAAGCGCCTCACCCGCTTTCGCCCGAGTATTCGTTGTGTACATCTCGAAATGCGGGGTAGTAAGTTTGACCCACTCGGCATGGGCAGGCGAAACGAGTATTGTGAAAATTGCACAACACTGGTAACCCAGGCGAACACCCATGAGACAGATATCGTCAAGATGATGCCTGAGGTACAGCGCAGTGGCCTGCGGGGGAAACCGGGCAGGAATACAAAAAGATCCTCCCGAGCGGAAGGCTCGACGAGGATCTCCTAAGTAGACCGAGACTAAGTGGACGAACCCTTACTGCATCGGTCCGCCGCCATGCGGGCCACGGGCAGGCGCATCTTTGATCGTGTAGTCAGATGGAACCTGGAACAGGGAAGCTGCCGGCTCGCCTCGTTGAATATTTGTGAGCGCATACGTAGACTGCCCGAAACGCGGATCGTTGTTCTTTGCCGAAATCGGGATCTGCAGGTCTGGCGAATACCACGTCTCACTGGTCGAGACAATTGGCTGCGCGTTTCCCATCGCCCCCGCCGGAACTGTGTGAGTGACGCTCTTACCCTGAGCGTTCACCCCGTTTACGTTCTGCGTGCCCAGATCGTTCTCGACGCGGTTCGCTGCTGAAGAGTGATTGCCTCTTGGACGATCTGTGGCGGTGGGCGTCCCTGCCGGTGGCGTCCTGAGCGCGTGCCGCATAGCCACTTTGGTATTTGAGTTCAGAGCATAGCTATAGCCCGACACCGGGTCTGTTATGAAAGTCATCGTGACGGGACCGTTCTGCCCAAAGGGGCCGCCCGTCATCGTTACCTGCTCATAGGTCCGACCTTGCATATCGCGCGCCACATGACCTGTTGTCGTGTGTTGGATGGTGTTGCCATCCGGCAACGTCTGCACGGACACGTTATTCATATCCGCCGAATACGGCGCACCGGTGATAACCTTTCCGGGATGCATACCGAGACCCATGCCGGGTCCGAATCCGCGGTGCGGGCCGCCCGGACCTCCTGGTGGTGGGCCCGGCGGACCACCTTGTCCATAGGTCATACCCGTGATCAGCAAAACACTTAACGTGGCAAGAATTGTTTTTTTCAATTTTTTCTCCCTTGGTCGGGAACCCGTACCAAAATCTAATCCAGAATTTCTATTCCACATCCAGAACGTGCACACCTAACGGTTGCCCATCCATACCCAGCAACACATCCGCAAGCACGGAACGGTCGGATGCGAAAACCTCGTTCGAAACCGGTTCAAAAACAATCCCCGCATCGGCTAACGAGGACACCGGAACTTGCATTTGCACAATGTGCGATGCGGTCAAGGGCAGATCTGGATTCGAATACGGTAAAGCAACGAATTTTTCGCCATCCACTTCAAACGCTGCGCCACCTTGAGCATCTTGTGACTCCAGACCACCGACTTTGCCGCGGTGCGTCCATTGCGGACCGAGCAGCGCGCCGACAGCAAGCGTTGCCGCGATAGCCATTCCGAAGCCGAACCGCCGAAGCGCTTTTCGTGGCCGCGGCAAAGCGGCTTCACGCTCTCGTGCTTCGAGAGCCTGGAAAAGCGATTCGCGCAGTTCGCTCGAATTTTCCGAGGCCCACGCCGTCACCGCCGATTCCACGCGAACAGAGACGGACCGCAACTCCTGATACCGCTGCCTGCATTCCTCACATCGCGACAGGTGCGATTCGGCGAGCAAGGTTTCCGTTCTGGACAACTCGTCGTCAATCATCCTCACCAAAACGTCGTTTGCCAGGTGATCACGATCGCTCATATTATTTCCTTCAGCTTCTCGAGGCCGCGGTGAACATTTTCGGCAACGGTTGAAACGGAGACATTCAGGGTTTCCGCGATCTCGCGGTACTTCAATCCCTCCGCTCGCAGCACCAGGCACTCTCTTTGGGCCGCGCTCAACTGCTCCATCGCGTCGCGCACGCGCCTGATCCGTTCAACTGCTAACAATTCCTCTTCGGCAGATACCGAATTGGCGGGCAACTCGCCTTTGACCGTGAGGTCCGGCAGCGAATCCGTCTTGCTCGAGCGAAAGGCCGTCTGCGCATTCCGTGCCAAATTGTGCGCTACCCGATAAAGCCACGCCCGCAAGTTAGCGCGGTCACCGCCCCCGAGCAGGTGTTCGTGAAGCTTCAAAAAACTTTCTTGCACGATTTCCCGACCTGTCTCAGCGTCCACCCCTAAAAACGACAGGTAGCGACGAATCGGAACGTGCTCTCGATCGTAATGTTCCAGAACCAAGCGGCGAAGAGAGGTGTCTTCCAAGTACTCCGCCTCCCAAGTCGCCCTCGGCAACGCGAGAATATCGGCCTGCTCCATAAGACTGTTTCCTATTTACTGTAGTAAACGGGCGTGTGCATCGGCGCTGGGGCGGAGACCGTGAGGCGTGTTATCTCTCGGTTCGAGCGAGGGCCACAAGAAGGTTTTGTGGGGAGTTGCACTTGGGGTTGGGTAAAACCTTCCTGTGGCCTGCCGTCTCGCATGCTAGGTGCCTATAAAACAAATCAGAACGGCGGTTTTCCGGTTGCCACCCAAAAAATTCGAAAAATGTTTGTCGCCGCGCCACCGACGCGACTTGTAACCGGCAATCTAAATTCGCGAACGGTGCCGCGCCGGTTTCGCTTCGGTACTCGGCTTCAGATTATGCGCGCTGTTGACCAGCGCCAGATGCGAGAAGGCTTGCGGAAAATTCCCCAGTTGCCGCCGCTCCCTCGGATCGTACTCTTCCGATAGGAGACCCACGTCATTGCGAAGCGCGAGAAGGCGTTCGAATAACGCGCGTGCTTCGTCCATTCGGTGCTGCAGGACATAGTTGTCCACCATCCAGAAGCTGCAGGCCAGAAAAACTCCCTCGTCTCCCGGAAGCCCATCGACGGAACTGTTCGTGTTATAACGCGCGACGAACCCATCGGGCATCAAATGTTTTTCGATAGCGGCCACGGTGCCTTGAATGCGGGGATCTTCGGGCGGCAGAAAACCCACCAGCGGCAGCATCAGCAGACTCGCGTCCAATTGTTTACTGCCGAAATACTGCACGAACGAGTTGAGCTCACGGCTGAACCCGAAGCGGCATACCTCATCGTGAATATCGGCGCGCAGCCGGGTCCAGCGCTCCAATGGCCCCGGTTCCCCGAACTCCTGCATCGTACGTATCGCGCGATCGACGGCCACCCACGCCATGACTTTCGAATGCACGAAGTGACGCCGTGGCCCGCGGATTTCCCAAATCCCGTCGTCCGGTTTGGTCCAAATCCTTTCAACATGATTCACCAGCGCTCTCTCGAGCACCCAACCGGCATCCAGCTTTTGTAGTCCCTTCTTGCGGGCCTGATAGAACGAATCCAAAACCTCGCCATAAACGTCCAGCTGTAGCTGTTCCGAAGCCGCGTTGCCGATGCGCACCGGCTGAGAACCTTCGTAGCCCGGCAACTCCGGCAGTTCAAATTCGGTGAGCCGTCGTTCTCCCGCGACCCCATACATAATCTGCATCTGACCTGGACTTCCCGCGACGGCGCGCAGCAGCCAATCGCGCCACGCCTTCGCCTCATCGATAAAACCCGCTTCCATCAGGGCATAAAGAGTGAACGTCGAGTCGCGCAGCCAGCAAAAACGGTAATCCCAGTTCCGTACTCCACCGATCTCCTCCGGTAACGAGGTTGTGGCGGCCGCTACAATTCCTCCCGTCCGATGGTGAGTCAGCGCCTTCAATGTGATGATCGAGCGTAAAATTGCTTCGCAGTACGGCCCTTCCGGCGTGTGCTTGCTCGACCACTTTTCCCAGGCATGCGTAACGTTTTCGACTGCGGCTGCGGGATCCAAGGTCGGCGGCATCGGACCAAACGAACGCGACCACGTTAGCGCAAATGGAAGTGTCTGCCCCTCTTCAACCACGAACTCCGCGCGTGTTTTTAGATCTTCCCCCCGCACTTCAACAGGTGAGGCAAAGACGATTTGATCGGGTCCTGCCACCGCACGCAGCCGGCCATCGTCCATGCGACTCACCCACGGCACGACCGTTCCATATTCGAAACGAATGGCCAGCTCCATCTGCATCGGCACGCGTCCGCTAATCCCGCGAACCACCCTGATTACGTCCTGATGCTCACCGCGACGATCCATGCAGTCGATCAGTAACGCCGTGCCTTCAGAGGTCGTGAATTCGGTCTCGAGTACAAGCGTGCCCTGCCGGTATTTGCGCTTGACTTCCGGATGTTCGGATTTCGCTGTGATCGTCCAGTGCCCGTTCTCTTCCGAGCCCAACAGCGCCGCAAAGCAGCTCGCCGAATCGAAACGTGGAAATCCGAGCCAGTCGATCGAGCCGTTCCGGCCGACCAAAGCCGTCGTCGCGTTGTTCCCGATCAGCGCGTAATCTTCAATCAGTTGAGTCATGCCGAACGGATTCCCTCAACACCGCACTAATTTGCCGACAATTCTATGACAACCTTGATATCTTCCGGTCGCCGCTGGAGCGCCTGCTGCCACTTTGAGAGACGTTCTTTGCGCGAGATCAGGCGTGAGAGCCAGTGACGATCAGCCTTTGAAAGAGACTCCTTGGCCTTTTCCCAATGCCTCCGGTTCGCATTTACCGATCCGAAAATCACGCTATTCTCGAGCACCATTGTGCGGTTGATCGTTCCCAGATCCAGGTTCACTTGCTGGTTGTGAGATGAGACGCCAGTCAGGCAAAGAATTCCATCGTTTCCGATCTGAGTCATGGTCTCGGCGATGACGGAGGCGACGCCCGTGCACTCGACGATAATATCCGGAGCAAACCCGATATCTTTCACCGGCCCGGTGTGATACTTCCCGTCCAGTTCGCCGACCAGTTGCGGTTTCAACCCTCCTTGCACGCGATCGAGCACATGCACTTCGAGCCCGCGCTGCGCACCCATCAGCGCCGCCATCAATCCAATCGGTCCCGCGCCGGTGACCAGAACCGTTTTTGGCCTCCACTCCGCGCGTTCCCCAATGCAACTGATGTGGTCCCACGCTTTCGCAAGTATGCTCGCGGGTTCCATCAGTACTCCGACATCCCGCAGGCCGGGATCCAGACGCACCGCGTATTCAGGCTCAATGCGCCATTGCTCGGAACCGAAACCATTCCGCTCCTTGATGCCTCGCTCGGTATATTTCCCGTTGCGGCACATATCGAACTCGCCGACTGCGCACGCAATGCAAGGCACCGGGTCGGGGCGGCGCACGATGCCCGCAACCAATTCCCCCTTTTTGAAGCCGCTATTCGGAGGAGCTTCTTCCACTTGCCCGAGCGATTCGTGTCCTAGCACTAAGTGGTCGCTTCCGGGCGGCGGCCATCCGTAGTCGGCCGAGATCAGCTCGAAGTCGGTTCCACAGATTCCTAATTCGAGAGCGCGAACCAGTATGCATCCCTCGTGCGACTCCGGCTCCGGCACGTCTTGAAGCGACGCCGAGTTCGCCTTCCCCGGCACAATCGTGATTGCTTTCATGTAGTCTTTCGCCGGTCACACGCCGCCCCACACCTCACGCACAAATACGGGCGTGTGGAAGTGCTGCTTGTGCAACCTACCCCTGGTAGATGGAAGGTGTAGAGATTTCGTGACAAGGCGCAGACCCGATCGAGCTTTCGGCTCATCCTATTCCGCCGTTTGCCGATAAAGAACTGAATTGGGACTCATTCGCACGGCACATCGCTCGGCTGGACGCCAGAGATCGACTCCGGCCCGTTTGCTACCTCAAAACACGATCTCGGAACCGGACTCAAAGGAACCGCTTTGGCGCTCGAGACCGCGGCAGCGCGGCGCCACGCTCATCCTCTTTACGTTCCTGATTACCTTAGTCCTGATTCCACTTATCGGACTGGCCATCGACGGAGCGGTCGTCTTCTGGGCGAAGGCCAAGCTTTCTTCCGCTGTCGACGCAGCTGCGATCGCGGCCGGCCGATCCATCAACGTTTCGCTTAGCCAAGGGCAGAACTCGCCTACCGCCGTTGCTGCAGCTCAGCAGTGGTTCTCCGCCAACTTCCCAACAGGCTGGCTGGGGACGACCATAGTAGGGGGGCAGCCCACCGTCGTTTTCGCAGCGACTTCCAGTACCACCCAGCAGGTGTCGGTTACCGCCTCCGCCCTTGTGCCGCTCATATTCATGCGCCTTCTGCATATCAACACTTTCACGGTGACCGCCAGCGCGCAATCTTCGAGGCGCAACTTGAACTTAGTACTGGTTCTCGACCGCTCAGGTTCCATGGGAGCTCAGGGAAGCAATGCCTGCCCGACCATGATTACCGCCGCTCAAAACTTCGTAAATCTCTTTACTGATGGCTTCGATACCCTAGGACTGGTCACGTTCTCTTCTTCTGCAAATTGGAATAGCGGCAGCATAGATTACACACCGACGACGCATTTCAAGACCGGTAGTCCCACCCTAAGCAGCGTGCTGGGCCAAATCGTTTGTACCGGAGCGACGAGTTCGGCGCAAGGGCTGCACGTCGCCTATCAATCGATTCAAAACACCAATTTGCCGAGCGCCGTCAATGCCATCGTCTTTTTCACCGATGGCCAACCGAACGAAGTGGTCGCGCCGTATACCACCAGCATCGCGGCTAATGGCGGCGGTGATACGCGATACGACCCGATCAACACCGGCTCATTGGTAGCGACGGCGGCGAGTACGTGCAGTGCGGCAAGCATCACGGGAGGCCTGACCACCGCGCTTGGAAGCGGCCAGCATCCGGGTATCACAGGCTACACCGGAGGACTCTTTGATACCACCACCTGGGTCCCGCTGAATACCAGCGCCGCAATCGTTACTGCGGCCGGTTGTGGTTTCACCAACAACAGCGGCTACTGTGGACAATACGGAGCAGCTTGGGTATGTACTCGGCAGGATATTGCTTACATCCCAAACACCGATCTTTGGGGCAACGTCACAAATTCAGGCTACAAAGGCCTTCCGGACACGATACCCGCTGGAAGCCCGTATACGGGCAGAATTCGAGTCGACGAGCAAATCCCGGCGGTCATGGCAGCAGCATTCAACGCTGCCGATTATCAAGCTACCCAGATTCGGAACGACAATACCTACACTCCCATCATCTTCACCATTGGCCTGGATGGCGCTCCCGATATGCCAATCGATTCGGTCTTCCTGGAGCGTGTCGCCAATGATCCGCGAAGTCCGATCTATGATTCCACTCGAGCGGCAGGCTACTACGCTTATGCCTCCGACCCGAGTGAGCTCAACCAAGCGTTCCACCAGATAGCTTCGATCGTACTTCGTCTATCGAAGTGAATAGCCGCGCCCCTGCAACCGGTGCTCGGGGCGGCGCTGCCGTAAGCCCGCGAGAAACTGCCGACGGCAGCCCGTCTCTCACGCCGCCCGTCGCCCCGCGTATGCTGCTGGCGACGCGGTCTGTTTGTGAAGGGGATCCCAACGAGCCACGTACAGTGGACTCACTCACAGGCTGACCTTGGGGCAGTCGGCCGAGCTTCGGACTTATTAGTTACTGACGGTAGTCTGATGTCCCATCCATATGGATCTCAACCAGAGCCGCTCGGTGCGATGACTTACTAGAAGATGGACCGGGCGCTAATTGCCATTGAGCCCAAGAAGCTCCACCATTTAACGTCAGGCGAGTTGACCCACATTTCTGAGACATACGCGTACTTGTTTGTATCGTTCAGAGGTATTACGCTCGAAAAGTTTACGGCTTGGCATTGCGGATCGTTTAGATATCCCGCTGAAGTAACGTTCCCGCTGGTGCCCATCTCACCCGCCGGCGGCGTGCCGAAGGAGCTGGCGCGAATAGAGGAATTGCCGACCACGATTTGGCGGGTAATCACTATCTGGTTTACGTTCGCGCAGTTCTGGCAATCGGTCTGACTTATGTAAGTAACTGTCGTGAGAATCACGACCGCGTTGCCGGTAGACGTTAAGGTGTATCCCTGTGCCATGCTGGCGAGCAAGGTTTGATAGTTAGGTAAAGTAAAATCGATGCCGTAGGCGTACATGTGGCCCGCGTCCCGGCACACCTGCGTTACTTGAACGGCACGTATGAGGCTGAAGCCGATTACTAGGACCCCGAAAAATAGCGGCATCCAAAAAAGGGCGACTCCCAAGACGAACTCCACCAGCGCACTTCCTCGCTGGCGCGGTCGCGGTGTTTCCCGTGTTTGCATATGTATCGCTACTCAGGCGGTGCAGCGCCGGCCGACTCCTCCATCACGTCGGATGACACGGCCGTCAGGTTGACCGGCCAACCACCAATTTTGTTGCCCGGCTGCCAAACCGGCATCAGGGATTTCAGCGTGATGCTGGCCGTCACTTTGATCAGGTTTCCGCCCGTCGTAGCGCCCGGCTGACCGGTAACTTCGGCCATTGTCAGCGGAGAGAAGTATTGCACTTTCGTGGTAGGCGCAAATCCGAAGGAGCATAGGCTGACCATCTGCTTGATCGAAGCATCCAGGCCGGTGCTTGGCGCAAGAAGCTGGCCCGTGACTCCCCAACGTACTCCTTCGCGGACACCCTCCTGTAGACTGGCCCAGCCAAAGAGAATCCAGGCCAAGTCCATGGTCAGGAACATCATGGCCATGAAAGGCACTATCACCAGACTGAATTCGACCAACACTGAACCCCTCTGGCGTCGGGCGTTTCTTCGGGAGCCTCGGCCGGGGCGGAGCACTTCCCTCACAGGCGGATTCTGCACGCGCACCTCTCCTAAATAGACATAATCACATCGGCACGCGAAGCCCAGTGCATGAACGCAATCGAGCAAATGGAAGGAAATGGGCGCCCGGAACCGTAGTCCCTAAGCGCCCCGCGGAACTACTCGGAATGCTTCTACTGTTCGCCCGTAATAAGGATGGCTGTCGCGCCGGTTTGCTGCGTGACGGTGCCCCAGGCGGTCGATTCACCCGACAAGGCGCGCTCCGCGTTCAACAGCGAAATGCCCCAAACGCTGCTGGTGCCCCATGCTGCCGAGGTGCCCCATGCTGCGGAAGTGCCCCAGGCTGCCGACGTGCCCCAGGCAGCGCTGGTACCCCAGGCCGCGCTGGTGCCCCACACCGCTGATTCACCGCGCAAGGTTCCGTCGGCGTTGACCACCACCGTGCCCCATACCGCGCTGAGACCCCACGCTGCGCTGGTGCCCCACGCCGCACTAGTACCCCAGGCCCCCGAGGTGCCCCACGCTGCGCTCTGCCCTGCTAGGCCACTGTTTTCCAATGCAGCCGAAAGCCCCCACACCGACGTAGGGTCAAACACTAGAAACGCCTTACCCGTGATGCTGTTGAACCGCACGGACGGAGAAGCCGCGCTCCCGAAAGCGACATCTTTACTCTTTAGTGCCGCCTCCACGTCCAGATATCCTGCACCCACTGTGAAAATGTCGTAGTAGTCCGTGTAGCTGATTCCGGTGGTAGGATCAATTGCGACACTTGACTGCGGGAAGGTCTTGTAAGCCGTCTTCATCAAACGCGCTTTGACCTGATCGGGAGTTAGAAATGGCTGTATCTGCAATAGCTCCGCTACCGCCCCGCTGACCACCGCGGCCGCCATGCTCGTGCCGCTTAACATAAAATACTCAGTCGATTTTCCGGAGTTGTTTGTTCCGTCATAGTAAGACGTGGCAATCTGATTCTGCGAATTCTCCGCCGCGAGTGTCTCCCCAGGCGAGGCTAAAAGCGAGACCACCTTATTCCCCGGCGCGACGAGGTCTGGCTTCACGACGTTATCTATCAGCGTCGGACCCTTTGAGCTGTAACTCGCGATCTGGTCGTCGGAACGCTCGTAAGTGCCCATAGTCTTCATGGCGCCCACAGTAATTGCGTACGGATCGTCGCCCGGCGAATCGATGGTTCCGTAACCTTCATTGCCGGCCAGGTTGTCACGGCCTTCGTTGCCGGCCGCCGTTACCACGACAATGCCCGCTCTCCAGGCTGCTTCCACCGCCTGGCACAGCGGATCCTGCTTATAGCTCTCAAATACGGGCCGGCCGAGCGATAGGTTGATAACTCGAATGTTGTAAGTTCGCTTCAAAGAGATGGCAGTCTCAATCGCCGAAATGATTACGCTGTCACGGCCTTCTCCGTTTTGATCGAGTACGCGAAGGTTGATCAGATTGACACCAGGAGCCATGCCTCTTAGCCTGCGCGTACACTTTGCACAATCCGAATCGGCTCCGTTGCCCCCAATGGTTCCGGCCACATGCTCTCCGTGTCCGTAATGATCCTGTCCATCGCCGCCAATGAAGTCCTGTGTGTAAACCACTCGTTGCGCGCCTGCCCTGCCGCCGGCCAGATCCGCGTGCCGGCTGATACCGCTGTCTATGAGTGCTACACCGATGCCGCTGCCATCCGCTCCATACTGCTGCGCAGCGATCACGGCGTTGGTTGCTGCGGTCGAATAGTCATTCTTGACCACCACTTTGTGGTCTTCGGAAATGTGAAGGACCTGAGGATCTTTCGCCAAATCGGCCAGGGATGAGGCCGGCACCAGAGAGGACCCGGCCGAGATCGAGTGAAAGGTCGTCTTCCAACTCCCGCCGCGGCTGGTTATTTTCTGCTGATACGCTTCCGTCGGATCCTGGTCGAACTGCACGATCACGTGAACATTCGACTTCGGATCGGCGCGCTGCAGCTCCGGCGCGACCTTCGACGCTTGCGCCAGCGCAATGCCGACCCCGAAGAGCAGTAGAAAAGATGCTTTTGTCGTTTTCATGTTTGCGATACTCACCCGTCTCGCCTATTGCTCCGCAGGCTAGGCAAAACCTCAGTACTCAAGAGGCTTATCGGGAATGCCTGCACTGCTGTGAGTCGCGACTTGCCGTACGCTGTTTACGGCAGTACTGGCGTAAGGCTCGGAGGCCAAGGTGCTAAGTCGTAAGAAACACCACCAGAACCCTAGTACCGAAAGCTCGCCGATCTACCATACGAGAGGATGCGATCGGAACACCTCCAACGAGGGCGCCCGTGAAGGCGCTAGTCAAAAGCCAGCGTGCGCCCGGATTGTGGCTCGAAGACATACCCAAGCCCACCATCGAAATCAATGACGTCTTAATCCGCGTGGTGAAGACGGGTATCTGCGGGACCGACCTTCATATTTATGACTGGGACGACTGGGCGCAATCCACCATTCCGGTCCCCATGGCGATCGGTCACGAGTTCGTCGGAGAAATCGTCGAGGTTGGCTCCAACGTGAACGATTTCCATCCTGGCGAAGTAGTAAGTGGCGAGGGCCACGTGGTCTGCGGACGTTGCCGCAACTGTTTGGCGGGGCGCCGGCATCTCTGCGCTCACACACGCGGTATCGGCGTGAACCGCCCCGGAGCCTTTGCCGAATACATCGCCCTGCCCATGAGCAACATCTGGCGTCACGACCCCACGATCAACCGCGAAGTCGCCGCCATCTTCGATCCTTTCGGCAACGCTGTCCATACCGCGCTCTCGTTTCCGGTTCTCGGAGAAGACGTTCTGATTACCGGTGCCGGCCCAATCGGACTGATGGCCATTCCCGTTGTCCGCCACGCCGGAGCGCGGCATGTGGTCGTGACCGATCTCAATCCGTTTCGCCTCGACCTCGCCCGCAAAATGGGCGCAACTCTCGCGGTCAATCCAACCGAAACTCCTATCGCCGAAGCGCAAAAACAACTCGGAATGCAGGAAGGCTTCGATGTCGGCTTGGAGATGTCGGGCAATCCTGCCGCCTTCCGCGAAATGATCGCCAACATGAGCCACGGCGCGAAAATCGCCATGCTCGGCATCCCCGCCAAGGAGATGGCCATCGACTGGCGCCAGGTGATTTTCGACATGCTGACCATTAAAGGCATCTACGGCCGTGAAATGTACGAAACGTGGTACAAGATGAGCGTGATGCTCGAATCCGGCCTGGACATAACGCCCGTCATCACGCACCGCTTCTGCTATCGCGACTTCGAGAAAGGATTCGAGGTCATGCGTTCCGGTCATTCCGGCAAAGTTATCCTCGATTGGACGCATGTCAACTGATAAGCCGTCGACGCCCCTCACCGTCGCGGTTCCGAAGAGGATGCAGAACCGCGCGCCTGAGCAAGCGGCGTCTCCATCTGTCTAACGCTGGGCCATGAAAACCAGCATTTTTGATCTCTTCAAAATCGGTATCGGCCCTTCGAGTTCGCATACGGTCGGTCCCATGCGCGCGGCGCGGCGCTTTGTGGAGCGCCTCGACCCCGAACCAGGCCTCGCAAATGTCGCGCGCGTCGCCGCCGGACTCTACGGATCTCTCGCGCTCACAGGAATCGGTCACGGCACCGATAGAGCAATTCTGCTTGGGCTTTCGGGCGAAAAGCCTGAGGAAGTCGATCCCGCCCACATCGATTCCATAGTCGACACCATTCGCACCACCCGGACACTCCAGATTCTTGGCAAGCACGCCATCTCTTTCGACCCCTCGCGCGATCTGGTTTTTCACACCGACACCGTGCTCCCCGGTCATCCCAACGGGATGCAGTTCTCTGCTTTCGACCAGCAGGGCAATGTACTGGCGAAAGAAGTTTATTACTCCATCGGCGGCGGTTTCATTATCAAAGAAGGGGAGCCGTCCGCCACCGATACGCCGCCGCTGCCGGTACCGCACCCCTTCTCGAACGGCGCCGAACTGCTCGAGCAGGCCGAAAGCAAACACCTGCCTATCTGGCAGCTCATGCTTGAAAACGAGTGTGCCCTCTGTCCTCGCGAGCAAGTCCGCGAGCGCATCGCGCATATCTGGTCGGTGATGAATGCTTCCATCGAACGCGGGCTGCACACCGAGGGCATTCTTCCCGGCGGTCTCAACGTGCGCCGCCGCGCGCCCATGCTTTACAAAAGCATCCAGCGGCAGGCCGGCAACGATCCACTCACGGCGCTCGATTGGGTAAATGTCTTCGCCATGGCCGTCAACGAAGAGAATGCCGCGGGCGGCCGTGTCGTCACCGCGCCTACCAATGGCGCCGCCGGACTCGTTCCCGCTGTCGCCCGCTATTACCTGCAGTTCATTCCCGACTCATCCGAGGAAGGCCTGGTCCGCTTCTTCCTAACCGCGGGTGCCATCGGAATCCTATATAAGGAGAACGCTTCCATTTCCGGCGCCGAGGTCGGATGCCAGGGCGAAGTCGGCGTGGCTTGCTCCATGGCCGCCGCTGCGCTCGCGGGTGCCCTGGGGGCCACGAACCAAGAAGTCGAGCACGCCGCCGAGATCGGCATGGAACATCACCTCGGCATGACGTGTGATCCCATCGCTGGGCTCGTCCAGATTCCCTGCATCGAGCGCAATGCGATCGGTGCCGTCAAAGCCATCAATGCCTGCCGCATGGCCATGCAGGAATCGGGCGGCCATATGGTCTCGCTCGACCAGGTCATTCGGACCATGTACCAGACCGGTCTCGATATGCAGTCCCGCTATAAGGAAACCGCCCTTGCCGGACTGGCGGTTAACGTAAAAGAGTGTTGACCCGAAGGAAACGAATATGTACGCCAACGTGCAGCCATAT
This sequence comes from uncultured Acidobacteriaceae bacterium, assembly GCA_963787615.1. Lineage (GTDB taxonomy): Bacteria > Acidobacteriota > Terriglobia > Bryobacterales > Bryobacteraceae > Bog-105. Next base: position 521,272 of record CAWBDJ010000004.1, on the reverse strand, counting down.
CTGACCGAAAAGCTTCAGGACATCGAGAAAGCCGGTCTCTTCAAGCGTGAGCGCTTGATCGAAAGTCCGCAGCAAGCCGAAATACGCGTTGGCAGCGGCGCTTCCGTCTTGAACATGTGCGCCAACAATTATCTCGGCTTGGCGAATCACCCCGCCATCGTCGAGGCGGCGCGCAACGCTCTCGATCAATGGGGATACGGTCTCGCAAGTGTGCGCTTCATCTGCGGCACGCAATCGATTCACAAGCAGCTCGAAACGCGCTTGAGCGAATTCCTCGGCACCGGCGACACCATTCTTTACAGTTCCTGCTTCGACGCCAACGGCGGCTTATTCGAGACGCTGCTCGATCAGGAAGACGCCATCATTTCCGACGAGCTGAATCATGCCAGCATCATCGATGGCGTTCGACTTTCGAAAGCGGCTCGTTTCCGGTACAAGAACGGAGACATGGCCGACCTCGAAGCGAAGCTCAAAGAAGCGAGCGGAGCACGCACTCGGCTGATCGCAACAGATGGCGTGTTCTCAATGGACGGCTACATCGCTAACCTGCCTGGCATCTGCGATCTCGCCGACAAATATAACGCCATGGTAATGGTTGACGATTCGCACGCGGTCGGCTTTATGGGCGCGGCAGGGCGGGGAACCCATGAGCACCACAACGTGATGGGCCGGATTGACATCATCACCGGCACGCTCGGGAAGGCTTTGGGCGGCGCAAGCGGCGGTTACACCAGCGGACGAAAAGAGATCATAGACCTGCTGCGCCAGCGCTCCCGCCCTTATCTGTTTTCGAATTCCGTGGCGCCCCCTATCGTCGCCGCGTCAATCAAAGTTTTGGACCTGCTGACGGAAACCTCCGAATTGCGGCAGCGGCTCTTCTCGAACACGAAACTCTTCCGTGAACGCATGATGGCGAGCGGCTTTCATATCCTGCCCGGGCGAACATCCCATCGTCCCGGTCATGCTCGGGGACGCCGCGCTCGCCACGCGCATGGCCGACCTTCTGCTGAAGAAGGGCATTTACGTCATTGGGTTCTCCTATCCAGTCGTGCCGCAAGGCAAAGCGCGCATTCGCGTGCAGGTCTCCGCCGCGCACACTCCCCAGGAGCTCGAGTATGCAGCCGAGCAGTTCGCCGACGCTAAACGCGAACTCGGGATCTGACGTCCGACTGAAATGTTCATGAGCTATATACAACGTTCGCGAGCGCCGGCTCTCCTGATTTTGCTCGCGGCCGCCGTGTACGCCGCGCAACCGTGGAGCAAGGATTCGAGTCAGTGGACCACAGAGGACGCGCAGCGTGTTTTGGACGCTTCGCCGTGGGCTCAACCCGCCAGCGCTTTCTTCGCTACCCCTGAGACACAGGAGCAAGCTCCCGCGGGACCGTTACCCGGTGCGGCTCAAGCCGGCATGGCAGGCCCGCGCGGCATAAGTGATGGCCATTGGGACGGAGGCGTAGGCAGGATACCAACCGGCGCCTTGCCTTCTCTGAGCGTCACCATTCGTTGGGACAGCGCTCTGCCGGTTAGACAAGCATTTCTGCGATTACAGTCGAACTCTGCAACTGGCTCTCCGCCCTACACTCCCGCTCAAGCGCAGAAAGACTACATCATCACGGTCCTCGGCCTGGTGCCCGCCCGAGGCTATCGAAGCGCCGGACAACTCCCCAGCCGATCGCGCAGTGATGACGACTCGACCACCGACGTGCGCGACCCAGAGCAAATGTTAGAAGGTTTGATGGCGCAGTCCAGGCTGATGGCTCGAGGCCACAAGCCGATCGCCCCGGAGGATGTGAAACTCGATTCCGCTACCGGCACCCTGCACCTCTTTTTCCCCCGCAACGAGTCCATCGACCTGAAGGACAAAGAGGTCGTGTTTGGAACTCGCTTCGGATCCATGACCATCCAAAAGCAGTTCCGCCTAAAAGATATGACCTACCGGGGAAAGCTCGAACTGTAACCGCGCCAGAAGGCCGCTCTTAGCGCACGCCCACCGCTTCGTGAACGATCTCGCCTGACGCCACTTCGGCAACCAGCCGCAGCACCTCGTCGACAGCGATAGGTTTAGAAATAAATCCATCCATTCCGGCTGCGTAACATCGGTCCCGGTCCCCAGGTAGGGTGTGCGCGGTCAGCGCGTAGATAGGCACATGTGTACCCGGCGGCTCGCTTGCACGGATGATCTCGGTCGCTTCCAGCCCGTCCATTTCGGGCATCTCCATGTCCATCAGTACCAGATCGAAGACCTCGCCGCCGAAAACGCGCACGACCTCTTTCCCGTTCGAACTTGCACTCACGCGATGTCCCGCTGATTCCAGGACCTTCGTGATCAAGCGCCGATTCACCGCGTTGTCTTCCGCCACTAGAATCGAGAGATACTTTGGAGTCGTATTCTCAACAGCGACTACCGGCTTGTCGATATCTGCGGAAGTCTTCTGTTTCTGGAACCACGCCGTGAACTGGAACGTGCTGCCCGCGCCCAGCTGGCTCTGGAACTCGATGGTCCCGCCCATCAGAGTCACCAGTTTCCGCGAAATCGCGAGCCCCAGGCCTGCCCCTCCAAAGGTGCCATTTGCGATCTGATCCGCCGGCCTGAATGGCTCAAATATCAGCTGGCGCTTATGCGGAGGAATCCCAATGCCGGTGTCCGCCACTGCTATGCGAACCAGAACTGCATCTGCCGACTTCGATTCGAGCGTAGCCGATAAGATTACGCTGCCGGTGGTCGTGAACTTTACTGCATTCTCAACCAGATTTAAGATCACCTGCCGCAACCTGGTGAAATCCCCAATCACGGACGTCGGAATCTGCGGATCAATTTTCGAGCGCAGCATCAGCCCCTTGGCGGCCGCCTCCGGCTGCACGATCTTCAATGCCGACCGAATGCAATCCGCCAGCGATAATTGCGCGTTGTCGAGCTGTAGTCTGGCCGCCTCAATGCGAGAGAATTCGAGAACGTCATTCACGATGTGCATCAGCCATTCCGCCGACGTGCGCACCGTGTCCAGATAATCCCGCAGTTCGGGATTGAGATCCGTTTTCAAAGCCAGATCTGTAAAACCCACGATGGCGTTCATCGGAGTCCGAATCTCGTGGCTCATGCTCGCCAGAAACTCCGATTTAGCGTGGTTAGCAGCCTCCGAGGCCTCTCTCAGCTTCGTCTGCTCCGTCATCTTCTTATGTATGTCGCGCGTCCTGCGGCGGACCGCAAATCGTAACGCGATCACCCACAGCCCCACCACAAACAACACCATCATCAAGATCCCGACGGTCATCACTCTTTGCGCATGTCCTGCGCTAAATCCCAGGCCCGAAAGCGCCTGCAAGAGCGAACCGAACGAACTCCGCACAAGGTTCGAAAGCGAACCCGCGGAAGGCCAGGCTATGAACGCATATGGCATGTCTTGAAGATTGTTTTGAAGTCGCGGTCTTACACCCGCTTATGGCCTTATCGACACTTCAATCCGTTTCGTTTAGACGGAGGTAAGGAGTAGCGCCTACACCGGTAGGGCCTATGCCGCGCCACGCCCCAGGAAACACAACCGCTTGCACCCACATCCCATAAAAGCGCGTCGCATATGACCGAGCAAACGATCCAAGCGCAGGTAGCGCGTTGCGCCTCCTGGCCTCAACGCTTCCCTCCCGAAGAGTGGTTGCTGTACAAGAGCCTCCTTCATGAGGTATCGGCTCAAAAATTGCCTTTCGCCGTAGGCGGTGGCCTGGCCGCTATGACGTACGCCGGCCAATGGCGCAATACCAAAGACCTCGATCTCTACATCATGAGCCGCCATCGCGATCAGATGATCGCTTTGCTGGCCACCTTGGGCTTTGAGGATTACTACCAGAAACAGTCTTATGACCGAAAATGGATTTATCGCGGTTACAAGGACGGCAACATCGTAGATTTGATCTGGGCCATGGCCAATCAGCGCGCCGCTGTCGACGAGAGCTGGTTCAACGGTCCTGAAGTCGAAGCCGGTGGCGAACGCTTCCGCCTGCTCGCGCCCGAAGAGTCGCTGTGGAGCAAGCTGTACGTTCTGCAACGCGACCGCTGCGATTGGCCCGATGCGTTGAATCTGCTCTACGGCGTCGGCCCGGACATGAATTGGCCGCGCCTCTTAAAGCAATCTGGGCCCCGATGCCCCGCTGCTCGGCGGTTTGCTGTCCGCCTTCGCTTGGCTCTGCCCTGAACAAGCGCACAAACTGCCAACATGGTTATGGGGTCGGCTTCGCCTAGGCGTTCCCGAGCCGGACGGAGACCCCGAGGTGGTGCGCAAACGCGCGTTTTTGCTCGATACTCGGCCCTGGTTCACGCCCACGCTGGCGAACACTGCTGATTCCGGAGACAGCCCCAAATCGAATGAGGTTTAAAAAGTGCAAATCGGCACGATGAACCATCCGGAGCGCAACGTCGTCGACGAGATCGCCTGGATGGCCGATGCCGGAATGGAATTCCTCGATCTGACTCTGGAACCTCCTGGAGCGCCCTCGTGGAGCGTCGATATCAAACCCATACGGGCCGCTCTCGAGCGACATCGCATGGGCGTTGTCGGCCACACTGCGTGGTATCTCCCCATGGCCAGCGCCATTCCCGACATCCGCGAGGCCGCAGTCGCTGAATTGCGGCGCTGCCTCGACTGCTTCGGCGAGGTCGGAGCCAAGTGGATGAACCTCCATCCCGACCACCACACGCCTTGGCATTCGCGCCAGTTCTACATCGAGAGAAACCTCGACACCATTCGAGAGCTGTTGCCGCACGCCGCGAAATGCGGGATCGGCTTGATGATCGAAAATCTGCCCGGAGATTACAATTCGGCCCCGCAGCTCGCCGAATTGCTCGATCCCATACCCGAATTGGGGTTGCATCTCGACATCGGGCACGCCAATCTGCAAGTGCCGCATAATACCACCCAGGAAATTCTCGAGGCACACGGTAAGCGCCTTCGCCACGTACACTTGCACGACAATAAAGGTGGCACTGCGGATCTGCACCTGCCGCTCGGAACAGGAAACGTGGATGTTTGCGGCAGTATCGAAGCCCTCCACAAATGCGGCTACGATTCCACCATTACGCTCGAAGTCTTTACGCCCGATCGCCACCATCTCATCTATAGCCGCGATCTTCTTGCGCAAAACATGGAACGATTGCAAAGGAGCGCGCGCTGCCGGCAAGGCATGATCTATGGCGCTGTTTCGTGATCGCACCGAAGCTGGCCGCGCTCTCGCAGAGCGGGTCAAATCTTCGGTCTCCGACGCAAACGTGCTGGTGCTCGCGCTGCCCCGCGGCGGCGTGCCGGTCGGCTTCGAAGTGGCTCGCGTGCTCGGTGCCGATCTCGATATCTTTCTTGTCCGTAAACTCGGATTGCCCGGTGAGGAAGAACTGGCCGTGGGAGCCATCGCGAGCGGCGGCGTTCGCGTGCTGAACGAGGATCTGATCCGCTATCTCCGCGTTTCCCCTGCCGTGATCGAGCAGATCACCGAACGCGAACAGCGCGAACTCGCCCGGCGCGAACAGCTGTACCGCGACGACCGCCCGCCCCCTCCAGTCCGCGACCGCACCGTGGTGCTGGTCGACGACGGCTTAGCCACCGGAGCAACTATGCTCGCTGCCAGTCACGCCTTGCATCCCGCAGGGGCTCATCGGATCATCATTGCCGTCCCCGTCGCCGCCCCGCAAACTTGCCGCGACTTGCGCAAGGAAGTGGATGAGATCATCTGCCTCGCCACCCCCCACCCCTTCGGCGCCGTCGGTATCTGGTACGAAGATTTCTCGCAGACCACCGACGAGGACGTTCGCCACTTGCTGCAAGCCGCAGCTGAGCAAAAATCGGCAACCCAGCCCGCCCAGTCGCCGCTCGCGCGAGGATAGCAGCGCACTATTGCATGTGATATCATTCAGCTGAAAGGATTCTCTGCGGCTGGTCTTGGACACCGACGTGCTGGTCGCGTCGTTACGCAGCAATCGCGGAGCCTCCAGGCGATTGCTGATCGGAGCGCTGGATGGCGCCTTCGAGGTGCTTGCCTCAGTACCCTTGATCATTGAATACGAGGCCGTCCTAACTCGGCCGGAGCACCTGCAGGCCAGCGGACTGTCGTCACAACAGGTGAACGAAATCCTGGACGCGCTGGTGAAAGTGTCGCATCCGGTCCATCTGCGGTTTCTGTGGCGTCCCCGGCTAAAGGATCCTGCCGATGAGATGGTGCTCGAGACGGCCGTCAACGGCGCAGCAGATTGGCTGGTGACGTTCAACATTCGTCATCTCGCCGACTCCGCCCGCGAGTTCGGAATGCGCGTGGCGCGGCCACGCGACGTTTGGAAGGAGATTGGAAGCCGTGAGAAGAAGTAACGTAGCTTTGCGTCTGCAGACCTCAATACTGGAAGAGGCGCGCCGTGTCTCTGAAGCCGAAGGCGTGGCCCTCAACCAATTCATCAATGTGGCGGTAGCCGAGAAGTTATCGGCCTTGCGCACCGAGGATTATTTCCGTGAGCGCGGGCAGAGGGGCGACCTGGCGAAGGCGAAGCGACTTCTGAAACGCGCGGGTCGAGCGAACCCTCCGGCTCCCGGTGACGAACTAGCCTAAATCGCAGCCGACGCAGGGAGACGGAGGCTTACGTTACGCATCATGTTTCAAATTAAAGCAACTCTGTTCCGCTCGACCTCTGGGCATGACTGACAAAGCTCCTCTTGAGCGCACGGTAGAAATTCCGCCCGAACATCTCGTTGCCGATCTGATCCTGCCTCCCACGCCAAAAGGTCTCATACTCTTCGCCCATGGCAGCGGCAGCAGCCGCTTCAGCTCACGTAACCGCTTTGTCGCCCGCGTGCTGCAGCAGGCCGGATTCGGCACATTGCTGCTCGATCTCCTCACCCCCGAAGAGGAGCAAATCGACCTCCGCACGGCTCACCTCCGTTTCAATATCGGCTTACTCGCCGAGCGGCTCCGCCATGCCACGGACTGGGCTCTCACTGCTCCCGAATCCCGTCCACTGCCCGTCGGCTACTTCGGCGCGAGTACCGGAGGCGGAGCAGCGCTGGTCGCCGCCGCGCAACTTCCTGAGAGCGTCAGTGCTGTTGTTTCGCGCGGAGGCCGCCCCGATCTGGCCGGCTCCCACCTCGCCCGTGTGAAAGCCCCAACTCTGCTCATCGTCGGCGGGCGTGATGAAGCGGTCATTCGGTTGAACCAAGTTGCTCTCGAGCAGCTCCCATGCGAGAAGAAGCTGGAGATTGTGCCCGGCGCTACGCACTTATTTGAAGAGACCGGAGCGCTCGATCAAGTCGCGCTCCTGGCAGCTCAGTGGTTTGCCAAGTACGTGCCCAAGTGAACGCACCCAAAAGCGACCATCGTGCATCTAACCCCTTGAGAGGCCGCCGCCCATGAACCGAAACGCACAATTTATCCATGACCGCTACGAAGCTTTAATGTTTGCTAAGTCTCCCGAAACCGCCCGGCTAGCTGCACGGGAACTCGTGAGAGTTGTTCTCGGTGATGAGGCGCTGGATCGCCCCCTCGAACAGGCTCTCCGCGAGTGCTGCCGTAAGCTTAGACCGTCTAGCGATCCCAAGGAACAGGCCCGCTTTGAAGCCGAGTTTGTAGAGCTTGGAATCTGGCCCAACGGCACGCAACGAATGGCTGCTTAAGCCCGCGGCGCAGACATTTTCATAGTCGATCATCTTCGTCAGTCATGGCTGAAAGCAGCAACGACGTAATCCGCCGCTATCTGCAAGACGCCATCGCGGCGGAGAGTAGCTTCGAAAGCTCAGCTCCGCACGTTTTCCGAACAGGGAGATGACGACGAAGTACGCTCCGCCTTTGCACAACACGCCGAAGAGACTCGTCACCATCAGGATCTGCTGACCGCACGGCTCGAGCAGCTTGGCGGCAGCCCGTCCGAGGGCAAGAGCATCCTCGCTCATCTCTTTGGCTCCGCTCCCAAGCTGGCCCAATCGGCCCACGTGCAAGAAGAGCAAACTGCGCAAAATCTGATCGTTGCGTACTCTGTCGGAACCAGCGAATGCGCCATGTACGAAGCGCTCGCCTGCGTAGCCGCTGCGGCCGGCGATGTCGCTACTCAGACACTGGCGCGCGAGATTCAGGCCCAGGAAAAACAGCATGCCGAAAAGATCTGGCACTTTATTCCATCCCGCGCAAAAATCGCCTTCAACATGCTCACGCCTTTAGAAACAGACCCTTCGGTTGCGACCCGCGCAGCCGATAACCGGCTCCTTTGAGCGGCCCTTGCGTCGGTGAGAAAAAAACCAACCAAGTACAGCAAAACCAAAGCCGTAAAAGCCCTTGCAAGAGACCGCGTCGGCAGCCCTCCGCCTGCCCAGGTATTCAGCGAAAAGCCCGCTCGCGCCAAAATCAAACATAAGAAAGACTGGACGAAAGAGGAATAGCCTGTGCTTCTGAAAGGCGCAGCCGAATCGGTGCTGCTCGAACAGCGCGCCGGCTGTTATTGGTTGACCTTAAATCGGCCTCACGTCCTCAACGCGTTCGATGAGGACATGCTCAACCGCCTCATCGAGGCAGTGGATGCGATCGATGACCCGGGCCAGGCCCTCATTGTCACTGGGGCAGGTCGGGCTTTTTCTGCCGGCGGCGATCTGAAATCGTATCTCGCTCGCCTCGAAGACGCGGACGGTCTTCGCCGGTATTTCGAAACGCTGTCCAATCTGTTCACGAAAATTGTTGAATACCCTGGCGTTACTGTCGCCGCGGTTAATGGCGTCGCAGTCGCAGGTGGCCTGGAATTGATGTGCGTTTGCGATCTCGCCGTAGCTGCCCAAAGTGCCCGTTTCGCGGACGGCCATATCAACTACGGCTTACATTCCGGCGCTGGTTCTTCTGTCTTGCTCGGCCGCATCATCGGCGAGCGCCGCGCCCGTTGGCTCTTGCTTTCAGGTGAATTTATCGACGCCGCCGAGGCCGCCCATATCGGGCTCGTCAACCGTGTCGTTCCCGATGCTGAACTCGCCACCGCTGCGCACTCACTCGCTATTTCCGTGGCGCGCCACTCGCGTTCCGCCGTGCGGCGCACGAAGCAACTGATGAAAAGCGATATCCGCGAGATCCTGCGCGCTGAGCGCGAATCCATACTTGAGCACTTTCGCGATCCTGAGACGAAAGCCCGGCTCACCGAGTTCGCCGCGAGATCGAAAGCGCGCCAATCCGTCGGAATCATGACCTTGCCTCACAGCGTTCGAATCGTGGAGGTAGGCCCTCGCGACGGCTTGCAGAATGAGAAAGCGCTCGTCGATGTCGACGCGAAGGTCGCGCTGATCGATGCACTCTCCGACGCTGGACTCACCGCCATCGAATGTGGAAGCTTCGTTTCCCCAAAATGGGTTCCGCAGATGGCCGACACGGCGCTCGTGTTGGCGCGGATTCGCCGTGTGCCGGACGTTCGCTATCCCGTGCTGGTGCCGAACTTGAAAGGGCTCGAAGCCGCGATTGAAGCGGGTGCCCGGGAGATCGCCATCTTCGCCGCTGCCTCGGAAACATTCTCGCAGCGCAACATCAACTGCTCTATTTCCGAAAGCCTCCTGCGTTTGGGCGCCGTAGCCGAAGCCGCGCTGGCCCACGGCATCAAGGTCCGCGGCTACGTCTCCTGCGTTCTCGGATGTCCTTATGAAGGTGAAGTCGCTCTTTCAGGCCGTCTGCTATGTCGCGCGCGAACTCCACCAGATGGGCTGCTATGAAATTTCCCTCGGCGATACCATCGGCGTCGGCACTCCTCTCAAAGCTCAGAACATGATTGAGGCCGTTGCGGCGCAAGTACCGATCCCTCAACTCGCCGTCCATTTCCATGACACGTGGGGCCAGGCGCTCGCGAATATCCTCGCTTCCCTTGAGCTGGGAATCGCCGTCATCGACAGCTCGGTTGCTGGGCTCGGGGGCTGCCCTTACGCCGCGGGCGCAACGGGCAATGTCGCGACCGAAGACGTCGTATATATGCTGAACGGAATGGGCATCGAGTCCGGCGTCGATCTCTATAAACTCGCCGCCGCTGGTCGCATGATTTCGGCGCATTTGGGCCGGCCCATTGCCTCCAAAGTGGGCCTTGCCCTCCAGTCGTCGTCTTCCATCTGATTGCTATCATCGCCTTGGTGAATAAGCCTGGGTGAATAAGGTCGTAGCAAGTGCCGCTGAAGCAGTTGCGCCCATTTTTGAAGGCGCCACCGTCATGCTTGGCGGCTTCGGTTTGTGCGGCATTCCCGAAAATTTGATTGCGGCCCTCGTGCAGAAAGGCGTAAAAGGCCTGCACACCATCAGCAACAACATGGGTGTAGACGGCTTCGGGATGGGCCTGATGCTCGAAGCGGGCATGATCGCTTCGCACATCGGCAGCTATGTCGGCGAAAACCGCCTGCTTGAATCCATGGTCATCGCAGGCAAGCTGAAAGTCACGCTGGTCCCGCAAGGCACGCTCGCCGAACGCATTCGCGCCGGCGGGGCCGGCATACCCGCCTTCTACACTCCGACGGGTGTCGGAACCGTCGTAGCCGACGGAAAAGAAGTGCGTGAATTCGACGGTCGCACTTATCTGCTTGAGCGCGCCCTCACCGCCGACTTCGCGCTCGTGAAAGCTTGGCGCGGCGACCGCCTCGGCAACCTCGTTTACCGAAAAACGGCGCGCAATTTCAACCCGATGATGGCTACCGCTGCAAAAATCACCATCGCTGAAGTCGAAGAGCTCGTTTCGCCCGGCGCCATCGAACCGGATCAAGTCATGACTCCCGGCATCTACGTCAAACACATTGTGAAAGGCGAAAAGTACGAGCGGCGGATCGAGCGCCGAACTCTGCGCAGCGCCTGACCCGAATGGCTTCTCTGACCGACATCGATAAACGCGAGCGCATCGTCACACGCGCCGCTCGTGAGCTTCAGGACGGCTTCTACGTGAATCTCGGCATCGGCATGCCCACGCTCGTTGCCAATCACGTACCACCCGGCATCGAAGTCATTCTCCAGTCCGAAAACGGAATGCTCGGCGTCGGCCCCTATCCGGTCGCAGGATCCGAAGATCCGGATCTCATCAACGCCGGAAAAGAAACAATTACGGAATTATCCGGCTGTTCTTACTTCTCTAGCGCCGATTCGTTCGCCATGATCCGCGGCGGCCACATCGATCTCAGCATCCTCGGCGCCATGGAAGTCGACGAGCAAGGTAACCTCGCCAACTGGATGGTGCCTGGAAAAGTGGTCAAAGGTATGGGTGGCGCCATGGATCTCGTCGCCGGCGCGCGCCGCGTCATTGTCGCGATGGAGCACACCACCAAAACCGGTGCGCCGAAAATTCTCACAAAATGCACGCTGCCAATCACCGGCCTGAAGGTCGTGCAGATGATCATTACTGAATTGGCGGTGATTCGCGTCGCGCCCGAGGGCTTGCTTCTTGAAGAAATCGCGCCGGGCTTTACAGCCGAAAATGTGCAGAAGGTCACCGAGGCCAAACTGCTTTTTTCAGAACCGCGACCGTGAGGAAGGGGCGAGAACTTACTAGTCGGACACCATCGCTCCCCGCGCGTGCTTCAGCACACCTTGTCTCAAGATATTTGCAATGTTGAGAACTGCAGCGTCTGTCTCGATCTCTTCCAGTGTCTTCGGCAGCGGAATCGACCAGTTCGGCCGTTTGTCGCTCGCGATACCCGGCAGATTGGGCCGTTGTTCCACCATCAACGCATCGTCAAGCGACGCCAGAATCGCCACCGATGGCGCTTGGGCCAGCGCTTCATGCGCTCTTGCGGTCACCTCCTCGACCGTTGCGGATTCTGTAACTCCGGCAATCTTCTGAAGCTGCTTTCGGTTCTTTTCCATCGCTTCCTCGTTCGGCTTCGCGCCGGCCTGCTTCTGTTCTTCGACATCCGCCCCCGACCACACGCCCGCGATCGTCGGCAGATCGTGCGTGCTGATCGAGGCGAGCGTCTGCTCCGGATATCGTGCCGGCGGATCATCCTCGAACCACAGCACGCGATACGACAGCACGCGCCGCTTCGCCAACTTTTCCCGAACTCCAGGCTCCACTGTCCCAAGATCCTCACCCACCACAAAAGCCTTCGCCCGCACGCTTTCTAGGGCGACAATTGAGAGCAATTCATCGGCGTTATACCGAACATACGTGCCGTTCTGCCCTGATTCTCCTGCCGGAATCCAGAACAGCCGGAACAATCCCATGACGTGGTCGATGCGCAGCCCCGCGGAATGGCACATCGCGCTTCGCAGCGTCTGCGCAAACGGTTCGTATCCCGCCGCTCGCAGCTTGTGCGGTACGAACGGCGGCAGGCCCCAGTTCTGTCCCGTCTCGCTAAACGGATCGGGCGGCGCTCCCACGCTGACGTTCTTCGCCAACACGTCTTGCCATAGCCACGCGTCCGCCCCTCCCGGATCGACGCCAATCGGCAGGTCTTGCATCAGGGTCTGCCGCTCCGACGCGCGCAGCAGTTGCCGTTCGATCAACCATTGAACCCACTTATGAAACCGCACGCGATCTTCGCAATCCCGCGCAAATTTCGCGACCTCCGCACCGTCAGGATGCTGCAACCCGTCGGGCCATTCGTGCCAGTCTGGGCCATGCCCCTCTGCCAGTGCGCAGAAAGTCCCAAACATTTCCAGATTGCGTCCTTCCTCGCCCTCATAATCGCTGAATTTCACTTGCTCCCGCGTGCGCACCCAGATCTTTTCGAGTGCCTCCATTTTCAATTTGTAAATGGCATCGCGTTCGATATGCCGGCTTTCGTTCAACGCGTGCCCTCGTGCGGCAAACTCATCCAGATCCGGAAGAGCCTCGCGCGCGCCCGGCACTTCTTCAATGCGCAAATAAAGCGGATTGCGGAACAAACGGCTGCTCGGGTAGTACGGGCTCGGCTGCTGCTCCGGCCCTGGTGTCGCGGCGCCCAGTGGATTCGTCATGATCAGGCCCGCGCTCAGTACGTCCGCCGACCAGGTCGATACCTGCTTCAAATCTTCCAGATCGCCCATTCCCCAGCTCGCATGGGACCGTAGCGCGTACAGTTGCAGCGTCCATCCCCACACCCGAAATTGTTCCCGCAGATAACACTTGTCTGGTGCCACAATCAGACGCGTCCGCTGGGCTGCACCAGAGCGCCACAGCGAGTGATACCCGAGCGGCAGATCTCTGCTGTGCGTCTGCTCGGCTAGCCGTGTGCCGTCTTCCAGTACTATTTCGGATCGCTGCGGAATCTCCGTCTGCGAACCTTGCGTGACAAACAGCAAGTCCGACTCTTCGCCGGTCGACGGCTGCTCGCCGCCCATCGCCTGCACCAGCGCCTGCTTGGTTGCGTTTGAAACCTCGTGCCACTCTTCGAGTCCATCCTGGTACCGCTCATCGATCCCCCACGGGTTCGTCTTCGTCATCACCGATGAGACTCGTCGAATATCGAATATGCTACGGCATGTTGTACGGAGAGACATGTCTCTCCCGCACCGTCCGAAACACCATGAAAGCCGCAGTACTCAAAGCCCCTGCAAATATCTCGACCCATCCGCTATCCATCGAAGAAACGCAAAAGCCCCAGCTCACTCCCGAGCACGTGCTTCTGCGAGTCCGTGCCTGTGGTGTATGCCGTACCGATCTCCACATTGTCGAAGGCGAATTACCTCAGCGCCTGCACCCTGTCATTCCGGGTCACCAGATTGTCGGTGAAATCGTCGCTGGAGAGACGCCCGACCTGCCGCTCGGAACCCGGGTCGGAGTTTCCTGGATCGCGGCGGTCGACGGCACGTGTCCCTATTGCAAACGTGGTCTCGAGAATTTATGCGACGCGCCGCAATTCACTGGATACACCGTCAACGGCGGCTACGCGGAATACGCACTTGCACGCGCGGATTTCGTCTTCCCGCTGGGCCCTGCCCTCGACGATCTTCATGCCGCTCCTCTGCTATGCGCCGGAATCATCGGCTTCCGCAGCCTGCGTGTCGCCGGAGTGGAGAAAGGTGATCGTGTAGGACTATTCGGCTTCGGCGCCTCCGCCCACCTCGCCATCGCTGTCCTTCGCTCGTGGAACTGCGAAGTATACGTGTCTACACGCGGCGCTTCTCACCGTGCTCTCGCCGCCTCACTCGGAGCAACGTGGGTCGGAACCGAGCAGGAAAAACCGCCGGTCCAGCTCGATCGTGCCATCACCTTCGCCCCCAGCGGCGATGTCGTCATCGCGGCACTCGCCAGTTTGCGCAAAGGCGGCGTCGTCGCCATCAACGCCATTCATTTGGATCGCATGCCCCAGTTCGATTACGATAGCCTGCTCTGGGGCGAGCGTCAGATCCGCAGCGTCGCCAATATGACTCGCTCGGACGCGCGCGATTTTCTTCAAATCGCTTCCGCCATCCGCCTCCGTCCGCAAGTAACTACCTTTCCGCTCGACCGTGCCAATGACGCGCTCGCCGCCGTCAAATCCGATTCCGTCGATGGCGCCGCTGTCATCATTCCGTAACCTTCCGGTGAAGCTTCGTCATGGTCGCCCAATTGCGCGTAGTCGCACCATCTCCGAGTACGCGGTTCACCGCCTCCGCCAAACGACCAACGAGCATCCCTTCAGGGCACCAAAGGTATGCGGCACGAGTGCCGAGCGCCAGGAGTTCAGGATTCCAATCCTGCTGCGTCAACGCTACTAATCGCGCCCGATCCCCCGGCCGCTTAAGTACAGTTACCAAGTAGCGCGACGGGTCCTTCGCGATTCTGCCAAGCGGGTTACCGCTAATTATCTCGGCAAGTTCGGCTGCGCTGAGCACGGTCACCCGCGCTGAGAAGCCGAACGTCGCTAAAATTGCCTTCTCAATCTTGGTCTCAGCGGAGGCGGGTGAGCCGCGCGTCGAAGTGAAGACCACATTTCCGCTGTTGAGCAGAGTGCAAACTTCGCTATAGCCCAGTTCTGCAAACACGTCGCGGAGGGTTGCCATCGCGACACGCTTTGCCGTGCCAACGTTGATGCCGCGTAGCAACGCAACCTGTCTGCCCGCCTTCGCCGCCGCTGCTTGACGCTCCGTCTTCTTCATTTTCAGCTCGTCACTGATATTTCCGACGAACGTAGCACAAGCCTCTTCCATTCACCGGAAGAGCCGTGATAATCTACACAGTTCCGCACGCTTGCGGATCTTGCAGCACGTATGTTTCAGGGGTGAATACATATGTTACGTATGAAAGCGATTGTCATTGGACTTGCTCTGCTCCTTTGCTCAGGAGTGAAGGCGCAAGACACCACCGGCAAAATCACAGGAATTGTCACCGATCCGACGGGAGCTGTTATCCCGAACGCCAAAGTCACCGTGACGCAAACAGCCACTGGCGTCAGCCACGACACGACGACGGATCAGTCGGGCTCGTACCAAGTTCTCCAATTGCCCATCGGTCTATATCGGGTGCGGGCGGAAGCGCCGGGCTTCGCAGTGGTGACGGTTGATTCGAAAACTTCTCTCGAGATCAACCAGACCTTGCGAATTGATGTGAAGCTCGAAGTTGGCCAAGTAAGCAGCGCAATCGAGGTAGCGAGCAACGCCTCAATGGTGGAAACCGAAAACCAGACGGTTGGTTCCACCGTCACCGGCCAAGCCATTTTTGAACTGCCTCTCAACGGACGCGACACTCTCGACTTGCTCAAAACCCAGCCCGGCGTCACGCCCACTAATCCCGATTCGAGCGCGGCAGGGAATTACAGCATCGGCGGCCAGCGGACGGACTCAGTAACCTACCTTCTTGATGGAGGCATGAATAACGACCTCCTATCGAACAACGTAGTTGCCGATCCGAATCCCGATGCCATTGCCGAATTCCGCGTCCTGGAAAGTAACTACAGCGCCGAATATGGGCGCAATGCAGGCGGCATCGTAAGTGTCGTCACGAAGAGCGGCACCAACAGTTTTCATGGCACCGCCTACGATTACCTCCGCAATAACTTCTTCGATGCGAATACCTTCTTCAATAACGAACAAGGTCTCCCGGTCCCCGTTCTCAAGCGAAATCAGTTCGGCGGCACTGTCGGCGGTCCCATTCTCAAAGACAAATTGTTCTTCTTTTTCTCGTACGAGGGCCAACGCGAGACTGCACTCGATGCTACCCCGGGCCGAGTGACTACTTACACGCCCGCGGAAGCGAATGGCAATTTTTCGAACACCGACTATGCATCTACCGTGGCGGCGTTCCTGCAGGCCAACCCGCAGTATCAACCCAATCCCGCTCTCGCCGCGCAGGGCATCATCAGTCCCACCGCTATTGACCCCGTTGCCAAGGCATACTTCGCGAACGGTCTTATCCCCATCTCGCCCACTGGCATCCTTTTCCCGGAGGCGACAGCCACGAACAATTTCAATGAATATTTAGGCCGCTTCGACTACAACCCCACGCCCAAGGACATCATCAGCGGTACATTTACCACTCGCGACAATCCAATCCTTTATCCCTTTGGCAGCACCGGCACGGATTTCACTTCGCCGGGTCCAAACAACGTCGCTGGATTTCCTGTGACCTACGGCAACGTCAGCTACTTCGGCTCGGTTGGCTACACGCACACATTCACTCCCAGCCTCTTGAATGAATTTCGAGCTACTGCGCAACGGCTGAATCACTCACAAGCCATTCCCTCAACAAAACTCCCCACCGCGGCGCAACTCGGGGCAAATGTTCCTTCCGACGATCCCACCGGGCCGCCGCGTGTCAATCTCATGGGCTCGAATCTTACCCTTGGATTCAGCCCACAAGGTCCTACCCACGAAATCGACAATACTTATACCTTCTACGACAATCTCTCCTGGACAAAAGGCAATCACAATTGGAAATTCGGCTTCTATTTCTCGCCATACCAGAACAACACCACTTATGACTTCTACGTCGATGGCGAGTACTACTTCTACGGCTCGAGTACGGGCGTGGGCTCGGGCGTGGATCTGGCGGACTTCTTAATGGGTCTGCCGGACGAGTTTCTTCAATTCGGGAGAGCCCCTTCCAACATCCGTTCCCATCAATACGCCGCATTCGGTCAGGACTCCTGGAGGGTCACCAAACGACTCACTCTGACGCTCGGCTTGCGCTACGAATACGCTGAGCCCAAATTCGACACGCAAGGGCGCTCCTTCTCGTTCATCCCCGGCCTCCAGTCTCAACGCTTCGTGAACGCTCCTCCCGGACTGGTGTTTCCCGGCGATCCCGGTGCCCCGACGGGCGCCAATTTCCCCGACAAAAACGATTGGGCGCCACGGTTCGGCTTCGCTTACGACGTCTTTGGAAATGCGAAGACCAGCGTGCGCGGCGGGTTCGGCGTGTTCTACGACATCTTAAAGGGTGAAGATAATCTGCAGTTCAACGGGCAAGCCCCGTTCTTCGGCTTCGCCGATATTTACCCGTCGGGACCCAGCAGCCCGCCTAGCGGATTACAGGATCCATACGCTTCCGCAGGTGCTGTCGATCCGTTCCCATCAAAGGCACCTAGTAAGACCCTCGACTTCAATGCCGCCGGTTATCTTCCATTCGGTGGCGGCGGCGTTTACTTCGTGGATCCCCACCTCCGCACTCCGTATGTGTATCAGTACAACCTTTCGGTTCAGCAGCAGCTTGCTTCTAACACGATGCTCGAAGTCGGCTATCTCGGCTATTCGGCGCATAAGCTCACGGGTCTCATCGATGTGAACCCGTTCATTCTCGGCACTAACACCCGGATTTACAATGCAACGCTCCCGAGCAGAATGTATAGCTACCTCTCGGAATTTCAGAACATCGGAAAAGCTAATTACAATGCCGCTGAAGTGAAGCTGCGCCGCAACGCCTCCATGGGCAATTGGGGAACCAGTTTCTTCACACTTGGCTACACCTGGTCCCATGAGCTCGACAATTCATCCGGTTTTCGCGAGCGCAACAACGGTGTTCCCTTCTACAACCACGACGCGTTCTATGCTTCAGGCGATACCGATGTGCGTCACATCCTGACTTTCTCGGGAGGTTGGGAGCTGCCCTTCAATCACTTGTGGGAGCGAGGACCGAAGTTCCTTACCTCCGGCTGGAGTCTTTATCCGATCTTCATCTGGCGCACCGGTTTCCCGCTAGACGTCTTCGCCAACCTGAACACGTCCGGAACCAACCCCGGACCGTCAGGCGAAGGCGACGCCGGCAACGTTCGCGCAGACCTGACGGTACGTCAGGTGAGCACCATGGATCCGAAGGTTTTCCAGACATTTACAAATCCGAATTCGGGCACAACCACGGCAGGCAATTACTACTTCAACCCGGCCGATTTCAGTACCACGAACCTGGTCGCGCTAAACGCGATCGCGAGAAAGAACGCCGCCCTGCTGCCCTATTACACCTACGGAACCTTCCCACGCAATGCGCTGCGTGGCCCCGGGCAGACCAACTTAGACGTAGCGATCTCCAAGCACTTCCGCTTTGGCGAAGGGAAGAAAGACATGGAGCTGCGTATGGACGCGTTCAATGTCCTCAACCACACCGAATTCGAAGATCCGGATACCGCCACGAGCATCAATAGCAGCACCTTTGGTCAGATTTCGAAAACATATCCAAACCGGATTCTGCAACTCGCGCTGCACTTCGCCTTCTGACATTCTGAACGGGCCGGGCGCACCAGACCTGCGCTCGGCTCGCCAGTGCTAGACTGCTCCCGATGCGTTCCGCCCGTCGCTTCGGCTCTGTCTCCCTGTTCTGTCTCGCGTGTTGTTGTTTCGCCCAAACAAACACGAAACGACCGCTTCGCTTAGACGATCTCTCTCGCCTGCAAGAAGTAAGTGATCCGCAATGTTCGCCGGACGGCAAATGGATCGCCTACGCGGTTGCGACAGTCGATCGCGAAGCCGACAAACGTCTCAGTCATATTTGGATGGTCAGCTGGGACGGGAGCGAGCACGTTCAGCTCACGTTTGATGCCGAATCCGAGACGTCGCCTCGCTGGAGTCCCGATGGCAAATACCTGTCCTTCGTGTCTTCGCGCCCCGGGAAAACCAAGGGATCCCAGATCTGGCTTATCGATCGCCGGGGCGGAGAAGCTCGCCAGCTCACTCATATCAAGGACCACACCATTTCGCAATACGCCTGGGCGCCCGATTCCAAGACGCTGCTGCTCGTCATGCAGGAGAAAGACGAGCCCGATGCGGACGAGAAGACCGCGGCTGCAGTTCCGCCTAAGCCTCCCAAGCCCATCGTCATTGACCGATACCACTTCAAACAGGACATGCAGGGATACCTTAGCGGGTCCAAACACAACCATATTTACCTCTTCGATATCCAAACCGAGAAAGTAACTCCGATCACGACCGGTAATTACGACGAAACAGCGGCCACTTGGTCACCGGACGGCACTAAGATCGCCTTCGTCAGTAACCAGGACAAAGATCCCGATCGCACCGAAAATACCGACGTGTTTGTCGTCGATGCGCGCCAGGGTGCCACGCCCCGTAAGCTGACGAACTACCCTGGTCCTGACAGCGGCAAGCTGGCCTGGAGCCCTGATAGTAAGTTAATCGCCTATCTGCAGGGCAGCGACAGTAAGTTCACGGCGTACAACATGAATCGACTCGCCGTCGTTCCGGTTTCCGGTGGCGAAGCGCGCGTGCTCACCGCGAAGCTCGATCGAGGCGTGTCATCACCGGCATTTACCCGCGATGGTGCATCGCTCCTGTTCCTTGTCGCAGACGATCGATCGGAGTATCCCGCAAAAATTGCCACTTCGCGGAGGCCCTGTAGAGCGCCTCGCCCAGCGTGTCCATGGTCGTCTCCTCCTTGTCATCGGAAGCTGGCCACACTGCCGCGCTGGCCTCCACAGACGATGCTCCGCCGGAAGTATTTGCGCTCGATGGCGGCACGCTCCGCAAGGTAAGCGCGCATAACGATGCACTCGTCTCAGAGTTGAACCTGGCACGGGTCGAAGACCTCAGCTTTACCAGCCGCGATGGCACCGACGTGCACGGCCTCGTCACCAAGCCGGTTGGCTTTGAGAGCGGAAAAAAATACCCCATGCTGCTTCGCATCCACGGTGGCCCGAATGGACAAGATGGTCACGCCTTCAGCTTCGAGCGGCAGTTCTTTGCAGCTAACGGTTATATAGTTCTCGCCGTGAACTATCGCGGCAGCGCCGGTCGTGGCGAAAAGTATGGCCAAAGCATCTTCGGCGATTGGGGCAATAAAGAAGTCGCCGATCTGCTCGCCGGCGTCGATCAGGTTCTCCAAATGGGCATCGCGGATCCCGATCGTCTCGGCATCGGCGGCTGGAGCTACGGCGGCATTCTCACGGACTACACCATCGCCTCTGATGCGCGCTTCAAAGCAGCCATCAGCGGCGCGGGCAGCGCTAACCAGATCTCCATGTACGGAGTCGACGAGTACACGCGCCAATACGACAATGAGCTCGGCCCTCCGTGGCAAAATCCGCAAGCCTGGATCAAAATTTCTTACCCGTTCTTCAAAGCCCAGCAAATTCACACACCCACGCTCTTCATGGGCGGCGATAAAGATTTCAATGTCCCGGTAATTGGGAGTGAGCAGATGTATCAGGCCTTGCGAACTCTCGGCGTTCCCACAGAACTCGTCATTTACCCCGGCGAATTCCACGGCTTTAAGCGACCCAGTTTCGTCCGCGATCGCTACGAACGCTATCTCGCTTGGTACGACAAATACCTCAAAGGATCCACTTCAGCGGCGAACCAGGCCAGTCATGCCGCAGGAAATTGACGCTCGATGGCGGCCCGTACCGTTTCGCACTACCTCCTCGGCGCCCAGATCGGCCAAGGGCGGAATGGGCGTGGTATACGAAGCCGAAGATATCCGCCTCGGCCGCAAAGTCGCGCTGAAATTTCTTACTGCTGAATTTGCCCGCGACCCGCTGTTCCTGGAGCGCTTTCGTCGCGAGGCACGTGCCGCGTCCGCCCTGAGCCATCCACACATCTGCACGATCTACGACATCGGTGAATCGGATGGCGAGCAATTCATCGCCATGGAGTTGCTTCGCGGGTACTCACTGAGTTCCCGAATCGACGGTACGCCTCTGCCGATTGATGAACTGCTGGAAATCAGCATTCAGATTGCCGATGCGCTCGCCTCTGCACACGCTCACGGCATCGTACATCGGGATATCAAGGCTGGCAACATTTTCATCACCACGCGCGCTGGCGAGTTACCCACAGCCAAGGTCTTGGATTTCGGGCTGGCCAAGCGCAGCCGTGAACCGGCACTGCATTCGAGACCGGGTACGCAGACCATACCCGCGGACATCGTGACGAGCCCCGGAATTACCGTCGGCACCGTTGCCTACATGTCGCCCGAGCAGGCCTGCGGGCTCGAACTCGACGCACGCTCCGATTTGTTTTCCTTTGGCGTAGTGCTCTACGAAATGATGACCGGCTCCTCACCGTTCGCGGCAAAACCCAGGCACTTACTTTCGATGCCATCCTGCATAAGACGCCTGCGCCTCCTTCGCGTCTCAATCCCGCACTGCCCGCCGAATTAGACCGCATCGTCGCTAAAGCGCTCGAGAAGAATTGTGATGTTCGCTATCAAACCGCCTCCGATCTGCGTGCGGACCTCAAGCGCTTGCAGCGCGAAATCGATTCCGAATCCGTGCGCGCGAGCGCTCCACGGTCGCCGTCGAAGACCGCTTCGCCGTGGCGAAAATATTTGTTCGCAACTGCCGGAATCCTCGCCGCCGCCCTGCTCGGCTTTTTGCTCTCGCGTTCGCATCCCCAGCGTACTCCGCCCATTACCGAATGGCAGCCATTGACGAATTTCACCGACTCTGCCGCCCAGCCTGCGTTTTCCCCGGACGGACGCATGCTTACTTTCATCCGAGGCGAAGGATCCTTTGTTCCTAAGGGAGAAATATATGTCGAGCTTCTGCCCTCCGGAGAACCCGTAGCGTTGACGCACGACGGAAAGCAAAAAATGAGCCCCGTTTTCTCGCGCGACGGCTCGCGAATCGCTTACAGTACGGCCTTCCCATGGGACACCTGGGTTGTCCCGGTCCTAGGCGGCGAGCCGCGGCTGATGCTGCCAAATGCGTCCGGACTTCACTGGATTGATCAGGACCACATTCTCTTCTCCGAAATCAAATCCGGCGTTCACATGGCCATCGTGACAGCGCAGCAAAGCCGTACCGGAGAGCGCGACATCTACGTGCCCCCGCACGAACGCGGTATGGCGCATCGCTCTGCGCTTTCTCCCGATGGGAAATGGGTCCTCATTGTCGAGATGGATAATTCAGGCTGGCTGCCGTGCCGCCTTGTTCCGTTTGATGGAAGCAACACCGGACACCGAGTGGGCCCTGCCAACGGAATCTGCACCGAAGCCGCGTGGTCCCCGGATGGTAAATGGATGTACTTCAACTCCGATGCGACCGGGCGCTTCCATATTTGGCGCCAAAAATTCTCGAGTGGCGCGCCCGAACAAGTAACCTCGGGCCTGGATAAAGAAGAAGGTATCGCTATCGCGCCCGACGGCCGTTCCCTCGTCACCTCCGTAGGCACAGAGCAGAGCGAAATCTGGTTTCACGACAGCACGGGCGAGCGCCGAATCTCTTCGGAAGGGTTCGCCGCCAACCCGATTCTTTCAGCCGATGGCAAGCGCATTTTTTATGTCCTCAGAAAGGGAGAAAATGACACGCGCGTTGGATTCGTGGCCGGTGAACTGTGCATGACCGATCTCGCGACAGGTCAGATCGAACATCTCTTGCCAGGTATTATCGTCACCGGCTTCGATATTTCCCCAGACGGCAGACACATTCTGTATTCGATCGAGAATTCTGGTCAGAAATCGGAGATCTGGCTGGCGTCGACCGATGGACGCTTCCCGCCTCGCCGGCTATCGCAGAGTGGCGATCTCTTCCCACGCTTCGGCGGTCCGGATATCTACTTTATGGCCGTTGAACGAAAGGTGAACTATCTCTACCGCATGAAGCAGGATGGCTCTGGCCGGCAAAAAGTCTCGGACCCCCCATCCTCGCGCTCATGGGCCTCTCTCCCGACGGCAAGTGGGCCTCCGTCTGGGGAACTGTGCCCAACCAGGAGCCGCCCTCCGGCTTTCTGCTGTATCCTACCGACGGCGGACCGCCACTCCCGCTTTGCCCTCGCTGCGGCGCCGCAACGTGGTCTCCGGACATGAAGTATTTCTACTTCTCCCGCGGAGCTATGTTTGACGAACTCAATAACACCTTCGCGATACCGTTCGAACATGGCCCGCCCGCCGCGCTGGCCCGTGTAGGCGCCGATCCTGCAAGCACGCTGAGCCGCTTGCCCGGACTACGAATAGTCCGGCATTCGGCCATAGCGCCCGGACCGGACCCCTCGACCTACGCTTTTGTGAAGCTCACCGAGCATCGAAACCTGTATCGCATTCCACTTCCGTAGCCGCCTTAAAGCGGCTCGTTGATCTGTATCAGCGGCTGCACATTCGTGAACTTCGATATATCTCCCACGATTTCCGCACCGTGTTTTGCCAGAGCGCCTTGCATCGCTGGTATCGATGAGAAGTGAAGCTGAGCGATCACCTCGAACCCTGGACGCCCTCCGTCCAAGGCACCTGTTCCCCGCATTAAATGCATGCTCTCCATTCCCATGTCTGTGAACCGCGCTTTCACCAGCGGAGTATGTTTCTGGAGATAGTAATCCATGTCGAAGTGCGACTCGCTGGTCTTGGGATACATGACGGTCACGATGATCATCCGCGCATGATATCGCGACTACTTGCTTCCGATCCTTAGCCCTTCACGATCGCGTTTAGCTTCTGCAGGACCACTGCGTACCGGCGTCCATATTCCATCAGCTCCGTATCGTGACCGCCCACTCGCTCATTAGCTTCGCGCAAATGCTCCAGCACCTTTTCGACGGCGCTGACCAACAATGCTACTTCATCCGGCTCAAAGCTGGGAATGGTGGTGTTCATCGGGCCCAAAAGTCGTCTCCGCCAATGGGATTCATTCCAAAAGCGCCGTGTATCTATCCTCATGTGGTGAACTATTACGAGGTGATCGGGAGGGGACGGACATGACACGAATTACGCTGCTGTTAACGTTGCTGGCTTTCACCCAATGCGCGTGCGTTGCTGTCGGATACAGCAGTAGAGGCGGTTGGTTCTTCTGGCCGGGTGGTCTCGGCCTCATCGTTTTACTTGCTGTATTGTTCCTTGTGTTCCGTCGCCGCTGAACTTAAGCTCAGAGGGATCGCTCTGCACATCGTTGGCGGCGAGAGCTACAGCCCTCAGCGCCTATCCCACACACCCGTGGCGGCCAATTTCGTTTGAGGGAAAATCCTGTTATTCTGAGCGGGCCTCCAAAAAACATGCAAGCCGAATCCTTGCGGGCGAACTTCTCCAGTTTCGTTAAGCCGCTCCTCGCGGCAGCGGCGATCCTCAACGCCCTCTCGCCAAATTTACAAGCAGCCGAGCATTGGATCCGCCTCACTACGCCCCACTTCGAGATGTATACGACGAACAGCGAGAAACAAGGTGTAGCCGCGCTGCAGGTCTTCGAAGAGGTCCGCTATTTTTTTCTGCAAAACAGCAAGTCAAAGACTGGACCGGATACTCCCGTGCGAATCATTGCATTCCGGTCTGAGAAGGAGTATAAACCGTATCGCCCCAATGAAGGCGCGGTCGCTTATTACCTTCGCAGTCGCAAAGTGGATTACATAGTGATGCAGGACATCAGCCCCGAGCATCATCAGACCGCGGTGCACGAGTATACACACCTGATCGTTGAGCACCTCGGTTTGAAGTTGCCGCTCTGGCTCAATGAAGGCCTGGCGGATCTCTACTCATCTTTGGAGCCCAAAGGAGAGGGGGCACTCGTCGGGCCGTCCCCTCGAAGGTCATGTGAGAGTACTCCTGAATCAACGCTGGCTCGACTTGAATACGCTCTTTGCCGTTGGTCCTGACTCGCCTTATTACAACGAGCGCGACAAGATGTCTATCTTTTATGCCGAGAGTTGGGAGTTGACGCACATGCTCGCACTTAGCAGCGCTTATACGTCGCAGTTCCGCAAATTCCTGGCCGCGATTTCCTCCGGCCGCTCCGCTTCCGATTGTTTGCAATCTACTTACGGTCAGAGTCTCGCCGATGTTACAAAGGATCTCCACGCCTATCTCCAGCAAACGACGGTGCGAGGCGCTGTGTTCAATGTGAAACTTAGCAAGCCCGAACTCGAACCCAACGTCTCTGATGCTTCTGAATCCAATATTGACCTCGCTTTAGCTGACTTGCTTGCGTCGCGAAAGAACACGATTGCGGAGGCCGCCGACCGCCTCTCCCGCTTAGCTAACGCACATCCCGAAAGCCCCGATGTTCAGGAGTCGCTCGGGTACCTTGCCTGGGAACAAGGCAATCTACCTAAAGCTCGCGGCGCTTTCCAGCTCGCGTTCGAAAAAGGCTCGAAAGATCCCGAGATGCTATATCACTACTCCCAGCTATTGCGGACATCGGGAGCTTCGGCCGACCAGGTCCTGCCTCCACTGCAACGTGCCGTTTCGATCAAGCCCGATTACTGGGATGCCTGGTTCGACCTCGGCATGGTAGCGACCAACGCCCGGCAATGGAGCGTCGCTGTGAGTGCTTTTTCGCAGATCAAAACCGTCACTCCCGAACGAGCGTACGCGTTGTTCTCAGCGCTCGCCTACTGCAACCTGCAATTGAAAGCGCTCCCGCAGGCCCGTGCTTTGGCGGAGAAGGCAAAACCGTACGCCAAGAGCCCTGACGAGGAGACGCAAATCGCAAACATGCTGCGCCACTTGGACGCTTTGGAACACAAGGATGACTCCCCATCCGCGGCTGTTATCACCTCCGCAGCGCTGGCCGCCCAGACACCCGCGCCCGACCGGCCGAGCGGCCCTACTGCGACTCGCGACCTTTCCCGCGAGGTCCCGTTCCTTCACCGCGCAGGCAATCTGCAGCACGTCGACGGCGTCGCCAAGTCTTTCGAGTGCACGTCCAACGCTCCGCGCCTGCACGTGATGGTGGATTCAAAAGAAATGGTTTTCGAGTTCGACGATCCGAAGGACGTTATCGTGCGCAACGCAACTAGCAGCACAATCAACATGCAATGCGGGCCCCAAAAGCCCTTCAAAGTGGGCATCTACTACGTACCCTCGAGTCAATCGTCAGCTATCGCCGGAATGGTCCGGGAGCTGGTGTTTTAAGCGCTCGCGCTGCCTTCACTCGCGTCCCAGAGTCTCCGCAAACTCGCGCATGAGATTCACGCGCATATAGATCAACTGGAATCCCGCGCGTTCGTAATTGCGATGCGACACGCTGCCCGGCAACACCGAGGCCATCGCCAAATCGCAGCCCTGTCTCTGCGCCGCCGCCAGTCTCTCCCGAATCAGCATCGATTGCCATCCGCGACCGCGCGCGGGTCGAAGCGTCGCGTCGCCAAACAACAGCGCCACGCCTTCCTGAATGCTCATCGCGCCCCCGCCGGCCGGTTGCTCACGCCCCGCAAACCAGCACTGCGCCTCGCGGCACGTGACCGCCATCAACTCCACCATTTCGTTCGAAACCGGCAGATACTCCGAGAATCCTTCGCTCACCACCCGCGCCCATCGCGAAAGCTCTCTCTCCGAGGCGATCCGTAACCCCGCTGCTGGCTCGAAAATTTCGTCCGGTGAAATTCGGCGCGCCAGCACGTTGTTGAATTCCGTAACCCGGTACGGCCGCGCCTCCAAAAACTCCAACACGGACGCGTCCGCCAGTGCGCAGAGGTCGATCACGCAGTTGCTGCCGCGCTCCCGGAAGAAGGTCTCGATCGCCTTCATCTCCTGCTCCGGCACGCGTCCCGCGCAACCCGATGCCCACTGCATGGGTCATTGGGGATCCCACCCCCGCAAAGACCGCCATCCCTCCCGCAAACGGCTCGGAGGCCGCATCCGGCAGCGTTCTCTGAAGCGAACGCACCATCGCGAAGCCGTTGGCTGCTTCGGCCGCTTCCAAGCGCGCCGCGAGTGTCCGATCCGCACTCGAAAAAAGATCCGCCATGTGTCACAGAATACCTGTCGCGAACACTTGTGCGGGTCGTTATCTAAGGAAATAAAGAAGCGCGTGAGCCTCTGCACACGACGCTCAGGCCGCGTTCTCCACAGCTTGTGGGCTGCCGGTTTGCAGCCGTAGATCTTCAACTAGATTTCGGATTACTGCCGCCGCTGCGCCCCGCCTCAGTGCGAATCCGGATGTTCGTGACGCCAGTTCCAGTATTGCGTCTGCTCTCTCTTGTTTGCTTTAGAGAAGTCGTGATCGCTTTTGTGATTCTCCTGCAGGTACTGGTGCCAGGATTGGTCCTCGTTCGAATTCCACTGGTGGTAGTCCTTGTGTGCACTATCGTAATACCGTTTGTTTTGCGTATCCTGCCGATCTTGATGGTCCTGTGCCAGGACCGTCGCTGGCACAAACAGTGCCGCACTCAGAACAACTGCGCCAAAAAAACGTGACATGAACACCTTTCTGGCCCTAACAGGACCTGAAACGGAGACTGGATTCGGCGCTAGTAATGTTTCCTATGCGGAAGGCACTAGCGGGTCCAGACAAACCGATGACGAGCGCTTAATCCCGCTATTCCTCCCGCAACGCCCTCATCGGGTCGATCCGCGAAGCTCGCCTCGCAGGTGCGTACGCAGCCAGCAGCGCCACGACGACCAATGGCAGCAGGATCGCGACATACAAGACGGGGCTCGTCTTGGTGAACGTACTCACAAACATCGAGCCCACCACCCGTGAGCCGGCGATTCCCAGAGCCAAGCCCACGACAACGCCTGAACCCGCGTCGCGCCGAAGAAACCCGCGACCGCCGCAGCGACAAAGGAACCGACCGCAAAGACGAGCACCGCCGCCCGAAGTTGCCTATGATTTCTGAGATCCCGACCGTACCTGATGAACGTGAACGCGACCATAGTAATCGAGATCGGAGCGAACCAGGCCACATGCTCCTTCCACTCCATCCCCAACGAGTGCCAGCCGATTGTGGCAGGACTAGACATCAGGAGGTGTTGTGGAAACATCGAGAGATCAACCGTCCCAGGCGGAGGCGCCGCGCGATACCACGGATAAATGACATAAGCTCCGGTCAGCACAGCGGCCCAAGCGAGCACAACCATCGTGATCAGGTAAACCCGCAGAAAACGCTCATGGCCGGATGTCGGTTCCGGCGAAGTGGAAGACCTTGTAAAGCGGAGCCGCACGAGCGCTCCGGAACATGCCAGAAGGTAAAGCGCACCAAACCCGATGCCATGAATCATCGTCCACAGGCTACGTGCCGTGATTTCCATGAATTGATTTCCCCGTCCCACGGATGAATCTCTATTGGTGTTGCGCGGACATCATTGCATCTGCCGCGCTTTTTTTGTCCGCCCCTTTGTCTTTTCCCCAGGTCTTGTAAAGACCCAGATAAGCGTAGGTCTCCGTCTGTCCAGCGACGGAATGCCCGTATGCGAACAGCAACTGCAGGCCAGGAGATTTGAAATGGTAATAGCCGCCTCCATCAATCAGAGTCGAGGCTTGCGTTTGAGCAGCTGCGAAACCTTCCCGCGCATGGGAAAAGATTTCGACAGAGAGGTCGAGGCGTTTGTTGACTGTGCGCTCGATGAGAAAAGCGCCGTAGGGATAGTTGCGGTACTGGCTCTGCGGGACGACGGCGTACCCGGCGCCCCCGTCGAGTCCCCAGGGCCCGATCTTCTTGTAAGCCCACAGAGGCAGCTTGTACCAGACGCGACCGACGCCCAAGCCCTTCGAATAGCTGCCGGTCGGAATCTCGAACATCGTGAAGGAGCCGATCTGTGGGCGGTATTTGGTCTCTTTGAACCAGGCGATTTTAGCCCCGAGTTCGATATCGGTGAAGCCGAACGCGGACGGGCCAGTACCGCCGGGTGCGTAGATGGGATTGTTCGAAGGGTTGATGCTGCCCCAGGGGACGATCAGGTGCAGCTGAAGCCGGGGCAGCGCGCCCCAGTTGAACTCCAAGGCGGGCCCAAGCGAGTCGGTTTCGGCGGGTGTGCCGTCGGTCAAGCCGAAGACGTAGAACTCGTAATGGCCGTAGTCGACGGGAACGGGGTCATCCGTTTGAAATGGCGGCCCCGCCTGCGCCCACAGCCTGGAACCCCCACTCATGAAGAGCAGCAACAGCAAGAAAATCCTGCTGCCGATCCCGCCCAGTTCAAAAGTCCCCATCTTTATTTCTCAACTCCTGTCAAGTGCTTACAAGGATTTCCCAACGTACATAGTACGTTTTCGCCCTTTCGTGTGCTACGTTTTGGCAGGCTCGCAGAGGCACACCACCTCTCGCGAGCCGTTCCCTTTTCAGGAGACGAACCATGACCCCTCGATCCATCCGCCGCGCTGCTGAGCGCAAACGTAACAAGCTGGAGCGAAAACTCGCCCGCCAAACCGAGAACTCGCATCTTGCAATCGCCGGCGCTTCCGCGCAACCGGCCCTCAACGTCGATGACGGTCTGTTAGACGAGACGCTTCTCGAAGAAGAAGTCTGCTTTGCTCCACACGCACAACCCGAGTCCAGTCATGCCCCGTCCATCTCCGCCGCCCAACTCGCTGCCAACCGGGCCAATGCCCGGCTCTCGACCGGCCCCGCCACCTCGGAAGGCCGGGCGAAAAGCAGTCTCAATGCGGTCAAAACTGGGTTGACCGGCCGCACCGTCCTGCTGCACAGCGACGATGTCATCGAGTACCAGCATTACCTCACTGCTTACGAAAAGGAATTGCGTCCCGTCGGTCAGCGCGAAGCCGATCTGGTCCAGTCCATCGTCGACACCATCTGGCGTCTCCGCCGCATTCCCGGTCTCGAGACGGCTATCTTCGCCCAAGGCTACCTCGAATTCGAGAACGCCTTCGACGAACACGCTCCCGCGCTGCGCCCCGGCATGATCGAGCTCCAGACATTTATGAAATACGAAAAGCAGCTCCGCAACCTGCAGCTGCAGGACGCGCGCCTCGCCCGCCGCCGTGAAAAGGAACTGGCCGAACTGCGCCAGCTCCAGCAAGCGCGAAAATCGGAAGAAGAAAAGAACAGGATAGCGGCGCTCGATGCCGCCGCCCGGCAATATCTAATCGCCAAAAAGAACAACGCCGTCTTCACTCCCGGCGGCAAATGGCTTCGAATTTTCAACTGCCGAAATCGAACGCTATCTGGAACGCTGCTCGACCTCCCGCAAGACGTCTTACGAGCATGCGTCGACCCGCGTAACCGCCACTGCACCGCGCGCCCACCGCTTCCGGGCTCCCGCAGATGGGCACACTCAGGCTGCCTAATCTGTTCCTAAAAGTGGTAGCTGAACGAGAATTGGAAAACGCGCGGGCCATTCAGCTCATTGATCGATTCCAAAGTTCCGAAATTCCCGGGTCCAAGGTTCGGCACCAGGTAGCATGTCTGGTTCAGAGTCGCGCCGTCGCCGCACGTCGGTCCAACTGGATTGTATAGGGTTTGATTGATGCCGCTTCCGTTCTGGACGTAATAGTTGGCGTGATTTGCCAGGTTGAAGACCTGCGCCTTGATTCCGATCGTGTGTTTCTCCGTCAGATGAAATCTCCGCTCTAGTCCGAAATCGACCTCGTCCGTCCAAGGACCGTAAAACGAATTCAACCCTAGATTCGGAGCTGGCCCGGCACCGCCGATACCGGCCGCGGTGTTACCCGTGGTTTCGTTGTAAGCAGAGTTGTTCAAATTGTCGTTTGAGCCGCTGCAATCGTTCAAATTTGTTCCCGTGCACGCACTTGCCAGAAGAGGAGTGTACGGCCGGCCCGAATTGAACGCCATCACGGTGCTCACCGTCCAATTCGACAGCAGCGTTTTGAGAAAGGCGGAAGAAACACCCGAAGTCTGCGGTTGCCACACCGCCGATATGGATAGCCGGTGACGCTGGTCGAGCAGGGAAGGGGAATGGGTGTTGGTGAAATCGAACTGATTGTAAAAGTCCACCCCGTTGCTGTCTATATTCTTTGACCAGGTGTACGAAGTCATGAGTTGAAGCCCGTGCGGAGCTTGCCGCTTCAACTGCACAAACATGGAGTTGTAATTGTTCAGGCCGGGACTGATCAGCGCATTCACTTGGCCGATATTTGGATCCATTGCTCCCTCAGTAAGCAGGCCATTGTCCAGGTTCGGTCCAAAAACAGATGGGCCGCCGCACGGGACCGCTACCGTTCCAGGAGCGCAGATCACGTACTGCGTTGTCCCCGTCGGTCGCATCAGATTCAAATCGTATGCACTCGAGGCAATCAAATGCACTGCATGAGTCCACATGGTTCCAATACCGAGCGTGGTGTTCGGCATGATCTGCTGCTCAATCTGAAAGCTGCCTTGCAGCACGTAAGGAACTCGAAAGCCGGGCGCGACGATTGAAACGTTCGGTGATGCCGAGAAGAGACTTGGGTCGCCCACTCGGTTCGGGAAAACGGGCGATTGCTGGTTAGGTGCAAGCGAGGAGTCAAACGGAAGAAACGTGCTCGACTGCTGTGAAACAAGCCCGTTCGCGACCACGGAGTTTTCGTAATTGATCCCATTGAAAAGCTCATAGAACATCCCAAACCCGCCGCGAAGGACAGTTTTGCTCGTCGGCTGGTAAGCGAATCCGAAACGCGGCGATAATCGCCGGTATTGATTCGGAAACTGACCGGTAAGCGGTATTGCCGGATTGCGCGCTGGCTGCGGATACATCTGGAAATCTTCTCTTAAACCGAAATCGAGCGTCAGGTGCGAGAACACCTGGAGCTTGTCATCGAAATAAAAGCCGAGATAGGGAACATTGAATCGGAACACCGGGTTGCCGGCGCTCTGCGAGTAATAAGCGTAATGCGCTAAAGCGAAGTCGGTCGGATTCGAGAAGGCATACGTCCCACGGAAGTTACCGTAATAGAAGTCAACTGCTTGGTCGTAATTGAAATCAACGCCGAAATCCAGCGTGTTTCGTCCCACCACCCAGTTGACGCGGTCGTTCACTTCCCATTGGTATTCACGGGTATCGCCGAGCGAGTATCCCGGATTTCCAAGCGTGAAATATTGAGGGCTGAAGATCGTCACAGACGGAAAATTCGGATCGATCAGGCCGCTCGGCGATTCGATCTGTTCATCGCGCAAGTAGCTCGCATGAATGTCATTCACCACGTTCGGACTGAAGATATGTGTCCATAGAACCGTCGCATGATGATCGCGAACGGCGTTGTTCGAGAGCGCCTCAATTCCGTCGGAAGAAACAGGGTTGTACGTGATCTCGCCGCCGGGCGAGTTGAACTTGTTGTAGTTGTATACAAACGAAAGTTGATCGGCGTCGCTCAAGTGCCAGTCGAGCTTGGGAAAGAACGATAAGTCGTCACGTCTTCGCTGGCGTTGGCCGATGTTGCTTTGGATGGCGCGAAGCGCGTTTGAAACTTGCTGAAGATAAGTCGGATTCGTCGCATCGGGTGAGCTGATTGCAGATGGAACAGGAAACGCGGCATTCGGCGGCGGCAGGACTGCGCCTGCGGGCAATCCGAAGCTTGTCACATCCAGACTCTGCTGTGCCTCGTTAATCACCGAGATCGGATTCTTTTGCCGCTGCTGCTCATAATCGAAATAAAAGAACAGCTTTTGACGTACAACGGGACCGCCCAAATCGGCGCCGAATTGTTGCAACACATCCAGGGGCTTCGGCCGGCCGTTTGCTTTATCCACAGCATCCTCGGCTCCCGTTCCGGAGTTGCGGTTATAGTAGAACGCGTCCCCATGGAAACTGTTGGTCCCCGATTTCGTAACGGTGTTGATGAAACCCGATCCTGCGCCCCCGTAAGCTGCCGAATAGGGATTATCGGCGACCTGAAACTCCTGAATCGACTGCTCGCCGAAAACGTACGGTACCCGCGTTCGACCTCGCGCGTCACCGAAATAGGTGCTGGTGGCGTTCGCTCCATCCACCGTGAATGAGTTCGAACCGTTGCCATTCGCGTATCCCGAATCCGCGCCGCCTTGCTGTCCTGCGATGCTCACCAACCCAAACTGCCCGTCTGCGGTTACGTTAGGCGTCAACAGAACGAAATCGGTATATCGCCGCCCGTTGAGCGGCAGGTTCGCAATCAGCTTCTGATCCACCACAGTCGCTTGGCTCGTGTCGGTCGGATGTAAGATCGCGCCGGCGGCTTCCACCGTTACCTGTTGAGTGACTGATCCGACGTCGAGCGTTGGGCTGATTGTCGTTGTTCTTCCAACCGACACTTCCACCGCGCGGACATTCGTGGTCCGGAACTGAGTGCGGGAGAACGTTAAGTCATAAGTGCCGACCGGAAGCGGCGGAAGCCGGTAAAGACCATCCCGATTTGTGATCGCGGTGTATCTCACCTGCGTCTGCTCGTTCAGCGCCGAAACCTGCACCTCCGGAATGACTGCGCCCGATTTATCAGTGACCTGCCCGGAAAGCGTGCCGCTCGAAACCGCGCTTTGCGACCACAAGATGCCGGCCGAAAGAGTAAACATGAACAGAAGCGCTAGACGCATAAATCAACCCCCCGTGCGACTGAGACTTTCTCTTCCCGGACATGCTATCAGAGAAAAAAGAATTCTCGATTAACTCCGTTTGGCATGTGGTAGCTCTGATAGGAAAGGGAGAGACGATGTTTGGTCTAAATCGTGGGCATGCACCGAACTTGAGTTTGGGCTTCTTCCTGTGCCCGCTGCTGTTCGCTCAACAGCCGCCGCCGGACACCGTGCCGGTTCACCTGCAGGTGAACCCTGGAACTCCGTTGAGGCTCTACATCACTCAGCGCGCCTGGTTTCGAAAAGGTGAGATCGTTCACGCGAAATTCGCCGAGCCGGTTTGGGCCTTCGATCGAATTGTTATTCCAGCCGGTGCGGTGGTCGAAGGTCAAGTCGTGGAGCTGCGCCCGGTACCGGCCATGCTCCGTGCAATGGCTCTCGTCCGAGGTGACTTTACTCCTCTGAAGCGGGCGCAAGTAAGTTTCACGAGCGTCCTCCTGCCGAACGGCAAATCGTTGCAGCTCGATACCCGCCCTTCCGTTGGTCTCGCCACCATCTTCGTTCCACCCCGGCCTGGCAAGATCAAAACGACCACCGCCCAGAACAAAGCCGTCAAGAAGAATCAAGCACCCGTCGACCCGAATAGCAAAAGCGCGCAGTTTCGCGCTCTCGTAAAGCAGCAGGCGCTCGGGGCAGTCAACAGCAGATCCGCAGGGTTGCTCGATTTCATCCGCGGGCCAAACAAGCGGGAGTGGCTCGAAAATATGCTTTGGGCAAAGTTGCCCTACCATCCGCAGTGGTACCGCTCCCGAACTCGGTTCGACGCCGAGCTCAACCAACCCCTCGACTTCGGGGAGGTCACGCTAGACGCCGCTAGTTTGCAGGCCGTCGGTTCACAGCCCGTGCCCGACACTCCTGTGCTGGTCCGCCTTTTGTCGACGGTCAGTTCTGCCGATGCGCACGTCGGTGATCCGATTACAGGCATGTTGTCGCAGCCCTTGTTTTCTCCCGATCATCGGCTTTCATTGCCCGAAGGCACTCGCCTCACAGGCAAAGTTACGCTCGCCCATTCAGCGCGAATGTTCCACCGCGGCGGCCAACTCCGCTTTGCTTTCGACAGTGTCCAACCCCCCGTTGTTGCGTCTGAGCCTCCCCGACCCGAGCCCGTGCAAGCACAGCTGACTGCAGCGGAACAGGGCACCGGATATGTCGCCGTTGATCCGGAGGGCACCGCACAGGCGAAGGAATCGAAAACGCGATTTCTTCGACCGGTCGTCGCAGGATTGATCGCAGCAAAATCGATGGACGATGATGCCGGCAAACAATCCGCCTCCACCGGGGCGAACGCCAACTACTCCGGTCGAAGCTTAGGCGGCTTCTCAGGTTTCGGCCTGTTCGGAAGCGCCTTAGCGCGCGGTCCTAAACCGATTGGCGCTGTTCTCGGATTCTACGGACTGGGCTGGTCCGTCTACTCTACCGTGGTGTCTCGTGGATTGGATGTGACGTTCGAAAGAAATAGCGCCATTGCGATTCGCTTCGGCCCACCGTCGAGGCGCTGAAACCGCATCTAGGCCCGCTGTCCCTAAACAGCATCTATATCGAACCGAACACGCGCATCGCCCAGGTGAATCTCATCTCCCGGCCGGAGTTGGAACCCGTGCGCCGGACCTTTTGGCACTTCGAAACGCCGCCCGTCACGGAACACATGAGTACCGCGCTGGCTCCTCGAATCGTAAAGACGGAACTGTCCGGTCTCAAGGTCGTAACGGATAAAGGCGTGTTCGCGGGATACGGTCGTCTCCGCTTCGTCGAATGCCACATCGTTGCGCCGGCGCAACCCGTCTTTGTCGCTGATTACTTCTTTCAGCCGCCCCATGTTGATGCGATCCGAATCCATGTTGTACTCGGCGGCATCCGCGCGGCCCCGCACGATGGTGAGCTTCGCATCCGGACGCCTGGTTCGAATCGCCTCACTCGCGGCTGCCTTCACGTTCCCGTACTCGATGCGGAAAGGACGGCCGGAAAGTGAACTGTCCGGCTGTTCCGAAACCGAAGCTGTCACGCGGAACCCCACTGGGATTGGACAGCCGGCTTCGCTCAGCAGCGCCGAAACAGTTTGCTCCAGCTCGTTATCCCCGCTGAAAGCCTGTTCGAGCACGGCGCGCCTGTCACTGTCCTCCGCCGCCATAAATATCGAAACGGCGTTGTAAGGGAAAACGTTTCTACCCTCGCCCTTAGGTTGGATGTGATCGCGCACGTCGTTCAAAATGTCGCGCCGGATTTCAAGCAGTTCTGTGCTCCGTGGAGTGCCCGAGATTCTGGAAGACCAAGCCCTCACCTTTGTAGTGATCCACAGATCGAGTTGCTCGAGTGATCTCATATAATGCCCAGCTCTCGAGCAGCCGCGACAAGGTCGCCTGCAATCGGAGCTGCCGCCGTTCCTCCATATTCTCCGTTCTCTACCAGCACAGCGAACGCGATCTGCTTTCCGTTCTTCGCTCCATACGGAGCGAATCCGATGAACCAGGCGTGCGCCGGCATCTTAGCAAGTTCAGCGGTTCCGGTTTTCCCAGCAATGGCAATCGCCGACGTACTCAACACGCGAGCTGTTCCGGAAGTCACCACTCCACGCATGTACCCGGCGATCTGATTCGCAATGGAGGGCGCTAGCAGCGGCTGAGCTGCGCGGACGCGTGGATTCGTCTCGTCGACGATCCAGCGGCCTTCGGGTGCATTGCCGCCATTCGCAATCGTCGCCGCCACGCGCGCCATCTGAAAGGGCGACGCAACCACCTGTCCTTGTCCATAGGATGCTTGCGGCAGAAATTGCTGCAGTTTCTCCGCCGTATTCGGCTGCGCAACGGAGATGCCCAACGTGCTCGCCGTGTCATACAGCATCTTCGATCCCACGCTATGCGCGCCGAGTTGCGCGAAATAAGCGTTGCAGGAGACGATAATGCCTTTCTGCATGTCTACCGACCCGTGCGGCTGTTTGTCCTTGATGTCGTCGCGGATCTCGCGCTTCCAGACGTAATTTCCCACCCTCCCGTCCGGCAAGCGAACGCAGTCGTAGCGCTGCTGCGCGAGCGAGGGGTCCTTCCGCAACGCGGCGATCGCCGTCACAATCTTGAAAGACGATCCCGGAGGGTACAGCCCAAAGCGCGCCCGATCCAGTAAATCGGCTGCCGGAATTGGAGTCTCCGCACTCGCCTCGAGCGACGCGAATTGAACTTGCGAAGGCCATGGATAGCTCACCGCCGCGAGCATGTCCCCTGTCGAAGGATCCATAATCACCAGCGCCCCCTTCTGCTTGCCAAGTTTCACGAGATGCTTACTCAGGATTTCCGAAGCGCGCATCTGCAACGCTGCGTCGATTGACATGTGCACGTCGCGCGGGCGATTGAGAACCTCCTTCACCTGGCGGTTGTCGGGTTCATAGCGGTGACGTAGCAGTGGAATAAGCGCTCGGTAATCGCGCTTGATCCTAGTTGTCATCTGGCCCGTTTCGGTGTCTCGGCTTTCTTCCAGCTCTGCGACATCGTCGTAACCCTGCAGGCGAATACGAGACGCGTTCTCCTGGAACGCCGTGTTGGTCGCGCCTTGCTTCAGCCGCGTTCGCACATCGCCCAGCAGATAGAACATCGGAGCGCCTAGCGGGTAATGGCGCCGCTCAACGTTTGAAGTCGTCTGGTCGAGTCGAATGCCCAGTTTCTGATAATCCGCACGATGCGCTTCGACCTGCGACCAGTCACTCGTCGCGAGTGGAATCCCATTGCGATCGAAGATAGTGCCTTTGGGCAGGTCGCGCGCTACCTCTAGCAGGCGCGGATTGTATTGATAGCGCCGGACACCGTCGGCCTGCATCACCAGCGTTGGCCGGACAAGTATGTTGTCGGCGCGTGCAACCTGGACCCAACCAAATCGCGCCAGCACCACGACCACACATGCGGCGAGCACCGCTACCAGCGCGCGCGTTCCGGAACTAAAGTTCGTTTGCTGATCCCGTTGCGGGCCTCTACTCGATATCGCCAACACGATTCCAAACAACACGAAGTTCGCGACCATCGACGTCTTTCCATAGCTCAAAAACGGTGACACGACGCCCGACAGCGGAATCAACCCAAGCAGACCTCCCGTGATCAGGAGTAGCTGGTAAGCAGTGATGAGCGTCAGACCGATCACGAGAAAGAAAGAGTACGGGCCGGCCGCGTCGCAACGCAATGCGCACGCAGCGGTAAACGAGCACGCCGTAGAGCGCATAGAGCGCCAGGATCCCGAGCACGCCCGCCTCTTCGCCGAATGCCGCAACGATAAGGTCGGTGTGCGCCGCAGGCATGGTTTGTGGATCGCCGAGACCAAGGCCGGTACCCGTTGCTCCGCCAGTCGCAAGCGACCACAATGAGTCTGCTAGCTGATCGCCGCCTCGAACGTGATTGTCCCAGGGCGACTTCCACATTTCCACACGCTCGCGTACGGTATTCGGATAGCCAGTCACATACCCGACGGCAAAGGTCAGCACAATGACGGCCAGTCCCGCCGTCGCGAGGAGAACCCGGTTTCGCGCAATGCTGTACATCGTAAGGAACAGGCATCCGATCACCAGCGCCGGTCCCAGGTCGCTCAACCAAAAGAAGAGTGCAATCGAAACGGCCACCCCGGCCGCCACCGGCAAAACGTAATCCAGGCGTGGAAGGTTGAAGTGGCGCGAAGCCGTGGCTTCGGGCCGCTGCTGCTTCAAATAGCGCAGTGCATCCCAGTTCTGCGCAAAATACCCGGCCAGGAAAAACACAATAAGGATACGAATAACCTCGACCGGCTGAAAAAAGAAGAGGTTTACCTTCGCGTCGCTCGACCCAGGTCCGCTGCCGAAGAGCCCCAGCGCAAGCGCCAGCAGGAGAGCTGCCAGCAGCGGCACATAACTCAATCTGCTGAATTGCCGTTGATAATCCGGAATGCTGAACAGCAGCACCGCGGCACACCCGGCGATCACGCCTTGCGTAAAGTCGCCAAACATCAGCGTGTCGCGCAAGGGATCCCGCAGGCTGATCATGAGCACCAGTCCAATGCCCGACAAGGCATGCATAGTGGGAAGAATCAGATTGTCCCCGGTGAACGCGCGAACTCGCCAGACCAGGTGTGTTGCATAAAATGCAGCAAAGAACAGCAGCACCCACAAAAGCAGCCGGTGTTGGAAATCGTCAGTGTCTCGAACACGAAGATGAGGTTTGAGACTAGCGAATTCGGATGGCGTCAGGAGTGGAATCGCAAGTTCGCGCGAGGTTGAGCTTCGCGAAAGCCACCGGCGATGCGCTTCTCTCGCCTCCTCTCGCTGATCCCTGCGTTGCCGCGCTTGCGCCAATCGCGCCGGGAACGAGATCAGGCCACGACTTCTGGCGATCTCGGCTTCCGTGACCCGCAATCGGGCAATTGCGCCCGCATTGTTGAATTCTTCCCCGTGCCGTTTCACCTGATAAATGCGATCGGCAATAAAATCCTGATCGGCAGGTGCCGAAATCATGCCGAGAAAGGGGATCAACTGTTGCGGCCCGGCGAGTTCGTTCAAGTTCAACGTCGTGTTCTGTTCTTGCGCGAGGTGGTGAGTCTTCGCCATGTAGACAAGCCACAAACCAGTCGCAACGACCACGGACGCGATCGCAAGGCAAAAAACCTCTGGACCCCGAGCCGACGCTCGCGCATGCCTTTCGGTTGTAATTCGCTCTTGAGAGCGCGCCGCGAGTTCAGCTCGTGAAACTTTCATTGCGAAACTGGTCCGCCCTGCAGTTCAGCTAACCGCTGCTCTACCTTCTGCTCGCCCTGAATGGCTTGCAACCTGTTCCGGGACGCATCGCCGAAGAGGCCGGCCCTTTCATACAAATCCTCCGCGTGAATGTAGTCCTGTTTGGCTTTATCCAGATAATCGCGCTCCTCACTCGGCATTTGCGTCATCCCGCGTGATTGCCGCCACATTCTATCGGCTCGTCGTCGATAGCCATCGGCCAGTTGCGCTGTCTCTCGCGTGCCCAGCGGGTGCCCGTAGTGGGCGGCCTTCTTCAACGCTTCTTCCGCTTTATCGACATCACTCAAATCGTAGATATAGAGACTCGCTAACCCGATATAAGGGTCCGGCGAATGTTTCAGAAGATCGGCCGCTTCATCGAACTTATTGACCGCCACGTTCAGGTGCTTCTGCCGGGCGGCGTTTCGCAAACCATTCGAATCGATGCGATCTATATGTGCTTCGCATAGGCGCAGGCGACCCTTTATTCCGTTATCGTCAGGATCCAGCTCGAGCGCGTGGGCCAGGTTGTTCCGCGCTTGCACCCATTGCGGCTCGTACACCGACGGCGCGTCGCTATTGCGATATTCGGAAATCGTTTCGTCCGCAGCTGCTACCAAACGTTTCTTGAGCGCCCGCTCAGCTCCCCACAGGAAGACGGGAAGATGAGCCCGTTGGTTCAGAGATTGATACTGCGCCCAGGCCTGATCCAAATTGTTGATGCGCTCAGCCTGTAAATCGTCTTTCAGCTTGCCTGCAGCGTCCCAAAACCTTATCTGAACCAGCGACAATGCAAAAACGACGACACAAGTGACACCGAATGTTGCCAGACATCCCAGCAATCTGTGGCTGCGCCTCGACGTTGGAAGCAGCGGGGCAATTCTCGACGACCGGATCGTCCTGTCCTCGAACGGCGTCTCCCGACCCGGTGCCGTAGTGCGGACGGTTGCATTGGGGTCGAACATGCTCGCAGACCGAACCGCTTCCGCGATCACAGGCTGGCCGTTTTGAAAACGACCCAGATCCTCAACAACTTGCAGTGATGTTTGATAACGCCGCGCAGGATCCCGTGCCAGCATTTTGAAAACGATGCGGCGCAACGGCTCAGGACAGGACGCCGGCATCGCATCAGGGGGTTGCATCGAACGGATGCGACGCTCCAGGCGTTCCTTGGAGGGTTCCTCGAACGGCAGCTTGTGCGCAATCATCTGGTACAGAAGCACGCCCACGGACCAAAGATCGGACTGAGTGTCCATATTCTGCGTTTCAAGGCGCTCCGGCGAACAGTACGCCGCGCTTGCAAAAACATTCATCGTGTACTTGCGAGTGTGCGTCAACGCCTTGGCAATTCCGAAATCGAGAACCTTCACATGGTTCTGTCTGTCGATGCGGATATTGCGCGGCTTCAAATCGCCGTGGATGATCCCCGAGAATCGCCGCTCCGCAATGGTGGTTGTAAAGGCGCGCAAATTTTCGAGCATCTCGCAAAGTTCGCGCGCGACATGCACTGCGAATCCAGGATTCACCGGGCCACGACCGATCAAGGTCGAAAGATCTTCACCATCGATAAATTCCATATCGATGAAGAGGTCGCCTGCAATTTCGCCGTAGCTGTTTACAGTGACAACTCGCCGGTCCACTCCGCTGAGCCGTTTCTGTAGCTCCGCTCCGAGTCGTTCGGCGTCAAGGATGTCCTGATCCTCGGCGTCAGGCCCCTTGTACACGATCTTTAATGCGACTTCGCGGCTCGCCGGAGTCTCTGTCGTTTGGACATTGCGCGCGAGAAAGACCTCGCCCATGGCGCCACGCCCGATGAGCCGAATGATCTGGTACGGCCCATAGCGGTCGCCTGGATTCACGGGCGACCTTCCTGAATGGGAACCACACGGATCTTCGGCCGCTCGTCCGCGATCCCCGCGAATGCGAACGAGTTCCGCTGAACGACGGCAGCGTCTGCCGCAGGCAACCAGATCGCTTCCGCGCCATTTCCGGCGACGATGTTGCCCGCAAGCACAGGCCGTGACGAGGACCGCACTAGGATGCCCGGCCGCAGAGCGTCAGGTGCCATTCCGTTATCCACAATCAGGTTGCTTTCTATTCCCGGAGCGGCTACATCGGTGACGAGAATCCCCGGCCCGGTGTTGTTATGGATATGGCAGGCAAAAATGAAACCTCGCGACGTTCCGCTGAATTCCACTCCGGCGGTATTTGATTCCGCGATGTCATCCCGCGAGAGAATCACATCGCTGTTCTTGATCCGGAGCCCTTCCTTGCTACGAATCTGGAACCCCTCGAGCCGCGCTTGTTGAAGGTCGTCTGCCGTGACGGATCCTTGAATCACCGCCTCGTGCTCCTGCTGTGCGAACAACCGTACGCCCTCTTTCAACCGCACGGGCTCACTATACGTGCCCGCAGCAACGATGATCGTATCCCCCGATTGGGTCTTCGCCATTGCAGCGCCAATCGTGCCGGGCGCCGTGACTGTGAACACTTGTGGAACGTGCGCTGCGTTCCTTCCCGGCACGAACCTTT
The DNA here is from genome assembly GCA_963787615.1 of uncultured Acidobacteriaceae bacterium. GTDB lineage: Bacteria > Acidobacteriota > Terriglobia > Bryobacterales > Bryobacteraceae > Bog-105. Next base: position 479,529 of record CAWBDJ010000004.1, on the reverse strand, counting down.
GGACTAAGAACACGAGTACGGCCCCCGCTATCGCGCCGTAGAGAATGTACGCTGCCGCCCTTCGATACCACGGAACGTAGGCCCCCGCGTGCACCGGCGTCATCCGGTCCGTCGTTTCTCCTGCGGGTGTGTCGATAACGGTCTTTCGCCGCTTGACGGAGCGCTTGCCGAATGAGCCCGCAAACGCATCGCCTTCTACCAGGACAGCGGATACGTTGTCGCTGCCCGTTTCGTTCGCTGCCGCGATCAGGGCGCGCACAGCTGACGACCGGTCGCCCGCGTTCTGCTCGATGATCTGCAGAATGTTTTCGGAGGAGACGGCGTCGCTCAACCCGTCGCTACAAAGTAGGAAAGCACCGTCCCGCTCGAACGGAAACGTGAATACCTCAATGAAGCCTTCCTCGTCTGGACTGCGCTCGTCGGAGCCGACATCGCGATACACCTCATTGCGGCGCGGGTGCTTCATAGCTTCCGCCTCGGTCAATTCGCCGCTGTCCTCCCGCTCGCCTATGGGCGAGTGATCGCGCGTGATCTTCTCGATCAAACCTCTCTTGATTCTGTAAAGCCGCGAATCGCCCACGTGACCCACCGTGACTTGCCCGTCTTCGATCACGGCAACCGTAAGAACGCAGGCCATGCCCTTCCACTCGGGTCGCACCTGCGCGCTTTCGTAGATGGCGTTGTTGGCAAGCGTGATCGCTTCCCGCAATCGCTGTTCGGCGCTGTCGGTCTGGCGCTCCAGACGAGCCCGAATGCGCTCTACCGCGATTTCGGCCGCGTGCTCGCCCGCTTCATGTCCGCCCATCCCATCCACGACCAGAAAAAATCCGCGAGCGTCGTCGCTGTAGACGCGATCTTCGTTATTGGGCCGAACGAAACCCTGGTCGCTAAGTGCAGCCGAAAGATAACGTGGGACAGCCGACCGCATGAACTAGACTTTCTTGCGGGCAAAGAAGATGGCGCAAGCGACAAACACGAACAGCACGACGAGAAATACATACCGCGCGGCATGAAGACCGGTCATCGCTGCTTCACAGCCTTGAAGTCGATGAACAGCACGCCGGCCAGCCCAATGCGCGCCTTCGCCGGCAGCGCGACTTCGATGTTCGCGTCCACATCTTCGCCGTTAACGTGCTGGATGCTGGGCGGGACGCGCTTCCCCTCTACCGTTGTGCCCAGGCTGCTCAGATCCTTTATGAACAGTTTGCCGCTAGAGGGCTCACGACGGATCTGCACATGCTCCCGCGATACATCCTGTTTCGCCTTCAATTTCAAATCGACCCAGTGATCGGCAGAGCCGCGACCAATCTTCAGAACGTCTTTGGTCATTTGGAACGTATGCGCTCCCGTGTCGTCCTGGTAAGCAAGATTCGCGTAAACGATCCCCGTGGCTCGGCGCGTATCGAGGTTCCCGGTCCGTTGTGTTGAGGTCGTGATGGTCTGGCCATCGTTGCGGCGCTTGCTGACACGCTCCGTCAAAGTGCCGACCCGGTCTTCCGCATCGCCAGTCACGGGAAAAGTGGAGTGAATGACCAGCGGATTTTCCCGTGCGTCCTCATCGGCGTTCTCGTGGAACTCAACCGACCACTCTCCCAGCGTTTCATAGCGTTTGATTCGCTTCTTCCCCGCGCCGAGCGGCAGCTTCAGCTTCGGCTCCGCAGCCTTATTCAGAGTAGAAAGCTTCTCACCGAGCGCGTTGACCGCCTCTTCACGCATCCGCTGTTCAAGAGGACGCAGCCTCTCCAGGTCGTCACTGTAGAGATAAACGTCATAGACATTCGGCACGAGATTGCTGTAGTAGGTCGGGCACATCCCCGCCTCCATCTCGTCAAGAATGAAGTTGACGATCTCTTCGGGAGTGACGTAAACGGTCTCTTGCTGCGGCATGCCGGTACCTGATCTTAATAGATCTCATACGCGGTCTGGCGGCGGGTTGTTCTAGTTGGTCCGTTAAAACTTCGCCATCAGCCACAGCCCCCCGACCATCAAAGCGCCGCCCACGATGCGCGGCCAACTCGCCGGGTGCACTTTGAAACCCATCCATCCGTAATTGTCCAAGACGAGCGACATCAGCAGCGATGAGGTAACAGCGATACCTGTGAAAACGCCAGATCCCATGCGCTGAGCAAATGCCGCTCCGGCCAGCGTAGCTCCTATGCTGAGGAGACCGCCAGTCCAAGCCCACCAGGGAACGGACGACAATCTGTCCGCTGTGGGAAGTGGCTGTCGCGAGATGAGCTGTATGACAACCACGCCGATTAGGCCGGAGACATAGACGAATATGGTTGCGACCAGCAGTTGGCCAAGAGTCTTTTTGAGTTCGGCGTTAGCCGCTGCCTGAGCCGGATTCGCAGCTCCGGCGGCCGCAGCGAGAACGTACATGATCCAGTTCACGCGTTATGGACGCTTCCCGGACCTTTGAATACACTCGCTGAAATCCGAGCCGCCAACATTGGCGCGCCCGGAGAGGCTCGAACTCCCGACCTATTGATTCGAAGTCAATCGCTCTATCCAACTGAGCTACGGGCGCGCACGGTGCTTCCGCTGTGATTCATTATACGGATGAGAGAATCCAACTAGGACTCGAGCACCACCGCTGCTGTCTGTTGCCGACAAATGAAGAGTGCCACGGAAACCGAAGTCAAAATCCGTCTCGCAAATCGGGCCGCCATGCTCGAAGCCTTGCGCGCTGCGGGGCTGACCGTCTCGGTTCCCCGTCAGTTCGAGGCCAACACCCTCTACGACACCTCCGATCACAGTCTTCGCGGTCGCGGAATGATCTTGCGCCTCAGGCAATTAGGAGACAAAGCGGTGATCACCTGGAAGGGCCCCGGCAATCCTGGTCCATATAAAAGCCGACCGGAGCTCGAAACCAGCATTGGCTCATTCGAAACACTGCATCAGATTTTGGTGCAGCTCGGGTACCAGCCGGCGTTTCGTTACGAAAAGTACCGGACCGAATTCGTTGGTGAGGGCGCCGCCGGCGTGGTGACTCTCGACGAAACTCCGATCGGTGACTTCCTCGAAGTGGAAGGACCAGGCGAATGGATTGACCGCACAGCAAGCCAGCTTGGCTTTGGGCGCCGGGATTACGTCCTTGACAGCTATGCCAGACTTTATTTAGCCGATTGCGAACGCCGCGGCGTGGAACCGGGGGACATGGTCTTCGCGTCCCAAGCTTGAGTGAGTTGCCGGAGCATCGACTTTGAAAATTAAAATATGGCAGAAACACTGAGCGCCGAAACGACGAGAATCGATCGCGCGACCACCGATCTGACGCGCGTCCGCGCCGAAATCGGGAAAATCATCGTCGGCCAGACAGAAGTTATCGAGGGCGTTTTGATCTGCCTCATAGCGGGTGGCCATGTTCTTCTCGAAGGCGTTCCGGGCCTCGGTAAGACCACCCTGCTGCGCACACTTTCGCGCGTGCTCGACCTCCGCTATTCTCGAATCCAATTCACGCCGGATCTGATGCCCGGCGATATCGTCGGAAGCATGGTCATGGAAAGCGACGAACATGGCCACAAGACGCTCCGTTTCCAACCGGGTCCCATCTTTGCCAATTTGGTTCTGGCGGACGAAATCAACCGCGCCACGCCGAAAACGCAATCGGCTCTTCTCGAGGCTATGCAAGAGCGGACTGTGACGAGTGGCACGTCGACTTACTCGCTCGACTTGCCCTTCCTGGTTATGGCCACGCAGAATCCGATTGAAATGGAAGGCACCTATCCGCTTCCGGAGGCGCAGCTCGATCGTTTTCTGATGAAGATCCTGGTCACCTATCCGTCGCGCGACGATCTCAGCCGAATTGTAGAAGTGACCACCAACAGCGACAACATCGATCTCCGTCAGGTCATGGATGGCGAACAGATCGCGGAATTGAAAGCGGTTTGCAGGCACGTGATTGTGGCACCGCACGTCCAGGACTACGCGATCGAGCTTGTCATGGCTACCCAGCCCGGCACGCGTGACGCGGCTGAGATCACGAATCGCTACATTCGCTACGGCAGTTCGCCCCGTGGCGCGCAGGCCCTGATCGAGTGTGGCCGCGTCCTGGCGCTCATGCGCGGGCGCCTCCACCTGAGCATTGAAGACGTTCTCGCAATTGCGCCTTCGGTGTTGCGTCACCGCATCATCTTGAACTTCGATGCGCATGCCGACGGAGAAACCACTGAAACGATCTTGCGCAAGATTTTCGACCGGGTGGCTGCTCGCGCATAAATTTCAGCCCAAGCAGCTCTTCGGGGTGACGTAAATGCCTGAACCGCTCGTCGACCGCCATTTCCTGGAAAGGCTGGAGCGCCTGACGCTCCATTGGCAAAAATCATTCAGCGGCCTGGTCGGCGGCCACAACATTTCGCGCTTCGCCGGTCCCGGCCAGGAGTTCCTCGATCATCGCAGTTTCCATCAGGGCGACGACTTGCGTGCGGTCAATTGGCGCGCCTATATGAGATTCGAGAAACTCTTCCTCAAGATGTTTCAGGTTGAGCCGCGCGTGCCGGTACGCTTACTGCTCGATACCAGCGCCTCCATGACTGCGGGTTCAGCCGCCGGCGATTTGACGAAATTCGATTACGCGCGCAAGCTCGCGGCCGCTCTGGTGTACGTCGGTCTGGTGCGGCTTGGACAGCATCCTGCTGCAGCCGTTTTCAGCACGTTTGCAAGATCCGTTCCTCGCAAGCGGCGGCCGTCATCGCTTCCAGCCGGCCGAAAACTATCTGCGCGCCTTGAAGCCTGGAGGCAAAACGACATACTTTGATACTGCTCGTCAGTACCTGACCACCTACCCGCAACGTGGTCTGACCATCATCATCTCGGATTTCCTTGACGAGTCCGATTGTCTTCATCCATTGCAATACATAGCCGATTACGGGCACGAGCTGATGTTGATCCAACTCTGGGGCGAAGAAGACCGGGAGCCCGCCGGGAAGGGTGAACTGGAGTTGATCGACGCCGAGTCCGACATTCACGTCAAGATCGCACTGGATGACCGGGCTCGCTCCGCGTATACGGAAGCGTTCGATGAGCACGCGGAACAGATAAAACGGTTAGCCCTGCGCAATGGCGGACGATACGGAGGCCTCTCGACGCACATGCCGATTGAGGAGGCGATGTTTGGTCCGCTGACAATGGTAGAAGGTCTCTACTGAAGTTCGATGTTTTTCCTAAACCTCACCGCCGGCGAATTCCTCACGCTGTTTGGCGCGCTGGGTGGGTTGATCACGTCGCTCTATCTGCTGGATCGCAGTAAGCGGAAGAAATTGGTCTCTACACTCCGTTTCTGGGTGCCCGGCCTAACCCTCGAAGAACAGCATCGCCGAAAGCGCATGCGCGATCCATGGTCGCTTCTGTTGCAGCTCATGAGTTTGCTTCTGTTGCTGTTGGCAATTGCCCAGTTGCAATGGGGAACACGCGAGCGCCGTGGGCGCGATCACGTTCTGCTGCTGGATACATCTTCGTGGTCAGCCGAAAAAACTCCCGGAGGAACGCTGCTCGACATCGAAAAACAAACCGCCCAACAGTACCTTGCTAAGTTGCCGGCGCGGGATCGCGTCATGTTGGTTCGAGCGGATGCCCTGGCGACGCCCGTAACGTCCTTTACAGCGGATCGCAGGCAAGTCGCTAACGCGTTGAATCAGTCTAGCGCCGGCTTTTCAGCATTGGATATCGAACAGGCGCTTTCGTTTGCGCATCAGGCGCAAAGCTGGTCGGGCGGCCAACCGGGTGAAATCGTGTACATCGGTCCGAAGTTGATCGGCGAAAGCGATGCTGCCTCTCAACCCGTGCCGAATCTGCGCACCATAGCGGTCCCATTTAGCCGCGAACACTGTGGAATCCGCCGCATCGGCGTGAAGCGAGGTGACGAAGACGCGAATTCGTGGCAAGCCACTGTCACATTGAAAAACTACGGTCTCAATAGTCGCATGGTCCATTTGCGAGCGCAGTTCGCTGGAACCGTTTTCGCGCCGCGCGTCTTTGCGTTGAGGGCTGGCGAAGAGAGGGGCGCGGAATACAACTTTACGACCAACACGTCCGGGCGGCTCGTCGCTGAAATTACGCCTGGAGACAGTCTCGCAAGTGATGAGCGTGCCGTACTGGAGTTGCCACGAAACGGGCCGCTGCGAGTCGCTGTTTATACCAGCCGCGCCGATGTGCTCAGACCTTTGCTCGAAGCGAATCATCGTCTCAGCGTCAAATTCTTCTCGCCCGCCGAGTATGTTGCCAAGCCCGCAGCCGATGTAATGCTGTTGGATCAAATGACGCCCCCATCAAGACCGCAAGTCGCAAGCCTTTGGATCAGGCCGCCCAAAGAAGGTTCGCCGCTACCGGTCAAGAACGTCGTCAGTGGGGCAGTGATTAAGACCTGGCACTCTGAGACGGCCCTTGCCGCTGGTCTCCACGCGAAGGAGGCGGCCATTCCTTCCGCCGAGGTGTTTGAAACTTTCGAAGGCGATGTGCCCGTGGGAAGCGTTTCCGAAGGAGCAACGGTAGTAGCACGTCCTTCGACCGAGAGTCGTCCCAAGCTTGTCGTGATCGGATTCGATCCTTTGGAGGGAGAACTCCGGTTCGAGGTGACGACACCGCTGCTTTTCGCGAACGTTCTGCGCTGGCTTTCACCCGAAGCATTTCGCACCCTCGATGTCATCGCCGGCCGGGTGGGCGCAGCGAGCGTCACTCTCGATTCGAGCGAGCAGGGGGCGCGCATCCACGTCAGCGACGAGCGAGGCTTTGCCATGCCGTTCACGGTCAGAGCGCAAACTCTTCAACTATTCGTCAGCAGCCCGCAGATTGTTCGTGTGCTCTCCGACGACAGAGAGCGAGTGCTTTCTCTAACTCTGCCGGATGTCGCGGAGTTTGAATGGAAGCCATCGGTCAACAGCGCCTCGGGTCTTCCCGCATCGAACCGATTCACGGCGCCCGCGGCCGATCTCTGGCAGTGGCTGGCGCTCATTGGCGGTTTGGGCTTGTTTATCGAATGGATGCTCTTCGGCCGCCGACGTGCGTGGACCTGGCGGAAGCCCATTCCGCAACGTCCTCAGCGGGTTGTCGCTGAACGGGAACGGGAGCTTGTCGGCAGATGACTTTTATACATCCGTGGATTCTGCTGATCGTTCCATTGCCATTGGTGTGGATGGCGTGGAGCTGGCGCTCGTCAGCACGTCACATTACGCTGCTTCTCAAAACCTTGAGCTTCGCCGGCATTCTCGCGGCGCTCGCCGAACCAACTATCACCATGCCCGAGACGAAAACGGGGGCGGTGGTTCTGGCCGACACTTCGGGCAGTATCACGCGCGACGATCTTGCCCATGCTTCTTCGATCGTTGCGCAAATGGAGCGGCACAAGCGCGGCAACTGGATGAAAGTGGTCCCGTTCGCCAGCCAAACGCGCGGCTTGCTTCCCGAAGAGGTCTCGGGCGGTTTGCGCCTGGTGACAACCGCGAATGGAGCGGGTAATGGTACGAATCTCGAAGCCGCGTTGACCAGCAGCATGTCTGCTATTCCGAGCGGCCACATTCCACGTCTCGTACTGATCAGTGACGGCAACGAAAACGAGGGAAGCACCGCACGTGCCATCGCGGAACTGGAGCGATTGCGCGTTCCCGTCGATACGATCCCACTCGCCGGCCGGCCCAACACTGGTCTTCACCTCGAATCGCTCGCGATCCCGCGCGAGGCATACGCCGGTGAACAGATCCCCTTAGATCTTACGATCGATTCACCGGCAGAGACACACGCTACCGTCGAGATTTCGGCGGAAGGCAAGGACCTGGGCACGAATGCCGTCGAGCTTGGTGCAGGCACGAACATCGTCCGAGTTCATGCGCGTGTGAATTCCAGCGGCGCCACGTCTATCTCCGGCCGACTTTCCGCCGGAAGCGCAGGCGAGCTGCCCTTCGAGCAGGCCATTCAGCTGCGACGCGCTAAAGTCCTCTACCTCTCTCAAGACCCCGCAGGAAGCGAAGCAAATTTGCTTCAGGCCTTCACTCAAGCGGGTTTCGATCTTACTCGTGATGCATCGCTGATCGACAAAGATGTAAGCAGTATTCAGTTGATAATCCTGAATAATCTCGATCTCAATATCTTCAGCGCCGCCCAGAAGAGCCGTCTGGAGGAATACGTCAAACAGGGCGGGGGGCTTCTGCTCATCGGTGGTGAACGGCAGGTCTATAAAGAGGACAAACAGATGGACGCGCTCGATCGCGTTCTTCCTGCCAAACTTGCGCCACCGAAGACGCCGGAAGGTACGTGCGTCGCTCTGATCATTGATAAATCATCCTCGATGGAAGGACGCAAGATTGAGCTGGCGCGGCTTTCCGCTATCGGTGTGGTAGATCACTTACGTCCAGCCGACACGATTGGGGTTCTGATCTTCGACAACTCCTATCAATGGGCAGTTCCGATGCGGCGTGCCGAAGACAAATCGCTCATTAAACGACTTATCTCCGGCATAACGCCCGATGGCGGCACCCAGATCGCTCCCGCGCTTGGAGAAGCCTACCGGAAAGTGCTGCCCTCCAAATCGACTTACAAACACATGGTGCTTTTGACGGACGGAATCTCCGAAGAAGGCGACAGCATCGATCTTGCGAAGGAAGCTCTCCAGCATCAGGTCACCATCTCGACGGTCGGGCTTGGCCAGGACGTCAATCGCAGTTATCTCGAAAAGATTGCCACTACGTCGGGCGGTCGCAGTTATTTTCTGAACGAGCCGCAAGGGCTAGAGCAGATCCTGCTGAAAGACGTCCAGGATTACAGCGCATCGACAACGGTGGAGAAGCCTTTGACAGCGATGGTGGAGCACACTGCCGAGATTCTTGATGGCGTCGACATCGAGCAAGCTCCACCCTTAAAAGGCTACGTACGATTTCAGGTGAAGCCTCAAGCCGAAACCATCCTGGATATAGATGAACAGCGAAAAGATCCGCTGTATGTGCGCTGGCAATACGGGTTGGGTCGCGCTGCCGTGTTCACGTCCGACGCAAAAAGTCGCTGGGCGGAGGCTTGGATGAGCTGGCCGGGGTTTGACAAATTTTGGATCAACGTAACGCGCGATCTGCTGACGCACACAGACCGCAGCGAAGCCAGCGCGCAGTTTGATACCGCCAACGAAGACATTCAGGTTAGCTATCATCTCGGCCCCGGCCTGACCGCGCCTGCAGTCGTGCCCCAGATCTTCGTTATCGGTCCGAATAAGTTTGAAAAGGTGCTGGATATTCAAAAGATTGCACCCCGCGTTTACCGCGGCCGTTTGCATGTTGGCCATTTGCGCGGGCTGTTTCGCATTCGTCCCGTAGGTGAATCGAGTTCCTTTCCGGAGATCGGCTTTTACCGACAGCAAGAAGAGCTTCAGGACTACGGCTCGAACGAGGCATTGCTCATGCAGATTTCGAATTGGACGGGGGGACGTTTCAATCCGCCGCCGAGCTCGATATTCGATGCGGGCGGCCGTTCCATTTACACGACCTGGCAATTGTGGCCCGCGCTACTGGGCCTCGTGATCGCCCTTACGCTCGCGGAGCTCGTGGCCCGCAAGTGGGGCGGCTTGGTGCAAGCGTTTCGCAAGACTTCGAGTTCCTAATTACGGACCAAGTGCGCGACGACCTCAAAATGGTAGGTATGCGGAAATAGGTCAACCAGCGTAAGGCGCTCGATGCGGTAATCCGACGAGACCTTTTTCATGTCGCGGGTAAGCGTCGAAGGATCGCAACTCACCAGTGTCAAACGCGGGGATCTGATGCGCAACAACTCGGCCGTTGCGGCGTTGCCCAGGCCGGCTCGCGGCGGGTCGGCCGCAATCAGATCGGGCGTTTCGGTGAGTCCATGTAGAAATTCTTCCGCGGAAAGTCTAATCGCGCGAATATTCGTTCCGGACCGACCCGCGTTCAACTCCAGATCGCGATAGGCGGGACCTCCGCGCTCGACGGCATCTACGCGCTCGAACCGCTGGCTAAGAGGCAAGGACAGAAGCCCCACGCCCGCATACAAATCGACGGCATGCTTGCCCGTTGTCTCACCTACGACTTCTTCAACAAGAGTATCGATGAGAAACCGATTCACTTGAAAGAAGGATCCGCGGCTGACGCGGTAGGTGTGCGCCCCGGTGACATATTCGATCGGACCGCTTGCGAGCCCAGGAAGAAAGCTTGCGCACCACTCAAAGAATCGCGCCGCTACTGGACGCGCTGTGTCCACGATGGTCAACTGCACGGCGGTCTCGTTCGTGAAGATTTCGAGCGATCGCAGGAACTGCGGCCATTCAGACTCTTTTGAAGCTGCTTGGAGCTTGAGGATCACGCTGTTCAGCATCGGCGACGAGATATAGCAATGGTCGATCGCGCAAAGGTCATGCGATCCTGCTTGATTGAATCCGACCTCGCCATCTTCAAAGTGAAGCTGAATCCTGTTCCGGTAAAACCATGGATCGCCATGCAGTACGCGTATCTCGCCTTCGAACGTGATTCCGCCGAGTCGACGCAGCGTCTCACGCAGGATTTCACGCTTCTGTTCCAGTTGAAACGGATAGTCGGCGTGCTGGTAATGGCATCCGCCGCAATTGCCGAAGTACTCGCAGCGCGCCGTCACTCTCTCAGGAGCTGCTTTGATAATCCCGAGCGGCTTACCTCGAAGCAATCCCGTTTTCACTCGCTCGGTCGCGACTGAGACACGCTCCCCGGGTAATACAAAAGGCACCAGCACGACTTGGCCATCCAGTCGCGCTAATCCATCTCCGCCGTACACCAGCTTCTCGACCTGCACCTCGCTAGTTGCAGTCTGTTCTTCCTTGTTAGCTAACTGCAAGCACATCCTTTACGATAAAGATTCGTTCAATTGCGCGCACGCACAAGCATTTCAGTGCTCGTCGCGTCGTCCCATTATGAAAGCACGTGTTTTCTCGGGCGTTCAGCCCAGCGGCCAACTTCACCTCGGCAATTACCTCGGAGCTCTCAAGAATTGGGCAGAGATTCAGAGCCGCTACGAAAGCATCTTCTGCATTGTCGACCTGCATGCCATCACCGTTTATCAGAATCCGGAAGAGCTCGTCCGCTAAGATCCGCGAAACGGCAGCACTGTTCATTGCGGCTGGAATCGACCCGGCACAATCCTCTATCGTTGTCCAATCGAGCATTCCCGCGCATGCCGAACTCGCTTGGCTGCTTACCTGCGTAACGCCCCTCGGCTGGCTTTACCGCATGACGCAGTTCAAAGCGAAAGCCGAACAGCAAGATACCGTCGGCGACGGCATACTGCAGTATCCAGTGTTGATGACCGCCGATATTCTTTTGTATCAGGCCAACATCGTTCCTGTCGGCGAGGACCAGGCCCAACACCTGGAGTTGGCTCGCGATATCGCGCAGCGCTTCAATTCGCTGTATGGCGAGATGTTCGCGATGCCGGCGACCCATCTGCCAGCCGTGGGCGCCCGCATCATGGGCTTGGACGATCCCACGCAGAAGATGAGCAAGTCCGCCCTAGGCTCCGGGCACGCGATCGCGTTGCTCGATGATCCCAAGCTCATTCAGAAGAAAATTGCCCGTGCGACCACCGACTCACAACCCGCCGTAGATCCCGAGAACATGGGAGCCGGAATCAGTAATTTATTTACCATCGCGCAAGCTTGCGATCCATCGGTGACAAAAGAGTCCGTTGCTGGACTGCGTTATGGCGATTTCAAGAAAATGGTCGCGGAAGCAGTCATTTCGCGTCTCGAACCGATCCAGGAACGTTACCGAGAAGTGACACGCGACCCGGGTTACATCGAATCGCTGCTCACTGAAGCGAGAGAACGCGTTCTGCCGATCGCCGAAGATACAGTTCGCAAAACGAAGCACGCTATGGGCGTGTACGTCTGACGACAGGGCAGCGGGGTCCGGCGTTATCATGGGTTTGCTTGAGCACGGAAATCGCGCCGCTAGCTGTTGAGCGCACGAGAAAGTTCAGGTCGTGGGCGATTATCATCGTCACGAACCTTTTCTCGCTCATCTGCATGGCGTGGGTCCTGAACGGAGCCGGCCTCACCCACATCTGGAGCGAAGTGCAGCATATGCACTGGCGCTGGGTATCGCTAGCGGTCTTGAGCAACATCTTCGTTTTCTTGCTACAGGGGTGGCGATGGAAATTACTTCTTGCACCGATTGAACCGGTACCGTTTGCCCACACCGTAGAAGCCATCTATGTTGGCTTGTTCGCAAATGAAGTGCTTCCATTGCGCGCCGGTGAGTTGATCCGCTGTTTCCTGCTTTCCAAATCCAGCGCAATTCCAGTTTCTGTTACGTTTGCGTCTGCTCTGATCGAGCGCATCTTTGACGGCATTTGGCTCATGGCCTGTTTCTTCTTTTGTCTCCACATGGGCAGGTTGCCGGGAGTTCTTCTGAAGGGCGGCTACATTCTCGGCATCATGATTGTGATTTGCGGCGCCATCCTGGGCTACGCCATGTATGCCAAGAAGCAATCAATCGATCTTTTTTTTGGGATGGCGTGGCCGCGCTGGTTCACTACCTTGATCGAGGACCTGCATCTGATTGGTCACTCCCGCTATCTCTACTTCTCTTTTCTGGTAAGCGGCGCGTTCATGCTCGCGCAAATTCTGCCGATTTACACGCTCGTTCTGGCAAACGGGTTGGCCGTTCCGTGGAAAGCCTCATTCGTGATGATGGTTCTTCTTCGGCTCAGTAGCATCCTTCCGCAAGCTCCCGGCAATTTAGGCTCCTTCCAATGGGTGGCGGCCCGCACACTCATCATGTTTGGACTGGCGGCGGGGCACGCGAAGCGCTTCTCGCTGATCTTGTGGGCGGCGGTTACTATTCCGCTGATTGTGGTCGGCTTCATTGCTCTCACACTGGAAGGCATCACCATGACGCATCTTCACAGAGAGGCCACGGCGGCAGCGAAGGACAGGAAACAACACTGAGCGGTGGGTAGAGTTATCGGAATCGAGCCACGGCGAATCGTTGTCGCTAAAATAGTGCCAACGGGGTTTGTACTTGCTCGCCCATCTGTTTTTCGCGGCTTTTTTGCCAGTCGGTGGACAAGCGGATCCGCAGGCTGCTGGTTTAGAGGCGCTGCGTCGACAGGATTATCAGCAAGCCGAACAAATCTTTTCGACAATCGTTGCTGCTGACCCTAAGAATTATTCGGCTATTTTCAACCTTGCTTTCGCGGAAACCGCACTGAAGAAGGACGATCAGGCGGCTGACCACTATAAGCAAGCACTTGCGCTAAAGCCCGGCTTATACCAAGCGGAGCTCAACCTTGGCATGCTGTATCTCCGCGATAATCATGCGAGTGATGCGATTCCGTTGTTGCGTGACGCCTCACAGCAAAAAGCGAATGAAGCTCGCCCGAAGCGCTATCTAGGCGATAGCCTGCTCGCGACAGGTGATTTCAGCGGGGCGGCTGACGCGTATCGCGCGGCGCTGGCAATTGACCCCAAGCTCGCCGGTGCGGAACTCGGTTTAGCTCAAAGTCTGGCGCGCGCCGGCAGACTCGACGACGCCTTGCCTCATTACAAGCAAGCGGCTTCGCTCGATCCGAACTTGAAGTCGTTTCTCCTCGAAGCGAGCGTCGCCTTCGAGAAAGCAAATCGTCCGGAGGACGCCATTGCTCTCCTGAAACAATTTCCAGAGGACCCCGGTGCTCGTGAAGAACTGGGCCGCATCTATCTTGCGGCCAACCGGCCGGCAGACGCTATTGAACAATTTCAGGCCGGAATAGCCATTTCCCCGACGGCCGCGAATAAGGTCGCGCTCGCCACCGCGTATCTCAAGAACAATCAGCCCGATCTCGCCAAGCCCATTCTCGAGCAGGCACTCGCAGCCGCTCCCAATGATTACGATCTTCGAATGGTGGTCGGGCGTATCCACCGCGATAAGCACGACTATGCAGCAGCGGCGCAACAGTTCGTCGCGGCCACTCAAATCAAACCCGATTCCGTGGAGGCGTGGAATGAGGCGGCGGCCGCTTTGGTCCTCGCTGAACAATATCCGCAGGCTCTTGCTGCTCTGGACAAGATACATTCGCTCCATGCGGATTCAGCCGGTGACATTTATTTTCGTGCGATCGTGCTCGATAAACTGCACCAGGTCAAACCCGCATTGGAAAGCTATCAGCGCTTCTTGCAGCTAAGTGAAGGCAAATTCCCCGATCAGGAGTTTATAGCGCGACAGCGAAGCAAAATTCTGGAGAAGGAGGTTAGGCGATGAGTGAGTCCCTAAGATTTCAAAAACTCGTTCAGATCGCCTTCCTTATTGCGGCGTGCACATCTATACTTCGCGCACAATCGCTACCCACCGAATTGAGAGCGGAACACGACCCGGCCAAACGATCCGAAATGGCCTTGAACTTTGCGGATACCTTTTTCGATAATGCGCACGACTTCTATACGAAGGGCGAAATCGACAAAGGAGACGCACAATTGGAGGACATGACCAACGCGCTCAACGAATGCGTGGTTTCGCTCGCGATCGCTCGCAAGGCAAAGTTCTATAAGAGGGCTGAGCTGAAGGTTGCGTATCTGCAGCGACGCATGCAAACGCTGCTGGACGATATCGAGCTGCAACGGCGTGGTTGGGCCGAGCAAACGCAGCGAAAGCTCGAGGAAATTCACGATAAGCTTTTAGAGGGAGTCATGAGGAAATGAAGGTTGCCTTCTTCGCCGGGTTCGCGGTCTGCGTATGCGGGCTGCTGGTTGCCCAAGAAGATCATGACTTTTTGACGCCTAACGAAGTGGACCAGGTGCGTGAAGCGCAAGCGCCGAGTGACCGCCTTCTGTTGTATATCCATTTCGCCCGAGAGCGACTGGATCTGCTCGAGCAATATCTGGCAAGAGAGAAGCCGGGACGCAGCATTTTCATCCACAACACTCTCGAGGATTACAGCAAGATCATCGAAGCTATTGATTCGGTTTCTGACGACGCATTACGCCATAACCGTCCACTCGACAAAGGAATGTTGGCGCTGGTGAGTGCTGAGAAGGAGTTCCTGGACAAGCTGAACAAGATCGAAGACGGCCAACCAAAGGATCTGGATCGTTACAAATTTGTGTTGGAGCAGGCGATCGATACCACGAACGACAGCCGAGAGCTCTCGCTCGAAGATTCGCGAAAGCGCAGTGCCGAACTCGCGGCCGGGGATGCGAAAGAGAAGCAGGAGCGCGATGCGATGATGCCGGCAAAGGAAGTGGACGAACGCAAGAAAGCTGGGCAGACCGAGGAGAATCCGCAAAAGAAGGTACCCTCGCTTTACCGTCCCGGCGAGAAACCGAAACAGCCGCCCCAGTAACTAGGCGCATTCCGCCCGCCTGTCGTAAATTGGAATTAGAAGCGCGACACCTTTGTCCCACCATCATCACGATCACGCACAAAACACCGGTTGGATTCTCCGGCTATCGTTGGCAGCGACGCTCGTATTCACTGCATTCGAAATTTTCGCCGGTTTTCGTTCGCACAGCTTGGCGCTGCTTTCCGATGCCGGCCACAATTTCACCGATGCGCTGGCCTTGCTGCTCGCTGCTATCGGCGTGTATTTACAGGGCAAGCCGGCGAATCACGTCAAGACCTACGGTTATCAGCGTGCGGGCGTTATCACGGCGTTTCTCAATGCCGCCACCTTAATCGGCATTTCGCTGCTAATTTTTTGGGAAGCAATCTCGAGGTTCTTACATCCTCAGCCGGTGGACAGCCGGATGATGGCGTGGGTTGCCGCGGCTGCTCTTGTTCTGAATGGAGCAATAGTCGTCGCTCTCCACCGTGGCCGAAAAGGGGATATCAATATTCAGGCTGCTGTGGTTCACATGCTGGGCGATGCGGTCGGTGCCGTAGCGATCATTATTGGAGCTGTTGCAATTGGCTTCACTGGCCTGACTTACATTGACCCGCTACTGTCAATTGTTGTAGGGCTTTTCATCGTTTACACGGCCTGGGATATCATTCGCGAGTCGCTGAACATCCTGCTCGAAGGTTTGCCGCGTGGGATCGAGCTGAACAACGTGACCAAAGCTCTGGGCGGAATAGACGGAGTATTAGACGTTCACGATCTTCACATCTGGAGTCTCGGCTCCAGTACGCATGCGCTCAGTTCTCACGTCCTGATCGAGGATATGCCGCCTTCTGCGAGTGAATGCATTTTGAAGCGGATCAATCAGGTTCTGTGTGACTTCGGAATCCATCACACGACGATCCAGTTCGAGCACGTGCCTTGCGTGCTCTCCGATAGCGGTTGCCACATGACGGCTACTCAACCGCATCCGCACGATCACACCCACGGCGATTAGCCTCACGCCGATATTAACTTCAGCAACCGTTTCCGAAATCGATCTGCATTGTCATTATTTGGCGTGATCACCAGCACCGTATCGTCTCCTGCAATGGTTCCCACGACATCATCCAGGTCCAGCTTGTCGATGGCAATCGCAAGCGCATTAGCATTCCCCGGGGAGGTGCGCAGCACGACGAGGTTCTGCGCAACGCGAACATCGAGAAGATACTCGTTGGCAACATCCGCGAGATCCGGCCCGCTCGTTTCTACCGCAAGCTGCCGGTATCCGTCGCCCGTTTTTACGAGGCCGAGCTCCCGCATATCTCGCGACAATGTGACCTGCGTAGTTTGAATTCCCAGCTGGCTCAGCTCGCGTCCGAGTTCCTCCTGGGTATAGATTCCTTTCGCGCGGATGACCTTCAGGATCTGCCCTTGGCGGAAGCTCTTGTTCATGATTCAGGGGAGCCGGTTGCGTAGCATGGTCAAGCGCTGCTCCGCTTCTTCAAGAGCGCGGGCGACGGCAACGGGTCCTGTGCCGCCGGGCAATTCACGACTTTTCATCCCTTCCACGGGCGCGAGCAAGCGTGCCATTTCGGGCTTAAATTCGGGAGCGAATGCTGCGAGCGCCTCACCCGACCAGTCGGCAGGTCTCTTCCCGCTGTTCACGCTTTCAAGAACCAATTTCCCCACGATCTGATGTGCCCGGTGAAAGGGCACTCCATTTCGCGCCAACTCCTCCGCCAGGTCGGTAGCTACTACCCAGCTCTCTTCCGCGGCGGCCAGCGGTCTTCCGCGGGTTCAGCTTCACCGATTCAGCAACTGCCGCTGCCATCGCAAGCGAGCCGGACGTATCGTCGAAAGCGTCAAATAGCGGCCGTTTATCTTCTTGCATGTCGCGATTGTAGGTCATCGGCAAACCCTTCATTGTCACGAAAAGTGAGGTCAGTGCGCCGAACACTCGACCCGATTTACCGCGGATCAATTCGAGTGAATCGGGATTCTTTTTCTGCGGCATAAGGCTCGATCCACTGGTGACGCTATCGCCGAGCGTCATCCAGTTGAACTCCTCACTCGAATAGAGAATCCAATCCTCCGCGAGCCGGCTTAAATGCAACATAAGCACGCTTGAAGCATGCAAAAAATCGAGGGCGAAGTCGCGATCGGCCGCGGCGTCCATGCTGTTGCGAGTGATAGCAGGGAACTCCAGATCTTTCGCGATTGCCTCGCGGTCGAACTGGAAACCACTGCCTGCGAGCGCGCCCGAGCCGAGTGGCATTACGTTAATCCTGGCCCGCGCTTGCTCCAAACGTTCGTAATCACGGGAGAACATCTCGAAATATGCCAGCAGATAATGCGGCCACAAAACAGCCTGCGCGCGTCGCAGATGTGTGTAGCCCGGAATTACCGCGTTCGGGTATTTTCGCGCTAGCGCCAGTAGCTCGGCCATGAAGTTCGTGAGTTGCTGAAGCAGCGTTTCTGTTGCAGTTCGTAGATACAGCCGAATGTCGAGCGAGACCTGCTCGTTACGACTGCGCCCGGTGTGAATCTTCGCGGAAAGGTCGCCAACTTTTTCGTTCAGCTTGCGGATGACGAAGGTATGGACGTCCTCGTCGTCCGCTGCATCGAAGTAGTTCGGGTTCCGCGCGTCCTGCGCAATTTCCTCGAAGGCAGCAACTAGTCGAGTGCATTCTTCGGATGTCAGAATGCCTTCTCTGGCGAGGGCTCGCGCGAAAGCCTGAGAACCATGGATGTCCGCGAAGATCAGCTTTCGGTCGAAGTGCAGCGACGCGGAAAACCGCTCGAATACGTCCGATGGTCCGCTCTCGAAACGGCCGCCCCACAACTTCATTGCTAGTTCTTTAGCGACGCCCGAACTTTGATCGGCAGGCCAAGCAAATTGATAAACCCGACAGCGTCTTTCTGGTCGTAGCTCGCGCCCATCGTGAAGCTTGCGATGTCAAGGCTGTAGAGCGAATTGGCGCTCTTGCGGCTGACCGGCTGCAGATTGCCTTTGTAAAGCCGCATCGTAACCTCACCAGTTACCGGCTCAGAAACTTTAGCAAAGAACGCGTCGAGCGACTCGCGTAATGGCGTAAACCAGAACCCGTTATAGACCATCTCCGCGTAATCGAGGGCGAGCTTCTGTTTGTAGTGCAGGGTTGGGCGGTCGAGCGTCAGAGCTTCCAACTCGCGAATTGCCGCCATTAGAATAGTCCCGCCCGGCGTCTCGTAGCAGCCGCGCGACTTCATGCCGACAAAGCGGTTCTCGACCAGGTCGATGCGACCTATGGCGTGCTCGCCACCTATCTTGTTTAGTTCCTCAAGCAGCGCCACGCCACTGAGCTGATGTTGACCGTCGACAGACACGGGTACGCCCCTATCGAAGCCAACTGTCACTTCAGCCGGCTTAGACGGAGCATCCGCCGGGCTTTTGGTCAGCATCCAGATCTCATCGGGAGCAGCGTTTGCGGGGTTCTCTAATTCGCCGCCTTCATGAGAGATGTGCCAGATGTTCCGGTCGCGACTATAAATTTTCGTCGTGGATTGCGCAATCGGAACGCGGTGCGTTCGCGCGTACTCGATAGCATCTTCTCGCGAAACGATGTCCCACTCGCGCCAAGGTGCGATTACGGTCAGATGCGGCGCGATCGCTTTATAGGTCAGTTCGAAGCGTACCTGGTCGTTGCCTTTTCCCGTACAGCCATGCGCCAGAGCGTCGCAACCGGTCCTCAACGCAACTTCGGCCTGCCGTTTCGCCAACAATGGGCGTGCGATAGAAGTGCCCAGCAGATATTTGTGCTCGTACACGCCGCCGGAGCGAACCAGCTTCCACAAGTAATCGCTGACAAACTCCTCGCGCATGTCTTCGACGTACACTTCGGATGCGCCGGTTTTGAGCGCCTTCTCTCGGAGCCCGTCCAGTTCTTCACCGCCCTGTCCGATGTCACCGCAAACGGCTACGATCTCGCAGTTGTAGTGTTCCTTCAACCACGGAATAATGATGGATGTATCCAGCCCGCCCGAATAGGCGAGCGCCACCTTTTTTACTGTTCCTTTGCTCATCTTTATCTAACCGATGTCCGGCGGTACCAGGCACACTTCACCTGTTCAATTTACGACGCCTCGGGTTTGAAAAGTCGCCGGTTATTGCAGCAGCGTCACCAGGACGGCTTTTTGTACGTGCAGCCGATTCTCAGCTTGGTCAAACGCAATGCACTGAGCCGATTCCATCACGTCATCGGTGACTTCCTGGCCACGCTTAGCCGGCAGACAATGCATAAACCGTACGTCCGGGCGTGCGTGCGAGAGAAGGGCTTCGTTGACTTGGTATGGCGCGAAAATCCGGCTTCGCTGTTCCGCTTCAAACTCCTGTCCCATACTGGCCCACACATCGGTATAAACAGCATGCGCTGACTTTACTGCTGCGATTGGATCGTGGATGATTTCGATCTCGGCCCCAGAGTCGGCCGCCAGCTGAATTGCCTGCTCTGCGATCCGGGCATTCGGCTCATAGCCGGCGGGCGTAGCGACTGTGCAATGCATTCCGAGCTGAGCACAACAGAGCAACAGCGAATGCGCCACATTGTTGCCGTCGCCAACATATGCAAGCTTCACGCCCCGCAATCGGCCGAGATGCTCTCGGAGCGTGAACATGTCTGCGAGCGCCTGGCACGGATGATAAAGCTCGCTCAATGCGTTGATCACCGGGATTCCCGACCACCTGGCTAATTCTTCTATGCTTTCCTGTGCGAACGTTCGCGCCACGATGGCATCCGTCCAGCGCGCCAGGTTGCGCGCAACATCTTTAAGCGGCTCGCGCTCGGCAATCATTCCAACTTGGGTTACGCAGTCGCCTCCGAGTTGCTTAATCGCCAGCTCGAACGTCATTCTGGTCCGCAGCGAAGGCTTTTCAAACAGAAGGCTCACGTAGCGGCCCTTCAAAGCCGACGCATAGCGCTGCCGCTGGTGTTTGATTTGCTGCGTCAGCTCGAGCAGACCGATCAGCTGGGTTGCCGAAAGATCCAGGTCGTGCCGAAGATTCACGACTAGCGTGCTGGAGGCGGGCTGAAACGCCGGCGCGGTCATTCCCACGGGAGGCTCCGTGTATTTTTATTCACTACTATGAATAATTACACACTGCTCGCCCAAAGCGCAAGGCGGGCGGTTCTAATGAAAGAAAGGGTTCCACCGTTGAATAGTCTCCTGGTCATGAAATTCGGCGGTACCAGTATGGGCAGCGCCGAGCGGATCCGCGTTGCAGCCGAGATCATCTCAGAGCATCAGCAGAAGGGTCGCGTCGTGGTGGTTGTGTCGGCGATGTCGAAGATCACAGACCTGCTGCTTGAAACGCTGCGCCACGCGGAACTCGGCGACCGCACTGCCGTCGACAGGAGTGTGGCTACGCTGCGGGACCGGCACGTCGAAGCATGCGAGGATTTGCTCGGAACGGCAGGGAAGACAGGCAAGTTCCATAAAATTGCACTCGAATGCATAGAGGCGCTGATTTTGGAATTTCAGCGTATTGCGAATGGGATTCTGATGCTCGGGGAGCGTCCGCCACGGTCCGTCGATGAAGCGATTGCGATTGGAGAGCGCCTCTCCTCGGCCCTCCTGGCGCAATATTTGGAAGCGATCGATATCCGCGCCGAGGCGGTGAATGCGAGCGAAATTATCGTGACCGACGCAGTGTTTGGAAACGCGTCGCCGCTTATGGATCTGACGCGCCGCAAATCCGCCGAGCGCCTGCTGCCGTTGATCGAGCAAGGCACGGTTCCCGTGATCACAGGATTCAACGGCGGAACGGTGGATGGCCGTCCTACGACGCTGGGCCGTGGCGGCTCCGATTTTTCGGCTTCTATTCTCGCCGCATCTTTGGACGCGGAAGAGCTGTGGATCTGGACGGATGTTGACGGAATTATGACGGCCGATCCGCGCCTGGTTTCGGACGTTGCGGTGCTCGACCAGGTGACGTACGCGGAAGCGGCTGAGCTCGCCTACAATGGCGCAAAGGTTTTGCATCCCCGTACGCTCGCTCCGCTGATTGAGAAGCGGATTCCTGTTTGGAGCAAAAACAGTTTTGCTCCCGATAAACCGGGGACGAAGATTGTTTCGCACTTCGCCGAGCCGAAGGGCCCCCGCGCCGTGACGTCGATGTCCGATGTGGCGTTGATTTCGATGGAGCCGGCCAGCGCCGATGTGAGCGGCACGAGGTTGATGGCTCGCGCTTTGGATGCCCTTGCGCTGGCGAACGTCGAGATTTTGGTGTTCAGCAGCTCCAGTTACCGGCAGAGCTTCTGCTTTCTGATTAGAAAGCATGACATTGAAGACGCCTTGGAAGCACTGTCCGCGAACCTTTCGATCGAACTCGTTCACGGGTATCTGAAACCTATCGAGGTGGACGAGAATGTGGGCCTGCTCGCCGTCGTCGGCGAAGGAATGCGCGGCGTGACGGGTCTTGCCGGGCGGATCTTTACGGCTATTTCTCGCGAACGCGTAAACATAATCGCGATTGCTCAAGGATCGAGTGAAATCACGATTGGAATAGTCGTTCGGCGCGATGGCTTGGAGCGGGCAGTTCGCGCCGTTCACGAAGAGTGCCAGCTCGGCAAGCCGCATTTGGCTGCGACGCTCGCCTGAAAACGACTCATCGCACACGAGCTTCGTTCTCGACTATCGATCGGCCGTGCGCATTATTCAAGGACGATTCGCAATGGCGGTGAACGCGCAGCCGCCGAATCCGGAACGGCAGGCCAGTGGGACGGAAGGTGTCAGCAAGCAGGGTTTCAATAGATTCGAAATTCTGTTCGGCGAGCGCGACGATCGATGGCCCCGCGCCGCTCAAGCAGACGCCCAACAGATCCGGATGCTGGAGCGCGAGAGCGCGCTCAAGCCCCGGAACCAGATGCTGCCGAAAGGGCTGATGCAGCCGGTCATTCAAGGCTTCGCGCAGCAGCGAAAAATCACCACTTCTTAGCGTCTGCAGAAGCAGCGCAACGCGTTGCAAATTGAACACCGCGTCTTCCCGCGGAACTCGTTCGGGCAAAACTTCGCGCGCGTCATTTGTTGAAAGGGCAAGTTCGGGCGTCAAGACGACAAAGGCAATCGACTCGGGCCATTCCAAAGGCATGGCGACGACAGAACGATCAGGCAATTGGCAGCTGATAGTCAGTCCACCGAGCAGTGCGGCGGCTACATTGTCGGGGTGATGTTCCAACGCACAGGCTGCGTTGAGCAGCCCTTGGGGTGGAAGCGGGCCAGTAACGGCTTCGTAGAGACGCAACCCGGCAACTGTTGCAGCGGCACTGCTGCCCAGCCCCGATTTCGCGGGAATATCGCTTTCGACTTTGACGAACAGAGCGGGAAACGACTCACCACGCTGACTCGCAAGGAAGCGAAACGCGCGCTCAATGTAGTTCTCGCCGCCCGGGTTTGCAGTTGACGAACTCAAACTTCAGCTCGTTCACACGAGGCTCGACTCGCACGGACAACCGCAAGTAAACCTGAACGGCTACGGCGATGGTGTCGAACCCTGGTCCGAGATTTGCGATGGAGGCCGGTACTTGGATCTCGAACTCGGGGCGGGGAACAGGGTTCATTCTTAATACGCGATCTGACTATTCAGTGGGCGGGGACGGCGGAAGCTTCTCTCGATTCCTTGTTCTGGTGCGATTTGATAATGAAGTCGGTGTCCTTTAGCGCGTGTCCGGTCAACACGGCCGCGATTACGGCATCGCGGTCCAGCTGGCCTTTGCTTACGAGTTTTCGAATTCCGGCGAGCGTAGCAGCCGAAGCAGGCTCGCAGCCGATACCATCGCGGCCGATAACGGCTTTCGCTTCGCCGATCTCCTCGTCGGTCACGTCCATAACCAAGCCTTGTGTGAATTCGATCGCAGCCAATGCTTTCTTCCAGGAGCGCGGATTGCCGATGCGAATGGCTGTCGCGACGGTCTCCGGGTGAGGAACGGATTCAAGATCCTTCGCGCCCGATTGCCACATTCGCGCCAAGGGATTCGCACCCGCAGCCTGCACAATCACCATTTTCGGAACCGTGTCGATGAAGCCGAATTTCTTCAATTCCATAAACGCTTTGCCGAAGGCCGACGAGTTGCCCAGATTTCCGCCCGGAACGACCAGGTAATCCGGTACTCGCCATTCCAACTGTTCGAGCAGTTCAAACATCGCGGTTTTCTGTCCTTCGATGCGAAACGGATTGATCGAATTCAAGAAATACAGGTTGGAGTCGGCGCCATGAAGCAGAGTTTCGAGCGCGTCATCGAAGCTGCCTTCAATCTGCACGACCTCAGCTCCGAAATCGAGCGCTTGCGCAAGCTTGTTCGGCGACGCCTGACCGGCAGGCAGGTAGACACGCGCGGTCATTCCGGCTCGCGCTGCATAAGCGGCGAGCGAGGCCGCCGTGTTGCCCGTGGAGGCGCACGCAACCGTCTTCGCGCGAAGGAACTTGGCTTCCGTGATGCCGGCCGTCATGCCGAGATCTTTGAACGAACCGGTCGGATTCCAGCCTAGATGTTTGAACCATAGATGACGCACTCCTGCCCACTCCGCTGCTTTCATTCCTCGCACGAGCGGGACGTTGCCTTCTCCCAGAGTGACCACATCTTGTTCTAAATACTCGGGCAAAAATTCTCGGAAGCGCCAGACGCCGCTGCTGTAGCGCGGATGGAAGGAGAGCCGCCGCTCGCGCCAGACATTTTTAAGAGTCGATGGATCGATGTCGTCCGGCTCGATCGCCACTTCGAGCAAATCTCCGCACGAGGGACAGGCGAGTGCGGGTTCGTGCAGCTCCAACCTGGTATGGCAATCAGGCGCGCTGCACCGCAGATGTGTCATAAGGGGCCGTGTGCGTAAGGAGGCGGTGGGGCACAGTTTCATTCAACGTAGCATTGCGACCGGTTATGGACGGCAGGACCCGACGGTTAAACTAGTGGCTTGTCGCATCATTTGGCGTGAAGCCGGACGCTGACGCCCCGGACCTTGCGCCCGCACAATAAATGGCTATTCAGACGCTTTTTGGCTCGGTTCCAACCGAGCCCAATCTTCTCGATCGGCTGAAGGCGGGCATTCAAAAGACGCGCTCGGGTCTGGTCGATCGCATTGAAGACGTAATCGCCGGGAAAAAAGAGATCGACGCCGAGCTTCTGGAAGAGCTCGAGTACACGCTGATCACGGCGGATCTCGGTGTGCGCACGGTAGACGATATTCTGGAACGCATCCGGCAACGCGCGGATCGCAAGATGACGGCCGATGCCGCCGAAATCCGAAATCTGATTCGCGAGGAATTGCTTGAGGTCCTGCGAGCGTCGGAAACGCCGGTTCGCGTCGTGACGACTCCTCCTGCGGTGGTGATGGTGGTGGGCGTAAATGGGGCCGGGAAGACGACGACCATCGGCAAACTCGCGCATCGTTTTCTTGGGGAGGGACGCAAGGTTTTGCTGTGCGCTGCAGACACGTTTCGCGCCGCTGCGATCGAGCAATTGGAGAGTTTGGGCAGAACGTGCAGGGGTCGAGATGATTCGTCAAAAGACTGGCGCAGACCCGAGCGCGGTTGTCTTTGACGCGCTGCACGCTGCGAAGGCGCGCGGTGTCGACTACGTGATCGTCGATACGGCAGGCCGGCTGCATACGAAAGAAAACCTGATGGCCGAACTCGAGAAGATGCGGCGGACCTGCCAGCGCGTAGTACCGGGTTCGCCGCACGAGGTCTGGCTGGTGCTGGATGCGACGACGGGCCAGAACGGGCTCGAACAGGCACGCAAGTTTACAGAATCGGCGGGAGTGACCGGCATTGTACTGGCGAAGCTGGATGGTACGGCAAAAGGCGGCGTGGTGGTGGCGATTGCACGCGAGCTGAATTTGCCCATTCGTTTCGTGGGCATTGGCGAGAAGATCAGCGATCTTCTTCCGTTCGAACCCGATAAATTCGTGGCATCTCTGTTCGATTAGCTGTGACATCGGCCTACATGCAGGAAGCGCTCGAACTCGCTCGACGTGGGCGGGGACTTACGAGTCCGAATCCGACGGTGGGTGCGGTGATCGTGCGAGATGGCGCGGTGGTCGGTCGCGGGTTTCATACCTGGGCAGGCGTCGATCACGCTGAGATTGTCGCGTTGCGGGAAGCGGGCGAGGCGGCACGAGGGGCGACGCTGTACGTAACGCTCGAGCCGTGTTCGCACTTCGGACGAACGAAACCGTGCGTGGATGCTATTGCCCAAGCCGGCATTTCGCGGGTGATTGCCGCGATGCAGGACCCGAATCCGCAAGTTAGCGGGCAAGGATTCAAGAGGTTGTGCGCGGCAGGGATCGAAGTGTCGGTCGATGAAGCGAATACGGACGTTGCGGAGCGTCTCAACGAGCCATTTATCCATTTCATGCGAACCGGCCGGCCGCTCGTGACGATCAAAGCGGCACTTACACTCGACGGCAAAATTGCGGCACCCCAAGACAACGTCGGCTGGATCACGAGTGAAATAGCGAGACAGGACGTTCAGCAGGTACGGCACTTTTCCGATGCCATTCTGACGGGCGTCGGCACCGTGCTTGAAGACGATTGCCTGTTGACGGATCGCACGGGCCATGCGCGGGCCCGTCCACTGCTTCGGATTGTGCTCGATTCGCAGCTTCGTACTCCGCTCACATCGAAGATGGTCACAAGCGCACGAAACGATGTTCTGGTGGTGGGAACGTCGGCCGCAGCGGCGGAACGCCGGAGAGCTCTTGAAGCCGCGGGTGTTCAAGTGCTGATTGCCGATGGCTCGGGAGGCCGAACGGACCCGCGCAAAGTGATCGACTATCTCGCGCAGGAGCGCTACCTTTCTTTGATGGTCGAAGCTGGAAGCAAGGTGAACTGGGCCATGCTCGACACGCATATCGCGGATAAGGTGCTCTTTTATTACGCGCCCAAAATTCTGGGTGGATTGAAGAGCCTTCCGGTTGCGGGCGGGCCGGGGCGCATGCGTCGCGCGGATGCCATTTTGTTCGAGCGTCTGACCATTCATCCGATTTCTCAAGACGAGTTTGCGGTCCAGGCCTACGTGGTCAAAAGCTGATGTTCACGGGTATTGTCGAAGAACTCGGCCGCGTGGTGGAGCTGGAGCCCAAAGCCACGGGCGCACGGCTGACGATCGCCTGCTCGGACGTTCTTCGCGATGCCGACGCTGGGCGCGAGTATCGCGGTGAACGGCGCTTGCGTGACGGCGGTGGAACTTAGTGCTGACCGGTTCAGCGCCGATCTTGCGCCGGAAACTTTGAAGCGGACCAACTTGGGCGACCTCCGAAAGCGCTGGCCGGTGAATTTGGAGCGGCCACTGCGCGCGAGCGGGCGTTTGGACGGGCATTTTGTTCTCGGGCATGTTGACGGCACGGCCGAAATGGTGTCGCTTGACTGCGCTTGGCGACGATAACTGGTGGCTGCGCATTCGTGTACCGGCGGAACTGTCGCGCTACATCGTCAGCAAAGGATCGATTGCGGTCGACGGGATCAGCTTGACGGTTGCTGAGATCGAGGGTGATCTGGCCGGATTCACGATTATTCCGCACACGTACAAGTACACGACGCTGCGCGCATACACTTCGGGTTCGCGATTGAATATCGAGGTGGACATCTTGGCGAAACACCTCGAAAAGCTGGTTGCGGCGAGGCGCGATTAGGCGGCTTTCGAAGAGCTGATTCCGTCCGGCGGCGCTTGGTTCGCCTGATTTGGCGAAACGAAGCCGCGGGCCGGGACCGCTTGCGGAGGCGCGCGGTTCTGTTTGAGGTGGATGGCGCGCTCGGTGAGCGAGGAAGACTGCGCCGTCAGAATCCGGTCACAGACAGCGGATCACCTTGGAGATGCGGATGCGGGCGTCACGGGTGATGAGAGGCAGTTTGTGGGCGAGGCTGGTTGCGGCGATCAGTTCGTCGGCGGGATCGGAGTGGAAGTCGAGCGAGCGGATGGTGAGGCAGATCTCCGAGGTGAGCGGCCAAACTTTTATTGCGCGAATGGCCGCGGCGATCGGTTCGTAATCGAGTCCTTGAGGAATGCGATTGCTGGCGTGGAGTTTCTGTATTTCCCAGAGGACGACAGCGGAAACGCTCCACTCCTGATCGCGTTTGAGGATGCGCAGTTCGTGCGGAGTGAGGCGTCCCTCGATTGCGAACAGCAGGACGTGCGTATCAAGATTCAGCATCCCAGCGTTCGCCCGTAGAGAACAGATCGTCGTCGTTGTCGTAGAGAACCGAGGCGCTGCCAATCAGGTCGCCGCAGGATTGGTTCACGGGCACCAATTTGGCGAGCGGGTGGCCGTGACGCGTGATCAGGATTCCTTCGGGGGGCAGGTCATCCATGAGGGCAAGACAGCGCTGACGAAATTCGCTGGCGCTCATCTTTTGCATAAACAATTGTACACCAAGTGTACAATTGCACGCCAAAGAACTGTCAGAGCTTGTGAAATTTAGGCACAGGTGCGTCCGCCCAAGCTTTGATGCTGTTGATTGTTGCTTCGTCGCCAAGTCTCTGCCGGGAACGAAACACCTGCCAGCCAACCATCTGGAACTCGCGTTTCCGGATGGGCTGAGGATCAGGCAGCTGAGAATTGCGCCAGGCACCAGGAGGAGGTGGAGGCGGCAATCTCCCGTTCTCCGGCTGATCCGTGAGATGCTGGACGTCCAGAAAAAACTCACGCGCGCTAGCGGCTTTGCGCGCGAGCTCAGCACACGCCAGATGGGCCTCGGCGCAGAACACCGTGTGTTCCCACGCGCCGAGCCGGTTCGGCCCCGCGAAGCCGCCGTCTTCAAAAAACACACCATCGAGCGCTAGTCTTACCGGCTCCGAAGGTTCGGGTCGGCCGCCGCCCCAGGTTACAAATCCGCCTTGCGATAGCTCATCAGCGGCAGGCGGCCTGACGTCCGAGTTGTCACCAAACGAAGGCCCTCCGCAGGTGATGAGCCGCTTAGATCCAGGGAAAATGGTGTTCCAGTAGAAATCGAATTTTTTGGAGCGGTCGTTCAAGCCGAATGGTAGAAGCACGGATGGGTTCGTTCCGGGCAGCGAGCTATTTGTCACGATTCGATCATTCCTCCCGCGGAGCGACCAGATGTATGCAAGGGATGCGATCGCGATGTTTGCCCGGTTGACTAGAATGGCAGATGCGCTTGTATCATGCTCGGATATAAAGCTCAGAGATTCATCGCTAACCGGTGGTGAGCCCTTCGGCCTTTTTTGCAACCTGTGTTCGATGTCGGCAAGCAGCTCGAAATATTCGGCCCTAGAGGGCGGAATCAGCACAACTCCGTACTCGACCAGATCGTCACAAGCAAAGCTCACCGTCACATTTCACCACGCTTCGACGTTGTGGGGGCTATCAACGGGAATGCAGTTTAGAAGCCTTGGGCTCGCGCCGCGCGGGTGAGCGATGGAAAACGCTCAGGGTAATTTCAGTTCTTCGCGAATTTCCGCTGCCGCTTGGCGTGCTTCGGCGATTGCGCCGGTGGGGAAACTGATTGCTCCCACCTTCGGATGGCCGCCGCCGCCGTAGCGCTCGCAGATCGTTGCCAGGTTGTGGCGCAGCGGCTCGCGCACCCAGGGGTTTGATCCCACCGACACTTTCGTGCGGAAACTGGAGGTGGAGACCGAGACGGTGTAGGCGGAATCCGGAAACAAATAATACGGAATGAACTTGTTGTAGCCTTCGATCCCGAAATCGACGAGATCGAAATAAATCACGCCACGCTCGCAGGAACCGGTTCGGCGAATCACGTCGATGTTGTGCAAATGGGTAGTGTGCAGCTGGTTGTATTCGGCCTGCACGTCGGGATCGATGAGGATTTGCTCGAGCGATTTGTGCTGCATCTGCCGGATGATCTTTTGTACGAGGTCGGGGCCTTTGCTGCCTTCGATCACGAGCGTCAACTTCATGGCGGGAGCTTTCATCTCGACCGCGGCTTCGGCGCTCTCGAACAATGCGCCGTCCACAATATCGGCCCACGTCACCAGCTCTTCGAGATCCGGTGCTTTGAACCCATACTGATCCTTCACAACCGTCGAAATGAACTTGGTGCAGGAGCGGTAACTCGGATCGAGCAGCTTGCGGCCGGAGGTATCGTGCCGGAAATGTTCGGCGTCTTCGGGGCTCAGGAAGGCGCTCTGATGATGATCGAACCACCAGGTGAGGTTCGGATGGGTGGCGTATTTGAAATCGACAATAACGTTGGTGTCGCCGTCAAAAAGGCTGTCTTCGAAAAGCTGGTCGGCACGGTGGGCCAACCCGGTATAGTAGAAGTCCGCATCCGGATAGAATTTGTTTTGCAGAAAGCGGGTGATGAAGGCTGCCGATGCTGCGCCGTCGAAGCAGTGGTCATGATAGAGGACGCGCACCTTCATTAAAAGAAGTCTTCTCCGGAAAACCTTTTAGATTGCCTGACGTGGCGAAGAAATGCAAGCCATAAGCAATAATTAAATGAAGCAAGCCCATTTTTTCCGTAAATGCTCAAGACCAAAGAAGAACGCGAGACGGATCTGAACCCGCAGGAGACCTCCGAATGGATGGAAGCCTTGGAGCAGGTCGTAGATGAAGCGGGGCCGGACCGAGCGGCTTATCTGCTGGAGAAGTTGCTGGATCGCGCAGGTGATTTCGGAGTCGCTGCGCCGCAGAAGATCAATACCCCTTACGTCAATACGATCCCGACTCACGAAGAGGTGCCGTATCCGGGTGACCGGGCCCTCGAGCGCCACATCAAGAGCCTGATCCGATGGAATGCGGCGGCCATGGTGGTGCGGGCTAACAAGTACGATCCCAATATCGGCGGCCATATCTCGACCTATGCTTCGCTGGCGACGATCAGCGAGGTCGGGTTCAACCACATTTTTCGGGGGAGCGTCGATGGCGGCCCGGGCGACCTGGTTTACTATCAGGGCCACGCCTCTCCTGGTGTTTACGCGCGCGCTTTTCTGGAAGGCCGGCTGACGCGAGAGCAGTTGATGAATTTTCGTCACGAACTGCGCGACACACCGGGACTTTCTTCTTATCCGCATCCCTGGCTGATGCCGAATTTCTGGCAGTTTCCGACAGTTTCGATGGGCATTGGGCCGCTTAACGCGATTTACAATGCGCGGTTTTTGCGCTATCTGGAAAACCGCGAGCTGCTGCCCAGAAGCGATCGCAGGGTGTTCGCTTTCCTGGGCGATGGCGAAATGGACGAGCCGGAATCGACGGGCGCGCTGCATGTCGCGTCGCGCGAGAAGCTCGACAATTTGATTTTTCTGATCAATTGCAACCTGCAGCGGCTGGACGGTCCGGTGCGAGGAAACGGCAGCGTCATCCAGGAGCTGGAGGGAGTTTTCCGGGGCGCGGGTTGGAACGTGATCAAGGTGATTTGGGGCGGCGATTGGGACGAGTTGCTGGCGCGCGACACGACGGGCCTTCTGATGAAACGCATGGAAGAGTGCGTCGACGGGGAATACCAGAATTTCAAGGCGCGCGGAGGCGCGTACACGCGTAAAGAATTTTTCGGCAAGTATCCGGAGCTGTTGAAGCTGGTTGAAGACAAGACGGACGACCAGATTGCGCGCTTCCGCCGCGGCGGCCATGATCCGGTGAAGGTCTACAACGGGTTCAAGCGGGCCATGGAGCACAAGGGCCAACCGAGCGTCCTTCTCATCAAGACCGTGAAGGGGTATGGGCTAGGCGAGGCTGGCGAAGGCAAGAACATCACGCATCAGCAGAAAAAGTTAAACGAAGAAGAGCTGGTGTATCTGGTGAAACGTTTCGATCTGGATATTCCGAAAGAGAGCATCCATGAGATCTCTTTCGTTCACCCGGGCGAGAACAGCGCGGAAGTCAAATACATCAAGGCAGCACAGGGACGCGTTAGGCGGATACCTTCCGGCGCGGGCACCGAAGAAGATCGAGTTGAAAGCACCGCCGCTGGAAGCGTTCCAGGAGGCACTAGGAGGATCGCGGGGCCGCGAAGCTTCGACGACCAGCGCCTTTGTGGCGGTTCTCAAGACGCTGCTGAAAGTTCCAGAGATCAGCAAGTACATCGTGCCGATTATTCCGGATGAGGCGCGCACGTTCGGCATGGAATCGATGTTCCGGGAGCGGGGCATCTATGCGAGCGGCGGGCAGCTGTACAAACCGGTCGACAGCGAAGTGCTGATGTACTACAAGGAAACGCAAAACGGCCAAATTCTGGAAGAGGGAATTACCGAAGCCGGAGCGATGGCTTCGTTTACGGCGGCGGGAACCGCGTACTCGAATGTCGGCGTGCCCGCGATACCGTTCTTCATTTACTATTCGATGTTCGGGTTCCAGCGCGTCGGGGACCTGATCTGGGCGTTTGCGGATGCTCGCGGAAAAGGTTTTCTGGTGGGCGGGACGGCAGGGCGAACAACGCTGTTGGGCGAAGGGCTTCAGCACGATGACGGGCACAGCCACGTTCTCTCGAGCGTAGTTCCGACGTGCAAGAGCTACGACCCCGCATTCGCTTATGAGATCGCCGTGATTGTGCAGGAAGGCATCCGGCGGATGTATGAAAACAACGAAGATCATTTCTATTACCTGACGGTTTGCAACGAGAACTACGTGCAGCCGCCGCTGCCGGAAACGCCAGGCGTTCGCGAAGGGATCGTGCGCGGACTGTATCTGTACAAGGCTTCGGAAAAGGGAGCGGCTCAAGTGACGTTGTTCGGGAGCGGACCGATTCTGAATGAAGCTCTCAAGGCGCAAAAGATTTTGGCAGAGAAGTACGGGGTTTGGGCGGACGTGTGGAGCGTAACCAGCTACACGGAGCTTCGGCGGGACGCGCTGGAAGTTGACCGTTGGAATCGGCTGCATCCGGGCGAGCCGCAGCGAAAGCCTTACCTGAACCAAGCTCTCGGCAACATGGAGATGCCCATCGTGGCAGCGACCGATTACATGAAGATCGTGGCCGACCAAATTTCGCCTTGGCTCCCGGGGCGGCTGACTGCGCTCGGCACGGATGGGTTCGGCCGCAGTGAAAACCGCGAGCACTTGCGGCGATTCTTTGAAGTAGATGCCGCGAGCATTGCGGCGTCCGCGCTCTCGCGTTTGTCGCAGTGGGGACGTTACGACGCGCCTCGCGCGAAGCAAGCGATTGAAGAGCTCGGGTTAAATCCGGAAAGCGTGAACCCGGCGCACGCGTAGCGCTAGCGCGGATCGCAGACGAGAATCGTCCCGCGCCAGTACGCTCGTTCAAATAGCTAGGTGATTTTTGGTACGCGCGCGGTGAAACCCGGACAGCACGGGCGTACGTCCTAGGTGACGTAACGAGTGCAGCGCGCCCGAAGCGCACCATGGCTTCCGGGGCGATCTACAACCCTTTAACGGCAAACAAAAAACAAAGTTGCTGCGCTCGACAAACTCGAGGAGGACTTGTCTTGAAACTGATACGTAACACCATTCCGCTCACTTTGGCTTTGTGTTTGGGTGCAACCATTGCACAGGCACAGAGTGGGCTGGATGTTTTCTTTGGCGCAGGAACCATGATGGATGAGCTCCAACGGGCAATCGATTGACACGTTCGGAACGGGAAATCCGTTCTCAACACTCCGCGGCTGGGGGGAACCTTCGGCAAGGCCGGCGCCGACTTATATGATCACGCCGCATTTCGGAATAGGCGCAGAAACTGATTTCCGCTTCTCGCAAGGCAGCTATACGGGGTTGACTTATCGCCCCATGTTTTACGACTTCAATGCGATTTGGGCTCCCACGGGACACGTTGAGAAGCGGGTTGTGCCGGAAATAGAAGCAGGGCTTGGCGGTGCGAGGCTCTCATTTTACTATCCAAGCTCGTATTGCGACCAATTTGCGGGCTGCTCGACCAGTAATAGCTTCGTCGAGAGCTCGAACCATTTCCAGGTTCACCTTTCCGCTGGGGTTCGCGTGTACGCACGTCGCACTTGTTCATCCGGCCGCAAGTGGATGCGCGTTACGTGAATAACTTTT
Organism: uncultured Acidobacteriaceae bacterium; assembly: GCA_963787615.1. Classification (GTDB taxonomy): domain Bacteria; phylum Acidobacteriota; class Terriglobia; order Bryobacterales; family Bryobacteraceae; genus Bog-105. The sequence goes on along the minus strand of CAWBDJ010000004.1, from coordinate 446,316 downwards.
TCCAGTTCGGCAGCAACTGGGTACCTGAGTATGGCGCCGCTCTAGGCTGGAGCTTCGGCTCTCACTGACGCTATTGAACGGGCGGGCGGGTACAAATCCGCCGCGCGGCGATGCACACAGCAACACTTCTTTCGCCCTGGGACTACGGTCCCGGGGCTTTTTGTTTTAGAGAGGCAGGTGAAGCGTTTTAGGGAGGGCGCCGAGTTCGTGGGACAATCAACATCTGAGCGCGGGACTGAATGCCTTCGAACCGCCGGCTTCGCATTGTTATTCCGGGAGGGACAGGCCAGATCGGGCAGATTCTGGCGAGGCATTTCCATGAACAGGGTCACACGGTTACGGTGATTGCGCGGCATCCGAAGCCTGCCGAGTGGAAAACTTTCGCCTGGAATGCGAGCGACCTGGGGTCGTGGACGCAGGCTATAGAGGGGCGGATGCGGTCATTAATCTGGCGGGACGAAGCGTGAATTGCCGTTACAGCACGGCGAACCGCCGCGAGATCAAGAATTCGCGAACGATCAGCACGGGCGTGGTGGGTCAGGCCATTGCGCAAGCGTCGCAGCCGCCGCGCATGTGGTTCAACGCAAGTACGGCGACCATTTACCGTCATGCGTTTGATCGAGCGATGGACGAAGGCACAGGCGAACTGGGAGGAAATGAGCCCGATGCGCCGCAGCGCTGGGGATTTAGCATCGACGTGGCGACGAGTTGGGAGCGCGCGTTTTTCGCGGCAGATACACCGCACACGCGCAAGGTGGCGCTTCGCAGCGCGATGACGATGAGTCCGGATCGAGATGGCATTTTCGATCACCTGCTGCGGCTGGTGCGTTGGGGTCTGGGCGGGGCTTCGGGTCCGGCAAACAGTTCATCTCGTGGATTCACGATGTCGATTTCATCCGAGCGATCGAGTTTCTGATCGGACGGGAAGACATCGACGGGGTCGTCAACATTTCTTCGCCGATACCCGGTGAGGAATCGCGATTTCATGAGCTGCCTGCGTCGGGCGTGGTGTACGAGCTATATTGGCCTGCCCGCGCCGACATGGATGCTTTCTATAGGAGCGGTGTTGCTTCGCACGGAAACCGAGCTGGTACTGAAAAGCCGCCGCGTTGTTCCACGACGCGTCTACTCGATGCGGGTTTCGAATTTCACTTTCCGAACTGGCGCGGGCGCGTGCCAGGACCTGGTACATCGCTGGCGGGAACTGAACGGCGATTAGTGAGTGAGCGCGAGCGATAGGCATCGAGTTATATAGAATCGTAGCGGGAGAGCCCACATTCATGGCGGGTACAGGTGCAGGTCTGGAAGGCGTTGTCGCTACCTCGTCGAAAATCTGCTACATCGACGGGGAGCAGGGCGTCCTCAGCTATTTCGGCTACAACATCCACACTTTAGCGGACAACGCCACATTCGAAGAAGTGATTTACCTTCTGTGGAACGGCAAGTTACCGAACCAGAAAGAACTGACGGAGCTGAAAGCGTCGCTGGTGGCGGAACGCGAGTTGCCGGAACAGGTCACCGACTTTCTTGAAGAATGTTCCGCAAGATGCTCAACCCATGGACGTTCTGCGCACGGCGGTTTCCATGCTGAGCCTTTACGACCCGCAGGCGAGCGACAACTCTCCGGAGGCGAACGCCAAGAAAGGCGGTGAAGCTGATGGCGCGAGTATCCACCCTCGTTACCAGCTTCGAGCGGTTGAGAACGGGCAAAGAAGTTGTGCCGGGCGATCGCAACCTGGGGTACGCCGCAAATTTCTTGTATACGTTGACCGGCAAGAAGCCGGACGAAGTGATGGAGCGTGTATTCGATGTGGCGCTGATTCTGCATGCGGATCACGAGTTGAACGCGTCGACCTTTGCGGCGCGCGTGACCGCAGCAACGTTGTCGGATATTTATTCCGCGGTGACGTCGGCGATTGGGGCGCTGAAAGGCCCGCTGCATGGGGGTGCGAATGAAGACGTGATTCGCATGTTGTTGTCCACGCACTCGGCCGACGAGGCTATCGAAAAAGTAAAAGACAACTTGAGCCACAAGATCAAGATTGCCGGTTTGGCCATCGGGTCTATAGAGTGGTCGATCCCAGGGCGATTCACCTGAAGAAGATGAGCGAAGAGTTGGGCAAGCGCACGGGCCACACGAGCTTTACGAAACCTCATCGCGCGTGGAGCAGACGATTCACGATTTGAAAGGGCTTGAATGCCAATGTGGATTTTTATTCCGCATCGACGTACTATTCGCTCGGGATTCCTGTCGATCTCTTCACGCCGATTTTTGCGGTGAGCCGCATGTCGGGCTGGACTGCTCACGTTCTGGAGCAATACAAGAACAACCGCCTGATTCGGCCGCGCGCGGAGTACACGGGTGCTCCGGATGGGCAGAAATGGGTTCCGCTGGAGCAGCGGTCTTAAGATTCGCGACACGGCACGCACACCTTTCAGGGATGTACGACCTTACTTTTTTCCGCAACAATCTGGAGCAGATTCGGGACCGCTTGGGCACGCGCGGATTCACGCTGGATGTGAGGCAATTCGAAGCTCTGGACCGGCAACGCCGGCAGTGCGTCACCGAGAGCGAACAACTGAAAGCGGAGCGCAATCAGGAGACGGCGGAGATCGGCAAGCTGCGCAAACAGGGCACGGATACGACTGAACGCCAGCAGCAAGTGCGCGCGATCGGGCGAGCGCATCGCGAAACTGGACGAAGCAAGCCGGAAAGCTGGATGGCGAGTTCCGCGACTTCCTGTCGCGTATCCCGAATCTGCCGCACGAAAGCGTTCCGGTGGGGAAGGATGAACGAGATAACCAGGAGATCCGGCGCTGGGGCACGCCGAGGCAGTTTTCCTTTCAGCCGAAGCCGCACTGGGAGCTCGGGGCGGAACTCGGCATTCTCGATTTGGAGCGCGCGGCGAAAGTTGCGGGGGCGCGGTTTGCGGTTTACTGGGGTCTCGGCGCGCGACTGGAGCGGGCGCTGATCAATATGATGCTGGACGTGCACACGAAAGAGCACGGGTATGAAGAGGTATTGCCGCCGTTCATGGTGAACTCGGCGAGCCTCTACGGAACGGGGAACCTGCCGAAGTTTGCGGAAGATCTCTTCCGCTGCGAGGGACACGACCTATGGCTTGCGCCGACGGCGGAAGTTCCGGTGACGAATCTCTACCGCGATGAAACACTGAACGCGGATCGATTGCCGATTTCACTGTGTGCGTATACGCCTTGTTTCCGCAGTGAAGCGGGATCGTATGGGCGGGACGTGCGTGGAATTATCCGCGTACATCAATTCCAGAAGGTGGAGCTGGTAAAGTTCACGCTTCCGGAGCAAAGTTATGAAGAGCATGAGAAGCTCACGCGCGATGCGGAAACGATTCTCGAACGGCTGGAATTGCCTTATCGTCGAATGGTGTTGTGCACCGGCGACATGGGGTTCAGCTCGGCCAAAACGTACGATCTCGAGGTTTGGCTTCCCGGGTTGAATGCCTACAAGGAGATCTCGTCCTGCTCAAACTTCGAAGCGTTTCAGGCGCGGAGAGCGCAGATTCGTGCGAAGAGCGGAAAAACGAAGGCCGAATTCGTGCATACGATTAACGGCAGCGGCCTGGCGGTCGGGCGCACCTGGGTAGCAATCGTCGAAAACTACCAGCAGGCGGATGGAAGTGTGTTAATACCCACGGCGTTGCAGCCTTATTTGGGGACGGAACGCATCCACCCGCCGCGCTCCGTAAAGGCTGGCACTACCCGCAGAAGTTCCGCAGCGGGCACGAACTGATTTGGCCGAGGCACGCTTCGGCGAGTCACACGTTTCGATATTTTCCCTTAACTTCTTCTAAGCCTCACGTTGTCACGCTGTTGCGGACGGATTCGCGACGCGCCGCAGGCTTGATTTCTAACGTCCTCGTTCCAGTGCATGATTGACTGAAATCGCTCCGAACTGAGCGCATGAGAGGGACCCGAAAGGGCACTCGCGGTTACGCGCCAGCAAGCGAGACACGGCGACTTCGACTTGAGGCGAGATGCAAACATTGCGGCAGCGGCTATCGATTTTACTCTTTTGTTCGACATTTCTGGTGACGTGCGCGATGGCGCAATCGACCTTGAGTCAGGTCCAGGACACCGTTTACACGTCCGGTGGCGCTCTGTTCAACGGAACGGTAGCGATCACCTGGTTGGGCTCCAGCTCAAGCGGCAGCAGCCCGGCACCTTACAACACCACGGTCAATATTTACAACGGCGCCCTTTCGGTGCTGCTGATACCTTCGACAACTGCTAACCCGCCGGTCAATTATCAGGCGGCCTACAACAGCAGCGACGGACTGACGACGTGGATCGAAACGTGGCAGGTTCCACCGAGTTCCACGCCTCTCACGCTGGCCGAAGTTCGTGTGGCGAGCAGCGGCGGCGGCGGAACGGGAACTGGACCCGGCAGCGGAACCAGCGTTGCCATCGCTCAAGTGGTGGGGTTGAGTGCTTATTTGAGCTCCCTTAACAATTCGATAGCCAGTCTTACGGCCTTGATAGCGGGCGTGAACACGAGCATCGCGAATATAAGCAACTCTCTTTCAAATCTAAACGCGAAGGTAAATAGTCTCACCTCAGGAACGACGAGCGCATCGTTCCAGGATGCAGAAACTCCGGGTGGAACAGTGAACGGAAGCAATGCGAATTTTACGCTCGCGTATACTCCGGGAGCCGCGGCAAGTCTGAAGCTTTTCAAGAACGGCATACTGCAAGCAAGCGGGACCGACTACACGTTGTCAGCTGCGAACGTGACGTTCGGCAGCAACTCCATCCCCAAAACGGGTGATGTTTTGCTGGCGTATTATCGTTTGCCGGGCACTGGACCGCTCGCCACCTTCGTGGATGACGAAATCCCGGCGGGTACATACAACGGCACTAACCTGACGTTCACGTTAAGCCAGGCGCCGAACCCGACAGCAAGCGTGAAGCTGTTCAAGAACGGCGCGTTATTACAGCAAGGTGCCGATTACACGGTGAGCGGTTCAACAATAACCTTCGAGAGGCAGAGCATCACTCCGCAGCCTGGCGATTCGGTGTATGCTTACTACCGCACTACTCCGATCACGACGATGTGAGGTATTTCTGTAAGTCGGGATGCAGCTGAAGCTGCACGGCAGGATCCCTGATATTGCCGGAGTTGATGAGGCGGGGTGGAAGAAAGATCTGCTTCGGAGTCGTTTGTTTCTTCACGGCCTTCACGGCCTGTTCCACCGCCGTTTCACCCATTTTGAACGGATCCTGAATAACAAGTGAATCGATGACGCCCGATTGCAGTTCATCGAGCAACATCGGGCTCGAATCGAAGCCCACGATTTTGATGGTCCGGGAGCGCGCTTTCAATGCTTGCGCGGCGCCTTCCGTACCTGATTCGTTAGAGCAAAAAATACCGTTCAAATCGGGATGCGCGGTGAGCATATTCTCCGCGACTGCCAGAGATTGAGCGATGCTCGCCATCCCAAAGCGTTCGTCGAGGATCTGAATTCCCGGAAATTTCGTGTGCAATTCGTGGCGGAAACCGTCTTCGCGGGCGGTTGTCGAGGCGCTTCCGGGCACCGTTTTAATCATCACAATCTTGCCTTTACCGGCAAGGATTTTGCCAATACGATCGGCGCCCATCTCGCCCCCCAAGTAATTGTCGGTGGCAACAAACGTTACATACCGGTCACTGTCGATACCTGAATCGTAGATGACGACGGGAATGTGCGCAGCCGCCGCACGATCCACCACAATCTTGAAGGCCGAACTGTCGGAAGGCGCGAGTGCGATCGCATCGACTTGCCGATTGATCATCGTCTCCGCAATCTTCATTTCACCAGCGATGTCGGTCTCATTCGGCGGACCATCCCAAATGATCTTCACGTCATTCGCCCATGAGCCTTTCACAGCTCCGGCATGAACGCTTTGCCAGAAAATGTCGGCACTTGCTTTGGGAATAACCGCAATAGTGGTTTGGTGCGCACGATTGCAGGCGAGTGACGTGAGTGTGCCCGCAAGCAACAACAGCGAGAGCGCTGGATGTGAAACTTGCCGGGCAGGTCTGAATCTCATATTCGGTAACGGTGTAAGCTGCCGGATGAACCGTAGGACTATTTTCACAGCTTACTGAGAGGGAGAAGAATGCAAATCGGGCTGGTAGGTCTGGGGCGCATGGGCGCGAACATGGTGCGGCGATTGGAAAAAGGGGGCCACACGTGCACGGTCTTCGATCTGAACGCCGATAACGTGAAGAAGCTTGTGGGTGAAGGCGCGCAGGGCGCGAATTCTCTCGAAGACCTGGTCAAAAAGCTTCCGAAACCTCGCGCTGTGTGGGTGATGGTTCCCGCCGGCACGGCAACAGAAAATACGGTTCAGACATTAGCTGCGGCCATGGAGCAGGGCGACATCATCATCGATGGTGGAAACAGTTTCTATAAAGACGATATCCGGCGCGCGGCGGAACTCAAAAAACGTGGAATCAACTATATCGATGCCGGAACCAGCGGCGGCGTGTGGGGCGTCGAGCGGGGCTACTGCTTAATGATCGGAGCCGATGAAGAAGCTTTCCAACAGGTCGAGCCGATTTTTAAGACGCTGGCGCCGGGTATGGGCGATATTCCTCGAACGCCCGGATTCGACAAGGTGGGCGGCACCGCCGAGCAAGGCTATTTGCGCACAGGTCCTCCGGGATCAGGACATTTCGTCAAGATGGTGCATAACGGCATCGAATACGGCGTGATGCAGGCGTACGCGGAAGGTTTTGATGTGATGGTGAATAAGAACTCGGCAGAGCTTCCCGAGAATGAACGTTACGATCTGAACGTGGAGGAGATCGCGGAGCTGTGGCGACGGGGAAGTGTGATCGGATCGTGGCTGCTCGATTTAACAGCCATGGCTCTCGCTGAGAACCCGACGCTCTCGGATTTTACGGGCTTTGTGCAGGATTCCGGTGAAGGCCGATGGACCATCAACGCGGCGATCGAGGAATCCGTGGCGGTAGAGGTGCTTGCTTCCGCGCTCTTCACGCGCTTCCGCTCTCGAAAGGACCACACGTTTGCGGAAAAGGTGCTTTCGGCGATGCGCTCCAAGTTCGGTGGTCACATTGAACAGCACGCGACCAGTGCCTAGCAATCAGTGCCTAGCAATCAGTGCCTAGCACTCACGGCGCATTACTCGAGTTCCGGACCATTTGGCGTGATTCTCACGGGTATCACGTGTGCGGCAAGAATATTTGGTCCGACGAACGAGATCTCGACAATTTCACCGTGCTGGGTCGCCTCGCGCTGGTACTGATCGAACACCAGATTACCGAGCGAATAAAAGATTAAGCCCCCGTGGTAATTTTCTTCGGGCTGAACGACGTGTGGATGATGACCGATGACGAGCGTGGCTCCGGCGTCAATGGCGGCGTGCGCAAACGCAATTTGAGCGTTGGTCGGCTTGGGCACGTATTCTATACCGTTATGCATGGAAACGATGACTACGTCGGCACGCTTGCGCAGCGCTGCTACGTCTCTACATAGGGCCGCCGGATCAGCGAGCGCGATACGCGGATCGATATCGCGCCAATTGCCGTTGTTTTGATCGAAGGTGTAGCCGAGAAAACCAAAGCGGATTCCATGACGCGTGAGGATGACGCCTTGATGCGTGAGTGCTTCAGACTCGCTGCTGCCAAGCGGCTCAATTCCATGAGAGCGCAGCCATTCGACCGTAAACTCAACACCGTGCGGGCCACAATCGCGCGAATGATTGTTGGCCGTAGATGCGATATCAATTCCCGCGAGCTCCAATCCCTCGATGGTCTCGGGTGCGGCGTGGAAGATTAGCCCGCTCTCGTAGTACGGGCCACGATCGGAAAACGGCGACTCTAGATTGACGAATGCGATGTCGGCCGCCGACATCGTTGGCGCGATCTTGCGAAACGGAAGCGCGGGATCGTGAGCAGCGAGAATCCGGCGGCGAACACCTCGCGAGAACATGACATCCCCTGCGAACAGCAGACGGTTGTAAGCCAGCTCCGGTTGGCGAAGGTGTACGCGAAGAAGGGGCAGGGTTTCGACAGGAATAGCTAAGTCGAAGAGAACTGCGAAGCTGGCGACGGCTGCGAAACCGGCGGCCAGGACGAAGCAGATGAGAACCGCGAACGAGACTGCGAACCGCACTATAACTGGGAGGCAGCGGCTTTATCTAGAAACCAAGTCGCCTTCGAATCGCGACTAGCGATCTGACACGGGTAGGTCATCGGATCTTCGGCAGCCGTAAGAACGTCGCGAACAGCGCCGGCCTTGTCTGGCCCGGAAACCTGCAAAATGGTTTGTTTCGCGGCAAGCAGGACACCCGGAAGAAGCGTCACGCGATGCATCTGCAGCTTCTCAACCCAGACGTGCGCGGCGATATGGGTGCGATCGAGAATTAACGGCTCTCCTGGGAAAAGGCTCGCAGTGTGAGCATCCGGACCCATTCCACGGTGCAGAATATCGAAGGCCGGCAGCTGGTCCTGTTCAAGCGAAAAAAAGCGTCGGATTTGTTGTATGTATTCCGCGGCGCCCTCCTCCGGCGGCAGTTCACCGTAGATGCGATGAACGTTCGACGCGGGCACGGCTGCGGGCGTGAGCAGCGTTTGATCCGCCAGCTTGAAGTTGCTCTGGTTGTCCGTCGGAGGAACGCAGCGCTCATCGACCCAAAACAAATGAACGCGAGACCAATCGAAATCGGCTGCGGCGAGGAAAGCGAACAGCGGCTTGGGAGTACTGCCGCCCGAGATCGCGACCGCGGCGTGCGACTGAAGCTTCAACGTTTCCTCGAGCTCCTGAAGAATATGAGTGCCACAGGCGCGTGCCGAGAGCTCGGCGCTTTCATGAATGCGGATTTGCGGCGAGCTCCCGGTAGCAGCTTCGGGCCGATGTGGGCTGCTCACCGAAGCAACTCCTGCGCGCGGGCGAATGCAGAGCCAAAGGCAGCATCAGCGCCGGGAATGGAAAGTTCCTCATTCATCAAGGTGTTCAGACTCGCCTCGTTATAGGTATAACTTCGCTGGCGACCGGTTGAGCTGCGAAGGCTCATACACTCTGTCCCGGTACGTTCAAAATCGATCTGCTCGGACTCCGAGCGCAGCCGTATCCGGTGCAGCCCGGGGCCATAACCTTGCACTTTGACGAAAGAAACTTGCGCTTTGTGCGGTGCCGATAACCAACCGGCGGCATAGAGTGCAGAGGCGTGGGGCCGCGCGTCGGTGTGAGCAATCTCGATATTGTGAAAGTTGGAAAGCCTGTTCTCTCTCGCGGGGTTGTCGAATAGCTGGGCAATAGGCTCGCGCCATGGCGTCAGACGCGTCCACTCGAGGTCCGCGACTGTGCGGCCTTGTCCCCGAAGCCGCGCGATCAGATCGAATGCGGTCAGGGCATCTTCACCGGAAGTATCGATGATGACCTTTGTCGACAAATCGATCACGGCCTGCAGACCGGCCTTTTCATCGTGGGTCGCAAACGGGCTCAGCGCCGCTTTGTGCCGGCACCAGAAGACGACCGGCAGATCGGCGGCTGTCAAACCGACGAGAGTCGGTCCGACATTGGGCCACTGCTCCGGCCGAGCGGTGATTTCGATCTGCTCGCAGCAAATCTGTTGAGCCTTTCCAAAAGGCTTCCAGCACTGCGCAAGCACCCGAGCCTCCAGACCCTTCTCGGCTTCCGGGTTGACGGCGAGAACGATGCCTCGGCTGGGGTGCTCACGCATCAGCTCGGAGATAATCTGGGAGGCTGAATAACCGCCGTCCGGGTCATCGGTGGCAATGATCAGGGTCATGGCGCAAGCCCGAAGAACGGTGGGCTTGCCCTGATTCTTTTCCTCCTGTCCAAGAGAGATCCACAGCTTTCCCAGGCCCTTCAGAATCTGTTCCGGTTGGGCGGGGAAGATGACGGAGCTGCTCACGGAACCCTCCAGACGTGGCCTTGCCGCGCGAGCATTTCGTCGGAAGCCCTGGGACCCCAGGAACCGGAGGGATAGTTGGGGAAATCGAATTTGGCGTAAGCCCAGAATTGCAGAATGGGCTCGACAATCTGCCAGCTCGCTTCCACCATATCTTGCCGGGTGTAGAGCGTTGGGTCACCGGCCATGGCATCCAACAAAAGAGTTTCGTAGGCGGTAGGCGAACGCTCGCCGAAGCTCGAACCATAGTTGAAATCCATCGAAACAGGACGTACACGCATGCCGGTACCGGGGCTCTTCGAAAGGAAGCGCAAAGAGATTCCCTCTTCCGGTTGAATACGCAAGACGAGGAGATTGGGCCGGACTTCGCGAAGACCGGTTTTGGTCTCCTGCTGGAATAACCCGAGCGGCGGCGCTTGAAATTGAATGGCGATATCGGTCACGCGTTTGGGCATACGCTTTCCAGTGCGAATGTAAATGGGAATGTCCGCCCAGCGCCAATTGTCGACAAAGAAAGTAACCGCCGCGTAAGTATCCGTTTGAGAGTCGGCGTTAACGCCCGGTTCCTGACGAAATCCTAGTAAGTCCTGACCGCCGACTTTAGCGGGCCCGTACTGCCCGGAAACGGCATACTTGGGAACGTCCTCGGGCTTCATGATGCGAACCGCGCGCAGCAGCTTGGCTCGCTCGTCGCGGACATTATTCGCATCGAATACCGTGGGCGGTTCCATCATCACGGTTGCCATGACCTGGCTCAAGTGATTCTGGATCATGTCGCGCAGCGCGCCGGCTTCCTGGTAGTAAGCGCCCCGGCCCTCAACGCCGATCGATTCAGCGGCCGTAATCTGAATGTGATCGATGTAGCGGCGGTTCCACAGCGGCTCGAAGATGCCGTTTCCAAAGCGGAAGGCGAGAATGTTTTGAACCGTTTCTTTGCCCAGGTAGTGGTCGATGCGATAGATTTCGGACTCGGCGAAAACCTTGTGAATCTCTTCATTCAGCTTGCGGGCGCTGGCGAGGTCATGTCCAAAGGGCTTCTCGATGATGACGCGTCGCCAGCCATTTCCTTTATTTAAGCCGTGCGCGCCGAGCGCTAAAACTGCTTCGGCGTAGTAACTGGGCTGCGTAGAGAGATAAAACAGAACGTTGCCCGCGGTCTGATGAGTTTTCTCCACCTCATCGAGTTTGTTGCGGATGTCGTCGTAGGAGTCCGGATTATTCAGGTCGCCGGGGACGTAGAAAAGCGACTGTGCGAAGGAGGTCCATACATCCTCGTCGAAGGGCGCCTCTTCCAGAAACTTGGAGACCGATTCCTTCATCTTGTCGCGGAATTGGTCGTCGGACATCGGCGTACGCGAGCTGCCGATTATGGCGAAGCTCGACGAAATGCGGCGCTCGAAGAACAGGCGGTACAGGGAAGGCAGAAGCTTTCGTTTGGAAAGATCGCCGCTGGCCCCGAAGATCACAAGGGCGCAGGGCGGAACGCGCCGGCTAAAGCGCAGTGGGTCCTGAAGCGAATTCGCGACAACTTCAGGGGCCGTCTGGACGAGAGCGCTCATGATCTGATTTGATGATACGGCCAGCGGGATGTGTCAGGACAAATAAACGGTGTGGGAGAGAATTGGTGGTGAGCTGAATGGCAGATCAGAAAAAGAAGATTGTGGCCATCCTGAGCGACTTGATGTTTCGGGTCAAGATCGAGGAAGCAGCGAAGCGGGCCGGCTTCGAGGCGGTGTTCGTCCAAACGCAGCAGGAAGCGCTCGCCCGGGCGAAGGAGCAGCCGGCGGTGATTATTCTGGATCTGAATCACGCGGCCGTGGAACCACTTGACACCATCTCGAAACTGAAGAACGACGTCGAAACGAGTAAGGTGAAACTGCTGTGCTACGTGTCGCATGTGCAGGCCGATTTGAAGAAAGCGGCGCAATCGGCAGGGTGCGACCAGGTGGTCGCGCGCTCGGCCTTCTCTCAGAACCTGCCCACCATCCTGGGGCGTTACGCCGAGCGGTAGTGGCGGATGCGTTTAGCTGTCGGACGTGCCTGTCCCGCCGGCTCCAGGAGAAGTACCTCTGCCGCCCGCTGCAGCCGTTGCGCCCGTGGCTCCGCCCATCGGGATCAAATTACCCAGATCCTCGAGCGATCCCTCGATAGTGCCGATGTTCCCGGTCTCGGCCGCTACGCCGATAGCGACGACGGCAGCTATAACCTTGGTAACTTCTTCGATGGTCTGAAGGCGTTTGAGGGCTGCTTTGGCGTTTGTTGTGACCTTCGCGATATCGTCCAGGTCACCGCTTATCGATTGCAGGGTTTCATCGATGTCCTCGATGGTGAAGTGATCGGAGATATCGTCCAACTGGTGAGCGAAATCTTTGAGGCGGGACTGTTGATCGGGCGATAACTCGTCGAAGTGCTCGTCCCGGTAATCGTCCACGCTTTGAGACCAATCGAAAAACAATTTAGCGAAATCGGCGGCGTCGGGCATGGGTGCTCCTATAGGTGAGATATTCGTGGAACTTTCGCTCTAAAAGCCCTTCTGAATTGTGGGAATAAGCGACTCCAAATAATTTGTGTAAGGGTCGATTGCACTGGCGAGATTTTTGGCGGTGAGACGCGCGGGGTTGCTAGCCAATTCGTGATGTCCTTCGCGAATCTTGTCGAGAGCTGAAGCATAAGCGCCGGCGGCCTTCTTGCGGTCATCAAGCTTTTGTATCTCGTCGTTCCAGTTCGCAAACAGCAGTAACGTCACCGCGGAGCTTTGCTCATTCCTGGCCGCGTCGCGATAGCGCTCATGAAGGCTCTGCTTTTCTTTGGCGAGAAGATCATCGATATAGTCGGTCGTGACCACGCGTTGCAAAGCCGCTGTTACGTTTTGCACATGAGGATCGGCGTCGGTGAGATCAGTGGCGAGGTGACGACTGACATAGCCGATGGAGGCGGCGCGCACAGCAATCTCAGCGAGTGCCCCGATGGCGTTGACCTCATTCGGCGTAAACTTCGCTTTTTGCGCAGCAGCCTGCGCTTGGGTTTTTGCTGCCGCGCTTGTGCCGGCATTCGCGGCGCTAGCTGACGTGGTTGCCGGGCCTTTGCCCTCGCGCTTGCTGGGGGCTTGGCCATGCCGAAAGACGCGAGCTGCTGGACGGCGCTGAAGTACTCGTTCAAAGCGTCAGAAACCCCGTTCAAACCCTCGGCCTCGTCCTGGAGCGCTTTGAAATGGCCCGTTTCAGCAGGAGGAACGCAGGCACTCGTTGAGGTTAAATCCTGAAAATTTCGATTCAGGTCCGTCTGAGCGCAAAAACGCCGCGCGTACGACTCCGGAATGTCATTGAAAATCGGGCGACTTTGATCCAAAGACTTTTCAGATGCGCCGGCAAAGTTCGCTACAGCCTGCGGCGATGCGCAGCTGAGCAATCCCAGGCCAACGGGAATCAATGCGACTACCAGGTAAGAAACGATTATTCTTTTGGACAGTGCCATTTTCCTCAACGAGCCAGTAGAAACATTAACATAGCCACTTGGCAATTCGCATGCTCTAAAATTACAGAACGGACTGCCCGATAGGTCGCGCACGACGGGCACCAGAACGGCTTGTGCGCTTGTGACCAAAGGCGCCAAGGACGAGTTGTCGCATGCTGATCTGTCCCGTTTGCTCATGCTCCAATCCGGATGATTCCGTTTCATGCGAGCACTGCAACACGCCGTTCGATGCGGAGCTTGCGGGCACCGTTATCGATTCCGAAGAGCAGCAGACCACGGACGCTTCCGGTTCCGCGTCGTCCAGCGGGAGCGCGGCAAGCGCGAGAGCGTCTGGAGAAGTTTCGCCCGGCGATGTCATTGCGGAGCGCTACGAACTCCTGGAACGTCTTGGGCGCGGCGGGATGGGAACGGTTTACAAAGCGCACGATCGCGAACTCGATCGCATGATCGCGGTGAAGATTATCCGGCCGGATCTGGTCGCGAGCACCACCGCAGTCCGGCGCCTGAAGCAGGAGACGCTGCTCGCGCGCCAGATCGCTCACCGCAACGTGGTTCGCGTTTTCGATTTGGGCATCGCGGCCGGGATGCGCTTCATCACCATGGAGTTTGTCGAAGGAGAGACGCTCCGGTCCGTTCTTCGCCGGGAAGGGAAACTTCCCGCCTCCGATGCGGTAGCGATTATGAAGCAAGTCTGCGAAGGCTTGCATGCGGCGCACACCGAAGATGTGATCCACCGCGATTTGAAACCCGCGAACGTGATGATCAGCAGAGATGGGCGCGCCCGCATCTTAGATTTCGGCTTGGCGCGTTCCTTCGAGGAAACGGGGATCACGCGCACAGGCGTAGTACTGGGAACTCCCGACTATATGTCACCGGAGCAGGCCCTTGGCCAACCAGTGGACGCGCGATCAGATATTTTCGCGTTCGGCGTAATTTTTTACGAGTTGGTTAGCGGTGTGCTGCCGTTCACGGGCAAAACGCTGGTCGAAGCCTTGATGGCCCGCACTCGGGAGCCGGCCCTGCCGATCGGTTCGCTTGCGCCCGACATTCCTGCGAACCTGGCGCGGGTCGTCATGCGTTGCCTCGATCCGGATTTAGGGCGCCGGTACCAGAGCGCGCAGGAAATTCTGGACGACTTGAACGCTTCGCCTGGAAAGCGCGATGCGGGCAGACCACGCGGTGCCGCGCAGCCTGAGGCAAGTGGAACGATTGCGCCGGGAACGCTGCTCGGCTCGCGTTACCGGGTCGAGTCCGTTGCCGGTTCGGGCGGTATGGGCAAGGTTTACCGGGCCACCGATCTGGATTTGAACCGCACGGTTGCGCTGAAGGTGGTTCGTCCCGATCTGGCGAGTGATCCCGAGACGCTGGAGCGGTTAAAACACGAGATTTCGCTGGCGAGCCGAATCACGCACCGCAATATTTTGCGCATCCACGATTTGGGCGAGGCGAACGGGCTGCGGTTCGTATCGATGGCCTGGGCTGACGGGGAAGACCTGTCGGAGTTGCTGCGCCGCTCCGCCCCGCTTCCGGAAGAGCGCATCATACAACTCGCCGGAGAGATTTGTGCCGGGCTCGAAGCGGCACACGAGCAAGGCATCGTACATCGAGATCTGAAGCCCTCGAACGTGCTGCTCGATTCGGCGGGCCATGCGTGCATCGCGGATTTCGGTCTCGCGCACGTTGTCGAGAAACAGGAAGGCGCGCGGATTACGGATCAGATGGCGCGAAAGGACGATGAGACGCGTCTGGCGGCGAATCGCGCCGGTGAAATTCCCGGAACGCCCCGGTACATGTCGCCGGAACAGGTGGAGGGGAAGGCGGTCGACGCGCGAAGCGATATTTATTCTCTCGGCCTGATTCTGTACGAGCTGGCGACCGGCGACATTCCATTCAAGGACGATTCGGTTTTCCAGACTCTGGCGCAGCGTGTAACGGAGAAACCGAAAAATGCGAAGCTGCTGAACCCGGCCATTTCAGACCGGCTGGCGGCGGTGATTGCGCGTTGCCTGGAGCGCGAGCCCGAGCGTCGTTATCAGAGCGCACGGGAGTTACTTGACGATTTGCGACCGCAGGCGAAGCCTGCTGAAGTCCCGACTGTGAGGCAGCCGAGGCGGAGATGGATGTATGGGGCTGGGGCGGCGATTCTCGTGCTGGTGGCGGGTACTATTTGGTTTGCGCGGCATTCGCGCGCTCCCACGCAGCCGCCCACGAATGGCCGGTACATCGCAGTGCTTCCATTCCGGGCAGCCGGAGCGGACGCGAACCTGAAGTACGAGGCTGAAGGAATCGGCGAGGCTATTTCGCAGCGCCTCTTTTCGCTCAGCGGCGTGCATCCGGTTTCGCCGCTGGCCATACAGCAGGTCGATCTAACTCAGCCGGAGAGCGCGATTGCGCGGAAGCTGGGCGCCAACCTCATTCTTCAGGGCGAGGTTCAAGGGCAGGGCGATCATATCGCGGTGATTGCAAATATCGACAATGCGGAAACAAATAAGCGGGTATGGAGCAAATCGTTTTCGGGCTTGCGCGCGGATCTTCTCACGCTCGAAGACGAGATTTGCACGGAGGTGGTTCGGGCGCTCGACGTGACTCCCACGCTCGCAGAGCGGGAGCGAGTTGCCGTGCAGCCGACGGAGGACGTCAGCGCGTACGATCTCTATTTAAAGGGCCGCGACATGCTGAAGACTCGGCGCGATGCGGCGGGCGACAATGCAGCCTTGGCACTGTTCGAACAGGCCCGCGCCAAGGATCCTTCGTTTGCGCTGGCATGGACGGGCGTGGCGGATGCAAGTCTCGAATTGTATGGACGCAACAAACAGAGTTTTTGGGCGGAAAAGGCGCTAGCGGCGGCGCGCGAAGCGCGCAATAGGAACGAAAGCCTGCCGGAAGTGCACTTCGCGCTGGGCAGCGTTTATTCGGCGACGGGCAAGAATGCGCAGGCCATTGACGAGATTAAACGCGCGCTTCAACTGGAGCCGAATTCCGATGACGGCTATATACGTTTGGGTCGCGCTTACTTCGCAGCAGGCGAGAGCCAAGCCGCGCTGGCCGCTTTCAACAAGGCAGTCGAGCTGAATCCCTATTATTGGTACAACCACAACCGGCTGGGGGTGGCGTATGCCCAGATGGGGCGAAATGAGGAAGCGCTGAAGGAGCTTAAGCGTTCGGTAGAGCTTAACCCAAGCGCGGCATCGTCCTTCAGCAATATGGGCGTGATCTACCTGCACGAGGGGAAATGGAAGGACTGCATTGCGATGAGCCAAAAAGCGATCGAGCTGCGACCAGCGGCTACGGCATACACCAATCTCGGGTCAGGTTATTTTTATCTCGGCCAATACCCCGAAGCGATCGCGGCGGATGAGAAGGCAGTGCAGATGAGCCCGGATCAGCAGATGATGGTGGGAAATTTGGCTGACGCTTATCGGCAGGCAGGCCAGTGGGAAAAAGCGCAATCGACATACGACCACGCGATCGAATTGGCGTACCGGCAACTGGAGATAAATCCTCGGGACGCGAGCGCGTTGGGAAGTCTGGCGCTGTACTATGCGCGGAAAGGAGGAACGGCGCAGGCGCTGGAGCTTATCGCCCGCGCCCGGTCGATAGACTCGAGCGACGATACGTTGATGTACGACGAAGCCATCGTGAATGCGCTTGCCGGTCGAACGCAAGACGCTCTGCGCGCACTTGGACGCGCGGTCGCTAACGGGTACTCGGTTGAGTATGCGCGGAGCGAACCGGATTTGAAGTCGATTCGCTCCTTGCCAGGTTTCGAGGATTCACTCGCGAAATCGAAGCATTAGGATTTGCAGCGAGCGGAAGCGGCGAAAGGTTCCGACCAAGGCGATTCCACTCGCAAACAGCAGCCATGAGCCGGGCTCCGGCGCGGCAGTGGCGAACGACATTAAACTGGGTGTTTGGCCCCCAGCCGCCGGCAGCCGTTCGGGTCGAGGTTGGGCTGGCCATTGACGGGGTCGTTCAAGTTGAAGCTGAACCCACCGCTGATTCGCTATTCCGCCGCCCGCGGTTCGCTAAAACCGATGTCATACAGCACGCGACGGTCGATCGGCGCCATCGTATCGCTCGGAACCGTCGTAACCTCACAAGCGGAGAAGAACGGGCCGCGCCCGCAAGTGATGGGCGTCTCTGGGGCCAGCAGTGACAAAAAAATCCATACCGATCCAATCGCTGCCGGAAACGTTCCGAAAATTGAAGACGCCGCCTCCGTTCGAGTTAGCTTGAAATTGAAAAGCGTCGACCGGCGTTACGGGAATTCCCGCAATCAGATTGTCAAAGACGCCTTGCGGATCCGCAGGAGTGGCTTGGAGGGCGGGTGCTCCTACGGTAAGCACTGCCAGGGTGAAAACGTACCCAAGGCCGCGCAAAATGGACAGCGGCGCGCCTTTGCGTCCAACATCGATTTGTTCATTGATTGCCTCCGCAACAGTAGATGCACTATTGTGCCACGCTTTTCCGGGGTGGGTAGCTCGATTGCGGGAAAGTACGCGCTACAGATAGTGCTGCCATACGGCGGAGTCTTACGATCTAGTTTTGGCAACAAATCGCGGCAAATACACTCCATATTTTGAGGAGGGCTGTACGGCTATCAATCCCCAGCGGCGTTCGGATTCATCTACCCTGTTGCGGGTGATCACTGCTGTTGTGGTGATTGCTGCGCTGCGGTTAGGCGCTGAAGTAGTAATCCCGCTTACGTTGGCAGTACTGCTGAGCTTCCTGCTGGCTTACCCGGTCAATTTGCTGGAACGACTGAAGCTCGGCCGCGTGCTTCCGATTGTCATCGTTCTGGTGCTGACGGTTGCCGCGGCGGGTGGACTGATTTGGATCGGAGCGCAACAGCTCGCCGAAATCGTCATCCGGCTGCCTTCGTATCAGCACAACATCCACGACAAATTAGAGAAGGTGAGGAATCCGGCGGGATCGGGTTTCGCAAAAGCGGCGCAGAGCATAAACCAGATTCAAACGGAGCTATCGCCAAGCAACGCAGCCGTGAAGAAAGGTCAGAACTGCGGCCCAAGCGGCTCGGAGTATGCCCGCGCAGAAACAGCCTTCGATTGCCGCGCCGGTACCGGTGGAAGTAGTAAAAGACAAGCCGAATGTGCTCGATTCGCTGGGGCTGATCAGCGGTTCGGTGGTGAGATTCTTCGGAACGGCACTGGCGGTTGTCATTCTTACCCTGTTCCTGCTGTTGCGGCGGAGCGATCTTCGCAACCGCGTGTTCCGATTATTCGGCCCGGCGCGACTCACGTTGATGACGGCCGCTATGGATGACGCGGCGGCGCGCGTCAGCCGCTATCTTTTGACGCAGTCGATGGTGAACGGCGCGTTCGGGTTGCTTCTGGGGCTGGGCCTGTTCTTTATCGGCGTACCGTACGCGTTGTTTTGGGGCGTGATCGCCGCTTTCCTTCGCTTTATTCCTTACGTAGGAACGCTGACCGCGGGCCTGTGCCCGTTCGTTTTATCGCTGGCAGTCTTCAACGACTGGAAAAGACCACTGCTGAGTCTGGCGCTTTTTGCCGCGGTAGAGCTGACGACGTCCGGCGTTGTGGAACCGTGGTTGTATGCCACGCGAACGGGCATTTCATCGCTGGCCGTTTTGCTTTCCGCAGCGTTTTGGACCATGCTGTGGGGACCTATCGGGCTGGTGGTTTCCACCCCTCTGACGGTTTTGCTGTTCGTGCTGGGGCGATATATTCCACAACTCGAGTTCCTGAACATTCTGCTCGGGGATGAGCCGGTTCTTCCACCGCACGCTTGCTATTACCAGCGCTTGCTCGCGATGGATGAAGACGAGGCGCGAACGGTTGCCGAAGAGTACGCGAAGGAAAAACCGCTCATCGAGCTGTATGATTCGATGTTCATTCCGGCACTCGCGCTTGCTGAGCAGGATCGGCATGAGGCCCAGATCGATGACGAGCGGCGGAAAATGATCTACGACACAACGAGAGAACTCGTTGAGGAACTAGGCGAGGATGCGGCGGCCCAACAGCAATTGCAGGACGGCATTCCGGTGCCTCCGCAGCGGCTCTCGATTTTATGTGTTCCAGCCGGGGACGAAGCGGACGAATTGGTCGCGCTGATGCTCGCGCAGGTGTTGCGGCAATCCGGACACGCGGCGGAAGCGATTGCGACTGGGCTGGTGGAAGAGATGCTCGCCAAGGTTACACAAGTGCAACCGAATGCAATGTGCATCTCGGCACTGCCTCCGTTTGCGATCGCTCATGCGCGGTCCTTGTGCCGCAAAGCGCGTCAGGGTTGTCCCGGCATTAAGACGGTAGTGGGCCTGTGGGGATCCAAGGTCGAACCCAAGACGTTACAACAGCGCTTAGGCGAAGGCTGCTCGGGATATGTGGTTCATACCTTGGCGGAAGCGCGCCTGCAGCTGCAACTATTCATGGAGACTCCCCAGAGTGCGGCTGTTGAAGAGCCGGAGAATGAGGTCGAAGCCGCGCTTCCGCGGCGCGAACCGCAAGCAGTCGAACGGGCCTAAGCGCGACGGATTGCACTCTGAAAAGGACGCAACTTCCAGGCGCGCCGCAGAATCTCGTTGCTATGAGCATAGTCACAGCTGATGCCAAGGCGAGCGGCACGTTTTCGATCGGCGGCGATCTTACAGTCAACCGGCTTGGGTTCGGCGCCATGAGAATTACGGGTGAAGGGATCTGGGGCGAGCCGCAGAATCCCGAGGAAGCCCGCAGAGTACTGCGGCGCGCCATCGAGCTCGGAGTGAACTTCATCGATACTGCCGATTCGTATGGGCCGGAGGTAAGCGAGAGGATCTTGGGCGAGACTCTTTTCCCCTATCCCAAGGATGTCGTGATTGCGACCAAAGGGGGATTGACGCGGCAGGGCCCGAATCAGTGGGCGGGGGTCGGACGCCCCGAGTATTTGACGCAGCAAGTGGAAATGAGCTTGCGGCGGCTCAAACTCGATCGCATCGATTTATACCAACTGCATCGCATCGATCCGAAAGTGCCGCTGGAAGAGACGTTGGGAGCGTTAAAGGATCTGCAGAGCGCGGGCAAGATCCGGCACATCGGCCTGTCGGAGGTTTCGCCCGCCGAGATTGAGCAGGCAAATAAGACCGTTCGAATCGTGAGCGTGCAAAATCGATATAACATCAGTGATCGCGAGCATGAGGGCGTGTTGAAGTATTGCGAGCAGCACGATCTGGGATTTATTCCCTGGTTTCCAGTTGCGGCCGGCAAATTGGCGCAAGCGGGCGGTCCGCTCGACAGCACGGCAAAGCGGCATGGAGCTTCCGTGGCACAACTCTCGCTCGCATGGCTGCTTCATCATTCGCGAGTGATGCTTCCGATTCCGGGGACCTCGTCGGTTGCGCACTTGGAGGAGAACGTCGCGGCCGCAGGGCTGGAACTCAGCGAACAAGAGTGGAGTGCGATCGAAAACAGCGCTCAGCAAGCAGCATCGGCGCGCTAATTTCGTCCCCAGCCCCACAGTGGGACAATGGCCAGCCGATGTCATAGCCCGGTACTGTGGGTAACAGGCGATTTGCGGTACGCGTGCAGCTAGCGTGACAAGCGCTTTCAGGCCATACTGCGAGGCATGCAGGCTGGCGTTGCGCGTGCCATTGATCCATCCGTAGGGCGGGTGAACCCTCCCGTGCCTGCGATGGCGGCCCATGTTGATGCAGTTCGCCAGACGAACGGGTTTTCGTTGGCTTTGTTGCTGGTAGCGCTGTTGCTGGGCGGAAGTATCAACGCTTTTGGTCCGCCATGGGCGCAAGCGGTCTTTCAAACCATCAAGCTCGACAGTATCGGCGGAATCAGCGCGCTGCTAGCGGCCGTGGCTGCCTCGATTGTGCTGCATGAAGCCGGGCACCTGATGGCGGCGATTCTGGTGGATTTCGAGGTGCTCGGCATCTGCCTGGGCCCCGTGCGCGCCATACGTTCCTACGGGAGATGGACTGTCGAATTCTCGGGCAAGCTATTCGCCGGGTCGATTTCCGCGGTGGCGCGTAATACTGACCGCTGGCGTGAACGGGTGTTGGTGGTAGTTGCGGGAGGACCTGTGGCGACGTTGGTGAGTGGCCTCGCCGCAGGTCTAATACTGTTCCATATCCCCTTCATAACCCAACGGGATTGTGGCCTAAAAGCTTTCTAGGAGCACTCGCTGAATTCAATTGTTTCCTGTTCGTACTGGGACTGGTTCCGAATGCGTGTGGCGCCCGAGTGCGGAACGATGCGAGGCAATTCTTGATCTTCTGGAACGACACAGCGGAAGCGCAAGAGATCTTTTTATATCACCTGATCGCGCGACTCGACGTTACAGGTGTCCGGCCGCGTGACTACCCGATGGGCGTCATCGATACCATGGCCGCTATGAAAGGCAGGCCTGAATCGATGTTGATCTATGCGCAGACAATTAGCGCGTGGGCTCTGGACTGCGGCGACGATGTGAGCGCGCGGGCGTGGGATGAGCGAGCGCTGGAGCTAAAGGAAGCGTGCAGCATGGGGGCGCAGGCGATCACGCTTGCTAAGTCGGCGTGTTTGGATGTGCTGGTTCGGGACGATCTCGCGGCGGCGCGAAAGAAACTCGCGCAGGTAGACCTGGATTCGCTAGAACCCGCGTGGCTGCAGCATCGCACGCAAAGCGGTTTATTCGCTAACCGGAGAACAACGCCGGCGACGCGCTTGCCGAGATCGCTCGCGCTCGCTATAGTTTTGTGAACTGCGCGCCTTATTTTGAGTTCGAGCGAATGTTACTGGGCAAGCTGCATCGCAAAGCGCTGGCTGCTAAGGCCGAAAGAGTTGTCTACTGCGCGTACCAATCGCGCAGCCTGACTTCAATCCCAGTGCCGGACAGTGCGGCCGCGAATTGTTTTACGTCGGCTTGGCTGCCGTCCCCGTTCCGATAATGATACGGATACACAATGCGCGGGTGAAACGCCTTCACCGCTTCAGCCGCTTCCGCCGGGGTCATCGTGAACGGTAGATTCATGGGGACAAATGCGACATCGATGTTTCGCAATGCGCGCATCTCGGGAATGTCCTCCGTGTCTCCGGCAATGTAGAAGCGCTTACCGCCATAGGTGAGGACGTATCCGTTGCCGCGTCCCTTATCGTGATAAAGCTTGCCGGAAGCAGGTCCGCGCTTCATGTTGTACATGGGAACAGCCTCGATGGTCCAGCCCTCCCAAGTGGTCTTCTGTCCATTTGAGAGCACTTCAGCATCCGTTATCGTCTTAGCAACAGCGGGTGGAGCAATGATGTGCGTTTCCTCCTTCTTCAGCGACGACACTGCCGCGCGATCCATATGGTCGCCGTGAATATCGGTGATCAAGATGAGGTCCGCTTTGGAACGCCCGCTGAACAGATGTTGAGGCGAAGGATCGATGTAGACAAGCTTTCCGCCCGCTTCGAGCGTGAGGCTCGCATGTTGAATCGGTGTTATGACAACAGCTCCAGCGGAGGTCTGAAACGAATCAGGCGATGCAGCGGTCCAAACTAGTGAAGGGACCGTGAACGCGACAGTTAACAACGAGGCGCAAGAGAGCCGTTGGACATTGAACCCGCCGAGGTGTTTCATACGGCAAATTTTAGCTGGTTGCGTAGCAATCAAGGAAATATTTTCAGGACGGGCTGCCCTGACATGAAAGAGTGCTGCAATGACAGCGTCGGTGTATACAAAAACGAGGAGGCGGTTAGCCCTCCTGTTTTCGCTGCCGCTAGCTTTTAGCGTTCTATTCTTCGGTGTCGATCTAGCGACCGAGCACACAGACATTGATCTCCTCCGAATTCAGAATCTGAGTTCGGGCATCGGGGAGCTTCGCTCTCTCGCGAACGATGTACAGGCCGGTGAGCGCGGATTTCTGCTCACCGGCGATGAGCGCTACCTCACTCCCATCGAGCAGGCAAACGCATCGCTGCCTACCCAGGTCGATTCTTGCCTGCGTTACGCCAAAGACGAATCGCGAGATTTGCAAGTTCAAGTCGCGCAGATCTGCCAATTCGTAAAGAAGAGATTCGAGGAAGCGAATCAGGTCATCAAGACGCAGCGCGCACAAGGGTTCGCGGCCGCGGTAGATCTGACCAATTCGAACGGCTCGGAAGAGACGATGGACAAGATCCGGCGGCAGATGGGAACGCTCCAGAACCGGCTGGACAAAGAGCAATCTGCATACCTCGAAAGCCAGCGAAGCCTGAACCGCTGGCGATTCGTAGTTTTTGCGATCGGCACTTTGGTCCTGATCGGTGTCATGGTCTGGTTGTACAACGACATGCTGTCGTATCTGCAGGCGCGCGACGCTGCGCACGGGCAACTCGAGGCCCTGAACACCGAACTCGAAGCACGAATCGAGGAACGCACGCGGGATCTTATGGAAGCGAACAAGGAGTTACAACAGTTCGCGTATGTCGCGAGTCATGATCTGCAGGAACCGCTGCGAACGATCACCAGCTTTACGCAATTGCTCGAAGCGCGATATAAGAGCCGCCTCGATGAGGATGCGGATGAGTTCATCGGCTATATCGTGAACTCGTCGCGGCGGATGAGCGATTTGATTAACGGATTGCTGGCGCTGGTGCGGCTGCGCAAGGCAGGGCTTGCGACGGTACCGGTGCCGTTCGACAAAGTGCTGGAGGAAGCGGAGATCAGCCTTCGCGCAGCTATCCAGCAGAGCGGCGCGGATATTCAACACGGGCCTCTTCCCGCGTTGGTGGTGGATAAGGTGCAGTTTTCGCAAGTCCTGCAAAACCTGATTTCAAATGCCATCAAGTATCGGGGCAAAGAGCGGCCGCTGATTCGCCTGGCAGCCGAACGCGACGGGACGAATTGGATCTTCTCCGTAACAGACAACGGGCGAGGCTTCAATCAGCAATTCGCGGAACGCATCTTCGGACTATTTCAGCGACTGGACAGCCGCGAAATAGAGGGAACAGGGATGGGTCTCGCCATCGCCCGGAAGATTTTGGAACGGCATGGCGGCAGGATCTGGGCCGAATCGACTGAAGGAGTGGGATCGACGTTCTACTTCAGCTTGCCGGTGAGTCTGGAGGTAACGCGGCAGCCACGAGGCGAGCTCGCGGCTAAAGCAGCAGCGCAGGGGCAATAAGCAGAGTCGTCCCTAACCACGGCGACGTCAGATTACCTATCATTAAAGGGCGGGGCTCATTACGGTAACCATTCCTATTAAAGCGCGACTCGAGCCAGATGGAGTGCTAAATTTGCGCGTGCCCACCGGCTTGCCCCAGGCCGATGTCGACGTTGTCGTGGTTGTTCAACCCATTGCACCCAAGGCGAAGACATGGCCTGCAGATTTCTTTACCGAGACGTACGGTATCTTTGCCGACCGTCCTATGGAACGTGAAGATGAAGGAGTGATCGAAGATCGCGAGATCCTCCGTTGAGCTATCTGCTCGATACGAACACCTGCATTCGTTATCTCAACGGCCAATCGGGGTCGATCAAGGCGCGACTCGAACAACTAAGCCCCGAAAATATAAGCCTCTGTTCTGTGGTGAAAGCTGAGTTGCTATATGGCGTGGCCAAGAGCCGTGTGGTCGAGCAAACGCTTGCGCGGCTCAACCGGTTCTTCGACCAATTCACATCCCTTCCGTTCGATGATTCATCAGCCACTGCGTATGGCATGATTCGCGCAGATTTGGAGAAGCGAGGAGTGCCGATCGGGCCAAATGACCTGATGATCGCAGCCATTGCATTAGCGAGCGATTTGATTCTGGTAACTCACAATCACCGTGAGTTCGGACGAATCGCCAATCTTAAACACGAAGACTGGGAGTGAACCGCCGACGCTGACGTGTTCGTCAGAGTGCATCCGCCTAGTGAGCAGCGGGGCGGCCGGGCTTCGTTTTCTTCATCACGAAAACGAGCGGCAGCATCAGCGCGAACGTAATTCCCAGGAGCCAGAAACAATCGATGTAAGCGAGAGTGTTGGCTTGACGCTCCAGCGTTCGCATTAATAGCGCGTATGGGCCGTTGCCGACGGGCGTGTTGCGGTGGACCGAACACGTGCGAAGCGGAAGTGAGGGCCTGATTGAAACGCGGGTTCAAGAGTGTCACCTGTTCTGTCAGGCGCGACTGATGGAATTGCGCACGCCGGGCGAGGATGGTCGTCACGAGCGAAATGCCAAGGCTGCCGCCTACGTTTCGCGCCAGGTTGATCAGGCCGGAAGCGGCATTATTCTTGTTGCGAGGCACAAACGCATACGCCGCCGTGTTGATGGGCACAAACAAGAACGCGAGTCCCGCCGCCTGATAACAGCGCGCGATTGCAGCGTACTTGTAATCCATGTAAACGTCGAATTTCGTCATATGGATCAGCGCGAGCGAAGTAATCGCTAGGCCGACACCAATCAACCAGCGTGCCTCGACTTTGCTGAGCAATAGGCCTACGAACGGCAGCATGCCCATCACGAGCAGCCCGCCCGGCGAGATGGCGAGTCCAGCCTCTGTGGCGCTGTAGCCCATGACAAGCTGTAGATACTGCGGGATAAGAACGGTACTGCCCAGCAGAATGACGCCCACCATGAACATGAGGAATGCGGAAACTCCGAAGTTCCGATCTTTGAGCAAACTGAGATCGACAACGGGATCTTTCTGCTTCAGCTCCCAATAGACGGCCAAGAAGAGTCCGGCTATAGCGACTAATGAGCAAGCGCGGATGAAGCCGGAACCGAACCAGTCGTCGCGCTCTCCCTTGTCCAAAACGATCTGCAGAAAACCGAGGCCCAGCGCGATGAAGATGATGCCCCAGTAGTCGACGCGCAATTTGGTCTCCCGCTTTTCGGCGCGTTCCTTTTCGAAATAGGGGGGATCCTGGACCATGAAGCTGGTCAGGAGGAGAGAGACGATGCCGACGGGAATGTTGATGAAGAAGATCCAGCGCCAACTCGAGTGGTCGGTAATCCATCCGCCAAGTGTGGGACCGATAGCGGGAGCCGTGACCACCGCAACACCGTAAATCGCGAATGCCATTCCACGTTGCTGCGGAAGGAATGTGTCAGCAAGGATGGCCTGTTCGCTTGGCTGCAGGCCGCCGCCGCCGATGCCTTGAAGCACACGGAAGAAGACCAGAAAGCCCAGAGTTGGCGCGACGCCGCACAGGAACGAACTGAGGGTGAACATGGCGACGCAAGCCATGTAAAAGCGTTTGCGGCCCATCAGGAACGAAAGCCATCCGCTCAGCGGCAGGACAATTGCGTTCGATACGAGATAGGACGTCAATACCCAGGTGGCTTCGTCTTCGCTGGCGGACATGCCGCCGGCGATGTGTGGGAGAGCCACATTCGCAATGCTCGTATCGAGCACTTCCATGAAACTGGCGAGAGTGACCGTGAGCGCAATGAGCCACGGGTTGTATTTGGGTCTCCATTGCGGCTGTGCGCCTCCAGCGGCTGGCTGAGGTTGGGCCGTGCCGTTGGGCATGGAGCGCCTCAGGAGGCGTTGTTGGTCCCGCTATTCAGAAGGACCGTAGGGGTGACCGACATTCCGGGCAACAGCAGGTGCTGGCGATTTTCGCCGGGTTCCAGAACGATCTTCACGGGCACGCGCTGCACAACTTTGACGTAATTGCCGGTCGCGTTCTCGGGAGGCAGCAGGCTGAACCTCGCGCCGGAAGCAGCGGCGATGCTGTCGATATGAGCGCGGTATTTTTGGCTGCTGCCATAGGTATCGACTTCGATTTCGACTTTCTGACCGACTCGCATTTTCTTCAGCTGAGTCTCTTTGAAGTTTGCGGTTACCCACACGTCGTCGAGAGGAACCAATGCCATGATTTGCTGCCCTGGCGACACTTGCATTCCTGGCTCAGCGTTTTTGCGACTGACCACGCCGTCGACGGGCGCTCTGATGATGGTGTATTGCAGATTGAGATTGGCTTGGGCGAGATCGGCCTGTCGCTGCTGGACGGTAGCCTGCGCTTGTTTGAAGCGTGCAACACTAACCGCTTGTTGTCCCGCCCTGACCTGTTCGCTTTGACGTCGCTGGACCACTGCGGTCCCAAGTCTCGCCTTGGCTTCATCCAGTTCAGCGAGCGCTTGGTCGATGCCGTGCTGTGCGGCGATAGCTTCCGCTTTGGCGGATTCCACCTGCGCCGCGTTCGCTTCTGCCGCTGCTACTGCCGCATCGTATTCCTGTCTCGAAATTTCGTCTTTGTCGACCAGCTCTTTAAAACGTGCCAGATCCTTCTGTGCTTTAACCAGGTTGGCCTGCTTTTCTGCCAGAGAAGCGGTCGCGGAATTTAACTGTGCGCGTGACGTGTTAACCGCCTGTTGTGCGGAGGCCACGCCTGCTTGCGCCTGTTGTACTTGAGTGCTGCTGGTGCTGACCTGGCTGCTCGTGTTGATGGTCGTAATAGGAACATTCTCCTGCGATTCGGTGGTGGTCGCTTGAGAGCTCGTCAATTGCGCTTGGGCCTGTTGCTGTGCTACCTGGTAATCGGACGGATCGAGCCGCACCAGTTCCTGGCCGGCCTTTACGGGTTGATTGTCGTCGACCAGAACAGCAATGATCGTGCCGCTGATGCGCGGGCTGATGGGCACCACGTGGCCGTCGACCTGTGCGTCGTCAGTGGATTCGCGGACCGAGTAGTAGGCCCAGACCGGAATCGCTACGATAGCGGCAACAACGACCAGAGCGAGCAGAACGAAGCGAATGGTTCTCTTGCGGCGCGGATTCGATGGCTTTCTTTTTGTCCCCGTTCGTCGGATTGTTGCCGGTCTTCCTGGCGTGCGTCGTCCCCGTGTGCGTCTTCCTGGTGTTCCTGCTGTTTCTGTTCTTCCTGCACTTCCGCCATAGCTTCCGTTCCTGCTCCTCAACCGTTCGATGCGCAGTCCGCGTCCGTCTCACAGGCGCCGGAGTGCGCTGTTATACTTGACCGCATTTTTTTCAGGAGCTCCAGCAGTGTTTCTTTGTCGCTGTCAGTCAGATCCTGCATAAGTGCTTTGATGTTTTTATAGTGGAGCGGCACAAAGTCATCCAATAGCGCCTCGGCTTTTTTCGTAATACGGGCGTAGCGAGCGCGTCGGTCGTTTACGTTTATGATCCGCTTCACATAACCCTTCTGCTCGAGATGATCGATAAGTCCGGTGATATTCGCTTTGCTTACCAGAAGCAGTTCGCCGAGATCGTGAAGTTGCATCCCTTCGGAAGGACCGTGCCGCAGCAGCATGAGTATGTTCAGAGTGGATTTCGAGAGCCCGAAAGGGGCCATGTAGCGGGCTGTCAGCTGGTGGAGGACGTCATAGCTGTAAAGCAGATCGAGCGTGATTTGGCAGGACAGCAAATCGAAGCCCGGATACGTTGGGCCGGCCTCTCTTATGCGTTCGTGATAATACGCTTCGCGGCGGTCCTGCAGCACAATGTTTTGATTCTGAACAAATAGTAAAGTTCCGAATTATTTTGGCATCGGCGCTGCGCTCGGAGCATCTACAAAGAGTAGAGTCGGCGCAGGCGCGCGCCCCAAAAACAATGGTGATGATGCGAAAAATCCTGGGTTTTGGAGGGCTGATCCTATTGCTTGGTTGCGTTTCAACAGCCGCTGAGCTGCAAGGAGTGGTTGCCGACTGGAATTGCACCGAAGGAATGGTGCGCGACGGCCGGGAAAAAGTTCTGGAACAGAACCGCGGTTGCTCGCTGATGAAGAATTTCAAGCGGAGCGCCTACGGGTTGATCACGGACAATAAGAAGTTTTACAGGCTCGACGATCCGGGCAACCGGCACATCGTTCAACTGTTAAGAAATACACACGACAAGGACAATTTGAAGGTGGTGGTGACCGGCGATGTGCAGGGAAATGCGATCAAGGTGACAAATATTTCGATCCTGTAGCGGCTTAACCGGTCGGGTCACCATGGATTTCGACCGCTTCGTCCTCTTCGGCGAGAGCGGGTTCGGGAAGTTTACCAGTCCAATTCGCCCATCCCCAGAACACGGCCGTAGATGAGCTGAGCAAGCCTGACGCCGCTCCGATCAGCCGGATACTGAAGTACTGCGAGGCGCTTCCGGCTGCGAGCATGGAGAGCATCATCGTCGACCAGTTCATCGTTTCTATGGTGGCGAATACTCGCCCTCGAAAGCGATCCTCCACGTGCTTCAGCAGGTTCGACCAGTTCAAGACAGAACTGACGGCCACGCTGGCGCGTGAAAGACACATAAAGACCAACGCCCAACCCCAGTGGTGCATCTGGCTGAACACGATGTAGGCGCCTCCGTGCAGCAGGTAGCAGAAGAAAACAGTTTTCTTGTAAGCCTCGAAACGGATGGTCTTGCCGAGGCGATTCCCGATGAATCCGCCAATGAGAAGACCAACCCCGGCCACGCCCCACAGCTCGCCGAGACCTTGTGCTCCGCGCTTGAAAACCAACTCGCTGAAAAGCGTGAATAGGACTTGTGCCGCGCCACCGCCGCTCGCCCAGCCCACCGCGATGAGTCCGATGCCGAGGATCAAAGGCGTTTTGAGCATGTAGCCGAGACCTTCTCGGTATTCGTGCCAGGGCCGCGCAACCTTGGTCTCGTTGAGGCTTCGGTTTTCGGCGCGGAAATGGCCTTGAACGGAACGGAGATTTGCAATGCAAAACGCCGAGAAGAAAAACGAGAGTGAATTGAAGATAAAAGCGAGCTGATATCCAAATCTCGCAACCGCTGTTCCACCCAAGAAAGCACCGACTGCGAGGGTCATCCAGCCAGTCGTTTGCGTAAGCGAATTGGCCGTGTGCAGTTCGTCCGCCGTGGCGATGGACGGCAGAATGGCGGAGCGCCCGCTGGTGAAAAACGGGGAAGCGATCATCAGCAAGGCACTCAGCAGGTACAGCAGCCACGTTTGCTTATAGGCGATGGCCAGAATGAAACCCAGAGCGATGACGCCGCGGACCAGATCGCTCGCAATCATGATGCGCTGGCGATCGAAACGATCCAGCAGAACTCCGGCCACAGGTCCGATCAACACCGCAGGGATGGCGCGTGAGAGCATCAGCCCTGCGATCGCCGCGCCGTTGTGGGTCTCTGCGACGGCGAGGCTGAGGACCGCGACGTTATTGAAGTGGTCGCCCGCTTCGCTAACGATCTGGCCCATCCAGGTATAGCGATAGTTGCGGTTTCGTCCGAGGAGTCGACTGAAGTCCGACATCAACTCATCTGGCGAAAGTTTTCGACGTGATGCTTATGGGAACCTTCGAGTCAGCGCATGTTGCCGGTGTGGCCTAAGGAGTACCGGCCCGGCTGCGGATACACGCAGAGTCCGTGCGGCGAATCGCCCACTTTAAT
Source organism: uncultured Acidobacteriaceae bacterium (assembly GCA_963787615.1). GTDB lineage: Bacteria > Acidobacteriota > Terriglobia > Bryobacterales > Bryobacteraceae > Bog-105. Next base: position 415,671 of record CAWBDJ010000004.1, on the reverse strand, counting down.
GCGCGCGCGCAGATTGCCGTTCGACGTGTCGAACACGTAAACCTCGTTGTTGTAACGACCAGAAAGCCACAGGGACTTGCCGTCCGCCGAGACTCCGCCCATATCAGGGCTCCCTCCGCCCGGAATGGTCCATTTCGTCGCGACTTGGCGCGTGGCAAGGTCGATCAAGGATACGCTTCCCTCGCCGCGATTCGATACGTAGAGATACTTCGAGTCGCGACTGAAGTACAAACCGTGTGCTCCCTTTCCGGTGTGCACGAATCCGATTTGTTTGAAGGAATCGCCATCGATCAGGTGCACGCCGTCCGTTTCCATGTTGGCGACATAGAAGACTTTCCCGTCAGGCGATATTCTGCAGTCCTGCGGCATGCCTTTCGGTTCGAGCGGCAGATGTCCGAGCACCTTTTGCGAGGCGACGTCCACTTTGATGAGTTCGGTCGAGAACTCGCAGGTGGCGATCATGTAGCGCCCGTCGAGCGAAAAATCGGCATGGTTCACGCCGCGGCAGTTGACGGGAACGCGGTTAACGACCCTCATGGTTTGCGCATCGCGAAAATCCATGCGCTTCTCGCGCTCCGCCATCACGATGGCATACTTGCCGTCGGGCGTGTAGTACATGTTGTACGGATCGTCGACGTGAATGGTCTCGCCTTGCTTTCCAGTCGCCGGATCGATCATGGTCAGCTGATCGCCCAAATCCTGCGCGACCCAGAGCTTTTTCAGATCCCACGACACCACCACGTGCTGCGGTTCCAGCAGACCTTTGGAATGCTTTGGAAGGGCGAAGTGCCCGATGATCTTGTACGTAGCGGGATCGATGACATCGACGCTGTCGCCCTTGGAATTCGGCACGTAAACGCGTGCGGGGAAGTTCTTAACGGTCGCGCTTAACATCCCGGGCGCATCGGCGGAATAGATGTTGTGGGCGTCGGAAACCGGCGGCATGCCGGGCAGCACGTCCATGTTCGGAGACCCGCCCGCGGCGTGTACGACGCCCAATTCAGCTTTCCCGGTTGCTCCGAGGATCAGAAGCCAAGCGGCTGCGGCGATGAGGCCCACGCCCGCAACCGGCACAAATTTGTAAAACAAACGCATAGCTATATAAAACGCGCACAACGGACGAACGCCCTGTGCGCTCGATGAAACGCGCACAAAAGGGACGAAACGCCGCTGTCCTGCTTACTTAGTAGGGTATCGCGCCGAAAATTTCGTTTTAAGTGACCGAAATCTTAAGTACACTTTTAAATAGAAATGGTGCGAACCAGTGAAAGCGAAACTGAGATTCTGCTCGGCAACAAGCAGCTACTCGGCATTTTCTTTGTCGTCGCAATTCTGCTTGGCATCGCTTTCTACGGCGGCTATATGGTTGGCCGCGGACCAACGACGAAGAAGGGCATAGCGGCAGCTACGGGAGAGACAGCGCCGGCGGCGAATCGCAACGCGACAGCAGGCGAAACGCATTCGTTTCCAGCCGACACAAACACGCCCGGCGATCAGAACGCAACCGCGGGCACCGCCGAGGCACGGCGGCCGGCCAGCAGTGAAGCCGCGGCACAAGCCGAGCAGCCACCGCTTGGATCACCGCAACGGAAGGAAGCAACAAGACCGCCTTCCGGCTCAGACAGTGCCGCTTACGAAGGATTCGCTCCGCAGGCCGGCGAGGAATTCTTGCAGGTGGCGGCGGTCACTAAGGACGAAGCGGTAGCCGTCGCTGACGTTCTGCATAAGAAGGGCTTCAGTGCGCACGCCGTTCCCAAGCCCAGCAATCCAAAAATCTATCGTGTGCTGATCGGCCCGATTCGAGACGCCGGAGATCTTTCTTCTACGCGCGATGCGCTGCGGCGAACCGGGTTCCGCGAAGTTATCGTGCAGCGCTACTAGCGCCGTGCCAAGAGACAGCCTGACCCTGTTTCAAAGTCCAGACCTCGATTCCATCTTTTTGCAATTTCTGCGCGAGATCTTCGGGACGGCCGGTCAGCGCCGGGAAGGTTCCGTAGTGCATTGGGATGACGCGCTTTACTTTCAGCAATCGGGCCGCGTGGGCGGCTTGATGCGGGTCCATGGTGAAGTGATCTCCGATAGGCAAGAAGGCCAGCTCCGGCTGATACAGCTCGGCAATCAAAGCCATGTCGGAGAACAAAGCGGTATCACCGGCGAAGTAGGCGCTGCGGCCGTTCTTCAGCGATAACACGTATCCGGCGGCTTCTCCGCCGTACAACCAGTCGTCACCGTCTTTGATACCGCAGCTATGGACAGCGTGCGTCATGGTGAGTTTCGCGAACCCAAGATCAACGGTGCCGCCTTTGTTCATCCCGATCGTGTTCTTCACGCCCTTCTTTTCCAACCAGGCAGCGGTTTCGATAATCGCGACGACTTTGGGCTGAAACTTCTTCGCCAACGGGATTACGTCATCGACGTGATCGAAATGGGCGTGTGAAAGCGCAATCGCGTCTACCTTCTCCATCTTGTAATCCTTTGGGTAGGCGGGATTTTTCTCTATCCAGGGATCGAAAACCAAGACTTCGCCCGAGTCGAAGCGAAGCTCGAAGGTTGCGTGTCCTAGCCAGGTAATCTGTGTCATTGCGGTGTGTTAGATGCGGTGTTCAGTCTAGCTGGTACATCGATACCGTCGCCGATGTTCGCGAACCCGGGAATCGAGACGGGCATTTTGCCACGTATCGGAATTTCGCCGAGCATAGCCTTGGCGGCAGCGAGCTCCGAAGTGGTGGATGTGCTGAACGTCGCGACATAGGAAGCAACCTCCGGGAAATCGCGCAACAGGTATGGATTGCCAAGTGAAATCAACGCGACGGGCGCCCCTCCGTGGACCAGCGTTTTCAAAAATGAATTCAGGCCGCCCTGCAAAGCAACGGAGCCGCGATTCGCAGCGACAGTTATGAAAGTCGCGGCGTAGATCTGCTTGCATTTCGAGGCATCATTTGCAATGGCGGTGAGCACGGTGTCGGGCATGGCCGAATTCGTGACGTAAAGCTTCATTTCGGGCGCGCTCCGAGCGAGTTGGGCGGCAAGCACCTGGCCATGCTGAGAAAACTGGTCTTCGCCCAGGATCACAAGACATGAGCCGTCGCCGCCGGGCATGGGGAACAGGTGCTTGCTGTCTTTCACGAGAGTGATGGATTGGTCTGCAACGCGCTGCGCCAGTTGATCGATCTTCGGGTCTTCGATTCGATCGCTGATGGCGTCCAGATTGACAGAGCGGGTGCGAAAAAGGCCCACTCGCTGTTTGGCTGCCATGACCTTTGCGGCACTCGTGTCGATGCGCTGCCGCGAAATGCGTCCGCTCGAGACTGCGGCCATGAGGGCGCGGATGCAAGTCTCGGGATCAGTGGGCATGAGCAGCACATCGGCGCCGGCTTCGATCGCACGCACGGCCGCTTCTCCTGGCGAGAAGAGTGCTGCGATGCCTTGCATTTCCATGGCATCGGTGACGATCAGGCCCTTGAATCCGAGCTCTTCGCGGAGCAAACCCGTGAGCACCTTCTGGGAAACGGTGGCCGGAATAGCTTCGGGTTCGAAAGCCGGCACGGACATGTGCGCCGTCATGATGGAATCGATGCCGTCGCCGATGGCCGCTCGAAACGGAACCAGTTCCATGGATTCGATCCGCTCTTTAGGCTGATCGAGCTTCGCCATTTGCATGTGGCTGTCTTCGGCCGTGTCGCCGTGACCCGGGAAGTGCTTGGCCGTGAGAAGCACGTAATTGGCGGGGTCCGAATGAGCGCCTTCGATAAAGGCAGATACACCGGCCGCGACCGCTTGCGGATCGCCGCCATACGACCTCACGTTGATGATGGGATTGTCCGGATTGTTGTTGACGTCCGCGTCCGGGGCGAAGACCCAGGTAACGCCGAGCGCACGCGCCTCGCGCGCCGTCGCTGCCCCAAGTTCTTTTGTCGCGGCCAAATCGTGCGCTGCGCCGAATGCCATCAGATACGGAAAACGCGCCGTCTGCGCGACGCGCATGGATGCGCCACGTTCAAAATCGGAGGCGACCAGCAAAGGCGTCTTCGCCATGCGCTGCATGTGATTGATAAACGCTGCCATCTCGAACGGCGCAGCCCCGATCACATTGCCGTTCCGGATGCGGCCTGCCACGATAAAGCCGCCCACGTGATCCTCGCGGATCCAACGCGTGAAGGTACGATACTCGGCGTTATCGCTGGGAGGATAGTCGCCGTAGCCGCGCACCACGATGAGCTGAGCGATTCGATCATGCAGCGAAAGCGAACGAATGAGCGAACTGCGCGCCCGCTCGGTCTTGACGGGCTTTGAGCGCGAGGTCTTCGAGGCGGCGTTGACGGGCTGCGCTCGAAGAGGATGCAAGAACGGTGCGGCGATGCACCATGACAAAACAACCAGGAGTCGGCAGAAACGCATTTCCCTCACTATAAACGGGGCGCCGCCGATGGGCTGATGCGTGGCGAAGTAAGCTACGAGCCGGCTTGCTGTGAGCGGGCCTTGTTGTTGCGGGAAGCCGCCGAACGAGCCGGTTTCTTGGCCGGCGGATGGATCAGGCGCTTGGTATAGCGCACCAGCGTGTTTACTTCATTCGAACTCTTCTGAATCACAACATCGGCGCCCGTGCGATCGGCGTTGAGTCCGAGACTCTCGGCGAAACCGGTCAGCAAAATAATCGGGCTGTGACAGTTCCCTTTCCGCAAATTCGCGATCAGCTGCACGCCGTCCATGGGAGACATCTTGTAATCGGTAATAATCAAATCGAAATTATGCTGTTCCACAGCTTGGAGGGCGTCCGGACCACAACCGGCGGACACCACGTCATAACCCAGCTCTTCGAGCACTGAACGACGAGCGATCACTCCATCGCGGTTATCGTCGACCAAAAGAATTGTTCCCGAATGCTGGGCGTGAGAAGAAGGAGCGGGTCGCATCAAGACCCAGTGACCTTAACAGACCAGAGTCGAAAGTGTCAATAAGTCTCTATCGAGTTCAAACGGCGAAAGATTTAGTTCTTGACAGCACAGCGGGTGCGTGATCACTCCACTTCGCGCGGAGCTTTATAGCCGGCCTTGGCGATGACTTGGTATTTGATCGCCTTCCCTTTTTCGTTTGTCATTCTCAACGGCTCCTCACTGCCGGGTTTGATGAGCTCCACTTTTATGTGCCGGAACTTGCCGTCGCGCGCTGTGTTGGTGGGATGGTACGCGAGTGAATACTCGTTGCGTAGCGCGTTCTCGATTTGACGGAATACATCCGGATATTCGGCGATGAAGCGCGGGAAAAAGGACAGTCCGCCGGTTTCTTTGGAGAAGGTCTTCATTTCGTTATCGGCCTGCAGGAAATTCAGTTCCATTCCCGGACCCATGCCGTTTGCTTCGGCCATAATGCGCGAAATCTGCAAGGTGCTGATGGTGTAAATCGGTACGCCGGATTCCTGCAGAGATTTGCGGGCCGTGTCGAAAGTGATCTTGCTGAAGGTGTCTAAACCGCTTCCGATGAAAAGAATCGCCTTTCGGCCTTCTATGTTCGACATGCGATCGGCCATGTCGGTGAGCGCGTCGAAGACATTCGATTCGCTGAAACCTGGAATGCGCAACTGGCCCATGGCCTCTTCGGCCTTCCGCTTATCGGGCGAGAAATCCGACAGGATGGTGGTGCGCATATCGAATGCCACGACGGCGACATTATCGTCAGGCTTAAGCGTTTGCAGGAAACCGTAGGAAGCCTGCAGCGTTTCATACCATCCGTAACTCCAAAAGGCCTGGTACCGGCCGCTGAATTCGATGACCATGCAGATGGTCATGGGCGCTTCCCCATGGCCGAACTGTGAGATCTGCTGCGGAACACCGTCTTCAAGCACGCGGAATCTGTCCTGCGGAATCCCGGGGATGAATCGATTGTGATCGTCGAGCACGGCCACGTCCACGCTCACCGTAGTGGCGTTGGAGCGGAAGGTCGGCGACTCCTTAGGGATATCTTTCGGCTTCTTGTACTCCGAGGGAAGAGGCTGCTCGTCGGGCGTTGTGGCATCGGCGGGCTTTTTGGGTTTAGCTACAGAGTCGCTACTTTGTGACTTCGGCCCTTCTTGTGCCCCTATCCGTAAAGGGAGGAAGGTAGCCAAAGTCAAAGCGACGCCGGTGAGACCAGCGGATAGAATACGGTACTTCATTGCGATTTGCCTTTAGATTTTTACCATTGGAGATGCCGCTTGGTGGCACGCGCGGTTCTGCATCAGAACTGCGACGGTGAGGGAGCGGCGCCGGTTTACCACTTTAATGAACCCACGGATCACGATTGGAGTCTTGCTTTCGCAGGTAAACTTCGAACTTCTTTTTCGCGCGGCGTAATTTCCACTCTTTGTATCCGGCGATCACGGGCTGCCGAACTTGGGTCTGCAGTTTCTTTCCGCGCAACCAGAAGTAACCCGCTACCAAGCCGCCCAGATGCGCCAGAACAGCAACGCCGCTCCTTCGTCCCCCGACGGTTGCGGAATAAGATTGCAGCAACACGATTACGCCGATGATCATCACGAAATACTTCGATTTGATCGGAATCAGAAAACCAAATAAGATTGTCCGGTCCGGAAACATGAGCGCGTAAGCCATCAGGACGGCAAGAACTGCCCCCGAGGAGCCGATGGTTCTCGAATTAACGCTATTCAATATGTAGGCGAAGATCACTACCGTGAGGCCGGCGAACACTCCGCATAAAAGGTAGAAACGGAGGAATCGCGCGGTGCCCCACAAGCGTTCGAGCTCGGCGCCAAACATCCACAGGCTGAGCATGTTCCACAGAATGTGGCCCACACCCGTATGGAGAAACATGTAGGTGACAAGCTGCCAAATTGCGAAGGTCTGGACCACTTGGGCCGGAACAAGATCGAAGTTGTGCAGAAAACCGGTCGTCCCGCTGGGCTGCAGGATGTAGTCGAGAATGAAAATCCCGATGTTGACGATCAGCAGCCACTTTAAACCGACCGGAAAGCGGCTGGACGGAATGTATCGATTCACGTAGGGACGCGAACTGAAGGCCATCGACGGAGGGAGTTCCTCACTTGAGAATAACAAAGAAGCCGTTCAGCCCGAACGCGTCAGCAAGCAGCTCGCGTACGGCTCAAACAGCCCTTACTACGCTTGGACGAAGTACTATTTCTCAGGTTGCGTGTGACGCGTCAACACGCTTGCGGCGAGAGTTACCAGGATCGCGAGACCGAACCAAATTAACCAGTTGGATAATGGCCCGGAGGGGAAAACGAAGGTATCGGTCCAGCCCAAATTCGCGGCTAGACTCCAAATCGCGAAGGCATATACCGATACAACAGCAGGTGCCATTAATGCGGCTAATACAGCGCCAAAGTGTTGAGCCGTATCGCTCGCCCAAACACCAGCACGACCGAGCAATTCACCGGCACCCTGAGCTGCACTGATCACCCAGGCGCGGGCTGGTTCGGTTCGGACTGCGACTGCTGTCATTCGAGTTTCAAGCATTGGCTACCCCTGCTATGTTTCTCGATGCACGCGGACTGCCGAAAGTTTCCGCGCGGCGGTGTATTGAAAGGACTCGTACTTAACACGGATTTATCTGGTGAAATAGCGAACTATGACTGTAAAAACTTCGCCCTATGTGCACCGAAATTCGCGCTCCACATAATACATATTTTGGTAGTACGCGATTACAAAAATTTGAAGACTGCGACGCGAATCACAGCTCTGCACGGCGCTTCAAAAGGTGCGCCGCAAAAAATAACAGGGCCGCAGCGATCAGCCAAGTCTGCCAATGGGAGAAAAGGCCCCGTGGAACGAAGAAACCCGCGGTCAAATGGAGTTCGGCGGCGAGCGCCCACAGGCACACCGTGAACGCCACCAGCGCAGAAGGGACGAGCAGCCCTGCGCAAGCGAGTGCGACACCAGTCTTCGACGCTAGCGCGCCTTTGTGCGCCTTCTCCCAGCGAACGCGAACGAGCACCTAACTCACCCTGTCGAGAGAACGGACATAGCCCAAGGCGTCAGGCGGGTCTATTGGCGAACGGGTTGTAGAGTGTGGAAGAGAGAATCCGGGATGCAAAAGATCAAGACGGCGATCGTCGGCACGGGTTTCATGGGCAAAGTTCACACAGAAAACGTTCGGCGGCTTGGATACGTAGAAGTCGCCGCAGTGGTCGGGAGCCGGCTGGAGACGGCGCAAAAATTCGCCGAGAGCGCCACTATCCCGTTCGCAACAAGCAACCTCAGAGATGTTTTGGACAATCCGGAGATCCGTGCTGTTCACATCTGTACTCCCAACGTAGATCACTTCCCCATGTCGCGCGCGGCGATCGACGCAGGCAAGGCGGTCTTATGTGAAAAACCGCTAACCATGAACGTAGAGGAAGCACGGTTGTTGGTAGACGCTGCGAATGCCAAGCAGGCGGTGAATTGCGTTCAGCACAACTTGCGTTACTACCCCGTGGTGCAGCAGATCCGGCAGATGATCGCGGCGGGTGATCTTGGCGACATTCTCATCGTGCAGGGAACGTATTCGCAGGACTGGCTGCTCTACGAAACCGACTGGAATTGGCGGCTGGATTCGAAGGAGAACGGAAAATTGCGGGTGATGGGAGACATCGGCTCGCACTGGATGGATATGATTCAGCACCTCACCGGGTTGCCGATCAGCGCGGTGTGCGCGGATCTTACGACGTTCCACAAAACACGAAAGCGCCCCAAAGGTTCAGTCGAGACGTTTTCCGGGAAGAAATCCAGTGTCACGGACTATGAAGTGTTTCCGGTAGACACGGAGGATTTCGGAATCGTCATGCTTCGGTTGGGCGACAAGGCGCGGGGGGCGTTTACGGTGAGCCAAATGTCCGCTGGATGCAAGAATCGCTTTGCGTTCGAGATCTTCGGGACGAAAGCGGGAGTGGCTTGGAACCAGGAGCAGCCCGACAGTTTGTGGATCGGGCATCGCAATGAACCCAATCAGTTGATCATTAAGGACGGGTCGTTGCTTTATCCCGCTGCAGCAGCTTTCGCGGATCTACCGGGTGGGCACAGTGAAGGGTACGACGATTCTCACAAGCAAGTCTTTAAGCGGTTCTATGCACGAATCGAGAATCCTTCGGCGCCCGTAGACTACCCGACTTTCGAGGATGGCTTGCGTGGCATGATCCTGCTGGAGAAAGTAGCTGAGAGCGCAGCGAAGCACACCTGGGTACAAATCTAGGCGTGCTTCGCTGCCGTGAACAACTGATTAATGCTCGCCCACCAAGATGATGGCGTCGCTTTGATTGGTCGAGCTGCCGAGCACGCTGCTCGAGCCGAGCGAACTACTGGAGCCAAGCGAGCTGCTGGAGCCGAGCGAACTGCTCGAACCGAGCACGCTGCTCGAACCGAGCACACCACTCGATCCAAGCACGCCGCTGGAGCCGAGCACGCTGCTGGAGCCGAGCGAACTGCTGGAGCCGAGCGAGCTGCTGGAACCCAGCGAGCTGCTGGAACCGAGCACGCCGCTGCTGGCAGCCACGGCACTTGATCCCGCCACAGAAACCAGCGCAGTAGCACTCAGCACGGTTGCTGGTCCCGACATAGACGTCGGTCCCCAAACATCAGCGGTGCCCCAGCCTGCGGCTCCCCAGGTGGAAGAGGGATCGAAAACCACGTTAACGGTTCCGGTCGTCGAATTAAACATCGCCGTGGGAGAGAGAGCAGTGCCTGCGATCACGTCCGTGTTGGCAAGCGCCGCAGCCATATCCAAATAACCCGCGCCAGTCGTGAAGACGTCGTACCAGTCGGTGAAACTCTGCCCGGAGATCGGATCGATGGCCGTGCTGGATTGAGGAAACACTTTGTAAGCGGTCTTCATCAATCGAGCCTTCACTTGATCGGGCGTGAGGCTAGGCTGCGCTTGCAGCAGATCTGCCACCGCGCCGCTGACTACGCCTGTCGCCATGCTGGTGCCGTTCAACATCAGAAAGCTGGGAGCACCTACCGTATTGCCGCCGTTCATGTAATAAGCCGGGCCCATCACGCTGGCAGGAAATTCGCTGGCAAGGGTCGGATTGCCGGGAGCGAGAAGCGACACGATGTTGTTGCCCGGAGCGACCAAGTCCGGCTTGACGACGTTATCGAACAGTGTCGGGCCTCTGCTGCTATAGCTGGCCACCAGGTCGTCGGAACGGTCGTAGGTTCCCATGGCTTTCATGGCACCCACGGTAAGCACGTAAGGATCGTTGCCGGGGGCTTCCATGGTTCCATAACCGTTGGCGCCCAACGAATTGTCACGGCCATCGTTGCCGGCCGCGACCACTACGGTGATTCCTGCCTTCCAAGCGGCTTCTACCGCTTGGCAGAGTGGATCCTGCTGGTACCTCTCAGAATATCGGCCTGCTCAGCGAGAGGTTGATTACCCGGATATTGTAGGTCTGCTTCAGCTGAATGGCCGCGTCGATCGCTGCGATCACCGTGCTGTCGCTCGATTCTCCACTTTGATCGAGGACGCGGAGGTCGATGAGGTTCGCGTTCGGAGCAAGACCTTTCAGGCTGTGAATACAGGTAGGACAGGTAGAACTGGCTCCATTGCTTCCGACAATGCCAGCGATGTGGGTTCCGTGTCCGTAGTAGTCGAGGCCATCGGTCCCGATGAAATCCTGGGTGTACACGACGCGCGAATTGCCGTTCTTATCCGTCAGGTCTACGCCGGGAGAAATGCCGCTGTCTATGACCGCGACGCCGATGCCGCTGCCATCGAGACCAGCCGACCAGGCGGCCGTCGCATTCGAAGCCGGCAGTTGCGTAGTCCAGCTTGGCCGTCACCTTATGATCGACCGAGATATGGGCCACGCTGGGATCGTTGGCAAGCGGCTGCCAGAAGGCCGGCCGGAACGTAAACGCGCCGCCCTTTATGGCGCCTAAGGGTCGCTTGAAAGTGATACCCGACGCGCGGCCCACTGGCGAGATCCGCCCGGCGGCGTCTGAGTGAACTGAACGATCACCGGAATATTCGCCGTTCGGGGCGGGCTTCGCCGTGCTGTAAATCGTTGGACAGTTTAGATTTCGGCCCCGGCCCCGGTCCGCGCGGTCCCGGCGGTCCCTGACCCAGCGCCAAGCCTCCGAAAAGAAGGAAGACCGCCGCTAAATAACCACGCCTCATAGAAAAGCTCCTTATCTCCGGCCATGATCCGGAAGATTCGCTCAAACGTTCTCAGGGGTCTTATCGACGCCTAAGCGCGCTCAATGAAGGTATGGGTACTGGCATGGCGGTACTGAACCGCGCGTACGGGTACCCCAACGGGGCTTTCCGCCTCATATTGACCGGCCCGTGGACCGATACAAGGTTGTAGCTCTAGGTATATGGATGAAGAGCACTTCGGCTGAGCGCATGAAGATTTTTCCTCGACTAACTGCCTGTGGACTGGCCGTACTATCGGCTGCAGTAAGTTATGGACAATCTGCGCTCGATCCCGGAAAGGCCATTACTCAATACACCCAAGCCTTTTGGGGCGGGGAAACTGGCCTGCCGCAAAATTCGGTGCGAGCCCTGGCGCAGACACCCGATGGCTATATATGGTTAGGCACCGAAGAAGGGCTGGTCCGCTTCGACGGTGTTCGCTTCACCGTTTTCGATAAGAAGAACTCGCCAGGCCTGGTAAGCAACGAAATTTCATCCCTGCTGGTTGACCATGAGGACCTTTGGATTGGAACCGACGGCGGACTGACGCGCTTCCGCCAAGGCAAATTTACAAGCTATACAACGCACGATGGCTTGTCGAGCGAAACGGTCCGTTCACTATACGTGGACAGCCGGCACACTGTCTGGATCGGCACGGACGGCGGAGGACTGAACAGCTTTCAGAACGGAAGGTTCAAGGCTTACACCACCAAGGATGGTCTGCCTAACAACTCCGTGTTTTCCATCTGCGAAGGCAGCGACGGGAGTCTCTGGCTGGGAACGCATGCAGGGCTTGCCCACTTGAGCGGCGGCAAGTTCAACGTGTATGGAATTAAAGATGGACTACGGAACGAATACATCACCTCCGTTCTCCTCGCCCCTGACGGCGATCTCTGGATTGCGACCAGCGGAGGCGGATTAAGCCGCCTGCATCACGGCACGTTTGCCAATTACACGACGCACGATGGCCTTTCGAGTAATACGCTACTTTCAATCGCCCAGGATTCGTTGGGCACCCTTTGGATCGGGACTGCGGATGGAGGGCTGGATCGCCTTCGAGACGGAAAATTCAGCAGCCTGAGCGCCAAGCAGGGGCTTGCCGCCGATCGTGTTTTATCACTTTTGCAGGACCGCGAGGGCAATCTATGGGTGGGTACGCTGCGTGGGCTGAATCGCTTGCACGGCGGTGTGTTCACTACGTTCAGCACTACGGAAGGGCTTTCGAGTGACCAGGTAAGCCCGGTCTACGAAGATCGCGATGGTGCGATCTGGGTGGGAACGAACGCCGGCCTGAACCGTCTGAAGGGCGGAAAAATCACCGTATACACCAGTAAAGACGGGCTGTCGGACAACGCGGTGTATTCTCTCACCGGCGACGGCCGGGGAACTCTTTGGATCGGCACGCCCAAAGGCTTGACCTATCTGAAAGACGGCAAGTTCACCATCCTCAGCAGCAAAAACGGGCTTCCGAACGACATCGTTCTCTCGACGCTGGTCGACCATATTGGGAATCTGTGGGTGGGAACTCGCGGTGGGTTGAGCCGGTTTGACGGCACTCGCTTCACCACTTACAGCACCGACGATGGTCTTTCGAACGATCAGGTGGTGTCAATTTACGAAGACCGGCAGGGCACTTTATGGATCGGCACCGGCGGCGGAGGACTGAATCGCTTTAAGGACGGTCATTTCACCGCCTACACGACCGCCTCGGGGCTTTCGAGCAATTTCGTCTGTTCGATCTATGGCGATCCCGACGGAACGCTCTGGCTCGGTACCAGAGGCGGAGGACTGAACCGCTTCAAGAATGGACATTTCACCGCTTACACAGTGCGCGACGGGATGATTGACGATTCGATTTTTGTCACGCTTCCGGACGGACGCGGAAATCTGTGGATGGGCTCTAACAAAGGCGTATTCCGAGTTCGCAAAAGCGAACTGGATGCCTTCGCCGACGGGCGAACCAACGTCCTCACGCCGACCGCTTACGGCCTGGACGATGGAATGAAGAATAAAGAGTGTAATGGCGCGTTCCAACCGGCCGGATGGAAAACGATGGACGGCCGGCTGCTATTCCCCACCATGAAGGGTCTGGCCGTCGTAAATCCGTCCCGCTTACATATGAACACCACGCCGCCGCCGGTCGTTCTGGAGCGAGTTGCCGTTGACGGAACTATCTGCGATCTCAGGAAACCCATCCGGCTCCTGCCGAAGAACGGCGCGCTGGAATTTCAGTTTACGGCTCCGACGCAGGTGTCCTCCGAGAGTGTTCACTTTAAATACATCCTCGAAGGGTTTGAAAAGGACTGGGTCGATGCCGACACGCGGCGCGTCGCCTATTACACGAACATTCCGCCCGGCGACTACAAATTCAAAGTCATCGCTGCCAACAAGGAAGGCATCTGGAACGCGAGTGGCGCCTCGGTCGATATCACGTTGCTGCCGCATTTTTATCAGACTCGTACCTTCGCAACGCTCTGCCTGCTTTCCGCGCTTCTGGTGTGCGCGGCGGGATATCGCTTGCGCATTCGAGCTTTAAAACGCAACGAAGAGAAGCTGGTTCTGCTGGTCGATGAGCGTACGCACGCTTTGCAGGACAGTGAGAAGCGATTCCGGGAACTGGCGGAAAACATTCACGAAATCTTCTGGATGATCGATCCGAAAACGGGAAAGTTCTTATACGTCAGCCCCGCCTTTCGAGACATCTGGATGCAGGACGCTGCCCGTGTATTCGAGAGTCCCTCGGCATGGATAGACGCCGTTCACACCGAAGATCGTGAAACGCTTGGCCGATTCAAAGCAAGCCAGCTGAATGGAGAGTACGCCGAATGCCAGTACCGCGTCGTTCGCTCCGACGCGTCCGAGCGATGGGTTTGGGATCGGTCATTCCCTGTCTGCAATCAGGCCGGCATGCTCGAGCGCATCGTCGGAATTGTTGAAGACATAACCGATCGCAAAGCAGCAGAAGAGAATCTGCGACGTTCACGCGATGAACTCCAGATGCGAGTTCTCGAAGTCAAAGGTGAAAATCTCGAGCGCCGCCGCGCGGAACAGCAATTGAAGGTAGCCAAAGAAGCGGCGGAATCGGCGAGTTTGGCGAAAAGCGAATTCCTGGCCAACATGAGCCACGAAATTCGGACGCCCATGGGCGGCATTCTCGGGATGGTGCAGCTCGCTCTCGACACAGAACTCAACCCCGAACAGCGGGAGTGCCTGGAGCTCATACAGCTCTCGGCCGATTCGCTGCTCACGATTATCAATGACATTCTCGACTTCTCTAAGATCGAGGCGAGAAAGCTTCGTCTTGAAACCATTGAATTCGACCTTCGGAAGTACCTCGACCAGACGCTCAAATCTCTCGCCGTACGTGCCTACCAGAAAGGCTTAGAGGTGATCTGTGATGTAGCGCCCGGGGTGCCGGAGACGTTAATCGGCGATCCCGTGCGGTTGATGCAGATCGTCGTGAATCTGATCGGCAATGCTATCAAGTTCACCGACAGCGGAGAAATAGTCCTTCGAGTCACCAAAGAAGGTGCGCAGCAAAAGGGCGCAGGCCTGCAATTCACCGTGAGCGACACAGGCGTGGGCATTCCCGAAGATAAACAGAAGCAGATCTTCGAGGCCTTCACGCAAGCAGATGGATCCTGCACTCGTAAGTACGGCGGCACCGGCCTCGGCCTCTCCATCTCATCTCAGCTGGTGGCCATGATGGGCGGAAAGATTTGGGTCGAGAGCGTAGCCGGCCGGGGAAGCAGCTTCAGCTTCACTGCGTCCTTCGGTGTTGCGGATCAAGAAAACACGGATCACTCTCGCCTCGATCTTCGGGGCCGACGCGTGCTGGTTGTCGACGATAATGCGACGAATACGCGTGTGTTGCAGGGACTGCTGAACAATTGGGGCGCGGATACAGTCGTCGTCTACGACGCAGCGGCCGCGTTTGAAGAAGTGCAGCGAAACCAGAGAAAGGGAACGCCATTCTCTCTGATTCTGCTGGATGCTGAAATGCCTGGCACGAGCGGGACTGCTTTGGCTGAACGCATGAGTCAACATCCTGAACTGACGTCGACGATTGTGATGATGCTGAATCCGGCCGGTGATCTTGCGGGCGCCGCCCGGTGCCGGGAACTTGGTGTGAAGTCCCATCTGATGAAACCTGCGAGTCAGTTGGAGCTGATCGCCGCTATTGATCGGGCGCTCACGCCGCTTGCGGAGGAGCGGCGCGGTGACCGCCAGGCCTCGCTGCCGCGACAAGAAGAGAAATCTACATCGCTGAAGATTCTGCTAGTCGAGGACAACCGTGTGAACCAAACAGTAGGCCGGCGTCTGCTCGAAAAGCGTGGTCATGTCGTCACGACGGCCGGCAATGGCCGCGAGGCGCTGGAGATTTTGGACCAAATGAATTGGGAAGTCGGTTTGGTTCTGATGGACGTTCAGATGCCCGAAATGGACGGCTATCAGGCGACTGGCATCATCCGCGAGCGTGAAAAGCGGCTGGGCATCCATTTGCCCGTGATCGCCCTAACCGCGCATGCGCTCGAAGGCACGCGCGAGATCTGTTTGAAAGCCGGAATGGACGACTATTTGACCAAACCCATTCAGTCGAACAAATTGTTTGAGTTGATCGACGCGTTAGCGGGCGATCTGGTCAGTGCAGACGCTTGAGCATACGCCCAATCGTTTTCTACCCCAGAGCCTGATCGATATCCCAAAGCAGATCGTCCACATCTTCCAAACCGATTGAGAGTCGAACCAGCTCGGGAGTAACACCCGCCGCCTCCTGCTCCGCCATGCCGAGCTGTTGGTGCGTGGTTGATGCCGGATGAATCACCAGGCTGCGCGAATCGCCCACGTTGGCTAAATGCGAAAAGATCTTGAGATTGTTGATGAACTTCTTTCCCGCCTCGTAACCGCCCTTGATGCCGAACGAGAAGACTGCGCCCGCGCCTTTCGGTGTGTATCGCTGCGCGAGCGCATAATACGGGCTCGAGGGCAGAGAAGCATGCTTCACCCATTGAACGTTTCTGTGACCCTCTAAGTGCTTCGCCACCGACATGGTGTTCTCGAGGTGCCGGTCCATGCGCATTCCAAGCGTCTCGATTCCTTGCAGGAAAAGAAACGAATTGAATGGACTTACACACGGCCCGATGTCGCGGAGTCCTTCCACGCGAGCTTTGATGATGAAGCTGATATTTCCGAAGGTGTCCCAGAATTTCATTCCGTGATAAGCCGGTGAAGGCTCGGTGAAATGCGGGAACTTGCCGTTATTCCACGGAAATTTGCCGCTGTCGACGATGATTCCGCCTATCGATGTTCCGTGCCCGCCCATGAACTTCGTCAAGGAATGCACAACCACATCGGCGCCATAATCGATCGGCCGCGTGACGTAGGGCGTTGCGAAGGTGTTGTCGATAACCAGCGGAACTCCGTGATCGTGCGCGATCTTCGCGACGGTTTCGATATCGAGGACATTGCTGCGTGGATTCCCGATCGTCTCGGCGTACAGCAATTTTGTTTTCTTTGTGATGGCTTTTCGAAAATTGCCGGGATCGTCCGGTTCAACGAATGCGAAATCGTAGCCGAGCCGGCGCATGGTCACGTTGAACTGCGAAAAAGTTCCACCGTAGAGGGTGCTGGCCGCCACGATCTGGTCGCCCGGCCCGGCGATTGTGCTCAGCGCCAGGAACTGTGCCGCTTGACCGCTCGAAAGCGCCAAAGCCGCCGCGCCATTCTCGAGCGAGGCCACTCGCGTCTCGAGCACCGCAGTCGTTGGGTTCATGATCCGGCTATAGATGTTGCCGAATTCTTCTAAGGCGAATAGACGCGCCGCATGCTCCGTGTCGTCGAAGGTGAACGAGGTGGATTGATAGATGGGGACGGCGCGGGCATGCGTGGTCGGGTCGGGATCATAGCCCGCGTGCAAAGCCCGCGTGTTGAAGCCGAGCGGTCGGGCGATATCTTTGGTTGCCATGGACCTCAGTATAAGTTGAATGTTGATCGGCTATCAGGTATTTGCAGCGTGCGGGCGAGACCTATAGAAACTGAACGCCGCTATACCGACCCCAGCGATCAAACAGCTCCAGGCGAACCAATCCCCGTGACGGGCATAAAACGTCGTGCTTTCGACAACACCGTACCGGACCAATCCCGCCAGTTCTTGATAAGGAGGCAAACGCCTCGTGATTCGGCCACTTGGATCGATGACCGCTGTAATCCCGTCGTTCGTCGCGCGAAGTATGTAGCGGCGATTTTCTACCGCTCGCATGCGCGCCAACATCAAGTGTTGCTCGCGAGCTTCGGAATGGCCGAAATAAGCATCGTTGGACAGATTCACAAGAACATCCGCGCCTTTGCTCGTGAACTGGCGGACCAGGTCCGGAAAGGCGGATTCGTAGCATATGAATACGCCCACGCGGTGCCCTGCCGCAGGCAAAACCTTAATGTCGCGGCCAGGCACGAAATCTCCTGCCTCTTGCGTGATGCGATTGACGAACGAAAACAGCGGTGGAACAAATTCTCCGAACGGTACCAGATCGATCTTGTCGTAACGGCCGCTCTCCAAACCATTTGGTCCGAGAAGAATGGCAGAGTTCATGGGCTGCTTTTCAGAAGTGTAGGCAACGGTGCCGAACAAGAAGTAGCCATGACGTCGCGCGATCTGCGCTGCGGCATCGCGGAATTCCGGATCGTCATAGTAGTACAAGGGTGCCGGCAATTCGGGCCAGATGACAAGCGGAGCGGGAAATGTTTGTGACAGGAAACTCAATTGCCGCTCGGTCTTCTCTTGAAGGAGTTGCGTCCACTGAATGGCTGGGTCGATGTTGGGCTGGATAAGCAGTGCAGTCTGACTCGCGGGAACACCCTCGGGAATAGCCGGCAACACCGCTAACAACGGCAACAGCAGCAAAGGGGCCAGGCGCACACGCGGATATCGCAGCAGCGCACACGCAATACCAGCGGCCATCATGGCGAACACGAACGAAATTCCGTAAACGCCCACAAACGGAGCAAGCCGCAGCGGGAGTGACATATCGATTCCCGCATTGCCCAGATCGAGCCATGTAAACCCAAAGGTCGCGTGGGTGCGCTCAAGGCCCGTCCACAGTGCAGCAACCCCCGGCACTGCATAGGCTGTCCGCATCAACGGCCCGGCGAGCCAACTGAACACTGCCAGGTGAAGCGCTTTCAAAATGCAGAAGAGGAAAAAGGATCCCCAGCCGCCCCACCGGCCCATGCCCCCATGCACCTCTAGGACGAACTCGATCCATGTGCACAGAAAAAACCAATAGATAATGCCGGCCGCCCAACCGTATACGAACCTCTGCCAGCCGTCCGGCGTGCGCGCGAGTGCGATCAGCAAAGGAGTGAGCGCCACCGGAGCGAGGATGCGCAAGTCGAATTTAGGAAATATCAGCAGCAGCAATGCCGCGGAGAGGAACGAGAGCAAGGTGTGGAGAACGACGCGCCGATAATACGGCGACCATCGTTCCCACACGCTAGGCATTTGCCGCTAATGACCCGCTACCCATTTGCATGGACGGCTTCTTCGCTCACGCGATCGGCCATGTAGGAGCTGCGTACGAAAGGACCGCTGAACACCATTTTGAAGCCGAGCGATAAACCGTAGTCGCGATATGCTTCGAAGCGCTCGGGAGTGACGTATTCGCACACGCGAAGATTGCGTCGCGTGGGCTGCAGGTACTGGCCGATGGTACTGACATCGACGCCCGATTCGAGCGTATCGCGCAGAAGCTCGTGCACTTCATTCATCGATTCCCCGAGCCCAACCATTAACCCGGACTTTGTCAGGGAATCGGGATTGTATTGTTTGGCGAACCGCAGCACGCGGAGCGACTGCTCGTAATTGGCTTGGGGCCGCACGCGTCGATACAAGCGCCGCACTGTTTCCATGTTGTGGTTAAACACGTGCGGGCCGCTATCCAGCACACGCGCGACAGCGTCCAGGTTGCCGCAGAAATCGGGCGTCAGCACTTCGACACGCGCCGCCGGGAGAGCCACACGAACTTGGCGTACCGTTTCGGCGAAATGGCGAGAGCCACCATCCGCCAGATCATCGCGATTCACGGACGTAATGACCACGTACTGGAGCTTCATGCGCGCGGCCATTTCAGCGACCTGCCACGGCTCGTCGGGATCGAGCGAAAATTCCCTTTTCGCCGCCGAGCCCTTCGGAACCGAGCAGAAGCCGCACCCCCGGGTACATAAATTGCCCAGAATCATGAACGTCGCCGCTCCGCGATGGAAGCATTCATGAATGTTAGGGCAGCGGGCCGACTCGCAAACCGTGTGTAAGTGGCGCTGCCGCAACTCCGTTTTCAGCGCGTGAACCGATTCAAAATGCGTTCGGGGTTTTCGAAGCCACTCCGGCAGTCGCGGGCCAGTCTGCTCGATTTGAATCAGGCTATCGGGTACCAAGAAACTTTTATTGTATGTCTTCGCTCTTTCTTCCCAAACGGTTAGTCCCTTACTTTCCTAGTAATAGGGCGTAGAATATAGAACTAGCTTCCAATGTATTCCGGTATCATTCTTTTCTTGCTCGGTGTGGCCTTTCAGGCACAGACTCCCCTGCCGGCAACCCAGCCGCCGCCGTCCAGTCCCGATGCGACTCTGCCCGCGCAAAAAATTGGTCCGAACGACCTGCTGTGGGTCTCGGTGGCGGATTGCCCTGACCTGACCCGAAATTTCCGTGTTTCAGCAAACGGAACGCTGGCGTTGCCGCTGCTCCGCGAACGCCTGAACGTGGCCGGCAAATACCCTTCCGAGATTGAAACAGAGATTACGGAAGCGTTGGTGAAAAATCAGATCCTGGTGAGTCCGGTCGTAACGGTTTCGGTTGCCGAATACCGCAGCGTGCCGGTGAGCGTGATGGGAGCAGTAAAGAAGCCCATCATGTTTCAGGCCGTTGGCCCCGTGACGCTGCTCGATGCGCTGACCAAAGCCGAAGGACTGACCCAGGAAGCAGGTCCTGAAATTTTGGTGAGCAAAGCACATCGCGCCGAAGACGGCGAGCCGACAGGACTAGTCGAACGGATCTCGATCAAGGGCCTCATCGAGGAAGCGAATCCGCTGCTGAATATCCGGCTCTACGGCGGCGAAGAGATCCGGGTTCCGCCCGCGGGTCGAGTATATGTCATCGGAAACGTGAAAAAATCCGGCTCTTTCCCCATTTCAGATGGCAATGACACCTCGGTTCTGAAAGTGATCGCGCTATCGGAAGGGCTGCTTCCGTACACAAGCAAGGAAGCATATATTTACCGGCGCGAAGCGGGCAAGGATAATCGCGATGAAATTCCAGTTCAATTAAGCCGCATTTTGGACCGCAAGGCGCCCGACGTGCAAATGCAGGCGAATGACATCCTCTACATTCCGGATAACAAAGGCCGCAAGATGACCATGCAGGCTCTCGACAGGCTGGCAGGGTTTGGCACCTCGACCGCATCGGGTGTTCTCATTTTTCATTAGGATCACTTCGGCCCAAGGACTCGAGCTCACATGAAACAACTGCAGCGCGGCCCATCCGAGTTGGTCGAAACTCCGCGGGTACTTCCATACGTTCCCTCGCAGGGCTACCCGGATTTTGAGGCAGCACAGCCAACAATTTCGGCATCGCACTACTTCTTAGTCGTTTTCCGGCAAAAGTGGAGAATCCTCGGGTTCGTTGCAACGTGCCTGCTGGTCACGTACCTGGTGTCATCCAGACTGACTCCTATTTACGAAGCAACCGCAAGAATCGACGTCGACCGCCGCGTTCCGTCGGGCATCATCGGCCAGGAAGCGACTCAGTCAGGCGGCGCCGATGATGGCGACCAGTTCATGGCTACGCAGATGGAGTTGATTCAATCCGACGCCGTGTTGCGCCCTGTAGCGCAGCATTTCAATCTGTTGGAACGGGAAAGCCAGCTCGAGAAACTTCCACCAGATAAGGCCCGGCGAAAGGCGGACGCGCCCACCTTTCTGAAGCAGCTGAAAGTGACGCGCCCGATCAACACGTACGTCCTGCGAATCAGCTACCGCTCGCCCGATCCGCGATTGGCTGCGGACGTCGCGAACGCGATTGCGCAATCGTACCTGGAACACACCTTCGACATTCGCGTGCGCTCTTCCGCGGCGCTCTCGACCTTCATGGAGAGGCAGCTGGATGAATTGAAAGCCAAGATGGAGCGTTCCAGCCTGGCGTTAGCCAAGTTCGAGCAGGAGCTGAACGTCATCAATCCGGAAGAGAAAACAAACATTCTTTCCGCCCGTCTGCTGCAACTGAACACGGAATACACCAATGCTCAGACCGAGCGCGTCAAGAAGGAGGCTGCCTTCAAGGCCATGCAAAGCGGTTCAACCGCGGCTGCGCAGGTTTCCATTCAAGGCGAGGACCTGAGCAAGCTCTATGAGCGATTGAATCAAGCCAAGCAACATTTTGCGGATATCTCTACGGTATATGGCGCGAATCACCAGGAATATCGAAAAGCTGCCAATGACCTCGCGGAAGTTCAGCGGCAGTTTGACGAGATGAAGCACAACGTAGGAGAGCGCATCGACACCGATTATCGCGAGGCGCTGGCGCGCGAGAAGATGCTGCAAACCGCGGTTACTCAGACCAAAGCGGAATACGATCAACTGAACGCGCGTTCATTCGAATACCAGCAGCTAAAACGCGATGCGGATGCGGATAAGACGCTGTACGGCGATCTCGAACGGCGCATCAGAGAAGCAGGAATAAACGCCGGATTTCAAAACAGCTCGATCCGTATTGCGGATCTGGCGAGACCTCCTGATAAACCCGTGTTCCCGAAGAAGGGTTTGAACCTTCTGCTGGCATTCATCATTGCTTCCGTGCTGGCGATTTGCGGAGCGATCCTAGCGGACGTGCTGGATACGACTGTTCGCGATCCCGAGCAAGCCGCGCGCGCCCTCGACACCAGCGTCATTGGAACGCTGCCCACTGTGAGAGAGATGCGGCGCTTAGTCGGCGCTATGGCGCTAAGCAGCGGTACCGCACCCACGGAAGGAAACGGAAACGGTCCGCCCTCGCGCGTAGTCGGTTTGGGCTTGGTGCGCTACGGGCACAACGGCGATCCCGCGGGACCGATAGAAAAAACCAGAGAGAACAATAAAGTTTCGCGGAAACCCTCCAACGGGTCGCCCGGATATGGATCCGGGTACGACGGAATTTCTTCCTACGAAGAAGCCATCCGCACCTTGCGCCATTCGATTTTCCTGCCCGATTTCGACCGGACCGTCAAATCGCTAATGCTCACCAGCGCGGCGCCCGGCGACGGGAAATCGACCGCTACCGTTCATCTGGCGATTGCACACGCCGAGCAAGGGAAGAAGACGCTGATCATCGACGCCGACCTGCGGCGGCCAAGTGTTCACAAGAAGCTCAGCTTAAGCGGGAGTACCGGTCTATCGAACGTTCTGCTCGGTGAACTCACTTGGAAAGAGGTACTCGTGAAGACGGAGCATTGGCCGGATCTGGACGTCATTCCAGCCGGAACCTTGTCACGCCGCGCTTCCGATCTGGTGGGATCGATGATGGTCGACATCTTGGATGAGGCCGCGAAGGAATACGATTTGATCCTGGTCGATGCTCCGCCGCTGCTGGGCTTTGCTGAAGCCATGCAGGTGGCGATAGCGGTGGATGGCGTCGTGGTGCTCGCGCGCGCCGGACAGACCAGCCGTAAGGCCGTCGCAAGAGCCCTCGCGACACTCAACCGGCTTAGAGCTAACGTAATCGGGCTCGTGTTGAATGAAGTCGATAAACACAACACTCACGGGTATTACTACTACTACTCCGATTACCGCAAATATTACGCCGACAGCGCGCATAAGAGCTGAATCCCGGCTGCCCGCCACAGCCATGCGCGGCGGCTTTCGCATGCGCAGATGAGAGTTTCCGATGACGCCTCCAAGCGTCAGGCCATCATGCAATGACCGAACGTAACGAGCCGCTTCCGCCTCGTCCCGGAGGCACGGGGCAAATTGTCCAGCGCCTTCGAGCACAGCTTCCCATATTGAATGACATTGCCTCCGTCTACGGAACGCAGGCGGCGAATCAGCTACTTCCTCTCATCACCGTTCCGTATTTGTCGCGCATTCTCGGGCCCACAAGCTGGGGCATACTAGCGATGGCGCAAGCATTCGCGCTGTACGGCAGCGTTGTGGTCGAGTATGGGTTCGTGTATTCCGCGACGAGAGATCTGGCGCGTGCCTCGACAGAGAATGAAACGGCAGAGATCGTCGCCGGCGTGACAGGAGCAAAAGTTTTATTGACCGCCGCGGTCACGCTCCTCGCTTTCAGCGTTTACCTGTTCATCCCTTTTTTTCGACAGCACCCGTTCCTTCTCTGGATAGCATTAGGATCGGAAATCCTCAAGGCCTTCTGCCCCAGCTTCTATTTCTACGGAGTCAACCGTATCCGGACTGCCGCAATTTTGGACATCTCAGCCCGAACTGCGGCCGGCCTCGGCGTGTTTATTTTCATCCACCATCCGGAAGACGTCTGGAAGTTTTTCGCTTTGCAGGGGGCAGGCGGCCTGGCGGCGCTCGTAGTGGGGCACGCGATGGTTTACAGGCGCTGTGAACTTCGCTGGCCGCATCCCGTCAGAGGATGGAGAATGCTGCGCGAGGGAGGGAACATGTTTCTCTTCCGCAGTGCGTACAACATTTACTCGGTCGGCAATGCCTTTATTCTGGGCTTGTTTGTGAGTCCTCAGATTGTCGGATATTATTCGGGCGCCGAGAAGATTAGTGGTGCCGCAATGTCGTTCCTGACGCCGGTGAGCACAGCGCTCTATCCGCGCGCCGCGGGCTTCGTCAAGAGTTCGCTACCGCGCGCCGCGCGCCTGACCACTTTTTCTTTGTATGCAGTGGGAGCGCTGGCAGTCATTCTAACCATCATCATGTGGTACGGCGCTTCGCCCATCGTGCTTCTTTTTCTGGGGCACAAGTTTTCTCCTTCCATCCGCGTTCTGCAGATCTTGGGCCTCCGAGCCATTCTGGTCGCCTGGACGCAGGTGCTGGGATTCCAGTGGCTGCTGGCGCTCGGATTAGAAAAGTCGTTTCAAAGGGTCACTTTGGCGGCACTGGCCGTTAACTTACTGCTCGCGACGTGGTTCGCGCCGCGCCTGTTTGCTGAGGGCATGGCTTGGGCCGTTGTGATTTCTCAAGCGGCCGCTGCCGCAGGCATCTATCTCGTGCTGCGGCGCCGTAAGCTGAATCCGTTTGCCATCCCGTCGGATGCCGCCTATGTCTGAAGTGCCCTCCGCACCGCCTGGCGCAGCGCCTTCGTGCGCAGTGCTCGTGATGTCTTGCGACGCATATCAGGATCTGTGGCTTCCATTTTTCACACTCTTCTGGCGATACTGGTCCGATTGCCCGTTTCCGGTTTATCTCGGAACTAACACCGCGAACTACCAGAACTCGCGCGTCACTACGTTACCTGTCGGCGATCACGAGTGGAGCAAACGACTGCGTTTGTGTCTCGAGCAGATCGACGCAGATTATGTCCTGCTGCTCCTGGAAGATTACTTCTTGAACGAGCCGATCTCGACGAAAAGCATCCGGCGTAATTTGGAAGCGCTCGACGCGCTTGCCGGAATCGTTCTTCGCTTGTACCCGCTGCCCACCGGGCCGGATATCGCTGTGCCGGGGCACGCTGGGATCGGCGTTATTCACCCTCTCGCCCCCTATCGCATGTCGGCGCAGCCGTCGATCTGGAATCGCCTCGAGTTGCTTCAGCTTCTAGTAGACGACGAGTCCATTTGGGATTTCGAGTGGCAAGGAAGTGTCCGAAGCAGGGAACGCAGCGGCGGGTTTTATGCGACCGAAGGCAAAGCTTTTCCGCACCGCCATGTGGTCGAGCGAGGGGAATGGTTCTGGAATGCAGCGCGCTACTTCGGGAAACAGCAAATAGGTTGCGATCTTACTGCCCGGCCCGTGATGAATCCTTGGGACGGGATTCGTGAAGGCACTCAACCGGCTGCGTAAGAATTCGATGTTCGCGATTTTGCCGATCCGATTCCGCAGGTTTATCGCATGAGCGTCAACCCGGAGTCGAAAGTCCTGATTGAGATGCGAAACGATTTCTGGTCGACGCGGCACGCTTCCGCCCAGCGATGTACGTCTCGCCTTTCTGACTAACATCGTTGCGCCGTACTGGAAAGCTATTTTCGACGCGCTATCGCCCCACTACCGCAAAATGCGAATTCTTTTATCCACCCGGATGGAAGCGAACCGGCAATGGGCGGTCGATTGGAAAGGGCTGGACGTGGTGGTTCAGAAAACAGCAACGCTGAGGCGGCAATGGCGGCATCCTCAAGGCTTTAGCGAGCCAGCCTATCTGCACCTGCCACTCGACACGATTCAGCAGCTCAGAAGGTTCGATGCGGAGGTGGTGATCTCGAACGAAATGGGCTTTCGCACCTTGCTCGCGCTCGCGTATCGCAAGAGCCGCCCGACCTCACGGCTGATCGTCTGGGCAGAGATGTCGCAACAGACAGAGCAGGGGCGCGGATGGATACGCGGTATGCTGCGGCGTTTGCTGCAGAAGCAAGCGGATGGCTTCATCGTGCTGGGGGAGAGCGGCGCGCGTTACATCCGTAGCCTCGGAACCGATGAGCGGAAGATCTTCCGCGTACCGTACACAACCGATGTGCAGCGGTTTGCAGCGAATCCACTCCTGCGACCTGAAGAACAGGCGCGTCGATTGCTTTATGTTGGCCAACTAGTCGAGCGAAAAGGGCTGCTGCCGTTTCTTGCGGCATTGTCGCGGTGGGCTGCGGCGAACCCTAACCGCGTCGTTGAGTTCGTGTTGGCTGGCGTTGGACCACTTCGCGACCAGCTCGAGCGCCAATCGATTTCTTCAAATCTGAAACTCCATTTTTTGGGCAACATCTCGTACCCGGATCTTCCGAACGTCTACGCCGAACATGGCCTATTCGCTTTTCCCACATTGGCCGACTGCTGGGGTGTGGTCGTCAATGAAGCGCTTGCGAGTGGTTTGCCGGTTCTCGGCAGTATCTACAGCCAGGCCGTCGAGGAACTGGTGCAAGACGGGCGCAACGGCTGGCTTTTCGATCCCAACGACCCGGATGCAATGTACCGGGCGATTGATGCCGGTATGAACACCTCGCTGAAGGTGTTGAACGAAATGCGACAGCATGCCCGGACAACGGCGCTGCAGTTTACCCCCGACCATGTCGCCGGCCGCATCGATGAGATTGTCCGCAGTGTTGCCGGTAACATGAAGACGCCGCTCGCTGGCGCGCCCGGTTCTGCATCGTCTTCAGAACCTCGACCGTGAGGGCGCGGCGAGGACTTACTATTTCACTCGCGACAGCTTACTAGATGATCCTGGCTCTCACTCTGTACGCAGTTCTCTTCGCCATCGCAGCTTTTGGGCCAATACGCTGGAGCATGATTGCGTACCTCTTGCTCTCCACCATCGACTTCCGCCAGAGCGGCGAAAGCATCGGAATGCTGAATACCGCGAAAGGAATCATCCTGCCGGTCTACCTGCTGTGGAGGCTGCGGCATTACGCCGGACATCAGAAGATGGTTCTCGCACCAATCGCGTGGAGCTTGCTGGTTGCCTACGCGGCCGTGGCAGGATTCTGGTCGTTTTCGCCCATCTCCGCCTTGAAACTGGTCGGACACATGGCCGGCTCGCTGTTGATCTGTCTTGTCTTTATGAGAGCGACTAAAGGTGGTGTCCTTCGGCCGCAGGTAGTGCTTCCACTCGCGCTCGGAGTGCTGGCGATCGGAATCGCGTGCACCGCTTCTGAGCCGAACTGGGGCGGCAACGAAGGTAGATTCAGCGGTTTCACAACCGCCCAGGCGTACGCATCATTCTTGGCCGCGCTCTACGCGCTCGCGCTCTGCGCCGGCACGCTGCGCGTATACACCCGCTTGATACTCGCGGCGATGCTCGCGACCGCTCTCATTTTTAATGGCAGCCGCATCTGGACCATTGGCATCGTTGTCGCGACGCTAGTGGCGTTGCTTGTCTCGGATTTTCGGCCTTGGGTAAAAATTTGGGGTGTCGGGTTGACGCTTATCCTCACGGCTGTGCTCGTCGGCGCAGCGGACCGCGTCATCGCCGTGCTCGCCCGATACGCTGAATCGAATCGTATCGCCGCCGCCGTCACTGCTGCGTATGAGGGCGATACCAGGTCCGCGGGCCTGGGGACCTATCGCTTCAGACGCGGCGTTGATGCTAAGGAGATTGAAGGGATTGCCGAATCGTCGGTGCCCCAGCTGCTCTTCGGACATGGAACCTCGAACGGTGCTCTGTTGGTCACCGGATCCCGATTCCGCATGGGTATGGACGCCAACCGGCTCATGCACAACGAATGGTTACGTGTCATGTATGAATGGGGCATTGCCGGATTGATCCTGTGGCTGCTGTTCATCGGTTCCATTGCCGTTTACGCCTTGCAGGGTTTAAGAAAACAACGCGGCGATTATGCCAAGCCGCTGGTTGCGTATCTTCCCGCATTCCTGATGGGGCTCACTGGCGAAAACATTCTCGCCGGTGCCGGGAGCTCTGTGAGCGTAGGCTTTTTGCTGCTGATCGCTTTCGCCAGCGTGGCGCATCGGCAGATGAAACAGCCGGCTTTCAGGCAGACTGCGAAGAACGACGCGGGAGCGGCCGCCACAATCCCATTGCTCCGCGAGTCCCCGGGATGAGGTCCTAACTGAGAATTCTTCAGGTTCACAATTTTTATCAACAACCGGGCGGTGAGGATCAGGTGTGCGCCGCAGAGTACGAACTGCTAACCGCCCATGGACACGAGGTAATTCAGTACTTCAAATACAACCAGGCGATTCGTGGCATGTCGGCGGCGGGTATCGGCATTCGGACAGTCTGGAATGCGGACAGCTATCGAGAAATCAGGAGCATCATCCAGCAAAAAGCCCCCGACATTGTGCACGCCCATAATACGTTTCCACTCGTCTCGCCGGCGCTTTATTACGCCGCGGCAGCCGAGCGAGTGCCCGTCATCCAGACTCTGCATAATTACCGACTGCTTTGTCCCGCTGCGACGTTTTTTCGCGACGGCCACCTATGCGAAGAATGCCTTCACGCGACTGTCCCTTATCCGTCGGTCTTGCACGCATGCTACCGGCAGAGCCGCCCGGCCACGGCAGCGGTTGCATCGATGCTCATGACGCACCGGATCGCGGGAACGTGGAAAACGAAGATCGGTACCTACATCGCCCTAACGAATTTCTCCAGAAACAAATTTATTGAAGGGGGCTTGCCGGCCGAGCGGATTGTGGTGAAGCCGAACTGCCTGACCAGCGATCCGGGTATCGGTGCAGGAGATGGAGGCTATGCCTTGTTCGCGGGAAGGCTCACCGAGGGAAAGGGACTGCACACCATTTTGAACGTCTGGGAACGGCTCGCTTCAACTATTCAACTGAAGATTGCGGGCGACGGCCCGCTCGGCGCATGGGTGAAGGAGCGTGCGGGTGCCGCGCCGGGCGTCGAGTGGCTCGGGCATTGTGAGCGCGACGTGCTGATGAACCTATACCAGAAAGCTGCGTTCACTGTTTTCCCCTCGCAGTTTTATGAGAATCTGCCGATGACGATCATCGAATCTCTCGCGTGTGGCACTCCGGTGATCGCGTCCCGATTGGGTGCGATGAACGAAATCATTGCCGACGGAGTGAACGGGTTTCGGTTCAGGCCGGGCGATGAGAGCGATCTGGCTGAGCGAATTCGAACCATTTTGGCCCGCCCGGATCAGCTGACTGCAATGCGACAATCGGCTCGCGCGTGCTACGAGCAGAACTATACGACCGAGCGAAACTACGACTTGCTGATGCACATTTATCAGACCACTATTCAAAGTGATAAACCGGCCTAGTACTCTGATTGTTATTACCTGCGGGTTTTGGTTGCATACTCTATTCAGGGGGATCGCTGTCCGGCTGCGATGAAGTCTCTCGATGCCGGTTGACGACATTTTAGTTGTGATATGAGTGCCGCTGCGGCTGAACAGGTCGTTGCAGTTCCCGAGATACGGCAGCGTTCTTGGGCAACACCGGCGATTGTCATGATCGACGTACTCGCGCTCGAAGCAGCCCTGCTTCTGGGCTGTTTGGCGCGCTTGAGTTTGCAAAAGCTGTTTCCTATTGTCCTCGGAACGCCCCAATACACCGGCCTCGCCATCGGTATTTTGACGCTTCCGCTGGCCTACTATGCGCTAGGTCTGTACCCCGGCTACGGCATGGGCGCTGTGCAGCGATTACGGATGCGCTCTTACGCCACGCTGTTCGTTTTCGGCGTTTTACTCACGTGGAACTACATCTTCGAGGACCGGCAATGGTCGCGTGGCGTGCTGCTGTTGACGGCACTGTTCGCGCTCATCGTTCCTCCCGCGCTTGAGGCCTTGCTTCGAAAAAATCTGATCGCGCGCGGCATATGCGGCGAGCCGGTCATCGTTTTGGGCGGGGGCAAAACCGGAGCGCTCCTCATAAAAAAACTGCAGCAAGAGTTCGATCTCGGTTTCGTGCCCGTCGGGATCCTCGATGACGATCCAAAGAAATGGGGCACCACCGTTCACGGAATTCGCGTCGTGGGGCCGCTCGCGTATGCTCGAGCTTTCGAGAAGCACGCTAAGGCAGTGTTGATCGCCATCCCTGGAATGCATCGCGAGCGCTTGGCCGAACTTGTGCAAAACCTCTCGTTCCCGAACATCATCATCATTCCGGATTTGTTCGGGATTCAGAGCCTGTGGATCAAATCTCGCGATCTGGGCGGCGTGCTCGGATTAGAGGTGCGGAAGAACCTGCTGATCCCCTCCAATCGTTTTCTCAAACGGATCCTTGATTATGCAATCGCGCTGCCGTTGTTTCTGATCAGCGCTCCCTTCCTCGCGGTATGCGCTGCGTGCATCAAGGTGATCAGTCCCGGCCCTGTCTTCTTCCGTCAAGAGCGCGAGGGACAGAACGGCAAGCGCATTACGATCTATAAGCTCAGGACCATGTACCCCGATGCCGAACGGCTTCTCGCCGAGCACTTCGATGCACATCCGGATGCCCAGGCGCGCTGGCAGCAGTACTACAAATTGAAAACCGATCCGCGCATACTGCCCGGGATTGGTGCATTTCTGCGCCGCTATAGTCTCGATGAACTCCCGCAATTATGGAATGTTCTGCGGGGCGATATGAGCCTGGTGGGTCCGCGGCCCTTTCCGTATTACCACTTGAACAGCTTCGCCAACACGTTTCGCACGCTCCGGGCCAGCGTAATGCCGGGGCTCACGGGTCTCTGGCAAGTTTCCGAGCGCAGCGACGGCAACTTAAGCGTTCAGGAGGTGGAGGACACCTACTACATCCGGAACTGGTCGCTGTGGCTCGATATCTATATCCTGCTTCGGACCATGCACAGCTTGCTATCGCCTAAAGGTGCGTACTGAAAAGCCGGTCAGCGCCGAACCGCGATCATCGACTTGAGCAGCGGACCGACCTTCTCCATCAAAATTTCACCATCGGGGAACAGCAACCGGAACTCGCGAATGGAAAGCAGCCTGATTTGTTCCACGTCCATTCGCGCCTTCAGGGAATCCGGTTCAGCGCGCATCCATCCAAGATTCAGCCTCCGATGAAGTGCGGCGCGGCACCACATGGGCAATTGCGCCCAGCCCGGGAAGTGGAAGTGCGGCTCTAGCGGGAAATAACGATAAGGCGTCTGCACGAAATAACCTTTGGCCACGCGACGAATCTCATTCGCCATTTTCTGTTGATCCGCGAGAGTGCCGACGTGCTCAATCACCGAGTTCGAGAAGCATACGTCAAATTCCGCGCTTCCGAATCGCGATAGGTCGCGCGCGTCTCCCACGCAGGATCGGACGGGCAATCTTCCTGATGATTGCTCTCCTTCGAGATTCAGCACCGTGATCGACAGGCGCTCGCACTCGGGGTTCCACACATTGGCCCAAAATCCTTCGGTGCCTCCGACGTCCAGGACGCGCACCCGGCCCGCGGCGTGCGGAAGCGTCGCCAAAAACTGCTGCAAGCGGTCGCGCCGCATTCTCGAGGCCCAGGAATTCGGGACCGAGTTATCGGCACATGAAAGCTTCACGGCTGCCCTCTCGATCGGGCGACCCTACTGCATCGCCGCGCACAGGCCTTAGTCGTCGCTTGAGAAAAAGCTGCCCAAGCTGCCGCTCGCGATAGCACTTAACGGATTGCGCTCGGCGCCCGCGTGCTGGTGTTCCGCCGGTGAAAGCTCGTGACGCAAACGCTCGAGCGTCATGCTCTGCAGAATGACGCGGCCGGGACCGGTGAGCGTCGATAAGAACAGCCCCTCGTGGCCGAAAATCGCCGTCCGTATGTTGCCCACCAGTTGCACGTCGTAGTTCACCGAAGGCTCAAAGGCGACCAGGTGACCCGTTTGCACCTGCAACGTTTCGCCGGGACCGAGTGTGAAATCGACGTGGTCGCCGCCGGCATGTACGAATACAGCGCCCGGACCGGTCAGTTTCTGGAGAATGAAACCCTCCCCGCCCAGAAGTCCTGCGCCGAGCCGCCGCACCAGGGCGATGTCGAGAGTAACACTGCCTTGCGCGAACAGGAATCCGTCGCGCTGCACCATGATGGTCTGCCCGGGAGCGAGCTCGAATACCTGAATTTTGCCCGGATAGTGACCGGCGAATCCGACTTCCCCTTGAGCGTCGTTGGTGCGGAAATAGGTGAAGAACAGCGATTCGCCCATGAGCTTGCGTTTGATCGCGCCCATAATTTTGTCCGATAGAGATTGGCCGGACATGCGAGTGGCCCAATCGACATTGGCCGATTTGTAGATCATCTTGCCGGCTTCGGCGTAGATTTCCTGGCCAGCCTTCAAGTGCACGCGCGCAATCTGCAGATTATGCCCTTCGATGTCATACTGCAGCGGTTCAACGGGTGGTGCGGGCGGATAATACGAAGCGCCCGAAGCTGCCGCGCCGGCAGGCTGCCCGCAATTCACACAAAATTTACCGTTGTCTGGAAGCTGAGTCCCGCAATTCGTACAGAAAGCCATGATGTCTCTCTATGCTAACGAAAATCGGACTGCCAAAGTTCGAGCGGGCGTAGCTACTTGTTCGCTGAGAACGCCACACTTCGCCCAATGAATGCGAAGACCAGGAGCACCACTGCTGTCAACCAAGCACCCAGACTGAACACTGACGGTACATACAACCCGATGACTAGCCCCGAACCGACTAGCAATGCCGCAAGCATCCCGAATTGCCACATTCCATATAGAAAGATGAACGGCAAGTAGTGGGAGCCGACCGCGATCATGAAGGCGGGATAGAACCAGTTCTGGCGGTGCACAGTGGCCGCGAATACAAGTGGCAAATTCAGCGGGAGAGCAAACGCTACCTGCATCGCAAGAGCATTCATCGGGTGCCCTTTTGGCAGCGAAGCCGGCCGCCCCGTCAACCGCAAGAGTAATTGGGTCAAAGGAAAGATGAATATGCCGCCTAGTACCAGGACCCACATCGCGGCCCTCGCCGAGTGCCACGTAGCCGTGGCGGCCGAGAGAAACCATATCCCGCTCGAAACCAGCTGACCTGCAAATCCGCCCAGGAAAACGGTTCGGACATCCCGCTGCGCTTCAGTGATTTCCACGATTAGCTGCGCCCGGAAACAAAAACGTCAGCGCATTACGCATGCGATAACCCCAGGCTTTTTCATCGTGCCCGGCGCCTTCATCCTCAACAAATGCGAGATCCTCTCCGAGCTGCCAACCCTTGCTGATAAGCGCATCCCGCAGATCTTGCGCGTTCTTGATGCAGCTTTCGGGGTTTTGACCTTCGCACGTGCCGATGTCGAGCCAGATCTTCTGAGCGGACTTGCCGCGCAATTTGCGGATCTCACGCAAAATCGCGCGATTCGCCCACCAGACCGACGGCGACATAACGATCAGTTTTCCGAAGATCTGCGGAAAGTGGAGCCCGAGATACAACGTCACGAGAGCGCCCAGCGAAGAGCCGCCCAAGCCCGTGTTCGCGACATCGGAAAGCGTACGGTATTCGCTATCAATAAATGGCTTGAGATCTTCCACGATGAGCTTCGCGTACGCACGGGCACGTCCGCCGCGCCCACGCCGGTCGCGCACATGCGTGTACTCCGCGATGCGTTCGGAGCCGCTGTTGTAAATGCCCACCATAATCAGCGGCTGAAGGTCTCCTTTTTGAATCAACTCCTCGGCGAGTTCGTCGAGACCCCATTCGTTACCGGCAAAAGCGGTCGCCGAATCGAATAGATTCTGCCCGTCGTGGAGATAGAGGACCGGATAGCGACGATCCATGGCGGAATTGTAGTCGGGCGGCAGATACACGATGACATCGCGCGCGCCTCCGACGAAGCGGGATTCGAGTGCGTGATGTAAGCGCAGGGTCCCGGTGAGAGTGTGATTCAAAGTGTTTGTTTGGAGGCGAGCTACCAGCGTGTACTGCAGGAGGCCCTACGACAGTCGAGATGCTCTTCCGGCTGTCCTGGTGGCATCGCAAACTTTCTAGCTCTTCACGAAGTCGAGAGCCGCGGAGTTCATGCAGTACCGCAGGCCGGTTGGTTTCGGACCGTCTTCGAACACATGGCCGAGATGCGCGTCGCATTTTGCACAGAGTACTTCTGTGCGGGGCATCCCCAAACTGATATCGACTTTGTTCGCGACGTTCTGTTTTGCAATCGGCTGCCAGAAACTGGGCCACCCCGTGCCTGACTCGAACTTGGTGTCCGACGAGAAAAGAGCGTTGCCACAGCATACACACCGGTAAAGGCCGTGCTCGTGATTATTCCAGTACTTGCCTGTGAACGCGCGCTCCGTGCCGGCGTGCCGGGTGACGTCGTATTCCTCCGGCGTCAATTGCTGGCGCCACTCAGTGTCGGATTTTTCCACCTTCTCCACTTCCGCAACTCCCTTTGGCTGACCTGAGTCCGTAAACTCGGCGAGCTTCACTGTTCTGCGCGCTCTTGCGGCGAGTCTGAAACCGGCGCCTGCCGCGACCGAGAGACTGCTCATCAAGAATGTCCGGCGTCGCATAACTATATGATAGTTCCTCGCGCGCTAACGGTTCTTGATACGTTAAAAGCATGCCGATCTTCGAATATTCTTGTGACGATTGCGGGACGAAATTTGAGAAGTTGGTGCGGCGCACGGCAGAGGCCGAGGCGACCCGCTGTCCCTCCTGCGGCCAGGATCATTTGACGACGCAGTACTCCACATTTGCTGCTCGATCGGGCGCATCGAAGAGCCATTCAGAACCCGCCGGGGGATGCGGCAGCGGCATGTGCGGTGCCGACATGTGCCAGGGCGGCATGTGCGGCATGAACATGAACTGAGGCGTTCCGTTACTGATCGACTTGGCCCCCTAGCCGAGCCCTTGGGCGAAAAACCCCGAGACGTGTTGTTGACGGGAATTACCTTTTCAGTTGACTTTCGATCTTTATTCGCCAAAACTGGAGTAGAGGGAACTGCCATGGCGCTCACGCGGCGACAAAAGGAAGTAATGGACTTCCTCTCTACTTTCATAGCGAAGCACGGATACAGCCCCAGCTACGAGGAAATAGCCTCGGGCCTAGGGCTCGCTTCGTTGGCAACCGTTCACAAACACATCCAGGCGCTCGAGTCCAAGCAGTACGTTCGGCGAAGCTACAATCACAGCCGCTCACTCGAGGTCGGCGAAAGATTTTCGGCTGAAGAGAGTGCCCGACGCCCACACAACGGCGATGCGACGATTCCCCTAATGGGGCGCATTGCGGCGGGTTCTCCGGTCGAGGCGATTCCGAATCCGGAGGCGCTGCATTTCTCCGATTTCGTCACTAGCGAGGGCACGTTCGCCTTGGAAGTACGCGGCGAATCGATGATAGAAGATCACATCTGCCACGGCGATTATGTGCTGATCGAAAAGACCGACAGCGTCCGAAACGGCGATATTGTCGTGGCGCTCGTCGACGGCAGCGAAGCGACCCTAAAACGGTATTACGCCGAGCCCGACGGGCGCATTCGTCTGCAGCCCGCCAACTCGTCCATGGCTCCGATCTTCGTCGATCCTGAAAGTCTGCAGATCCAAGGGCGCGTGCTCGCCATCATGCGGAAATACTGAAATCCGATGCTAAAATCGATGAGTGGCTGAAGCGAATACACGACCGACTTCCGGAAATTTCGGACGCCGCCTCGTGTTCTGGGATTTCGCCAGAGCGTCGTGGCAGTACGACGTCGTCGTTGGAAT
Source organism: uncultured Acidobacteriaceae bacterium (assembly GCA_963787615.1). Lineage (GTDB taxonomy): Bacteria > Acidobacteriota > Terriglobia > Bryobacterales > Bryobacteraceae > Bog-105. Next base: position 380,302 of record CAWBDJ010000004.1, on the reverse strand, counting down.
TATCCTGCTGTTCGTATTCGTCACTCCGCGCGACTGGTTTCACGACCAACCGAAGGCGTCGAGCATCGTTTTGATGTCATCGCTCCACGGTGCCAATCGCGTGTTTATCGCGACCGAATTACTCGCCGAAACACCCGACCAGCAGCGCTCTGCACGTGCGGAAACCCTGATTCGCCAGCGAACCGGAAAATCGTGGCATGTGGTGCGGGTAGAGCCGATCCGCGATGAAGCAGAACAGGAGATCAAAGGCTTCATCGCCTATACTGCGCCGTAACCGCGCAGCCGGTCGTCTTCTTTGTCAACGCTTCTTTATCAACGATGATGAAACGCTTTTTGCTCGGATTGTGCCTGTTGGCCGGTTGCGCCGCGCTCGACGCGCAAAGCGTTGGCGACATACTGGCGCGTATGGATGAAGCAGCGCCGAAGTTTCACGCCATCTCGGCGAATGTTCGCATGCTCACCTTCACCGCCGTTCTGAATGACAACACCATCGAGGACGGCACCCTTAAGATGCAGCGCTTGAAACCCGGCGACGTGCGAGCCGTCATTGAGTTTACGGGCCAATCCGACGCGCGTCAAATCGCGTTCCTCGGCAAAACCGTGCGGATCTTCTACCCGAACCTGCACGAATATCAGGAGTATGACCTTGGCAAGAACAGTAACATGCTTAACCAATTCTTGCTTCTGGGATTCGGGTCGTCGGGGAGAGAATTGGCGCAAAGTTACAACATTCAATTAGAAGGTTCAGAAAAAGTTGCCGGGCAGGACACCGCCAAACTGCTCCTGATCCCCAAAGACAAGAAAGTATTGGAGCATCTCAAGCAGGCAGAGGTATGGATTCCAAACAACGCCGCCTACCCTCTACAGCAGCAGTTTGACGAGCCTTCAGGAAATTACCGGAGAGCTACATACACCAACGTCGAATTGAATCCCCCCATCCGAGGTACATTGGACCTCCAGTTGCCACCAGGTACCAAGAGGCAAAGCCAGTAGACCTCCCGGCGTCAGCCGCCTCCCGATTGACAACTAAATGACGGATCAGACCCAGACAACCGGGAGACTGGCGTTCATAGATTGGACGCGCGGCGTGGCCGCCATCGTGATGCTGCAGGGGCACACCTTCGACTCCTTCACGCGTCCCGATTTGCGCGATAAAAGCGCGTTCATGTTGTCGCAATTCCTGGGTGGACTGCCGCCCGCGATCTTTCTTTTTCTGACCGGCATCACCTTCGCATTCCTGATGGACAGCCAGGAGCGGCAAGGCAAGAGCACAGGAAAGCGAGTCATCGCGGCGCTGAAGCGATCGCGTTACCTCTTCCTGATCGCGTTTCTTTTCCGTATCCAGCTTTACGTTTTCGGATTCCCAACCAGTCCCGCGGGCGAGCTGTTGCGTGTCGATATTCTCAACTCGATGGGTCTCGCCATGCTGATCCTGGCGCCCATGGCGGTCTTTACCACGCGCGAACGGATTCGCTTGTGCACGGTCATCGGCTTGGTGATCGCGGGACTCGCGCCCCTCGTCAGCATGATCGACCCAACCGGCGTGCCTTCGATCGTGCGATCGTACTTGTTCCCCAGCTATAACTATTTCGGCTTCTTTCCATGGGCTGCATTTCTGGCTTTTGGAATGGTAGCTGGCAGCGTGATCCGCACCGTTAAGCAGGAAGAGATGTCACGCGCCATGCTCTGGACGTTAGCTATCGGCATTGGCGTCGCCGTCGCGGCCCATCAATTATCGAATCTGCCGTATTCGCTCTACACGAAAAGTGAGTTTTGGCTGAACAGTCCGGCGATGATCCTAATCAAACTCGGCGTAGTGCTGGCCCTGTTGGCCGTCGCCTTCCTGTGGGTCAATCTCGCGGGCGCTCAGAAGTGGAGCATGTTCCGGCAACTCGGAACCACGTCGCTGCTGGTCTACTGGGTCCACATCGAGCTCGTCTATGGACGCTGGTTTGGCCTGTGGAAGCAAGCGTTATCGGTGGGGCAGGTGGTCATCTACACCGTGCTCTTGATCGGCTTGATGACGGCACTGTCGGTGGGGCGCTCGCGCTGGAAATCCATCTCGGCATTTCTCAAGCCTCAACGTTTGCCGCAACCGCGAAGCGCTTCCGGGGATTAGCCGCTTCATTGCGCCCCGGCGCTTCTGTGCGCACCAGGGCGAGCGCAACGAACCGGATTTCGTTAGACTTTACTCAGTACATTAGAAATAGACGATGCGTGTCCTTGTAGTGGAAGACGAAAAGCGGATTGCGGATTTCTTATCCCGAGGCCTACAGAGCGCCGGCTATGCAGTCGACGTGGTTCACACCGGCGGCAATGCGATCGACCGGGTTCACTCGACCGAATACGACCTCGTCATCTTGGACCTGGGCCTGCCCGATATCGATGGACTCCAGGTGCTTCAGAAAATGAAGAACCGCAAAACGATTCCGCCGGTCTTGATTCTCAGCGCCCGCGACGCCGTCGACGATCGCGTGAAAGGTCTGGAACAAGGCGCCGACGATTACCTCGTCAAGCCTTTTGCATTTGTGGAATTGCTGGCTCGCGCGAGGGTGCTCTTGCGGCGCGGCCAACCTACGCCCGAAAAGCTGCAGGTCGGCGACCTCACGCTCGATTGCATTCGTCGCAAAGTGACCCGCAGCAACGAGAACATCGAGCTCGCGCCTAAGGAGTTCAGCATCCTCGAATACATGATGCGCAATCGGGGACGCCCGCTCAGCCGCACCATGATTGTGGAGCACGTGTGGGACATGGACTACGACGGCCTCACCAACATCGTCGACGTCTACATCCGCCATCTGCGCAGCAAAATCGACGATCGATTCCCGATCAAGATGATTCATACCGTCCGCGGCATTGGATACATGCTCGACGTGCCGGAAACTCCGCAGGCGATCTCGAGCGAAACCATAAGCGCGTAGGTGGCTGTGATGCTCTGGAAGAAGCTGCGCGAAGTCAGGCTCTTCCGCACGTTGCGGTTTCGCTTGGCCGCTACGTTCCTGCTTCTCCTCACCGGCGTGCTCGCCATCATGGGCTTCGTCGGCACCACCACTCTTCGTACCGTTCTCGCTACGCAAAGCGATGACGAGCTCAAGGAGCAGTTAGGTGCCCTGAAAGGATGGATCGAATTCGACCCGGACAGCGGCAACCCCTTCTGGATGATCGATCACACCGATCCCGAAGAGGAAGCGGAAGTGTCACGCCTCGAAGCTGTGTATCTGGTCACAGACGACCAAGGGCAACCGCGCTTGGGCTCATCCGGCCCGGCCTTCGGTCAAATTTCAGATCGGAAGACCATACTTTCCGAACTCGCGCAGATGCAGCGCACGCATGAGTCGGTCGTCAAGACCATTACGGGCACCGACAAGGTGCAATACAAAATCATCAGCAGCACCTTGACTGATCCCAGGCACGGCACGAAGTGGTACGTCGCCGAAGGTCTCAGCCTGGCTGAAGATCAGACCGTCTTGCGGCGATTCCGGCGAAATTTCTGGATTTTCTTTCCCGTCGCACTGCTTGCCTGTGCAGTTATCAGCTGGTTTTCGGCCGCTGCCATTCTGACCGCCCTTCAGTCCGTAGAGAAAGCTGCGCAGGACATCACCGGGTCGAGCCTCGGATTGCAGATCCCCAAGCGCGGCGCCGACGACGAGCTCGATCGCTTGATCGGCTCCTTCAACGAAATGAGCGGCCGCCTGAAGGCTTCCTTCGAGCAGATGCGGCAGTTTTCTACCGACGTCTCCCACGAGCTGCGCACGCCGCTGACCGCGATTCAAGGCCAGCTCGAGGTGGCGCTTTTCACCGCCACACGTAAAGAGCAGCTGCAGGAGGCCATCGAGAATGCGCTGCAAGACGTAGAGCGGCTATCGAATCTGGTTCGCGCGCTGCTGCTGCTTTCGCAATCGGAATCGGGTCAGATCCCGATGAATAAGGGAGTGATCGATCTGACGGAAGTGGTCGACGATCTCGTGGATCAGTTTCAGATCCCCGCCGAAGCGGACGATGTGAAGCTGACACATAGTCATCGCGAACCCGTACTCTGCGAAGCCGACCGCACTCAGATCGAACGCGTGATAACGAATCTACTCTCGAACGCGATCAAGTATACGCCCAAGGGTGGTTGGGTGCGCGCCTCCGCAGAAGCCGCCGGTTCCCATGTCCGAGTGATGATCGAAGATTCAGGAGTCGGCATACCGAAAGACCATCTGCCGCACATCTTCGATCGCTTCTACCGCGTGCCCGATCCCAATCCAGAAAAAGGCCTCGGTCTCGGCTTAAGCTTCGTCTCCGCCATTGTGCGCGCTCACGGCGGCGAGATTCGCGTCGAAAGCGAAGTCGGAAAAGGCTCGCGTTTCGAGGTGGTCTTACCGGCCGGTGCCGTGCGCACCAGCGCCGAAACGCCCGTGATGCAGAGCTAGAGTCGACCACGCAACGATTGCCAGAACGCATGCACAGAGCCGGCTATGCAGCCTGTGCTTTGGCCGGCACCTTCTGGGGAGCCGGATTCTTCTTCGGCAAGGTTGCCTTCTCCCAACTCGCCGTAGGACACTTCGTGCTCTACCGCTTCCTTTTCGCCTGCGCGGGCCTCTTGCCCGTTCTGGGGATTCCCGCTTTTTCCCGCCGCGAATGGAAGCTGCTGCTGGTTGCCTCGTTCTTCGGAATTCCCCTCCAATTCATGATTCAGTTTTCCGGACTGAAGCTGACCACCGTCAGCCACGCCGCGCTCATGGTCGGAACGATGCCGGTGATCCTTGCTGCCGGAGCGACCCTCTTTGCACATGAGCGTCTCGACATCAAAGGCTGGCTCGCGCTGCTCGGCTCGACTGCCGGCGTCGCGCTCATCGTCCTCAGCGGCAGTCACGGCGTTATCGGCAGTGGGAATCTCAGAGGCGATTTGCTGGTAGTCGTCTCCCTCTTGGTCGCGCTTGCCTGGGTACTCGTCAATCAACACTTGATGGCGGTTGGTCGCTCCCCGCTCTCGGTCACTGCCTGGGGTCTTCTTACCGGAACGGCGATGCTGATCGTCTGGGTACTTCTCAGCGACGGCCCGCCTCCGGTTCGCGGCATCACCCTCCACGTGTGGCTCGCGATTGCCGCCAGCGGTCTGCTCTCCACCGCCGCCAGCACTCTGCTGTGGAACTGGGGCATGCATCGCGTACCCGCCTCGCGCGCCGGTGTCTTTTTGAACATCGAGCCGGCCGTCGGATCGATTCTCGGAGTCACTGTTCTCGGCGATCGCCTCGGTCTGGGTGCGTGGGCCGGGGGCGCTCTCATTCTCGCTGCTGCCGTGGTCCTCACGACCACCGGCAGAACCGAACCCGAGCAAACGCCCGCCGCTCATGCAGCTACGAAGCACTCCCACTCGTGAGCTGTGAAACGTCATCCTGGGGTAACGTGCTGCCTGCAGCAACCTGAAGTTATTCGTACTCGGCGTATCGGAGCACTGCGACATGCCTTGCTGCCGGACGCGCAAAGCGCAACAGCTTTACTCGACGTTCAATGCCCGAACTGGAAAGTGGCACTCCCGCCAACAGTGTTCCAATGCTTCTTGCCGTACCCGAAATTCGACAAGTAACGCCCTGCTGCCCCCAGCCACACGTGCCGGCTAGGATCTACCGCGACCTTGGCGCCCGCCCAACCCTGTGCCAACCAGGCATCGTTGAACGAACTATCCCGGCGGAACGAGCCGCCCCGAAGGTCGGTTTCAATGGTGACGTTATCTGCTCGCCACGCGTTTATACCACCTACGCCGGTAAATAGCTCGGCTCTGTCCTGCCACAAGGACAAAGTTGCCTCGCTGCCAAATGGCGGGAGCGTGAACTTCGTCCGCTCCGTCGTGGGTCGTATTACGCAGCGTGGACATTCAAGCCCCTGCGCAGTGAACGGCCCCTCTGTCAGTCTCACCGGGAACTCGAAGCCTTGTCCGGTCGGAGAAGCGTCCACCCCAAACGAGTAGAACGTCAAATGTTTCTGCAGACCGGAAGCAACGCGATTCCTTTGCGCTGACCAATCGAATTGCTTGATAGGCTTCAGAGTCGGCAGCGCGACCCCCAATCCAGGGCTCGTCGAGGTAGTGTCACTTGGTTCCTGGCAGAACGCGCCGACGCACGCAAGGAGAAGTCCGCAAAACAGAGGAGCAAACAGCCGCGGCATCGATGGAGTGACGTGCGAGGAACAGCTTCGTTTACAGCTTACAGCAATTTCCCTCACCAAATAACTCTGAGCCCTTTGTATTTCCGAAAGTGCTTATCGGACGAAATCACAGAAAGATCGTCGCTGAGTGCGGTTGAGATGATCAGACGATCGAACGGATCTTTGTGGTGCAACGGCAGCTCGAACAGTCGATCAGAGTGACGCTGACGAAGCGGGTAAGAGGCGATGGCGGCATTGGCGCAGATGACCGCCAATTGCTCCTTCTTTAAGTCCAGCTTGCCAACGCGACTCTTAATTGCCACCTCGACTTCAGATACCACGCTGAGCAGCAGTTCCGCCTCTGGATCTTCAAGGATGCGCCGAACTCTGACGGGCATAGTTTCAAAACCGCCCTTGCTGCCGACATCGACAACAACATGTGTGTCGAGCAGAAATCTTCCCGGCATTAGACGTCGCCGGCAAGCCAGGCATCCAGGTCCTCCTGCGGCCGTGCCCAATCGGGATCAATGACGATCTTTTTGTCCCCGAGAACACCAAAGCAGCGCTTGCGCGGCGAATCCTCGAATTTGCGCACAATCTCGACGACTGGGATGCCACGCTTCGTGATAGTCACACGCGCGCCTGCTTGGGCCTGCTTGATGAGCTCAGGCAGCCTGTTCTTAGCTTCCGCCACGGTGTAGGTCATACCTCAGCATAGCCATTCAGATAGCTATTTGCAAACCTGCCAGCCAGAACCCCTATCGTCCCGAAGGAGAGGCCAGCTTTTTCACAGCGATTCGTTCAGCAGATGCGCCAATCGCAGTCCCGCTTTTTCCAATTGCCTGCGCACCACCGGCTTCATGTCTTCAATGTAGGCAGCTTGGATATGCAGTCGAAACTCTGTAATGGCTTCCGGGGCGTCCTGGCAGCTGGCCGGGAACTCGATTGGCTCGACCGGAATGCGGAGCCGCCGATAAATGTCGTGCTCGGCAAGTTGGTGCGATTCCCACACCCAATCGTCGGGCGTGCCGGCTGCCACCGCGGGTTCGCGCATCTTGGCCGAGCTCTGGATGTCCCGTTCCAACTCCGACGCCAGCAGTTTGTCGTCGCGGCTGATCGTGTTCACAATCTCGCCGTCCCACAGCGCGTGCAGATTCTTCGCGGTCTCAATCGGCGGGTCGAGCAGTTCGCAATTGCCACCCAAATCCGCATCCGAAACCGCATGCAGCGGCTGGTGAACATCGCCCACCAGGTGCACCACATAACGCAGCGCATCCAGCTGACTCCAGCGCCCATCGGCCGGTTGCGAGGCCAGTTGACGGGCGAACAGGCGAATGCGCGCCGGAGCACAGTTGTCGTCCTTGCAGCGCGCCGGGATATCGGATTTCTGGTCCTCGAGTGTCAGATTGATGTAGTGCCACTCCCCGGTCTGGGTCTCTTTCTTGGTTTCATCGGCCCAGGTCGAGGCCCGCGCCAGCGCATCCGCCACAGCTTCCGTGGTCTCGGGAACATCTAAAATACGGGCCACTCGCGTCAGGGCGGCCGGTGTAAGGTGCGCCGCCGCAATCCGCGCAATCGCCTGATGCCCCGTCTCCCACCATGAAAAGGCCGGAGAGGGAAGGGCCAGATAGCAACTTATTGAAAAGGCAAGCCAACGAGCGCGCATCATCTCGGGAGTTGGCTCTACTTTACCGCATTCTCCGGTATTCTGTGGATCCCTAAAGATCTTAGCGGAACAGACTAAGATTATTGCATCGTAGGATGCTCACATGGTATCAATATTATTGAGGACCTTCATAGCGCTATGGATTTCAATCGGCTGACGGAAAAATCGCAGGAGGCGATTCGTCAGGCACAAACCATCGCCGTCGAACATGGAAATCAGCAGGTAGATGTCGAACATCTGCTCTTAGCCATGCTCGAGCAGGAAGGCGGCCTGGCGCCCTCCATCCTGTTGCGCGCCGACGTTCCGCTCGAGCCCCTGCACAAGCGGCTGATTCAGGAAATCGATAAATTGCCTAAGGTCAGCGGCACCGGCATTCGGCCCGATCAGGTTTACATCACCAGCCGGATGTCCCACTTGCTGACCGTGGCCGAGGAGCAGGCCAAGCGCCTCAAGGACGAATACGTCTCGATCGAGCACCTGCTGCTCGCGACCGCGGAGGACCAGGGCGCGGCTGGCCGCTTGCTCCGTGATTTCGGGTTAACCCGTGACCGACTTATGAAAGCCCTGGTCGAAGTGCGTGGCAACCAGCGCGTCACGACGCAGAACCCCGAAACTACTTACGAATCGTTGCAGAAATACGGCCGGGATCTGACCGAGCTCGCCTCGAAGGGCAAACTCGACCCGGTGATCGGACGCGACGAGGAGATCCGCCGCGTCATCCAGGTGCTTTCCCGCCGCACCAAGAACAATCCCGTCCTGATCGGTGAGCCCGGGGTCGGCAAAACCGCCATCGTGGAAGGCTTGGCCCAGCGAATCGTGCGCGGCGATGTGCCCGAAGGTTTGAAAGACAAGCAGGTAGTTGCCCTCGACATGGGCGCGCTCATCGCGGGCGCCAAGTTCCGCGGCGAGTTTGAGGAGCGTCTTAAAGCCGTCCTTAAAGAAGTCCAGTCTTCCGAGGGCCGCATCATTCTTTTCATCGACGAGCTGCATACTGTTGTCGGAGCCGGGAAAGCCGAAGGGGCGATGGATGCCGGCAATCTGCTTAAACCTATGCTGGCCCGTGGCGAGTTGCATTGCATTGGCGCCACCACCCTCGACGAATACCGCAAGTACATAGAAAAAGATGCTGCGCTCGAGCGTCGCTTCCAGACCGTATTCGTTGACCAGCCGAGCGTCGAAGATACCGTTTCCATCCTGCGCGGGCTGCGTGAGCGATATGAGCTGCACCATGGCGTACGCATCAAAGACACCGCGCTGGTAGCGGCGGCCGTGCTTTCGAATCGTTACATCACCGACCGCTTCTTGCCCGATAAGGCCATCGACCTGGTGGATGAAGCCGCGGCCAAGCTGCGAACCGAAATCGACTCCATGCCCGGCGAGCTCGATGAGATCCTGCGCCGCACCATGCAGCTCGAGATCGAGCGCGAGGCGTTGAAAAAAGAGAGTGATGCGGTTTCCAAAGATCGCCTGGCTCGCATCGAAAAAGAGCTGGCCGAGTTGAAAACGCAAGCTTCGGCCTTGCAGGCGCAATGGCAGACCGAAAAGGAAGGTGTGCAGCGCGTGCGGGCTCTTCGTGAGCAGATTGAGCAGGTCAAGATCGACATCGCGCAAGCCGAACGCTCTTACGACTTGAACAAAGCCGCGGAGCTGAAGTATGGACGCCTCACCGAGCTCGAACGGCAGCTGAATGCCGAGCAGGAGCGAGTTTCCGGTAAGCAGGGCGGCACACGCCTGCTGAAAGAAGAGGTCGACGAGGAAGATATCGCCGAAGTGGTAAGTCGCTGGACGGGCGTACCCGTTTCGAAGCTGCTCGAAGGCGAGATGAAGAAACTGCTAGCTCTCGAAGATGAGCTGCACGAGCGGGTGATCGGTCAGGACGAAGCCGTGCTCGCGGTAGCGGAAGCAGTGCTGCGCGCGCGTTCGGGTTTGAAGGATCCGCGCCGTCCCATCGGAAGCTTCTTGTTCCTGGGTCCCACCGGCGTCGGCAAGACCGAGCTCGCCCGAGCGCTCGCTGAATTTCTCTTCGATGACGAACGCGCCATGGTTCGCATCGATATGTCCGAGTACCAGGAGAAGCATACGGTGTCTCGGCTCATCGGAGCACCGCCCGGCTACGTAGGCTACGACGAAGGCGGACAGCTGACCGAAGCAGTGCGGCGGCGTCCCTACTCGGTTGTGCTATTCGACGAGATCGAAAAAGCCCATCACGACGTATTCAACGCTTTGTTGCAGGTGCTGGACGATGGTCGCTTGACCGATGGCCAGGGTCGGACGGTCGATTTCAAGAACGTGATCGTCATTATGACCTCGAATATCGGCAGTCATCGCATTCTGGAGTACCACGGTGCTTTCGAGGGCGAAGAGTACCGCCGCATGAAGGACACCGTCTTATCGGAGTTGCGGCAGGCGTTTCGTCCGGAATTCCTGAACCGCCTCGACGAGATTATCGTGTTCCACGCCCTCAGTGAGGAGCATCTAAAACGTATCGTCGAGATCCAGCTCGCTAGTTTACGAGCGCGGCTCGAGGAGCGCCATATCGTTCTCAACCTGTCGGATGCGGCGCGCACACGTCTAGTAAGAAGCGGGTACGATCCCAATTACGGAGCTCGTCCCTTGAAACGCGCCATTCAGCGGGAAGTGGAGACTCCGCTCGCCAAGCGCATCGTGGGCGGCGAGATACGCGATGGTGCGACGGTGTGGATTGACGCGGATCCGGCCGGGCCGGGTCTGGTCTTCCGTTCGGAAGTGAACGAACCGGCTGCGGTAGCCGTATAAGTTTATGAAAATGCCGCATGTAAATCGAATTCTGATTTAGTACGTCAAATAACTGGAAGCGGCGGAAGACTCTCTTACGCGCCGCATAGGAAAGGATGCAGTAAGGACATGTCAAACGTAGTCCAATTTCGCCGCTCCACAGCGGTCCTGACGCTGATAGCGGCTTCCATCGGCGGCGGCCTGATCGCCGCCCTCGCGGTAGCGACTCACAGCAACACTCCGGTCTCCGTCATCGCGCGAGCCGACACCAATACCCAGCGAGTCAGCCAGCTCTCGAATTCGTTTGCCGACATTATCGAGAAGGCCTCTCCTGCCGTCGTGAAGATCAGTATGACGCGCATCATCAAAGCGTCCGAGCAACAGCAGAGTAATCCGTTCATGTCGGATCCGTTCTTCCGACAGTTTTTCGGCAGTGGGCCCAACGCCCGCCCTCGCGACCAGCGTGAGCAAGGCTTAGGTTCGGGGGTAATCGTCAGCCCGAACGGCTACATTCTCACGAACAACCACGTTGTCGAAAAGGCGAGCAGTCTCAAGATCGAGTTGTCGGACGGTCGCGATTTTACGGGTAAGGTCGTCGGGGCTGATCCCCAGACCGACGTGGCAGTGGTCAAGATCAATGCCAACGCCTTACCGACGCTGCCATTCGCGAATTCCGATGCTGCGCGCGTGGGCGATCTATGCTTCGCGATCGGCAATCCCTTCGGTCAGGATCACACCGTGACCATGGGAATCGTCAGCGCCAAGGGCCGGCACCTCGAAGGTCTGACCCACATTCAGAATTTCATTCAGACGGACGCTTCCATCAACCCGGGTAACTCCGGCGGTGCTTTGATCAACGCACGCGGTGAGCTGATCGGGATGAACACCATGATCCTTACCGGCGGCGGCTCCAGCTTCGGCGGCGAAGGTGGAAACGTGGGCATCGGGTTTGCAGTTCCTTCCAACATGGCCAAGCAGGTCATGGATCAGATCATGAAGAACGGCAAGGTGTCCCGCGGCTACATCGGCGTCACGCTCGGAAGCCTGACCCCGGATCTCGCCAAAGCCTTCGGCGCGAAGGACGCGCACGGAGCCGTAGTCGGTGACGTAACTCCCAACGCTCCGGGCGCGAAGGCCGGTTTGAAGTCCGGCGATGTGATCACCGCTATCGACGGCAAGCGCATTGAGAATTCCGACGATCTCACCATGGATGTGATTTCGCATTCTCCGGGAAGCACGGTCACGCTCGACGTCGTGCGCAACGGCGAACCGATGAAGGTCACCGTCACGCTCGGCCAGCGGCCCAACGGTATCGATTGGGACAAGCAGGGCAACAATGGCGGCGACAACAACAACAACGATGACAGCGACAACAGCGGGAACGCCTCGGTTCGCGGCATCACTGTCGAGAACCTGACGCCTGATCTCGCTCAGCAGATTGGTGCACCTGGCAACGTGCGCGGTGTTGTGGTCTCAGGCGTCGATGCCGACAGCCCTGCGGCCGACGCCGTTGGACGTGGCATGGTCATCACCGCTGTCGATCGGCATCCGGTGGCGAACGTCAGCGACTTCAAGCGTCTGATGTCGCAGGCCAACGGAAAACCTGTCCTCATCACCTATAGCGTGAACGGGCAGACCGGGTTTACCGTCATTCAGCCGTCCAGTAAGTAACTCTGAACCGCGCGCGTCAGCAAGCGGCGTGGTCGGAGATATCAGTTAACCGGGCCCGGGCGAGTTTCCTCCCCGGGCCTTTTTTGTCGATTGGAGAAGTTGAGTGGTTCGCACGCAGGGAATCGCAGCTTAGTGCTGCTGCCTTGCATCGAACATTTAGGAAAACACAAATGGCAAACAACGACTTTCAAGTATTGCCGGCTTTACCGCTGAAGAACACCATCCTCTTTCCAGGATTGCTGTTGCCGTTGTCGGTAGGGCGTTCGAACTCGCTTCGCGCCGTGGAAGCGGTTCTGAAAACGGAGGAGAAAGAGATCATCCTCATCGCGCAGCGTGATCCTCAAATCGATTCGCCGCAGCAGGACGATCTGTACACCATCGGCACCAAGGCCGTCATTCGCAAATCCTCGCGCCCCAATGACGGGATGATGGAAATTTTGGTTCTCGGCGTGGAGCGCGTCGTGGTAGTGAAGCTCGAAGCGACCGAACCGTACCTGACCGCCAAGTTCCGAGTACTTCCGTTGCCCGAGGACGGTGGTTCAGAAGTGGAAGCGCTATCTGGGGCGCTCCTCGAGCTTGCCAGTAAAGCGATTGCCTTAGCGCAGCCTCAATCCGCGGCGGAGTTGACCCGCATGCTGGCCGGTAGCGAAGATCCGTTACGGCTCGCCTATCTGCTCGCCAGTATTTTCAGCTTGGACGTAGCACGCGAGCAGAAGCTGCTCGAAGCGGAAACCCGCGTCGACGCTCTGCGGCTCATGCACTCGTACTTAGCTCATGAGCTGCAAGTGCTGGAGCTGCGACAGAAGATCGCTTCGAACGCTCGCGACGAGATGTCGAAGGAACAACGCGAGTATCTGCTGCGCCAGCAGCTTCGCGCCATTCAGCAGGAACTCGGCGAAAAAGATGGCGACAAGGCCGAAGTAGAAATGCTGCGGGAGCGCTTCGAAAAGACGAACCTGTCCGAAGAAGCGAAAAAGGAATTCGAGCGGGAATTGGGACGCCTGGAACGTCTGCCCGCCGGAGCGCCGGACTATCACGTCACGCGCACGTACCTGGAATTCGTTCTCGATCTGCCGTGGAACACCACGACGGATGACAATCTCGACATCGCGCACGCCCGGCAGGTGCTCGACGAGGACCATTTCGGATTGAAAGAAGTGAAGGAGCGCATCCTCGAACACTTGAGTGTTCTGAAACGCAATCCGGAAGCGAAGGCTCCCATTCTGTGCCTTGTGGGTGCTCCTGGCGTTGGTAAAACCTCGCTGGGGCAATCGATCGCGCGGGCGCTCGAACGCAAGTTTGAGCGGTTCAGCCTAGGCGGCATGCATGACGAAGCCGAGCTGCGAGGTCATCGCCGCACGTACATCGGCGCCATGGCTGGTCGCTTACTTCAGGCCATGCGGCGCGCTGGAGCGCTGAACCCGGTGTTGCTGCTCGACGAAGTCGACAAGTTAGGGCGCGATTTCCGTGGCGATCCCGCGGCCGCGCTTCTCGAAGTACTCGACCCGGAGCAGAATAAAACATTCCGCGATAACTATCTTGACCTCGCCTTCGATCTGTCGAAGGTACTGTTCATCACCACGGCAAATTCGCTCGACACGATTCCCCAGCCTTTGCTGGACCGTATGGAAATCCTGCGGCTCTCCGGCTACAGCGAGGAAGAGAAGCAGCAGATTGCCTGGCGCTACCTCATTCCGAAGCAGTTGAAGGCCGCCGGATTGACCAACGACCAGATCGAGTTCACTGACGAAGGGTTGAAAGCCATCATCGGCGGTTACACTCGTGAAGCCGGTCTGCGGAAGCTCGAGCGCGCCATCGCGCGCGTCACTCGCAAAGTGACGCTCCGCTTCGCCGAAGGCCAAGCCGAAAAAGTGGTTGTCACGCCGGAGGTTCTCAGCGACCTGCTTGGGCCGGAGATGTTCCTTCCGGAGCAGATGCGAAAAACAGTTCCGTCGGGCGTCGCGACCGGGCTCGCCTGGACCGAAACGGGCGGTGACGTTCTCTACATCGAGAGCGCGCTGCTTCCGGAAGGTAAAGGCCTGACCATGACCGGACAATTGGGTGAGGTCATGCAGGAATCTGCCAAGATTGCGCAGAGTTACATCTGGGCCCACGCGGCAGATCTCGGCGTCGATCCTGACGCGATCAAGAACAATGGCGTTCACGTACACGTTCCCGCCGGCGCGATCCCGAAAGACGGTCCGTCTGCGGGCGTGACCATGACCTCCGCTATGGCCTCCTTATATACCGGCCTTCCGGCGCGCAGCGATATCGCTATGACCGGTGAAGTGACGCTCGCAGGTTTAGTGCTGCCCATCGGGGGCATGAAGGAAAAAGTGCTGGCGGCCCGTCGCGCGGGCATCCACCGCGTCATCCTTCCGCAAGGCAATAAAAAGGATCTGCGCGATCTGCCGGATCATGTCCGGCAAGAGATGCAGTTCCACTTCGTCGATCGGGTCGAGGAAGTACTCTCGCTCGTGATCCCTAACATCAACGTGAGACCGCTGGCTCTAGCCAGCTAACGCAATGGGCCGGGCCTTCCCGGCCTTGCCACGCAAAGATAAAATATCGCCATACGACTCCGACGCTTGTTCCCACTTCTTCTCGTCCCGGCCCTTGCATCTTTACTATTGCAACGCCAGGTTTAGGAGGATTCGTTGATCACGTCGAAGTGGATCCAGCTCGAATCATTCGGGTTGTCGGCTGGTCACTTCGGGCAATGGACACAGATTTCCTTCCATTTGTTTATCTCGATGAACATGCCGTCCCCTTTCTTCACCACTTCCGGTACAGCCGTCCTGACATCAGTGGCTTCGGCTCGAATCTGGTCGCGTCTCAGGCCGGATTCTGCCTGGAATATCTAGTTCCGCAGCCGCTAGTAAATAGCACGTTCAGCACTCTCGTCATCGAAATACCAGGTTCGGCCCCCCACCGCTTTCACGGAAGTTTCAGTTTCTTAGAGCCCGATTACTATCCGTTGCTGGATTGCGGAGACGTGCTCCACCGCGAGAGTATCTACGGTTCCGGTACGCCAAACGCCGTAGTGCATCCCGAAGTTTTAGAGCTTGCCGCGCAGCTACCTGGGCCGGTGCTCGATTTCGGCTGCGGACGCGGAATCGTCGTAAGCACTCTACGGCAACTCGGCGTGGAAGCCACCGGTTTGGAACTCTATTCCGAAGGGATGCGAACGTTACTCGCTGCTGAGAACACAGCGTCGGTTGTCCTGTATGACGGGACGTTTCCGTCTCCCTTCGCCGACGGAAGCTTCCGATCCGTGTTTTGCTCCGAGGTACTGGAACATCTTCCCGACTACGAATCGGCGATCAAAGAAATAGCCCGCCTTGCGGCCTACAGGGCGGTTTTTACCGTCCCGGATACTAGTGCCATCGCTCTCGGCTTTCGGCACGGTCTTGTTCCGTGGCACTTATTAGAATCGACCCACGTCAACTTCTTTACACAGGAGAGCCTCTACCGCGCGCTAAAGCCCTACTATTCCAGAATCGAGTTTGGCCGCATCAGCGAAAGCTTGATCAACGATACCCGCTATCACGTTAGCCTCGTCGCCGTGTGCTCAAAATTTGCAAATTTCTGAGCTTGAGCGACTCCGTGCCGTGGGCCGGGCATTCGGCTCCTACTCCAATTGATAATTCGGAGCTTCTTTCGTGATGATCACGTCGTGAACGTGACTCTCGCGCAACCCAGCCACCGTGATGCGCAGGAATTTGGATTTGGCCTGCAGTTCCGGAATCGTGCGGCAGCCGCAATAGCCCATTCCGGCTCGCAATCCTCCTACCAGCTGATAAGCGAGATCGGCGACCGGCCCCTTGTACGGGACACGACCTTCAATACCTTCTGGCACCAGCTTTCCATTTTCAATTTGTGAATAACGTTCGGAACTGCCCTGCGGCATCGCGCCCATCGACCCCATGCCGCGATAGCTCTTGAAAGTGCGCCCCTGGTACAGAATCGTTTCGCCCGGACTTTCATCGGTTCCGGCGAGCAAACTGCCGATCATCACCGAATCGGCGCCGGCGGCAATGGCTTTCGTGATATCGCCCGAATACTTCACGCCACCATCGGAGATTAAAGGCACGCGCGCGTCGCGAGTCGCTTTCGCGCATTGCGAAATCGCGGTAATCTGCGGCACCCCGGCGCCGCTGACCACGCGAGTGGTGCAGATGGAACCCGGTCCGATGCCTACCTTTATGCCGTTTGCGCCGAGCCTGATCAGATCGCGTGCACCCTCAAACGAGGCAACATTTCCCGCCAGCACTTCCACGTCGGGCAAAGAACGTTTCACCGTCTTCACCGCATCCATCACTCGCTGGCTGTGCCCGTGCGCGGAATCGATCGCGATCACATCCACTTTCTTCCGTACCAGCTCTTGCGCGCGCTCCAGGAAATCGCCGGTCACGCCGATAGCCGCCGCAACGCGAAGTCGCCCCTGTGCGTCTTTCGCGGCATTCGGATATTTCAGCTTCTTCTGTATGTCCTTGACCGTGATCAGACCTTTGAGTGTGAAATTCTCATCGACCACCAGCAGCTTCTCCACGCGATGCTGGTGCAAAATCTGCTGTGCCTCTTCGAGCGTCGTGCCGACAGGAACCGTGATGAGATTTTCTTTCGTCATCACTTCGGAAATCGGCAAGTCGTAACGAGTCTCGAAGCGCAAATCGCGGTTCGTGAGAATGCCGCGCAGCTTGCCATTCTTCGTTACCGGAACGCCCGAGATGCGATAGTGGCTCATCAATTCCAGAGCCTCTGATATTTTGCGCTCCGGTTCTATCGTGACCGGGTCGACGATCATCCCGCTCTCGCTGCGCTTCACGCGGTCCACTTCCTCCGCTTGCCTTTCAATCGGCATGTTGCGATGAATGATTCCGATGCCGCCCTGCTGAGCGAGAGCAATCGCCATGTGCGATTCCGTTACCGTGTCCATGGCCGCGCTGACAATCGGAATTTTCAGTTCGATCGTGGGCGTGAGGTGCGTGCTTGGATCTGCTTCCGCCGGCGCCACGTCGCTGTGCGCGGGCTGCAGAATTACATCGTCAAAGGTAAGTCCCTCTTCGATCACCTCGGAAATCATTGGGATATTCCATCCTAACAAGCCAAGCAAAAGCCTCAGATTTTCCTTGTCTTTCTAGCGATTTACGTGCTTTCATCGCAGCTATACTGAAGGTGCGTGAATCAGGTCGGCCGCTATCAGATTCTCGAAGAACTGGGGCGCGGCGCCATGGGGGTTGTCTACAAGGCGCTTGATCCGGCGATAGGCCGAACGGTTGCCATCAAGACGATCCGGCTAAGCGATTTGAGCAATCCGGACGAGCGCCAGCGCGTCCAGGAGCGTTTGCTCCGTGAAGCACAGTCGGCCGGTGTGCTGTCTCATCCCAACATCGTCACCATTTACGACGTTCTCGAAAAAGAGGACTACGCGTACATCTTCATGGAGTACGTGAACGGATCTTCGCTCGAGCGAATGCTGCGCAAGCAAGCTCTACCGGAGAGCAGCGCGTTGCTCCACTTCTTGCGGCAGGTCGCGGAAGCGCTCGATTACGCGCATCGCAAAGGCATCATCCATCGCGATATCAAGCCCGCGAACATCATCATCTCCGAAGGCGGCCCGGGCGTCGAGAGATTGGCGAAAATCGCGGACTTCGGTGTAGCAAAGTTCGTTTCACACGAGATGACCCATAGCGGCACGATGATCGGAACGCCGAACTACATGTCACCCGAGCAGATTGAAGGCGTCCCGATCGACAGGCGTTCGGACCAATTCTCACTCGGAGTCGTGGTTTACGAATTGCTTGCCGGAGAAAAGCCGTTCGCTGCCGAGAATCTTCCCGCGCTCTTTTATTTGATCTGCAAACAAGACCCCAAACCGATCGAGCAGGCGAATACGACCGTAACCGAGACAGTCGGCAAGGTCCTGCAGCGCGCCTTGGCGAAAGAACCGAGCCAGCGGTTTGCGTCCTGTGGCGATTTTATCGGGGCGTTGTCGATGGCGCTCGCTGATTGCCCCGATTGGGTCGTGCTGTCGAAGACCGCTTCACTGCCTGAGCAAGGTTCCTTCGACGAGACCGCAGCCGATGTCGCGGCCTATCAAGGCGCGCAGCAGATCACTCGCAGCGTAGGCGAATCGGGAGCGACCTTGCGCAGGTCTGAAGACGGAGCTGTTTCGGGCGGCGGGGCAGCCGCAGTGAAGAACGGCCCCATGATTCCCCCTCCCGACGTCAGAAATTACGATCTGCCCTCCATCACGCGTCGGAGACGGGGCGAAGGCGAGGACGGCACCGAACCAGCTCCCGAGCGGAGCTCGTTCGCGAAGAGACTTGGCCTGATTCTCGCGATGTGCTTCGCGATTGCCGCAGCCATCGTGTTTATCGTCAAGTGGAACACTGGGTCGGCGCTGCCGGTGCAGGTGGCTGATCCCAATTTGGGCCCTGCCACGCCGCCACCGAGCGGCGATGTTGTCGAGGAGCGCTCAAAAGACTCGGTTCAGCACATAGCTCCTCCTACCCACACGCAGACGGCCGAAAACAGGCCGGCCGAGATCGCTAACAGGTCGCCGCAGCGAACTCCTGAAGCGAGCGGCGCCTCGGCTGCGCCCGCGAATTTACGCGCCGTGGGCAATTCCGAGATCCAACTCGTCAGTGAACCAGCCGGAGCGAAGGTTGTGGTCGACAATAAACCCGAGACCAGCTGCAACGCTCCTTGCACTTTGACGCTCGCCAACGGTCGGCACACGCTCGCGGCCGAGATGGCCGGCTACAACCTGGCTCACCGCATCTTCACTATTCCCGGGGACGACAGCTTATTCGTTTCGCTGAGTAAGAGTGTCGGTGTACTGCTCGTGACTTCTTCTCCGAGCGGGTGCACGGTGGTCGTGGACGGAAAGGAATACGGGCAGACGCCCACAACGCTTCATCTCACCTCAGGGCCGCATCGCGTCGCTCTGCTGAATGGATCCAGCGAGCATCAGGAAACGATCGAGGTTCAGACCGACGGCTTCGAAGTTCGGCGCTTTCCTTGCCAGTGACGCTGCGGTCTTATTGCCTCGCCATGTCGCGATGAGCCGGATAGCCTGCGATTCCGACGGCCATTAAGACAGCGCGATTCACCGCGCGAGCCATCGCCTCCGCTCCAACCGAGCCGATGGTGGTGAGATCGTCAGTTACCTGAGTGGCCCCCGTCGCAACAGCGAAGATGGTGTCTCCATCGACCATCGTGTGCACAGGATTGATCGTGCGAGCAAAGCCGTCGTGCGCCATCTGCGCCATCTTTGTCGCTTCCGTCTTGGTGAGGCGCGCGTTGGTCGCAACCACTCCGATAGTGCTGTTGGTTCCAGCTTGCGGCTTGACAGTCGCGCCCTTCATGATCTCGGCGATAGTATTGCGGAAACCCGTGCCGTCGGGCGTACGCGCCCCGGCGAGAATCCTGCCCGTCTGGTAATCCAGTACGTCTCCCACTGCGTTCACTGCCACAATCGCAGCAACGATCAGACCTGTGTCGCCGACGCGGATGCTGGCTGTGCCGAGACCCCCCTTCATCGCGGAGCCGAAGCCGAACAATTTGCCGACGGTCGCGCTCGCACCGGCACCCACATTGCCCTCCGGCACATTGGAGCTGGAAGCCGCTTCGCAAGCTGCGTAACCGGAGTGCGCATCCGGACGAATCTTTGGATCGCCCACATTGAAATCGAACAGAACCGCCGCCGGAACAATCGGGATTACGGAAGATCCAAAGTGAAAACCTATTCCGTGCTCGTCCAAATAGCGCATCACCCCGGTCGCCGCATCGAGACCGAAGGCGCTGCCTCCAGTAAGCAGAATCGCGTTCACCTTCTGCACGGAGTTGACCGGCTGCAGCAGATCGGTTTCGCGCGTACCGGGGGCGGAGCCGCGCACATCTACACCGGCGACAGCTCCCCCTTCGAAAATGAGCACCGTGCATCCGATGGGTCTGCGCGTATCGGTGAAATGGCCAACGCGAATGCCGCCGACATCGGTGATGCTGCCGGCGGACTCATGCGTATGAGTGTCCCGCCCGAAGGTACCGATCGCGGGCGCGAGCAGCGCAGCGCTCTGCAGAAAACTACGCCTCGCGAGGGGGAAATCGCGCATACGTTTACGATGATAGACGTTTTGAGCGTATGACATCTCGATTGGCATGGCGCTGGTTTGCTGTCGGTGTGTTCGTCATTTCATCAACGCTCAATTACCTCGACCGCGCACTCCTTAACACGCTGGCCCCGTTGATCATGACCGAATTGCACTTCGATCAAACCGGGTTTGGCTTTATCATTTCCGCCTTCTCGATCGCGTATGCAGCCAGTTCGCTCGTCGCTGGCTGGTTGCTCGATCGCGTGGGAATCAACCGAGCCATTTCAGCCGCCGTGAGCTGGTGGTCTGCCGCTGCGATCGGCACCGGTATGGTAGGAACTCCTGGCGGCCTCGCAGTTTGTCGCGCCGCTCTCGGTATCGGCGAATCGGCCGGAGTTCCCGCCGTCGGGAAACTGAACGGCATCTATCTGAAGCCCGAAGAACGCGCGCTCGGCGCAGCGGCTAATCAAATCGGTCTGAGCCTGGGACTGGTGATTGCGCCGCCCTTGTTCATCGGCATGGCCATTGCGCATACTTGGCGCAGGCCGTTCGTCATCACCGGCCTGCTTGGATTGCTGTGGATTCCGCTGTGGCTCGGTGTGAGCCGCCTCATCCCGCCGCAGTATGCAGCCGAGGAGCGCGTCGCCCCGCAAGAACGCGGGTGGGTGGCCTTCTCGATCCTGCGCGAACGCTCCATGCTGTTGCTCATTCTGGCCAACCTGCTCTGGATGACCAGTTATTCGCTGTGGACCAACTGGACGACTCTCTATCTGGTGCACGTCCATCACCTCACGTTGGAGGAAACGAAAGCATACGTCTGGATTCCACCGCTGATCTCGAACCTGGGCGGATTCTTCGGCGGATGGCTATCGCTCCGCTGGATGAAGCGCGGCGTCCGCGCTGTGCCGGCGCGGCGGAAGGCCGTTGGGGTGAGTGCGATTTGCTCGCTCGTTACTTTGTTGCTTCCTCTCGCGCCCGATGCGCGCTGGGCGACCGCCTTCATTTCGCTGAGCTTCTTCTTCGCTTTGGCCGGAAGCGTAAACATCTATGCGCTTCCGATTGACGTCTATGGTCCGGCGCGTTCCGGTCTGGCGATTGCGGCTTTGACCTGCGCCTTCGGAGTGTTGCAAACGGTCATCTCGCCGGTGTTCGGCTTTCTCGGCGATCACAATCTTTACCACTGGACGATTTGGATTGCGACGATCCCGCTGCTGCTGAGTGCGGTCGTGCTCGTAAAGATTCCGTCCCTCGATTAGCGCCTATAGTCTATCGACGTTGGTGGGAATTGTGATACGATCTCCAATCTAATTTGATTTGATTTGGGGGTCTTCGGTGAAGAATCAAAACAGTGCTCTGGTCAAGGTTTTCCTTGCTCTGTTTGTTAGCTTCTTGTTCCCTTCGACCGTGCAACGCGCTGCGGCGCAGACTGCCACATCGGGAACCGTGGTCGGAGCTGTTACCGACCCGAGTGGCGCGGCTGTTCCGAAAGCGGAGGTGCGGCTGGAAAACCTGGGAACTGGTGCTCCCACCATACAGACCGCCAACGCCGCGGGCGAGTTCACGTTTGCGAACGTGACGCCCGGCACTTACAAAATCACAGTGACGGCCGCGGGTTTCCGCACGTCGCAGATTCCTAATCTCGTGGTCGACGTGAATAAGAGCACTAACGTTCCGGTTCACCTGGAAGTTGGTGGCCAAAACCAGATCGTAGAGGTCACGGCAGCCGCTACCGCGCAACTGCAGACTACGGACGCGCAGGTCGGCAGCGTTATCGAAACCGAATCGATCCAGCGCCTGCCCACCTTGCAGCGTAACGTCACGGAGTTGATGAACTTGCAGGCAGGAGTTACGGCGGTCAACTCGGGCGTCGGCGCTCCCCTCGAGATGCGAACGACGGGAGCCATCGAAGATCAAAATACCGTAACGTTGGATGGCGTCGATATCACGCAGAGTGTGATTTCGGCGAGCACGGTGGTTCCGACTCCGGCCGACAGCGTGGAAGAGTTCCGCGTAACTACGTCGGATCCGACGGCAAACCTTGCCAAAGCATCGGGTGGCCAAGTGACGCTAATTGGAAGACATGGAACGAACACGTTCCACGGTGCACTGTACGAATACCTTCAAAACTCGGATTTGAATGCGAATACGTGGGACAACAACTTCGCTCATATTCCGAAGGCGCCGATCAAAGACAATCGTTTCGGAGCGCGTCTGGGCGGCCCCATCTTCCGTAATAAGACTTTCTTCTTCGTCAACTACGAAGGACGCCGATACAACGCCGTTTCGGAGGTAACGCGCACCGTGCCGACGCCGACGCTGAAGGCGGGCATCCTGCAGTTTCGCGACGCCGCCGGAAATGTGGACAGCTACAATTTGGCGACATCCACGTTGTGCGGTGCATCCGGAACCTCGGCCTGCGATCCGCGCGGCTTGGGGATAAGTCCGTCTGTGAAAGCGCTGTGGAGTCTGATGCCCAACCCGAACATCCCTGGGGGCGACGGGCTGAACACTGGAGGCTATCTGGCCAACATCGCGGCTCCAATTACAGACGATTACTACGTCGCGCGTCTCGATCACACCTTCAGTGACAAGCTGGTCTTCAACGGCAGCTACACGTATTTCCGTGATATCGCGACCCCGACCAATCCCGCTCAGATCAGCATTGAGAACGGCCAGCCAAGATCGGTTAAGATCTCTCCTCAACGTGGCGACGTCATCACCGGCGCTCTGACCTGGACGGCTCGCCCAAACCTGATCAACGTAATACGTTTCGGCTGGACACGGAACCGCGATGCCGGGGAAGCTACAACACCCACGCAAGCCGCCTCGATCTTGAACATCCCCGGCACGCAGACGGCGGACGGGCCAATCGCGCTTTTGCCCGGTAGCGGCGTGAGCGGCGGCATCGACGCTCCCATCGATATGGATACACAGCGTGGCCGCTTCCAATCGGACAACAACAAAGATATTCAGTACATGGACGACGTCACGTGGATCAAAGGCAAGCACACCTTCCAATTCGGATTCCAGGCGAACGATCTTCCCTATACGCACGTGCGCGCTGACAAGGTTTTGGGATCGATCACGTCATTAGTTGCGGTTTCAGACGTTACCGGTGCGGGTGGTTCTTCTGCTTCTTTCTTAAGCATTCCGGGCACCGACACGCCTCCTTCGTGCAGCGGAACTATTACCGCCAACTGTCTCAAGTCGAGCGATGTCACGAACTGGGGCCGCTATTACGCATCAGTGCTCGGCTTGGTTGACAATGTCAATGTTCTCGCGGTGCGCAATTCGAATTTGCAGCCGTTGCCCCTCGGGACAAACCTGACGAACATAACCGACCAGCAGGCCTATTACTTCTACGGTCAAGACACTTGGCGGCTGACGCGGAACTTGACTGTGAGCCTCGGTCTGTCCTACGGATGGCAAACTGCGCCGACCGAAGCACAAGGGCGTCAGACCATCATGATCAACGCCGATACAGGGCAGCCCATTACTGCGGAGGCATTCCTTCAAGCGAAGCTACAGGCGGCGCTTGCCGGCCAGATCTATAACCCCACAGTGGGCTTTGAGCCGGTAAAGGATGCGCATCGCTCCGTCTACAACGTCGACTGGGGTGACATTTCGCCGCGCGCCGCATTTGCATGGAACCCCTCGTATCATGCACCGGTATTGGGTTGGCTCTTCGGCGATAAAAAGGCAGTAATCCGCGGAGGGTTTGCAAAGATTTTCGATCGCTCGAACACGGTGCAGAGCGTAGAGATCCCGATGCTCGGCGTAGGTTTCGATCAGACCATCAACGTGGCGTTGCCGAGTTGTGGGATTTCCGGCACACCTGGCGCGGGATGTAACGCAGCCGCAGGGAGCGCGAACCCCGGGCTGTCGAGCTTCCGGGTAGGTGTTGACGGAACGCTCCCCTTGCCGACTCCTTCAGCCGTCACTTCGCCTGTAATTCCGGCCTCCCCGTTTGGTGAGATCCTCTCGTTTCAAGTTGACCCGAACACAAAGATCGGCCGCAGCTATAACGTGGATTTCAGTTACCAGCGCGAAATACCGGGCGGCTTTCTTCTCGATATGGCGTATGTCGGACGCTTTGCACGCGACCTGCCACAGGCCGTGAACCTCACTCAATCGCCTTACATGTTCGTCGATTCCGCATCGAAGGAATCGTTCGCGCAAGCATTCGACAGCGTTGCGACGGCGCTGCGCGCAGGGCAAGCGGCGCCGACCCAAGCATGGTTTGAGAACCAGCTTCCCGGGTTGGCTGCGCAGAAGGGCACTGCGACTGCAACGGCGTATGTCGCGAAGCAACTGAGCTCAAGTTTCGTCAATGGAAACGTGGCCAGTATCTTCCAATCGCTTGGAACGTATCGGCGAGGTCTCGGGCTACAGCCATATAACAATGACCAGGCTCAGATGGAGTTCATGCGAACTTACATCGGGTATTCGAATTACAACGGGCTGTTGGTCAGTCTCAACAAGCGACTGTCGCACGGGCTGAGCTTCACCGCAAACTATACCTACTCGAAGTCCCTGGACGATGATGTGATCTGGCAAAACAACGCCGGCTTCTATCAGAACAGTTTCTATCCGGGCGTTGAATACGGTCCTTCGCCGTACGATCGCACCAACACGTTCAACGGCTACTACGTATACGATCTTCCGGCCGGCAAGGGCCACGCATTCAGTACCGGGAACTGGATCGACAAAGTTATCGGAGGTTGGTACACGTCGGGTATTTTCACGGCTTGGACGGGCCTTCCGCTGATCGCCGTCGAGAGTTCCCAGGTGTGGGGCGATGGCACCATTCTGGGAACGAATTCCGGATTGATCCCGACGGGTCCATTGCCCGCGACGGGGCTGAACGGCAACGTTAACGGAACCTCCGGAATCGCAACGAGCGGAAATGGAGCAAATGGAACAGGCCTCAATCTATTCGCGAATCCCGCGGCAGCTTACGCCGACTTCCGTCCGGTTCTGATCAGTGCGGATGGCCGCAGTGGGCGGGCCAATCCCTTTCGCGGCCTGCCGTTCTGGAATTTCGATCTGAGCGTCGGGAAATCGACTAACATCACCGAGCGCCTGCGCGTCCGCTTCTCGGCCGATTTCTTCAATATTTTCAACCACCCGAATTTCAACAATCCGTCGCTGAACTACCAGAGTCCATCGACGTTCGGCGTGATCACGACCGAGGCAATCCCGCCCAATCGCATTAATGGAGCGCGAGCGATGGAACTGGGTCTGCGAGTGGAGTTTTAAGCCTTAGGTGTTCTTCAGCCAGTCGGGCGAGACCAGGGCGCGCACGTCGGGATTCGCCAGATCGGCTTTCACAATGACGCGCGCGGGTAGCTGCACCTGTTTTGGGGGTGCCTGGCCGCTCAGCTTTTCCGAGAGTGACTTCACGGCTTCGTATCCGATACGGAAGGGATCTTGAACCAGCATTGCATCGATGGTGCCGTCTTCGAGCGCGGCAACGTGAGCCTTACTGAAATCAAAGGTCACGAGCTTGATCTTGCCCGCGAGATTCCGGTTCTTGATCGCTTGAATGCTTCCGAGGGAGGCGGCTTCGCTCGAAGCGAAGATGCCGGCCAGGTCCGGATGCGCGGTTAAGATATCCTCGGCAGCGGTTCTCGACCGCGCCGGATCCGCCATTCCGTATTGCCGCGCGACGACGTGAACGTTGGGGAACTCTTTCGCAATCGTCGCATCGAAGCCATGCTCACGCAAAACGGTGGAGGTGCCGCCGGGCTTCTGCATGACCATGCCGACTTTGCCGCGACTCCCCACAAAGCGGGCGAGCGTCCGAGCGGCCGTGCAGCCCGCCGCATAATTGTCTGTCGCGATGAAACTGACGTAGTCTTTGATGTTCACGGCGGAATCGAACACCGTGACAGGAATGCCCGCTCGAATGGCGCGTTCCAAGGGAGCGACCAGAGCATCTTCATCTGTTGCCGAGATCGCGAGCGCGGCGACTTGGCGCGTGATCATGGCATCCACGATTTCGATCTGGCGCGCGTAGTCGGTTTCATTCTGCGGCCCGTTCCACAGCACATCCACGTGCAGGTCTTTGGCAGCCTTCTCCACGCCGGCGTGAACGGATAGAAAAAAAAGATGCGAGGTGGCCTTCGGAATGACACCGATGACTTTACGGCCGGATCGCCCGCAGGCGGAGAGAAGTGCTGCGCCACCTGCAACGAGGAGACTTCTACGGCTCGAAGTCACGCGGAGGCAACCTTTGCGGCTTGCTCGCGACCGATGACGGCCTGCATGCCGGCAGAAATGACCTCTTGCGCGCGCACGCCGTCTCGATGGCTTGTCGGGAACGGCGCGTTCGAGCGGCAGCATTCGATGAAGGCGGCCAGTTCGGATTTGTATGCGGCTCCAAAGCGGTCGGCGAATTCAGGGAGCGGTCGGCCGTAGTCACGTTGAGGGAACGTGCGGTACGCGATTGGTTTGTTTTGTCCGCGACGGCCATACGCCTCAACAGTGATCTCGAACGGCTTCTGATCGAAGTGTCCAACATGGATCTGTCCCTGTTCTCCGAAGATGATGGTTTCAACGCGGTATCCGGAGACGTGATTGCGGCTGACTTGGACCTGCGCAGTCATATCGCTTGCGAACCAGAGATAGAGTAGAGCATCGTCGAAATCCTCCTGGCTGGTCGTGAGGCGATGGCTGTAGAGGCGCGAGCCGATCACGAGCGCCGATTCGGGCATGCGACCGGTGAGCCAAAGAATCTCGTCGACGTTATGCACCGACATGTCGGGCAGAATGCCTCCGCTTACGTAGCCATTGGGAGCGGGATTCGAATCTTCCAGCGCCGAATAGACCTTGAACGCGCGTCCGATTGCCCCGCCGTCGAGCAGCTCTTTCGCGTAACGAAGCGGCTCATCGAAGCGGCGCTGAAAGGCGAGCATGAGTGCGTTGGGATGGTCGCGATCGAGCTCGGCCGCGAAGGCGCGGTCTGCTTCGAGAGTGCCGGTCAACGGTTTCTCGAGCAAGACACGATGGCCGGCATCGATCATCAGGGCGGCATGCTCGCGGTGGTTGTCGGTTGGCGTGACGATAACAGTTGCCTGACAGACTCCGGCCCGGGCCAGCTCTTCGATGGAGCGAAAAACAGGCACTTTTTGGCCGATCTCTTCGGTGAAGCGGCGAGCGCGTTCGGCATCCAGATCTGCTACCGCGGTGAGTTCGCAAATTCCCGTATCGCGCGCGAGCTCGTAAGCGTGAAGGGCGTGAATCGGTCCCATGCGGCCGAGTCCGGCGACAGCGAGTTTTAGAGGATCAGGCATGTTCGGTGACTAACGCGGACAAGTTTAGCTGATGATCCCTTTGCGGACTGCGTACAAGATGAGTTCCGGGATGCTGTGAACGTTCAATTTCTGCATCAGGTTTCCTCGATGCGTGTCGACGGTATGGATACTCAGATTTAGTAGGCTGGCTATTTCTTTCGCCGACTTACCTTCCGTGATGAGCTGCAGCAGCTCGCGTTCACGGCTGGTCAGTAAATCGTAAGGATCTTCTACGCCGCGTTGCTGCACTTGCCTGAGATAGTCTTCGGCCAGCACCTTGCTGACAGCGGGGCTAAAGAAAGCCTTTCCGGCCGCTACAGCTTGAACGGCCTGAATGAGGTCGCTCTCGGCGGAGTCTTTCAAGAGATACCCGCGCGCGCCGGCCTTCAGAGCCCGCAAGATATAGCTTTCATCGGAGTGCATGCTGAGTATTACGACAGCAGTCTTCGGTAAAGCCGACGTGATGCGCGCGGCAGCCTCGATGCCGTTCAAGATGGGCATCGCGACATCCATGAGAACGATGTCGGGCGATTGCTGCTGGGCGATTTCGATGGCCTCCCGCCCATTGCTCGCTTCGCCGACAACGAGGAGGCCGGGCTGTCTTTCGAGCAGCACGCGCAAGCCGTGCCGGACGATGGTGTGATCGTCCGCCAGCACGATGCGCAATGTATTCACACTTCTATGGTTGCGTATCGCGGCAAAAGCGGCAGCTCAACACGAATGAGAGTTCCTCGTCCAGGTTTCGATTCGAGCTGAAAGGAGCCTTCGAGATGCAAGACTCTTTCTTCCATTCCCAACAGACCGACGCCGCGCTCCTGCTGCGGGAACGAATCCCTGACCATCATCGTGGATGGTGAGCAGCAACGCCTCTTCTCTGCGCGTGAGGCGGATCTCAACGTACCGGGCGTTGGCGTGCCGGGTCACGTTGTGAAGGGCCTCTTGCACGACGCGGTACACGCACGTCTTCTGCTCGTCGGAGAGATCGTCGGGAACTGCATCGGCGTAAACCTGAACAGAAAGGTTCTGCGTCCGGCCGACCTCGCGCGCCTGCCATTGCAGCGCCGGAACGAGACCGAGGTCATCGAGCATGGAAGGTCGAAGTAAAAGGGACATGTCGCGTACGACGGCGACGGTTCTTTCGGTGACGCCGACGAATCTCTTGCAATTGAGAGTGAGCTTCGGGGTTTCGGTCGGGCGAGATGGTGGCGGCGAGATTCGCAATGCCGAGCAAGAGCGCCGAGAGGGATTGGCCTACTTCGTCGTGCAACTCCCGCGAAAGAGCACGTCGTTCCGATTCCTGTACCTCGACGAGGCGAGCCGATAGATCACGCAAGGCACCGCGCGCTTGCGCGATCTCTTCAAAGCGGGAAGCAGTTTCCCGTTCCAAGCGCAGTATGCGATAGATGCTGCCCGCAGCAAGCAGCAAGCCGCCCACCCACGTAAGGATCAGCAAGAGCAGGAGCGAGGTTCGGAACCGGGAAAACAGGTCGGCTACTTGTCGGCTTGCAGCTTGCATCTGGCGTTGATTCACCTGGCTGATCTGATCTGCCAAGCGCACGATGATCATGCGGCGGGGCAGCAACGAATTCTGCATGAACGAATAGCCGAACGTTCGACGCTGGGCGGCATTCCATTGAAGCGCAGGGAGCAGGGAATCGAAGTACGCCGCCAATTCCCGGTTGAACTGTTCAAACGGCGCGCGTTCTTCGGGAAGAAGAATGCGATTATAGGCCGCGATCATGGATTCGATGCGGGAGCGAGCGCTGTCCAGTTCTCTGCGGTGCATGTCGGCGCGGGCGGGATCGGGCTCGAGGAGGAGATCACGCACATAGGTTCCGGAGAGATAGATATCGGAGCGAAGTTGCTCCAGGATGCGATCGCGATTGACGTAGTCGTGGCGGATGCTCTCGTTTCGCATCTGAATCTTGCGTACAACGGAAAGCGCATCGAGGCCGGTAAAAGCGAGCAGTATCAGTAGACCGCCAAACCCGATTAGAAGGAGTGTCCGTATCTGCGTTTTCATGTCGACGATTTCGCGACGCGTTTTGGACTGATATGCGGCAGCTACTAACATTATGGTTGCAGCAACTTAACGCAGTAAACCCAGCGTGTATTGAAGGCCAGCGTAGGCGGCCTGGTAGTCGTACTTGGCGTTGACGTTCTGGACCTGCGCCTGAGTTTGCGCGAGTTGAGCTTGGGTCAACTCGACGATGGAAGAGAGGCCGAGGTTGTATCGCCCCTGCGCAAGTTCGAGAGCCAGATTGGCTTGTTGCACCAACTCGGCAGTAGCGCCGATGGCTTCAAAAGAGGTTCTGGCACGGTCCCAAGACGTTCTCACGTCACGTGCAATTTGATCCTGGAGATCGCGAACACGTTGATCGGCGGCTTGAAGCTGGTACTCGGCAGCACGGCGGCGCGCAGTGAACAGATGTCCGTTGAAAATCGGAATCTGCACGTTAACGGCAACGCCTTCGTACTCTGGCGGGATGCCGGGATTCGCATTACCTGGCTCGATCCACGGCAGGGCGCCGGCAACCGCGGTTAAGTTAACATTGGGCCGTTTCAGATCGCGTTCCGCATAGACGAACTTCTGATCTGCCTCGCGTTGCAGACGTAAGCTTGCCAGCTCCGGACGATTCTGGAATGCCTGAGAAATGAGCGGTTGGGGATTGTCGGGAACTTCGGGGGGCGCGGGCTCATCGACGAGCCGATACTGGACGAATTGCTGGGTGCCGAGCGCTTGCGCGAGGCTGGCGTAGGCGCTTTGCAGGCTGTCTTGCGCGCGCAGCAGCATGAGCTTGGCATCGGTTAAATTCACTTGCGCGAAGCTCAGGTCGACCTGCGATTTGAGCTGATTTCTGGTCAGCTCGGAGACTTGATCGACAACCGCTTGACGAGTGGCGACGGTTTGCTGCGCAACCTTCACCAACTGCTGCGCAAGAAGAACATCGTAATAAGCTTGATCCACTCCGAGGACGACGTTGAAGCGTGCAGCCTGATAATCTGCCTGGCTGGCCTGGGCCTGAAGTTGTGAGTTGGCGATGAGGTTGTGAGTTCTGCCGAAGTCGCTGATCAGCTGCGAAAGCGTGACGCCGGTACCGACGCGATTGAACAGCCGGGAATCGGTGAGAAAGCCGGCGCCGATGCGACTGTTCAGACGTGCTTGTGAGCCAGTGATATCGCCGTTCAGGTTGGGATAGTCAGCGGCGCGAGTCTCTACAATGATCTGGTTCGCGCGCTGATAGACAGCCTGTGAGGCAAGAATCTGCGGATGATTCTTGAGCGCCATCGCTTCGGCATCGGGCAAGCTGAGCGCAGGCGCGACGGTTTGTGCGTCGAGCATTGCAACGAAGAGGAGCTGTAGGAGCGATCAGCAGCGCGGCGGGCGTTTTCCTCATGGCTAAACAGGTTGCGCCTGCAGATCTTTCTTCCGATAAACAATCAGGTACGCAGCGGGAACGATGAACACAGTGAGGACGACGGAGGTGGTGAGCCCGCCGATGATGGCCCAGGCCATGGGCGCGTACTGTTCGGCGCCAGTGCCGAGTTTCAGAGCCATCGGGATCATGCCGATGATGGTGGCGAGCGAGGTCATCAAGATGGGGCGCAGGCGTACGCGGCAGGCCTTGATCACTGCCTCCGCTACGGAGAGGGCTTCTTCCTGTCTCAGCTTGTGCGCGAAATCGACAATCAAAATGCTGTTCGATCCGGCGGTTCCGATGAGCATCAGGACGCCCATGAGCGACATGACGTTCAAGGTGGTGTGGGTTAACGGCAGAATGATCAGGACACCGATGAAACCCATGGGTATCGCAAGCATGATGAGGAAGGGATCGACAAAAGAACGGAATTGCGCGGTGAGGATCAAATACAAAAGGATGAACGCGAGGATAAAGCCATAGGCGAAACTCTTGAACGACTCGCGCATGCCCTGCACCATGCCGCGCAGCGTTACGCGCATGTTCTTGGACACCTTCATGCCGGTTACCAAACCTTCGATGCGTGTCGAGAGCTTCCCAAGGTCTTCACCACGCGGCGTGACGTATACGTCCGCCTCTCTCTGGATCTGGTAGTGATCGACCTCGGTCGGAGTCTGAACGTGAGTGAGTTTCACAACGCTCGCGAGCGTGGTCGGATCGGGAAGGTTGGGAGCGCGCAGCGGGATATTTCTGAGATCGATGCTGTTATGGATGGCCGCGGAGCCGTGCTCGAAGTACTGAACCGTTAGGAAGTAATCGTTGCCGGTCTTGTAGTCGACCCAGTAGTTAGGGGCGATCATGGTGTTCGAATTCAAGGCCGTGATGAGGTTCTGAACGATCTCTTTCTGATTCAGACCGAGCTCTCCGGCGTGGATGCGGTCAACATCCAAGCGAATGGCAGGGTAATCGATGTCCTGCGGAACGTAGACTTGGCCAACGCCAGGTAATTGGCGAATCCTGGCTGCCAGTCCCTGCGCGGCAGCGTAGTCTTCTGTGTAATTGCGTCCGGTAACCTGCACATCGATCGGCGCAGGCATTCCGGAATTCAGGATCGCGTCGACCATAGAGCCGCTCTGGAAAAACGTTCGGACATCGGGATAGTCGTGCGCGATCGCATTCTGCACGCGATCCATGTATTCGAAGCTGCTGATGTTGTGACCGTCGTTGAGCTCAGTCTGAACCGTGGCCGTGTAGGAGCCGGAATTACTGGTATAGAGCGACGAAAAGTCGTTGACGACACCGATGTTCGAAACCGTCATTCGAAAGTCGTGCGGGTTGACGGTTTGGTGGATCAGATTCTCGATCTTCTTGACATAGTCCTCGGTGACTTCAATGCGAGAGCCGGTGGGAGCTTTCATGTTGATGGTGAACTGGCCAGCGTCCGTGCGGGGGAAAAACGCGAGCCCGAGAAACGGGTAGATGATCAAGCTGATGGCGAACAGGGCCATGAGAGCGGCGACGGTTAGCCCGGGGCGGAGGAGAGCGCGCCGGACCCAAGTTTCGTAGATATCGAGAACCTTGTTGAAGCCGCGATTGAAGCCCTGGTTGAAGCGGCGGCCGAGTGAGGCGGTGCGCTCCGGAGGGATGGTGGCATGCTCGCGATGCCACTCACCCTGATCGTGCTCTCCGACGCCGGCTTCGCGCCCGTGAGTTGCTTCGCCGGCGTGCGCGACTTTGAGAAAGCGCGAACAGAACAGCGGAATCACCGTCATGGCGACGACGAATGAAACGATGAGGGATATGCAAAACGCCAGGGCCAGCGCGGAAAACAGGAACTTGCTGACTCCATAAAGAAAGGTCACCGGGAAGAAGTCGACAACAGCGACGAGAGTTGCCGCGAGCACAGCAAGAGTCACTTCCGCGCCACCAATTTCGGCAGCGATGCGCGGAGCCTCACCGAGTTCCAAGTGCCGGAAGATGTTCTCGAGGGAGATGACGGAGTTGTCGATTACGCGGGAGAAAGCCAGTGCGAGGCCGCCCAAAATCATGGTGTTGACGGTGCTGCCGAGCATGTAGAGAATGACGAACGCGGCGAGCGCGGAGAGCGGAATCGACAGAAGCACGGCGGAGGTAGCGCGGACACTGCCGAGGAACAGCAGGATCATGATGCTGGTCAGCACCAGACCGATCAGGCCTTCATGCAGCACGGTTCTGATGGCTTCTCTTACGTAAACGGATTGGTCGAACAGCACGTCCGTTTTGAGTTGCTGCGGTATGTCGACGAGGTGCTTGAGCAAATTGCGAACACCTTCGACGACTTCGATGGTGTTGGTATCGCCGCCCTGCTTCATGATGGGAATATACGTGGAGCGCTGGCCACCGACGCGGACGATGTTGTACTGGATTTGACTGGCATCTTCGGCGCGCCCTACGTCTCCGACGGACACCCACGAATTTCCAACGGTCTTGATGGGAAGGCGATTCATCTCGTCCATGTTGTCGACCAAATTGTTGGAATATACGTAATAGTCGAACGGTCCCATCTTGATGTCGCCAGCGGGAAGAATCAGATTCTGACTGTTTATGGAGTTGACGACGTCCATCGGACTCATGTGCCTGGACATGAGCTTGTAGGGGTCGACGTAGACCATAATCTGGCGATATTTGCCACCAAACGGCGGAGGGATTTCGGCGCCTTTCACGACGGCGATCTGATTACGGATGGTGAACTGCGCCTGATCGTGAAGTTGTGTTTCGTTCAGTCCCTGGCCCGAGACTGCGACCAGGCAAACCGGTTGACTGGAGGCGTCGAACTTCAGAACAACGGGCGGCAGCGTGCCGACGGGAAGGCGTTTGAGATCCGCCAGTGCGAGATTCGAGATCTCCGTGACGTCGGCATCGGCGTTCGATCCGGCCTGGAAATAAACTTTGATCAAGCTGACGCCCAACATGGAGCGCGATTCCATGTGGTCGATACCGGCGGCGAGGGTGAAGAAGCGCTCCAGCGGATTGGTGATCGAAACTTCGATGTCGTTGGGGGGCATGCCGGAGTAGAAAGTGGCGACGACTACTTCGGGCAAATTGATGGCGGGAAACAGGTCGACAGGCATGCGGGCGAGACTGACCAAGCCGATGACGCACACCGCGAGACAGACGACGACGATGAAGTAGGGATTGCGAATTGAGAAGCTTGACATGCCGTTAAGAGGTCAACCTTTGCTCTGGTAGGTGGCAGCGGGCGTGAGCTGCGGATGAACCTGCTCGCCGGGTCGCAGGCCGGATCGGTCGCTGACGACGACCTGGTCGCCTTCGCGTAATCCGGATAAAACCTCGGCGTCATTCTCGGTCTGAATGCCGAGAACGATTTCGCGCAGCTGGACGGCATTGGACGGATCGACAACCAAGACAGTCGAGCGATCGCCCTGCTGGTCGACGGCCTGCAAGGGGACAGTGAGCGCGTCACCCGCGCGGTTCAACGTGAGTGTTACTTCGGCATAGAGGCCGGGGAGGATGGCGCCGGTGGGATTAGGAACGTCGACCTCCGTGTGCATCGTTCGCGTTTGGTCCCCGACATCGGATGCGAAGCGCGCAACGCGGCCGGGAAAAGTTTTGTCCAAAGTCGGAACGTGCACGCTGACAGGATCGCCGAGCCGGATATAGCGGACGTAACTTTCCGGGACAGGAATGACAAGGCGATAACGGTCCTCTTCGGAGAGTTTGACGACGGGCAGCGCTTGCGTGGAACTTGTGCCGGCCTGAAGCAGCGTGCCTAAATTCGCGTAGCGTTGCGTCACGATTCCGGAGAAGGGAGCGGTGATTCGCGAGTAAGAGTAAATGGCCTGATCGTGAACCAGCTTGGCTTGCGCTTCGGCGAGATTGCTGCGCGCCGCTTCCAGATTCGACTTACCGGCCTCGACCTGCGCTTCGGCGGAGAGATCGCGGCCTTGCACTTCATCTACTTCCTGCTGTGCGACAAGTCCGGGTTTACTTTGCGAGACGCCGCTCAACCGCTCGTATTCGAGATGAATCACTTTGTGCTGTGCTTCGAGACGGCTCAACTGATGCTCGGCGTTTGTGACCTGATCGGCCATGCTTTTGATGGCAGCCTGATCCTGCGCTAATTGCGCCTGCAACTCTGGAATTTCGAGAACCGCCATCAGTTGACCTTTGGACACGTGAGTGCCGTAGTCGACGAGCAACTGGTTGACGTATCCGGACTCTTTCGCATAGATGTCGATCTCTTGAAAGGGGACAAGCTCGGAAGATACAGTGAGCTGCCTCTCGAGGGGACGTCTGCCGACCTTTGTTACGCCGACGGTGACTAGCTGTGTTCCCGAGACGCGAAGCGGTTTGGCTTTGCTGGCGGGATCTGGTGTGACTTTCTCCGGGCCGCTACAGGAGCCGAGTGAAATTGCCGTTATGGCGATTGCACATGCGAAGAGGAGGAGCCGGAGAGCAGGAGATGAGTTTGACATCCGTGCGCGTGGGCGCATTCAACCACCAATGTATTGAGAGGGAGCCGCATGCGCCATCCCAAGAGGGAAGTATTGTTCCGCCGAAAGGGCATTAGAGGAACAATACGAGTGCTAGTTTTCGCGTAAACCGCTGGTGAGGGGGCCGGCGTGTCCAGTGCCCGTCGATTTCTCGTACTCAGTGAGTTCCAGCCAGCGATTCCAAGACATTTTCTGCACAGCGTTTGTGCTGGTGGTTTTCTGGATGGCGGTGGGATTCGACCAGTCGTATTCGGCAGGAACGCCGCTGGGGAAGAGCAGCCAGCGCGACACGAACAGAGGAGTGTCCGATTGGGCGGCGGCTTGCTGCTTCACTTCTTCATTGGTGGGGTGATAAGAAGTTTTGCATTGGCCGTCGACGATTTCGACTTCGACGACCTGGCGAACCTTCAACTCTTTTGCAGTTTCTTCTTCTTTTTTGTTGAGCCATTTCCGGTCGACGGCCGCAAGACGCGCGAAGGCGATCTGGTCTAACTGTTCGCGGCGATGGAGGCGGTTGTAATGCGCTTCCAAGTCTTTGAACCAGCTACGGAAGCTGCGCTCGTAGGTGGTTTTGTAGCGGGTGAAAAGGGCGAACAACTGCACGTGGTCGGCGGTCCAGAGATAGGCGTCGCCGGGAAGGCGGCATTCGATGTCCTGGAGGCGTTTACTGGCGCGCTTGTAGAGCCAGTGGGCGTGGGCGGTCTCGTCGACGATGAAGTGCGCGATGTCGTCGTCGCCTGGTTGATAGTGGTCGAACCAAGCGTTGATGGTGAATGCGAATTCGGCGGGATCTTCGTGGGGGAGAACGTTTTTTTCAGAGCAGCAGCCGTGAGAGAGGCGATTCATGCTGGAGCGGGACTTGCCAGCCATGGTACGGGGCCCCGTATAGTGGCGGCGCGATGTTTCGTCGGGCGATGCCTGGGTGGGCGCATTGGGGTGAATGCTGGCGTCGATGAATTGCTCGTCCATGGCGATTGAAGTTCGGATATGAGTGTGGCGCGGAAAAGAGCGGCGCGGCGGTGTGGAGCGGGGGCAAGCTGTTGAAACTGGGCGAAATGGAAAATTTCAGAGTTTTGTGATGAGCGTTTTGGCGGGGTGGCGAATTCGCGGATTGCGGAACGAACTGCGGGTGAGGTCGCAGCGGAAGGGCGGAGTTATCTCTACGGGTAGCGCGTTAGGCGGACGAGCGGCATCAGGTTACCGGATATAAGCCGACTTCGCGGGAATAATTCTCGTTACGAATTAGTCGGTCCGATGTGCAAGGCTGGCGCTTCAACAAAGCAACAAGCCTTGACGGTCTCCGAGCGAGAACGGTCTAGGGCTCGCGATCTGCAAGCGAATTGTGGAGCGCCACGGCGGCCGTATATGGGCGGAGAATGCAATCGGGGGAGGTGCGGTATTTCAGCTGACCCTGCCGCTCGATACCCCGGTAGCGCACAACCTGTAAGCTGGGGCAGATTCCGGTGCGGTTCCGCGATTTCTACAAATCTATCTCGAAACGCAAACTCGCCGCCCGCTAATGGCGCATCCAGTCGTTGTGGTGTTCCTGATAATCGTGGATTCTCGCGGCATCGTCGGCGAGAACCTGCCGGTCCTCAGGCGCTAAGCGTTGGTCATCTGCCGACTTGCGCAAGGAATCGATCACATCGTTGACCGTTCCGTTGTCCCACACGTGCTGATCCAGCTTGGCCTGTAAGGCAGTCAGTTCGTCTTTGGTGCGCTCAATGCGGCGTCGCTCCCGATCAGCCGCAGCCCCGGCGCTATAGATATGATCTAAGTCATCGCGCACTTGTATGAAGACATGCCCATGCCAGCTGCCCCGGAAGAATTCGTCCCGCGTATGACGCCAGTCTTGCGAAAACATACATCCGGCAGCGGCCAGCAAAGTTAAAGAAATTTTAAATAGCTGTTTATTTTTCATAGATACGCTCATGACACTCCACCACATTCGAGTCCTCAGCGGCCCGAAACGTTACCGGTCGATATAGTAAGTTCGCTCACCTAAACGGCCCTTGATCACCCTAGTCGCATGGACTAGTCAGGGCAATCACGGTCGAGTGCGCCTCGTTCACCTGACTATTTCTTTGAGGGACCATGCTGCAATCGGGTGCTTTCTGCGGAAGCCCTATCGCCTCGGCGAGCTTACACGATTAATTCATCTGGCCCTTTCCTAATCGCGCGATGGCGGCGCGGCCGCAGTTCCGTTAACGAGTAGCGCGTTTATTCGTCGACGGCGAGGCGGCGCTCTTATTGACAATCTATAAGAGCTTGTGGATACTTCTTATAGGCAATCTATAGCACTGACGGTGGCGGAGTCGCGAACAGATCTTCTTCAAGGAACGCTCGATTTGCTGATTCTCAAGGCTCTGGCGCTTGAAGAGCTGCACGGGATGGGCATCTCGCGGCGAATAGCACAGATGACGAACGGCACGTTTGAGGTTAAAGCCGGGTCGCTGTTTCCTGCTCTTCACCGGATGCAGGAGGCTGGTTGGCTTGCTTCGTCTTGGGGCGAGGCGGAAACCAATCGTCGAGCGAAGTTTTACCGATTGACCAAAGTGGGCCGCTTTCAATTGGACGCTGAGACCAAGCAGTGGGAACGCATATCGGTCGCAATTGCGCGTGCCTTACGGACGACATAGAACGCGCATGTCCCTGCTTCATCGCATTTACAACTTGTGCCGGAACGTTTTGTCCAAGCAACGCCTTGACCAAGATCTGGATCTGGAAATCCGCAGTTACATCGAGCTCACAGCAGAAGAGAAAGTGCAGCGGGGCGTGTCTCGCGAGGAGGCGTGCCTTCAGGCTCGTCGGGATGCCGGCGGACTGGAACACGTCAAAGAAAACGTTCGCGATATCAGAGTGGGAGCTTCTATGGATCGGTTGTTGCAGGACGTTCGCTACGGCATAAGAATGCTCAGGAGGAATCCAGGCTTTACATCGGTTATTATCGCGACGCTCGCGCTCGGCATCGGTACGACAACAGCAATCTTCAGTGTCGTAGATGCGGTGATGTTCAAGCCTCTGCCCTTTTCGACTGCCGGTCGTCTGATTCGAGTGCAGTCGGTGCTTATCGCGAATGGCCACGGCAACATTGCGTCTTATCCGGATTTCCTGGACTGGCGAGCTCGCAATCACGTATTCGACGGGATGGCCGTTTTTCGAACGGATGATTTCACGCTCGTGGCTGGCCGCCAGGCCGAGCACCTGAAAGGGGCAATTGCGTCGGCGCGGTTGTTTTCTCTGCTCGGCGCAAATCCGGTGCTGGGGCGAAGTTTCCTCCCGCAAGAAGACAACCTTGCAGCCGCGAGTGGTACCGATGCAGTCATCTTGAGCTCCGGGTTATGGCAGCGAGAATTCGGTTCTGACCCGGCTGTGCTCGGTCGCACCATTCAGTTAGGGGGCCAGCCGTTTACCGTGATCGGCGTTATGCCTCCGAACTTCCAGTTTCCTATCGAGGCGGAACCCGTCGAACTGTGGACGACGATTGCTATAGACGCGCGAGATGGCGGCGGACCGCCGATGACGGCCCAGCGTGGGGCGCACTATCTCGATGTCATCGCATTATTGAAACCCGGTGTGCGAATCCGGGAGGCGCAGTCGGAGATGGCTGCGATCACCGCCAACCTCAATAAGGAGCATCCCGAAAACAAGGCGCGCACCGTACGACTCGTGCCGGAAATTGAAGGGCTGGTTGGTCCGGTCCACATGCCGTTGCTGGTGCTGTTGGGAGCCGTGGGATGCGTTCTGATGATTGTTTGTGTAAACGTTGCCAACCTTTTACTGGCTCGAAGTAGCCGCCGGTACAAGGAAATGGCGGTTCGGGTTGCGCTGGGTTCCAGCCGCCTGCGGACCGTTGGCCAGCTGCTCACGGAAAATCTAGTCTTATCGCTGCTGGGCGGCTGTTTGGGGCTCGGAGTGGCAATCTCGATGATCAGAGGGTTGGTCGGACTTATGCCGGCGCAAGTTCCGCGCTTGAACAGCATTGCAGTTGATGGTCGCCTTCTGAGCATCGCTTTTCTGATTTCAGTGCTATCGGGCATCATCTTTGGCGTGGGTCCAGCGCTCCAAGCTTCGAAGATTCGACCTGACACATTCGCTAAAGGAGAGCTGGTCGAGGTCGGGAAGCGACAGCAAGGGACACGGCCGCTTCCGCCGAGTGCTAGTTGTCAGCGAAATAGTGTTGGCGGTGGTATTGCTGCTCGGCGCTAGCCTGTTGCTTCAAAGTTTTGTTCATCTCACGCGAGTCGATCCCGGATTCGATCCGCACAGTGTGCTCACGTTCCGGCTCGACGCGCCCGCTATGCAACCGGGAGCTTCGCTTACGAGTTTCTTCCACGAAGTTACTGCGCGAATCCATGAGCTTCCTGGAGTGACTTCGGTGAGCGTAGCCGCTTCGCTTCCGTTAACAGGAGATGACATGAGGTCGAGCGTAGAGATCGAGGGGAAGCCCACTCCGCTGGGATCGCGTCCGGCGGCCGACTTCAATGCAGTAGAACCGGGCTATTTTCGTGCGATGGGCGTGACGCTTGTTCGCGGACGCGACTTCACCGAGTATGATAATTCGAAAACTACTCCGGTTGTCGTTGTTAATCGCACATTCGCGCGGCGATTTTTCCCAAACCAGGATCCCATCGGCAAGCACGTTCGACCTGGCATCGGCAACGGGTATGGGCCAGGCGAGCCGCCGATGCGCGAGATCGTGGGCGTCGTAGGAGACGTCAAGCAAAGCGGTCTGAACGCCGAAGTCGCGCCCGAAGCGTATGCCCCTCTCGCGCAGAGTCCCTTTTCCCCTGTGTTCGTCGTTGTGCGCACCGCAAGCGATCCACAAACACTCGTCGGCGCTATCCGGCGGCAGATAGCCCTTGTGGATAAGAACGAACCCGTTTACGACGTCAAGACGCTCGATCAATACTTTGCCGAGTCTCTGCTGCTCGCGCGGCTGATCACACTACTCCTGAGTGGTTTTGCCACTGTCGCGGTGCTTCTCGCCTGCCTCGGCGTTTATGGCGTCGTCTCTTATGTAACTGCTCAACGGACGCACGAAATCGGCGTGCGAATGGCAATGGGATCGCCGAAACTGGAGATTATAAAGCTGATTGTTGGTGAAGGTCTCCGACCAGCAGTAATTGGCGTTGCAATCGGAATTGCGATCAGTGTGAAGGCGATGGGGCTCTTGTCGAGCTTGCTTTACGGCCTGAAACCAAGCGACCCGCTGACCTTTGGCGTAGTCGTGCTGCTCATGACAGGCGTCACGCTGTTAGCGTCGTATATACCAGCTCAGCGTGCGGCGAATCTAGATCCAATGCTGTCGTTGCGACACGAATGAGTGAGCGCCGCAGGGCTGAAAGTACTCTCTGACCGGCAGACGAGCTTATCCGCAGAGCCGGAACTGCGCTATACTTCGTGAACTTTCTCTGAAAGACGTCTCGATGCGAACTACCGTTTGGCGATGCTCAATGCTGCTGATTGTTTTGACGAGCGGGGTCCTGCACGCTGCGGCTCCGCGGGATCTTGCCGAGAAAGTCACTCGCCTGGCCAAGGTAGGCCGGGCCGGTTCGCCGAGTTTTTCGCCTGACGGAAAGCGAATCGCGTTCATCTCCGATCTGAATGGAATTCCGCAGATCTGGGTGGTTCCCACGGAAGGCGGCTGGCCAACCTTGGTTACGAATGATAACGATCCGGTAGGCGAGGTGATTTGGTCGCCCACGAGCGAGTGGCTTGCGTACTCGTTGGCACCTGGCGGCGGCATGAATACACAGGTGTATGTAGTTAAGGCTGACGGTTCGGGGCAGAGGCGTCTTACGCCGGGAGCAAAAGAGACCAACCGACTTTTCAACTGGACCTTAGATGGGACGCGTCTCGCCACCGGCTCGAACGTACGTAATCCCTCAGCGATCGACGCGTACTTTACTGACCCAACCGGCAACACGAGCACGATTGTGGTTCAGAACGACGCATTGGCGACGCTCGAAGGAGTTAGCCGCGACAACACACGCGGGCTTGTCAGTCGTTTGGTAAGCCGCGGCGATAACAACCTCTATCTCGTCGATTTCAGCACGCATCGCGAGACGCTGCTGACCCCTCACACCGGGCCAGGCAGTTTCTCCGGTGCGCTGTCGTCGGATGGCCGAACTGTTTACTTGTCATCAAATAAAGACCGCGATCTACTCTGTTTCGCGCGAGTTCGCATCTCCGCCGATAGGTCGGCGGGACCGATTGAAGTTATCGCTGAGCGAAAGGATGCCGAGCTCGAAGGTTTGGAGATCAATAAGCGGGGCACGATGGCCTCACTGGCCTGGGATGTCGCAGGGAAAACGGAGCTCGCCTTAGTCGATCTTACGTCGGGCCGCACGACGAAAGGTCCTGAACTTCCGGGCGAGATCTCGGGGCCCGGCACGTTTTCGAATGATGGCCGGTTGCTGGCGTTGACGATTTCCGGCGCCGCTTTGCCGCCCGATGTTTGGGTCATGGATGTGGCGACGAAGCGGTTACACGAGGTAACGCACAGCCCACATCCGGGCGTGGACCTCTCGTTGTTAATCCGGCCGGAGCTTGCAAAATTCAAGGCGCACGACGGATTGGAACTCAGCGGGTGGCTTTATCGCCCTCAAGGACAGTCGCAACCCGGGCCCTATGTAGTGAGTTTTCACGGGGGCCCAGAGGGACAGGAGCGGCCCAGTTTTCGCAGTGATTACCAGGCCCTTCTAAGCGAAGGAATTGGCGTGTTCGCGCCGAATGTGCGAGGCTCGTCGGGATTCGGGAAGAGGTTCGTCAATCTTGATAATGGCGCGTTGCGCTTCAACGGCATCAAGGACATCAAATCTTGTGTTGACTATCTGGTCAGTGCCGGCGTCGCAGACCCGCGACGCGTCGGCATCACAGGCGGATCCTACGGCGGCTACATGACTTTGGAAGGAGTCACCGAATTTCCCGATCTCTTCGCAGCGGGCGTGGATCTCTTCGGAATGGTGAATTTCTTTACTTTCTTTGAACACACCGAACCGTGGATGGCTGCCATCTCGACGGTCGAGTATGGCGATCCAAAAACGCAGCCTGAGCTACTGCGGGCTCTGTCACCGCTCGGTAAGCTCGATCAGGTCAAGGCCGCGCTCATGGTGCAACACGGAGCGAATGACACCAACGTCCCAGTAGTCGAAGCGCAACAGGTGGTCGACAGATTGAAGCAGCGGGGCGTGCCGGTCGAGTTTGTTCTGTTTCCCGATGAGGGTCACGGCTGGCGTAAAACGAATAACCGTGTGCGATCCACGGTGGCGCTGGTCGATTTCTTTGACAGGTATTTAAAAGCAGAGTCAACGGCGGCGAAGCCGAATTGACTGTGTGTGACCGCGAAGAAGAATTAGAAAGCGGCAGCACTAATTCTTCATGCTCAATGGTCTGTTTGTCAGGCGGTATCTGTGTATTTCGGGTATGTTGGGACCAAGAGTAACGGCGATCCTTACAGGAGTGTTCAACGTCTTTCCAAGAGGAGATCCGCTGGAACGACTGCGTGAAGGAAGGCGCCGTGCGCGTTCAATCAATCTAAGTCGTGCGGCGAAGTCGGAGGAGCAATAGTGCCGCGAGTGTCGTTGCGACGAGTATCGCGGGCGCAGGCTCTGGAACCGGTTCAAGAAAGGCGCGAATCTCGCCAGACGGAAACGAAGTTGTGTGAATGTTTAGATACGCCATTCCGTCTTCAAGACCGAGGGCGAGGGCGGCCTCGGCGTCTGCTACCGTTCCTCCGCTCGCCGTAACGAATGCGGGATTGAAGCTGGAAGCCTGCGTCAAATCCAACGTGTTCATGTATGTGCCCGAGGTCACGCCGAGTGGGAAGCCCAGGAAGGTGGGAACAGTTGTCGCCACGCCCGCGTTTGTACCGGGCAGCGCGCAGCAGTGAATGTGCGAGGCGGTTGTGCCCGCCTCTAGCCCCGAGAAGAGGACATTCACTGCCAGCAGATGTGTGACGGGATCGTAACTGACGGTCGCGCTGCCTGTACCAGGCGATCCGGTGGCGGGACTCTCGTTTGCGCCAGAAAGCACGCCAGCAAACGTGATGGGTGAGGCGTGACTTAATCCAGCGACCGCTACGAAAGCAAAAAGAGAAAACAAACGCTTCATACTTGAGGCCCTGCAATGCCTAAAAGGAAAGGTTCGTTTGGAGATGCGAATTGAAGCGGGTTCGTTACTTTGCGGATGGAATGGGTGTTTTGTTAATGGGCGATCTGGATACCGCGTCCGAGGAAAACGATGTAACAGAGGCCGAGCACCGCAGCACTGATCCACCAGGCGGGCTGACGGTGGACCACGAGTGTCAATTCGCCAGCCCCACGTGGGAGCAGACTGTCCGCCCACATCAGACCGGAGGATCCGCCGAATGCCGCCGGTACCGTCGCCATGAGAAAGAGCTTGAATCCAAGAGGGTCGAGAGCCCCGGCTGCGCAGCTAAAGAGGCAGGCGGCGTAGTAGGGCAATCGGCCAACCACGTTGTAGTCTCCGCGTACCGAGCAAAAAGGCTTCACTGCGATGGCGAGAAGGCGCACGACATAGACATAAAGGATGGCGCCGAAGGCCGTCATCACGATGCGC
This sequence comes from uncultured Acidobacteriaceae bacterium, assembly GCA_963787615.1. Classification (GTDB taxonomy): domain Bacteria; phylum Acidobacteriota; class Terriglobia; order Bryobacterales; family Bryobacteraceae; genus Bog-105. The sequence continues at coordinate 336,193 of CAWBDJ010000004.1, read as the reverse complement.
AGCGCGCCTTGAAGCGGCAACCCTTTGATCACCGCCTCCCAGTCGCCGACGCCAAAGATTCCGGAAAAAACAAAATAACCTGCCCCAGGAAGAAGATTCAGCGCGGCCAAGATCCAGAGGAAATAGCGGAGGTTGGCGCGGGTCCCGGCGGTGCGCGAGGCCAGCAGAGAGATCGTGCCGACAAAGAGATTAACTAGTGTTCCACTTGCTTCCACCCAGTGATCTGGGTGCAAAGCGGAGAGGTGATTACTGGTAATTTCGGTCGGAATGTCGCCGCGCAGCCAGGCTACAACTCCGTGGCCAAGGCCTTCATGCAGAAGCGTTGCGGCCGCGGACGCGAGCACCGCCATGCTGATGACAGTCGCCTTGCTGTGCGTTGCTGGCACGGGAAGATTTTTAATTGTTCAGTTCGCCGGAACAAAGTTGGCAAATTGCATACTAGCTTCGTACAGAGTTTTCAAGGGCACGAAGTCGCAAGCTGCTGCGTAGCGGGTCCACAGGTCGCGTAGGCGGGTATGCGCGTGTGCTCTTTCAAGGCCGCCTTCGGCCCACTCGAAAACTCCGATAACTGTGCCATCGCCTGCGGTCGCGATGATGTGCGGGCGCTCAGTCGCGAGGCCGATGCTGCGGAGAAAGGGAACGTGCTCCCGAGTAAGCGACATCAATTCTATTTCCTGTCCTGGTTTGGGTTTGTAGGCGACGATCGAGAGGCGGGCTTGGGGATTGGTGTCCATAGTGTAACTCCTTCGAATAACTATACAGAGAATTGGTGTACCCTCACTGGAAGCTATTCATTTTGCATGAGGAGTTCACTTTGACAGCCTATTCGAGTTTGGCCGCGCTGTTGTTGATCGGCGCTGCTGCATTTGCTCAGCAAACGGTGCCCGAGATTCCTTACGATTCCGTTCCCAATTTCTTCAAGCTGCCTGCGGACCTGTACCTGGGCGAGGTTGCGGGCGTGGCGGTGAACTCGAAGGGACACGTGTTTGTTTTCTCGCGCGGTAATACGATGGGGCCGGCGTACGGCGCGGCCGCAGCACAACTGCTCGAGTTCGGTCCCGATGGGAAGTACATTCGCGAGATCGGGAAGAATCTGTATGCGTGGTCTTTTGCTCATGCGGTCCGCGTCGACCGGGATGACAACATCTGGGCGATCGACAAAGGGTCGGACATGATTGTGAAATTCAATCCGCAAGGGCGGGTGGTGATGCTGTTCGGACGTAAGAAAGAAGCAGCGGACGAGAACGACGGTCCGTGGACGCACGTCAGGCCGCCGCGACCGGCGGTGAACGGGCAATTCCGGCAGCCGACGGATGTTACGTGGGATCGCGAAGGCAATATTTTCATCAGCGATGGCTACATCAACTCACGCGTGGCGAAGTACGACAAAGATGGCGATTGGGTAGGGCAGTGGGGTCAGCCCGGGCAAGCGTCAGGCGAGTTCAACACGCCGCACAGTATCGCGGCCGATGCGGATGGAAATATTTATGTCGCGGATCGCGGCAATCGGCGCATCCAGGTGTTCGATCACGATGGAATGTTCCTGCGCGAAATCAAGATCGATGTGGACGCGCCGCCGAATGCGCAGCCATGGATGGGCGCACGGCCGAGTCCCGTTATGAATGCCGGTGCATCAGCGACAATGCAGCCGGGCTCACCATGGGCGATCTGTATCACTCCTGCCGCGCCAGGGTCGCGCGCGAAGCAATACCTGTATAGTTCGGACGCGTTTCCCGGGCGCGTTTACAAGCTGACGCTCGATGGACAGGTGCTCGGGATGTTGGGGCGGTCTGGCCGACAAGCGAAACAGTTTGGATGGATTCACGAAATGGCATGCCCGTCGGAGAACGAGATTTACGTCGCCGAGCTTTTGAACTGGCGCGTACAGAAGCTGATTCTGCATGCGGGCCAAACCCGCTGAGGTATGAGGAAAATGCATCGAGAGGGCTTGCAGGCAATCAGCTCGCGCAACGAGAGCTGACGCTGAAGGTTCGATCAGAGAATCTGCACGCCCTCGGCAAGCGCGGCCCGCTTCAGGTCATCGTCGCGTGTCGCCAGTGGCAAAGATAGCCGTTTTGCCAGGTCCAAATACGCGACGTCGTATGCCGTCAATTCGTGCACACTGGCGAGGGAATGTAATCTCAGGAAATCAGTAACCGACGGGGTCGGATCCAGTTTGATATTGAATGTCGCGAGATGCTCCAGAAATTCTTTGCCACGACTCCCGCTGATACGCCGTCGCTTGATAACGACAGCCACGGCGTTAAGAATTTCCCAAATCCACAAGGACGGAACGTGCAACGCACTTCCAGCGACCGCCCATTCAAGCATTTCTTCCGATGCAGGCGTCGTTTCATCCTCGCAGCACCACGGGATGCAAGCGGAGACGTCAAGGACAAAGGCATCCATCAATATTTATGGCCGATATGGGCGAGTTCGCGGATCGACATACCGCGCAGATCGAGGGTCACGCCCTTGCGAAGCTCGCGGATTCGGTCACCGGCAAGGCGCGCCTTTCCGTTGTCAAATCCGTTTTCGCGACGCGAAAGCGCCCCTAGCGCCGAGTCGATGAACTCGTCGACGGAACCCACTAAGCCGGATTGAATGGCTTGTAGAATAGCGTTTTGCTGCTCTGGCGTTAGGTTGATTGTCATCGTAGCGACTTTCGCAAGCTTTATTATCTCGCGGAAAGTAATTCGTTTGCACCCCTAGCAAGCCGTTCTCATTAGCCCGGATACAACTCCCGGCTTGATCTGTCGACGAACCCTGCTGCATGTTACAGCCGTTTTCAGCGGTGATACGTGTAGTAATCCGCGATCTGCTCTCCGATTCGGCCGATCGCATCTTCCAGATTCGGTCCACTTCCGAAATGGTTAGCGGTGAAGACGCTGACGATGATGTTTCGCGTGGGGCTCTCGAACACGCCGACATCGTTGCCAATGTAAGGGAGAAAGTCGCCGGTCTTATGCGGGATGTTGAAGTTGTTGACATACTTCGGCAGACGTGTGCGGTAGACCTGGCCGCGCATGATGGCCAGCATCTGATCGCTTGCCGACTTACTGACGGCCTGGCCAAGCTTGATGCGCTCGAGCAGCTTGCCCATGTCACGGGGCGACGATAATCCGAACGGATGTTCACCCTTGCGATAGAAGTCCTCCGCGGTGGGGGCCGCGCGCAACGCATCGAACCAGGTCTTCGCGGTACCGATCGCTCGAGTTTGCGTTAGCTGGTAATTCTTCATCAGGGCGTTTACCGGTTCGATGCCGCCGACCTGCTGAAACATCAAATCCGTCGCGGTGTTGTCGCTGACGATGATCATGAGCGTCAGCAGATCGTGGATGGTGAGCGGCACTCCCGCATCGAGCGAGCGAATGATGCCCGTGCCTGGACGTTTATCCTCATTTCGCAACGTCACCCGGTCTGTGAGCTTGAATTTTCCCGCTTCGATCTGCCGGAATACTTCAACCATCAACGGAATTTTGATCACGCTCATGGTGTCCATCTGTTCGTCGGCGTGAATGGCGATCTCTTCGCTGGTTTCGAGGCACTTGATGTAGATTCCCCATTTCGCGTTGACGGAACGAGTGATGCGCTCGATGTTGTCTCGCAAGGCCTCCAATGGCGCGGGCAGGGCCCTTCTGGCTTGAGCGCGCAAAAGAACAACGGGAACGGTGAACGAAAGAAAGGAGCGGCGAAGCATAGTTGAATCTCAGCGGGCGTTATCGGGCAGAAGCATAAGGTGCTCTTCCGCAGCGGCCTCGACCGCTTTCCTCGAGTAGGGCATGGGATGGTAGCGCCCCTCGGCCCAACCGTCGATGAGATCGCCGTAGTGCCGGTTGCCCGGAACGCCGGATTCGCCCGGCACATTGGTCATCACGGATCGATCCCAGTTGCTGACGTCGATGATCTCGCGGTACGAGGCGCCATGCGTTTGTGCATAGCCCGGGCCGCCGGTCGCATTCACGGTGTAACCGTCGCCGGGGCGCGAATGAGGCGGCAGATTGAGGGTCGCAACATGCAGCGCGTGGCGGAAGTACGCTTTGTGCAGATTGCCCCAAGTCCATTCCGATTGATCGGGGCCGAGGCGCTCGCGAATTTCCGAAAGGCTGGCGTCAAGTGTTTTGGTGAGAATTGCGCTGCACTCAGGATTTGCTTTCAGTTCATTGAGCAGGACGTCGGGCGCGAGGTGTGTCGACGCAATTCCCTCGGGAAGCATGACATCATGCACATGATCGATCCAGACTTCATAGAGCAAGGCAGGTTTGGATTCCATGCTTACGTTGCAATCCCAGGCGAGTAGTTGGGCGCGCACCTTCGCCGCGTCGCTCCCTTCCGCAGGATGCCAATTTTGTAAGAGGGTGAGGAAATCGCGAGCGGGGAGCGAGACCGTATCTTGCTGCATGCGCGCGAAGTCATTCACATCGAATTTCTGACCGGTCGTTAGCATCTCGACGATGCGGTTGTAGCGCGTGGGCGGCGCCCACATATAGCCGAGCTGATAGGTATAGCCGGGCGGCAGGATGTTGTGATTAGCGGTCGCGATGAAGTGCCGGGCCGGGTTATAGGCGCTCGGATTATCGGTGATGGGGAGATAACCCGTCCATTCGTAGTCGCCGGAGTCGCCTGGAACGGGGAACAGACCGGACCAGCCTTTACGAATCGGGGCCTCGCCGGCGGCGATCCAGCCAATGTTCCCTTGGCGGTCGGCATAGACGAGATTCTCCGAAGGGATTTTGTAATTCGTGACGGCGGCTCGAAATTCCTGCCAGTTGTTGGCGCGCGCCAACTTCAAGGCCGGCAAATAGCCAGCGCCGCCCGCTTGGGTGCCCACCCATTTCAGCGCATAGGCGCGATGCCGCGTTTCATCTTCATAGATGACGGGACCGTGGAGGGTATACTTCAGCTCCGTGTCGCGGCGCGGTTCGCCTTTCACGTCGATGGACTGGTGCTCGGTCTCGAACTTTTTCCAATCGCCTCGATAGGAATATTCAGTTGGATTTTGCGGATTGACTTTCTCAACGTAAAGATCCTGCTGGTCGATGCCGACGATAGTGAAGCCCCAAGCGATGTTCTCGTTGTGACCGAGCGCAATGCCGGGAAGAGCGGGTTCGCCCGCGCCGATCACGTCCCAGCCAGGGGCGACCAGGTGAACGGTCTTGCGCAGCGAAGGAAGTTCGATTCCGCGGTGCGGGTCGTTCGCGAGCAGCGGCTTGCCCGTTCGCGTGAGCGTTCCGTCGACGACCCAGTTGTTGCTGCCTTGCTCGCCGGGAAAATGCACTGCGCCGATTGCAGCGATGTAATCTTTCACAACGGCGGCTGTGATGTCAGTGGTGTCGAGTCCTTTTGGAATGACCAGCGGGATGTGAGGGTCGGGAGGGAAGAGTCGCGCATCGGTCGCGAGCCCGAGCTTGTCGACATCGAGTGTTCGATTCACCTCTTGCACCAGATTTCCGGTCATGAGCAGGCCTGCTACGCGCGCGGTGACGTCTTCGGGATTCCAGAGGCCGGGATCGAAGCCGACGATGCGGAATTCCAGTGTGCGCTGTCCGTTCAGTGAATGGATGTAGGCATTGATGCCGCTGGTAAAGGCCGTGGCGATTGCTTTGGCTTCGGGCGAGTAACTGCGCCACTCGTCGTCCCAATTGCCGCGATAGCGAACTAAGCGTGCAATGCGGTCGCGCGTGACGTAGGCGGGCCCCAGCACCTCAGCCAGCTTGCCGGTACCGATTCGTCTCCACAGATCGAGCTGAAAGAGGCGATCTTGCGCGGTAATGTAGCCTTGCACGAAGAAGAGGTCGTCCGAGTTCTTGGCGTAGATGTGCGGAACGCCCCAGTGGTCGCGGATGACTTCGACAGAATCCTTGAGACCGGCGACGCGCAGCTCTTGCGAGGCAGCAGTCGGTGTTTGGGGAACAACTTGGACGGTGACAAACAGGCATAGCGCGAAGGCCGCAATGCGCCCGAGGAGACTTGCCATTTCACAAGTCTAGTCGAGCAGTTACGGCAGAGGCGTTCCAAAGATAAAGAACGGCGGCCTCAGCTCGTAATGAATGCGCGGAACGTAAGTGCCGAGCGGATTGCGTTTGTCTTCGAGATCGCGCGGGCGCGGCCAGTGGCCAAGCTGGATGCCGAACATGATGCGGCCGGTGTTGCCTGGCGTCATATAGGACTCGTTCAGGTCGCCCTCGACGGTGAAGCCGAGCTCGTGCCATTGATGGACGAATCGCAGCGTTGCACCAGCGCGGTCGCCGAGTCCGGGCGTGTGGCGGGCGAGCCACTCGAGATTGCCTTCGAGGTAATTTCGATGCGACAACTCCACTTGCCCGCTTCCGCCGAATTGATCGACAACTTGGAAGCCTTGAAAGATGGTGCTGCTGCTATCGCGAAAACCTTTGGTCCCGAAGACGCCGAAGCGTGCTTTGTGCAGGAACAGGAAGTCGACTGTAAACGCAGCCTGGCCAAGAGCACCGCTGTTGAAGCTGCCGAGCTGCGCCCACTTAAAGCTGGCGAAAGCGCCGGCTTGCGCCCATCCGAAACGGTCAAGCAGGCCGCCGTCGAACTGGCCTTCCTGCCGTTGCGGATCGTAAAACAGATATTCGCCTTGCGCTTGCACTCCGTACGTCTTGCGAACTCCGAAGGGGGTCAAGAAGCGGCCGTATCCACCGAAGCTGAAGTCACCCGTGCGGCTAGTTCCAAGCGTGGGGCCGACGTTGACGCCGACCGCGGCGAAGGTGGGTGGATGGCAGATGTACTCAGGCGGCGTGTGCGCCGTGACAGTGACGGCCTTGGTGGGCGAAGCGGGATCGTCGCTCGAGATGGTGATCGTCGCGGATTTATTTCCGGCGCTGGTGGGTTGATAGCGGATGGGCACAGCGATCGAAGCGCCGGGCGCGACGACTAACGGGTATGACAGGACCTGAGCCGTTTCGAACTCGGGCGAGCTCGAAGCGATGTTGGTCACTTTCAGTGGACAAGTGCCGCCGTTGTTGATGGTAAGCGGCAGGTCGCGGAAAAGAGGGCGGCACACGCTGCCGAAGTTGCCGGTATCAGCGATGACGGTGGTGATGACGCCCGCGCCGCCGGTGCCCTTCACGTTGACTGAAGAGACGAAGTGAGCGGGATCGTTGCTGGTGACGGAGATGGTCGCGGTTTTTGGACCGGAGATGGTCGGGGCGAACTCGATCGGAATTTGCACCGAACCTCCGGGCGCGATGGTGAGTGGGAAGGAGGTGACGCCGACTTTGAAATCGGGCGAACTGGAGCTTATCCCAGCGACGATCAGCGGACAGGCTCCGCTGTTCTGAATAGTGAGGGGCAGATCAGCGAATGAGCCGGGACACACGATGCCGAAATCGCCACTGTTAGCGATGGCACTAACAATCGTCGGCTGCCCGGCGGTTCCCGTGGCCGTGAATGTGGCGTTCGGAGTGACGGGATCGTTGCTCGGTACGGTGAGCGTTGCCACCTTTGGTCCCGGGCTAGTAGGTGAAAATGCGACTTGAAATGGGAAGCATGCTCCTTGTGCGAGTGTGACCGGATAGCCGGAAGACGGCGTGGTGACCGAGAACTCGGAATTGGAGGAGGTAATTGGATTGACCGTCAGGTCGACCTTGCCGCCGTTACATATGTTGGCTGTTTGGAGGGAAGTTTTGCCGACGCAGGTCTCGGGAAAGAGCACGGGTCCTGGGATCTGGATCTGCGCCGCGCAACAGAGAATGGCGGAGGTGAACCACAGGTCGACATTTCCGCTGGGCGTCTTGCCGGGCGGGGGAGTAGCGGATGCCCAGATGGTGTAGAGGCGTCCTGCCGAGCAAGCATTGCCGTTGTAGTCGCCGTATTTAGGAACGCCGCCAATCGGCGCCGACTGACAAGTCTCCGTGAGGGGGCAGGTGTTCGGCCCGCTGAGATTGCAGGGCTGATTCGAATCGGTGCTGTTGTTCGGCGAGTGCTTGCATTGTCCGCCGAGTTGAGGTTGCGTCGAGCAGTTGGTCGCGTCCGTGGTGGCGCGTACTCCTTGGGGCCAGCTCTGCAGACTCCCGGTTGCCTTGCCGGCGTCGCACTGTGCGTCCGCCGAACCGGGTGCGTTGATTTGTACTTCCGTGCCGGGGACGAGATTCCCGGTGCTATTCACGAAGGCGCTGCCTGCATAATAGTCGGTCAAATCGTTGTTCGCCGAGGTGGCGGCGCGGCGGTCGTACCAGGAGGCATGGGCGATTCCGCCGACGGAGCAAACCCAGGGCATGAAGCGCCGCGCGGTGGGGGCGGCGCTGACGGTGACGACGCGCGAGCTCGGCCAGGTTGCGCCGCCATCGGTCGAATCGCGGATGATGACGTTCTCGTTGGTGGACGAGGTGCTCTGCGCGTAGGCGATGTAGATGTGATTGGCGTTGGTGTCGTCGACGGCGACCATGGGACTCTGCAGTTGGTTGCCGCTATTGCAGCGGTCGAGGCCGGGCATCGGGCAGTTCACGGAGATGCTACTGGCGACGGTGACTGGGAAGCTTGACTGCAGCGCCAATCCGGATTGACACGAGCTGTACTTATCTAAGTTGATGTTGCCGCCGCTTACGGAGACGACGTAGACAGAGCCGTCCTGCCCGACGGTGATACGCGGAAAATCGCCGTTGATGGGCACAGTTGGGACGGTAAAGTTTTGGCCGCTATTGGTGGAGCACGAAATCTCATGGTTGCCGCCGCCTTGACGCCAAGCAAAATACACCTGGTCGCCACCGCTGCCCGCATTCCAGCGGTCAGCAGCGATGTGCTCCTGATCGGGAAAAGGGACGGGTGGAGTCCCCGCTGCGAAACCGCATTGATTCGGACCCGTGGTGGGACAGGTAAAAGCGTTGGTAAGGAATGGGAACGTCTGTCCGTTGTCGGTCGATCGATTCAAGGCTGACGAGCTGTTCGAAATTGTGCCTTCATAGAAGTTGCCGCTTTTGCCGAACGCGAGTGAGGAATCGCCGCCGTTTGAAGTAAAGGAACCGCTGAAGGGGAAGGTTTGGCCGCCATCGTTGGAGGTCTTGAATTGAAACTGCTGCGCGATGACGATTTTTTGGCCATCGGTGGAGACCGCGATCTCCGGTTCGCTGGCGAAGCCGCCGGGGATCACGATTTGAGCGGCTCCGGGCAGCAGTGTCGGGATACCAGTGAAGCCGCTTGGGCCGCTACCGGTCGCCGGGGTTGTGCGAGGCGTAAGGCGGGCAGCGATCGCGGGGCGGACACTCTGCAGAGCTTGTGATCGGGTTAAGTGTTGCACATGCGAAGCCGGGGGACGCGAAGGCGCCAGCTTGGGAGCGGCGCGCAGCAGACGCAAATCTCGCGATGTTTCGCTAGCGGTGCCGGGCGTGTGGAAGAGCATGCCCGATTCAATGGCGCGCACCTGCTCCTGAACTTGCCCGCTGACGGTGGGCGGCATACGGCCCTCCGCCCGAATGACCAGATTGCCGGCCGCGATGGCAGTGGTGATTTTCAGGATCTTTTCGTCGGGCCGCGCCTCGTCGTCGTTGCCGGGCTGCTCCTTATTAGTAATGACGCTGCGCTGCATCGCCGGCCAGCCGCCGATGGTCGAATACGTCACCGTCCCCGGATATTCGGAGGCGATATCGCGGAGCCGGCGGACCGCCTCGTCGTGATCGCGACGCGTTTCCGTGGTGACGTAGATCTGCGGCATTTGGTCGAGCGCTTTACCGGTAGCTTGCGCGAGAGGGGCGTTCACGATCCAAATGAAATTGGCGCTTTGCGAGGCCGACCAAGTGCTCGGATACCGGACAGAGAAGCCGAAGCGTTCGAGCTCTACGCGCTCGCTCAACGCATTCGCTTGCTGATTCTGTGCGAACGCCGGCCCGCCGCCGACGGTCGAAAGTGCCGTAAAGAAACAGATACTTGCAGAGCGCAACCGCATCAACCGTATCTCCTAGTAAAATCCAACTGTTCTAACTGGTTCGTATTAGGCTACAGCATTTTCAGGAGTATGGGAAGAGATTTCCGCTGTTTATTTGCCGATGGGACTCTCTGCTGCGTTTTTGCTTCGATTGGCATCTTATTGATAGAGGGATAGAATGACGCTGCTCGAGTCCTTAAAGAAGTACAGTGTGGTGGTCGCTGACACGGGAGACATTGACGCAATTGCCCGTCTGAAGCCGCAGGATGCAACTACGAATCCGTCGCTGCTGTTTAGCGCGGCGCAGCGGCCGGAATACCGCCATTTCGTTCAGGAGGCGATTGAACATGCCGACCGGGAAGGCGGGAACGAAAAACAGCAGTCTGAAGCTTTCATGGACCGGCTATTCGTCAGTTTTGGCCGTGAGATTCTGAAGAACATTCCAGGCCGGGTCTCGACGGAAGTAGATGCGGGCTTGAGCTTCGATCGGGAAGGCACGCTTGCCAAGGCACGCCACCTGATCGAACTTTATGATGCCGAGGGCGTCGGCAGGGAACGGGTTCTGATCAAGATCGCGAGCACGTGGGAAGGCATTCGGGCCGCGGAGGAATTGGAGCGCGAGGGCATACACTGCAACCTGACGCTGTTGTTCAGCTTTGCCCAGGCGGTGGCGTGCGCCGAAGCGGGCGTGACGCTGATCTCACCGTTCGTCGGCCGGATTTACGACTGGTACAAAAAAGAGCGCGGGGGCGGCGAAATCCCGATCGATGAAGATCCGGGAGTAGCGTCGGTTACCCGAACGTATAACTACTGCAAGAAATTCGGCTACAAAACGCAGGTGATGGGCGCGAGCTTCCGAAGAGTTGAGCAGATTGAGCGGCTGGCGGGGTGCGACCTGCTGACGATCAGCCCGGAGTTGCTGGAGAAAATGCAGCAGACTCAGGGCGACGTTACGCCGCGGCTCACGCCACAAGCCGCCAAATCGAGCGAAGGCGATCGCATTCACCTCGACGAAAAGACCTTCCGGTGGATGCACAACGAAGATGCGATGGCGGTCGACAAACTGAGCGAAGGCATTCGCAAGTTCTACGCGGACGCCCGCAAGCTGGAAGAGTTTGCCCGCACGCAAGTTCGCGAAAACGTAGCGGCCTGACGGGTTTTCCGACCTGACAAGGCGGATCGCGCGAGGCGTCCGCACGCAATTACAGAGTTTTTACACGCCATAGACCCCTGTGAACGCCCACCAGGGCTAGAACAGGGGTGTGACGAAATATCTGTGCCGCACGATATTGCTGATTGCATGTTCGCGCGCAATTCTGTTTGGCCAAACTGCGCCGGAGAACTCTGCTGAGCGCGACGTGCCTGTCATTTCAGGCGCGGTCGGTTTTCTGTCCGATGTGCAGAAAGGGCAGCAGGTCTTCGGCCCTAAGTTTGAGCCGGTGCTGTTACTTCCGCTGGGCAGCCGTTTTCTGGTGGAAGCTGAATATTCCACCGAACTGCCTGTCGAACGCGACAACGGAGTTCTAGGTCCGGCAGTCTACAGCCACTCGTTCGAGTACGCTCAGCTCGATTACTCAGCCGCCTCGTTTCTGACGATTGTGGCCGGGTATTTCGCCACGCCATTCGGCATTTACAAAGAGCGAATCGATCCGCTGTGGATCCGGAATTTCCTCGACGAGCCGCTGCTGACGCCGATCAATGACAATTCGAGCAATGGCGTGATGCTCCGCGGGGCGATCCCGATCAACTCGTGGCTGCAAGTCAACTACGAGACGTCCGTATCGGCGAATGTCAGCAATTCGCAGTTCCTATCGACGCACCAGACCAGCAATCGATTGGGTTTTTTCTTTCCCAATCAACGGCTCGAAATCGGGGCTTCCTATGGGCGCATTCTGGGGTCGCAGGGCTATGACATTTATGGATTCGATGTTTCGTGGAGATCGAAACAGCTGCCCATCGATATCCGCGGAGAAGGGCTCTGGAGCCGCCCGCTGGGGAGCGGTTATTGGGTGGAAGCGGCTTACCGTTTTCCCGCCACTTCCCAGGCGTTCTTCCGGCATTCGCAGGCGGTGGTCAGAGGCGAACAGTTCTCGGCCACTCCATTGACGGCAAGCATCAATCCGGACTTGCCGTCAGAGGACACGAGCCGCATCAGCCTGGGCTGGAATTACTGGATCAAGGATTTCCTCAAACTGAATGTTGCCTACGCCCGACAGGTGGATTCGACCGCGCAAAACATCGCCACGTTCGGTGTCGTTTACTTCTTCAAGATGCCTGTCGGGGGAAAGCAATGAAGCTTCGCATAATGGCCCTGGTACTCGCGGCCGCGGCCGTATCGCACTGCAAAGCTGCAGGGAAACAAGTGGACGGCGAAGTAGTTTACCGGGACAACTGCACGCGTTGTCATATTGCGTTTCAAAGCATCCCGGCCCGCGCGTTGCCGGCCATCGTGCACCATATGCAAGTTCGGGCGCTACTGACACGCGAGGAACAGAAGGCGGTACTCGAGTACCTGATGGAAACCGCCGATTCGACGAGTCGTCAACGCAATCCTCAACAGAAAGCGAAAAAGCCATGAATGTACGTTCTGCGGGCATAGCGGTCGCGCTCAGCCTCTTCGCGAGTCGCGCATTGTGCTGGCAAGGATCGCCGCGCGTGGTTGAGATCGTTGCCGATCACGATAATCGCTTCAAGCTCCCGGGCCAGAGCAAGCAGGTTCTGGTGCTGAAAGCGAACGAGCCTCTGATTCTGAAGATCACCGCACATCGCGGAGAGGAGTCTGCGCGCGACGGATCGGTTCACAGCCTGGTCATTCGTTCGCTTCGCTCGTCGGGTTGGGATGTGCGGCTGAAAGAAGGTGAACAGGAAGTTCCTGTGCGTGCTCCGTCGGTGCCGGGCACTTACTTCGCAGAGTGCACCGTACGATGCGGGCCCGGACATGACGATATGAGACTCAAGATTGTGGTGCAGCCGTGAACATGCTGCGCATGGGAATCGGTGCTGGAGTCGTCATAATGGGCATCGCAGCATTGGGGGGCAACAAGGCTGCCGTTCGGTCACAGACATCGGCTCCATCGCCGGCGCGTGTCTTCGATGCCGATAGCCGCATCGATTCAATCCTCCACCGCTCATGCGCCAATTGTCACTCCTCCGAGACGAAGTGGCCGTGGTACGCGAAGGCAGGTCCGGTTGCCAGGATGATTCAACACGATGTGAGCCGCGGTCGAGAAAAACTAAACTTCTCGGAGGATTCGCCGCTCGATGCACATCAGAAGGAAGAGATTCTGGACGCGGTGTCGGACCGTTCGATGCCTCCGCGTGTTTATGTCTTCATGCACCCGGAAGCACAACTTTCCGCCCGCGATGTAGCGATCTTACAATCTTGGGCGAACCATTAGCTGAGGGTCGGTACAGATTCTGCTTTTTCGCGGGCTGCCTCTGCCGTGACTAGCGGAAATCGCACGCAGAAACATGCGCCGGGCTTGTCGTCATCGACAAAAAAGAGATCGCCGCCCAAGTCCGTCATCGTCTGCCGCGAGAGCGCCAGGCCAAGGCCCAGGCCTGATCGCTTTCCTGTTACGAATGGTCGCAGCAATTTGGTTCGGATCTCGGGCGGAATGCCTGGTCCCGTGTCGCGCACGAATACTTCGGCGGATTCTACGCCCAGGCGCTGCGTGATGAAAATTTGGCCGCCATCCGGCATCGCCTCGACAGCATTGGAGAGCAAATTTGTAAAAACGCGTTCGACGCGCGTGCGGTGCACCAGGACTTCGAGTTCGGGGTCGACGGCAATCTCAATTGTTATCTCGCTGTTTGCGGCCGCGACGGGCTCGGCGGCCACCTCGATGACCTCTCGCAAGCGGCACGGCTCGGGTTCGCGGCGCTCCCCGCGCGAGACGTTCAAGAGATCACGCAAAAGCTCCTGAACTCGCTGTGAAGCCCGATATATGGTCGTCGCGATTCTGTGCGTCTGGTCGGCAGGCATATTTCCATCCACCAGCATCTCCGCTCCACCATAAATTGCTGCCAGGGGATTGCGGAGGTCATGAACCAGCGAAGTACCGAGGCGAGCGATGGTATGCATTTGCTCCTCGCGAATGCGCTCCGCTTGCGCGCGCTCAATCGATTCACACATCTGGTTGAAAGTTGTCGCCAAGCGGGAGAGCTCATCGGTACCGCGAACGGGCACTCGATATTTGTAATTGCCTGCGGCGACGGCGGTAGCAGCCTGGTCCAAAAGCCTGACGGGCCCCAGCAATCTTCGCGTCATGTAGGAACTGATTAACAAGGCTGCGGCCACGGTGAGCATCCAGGCGAGTGCCACTACCCGGCGGAGGTTCGCGAGCGAACCCCGCACATGTGCATACGAATAGAGAATGCCCAGCTCAGCTGCGGGGCCGCCGCGCATTCCCTCCAGCGGCTGATGGAAGACGATGAACTGGTCCCGCCATAGGCGCTTACCGGTCGGGTCCAATCCGGAGCGGAAGAACGCAGGCAATCCGGACGCCAAGCGCGGATCCAAAGTCGAAGCGAAGACCTGCTGTTTGTCGAGAAAGGCGAAATCGCTTCCCGGGGCGAGCGCCTTCAGCTCGCGCGCCACTTGATCGTCAATGCGGAATCCCGCGCAGAGGATGTTGAGCAACAAGGGTCGATGGCTGCCCTGTACGTAGACCGGTGTCAACACGACATAGAAAAGTCTTGACTGGTCGCTGAGATATCCGGAGAGCTGGCCGGGGAATGATCCAATCACCTGCTTCACAGGTATCGTCGAGGGGCTCAGATCCGAAGCGTTTTCACCCAGCGTCGAGATCAGCCGTCCTTGCGGGTCAAGGACCAAGAAGAAAGCCGAGCGATCGGAAACGCGCGACCAAAGTTCTTGCGCCGAATCGCGGATGGTCTTTTCATCTCGCGTCTCAAATGCCGCCCGCACATCGGACATGGCGCCCATCACAGCCGTGGTTGCCAGCAGCACCTGAGTTCTGGCTTTCCAGATTGCTTCATAGGCGCGTATGCTCTCTTGTATTTCCGCTCGGGCGCTATCGTCCGCAACAGAGATGACGTACTGTTCGAGACCCCACCCGGCGAGCGCGAACAGCAGCGTCACCGTGGTGGATGTTGCAAGAAACACGCGCCACCGCAATGGAGCGGCTCCGAAACCCCATCTCATCTAGGCACTCCGCCGTACTTGTCGGAGTCTTTTTCCACCGGATAGTCGAGACCGTATTTGTTTTTGTGCGGCGACGGCACGTATCCCTCTTCTGAAACCTTGACGAGCGGCGCCTGGACCTGAGCAACTTCGTCCGATACCGGAAGCTGAATTCCTTCATCTGTCTTCGCCGTGGCACGTTCGTCGAATACATGCAGTTCGTAATCGCCGAGCGGAAGATTAGCGATTTGATAACTCCCGTCGCGGTTAGCTTTGGTGAAATATGGGGTATCCAGCACTACGATGACAGCCGACATCGTCGGGTGGATGTTGCAGAACACGCGCACGATGCCGGGCCTGCGAAAACGTACCGACTTCGTCGTACCCGGCGGGTAGAGACTCAAGTCGAAGAGTTGTCCATTGTAGTTGGAAAATGCACTGTGAAAGATGGGATCGGCATTAGGAAAATCCACCACAGTTCCTACGGTGATGACCAGAACGTGCGGGCTGAACATCTTGTTCTTCTGCAGCAAGCGCGCTCGCGAGGTCGGAACAGGAACCGGTTTGACGGGTTGCAGCCAGACGACAATGTCGGAAAGGTCGACTTGCTGGCTGCTTGACCGTTGGCCGCCGGAGACGATGTTAATCTCGCCCGTGACTGTCGCACCGGGAGCGGAACCAGAGAAGCAGAGAATGCCGAACGCGATCGCAAACGCGTTGAGCCGCGCTTCAGAAAAGATACGCAACAGTCGCGTCATAGCGGTCGATCCAGAAGGTCGAGGCGTTCAGATATTGTACGCGGTTTCGCGCGCCCTCAAACCCGAGCACAACATTCGGTGCAATACGATACAAAATGTTGCCCGCAAACGTTTCGCTCTTCGACACCTCATACGCACTAAGGTCACGAGGGTTGTTGACTTGTTTCCCGGCGTAAAGGTCAAAGGTCAGGCGCTTGGTGAGCGGAAAGGCTGCCTGCAACCATCCCGCGCTGCCGCGTATGGGAATGACAGTCTGCTTCGTGGCGACGATGGTAACCCCGGCAGGTATGCCCCCGAGATTGGCAAAATTCTTACCGCGCAGGATTGTGCCACTCAGTTCGAACCAGCTCCAAGGTTTTACAAAAAGATCTGCGCTGATGACGCGCGAAGGAATGGATTGGCCAAGTATATGGCTGGTACTTCCATCGCCGGCTATACCGACGGCGACTCTGGATTGCTCGCTCCAGTCGTGTTGTAACTTCACACGCGCCTGTACGGCAGGGCGCCCCGATTCCAGGCTCGACGGTGCAGCGAGCGAGGGAGCCGTGTAACTCTCATCTGTTTCAAAGGCGCTGGCCTGCAGAGTCGCCGTGTTCGTTTTTGAAAAAGGGATGCGCTCTTCGTAAGTTACCTGCGGCCTCCACAGCCACAAGTTACCGGACCCTGACAGCGGGGGAACGCCGACACGCGCAAACGAAGTTGGCTGGAGGGGCGCGATGATGCTCTTGTCCTGTCCAAAAACAATGCTGCGATTCTTCCAATCGAACGACACGTCGCCTCGCCGGATCCGGAAGTTGTACGCAGTGTTCCCTTCGCCATAGAAATCCATTGCGAGCGAGCCATTAATTCTCCCGTCGCCCGAAGATGTGTGGCCCGTGAAAATCCAAACCGATGATGGACTCGCGCAGCGTCGCCCCGGCGCCCGGTTGGCCCAAGGTGTAATCCTCATAGTTATTTAGAAAGGCCACGCTGCTGGTGCCCTTGGCGGCGAAGCTGTCGAACAAGAACATGCCGGTGAAAGAAATCGGAAAGCGCTGCGAGGCTTCTACCTTGGTTTGGGCCTGCTCATTGATGCGCTGCTCCGCCACCGCAACTTTCTCTTCCAAATTCGCTGATTCGGGCGGGGCGGGGGCGTTCGCTTTTTGGAGTTCTTCGCGCAGAGCCTTGATTTCCGAAAGAAGCTCCTGATTCTGTTTCTCCAGTTCGTCGAGGCGATTCAAGATCTTCGAGAACCGATCAGGCTGAGCTTGCTGTGCGATCAGTGCGCGACTTGTGAATAGGATTAGCGCGGCCAAACAGCCGCCCTTAGGCAAGCAACTCTTCCAGGACACGACACACCTCCCTCATCGAGAATGGCTTTCGAAAGATCGCGTTTGGGGTGCTTAGATCGCAGCCGTTTTTGTCCGCTGCATTTTCTTCGGCAGTGATCATGATGGCAGGCAGAGTTCGGTATCGATCCATGGCGCGAACCTGCTGAATAAGCTGGAATCCGTTCAGTCGAGGCAGATTGAAATCCGTGACAATGGCCGCAATGCCCGGTTGATTCATGCGATCCGAAAACATCCGGAGCGCCGCAGCGGGATCATGTCTTACCACCGGCTCAATGCCGGGTATTCTTGCAAACGCGATTGCGAGAGAGGCGGCAAGACTCTCGTTATCGTCGACGATAAGGACGAGTTTCATCGCCTGCCGTTCGTTACGGCATGAATCTGTAGCCCACTCCATGAACTGTTACGAAGTGTCTTGGAGCCACAGGGTCTTCCTCGAATTTTTGCCTCAGCCGCACCACGTGAGCGTCGACGGTTCGGGTGTTCGGGTAGTATTCGTAGCCCCAAACTGAGTTCAGTATCAGATCGCGAGTCAGTACGCGGTCTGCATTTTGAACAAAAAATAAGAGCAGGTTATATTCGGCGGGCGTGATCTTCACGTCCTTCCCCTTACGAGTAATCAGGCGTCGTTCGACATCGATTTCTACTTCATCGAAGCGGATGATACGAGCCCCTTCGTCGCCGCTGCGGCGCAGAACGGCTCTTACCCGTGCCAATAGTTCCCTGGTGCCGAACGGTTTCACGACGTAATCGTCAGCGCCCATCTCAAGCAGCAGTACTTTGTCGACCTCATCACCAACTGCACTCAAAACGATGATGGGTGTTCCCATCCTGTTTGCGCGCAATTGTTTGCACAACTCAATCCCACTCATTCCCGGCAAGCGCAGATCGACCAGGATCAAGTTCGGTTTGGCCGACAACGCCTTCTGCAGCCCTGACTGTCCATCGACAGCCTGAAGCGGCATAAATTGTTCGCGTTCCAGCAGAATGCTTACGGTTTCCCGCACTTCCGGGTCATCGTCAACAATTAAGACTTTCTGCAAAATAGGCTTCGCCTTTGCCGTACAGACCTATTGTGACGGTTACAGAACAAGTTCCGGCAGGCCGCAACACGTTTTTACAGCTTTTTTACAAGCCTCGCCGAGGCGTCGTTAGTTTACACGAAATTTGCGATTTCTCAACGCATGTAACTGATTTTCGCCGCAAACTTGGGTTGTGGCTGGCGAGCTAGTCTGATACGACTTGATTCGTCAACTGCGCTATTTGCTCAGAGGAGAAAACATGCTGAAGACCTTTTCCATGACGATCGTTGGCGTTCTGTTTGCAGTTGGCCTTGCGCCGGGCGCTTCGCTTGATCAATATGTGCAGACAAACTTAACGTCAGATCTGCCTGGCATAGCGGCAAACCAGGATCCCCATTTGGTGAATCCCTGGGGGCTCGTTTCGAGTGCGACCAGCCCATTCTGGACTGCGGACAACGGAACGGGATTGTCCACCATTTATCCGGGAACGGGGAAGCCCGCCGGCCTAGTAGTCACCATTCCGCCGGGGCCGGGCAGCGGAGCTACGGCCGATCCCACCGGCATCGTCTTCAACACAGGCGCCGGTGCGGGTAACTTCAAAGGGTCGTCCTTCATCTTTGCGACCGAAGGTGGTTCGATCGCGGCGTGGAGTGGAGGTACGACGGCGGTTACCGATGCGACCGGCGTTTCGGGGTCAGTATACAAAGGGCTCGGCATCAATACGAGCGGGACTATGCTGTACGCTGCGAACTTTGGCAAGAGCCAGATCGACGTCTTTGACAACAACTTCAACCCGATCAGCTTGGGAGCGTCGGCTTTCAAAGATCCAACTCTTCCGGCCGGATACGCTCCGTTCAACATCCAGAACATCGGTGGACAGCTGTACGTCACCTACGCAGCGACCACGGGCGGCCACGACGAAGTTGATGGGCCGGGTCTGGGCTTTGTGGATGTTTACAATCTCAACGGAGTTTTTCAGAAAAGGCTCGCTTCGCAAGGCGCACTGAATGCACCATGGGGAGTCGCACTTGCTCCCGCGACCGGCTTCGGCGCGCTCTCAGGAGATCTGCTTATCGGCAATTTCGGCGACGGCACAATTGAAGCCTACGACCCGAATTCCGGCGCGTTTCAGGGCACTCTTGACGATGCGAATGGAAACCCCGTGACGATCCCCGGTTTGTGGGGCATCGCTTTCGGCAACGGAGCACAAGGCACGAATGTGGACGGCCTGTATTTCAACGCCGGTATTCCGACGCCCGGCGGAACGGACGTCGAGGCACACGGGCTTTTCGGCGAACTGACTCCGGTGCCTGAGCCAGGCTCCTGGTCCCTTACTTTGGCAGCAGCCACTCTTCTGTTGGCCGGCGGTATCCGGCGTTCCCTCAAACGTCGATTAGCTTAGGGTTCCTAAGCGCGCCGCATCCCGAGCACGGCGTGAACTGTCGGCTCCTCCGCGGGGCGCAGTGGTGGGCTGCGCCCCCTTTTTTCGTTTGAGAATCCGCGTACCTGATCAAAGTAAATGCGCACGCGACCGGATCTTGCGTAAAATCGCGTAGGTATCCCGGTAGCGATCGCAGCCTGCGGGATTCATCGTCACAGCGCATGAGCAATATCGTCGCAGGGGTAGATTTCGGATCGTTGAGCGTACGTGTGTCCATTTTCGACTACGCGCGAGGGCGGCTCGGATCGGGCGTGTCGGAGTACCCGGTCGACCGTAAGCGGGATGACCCGGATTATGCGACGCAAAGCCATGCGGACCACATGAAGGCGTTGGCACTCGCCATGGGCAGGGCGCTCGAGGCGGCGGCTGTAAAGGGTACCGATGTAAAGGCGATGGCCCTCGACACGACCGGATCAACGGTGATCGCAGTGGGCGAGAATCTGGAACCGCTCGACGATTACTATTTGTGGGCCGATCATCGAGCGTGGCGCGAAGCAGCGGAGATCACCCGAAAAGCGCACGAACAAAATGTTCGCGCCATCGAGTGGTGCGGCGGAGTGTATTCGTCCGAATGGGGCTTTTCGAAACTGCTGCACTGGTTGCGGCACAATCCGGGCAAGCGCGAGCGATTCGTATCTGCATTCGAACACTGCGACTATGTCGCGACGGTACTGTGCGGAATCCGCGATGTAAACCAGGCGCCACGCAGCATCTGCGCGATGGGCCACAAGTGGATGTGGAACGCCGGGCTGGGCGGATTGCCTCCGGAAGATTTCCTGGTGTCTGTCGATCCTTTGCTCACGGGCGTACGGGCGAAGCTGGCAGGACGTTACCTGACATCGGAAGCATTGGCTGGAAAGCTCTGTGTCGAGTGGGCCGAAAAGCTGGGGCTTTCACCGGACGTACTGATCGCGGTGGGGGCGTTCGATGCGCATTGGGACGCGGTGGGAGCCGGCATCAAGCTTGGCGATGTCGTGAACGTGGTGGGTACTTCGACGTGCATGATAGGACTGAGCCAAAGCACAACTCTTGTTCCCGGCGTGTGCGGCGTGGTGCAGGGATCGGTCAAGCCTCACCTGACGGGAATCGAGGCGGGACTTTCCGCGGTTGGCGATATGTTCGAAGCGATCGCGCGACGCGCCGGATCGTCGTTGTCGGCGTTGTCTCAAGAACTGACGGCTTATCGGGCCGGACAAACCGGCCTGCTGCGAATTACGTGGGACAACGGAGACCGGACGGTGCTGGTGAATCCGGAACTTGGAGGCGTGACGTTAGGGTGGAATCTCACCAACACCGCTGCGGATGAACTGTATGCGAGTATCGAAGGCACCGCGTTTCACACGCGCATTATCCTGGAGCGCATGGAAGAGCATGGAACCGCCGTGCACCGCATCATCAATGGCGGAGGAATTCCTCAGAAGAACGATGTGCTCAACCAGGTTTATGCGAATGTGCTGAATAAGCCGATTCTGGTTCCCGAGGGAGACGTGACGAGCCTTGGGTCCGCGATTTTCGCGTTCATGGCCGCCAAGGCATTTCCGTCAATTGATACGGCGCAGAACGCGCTTTGTCCACCGTATCGTGTTTTCACACCGGAGCCCGCGAGCGTTGCAATTTACGAGCAGCTGTACCCGCTGTACCGGCGTCTTTATTACGCCTTAGGAAAGAAGAATTCGCCTCCGGCCGCAATGGGCGATGTGTTGCCGGAACTTCGGAGAATCGCCGCAACAGCGAGGCAAGTGCAATGAAGCTGAACTCTTTACGGGATGAAGTGTGGGAGGCGAATCAAGAACTGGCACGGCGGAATTTGGTGCTCTTTACTTTTGGGAACGCCAGCGGATTCGATCGCTCCTCAGGTCTTGTGGTGATCAAGCCGAGCGGCGTGCCTTACGAAACAATGACCCCCGGCGATCTGGTCGTGACGGACCTGGATGGCCGCAATGTCGAGGGCACTTTGCGACCGTCCTCCGATCTACCGACTCACCTCGCCTTGTATCGCGCTTTTGAACGAGTCAATGGAGTGGTTCACACTCACTCGCGCTATGCGACCGCTTGGGCACAGGCGGGCGTAGACATTCCCTGTCTGGGAACGACGCATGCGGATTACTTTTGCGGATCGATTCCGGTTACTGCGCCGATGCAACCGGGCGAAATCGAATCCGAATACGAATGGAACACGGGGCAGGTAATTATCAGGCGTTTCGCGAACCTCGATCCGTTGGCGACCCGAGCCGTGCTCGTTGCAGGTCATGGTCCGTTCTGTTGGGGGTCTTCTGCTACCGAGGCTGCTCATACCGCGGTTATGGTTGAAGAGCTGGCACACATGGCTTATCTCACCTTCACGATCAAGGCCGATGCGCACGCTATCTCAGAAGCGCTTCGCGACAAGCACTTTCTGCGAAAGCACGGGGCGAACGCATCTTACGGACAGAAGCTGGCGGAGACATGATGCCGCGAGGATCGCGCTAGATCGAGGGCCCCGGCATCCGGCGCTTCTTCGGCGACAGCGGAATCTCGATGAACGCGGGACGGCCGCGCTGCACGCCCGGCCTCGTTTCAACAAGAGAGCAATCTGACCAGTCCACCGCGACCTTCCGAGTCCTGCGTCAATTCTAGCCCGTTTTCCTGCTGGCCGTGTAGGACTCGCCCATATTCTCCAGAATCGATCGAATCTCGGTCATCGTGTGGTCAATCTCTTCATCGGTTGAATAAAAATGCGGGGCAACGCGGATTCCCGCTTGCGGCCGGTAATCGACGAGCACCTGTCGGCGGGCAAGCTCGCGCGTGACCTCTTTCCCGTTCGGCACATCCAAAATGACTGTTCCGCCGCGTAGTTTGGGGTCTCGGCAAGTGCGTACGGCGATGCCGGCTTCATCGGCAAGATCGATCAGGCGTTGGGTCTGACGAAGCGATTTTTCACGGATGGATTCCACGCCGATTTGGTTGATGATCTCGTACCCTGAGCGTGCCGAGTACAGAGCGGGAACGTTCGGAGTTCCGTTCAGGAAGCGGAACGCATCGGACGCGAGATCAATCGGGCCGCCTTCAAAGTCGAACGGATGTGTATGCGCCATCCACCCGGTTGCAGCGGGTTGCAAGCGCGCTCGCAAATCAGGGCGGACGTACAAATAGCCTGCGCCAGGGCCCCCGCACAGCCATTTCACAGAGCCGCCAGTAGCGAAATCAATATCGAGAGCACGTACGTCGAGCGGCAGTATTCCGGCGGATTGATAGATATCCGCGATGACGAGCGCGCCCACTTCATGCGCACGCTTCGTAAGGGCGGCAAGGTCCTGCACGAACGAACTGCGGAAAGCCACATGCGAGACGGAAACCAACTGCGTCTGTTCGTCAATCGCCTTGAGCATGAGTTCGAGCGGCAGGGTCATGCCGTCGGGCGAGGGCACTGAGCATACACGCGCTCCTTGACGTTCGAGACCGTAATAGATGTAGTCGTTCGAGGGGAAGTTCAGTCCGTCGGTGACCAGCTTGTTGCGGGAGCCTTGCCAATCGAAGCAGGAAGTCACGATCCACTGGCAAATGGAGACGTTCTGTTGCATGACGACCTCGCCTTTACCCGCGCCGATAATCGAAGCGATGAGGTCGCCGATGGTGACGGGCATTTCCCACCAGCCTTCCTCCCAGGCACGGACGCCACGGGAGGCCCACGTGTCAGCAAACTGCTGTAATGCATCTGCCGTTCGGCGTGGCATGGCGCCAAGCGAATGGCTGATCATATACGTCGTATGTTCGAGAATCGGAAATTCTTTGCGCCAGGCGAGCAGCGGGTCCACTTTCTGATGCTAGCTGCACGTCAGCGGGGGAAGTTGTCGAGGACGCGTGAATCCGGTCATAGACATAGCCGTTGAAGTGAACATTGTCTCCGGTGATCCGTAAGTATAGATGTGGAGGATCTGCTTGCTGCGTTGGTTGCCGCCGTGCTGGAGATCTTTGGCGAGTTCCTGCTTCAGATCTTTTTCGAGCTCGCCGCAGAGGCCCTCAGCGGGCTCTTCAAGAGCCAGAGGGAAAGCAGTCCGGCGGTCTGGGCGACTCGCCTGGTTTTGGTCGGCGCGGCTGCAGGGCTACTTTCTGCATGGCTATTCCCGCACCGGCTGATTGCGACGCGCGTTGTTGTTCCTGGAGCCAGTCTCGCGTTGGCACCTCTTGCCACCGGCTGCGCGATGCACTTCGTCGGAAAACGGCTACGCGGTGTCGGACGGCACGCAAGCAACCTTGCCACATTTCGCGGCGGAGCCGTGTTTGCCTTTTCGATGGCCTTCATTCGATGGGGGCTTGTTGGCCTGGGTCATTAGCACAGTGGAATGCCGGAAGACGAGCGTGACGCCGCAGCTCGCTCAGAACGTTAACCGGAGCGGCGGCAGCGCATCTCACGATACAATGAATCTGTTATCCGGGCTGCATCCTTGCATCTCGGGAATTTCCGGAAGGTGGTGAATTTTTAGTTGGCAGAAGTCCATCTGCAGGACGGCGAAACACTCGAAAGCGCTCTTCGCCGTTTCAAACGCAAAGTCCAGCAAGAAGATATCGTGAAAGAAATCAAGCGGCACTCTTTTTACCTGAAACCGGGAGAAAAGCGCCGCACGAAGGAAGCGCTGGCACGCAAGCGCAATCGCAAGAAACGTCCGCGCGAAATCGAGTAGCAGGAAAGCTTCCGACAAAAGCAAAAGCCCGCCGGTCCCAAAAGTGGATCGACGGGCTTTTGTAATATACCGGGTCGCTGAGGCTAGTCGCCCATCGCGCCGACTTCCTCGCGCTTCTCGACTTCGGCCGGCTTCACACCGGAACCCAGGTTGGAACCCAGCAAACCATCGAGAGGAACGAAGCCGCCTTCGGGTTTCTTTTCGCCGAGCACGTGCTCGCGATAAAGGCGCATCATCTTCTCATCCTCGATCTTCTTCTTCAGAGCTTCGTCGCGGGCACGCGTCTTTTCCTCACGGGCGGTCTTCGCAATACCCTTCAGCTCAAGATCGTGCTGGCGGTCGGCGTTGACGTGCTCTTCGACCAAAACCAGGTTGTGCTCCTTGCTCGAGAGGGGCACGCTCTTGTTGCCGGCGAAGATCTCATGCCGCCCTTTCTCCTCGTACCACTTGGTGAGCGTAGCGGTCATGTGCATCTTCTCGATGATGTTGCGCCAACCGACGCCCGTGTTGTAGGCGCAGAAGGAAATCTCACCTTCCTGCGTGGCGTAGGGGATGATGCACTGCTCGGTGCGGCGGAAATCGTAATTGAAGAGATCCTGGAACCACATTCCGGCGATGAACAGGAAGTTCCAGCGATCGGCGCGGCGCTTCTCGATATCGGCGATCGTACGATCTCCGGTCACTTTGCCGTAGGCTCCGGTGGTCGCCTTCTTCGTCATGCCGAAGCACTTGTCGAACTTGGCGATGAGATCCGTCAGCCTGAAATGTTTGGGCGATTTGAATGGATTGTAGTTGCGCAGCAGCGCGAGCGTCACTCCGGCAACGGAGAGGAAGCGGCCGCGCGCGGCATCGTTGATACGGGCTATATCTTTGGCCAACTGATCGGCATGCAGGAAGGCGGTCACAGGAACGTATTCTTTGGTGTCCTTGTCGCACATAATCGCCATGCCGATACCGCAGTTCGGATGGCAACCGCAGCTCAATTGGCCCCAATCGGCTGCGGGACCATGCACCAGATCCGCGAAATCGGAAAAGGTGCTCATGAAGCTAATGGGGAACCAGTCGCGCACCGGCTCGCCGATGCCGGTCTGGCTCTTCACATCGTGAGCGAGGTGGGAGAGAGTGTAGCGCTGCGCCTTTCTCCGCTCGTCCGTGATCGCTTCATCGCGGCCGGTAAACGAAACCGGCTGGAACGAGAGAAAAGGAATCTTCTTAGGATTATCGAGAGCGAATTGCACGACGTGGCCGACCTGCTCGTTGTTGATTCCGTTGAGAATCGTGATGACCGGCACGATGTCGACGCCGGCGCTCCAAAGATTCTCGATCGCACGCAGTTTTACGTCGAACAAATTTCCCACGGCGCGGTGTGAGTTGGCCGCATTTCCAATGCCATCGAACTGCAGATAGGCGTAGCGCAGACCGGCTTCGGCCGCTTCTCTCGCAAACTCAGGACGCTTGGCGAATTCGATGCCGTTGGTCGCGGCTTGCACGCTGTTGTAGCCGACCTTGCGCGCATACCGCACCGCATCGATGAAGTAAGGCGAAAGCGTTGGCTCGCCGCCCGAAAACTGCACCGACATTTGGCGCCGCGGCTTAATCGAGATCGCATTGTCGAGCAGCGTTTGAATGTCTTCCCAGCTCAGCTCGTGGACGAAGCCGACCTGGTTCGCGTCCATGAAGCAGGGATCGCACATCATGTTGCAGCGGTTCGTCAGATCGATGGTGAGAACGGAACCGCGCCCGTGCGTGATGGTGCTGCTGCCGTGATTGTGAAGGCCCTCGTCATGATGCGCGCGAATGTCGCGGCCCGGAAAGACTTCCTCGAGGTGTTTGGAAAAGGCCGGATCGATTGACATCAGGTCTTCGAACTCGCCGTGCTTAGGGCACTCTTTGACCATCAGGATCTTGCCGTCGCGCTCGATGATTTTCGCTTTGATCTCACCGACCGGTTCGTTCAGCAGGATTTTGTGATCGATCTCACCGTCAACAATTCTTTTGCGAATTTCGGGGATGCACCGGGGACAGAGAGAATCCGTTTCGCGCGGCCAGCCGAGGGGCGGCTTCGATTTTTGATAACTCTTCAAAAGCGGCTTGTCGGACCATTTAGGCGTAAACGAGGGATTCTGTTTGATCTGGTTGATTCGATCGAAGACTTGCCAGGCGGCGTTGGCGCTGGCCGTGACTGCTTTTTCGAAGTACTTGACTGGTTTGTGCATTTTCAATCTAATTCAATCCAAGGAGATAGGCCGAAGCCTCCGGGGTGCACCCGAATACCCCCAGTATAGGTGGGGGTTAACTCATTGATAACTAAAAGAAAGCGAACAGCACCGATTGCAGGTTGTATGGGGTTTAACGGCGCTGAAGTGGACCTGAAGAACTGAACGAACTTCTTACCTTTCAACTACTTAAAAGCTCATATGCGCCCGGAGCGTGCGATAAAAACCAGGGGTTTCCGACTACATCACAGACGGGCGCGGCGTAAGAATGAAGGGGAAGGGCAACAGCGCCGTGTCGATTAGCCGTGAACAGATTAAAGATATCGCGCGGGCGTGCGGGTTCGAACTCGCGGGCATTGCTGCCGCGTTGCCGATTGCCGATTTCGAGCGGTTTCAGGTATGGCGCGAAGCGGGGATGGCGGGAGAAATGAGCTACCTGACCGACGCCCGAGGCGACCTGCGCGCCGATCCTCGAAACCTTCTTCCCAGCGCCAGGAGCATCGTGTGTGTCGGCAAGCTGTACAACACCGAGTTTCCGCACTCGACCGACTTCGATGATCCGGAAAGCGGCTGGATTTCGCGTTATGCATGGGGGGCCGACTATCACGATGTGATGCGCGGCGGCCTGGAGATTCTGGTGCAACGGATTGCGGACATTCACGGCGAGCCATTCGAGTGGAAAATATGCGTCGATACTGCGCCGCTGCTCGAACGTTCCTACGCTCAAGCGGCGGGATTAGGTTGGATCGGAAAGAACACATGTCTGCTGAACCAGCAGCAAGGTTCGTGGTTCTTTCTGGGCGAAGTGCTGTTGTCGATTGCGCTGACCGCGGACGGTCCGCCTCCCGAGCGTTGCGGAACGTGCCGGCGGTGCATCGACGCATGTCCTACAAACGCGATTGTGCCTGCGGAAGACGGCGGGTGGAGGCTCGATGCGCGCCGTTGTGTTTCGTATCTGACGATTGAGAAGCGCGGCGATATGCCCGATGGAATCGTGCACGAAGAAATCGGCAGCCACGTGTTCGGCTGTGACATCTGTCAAGATGTATGCCCCTGGAATCGACGTGCTCCGGTGAGTGAGGAGGCCGCGTTCGCGCCAAGCGAATTTGCGCCGAATCTACAAGCGATGGCCGCTTTAACGAAAGACGAATTCCGTGACCGTTTCCGCCGTTCACCGGTTTGGCGAGCGAAGTATTCGGGCCTTTTGCGGAACGTGGCGACGGCGATGGGGAATTCGGGGCGATTGGAAATGAGGGAGCCGCTCGAACGCCTGGCCTCTCACGAGGACCAGACCATAGCACGGGCGGCACAGAAGGCGTTGGGCGTATTGAATAAGCATGCCGGCAATGCAGCAAGCCATGAGGTGGAGATGTCATGCGTGTCAACTCAGTAGCTTGCGCCGTCGCGGCTCTGCTGGCGGTTTCGGTGAGTCGCGCTTCCACGCCGCGGCCGCAACTCGAAGATCCCGCGAAGAATCCCGGGTTCGTCGCTTTTTATAACGACGACTTCGATAGCGCGATCGCTTATTTCGACGCTCAAGTCAAAGCGCACCCGGAGGATCCCGCGCAGTACAACCACCTGGCTCAAAGCATTCTCTATCGTGAAATGTTCCTGGACGGAGCTCTTGAAAGCGAGTTAGTGAGCGGCAACAATCCATTCTTGCGGCGCCACAAGATGGAGATTGGGCCGGAGGATCGACAGCGCTTTCAGCAGTGTGTGCAGCAGGCGATGAAGTTGAGCAACGCGCGGCTCGAGAGCGATCCGCACGATGTGCTGGCGCTCTACACGCTGGGTGTGGCGCACGCACTGCGCGCCAACTATTTGTTCCTGGTGGAGAAAGCCTGGATGGATGCTCTACACGAAGCCACAGCAGCGCGCAGGATGAATCAGCAGATTCTAGACATCGATCCGAACTTTGTTGACGCGCGCCTGATTCTGGGCCTCGATCAGTATCTGGTGGGCTGCTTGCCCTTCTATCTGCGGGCCATAGGATCGGTGGGGGGCTTTCACGGCAATAAGAAGGAAGGCATCCGCCAGTTGGAATTCGTGAGCCAGCGCGGGGTGATGAATCGGTACGATGCGGAAGTTCTGCTGGCAATCATTTACCGTAGGGAGCACTGTTCCAAACAAGCTATTCCGCTGCTCCAGGATTTAGCCCGGGAATTCCCGAGCAATTATCTATTCCGCTTCGAGCAGGTGCAGATGTACAGCGACGGCGGGGACAAGCAGGCAGCTCTGAAGGTGCTTGCGGAAATAGATGGGCTGCGCCGCAGCGGTGCGCCTGGATACGGCAATATTCCTCCCGAAAAGATCGAGTATTTGAAGGGTAATCTGCTGTTTTGGTATGGGGACCTCGACTTTGCGTTGGCAAATCTAAAGCAAGCCACGAAAAAAGCCGATGAGCTTGATTTGAACACCGCAGTCTTGGCATGGTTAAGGCTGGGACAGGTATATGACCTGCAGGGGAATCATCAGGACGCCATCGAAGCCTACCGCGAAACGATGAAGACTGCGCCTAAGTCAGAAGTTGCACAGGAAGCACAGAGCTATATCGCGAATCCCTATCGGCGGAAGCGAACAGCGGCCTAGATCGGCGGCGCGTCGCGGGGGGCGAGACACTCTCGAATGGAGATACACTAAGTATGCAAATGGAAACCCTTACCCGCGTCGAACCTTCCGGTTCTAAGTACGCGCTGTACCAGCAGATCTGCGAACAGCTACAAGGGCTATTAGGAAACGAACAGGACTTCATTGCCAATGCGGCAAACACTTCCGCACTGCTGTTCCACAGCATGCCGGACGTCAACTGGGTTGGTTTCTACACGGCGGAAGGCAAGGAGCTGGTTTTAGGTCCCTTTCAGGGCAAGCCTGCCTGTGCGCGGCTGCCCTTCGGGAAGGGCGTTTGCGGAACGGCTGCGGCGAAGCGCAAGTCGATCATTGTCCCCGATGTGAATCGCTATCCCGGGCACATCGCGTGCGACACGGCCTCGCAATCTGAAATCGTGGTGCCGCTTCTCAATTGGGGAAAGCTGTTGGGAGTGCTGGATATCGATAGCGCCAGCCTGAAGAGATTCGATGAAGACGATCTCGAAGGCATCGAATCGGTCGTTGCGGTTTTCCTGGCCTCGCAAGTAACGAATGACTTGCCGGATTTGAGCGACGCCGCGGCATCGGACAGCTAGACGCCATCAAGCCATTCAAGTTCTGGTCGCGACCGACGTCAGTCGGTCAGTACATGCAGCGCAACAATTGCTAGAACGCCTGAAGCTGCCAACGTAGCTACCGCGATCAGCAGTGTCGCGAAGTGCGCACGTAGCACCGTGAGCGTGTGTCGCGCGCCCTGCCGCAGTTCAGCGTCATCCCTCCACCTGCTCAAGAGCGTCGCGCAGCCAGTAACCAGCACTGCAAGCGGCAAAGCCATCAATAGTCCCCATAGACCTGTGCGCGGTCGCACTGCGTACCACATAACGATCTGTTGGGCCGTGTGCGCCGGCTCGTATTGCTGCGGCTGCAGGTTGCGCACGAAGAGCGCGGTCATGAAAAGCGCGGCTGGAAAAATGAGGAGCAATTCCGCAGTCGGAATGGCGTACTTGGACAGTCTCATAAGTACTTTATACCGCAAAGACCGTCACGCGCGCAAGAGTTAAACGGCACGAAGTTCGCCCTCTTTCAAACTGGAACGGAACTGCAATAAACACTTGGGCCGCTAGAGCGGGATTTCTTGTTTGCTCGTCAGGTGTTTCCAATACTTGAGTGGCTGTTCGAGAATTCCCCTCGTGATCTGATAATGCGACGTCTGTTCCAAAGTAGTCACACTTAACGCGGCCGTGTCGAAACTGATGATCTGTGAGCCAGGATAGGTCATCAAAATGGGGGAATGAGTTGCGGCCAAATCCGCTGGGCAGCGAGTGACGAATCGTGCCAATCAGGAAACGCGGGTATGTCGCTGATGCGCGCTCGGCTCTAAACTGAAATTTGGCAACCTTCAGTTCACCGCCGCCTCAGCTTGAACAAATAGCTAGGCAAGCTCGGCAGCTCGCTGCGATCGGTCAACTCCACGCTGCGCGCGAGCATTGGCAAGCCGCCTTAGGGCTCTTGCCCACGGATTCGGCCCAGGCGCGGGCAGTTCGACGCGAAATCGAAAAGATCGACGCAAGGCTTGCTCCCAGGGAGCCGGTGAACTGGAAGAAAAGGCTGGGCCCGCTCGGTGTGCTTGTGGCAGCGCTTGCGAAATACAAAACGCTCGCACTCGTGTTGCTCACGAAAGGGAAGTTTCTGATCAGTATTCTGCTGTTCGTCGGCCTGTATTGGGGCCTGTACGGATGGTGGTTTGCGGTGGGGCTCACGGGCTCGGTGCTGATGCACGAGATGGGTCATTACCTGATGGTTCGGCGTTTCGGGTTCTCGGCCGAGTTGCCCATGTTTATCCCGGGATTTGGTGCCTACGTCAAGTGGAATGGACCAGGTGTCGACCCCGGCGTGCGGGCTCAGATCTCGCTTGCCGGCCCGCTGTTCGGATTTTTATCGGGGCTGATTGCCTATGGAATTTTTCTCTCGACAGGGCACGCGGTGTGGCTTGCTTTGGCACAATTCGCCGGCTGGCTGAATCTGCTCAATCTCATTCCGGTTTTCATTTTCGATGGCGCCTCTGCGATGACGGCTCTCGGAGCGCAGGGACGTTTGGCGGTGCTGCTGGTCAGCGTGGTGCTGTTTTTCACGCTCAGCGAATACCTGTTTCTGTTTGTCGCGGCAGGAACCGCGTATCGTCTTTACAAGCGCGATTTTCCCGCCGAGCCAAGACAAGGCATCGCCTACTACTTCATCGCGCTGATTGTGGGCAACGGATTCCTGAGCTGGTTCGCTTTGAACCAAGCCAGGACGCTGTTCGGGCGGTAGACTGCCCAGTTCGTCATTTCCAAAACAACTCGGCATCGGAGCGCCGTACGTAATTCGCATCCAGCGCGGCCGGATCGAGCGCGGCAGTTTTTTCCGCGCAGGCTGCAACCGCGGTGGCAAGACTTTTGGGCGCTTCAATCCAGGACATGCCCGCAAAGCGGGTTCCGTCGAGCGAATGCGCGTCGAATGAAGACGAGATGAATTGGTATGCCGGTTCGGCGAGCGTCGCGAGCCAATCCGACAGCTTGACGACCGTTTCGGGCATGACGGGCTCGAGGTCCGAGTTGTAAACGGCAGCATAGACCTCGCCGCGCCGTGCATCGAGGACGACCGCTCGCAAGGGCGCATTGCCAGGCGCATTAGCAAACCAGGCCAGCGCGCGGAGGTTCGAGACCCCGACGGCTGGCTTTCCTGTCGCTTCTGCTAATCCCTTCACGGCGGATAACCCGATGCGCACTCCGGTGAACGAACCGGGTCCGCTTGCTGCGGCGAAGCAGTCGATTTCTTCCAAGCGAACTTGCGCTCGACTTAGCACGTCATCGATAGCGGAAAAGATCAGATGGGCGAAGCCTTCCGGCGAGTGCAAGGTCAGTTCCGCTGCTGTTTGGCCTTCGCGACGTACAGCCAGACTGCCGAATTCGGAGGTGGTGTCGAGGGCCAGGATCGTCACGGGCCGAGACGATAAACCTTGTCGACTTCGTAAGCCTTGCCGTTGGCATTGAGCGCCAGCAGCCGAATATTGAGCGTTGAACCCGGTTGTTTGACCAAGCTAAGCGGGACCGTCAAATTACCGGACGAACCCACGCCCAGCAAGCGCGCACCTTGGCCCGACGCGACAACTTCTCCCCACCAGACGAACTGCATGTCGCGCGTGGCACGATTCGCGCGAGTAATCTTGGCCTTAAAGGGAGTGGGAAGACCGGGGATGATCTCGTCGCCCGGCGGATCAACGATGTCGAAAGGAATTTTCGAGGGATCGCTTTCGATTTCCTGAATGGGCGGATCGACCGATTCAAAGTAATAAGACCGCAGCATCGATGCCTTGTGGCCTTCGCGCGGCACCTGCAGCACCCAGTCGTGCCTGTTGTCGGGCGTTTGGCGGCTGAACACCTCGCCTTTGTAATCCTTCAGCGGAAGCTCCTCGCCCGTGGCCGGGTTGACCCAAACGGGATTGTATTTGTGCTTCGGCAAGGTTATCTCTACGATGCCGGGTGTCTGGGCATAAGCCAGGTATTCGACCTCTTCGAGGCCCACAGCCCGCGCGCCGGAAACATCGAAGTAGGGTTCGAGCTCCCAGTGCCGCGTGTCGGAGATCACGTTGAACCAGGTTCGAACGGCTTTGACGTTCGCTTCATTTCGTAAAGCTTCATAGGACGCGCTTGGGTACTCGCCATTCGTAGTGCAGTTCCAGAGCTCATGCCGAAAAGTATCGGGGTCGGTCGCGGTGATGACGTGGATTTCAGGTTGCTGGGTAAATTGGTGATCCACCGCGGCGACTTCCGGGTGCGGCGAGGCTTCGATTAGATAATCCATCCAGCCATCCGCAAGAAGAGGCGAGGAGGAGGCGCGAGCGTCTGTGGAACGCGGGTGCTGGAAGGCGTCGTACTTCTGCAAAGACGAGGCAACGTCCTTCAGAAGTGCGCGCGAGTCGGGGACATCTTCGAAATGCTCGATGCCTTGCCAGGTGACATTCAGGCCGCCATAGCGCGCTATGACGTATCGAATAATTGGATCGCGGTGATCCCAATCGTTGAAGGCTCCGGAGTGAACAAACGACTCGTCGGCCAAGAGTAAGTCGAGGGTGAAGCCGCGATTTACGGCCGCCAGAAGGCGCTCGTCGAGCGCGGCGAAGTAGGCGAAGTTCGGACGACCGTCGTCGCTAAGCGGCTTTGACGCTGCATGAGATGTCAGCAGCGCGCCGCGAATGTGGGTAAACCCGTCATGCTTGCGCGCATCGAGCCAGGCTTCGAAGGTGGGCTGATCCACATCGAGAAAAGGCGCGCCTGCCGCGAGCCAGAGATGCGGCTGCTTGTTTGTCGTCCGCCAATGGCGCACATTCGCAACGCTGACAAATCCGGGATTGCCGGTATCCGCGACGCTGAACGTGGATTCCTGATTGTCATGACGCTGAATGGAACTTCCCACGTGGTAAGTCCATGCGCCGGGTTCCGTAGGCGTGAAGCGGACGCGCAGAGTATGGCCTCCATCCCAGAACGAGCGAAGCAGATACGTCGTGTGCCGAGGGGAACGGAACTCAACGGTCAGAAGTTCATCTTTGAAGGGAGAGATTGCTGCGGGGACCTCATTGCCGCTCCACTCGAAGCTCAGTTCGCACGGTGAAAATGCGCGCGCACCTTGGGAACAAGAACCGGCCGTCGCGGCGTGGGCCGGCAAAGTTGCGAGGAACACACAGCAGCCGCACAAAAAGCGAGGGAGGAAATGCGTATACACCAACCTTCAAGATAACGTGCAGTGTGAGAGCGCTTGCGCGTAGCACTCGTCCCGCTTAGCTGCCAAAATGAGCAGGGGTATGAAACAAATTTAAGGTGTTTTGTCACTAAAGTACTAGAACAGAACCGGGGGCAACTTGTACTTCAAAGCAAACGTCCTTACAATCGGGCATAGAATCACTAGACCGGGTTGTCGATAGAGACCATATCGAGGTTAGTTATGGACATCGTTGGTGATCGCAAGTTCGTTGAACTTGCGGGCGACAAAACGCATGAGCTGCCTCCACTGCTGGTGAAGACGGTGCCGGATGTGAAGCGGCTGGACAAGATCCTGGGGATCGCGGCCGAGATCATCGAGCAGGAGGATATGGTTCCTTCGGTGGCGGCCGACAAAATCGCTGACGACGAAACAGTCGAGCGCCGCAAGATGGATCTCGCCATCAACCTCGTCGATCAGTACCTCGGGTTGTTGAGTCACTGGCACTGGGGCGATGCAGTGATCGAGTGGATTCGCCAGTGCGAGATCACGTTTGGCACACGCCTGGAACTGCGCAATTTGCTTTCGAGCGATGTTTGGCCGCATGCGGGGCGCAGCAGCTTCGTAACATTACTGGAGGACAAGGCCGTCCAGACCAAGGGTGTTCTGTTGGACAAAGCGGTTGGTCTCAGGCTCGCGTTCCGGCAGATGCCGCCCATACGCTGCTGTTCGGATCAGTTCCTCTTCTACCTCAATCGATCGGTTGCGCAGACCGCATACCGCACCTGGCTGGACATGACGCCAAGCCCGATCTCTTCATTTCCTCCGGAGCGATTCCAGTTTGAAGTTGTGAACATGTCGCTCGACGTGCACTAAGCGCCAAACCCGTCCGGCTTAGGTCTTCTCGCGGTGCAGTAAACTGGTGCGTTTGCATCCGATGAGTCCCAGATTTACGCTCCCTGCCTGCGCACTATTTGCGCTTGTCACCGCTCTGAGGGCGGCCGATGTGCCTCCTCCTCCTTCCGCGGCGAAAATTCCGGTTACGGAAACGATTGACGGGATCTCGATCACCGACAATTACCGCTGGCTCGAAGATCAGAACAGTCCGCAGACCCGCGCTTGGATCGCCGCGGAACAAGCCTACACTGCCCGTTTTTTCGCTCAACTTCCCGAGCGCCAACACATCCTCACGGCGCTTGGCGATCTGGAACGCGTCGAGACAAGGAGCGTGCCGGTAGTAGCAAACGGCCGTTATTTCTTCACCCGGCGTCTCCCCTCTGAACAACAGCCCGCCCTCTTCATGCGCCATGGGTCATCGGGAAAAGACGAACTGCTGATTGATCCGAATACGATCGCGCCCGACCATTCGATGTCGGTGTCGATCGGCGATGTCAGCAGAGACGGCCAGGTTCTCGCGTACGAAATTCGAAAAGGCGGTCAAGACGAGACCGAAGTTCACTTCCTGCGGGTGGACACGAAGAAAGAGCTTCCCGATGTGTTGCCCAAGGCGAGAAACGGTTTCATCACAGGACACTCGTTCACGTCGGATGACGCCACTTTGTACTACGGCAAGAAGCCGATGAACGGCGCTCCACGCGTTTATAGGCATCGCTTCGGCACCCCTGTTTCATCCGATCAGGAAATTTTTGGCGGCTCTTACGGACCGGACTACAGCGCTGGGTGCGGTGTCACCACGACAGAGAAGTACCTGTTTTGCGAAGCGACGAAGGGGTCGGCCGGAGTCGAGCGCGATCTCTATGTCGAGAAGCTGAACGGCGGCACGGCATTGCAGCCGATTGCCGAGCATGTCTCTGGCGTGCTTGCTACCGATATTTATCGGGATGAGATTTTGATCCTCACGTCGGCGCAAGCGCCTCACGGAAAAGTGATGGCTATCAACCTCGATCAACCCTCCCGAGAAAACTGGAAGGAGATTATTCCGGAGAGTGAAACCGCCATCAGCGGGATCTCGGTGGCGGCCGGAAAACTGTTTGTGACTGCGCTCGAGGATGTCTCCGAACATTGCCGTGTGTACCGGCCAGACGGCGCGTTCGTGAGCGAAATAAAGCTGCCCATGGCTGGTTCTGTCGGGCCCGCACGCGGCGAGGAGCAGGGAACCGAAGCGTTCTTCCAGTTCTCTTCCTTCGCACACCCGCCGGAAATCTTTCGCGTTGGCAGTGACCAGACCGCCACTGCCTGGTGGATGTCGTCGGTTCCGGTTTCACTGAATGAAATCGAGATTAAGCAAGTCAGGTACAACTCGAAAGACGGAACGCAGATCCCGATGTTTGTCGTCGGCAAGAGAGGGCGCGAAACGGGCAGCCGGCCCACGCTGTTAACCGGGTATGGAGGGTTCGATCTTGTACAGACCCCGCGCTGGTCGCCTGTTGTGGCTTGGTGGGTGGAGCAAGGCGGGGTGTTTGCCATACCGGCGCTGCGCGGAGGCGGCGAATTCGGAGAAGCGTGGCACCGCGCAGGCATGTTCGAACATAAGCAGAATGTGTTCGACGATTTCATTGCGGCCGCGGAGTATCTGATTCATTCCGGAATTACTTCGCGCGAGCACTTGGCCATTTACGGCACGTCCAACGGTGGATTGCTCGTCGGTGCGGCTTTGACAGAGCGGCCGGACCTGTTTCGCGCCGTCGTTTGCGGCGCGCCCTTGCTCGACATGGTGCGCTATCAGAAGTTCAAGATCGCGAAATTGTGGGTCCCGGAGTACGGGTCTTCCGACGATCCGAAACAACTCCGATACATCCTGGCGTACTCTCCCTATCAGCACGTAGAGAAGGGCGTAAAGTATCCGGCTGTGATGTTCTGGAGCGGCGACGGCGATACGCGCGTCGATCCGCTGCATGCGCGAAAAATGACCGCCGAGATGCAAGCGGAAGCGGCGCCCGGCCAGCCTATTATCATTCGCTACGACACGTTGACCGGACACAGCGGCGGCCGGTCAGTCGATCAGCAAATCGATTTCGACGCCGATTTCCTCGCGTTTGTAAAAAGTCAGATCGGATAATCGGCCGCTTACAGCACTGTGCAGGGGCGGCCGCACCCCCCGCACAGCAGCTGTTCCTCGGTTTGACTTGCGTTCCGGCCAGCCCGTAAACTTGCGGGATGACCGGCAAGACGGTCGCCCACTACCGGATTCTCGAACAGTTGGGCGGGGGCGGTATGGGCGTAGTTTACAAGGCCGAGGATACGCGTCTCGAGCGATTTGTCGCCCTAAAATTTCTTCCTCCGGACCTGACCCACGATCCTCATGCCCTCGAGCGCTTCCGCGGTGAGGCGAAAGCCGCTTCCGCGCTGAATCACCCGAACATCTGCACGATCTACGAAATCGGCGAGGACAACCATCAGGTGTTCATCGCGATGGAATTCCTGGATGGCACGACCTTGAAGCACCTAATTGCGGGAGGTCCGCTGGAACTCGAGCGCCTGCTGTCCCTCGCAATTGATATCGCGGATGGTCTCGACGCCGCGCATAGCGAGGGAATCATCCACCGCGACATCAAGCCCGCGAACATCTTTGCCACCAAGCGAGGTCACGCGAAGATTCTCGATTTCGGTCTGGCGAAGGTTACATCGCGTGAGGCTGCGGGCGTTTTCGCGGGCGCGCAAAGCACCGTTGCGATCAGCGAACAGCATCTCACCAGTCCGGGCACCGCGATTGGCACCTGTGCCTACATGTCTCCTGAGCAGGCGCTCGGAAAAGCGCTCGATACGCGCACCGATCTTTTCTCCTTCGGAGCAGTTCTCTACGAGATGGCAACCGGTGTCCTCCCGTTCAAAGGCGACACTTCAGCCGCGATCTTTGACGGCATCCTGCACAAGACGCCCACTGCTCCGGTCCGTCTTAACTCGATCGTGCCTGTGGATTTGGAGCGCATTGTCGCGAAATGCCTCGAGAAAGACCGTGATCTGCGCTATCAGCATGCTTCGGAAATTCGCGCCGACCTCCAGCGGCTGAAGCGCGATACCAGCGCGGGGCACTCGGATGCGGCGCTGCTGCAGCAATCCCCGGAACGCTCGCGAGCAGTTCGGCAGCGACGCACAATTCAATGGCCGGTATGGGCGGGCGTTGGCCTCCTCTTCCTCGCGACCCTCATATATTTCCTCGCCCGCCCGCTTCCGTCCCCGCGCGTATCGGGTTACCTCCAACTCACCAACGATAGCCAGGCCAAAGGGGGAGTTTTCGGGGCCAGTGTGAGCGACGGTCCGCGCCTCTATTTTGCGGAGGGGTCGTCTAGCGCGTCCACGATCGCCCAAGTCTCCACCGCGGGCGGAGAGACCGCTTTGCTGCCTGTTCCTTTCGAATTCCCGGAGGTCCTGGATATTTCGCCCAGCCGGTCGGAACTCTTGGTGTCCTCCGGCTCCACCGGCGGCTCGCTCCGCTGGCCGCTTTGGATTTTGCCGATACCAGCGGGCAGACCACACCCGTTGGGGAATGTCTTGGCGACAGGCGCCGCCTGGTCTCCTGACGGGCGGGAGATTGCGTATGTGCGCGATCGCGATTTGTTTCGTGCCAGAAGCGACGGGACTGAGTCCAGGAAGCTCGCGACCCTCCCTGGAACGGCATTTTGGCTGCGTTGGTCGCCGGATGGAAAGCGTCTGCGAATGACGGTGGGCAATGTCATCGATAGAGCGGGCCCGCTTGCGATTTGGGAAGTTTCAGCGGATGGAACCGGCCTCCATCCCTTGCTTCCCGATTGGAACCGGCCGACTGCGGAGTGTTGCGGCAACTGGACTCCCGACGGGAAGTACTTCGCGTTTCAGGCCACGCACAACGACAAGACCGAAATCTGGGCGGTTCGCGAGCCGGGCGGAGTGCGCGGTCTGCTGCGGAAGGCTCCCGGCGAACCGATGCAACTCACCGCGGGTCAGCTGAATTCGCTGTCGCCCGTATTTAGCCCCGACGGCGCGAAACTCTACGTTGTGGGCCAGCAGCTGCGAGGCGAGTTGGTGCGCTACGATTCGAAGTCACGCCAATGGGTACCCTATCTCTCGGGAATCTCGGCCGAGCATGTCGATTTTTCGCGCGACGGACAATGGGCCACCTATGTCACCTTTCCCGAGGGCGCTTTATGGCGGAGCAGAATCGACGGCAGTGAGCGCCTCCAACTCACCGCTCCGCCCATGCAGGCGGTGTCGCCTTGCTGGTCCCCCGACGGTAGACGGATTTTGTTTCAGGGCGGGACCGGAGGTCTGTTCGAGGGGATCTACGTCGTGTCCGCGGAGGGTGGCACGCCGGAGCCGCTGTTGACCGACCGGCGTAATCGAATTCGCCCCAGTTGGTCGCCGGACGGGAACTCTATCGTCTTCAGTTATGCATCGTGGCTCGAGCCCGTACCCCGCGGAATCTTTGTTCTGAACCTGGCAACGCACCAAATAACACAACTGCCCGGATCGGAGGGATTTCTCATCGCCAATTGGTCACCCGATGGTCGATACATCAGTGCTCGGCGCGCGGATCATCAGGCGCTGATGCTCTTCGATTTCAACACACAAACATGGTCGCAATTGGCGAAGGGCCCACTGAACTGGGCCGACTGGTCAAAAGACGGGCGCTACGTCTACTTCGAAGAGGCGGGAAAAGAACCTGCCGTCATGCGCGTCCGCGTGGACGATCACGCGCTGGAGCTAGTGACGAGCCTCAATCATCTGAAGCGCGCCGGAGTTTCCGGCGGTTTCTGGTTCGGCCTTACACCCGATGACGATTCTCCTCTCTTGCTGCGGGACACCGGCACGCAGGAGATTTACGCGCTGGACTGGCGTGCGCCCTAGTCCGGTGCTCGTTTCCCCAGCTTTGGCGTGTTTTCAGAAAAACAACAACTGACCAGTTACGTGGGTTCTTTCAGTTCTGACTCGAATCCGCGGCTAACACGGAACACGTGGCCATCAGGGTGGCGAAGGTGCATCTCGCGGACGTTCCACGGCATGTCGGTGGGCGGAAATGTGATCTCCAGCGCGGCGGCAACGCACTGCTTGTGCATCTCGTCCACGTCCTCCACCCAGACCGACATCCAAACACCCTTGTCGCCCTTTTCGTCTCCGTCCTGCTGAAACGTGGTGGTGTTCGCGCCGCGACCGCGACCTCCCTGCGCCCCCTGACAGAGAAAAATGCAAGTTTCCTCACCCGATCCAACCGCACCAAACGTCGGAGGCGACCCCCAGTCCCACAATTTCTTCCATCCCCACTTCTCGAACCACGCGAACGTGCCTGCGATATCAGACACGTTCAAGATGGGAGTCAGACCTTTGGCGTCCATAGTTGAAGCAGGATAACACCGGCCGGAGAGACTTGTTGCGAAATCCCCAATTCACTTGGGAGCGACGCTACGAACCCGCGTTGTCGGCTCACGCAGTCTTGAAAGGAGAAAGCTAAGACACGAAATCGTGTACGGGCACTGGAACTGAATCGTGCCGGAATCTGTCCGTTCCCTTTTCTGAACCCTGCCCCTTCGCTCATTAATCTAACCGCGCATGCAGGCGATTCGAATTCATGCCTATGGCGGCCCGGACGTAGCTCGCATCGAAGATACGCCGATTCCCGAACCCCGCACCGGCGAGGTGCTGATCCGAGTACGGGCGACTGCGATCAATCCTGTCGATTGGAAGATTCGCAAAGGTGAGCTGCCCTTCCTGAACTTACAGTTTCCAGTGACGCTAGGATGCGAGATCGCGGGTGTAGTGGAGAAAGGTTTCGGACGCTTCAAGAATGGCGACGAAGTTTACAGCTTCATCGCTCTGACCCGTAATGGCGGCCTGGCGGAGTACGCGATCGCCTTGGAAGGCGAAGTGGCGTTGAAGCCGAAATCGCTCAACTTCGTCGAAGCGTCGTCGGTTCCGGTTGGGGCGTTGACCTCATGGGAAGCCCTGTTCGATCACGGCAAACTGGAAGCGGGCCAAACGGTGCTGATCCATGGCGCAGCGGGTGCAGTGGGCGCCTTCGCTGTGCAGCTGGCGAAG
The DNA here is from genome assembly GCA_963787615.1 of uncultured Acidobacteriaceae bacterium. Lineage (GTDB taxonomy): Bacteria > Acidobacteriota > Terriglobia > Bryobacterales > Bryobacteraceae > Bog-105. Next base: position 295,446 of record CAWBDJ010000004.1, on the reverse strand, counting down.
TGGCGCGGCGCGCGTGTGATCGGCACGGCCTCTGGCGCGAATCTGGCCTATCTGCAAAAACTGGGTGCCGACCAGACCGTCGATTACAAACACGAACGGTTCGAAGACAAAGCGAGCAACGTGGACCTCATCTTCGATACGGTGGGCGGCGAAACTTTGGAACGGTCCTTTGCAGCCATTCGGAAGGGCGGCAGGTTAGTTTCCATCGCCGGAGCGCCTTCTCAGGAGAAAGCTCGCGAGCGTGGAATCACGGCCGTCATGATGAGCGTCGCGACGAGCGGCGCGAAGTTGGCCGAAATCGCTGGTCTGATCGATAGCGGTACACTACAGCCCCGCATCGACCGTGTCTTTCCGCTGTCGCAAGCATTGCAGGCTTTCGAGGTTTCCGAAAGCGGCCAGGCCCGAGGCAAAATCGTGCTCGAAGTGAAGTAGACGGTCCGACTCGGTACAGGTGCGGGCCAATATCGAAGTTCGCAATCATGACCTGCCAATACGTCGGGTGCAGCCAGGCATTTTTGAACGAACCTACTCGTCCCGTAGCGCGACCACGGGTGATATCCGGGTTGCTCGAAGCGCGGGAACAAAAGTGGCCACCAGAACCACAGCCAGGACGCCCAGCGGCGCTGCCCCAAACGTTAACGCGTCCCTCACGCCAACACCAAAAGTCATCGTGCTGAGTAAGCGCGTCAATGCGAACGCTGCGCCCAGGCCGACTACAATTCCGATCGCCGCAAGCGACGCGCCTTGCGCAATCAACATTCGCACCACTTCCGCTTCAGCTGCGCCCAAGACCATGCGCACGCCGATTTCATGCGTTCGCTGCGCAACCATGTAAGCGATAACACCGTAGATTCCCACCACTGCGAGCACTAATGCTATCGATGCGAACAGGCTCAGCATTAGCGCGTTAAACCGCGGCTGCGAAACCGAAAGATTCAACGATTGCTCCATGGTGGCGGTCCGCGCTAAAGTGACGGCCGGATCAAGAGCTTGAATTTCGCGCCGGAGCGCGGGGCTGAGACCAGCTGCATCTGCTGACGAGCGCACCGCCAGATACATTTGCGGACCGTAGCTTTGTGTGAACGGCATGTAGTAAGCCGGGTCCGTATCCACTGCCAGTCCCAGATACTTCACGTTCCCAACCACACCCTCGATCTTCATCCATTGATTGCCGGAGCTGCTCTGCATAATGCGCTTGCCGATCGGGTCTTCATTCGGCAAAAAGCGCCGTGCGAAGCCTTCGCTGACGATCGCCACCGGCGCTGAATTCTCGTTGTCATGCTCGGTGAAGTAGCGGCCTTTGACCAGCGGAATGCCAAGCGTCGCAAAATACTCCGGACTTACGGTTACATCCGAGATGACCGGGTTCTGCTCTCCTGGACCCAGCGCCTTTCCCTCGATTTGGAACGTGTCCGCATCGCCCTGGCGATCCGGCGGCAGGGCGTCACTCAAGGCCACCGTCTCCACTCCCGGCACATTGCGGGCGCGCCGCAACAGTTCTGCATAGAAGGGAAGACCGACATGAGCATCTCTGTACTTGCGGCGGTCTGCCGAAACCAACATCGTCAGGATCTGCCGCGGAGGCGTGAAGAATCCGCCTGTCACGTGCTGCAGATTGTACAGCGTGCGAAGCAGCAGTCCGGCGCCGACCAGCAGCATCAGCGATGCTCCAATTTCGACAACCACCAGAGCCGCGCGTGCGCGCCCTTGCGCATGGCTAGGCGTACCCGAGCGCCCGCCCACTTTCAGTGTCGAATTCAAATCCGCACGCACGCTTTGAAGCACGGGCGCGATCCCAAACAAAACCCCTGTGAGGATCGACACCAAAAACATAAAAGCTAGCGCGCGCTCATCCAGGCGGACTGAATCGATAAGCGGAAGATTTCCCGGATTCCACGCGCGAATCAGTTCGATACTCATCCATGCCAGCCCGACTCCCACGCCCCCACCGATCAGCGCCAGCAGCGCGCTCTCCGTCAACAACTGCCGCAAAACTCGGCTGCGTCCTGCGCCCAAGCTAAGCCTGACCGCCATTTCGCGCGTCCGCACCGTTGCTCGGGCCAGCATCAAATTGACAACGTTCACAACGGCAATCAGGAGCACGAACGGCACCGCGCCGGCGAGCACCAGAATTGCCGGCTTTACGCTAGTTCCCAAAAGAGCCTCGCGCAATCCGAGGATGGGAACGCTCAAGCGCTTGTAGTACGGGTTCTGCTGCATCATGCGCAGTGCGATGCCATTCGTCTCTGCCTGCGCCTGCGCGAGACTTACCCCTGGTTTCAGCCGCCCCAGGCCGTGGTAAAGCCATGGGCCGTATCGTGTCGGTGTATTCAGGCGCAGGTTGGTCCAGACTTCGAGGTCGGGGCGCGGGAACCCGAAAGCGGCCGGCATCACGCCGATCACAGTTGAGGGAGCGCCGTTCACTAGAATGCTCCGGCCCAACACGCCGGAGTTCGCGGCAAAGCGCCTTCGCCAAATCGATTCGCTGATCACCGCCAGCGACGCGCTCGCCGGCCGGTCTTCACCCGTGGCGAATGTTCGTCCCAGCAGCGGCTGGACTCCCAACGTCGGGAAGAAACCAGCCGTCACCGATGCGCCGCGCACCTGTTCGGGAACACCTTCCTTCCCGTCGATATCGATCCGCACTGTCGTAAAAAGCGATGGATTCTCAAATGCGCGATTATTCTCTCTCCACATCAGGTAATCGCGAATGCACATCGTGCCAAACGCAAAGTCCCGCGGAAAGTAGCGCATGTAGACCACCGCCACACCATGCGCATCGGCGTAAGGCAGCGGGCGCAGCAGCATTCCATACGCAACGCTGAACATGGCCGTATTTGCGCCAATGCCTACCGCCAGCGCGAGAGCCGCGACAACCGTGAACGCCGCGTTCTTCCGCAGAATGCGGAAGGCATAGCGAAGATCCTGGAGAAATTCTTCCACCCACCTGCTGATCCAAACAGCCCGCGTGTCTTCTCCGATTAACGTCAGGTTGCCCAATGCCCGGCGAGCCGCGTAGCGAGCTTCTTGCTCCGACAATCCCTTCTCTTGTTGCTCGGCAGCCTCCAACTCCAAGGCCGCACGAAGTTCGCGTTCCAGTTCCTCCTCGAGTTTCGGTCGGTGCTGCCGTCGAAACCACCACATATCAGCTCCTTCCTTCAGGCTCCATAACGCGTGCAATAGCCGCCGCAAGTTGTTTCCATTTCGATCGCTCTGCTGTCAGCTGCTTCTTGCCTGCCGCAGTTAATCGGTAATACTTGAATTCGCGATTGCGGTCCTGAGCTTTTTCCCATTTGCCGGCGATCCATTTCTTTCGCTCCAGCCGATGGAGCGCGGGATACAGTGATCCGTGTTCCACCTGCAGCACGTCATCCGTCGTTCGTTGGATGTGTTTCGCAATTTCATGGCCGTGCGCCGGCCCGAAAAGCAGGGTCCGCAAGATGAGCATGTCGAGTGTGCCTTGTAAGAGCTCGATGCGGTTCGTCACAGGCGGTGGGATAGTTCAGAAGACATTCTACCCTCAATATAATGAACTTAGGGTAGAATGTCTTCCCAATCTCATGCAATGTTCGCTTGTGCGATTGCAGCTCGCGATTTCGAACAGTCGGGGGATCAGAAATTATCCTTCCTTGTGCCGAGTGAGGCGCAATCGGAAACTTACTCCTAGCTGCCGCGATTCGCGGTGTTGCCGATCAAGATGTCATCGCTGAACGTCGTGAGTTAATTTCCGGATCGCCGACGAACCGGGAGTCAAGCGCGAGCACCTCGGCAGCAACTGGAGCCGCTCCGTCACCATTAAGGAGGGCCACGAGCTGATCACCACCGGTCCCTATGCCGTGGTCCGTCACCCCATCTACACCGGCATTCTGACCGGTTTCCTTGGGATGGCGATTGCCATCTCCCAACTGCGACGGTTCATCGCTTTCGTTCTCATCTTCGTCGTGCTCTGGATCAAGCTCCGCATGGAGGAACAGTGGATGCGTTCCCAATTTGGCGAGACGTATGCCACCTATGCTCGTCACACCGCAGCGCTGGTGCCTTACCTCCTCTGATCGCTGCGCGTCCTGTGGATGACCCGGAACAGGCTGAATCGAGTGCTCCGAAATCCTAGCAGCCACCAATATTCCGCATCAAAGAAGCGTTGGGCTCGAAGCCGCAACCCGTGAGTACAGGATAAGAAACCCCGGAGAACGCGTTGCGTAGCACCTGGCCTAATTTTTGCGGGAAAAGAGGCACTGAGCGGTCGTGAGCGGAGGGCTTGCGGAACCCCAAGGCACCGGCCCGACCAAGTAATCAATGAGGATCGATCCAGTACAGGCAAGTGCACGGTCAGTTTATCGCGCGACTGTTCCATTTACCTTCCCCGCTCGGGGATGAGTTTTGACCGGAATGTCACTCGGCATAGGCGCACATGGAGGGCCAGTACCCCAACGATCAGCAGCAGCCCCCACGTCCCCGGCTCGGGCGCGGGATCGCTGATCGTCAACGTGGCAGTCGCATCTGGGATATCCTATATCCGGGAATATCTCCCAGGTGCCGTATTGGTCGAGCGACGCGCCGGGGAAGAAGCCAGAGGCGTCACTCTGCGGTTCGCTCCAGTAGCCCGGCGTAACCCAGCCAATATAGCCTTCAAGCAGCGACTGGGCTGCCACTCCGGCCACGCCGCTTTCGGTCACATCTCCCAAATAGCCGCCGCCGCAACGGCTAAAGGGAAGTCAGATCCCACATACCGGGGCAGTTGGTTAATTGCGTACGGTCGAGCGAACCGCCGTCGAAGAAATCGGGCGAGTCGTAGGTGAAGCCCAGTTGCTTGATGCCGACCGGCGGGCCGTCGACCCACGACAGGTTGAACGTATAGAGGACGTCGGCCCTCAGCACGGGGGCGAGCGCGGAAATACAGAGGACCGTGAGCAATGGCAGCTTCATGGTGCGCCTGCCCTTTCCGGTTCAGGCTGTTCTACGGTACGTCTGAAGTGCCGAAGTTACCAGACAAATCTGAGGCGTTTGCCCTGTGAATGCATCGCGGGATACGGAACGCGGGGTACTAGCAGTACCCGGGTACTCAATCGGAAGAAGATGAATCCCCGGACGCTCGTGGACGAGCTTCGCAATGGTAGCCGAAAGGCGGAGACGTGGGTGCAGTACTGCGAGACGAACGGTATTGGGGATTGGGCGTTACTTGGGGAATTGGATGAGGCGAGGAGTTAGGACTCCGAGGCGGGCGCGCAGCGACTGTTCGCATTGGCAGGGACGTCCAGTCGCAACCCCTGAAAACGGACGCTCCTCACTTTCCGGATGCCGACCATCCGCCCCGCGATTTCTATTCTTTCACGATGGTGAATTTACATCTTAGCGTTGATCAGCGCGCACCGACTCAGCCAGCCGGCTCAATCGCATCGCGGGATCATAGACGCACCTGAGTCCCCCGGCTACCACTTCCTTCGCGCCGCGGTCGACAGGGTCGGTGTTCCCCCAATCATCGGACACGAAACCATATTCAACCTCAAGGCCAGTCATGTAATGGACTCGCCGCGACCGTAACCGCCCCCAGTCCTCGTCTCGAAAGGTGTAGACATTCCCGAAACGATTGATCCATTCTGTACTCGCGAAGAATAGTTCGCGGTCGCTGACGATAACAATAAGGTCGACGTCCGAATCGGGTCTCGCGGTGCCTCTTGCCTGGGAACCGACTAGGCCGACCGCAAGGATTCCGGGATGCTCTGACGCCCATTCGCCGACCGCGCGCAGGAACACCTCTAGCATGGTGTGATTATGCAAGGACGAGTGAGGGTCGGCAACCTTGAGGCCGTTCGGAAGTACGGCTCTTTTGTTTTGTCGACTGCGGTTGCCCAACTCCGACCGGCTTACGGGCCACACGGAAACAGTTCGAAGGATCACTCTCGATAGACGCCCTTGCATCTTCATTCAAAACTGTCTCCCTCCAAACTGGTACAAACCCCCGATCACACATAAGCCCAAATTTCAATCTCTCCCACGTTCAGCCACTTACCACGAATAATTTCGGTGGGCGTAACGCCCCCGTGCTACGAAGTGTTTGAATCTCGCGCGGCCCGCGTTGTCGGGTCACGCACTTTGAAAGGAATCTGCTATGTCGACCGAAGCACAAATCGCAGCCAACAGAAGTAACGCACAACACTCTACGGGACCCCGCAGCGAAGCGGGTAAGGCCGCCTCTTCCCAAAATCACACCAAATTTGGTTTCAACGGTCACTTCATGGTCCAGCCCTGGGAAAAACAGGAAGAGTTCGACGCACTGACAAAAAAGCTCAGCGCTGAGCACCGGCCGCGCACCGATTTTGAAATCGATCTGGTGAAGAAAATGGCCGAACACTACTGGCTCAGCCGGCGCGCGATCCTGCTTCAGGAAACGTGCTTCGATGTCGATCACCTCCAGTGCCCCGATTTCTGCGAAAAGAAGCTGGCGCTCTACCTGCGCTACCAGACCACGCACGAGCGGGCCTTTGAGCGCTGCTCGAACGAGCTGCGAAAACTAAGAAACGAAAAGGTGAAAGAGATAATTGGGTTCGAATCGCAAGAACGCCGCGAGGCTGACGAATTGCGCAAGCAAGCCGCTGAAAAACGCAAGAAAGAACTGCATCAATTCGCCGTTTTGCTCGCCGAAGCGAAGGTCGAACACCAAAAAGTGCTCGTCAGAAACGCGCAAGTGCCGAAACTGGTCGGTCCCGCCGTCGAAAACACCGTGGTGAAAGCCGAAATCGCAGCGTAATTCGCGCCGATCGCAATCAAATCTCGACTGCACGTCCGCATCTGCGCCCGAACTGCGTCAGATCGGCTTCAGGCTCCGCTGGGCTTGGGTTCTCCCGCGGCTTCCGTCCCGAGGTGCTGCTTCTCGCTCTCATGGCTCTTGACGAATTCAAGGATGTCGAAGCGCTTCACTTCGCGATCGGGGAAGAAGCTGTTCACGGCCGCTTGCTCATCGTCGAAGATCTGAAAAACGGTGCTGAGCTTGGTGAGAATCATAAGCTGAGCGGCGCGTTTGGGAACGTTCAATAGCTTCATTGCGCCACCGGCATCTTCGGTTCCGGAATGGCCGATGACCAGCGTTCCCAGTCCCGTACTGTCGATATAGTCAACATCCTTCAGATTGACGATAACGTTATTCTTTTTTTGCTCGAGCAGCTGAGTGAAATGCCGCCGCAGATCGGTTGCCTCGGGGCCCACGACAACGCGACCCCGCAAATCCAGAATCGCTATTCCTTCAACTTCCCGCAGTTGCACCTCAAGAGCCATGATTGTCCTCTCACTATAGCGTGTTTATCATCTCCGAAGGTTTTGGTAGAAATGCGGGGCTCTGTGTTGCGCCACTCGGTTGTACAGTAATTAATTGCCACTTCGGTGGGAGGGAGGAGAGGGCTTGTTCGGGCATGCTGTAGTCGCGTTGTTGCAGACCCACGTACCAGGCCTTCCTGAGCATCGGATCGCAGATATCTTCAGGCCGCTGGCAACTCCCGCCGACGCGGAAAAGCAGATCGCTGTGCTGACGATCGCCATCACTGGTGCGATTTTCGTGGTCGTTGCCGCGCTCATCGTGTACACCATGGTGCGCTTCCGGCGGCGTCCTGGCGACAAGAGCCTGAACGAACCGCCACAGGTATACGGCAGCAACCAAATTGAAGCTGCCTGGACAGTCATTCCAATCCTGATCGTGTTCGTTCTGATTGGTGTTTCTGCGCGCGTGATCGCAGCGATACAAAACCAGAGCCCGCCGCCTTCCATGCTGAAAGTCAGGCTTATCGGCCATCAGTGGTGGTGGGAGGTTCAATATCCGGATTACGGGATTACCACCGCGAACGAAATACACGTTCCGGCAACGGCTGACGGTAAGCGAGCAACTTATCTGGAACTGACCAGCGTGGACGTGATCCATAGTTTCTGGGTACCGCAATTGTCCGGAAAAACAGACCTGATACCGAATCGCGTCAATTACATGTGGATCGATCCGCGCCAGCCGGGCATTTATTTGGGTAACTGTGCAGAGTACTGCGGAACGCAACATGCCAACATGCTTCTGCGTGTCATCGCGCAACAACCTGCCGATTTCGAAAAGTGGGCTTCCGATGAGCGCAAAGGTGTTCAAGACGATCCGCAAACGAGTGAGGCGAAGGCCGTCTTCGGTTCACTAGCGTGCGTCAATTGCCACACCGTTCGGGGCACGCCCGCAGTCGGCAAATTCGGTCCGGATCTGACACATTTGATGAGTCGTCAGACGCTCGCGGCAGGAGTTCTCACCAATACTCCCGAGCATCTTCGGGCCTGGGTCAACGATCCCCAAGACGCAAAACCCGGCTGCTTGATGCCCAGCATGAAATTGGGAAATTCAGAGCTGAGCCACGTCGTGACATACTTGCAGTCTCTGAAATAGGGCGGAGGTCTGATGGCAACAATCGATTATCCACTCGAGCGGCCTAGGGTCGAGACGCCGCCGCAGTTTTCCTTTTCCGAGACCTTATATAAGTGGGTTGCCACGGTCGATCACAAACGGCTTGGCTTGATGTACGTTGTCTCAGCGTTGATGTTCCTGATAATCGCCGGGATCATGGCATCCGTAATTCGGCTGCAATTGGCGTTTCCGAACGGGCACGTGGTTGGACCCGACACCTTCAACCGGCTATTCACGATGCATGGAACGACCATGGTTTTTTTGGTCGGCATGCCAATGGTCGCGGGGTTCGCAAATTATCTGGTGCCGCTGATGATCGGAGCGCGGGACATGGCGTTTCCCCGCCTGAACGCGTTCGGGTTCTGGATTTTTCTTTTCGGCGGATTTCTGCTGTATTTCAGCTACATCGGCGGCGGCGGTCTGTCCGGCGACGGTTCGGCTCCGGACGTTGGATGGTTCGCCTACGCGCCGCTGACGGAACGGGGTTTCTCGCGTGGACACTCGAGTGATTATTGGGCCCTCGGAGTTTTGATCTCCGGCTTTGGAAGCATTGCGAGTGCTATCAACGTAATCGCTACGACCGTCTCAATGCGCTGCCCCGGCATGACACTCAGCAGAATGCCGATGTTCGTATGGGTCATGCTGATAGATTCTTGGCTGATCCTGGTTGCGCTTCCGCCGCTGTCGGCAGGGCAGATCATGCTGCTGCTGGATCGATATCTGGGAGCGAACTTCTTTAATACGCAAGCGGGCGGCTCCGCCGTTCTGTGGCAACACATTTTCTGGATATTCGGGCATCCGGAAGTTTACATTCTCATCTTTCCTGCGTTCGCCATTCTCTCAGAAGTGATCCCAATCTTTTCCCGCAAACCGATCTTCGGCAGACCGGCTATGGTCGGTGCGGTGGTCGCCATTGGATTCATCAGTCTCGGAGTTTGGGCGCATCATATGTTCGCGGTCGGGATGACGTCTTGGTCAAATACGTTTTTTGCTGCGTCCTCGATGCTGGTGGGCGTGCCCACCGGAATCAAGATCTTCAACTGGACGGCCACTATGTACGGGGGCAAGCTGCGGTTTGCGCCTCCTATGCTGTTTTGCTGCGGGTTTCTGCTGCAGTTTCTTTTGGCGGGCCTGACGGGGATCATGCTCGCGGTCACGCCCTTTGACTGGCAGCTGCACGATTCGTACTTCGTGGTAGCGCACTTTCACTTCACCTTGGTCGGCGGGCTCGTCTTCGGACTCTTCGCGGGCATCTATTATTGGTACCCGAAGGCCATCGGAAAAATGCCCAGCGAGAGGCTCGGGAAATGGCATTTCTGGCTATTTTGCATCGGCTTCAACATGACTTTCATCCCGTTGCATTTCGCCGGAATGCTCGGCATGCCGCGCCGAATCTATACGTATGCGCCCGGGCGCGGCTGGGAGTTGTGGAATCTGATCGCGTCCATCGGAGTTATCTTCCAAGCCGCCGGCCTGCTGTGCTTCGTGTGGAATATGATTCGCTCGGCGAAATGGGGCGAACCGGCGGGCGACGATCCCTGGGATGGATGGACGCTCGAGTGGTCCACGACGTCCCCACCACCCGAATACAATTTCGAAAAGCTTCCGGTTGTGCGTAGTGCCCGGCCATTGTGGGATTTGAAGCATCCGAACGATCCCGATTGGCAGTTCGAATAGAGGCGCTATGGCAGACGGACATGTGGTTGCGACCGATGCTCTCGCGATGGAGCAGGAATGGACTGTACCCGATCGGGGCAAAGTCGGAATTATATTCCTGATCGTCACCGAGACAGCGCTCTTCACGATTTTTGTCGCCGCCTATCTCATATACATCGGTAAGAGCCTGACCGGGCCGTATCCACGAGATGTTTTGGAGCTTCCCATTCTGGCCAGCATTTGCTTGTTTTCGAGCAGCGGCACGATCGTATTCGCCGAACACGCGCTGGCCAAGAACGAGATGGGGCGTTTCAAAATCTGGTGGAGTCTGACGATTCTGTTGGGCGCCTATTTTCTGCTTGCAACCGGGATGGAATGGCGCAAGTTGATCTACGAAGACCATTTGACGATCAGCACGAACTTGTTCGGTTCCACTTTTTATTCGCTCGTGGGATTGCACGCGAGCCACGTCATCGTCGGCCTGACCTTTCTTGTGTTAGTTCTAGCCGTGACGCTGCTTGGGTTTCCGATTCAGACGCAATTAAGGCGTGTGCTTTTTCTGTCCTGGTACTGGCACTTTGTGGATGCAATCTGGGTTGTGGTCTTCACGGTCGTGTATATCGTCGGAAGGTAAAGAATCGGACGTATGACACACGAGGCGCATCACGGGGAAGCAGGAGAACGGACCGAACAGACTCACATTCAGTTGCCGGGACCGACGTTTTGGCCGCTGGTGTTGGCGTTCGGAATCACATTGCTGGGTGCGGGCCTGGTGACTCACTGGGTTGTCAGCGCAGTCGGCCTCGTGATTGCGTTTCGCGCGGTGCTGGGCTGGTGGCACAACGTGATTCCACACGAAGAGCATGAGGAAGTCCCCATCGATCCGGCCCTTCGCCCTGCACCTGTCGAGGTGGGAACGCGATGCGTAGTGCGGCTGAAGCCAGGCGAACAGGGGCATCGTATGCGGATTCCCGCCGAGGTTCATCCCTATTCGGCGGGATTCTGGGGTGGCTTGGCGGGTGGCGCTGCCATGGCGGCGCTTGCGTGCCTATACGGTCTCCTCGCGGAGCACAGCATTTGGTACCCGGTCAACTTGTTGGCGGGTGTGGTGATCCCCTCATTAGGAGACGCCAGCGTCGCGCAGTTGAAAGCGTTCAACGGCCTCGCGTTTTTCGCTGCGCTGGTAGGCCATGGTTTGATTTCCATTCTGGTCGGCACGGTGTATGCAGTCATGCTGCCGATGTTTCCCAAATATGCGCCGTTCTGGGCTGGAATCTTGATGCCTCTGTTTTGGAGCGGCTTGGTGGCGACTGCGCTCAACATCATCAATCCAGTTCTCAACGAACGAATCAACTGGCCGTGGTTCGTGGTTTGCCAGCTCGGGTTCGGCCTCGTGGGAGGTTACGTAATTGCACGCAGTACCAGCATCAAAACGATGCAATCGTGGACGCTCGCTGAACGAGCGTTCGTCGAAGCGCCGGGCGTGCGTCCTGCGCGCGAAGAAGATCATCCGTGATTACCGGGTTATCGCGAAATCTTTCGGGCGTGCGGCGGTGGCTCGGCGTGGGAGCGTGCCTGCCCCTGTTATTTGCGATGGGCTGCGACCCTCCGGGCAAGCCCAAACCGGAGCCTCCCTCATCGCAGGACATCACCGATTTCAATACGCTGTACGGAGACAATTGTGCGGGCTGTCACGGCTTCAATGGAATGAATGGCCCGGCGCGACCGCTAAATAATGCCTTGTACCTGGCGGTGATTCCGAGAGAGGTGCTGCAGCAGACCATCGAAAACGGGCGTCCCGGCACAGCGATGCCGCCGTGGGCGCGAAACCAAGGCGGACCGCTCACGCCCAAACAGGTTGCGGCGCTAGTCGATGGCATCGAGCGCAATTGGTCGAAGCCCGCGAACTTTCAAGGCGCGACGCTTCCCCCTTACAGCGCGGCCGACACCAGCGGCGACGCGGGTCGCGGAAAAAAACTGTTCGCGAGCGATTGCTACATGTGCCATGGCCCAGGAGCACCGATGGGTCCGGTGACAGACCCAACCTTTCTACAACTCGTCAGTGATCAAGTGCTGCGCACTTCGATCATCGAGGGCCGGCCGGATCTGGGCATGCCGGATTACCGCACTTTAAATCTCGGCCACGTTCTAAGCGAGCAGGATATCGGCGATCTGGTGGCGTATTTGACTTCGCTGCGGCCCGTTGAACCCAACGTGCAGAGCGCGCGCATTAATGAGAACGGGGCGGGGCAATCCGGTTCGATGACGAAAGGAAACGAGGGTAGCGGCAACGGGCCAGGAAGTCCCCGTCACCAACAAAATGAAGGGCCCAAGGTGAAGGGCAACAGCAGCCAGAGAGGCGTGAAATGACCGGAGCTGATCGGGAAGAAGACAAGGGAAAAGACAAAACATTGAATCCGACGCGGCGGGATTGGCTCTTCGCAGCCGGCGTCGCGGTAAACGTTGCGGCAGGTGTATTGGTAGCGATACCGCTGATTGGATTCGTATTTTCAAGCTTCGTAGAACGAAAGGATCCGCGGTCGTGGATTTCGCTTGGTCCCATAGAAGGATTTCCAGAACAGACGACACGCATCGCGATGTATCGAAATCCGTATACGCGTCCATGGGACGGAGAGACGGCGGACATCCCTTGTTGGGTGCGCCATCTGCAAGGTAACCAGTTTCAGGTGTTCGCGATAAACTGCGCGCACCTCGGTTGCCCGGTGCGATGGTTCCCTGAATCCGGTCTCTTCCTGTGTCCCTGCCATGGCGGAGCTTATTACGAAGACGGATCTCGCGCAGCGGGGCCGCCGCCACGGGGCCTTTTTCAGTACAACTACAAAGTTGAGAGCGGGCAACTTTGGGTGAAGGGCGGGGAAATGCCGACCCTCTCGAACCCGGTGTAGCGACACGAGGCAATCGCATGAATTGGCTGAGAAACGCGGCGGTCTGGCTCGATGATAGATTGCATCTAACCGCACTGTATGCGTCGACGGCCGGGCACGAAGTGCCTGCCAGCGCGGGAAGCTGGTTTTACGTTTTCGGAAGCGCGACGCTGCTGTGTTTCGTAATTCAGATCATCACCGGCGCTTGCCTGGCGTTCGTCTATATTCCGTCAACGAATGAAGCTTATACCAGTCTGCAGTACCTGAATCACGCGCAGTTTTGGGGCTGGTACCTGCGCGCAGTGCACAACTGGGGATCTAATTTCATGGTCTTCATCATGACGCTGCACATGATTCAAGTCTTCCTGTTTGGCGCCTACAAATATCCGCGCGAATTGACTTGGGTCAGCGGCGTGTTCCTCTTGCTCTCAACCCTCGGGATGGCGTTCACCGGACAGGTGATGCGGTTCGATCAGGATGCGTATTGGGGGCTGACGATTGGAGCTTCGATCACAGGGCGCGTGCCGTTGATCGGCTCGCATCTTGTGCACCTGCTGCTCGCCGGGCCGATCATAGCGGGAGAGACACTGTCGCGGTTCTTCACGCTGCACGTGTTTATCATTCCGGGGCTGATTATTGCGCTCGTCAGCATGCATCTGCGGCTAGTGCTAACCAAAGGCATCAACGAATACCCCCGGCCGGGACATCCCGTTCGTAAGGCGACGTATGACGCGGAGTACGCGGAGATCATCAGGAAGGAAGGCGTTCCGTTTGTGCCGCACGCGATCGGCAAAGACCTGATCTTCGCTGCGCTCGTTATCGTCGGCATTCTGGGATGTGCGCTCGTGTTCGGACCCAAGGGCCCCGGCGGACAACCGGACCCAACACTTGTGAACACGAATCCACGTCCCGACTTTTATTTCCTGTCCATCTTCGCTTTACTCGCATTGCTGCCGGACTGGATGGAAGTTATCATTTTGTTCGCTGCTCCCGCGGTGGCGATCGTACTTTTGCTGGCGATGCCGTTTATTGCGGGACAGGGAGAAAAGAGTGCGCGACGCAGACCGGTAGCCGTACTCTCCGTGGTGTTGGTGATGTTGATCATCGGAGTTTTGACGTATATGGGCGAGACGTCGCCTTGGTCTCCGCACATGGAAGCGTGGAGTTCGAAGCCCATTCCAGTGCAGTATGTGAAAGGTCGGACACCGCTCGAATTGCACGGCGCGCTGGTATTTCAAAATAAGCAGTGCCGCGACTGCCATTCGCTGGGTGGTGAGGGCGGGCAGCGCGGTCCATCTTTGGATGCAGTGGCCACACGGCTGACGCGCGACGAGATGATCCGGCAGGTGATTCAGGGTGGCGGGAACATGCCGGCCTACGGAAAAAAGCTCAGTCCCGCGGAGGTGGAGGCACTGGTTTCGTTTATGCGGACGCTCACGCCGCGTAGCGTGCCGCCGGTCCGCAATTCAAACGGTTCCGAGAATCATCTTCCTCGCGATGTGGCTGTGGTAACACCTCCGCTGCATCGATTAAATCGGTAAAGAAGTGAATCCAGTTGTTAGTGCTGCGCTCTCATCCTGGAAACTGGACGCACGCGTAATCGCAATCTTGCTTCTTGCCGCGCTGGTGTACATCCGCGGTTGGCTGCGGGGCCGCCGTGTTGTACGGGATGACCGGGATTACGCGAGGCTCGGGGCCTTTCTCGGCGGGTTAGTGGTTCTGTTTATCGCCACTGAATCGCCCCTCGATGCATTCGACGGCCTCTTTCTTTGGGCGCACATGGCGCAGCACATGCTGTTGCTGATGATCGCGCCCCCATTACTGTTGGTTGCGCATCCCATGCTGCCGCTGCTGCGGGGTCTTCCGAAGCGGTTCGTGAAGGAAGGCTTAGGTCCATTTTTGACGTGGCGGGCGCTGCGACGTGTTCTGAAGTTTTTGGTTGCACCGGCTTTTGCATGGCTCGCGTTTGCGGTCAGCACGATTTTCTGGCATCTGCCCGCGGTGTATCAACTTGCCCTCCAGTCACCGACATGGCACGGTGTGCAGCATACGTCCTTTTTCTGGACGGGCATTTTGTTCTGGTGGCCGGTTGTGCAGCCAGGACCGGGCAAAAGCCATTGGCCGGCTTGGGCGCCGATTCCTTACTTGCTGTTTGCGGACATTTTGAACACGGCCCTTTCGGCGGTGTTTGTTTTCTCCGGGAAGTTGCTGTACCCCGTCTATGCGGCAGTTCGCGTGAGTCATATGAGCGCGCAAGATGACCAGACAGCTGCCGGGTTAATCATGTGGCTGCCGGGATCTCTTGTTTATCTGGTGCCCGGCCATTGTGTTCGCAATGCGGATGCTTTCCGGAGCGCCAGCGGAGCGGCGACCGCGTGTCGTGTCAAGGCGTCCGCCGCGGCGGCAGTCACGGTTCTCGCCTGCATCAGCAAAGCTGCCGCGGTTGCGGCGAGTCGCGCAAGTCGCGATGTTGTTGCTGGCGCTTGTGGTGATGGCCGACGGGTTTTTCGGGCCGCAGGTCACGCCGCTGAATCTTGCGGGGGTCCTGCCGTGGATTCACTGGCGCGCCTTGTCGATTGTGGCGCTGCTCGCGGTGGGAAATCTGTTCTGCATGGCTTGTCCTTTCATGTTCGTGCGCGACATTGGACGACGCGTTCTGCCGGCCGGATGGCGATGGCCTCGCTGGTTGCGAACCAAGTGGCTGCCCACCATGCTGTTGCTGGTTTATTTGTGGGCGTACGAAGCTTTCAATTTATGGGACCGCCCGTGGCTGACGGCTTGGATCATTGCTGCCTATTTCCTCGCGGCGCTGATGGTTGACGGCTTCTTTCGCGGGGCGAGCTTCTGTAAATACGTGTGCCCCATCGGTCAATTTCATTTCGTGACCTCACTCATTTCGCCGCGTGAGATACGCGTGCGCAGCGCAGAAGTCTGCAAGTCGTGCCGTACACACGATTGCATTCGCGGCAACGAGCAGGCACGAGGCTGCGAGCTGTACCTGTTTCAGCCCAAGAAGGCTGGCAACCTGGATTGCACGTTTTGCATGGATTGCGTAAAGGCGTGTCCGCACGAGAATGTCGGCCTGCTGCCCGTGGCGCCCGCTAGTACTCTCGCAATCGATCCTTACAGGTCCTCGATCGGGCGATTGTCGAAGCGGACCGATTTAGCCGCTTTGGCGCTGTTGATCATATTTGGTGCGTTCGTCAATGCGGCGGGGATGGTCGAGCCGGTCATGGCTTGGGAGCACAGTTGGCACGCCCGGTTGGGTGTACACATGATGCCGATCATCGTCGCGGCGTTTGTCTGCTTGGGCGCTGTGCTTGTGCCCGCCATTGCCGTCGGGTTATGTGCATGCTTGAATCGCTTGGCCGGGTCAGGATTCAGGATTGCTGATGCGGCGAGGCGTTTTGTCTTCACGCTCGTTCCTGTAGGAGTGGCGATGTGGGCGGCGCACTTGCTGTATCACTTTGCGACGGGATGGAGCGCGCCCTGGCCGGCCGTTCAGCGAATCATCCGCCGGCACGGTTACCACGCCTGTCATGCTTTTCGTCCCCGATTGGCTGACGCCAGCGCAGATCATTCTCCTCGATGCAGGCCTGCTTCTCACTTTGTATGTTGGATGGCGCGTAGCGAAACAATACTCCGAGCGGGCGCGAACAGCGATTGCACTGCTGACACCCTGGGCGGCGCTGGCTTGCACACTTTATGGAACCGGCATTTGGATTCTGTTCCAGCCGATGCAGATGCGTGGCATGCTGTATTGAAACGCGCAATTCGTAACATCGGGACGGTTTGTGCGGGCACAGTGCTGGCGTCGACGCTTGTGTTTGCGGACGGCGGAACCATGCTGTTTCGCAAACGCGCCGATCCGTTTGTAGTGACTGCGTTCGGCGAACCCGTGCCGGTCCGGGTGGGCGCGACCGATCTGAGTGTGATGGTACAGAATGCTGACGATCGCACCTCCGTGCTCGATGCGACCGTCAATATACGCGCGAAGAAATCGTCAACCGGAAGTGTTGTCGAGATTATGGCGCCAGCCACGCATGCACGCGCGACGAACAAATTGCTGTACGCCGCTCACGTGACCTTACCTTCCGCTGGCGAGTGGCAGTTGATCGTCGATATCAAGAGAGGTTCGGCAGCGGCTTCTGCTTCCACGGATTTGAATGTGTTGGCGCAAGAAGCCCCGGCCGAGACCTACTGGCCGTACTTCGCGATAGTCCCGCTCTTGGCGCTGGCGTTTGCGCTCAATCGTTGGCTGAGGCGCAAGTGGCAGAGGAGTCCGCAAGCACGGCCATAGCAGCGTTGCGGCCATTGATGGCGATCACGCTGCCGCCTGGATGCGTGCATGCGCCGCAGAGATAAACGCCCGGCATTCCGGTCCTGGGGTGAAGGCGATTGCTCCACATATACGGCGGAAGGCACTCGCCTTGGAAGATGTGCCCGCCGGTTAGCCCAACCTTCTTTTCGATGTCAGGAGGGCCGAGCGCCTCGGCATCGATCACCGCATCAGGGATATTGCTGCAGAAGCGTGACAGCGCCGCGAGGGCGCGCTGCTTGGCCGCTTCACGATGGTCGTCCCAGCTGCCTTCCGCGAATTTGTAAGGCACATATTGCGAGAAGATCGACATCGTGTGCGTACCTGGCGGCGCGATGCTTCGGTCATGCACACTTTGAAAATAGAGTTCCGTCCATAGATGATCGGGTAAGCGCCCCTGGCGTGCTGCGGCATAGCCTGCCTTCCATTCGTCCTTAGTAAGAGGCGTGTTGATTTGCGCGGAGTGATGGATCTCGCAGGTTCCGGGGCGGGCGCGGAAATTCGGCAGCTCTCGAAGCCAGACGTTGACCTTCAGAGTGCAACCTTCGATGGGGATCGATTCCACTTGCGCTCGCCAGTTCGGGTCAGCTGCCTTGCCGAGGAGACGCAGCGTGGCGCGCGGATCGGCATTCGATATCACGACGGGCGCGTGGATTTGTTCTCCACCTTCGAGCACAATGCCCTCGCCTGGTTTAATTTCGGATACACCGACACCGGCCGCGATCACCGCTCCTGCATTCTGAGCGGCATCCGCCAAACAGAACGAGACCATGCCGATTCCACCTCTGACATAGCCCCACGACCCGGGAAAACCGCCCAGACGACCTGAAGAATGATGAAAGCGAATCGCAGCGGTACCGGCATCAAACGGGCTGGCGTTAGTGCCGATCACGCCTTGGCCGAGATATGCAATCTGCAGGCGTTCGTCTGAAAGGTAGCGCTCGACGAACTTGGCCATTGACCATTCGAACAAGAGCGCTCGCGCTTCATCGTCGTTACCTAGACGCTCTTCGAGTTGGTCCCGCGTGGGCGCTTCGCCGATCCAGACATCGTTTTCGTTGGGAGGTCGCAAGGCATCGCGCAGTCGCCGAATCACATCGGACATGGCGCGCCAGCCGGGGATATCAGACGGTGAAAAGCGCGCTAGCTCCGCTTCACACTGCTCGTCGTCATCGTACAGTTGAATGCTCGTGCCGTCCAGAAACGGGACGAAGAGACCGTTCAAGGCGGGAGACCACGAGTAGCCGAGTTCCTCGAGTTTCAGCTCTTTGATCACCAAGGGATGGAGCAGGCCGGCGAGATAGGCACACGGGGACATGCGTACATGAGGCCAGGGCTCTTCAAGCGTGCAAGCGCCGCCGATGCGGTCACGTGTCTCGAGAACGAGTACGCGCCGGCCCGCACGCGCGAGGTAAGCGGCGCAGGTGAGCCCGTTGTGCCCGGCGCCTACTATTACGGCGTCCCATTGTTGGGCTGCAAGCTCACGAATGGGAGCAGGAAGGCCAACCAAACCGAGAGAGTCTACGGCAGAAAGCATCAGACCGGGAGCTTTTCTGTATCGATGAGCACTTGCTCGATGCACGCTTGAGGGCGCGAGTGCTGTTCTGCCGAGTGCCAATGGCCGTCTAACAGTTGCACGGCACTCAATTTCAACAACGCGAGGCACCGCCAATTGGAAGGTGAACGGCCGGGTGCGAGCCCGGTCCTGCTGGTACCGCCGTACTGATAACACAGCGCGTGAAGCTGTCCATCTTTATTCCAACCGAGAACGTGTGGACAGAGCCAGCGTGGATGATTCGCGTAGGTGGCGGTGATTGGCTTCTTCAAAATCAGAGCAGTTGTGAGGAGTACGATGACTTCTTCGGGCGACTGAGCTTTCGCGCGCTGCGGCACAGCCATACTATGCCCAGCATATGTCAGGTTGTTCGGGAATCAGGCGGTTCGTTGTGCTTCGGATTTGCTTCCGTCCGCAATAGCGGCCTGGGCTGCGGCCAAGCGGGCGATCGGAACGCGGTAAGGGGAGCAGGAAACGTAGTTCATGCCGGCGCGGTAGCAGAACTCGACGGAGCTCGGTTCTCCGCCGTGCTCGCCGCAGATACCAACTTCGAGATCCGGGCGAGCCTTTCGGCCCAGCTTTACCGCGTGTTCGATTACTTTGCCGACGCCCTCCTGATCGAGCACAGCAAAGGGATCCGCTTTGAAGATTTTCAGATCCTCGTATTGCTTCGAGAATTTCGTGTAATCGTCGCGCGAAAGACCCATGGTGGTCTGCGTCAGATCGTTCGTGCCAAAGCTGAAGAACTCGGCCTCGCGTGCGATTTCATCCGCCGTCACTGCAGCGCGGGGGATCTCGATCATGGTGCCGACCATGTATTTCAGTTTTTTCATGCCCGCCGCGCCGAGAACTTCGTCGGCGACTTTCACCACAAGCGCCTTTTGGTTCTCCAGTTCTTTGACATTGCCGACGAGCGGGATCATGACCTCGGGCAGAACTTCAATTCCTTTCTTGGCAACCAGAACGGCGGCTTCGAAGATTGCGCGCGCTTGCATTTCCGTAACTTCGGGGTAGGTGATACCGAGCCGGCAGCCACGATGCCCAAGCATCGGATTGAACTCGTGCAATTCTTCCACACGCTGCAGCAGCTCCGGCAGATATTTCTTCAGCTCACCGACTGAAATCTTGTATGTCGCCGCCATCTCCTTCTTCTCTTTTGGCGAGGCGCTCCGCAGCTTCGCGATGTCGACCATCAAGTTCTCGCGTTTTGGCAAGAATTCGTGCAGCGGCGGGTCGAGGGTGCGGATCACGACGGGGAAGCCGTCCATGGCCTGAAACAGACCCGCGAAATCTCTGCGCTGCATGGGCAGAAGTTTTTGCAGCGCCTTTTTGCGCGTCTTCTCATCGCGGGCGAGAATCATGGCCTGCATATGAGGGATGCGATCCTCGGCGAAAAACATGTGTTCTGTGCGGCAGAGGCCAATGCCTTCGGCACCGTACACACGCGCTTGCTTGGCGTCGCGCGGAATGTCGGCGTTCGCGCGCACTCCGAAATCGCCACGGAAATCGTCAGCCCACTCCATAAAAGTGGCGAAATAGTGCGATTTCGGATCGGGCTCGTTCGTCTTGCATTGGCCAAGGTACACCTCGCCGAGGGTACCGTCGAGCGAAATCCAATCGCTTTCATTTAATACTGTCTTCTTGCCTTCGAAAAGAATGGTGGCCTGTTTCTTTGCTTCATCGACGGCAACCGAGGCTGCACCTACCACGCACGGACGTCCCATGCCGCGGGCCACCACAGCGGCGTGACTCGTGAGGCCGCCTACGGCAGTGAGAATGCCCTTCGACACGTCCATGCCGTGAATGTCATCGGGAGTCGTTTCTTTACGGACGAGCACGACAGGGCCGCTCGCCGCCAATCTCACTGCATCTTCGGAGGAGAAGGCTACGCGTCCGACAGCGGCTCCCGGCGACGCGGGAAGGCCCGTTGCCAGTTTTTGAAACTGTTTGCGCATGACTGGATCGAGCACGGGGTGCAGGAGTTGATCCAGTTGATTCGGGGCGACGCGCTGAATGGCTTCGCGCTTTGAAATGACGCCTTCTTCCACCATGTCGACAGCTACGCGCACCGCGGCAGGCCCGGTACGCTTCCCGTTGCGGGTCTGCAGCATGTAGAGGGTGCCTTCCTCGATGGTGAATTCAAAGTCCTGCACATCGCGGTAATGCTTTTCGAGATTGGCGGTAATGTCACGAAGCTGCGCGTACGCTTCGGGCATAACCTGTTCGAGTTCCGTGATGGGCTGCGGCGTGCGAATACCGGCGACCACATCCTCGCCTTGCGCATTCACGAGAAACTCGCCGTAAAAGGTTTTTTCGCCCGTGGAAGGATTGCGCGTGAACCCAACACCGGTCCCGGAGTTGTCGCCCATGTTGCCGAAGACCATGGTTTGCACGTTCGCAGCCGTGCCGATCGAATCCGGAATTTTTTCCATGCGGCGGTAGTAGACGGCTTTGGGCGTGTTCCAGGAATTAAATACTGCGTCACGAGCGAGCTTCAGCTGTTCCCGCGCATCTTGCGGGAATTCCCGCCCGGTCTCTTTTTTCGCCAGCTTCTTGTATTCGCCGATTATGAACTTCAAATCTTCCGCCGTGAGGTCGGTATCGAGCTTGGCTTTGACCTTTTCCTTTCGCGCGTCGAAGACGTGGTCGAATTTCTCCATGTTGATCCCGAGCGCGACTTCGCCGAACATCTGAATGAAGCGGCGGTAGCAATCGTAAGCAAAACGCGGATTACCGGTTTTGCTCGCCAGCGCCTCGGTGGCTGCATCGTTGAGCCCCAGGTTGAGAATGGTGTTCATCATTCCGGGCATCGAAAACTTCGCGCCGGAGCGAACGCTCACCAGCAAAGGATCGCCGCCACCGCCCAGCCTCTTGCCCATTTCTTTTTCGAGCTTGGCGAGCGCTTTATCGATCTGGTCGTCTACTTCGGCCGGTACTTTGTTGCCATTTTCAAAAAAGAGGTTGCAAACTTCGGTCGAGATGGTGAAGCCGGGAGGCACGGGCACACCGGCTTTGCTCATTTCTGCGAGGCCGGCTCCTTTGCCGCCGAGGATGTCGCGCATTTTCCCGTCACCCTCCGCTTTACCTCCGCCGAATGAGTAAACATATTTCTTCATTGCCGGTCTTGTCTCCTAGTTTTTAATACGAGCGTAGTTGATATTTCAGACGCCACTTGCGCCTTGCGTGACGATTTCGGAAAAGTCTGCGATGGTGGAGAACTCCGTGAGCAGGCTGTGTAGCAAAGCCAGACGGTTCTGCCGGATCGCCGGATTTGGATCGTTCACTAGAATTTTATCGAAGAAGAGATCCACCTGCGGGCGAAGTGAGGCGATGGCGGCCAGCTTGTCCTGATAGGAAGAGGTCGACTCGGCCGCTTCACGGACTCGCAAGAAAGCGCGATAGAGGTCTTCTTCGGGGCCCGGCGAAAGCAGAGCGCTGTTCGGCGGGTCAGCGTGTGTCACTTGCGCCTGCTTCAGGATATTTTTGATGCGTTTGAAACTCGCGGCCAGCGGCTCGAAGTCTTCGGTTGGACGAATGTAATGGATGGCCTCTGCGCGATGGGCCAGATCGGCCAGAGTTGTGATCGGAGGCGTCAGTACGGCGTTCACTTCGTCGTAGGCGAAATTCGAGAGTGTCGCGCAAATAGAATTCGATTCGCTCTCGCATGAAAGCTAGCGAGTTCGGGGACGTCCTCGATCAGCGTCATCAAATGGAGTGGCAGCCGAGCTTCGAAGAGGATTTTCACGATGCCCTGAGCCGCGCGACGAAGCGCCTAGCGGGTCTTTGGAACCAGTAGGGACGAGACCGATGTTAAAGCATTGCTTTAAGGTGTCGAGTTTGTCTGCAATCGAGACGATCTGGCCTTCCAGTCTGCGCGGGATCGTATCGTCCATGCCAACCGGTTTGTAGTGGTCATAAATGGCAGTCGCGACCGCATCGTCTTCGCCCTGAGCTTTTGCGTAGAGACCGCCCACGATACCTTGCAGTTCCGTGAACTCTTTGACCATGTCAGTCGTAAGGTCGCATTTGCATAACTCGGCTGCACGCGCTTGCCGTTGTCACGTCGGCTCCGGCCTGCAAAGCCAGGTCGCCAGCAAATAGGCGAACGCGTTCTGTTTTTTCCCAATAGCTGCCGAGCTTGGCGTGAAAGGTAAGCTTCTTCAAATCATCGAGTCGTTGTGCCAGCTTCCTGCGTTGGTCGACCTCCCAGAAAAATCGAGCATCGTTGAAGCGCGCTCGAAGGACTCGTTCGTTGCCTTGCCGAATGAGGCCGTCGGGATCACCGTCCGTGTTCGTGATGGCGACGAACTCGGCTGCGAGCGAGCCGACGTCGTTCAGCACGGAAAAATAGCGCTGATGGTGGCGCATCACGGTTGAAAGAATCTCTTTGGGCAATTCCAGGTACGAAGGATCGAAGCCGCCGCGGATCGGTGTGGGGAATTCCGTCAAGTAAACAAGGGTGCGAAGCAGTTCGTCGTCTTTTTGAACATTGGGTCCGAGGCCTTCCTCAATGCGCTGCATGCGTTGTTCAGCCTGGACAATCACGAAGTTTTCGCGCAAGGTGGAAATATAAGTTGCAACCGTGACGGGTAGCGGATTCTTCGAGCTCAGAATGCGATGTCCACGCGTGGTGTTGCCCGATTTCACCCCCGCTACTTCGAACGGGATCACTTGATCGTCCAGGAGAGCAACAATCCAGCGGATGGGCCGAATAAAATGCACGCCGCTTTTGCCGGTCCAGTACATCGTCTTCGGGAAATGGATGGTTGCGGTAATCTCCGGCAATTTTCCGCTCAGCGCTTCGGTGGCTGACTCGCCCTTTGTGAGCTGATGAAAGACGTATCGTTCGCCCTTTCCGTCCTGTATTTTGCTGAGCGCTTCGATTGTCACGCCCTGTTTGCGAGCAAAGCCCTGCGCAGCTTTTTCGCCTGCCGACATGTATGGGCCGCCAACCACGGTTTGCACATCAGGCGCTTGCGGGGATAGATCTTTGGCCAGCAGAACCAGGCGACGCGGCGTAGCGTCCATGACCAGAGCCGATCCGCCGAACGAGCCGAATGTGCTCTGGAATTTCGTGCGCAAATCCTCGAGCGCCGGTTCGATCATCCAGTCCGGAATCTCTTCCGTACCGATTTCCAGAAGAAAATCTGGCACTACGCGACAGCCTCTTCTGGAGCGAATTGCTGTTTTACCCAAGCATCCGCGACGCCGACGGCCAGCTTACGAACACGCGCGATGATGCCCACACGCTCGGTCACGCTGATAGCGCCCCGCGCATCGAGCAGGTTGAATATATTTGAGCATTTCAGCGCACGGTCATAGGCGGGTAGCAAGGGGAAGCGAGGGTCTTTAGTGTCCTTGAAAAGATTCAACAAGCGCTGGCCTTCTCGCTCGTGCAATTCGAATTCCTGCCAAAGCACAGAGATATCAGCCATCTCGAAGTTGTAAACAGAGAACTGCTGTTCGTCTGCGAGCCGCACGTCCGCGTACTTCACGCCCGGCGCCCAGTCGATGTCGTAAACACTGTCTACGTTTTGAAGAAAAGCAACAATGCGTTCTAAGCCATACGTGATTTCAGCTGGAACGAGATCGAGATCCATGCCGCCGCACTGCTGAAAATAGGTGAACTGCGTGATCTCCAAACCGTCGAGCATCACTTGCCAGCCGACGCCCCAGGCACCGAGGGTTGGCGCTTCCCAATTGTCTTCTTCGAACTTGATGTCGTGCTTGCGGAGATCGATACCGATCGCTTCCAGGCTGCCGAGATACTGATCGAGCACGTCGTCAGGTGTCGGTTTCAGGATGACCTGCAGCTGCTGGTGCTTATATAGGCGATTCGGATTTTCCCCGTAACGACCGTCGGCGGGACGGCGGCTTGGCTGCACATAAGCGACCTTGTAAGGCTTGGGCCCCAGCACGCGCAGGAAAGTTTCCGGGGCCATCGTGCCGGCTCCGACTTCGAGATCGTAGGGTTCCTGAATGATGACGCCGCGTTCAGCCCAATAGCGCTTCAGCTTGAAAATTGTGTCTTGAAAAGTGTCCATGAGCGCGTTAATGGGCCCGTGAATTAGAGGCCTTCGAGGAGAAGCGGAGTATTAAAGCGCCGTTCCGCATGCTCCTCCATTTGACGGATGAGGAAACGCCGAAGATCGAGCGCGGTATCGCGATTCCACGCTTGCGCTGGAACTTCGGCAATGTGCATTCGGAGCATCTCGCCGGCTAGATTGCGCGATGAAGACGATAAGCTCCGATCGGGATGGCTCGCGAGATCGGGCAGAAAGCCTGAGAGGCGAGTGGCCCACAGAGAGAAGTAAGTGATTGCGGCCCAGATGGCGCCCGGCGCGTGCTCATGCATGTAGCTGAGGACAGTCGTAATCAGACGAAAGAAGCGCTCGTTCGGTTCGTGAGGGGGAAGCATGTGTTCGCAGATTTCTGCCACATAGTCGAGAGCCACGCTCGCATCGAAATCTTTGAGCAGATCGAATTGCGACTGCAACAAGTCGCAGGAGTTCAAGTTGACCAGTTCGCGCGTTTCCTTTTGCGAATACGATAAGTTTACTAGCGAAAGCCGTTCCAGCCCCGATCCGAAGCTGCTCTTGGGCCTTCGTGCTCGCCTCGCCACGCCCCGCAGCTTGCCTTGATCGCGAGTGAAAAAGCTGACGATAAGATCCGATTCGCGAAACGGGTATGTACGCAGAACGTAAGTTTCACTGACCCGAGCCGCCATCGACTTTATACGGCCGGCGCCAAGCAGTTTCGAGGCAAGGAAACTAACAGCGTATCAGAGCGACTGAAGCGCCCCTATGGAACAATGTTTGTTGCGTGTAGCGACATTTGCATTTCTGGCATTCTCGTTGTCGTGCTTGTTGAGTGCGCAGACCACGCCTAAACTACTCCTGACCCACCAGCGCCTGCGCAGGTTAGAGCGCGATAAGGACCGGCAAACAGCACGCTGGACGAATTTCGAGAACCGCGTTGAGTCGGTTCCCGATTCGCCTGAGCGCGGGTTCGAACTTGCGCTTTACTATGCCGTTACGCACGACGACAAGCGGGGCAGGGAAGCAGTTCGTTGGGCGCTCGCGCATCGCTGCGATCGAAGGCAGGCTGCGCTGGTGGTCGATTGGTGCGGAGCGCTTCTTTCAGAATCTGAGCGGCAGCAGCTTACGAGCGCGTCGTGTGAAGCGACGGAAAGAAATCCAGCGAATCGCGTGCGTGATCAGTTTTTCGCAGCCATTGCGCGTGATAAGGACACAAACACGGACGGCTGGACGGATGTGCTCCACTGGCTGCAGGCGGGCAACTTTGAACAGGGAGATGCGCTGTATGCCGCTTGCGAATACCTCGGCGCTGTGCGCGCAAACGAACGCGTTGAATTGCGTGAAGATGCGCGCGAGTTTTTTTCAGCGCTTCCTGCCGAAGTGCTGCTTGCTCTGAAGCCGAATGAACTCGAGCATCCGAATTGGATGACTCACATAGCCGCTCTGGCGTTGGTGAACTTAGACCCGAATCTCGAGGGATCTCAGTACCTGCAGGGATGGGCTATGGAGAGCGCCCAGACTATTCGCGACGGTCCGGGGGTTGCGTATGAATTTCTGTGGGCCGACCCATATTTGCCGGGCGTGGGCTATCAGAATCTGAATCCGTGGGTTTATGATCCGCAAGGCCGTCTCTTCGCACGTAGCGATTGGCAGTCGGACGCCTGCTGGGTTACGATTTCGACGCATGGCACCGACGAAGAGAATTGTGCGCCAGGATGGCAGAAAAGTGCGGCGACAATCGGATACATGACGCTGTTGCCGCTCGCCGCGCGCTGCATAGAGGTGCCTCCCCGCAAAACCGCGAACGAAGCCGTCGTGATTTGGAAGCTGCACGTGCAACAACCGGTTTTTTTCTTCATGGAGGGGCAGCCGGAATCGGCTCAGGCGGATCCCGCAGGCATGTGGCGCCTGCCCTCCAATGTGGGAGGGAAGGTTTGTACGAGTCTTGATACACTGAAGCTTCCACCGGCGCATACACCAGTGCGGAAGCGTTGATTGCGCACACCGGGTAAGGCTTCAGAGTTTCCCGCGGTTGCGCTCGTAAGGAGTATTTCTAATTCATGATTGCATCGACACAACTGCGCCCAGGGATGGTCGTCAAGTTCAACAATGAGCTGCATTCGGTGTTCAGCATGGTCCACCGCACGCCCGGAAATCTCCGCGGGTTTGTGCAAGCCAAAATGCGGAACTTGCGGTCAGGTTCAATGATCGAGCACCGTTTCTCTTCTGAAGACAAGGTGGAGCGTGTTGCTCTCGACGAGCACGAGATGGAGTATTTGTACGACGACGGCGAATACTACTACTTCATGAACACGGAAAATTATGAGCAGATGCACTTGACAAAGGACATTCTCGGCGATGGCGTGCTGTATCTGACGCCGCAGCTGAAGGTGAACGTGGAGTTTTATGAAGGAAAGCCGATTAGCGTTGAACTGCCGCCGAGTGTTGAAATGGCTGTGATGGAGACGGAGCCGGGCTTAAAGGGCGCGAGCGTTTCGAACGTTACGAAGCCAGCCAAAATGGAAACCGGACTCGTGGTACAAGTGCCCGCTTTCATCAGCCAGGGCGAGCGGATCCGCATCAGCACCTCAGAAGGCACGTACCAGGAACGCGCATAACTGCTGCACCTCAGGTCTTGAACTGAGATTGTAAGTACGTGTAGCTTTGACGCAAGCTGGCGATGGGATCACCCGGCGTTTGATCCTGCTCTACGAAATAGTGCCGCACTCCCGCGGGACCGGCGGCCGATAAGACAGCAGGTATGTCGATAGTGCCGCTGCCGACCTCTTTGAACGCGTCATGCGCGACGTCTTCCTTGTATTGAACCGGGACGCCTTCTGCTTTGTCCTTGAGGTGGATGATCGGAACGCGACCGCTGTACTGTTTGAGCAACTTCGCCGGATTGTGCCCGGCCACGCTGACCCAGAAGATGTCCATTTCAAGAAGCACTAAATTCTTTTGTGTTTCGTTCATCAACAACTCCAGCGCTGGAGTTCCGTTGATGGGCTGCAGATCATGAGCATGGTTGTGATAACAGAAGGTCAGTCCGCTTGCTCTTGCTTTCTCGCCAGCCTTGTTCATCATGTCGGCGGCCCTCTTTACCCCATCGGCGCCTCCCTCGGCAGTGGGAAAAGATGCGAGGACGATATATTCAAACCCGCGCTGCTTGACGTCTTCGATCGTGGCGTTCAGATGGTCGGCGTCTCCTTCGAGAATCGCTTTATCGACGTGAACGCTCACTGGACGTAACTGCGTGTTCTTCAGAGCCGGCCAGATCTGATTGAGGGTCGCGTACGTCGCTTCCACTTCCGTGTACCCGATGTTTTCTATTGATGCGAATACACCGGCGGGATCCTTGAGGATGATGTTCCTGACTGTGTAAAGCTGCACGCCAAGATTCTTCCGTGTGAGGGAATCTTTCGCGCGGGTAACCTGGCTCCCGCAAACGATGGCAGCCGTCTGCGTTAAGAACGTTCGGCGTGACGGCACAGGCACGACCTATTGTAATGGCAGCTCACTGGCCCTCCAACGTAGGTGTCTCATCCGGCCGCTTCGTGGTTGCCCATTCAGCTGAAAAATGGCTGTCGAGATGAGCGTGAGAAGACCCGAGTGCGAAAATCCCCTGTTCGGAATACGCGGCGACCCACGCGGGCAACGATGACCCGTAAAGATCGGTTAGCTCCTGTGCGCTCTTTTTTGGTGTTTTCGGCATCGCTCTGAGCAAGAAGGAGTTTTTCCCGTACGCCAGGCGCTGAAACTGAATGCTTACGAGGCAGTGACTCCAGGGCTCACGCCGATGTTCAAGCAACGTGATGACTCCATGTAGCAGCGCACCTTCGGGAATGACTCTTTTGGTGCCTGGCACCGTCACGGGCTCGAGCAGTATGCCTTCGACAGCATCGCCCGTATAAGCGGTTTGACTATCGATGGGCGTGCGGAGGCGGACGTGCAGAGTTAGGCCGGGCGGCAGCCACTCATCGACGGCGGGCGGATCTGCTGCCGTGGATTGGACGGGTGTATCGCTGAGATCGAAGCGTAGCGTGGATTCGCCTCGGAACTCGCGACACTCGGAATATTCGCTACGGCTAGTGGTGTAAACGCGGGTGTCATCATCGACTTGCAACCGGAACATCACCGGAATGAGAGATGGCATGCCTGAGATATTGATGATCTGGTACTTCACGTCAGTCTCAGCTGAGCAGACATTCGAGCCTCCGGGCAAGGAGTCCGCGATCGCTTGCAAACTGGTCAACTGATAGTCCGCCGCATTTGCGGTGAATGAGCCGTGAAACGGAACAAGGATCAAGGCACGTGGACCTTTCACATGGTAGCCGCTGCGAGCCAGCGGAACGACATATTGGAAGCGCACGGTTTTCACGCCCTTGACATCGGACGTACCGGAATACGTGAACTGGATGCCTGCAAGGAGAAAGATGTTGTGCAGAAACCCAACGAAGTTCCCCGACGAAATGGGGCCATTGCCAACCACCGAAGCAATGGTGGAAGAGGAAAACCTATTTTCGCCGTGCCACGAATAGATCTCTCTGCCTTCTGAAACTGCTATGTCGAGCCGCAAACGATCCTGTATCACTTCTTTCCGCTGCCGGGCTGGCGGTTCAGCACAGTAGTTGGACGCCGCGCGCGTGCTCACGAAGTAAGTTCGGTCGATGGTCTGAACGCAGGTGTAGTTCGCGGATTTCTCAATTTGCGCCGCGACGTTCCGGCGAATGCGATTAAGTATTTCAGTCGGATCGTCGGATGCGCGGGAGACCGAAACGATCAATAGCAGGCAGGCGCACAGACGGTGCATACAGCGGAAGAAACTATTTGCTCATGATGGCAGATTTCGATTCGCCCGGCCCGTAGCGCTCGACCAATTGCAAGACAACGATGGCCAGAACCGCCAAGGCAAGTGCAATGCCCGTGACGGTGAGCAGATGGGAGGTGAGGAATTTGAAGGTTTGATGCCCAAAGTGCAAACCGAGGTAGGCGAGCGCGGAATACCGAATCGCCCTCGCAGCAAGGACGACCGCGCTGAAGTAAGACCAGCGCACTTCCAAAGCGCCCGCGCAGAACACAGGGACTTTCATGGGCAGCGGTAGCGGCGAGAGCGCCGGAACGAAAACGGTCACGAGACCGTAGCGTTCGAACCAGGAATGCAGGCGCTTGCCGCGGCGCGTGCCGATGTGCTTGGCGAGCAGCACCTCGCCTCCTTTGCGCGCGATGCCGAAGAGAATCAAACTGCCGGCAAGCGAACCAAGAATCGCCCAAATGGCGGCGATGTAGGCGAGGTGCGGCTGGTTCACCGATACCGCGATGAGAAGAGCATCGACACCACCGACGACGGGAAGGCCCGCCGAATCGAGAATGGCAAGCAGGAACAGCCCGTGAGGGCCCCAGGACAATAAAACAGCGCTTATGTGGTTCCAGCCAGAGACAAGGCTGTTGAAAAAATGCTTCAGCTTCTACTCCGCGGCGGCTTGCGCTGCGTCTCTGACCCAAGCATAGCGAAAAGCCCGCCTTCGTCGAGAACGGGAACGCTCAGCTCGCGGGCCTTCTCGAGCTTCGAGCCTGCATCTTCGCCGGCGACCAGATACGTTGTCTTGGCGCTAACGGATCCGGCGACCTTGCCGCCTGCATCCTCGATGCGTTCTTTGGCCTCTTCTCGCTTTAGTGTTGGCAAAGTGCCAGTGAGCACGAATGTCATGCCGGTGAGCGGCCCACCTTTCTTAATCTCTTTGGGAGCGGTGAAGCGGAGCCCGGCAGCGCGGAGGCGCTCTACCAGCTCGCGATTGCGCTTCTCGGCGAAGAATTGCCGGATCGCGTCCGCAACCTTCGGCCCGATCTCATTTACCTCCTGCAGCGTTTCGGCAGAAGCAGAAGCAATTTCGTCAAGACTGCCAAAATGAGAGGCAAGAATTTGTGCAGTGCGTTCACCGACGAACGGAATGCCTAATCCGTTCAACACACGAGCGAGCGGCTGTGAACGCGATTGGCCGATATTGCGGATAATCTTCGAGGCAGACTTCTCGCCCATGCGTTCCAGTTCGAGAAGCTGGTTCACTGTCAGCGCATAAAGGTCGGCGATATTGTGCACGAGACCGCGGGTCAATAGCTGATCGACGAGTGCATCCCCCACGCCGTCGATGTCCATCACCCCTCGTGCGGCAAAATGCAGAAGCGATTCGCGCAGCCGAGCCGGGCAGTTGGTATTGACGCAACGACTGGCTGCCTCACCCTCTTCGCGAACCACGTGACCGCCGCACACGGGGCACGTCGTGGGCATATGAAATTTACGACGATGAGCGCCTGGCTGAATGACACGCACGATCTTCGGAATCACGTCGCCGCTGCGCTCCACCAGAACTGTATCGCCGATCTCGACGCCGAGGCGCGCAATCTCGTCTTCGTTATGTAATGTCGCTCGCGACACCGTCACGCCGCTGAGGCTTACCGGCTTCAGATGCGCCACCGGCGTCAGCGTCCCGGTGCGCCCCACCTGTACTTCGATATTTTCGAGGATGGTCGAGGCTTGACGCGCCGGATACTTGAAGGCGATTGCCCAGCGCGGCGCCTTGGCCGTCCAGCCGAGCTTCTCCTGCTGCTCAACGGAGTCGATCTTTGCTACCACGCCATCGATTTCGTAAGGCAGAGTGTCGCGTTTGGTCTCCCATTGCTGAATGAATTCAAGTAGTTGATCCATGCCCGCGCATTTCTTCCGATAGGGATTCACTTTGAAGTGCGCGGCGTGGAGCGTTTCTAACGTTTGCCACTGGCTATTCAGAAAAGAGCGGCCGTCATGGAGCAGAAAGTATGTGAAATAGTCCAGTTGGCGGGAGGCAGTCACAGACGGATCGAGCGCTCTCAAAGCTCCCGCGGCTGCGTTTCTCGGATTAGCAAAGCGGGACAGTCCGGCACGCTCACGTTCTTCATTGAGGCGTTCGAAGGAGCGCCGCTGCATCACCACTTCGCCACGAACTTCGAAGGCTGGTGCACGAATGGCACGATCTTTCAAGCGCAAGGGCAGGGAACGGATGGTGCGCGCATTCTCCGTCACCTCTTCGCCGACGCGCCCGTCACCGCGAGTGACCGCTTGCGTAAAGCGGTCCTTGTCATAATAAGCCGCCATAGAAAGGCCGTCGAGCTTCAATTCAGCTGTGTACTCATAGTTCTCGGATTTCAGCAGCGCTCGCACGCGAGCATCGAATTCGCGCAACTGTTGCTCATTCAGGGCATTGTCAAGGCTGAGCATCGGGGAACTGTGCGGCACTTTGACAAAACCTTCCCGCGGCTGCCCTCCCACGCGCTGTGTCGGCGAATCGGCAGTGCGCAACTCGGGATTCTTTTCTTCCAAATCGCGCAATGCGCGCATGAGGGCGTCATATTCGGCGTCCGAAATTTCCGGCCGATCGAGAACGTAATAGAGATATTCGTGATGTTCGAGTTGCTTGCGCAGATCTTCCGCGCGCTTACGAAGCGACTCTTTCATTGCTGAACCTATAATGGTGACGCTTGGAGTCTTTCGACGCGAAACGCGCAGCCATCATCTACAATCCGGTCGCACGAGGTCTTTCGCGGCGTCTACACTTGCTCCAACGTACCACCGCAGTACTGGCGCGCCAAGGCATCGAAGCGAACCTGATTGCAACGAAAGGCCCGGGCACGGCGAGGGTGCAGGCGCAGCATCTCATCGAGAGCGGATGCGATCTCATCATTGCCGCCGGCGGAGATGGAACCATCAATGAAGTAGCGAACGGAATGCTGCATACGGGCGTGCCGCTCGCGATTCTGCCCGGAGGAACGGCCAACGTTTTAGCGCGCGAGTTGCGCCTTCCGCTTCATTTCGAACGCGCGGCGACGCAAGTTACGAAGTGGCGCCCGTATCGGATTGCGGCCGGCAGCATGCAGATGGGGGATTCGGAGCGGCGGGTGTTTCTGTGCATGGCGGGGGCCGGACTGGATGCAGAAATCGTCGCGCGACTGAATCTCGATTTGAAAGCGGCTGCGGGAAAGTTCGCTTACTACGTGGCTGGTTTTTCGCACGTATTTCGACCCCTGAGCGAGTTCGAGGTCAGCGTCGACGGAAAGACTTACCAGGCGAGTTTCGCTCTGATCAGCCGTGTGCGCAACTACGGCGGCGACCTGGAGATTGCGCGCGGAGCTTCGCTTTTGCGTAACGAGTTCGAGGTGGTCCTGTTTCGTGGGACCGCGAGTGTGCGTTACCTTAGCTATCTCGTGGGTGTTGCGCTTCGGCGGGTACATCGCGTGAAGGGCTGTACCGTGCTGCGCGGGCAATCCGTCATTTGCCGCAAGCCGCCTGGCCAGGAAGTCTACGCGCAGGTCGACGGAGAACTCGCGGGCAGGCTGCCAATGACGACCGAAATTTTACCGGACGCACTCACTCTCCTTGCTCCGCCGGACTATCTCGCGCGGGAGCAGTCCTACGTCGCTGTTCCGGCTTGCGCCTGAACGCGAGCGATGGACAACATCACTCATTCCCTCACTGGGCTGGCTCTGTCCCGCGCAGGACTGTCCCGGTATTCGCCGCATGCGGCCGCGCTGCTGATTCTATCTGCGAATGCGCCGGACATCGACATCGTGGCTACGGCGCGGGGAAGCCTCGCTTATCTTGAGGCACACCGGGGATACACACATTCCCTGCTGTGCCTGCCAATTATGTCGCTGCTGCCGGTGCTTGTGGTGGCGGGAATTTCTAAGCGCCGCCTGCCGTGGTTCAGAGCTTGGATTTTGTGCTGCATCGGAGTGGCAAGCCATCTTGTAATGGATTGGACAAACAGTTTTGGGGTGCGGCTCCTGCTGCCGTTTTCGTCACGATGGTTCCATCTCGATGTCAATAGTCTGTACGACGGGTGGATCATGACCGCGCTCGCGTTTGCGGCG
This sequence comes from uncultured Acidobacteriaceae bacterium, assembly GCA_963787615.1. Classification (GTDB taxonomy): domain Bacteria; phylum Acidobacteriota; class Terriglobia; order Bryobacterales; family Bryobacteraceae; genus Bog-105. The sequence goes on along the minus strand of CAWBDJ010000004.1, from coordinate 261,671 downwards.
GTGTGGCCTCTATTCGCGCGACTTGTCAGCAGTGAAATTGGTGATCGAGCATCGGCGGGACGGGGCGTCGCAATATTTGCTCTTGCGTTTTTCTTTTTCTTCGATTGCGGCCGAGCTGCTTTGCATGCGCGTGCGGTGGCGCAACTGCAATCGAGGCTATACGAGGGTACGCCGCCCTTGCAGGCGGTAGCGCTGCCTCAACCGTTCAGCCCGCTCCAGTGGACCGGCGTCGTCGAAACTGCCGCCGATTACCGGACGGTCGCGCTTGATCCCTTGGACCAACTCGACATGGAGAACGCTCACACTTGGTACAAGGCTGCGATGACAGCAAGTCTGACGAGCGCGAAGGCGACCGAACCGTTTCGTTACTTCGTCTACTTTGCGCGCTTTCCCCTTTGGTCGGTAACGCCGACGGTCACGTCCGACGGGCGAGCGGCGAAACGCGTTGAGTTGACGGATCTGCGGTTCGGTGTTCCGGGGGCGGGATCATTCCACTGTATTGCGCTCGAAAACGGCGCCGATCAGGTGCTTGAATCCGTATTTACGTGGGGCTCAGGACGTGATCTGGGCTGGGGCGCGGGACGCGGCGAAGCGCATGTAGATCAGTAGGCCAGTCCCATCGCTTCGCCGACAATGCGGCGACTCAACTGCATGGCATCGACCCGATAACTTCCGTCGCGCACTGCGCGCATGGCTTCGTGGGCGTGGCGGCACATGGCGGACGCGCCGCTTTCCAGCCCGTTTAGCACAGAGCTCAGCATCGATAGTTGCTGCACCGCTTCTGTGTGTTGCCGGACGCCTTCCGGCGATTTGCGTGGATTAATGCTGCTCATTCCGAGATTGGTCATAGGCCAGTCCGAACCGTAACGTCACTTAGTCAGTCACGTTCACATTTACTCTTATCGGCGCGTCTCTCTGCTGCGCTTAGAGGCGTAAGCACAAGAAAACACCTCCCTAGTACAGAGATAACGGCTCGCTCGATCGCCCGGGCGTGAAAAATTCTAAAGATCACAATAGAACAGCCGAAGCGGTTGCTGTTTCTACCCGGTGATACAATCGACCGTGTTTTCAGTATGTTCATAGCAAAATCTCGAATCTGTACGGCGGGCCTCTTGCTCGCTTCGACACTTCTGGCGGCAGGTTCTTACAAGCTGTTGAAGACTATCCCGGTTCCCGGCGACGGCGGGTGGGATTACCTGCTCGCGGATAGCGACAACAGGCGGCTGTACGTTTCGCACGCCACGGAAGTAGACGTCCTCAATCTCGACACCGACGCCATCGTCGGCAAGATTCCGAACACGAACGGCGTTCATGGAATAGCCGTTGCCAACGATTTGGGGCGCGGCTTTATCAGCGATGGTCGCGACAATCAGGTCACCATTTTCGATCTGAAAACGCTCGCGACCATTTCGACGGCAAAAGCGGGGACGAATCCGGATGGCATTCTTTACGACCCGTTCAGTAAGCGAGTGTTTGCATTCAATGGACGCAGCAAAGACATGACAGCAATTGATGGCGCGACCGGAAATGTGGCAGGTACCACCGCGCTTGGCGGCAAGCCGGAGTTTCCGGCGACCGACGGCAACGGAAACGTTTACGTGAACATCGAAGACACTAGCGAGCTGGTACGCTTCGATCCCAAAACTCTTCAAATTAAGAATCGCTGGCCGTTGGGACCGCAATGCGACTCGCCCTCGGGGTTAGCAATCGACACCGCGAATCGCCGTCTTTTCCCCGTTTGTGAGAACAAGGTGATGGCTGTCGTTGATGCGGACTCGGGTAAAGTGATCACCACGGTTCCGACGGGTGCTGGAACGGACGCGGCGGGGTTCGATCCAGGAACGAAATTGGCCTTTGCGTCAAATGGCCGCGACGCGACGCTCACCGTTATCCAACAGCAATCGGCCGACCAGTACACGGTTGTGGAGAACGCGAAAACTCAGCTGGGGGCCCGCACTATGGCGCTCGATCTGCGCACACACAAGATTTATCTTTCGGATGCCGAGTTTGGTCCGGCTCCTGCGGCGACCGCGGACACTCCGCGTCCTCGCCCGAAAATGATGCCGGGCACGTTCAGGCTCTTGGTCATGTCGCAATAGTACGCGTAACGTTCAATGACGTGGCTGGGTAGGTTGATTGTTATTTCTGTTGCGGCGGGTTTCCTGCTGCCGCTCTATGCGCATGCGCAAGAGGAAGCTCAGCCGAAGGCAGATTTTTCGGGACGCTGGCGCATGGTCAAGGACAAAAGCGATTTCGGGCGCGCGACCATGCCTGACATGATCGTCCGTGTGGTGGATCAGCACGCCGTAACGATGAATGTCCATACTATTCAGACAAGCGGGACGAAAACAACCAGCGCGGACGTAAGTTATTTCACCGACGGATCGGAAGCGACCAACATCATTAATGGCCATGACGCCACAAGCAAAGCGTTCTGGGACGGTCCGGCACTGCTGATCCGAACCCACATTAAACTTTCGAACGGTGAAGACGAGATGGTGCTCGACCGTTGGGAACTCTCCGACGACGGCCAAACGCTCACCACAACCAGCCAGATCACAACTCCCAAGGGCGGGGCGAATTTAAAGCTGGTGTGTGTAAGAGAGAAGGTCGGCGGCTAGTTTTTCCTTTGCTTGGCGAGCCAGCGCAGCGCCCGTTGGGCTGAATTATATCCGCACATGCCGTGCACGGCGCCACCGGGCGGTGTAGAGGACGAACAGAAGTACACGCCTTTTAGGGGCGTGCTGTAGGTGCGCCAGGTTGGCCGCATGAAGAACTGCTTCGCGTCCGCAGCGCCTCCATTGATGTCACCGCCCACTAAATTTTCGTTTGAGGCTTGCATCGCCGCCGTGCCTTGGGTGGCTCGCGCGAGAATGCATTCCCGGAACCCAGGAGCGAACCGTTCGATTTGCGCCTCGATCTGAGCGAGCGCCGAACCTTGCCAGCCGTTCGGAACGTGGCAGTAAGCCCAAGCGGTTTGGAGACCGGAAGGGGCTCGCGTCGAATCGAACAACGTCGGCTGAGCTAAGAGCACAAATGGCTTTTCGGGAGGCCTGCCCTCCCAGGGTGCGCGTTCGGATGCCGCAATTTCCTCGAGCGTGCCACCGAGATGAACAGTTCCGGCGCGCAGGCACTCTTTCGCGGTCCAGGGAATGGGTTCGCGCAAAGCCCAGTCGACCTTGAAAACGCCCGGGCCATATCGATATTCCTCGAGTAGTTGACGGAACGGCCGGTGATCGCTCAAATCCGCCATTCGAAGAAACTGCCGGGGCGTGATGTCGCATAGTGTCAGATCGGGCGAGCACAGCTGGTGGAGTCGATCGACCCGCGAGCCGGTCACAACGCGCCCGCCGAGCGAATTCAAAACACCGATAAGCGCATTCGTGATCTGCTGCGCTCCGCCCTGCGGCATGGGCCACCCGACCGCATGCGCGGACCCACCCATCATCAGACCGAACGCCGAACTGATAGGGGCTTCCAATTTCAAGAAAGAATGCGCACTCAGACCTGCGAAGAGAGCTTGAGCGCGCACGCCGCGAAAGGTATTTCGGGCGAGCACTGACGCGGGCTGAATTGCCCGCAATCCGAATCGAGCCAGCTTGAACGGGTGCCGAGGAAAACGCAACGGACGAAGCAGTTCGGGGAGAAGCGTTTCCCAATTGTCGACAATTGGCCTGAACAGCTCGCGATAGGCAGCGGCGTCAGCTCCGAACTGCGCCGCAGTGGCCGCGACGTCGCGTTCGATCGTGATAGCCGTTCCGTCGTCGAGAGGATGGGCGATTTCGGCCGGCGGAAACACCCAATTCAGGCCATGTGAGTGCAATGGCAACTTCGAGAAAAAGGGGGAACAAACCGTCATCGGGTGAATCGCGGAGCACAGATCGTGGATGAATCCGGGAAGGGTCAATTCACCGGAGCGAGCTCCGCCGCCGGGCAGCAGAGAGGCTTCCCGGACCTCCACATCCAGCCCGGCTCGAGCGAGGACGACGGCCGCGGCTAAGCCGTTCGGCCCGCTTCCTACGACAGTTGCCCTGGGTCGCATGGATCGCCGTATCGTAGCATTGCTATAGGCATTCGCGATCGCAGCCCAGGAACATTCCGCGTTGTAATTCTGCCCCCGCGGGTGTCAAACACAAGTAGAAGGAAGTTTCAATGATCGATCCTAAGTTCAATAAACTGCCGGCCGATGAAGCTGGCGATTTCGAGGATATTTCCGAATCTGAACTTTCCCCCGAGCAAAGGACTGCGCGTCAGCAGCAGCGCCCGCGACCGGGCCTGAGCATCAACGATACGATCGCCGGCGATGCCAAGATGTCAGTCGGTTCAAGAGGTACGGATACTTCGGGTGTGGCGACCGGGTCAGGCGCCGGAGCGGGCCTGACGTCGGTAACGCCGGACGTGGGTAGCGGCTCACCTGCGCCGAACATCGTTCCAGGAGCAAGATCGTCCGGAACAACTCCGCGCGGCACAACCGGTGTTGACCAGAGTGCGACTACGCGCGTAAACGCGGCCTCAGGGCGCGAAGAAGCGGGACCGGCGCGCATGGGGCCGGGCTCGGAGCGGGCGCAAACGGGGTCCGGGCTCAGTTCCGAAGAAATCGGCGCTCGCGCATACCGCTGCTGGCATGAACGCGGTTGCCCGGAAGGCTCTCCGGAAATCGATTGGCACCGCGCCGAGGAGGAGCTTCGGCGTGAACGTGAACGCGAAAACCAGAGGACGGCGGGCGCTTCGGCCTGAGTAACATCAGCAGAATCGGATTGGTTCGGAGGCAGCGTGAGCTATTCCGCAATTCGGGTGTGCGCTAGCTGTGGCGCGAGAAATCGTGTTCACCCCAAGCACCTCGCCGACGCGGGACGTTGCGGATCCTGCAAGGCCGCCCTGCCTCCCACGGCCGAACCGATCGAGGTAGACGCTGCTGCTTTCGCCGACATCGTAGGGCAAGCGCGCGTGCCGGTGATGGTTGATTTCTGGGCGAGTTGGTGCGGCCCGTGCCGCGCCGCCGCGCCGGAAGTTCACGCTCTGGCGCGGGAAATGGCTGGCCGCGCGCTTGTGCTCAAGGTAAACACGGAGACGGAATCGGAACTCGCCGGGCGTTTCCGCGTCGAGAGTATTCCGAACTTCGTCGTCCTTCGAAACGGCGAGATGGTCTTTCAGCGACCCGGTCTTGCGCAGCGCGATCAAATGCGAAGCTGGCTCGAAATGGCTGGCGCAAAGGTCGCCTGAGCGACGATAATATCCTACTTTCCTTAGATTTCCACAAATAGCGGCGCCGTACGGCTGAATAGCGCCTCCGTTCCATTGAACGTAACCAGATTCGTCTTCCTTTCGTAACGCATTCATGGTATGCTCACCACATTTCCGAGAAAGCCATGCAGAAAAGCCCCATCGTTTGTGCTGCGCTGCTCCTTTGTGTTTCTATCGCCAGGTCACAGACTCCTGACGACGATTTGTATCCGTTCGCACCGGCTGTGCTGTATTACTCCGAAGATGCGATCGCGCCAGATGATGCGGCGGAACCTGTTGGGCCTGTGTTAGGCGCGCTCCCGGACAGTGGACAGGCTCCTTCCAATTCGGCATCGCCTCCCGCGCTGGCCCGCAGACCCCGAATAGCGGGGAGTTCGACGGGATATATCGACAACGCGATCGTTGAATCCGAAATTCGATTTCGATTCGACGGAGATTTCAATTTGCAGCAACCGGATCGTGCGGAATTTTTCTACGCTAAATGCGGATGTTACCGGCCATCGCCCGATCCTAACGCACCCGGGCCTGGCACCGTTCCCGCGAGAAGCGCAAATCTACAAGAACTGCAACTCCACCTTGAATACGCGCCGCATAGGCGTTTGTCCTTTTTTGCCGAAATTCCAGAGCGATCGATTCAATTTACGCCGGTCGGCGCTGGAAGCATTCCCAGTGCAAGCGGATTCGGAGACTTTCGAGCTGGATTCAAATTCGCTCTGCTGGCAGCGGAAAACCGCTATGTCACCTTTCAAATGCGCGCGTATTTCCCCACAGGCGATTCCTTTCGCGGCTTGGGAACACATCATTACAGCGTCGAGCCGACGCTGCTGTACTACCAGAGGTTTGCTGAACGATGGACACTCGCCGCTCAATTCGGCGATTGGCACCCTGTCGGTGGCTCGAACTCCCTAGGTCTTTCGCCTCCTAATCCGAACATCGGCTTCGCCGGAGATGTACTCGAGTATGGCGCGGGCGCCAGCTACGACCTCTTCTCGGGTTCGAGGTATACCTTCACCCCCGTGCTCGAGTTCGTCGCCTGGCGGGTTTTGAGTGGGCTGGTCACTAGTCCGGTTGATGGCACCACTCAAGCGAACGCCAACATCGTTAATGTGAAGATCGGCGCTCGTCTGAATATCGGCGCACACAATTCAATTTACGTAGGGTACGGTCATGCGCTGACGAATGCGACTTGGTATACAAATCTCATCCGGCTCGAATATCGATTCGTTTTCTGACCTACTTCTGCGATCCCTTCAAATCGCTAAGAGAAGCTCGCAAAACGTCCTGGTCTGCTTTCGACAGGTCGGGCAGAAGTTTGCTTAAGGCTTGCGTACTGTCCTGGGCCGCGACTGCGGAGCCCATCGCCTTATAAGCTGTTGCGAGAAAGTAATAGTCCCACGCCAGGTCGTATTTTGATCCAACTTGCCGATGTTGATTGATTGCTTCGAGCAACAGGGGAACAGCGGCGCGATCATCGTTCTTCTGTTCGAGCAAGCTCGCCATATTGGCCAGAGCTTGGCCAAACCAGAGGTGGTAATCGGCAGTCTGTGCACCGACAGGCACTTCTCTGAATGCGTCCAACGATTGCTGGTACTCTGATTCCGCCTGCGCCAGATTCTTCGACTCCAATATCCGGCCTCGGATGTTGTGCAGAAGGCCCAGGTGCATTATCCACAACGGCAGCGGCTGCGTGAGCTGTTCGTACAGGCCAAGTGCGTGTCCACTGTTGCTGAGGGCTGGTTCTATAAGTCTCTGGCTTTCGAGGAACGTGGCGAAATTGTCGTAGTACTGCGCAAGCTCGAACTTGTAATCCCGATTATCCGATTGCCTCCGCGTCAGTTCGGCACCAGTCCTGATTGCGGCCTCGTACAGTTTGCTCGGATCACCCGGCAATTTCTCGTCGAACATGAGTCTGGCGAGATTGTTTTCTGCGCGTGCCAGTTCCTGGTTGTACTGGTCACTCGCTTTCCCTGAAGAGTTTCGCCTGGCTAAAGGAGTGAGCAACTGGATGGCCTCTCGATAATCCGCTTCCGCCTCGTTCGCGCGACCGCTGTCCTTTCGGAGAATGCCACGGTTGTAATGTGTGCGCGCGAGCATCAGCTGATACTCGGGATTATTTGGGAATTCAGCGTAAAGCCCCTGTTGAACTTTCACCGCGTTGTCGTAGGCCTCCTCCGCGTCGGCGCGATGGTTCGCGAGAGGCCGCTCCGTTTCGCCCAGCCAATTGTAAGCGTCCCCTAGCTCCTGACGATATTTGCTATTCCGCGGCCCTCGCTCAGCTAACTGCTGGAATCCCTTGATGGCTCTCTTATACTCCGCGATCGCCTGTTCCGTGCGTCCTGTGATGCGATCTCCATCACCCAAGCGCATGTTTATAAGCGCGACCTCTTCTGTGAACTCCTGCCGGCCACCTTTGGCGAGGATCTTCGCATAGGTGGCATTGGCCTGCTCCACCAGACTTCTGCGGAATTGTTCAATTTCCGGAGATTCGGCAGCGATCTGCGCCGATTGACTCCCGGCAGAAGACAACAGCGAATCCACTGTGTCCTTCGCCATCTGTAGATTACTCTGGGCCTGAGAGCGTTCCCGGAACGCTTCTGCTGCCAACCAGCCGGTGATGATCAGCAGAACAGCGAGAGCACTCGCAACGCTCCAGGCGAGTGTCAATTTGCGCTTTCGCTCCCTCCGGCGCTCCGCAGCGAGCCGATCCCGCTCCTCTGCGCTGCGATCGAGAAAGCTCATTGCTCGCTCGAAGTTGGGATCTATGCGTCGAGCCCAAGCTGCGGTTGGGCGGTTTTCGGCGCGCCATCGCAGGCCGAACTCGAGTTCCGGATTGCGCCACAATCCTGCCGTGCCGTTCTCGAACGACCGTGCGGCTTGCGAAACCAACACGTAGTAATCGGCTGACGCCCGCTCTTCATCGGTCCACTTGATAAGCCTCGTCCAGCCTCGCATCAGGCTTTCATGGGACAGATCGATCATGCAATTGGAATCGAGCGGTGTGCTGGCGGGCGGAGTAAGGAACGACCTTCCGGGGCGGCGGAAGATCTCAACTGTCGAGATTAATTTCGTTTCCGTTGTCTCGCAAATAGCGGTGAGCTCCTCCACTGAGGTGGGCCGCCGCACGCCTCGCGCTCCCGCCGAGGTGTCTGTCAGTGCTTTGAACATTCGCTCGGTGATCTCAGCGCTGCCCGCCGCGCCGGCTTCTTCGTACGCCTCCTCCGCATGCCGCGAAAGAGCCTCTCGCATGGTCCCGATCGCCTCGTAGTGGGAGATTTCGATCGGCTCGCCCGGCGCACGGTGTTTCGTCCAGTAATCCCAAGTGCGCATCAAGGCGTGCTGCAACACCGGGAGCTGGTCAGGGTCGTCTCCACAATCATTCAGCAGTCGTGCCACGAGACGGGGTGCGATATCACCGCCTCCGACGGCAACCGGACCGGTGATAGCACGCCGCAACTGATCGCGAGTCATCCGCGGGACAAGATACTGCCCTGCGTTCACGGCTTCAGGCAGGCCCAGAAAATTCATGCAATCGCCGATAAAATCAGCGCGCATCGTGAGAACCACGTATATTGGAACCGCTTCCTGCTGAACCGCTTCGAGCAGCAATTTAACGAACGCAGCGGCTTCGTCTTTCGATTTTTCGATATCCCGGCTGTTGCGAAATCGAAATAACTCTTCGAATTGATCTACCAAAACGAGGATGTTGTCTCGGGCCGGAATCCTCGCTTCACGAACCGCGTCGATGAGCCCTGAGGTACTCCGTCGCAACGTGACGTCCAGCAGAATTCGGCTGGTGTCGGAGGATTCCGCGGCCATCCTCAGCACGTCCGGCTTGTTGAGAGACAAGGCCAGGTTACTGATTGGGCTGGCGCCGGGGCGAAGTACGGCGACACGCCAGCTGGATCCGGTGTTTGCCATCATGCCGCTATAGAGCGAAGGAATCAGGCCGGAGAGGACGAGGGAAGATTTGCCGCTTCCAGACGAACCGATGACGGCGAGGAACCGGTTCGTGCGTAGTTTCCTCAGAAGCTCGTCGATCTGCTTTTCGCGGCCGAAAAACAGATGATCTTCATCGGGCTCAAAGGGCCGCAGCCCGGGAAAAGGATTGAACTGCGCCTCGGGTTCCATCTATCCCGTGCGCCCCTACTCCTGGTTCACGCGATCGACAAACGAAAGAAATGGATCGGCCTTAAATCCGTCACACTGCGAGATCACGGTGGCCTCGTGGGTTTTGAACATCTGCTTCTGCGCGGTCATAGGCGGCGCAACCGACACGCCAACCGCTCGCAACGGCTCGGTGCGCCCGTACGCCGCACTTTTCAACAGCTCCCGCAGCTTGCGTCGCAACCATATTTCTCCAGCGGCGCCGTAATGAATGAGCACGGCGTCCGAGGTCCGGAGATTTTCTTCGTGGAACTCCCGGATATCAGCCTCGTCGCCCTCGAACATCGGATAAACAACTTCGAAATGTTCGAATAAGAAGTTCACCCAGGGACTGATCGTTTCCTGATCCTGCTGGTCGAACATGAAGTACAGCTGCTTCACCCCTTTGGCTGAAACCGGCTTCACGTCAGAAGGTGTTTTGGCTTCAGGCTTGGGCTTCAGTTTCTCGTGGATGACTGTTCTGAGGTCCTCGAGAGAAGTTTCGAGCAGATCTGTCGCATCTTGAACACGAGGATTCATCCTGAGTCTCTCGACAAACGCTCGTTGCCGCTCGTCCTGAATCTCTAGACCCGGCGGAACCCATACCAGTTGGGCGAACTCTCCTTTGACGGCCCGCTCCATTCCAAGCTCGTTCTGCACTTCTGCAATGGACTGCATCCCTCCTTCCGGCACCATGCTATAAGTTTTCCCGACGAGATGAACGGAAACATCGCACGCAGCCATTTCGTCCCGTACATACGACGTCAGTTCAGAGGCGAGGAGAGGTAGTGGCTGTGCGGGCACGACGGTATGGCCGTGTTGCTGGAGGTCGCGTTTAATCGTGTCGTACTCGGGTCTCAGATCGAATGTTGTTTCCGCCAAATAGATGGTTCTCTTCTCGCCAGGGGTAACGCAAGCTTCCGAGGTTTCGCTCTCGAGGACTTCGATGAGCTGCGACATGTCATGCGCGATATCGTCGATCTTGGTCCAGTACTCTTTGTCGCCGGGATCGTCAAGTTCCCGAGGTCTCCCGTTCTCTGGATCGAGTTTAAAGAACTCGTAACCAAGTAGCCGCTGCAATGCTGGAAGTTCCATTTCCCGAGGAATGGGCGTCTTCACTACCTTGAAGACTCGCGCTTTGTTCGCAATCGCGAAGCCGCCAGTTTCTGTCGCTGCGTGGCAGAACTCGTCCAGCTCCCGGCGCGTCCACTCGGATTTTATATAGCGCGGTGAGAGAACGGAAACCAGCAGGGCCACGTGCTTCAGCCGCTCTAGCAGCGTGTCGGCGAAGCAGTCGTTGCCCTGTAGTTTCGGGTCGCGCCAGATCTGAGGTTCTTTGCCGAGCAACTGTCCAACGCGTACGGCCAGAGCGCCGTGAAAATCAGTAATCCACTCGTGTCCTTGTCTCGCACACTGATTGTCGAGGTGGGCGTAGCTGATGAAGACTTCGGTCTCGAACTTCACTTTATTCCCCTCGCGCAAGGCATAAGAGAGAGGTCAAAGTATAGCATCGGATCAAGCCTCGGGATACAATTATCCAGCGTGGCGACTGCAGCCCAACAAACGAGTCCGACACTCGATCGTCTGGAAGACCAAATTCGCTGGTACGACCGGAAGAGTGCAGGCTCCCAGCGTTTGTACAAATGGCTAAAGGCGCTGACTATCATTTCAGCCGTTCTCATACCGATCTTCTCGGCGGCCGTGTGGGGCAGGCCATATGCCGCGGCACTTGGCATCGTAATCGTGGTTGCCGAGGGGCTGCAACAAATAAATCAATACCAGGCAAACTGGATCTCTTACCGCTCCACATGTGAGGCGCTAAAACACGAGAAGTACCTGTTTTTGGCGCAGGCTGGACCATATGCTTCGTCGGATAAGCCGCTCGCGTTATTGGCCGAACGAATTGAGGGCACGGTCTCGCAGGAACATGCCAAGTGGGTTTCTGCGCAGGAAGAGTCTTCGAAGAAGGTTTCCCAGGCGCGGTCCAGCTGAAATCACATTTCTGCGAACCGGCTAGCGTGCGTTTCCGTTCCGCACCCGGCGCTATGCTGTGGCTGTGCGCACTGCGTCCAAGCTTGCCGTGCTGTCGATATTGCTCGTGCTTGTGTGTGCTTGTAATCGATCATCGCTGGCCGGCAATCAGAAAGCACTGCAAGTCATGGACCTGAAAGTTACAGAGGAATCGAGCGGCAAAGAAGTCGCGCTGACGGTTGGGCAGACGTTTACTATCAGCCTGCCGGAGAATCCGACGACTGGCTACCGTTGGAACTTTGGTAAGAACGGCGCACCGATTTGCTCGCTCGTCCGTGATTCCTTCAAACCCAACTCACAGAACGTAGGCAGTCCCGGCGTTCATGAGTGGCACTTTCGTGCCGACACGCCGGGAACTGCCACGATCGAGATGCGGCTGAGCAGAGAATGGGATGCGAGCAGTGTTACGCGTTCGCTTTTGCTGCACCTGCGTGTGACTTAGCGCCAGCTTCGGTAATCGCGCGTATGGTCCAGAAGTCACTGGCCAGATTCGTATCGGTCAGGTAGGCGTACGGAATGTAACCGTAGCCGCCGTCGCCCCACGAAGTTCCCCAGGAATTCCGAAACTTGAAACGCTGGGTCTTGTCGTCATAGCCGACGCCGAGAATGGCATGGCCGCCGAGAACTTTCTCCTGGGTTGTCGGCATAGGCACGATGCCGGTTTTCGCCACGTCATCCGTCATCATGCTCTGGTACACAGTAATGCCGAACACGAACGGGTAGCCCTCCGCTATGCAGCCCTTCATCGTGTTTTGATCTTGAATCAGGCGCTGGTACGTGACGGCTTTGTATTTCTTTGCGTCGGTAAAGCATTTTTGCGGCGGCTTCTGGCTGAATTTCCCGATATCGTACGGCCATTCCGTTTCCGGACACACGCCGTTAGTGGCGGTGACCTTGATGCCGTCGCGAATCTGCGCCCCGCTGTCTTCGTTAATCGTTCCTTCTACAGCGCGCTCTCCGTAATAAATGAAGAGCCGGGAAGGAGTGAAAACATTCGGCTCTTTCAGCTTCATCTCGTCGAATTGGAACGCCGCTGCAATCGCATTCGCTGTGCAACTGCCGAGTTGTCCTTGATCGTAAACGCCCGGACATTGAGCCGTCAGATCCGCAGAAGGCGGAATGCTCTGCACTACTGGCGTTGGGGCGGCATACATGAAGTCCCGGTGGTCGGGCAGATCCGGAATCCATCCGAGACGAAATTGAGTTGCGCTCATGAAATCTCCTGTTGAAGAATTTGTATTCGACTACACGTCGTACCTCGTGCTGCGATTTTGCTGCACGATACTAAACAACTTTGCAGATAGAGGGCCAACTCTCATATGAATACAGTAGCCGGACTTCTTATGCAAGTGCGCGCATGGAAGCATGCGTCGGGCGAAAATCTTATCCGAAGGGATAATCGCGACACAACATTTGAGTAACTCGACGTGACTTTCTTCTCGCCCGCGAGGAACCGAATGAGACCGCGCGCAAAGCCACGATTATAATTAGCGAGTGCCCGGCGAGGAAGGAAGCGAACGTGACCACGATTTAACGGTTGTGAGTCATTCCTTAGAAGCCGAGCGCTCCTCTGACCGCGCGAATGACACAGTAATCTCGCCTACCGAGAAGAGTGGGGCTGCGGCTGCGCCGGCGAAGGTCACTTTCCCAGAGAGCCTCGGCCATTATCAATTCGTGTCTCTGCTGGGCCGCGGCGGGATGGGAGCGGTGTATCTTGCTGTCGATACGCGCCTGGGCCGGCAGGTCGCGATCAAAATTCTTCCCGAGGGCACCAGCGCAGTCGCGCGTGAGCGTTTCCTGCGCGAGGCGCAGGCCGCTGCCAAGCTGAATCATCCTGGCATCTGCACGATTCACGGTATCGATCAACAGGACGACACTCTATTTCTGGTTCTCGAATATATAGCAGGCCAAAGCTTCCGCGAACTCACGGACCGTTCGCCTGAGGGCTGGCCTCCTTCGGCGGGCGTGGCGGCCGGTTATGTTTTGCAAGTTGCCGAAGCGCTCGGCACCGCACATGCAGCCGGCATCATCCATCGGGACATCAAGAGTTCAAACCTGATGCGCACTCCGGAGGGTAGAGTCAAAATTCTGGATTTTGGCCTCGCCAAACTGGGCGATGCCGCGCTGATCACGCACGATGGCCTAGTGGTAGGCACGCCGGCTTACCTGTCACCCGAACAGACCCGCGGGGAGCCGGTCGATCCACGCACCGACCTGTGGTCGCTTGGCATTGTGTTCTACGAGATCCTCACCGGATGCTTGCCGTTCATTGCGGAAAACGCCAGCGCGCTTGGGTACGCTGTGCTTCATCAAGAACCCAGGCCCGTACGGCAGATAAGGCCTGACGCCCCGAGCGGTATCGCGCGCATCATTGAGAAGCTTCTGGCCAAGGATCGTGACCAGCGCTACCCCTCGGTGCGCGCCTTGATGGAAGACCTTCGACCGTATGCCATCATGCCGCTCGCAGGACTTGAAACTCAGATCGCGTTCAGTCCGCTGAGAGATGTAAGCTCTTCCTCGGGTGCGCGCTTTGTGCTCGGTACTGCGGACCGGCGACCCATTACATTCTTAAGCATCGAGCTTGCCGGCACAGTGGTGAGCGAAGACCCCGAAGACTTTGAAGCGACGTTGCAAGACAGCCGCGAGCTTTGCGCCAAGGTCGTTGCTGGGAAGGAGGGATTCCTCTCCGCATGGACCGGCAACACCGCTACCGCGTATTTTGGTTATCCGCGGGCGCGTGAAGACGCGGCACGGCTCGCGGTAGAGGCAGGGTTGGCGCTGGTGGAAGCATTCGCGGGCGGGAATTCCGAGTTCTACGTTCGGTTGGGCGTTGAAACCTCATTGGCAGTGGCGGACTCTTCCGACGCCGGCTCGGCCCGCTCGGTAAGTGGTGAAGGATTCGCGCTGGCGCGCGCGCTCGGAGAGAATGCACTCGCTGGAGAACTGCTGATGGGCGCAGAGACACAGCGGCTCGTTGAGGGTCGCTTCGACTGCGCCGAAAGCGGCGAGATCAAACTTTTGGGCGGACGGCTCTTGCGCTTCACTCGCGTGCTGCATCGCAGCACCGCCCGCAGCCGCTTCGAAGCCATCCCGGAGTCTGCACTCACTCCACTGAAAGGCCGTGACCAGGAATTGCAGCTCCTACTCAGCTGGTGGGAACAGGCGGCGGAGGGTCTTGGGCACGTCACACTTTTGAGTGGCGCCCCGGGCCTTGGGAAATCACGGCTTGTTTATGAGACGAAGCGCCGCGTCGCCCAAAATCCGGCGGCTTCGCTGATCGAATGTTTCTGCGCGCCTCAGTACACGAATACGGCACTGTACCCGATCGTCGACTGCTTCGAGCGATTGATATTCGAGCGCGAGACGCGGGCACTGGATCCCGCGGCGAAGCTGGGTGTACTCGAAGCGCTGCTCGCAGAACTTGGTTTTTCGCTACCCGAAACTGTTCCTCTACTCGCCCCGTTGCTGAATGTACCCGCCGAAGGTTACGCGGCGCTCGAACTGACGCCCGAGCGGCAGCGAATTCTGACCATGGAAACCCTGGTGAACGTTTTCACCGAGCGCGCCGCGCAGACAGCCGCTACTCTTTATCGTCGAGGATCTGCAGTGGGCCGACGCCACGACCGTTGAGTTGCTCGGGATGTTACTCGATCAGGCGCCGACCGCTTCGTTGCTCGCCCTGTTCACTCATCGTCCGGAATTCGTCTCACCATGGCCTTCGCGTAGTTACGTCTCGACAATTTCGTTGAACCGCCTCTCGCGTACGGATGCGTTGGCGATCGCGGCAGCGTCAACTCGCGGGCACGCTCTCGAGAGTGGAGTGCTCGAGCAGATCGTCGTGAACTCGGACGGCGTGCCGCTTTTTCTGGAAGAAGTAGCGCGAACGGTGGCCGAATCGAACCCGACAGCATCGCGTTCAGGCAAGCTCCCCGTACCGGACAGCCTGCGCGATTCTTTTGTGGCTCGCCTGGATCAGCTCGGCGAGGCGCGGAATACCGCGCGAATGGCATCTGTACTCGGCAGAGAGTTTCCCGAGTGGATGCTCGAAGCACTTTCCGGGTTATCCGGTCCAGCGTTGCGACACAGTCTGGACCGGCTGGTGGATGCGGAAATTTTGTACGTGCGAGGTGCGGGCCAGCGGCGCTCCTATATTTTTAAGCACGCCTTACTGCGAGATGCCGCGTATGAGTCGCTGTTGAAGAAATCGCGCACCGCGCTGCACGGCGAAGTGGCGGAAATGCTGGTGGCTCGTTTTCCCGAGACGGCCGATCGCCAGCCGGAGGTAGTAGCGCACCATTTTACGGAGGCCGGATTTGGAGAAAAAGCCATTCCGTACTGGCATCAGGCCGGGATGGCCGCCTTGCAACGGTCCGCCTACTCGGAAGCGATTGGGCATCTCGAGCAGGGCATATCGGTGTACAACGCTTTGCCGGTGGATCGACGCGATCCCTCGCAGGAATTGTTGCTCATAACGAGCTTGGGTCCCGCCTTTATTGCGACCCGAGGCTTTGGTTCGAGCGAGGTTGGCCAAACATACCGGCGCGCGGAGCAACTGTCGCCCCACGCCGACAACTCTCCTTTGTTGTTGCCCACACTATGGGGCCTGTGGGTTTATCACCTGGTACGCAGCCATCTCGATCAAGCACTCCCGGTGACTGAACGGATGATTTCCACTGGTGACGTTCTCGGCGAAGGTGGGATGCGCCTGGAGGGTTACTGGACAGCAGGCAACACTTTTTTCTGGCGAGGCGACTTGCTCGAAAGCAGCAAGCACCTCGAGCACGCCGAGGCGCTGTACGACGCCGAACGGTTCCGCGAACATGCCTACCGCTTTGGACAGGATACGCTTGTCGGCACACTGTGCTACCAATCGTTCGTCTATTGCTTCCTCGGGTTCTTCGACCGGGCGAAAAGCGCGAGCGAGCGCGCCATCGAATACGCGCGCAGCCTCCGCCATCCATTCAGCATTGGTTGGTCCTTGGCGTTCCGCGCTCTCCTCGAATGTTTCACTCTCAACATTGCTGAAGCGCGTCATTGGAGTGAAACTGCGACGCGTTACTGTCAGGAGCAAGCGTATCCGTTCTGGAGTTCGGCAGTATTGGCCAGTTGGGGATGGGCGTTGACCGAAGAAGGTGAAGTTACCGCGGGAATCGCGAAAATGCGTGAGGGAATCGCGGTCATGCGTTCGATCGGCTCACGCGTGATTGAGCCTTTGTTCCGCGGGCTGCTGGCTGAAGGGCTGTTGCGAGCCGGCGATGCACAGGCTGCGCTCCAAGAGGTGGACGGCGCGATCAAGCAGGCGGAGGAACTCGGAGTCGGCATATCTCGGCTCGACCTGTTGCGCATTCGGGGAACCGTGCTGGCCGGGCTGGGCATGCTGCCCGAATCGGAGGCTGCTTTGAGGAAGGCGCTGCTTGAGGCAGCTGCCGCCGAATGCCGCTACGTCGAGTTACGCGCCGCGACGGACCTGGCGCGCATTACCGGAGATTACGAACCTTTAGCCAGGGTGGATCGCCACTTTTCGGCCGAAGTTTCCGAACCCGCGGTCCTGCGCGAGGCCCGCCGACTTTTGCATTCGAGGGGAAATTAAACTAATGCCGGTTCCTTACGTTGATTACGGTGGAACGCAAATGATCCGCCCGCCGTATATGGCCGAGGACGTCAGCTTTTACGCTTTCGTTCTGAAAGCCGATCCTGCCGTCCTGCAGAAGCTTGTCGACGATCGGCTCAACATTCCGTCCGGCGGTGAGGTGCAGTTCGAGGCGGCGGGGCCCTTCGTTGTCCTGGCATTTAACTCACTCGGGAAAATGTACAGTTTGAATCCACCCGATTGTGACAAGGGCTGGTTCGCGGAACAGGAGTGCGCCGTCTGGGTACGCGTAATTGACAGGCAGCGGCAACGTGCATTCTGGTTTCACCCATACATTTTTGTAAACAACTCGTACGCGATGGCGCTGGGCCGCGAGGTGTACGGCTTTCCCAAAGCGTTCGGGTGGTTCCAAATTCCGGACTTGCCTAACGAAGCGTCTGTGATGTCCATGGAGACGCTTGCACTGCCGTCGTACAGCCGCGAGACGCAAGCGGTCCGCACCGAGTTGGTTCGCGCCGAGCGAACGTCGGAAAACGACGAGCCGTTAAGGATCTTCGAGGACGCGGCGGAATTCGGCGCCGAACTGTTGGGAGCGCTGGCACCGCACGAAGGCTTTCTCGGCAAAATTGACCTGATCTATAGCAGTCTGCGAGATCTGGTGCAGCGCGCCGAGCCGATGGTTTTCCTGAAGCAGTTTCCGAGCAGCAACATGCCGGGAACAGCCTGTTACCAAGCAATCGTTGAGGCGCAAGCTAACGCTACTCAACTGCGGGGCGTGAGCTTGTTGCCGGGTGACTGGCGCATAACGATCGCGGATGTCGCGAGCCATCCAGTCGTGGCCGATCTCGGCCTCGCCGGCAACATCGTCCAACCAGTTTTGCAACTCTGGATCGGCTTCGACATGATCGTGGGCCTGGGCAGCGACATCTGGACGGCGCCCTCTTTCGCGGCGACAGCATCACGGCCTCAGAAGATTGCCATTCTCGGTGGCGGGGTCGGCGCGATGACGACTGCGCTGCAACTCACCAGTGCGCCTGACTGGCAATCTCGGTACGAGATCACGATCTATCAAATGGGATGGCGGCTGGGGGGGAAGGGCGCCAGCGGTCGCGGCGAGCATGGTCGCATCGAGGAACACGGGCTGCACATCTGGATGGGATTTTATGAAAACGCTTTCCGCATTATGCGTGAAGTGTACGAAGAGAACAAGAAAAACCGGCCGCCCGGCACGCCGCTCCGCGAGTGGAACGAGGCCTTTCTCGAGCACGACTTCGTCGCCATTACAGATCGGCACGGACAGCAAAAGGGAGCGGAATGGGAAGTTTGGCCTTTTCATTTGCCCCGAGTGCCTGGTACACCCGGAGATGGCGCGCCGCAGACGATTTGGAGCGCTGTCGTGCGATTGCTCGGCTGGCTGGAAGAGACTTATCGCGACTCCGCTTTTCGACAGCGCGCCGAGCAATCGGCACCACATCACGTCCTACTTGCGCGCTTAAGAGATTACTTCGGGCACCTGCTCGCCGATCTTGAGACGGTGGCAACCATCGAGCTGGTGGTCCTCATTGAAACTGCGGGACGCATCGCTCGCACACTTGATCCCGATCCGCGGCGCCATGCGTCTTCGGCGCAAGAAGGAATCGCCATACTTTTAGAGCACTTCCGGCATCTTTTGCGTGAGCGGATTCATGCCCACCTGCATGCCGCCGATGTCGAAGCACGGCGGCTGTTTGTGCTCATGGACCTTGGTGTTTCTGTCGTGAGCGGGCTGCTGCGCGGCGGGTATCTCCGCAATCCCGCCATGCTCGATAGCCTCGAGGACGATCTTCAGGACTGGCTGAAGGCTCAGGGCGCCGATCCGCTCACCTACAGCATTGATGAATCCGCGCCGCTGCGTGGTCTGTATGACTTGGTGTTCGCGTATGTCGACGGTGATGCCGACAAGCCGTCGTTTGAAGCGGGCCCGGCGCTGCGAAGTCTGCTGCTGATTCTGGGCGCGTATAAGGGCTCTGTTTTTTGGAAAATGCAGGCAGGCATGGGGGACGTGGTGTTCGCACCCATGTATGAAGTGCTGCGCGATCGTGGCGTGAAGTTCGAATTCTTCAACCGCGTTGAGGGTCTCGAACTGAGCACGGACGGCACGCTGGTCGAGTCCATTCGGATTGGCGTGCAGGCCACGCTGAAGAATCCCGCAGGCGCGTACGATCCTCTTGTCAGCATCAAGGGTTTGCCCTGCTGGCCTGCAGACCCTATTTACGACCAACTCGTCGAAGGCGAAAAACTAAAAGCGGGCGGGTTCAACCTCGAGTCTTTCTGGACGTCCTGGCAGAATCCGAAGACGCGCGTGCTGCGTGCGGGCACTGACTTCGATCAGGCCGTGCTTGCCATCTCCATCGGCGCTCTTCCGTATCTTTTCGAAGACATTTCAAAACTTCCTGAAGCGTTTCAGCTGATGCTCGACAAGGTGAAGACGGTGAGTACTCAGGGAATCCAACTCTGGGTTCATCAACCGCTTGCCGAACTTGGCTGGACCCAGGGCGACGTCGTGCTCGATGCCTACACTACGCCGATCAATACCTGGGCCGTGATGGATCAACTACTCGCTCGCGAGGACTGGCCGGATGACGAGGTACAGGGCATTCATTACTTTTGTGGACAGATGGAAGGCGGAATTCCGGATCGTCAGGACCGGAACGCTCCAGAGCAGGCCCTTCAGCGCGTTAAGCAAGCTGCCGACGAATTTCTTCGAAATAATTTGCAGCCGCTGTGGCCTAAGGCATCGGTTGACAGAGGTCTCCGTGTAGTCTCGCAATACCTCCGGGCAAATATAGACCCGAGCGAGCGCTACGTGCTCTCAGTAGCGGGAAGCACGCGCTATCGTTTACGCGCGAACGAATCAGGCTTGACCAACGTGGTCTTGGCAGGAGATTGGACCAACAACGGCTTCAATGCCGGTTGCGTCGAAGCGGCTGCAATGTCCGGAATCCAGGCGGCCAATGCAATCGTTGGTCGGGCACTTGATGAAGGTATCGATGGCCCGCTGGCGCGTGCTCTTCAGGTGGCCGTCACGGCTGCGGGCGGCGGATAGGTTCGCCGCGCGTCATCAGAGGACAAACGGGAGAACCCGCGCAGTGCGCCGGGCATAATCGCCGTATTCGGGGTAGGCGCGTGCGAGGAGTATCTCTTCGCTGTGCATGCGCAACCCCAGCATTCCTGACGCAATTACACCGATGAGCGCATTCCTCAACGACAGATGCGCCGCGATTCCTGCCCAGATGAAATAGAAAATCGCTGCGTAAATGGGATGGCGGAGGTATCGGTAGGGCCCACTCGTCACCAGGCCGCCTTCGGTCGGATTCGCTGTCGCATGAAAACTTCGAGCGCCGAATGTTATCCGCGCCCAGGCCATGAGGATGGCAGCCGCGACCTGGATACCGATTGAAACAGGTCCTCTCCCGAAGAGCGATCCGTTGAAATACAGGCCAAACACACACGCCACTAGTCCTACGAAAGCACCAATAGACGCGAGCTTCCAGTTCACTTCTGCATCACCCCGTTCATTTCTTCCACCAGAGTTGTCACGAGTTTAGCGGCAGGCATAGAACGCGCTCGCACGAGGCCGGTGCCAGCCCACAATGAGAGATATCCCGCATCGCCTCGCTGGGCCGCAGCCGTACGCATCGCTCGAGTTAACGCATTCTGCAAAGGAAAAGGCAGAATCGCATCTTGCTTACGTTTGAGTTTTTCAATGAAGGCGTTCGTAAGACCGCGGGCGGGCCGGCCCGAGAAAGCGCGAGTGATTACTGTTGTATCTTTGCGCGCCCCGAGGATAGCTTGCTTATGCGCTTCGGGCGCACCGGATTCGGGACAGGTGAGGAATGCGGTGCCAAGCTGCACTCCGGAAGCGCCACATGCCATTGCTTTGGCGATATCGGCGCCATCCATAATCCCGCCTGAAGCGAACACCGGCGCACGCGCAAAGCGCACGGTCGTCTCCACCAGATCGAGCGTGGGAACCATCGCGGCTTCGAAAGACCCCGAAAACGTTCCACGATGCGCGCCTGCTTCAGCCCCCTGCGCAATGATGCCATCGACTTGAGCTTCCTGCAGCATGCGCGCTTCTTCGACGGTCGTGGCCGTGCCGAAAATCGCGATACCGCGTGACCGAAGGCGGCTCAATGCACCACTCGCGGGTATACCGAAGGTGAAACTGAACGCCGCCGGTCGCGTTTCAAGCACCGCTTCGAGCTGTTCCGCTAAAGGATTGGGTCGAACGACCGGCAGAGTCGGCGCCGGCAATCCGAACGCTTCGTGGATCTCGCCGAGCAACTCCAGAATTGGTCCAGGATCGACGCGCGCTTCGCTGTCATACCCACCCGCAAACAGGTTTACGCTGAACGGTTTACTCGTCAGTTTCCGAACCCGTTGGATCTGTTCTGTGATCTGGTCAGGGGTCAGATAGGCTGCTCCTATCGAACCAAGGCCTCCTGCATTTGAGACCGCCGCAACCAGTTCGGCTGTTCCCGGACCTCCGGCCATAGGTGCCTGAATGATGGGATGCTCAACGCCCAATCTCTGCAGAAGACCGTTGTTGCTCATGGGTAGTGTTCTATTGGGCCGCACATTGCCCTATCTCTGAACGATGCACGGGCACAAGTAAACACTTGCGCGTTTCCATATTACGCCGCCGGCATCTTCCCGGTGAGCATCTGCTTGCGCTCTTCCGGCGAAAAGCGTTCGATAGCGTAGCGCAACGTCGTTCGCGGCATTGACGAATAATGTTTGCGAAGGAATTTTAGAAGTTTCGGGCGCGACACCTTGCCGGCTTCGCGCAGCGCCCACCCAACGGCTTTTTGAATTAAATCGTGTTTGTCGCCCAGAAGTGTTTCAGCGATTCGGAAGGTATCTTCGACTTGCCCATTCTTGATGAGAGCGAGAGTGGAGACAATCGCGATGCGCTTCTCCCACAGATTGTCTGACGCAGCGAGCCGATCAAGCAGATTTCGGGAGCGCGTGGACAAGTGTGCGCCGACGATGTAAGGAGCCGACGTGTCAACCAGGTCCCAGTTATTGATGCAATCCGTATGTTCGAGATAGAACTGGACGATTTGCTCCCGCCGTGCATCTAGAGCTCGCTCATACTGCGCGACCAGTATCTCGAGCGCTGCGAAACGGTGTTCGTGAATGCGCGAGGCTAGTAACCCTGCTATATCCGGGAACGACAGATGGCTATAGCGCAACGCGATCTTCCGTTCGAGAGGAACGGAAATGCCCAGGAAGCGGTCGCCTTCTCCATACTCGCCTTTGCCCGTTTTGAAGAACCACGCGGAGCTCTCCGCGCGCTTGGGATTCGCCGCGGAAGCAAGCTCCCGTTCGAGTGCGCGGCGGCTTGGCCGCGATCCTGCCATGTTCAACAATACACATTGCCCTAAACTGGCGATTGTGCTGGCGCAAATATGAACGCTTCCGCGGCATCCGGCGAAGGCGCCGCTCCTTCCGCATGGGCGCCCTTGCGATCCGCGCTGTTCCGCAACCGGCTGATCGCTTCCGTGCTCTCTAACGTAGGCGGCTGGATGCAGGACACTGCCGCGACGTGGCTGATGACTTCGCTCACGCGTTCGCCTCTGCTCATCGCACTCATGCAAACCGCGGCGAGCTTACCGGTGTTGCTCGTCGGTCTTCCCGCCGGAGCGACTGCGGACATTCTTGATCGGCGCCGCCTTCTAATCTTCTGGCAATCATGGATGCTCGCGATAGCGGCCGCGCTCAGCGTGCTCAGCCTGAACGGCAGCATGGGCCCTTGGATGTTACTTGGTCTCACGCTGCTGTTGAACATCGGAGCGGCGATGAACAATCCAGCGTGGCAGGCGATTGTCCCTGAGCTTGTTCCCCGATCGCAACTTCCGGAAGCCATCTCTCTCAACAGCGCCGGGTTCAACCTGGCCCGCGCCGTCGGCCCCGCGCTGGGTGGTTTGACGGTGGCATTCTTCGCGAGCGTCATGATGGGCGCCGGAATCGTCTTCCTGATTAATGCGGCGTCATTCGTTTTCGTGATTGTCGTTCTATACATGTGGAAGCGGAAGCCGCTCTATACGAGCGACCTCCCGACCGAGCGCATGCTCGGCTCTATCCGCGCCGGCTTGCGATATGTTCACCACGCGCGCCAGATTCAAAATATTCTGATCAGAGCGTTTCTCGTGACGAGTTGTGTCGCGGCGATGTGGGCGCTGCTCGCGGTGGTCGCACAGCGCGATCTCAAACGCGGAGCGCTCGGCTATGGTCTGCTCAACGCTTCTATAGGCCTTGGTGCGGTTATCGGCGCGGTGTCGTTGCCAAGATTACGCGCGCGATTCTCCGCGGATGAAATCATCACCGGCTCGTCTGTTGTCTTTGCCTTCACTCTACTGGTGATGGCGCTCGCTCATCAAACGGCGTTCGTCGTCGCGGCGCTCCTGCTGGGGGGATTCGCCTGGACGAGCACCACATCCATTTTTAATATCGCCGTGCAAACCTCCGCACCCGCCTGGGTGCAGGCCCGTCTTTTGGGCAGCTATCAAATGACTTTTCAGGCCGGCATGGCCATCGGTAGTGCGGTGTGGGGAGCAATTGCGCAACGCTGGAATACGCCCGCAGCTCTGTGCATCGCTGCCTTTGGCCTGGTTCTAGGGCTTCCGCTTGCCCGCCGCTTTCATGTCGCAACCGCCGATTACGCCGATGTTTCCTCGGCCGCTGGTCTCACCCGCTCCGATCCTTCCGTTGTAGTCGAACTGCGGCCCGACGACGGTCCAGTGCTGATTTCCATTCGCTACCGCATCGATCCGGCGGACGAGGAGAAGTTCGTCGCCGCCATTCACGACTTGAGGCCCATACGGCTTCGCGACGGCGCTATGCGCTGGGGACTTTTCAAGGATGCATCCGACCCCACCCGTTACGTTGAAAATTTCCTGGTCGAATCCTGGGCTGAGTATTTGCGGCAGCGAGAGCGCCTGACGGTAAGCGACTTGGCGGTTAGATCAAAGGTGTACGCCTTCCATAAGGGAGAAGGCCGGCCTCGCGTGTCACGGATGATCTATACGCCGGTCTCGGAGCGCACGAACAATCATCCACCCCGCTGACAATTTCGCGTTCAAACTTCGAGCCCTACTGCGCGCATTAGCTCGAGCGCATTGCTGTGAGTAACGATTCCCGGTCGCAGTCGATAGTCGAATTCGATTTCACCTGCTACGATCTGATCGTCAAAGTGGACGTTCACCGCCGCCGCTCCGAGGTCCTGCTCAATATGCGCGAGCGCCAGGTCATGAGTGGTGATCAATCCAATGCCCCCCGCTTCCACAAGCTTCCGCACAATTCCGGCGGCGCCGATCCTACGATCGTGCGAGTTCGTGCCGCTCAACAGTTCATCCAAGAGAAACAGCACTGGGCGAGTTCTTTTCGTTAGATCCACGATTTGCCGTATGCGTGATATCTCGGCGAAAAAGCGCGAGCGATTATCGTGCAAGGAATCGACCACGCGAATCGAGGCTGCGGGCTGCAGCGCAGAGACCCGCATGTGACTTGCGGCCACAGGCGCGCCCGCCCACCCAAGAACACAATTCAAGCCGATGGACCGCAAAAGAGTGCTCTTTCCTGACATGTTCGATCCACTTACGATGAAGAGGCGCAAGCCATCGTTGAACGCAATATCGTTAGGCACGCACTTAGCTGGAGGCATCAGCGGATGTTGCAGCGCTTGTGCCTCAAAATGCGGTTCCGGATTCTCGCTCAACAGCGGAAAGGTCCAGTGCGGCCTTTCGAAGGAGATCGAAGCTAATGATGAGAGCGCTTCGAGTTCGGCCACGGCGTCAAGCCATTGCCCGACACGCGAACCGTTCTCGTATCTCCACGCTTCGATTCCAATCGTGATTTGCTCGAACCACAAAACGACAGGCCGAATAATCCGAACGAGTATATGATCGCCGGAATCGAGCCAATCGATCCAGTGCTCCAGGCGCGCGATTCGCTTGGAGGCGGGAACACCTTTCACATCCAGTGCCGATCGCAGGTTTCTGAGCCGCGGGGCTTCGAATTGTTCGCGCTCCAACCGCGCGAGGATGAGCGACAGTATTTTCAATCCGTGGCTAGGTGTTTCGATCGCAGCCCTCACCTGCGCGACTTGCTTCCGCAAGGTCCAGATCACGATGAAGTCACAAGCGAGAATCGCCGCAAATGGCCAAAGTGGAAGTGCCTGCCCAAAGAACGCAAGCAGTGTCCCAACACCGCCGACCGCAAGCAGTGGCATGAGAATGCGCAGCCATCCTGCAAAGCGAACCGGAGGAGCCGAGCCCCATTTCTCGAGGGCCTCGACATGCACCTCTGCTCGAACGTCTTCGCCAAGCAACGCGAGATCCTCGCGCAAATCCAGGCGCGTCGACAATTCGCGAACCGCCTCCTGGCGCGACAAGGCGTCCTCACGACTCGACGGTGCTAAGAGCCAATCTGCCAGCCGTTGTTCGCCAGCGCTGGTGCGCGCCGAGTTCATTAACTCGAAGAGAGAGCCTTTTCCAAATACATCCAAATCCCCGGCATAAACGTGGGAAGCGGTCAGGAATCGATCACCCTCGCCCCCTGTACCGATCCAGCGATCTTCCAAGCGCGCGATCCCGCGCTCATAATGGCGGATCGCGCGTTCGGCAAGTGTTCGCCGCCTCATCACGCCTTCGTGCCATACGACCAGCACGATAAACGCAACCAACGGAACCAGCAGAGCCCACGCGGTAACAACATGAGAGCCGAACGCGAGCCAGGCCAGTAGCACGCCGGCAATCCCCAGGGCAAGACGCCAGTTGCCAAGGCGAATGAATTGCCGCTTAAGAATCTGTTGCTCTGCTCGCCAACGATCCCTCCTTGCGACGTACTCCTGCAGCGGGTCCATGCAGTCACAGCATAAAGGGTCGGCCATAGGGGTTGCTTGCGACTAAGATTGAGTAGCGGTTGTGAGTACTGAGAACTAAATAGGATGAAGCGCTCAGGATTCGCCGATCTTCCCTTGCACGGCGGCCGCGTGCCACCTTGGCTGGCCGAGCGCATGCAAAAGCTCGGCACGGCCATCGTCGAAAGCATCGTTTACCATTACGGCGCCTCCGAGTTCCTCTCGCGCCTCAGCGACCCGTTCTGGTTTCAGGCGCTCGGTTCTGTGATGGGGATGGACTGGCACTCGTCAGGAATCACGACCTCAGTCATCGGTGCTCTCAAGCGCGGTCTCAATCCTCGCGCGCACGAGCTCGGCATTTACGTGTGCGGCGGGCGCGGCAAACAGTCGCGCAAAACGCCTGCCGAACTCCTCGCGGTAGCCGACCGAAGTAGCCTCAACGGCGAAGCGCTGGTCCGAACCAGCCGGCTGACCGCGAAAATCGACAACAATGCGATCGCCGACGGCTTCCAGATTTACCTCCACTCGTTTATCGTTACGCCAGCAGGCGAATGGGCCATCGTTCAGCAAGGGCTGAACAACGAGAGCGGGCTGGCACGCCGCTATCACTGGCATTCCGCATCGGTTCGGGACTTCACGAGCGATCCGCACACCGGAATTGTCGGTGAGAGCGAAGGGATTATCCTCAATCTGGTCGATGGGCGCGCCAAGCCCGCTCAGAACGCGCTGCTCACTATCGCGAGTGAGCGGCCCGAAACGACAGTCGCTGAAGTGCAAAAACTCGTCATGCCGAAACATCACGACGTGCGCGCGGCGAATGTCGATTTGAAGCGGCTGGGTGCTGTGCTGGCGGTCAGCTATGAACGGCAATTGCGCGATTTCGCTTCGCTCTTGCTGGTGGAGAATCTCGGGCCACGTACGCTTCAGACGCTCGCGCTGGTAGCCGAAGTGGTTCACGGTACGCCGAGCCGCTTCTCCGACCCGGCGCGCTTCTCATTCGCGCTGGGCGGCAAAGATCGGCATCCGTTTCCTGTACCGCTGAAGACTTATGATGATTCGCTTGCCGTTCTCCGCCGCGGTTTAGACGCCGCCAAACTCGGCCATACCGAAAAAACGGACGGCTTCAAACGGCTCGACGGGTTGGTTCGCGCCATTGAGCAACAGCATGAGCCGGTGGCCGACTTCAAGCGCCTTATCGAACATGAGCATGCGATTTCGCCGAGTCTCAACGGCAGGTCCGTCTTCGATGACCGTCGCGAAAAGCGGAAACCGCGGATACCCGCCGAACAGCTCTCCCTCTTTGTTCCGCTGCCTCGAAGCCGTTCATAAAATGGACCGCGCCATCATCGGCTTTCACCAGGACGAGCAAGGACACTGGGTGGCCGACCTCGAATGCGGACACACGCGTCACGTGCGGCATGATCCGCCCTGGCAGAATCGCGCTTGGGTATTAACGGCTGAAGGTCGATCCCAGTGGATCGGTACGCAGCTTAATTGTGTCCGTTGCGATGAAGAGATCAGCCCTCCGGCACGCCCGCTTTCCTGAACACTGCGACTGACGTTGTCAATCCGAGCCTCGCTGCCTCTTCCGGCGACAAGTCCTGTAAGCCGTCACCGAATACCTCAACGCTTATCGCATCCGTATACCCGATTTTGTGAAGGGCCCTCAAAAAGCCGACCAAGTCAATTACTCCCTCACCGGGCAGGAGCCGCTGGTTGTCGCGAATCTGTTCCGGCGGCAGATCAGGTGAATCGTTGAAGTGGACATGTACGATGCGGTCGCGTCCTGCGGCGACAATGTCGTCTGTCGTCGCGCCCGCATGATGCCAGTGCCAGGAATCGAGTAAGAGCCCGACGTTCGGCCCGCACTCTTTCGCGAACTCGAGCATTTCGTTCATACGCCAAATAAATTCATGTGGCTGTGCTCTTCGCATGTGCAGCGGACCTAGAAACTCCAGGCCCAGCCGCACGTTCGATCGCGCCAGGATGCGTGCACTCTCGGTGAACCGCTGCTTGTAAATGCGCCGAAGCTCTTCTTTGGGTGTTGTACTGGACGGCAGAATGTGAGTGGTCATGCGCGGGCAAGAAATTGCCGCAGCAAATTGGGCGACGGGCTCGAGTCTCGACAACGATACGGCGAACGTCGCATCGTCTTCTCGAAAGTTGACGGGAAAAGGCAGCGCTCCGGGCTTAAGCTTCAATTGCGCCAGACATTTGTTGGTTTCCTCCGAGCCGAGATCCATGGCTGCTAGCGGAACATCCGTCCCCGGAAAACCCGTGCGTGCGGCCAAATATGCAAATGCGGGCCAACCAACACGGCCGGAAACCAGGACGCTGTTCAGCGACAAATACATGTTCCGATCGGCCGCAAATCCTTTCGCAACCGCCGGAATGCCGGTCAGGAGTTTGCAAGCGGTTCGCCGGTCGACCAGAAAGTCTTCCATTTCGCCTCCGATAATACATTCTGAAACTTAGGCAGGCGGCGAAGAATTCAACCGCAAGAAGCGGATAGCGTGGAAGCGCAAAGAGACCTACCATTGGCTCACGAGGCCAAAATGTTAGACCAAGAGAAATGTTGGAACGCTGTACTGAAGAAAGATAAAGGACAGGACGGGCAATTCTTTTTTGGGGTCAAAACGACGGGCGTGTACTGCCGTCCCTCGTGTCCGTCCCGGACGCCGCTGCGCCGGAATGTGCGTTTCTACTTGACGCGCGCCGAAGCTGAGCACGACGGTTTGCGTCCGTGCCTGCGTTGCCGTCCAGGCGCGGTGACGACTGCCGATTCGAATAAGCTGCGCATTCGTCGCCTGTGCGAATACATCCGGCTAAACTGCCAAAGCGGCAAATCGCTCGCGCTTGACGAATTGAGCGCGCAAGTCGGCCTGAGCCCGTTTCATCTGCAACGCACGTTCAAAGAGATCGTGGGAGTAAGTCCGAAGCAGTTTGTAGAAGCGTGCCGGATGGATGTTTTGAAGGGCGAGCTTCGCGCGCGAGATTCCGTCACGGATGCAATCTACGAGTCAGGCTTCGGATCGAGCAGCCGTGTGTACGAGCGAGCCGATACTCGCCTGGGCATGACGCCGCGCGAATATCACTCAGGCGGTAAAGGTGTCGCGATTTCGTATGTGTCGGTTGCGAGCCCTTTGGGCACCATGATGCTGGGCGCAACGGATCGCGGCTTGTGCTTCGTACAGTTCGGAGAATCTCGCCATGAGCTGTTCGAAACGTTACGCAAGGAGTATCCGGCCGCAACACGCGACCAGGTGAAGGCGCCCTATTCTGAGCAGTTCGAAGGTTGGATAAGATCTCTTCTGCGTTATTTGCGACGGGAGCAGATCCGGCTCGATCTGCCCATTGACGTTCGCGGCACGGCCTTCAGCTCAAAGTTTGGAGATATCTGCAATCCATTCCGTACGGAGACGTTCAATCGTATTCAGAAGTCGCCAGCGCAATCGGCGACCCACTTGCTGCGCGTGCCGTGGCGCGAGCCTGCGGCGCGAACCAACTCGCGATTGTGATTCCGTGCCATCGTGTTATCCGCGGAAACGGCGAACTCTCACCAAAGAAGCGCTACGCGAGCACCCTCCCGCGGAAAACGGCGATTTTCTCAAAACCCGATCTCGTGGACCTGACCTCGCTCGATCCGTCGATCAAGCTCGACATTCGCTATGCCTCCAACAATAATTTTCTTGGCACGCCCGTCTACTCCCAGGCGCGCGCATTGTTACAACGGCCGGCGGCCGAAGCAGTCGCTCGCGCGAGCCGAGCCCTCCAGCCCCTCGGATACGGCCTCCTCATTCACCATGCCTACCGGCCCTGGTACGTCACGAAAGCTTTTCTGGGATGCGACACCCGACGACAAGAAGCGCTTCGTTGCCGATCCCCAAAGAGGATCGCGCCACAATCGCGGGTGCGCAGTGGATCTCAGCCTCTACGAGCTCAGCACGGGCAGGGAAGTGGAGATGACCGGGGTGTACGACGAAATGTCGGACCGCTCCTATCCCAACTACCCCGGCGGCACTTCCCGCGAGCGCTGGCGCCGCGACCTGCTCCGGCAGGCCATGGAGGCCCAAGGCTTTCAAGTCTACGAGTTCGAATGGTGGCACTTCGATTACGAAGATTGGCAGAAGTATCCTATCCTGAACATCGCCTTTGAGGCCATCCCGAAGAGTGAACAGTTGCCATAACAATTTCAAGGCCATGACTCCGCTGAGATCTTTGCGATTTATTTCCGCCGCCTTCGTGTCAACCTTTGCGCTCACGCTCTACGCACAGTCTGCGCCGCCGCCTCCCGCTGACCTGGACACGTTCGTCGCCACCGTATTGAAAACTTTTGACGTCCCGGGCCTCTCGGTCGCCATCGTCAAAGATGGCCGAGTCGTGCTTACCAAGGGATACGGCGTCCGCAAAATGGGAGATCCGGCTCTGATCGACGAGCATACGCTGTTTGGAATTGGATCGAACACCAAAGCCTTCACTTCGGCACTTCTCGCCTCGCTGGTGGACGAGGGAAAGATTTCCTGGGACGACAGAGTATACGAGCGGCTGCGGGGATTTCAGATGTATGACCCCTATGTCTCGCACGAGATGACCATTCGTGACCTGCTGAGTCACAAGAGTGGAATGGGGTTGGGCGAAGGCGATCTGCTCTTCTGGCCGCATACCACCTATTCGCGGAATGACATTGTTTACCGCCTCCGCTTCATGAAGCCGCAATCCAGCTTTCGCAGCCATTACGCGTATGACAACCTGATGTACATCGCCGCAGGACAGATTGTGGCTGCCGTCACGGGTAAGTCTTGGGAAGAAAACGTCCGTGAGCGCATCCTGGCCCCTCTGGGCATGTCCACAACCAACCTAAGTAATGCAAGTTGGAAATCGGGCGACGACTACGCCTGGCCGCATTCAAAACTGCCGGGCAAGATGCAGCCCATTGACTTCGTTCCTCTCGACAACGCCGCGCCCGCCGGCTCGATCAATTCCAGTGCCTCCGATATGGCCAGATGGGTTCTTTTGCAACTGAACCATGGCAAGTTTCCGGATTCCGAAAAGCGTTTGTTCAGCGAGAAGCAATCGGAAGAAATGTGGTCTCCGCAAACCATTCTGCCCATCGGCAATCCTCCCGCGTCGCTCGCCGCTCTCAAGGCAAACTTTGCCGATTACGGGTTGGGATGGGGCCTGCGAGACTATCACGGACAGAAATTGGTTGGCCACACCGGTGGCGTTGCTGGCTTTGTATCCCAGGTGCAGTTGGTTCCAGACGCGCGCCTGGCAATTGTCATTCTGACCAATGCCGAAGAAGCAGGAGCAATGGAAGCGATCACGTACCACCTGCTCGATCACTTTCTCGGCGTTCCGCCGACTGACTGGATTAAAGGCTTTCGCGACGCAGAACTTACTCAAACCCGGAACGCTGCGGATGTCATGAAGAAACAAGCGGGCATGCGGGCTGAGAATTCAAACCCTTCCCTGCCGCTTGAGAAGTACGCCGGAATTTACAACGACGCATGGTACGGGTCATCTACCATTCGGATGGAAAACGCAAAGCTGGTATTCACTCTCGACCACACGCCTAAGGCCATCGGTGACCTTGAGCATTGGCAGTACGATACCTTCAGGGCTCGGTGGCGCGATCGCACCATAGAGGATGCATTCCTCACGTTCGCGCTGAAACCCGATGGGACTATCGACCACTTCACGATGCAGGCTGTCTCACCGCTCGCCGATTTCAGCTTCGATTATCAGGATCTTTATTTCATTCCGGCGAGCCAGTAAACCGACAATACACTCCCGCGCGTATTCCACGGGAATAAGGCCCAAGCTTCATATTCTAGACACCTACGAGGACGCCAGTCTGATCGTCCACCGTTGTCGCTGAAAGTTCGGCATGAAGCGCTCTGAACGAGGCTATTCACGCGGATTTGCGCCTTTGTCACGCACCAGACGCTAACCCGTACCTTTTAAACCGATTAGGGCGCCTCTTACCTCTCAACCCGCACCGTTGACCCGATAAGCGTCTTTGGTTGCTTAGTTCGCTTGGTGATCTCCCAGGACGAGTAAGCAGCTACGAACAAAGGACCAATAAACCTTATTCCGACTATGCGGAACGACCTCAGCACGGGAATCAATCACATGAAATTTATCTATCGACTATCTCTCTTCGTCGCGGCGAGCGGGCTCGCCATGGCGCAGACGTCAAAGCTGGCTCCGGAGTTGCAGAACATCGACTCTCATTCCAAGCTCCACGTCATCGTTCAATTTGATAAAGATCCCTCTGACGCCTATCACCAAAAAGTGATTCGCCGCGGAGGATCTTGGAAAACTACTCTGCACTCGATTAACAGCGGCGCTTACTCTTTACCAGGCGCGTCGCTGGCGGATCTGGCGAACGATGCCAACATCGTGCATATCTCGCTCGATCACAAGATCGCAGCCAAGCTCGATTACACAGCCGCGGCGGTCAATGCGACCATGGCTTGGCAGCAATATCATGTCGATGGTACCGGCATTGGTGTCGCACTGATCGATAGCGGCATTAGCTCGCACCCGGACCTGGCAGGCAACGGATCGAATGAGCGCGTAGTCTACACGCAGGATTTCATCGGTGGCGATGGAACGGATGCGTACGGGCACGGAGAGCACATTGCCGGAATCATAGCCGGAAATGGCCAGACTTCGCAGTGCAACGGTTGTACGCGCGCACTCAAGGGCATGGCCCCGAATGCAAATCTCATCGATCTGCGTGTTCTCGACCAAAATGGCCAAGGAACGGACAGCGGCATCATTTCGGCCATTGAAACAGCGATCTCGCTCAAGTCAACCTACAACATCCGCGTCATCAATCTTTCTCTCGGACGCCCTGTTTTCGAGAGCTACCGGCAAGACCCGCTTTGCCAGGCTGCCGAAGCGGCCTGGAAAGCAGGAATCGTTGTGGTGGTTGCCGCCGGCAATGACGGCCGGAACAATCTCGCCAACAATGCCGGTTATGGAACAATCAACGCGCCCGGAAACGACCCCTACGTCATTACGGTTGGCGCCATGAAAACGATGGGCACTTATACTCGAACTGACGACCAGATCGCCAGCTATAGCTCGAAAGGGCCGACGCTCATCGATAACATCGTCAAGCCCGATCTCGTAGCGCCCGGTAATCTGACGGTTTCGCTTCTCCCGTCGAGCAACGCCACATTGGCGACTGAATACCCGCAGGACCTCATTCCGGTGTCCTATTACGATGGCAGTGCGAACACCACTCTATCTGCTCAATATTTCACCTTGAGCGGCACCAGCATGTCGGCCGGTGTAGTCAGCGGAGCGGTTGCCGATCTGCTGCAAGCTCAGCCGTCTCTGACACCCGATCAAGTGAAGGCTCGTCTGATGCGAACCTCTTACAAGACCTTCCCGAAGTCCAGTTCCGCTGTCGATCCGACTACCGGTACCAGTTACACCTCTTACTACGACATATTCACGATCGGCGCCGGATATCTGGATCTCAACGCAGCGTTACAAAGCAAAGATGTTGCGTCAGCCAACGCCATGTCTCCCGCGGCTGTATATATCAGCCTGACAAACAAAGTGTATTTGATTTTCAATCCGTCTTCGATTTGGGCTGTCAGCAACTTGTTCTCTTCTCCTGCGATGAGCACAGCATGGGGAACCAGCGCTGTCTGGGGCACAGCGGTAGTGAATACTGATCTTTCTCTGATCGCTCAATCCGCCGTTTGGGGCACCTCAGCAAATTGGGGAACTTCCACCGTTTGGGGCACCTCCGGCGTCTGGGGCACTTCAGGTGTCTGGGGCACTTCAGGTGTCTGGGGCACTTCCGGTGTTTGGGGAACCTCGACTGTCTGGGGCACCTCGCTGCTCAACGCGGAAAGTGCCATCTGGGGAACGTCAAGCGTCTGGGGAACCGCCACGCAGCTTGGTGACGATAACCTCATCCTGATCGCAGGCGAACAATAGACCCGTTCCACCACCTTTCACACAGCGTCTCAAACCCACCCGGGTCTGAGGCGCTGTTTCTTTTTGGGGCGACGGGTCCCGATCCAACTGGCGAAGTTCTACCGCCCTGTAGATGAGCGATCGCTCGAGGGCGGTATGATCCCCTTCAAGCGCATGTACACCGTCATGATTCCGTACTGCTCGTTGTCATGCGTCGTGTTTCCAACCAGCGCGCCGAGCCTGGACCTCTGCCCCCGGCCGGTCTTGATCGATTCCGATACGTTCGCATCCGTCAGCGAATCGTAGGCCTTATCGCACTCCGCGAAAGCTTCGTTAAGCGCCGCTATCACGTCCGCCTTCGAAGTTTTACCGCTGGCGCTGACCGTTTTTTGATCGCCCGCAACGGCTGCGCACGTGCGCATCTGAGAGTCGGCCACGTGGTCCAGCACCTCGGCAAAACTGCGGATGTCCGGCGTCGGCTTGAACGCGTAATTCTCTTCCGTCATCTTCTCGGCCGACTTCAAAATGTTGTTCTTTACCGCGTTGTAAGCCTGTTTCGCCTCTGTTGACAGACTCGTTGGCGTCTGCGCTTCGAGCATGGATACGCACGCCATGCCACCCATCAATATCGCTAAACACAATCGATTCATATATCCCACTTTCCTCCTTCGGGAACTCTAGCTGACGGTTGTCATTGTATGGCAAGCGGGATCAGAGCGTAAACACCGTGAGGCAGGCCGTCTGCGATACTGTTGTGAATTCATGCGGCGCACCTCGCTGTGGCTCGTAGCCACTTTTTTCTGTAGTTTGCTGGCAGGCCAGCAAATTTCATCCGACCTCTTCAATGGTCTTAAGTGGCGGCTTATTGGGCCTTTTCGCGGAGGCCGAGCCGTCGCGGTATCGGGCGTTCCCGGCGGCGGGTCCACATTTTATTTCGGCGGCGTGGACGGCGGCGTTTGGAAAACTGCAGACGCCGGCACGGTCTGGACACCGCTCTTCGACGACCAGCGAGTAGCTTCGATTGGCGCACTCGAAGTGGCGCCTTCCGATCCGAACGTCATTTATGCCGGAACGGGCGAATCTGATATTCGCTCCGATCTCGCCTCGGGCGACGGCATCTACAAATCCACAGATGCGGGCCGCACCTGGCAAAACGTCGGCCTCAAAGAGACGCGTCAGATCAGCCGCATTGCAGTGAGCCCCGCTGATCCGAATGTCGTCTTTGTCGCCGCGCTGGGTCACGCGTACGGGCCCAACGAAGAGCGCGGCGTATTTCGGTCAACCGACGGCGGTCAAACGTGGGAAAAGGTTCTGTATCGCGGCCCGCAGATTGGCGCTGCTGACCTCGCTATCGCCACCGATGCGCCGAACATTCTGTTCGCCGTGATGTGGGAAGCCCATCGCCCCCCATGGAGCACGTATGCGCCGATCGGCGGTCCCGGCAGTGGCCTCTATCGGTCGACAGATCAGGGAAAAACGTGGCAGCAGTTGAACGCTCACGGACTCCCCACAGGTGAATGGGGACGCGTCGGTGTAGCTGTTTCACCCCACACTCAAGGCCGCCGCGTTTATGCCGCAATCGACGCGCCCGAAGCTGGTCTTTATCGCAGCGACGACGGCGGAAACACCTGGACTCGCGTCAACAAGGATCCACGCATCACCAGCCGTGCCTGGTACTTCAGCTGCATCACTGCCGATCCGAACGATCCCGACGTTCTCTATATGCCGAACGTGGCGGTTTACAAACTGTCGGATGGCGGGAAAACGCTCAGCATCGTTCGTGGCGCTCCGGGTGGCGACGATTATCACCAGATTTGGATCGATCCCGCAAATTCACTCCATATGGTTCTCGGCAGCGATCAAGGCACAAGCGTGAGTCTCGATGGCGGCGCAACCTGGAGCAGCTGGTACAACCAGCCCACGGCGCAGTTCTACCACGTCGTCACTGACAACGACTTTCCATATCATGTCTATGGCGCGCAACAAGACAGCGGAACCGCCGCTACTGCCAGTCGAACCGATCATGGCGAAATCGACGCGCGCGATTGGTTCACGGTAAGCGGAAGCGAAAGCGGCTACATCGCGCCGGATCCAAAGGACCCCAATATCTTTTACGTCAGCGGTACCTATGGAACGGTAAGCCATTTCGATCGCCGCACGATGCAGAGCCAAAATATTGCGCCTTGGCCTTTGCCGGGATTCGGCACCGAAATCGCCGAACGAAAATATCGCGATCCCTGGACGCCGGTCCTGGTCTTTTCCCCCGCGCAACCGAGCGCGCTTTACCTCGGAACACAGTACGTCATGAAAACACTCGATGGCGGCTTGCACTGGCAGACGATCAGCCCCGATCTCACCGGCGCGAAAAAAGATCCGAGTGCAAAACCGGAAGGGCCCCCCACAATCGAGAATGCGCGGGAGCGCGGCTACGGAGTAGTCAACAGCATCGCGCCATCTTCGCTCAGCGCCGCCGAGGTTTGGGCCGGCAGCGATACAGGTCTCATTCACCTCACGCGCGATGCAGGAAAGAGCTGGTCGAACGTAACGCCCCCGGACCTCTCACCGTGGAGCAAGATCACCCAGATTGAGTGTTCGCATTTCGCTCCGGGTGAAGCCTACGCTGCCGTCGACCGTCACCGTCTCGACGACATGCATCCCCATCTCTATCGCACTCGCGACTTCGGTAGAACCTGGCAAGCCATCGTGGACGGAATCGGCGATCGAGCTTTTTTGAACTCTGTTCGCGAAGACCCGAAGCGCAAAGGGCTTCTCTTTGCGGGCACCGAGTTCGGCGTCTACGTTTCCTTTAACGATGGTGACAACTGGCAGCCTCTGCAACTGAATCTGCCGATCACCTCGATCCGCGATCTTGCCGTTCACGAAAACGATCTCGTCATCGCGACACATGGCCGCTCGTTCTGGATTTTGGATGATATGTCTGCGCTTCGCGAGATCGGACCAAATCTCGCCGGCACCGACGCTTACCTGTATAAGCCGGCTCGCGCTATTCGCAGCACCAGTGATGCTTTCGCGGGTACGCCACTCCCGCCCGAAGAGCCGCAGGCACAAAATCCTCCTCGTGGCGCGTACATCGATTACTACATGCGTGCGGCCGCCGGCGGCGAGGTGACCTTGGACATCCTCGATGCGCACAGTAAGATAGTTCGTCATTTCTCGAGTCGCGAGAAGCCGCCCGCTCCTCCCCGAAGTCCGGCCATCGCGCCGCGTTGGTTTGCTGAGCCTCCACGCCTGAGCGAAGACGCAGGCATGCATCGCTTCATATGGGACCTGCGCTACGGCCGCCGCGGCGAAAAGACAACTGCCGATGTGGAAGACACGGGTATAGAAACCTGGATCGGGCCATTCGTGCTGCCCGGTACGTATAAAGTCAGGCTCGCCGTGAACGGACGCGAACTCACGCAACCGCTCGAGGTCGCCATGGACCCGCGCTCGCGCATGACCAACGCGGCCTTACTTGAACAGTTCCAATGGGCGCAGCGCGTCTTCGAAGATATGGTCGTTGCGCGCCAAACCATGCGCGAGCTACAGGCCTTACAGGCTCAGCTCGCAAAGAACAGCGCTCAATTGGCAGACGGGCAGGCGGACCTGCGCAGCTCGATCGACGCCGCGAACCGGAGAGCCGGCGAGATTTTGACAGGCGGCAAGCAGCGCACCGGCCAGGGCCTGGAATCCGCCAGCCGCGCTTTCACGATTGCACTCTCTTCCATCGAAGGCGCTGACCGCACCACTCCTTCTCAGGTCATCGCCTTATATCAGGAGACGGCCACGACTCTAAAAGCCAGACTGGCGGAATGGAATGCGCTGAAGCGAGATACATTGCCGGCGCTCAACCAGCAACTCCGGAACGCGGGTCTCACGCCCATGCAGATTTCTAGATTCCGAGAACAACCGCACGACAGCCGCGCGAACTAGTACGCGCATAACCGAAGGCTCTGCCTAATTCCCCTGATTTGGCGTATGATATGCAGGACGCGTTAGCGATCGATCAGCGCTCGCGGCTGAACGTAAGGATCAATACGGTCTCGGCCACACACGCGCAAGCGAAAACAAACGATCTCAAAGGAGGGCCGTTTTAATGCCATTCGAAGTAGGTCAGCTCGCTGGTGATTACGAAATTCTCGGCGTGCTTGGAAAGGGCGGAATGGGACGCGTGTACCGCGTGCGAAACGTCATCTCCAACCGCGTCGAAGCCATGAAAGTCCTGCTGGCCGATGTTGCTGCCGAAGCCGAACTAAGCGACCGTTTTATCGGCGAGATCCGCACGTTAGGCAGCCTCGATCATCCGAACATCGCGAAACTTCACGGTGCCTTCAAAATAGAAAATCAGCTCGTTATGCTGATGGAGTTCATCGAGGGTGACACGCTGTTCGATCGCGCCAAAACAGCTCCGATTCCCCTCAATGAAGTGCTCAGTTACGCCACCCAGACCTTGGCGGCTCTCAGTTACGCGCATGAAAAAGGCGTCATTCATCGCGACATCAAGCCTTCCAATATCATGGTCACGCCGCAAGGAGTCGCGAAGCTGACGGATTTCGGCATCGCGAAATCCAGCGCCGATCCTGTGCAGACCCGAACCGGCATCACCATGGGGTCCCTGCTCTACATGTCACCCGAACAGGTCCGCGGAAGCCAGCTTGACGCCCGTTCTGACCTTTACTCCGTGGGCGTTTTGCTGTACGAGCTAACGGCGGGATGCCGGCCGTTCGAAGGCGACACTACCTACGCGATTTTGGAAGCGCAGTTAAACGCAGTACCGAAGGCTCCGCTCGAAGTCAACGCTAATGTGCCGAAACCTCTGAGCGACATCATCATGACCGCTCTTTCTAAGGAGCCCGCCGATCGATTCCAGAGCGCCAAGGCGTTTCGCAACGCACTGGAAAGTGTTCGGCAGCAAAATGCCGGGACGCAGCCGCAAACGATTCCTGTGTCTCACTCGACCCCTCCGCCGCTCGCCGCGCCGATACTGGCAACCCAGTCAAACGCCAAAGCGAATCGCAGCTTATGGATGGCTCTCGGTGCAATCGCCTGCGTGTGTGCCCTGATTGCGGCAGCGATTGCGTTGCCTCACTTCTGGCGAAGCTCTGCCGCTTCGACGACCACCGCGCGCGTGGAGCAGTCTTCGACTTCCGCGCCAACGCTGCCGGTACAAAGCCCCGATGCTGCGTCCACCACTCCCGCGCCGCCTCCAGTTGTTGCGCCGGATTCCGCAGCCGCCCCGCAGAGCCCAACCATTGACACTGCTGTCCAAAGTAATTCGGATGTCCCTGTCAAAACGGGGCGCAAGCCGCCGAAACAGAACTCCCCGCAACCGACCGTCGCAGCTGATCAACCGCCCCCCACTGTCGCTCCAGCCGCTCCTCTTCCGCCTCCCGGCCCTTCACCGGAGGAGATTGAAAAAGTACGTGACCGCCTCATACAACTCCACGCCCGCGCCGACGCGGTAAGGAGCAGTATTGGGCAGTTGCGCCAGGAACAGGCCGCGAGCGGGCTCGGGCTGCGTCACGACATCGTTGCTTCCTCGAGTCGTCTGGACTCCTATTTGCAAGAGGCCGATCGTGCAGCGCAAACCACTAACCTTGAATCTGCGCGCAAAAACATGGACCATGTCGAAGAAGAGTTAACTAAGTTGGAAAATTTCCTTGGTAAATAGGAGCTTGAATGAGATGAAAACATATATTGCCAAAACCTGTATTGCAATCGTTGGTGCTGCCCTCGCGATTTCTCCCGCCTCTGCCCAGCAGCCGGAGAAACGTCGTGTCGCAATTATGGACTTCAGCTATGCCACGGTCATGAGTTCAGTCCAGGCCGTATTTGGAACCAATCAGGACGTTGGGAAGGGCATATCGGATCTCCTGGTGAACCAACTGGTGAATGATGGAACCTATCGTGTAATCGAGCGACAACAGCTCGACAAGATTCTTAAAGAGCAGAACTTCTCAAACAGCGATCGCGCCGATACAAGCACGGCCGCCAAAATTGGGAAGGTGCTCGGCGTCGATACCATCATCACCGGCGACATCACTCAGTTCGGTCGCGACGACCAGAACAAAGATATCGGAGGCGGAGGTGGTCGCTGGGGTGGATACGGACTCGGCGGCGTCGGAATGCACAAAGCCAAGGCCGTAGTCGAAGTCACGGCCCGCCTGGTCGACGTAAATACCGGCGAGATCCTCGCTTCCGCAACCGGGCACGGCGAGTCCACGCGCTCGGGCACGAACCTTCTCGGAGGAGGCGGCTCCGGTTGGACGGGCGGCGGTGGACACGTGGATATGGGCAGCTCCAATTTCGGCGCAACCATCATCGGTGAGGCCGTGAAAGGCGCAGTCACAAATCTCGCGACTCAGCTTAACGCAGACGCCGGCAAGCTCCCGCACAATACGGTTCAGGTCAACGGCGTTGTTGCCGATGCCACGGGAAACAGCGTTGTGATCAACGTGGGTAGCCGCGGAGGCGTGCATGTCGGCGACAGACTTGCCATCACCCGTGTCAGCCGTGTCATCAAAGACCCCGTTACTGGTAAACCCCTTCGCAGCATCGAAGACGCGCTGGGGCAATTACAAATTACGTCAGTCGATGAAAGCTCCGCTGTCGGTACCTTCACCGGCACTGGACAGCCTAAAGTCGGCGACGTAGTGAAGACGATGCAGCAGTAGACGAGAAAGGCACCTCGACGTTTCAGCGTACGAGGTGCCCGTTTCTCATCCTAGGAACTGCTGGCCGTTCTGACCGTTGCGCCGCTCGCGCCCGTCAAACGTTGGAACGCCTGCACCGCGGAAGTGGGAATCAGCTTCCAAATCTTTTCAGCCGTGGCCCTCTCTTCCGCTTGGATATCGCGCGCTAGTGCCGCCGTCTGCGTGTCGCCGGCCGATTCCGCTGCGGTGGCCAGCGCTTCGTACATCGCCAGCTCGCTATTCTCAACCGCGTACGCCATCATCAGGTTTTGCGTCGTACGCTCTTCTTTCTCGTGGCCGATCTGCGCCGTCTTGGGAGTCAATCCAAAGATATGCGCCAGCAGGCTCTTCGCCCCGGACGGACTGCCACCGAGTGATTGCAGTCGCGCGGTCAGGCGTTCATATTGCTGCTTCGTTTCTAACGCGTGTTGATGAAAGGCCGCTTTCGCCGCGGCGTCATCGCCTTCCATCGCGAATCCTTGCAGCTGTGTCTCAAAGCTCTTCTCCGCTGCGATCGCATCCTCCAGATAACGCTTGATCACATCCGTGCTGGTCTCAGCCATAAGTTCTCCTTCTTAGAAATTCCAGCGGACCGCTATGTGCGCCGCCTAGTGGCTGCCGCCGACCGTCTTTGCGTGCGACCAAGGCTGGGCCTGGTAGGTCCAACTGCGGCTGCTGTAGTCGCTGAAAGTGATCAGGATCATAATGCTCAACCAAACTAAGCCGGCGACCACGAACAGCTTCGTCAGCGAAGTCGTGTATCGCACGCCCATGAAGATCCACGCCACCAGCGACGCCTTGATCACCGCAATCAGCAGCGCCACCACGATGTTCCACTCGTACAGCTCCAGATACGACACCGTCGTCGTGACCAACGTGAGGATCAGCAGCGCAATCCACACGCTCACCAGCGTCCGAACCTTGGGAATTGCTATGTGGGCGCTCATTTTCGATTCCCGATCAGATACAGCAACGGAAACAGGAAAATCCAAACCACGTCGACGAAGTGCCAATACAACCCGATCATTTCGACCGGCGCAAAATAGTTCGCGTTAAACACTCGCCGATACGCCTGGATCAGCAAATACGTCAGAAGCCCCAGCCCCACCACCATGTGCAGGGCGTGCATCCCCGTCATGCAGAAGTACAGGAAGAACAGAATCTGCGCATTGTGCGCGAACTGCGGATGCTCCGGATACCCGCCCCAATGTATCCCCGGCACCAACCCTTCGTGCCATTTATCGTGATACTCAAATGCTTTGATGAGCAGGAAGATCGTCCCGAAAATCATCGTCAGCACCAGGAACAGCATAATGTGCTTCCGCTTGCTTAACTGCGCCGCGCGTACCGCCAGCACCATCGTCAAGCTGCTGCAGATCAGCACGGCTGTATTGGTCGCGCCGAGCGGCACGTTCATATATTGGCTGGTGCTCGCAAACGCACCCAGATAAAGGTTGCGGTACACCGCGTAGCTCGCAAACATGCCGCCAAAGAACAACACTTCGGTGATAAGGAACGTCCACATGCCCAATGTGGCCGCATCCATCTGTTGTTCCGATGTCGCGAAGTGATGACGAAGATGTGTAACTTCCGGGGAGGGCTCCTCGCCCACCGGCACAATAGTTTCAGCCAACGACTTCCTCCAGCGGACCGTAGTTGTACGCTTCTTCCGTCACGGTCGGCGTCTCATCAAAGTTGAAAGTGGTTGGGGGCGATTGGATCTGCCACTCCAGCCCCGCTGCGCCCCATGGGTTTTTTCCGGCTTTCGGGCCGGACTTCAAAGACCAGATGAAATAAACCATGGGAATTACGTACCCGATACCAAGAATCGACGCGCCCGCCGTCGAAAGAACATTCAGTGCCTGAAATTCCGGCGGATAGGCGTGATAGCGGCGCGGCATTCCGAGGTAACCGAGTATGAACTGCGGGAAGAACGTCAGATTAAACCCGATGAACACGATCAGCGCCGCAAATTTTGACCACGCCTCGGGATACATCCGCCCCGTCATCTTCGGCCACCAGTAATGTAGGCCGCCCATGAAGGCCATCACCATCCCGCCGACCATCACGTAATGGAAATGAGCAACGATGAAGTACGTCCCGTGCGTTGCTACGTCCGTGGCAAGAGTTGCAAGGTGCAAGCCGGTTAGCCCGCCGATCGTAAACAGCCCGATGAATCCGAACGCATACAGCATCGGCGTATCGAACGATACGGAGCCCTTGTACATCGTCGCCGTCCAGTTGAACACTTTGATTGCGGAAGGAACCGCAACCATAAAGCTCAAAAATGAGAACGCAAGGCCCGTATAAACGCTCTCGCCCGTGACGAACATATGGTGGCCCCACACGACAAAGCTCAACACTGCGATCGCCATGCTCGAGAACGCAACGAAGTTGTACCCGAAAATGCGTTTACGCGAGAAGCAGGAGACGATCTCGCTGATTACGCCCATCCCCGGCAAAATCATGATGTACACCGCTGGATGCGAGTAAAACCAGAACAGATGCTGGAACAGAATCGGGTCCCCGCCTATATTCGGATCGAAGATTCCAACGTGCGCGATGCGCTCGAACGCGAGCAACAGCAAAACAATCGCCAGCACCGGCGTCCCGAGCACCTGAATCAGGCCCGTTGCATAGTTTGACCAGACAAACAGAGGCAGCCGCGACCAGGTCATCCCAGGCGCGCGCATCTTATGAACCGTCACAATGAAATTCAGCCCGGTCAGGATCGATGAAAATCCTGCCGTGAAGACACCGAATGCCGCCGCCAGCACATAAGAATTGGAGTACGTTGTGCTGTACGGAGCGTAGAACGTCCAGCCCGTATCCACTCCGCCGCGCAGCACGGCATACATGGCCAGCGCCGCACCAATAACGTACAGGTACCAACTGAGCAGGTTGACTCTTGGGAACGCGAGATCCTTGGCCCCGACCATGATCGGTATCAGGAAATTCGCGAGCGTAGCCGGAATCGACGGGACCAGGAAGAAAAACACCATGATGATCCCGTGCATGGAAAACAAGCGGTTGTAAGTTTCGGCGGAGAAGATGCCTTCCGGTTCGAGAAGATTAATGCGGAACGCGACCGCCGCTGATCCGCCCACGAAAAACATGATCGTGATCGAAATCAGATAAAGAATGGCAATGCGCTTGTGGTCAGTTGTAAGCAGCCAGCTCTTCCAGCCGTGCTCGACGTTGAGGTAGTTGACTTCCTCCGTCTCCGGTCTTCGGTATGCGAGTGTTGACATATATTGCTGTCTTTCTTCTTTTTACTGCGGCTGCGAATTCGCCGGCTTCTTCGAAGCGCTAGAGTTGCTCGTCGATGGAGCACCCGGCGCTCGGGGAGCTATCACGACCGGCGGTTGCTGGCTACCCTGCTGTGACGACGGACCTCCCGGCGACAACGACTTGATAAAGCCGATCAGTTGGATAACATTTTCTTCACTGACCTGTCCCTTGAAGTTCGGCATCACGTTCGGTTCGAAACCCGCCACGATCTTCGCGTTTGGATCGAGGATCGATTCTCGAAGGTAAGCATCGTCTGCAATAACCGTGCGCCCATCGTTCAGTTGCACAGGTTTGTTATACAGACCGCGCAGCATCGGGCACCGGCCTTGCTGATCCAGCAGATGACACGTCGCACAGCCGAATTGCTGGAACAGCTGCTGCCCTTGCTCCGCGAGCGTTCCTTGCGTGCCGCCGCCGCTCGCCCAGTTTGCGTACGCACGCTGGTCCATAACGTCTACCCATCCGCCCATGCTGGCGTGCTGGTTTCCGCAGTATTCGGTGCAGAACAAGTGATAGCGCCCGGGCTTGGTGGCCGTGAACCACAGGCTGTCGTAATGCCCTGGCACCACATCATGTCTCACGCGGAATGCCGGAATGGAGAAACTGTGGATCACGTCTTCCGATGCCATGGTTAGCTTCACCGGTGTATCCACCGGGACGTGTAGTTCGTTGATCTCACGCCCCCCATCCGGATACTGGATCTTCCACATCCATTGTTTGCCCGTGACGAAAACTTCCATCGCATCCTTTGGCGGCTGCTGCGCCGCAAAGAAAAGCTGCGCTCCCCACGCAAACATCACGAGCATGATCAGGAAAGGCAGAATCGACCACGTCAGCTCGAGCTTTGTCGAACCCTCGATTTGAGTCGGGTGCGGGTTCACTCGCCGGTTGTACTTCCACGCAAATACACCAATTGCCAAAAAGATCAGCAGCGTCATCACGATCGCCACGATGGTGATGAACCAATACAGCGAGTCGATCTGATGCGCCTGTTCCGACGCAGCCACAGGAAACAGCTGCAGTTGCGCCACTAACGGAAAACTACCCAACATGCGGCGCCTCTTTCCAGCTA
This sequence comes from uncultured Acidobacteriaceae bacterium, assembly GCA_963787615.1. Taxonomy (GTDB): domain Bacteria; phylum Acidobacteriota; class Terriglobia; order Bryobacterales; family Bryobacteraceae; genus Bog-105. The sequence continues at coordinate 216,762 of CAWBDJ010000004.1, read as the reverse complement.
GTGCGTGTTTTCTGTTTCTTTTCGCTTCGCATCAGCAGATAGAGCAAGCCGCCCAGGCACAGCAGCGTGATCGCCCCGGCGATTTTCAGCACGTTCAGGATCACCAGCGAATATTTCCCTTGCGCCGCATCGTAGTGGAAGCAGTACAGCAGCACGTAATCCACCGGCGAACCAATCTTATGCTGCGAAGCTTCTACCAGCGCCATCCGCAGATCTGCCGGTGCGTAAGCGATTCCGTAAAAATACCGCGACATCTTGCCTTCCGGCGTGGCAACCATGATGCCGCCCGCGTGGATAAACTGCCGCGAGGCCGGATCCCACCGGTAGCCAAACCCCACCGCCGAAGCGAGCTTTGAGATTGAATCCTGAGACCCGGTCAGGAAATGCCATCCCGAATCAAAGCCCGGCTTGCCGAACTCCTTCGCGTAATAAGCCTTCTTCTCGGTTGCCATGGCCGGCGTGTCCGACGGATCGAAGCTCACCACCACGACGTTGTAGTCGCGTCCGGGTTCCAAGGACACCCTGCGCAAACTCGTGACAGTCTCCTGCATGCTCATGGGACAAAGACTCGGGCATTTGAAATAAACCAATGACAGAACCACCGGCTTTTCGCCGAAATAGGTCCGTAACGGGACGGTTTGTCCTCTCTCGTCGTGAAAAACCAAATCGAGCGGAACCGGAGCATTCAGCTTCTGCTCGAAATTTACACCTTGCGCGATCGTCGGACGCGTCGTATACTGCGCCGTTACCAAGGAAGCGCTTGTGAGCGCCATCCACGCAATCGCGAAAACTTTACTGCTGTGCATGCTTTCGAATTTCTCCCTGGATCTGCGGTTTACGGTAGGCCGGAGGCATAGCATTCACACTGCCGGAAAATTCGCGACCCTCGCCCCCCGGTGTCGTGATTCCCTGCGTTGCACCCGGCGCGACGTTCAGCCGCGATACAACCGCGTCCATGGCCTGATTGATGGGAATATGCGTGTGTCCATCCGGGTCTTTTCCGTAACTGTTCAGAACTTGATCCTCATGGGCGCGTACGTCCGGCAATTCCTCCCACGGATGTACTTGCAGCAGCGGCCCCTGCGGGATCACACGCGCCGGAGCGAGTGGGCTCGGAAGCTCGCCCGGAGGGTTCTTGTCCTGAAGCAGCCTTTGTATATAGATCGTCATGAAAAAAACGATCACCAGCATTCCGCCAATGATTCCGAGCGACCAGATCACCATGCTCGCGGTGGCATCCGCGCCCTCATAACTGGTGCCCTCATGTCCCACGTGCGGTTCCGAGTGCTTCGGTTCACCGTAGGGTGACACCAACCTATTGTCTTTGTGGTGCTCGTCGATCATGCAGCCGCCTCCGGCAGCGGAGCCATGACGCGCGGATCGCGCAGCGGCAACAGCGGACGCGTTCGCAACTGCCGCAAGAACGCGTACACCCAGATGCCGCCGATTCCCAGGAATGCCGCGAAATCTGTCCAATAAATCGTGAATCCACTGCTGGTCGTCAACGGAGAATCGCGCGTCGCATTACGGAACGTCGGCTCAATAATCCAGAAAATGTCGATGATCCGCGCCACCAGCAGCCAGATCGCCACGCGTATGAGTCGCCGCGGATCCTGTTTCCGTGCCTGCGATAACAACGCGAGAAATGGAATTGCAAACATCGAAAGCGCCGTCACGGTCGCAAACCATTTCCAGAACCCATGCACCCGGTCCAAATACCACTGCAATTCCTGCGGCAAGTTTGCCGGCCAAACAATGATCAGCTGCGAGGCCGTTAGGTACGTCCAGAAGATGGTGAACGCGAACATCAGATTGCCGAGGTCGTGTAGCACGACGGAATTGATGCGCCCGCCGAACCGATCTTCACGAGAAGCCAAAATCATCACGACGATCGTGAACGCGAAACACTGTAAAACGTCGCCAATCAAAATCATGGCGCCGTAAACAGTTGAGAAGAACTGCGCATCGGACGAAAGAATCCAGTCGAAATAGGCGAAACTGGCACTGAATGTGAATACCAGAACACCGGGCGCGCTGAAAGCTCGCATGCGCTCCCGCAACGTGGGGTCGCCCGTCTCATCCTGCCTGTCCGCCATTCGATTCACGCGATATCCCCAGAACAGCCATAGAGCGAAATAGATAATCACCCGCACAATGAAAAACGGGATGTTGAGATAGGCGTGTTTGTGTTGCAGGATCGGGTCTCTCGCCACCATGTCCGCGTGCGTCCAGGGATAAAGGTCCTTCAGCCCGAGCAGCAGAACCAAGAAGAACAGAAAAATCAACGGCAGTGTCCGCATCTGCGCTTCCAGAAATCGGCGCGCCGTCACGCCCCACCGTCCACCCACGGTATGGTGCATGAGAAGAACGCCTAACCCGCCGATCGCGAACCCTCCCCAATAAATGAAGGCGAAAAGGTAAGACTGAAAAAATTGCTGCCGGTTCGCGAAGAATCCCGCCACACACAGAAACAGTCCGATCACACCGATCAGACCGGAAATCCGCTCGACGCTCGCCGCCTTGGGACCCAACCGGAATTCAGGCACTGGAACGTTCGTTTCGTATTCGTGACTGCTCACTTGGCCCCTCCCGCAGGGTTGCTTCCCGTCTGTGGATTCACCTGTTGCGCTACCTCCGCGGGAGCGTTCTGGCTGAGCTGCAGCGCGCGAATATACGCCGCAATCCTCCAGCGGTCATCCACGGGAACACGCGATGCGTAGCTGTACATTGCGCCGTAACCATTTGTCATGACATCGAAGAAGTGTCCCACTGGAGCGTTCACCAGGCGCGGATCGTGATAACTCGGCGGTTGCCGAAGCCCGCGCAGCACAATCATTCCGTGCCCATCGCCCAGCCGCCCGTGGCAAGGGGTGCAATAGATGGTGAATCGTTCCTGTCCGCGTTGAACATCGGCGCGCGTGATCTGAATCGGAAAATAGTCGATGTCTTTCCCGTTCATCTTGCCCGTGTAACGCGCCTGATCCAGGTGCAACTGTCCTCGTGCGACCGTGTCTTCAATGGTCGGCCGCTCCGATCGTCCGTCGCCAAAAAAGGTGCTTGCCGCGAATGGCTTATAGCGCGGCTGGTTGTGCATGTCCTGCCGGCACGCTGTCGCGCACACACTTCCGGCCAATACCGTCAACAGCGCTGCCTTACGCCGGAACAACGTTCACCTCTCTTACACCGGCACTCTCTCGGAGAAATTCCAAGGTGTCCTCTACTCGAAACTTCGGATCGGAGGACTCTATACAGAGAAAAAACTTATCGACCGAAGCTCGATCGAAGGCCGGAACGTTGAACACCGGATGATATGGCTTGGGCAATCCATTCATCGCCAGCATGCTGACCAATGCCGTAAGCGAAGCCAGCAGAATCAAGCACTCGAATGTGATCGGAATGTAGGCAGGCCAGCTATTCAACGGCCTTCCTCCGACATTGTGCGGATACGCAATCACCGTGATCCACTCGAGAAGCCCGAACCCTCCGACTACTCCGCAAATTCCACCGATCAGCACGCACAGCGCGACCTTGTTCCTTTTGTACCCGATCGCCTCCGCAAGCCCCGTCACGGGCATGGGAGCGTATGCGTCCATCCGCCGAAAACCCGCCGAGTAGGCGCGCTCGCAGGCGTCGATCAACTCTTCCGGAGTATCGAACTCCGCCATCGCGCCGTGAATCGCCGGGAGTTCGTTGAGCGTCATCGCGTGATGGCTCATAGCTTCTCCTCGTAAGCGCGCTCCATATACCGGTCATGGTGCACCACCTCACGAACTTCGAAGATCGAAATGGATGGCAGCCAGCGCACGAACAGGAAAATCAGGAACATGAAGAATCCCAACGTACCCGTGTAGGTGGCCCAATCCCATTTAGTCGGAAGGTAAATGCCCCACGAGGACGGCAGAAAGTCTCGATGCAGGCTCGTCACCACGATCTCGAAACGCTCCAGCCACATCCCGCAATTCACAATGATCGAAATGATCCAGACCAGCACGACGTTGCGGCGCACCCTCCCGGACCAAAGCGCCTGCGGAATCGCGATATTGCAAAGAATCAACAACGCGTAACAGAAGCCGTAAGGACCCGTCATACGGTTCCAGTACATGAAGCTCTCGTACTTATCGCCGCTATACCAGGAAAAGAACGCTTCCATGGCGTAGCCGTAGGCCACGATCAGTCCCGTGCCAAGCATCAGTTTTGATGCCGCTTCGATATGCCGCATCGTGATCAGGTCGCGCATGTTGTACCAGGCGCGTAACGGAATGATGAGCGTCAGCACCATGGCGAACCCGGAATAGATGGCGCCCGCAACGAAATACGGCGGGAAAATTGTCGTATGCCAGCCGGGAATGATGCTGATTGCGAAGTCGAAGCTCACGATCGTGTGCACCGAAAGCACCAGCGGCGTTGCCAACCCGGCAAGCAGCAGGTAAGCCTTTTGATAGCGGTGCCAGTGAATTGCCGATCCGCGCCATCCCAGCGCGAGAACACCGTATAGCCGCTGTACCCAGCGCTTCGGCGCCGTGTCACGCATGCTCGCGAGGTCCGGTATTAAGCCGACGTACCAAAACACCAGCGACACGGTTCCATACGTCGATACCGCAAACACGTCCCATTCGAGCGGACTACGCGGCTGCGGCCACAACCACATTGAATTCGGATACGGAAATAGCCAGTAAGCCAGCCACGGGCGTCCCAGATGCAAAATTGGAAACATCCCCGCGCAAGCAACCGCAAATAGCGTCATGGCTTCCGAAAACCGGTTGATCGATGTGCGCCAGTCTTGCTTCAAAAGGAATAGAATCGCCGAGATCAACGTGCCCGCGTGTCCGATACCGATCCACCAGACGAAATTGATGATGGCGAATCCCCAGCCGATCGGAATGTTCACGCCCCACACGCCGATGCCTTTGACAAACAGAACGTACATCGCCAGCATCAGCAGGTTTACAAAGCAAAAAGCGATGAACGCGCCCACCAGCCACTTTTTCGGCGATCGTTTGAAAGGCAGAAAAACAATGCCTGCGATCCGATCGGTGACGGTCTCGTAGGTGTGCCCGGTGCCCAGGATCCTGTCCGGACCCGGGTCTGTCATTTCGTGGCGATCAAGATTCTCTGTTGTTGCCACGTTGTCCTCCTAGCGCCTCATTACCGTTCCGGACACGACCGAGATAAGTCGTGCGAGGACGCGTATTGAGATCGTCCAAAAGAGCGTAATTCCGCTTTGCAGCGTGCAGTTTGGTTACCTTGCTGCCTTTATCGTTCAAATCGCCGAATGTGATCGCTTGTGTCGGGCACACCTGCTGGCAAGCCGTCTGTATCTCGCCATCGTGCACGCGCCGCCCTTCCTTATCGGAGTTGATCTTCGCTTCCTGAATACGCTGCACACAGTAGGAGCACTTCTCCATGACGCCGCGGCTGCGCACCGTCACGTCCGGATTGCGCACTCCATACAGGCTTTGCGTGTTCCAGTCCGAATATAGATAGAAATTAAACCGCCGTACCTTATATGGACAGTTATTCGAACAGTAGCGGGTGCCGACGCAGCGGTTGTAAACCATCTCGTTCAGGCCTTCATTGCTGTGCACCGTCGCCGCCACCGGACATACCACTTCGCATGGCGCCTGTTCGCAATGCATGCATGGCACGGGCTGGTTATACATAACGGGATTGTCCAGATCGCCGGCGTAATAACGGTCCACGCGAATCCAGTGCATGTGGCGGCCGCGCGCCACCTGATCTTTGCCGACCACCGCGATGTTGTTCTCCGCCTGGCAAGCGATAATGCACGCGCTGCAGCCCGTACACACGTTCAAATCGATCGCCATGCCCCACTTGTAGCCGTTGTATGGCCACGGCGACTCGTAAAGTGTCGTTCTCTTGTCCAGCGGCTTGTCTTCGAGCGTCGGGAAATTCGGATGCTCGCGGTATTCCGCCAGATCCGCCGCGCGAACCGGTTCGCGACCGGCCATCGTCTGCGTCTCCTGCACGTTTGCGATCCGGTAATGCTCGCCCGTCTTTGCAATCGAGCCGCCCGCAAACCAGGGCGTCTTCGCCGTCTGGATAGCAAACGCGTTATAGCCGATCTTGTTGCCCACGCGCCCCGACCCTTCGCGTCCATACCCGAAGTGAACCGTGACCGAATCTTCCGCATGTCCCGGCAAAATCCACGCGGGCCCAACGGTCGTGCGGCCTTCCACCGTGACGCGCAGCATGTCCCCGATCGTGACGTGCATATCGGTCGCGTTCTTGGGACTGATCAGCACCACGTTGTCCCACGTCATCTTGCTCTGCGGCTTCGGCAGCTCTTGCATCCATCCGTTGTTCGAATAGGTGCCGTCTGCAATCGTGGGGTCCGGCCGAAATACCACTTCCAGGCCATTAATCGGCTGCATCTCCAAGGCCGGCAGCGCAACTGAGCCGTTCCCGCTTAGCGTGCCGGCTCCCGGTGCCGCGATCCAGCCGTTGTGCAGGGACGTCTGCCAGATGTTGTCGAAATCAGCGCCCTTGTTCTGGCTCTGCCAATACGTTTTCACGATTTCGTGCGACGTCAAGTCGGGCTTGCCCTGCAGAATCGAAATCATCTCGTGCGCCGATTTTCCGCCATACAGCGGCTCGATAAGCGGCTGCTGAATTGTCGTCGTGCCGTCGAACGCGCGAGAATCGGACCACGTTTCCAGATAGTGCGCCTCCGGCACGTGCCAGTGGCTCCATCGCGACGTCTCATCGAAAAACTGGCCCGAGCGCACCACCAGCCGCGCCTTCCGGATCGCATCGCCGAAACCCAGCGAAGCCGGCGCCGTATAAACCGGGTTCGGACCCAGAATCACCAGCACCTCGACATGTCCGTTATTCAAATCGCTCGTCAGTTCTTCAAGCGTGTGCGTGTTATCCGGTTCCACGCCTTCGAGCACCCGAACCGTCTTTCCCACATTCCCCAACGCCGAATTGATTGCGTACGCTGCCAGGTGCACGCTCTCGGGCTGAAACTCGCCCGGGATCACCACTGATCGTCCCTTCGAATTCTGCAGGTCTTGCGCCACCGCGTTCAACCACTGCGGCGCGGCGGTGCCCGCATCGGGAGATGCCACGCCGCACGCTTTCGCAAGCTGATACGCAATCGCCGGAATCGAGCTGCTCTTCACCGGCAGATGATGATCCGCCAGCGAGCCGCTCACCGTCGGCGACGCCTCTATTGCATACAGCCGAACAGGAGTCTCGCCGTTATCAATTGCCTTTCGCGCCGAAAACTGTCTCGCATAGGCAAGTGCCGCCGGCCCCGTGTTCAGGAAGTCGCTCTCCAGGCTGACGATCACATCGGCTTGCGACAGATCGTAGGCGACGAACGCGTTACGCCCGCCAATCTTCTTTGCAGCGCTCGCGATCGCGGGATTCACGCACGCTTCGTGGATGTACCACTTTGCCGTCGGCCATTGGCCCAGAATCGTGCTCATCTGGTTCATCAAGGTCGGCGACGTGGTCGCACCGGTCAGAATCGCCAGACCCTCGCCCTTGCGCGCCGCCAGGCTTTGCGCTTCCGTGCTGAACGCGCCCGTGAACTCGGACCAGGTGCTGAGCCTTCCCTCGTGCAGCACTGTCTCCGAGCGATCCGGATCGTACAAATTGAGAATCGACGCCTGCTCAAAAATTGTTGTTGAGCCCAAGCTCGCCGGGTGATCGGGATTGCCTTCGATCTTCGTCGGCCGGTTCAGATGGCTTTCTACCAGCAGTCCGCGGGCATACCCGCCCGTCGGCATCGCTGTCGCGTAGAAAAGTGGAATCCCGGGAATCACATTCTCGGGTTGCCGCACGTACGGCACAATCAACTCTTTCGGTTGTTTGGTACAGGCCGCCGCTCCCGCCATGGCGAGCGAAGCCGCCATCACTTTTAAAAGGCTGCGCCGGTCTACTCCTTGCGGCACTTGGCCCGACAGCGCCGGAAACTCCTGCTCGATGTACTCGCGCAGATCCTCGCTCTCCGCCGCTTCTTCGAGCGTGCGCCAAAACGCCGGGCCCCGGCCCGCTGCTAATTTCTCGCGCAGCGCCTGTAAATCGACAGCCGGTTTCTTCGGCGGCTCGAGAAGCGATTCAATCGAAATCAGCGCGGACGGCGAGGCCTGCCCTTCGTGCGCGTCTAGAGAATGCCGGTGTTCTTTCATCGGTGGCACGTTACGCAATCCGTCAGCGATTGCACGTGATATTCCTTCACAAGCCGTGGCCCCAGCTCAGCCTGATTGGCCGGATACTCATAATCGATGTTGAAAACTTCGGACCTGGGCCGCACATACCTCGCGGGATCCCGGTGACAGTTCACGCACCAGTTCATGTTCAAAGTGTTTACCTTGAAGGTCAAAGGCATTTGATCTACCCGCCCGTGGCAAGTGGAACATCCAATTCCCTTGTTGATGTGAATGCTGTGATTGAAGTAAACAAAATCGGGCAGATCGTGCACACGCGTCCATTCGATCGATTTGCCGCTCGCCCAACTTTGCCGAATCGGCTCCGTGACTGACGCGTTCGTCCAAATCTGTGAGTGGCACGTCATGCATGTCTCGGTCGGAGGCAGACCTGCGTAGCCGGAGGTCTCGACGCTGGTATGACAGTAGCGGCAATCGATGCCGTCATCTTTTACGTGATGCTTGTGGCTGAACGGAACCGGCTGCGCTGGCGCCATCAGAACCGATGTGGTCCAAGGCCCGCGATCCATTATGTAAGCCACTGCCAGCGTGGAGCCCAACAAGAGAACCACTGCTGCGATCGAGACCTTTGCAATCGTGTTCGAGCTCGGTCGAAATAGCTGGGGCATACCTGGATCTAGCGCTTCACCATAGAGTTCTCAGAGCAACCAATTCACGATTATATACAGGCGTGTTTTGCTTTATCACCGTAGAATTTCTTGTTTCCATGGAATGTAAGCGTGACTCAGAGTACGTTCTCGATGGTTCTCGTTGACTCCTATCGCGCTCCCCACGCTCTCGCCGCCCAACCGCACAGTGCGCCGAAGATTAGTCCAGTAATCAGTATCGGTGCGTATGCTTTCGTGATGATCGCATCGGGAATACTCACGAGCAGCCCGATGACCGCGCCGCCGAGTGCCGGATGCACCGGTAGCGATATATTTGCCGCTATAAACCCGATCGCGAATCGATTGAAAAAGGCTCCGAGCAGTGCGGTGCGTTTATCCGGGAAGTTCAAGGGAAGCATCAGCAAAACATCGACAATCCCGACTCCGACGCCGAGCAGCACACCCAGCGAAATGCGGTTCATAGTTTCACAATCCTATCGCGCGCGGCAACGCACGAATTGCTCACTCCATCCACGCGTTGCATTTGGTCTCCGAATGCCGACTGGACTATCATGACTACAGTGACCAAATCTCGCACAGCCCGTAACGCCAAACACAGCTGGACCGTTGCTGGCGCCAAGGCAAAGCTAAGTCACGTCATCTCGGAAGCTGAAACGAAAGGTCCCCAAACCATTACCCGGAGCGGCCGCGCCGCCGCTGTGGTCGTTTCCTTTGACGAATGGGAACGCAAGACAAAACGTACAGGCAATCTGGCCGAGTTCTTTGCTGAGTCGCCGCTCCGCGGCTCCGATCTCGAGGTGGAACGAAGGCCGGATCGCCCGCGCAAGCCGAAGCTTTGAATTTTCTTCTCGACACGAATGTCATCTCTGATTGGGTGAAGCCGCGTCCGAATCCCGGCTTAGCTGCTTGGTTGGCTGCCGTCGACGAAGATCGAGTATTTCTGAGCGTCGTGACCCTGGCCGAACTTCGTTACGGAATTGAGCGCTTAGCCGGAGGCAGCCGTCGCGACCGGCTTGACGCGTGGTTGACCCATGAGCTGCCGTTGCGCTTCGAAGGACGCATATTGTCCATCGATTCCGCAGTTGCCGACGCCTGGGGCCGCTTGACTCGAAGCAGCGAAGCGCTGGGACGACCGATCGGCTCGATGGATGCTTTCCTGTCCGCCACTGCGCACGTTCATAAGCTGATGCTCATCACCCGCAATGTGACCCATTTCCACGTCCTCGGCCACAAGGTCCTGAATCCCTGGTCCTAACCCTCAAGGTCCTGGCCTTCAGAACCGGATTTTGCTCGTCCCGTCCACGATAGACTGTCATTTCCCATGCGCTCCGTAATGGTTGCTCCACTGATCTTGTCATTGTGTGCGTTCTCCTCCGCATCTGCCCAGGCCACCAAAGCGGAGGCCGTTCAGCAGAAGCAATTCGAAGAGAAACAGCCGGAAGACAAAGACAAGGACAAAGAGAAAAAGGAAGAGCACGGCATGCAGTACCGCTTGATCGGCCCCTTCCGAGGTGGCCGTTCGCTCACCGCTTCCGGTATTCCGGGCGACCCCACCACCTGGTACTTCGGTTCAACCGGCGGCGGCATCTGGAAAACGACGGATGGTGCAATCACCTGGAAACCGATCTTTGAGCACGAGAAATCATCCTCCATCGGCAGTCTTGCGGTGGCGCTGTCCGATCCAAACGTGATCTATGCCGGCACCGGCGAAGCCTGCATTCGCGGCAATCTGGCCCAGGGCGACGGCGTTTATAAATCCGTCGACGCCGGTAAGACTTGGAAGAATGTCGGCCTCAAAGATTCGCGCATCGTCGGCAAGATCATCGTTCATCCCAAGAACTCAGATATCGTCTATGTCGCGGCACTGGGCCATCCGTATGGTCCCAACGCGGAGCGCGGCGTTTTCCGCACCACCGATGGCGGCAAGAGCTGGCAGAAAGTGCTCTTCGTCGACGAAAACACCGGCGCTGTCGACGTCACTTTCGATCCGCACAATCCGCATATCCTGTTTGCCGCGATGTGGCAGGTTCGGCGCCAGCCCTGGACGCTCTCGAGTGGCGGTCCGGGAAGCGGGTTGTATCGCTCCATCGATAGCGGCGACACCTGGAAGAAGCTCGAAGGTTCTGGACTTCCCGATGGGCCTTACGGCAAGATCGGCGTCGCAGTTGCCGCCAATTCCAATCGCGTCTACGCTCTCATTGAAGCCAAACAAGGTGGTCTTTATCGATCGAATGACGGCGGCGATTCCTGGGAGCTCATCAATCCCGATGATCGCTTCACCCAGCGCGCTTGGTACTACATGCACGTCGTCGCCGACCCGCAAGACCCCAACACCGTCTACATCCTGAATGTCGATTTCCATCGCTCCACCGACGGCGGCCACACCTTCAACAAGATCAAGGTTCCACACGGCGACAATCACGGCCTGTGGATCGATCCCGTCGACACCAGACGCATGATTCAAACCGACGATGGCGGCGCAACCGTCACCTTCGATGGCGGCGAGCACTGGACACCGGAAAACAACCAGCCGACCGCGCAGTTCTATCACGTCATCGCGGACACAAGGTTCCCCTACTATGTGTACGGCGCGCAGCAGGACAATACTACCGTCGCGATCGCGAGTCGCGGCTCGGAAGGCAACATCGACCGCGAAGATTGGTACCCCGTGGGCGGCGGTGAGGCGGGCTACATCGCGCCCGATCCCCGCGATCCGCTCATCGTTTATGCCGGCGATTACCAGGGAAACATCACGCGCTTCGATAAACGCACCGGCCAGCTCCGCAATATCACCGTCCATCCGGTCCTTAGCGACGGCCGCGGCGCCGCAGTTCTCGAACACCGCTTCCAATGGACTGCACCGCTATTCATCTCTCCGAATGATCCCGACGTGGTCTATCATGCGGGCGAGCGCATTTTCAAAACCACTGACGCCGGCACGCATTGGCAAGCGATCAGCCCGGACTTGACGCGAAACGACAAGACCAAACAGCAGCCCTCCGGCGGTCCCATCACCATCGACGATACGGGAACCGAATACTACGACACCGTCTTCGCGGTCGCCGAGTCGCCGCTTCAGAAAGGCCTCATCTGGGCCGGAACCGACGACGGCTTAATTCAGCTCACTCGCGACGGCGGCAAAACTTGGGCCAACATCACTCCGAGCGATCTCCCCGAATGGAGCAAGATCAGTCAAATCGATGCCGGACCGCACGATCCGGGCACCGCCTGGGTGGCCGTTGATCGCCACGCCAACGACGACGTGCATCCTTACATTTACGCCACCAGCGATTACGGAAAGAGTTGGAAGAAGCTCGTCAGCGGCATCCCCGATGGCTCGTTCGTGCGCGCCGTCCGTGAGGATCCGAAGCGCAAAGGTCTGCTGTTTGCCGGCACCGAAACGGGAGTCTTCGTCTCAAAGGATGCCGGCCGGCATTGGGAATCGCTGCAGTTGAATCTGCCCACCGTTCCCGTTCACGACCTCGTCATCAAAGATAATGATCTGCTGCTCGCTACCCACGGTCGCGCTTTCTGGATTCTCGACGATATTTCTCCCCTGCGGCAGGCCAGTGATGCATCCGCCAAGGCCGACTTTTGGCTCTATAACCCCGCTCCTGCCCTGCGCACACATACGCCCGAAGGCCGACCATCACTCACTGAAGGCGCGAATCCACCTCCGGGAGCAGTCCTCTACGCTTACACCAAAACGAAGCCGAAGCAAGCGCGACTCGAAATTCTTGACAGTTCCGGCAAAGTCATCCGCACTTACTCATCCGACGCGGAGAAACGACCCGACGAACAGCTCGATCCCGAGGACGAAAAACCGAAAAAACAGCTTGAGCTGAAAGCCGGCCTGAATCGCCTTGTTTGGGATATCCGCTACGAAGGCCCCCCTCACGTTCACGATTACTACCTGTACGAATACGAAGAGGGATCGAAAGGTCCCGTCGCGGTTCCCGGTTCATACCAGGCCCGGCTCACTGTCGATGGCCGCACTCTAACTGCGCCGCTCGAAGTCAAACTGGACCCGCGCGTCCACGTCTCAAACGCCGATCTCGAGAAGCAATTCGCGCTGCTTATGGATATCCGCAGTGAATTGACGCGTGTCTATGAGCTCGCTAACTCCGTCATCGACCTGCGTAAACAGCTTGAGGAGGTAAAGAGCCGCGTGAATGCTTCCAAAGCGAAGCCGCTTCTAACCGAGGCCCAGGCTCTCGACGAAAGGCTCGGTGCTCTCCAGGACAAGCTCGTAAATCTGAAGGTCCGCGCGAATGAAGACTCGCTCAAATTCGGCCTTGGAGTCGACGGCAATCTTGCCGATCTCGCCATTATCGTCGGAGGCGACGCGGATGTCGCTCCAACCGAAGCATCGGTTCAGGAATTTGCAACGCTGAAAAACCAGGTGAACGATTATGCGAATCGCTGGTCGTCAATCGTCGCGACGGATGTCCCGAGATTTCAGCAGACCGCGGAGCAGCAGAACCTGCGCGTGCTGATCGTTAACAATCCTGCTGTCGTACCTGCGGGCGGAACAAAATGAGCCGCCCGCAATGACCGGCGGTGGCTAACTTTACCCCAAGTACAGCACGTGAACGTACGTACCTAATCTGGCGTTGTAAGCCAGATAGTAGCCAGGATCGTCCGGATCTTCATAGAGAACGATCGGGTCGGAGTTCCAAATCCAGTCACTCGTGTATCCGATATCCGGTCCGGCCACGCTGAAGTAAAACCCGTTGAACCAGAAGCGCGATGGCCCTCCGCCCGCCAGGCGAAACTCATGTCCAGGGCCGAAGCCGCCTGTGAACCGTCCGTGCGCCCACGGGCGGTCGAGGTGATACCGCGCATCCCCGCCGTTGTGACCCACCCACTCATCGTTCCCGTGCACATGAGGAGCGTTCGGATGACCGGCTTGGTCAACATAATTGCGCTGTTGACCATTTTGACCTCGGTTGTCGCGATTCTGGCCAGACTGAACGTTCCGACCTTGATCGTAGGATTGCGCGTTGCGGTTTTGCATGTTGCGATCCTGACCGCCATTGCGCTCTTGTGCCTGACCCTGTTGCTGGCCCTGCGTAGCCTGAGCCCCGCGGTTATAAGTCGGAGTGGGACCATGCGCCGGAACGTGTCCGCCACCGACATCCCCACGGTTTTGTCCGCCGTGTTGGTTCTCGCCGCGCTGATCGCCGCTGCGAGCTCCTCTGTCCTGCGCCCAAGCTGGGACGGAAATCGCAAATGATAAAACTACAACCAACCCAAAGTACTTTTTCACGATTTGATGGTAGCGCAAAACTCGCCTGGGCACCCGGCAGGCTACTTAAATCTTGGGTAGTCGGCTACTTCGAAAGCTACAAGCATCCCTGGCCTTTCGAGCAGGCAAGCGCGACCGACACGAGCCACACGTCAGATGCTAGTGCGAACGGTAATCCTAACAATATCCACAGAGCGCGTTTGCCATAACCCAAAAGCGACAACAAAGCCAAGATTACGCAGATGGGGCCGATGAATTCACTCGACCAAAGGATCTCGCTGGTTGGTTGGTTATTCCTCGTGATCAAAGCCATCCAAGGGGAGGTAGCAAACCCAGAGATTGCCAGAACGAACGAACCGACCAGCAGTATAGATAGCCGAGGTTTCACGCCGCTCTTTCTAACCTCCGATCTTCGGCCTTCGGTCAATGCAACCAAGTCGGACGCTTAGCCAAATCGTGGGTACGATGATATGCCACCCTATCGGTCACGAAAATGTCCTACTGCATGAATCTCAATCGCAACCGTATCGTTGACGCGAAGAAATAGCGTGCTCGGGTTCCTCATCCCCCATTTCACGTAGGGCACATCGAAACGCAGAGTCGCGGCGATCTGCCCGGTCGTGATATGCGTCTGAACCGGCACCGTTATCTCGTGAGCCGCTCCATGTATGGAAAATATTCCGCGCACTCGGACCGTAGAATCGCCGTCTGCCTTCCAATCGCCCTCGATGCGATCCGGCGAAAACGTGATCTCCGGATATTTCTCGCTCTCGAGAATGGCCTTTTCCATTCGCTTGTCCCGCGCCGCACTCCCGCTGTTCCCGCTCGCCGCATCCACCACTACTATTCCCCGCATATTGCCACTCGCCGGATCCACTTCCACCCTGCCGCTTTTCAGTCGGAACCGGCCATGCACGGTATGAAGAACATCGCCGATGGTGAACTCGACGTGCGTCAGCGCGGGGTCTAGCTCCACCACGATCTGCTCCCCAAACGCGCGGGCCGATGCCGCGATGAGGAGAGCGGTAACCGCGACGATAACGATCGCGCGCTGGTTGAATCTCAAACTGCGTTTCCTCCGAATCGCAGTCAGGCCAGAATCATGCGCCAGCCCAAAGACAAACCCGTCTTCGCAAAAGAGCACAGGTCGAGCTCGCCCACATGCATCGCCAGCAATCTTCGGAACAGCTCCGGCTTCGCAGCGAGCGCCGGGAGCACCCGCGACTGCAGTCCAGGCCAGCGATCCATCAGCAGCATGAAATCTGCCATGAAGGCCGGTCGCTTCGACAACTGCCTGTGTGCTGTTTCGTAGAGCCGCAGATCTCCGGCCGCCATCGCATCCGCTAATGCCGCAGCTTGCTGAAAACTCAAGCAGAGACCGTCGCCAGTAATCGCGTCTACTGAGCCCGACGCATCTCCGATTAGCGCAACGCGCTCTGTAACAACTGCTTTGAGCTTTCGAGTGGCCGAAACGCCTCCGCGCTCAACCGTCGTCGCCGCTCCCGACAGCCGCTTAGATAAATCGGGAAAGCAGTTAAGCGCTTCGCCCAATCGCAACTGCGGATCTCTCGAAATCACCGCAACGCATACTTCGTCCGCTGAAACTGCAGTGATATAGAGTTGGCACCGCGCTGTCCAGTAGATCTCCATGAAATCGGTCCACGGCGCGCTGCGGAAATGTGTCCTGAATCCGTAACGCAAAGTGTTCCGCTTGAACTTTTCTAACCCACACCAGCGCCGCGTGCGCGACTGACTCCCGTCCGCTCCGATAATCCACCGCGCCTGAATCTGTTTGGCTCCGAGACTTACCGTGCTCTCTCTCAATTCGGTGACAGGTGTTTGCCAAAGCACTTCCACGCCGGCTTTCAACGCATGCTCGATGAGTAAGGCATGCAAAACAGGCCGGCGCATCCCCACGCCCACACCGTTCGGAAACTCCCCTTCCACTGACGCCTTCGAAGAAACGAAGCGGATTCCGCGGAAGCTGCTGCCGGTCGAACGCGGAATCGTAAGACCGATGCGCGCTGCGGCCACCAAAGCATCCGGCATCAGTCCTTCCCCGCAAGCCTTATCTACAGGCGGCCTGTTTCCGTCGGCTGCTATGACTCGAAACCCGCGCTCCCGGGCCGCAATCGCGGCCGCAAGCCCCGCCGGTCCTGCGCCGACAACGAATACATCTGTTTCAATCAACTACGCACCACCCCATCACGCGCGTTAGACGTTCATCACCCGTTTCGCTAACCCTAGCGCCTCCGACCAGAAGACGTTCGACGAATGCATCAACTCAACTACTTCGCAAATCGCGCTGACAAACCGGTCAAGTTGAGCTTCGCTGACAACCAGCGGCGGCGCAAGCTTCAGCACCATGAAATTGTTTCCGCAGATCTGCGTCAGGATGCGCTGATCGCGGAACATGCGCATCACTACTACCTGACCGAACATTCCGGCATGAATGTGGCGGAACGCCTCGAATAGAACTCGCAAGCGTAGACTCGAAGGCGGCCTAAACTCAATTCCCGACAGCAGTCCTCGCCCGCGGATCTCCTTCACCATGTCGAAGCGGCTCAGTTCTCGCTCCAGTCGCGCCCGCACGTACTCTCCCGCGATGGTGGCGCGTGGACCCAGTTCCTCGTTCTCCAACACATCCAATGTGGCGAGCCCCGCACGCATCGACAGTGCGTTCTCGCTGAAGGTCGAGGTATGCACTATCGCTCGTTTCAGCGAATCATAGACCGCGTCATACACAGCGTCTGACATCAGCACGGCGCTGCAGGGGATCAGCCCGCCACTGAGCGCTTTTGCCAACACGACCATATCCGGCTCTACATCGAAAGGGTGTGCAGCTAAAAACGTGCCGGTCCGGAACATCCCCGTTTGCACTTCATCAAGCACCAGCAGCGTGCCGTATTGCGCACACAAATGTTTCGCTTCTCGCAGGTAATCTGAATCCGGAACGTTGATCCCCGCCTCAGCCTGTATGGGTTCAACCACGAAGGCAGCGAATTTACGCGTCGACAATTGGGTCTTAAGACTCGCCAGATCGTTGAACGGCACGGCCTCGCTATCGCGCAGCAACGGTCCGAACTTGCCAGTCCAGAACGTGTCGCTCATCAGAGATAATGCTCCGCAGGTCAGCCCGTGAAACGCCCCGCGCGCATACAGCAAACCGGCGCGCCCGGTGCGTGCGCGTGCAAACTTGATTGCGCTTTCTACTCCTTCGCTGCCCGAGCAGGCGAAAAAAGCCTTACGCAAACTTCCGCCGCCCAGCTCGCACAGCCGTGCGCCGAGTTCGCCCGCCAGATCCGGCACGTGGCTCTGCAGCATCACCGGACCTTCGCGGTCTAGTTCTTTGTGAAGCGCTTCGATGATGCGCGGATGATTGTGGCCCGCATTGTGAACACAGTACCCCGAAAGAAAATCGAGGATCGCATCGCCATCTTCTGTGAAGAGTTCCGCCCCGATGCAACGTTCATAGCGAACATTCATCTGGAGCAGGTTGAGTAAACGAACCCATTGCGGGTTCACATGGTCGGAGTACGTCTGAGTAGACGCACGTTCCGCAGTTCCTAGCATCCTGACGCGAATCCAGCCCTTATTATCCTAATGAGCCAGTGACGTTCGCGTATCTGCCTCGGTTGCCGTCGATTTGCGGCGATTCGCCTCGCGCCGTCGCCTAGTGCATGAGCCCTACGCAGTGCTTCCACGCGCCGTGCTGTCGCGCAAACTTTTGATGCGATCGTGCGCCTGCAGCACTTGGTCGTACTGCCTCTGTACGATAGTTCGAATTTGCGCCGGCATTTGCTTCGACAGCGCTTCTTGATAACGTTTCTTCGAGAGATCCTCGCCGCGCTCTGTTTCTTCCAAAATCTGATGCTCGCTGTGTCCGGTGAGTGCACCTTTGAGCGCCATCCAACCGCGGTGCAGCGTACCGGCTACGCCGGCGGGCGTCGCAGCTTCTGCACCCTGTTCCCTCACTGCCGCTTGAAGCTCGCGCGCGAATCCGGCCCGCTGCCCGGAGTACTCCTCGAACATGCTCTTCAACGTGGTATTCTCTACCGCGTTCGCCGCTCCCCGAAATCCCTCCTCCGCATCTTTGCAAATCGAAATCACATCGTTTACCGCGGAAACGTACTCTTCTGAATTGTCAGCCACCGTAATTTCCTTTCGTCCATGTGACGAGCTTTGCGGAACTACCGTTGCAGCGCAAGTAGCGGACTGCCGCTCCCCTCCGGCGCTATAATCTTTGAACCCGTGGCAATTGCACGCTTCTATGGATAACGGCCCTTCGCCACGTCCTGCTTCTCCGGCACTCACTGTGTCTTGGGCGTTGGGGATGCTCATTCTGCTCCTCACGCTCGCTGTTTGGATCTTTTTTTATGTCGAACACATGCCGCTCGACGCCGCCGCGACGGGGGTTGTAGCACTTGTCGTGACCTTAGTTGTATGGATCGGCCGCTGGTGTTGGTTGCGCCTCCGGCGTCACGCAGAAACCAAACCTGCCGAGGCTAAGAAGTGAGGGTCGCAGCATCGCTTCTTCTGTTTTCGTTCCTGACATGGTCGAGCGCCTCGGCTTTGCAAAGTCAATCCTCCAACGAAACGCCTCGCGTCGTCTGCAGTCTCGATCGTCCCGTCGTCTACGCTTACGGATACGTGAACGCCACCGCACTTGCTGATGCGGCGCGCTCCCAAGCACTCGAATATCACTGGAAGACCGATGCCGGGAGTTTCGTCGCGCAAGCCCCTGGTCCATACACCGACCTTTCGGCCCCGGCCGTCACAGAAGCAACTGGCTCAAGCATTGTATGGGTCCCGCACGAAGCTCGCCCCGGGTCCTACACTCTTCGCGCAACTGTACAGGACAACCACGGACTCCTTGGAACGTGCTCTCTTTCTGTTCTCGTCTCACAGGACGAAAGATCGGCTGTCAACTACACCGCACCGACGCCCGAAATCGGCCATCGCATCGAAGGCGCCTTGCTAATCAAGGGCCGCAGCGAACGCAAAGGATATGGGCTCTATAGCTACTTGTTAGTCGCCGTCCCGCCCGTCGGTCCCGACAAGGAGCGAGTGCAGAAGTTTATCCAGACCTATCTCGATCAGATCCTGGCTGTAAAGGCACTCGAAAGTTATTTCAAAAGCTCTCAGCTGAATCTCACGTACCTACCTGTCGATAGCGAGCCTCCCGACAAAGTGACCGTCGACTGGGTTCTCGACCACTACGATTACGCGCGTGCGCAGTTCCTGCTTGCGAGTTTTCCCGAAAAACATGGCTCTGGACCGTTCATCGTCTCTGCGCTCCATCCCCTCGCCGGACAAGGAACCGTAATGGGCCACTACGTTTTCGAAGACCTCTCGAGCGTACCGCCAAGCGCCATCCAATTCTGGATTCAGCAATTCATGAGTCAAACCGCGCAGGAGAGGTTCTGGCAGCCGAACACGCTCGATACGGTCGCCCTCAGGCTGCGCACCGCCATTTCCATCGCAGCGGCGGGTCTGCCCGATGCCCGGAACGCTGTCGCGAGTTGGATCGTCATCAGCCCCGGCCACTAGCGCATGTTGTTCTCGCGATCGGTGGCTGCCTCCGTGGCGATGTTGGTGCTCGCTCTTACCGCGCCTGCGCAAACTAACTCTGCGGGCGAAGAGCGCCGTCACGCCGCGGACCTCATGAGCGAAGGTGGAAAGCTTTTAAATCAGCGCACTCCGGATTCCTTCGGCAGCGCGATCTCCCGCTTTGAGCAAGCACTCACCCTCTGGCGCAACCTCAGCGACGAACCCAAGCAAGTCGAAGCGTTACTCGGCATGGCGAGTGGCTACTTCTTCCAGCACAAAAACGACAAAGTGATCAGCACTCTCAAACAAGCGCAGGATGTCGCGCACGCTTCAGGCGACCACGCCTCCGAAGCTACGGTGCTCGCAAGTTTTGCCTTCTTCCATGACAGCGTCGGCGACGAAGCAAAGGCGCTACAAGACGCAGGCGAAACCGCGCAGATGTGGCATGCTCTCGGCCGGAAGATCGATGAAGCACTGGCCTTGACCTTCGAAGGTCGCGTATTCCAAAAACTCAACGATCTGCCTCGATGCATCGATGCCTTCGAGCGAGCCCTCGTGCTCTTCAGAGCGGAGGGAAACGCGCAACAAACCGGCCTCGCTCTTCTGAACTTGGCGCAAATCTATAACTTGGTCCCGGAGCCCCAAGCGCGCGAAAAAGCAGTCGGTCTCTTCACTCAAGCAGTGCCGCTCTTCCAGAGCGCTAAAGATCGCTTCAATGAAGGAATGACTTGGTGGGGACTCGGCACATCGAACGACTTCTTGCACCGTCCCGATCAAGCGCGTGCCGCCTACAGCAAAGCGCTCCCGATCATGACTGAGCTGAAACAATCTCTCGCACAAGGAAAGATTCTGCTCTCTCTCGGCCAAGACGAGGAAGCACTCAAGAATCTGCAGCAGGCAGAGCAAGACTATGAACAAGCTCTGCCGCTACTCACCGGCCCAACCCAAACCCTGCATCGTTATTTAGCCGAGATGCACCTGGGCAGCACGCGCGAGGCTCTTGGAAAGAATGCGCAGGCGCTTGACGCTTACCAGCACGCCGTGAGCGAGAGTCGAACCGCCGCAGAGCTCCCCGACGAGGCCTCCGCTCACTTGCGTATCGGCGCAATGTACCTCAACGCACTCGCCTGGCAACCTGCCATCGACGCCGATCGGGCGGCATTGAATGCATTCCAGAAGGCAGGCGATGCAAGAGGTCAGACGTCGGCCTTGATCGGTATGAGCGCGGCGTACGAATCCTTAGGCCAATACAAGAAATCGCTCGATTACGCTCGTCAGGCTTTACCAGCACTGCAAGGCGACGACACACGTTTCGAAAAAGCCACCGCGCTCCTGATTATCGGCGACTGCTACAACGCGCTGCACGAAAGCAAAAAGGCGCTCGACTATCTCGGGCAAGCGCTGGCGCTCGACGGCGAGAACCCAGCGGGCAAAGCGGCAGTGTTGGCGTCACTCGGAGAAGTATACGGCCAGATGGGGGATCACCAAACCGCACTGCGCCAAGAGAATGACGCGCTCGCCATCTGCCGCTCTCTGCGCAATCCTTCTGGCGAGGCCAAGGTTTTGAACGATATCGGCATCACCTATGAATATCTAGGCGATAAAACCAAAGCAGAATCGGTATTTCAGGAAGCACTCGCCAGCGCTCGCGAACGAAACGACGTTCCGCAGCAATCCGCTTTTTTAAACAACCTCGGTGAGCTGGCGCGCTTCTTCGGTGACAACAGAGAAGCTCAGAAGCTCTACGAACAATCGCTGGCGTTGAATCGTCAGGTTGGCGATCAGTATGAGCAAGCATCGATCCTGGCGAATCTTGGCTTGGTTTACCACGCGCTCGGCGAAGAACCAAAAGCATTCGATGCCATCAACCAAGCTTTGGAGATACGGCGTCAACTCGGCGATCGAAACGGTGAGGCCAGAACGCTCGGCGATTTGGCCGGCCTCTACGGCGAGACCGGAGAGTTTCAGAAAGCGCTCCAAACCAACACGCAAGCCCTCGCGCTCGTCGAAAACTCGGATGACCCGGAGGCCGAAGCTTCACTCTGGAACGACTTGGGGTCTGTGTACCGGGCCTTGGGCGCCAACGATCTGGCGCAGCACTATTTTGTAAAGGCGCTCGATATACGGGAGAGATTGCAGGACGAATACGACGAATCTATCGTTCTCAACAACCTCGGCGTTCTCGCCCAAACGATAGACGACATCCCGAAAGCTCTCGATTACTACGGCAAGTCGCTCGACCTGGCGGAAAAACTCGGCAATAAGCTCGGACAAGCTCGGCTGCTGGCGAACCAAGCCGCGCTCTATAGTAAGCGCGGAGACCAGCAGCGCGCGCTAAAAAATCTCGACCGCTCGCTGCAAATCGCGCGCGAAATCGGTGATCTCGACGGCCAAGCCTTCGCAGTCCAAACTCTGGGCATTGTCCACGATAAGCTCGGCGACGGGCAACAGGCGCTCGGTGAATATCAGCAGGCGCTCGCGCTGTGGCGCCAGCTCAATCGTATTGACGGAGAGGAGCAAACGTTATATCTGAAGGCTAAAACAGAGCGCAAACGAGGCGATCTCAATGCTGCGGGTCGCGATGTGCAAGAAGCAATCCGGCTCAGTGAATCGGTGCGTAACCGCGTGGGTAGTGAAGAACTGCGAGCGTCTTTTCTTGCCACGGTGGGCGATTACTATGAACTCCAAATCGACGTTCTCATGCAACTACATCACCAGCACCCGGCGCACGGCTACGATGCGCAGGCGCTGCAGGCGAGTGAGAGAGCGCGCGCACGCAGCCTTCTCGATTTGCTGGTCGAATCGCACGCGGATATCCGCCAGGGTGTCGATCCTCAGCTGTTGATCCGCCAGCGCGCCATCGAGCATTCGCTGAATGCAAAGGCGGCTGAGCGCCGAAAACTCTCTCAATCCCCCGAAGGCCAGCGCGACGCAGACAAGCTTGAGCATGAGATCGAAGATCTGACCGCCGCCTATGAAGGCGTCCAAGCTCAGATCAGAAACGCCAGCCCCGCCTACGCCGCGCTTACCCAGCCACAGCCGCTCAGCTTGCAGCAGATTCAGCAACAAGTCCTCGACCCGAACACGCTGCTTCTCGAGTATTCTCTCGGACAGGACCGAAGTTACCTGTGGGCCGTCACACGCACATCGCTTAAATCTTACGAACTGCCCAAGCGTTCGGATATCGAGGGTCAGGCCAGCGAGTACAACGATCTGCTTGTGACCAATGCACAAAATCCGGAGGCCCTGCAGCAGGCAGCATCCGCGCTGAGCGCCACATTGCTCGGTCCCGTTGCCGCTGAACTGAAATCAAATCGGCTCATCATCGTCGCTGATGGCGTTTTACAGCAGCGCGTACCGTTCTCGATTGTGCCGGAACCCGCCCCACCGGGCGCGCAGCATAATGACTCCGACACGGGACAGCCGCTTCTGCTTCGTCACGAGGTATTCTCCGAACCTTCTGCTTCAGCCATCGCAATTCTCCGCCGGCAGTTGGCATCCCGGAAGCCCCCCTCCAAGTTACTTGCCGTGGTTGCCGATCCCGTGTTCGGTCCTCCGGACGACCGGCTCCCGCAAGCCGCAACAGAATCTGCTGCCCCTACGCCCGCGCCATCCCGTTCTCTTGTCATCGCGCGAGGTATTGGAAACAGCGGCCCGCCAGGCAGGTATGGCCGATACTATTCCGCGACTGCCTCATACCGGCGAGGAAGCGCGGCAGATTCTCACGCTCACGCGGCCGGAACAGTCTCTCGCTTTGCTCGGCTTCGATGCCCGAAAGTCCGCCGCTGCAGATCCCCAGCTCGGCCGTTATCGCATCGTGCATTTCGCTACGCACGGTCTCCTCGACTCCGCGCATCCCGAACTCTCCGGATTGGTGCTCTCGCTTTACGACCAGCAGGGTCAGCCAATCGACGGCTTTCTCAGGTTAAACGAGATCTTCAATCTCAAACTTCCTGTCCAACTGGTCGTGCTCAGCGCCTGCGAATCAGGGCAGGGCAAGCTCGTGCGCGGCGAGGGACTCGTTGGATTGACGCGCGGATTTATGTACGCAGGCGCTGCAAGTCTGGTCGTCAGTCTCTGGAGTGTCAACGATGCCTCGACCGCTGAGCTGATGGCCCGCTTCTATAAAGGCATGCTCGGCACCGCGCACTTGCGCCCCGCCGCAGCTTTACGTGCTGCCCAGCTTTCCATGAGGAACGATCCCAAGTGGAAGAACCCTTATTACTGGGCCGCGTTTACTCTTCAAGGCGACTGGCGATGATGTCAGCTCGTGCCGCGCACGCTACTTGAATGTGATGGTGCTTTCTCCGCTGTATTTGTGATAGTTCCGGAAATCGATCGTGTTCTTGGTGCACGTCGACGCTTTCCTCCAGCAGCCCAGATTCTCAGCGTGCACGGGCAAGAAGAACTTCTGTGCGCCCAGCGACACCTCGTCATAGTCCACTGACCACTCAACCGAAACCAGCGGAAAGTTTTTCGGAATGTTGTCGGCCTGCATTTCGATCCGCCGCACTTGGCCCGTCGCCTTCTCGATCCACACGCTCCCGCTGTAAGCTGGCCGCAACGACTGCCCGCCCACATTGGTAAACCAGTCGGAATTGTGCAAAGTTACTTTGAAGTCGTAGATCGAAGCCCTCGTCCCCCCAACCGTCGTGGATTGATAAAACTTGAACTGCGCCTGCGTTTGCGACGAAAACAGGTTCCGCAACGT
The DNA here is from genome assembly GCA_963787615.1 of uncultured Acidobacteriaceae bacterium. GTDB lineage: Bacteria > Acidobacteriota > Terriglobia > Bryobacterales > Bryobacteraceae > Bog-105. The sequence continues at coordinate 192,450 of CAWBDJ010000004.1, read as the reverse complement.
CGTCGCGAATTCGCCCGTTGACGTCGAGCCGCCGAGTTCCAGCATGCTCTTATTCGTTCTCTTGCCGCCTACCGTAATCTCCCGATAATTCTCTCGCCCGTCTTCAAACACGACTTTCGCCGTCACGATGTCTACCGGCTGCCAGCCTTCCGATCGCGATTGCTCCACATAGCGCGTCGTCAATTGATCGCACACAAAGTTCGGAATGCCGTTCGTGAAAGCCCCCGCCCACTCCTTCGTGCGATCAATCAACTCATCGCCGGATGGCACCAGCTTCGGTTGGTCGGAGTCGGTATCGATCGTGAAATCTCCGGATTCTTTCGGAGCCGTACGGCTCGCACTCGCGGTCGGTTTCGCAGATGGCTTCGAATTGCTCGCCGGCAATGCGTCATCGTCATCCGACGAATCCGTCTGCTTGGGCTTGCCATGCCGAAGAATCGGCCGCCCCGGCGCGTCAACTGGGCGGCTCGCCAGAATGCTCGGCAGTGGATCGTCGGCGTTCTCGGCCGCCGCGGCATTTGTTCCGCTACGCCTCGCCAGCGTCTCCGGCGGGTTCTCTTCAGGCGCATCTTTAGTCAGCACCACCTGCGTAGCCGTCAGAAACGCTTCCTCGTCTTCGGCAGCTTCAATGTGCACCATCGTTCGCGGAATAATCTTGCTGGACTGGATATCGCTTCCCGATCGCGTGAACTTTGTCTGCGGAGTCAGCGTCATGGTGATGATCCGCCCATCGTCCGTCCCAATCACCAATTTCCGGCCGTCGTTTGAAATCGTTTTCCCGTCTACCGTGAAACTCGGCTGCGCGATTTCAGTTGTTTGGTTTTTATTCTTCTTCCCTCGCGAAATCCTCGGAATGCCGGTTCCACCACCCGGGTACGGCCCTTGACCCGGTGGATATGTTCCCGGTGGATATTGCCCGTTTGGGTCCTGTTGCGGCGGGTATTGACCAGGCGGATATTGACCCGGATATTGTGCGCCCAGCGGAGCCGCCATCGCCAGGGTGATGACCAAAGCTACAAATTTCATCGTGTGTCACTTCAACGCGACTTTACATTAGATGCCGCACCGGCTCCATCGGGTTTCCATGGCCTGCCTTACCAGCGCAAAAGTACAAGCTCGGAACAGAAACCCGGTCCCATGGCGGCCAGCACGCCCCAGGTTCCCGGCTCCGGCCGCTGGTTCCTCATGACTTCTTCTAATACGAACAAGACAGAGGCCGAAGACAGATTCCCGGTGCGCCGCAAACACTCCCAGGACGCCGCCAGTGTCCTCTGCGGAAGTCCCAGCGCCGCTTCCGTCGCCTCCAGAACTTTCGGGCCGCCCGTGTGAATGACCCAGCTTCCGATGTCCTGCCGCCCCAGGCCGTTGTCGGATAGGAATTGGTCCACATCCCCGCCGAGATTCTTTACGACCACCTCCGGCACATCGCGCGACAGCACGATCTGAAAACCCTTTTCCGAAATGTCCCAGCCCATTACGTATTCGGTATCGGGATAGAACACCGATCGGGTCGCAACCACTTCAGGTCCTGGCGCCGCATCCACGTCCGCGCCGGAAATGATGACCGCCGCCGCCCCATCGCCAAACAGACCGGTGCTGATGAGGTTGGCCGCGGAGAAATCATCTTCTTGAATCGTCAACGAGCACAACTCCACCGAAAGCAGCAGCGCTGCTTCACCCGGAAAGGCCTTTACATAATCGGACGCGCGCGCGATTCCCGCTGCCCCTGCCACGCACCCCAGCCCGAATATCGGAACGCGCTTCGTACGCGGGCTCAATTTCATTCGATTGATCAGCCGTGCATCCACGGACGGGCTCGCCACGCCCGTGATTGAAACAAAGAAGAACGCTCCAATATCTTGCGCCGCGATTCCAGCCTGCTGCATCGCGCGGCAGATCGCCTGCTGTCCCAAATCGAGCGACGCCTCAATCCAGCAATTATTCGCTTCGCCCCAATTCCGCAAGCGGATACGATTCCAACGGCAGCGCCAGGTAGCGCCCATCCACTTGAGTGGCGGCGTGCAGCTTCTCCAACATGTCGAATCGCTGGAGCCGCGCGCCCCAGTGCCGCCGGAACGCGTCAACCAATACTTGCTGCGGATAATAATGCCGTGGAAGAGCGCTGGCCGCGCTTGAAATTCGCATGCTATAGGAGCAGTTCCAGTATCCCAACACTTCGATTCCATCCGGCTGCCCATCACGCGTAAAAATCTTGCTAACATTTTGCGAATGCCTCGCGTGCGTCTCTTGCATTGGAAAGAATCGGAAGCCGCGGCTCATATCGACGCGCTCCGCCAAGCCGGCCATCAGGTCGACTACGATGAGCAGTTCCGTCCAGCGCTTATGAAAACCTGGCGCGAGTCGCCCCCCGACGCGTTCGTCATCGATCTCTCACGCCTTCCCTCGCACGGTCGCGAAATCGCCATCGCGCTCCGTCAATCGTCCCGCACCCGCGCCGTCCCCATCGTCTTCTGCGGCGGCGACGAAGAGAAAGTCGCCCGCATTCGAAGTGAGCTGCCCGACGCCGGGTACTGCACGCTTCCAAAGCTTCGCTCCGCACTGCGAACAGCGCTTGCCAATCGCCCCACCAATCCCGTGAAGCCCGTCCAGATGATGGACCGTTATGGCTCGCGAAGCACTGCTCAAAAACTCGGTATCAAAGAATCGTCAACCGTGAGACTCATCGAGCCTCCTCGCAACGCATTGCAGGCGCTCGGCGACCTGCCCTCTAACGTTGAAATTCTGGATGACAGCGCGAACGGCCCAGCTTCCGTCACGCTGTGCTTCCTCCACGACGCGCATTCCTTGCTGCCCACGTTATCGAGAGTGCGCGGGCTCGCTGCCACCAGCAAGCTTTGGATGCTGTGGCGCAAAGGAGGTTCGGTCGCCCGAGGTGATGTGACCGAAACCACGCTGCGCCAGAACGCCATCGATCTCGGTTTGGTCGATTACAAAGTCTGCTCCGTCAACAACGTCTGGAGCGGCATGCTGCTTTGCCGCAAAGCGCTAGTTCTGCTGACCAGTTAAGGCTACTTAGACTAGCACCGATAAGTACAACGGATGCAAGTGCAACGTGCCACGGTCGACAGCAGGTCTGCCTGTGAGCACTAAGGTGCTCTCCCCTATGCCAGCGCTCGCAGATTCAATCGCCACGCAGCCCGAGGCGCCTCAGAGCGGCGGCAAAGTTCTGGTCGTCGAAGACAATCTCATCAACCAGAGAGTGGCGGTCATTATCCTGTCGAAGCTTGGTTATACAGCCGAGGTCGCCGGCGACGGCTCCGAAGCCCTGGAAAAGCTCCAAAAACAGCATTACGATCTGATTCTCATGGACTGCCAGATGCCCGTAATGGATGGATTCGAGGCCACCCACGCCATCCGGGCGCTCCCCTCAGATCTATCGAAGATCCCCATCATCGCCGTCACCGCCAACGCCCTCGCCGGACAGCGCGAAAAATGCCTGGCCACCGGCATGAACGAATACATCTCCAAGCCCATCAACAGCGAGCTGCTCGCCGCCGCCCTGCGCAAATACTTAGCCCCTTCGAATGGCGCCGGACCTCACCAGACGAGCACCCCCTGACCCTGTAGCTCCCGGTTGTGCGTCACTGGTACCGGAGAGCCGTTAACGGATCAATCTTCATCGCTCGGCGTGCTGGAATCAGCGCTGCGAATACGCTCACCACCAGCACAAGCACCAGAATCACGGCGTAATTTGCGGGGCTGCTCGGTCTCACTCCAAACAACAAACCGCCGAGCAGTGGCGTCACAACCAGGGAGAGCAACAAGCCACCGATCATTCCTAACAACACAGCTGAGCAGCCATCCACCAGCACCATTTTCATCACCTGCGCACGATGCGCGCCGATCGCCATGCGAATGCCGATTTCACTCGTGCGTTGCGCCACCGAATAAGATAGGACTCCGTAGACGCCGATACATGCCAGCAACAGAGCAATGCCGGAGAGCAAGCTCGCAAGTAACGAGGCAAAGCGGCTCTCCGACAAGGCGCGTGCCACGACTTCCGACAACGGCGCGACATGCGAGACCGCCACGTCCTTATTCAGCGAAGCGACCTGCTTTCGCACAGACGCTGCCAGGTCGGGAATGGCACCCGCGGTATGAATCACAATCGCCATGGTCGGCCGCGGCGCGAGTTGGAACGGCACATAGATCTGCGGTCGAACAATCGCCGCCAGCGAGTGATATTGCACATGCCGCACGACGCCTATCACTACCAGCCAATCGCGCTCGAACTCATAAGGACCCTTGGGCGAGTCCGACACATTGAGCTTCTTCCCGATCGCATCGCCGTGTGGCCATAGCTCGCGAGCGAGAACATCGTCTACGATTGCTACGTGCTGATGTGCCGCGTCGTCCGATTCGATAAAATCCCGGCCGCTGAGGAGAGTCGCGCCGATCGTGCTGAAATATTCCGGCAAAATGCAACGAAGATCGGCCATCGCGGTGTTCTGGGTTTCGAGTCGCGCTCCCTCTTTCCAGTAAGTGTCGTACCAGTTACCCGTATCATCCAGCGGAAGGTGCGACACCGCCGCTACGGATTGAACGCCTGCAACACCCGCCAGATTTTGCCGTAATTGCCGCAGCGTCTGGTAGCTCGCCCCGGAGATTCGAAAGCTAAAGACGTTCTCCGCGCGAAAGCCAGGGTGCGCACGCAGCAGATTCACAAACGTCCGCGTCAACAGGCCCGTTCCCAACAGCAGCACAAAGGCCAGCGCGACTTCGGCAGCAACCAGAACCGCGGTCCATTGCCGCTTGTTCCATCCCGCCGCGCGACCAGTTCCTCTCAGATTCCGGGCCAAATCCAAGCGCCGCACGGAAAGCACGGGAGCGAGTCCGAACAGCACGCTCGTAAGAATCGCCACTGCAAATGTAAACGCCAGGACTTTCCCGTCAAGATTGACATCGCTGAAACTCAAAAAGGAAGGCGGACGGACAGCAAGCATGGCACGAACCGCGATGCAGCTCACCGCCAGCGCCGCCAATCCACCCAAGCAAGCCAGCACAAGGCTTTCCGTCAAGAGCTGGCGAACCAGTCTCGCGCTTGATGCGCCCAGTGCTGCGCGCGTAATTGTTTCGGGCAGGCGCTGTCTGGCACGCGCCATCAGTAAATTGGCAACATTCGCGCATCCGATCAGTAACACGAACGCCACTCCCCCGAACAAAAGCAGCAACGTGTTGCGCACCGCTCGAACGTCGTCTGCTTGAAGCGAAGCAACGTACAGGCGAAAGTTGGTGATTCCTAATCTGCCGTCGAATGCGTGTATGTGAGTCGCAATAGCATCCGCTTCCGCTTGCGCGCGTGCGACGTTGCTTCCGCTGTGCAGGCGGCCCACCAAATGAAGAAATGCCGGTCCCTGAGGATCGGAAGGGCCGATAGGAATCGTACTGAAAACGTCGACGTTCGCCGGAACACTCGAGTCGGCCGGAAGAATGAGCCGAAAGTTTTCGGGCAAGACGCCGATCACAACCGCCGCCTCCTTTGCAAAACGCACCGAGCGGCCGATGATGGCCGGATTCGATCCGAAGCGCCGAACCCAAACTCCGTAAGAAATGATGAGCGCCTGGGTAGCCTTAGGTGCTTCGTCTTCCCTCGTAAAGAAGCGGCCCAGCGCTGGCCTCGCGCAGAAGAGTGGCAGAAAATTCGACGTGACCACGCCGACCTTGACCTGCTCTGCCACATGCTCCGCCTCGCTTAGTCTGGGAAGCGCTCCGTTGGTCACCCAGATGCCGCCCACCTGATCGAATTGCTTCGTACGCTGTCGGATCTGGAAGAGCTCAAACGTGGAAGCAGGTGCGCGGTTTGTATCTCCAACGCCCGACCAGATAATCGCCAGCCGATTCGCGTTGGGGTAGGGAAGCGGTCGCAGCAGAACCGTGTTGACGAAGCTGAAGATGGCGGTGTTTGCTCCAATTCCGACCGCCAGCGTAAGTATCGCCACCGCGGCAAAGCCCGGACTCCTCCGCAACTGGCGCAGACCATAACGCACATCCTGCCAGAAGAACTCCATCGCGGCGCTCATTGCACGATGCTAGCCAACGGCACGCCGGCCAACAAATAAATGCAGCCGGCGGTACGCTACATGCAGCCAGCGGCAAAACCCTTACGTGCATAAGTCTGGCGGACGAAGGCTACGATCGTGGTAAATAAATGCGTTACTTAGTACGAGCGCGAGTTAAGCCCGGGACCGAGAAGTCGTTGCTCCACGCAATTGAACGCGGGACCCTGGGCCAAGGGTCCGTTGCCGAAGGTGAGTATCTCAGGAACATGGGCCAGGCGCGGCAGTTGGCGGAGGCGGAAGTCCGATGGGTTGAGGTTTGCTATTGCCCGACGCCACTCGAAGAGGAACGGCCGTATTGGGAAGAGTTCTTCGAGCTGGTCAAAGTGCAGGACGCACATGACCGCCGCGAGTGCCGCGATTTCAATGGCACCGAGCCGTGGTCGTGCAGCGATTGCGATTGCACGCGACGGCTCGAAGACAAGCTTCAAACGGTTGGAAGTCCATTCGTGCACAGCTTAAAGAACGCCGTCGGCGACCGCTGACCCGCGCTACCTCGCTCGTGCGAGTAGAGCGGTACTCTTGCCTAGTGCGCCCCCTTCGCTATTCCATCAACGTCACATTGGACGGATGCTGCGACCATCGTGGAATCTTAACGGACGAAGACTTGCATCGTCATGCGGTCGAGAACCTCGACCAGGCCGATGCCCTCCTCTTTGGCCGGGTGACTTACGAAATGATGGAGGCAGCGTTTCGGCCGTCGGCGGCGACGGGAGCGAGGCCTGATTGGATGGAACCCTTCGCCCGGACGATCAACGCGGCAAAGAAGTACGTCGTGTCGAGCACCCTGCGCCAGGTCGATTGGAACGCGGAGCTCGTGCGCGGGGATTTAGCGACGGCCGTTCAGCAGCTCAAGCAGGAATCGGGTAAGGGGCTGTTTGTCGGAGGCGTGAAGCTCCCACTCGCGTTGGCGGAGCTGGGATTGATCGATGAATACGAGTTCGTGGTGCACCCCAGAATAGCGGGCCACGGGCCGACGTTGTTCGCCGGGCTATCGAAGCCTGTCGACTTGAGGCTCGTAAGCCGGCTGGAGTTCGGCTCGGGGGCGGTGGCGATGCGATATGAGCCGAGAAGATAGCCACTGGGCTCTAGGTTGTCGGAAGTGCACCGCTGAGGCATGAGCCGGCCCTATGCACAATGCACGGTCGGCGACCTCATGCTCATCTCGCCGCAGGTGAAATGGGTTCAGCGATAAAAGCGCTTCTTTCGAGTGAAACGCAGCATGACGCCGGCACCGCCCCCCTTTCAACGGAAAACGCGGACATCCTCCTCCGCCGGTCACAGATCGACCCCAGTTTATATCCGCCCCGTTTTCAAAGGCGTACCGCGTTTTTTCAACGTACATAGTACGTTTTCGCCACTTCATGTGCTACGTTCTGGCAGGCTCGCCGAGGCACCGCCTCTCGCGAGCCATTCCTTTTTCAGGAGACCAACATGACCCCTCGATCCATCCGCCGCGCCGCCGAGCGCAAACGCAACAAGCTGGAGCGAAAACTCGCCCGCCAAGCCGAAACCTCGAACCTCGCCACTGCTGCCGCCGCGCAGACAGCCCTCATCGCCGACGACCCCGATTTCGACGAGCCACTCTTCGAACCAGATCTTTTCCACGAGGACCTTTGCTTCGCCGAACCCTCCGACGCCGAACCCACTCACGCGCCCGCGCTGTCCGACGAAACCGAGACCCACGCGTCCATCTCCGCCGCCCAACTCGCCGCGAACCGCGCGAATGCCCAGCTCTCTACCGGTCCCCGCTCACCCGAGACCAAGGCCAAAACTTCACTCAACGCCGTCAAAACCGCGCTCACGGGCCGCACCGTCCTGCTCCCCACCGACGATGCCGCCGAATACCAGCGTTACCTCGCTGCCTACGAAAAGGAACTCGCCCCCGTCGGCCAGCGCGAATCCGACCTGGTCCAATCCATCATCGACACCGTGTGGCGTCTCCGCCGCATACCCGGCCTCGAGACCGCCATCTTCGCCCGCGGCTACCTCGAATTCGAAAACGCTTTCGATGCACACGGCGTCTCGCTCCGCCCCGGCCTGATCGAGCTCGAAATTTTCCTGAAGTACGAGAAACAGATCCGCAATCTGCAGCTTCAAGACGCCCGCCTCTCCCGCCGCCGCGAAAAGGAAATGGCCGAGCTCCGCCAGCTCCAGCAAGAGCGCAAATCCAAGGAACTGGCAGCCCTGGAGACCGCTGCCCGCCACTACTTCCTCGCCAAAAAGAACAACACGGCGTTTACTCTTCCCGAAAATGGGTTCGAATTTTCGACCGCGCAAATCGAGCGTTATCTCGCAGGCTGCTCCCCCGCTTGGTTCGCCCGCTTGACCGCTGACGCGACTCCAAGCTCCGCAAAAACCCGCGCTGAGGCCGCCTAAACCGCCATTCCTGACCCCCACAATCGCGGCTATCCAACGAAACCCCATCGCGCTTTGGGATACCTGCGCGCTCCCGCTGACGAAGCCGCGAGTGCGTCCAGCTTGGTATTATGAAGCGCCCCGACGGAGCCTCGAAAGAGTACCTACATATGGCGCAAAAGGATAAATCGGTTCCGCCAGCATGACGCCCGAGCTACGGCGCCAGGTCGAAGATCTGTACCAGACCGCCCGGAGACGTAATCCCGATGAGCGCGCCGCTCTGCTAGAGCGCACCGATCCGGCAATCCGGTCGCGTGTGGAGCGCATGCTCGCCCTTGATTCCGAGGGCCCGATGCTCGATCACCCGGCTCCCGATCGTTTTGAGCCCTCCACAGAAAATATCCTCGGAGCGGGATCCCACCTCGGTCCGTACAAAATCGAAGCTCTGCTCGGCGCGGGCGGCATGGGTGTCGTGTATCGCGCCACCGATACCCGTTTGGGACGCGTGGTAGCCATCAAGATCGCGGCGGCTCGTTATAGCGAACGTTTTCAGGTGGAAGCCCGCATGATTTCCACACTGAACCATCCGCACATTTGCACGCTCTATGACGTCGGCCCGGATTATCTCGTCATGGAGTTCATCGAGGGTTCTACGCTCGCCGCAGAAATCAAAAAAGGCCCCCTGGTTCCCGAGTTGGTGGCGCGCTATGGAGCGCAAATCGCCAGTGCCCTGGCCGAAGCTCATTCGCGCGACATCATCCACCGTGACTTAAAACCCGCCAATATCATGCTCGCGCGCCACGGCGTGAAGATTCTCGACTTCGGGCTCGCTAAGATGCTTTCCGAAGCCGGCCTGACCGACACCAATGTGGTGATGGGCACGCCCGCGTACATGGCGCCGGAGCAGGTGCAGGGCCGCCAGCCGAGCAGTCTGGCGGATCTCTTCGCACTAGGACTCGTGCTCTATGAAATGGCCGTCGGAAAACTGCCGGTTCCGGGAGCGTCGTTTGGACAGATGCTTTCGAGCGATTCGCAAACAGTCGGGCGCGCGCCGTTCAAGCATGGCGAAGTGCCGGCCGCCCTGAATGGTCTGGTTGTACAGCTTCTGGAAAAAGATCCCGTCCGGCGTCCGCAGTCTGCATCTGAGGTCGCCCGCACACTGTCCGCGCTCGCGGACCGGCTCGGCGCCCCACCTTCGGCGCGTGTGCGCGCTTTGTTGCGGCCCGTTTACTTCATTCCCGCCATTTTGTTATTTCTTGTGCTCGCGGTCGCAGGAGTATGGCTCTACCACCGTTCCGAGCAACGGCAGTGGGTATATGAGCAGGCCGTCCCGGAGATCTCCCGGCTCGCCGCTAATCAACCTTTGGCGGCGTTCCTCTTATTGGGCAAGGCTGAACAAATCTCGCCCGGCGATCCACAGCTCTCAAAAATTGCGCAATCCTCCACTCGCCTCGTGTCGATAGCCTCCACGCCTGCGGGATCGAAGGTGGAAATTCAAGATTACGTCAAGCCCGGCGCCTGGTTTTCGTTGGGCACAACCCCGCTCAAAAACGTCCGTATTCCGAACGGCTATTTTCGCTGGAGAATCTCCAAGCCGGGAACCGAACAATTAGTGGCAGCGCCTGAAACAACCGGCACCATGAATTTTAAATTGGGAGCGCAGGCCGCATCGGCCGGAATGGTCACCGTGCCGGCCGGCTCTTGGGGAGAGATGATTGATTTCGTCGGATGGCTTGTATATAACCTCCCGGCGTTCGATATCGACCGGTTTGAGGTGACCAACCGGCAATACCAGACGTTCGTCGACCAGCGCGGGTATGAAAAACCGCAGTACTGGAAGGAAAACTTCACCCGGGACGGCAAAGAACTCACTCGGCAGGAGGCGATGAATCTGTTTCGCGATGCCACCGGTCGTGCTGGACCCTCCACCTGGGAGGGCGGTCATTTCCCGCCGGGGCAGGGCGACTACCCCGTCTCGGGCGTGAGCTGGTACGAGGCGGCTGCATACGCTGTGTTCGCAGGCAAGAGCCTGCCTGTGCTCGCGCAATGGTACAAGGCTGCACCGCCCGACCTCGTCGCCTATCGCATCAACCAAAGCAACTTCAATGGGCGCGGGCCAGTCCCGGTTGGGACATTTCCGGGAGTCGGTCCCTACGGAACATACGATATGAGCGGCAATGTAAGGGAATGGTGCCGGAATGCCGTCGATGGAGACCAGCGCTTCATCCTTGGCGGAGCCTGGCGAACGCAAACATATCTGGCATACGATCCGGAGGCGCTCCCGCCCTTCGACCGCTCGGCTTTGAATGGCTTTCGCTGTGTACGCAACAGCGGCCCGCTTCCCGCCGGTGCTGCCGCGGAGGTGGTACGGCAGGTTCGGGATTTCGCGACAGCCAAGCCGGTTTCCGACGAGGTGTTCCGTGCGTTCCGGACCATGTACGCTTACGATCCCATTGCGCTGGATCCCAAATCGGAAGGCCTGGTGGAGAACACAACCGATTGGACCGAAGAAAAAATCGCCATCGATGCGGGGTATGGCAAGGAGCGTCTCCCGGTTTATCTTTTCCTTCCGAAGAATGTCCGCCCGCCTTATCAAACCGTTCTGTTCTTTCCAAGCGCCCGTGTGAACACGATGCCGAGCAGCCAGCATTTGGGTGACATGCAGTTCATGGACTACATCATCCAGAGCGGCCGAGCGCTCGTTTACCCGATCTACAACGGAACCTACGAGCGTTTAGGCATATTCGTGCCGGGCGATATACACCAGCTCACTCGGCTTACTCAACAAGCCAAGGAAATAGGACGGTCGCTCGATTATGTCGAGACCCGGCCCGACCTCGACAAGACCAGAATCGCCTATGTGGGTGTGAGCCAGGGCGCGGCCGACGGTGTCATGTTCACCGCCTTAGAAGACCGCTTCCGAACTGTGGTGTTGCTCGACGGAGGGTTTTTCCTCTCGCCTACTTTGCCCGCCGAAGATCAGGTGAATTTCGCGCCGCGTTTGAAAAAGCCGGTCTTAATGATCAATGGCCGGTACGACTTCACTTTTTCTCCGAAACGATCGCAGGAACCGATGTTTCGCATGATTGGAACAGCGGCAGCGGACAAGCGCCGCGTCCTCTTTGATACGCCGCACGACATCAGCCAGAATAAAGCGGAATTATCGAGAGAAGTACTCAATTGGCTCGACAAATACCTCGGCCGAGTGAACTGATCGTCTATTGAAAGGCCCCTCTCTTTCTAAGCCCGCCCGCTAGCTCCTGAGAACTCATTCCGTCCGCGAGCACGTATTTCACGTGCCACTGTAAGACGAACTGGCCTCTTCGCTGCGCCAGAGCGAACTGGGGACCGGCGTCTCCGTGGGACGAAGATCGTGGTTGAGAAGCAATCAATCAGGTGCTCCGGTCGCTACAGACCTCGCGTGGGCGTAGCAATTGCAAGGGCGTGCACCCGATCATCAGCACTACGCGTCCTGTAAACCGTCGCTTGCAGGACGAAAAGATATCATGCGCCCGTCCGCAATCGTGTACCCCGTCTGGGCCTGGCTCGCTTGCGTCTACTTGCTAGGCGTGTCTACCCAGCCGGCACTGGCCCAGGCGAAGGTCCAAATCACCTCGCCGCAGGATGGCGCCGTCTTTCGTCCCGGTGATATCGTGCATGTCAGCGTATCCGCCTCAGGCGCTATGTTTCAGGGCGTCTTCATTCTTACGGAAGACCCGATCGATCCGCCCATGCCGGTCAACTTTCCTCCGTATCGGTTCTCGCTTCACATCCCGCGTGACATTACTCCAGGGAAATACATGCTGACGGCATCCGCTGCAATTGCCGTTGGCGATAGCGTCGATTCGGAAACCATTCTAATCGACATCGAGCGGCCGGACGATCCCGTCAGCATGACCACATTCCCAACACAGCTCGACATGAACGTCGGCGATCGAAGCACGCTGCAAGTGACCGGACACTATGCCGACGGCTCCAAAGCAAACCTGAACCAATCCACAAAAACAACAATGGTCTCCGAGTCGCCGCGAATCGTCACCGCAACGGATAGCGGCAGCGTTACCGCAGTCAGCCCGGGCTCAACCGTCATCTTTGTGAACGGTCTCGTCAAAGTTCCCGCTACTGTCGAGCCCTTCGTCCGCATCCTCCCAACGAACGAGACCACGATGACGGCATCCGAGACTCGCGAGTTCGTCGCTCGAGTTTCGGATCCGAAAAACCCGCCCGTCATCTGGACCATCGATCCGCCGGGCGCAGGCACGATCACCCGCCGTGGCCTCTACACCGCGCCTGAGTCCATATCGTCAAAGCAGACGGTGAGGCTCACCGCAACGAACTCCGCCGATCCCGGGCAATTCGCAAGCGCCACCGTCACGCTCTCGCCCGAGTCGTGGGTGCGGATCACCCCTGGTTGGGCAGTCATCTATGCCGGACAAACTCGTCAGTTCACCGCAAAAATGTCAAATGTCGGCGGGGGCGGTATCCTGTGGTCTCTTGAACCGCCATCGGCTGCACAACTTAACCAGAACGGCTCGATTACGGCGCCTGCGTCCGTCACCGGTTTGCAAAACCTTGCGCTCACCGCGACCGCCGTCGAAAAGCCGGCAGTATCCAAAACCATCACCGTCTGGCTGTCCGGCCAACCCTTTCGGCTCTTCCTGCCCGAACGAGAGCTCACCGTAGACACTGGCTCGTCTGCAAGCATATCTGTAGCCGAGCTCGCAACCGACCACTTCCCACATCCCGTCGCATTCACAATCGCCGGACTCCCCGCCGGAGTCGAGAGCAGCTTTGCTCCCGCGACCCTCACAGGTACGGGACAAACCATTCTCACGTTGACCGTCGGGTCCAGTGTGCAACCGGGAACCTACCCGCTCACCATCACCGGGACCGACATAGTTCCTCCGGGCCTTACGCAATCCGGATCGGTAACCCTCCGCATACAGCAGCGCTAATGCATCGTCGCAGCGCTAACCATCCGCCGACCCGGTCGCCACGACACTCGCGTTCTCAAATCATCCATGCTTACCGAGCAGCGTTCGCGGCCGCTGCTCGTTTGCTGCCGATCTCGACAACATCCGTTATCGCAAAGTGAAGCGCCACAAGCAGCCGAATCTCCGCTGATCCGGATCGCGGCCGTATTACGGTAATTGAAGGGAAACAATGAACGGGCCGGCAAAATGGGCAGCAGTTCTGTTTCAGCTCACTCTGTGCTCCTTGTCCGCCCCGTCGCAACGCATTGCTTTATCGGATTCGTGGCACGTGCTCAACGGGGTGACCCACGACACGACGTACATCATCCTGGAGGCTAATGGGACGTGCAGGGCGGGAAGGATCGTCGGTGTCAATGACCGCTTCCTGCGCGTCGTGTCAGAAGCTAGAGCTGAAACCGGCCCTTCTAAACTGCGGAACATCGAGCATAACGACATCGTCAGAATCACCGATTTTTCGGACGACATTCACCACCTCGTGTACAGCGGCAGAAGCTCGTGGTCGGATGTGCGTGAACTCCGGCCACGGAGTTTTGGTGAAGAATTAGTTGCGATTACTGCGGACGGTCAGAGCCTGGATTCCAAAGACGTCGATGTCAGCGAAAACTCGTTGCTTTTTCGCGGTTTAGGAGCAGCATCAGTCCCGAAGTCGAATTTGAAGGCAGTGTACTATGTCAGGCCCAAGCCCTTAACATCTCATCAGGAATTCGTGGTTGAAGAGAATGCTGTGCTCCTCGAACCAAAGTTATGGTTCGGCGGGGCGTTTCTCGGAAAGATTCGTGTCCTGATCTATGACAACTCGAAACCGGAGAACAACTCGCCCTTGAAATGTGGCTCGGATTTGCACTGAATGCGCGGCCAATCAAATCTTACCAATACTAACATATGTGTTATGATTACCCATGATTGGCGTTCAGGAATATATCAACGCCGAGGGCAAGAATCCCTTCGCAAAATGGTTCGCCGGTCTGAACGTGCAAGCTGCCGCAAAGATCACCGCGGTACTGGAAAAGATCGCGAACGGCAATCTGTCGACGGTCGAGGGCGTTGGCGGTGGCGTTTTCGAATACAAGCTGGATTGGGGACCAGGGTACCGGGTGTATTTCGGCAAGGATGGCGAAAAGCTTGTGATCCTCGTCGGCGGCGGCACGAAGAAAAGGCAATCCTCGGACATCGAGGCGGCGAAGGGCTATTGGGCGGAGTACAAGAAGCGCAAGAAGGAACAAGGAGAGAAGTGATGGTGCTGACCAAGGATTTCAGAGAGACAATCCGGGACCGCGCGCAGCGGGACGCCCGGTTTCGCCGCGCGCTCCTGCAGGAAGCGATCGAGCAGATGCTGGCCGGCGATGTGGATACGGGCAAGAACATGATCCGCAACTACATCAATGCAACCGTGGGATTTCAGGAACTCTCTCGCGCGGTTCACACACCGCCTGAAAGTCTGATGCGGATGTTCGGCCCGAAAGGCAACCCATCCGCCGCAAATATATTCGGGGTGATCGCCGAGCTGCAAAGCCGGGAAGGCGTTCACTTCTCATTGAAGCCGGTGCGGGCTTAAAAGTAAAAGACGGCGCGCGCTTGAGCGATCAAAAGCAATAGCCGGTTTAGCGTCCTCTATTTCTGCGGGGCCTGCTGCTTCGGCTGAATTTGGGCACAGCCCTATAAGCGTTGGCTTAAGAGAAGACCAGCTACGTGTAAAACGGCTATCAACCCGGTTCGACCCGTTAACTGTTCAAGGATCTACAGCCAAAAGCGATTTCACGATAATCGGCAGGTTGTGCAGCTTGCGGCTGGCACGACGGGAATGTAGTCGCGAAGCTTGCATTGCAAGGTTCTCGCCTGATTGCCTTACGGGTCCACTGGTTTCCATCAGCGGTCGAAGCGTGTCCAAGTGAGTAGGAGCTGCGAGCCAGCCGCCCTAGCAGCGGCGGAGGCCTGCAGCGAAGCGAAGGCCGGGGGATGGCTTCCCTGCGCGAGGAGGCAGCGCCTCTTTAGTCTTTTCGTTTCGAGAAGCACTGTGGTGGCCACACGGCCGGCAATTCGTTGAGGCGGAGTTAAGCTGTGATCTGCGACACATGGAGCCGATACAAAGTGCGGCCACCTCGATGTATTCCGCGAGCCGTTTGCAAGTGCTTACATTGCCGCTTCTGGGGCTGATGTGCATGTTTGGACAGGTCCCACGTAAGCAAGCCGCATTTACATCCGGTCAATTGCTCACATATTGCATTAACGATGCCTCGAGGATAAGTTGGCCACCGGAGGACCTGAAGATGACCTCAGAGGTACCTGGGATTGACGGCCTTGTCCTGCGAGCAAGCTCCTCAGCCAGATTCGAAGTGCGGCGCTATGGAAAGACCTTGTACAGTTTCCAGATCGAGAACTTTTCAAACAATGGAACGGTGGTCTGGGCTCCTGATGGAAAAGCCTTGGCCCTTATCTACAGTGATGGGGGCGCGATCGGAAACTTTCACGTTCGACTTTTTAGCGTCTCTGGGGAAGTGGTGAACGATGTATCGAAGGCAATTGAGCCAGCAGTAACTGAGTTCAAGTCGCGGCACTACTGCAAGACTCGCGGTAACAACGTCACGGCTCTCAAGTTCATGTGGAGATGCTCGCCATCTGCTTCTTATGACCGATGTTTATCCGACAGGCGACTGCGGAGCAGATCTTGGACACACCGAAGGGTACGTGATCAGCGTGCCCGGTGGCAAAATCCAAAGACATCTCAGCGTTCAGGAACTCAAACGATTTCCCGGCATATGTCTTGAGAACGATTTCGACCACTAACTATGGTCTATCTCAGCCCGGTGACAGCCCGCCCAAAATCTCTATCTCC
Organism: uncultured Acidobacteriaceae bacterium; assembly: GCA_963787615.1. Taxonomy (GTDB): domain Bacteria; phylum Acidobacteriota; class Terriglobia; order Bryobacterales; family Bryobacteraceae; genus Bog-105. The sequence continues at coordinate 176,188 of CAWBDJ010000004.1, read as the reverse complement.
CTTCACTTCAGCCATCTAACCGCCCCATACTCCGCCACCCGCACGCCCCCGCTCCACACTTTGAGCGGAATTATGGCGATCTCTAAACGTAAACTCGCAGCCAACCGCGCCAACGCGCAAAAAAGTACCGGGCCCACTTCCAGCACAGGCAAGCAGACGGTCTCTCAAAACAGCCGCAAGCACGGTCTTTGCGGCGCCTTCAAAGTGCTCGAAGGGGAAAGCCAGGCCGACTATGACGATCTGCTCGAGCGCTACCTGCGCATCGAACAGCCCGCTGACGACGTCGAACGCGAACTCGTCGCCAAAATGGCCCGCCAGTACCTGGCTCTCGGAACGCGCCGTTCGCCTCCAGGAGGCCTGCTTCCTGGTCCAGCCCGCCACGGCCGAAGATATCGCCAACGGCAAGCAAGGAATCTGCGTGCGCGCCGACCTCGATCTCTACCTCCGCTACCAGCCGGCCCACGATCGCGCCTATCAGCGCGCCGCCAATGAGCTGGCAAAGAGAAGAAAGCTAAGGCTGCAAGCGGAAGTTGGCTTTGTTTCGCAAAAACGGGCGCAGGCGCGGGAAGAACGGGCCGACGCGATGGAAGAACGTCGCGAAAAACAGCAGGCGCAGCGCGATGAGCTCCATGCCTACAAGGTCGCCACCGCGGCATTTCGCCTCCACCAGCAAGAAACGCACTTCTACACCGCGAATTCCACCCTCCCGCCGCCGGACAGGGACGAAATCGTCCTCTGAATCGTGCCGACAATTCCTTGCTCCTGCGCCGCAACGCCATAACTGCCTCAGGAGAAACCGTGCGCATCAGCCAGCGCTATCGCATCCGAAGCGCGCGGCCAAGCCCCACCCAGAATTGCGGCTATCCAACCAAAGTCCGTCGCCAACTTGCGGTACTTGTGTCTTCGCGCTCACGCCGATGCCCGCTGAGAACTCATTCCACCACTACCCACGTATTCCACGTGGCGACCGCTGTTCTCACTCAGGAAGAGACCCTTCACTGGCTCGCCCTGCGCATGGTCCCCGGACTCGGTACCCTCGGCACCTTGCGCCTGCTCGACAAACTCCGCTCGCCCCAAACTATCTTCCGCGCCTCCTCCTCCGAACTCGAAGCGGCCGGAATCAGTCCGGCGCAAGCCCGCAACATCGCCTCTGGATATTCCTTTGAAGACGCCGTCGATCAACAGCAGCGCATGATGAATGCCGGCGCGCGGCTCATCTCCATTCACGATCCCGATTACCCTCCGCGCCTCCGCGAAATCTTCGATCCCCCTCTCTTGCTCTTCGCTCTCGGCCGAACCGAACTTCTCGCCTCGCACGCCATCGCTATCGTCGGCACCAGGCGTCCCACCCCCTACGGAATTGCTGCCGCCGAGCGCCTCAGTGCCGATCTCGCCAAAGCCGGTCTCGCCATCATCAGCGGCATGGCCCGCGGAATCGACACCGCTGCCCACAAAGCCGCACTCTCCGAAGAAGGAGACACTGTCGCCGTTCTCGGCTGCGGCGTCGACGTTTTGTACCCAGCCGATAACCGCAAGCTGTACCAGGACATCTCCGCGCGCGGTCTGCTGATCTCTGAGTTCCCGATGGGCGCTCCCGCTTACCCTCAGAATTTTCCTATCCGCAACCGCATCGTCAGCGGACTTTCTCTCGGCGTCGTCGTTGTCGAAGGCGCCCAATACAGCGGCTCCACCATCACCGCCAAACTCGCTGCCGACCAAGGCCGCGAAATTTTCGCCGTTCCCGGCAATATCACCTCCAAAATGAGCTGGGCACCCAATTTACTCATCAAAGGAGGAGGGGCGAAGTTGGTCCAGGAATGGACCGACATTACCAACGAACTGCCCAAAGAGGTCCGCGCCCAGCTGGTCACAAAGGCCCAGCAAAAACTTTTATTGGAGGGAATCGAAGCTGGGCTGGACTGCCCCTCCGAAGCTCCTCAGGAGCCCGTCAAAGCCCTCGCGGGGAAGTTGCTCAACCATTTGCAAGTCGATGTGCCTCAACAACTTGACGCCTTACTCGAATCTTTTGAAGGTGTTTCTTCATCTGAGCTAATCGGCGCGCTGTTCGACCTCGAAATGTCCGGCCTCGCCCGGCAGCTTCCCGGAAAGAACTTCGTAAAGGTGTGGTAAAAGGGTAGCGTTCTCTGACCGGTTTCCCCTCAAACATAGGTACAGGTATCAATAAGAACTAAGGTATGGCTAAATCGCTCGTCATCGTTGAGTCCCCGGCGAAGGCGAAAACAATTGGGAAGTATCTCGGTAAGCAGTACATCGTCAAGGCCTCTTTGGGTCACGTGAAAGACCTGCCCAAGAAGGACTTAGCGGTGGACGTCGACCGGGATTTCACGCCTCGTTATGAGGTCATCGAAGGCAAAAAGAAGCTCATGTCCGAGCTCAAGCAGGCCGCCAAAGGTGTCGATTCTGTGTACCTTGCGGCTGACCCGGACCGTGAGGGCGAAGCCATCTGCTGGCACCTGAAAGAAGAGCTCGAGCCGAAAAAGCTGTCCGACAAGCCCGCGATTTTCCGGGTGATGTTCAACGAAATTACCGCCAATGCGGTCAAGAAGGCGTTCGACAAGCCAATGGCCGTCAACGTCAATCTCGTCGAGGCCCAGCAGGCCCGCCGGGTTCTCGACCGCCTCGTCGGCTACAAGATCTCTCCCCTTCTGTGGGATAAAGTCCGCCGCGGGTTGTCCGCAGGCCGCGTACAAACCGTCGCACTGCGCCTGATTGTCGAGCGCGAACGCGAAATCCGCGCCTTCCAAAAGCAGGAATATTGGACCATCGACGTTGCCCTTAACGCCAAAAAGCCGCCCGTCCTCACTGCCCGTCTCAACAAGCGAGCGGACGAAACTCCCCAAATCGGCAATGAGGAAACGGCCAGCGGCATCGTCGCCGATCTCGACGACGCATCCTATATAGTCCGCTCGGTCGCGACCCGCGAAAAGCGCCGCAACCCGGTCGCCCCGTTCATCACCTCCACGCTCCAGCAGGAAGCTTCCCGTAAGCTGCGTTTCAGCGTCAAGCGAACGATGATGCTGGCGCAGGGCTTGTACGAAGGTAAGGAAGTCGGCAAAGAAGGATCCGTCGGTCTCATCACCTACATGCGTACCGACTCGACGCGCGTCTCTGAAGACGCTCTTGGCGAGGTGCGCGGATTTATCGCAGAGCGCTACAGTCAAGCTGCCGATTCGGTGGGCGGCCTCTCGCCTTACTTGCCCGCTTCGCCCAACGTTTACAAGACCAAGAAAGACGCCCAGGACGCGCACGAGGCCATTCGTCCCACTTCTGTTCTCCACACGCCGGAATCGCTCGAAAAGTTTTTAGCCGAAGACGAGCTCAAACTGTACCGCCTCATCTGGATGCGCTTCGTCGCCTCCCAAATGACGCCGGCCGTCTTCGATCAGACCACCATCGACATCACTGCCAAGGGTAAGAGCAATGTCGATTACCTGTTCCGCGCCACTGGCAGCGTGCTCAAGTTCGACGGCTTCCTCAAAGTCTACGAAGAAGGGAAAGACCAGAAGGACGAAGACGACGACGATCTCAAACACAAGCTGCCCGCCGTCACAGAAGGCGAAACGCTGAAGTTCAAAGAGATTCGTCCCGAGCAGCACTTCACGGAACCGCCGCCGCGCTACAACGAAGCTACTCTCGTCAAGAAACTCGAAGCGGATGGCGTCGGCCGCCCCTCCACTTACGCCTCCATTCTTTCCACCATTCAAGATCGCGAGTACGTCAAAAAGGACGGCGGTAAATTCGTTCCCACCGAGCTCGGCATGGTTGTCACGGACCTGCTGCTCGAAAGCTTCAACGACCTGTTTGACGTCAGCTACACCGCCCGCATGGAACAGGAGCTCGACGAGATCGAGGAAGGGAAGCTCGAATGGCGCGTCGCCATGGCGGACTTCTACGAGCGCTTCCAGAAAGATCTCGAACACGCGGCCCAGAACATGACCGACATCAAGCGCATGGAGCGGCCCACCGATCTGGTCTGCGAAAAATGCGGCAAGCCCATGGTCATTAAATGGGGCAAGCACGGCAGCTTTATCGCTTGCACCGGTTATCCCGAGTGCACCAATACGCGCGAGCTGACGGTCGATCTCCCCGACGTCGACACTGCCAATCTCGGCGAGCAGGACGAAGCCGAGTATTGCGAAAATTGCGGCCGCCCCATGGTCCTCAAAAAAGGTCGCTTTGGCCAGTTCTTTGCCTGCTCCGGTTACCCCGAATGCAAGACCACCAAGCAGATCGGCGGCGAGCAGCGCAAAGACGTTCCGCTCGAGGAAAAGTGCCCGCAGTGCTCCAGCAATTTAGTCCAGAAGTACGGACGCTACGGCGAATTTGTCGCCTGCAGCAATTACCCCACCTGCAAATACGTCAAGCAGAAAACGATCGGCGTGCCGTGCCCGAATTGTTCGGAAGGCGAGATCGTCGAGCGCCGCTCTAAACGGGGCCGCACCTTCTACGGCTGCAATCGCTACCCGGAGTGCGACTTCGTCGCCTGGGGCAAGCCCATCCCGGAAAAATGTCCCGAATGCGGCAGCAGCTATTTGGTCGAAAAGTATCTCAAGGCCGGGGCGGTCGCGCAATGCCCCAACACGGAGTGCAAATACAAGCACCCCCTCGAAGTCATGGCTGAACCCAGCGTCGCCTGATCGCGTTCGCGTCACGTCTCGCGACCTGTCCCCTACATGGCCGATAAACCTTCCGCTGAACAGCAGCGCCTCGCCGAAGCGGAAGCCCGCACTAAACACTGGAAACGCTGGGGACCCTATCTAGCCGAGCGCGCCTGGGGAACTGTTCGCGAAGATTACTCGCCCGACGGAACCGCTTGGGAATACTTTCCGCACGATCACGCTCGGTCGCGCACCTATCGCTGGACCGAAGACGGTATCCTCGGCATCTGCGACAACCACCAATATCTCTGCTTCGCTCTCGCCTTTTGGAACGGCAAGGATCCGTTCCTGAAAGAACGTCTCTTCGGACTCACCGGCAATCAAGGCAATCACGGCGAAGACGTCAAAGAGGTGTACTACTATCTCGACGCGACTCCCACCAACTCCTATCTGAAAGGTCTTTACAAATATCCGCAGGCTACCTTTCCCTACCAACAGCTGGTTGACGAAAATCACCGCCGCACACGCCTCGACCCCGAATACGAGTTGGAAGATACCGGCATCTTCGACCAAAGCCGCTACTTCGACATATTTGCTGAATACGCTAAACACGACATTGACGACATTCTCATTCGCGTCACTCTTGTGAATCGCGGACCCGAGCCGGCCGAACTCACGTTTCTTCCCACTCTCTGGTTTCGCAACACCTGGGACTGGGGCCCCGACGAAGAGCCGCAACAAAAGCCCTCGCTGCAGCAGTCTTCTTCCGGGCAACTCAAGGCGGATCACGCGTTTCTCGGAAGTTTTCTTTTGTCTTTCGATGGCACGCCCGAGGTGTTATTTACCGAGAACGAAACCAATGTGGAACGCCTCTGGGGCTGGCGTGGTCAAAACACCTTCTATAAGGACGCGTTTCATCAGTACCTCGTCCATGGCCGCGATGGCGCCATCAATCCTCAGCGCCAGGGCACCAAAGCTTGTGCCGTCTACCACCTGAAAGTCCAGAGCGGGGAGCAGTCTGTTCTTCACTTTCGCCTCTCCAGATCCGGTTTGCCAGACCTTCCCCGCGATCAGTGGGATGGCATCTTCGATACGCGCATCCAGGAAGCCAGCGAATTCTATGCCCAGCTTTCTAGCGGCCTCGATGACGAAGCTAAACGCGTCGAGCGGCAGGCCTTCGCCGGCCTGTTTTGGAGCAAGCAGTTCTATCACTTCGTGGTCGAGACGTGGTTGAATGGCGATCCCGGAAATCCGCCCCCGCCCGAACAGCGCAAGCAGGGCCGCGATCACAAATGGCGTCACCTCTACAACGACGACGTCATTTCAATGCCCGATAAATGGGAATACCCGTGGTATGCGGCGTGGGATTTGGCGTTTCACACACTCGCCATCGCGCCGGCCGATCCCGATTTCTCCAAGGCTCAACTCTCGCTATTCGTGCGCGAGTGGTACATGCATCCCAACGGCCAGCTCCCCGCTTACGAATGGGCTTTCGGCGACGTGAATCCTCCCGTGCATGCCTGGGCCGCCTGGCGCGTTTTCAAAATTGATGCCCGACTCAAAGGCAAACCCGATTTCGCCTTCCTCGAGCGCGTGTTTCACAAGCTGCTGATGAACTTCACCTGGTGGGTCAATCGCAAGGACTCCGAGGGCGCGAACGTATTCGAAGGTGGCTTCCTAGGTCTGGACAATATCGGCGTCTTCAATCGCGATGAGGCACTCCCCACCGGCTGGATACTCGAGCAGTCCGATGGCACCAGTTGGATGGCCATGTATTGCCTCAACATGCTCAAGATCGCTCTTCAACTTGCCTCCGTAGATAGCACCTATGAAGACATCGCCAGCAAGTTTTTCGAGCACTTCCTCTACATCGCCGACGCGATCAACCACCACGAAGGCTCCGGTTTATGGGATGAAGAGGATAGTTTCTATTACGACCGCCTGCTCGTCGGGGAAGACAAGCACGTCTTCATGCGAGTACGCTCCCTGGTCGGCCTCGTTCCGCTATTCGCGACCGATACTCTCGACGAGCACGTCATTGACGCGCATCCCGGCTTCAAGAAGCGCATGCAGTGGTTCGTCGATCATCGTCAGGACCTGATGGAAGGATTGCCCTCGCTAACGCAATCTGGCCTCGAACAGCGCCGGTTGCTTTCGGTTGTGAATCGTGCGCGCCTCGAACGCATTCTGCAGCGCGTGTTCGATGAGAACGAATTCCTATCCCCAAACGGTATCCGCTCCGTCTCCCGTTTTCACAAGGATCATCCGTTCGTCTTGCCCATCGACGGCCACACTTTTAAAGTTGGCTATGAACCGGCCGAATCGCAAACCGGCACCTTCGGTGGAAATTCCAACTGGCGCGGTCCCGTGTGGTTCCCGATGAACTTCTTACTCATCGAAGCTCTGCAGCGTCTGAATCACTATTACGGCGATACGTTTTCCATCGAGTTTCCAACCGGCTCTGGCCAGCGCATGAGCCTCGGCCAAGCCGCGCACCTTCTGTCGCACCGTCTCGCCGCGCTTTTCCTGAGCGATAAGAACGGTCACCTCCCCGCCTACGGTGACAACAAGCTCTTCCAGCAAGACCCGAACTTCCGCTCTTACCTTCTGTTCAACGAGTACTTCAACGGCGATACGGGAAAGGGCCTGGGCGCAAGCCACCAAACCGGCTGGACCGGTCTCGTCGCCAAGCTCATTCAGCAGAGCGGAACCCACTAATACTGACTTACACTGATCTCGCGGATATGCAAGCGGGACCGACGCTCCCCTAGTACATCTCCCCACGTTCGAAGCGTTGGCGTTTGCGCCTCTAACTGGCATGAAGCTATTAACAACTAAACTCGGAGTTGCTGCCCTCACGCTTGGCCTGACTTTGCTCGCTGCCCCGGGAGTAATGAATGCGCAAACTTCCACCGATACGACCAGTACTGCCACTGCTCAGACTCAGAACACCGGCACCGCAGGTGGTCAGACTCAGTACACCGGCCGCGACACGGGCCGTGGATTTGACTGGGGTTGGCTTGGCCTGATAGGTCTTGCCGGACTGGCTGGCATGAGACGTCGCGAAACGGCGCCCACCGGACGACTCGCTAGCGATACGCGATAACTGCTCTCGTTCTTCTCTTCGCAGCTCGATTCCGGCTCTGGCGGAGTACACTACTTTCGTGTACACTGGATCTGTGAAGAACGTAACGCTCAGCGCCGATGAGAGTTTGATCGAGCGAGCTCGCCTGCGCGCTGCTCAGGAAAAGAAAACCCTCAATTCTGCCTTTCGCGAATGGCTGCAGCGGTACGCAGGCAAAGACGTCAGCCGTAACGAATTCGACCAGTTGATGGCGCGGCTCGGGCGTGTGAAGAGCGCGCGTCGCTTTTCGCGCGAGGAGCGGAATGAACGGTGAGCGCTCGGCGCTTCAAGTCGTTCCTCGATACTAACGTCTTCGTTTACACGTTTGATTCGACGGCGGCTTCGAAGCGGAACAAGGCCCGAATCCTCGTGGCGCAAGCCCTCGAGGATAGGCTCGGAATCATCAGCTACCAGGTCGTTCAGGAGTTTCTCAACGTTGCTACCCGAAAATTCGCTCGGCCCATGTCGCCCGCCGAAGCTGAACTGTACCTGACGAGGGTATTGCTGCCACTTTGTGAAATTTACCCTGACGGCGCCCTTTTTTCGCACGCCCTCTCGACCGCGGACCGCGCCGGTATCGGTTTCTACGACGCGCTGATCGTCAGTGCCGCCTCCGCAGCCGGTTGTACGTTGCTCCTGACCGAAGACCTCCAGCACGGACGGCGTATCGGTGACGTTGAGATTCGCAACCCGTTCCTATAAGGTCCACAAAGTTCGGCCCGGGGGTCTACAATGGAAACCCGGCTAACATGAAACTCCTTCGACCTGCACTTGTCTTCATCGCGGTAATTGCCTGCACGTACTCGCCTCAAGCGCTCGCTCAGCAAACTGCTCCCGACGCGCAGCTCATCGCGAAGCGTAAAGCGATCGAGAAAGAGCTCGAATCTATAGCCATCGTCGATCGCAAGCTGATGATCCCTATGCGCGACGGAAAGCGCATGGCCACCGACATCTACCGCCCGAAAGACACGTCCAAGAAGTACCCCACAATCTTTGTCCGCACGCCGTACAACTTCAACTACTGGGATGTGAAGCTCGGGGCGCCGCGCGACATGACCGGCGAACTCGAAGCAGTCAAACGCGGTTACGCCTACGTGGAAATGAATGAGCGCGGCCACTTCTTCTCCGAAGGCATCTACGATATCCTCGGCGCTCCTCTGTCGGACGGCGAAGACGAGCTCACGTGGATGTCCTCGCAGCCATGGTCCAACGGCAAGGTCGGAACCATCGGCTGCTCTTCGACCGCCGAATGGCAGCTCGGCGTCGCTGCCCAAAATCCTCCCGCGCTTGCCGCCATGATCCCGCAAGGCTTCGGCGCCGGCGTCGGACGAGTGGGCCCCTATTACGAACAAGGCAATTGGTATCGCGGCGGGGCCGTCCAAATGCTCTTCATCGCCTGGCTCTACGGCGAGCAGAACCAAGTCCGCCCCATGTTCCCGCCCAACACCAGCCAAGAAGATCTGATCCGTGTCTCCAAATCGTTCGATCTCGCGCAGCAGCTCCCGCCCGTCGATTGGTCGAAGGCCCTCGCACATCTGCCCGAGATGGACATCATCAAAGCCGTCGACGGCCCACAGGGCATCTTTGCCGATCGTGAGGAAGTTTCAACGGGCGGCGCCATGATTAAGCGCACGCCGAACGATCCCGCCTGGTATCGCGGCGGGCTGTGGGATGACAGCAAGCCCATCAACGTGCCCGGATTTTGGTTCATGTCCTGGTACGACGTTTCAATAGGGCCCAACCTCGCCGCTTATAACTACGTGCGGAAAACCGCGCGCCCTGAGATCGCAAACGAGCAATACGCCGTCATCGCGCCGACCCTCCACTGCAGTTACAAACGCGCAACAGAAGACACCGTAGTCGGCGAGCGCAGCATGGGCGACGCGCGTCTCGATTACGACGCGCTCACCTACGGCTGGTTCGACCACTTCCTAAAAGGAGAGAAAAACAAAATCCTTGAAAAGACGCCAAAAGTTCGTTACTTCCTCATGGGTGCGAACAAGTGGCAGACTTCCGATACGTGGCCGCCCGAAGGCGCGCGACCGTTGACATTTTTTCTTTCAAGTGCCGGCAAAGCGAACAGCTTGAATGGTGATGGCGCGCTGATCGCTGCTCCGTCAAATGCAGATGATCCAGACGGCCTTGTCTACGATCCTATGAATCCGGTCCCTTCATACGGCGGGAACGTTTGCTGCACAGGCAATGCCGTCACCGGAGGCGCCTTCGATCAACGCAAGATGGAAGCACGCGCCGATATTCTCGTTTACTCCTCGCAGCCTCTGAAAGAAAGCACCGAAGTGAGTGGCCCCATCGGCGCCACGCTCTACGTCTCCTCCGATGTCAAAGACACCGATTTCACTATAAAGGTGCTCGACGTCTATCCCGACGGAAAAGCCTATAACCTCGACGAGACGATTCAGCGCGTTCGCTATCGCGAAGGATACGACAAGCCGCCAGTGTGGATGGAAAAAGGTAAAGTCTACAAGCTGACCTTTCAGCCCATGACGACCAGCAACGAGTTCGCGGCAGGTCATCGCATCCGCATTGAGGTCTCGAGCAGCAACTTCCCGCGGTTCGATCGCAACCTGAACACCGGCGGCAATAATTATGACGAGACGACCGGCATAGTGGCGCACAATGTTGTGCACCACTCGAAGCAATATCCGTCGCAGATTACGCTAACCGTTGTGAAACGGCAGCCCGCTTCAGAAACCGCCGCCCGCTGATCAGGCCCGCGCGAAGGGCTCTTCCGGCGATGGACTCTGCGGCGTAAACAGTTCCGCCCCGTTTTCGGTGATGTGCATATCGTCTTCGAGGCGCACGCCGAATTCGCCGCGAATGTAAATGCCCGGTTCGTCGCTGAAGGTCATATCCGCGTCGAGCGGCAGAGGATTGCCTTTCACCAGATACGGCCACTCGTGCCCATCCATGCCCATTCCGTGGCCCACGCGGTGCTTGAAATATTTGTACCCCGGCCCATAGCCAGCGTCCGTAATTACCTTTCGCGCCGCCGCATCGACTGCCCCAGCCGCAAGCCCCGGCCGCGCCGTCTTGACCGCCGCAGTTTGCGCTTGATGAACAATCTCAAAGACGCGCTTCATCTTGTCAGTCGCCTTGCCAAGCACAAAAGTCCGGCTGATATCCGAGGCATAGCCTTCCGCCGAGCAACCGCCATCCATCAGCAAAACTGTTCCTTCGCGAATCGTCTGCGGAGTTCTTGAGCCGTGCGGCAGCGCAGAATATTCGCCCGCCTGAATGCTCGCTTCTCCAGAGAAGCCCAGTTGCCGGTGAGCGGCCGCGACCATCGCTCCGAACTGGTTTTGCGTCATGCCCGGTTGCAAGCTCTTCCAAGCCGCTTCGTAAGCAGCGAGGGAAACTTCTGCGGCCAGTCGCATCAGCGCCAGCTCGGCAGGGCTCTTGATCATGCGGCACCCCGCCGTCACCGGCGTCGCACTGACTATCTCTGAACCCGGATTCGCTTTCGAAATTCCATTCGAGAACACAAACGTAGTACGCTCTTCCATTCCGATGCGACCCGTTCGAATACCCGCGTCATGCAGACCTTTCGCTACCAGTACGTATGGATCCTCGTCTTCCTGCCACGTCAGAACTCGACAGGAGTCTCCATCCGGGGCTTGCGCAATCTGTTCCCGGGCGCGATCTTCTTCGAACGCCGGCGTGACATAAAAGGCGCTCCCTTTCTGGGGCACCACGAAGGTAAATAAGCGTTCGCTGTTGCCCCAGTGAATCCCCGTGAAATACGTCAGCGACGTTCCCCCGATCATGCAAACCGCATCGAGCTTCTTCTGCTGCATGAGCTGACGCGCACGTTCGATGCGGTCGCGCCGCTCGGCTACCGTGATCGGTTTCGCTTCTTCGCGCCTGCTCTTCAAACTCGCGATCGCGGGAGGAAGAGAAGCAGGAGAAGCAAACTCACTCTGAGGTCGCTGTGCGCGCGCAAAATCGGCCGCCGAGCTGGCCGCCATAACGGAAGATAAAAATGTTCGGCGCTTGATCATGATCTCCGCTATCGTACCCGATTCAGATGACATGCGATGCTACGCTGAGTGACGAGTTCGTCGGTCGTACGCAGGCTCGCGGCAGCGGCGTTTGTGCTGGCCGCCGCTAATTTCGCGATTCTAGCCATCATCGGGCACTACGACGTTCGGCTCGGCCCATTACATCTCGCGGCCACCTACCTCTTCAAGCCGCTGCTTTATCTGAATGCCGCATTTCTCGTCGCGTTTGCATTGCAGTCTTTCCAATCGCCGTCGGAAGAGGTACATGCCGCGAACACCTCGTTTCGCGCACGGCCGATATTTTGGTTCGCGAGTCTAGCCCTCGTCGCACTCGTATACGGAATTTCTTTTCGAATCAATCTCGATTTTCCAGACTGGACCCATCGTTCCCTCACCGCAGGCGTGAAGCCCTGGAGCTTTTTTCTCCACCGTCAGTACGACGGCTTTTACCGCCCGCTGACGTTTGTGTCTTTGTGGTTCGATCAGCGGATCTTTGGAGACGCGCTCTGGGGTTATCACCTTCAAAATCTGCTGCTGCATCTGCTGAACGGGTTCCTTGTCGCCCGCTTGGCTTTTAGGCTCGGGTTAAAACAATCCGCTGCCGAGTGGGCGGGCATTGCCTTTCTCGCAGTCCCTGCCTCTTTTGAGGCAGTCATCTGGCCGGGCGCGCGCTTTGATCTTATGGCCGCCGCATTCACCTTCTTCGCCTTGGAACGCGCGCTCGCAGGAGCCGTTTGGATGAGCACGGCTGGGTTTTGCCTGGGCGTTTTCTGCAAGGAAACTGCGTATGCATATCCGCTACTGATCTCGGCCCTGTTCTTGCTTCGGCAGCCGCTCGGGTTGCCTCTTCCGAAACCAAAATGGATCGCCATTCTGTCCTCGGCGGTTGGGGCCACGTTGTTGCTCGTCCTGATCCGAATCGCTGTGTATGGCAATCTTGGCGGCTATCCCGATCTCGCTGGCGGAAATGTCAATTTCGTGTTCACAACCAAGACGTTTACCTCCGTCCTCACCCGCCTTCCTGCCGCTTTGTTCCTGATAAACACTGGCGCTGGATTACCTGTTTGGCTTCGCGCCGCGCTGCTTGCCTACGTGGCGTTCTTGTCAGTGGTTCTGTTCAGCGGTGTCACCGCAGCAAAGCGAACTCTTCTTCTGCTGCTTCCGTTTCTTGCCGTCGCACCCATGCTCAACATGTTCGGCTGGATGACGCAGTTCGCACAACAAGGCAGGTATTTGTATCATCCGGTGATCTGGATTGTTATCGTCCTGGTTGCGGCCATCTACACTCTTCGCTTGCGCCGCATTGTCCTTACCGCCTGGGTGGTCATCATGATGTCCGCCGCTCTCTTCAACACGCTCGTATATGTCAGGATGCTTCGGGCGGAAAAAAATGCTGCAGTGGCAGCTGCGGGCGCCTGCACGCAAGCGAGTTGCTGCCGGACTCTCTACCTCAACGATTTGCCACGCGACCTGTATGGAGCTTTCTACTTCCATTACCAAGTAGCGCACGATGTGCAACGTGCTCTGCCGGGAGTCTCCGTTGTGTCAGACGGTGCGGCTGTTCCTGCTTCTTCGTGCACTCTGAAGTTGCGATGGACGGAGCACAATACATGGACGCGATAGGGCGCCGATTGCCTGTTAAGGTAAAGCCATGCTCATCGACAATGAGGAGGATTCGAACGTCGTCGCGCCGGAGCTGACGGAGAAGCAGCGCGAAGAGGCCGAAGAACGCACCTCCGTTAGCGTCGACGTGGTGCACGAAGCCATCCGGCACGATGGCGAAGAAGAGCTGAACCGTCCGCTCTCCGCCTTGGCATGGTCGGGCCTCGCCGCCGGACTTTCCATGGGCTTCTCATTCGTCGGTCAAGCCGTGCTCAGGACACATTTGCCGGACGAAGTTTGGCGGCCGCTCGTCGTGGCGCTCGGTTACCCGATCGGATTCTTGATCGTCATCGGCGGACGCCAGCAGCTGTTTACGGAGAACACTCTCACGGCCATCATTCCGCTTCTGGCCAACCGCAACCTATCCACGCTGCTGCGGGTAGCGCGATTGTGGGCCGTCGTCCTCGCGGCCAATCTGGTCGGCGCTCACCTGTTCGCGTGGGTGGTGGGCGATACGCCCATGTTCAAGCCGGACGTGCAAGCTTCCATGCTCGCGCTCGCCAAGCACGCGGTGGAGGTCACGTTCGGCGCGGCCATTCTGCGCGGCATCTTTGCCGGTTGGCTAATCGCCATGGTGGTTTGGATGCTCGCCGCCATCGATACCGGGCGGCTAGCCACGATTGTGATCCTCACGTATCTGGTCGGTCTCGCCAATTTCACCCACATCATTGCGGGTGCCGTTGAAGTGCTGTTTCTCCCGATGGTCGGCGCCGCCAGTTGGGTCTCAATCGCTTGGGGCTATTTGCTTCCCACACTGATTGGCAACATCATCGGAGGCGTTTCGTTAACTGCAGCGCTGAATCACGCTCAAGTTGTCGCCGGCATGGGGAAAAAGAAAAAGACCCGCTTGGTTACAGAATGATTCGTCGGCGTCTTCTTTAAGAATTGCGCTCCGTCACCAGATCCACGATCGCATGCAGCGCGCGCTGTGCCGCGGAACCGGGAAAACTCCCGATAATAGCCCGCGATTTTTCGGTAAACGCGTGAGCCCGCTCGTACACGCGAGCCAAGCCTCCATGCTGCTCGAGCATCTGTAGGATGCGCATGAAAGGCACCTGCTCATAGCTCGCGTCCGCGATAACGGTCTCGACAGCTCGCCGCTCTTCGTTCGATGCGGTTTCGAGAGCGTAGATCATGGGCAGTGTGACCTTACCCTCGCGCAGGTCGTTACCCGATGGTTTTCCGAGGATCTTCTCCGTTGAAGTGAAATCGAGAATGTCGTCCACCAATTGGAAAGCCATGCCCAGGTTCCAGGCAAAATCGCTTAACTTGGATTCGGTCGCGTCATCCGCGCCGCCCGAGATCGCTCCCAGGGATGCGCACGCCGAAAAAAGACTTGCTGTCTTGCGATCGACCAGCTCCATGTAATCGGCTTCCGTGATATCGGTGCGGTGCAGGCGCTCGAGTTGAAGCAGCTCACCCTCGACCATCATCTGCGTCAGCGAAATCAGTACATCGAGAATGCGGAAGTTACGCTCGCGAAGCGCAACTTGGAAGGCCTGCATATACAGCCAATCGCCCGCGAGTACGGAGATGTGGTTTCCCCAAACCACATTTGTGGATGGCCGTCCTCGGCGCGTTTTCGCTACATCGATCACGTCGTCGTGAACCAGTGTTGCCGTGTGGATCATCTCAACTACTGCCGCCAGGCGGCGCGCGCTGTCAGTAGCCGGCCCGAACAAGCGATTGCATAGCAGGAGCAGCGCCGGACGTAACCGCTTTCCACCACCCGCTTGCAAATATTGATTGATGGTAGTGATTGCTTCGACAGAGGCAATCGAATCTACGCTGATTTCCCGCTCGACGAGTTCCAAATCCGGCTGGACCAAGGCGAACGCCTCGCGCGCACTGATCGACTGCCGGATGTGCTCGAACATTGGATTCTCTTACCAGGATGCAAACGCATACGCCAGCGTTTGGCCGCTACACGCGTTTCAACTCAGTGTAGCTGGTGAACTCCCTTAGCTGTGCGTCTGATTCAGCCCAAATACGCGTTCGAAATTCGCGGTCGTTTCAGCCGCCACTTGTTCTACGGAAGCGCCACGAATTTCCGCGATTATCTGCGCCGTGTGCGCCACGAACGCCGGTTCGTTACGCTTTCCGCGGTGCGGAATCGGTGCGAGATAAGGCGCATCCGTCTCGAGGAGCAGCCGGTCTCCGGGTATCATGCGCGCCGCTTCGCGGATTTCCGCTGCTTTGGGAAACGTTGTGACGCCTCCGAAGGCCAAATGAAATCCTAGATCGAGACATTCGCGCGCTTGCTCCCGGTTACCCGTGAAGCAATGCATGATGCACGCGAGGCCGGTCCCCGCCCAATGCGTTCGCAGCACATCCATGGTGTCCGCCCAGGCATCGCGAGTATGAATGATAACCGGCACGCGCGCCTTCGCCGCGATTTCAAGCTGCCGGACAAATACCGGAAATTGCGTCTCCTTCGGGACGCCCCAGTGATAGTCGAGACCAATTTCGCCGAGGCCCACAACTTTGGGATTTTCGAGTAAGCGTTCCAGATTAGGAAAAGTCTCCGCATCTACTTTCGCCGCATCGTTCGGATGAACGCCGGCAGTTGCGAATACAAACGGGTATTCATCCGCGACCCGAACAGCTGATTCTAGATCGGGTGGACCATCGCCCGTGCCGATCGCCAGCATGTATTGCAATCCAGCTTCGCGGGCTCGCTCGATGACTGCTGAACGGTCTTCCTCGAACTGGCGATCGTCGAGATGACAATGGGAATCGGCCAGCTGCACGGCTTCGCGTTGCGCCTTACTTCAGCCGTGCGCCGACCGGTACATCTTCGTGGAACCCGGCCAACACCGGAAGCCCTTCTTCGAGGCTCGCCGCCACAATCATGCCTTGCGACATCAGCCCGCGCAGCTTGCGAGGCTGAAGATTCGCAACGATGACCACTTTGCGGCCGACCAGCTCTTCAGGCTTGTACTTCAGCGCGATCCCGGCCACAATAGTGCGCGGTTCCGGCTCGCCGATGTCCACCTTCAAATGAAGCAGCTTATCTGCACCTTTCACGTTCTCCGCAAACTTCACTTCACCGACCCGGAGATCGATCTTCGAGAAATCGTCGATCGAGATCAACTGCTCCACATCCGGCTTTGACGCTGCAGTTTCGGAAGTCGACTGTCCCTGTACTGTGGCTGAGGACGTGTTCTCTTCGGGCTTCTTGCCGAGTAACGCGTTCTGTCGGTCTTTCTCCAGAATTTCGAGCTGCTGCATCTTCTCGATCGCTACCTTCGCATCGATTCTCGGAAAAACTCCCTCCGGCCTATGGATGCGCTGACCTCCCTGCAATTGCCCCCACTTCAGGTCAGCCGTAAGAATCTGATCGAGGGGAACCATCATTCCGAGCTGTTCCCAAATCTTCGGCATCGACGCAGGCATAACCGGATAAAGCCAGATACAGATGAAACGCAGACCCTCGGCAGCCGTGTAGAGTGTGTCTGCCAACTGCTGGCCGGCGTTGGCCTCGGTCTCCCGCTGCTTTGCCAGCTTCCAAGGCGCACGCTCCACGATGTACTTGTCGATTTGCGACACAAAAGCAAGCACCGCTTCGATGCCGCGCGTGAATTCGAACGCATTGAAAAAGGCAACGACCGCTTCGGTCGTCTGAGTCGCGCTTGCGGCGATCACAGGATCCCCATCGTCAGCGGGAATTTTGCTGTGGAAGTATTGTTGAACCATCGTCAGCGTGCGGCTTGCCAGATTGCCAATGCCATTCGCCAGGTCGGCGTTATAGCGGTCGACGAGAGCGTCGTAGCTGAAGTTTCCGTCCTGTCCAAACGGGATCTCGCGCCACAGAAAGTACCGCAGCGCATCCGCGCCCGCGAGCTCGCTTCCGTTGCCCATCACATTTGAAATCGGACCCGGCCGCACGACATTGCCTCTCGATTTGCTCATCTTGCTTTCCTGCACAAGAATCCAGCCATGCGCGAAAACTTTCTTCGGCAAACGCAGCTCACCCGCCATCAGAAATGCCGGCCAATAAATCGCGTGGAACCGCAGAATGTCTTTTCCGATCAGGTGCAGATCGGCGGGCCACAAATTTTGCCCCTTAACGGCGCTCATGTAAGAGATAAGCGCATCGAACCAGACGTAGAAAACATGCTTGCCTTCGACCGGGACCGGTATTCCCCAATTGATCGTGGTCCTCGTGATTGATAGATCGTTGAGACCTTTCTTGACGAAGGCAATCAGTTCGTTGCGCCTTGTGTCGGGTTGTATGAACTCGGGCTCGCGGTTATAAAGCTCAAGAAGTCTGTCCTGAAATGCCGACAACTTGAAGAAATAATTCTCTTCCGTTACCGTTTCGGTGGGGCGGCCACAATCCGGGCAAGGGTCGCCCGGCTTCGCATCGTTGACATAAAGTTCGTCAAAAAAGCAATATTGGCCCGTGTAGGAACCCTTGTAGATATATCCATTCTTCCGGCAGCGTTCGAACAGATCGCGCACTACCTCGAAATGTTTCGGGTCCGACGTTCGAATGAAATGGTCATACGAAATGCCCAGGCGCTGCCATTGATCAACGAACTCGTTCGCGATTGTTGTTGCGTACTCCTCCGGACTCTTGCCGATAGCTTTCGCTGCGCGCTCGACATTTTGACCGTGCTCGTCTGATCCGGTGGTCAGCACGACAGGGTCATACCCGCGCTGCTTCTTGAAGCGCTTGATCAAGTCGGCGGTAAAGGTGCAATAAGCGGTACCGATATGCGGTGCGGCATTGACGTAATAGATCGGGGTAGTGAGGTAATACTTGCCTTGGCTCATGGGATGGCTAAAATCGACGGCCTAAGAATTGCGATACCTGCGAAACGCCTCGTTTGCTTCCGCAATGACCGTGCGAAGCGGAACGCGTTGAGCTGCGGCGGCCTTGCGGCAGTCTTCGTATTCGGGCGCGAATGCGCCGGTCTCGGTGTACTTCACTCGAACGCGCCCATACGGCGTCTCGACTTCCGCGCTTCTGCGCGCCAGCACGCGGCGCTCCGCATTCAGAATGCGAACGCCCAACGTGGTCGTCTCCGCAAACAAAATCGCGGCCACTTCTTCAGTCTTCTCCGGGGCTGCGATGACGGAGATCAGCGTTGCGGGGCGGTTTTTTTTCATGAAAATCGGCGTGAGCGTCACGTCGAGAGCGCCCTCTTCGAGGAGCCGTTCCATCGCGTACCCTAGCACCTGCGGCGTCGAGTCATCGATATTGGCTTCGATGACAGAGATCGAGGTCGATTCCGGCGCATGCGTCCGCTCGCCGATCAAAACACGCAGCACGTTCGCTTGCGTTGCGAAATCCTTATCGCCCGCGCCGAACCCTTGCGAAAGGACCCGAACGGCGGGTACCCCTCCAAATTCAGTAACCAGCGTGCTGAGGATTGCGGCGCCGGTTGGCGTCGTGAGTTCCATCTCAGGTCCGGCCGAATAGATCGGTCGATCCTTCAACAGGTGCGCAGTCGCGGGCGTGGGCACCGGCAGCACGCCATGTTGGGTTTGAACCGTCCCGCTGCCCACGTTGATGCGGGAACTGCAGCTCTCGGTCACGCCCAACAGATCGAGCGCCACGCACGCGCCTACAATGTCACAAATGGAATCGACCGCGCCGACTTCGTGAAAGTGAATTTTGTCGAGCGCTACATCGTGCGCCTTCGCTTCGGCTTCTCCCAACCGCCGAAACACGGCCAATGCGTTTGTTTCACTCCTCTCCGGTAAGCGTGCTGAAGTGATGATGTTCTCAATTTGTGGAAGATGCCGGTGCTTCTTTTCATCGGCACTTTCCACGATGAATTTCGAAGCGGCGATGCCCCTTCTTTTTGTCTTCTCGATGCGAAAAGACGCGCCCAGGTTCAACCCTTCGAGCGAACTCTCGAGGGCATCCCAATCCGCACCGGCGTCGACGAGCGCTCCGACGGTCATATCGCCGCTAATGCCCGAGAACGCATCGAAATAGCAAATTGTCATTAAAGAAGAAGCGAGCAAAAGCGCTGCTGGGATTGATCACTTCCTAGTTTACAGACGTAACTGCTCTTCGTACCAAGAGGCTTCGTGCGCGCTCCACCTCTCCGAGCGCCTGTTCCGCAGTTGCCGCGAGCGCGGTCAAATGCCCCATTTTCCGCCCGCGTCGCGGCGTCGACTTGCCATATAGATGCAACTTGACGTCGGGCACCGATGCGGCAGTCGCCCAGTCCGGCTCGCCGTTTGTCCACAGATCGCCCAATAAGTTAGCCATGGCCGCAGGCGTGAATTGCGTGACCGCGCCCAGCGGCAAGAGACAGACGGTCCGGAGCTGCTGCTCAAACTGGCTCGTGAGGTTTGCATCGAACGTGAAATGGCCGGAGTTGTGCGGGCGAGGTGCAAGTTCGTTGATCAGCAGCCGCCCGTCTTTGCAGACGAAAAACTCCACGCACAACACGCCGATTACCTTCAGTTCGTCCAAAACCGCTCTAGCAATCTCGATTGCTTCGCGTGCAATCTGGTTCGCCACTCGGGCGGGCGCAATGGAAATGTCGAGGATTCCATTGCGATGGTGATTTTCGATGGCGCCGTAATCCACAAAATCTCCATCAATTGTGCGAGCGGAGACCACCGAGATTTCACGATCGAAGTCAATGAAGGCTTCGAGAACCGCTTCGCTTTCACCCACCGCCCGCCACGCATCCGGAAGATCGGAGACATCGCGGATACGAAATTGTCCCTTGCCGTCATATCCGAAGTCTGCGGTCTTGAGAATCGCCGGTAATCCGAGTTCCTGCGTCGCTCGCCCAAGATCTTCCAGGTTTGTAACGGACCGGAAAGGGGTCAGCGGAAAACCGGCTTGTGACAAGAAGGTCTTCTCGCGCAGGCGGTGCTGGGTTGTGTGCAGGATGTGCCCGCTCGGTCGAACCGGAGCGCACTTTGCCGCCGCCGCTGCCGTCGCCGCTGGGACGTTCTCAAACTCGAACGTCACGACCGAAACGCCGCTCGCAAATTTGCAAATGGCATCGAGATCTTCATAAGGCGCGTTCATCTCGAGATCGGCCACTTGGCCTGTCGGAGTATCTTCGTCAGGCGAAAGTGTGTGAACCCGATAGCCCATCCGCCGCGCCGCGATCGCGAACATGCGGCCGAGTTGACCACTGCCAAGCACACCGATCGCGCTGCCCGGCAGAACCGGGGAGCGGCTGTGATGGTGTGTCACGACAAACGGTCCTGCAGAACCGAACGAGTTTGTTCCTGGCGCAATGCTTCGAGCCGGCTCCGAATTTCCGGGTATTTGTTCCCTAGAATGCTCGCCGCGAGCAGCGCTGCATTGGTTGCCCCCGCATCGCCGATGGCCAGTGTTGCGACGGGAATGCCCGCGGGCATTTGGACAATCGAGAGCAGGGAATCGACGCCGTTCAGAACACTGCTCTTGATCGGCACGCCCAAGACCGGCAGCGTTGTGTGCGCGGCAATCATGCCCGGTAGATGAGCGGCCCCGCCCGCCGCTGCAATGATGATCTCCAAACCGCGCGTTGCCGCGCCTTTGGCGTACTCAGCCATCCAATCCGGCGTCCGATGCGCGGATACGATGCGCGACTCGTGCGCGATTCCGAGCTGATTCAGCATGTCGCTGGTTCGGCGCATCGTTTCCCAGTCGGATTTGCTGCCCATGATCACACCGACCAGCGGCTTGTCGGGATTCGGGGAACTCATCGGCGCGACCGGCTATTTGGCTTGCGCCGACGAGTAAACAGTTTTTTCACTGCTTAGTTGCTCCGCTACCTTTTCCAGGTACTGACGCGTATTCAGCGCTTTCTGATCCTTGCCCACGAGCAGCGCCAGATCCTTAGTCATGAAGCCTGTCTCGACCGCGCCGACAGTCGCATTCTCGAGCCGTTCGGCAAAAGCGACAACATCGGGCGTATTATCGAACCGCCCGCGATACCGCAAAGCCGAGCTCCAGGCGAAAATCGATGCAATCGGGTTCGTCGAAGTCTCTCTGCCTTTCTGGTGTTCGCGAAAGTGGCGAGTGACCGTGCCATGCGCCGCCTCAGTCTCGACTGTCTTGCCATCGGGCGTAATCAGCACGGACGTCATCAGGCCAAGTGAGCCGAAGCCCTGAGCGATCATGTCCGACTGCACGTCGCCGTCGTAATTCTTGCAAGCCCAAACAAATCCGCCCTCTGATTTGAGCGCGAACGCCACTACGTCATCGATCAGGCGGTGCTCGTACGTGAGTCCGGCCGCTTCATATTTGTCCTTGAACTCGTTTTCATAGATCGATTGAAAAATATCTTTGAAACGACCATCGTAGGTCTTGAGAATCGTGTTCTTGGTGGAATGGTAAACAGGAAGACCGCGCGAAATCCCGTAGTTGAAACAGGCGCGTGCGAACCCGGTGATCGATTCATCGAGGTTGTACATCCCGAGCGCGACTCCTGCGCTCTTGAAGTCGAAGACCTCGTGCTGAGTTGGTGGCGCGCCGCTCGCGGGTGTGAAAGTGAGCGTGAGTTTGCCCGGTTCCTTCACGAGCATATCGGTTGCGCGGTACTGATCGCCAAAGGCGTGGCGACCGACGATGATGGGCTTTACCCAGCCCGGCACATAACGAGGCACGTTGCGGCAAATAATCGGCTCGCGAAAGATGGTGCCGTCAAGAATATTGCGGATCGTGCCGTTGGGCGATTTCCACATCCGCTTGAGCCCAAACTCCTTCACCCGCGCTTCGTCGGGCGTAATTGTGGCGCATTTGACCCCGACGCCGTACCGCTTGATGGCGTTCGCCGCGTCCACTGTGACCCGATCTTCAGTTGAATCGCGGTTCTGGACGGAGAGATCGAAATATTGCAAGTCGACCTCGAGGCCGGGCAGGATCAGCAACTCTTTGATACTTGCCCAGATGACGCGTGTCATCTCATCGCCGTCCAGCTCTACCAGTGGCGTCTTAACCCGAATTTTCGTCATGTGTTGGAGGAGAAAAGCTAACAGAAGCTATTACACCAAAACCTCACAGGATTCCTGCGAAACGAGAAGGAGTACACTGACAGTGTCGGCGTCGATCCCGTCTCCCTGCCCAACCGAGTGAAAGATTACATAGCACTCACCAAACCTCGCGTAACGTGGCTCATCGTGATGAGTGCGGCAGTGGGGTACTACTTTGGGCACGCGGGCCCCTGGTCCGTTTGGGCGATCTTACACACTTTGATCGGAACCGGCCTGATCGCTTCAGGAACTGCGGCGCTTAATCAATGGTATGAGCGAGAGGCCGACCGGCACATGCGCCGGACGCAAATGCGACCGCTTCCGGCAGGACGCCTCCAGCCCAACCAAGCTCTGTGGTTTGGCATCGCCCTGGCAGTGGCGGGCGGTTTAGAGCTGGGATTCGGCGTCAGCTGGTTAGCGTCCGCACTCGGGATCGCGACGCTGATGATGTATCTGTTTCTCTATACGCCGCTGAAACAGAAAACCTGGTGGTCAACAACGGTCGGCGCTGTTCCGGGAGCCATGCCGCCGCTGATTGGCTATGCGGCCGCCGCAAATAAGCTGACTGCGGAGGCGTGGGTGCTCGCGGCGATCCTGTTTCTCTGGCAGTTTCCGCACTTTTATGCGATCGCCTGGATGTACCGCGAAGACTACTCGCGCGCCGGCATCCGCATGTTGCCCGTTATCGAGCCTGACGGCGAGTCGACGGCGCGGCAGATCCTACTTTATTCCGTTTTACTGATTCCCATCAGCTTGCTCCCCAAATGGATGGGTATGACAGGGACGATTTACATGGTCGGCGCAATTGCGCTCGGGTTGTTGTTCCTGTACGCGGGTATTCGCGTGTCGATAGACCGTACAAAACCGCGGGCGCGAAAAGTACTTCTGGCGTCGGTTGTCTATCTGCCCGTGTTGTACGCTCTGATGGTGCTGGATCCGACCCGGCTGTGAGTGGCGGATACAGATTACTGCCTTTCGGCTCTCTTGCAGTCGCGCTCTTGTCTGTAGCTTGCAGCGATCCTGCGACCAAGCTGCCCAACTACGGCAAAGTTCCGTCTTTCACAATGATCGACTCCCGCGGGCGGACGTTCAACGGCTCGGCGCTTGCCGGCAAGGTGTGGGTTGCGGATTTCATCTACACGAATTGCCCGGCCGAGTGTCCGCGCATGACCGCCCAAATGCACAAAGTGGCGCAGCAGGTTGGAGGCGACGACGATGTGCGGCTGGTATCGATATCCGTTGATCCCGAGCACGATTCACCGCCGGTGCTGAACGACTTTGCGTCCCGATTTGGCGGACCCACGAAGCAGTGGATTTTCCTCACCGGGACCCCGGCCAGCGTGCATCTGATTGCGTATCAGACTTTTCATGTGGGCGATGTCATCGGCAAAATTGAGCACAGCACTAAATTCGTACTGGTCGACAAGAACGGCTATATTCGCGGCTATTACTCGAGCCTCTATCAGGACGAGCTTTCACAGCTGTTGAAAGACGTGCAAGCGCTGCGGAAGTCGCGCTCGTGATTCCACTCGCGTTTTTGGGCATCCACGATCTTCCTCTCGTGAATGCCACACTCAACGGCACAGCGGCCATCCTTCTTCTGATTGGCTACGTCTTCATCAAGCAATACAACGTTCGGGCCCACAACCAGATCATGCTCGCGGCGTTCATCGTCTCGTGCGTGTTCCTGGTTTGTTATCTCGTCTATCACTACAACGTCGGCTCTGTAAAGTTCGACAAGCCGGGCTGGGTCAGAACCGTTTACCTGTGGATCCTGGCCACGCACACCGTCCTTGCCGCCGCGGTGCCGGTGCTCGCGACCACGACGCTGGTGCTGGCACTCAGACGCAAATTCGATCGACACCGCGCGCTCGCGAAATGGACCTTTCCTATCTGGCTGTACGTCAGCGTAACGGGCGTGATCGTGTATCTTCTTCTCTATCAAGTCAGGCCGCGGCTATAGCGATTTGAATCCATGGCGAAGCGAGCGGCATGGGATCCGGAGCAGTATGAAGCCCATCACTCCTTTGTCTGGCAGTTAGGCGAAGGTCTGATCGACGTCTTGGATCCTCAGCCCGGCGAGCGCATTCTCGATCTCGGCTGCGGAACGGGACAACTCACCCACAAGATCGCGGAACGCGGGGCAGACGTCGTTGGCCTCGACGCATCGCCGGAAATGGTTGGCCAGGCGCGGCAGAATTATCCTCGACTGCAGTTCGTTCTAGAAGACGCGGTCCGAATGCAGTTTGAGAACGAATTCGATGCCGTCTTCTCGAACGCAGCACTGCATTGGATGCTCGACGCGGGCGGCGTCGCGAAAGCTGTTGCTCGTGCCTTGCGCAAGAGTGGTCGATTTGTGGCGGAGCTCGGCGGAAGGGGGAACATTCGCCACATCGAACTTGCAATCACGCGAGTGGCCCAGCGCTATCACGGGGCGGACATCCCGGAACGCCGCACTTTCTACCCTTCTATCGGTGAATACGGGAGCGTATTGGAAGCGCATGGGCTGGAGGTGCGTTCGGCAGTTCTATTCGAGCGGCCTACGCCGCTCGAGGGCGAAAAGGGCATGGAGAACTGGATTCGCCAGTTCAAGTGGTACTACTTCGAAGGCCTACCCGCAGTAGAAAGGGAGAAAGCTTTGCAAGAGGCGGTCGAGGAGTTACGGCCCCGGCTCCTGAAGGATGGAACCTGGACCGCAGACTATCGCCGCCTCCGCCTTGTCGCGGTCAAGATCTGAATAGGATTACCGGCGACCGCTCGTGCTGCTCGCGTAAGACGTCGAAGAAGCCGCGGCCCCAGACGCCTGCGGATTGACGGACGACTCAGCGATGTTGTTCAGCTTCTCGTCTGCAGCCTTTTCCTCTTGCAGTGTTTGCTGCAGGAGGCTGGAAGCTTGGGTTAACCCTAAGCGCCGGGCGAACGAGCGGGCGGTGCCGTAGCCCGATATTTCGTAGTGCTCGACGCGCTGAGCAGCTGCGATCAGGGCTGCGTCTTTCACATCGGAATCGCCTTTCGCCTTAATCATCTCGTCACCTTCCGCGATCAGGCCCTTCATGGCCGCACAGGTTTCGCGTTTGGGATCCATGTTGAGCTCACGAAAGATTTGTTCGAGTCGGGAAACGTGTCCCTGCGTTTCGACGAGGTGATCTTGGAAGGCTTGTTTCAGCTGGCTCGAATTGGCAGCCTCCGCCATTTTCGGCAGAGCGTCGGTTAGACGGTTTTCCGCGTCGTAGAGATCTTCTATCTGACTGACAAAAAGATCCTGAAAGTTGTTGAATTCTTGACTGGTAAAAAGTGGCATTGGTGTTCCTCACTTCGGCCTGCCGGGCGTGAAACACAACCCATCGCTTTTTTGCAGGCCCACTTGTGGGACTCTTTCGTGTAGCTGACGTTTCGCTTCGACGTGGGTACGTTTTGACTTCGGGAGCGCGCCAGCGAAAGAAACGAGTTTGGAGGTACCGGATCTAATTACCGGCACATACACCGGAGGCTAAGGAATGGCGAATCTTTCGAAGACCACTAAAGATCACGAAGAAATCCGCAGGTGGGCGGAGGAGCGTGGCGGGAAGCCCTCGCACGTGAAGAGCACCGGCTCGAGCGAGGACATAGGAATTCTGCGCATCGACTTTCCGGGCTTCAGCGGGCAGGGCAGTCTGGAGCCGATCACCTGGGAAGAGTGGTTCGAGAAATTCGACGATCGTGGTCTGGCGCTGATTTACCAAGAGAAGACGGCGGCCGGGCAACGGAGTAACTTCAACAAGATTGTGAGCTCGGAGACGGCGGCAGAGAACGAGGGGCGCAGCCGAGGGGGAGCTAAGAAGTCGAGTTCGAAGAGGTCGGCAAAGAAGGCCTCCAAGAAAGCTTCAAAGAAGACCACGAAGAAGGCATCGAAGAGAGCCAGTTCCGGAGCTGGCCGTCGTTCTGGCGGCGCAAGCAAGAAGAAGTCGAGCAGGCGCTCCGGCGCGAAGAAGACTTCCTCGCGCGGCGGCGGGCGCAAGAAGTCGACCGGGAAGAAGACCGCAAGTAAGAAGCGCCGTTGACGAGGACAGCGGTGGCAACACCGGCGGCAGAGAAGAAGATTCGCATCGCGCCATTAGTGATTGGCGCTCTTGTGGTCCTGGTGTTGATCGGCGGCTCGATTTACCTGCGACGACCGGTTGCAAAGGCTCCAGAAGTTTCGGCCACGCCCGAGGCGAAAGCTTACCTGCCTAATCTCCAGTTGAGCAATGTGACGATGAAGGCCACCGAAAACTTCATGAAGCAGCAGGTGGTTGAGATCGGGGGGGAGATCGCTAACAAAGGCCCGCGGTCGTTGCAGTCGGTCGACGTATATTGCTTGTTTTCCGGTGTGGACGGGCACGAGATCTATCGCGAGCGAGTGCCGGTCATTCCATCCAAAGGTTCGCCGTTGAAGCCCGGAGAAGTGCGCCGCTTTCGCTTGCCCTTCGACACGCTACCGGACGGCTGGAATCAAGCGCTGCCCAGAATGGTGATCGCGCAGATCACATTCGTGCATTAGTTCACCGGTTCTTGTCTGATGAAGGTTCTTGTTGCCGATGACGATGCAGATCAGCTTTTTGTGCGCAGCCTGCTGCTACGCCAGAACGGATTCGAACCGATAGAAGCGGCGGACGTCGGCTCGGCGATGCAGAATGCGCTGCTGCACAAGCCGGAGTGCGCCATCATCGATCTCCGATTGCCGACCGAGGAACTCGGCATAAAGCTTATACGAGAACTGAAGACGTTCGATTCGACGATTCACGTCTTCGTACTGACAGGGGGCGACGCGGGCCGGCTTGCCAGGCGTTTCGAGAAAGGTCTGGTCGACGAGATCGTTGTCAAAGGGTCGGGTTCGGCGTACCTGATGGAACGGCTCAAGGCCGTGGCGGGATCTGATCGGGATGGCGTGCACGGTCCATATCGAGCGTAAGCTGACGAGCGACTTTCGCGGCAACGTCCGCGCTGGCTCCGCGAAACTTGGCGCCCAAGCTCTCCTGTGTCGTCGACCATAGCACGTCGCCGTCTTTGCTGCACAGCCGAACTGCAGCGTAGGCTTCGTGCTTGCGCTCCTTTATACGATACGACTCGTTTTCGCCCCCAGCCTCTGTCAGCGCAACGGCCGTCCTGCCGTAGAAGGTGCTGCCGCTCGACAGATTGCCGCTTCCATGGCCATTGGCAGAGTCCGATTTCTCGTGCGTGTCCGTGAATGAGTGATCGTCCGCAGCGCCTTTCAGAATGGCGTCCGCGTGATCGGGATTATCGGTAAGGATGAACAGCTTGGTCCCATTCAGGCTGGCGATGATCAACTCGCGCAACGCGTCCGCTTGGGCACCGCCGGTAAGCTGAGCGACGTAAACGCGGCGGACTTGCAACAGGCTTTCCGGACCCGAGTCTGCGCCGGACTTCTGCGCGCGGAGAGAGCCTGCGAATAGAAGCGAGGCGCATACGCTGAGCCAAATAGAAGATCTCATCCTTTACCTGCGAACCTCATCCTTTACCTGCGATGCGAGCTTCTTCATCCTGATACTGCACTTGTTGTCCGGTGCGTGCTTCGAGGACGACTAGTGTGGTTCGAATATCGCCCTTACCTATCCTGAAGACCATGGCCTGTTGCTGTCCGTCGTCGTCCTGAAATCCGATGGTGAGAAAGTGCTGCCGTTTTTTGGCGGCGAGCAGCAGGGGCGAAAGCACCACTGCGGCGATATAGCGACGACTCACTTTCTGTCCATATTCGAGCAGGTTGATGCGTTCATAAGGCACTCTTACCTGCATGTGCTTCCAAAGAAAGACAAAATAAGTCGTGTCGGTGAGTTTCATCTCACCCGAATTATTGGACGGAATGTCAGGCCGTGTTCCGCCGATGTACTCCGCCTGGCTGCCGTCGTGACGGGCGGGTGCCAGAGGAGCGCACAAGCAAAAAAGAGCAGCGAACGCAAAGACGCGCATGATGCTGGGAGGGATCTCTGAAGAGACGTGCGGGAAGGGGCGCGATCTTCTCAGCGCGAGCAGCGAAGACTAGTTCCAGATCTTAACGATGGGAACACCTCGCTTGCAAAGCTCACAGGATGCGGAATCTTTGTAATAGGTCGCGTCCAATTTGGCGAGGTAAAAGAGGGGGAGATTCCCGAAATCGACGATGGTGGGGTTCGGCTGGTACACGGCAACGGCCATTCCTATGACC
Source organism: uncultured Acidobacteriaceae bacterium (assembly GCA_963787615.1). Lineage (GTDB taxonomy): Bacteria > Acidobacteriota > Terriglobia > Bryobacterales > Bryobacteraceae > Bog-105. The sequence goes on along the minus strand of CAWBDJ010000004.1, from coordinate 147,640 downwards.
TGCGCACCCTTGGACTCGACCAGCTTTCGAAGTTCGTTCAGGCGCCTTCCGGAACGGAGAATGTCGTCGACGAGAAGCACTTTCTCGCCCTGCTCGGCTTCGACGAACTGGCGGAAACGTATGGGCTGCGACTCCGTATCGGTTTCGGCCCAATAGATCTGGTGTGCGCGGAGCGCTTCGCAGACGCCGTAACCGATCGGCAGGCCGCCGGTGGTGGGACAGATGATCGACAGCTCGCGGAGGATGGCGCGAATCTCCGAATCGGCGCGCAGGCGGCGGCTCAGCCCCACGCTGAGGATTTTGGCCCACTCGTAGTAGCGGAATGCCAGCGCAACCTGAAGGAACTCGTCGGCATGCATGCCGTTGGGATGTTCGAAATGGCCGTCACGCAGAGCGCCGGTTTGACGGAGCATGGCGATGACTTCTTCGTTGGTCGGTATGAGATGCATGATGGGTTGCGCTTACGAGTTTGTTTGCCTCAGTGGGCGCCTCTTCCGGCGAGCACGTGAGGAATGGTCTTCAAGATAATGGACCAGTCGAGTTTGAGGGACCAGTTCTCAATGTAGGAGATATCCATTCGCATCCAGGCGTTGAAGTCGATGCGATCGCGACCGGCGACCGCCCACAAGCAGGTGAGGCCCGGACGCATGCGGAGGCGGCGGCGCTGCCAGCGCTCGTAGCGCTCGACTTCTTCAGGCAAGGGCGGGCGAGGTCCGACAATCGACATGTCGCCACGCAAGACGTTATAGAGTTGCGGCAGCTCATCGAGCGAAAATTTGCGAAGCCAGCGTCCCAGGGAAGTCACGCGCGGATCGCGGGACAGTTTGAAGGCGATCTGGCGTTCGCTGAGGTGCTCGAGCTGGGGCTTCAGCTGGTCGGCGTTTTCGACCATCGAACGGAACTTGTAAAACGTGAAACGTCTGCCATTGAGGCCGCAACGTGCCTGGCGGAAGATGACCGGTCCAGGCGAGGTGAGTTTAATAAGGATGGCGCACGCCAGAATGAGCGGCGATAGAAGTACCAATGCGACCGCCGACACGACAATATCGAAGAAGCGCTTCAACACGAGCCGCAGGTCATCGAGCGGGGCGGCGGAAAACGTAAGCAGGGGAGCATCGCCGACGCGATCGAGGGTGATTTCGCTATTGACGTGCGGGAAGAAGTCGATGGCGACACGGGTACGCACGCCCTCTTCATCGCAGTGAAGGAAGACTTCTTCCAGAGCAGGCAACTTGCTGCTGTCGACCTCGAAAATAACTTCATCGACGACTTGTCGGGCGAGCAGGTCGGGCAGCTTTTCGGCGCATTCTTCTTCGCTGATGGTTGCCAACACGCGAATGCGGAAGGGCGTTCCTTCACATAGGTGGTGCTCGAGCGTGGCGGCCTTCGCGGGATTCCCAACGATAACGATGTGATACGGGGTGCCAAAGTCGCGTTGGAAAGTTCCAATCAGCCGGGGCGAGGCGGCACGGAAGAGGACCAGCAATAAGAACTCGTAAACGAAGAAGAACGAGAGAAAACTGCGGCTGAGCGGCGGATCGAGACGCAACAGGTATTGAAACAGGATGACCAGCGCGATGCCTAGAACGGATTGTCGAAGCGTGTTGGCGAGGAAACGCCGGGGACTCGCGGTGTCGAGATATTCGTAGATCCGGAGCAGGGATCCGAGCGCAACCCAAATGAAGGTGCAGAAAACGAGCAGCAGGACGTGCGGCTCGAGGCGTAAAAAGAAGACTCGCTCGAACGCAAGGCTGGTACGCGTCACGTAGGCGAGCTCGAAGGCGAAAATGGTGAGGATTACGTCCGCAACCGCGAAGAGCAATTGGATCTTTTTGCGATGATGTGCGAACACCGAGTGCCTATGCGATCGAAACCAGAGTATCAGTCATGTGGAGCGCAGCGCCTGATCCAGGTCGGCTTTGATGTCGTCGATGTCTTCGATACCGGCGGCGACGCGAACCAGGTTCTCACGAATGCCCATGCGCTCACGCATCTTGGGCGCCACGTTGCGGTGAGATGCGATCAACGGATAGAGCAGTAAAGTGTGGACGTCGCCGAGTGAAGTTCCGGGGACGATCATTTGGAGCCGATCCATAAACGCCAACACGGACGCTTTGCTTGCACCTTTGATTTCAAAGCTCAGGATCGCACCGAAAAGACCGGGAGCGAAAAACTCTTTGATGGCGCGGGCGTCGGGATGATTTGGATCGGAGCAGTAGTAGAGACGCTCGACGCAAGGATGATGCGCGAGCCATTCGGCGAGAGCTTGGGCGTTGCGACACTGGCGTTCGAAGCGCAGAGCGAGGGTCTTGATGCCGCGCATCGTCAAGTAACTCTCGAACGGTCCGAGCACCGGACCGGCGATGCGAGACAGGTTGCGCAGCGGTTCGTAATGCTGCTGGTCACTGACGACGATGCCGCCGAGCACATCTCCGTGTCCGGCCAAATACTTGGTGACACTGTGGACCACCATGTTCGCGCCGAGCTCGAGAGGGCGCATCAGCATGGGGGTAGCGAAGGTGTTGTCGACAACGACCGCCGCGCCGGCAGAATGTGCAACTTCAGCGATCCTGCGAATGTCGGTTACGCGCAGTAAGGGGTTGGAGATGCTTTCGAGGAAAACACAGCCGGGCTTGTTTTGAACGATCATGTTTTCGAGCCCGGCCATATCGCAGACGTTGCAGTACTTTACTGCGACGTTGAACGGCGAGAGAACGTGATCGAGCAGGCCAACCGTCGCGCCGTAAATGGAGTCAGAGGCGAGAACGGAGTGCGGCCGGTCGGATAGTGCGGCCAGAAACGCGATTTGAACCGCGGCCATTCCCGATGCAGTTGCCAGCGAGCCATGGCCGTGCTCAAGTTGTGTGGTCAAGTCTTCGAGTGCTTCGTTGGTGGGGCTGGCATAGCGTGAGTAGCTGAAGCCTTCCTCCTCATTTCCGAGCACGCGGTCGAGAGTGGCAGCCGAGTCATAGAAGAAGGTGGAACTGAGGTGAATCGGTGTCGTCGAGGGGATGGGGACGCCCGGACGCCGCTTGCGATCACCTGCATGTACTACTTGAGATTCGAACTTCATTTTCGTTTCCATCGAACTCCGTCGCGGGTGTCCTCGAGGGTAATACCTTTTTCTTGAAGAATAGCCCGTATCTCATCAGAACGACGGAAGTTCTTGGCTTTCTTTGCCTGCGCTCTTTCTTCGATCATGGAGTCGATTTCGGCGTCAGAAAGCGAAGGCGTGGGCGCGTCGGGGGAATCTTGATTTGCCCCTGTCTGGGTGGGTTTGAGGATGTCGAAGACGCCGTCGAAAACCTCGAGCACACGCGCGGCATCCCAGCGGTTGTCCTCTCGAAACCGACCTTCATCGATGGCGGTGTTCATGGCGCGGACGTATTCGAAGATGGCTGCCAATGCTTGCGCGGTATTCAGATCGTCGTCCATGCCTTCTTCAAAATCGCGAATAGTCTGGTGCGAACGGTCGGTGAGTTCTTCGTTGATGCCGGACGGGAATTTTGAAGAGGTGAGGCGCAGCTCGAAGTCACGCAACCGGTCGATGCTGTTGGTGGCGGCTTTCAAACCTTCAAAGGTGAAGTTCAATTTTTTCCGGTAGGGCACGGACGCGAGCAGGTATCGAATCGCCTCGGGTTGATAGCCCATGTCGAGGAGGTCGCGCAATGTATAGAAGTTGCCGAGCGATTTCGACATCTTCTGGGATTCGATATGCAAGTGCTCAGAGTGAAGCCAGAAGCGCGAGAAGGGTTTGCCGCTGATGGATTCCGATTGTGCGATTTCGTTTTCGTGATGCGGAAAGATGAGATCGACGCCTCCGGCATGGATGTCGAGCGTCTCACCGAGATAGCTCATGGCCATGGCGGAACATTCTATGTGCCAGCCGGGGCGGCCTGGCCCGAACGGTGTTTCCCAGTAGGGTTCGTGATCTTTTTGCGCCTTCCACAGCACAAAATCGCGAGCGTCCGCCTTGTCGTACTCATCTATGTCGACGCGCGCCCCGCTGCGAATTCCGCTGAAATCGTTGTGCGAGAGCTTGCCGTAGTCGGGGAAATTCGCGATGCGGAAATAGGTGGAACCGTCGCTTGAATAGGTGTAGCCCTTGGCCGAGAGATCCTCGATGGCTTTGACCATCACGCCAATGTGCTTGGTGGCGGGAGCGACATGCTCGGGCTGTTCCAAGCGGAGCGCGGCGGCATCCTCAAAGAACGCTTTTGTAAACACGGCGGTGTACTCTTCGATTGATTTGTTCTCCTTTTTCGCGTTGAGGATAATCTTGTCGTCGACATCCGTGACGTTCATCACGTGATTCAACTGGTAGCCGCGATAGTGCAGCCAGCGCCGCAGGATGTCCTGAAACGCAAAGCTACGGAAATTGCCGATGTGGGCGAAATTGTAGACCGTGGGCCCGCAGGTATACATTCGAACGGTGTTGCCGTGAAGCGGGCGGAAATTTTCGACCTCTTGCGTAAGAGTGTTGTAGAAACGAAGGGCCATCCGGGGGAATGACTCAATCGTAACAGCGGGAGAAAATCTTTACGAAAATGCCGCTTGCTAACGCGCGCGGTTCCGTAGTTGCGGCAGAATCGCGCGGTCAGTCGGTCCACGCGTTGAACTTGGGCGGATTCGCCTCATTCCTCCGTTCAGTCTGAGAGTTTGAATTTGCTTATCAGTGCGGCTTTGTAGTCTGCCGCAACCCAATCTGGCGGATCGCTTGCCAATCCCAGGAGGGCCGCCGCTGCTTCGGCAACTCTCGCCTTGAGCATCGGTTGATCGAGCATCGTCCTGAGCGTGGGGATGAGGTGAAGGTCCTGACGCTTTCCAAGGCCGACTGCAGCTTCCTCCCGAACATCTTCTTCGGTGTCATCCAGGCGTCGCAGAAGGGCTTCACGAATTTCGGGTGAGTCGGCATCGCCTTGCACTCCAACACCAAAGACGGCCCAATCGCGGACATCGGCGTCCGAGTCGAAGGTGAGCTTCAATAACCCACAAACTGCCTGCGCATCATTCGGAAAACACCCGAGCGCGAATGCCACAGCAAAGCGGACGTCTTCGTTGAGATGATCCTGGTACCTGACGATGTGAGAGATGGCTGTTGGGTTGCCCAGATGACCGAGAGCGGATATACCGGACTCAAGAACAACGGAATCGTGCTCGTTTTCCAACATCTTCGTAATCAGCAAGTACGATTCGTCGCGGAACATCCATTCTGGTTTGTCTCCTATCCCGTTCTTCGCGGGTGCGCGTTGAAGCTGACACAAAATATCTGTCCCTCGCGCTCTCTTTCGCGGGTTATCAGAGCGGCACCATTCCGCCGCAAGTTCAAAGGTTTCCTGGCTGCCATGTTGCCGCAATTCTTTGACCGCTGCCCAGGCGACTTCGTCTTGGTAATCGCCAATCAGCGTCTGTTCAAACAGCTCCTCAATTTCTGAGATGTTCATAGAGGCGATTTTAGGTCGCTTACGCTTTCGGCTCGGTTTCAAGTTTCGACATCTCGAGGCGGAGGATGTGATTCGAATCATTCGGGGCGCGGGTTGAACTTGGGCGGATTCGCCTCATCGCAGAAAGCCCAGGCAGATAGATAAGCAAGCCGCAAGATCTTCTGCATCTTCGGATAGTTGATTTTATCCGCGGTGTCGGTGGGCTGATGATAATCCGGATGAAAGCCGGTGAACCACCAGATGGCAGGAATGCCGTGCAGCGCGAAGGGGAATTGATCGCTGCGGAAGAAGACGTTCAACGATGCGTCCTGATCCCACTTGTAATTTAAATGCAATCCGACGTCTTCGTTCGCGCGCTCGACCGTTTTGCGGTACTCGGGAGTGTAGTTGGTGCCAATCAGGTTCAATTCATTCGAAGTCTCGGCGGCGAAGTCGATGACTCCGTTAGTCTGTGCGCTGGGGGTTTCGTTGCGACCGATCATGTCGAAATTGATCACGGCGCGGGTGGTGTCAAGAGGGCGCAATGGATGCTGGACGTAATAGTAGGAACCGAGCAGGCCGCGCTCTTCGGCGGCGAACACTATAAAGAGGATGCTGCGGTGCGGTTTTTTCGGATTGGCTTCGAAGGCGCGCGCGAGATCGACGACGCCAACCGTTCCCGAGCCGTTGTCGTCGGCACCGTGCCAGATCTGGTCGGCCGATGCGCCGTCGTGGTCGTAGTGACCACTAATAATAACGGTTTCGGCTGACAGGCGTGGATCGCTTCCTTCGAGAAGCCCGGCCACGTTGTAGGTGCGGCCCTGCCTGGCTTGCGAATTTTCCAGGTGCAAGGTGACGGTGGTGCCGGGAATGGCGTGGGAGACGTTGCTCAAATCCTGATCGATTTTGGTCTGCAGTTCGGCGGGGGTGGTGTCTAGGGGCGCGATGAGCTTGGCGGCGAGTTGATCGGAAATGGTCATGCTGGGGATGTGCAGCTCATCGCTGACGATGGCTTCGGCGGGAATGCGCCCACCGCGGGTTTGCATACCCGGGATTTTGGCGAGGCGCTCCTGGTTTGAGACGTGCTTGCGATTCGGTTCGGCAACGATCAGCACCGCGACGGCCCCGTGAGCCTGGGCATTGAGCGCTTTTACGCGAGTAGTGGCGTAGCGGGTATTGCCGAGACCATTGAAGATGGACTTCGCGTTCGTCTCCTGCGGCTCGTGGTCGAAGATGAGGACGATCTTTCCGGTGGGGTCGATGTTTTTGTAGTCGTCGTAGCCGAGCTCGGGCGCAGTGATGCCGAAGCCGGCGAAGACGAGCGATCCCGACAGGTCAACTTTCTCGGGGTACTGCCCGTAGGCGTCGGGGAAATGGAAAGTTTCGTCGGATGCAGTCTTGTTCGACCCGCTCTGCTCGATTTTGAGGAAGCTGGCTTGTCGATTGGGGCGGTAATCCCAGAGCTCGACAGGCTGCAGATAGGTTCCGTTGGAGGCCGGCTTCAATCCGGCTTTGGCGAATTCGGATGCTATCCACTGAATGGCGACTTCGGAGCCGCGCGCGAGCGATAGTCTCCCTTCGAGCGAATCCGAGGCGAGAAATGTCAGATCGGCGCGCAGATCGCTGGCGCGAATGGCTTCGAAACCGGGATCGATGTTGGTGGAAACGCGACCGGCAGAGGTGAGCCGGGTGGTTGCGACGAGCGCAAGCGCACACGTACCCCAAAGCGCTATGGACTTTCGTTGCATAGCCGCGATTGTAGCGCCGGAAATCTGGATCAGGCGGCCTCAGCGCGGGATTTTGTGGACCCGGGAGCGGGACCATCTGTGGCTTGCGCGGTCAGATGCGCAAACCAAGTGGGGGAGCAGCCTGCGAGATAACGCTCGATTTGAGCAGTTGAAAATTCGAACCCATTTTTTCGGGAGGGGTGAATTTTGAATTGTTCTTTTTGGCGAGTGCGTATTGGCGGGCGGCGGCGTTGAGAGCTGCAGCTTCTTTGGCCTTGCGCTCTTGTTGGAGTTGGCGGAGCTCGGCCATTTCCTTTTCGCGGCGGCGGGAGAGACGCGCGTCCTGCAGCTGCAGGTTACCGGATCTGCTTTTCGTATTTCAGAAAAGTCTCGACCTCGATCATGCTGGAACGGAGCGCGGGAGCGTGCTGGTCGAAGCCGTTCTCGAATTCGAGGTAGCCGCGGGGGAAGAGGCCGGTCTCAAGACAGGGAATGCGGAGGAGACGCCAGGTGGTGTCGATGATGGACTGCACCAGATCGGATTCGCGGCGGCCGACGGGGCGCAGTTCGTTTTCGTAGGCAGTGAGGTAGTGCTGGTAGGCGGCGACATCGTCGGTGGGGAGGAGGACGGTGCGGCCGGTGAGGGCGGTTTTGACGGCGTTGAGCGAGGTTTTGGACTTGCCTTCCGGTGTGGCGGGCCCGGTACTGAGCTGGGCGTTGGCGCGATTGGCGGCGAGCTGGGCGGCGGAGATGGAGGGAGGGGTGTTGCGTTCGTCAGACGGGGAGGGTGAGTGAGTGGATTCGGGTTCGGTGGGTGCGGCGAGACAAAGGGATTCTTCGATATGGTTCTGTTCGTACAGGTCATCGTTGAAGAGGTCTGGCATGATCGGCGCGTCGCCTTCGCGCGGCGCGGCCATGGCGAGTGCGTTGGCTTTTCTCTCGAGCTTCCTAGCTTTGCGCTCGGCGGCGCGGCGGATGGATCGTGGGGTCATGTTCGGCTCCTAAAAAGGATTGGCTCGCAAGAGGACGTGCCTCGGCGAGCCTGGCAGAACGTAGCACACGAAGGGGCGAAAACGTACTATGTAGGTTTTGAAACTGAGGTTAAGTGACTGAAGGGAAAGACGGATAAAAGTTTTGGAACTTTTGTGATTACGGCTCGCGATCTATGGCGGAATGCGTCGAGCGGGTCGGCTTACGTAACAGCATGGCTAGCATGCGAAAGTCTCAACATCCGTATGGCGCGTTTTATCCAAAGCTCACAAGTTTAGCGCCGTGGCATTTCGAAAGATCTGTAGTCCATGGGCGATCATGCTGTCCCGCGGGTTTGCTTCAACTTCGGTCCTGCAAACCCTGCCGTCTTTTAGATAAATATCCCATCGTATTGTGAAAGGAACATGGTTGCCGGCGGGCGGCGTTCCGCCCTTTCGAAATACGACTTTGTCAACCGCCTTCAGAGTGTCGTCGCCTTTCCCGGTTATCGCCAATTCTCCATCTTCGATGATGTTGGCGTACGCGCCTACCAAAGCGAACCAGAGACAATCGTCGTCACAGATCCGGGTTGGAAGATCATAACAATCGAGAAAACCTTTCAGCTCTCGACGGAGAGTATCTAGATAGACGAAGTCACGGACCAGGTGATGTTCGTCAATGGACGAGAACGTGCCGTCATCTTCATAGGGGAAAACGGTTTTCAAGATGAATTTATCTACGCGTCCTAGGAAGTCTTTCGTTGTGTTCCGCTTACTCAAGTTCACGTGCAACGCCCAATGACAGTACATATGGAGCGTAAACGGGCTAGGTTCGGGCTTATCTCTTTTAATCAGCTTTCGGATTTCGGCCAAAAGATAGAGTACGGTGCACTCGGTGTCAATGGCTCCCGAGAGATGGTTTCTGAGCTTTCGAACTATGTTGTGTTCCATCTGCAAGCGATGGTAGCGCTTGATTCGGCGTCGGTATAGCTCGAATTATTGTCTACCGCCGGGCTTGGAAAAACTCTTTACTGATAATCCTGGAGTTTGAAGTCCGGTGGCGGCTTCAGCTTCGTGTAACGCGGCAGGATGAAGCCCAATGGCGGTACTGCTCACGATTGCAATCGAGAGCGGAGGCGGCGGCGCGCATCCTCCCAGGAAACGAGTTGAACGGCTCCGCTATCGATTTGCGCGTGGCGCTGAAAGATCTCCTCGCGCCAGGTCTCCTCGACGGCAGCATCGACCTGTTGGTCGAGGCTGCTGATCAACGAGTCGATAGAGCGGCTCGAACTTCGGGTGGACGCGCTAGCGCACTCCTTAGCACGTCTGCGGCGTCTCGCTCCACCCCTTCATTTTTATGGCTGGCGCGGACTCTTTTGCCCGTGTCAGACTGCGAGACAATCGACAAAATGGCGCAGTCGTCATTCGCGATCCGGAATCATTGTTAAGAGACCGTGCTTATACATCGCCCGAACCGCCTTATGCCCGTGCGCGCTCGCGGCGAGGCTACTGGCTGGTGACTATACGGCGTGAAGCCGGTGTCGTCGTTCGAAAGACTATCGTTTCAGTGATTGCCGCGCGCTGCATGGAGAGCGGCTATGACTTGCTCCATAGCGACAGGGATTTTGACCCATTTGCCACCCACCTCGGCCTGATTGCTTTGACATGAATACGGGGCATGTGCGTGAAACGGCGCGCTCAGGAATCCTTCAACGAGGGCGCATGTGTCTGACGGGGGGCACGGGGATACTGGAATCCACAATTACCTGCGGATCATTATCCGACTGGCCGGGCACGCTTACCGTGTATTTGAAGCATGACGTGCCCGATTCGCCATCTACACAGTTCGCTGTTCCGGCTTTATAGCTCGCCGCATTTATGAGGCACGTATCGTTTCCGGGAGTTGCACTGTCGAACTGATACTTGTCAGCGCACGGCGAGTTGTTTTGGCTCCCAAAGGAGACCTTCCACGATGGCGGTGGCTGCGTTCCGTGTTTTACCCATTTGAGCGTGTAAGAATTAGCGCCTGTTATGCAACTGTTCGGGATTTCAATCGCCGTGAGATGGACTCCGGCATTTTTCTTTATCTTTATCTGATCGCTACATGCACCCCGTGCATCAGCACTTCCGAGAAGGTACGCGAGTGCGGCGAGTAACAAGGTTGTTTTCATGTGTAGAGTCTCCTTTTAGACAAAACAGCAAACCTGGGAAAGCGCGGCGCGGGAATCAGCCCGTTGCCGAAGCAGCAAGCTTCTTAAACCGCGCGTCTTTGCGAAGTGCCTCGAGCTCCGGCGCGTGGTTAATCTCGAATCGCGAATATCCGCGACCCATGCATTGTGCGAGCAACTTTATCGCCACCTCACGCTCGCCGGCCACTTCATACGCGAGAGCCTCGTTGAAGAGCTGTCCTGCCTCGGGCGCCGTGGGTGAACTGGCACGATTCAAGGCCTGAAAGGCTGCTTGCCGGTTGCCCAGCTTGGCCTCACAAAGGGCCAGGAGCGTGAGCGTGTCGCGGTCGGTGGGATTCACCTCGAGAGCCTTGCGCGCGAGCGTAGCCGCTCGCTGCCAGGCAGCGGTAGCCTCTCCATTCATTCCGGGAATCATCTGATACGCGTCGCCCAGATTGCGCCATAGTTCGTCACGCTGCGGATTGAGATCCACAGCCGCGCGGTATGCACGGGCTGCGTCGCGATACCTGCCAAGCCAAAACAGGGCAGTGCCTCGGTTGGTATAAGCTTCTCCGGAAGGAAGCAAGCTGATGGATCGATCCAGGGCGCGTTGCGCGTCTTCGAATTGATCGGTGACTAAACACACGGCGCCCAGATTGCGCCAGGGCAAGGCCGCTTGGGGGGCCGCGATGGTTGCTTGCCGGAACAAGGCCTCCGCGCGGGAGTAGTTAGCGCGGCGAAAATAGGTCGATCCCCAATCGTTAAGCGTAGTCCAGTTATTCGGCCGCTCGTCCAGCACGCGCTGATAGGTACGGTCGGCGAGGTCCAGCTTGCCCCAACGTGCATAGGCATGCGCGAGCGTGAGTTGCAGGTCTACACTATCGGGATCCAGCTTCATGGCCGTTTCAAGATCCTGAACGGCGTGTTCGTAATCGCCGCGGCTCAGCTTGATGGCGGCCCCAGCAGTGTAAGCAGCGGGCAGCTCCGGCGCAAGCTGCAGAGCTTTCCGCACGTTGCGTTCGGCCAAATTCAGCGCCTCACCATCGCGTGACAACCCGTAGCGAATCACGTACGCCTGCCCGAGCGCCGCCCAAGCGTTTGCATATCGCGCATCCAGTTTTAGGGCGTTCTGCAGTTCCGCAATCGCTCGATCGGTGTTCGGGAGGCCGTGTTGATAGAGAAGATCGCGGGCACGCTCGTAGGCGGCATACGCCTCCGCGTTGCTGGTATCGCCAGTCGAGCTTGAGGCGTCTACTCCCGCGCGTGAGATATCGAGCAGGCTCGCTGCGGCGTTGACGGCGAGATTCGGTAAGAGATATGGCTTGATGGCGGGGCAGGCGATGGCGGTTTGACGCACAATCGCTCCGCCGACGGCATGCGTCAAAGCCAGGACGATGCGCAATGATTTGGCTTGCTGCTCGAGCGAAGCGCCCAGCACGAGATTGACACCGAACAAACCAGCGGCCTGCCGCCCGTCGACGACGTGCTGCTGCCGGAGATATTGTGCGGGCACAACGAACAGATCTCGGGCCAAGGGTTCGGCATTCGCGAGGCGATTGCTTACGGTCTCCAGCACAGCACTGAGGAGTGAGGCATTTTCTGCCGGGACGGCTTGCCCCGGGAGTACGGCCACGCGCCGGGGGCGCGGTACCGGATGCAGCAGTTTCTCAATGGAATCTCGCGACAGCCAGCCAGCGCCGGCAGCGGCGGCGACGGCTGCCGCTGTCCCGCCGAGCATGGTGCGCCGGGTTGTCAATGCCGGAGTATCGCGCGCTGCCTGTTCCAGCGCTTCGACGACGTGCGGCGCGGTGGGAAATCGCCGCTCGGGCTGCAACTCCTTACAGCGACGGATCACCTGCATTGCGCCGCGCGAAAAGCGATCACTGGGGAGTGCCTTGGTTTCGGCGGAAGTGTGGGGCGCAGTCGCGGCCGCGGAGCCAAACAGCAGATCTTCCAGCACTACGCCGAACGAATACACGTCCGAAGCGGGTGTCGCGCTGCGGCCGAGGGCGAGTTCGGGGGCGATGTAGCGCGGGGTTCCGACGACTGCGCTCGCGTCCAGGCTTTCGAGTTCTTGCGACCAGACCTGTGCGAGGCCAAAATCCGTAATGACCGCTCGGGTGGCGCCGTGGTGGTCCTCGAGAAAAATGTTGCCCGGTTTCAAATCGCGATGCACGATGCCGGTGTTGTGGGCGGCCTCGAGTGCCGAGCCGATCTCGCGGGCCAGACGGAGGGCGTCGTCTTTGGGAACCGGGCCGAGCCTCTTGAGACGGACTGCCAGAGTTTCACCGCTCAGCAGCTTCATTGTTAAGAACCAAATCTCGCCACGCGCTGCCCACGTTGTGAAGAACTCATAAACGGGGCACACGTTCGGGTGTGCAATCGAGCGGGCTAGCAGGACTTCGCGCTGGAACCGCGCGCGTACATGCCCGTGAGCGACGCTATCCGATCGGATAGTCTTCAAAGCGATAGGAGCGCGGTTCAGCCGAAGATCCTCGGCCTCATACACCTCACCCATTCCGCCGATGCCGAGCAGTTTACAGATTATGAAGCGATTCTCGAGCACGCACCCGGATGGCAGCAGCTGATCGGGTCCTTCACGTGCGGGTTGAGCATTTGCGCCCACGGTTACCTACGCTCGCTGCTTACAAGAGCTGGCGCGATCCTGCAAGCTATGGTGAGAATCATTGTGCACGAACTGCATAAGAATCGCAAGAAAATAGAAGCACGTTCGCTTCCAACTGAAACTCGGGGTGCGAGGTGTGTTCGTGATGAGCTAGTCACGCCGTGAGCCGGTTCGAGCGGACTGTTGGCGCGAACGAGTCAGACTAGCGCAATGGAAATTCGAACCTTGGGTGAAGGCGATGCGGCCGCGTACTGGAGTTTGAGACTGGAGGCTCTCGAGAGCGAGCCGTACGCGTTCGGGAAAGCGGTCGAGGAGCATCAGGCCACTACTGTCGAGCAGACCGCGATGAGCATCCGCGACATCCCTCAAGCCAGTTTCGTGCTGGGTGCCTTCGAAAACGGCACTCTCGTGGGTACGGCAACTTTCATGCGCGAAATCCCGCGGAAACGGAGGCACAAGGGACATATCTATCGCGTGTACGTAACCGCATCTTGTCGGCGCAGAGGAATTGGACGGCAGATCCTAAACCGCCCTCCTGACGAAAGCGAAAGAAGACGCCTCATTGGAGCAGGTCTTGCTTACAGTAGCCACCTGCCAGGACGCTGCCGGTGGACTGTATCGGGAACTCGGTTTCCAGATCTATGGAACCGAACCGAGAGCGTTGAAAGTAGATTCCGAGTACATCGACCAACTCCAGATGATTTTGAGAATTCACTGAGTCCGGTTCCGTGAGCCGCCCGACCATTACGTACAGTACCAGTACTTTTTAGGGCCCTTGATTTAAGAAAAAAGTATTGGAACTTCAGCGCTGAGCTTCAAACCTGCACGAACCCCTGAGTAGATGTTTCCCACTACGGTTTCGAATCTGGAGGAGTGTAAAGCTCATTATGTTCAAGCACTTAGTTGTTAGCTCGCTAACTGGCGGTTCCACGCTGCTGGCTATCGCGCTCTTGTGCGCGCCCGGCACGATGCAGGCCGGGACGGTTATTTTGGAGGGCAGCGACGCGATCGGTTTCCATTGCCCTTCAGGAAACGCGTCCGCCTGCACCTACACGGGGCAGGTCTGGAAAGCTCTTGACGGATCGTCCGGATTGCCGATTGCGGTGATCGGCGATGTTGCCGGGATCGGCTCGCAAGGGAGCGGCGTGACGATCACCGATTTCACGTCGGTGGCGGCTGCCGGTAGTCTCAGTAAGTACGCAGCTCTTTACTTCCTGGCGACCGGCGGATGCTGCACGGAAAATGATTCGCTCATCACGGCGGCGGGCGCAACGGCGGCTGTTACGGCGTATCTGAACAGTGGGGGCACCGTGATGATCGAGAATTATATTGGCGGTACCGCTTGGGACTTTGTCGTCGGTGCGGGCGGCTTGGCGGATACCAGTAACAACATCGCCGGCTACGGGACTAATGATCCGTCGTTCAGTTGCACAGACGGCGAGACGGTCACCCCGCTTGGTCTGGCGAACGGGTTTACTCAGCCGGGGGCCATCGGCTGTTGGGAGCATCAGGCTTACAGGCAATCGTTTTTCGCCGCCTTGGGCTTCAACGAGAGCTTCTTCAACGCCGACCCGACCGCGGGCGAGGGGCCGGGCTACTCCGGGCTGCTGTCGAACGGCAACACTCTGACGGGTGGTACGGGCACGCCGGAGCCAGCGTCAATCCTGATGATGAGTGCCGGGCTGGTGGGACTTGGGGCGCTCGTGCGTCGGCGGAAGTCGCTACAAAGTAAATAGACACTCTTCGAAACTGAGTGAGTTGAACGCGGGCGGGGTAACCTCGGCCCGCGTTTCTTTTTGGTGCTGTTCTATGATGAACGGCGCGGGGTGCATTTCATGTCGAAACAAGACGAAGCAGGTCTCATTCTCAAGCTGTACGAATTGCGACGCGAAGATACGATGCGCAAAGCGCGCGACTGGTATTTTCGAGATTTTAATCCGCAATCCGTGGCCGACTTCAGCCAAGCGATGTTCAGCGAGCACAGCGGTCATCTGCGGATGGTCGTAACCTATTGGGACATGGCCGCAGCGCTGGTGAACAGCGGGGCTATCGATCCGGAGCTTTTCAACGAGACGAACGGGGAACACATAGGCGTCTTCTCTAAAATCGAGCCATTAGTGCGTGAAATTCGGGAGATGTATGGGCCGCAGTTTGCAGCGAATCTCGAGAAATTGATCGATGCGACGCCGAACGGGCGGCAGCGCGTGGCGGCGACACGCGAACGCATGCAAGGAATCCGGGCGCAGGTTGCCGCTATGCAAAAGAAGGCCGCACAGCAGGGTTAGCGTCGATTGCACGCCAGCGGCGAAGAGCAGTAGTCCTGGCGTTTACGCGTCTTTCGGCATCCTTCTGTCAATTTCGCGAGCGAGGTTGCCGACCGCGGTCACGGAGCTGAGTTCTTCGACCTCTTTGTCCTGAGCAGCTTGCTGAATTTCCAGCCGCTCGCAAATCAGCTTTTGGAGTTGCAGAATTTTCGTGAGTTCTTTTTCCGAAAGCAGGTTGACCTGTAGATCGAGATGCGCGCGTTGATCGGCGCGCTGGCTCATGCGGTTCTGCTTGATGAGGACGAAGGTGGAGAGCAAGACACCTTCCAATGAAACCAGCATGCACAGCAAGGCAAAGGGATAGGGGTCGAATCTCCACTTTCCCCAGAGCAAGCCTATGTTGATGGCGACCCAGACGCCAAACCAGATCAAATGCAGCAGCACAAATGGGATGCTGCCGACGAAGTTGGCGATGACGTCGGAGAGGCGATCGGCGGTAGTGCGCCTGAGCTGCGCTTCTTCTTCAATTGCGGCAACGGTGTTGATGTTGTCTTGTGCGGAGCGCGGAGTGGCCGCCTGATCGATTGCTTCCATACCTTTTTATTATGCGGTTTAGACGTGTGAGGTCCGAGTCGAGCGATATTATTCCCAGATGCTGACGTTGATCTCGCACAGCTGGAGATCGTGGAAGCGCGAGAAGGGACTGGCTCTGCTCGCCGTGGTGGCGCTCGCAACCGGAATTGCGTGCACGACGGCCATCTTTACGGTGGTCGAGGCTGTGCTCCTGCGACCTTTGCCTTACACGCACGGTGAACGCTGGGTAGCTCTCTTCGCCGGCAGCACAAGCGATCCGAATCACGTGAGCGGGCTCAGCTTTGCCGATCTTTTCGCTTTCGAGCAAGGGACGCGCAGCTTTGACGTGTTCGGCTGGTTCCCTGTAGGCGGCGATTACAACCTGACTTCTCCCGGCCAACCTCGGCACATCGATGGGATAGAGGTGTCGCCCTCGCTTATCGCGAATACCGGTGCGCATCCTGTTGCTGGTCGCTTTTTCACAACCTCCGACGGGCCGAACGTAGCAGTGATCTCGCACCGGCTGTTTACGCAACTCGGGCGCGGTATCGTCGGGCGTTTGATCACTTTGAGCGGCCGCTCCTATACGGTCGTCGGAGCCATGCCGGCCTGGTTCCGGCTCCCTCTGGTCAGTGTTTACAGCCGGAACTCCGACAACGATGTCTGGCTTCCGATCAACACGCCTCGCGACCAGGCAAGTTTCCGCTATTTCGGTTTTTATACCGCCTATGCGAGGCTCAGACCCGGTGTGACCGTAGCGCAGGCGCGCGCCGATGCCAAACGAGTTGCCGTGCGGATCGGCAAAGAGGATCACCCGAACGATCCGGGTTTTACAGCCGCTCTCTCCAGCCTTCAGGACACGGTTGTCAAAACGATTCGGCCCATTTTGGTATTGCTGCTCGGCGCGGCCGGCCTGTTACTTCTGATCACGTGCGCGAATGTGGCGGGACTCCTGGTCAGCAGATCTGTGGGCCGCGCTCGTGAAACGGCCATTCGCGTCGCATTGGGGGGCGGGCAGAAGCAGCTTGCTCTGCAGTATTTCTTCGAGAGTCTCTTGGTTTCGTTTGCGGCGGTTGCAGCGGGTATCGTTGCCAGTGTTGTACTCGTTCGACTGGTAGTGTCTTTCGCGGCCGATTACATTCCTCGTTCCGATGAGATCTCGACAAACTGGCCGGTAGTCCTGTTCGCTATCGTCTTGGCGTTTGTTACGGCTACGCTCTCGTCGCTCGCACCGCTCTGGCAAGCTCTACGCACGCAACCGAACGAAGTGCTGAGTGACGGGGTGCGTGCCTCAGCCGGTGTTCGCAGCCGCAAGGTCTCGCAGGGGCTGGTCATAGCAGAAATCGCTTTAGCGTTTACTCTTATCTCGGCGGGCGCTCTGCTGGTGTGGCACCTGAACCGACTCAGTACGACGTGGCCCGGCTTCGATCCCGATCACGTGCTGACGTTTCAGATCACGAAATCGGGGGATAGGGGGAATGTCGCGGCGATGTCGGCCTACTCCGATAAGCTGCTCGGCGCGCTGCAGGCGATCCCGGGTGTCAGCGGTGCCGCGCTTACGAATCAGTTACCGCTGGCCGGTTGCTGCTTTACCAGCTCGATATTTCCTGAAGGACGTTCTTACAAAGGCGATGTCGGCAAGCCGGTCAGTTTCATGGTGGTCAGCGCCGGTTACTTCCAGACGTTGCGGATTCCATTGATGGCAGGGCGTCTGCTGAACAACCATGACACGAATGAAAACCTCGTGGCAGCGGTGATCGATGAAGACGCAGCGAAACGCTACTGGCCGGGCCAGGGCGCGGTGGGCCAATTCGCCCGGATTAACGGCCCGCAGGGATCGCGCTTGCAGATCGCAGGTGTTGTCGGCACGGTACAAAACGAGGGTTTAGGCGAAGCTCCGATGCCGGAGCTTTACATACTGAAGCAGCTTGCGGCGGTGAATCCGATGCAGTTCGTGGTGCGCTCCGCGCGGCCGGCAGCGAACCTGGCGCCTGCGATTCGGCGGGCCGTTGCTGAGGTTGATCCGGCACAGCCTATCTACTCTGTGCGTTCGATGCGCGAGATCCGCGGTGAATCGCTGATGTATCAGCGCATTGAGTCTGTGGTGGTGACGATCTTCGCGTTTGCGGCTTTGCTGCTGGCTTCTCTCGGCGTGTACGGGCTGACTTCCTACTCAGTCCGCCAGCGCGTTACGGAGTTGGGAACGCGCATGGCGATTGGGGCTACTGGACGCGATCTGCTTCGGCTCGTCGTCGGGAGCGGGCTTCGGCTTTCCGTTTACGGTCTGCTGGTCGGGGCGGTTGCGGTGTTTGGGGCGACGGTGCTGCTGACGCGCTACTTAAAGGTTCACGAGCTCAGTCCGATTCCCTACGTTTTCTCGGTCGCTGCGGTGGTTGCCTTGGCGCTGCTCGCCTCGTTTGTTCCCGGGTGGCGCGCGAGTCTGCTCTCGCCGATGGTGGCGATCCGCAACGAAACAGATTCGATTTGGACCGCTGCGCGTCGCACGCTGGCACAGGTTCGCGAACGTGTTACAGCTGAAAAGCCGGGCGCATTGGTCGATTCCACTCTGCTGACTGAGTTCATCGAAGCGAGCCGCCGGGCCGATTCGTTCGAGGAAGCACTGCGTATCTCGCTCGACGACCTGCGCGCCAAACTTTCTGCCCAATCGGCGCTGTTGCTCGAGAAACTCTCGGCGGGCGAGTACCGGCGTGTGGCGGCTTCACCTCAAAGCAATGGCGACACGTTCAAGATTCCCGAAACTGGATTTTTGTTGAACCGGCTCAGGTTCTATAGCGCTCCGCTATCGTTCACGCCGGCGGACGTGGAGACGTCGCTGCGCTGGGCGCGCGAACAAAGGCCGCAGCATGTGCCCGAGCTGGAGCTGCTCGAAGCCACTGGATTGCGACTGGCGGTTCCGTTGCGCACGAAGCACGATCTGATTGGTCTGTTGCTTTTCGGGGAACGGGTCGGCCGCGAAGATTATGTTTCGTCTGAAAAGATTCTCGTGGCGGCATGCGCCGAACAGTTCGCGCTGACGCTCGAGAACGCGCGGCTTAACGAACGGGTGCTGGAACAAGAAAAAGTCCGCCGCGATATTGCGCTCGCCACAGAAGTGCAAAAACGACTTCTTCCTGAAACATCGCCTCACATCGACGGCAGCTCGCTGGACGCGTTTACGCTGGCGGCTCGCAGTGTAGGCGGAGATTACTACGATTTCTTCCAAGTCGGAGATCATCGTGTCGGCATCGCACTCGCCGATATTGCGGGTAAAGGGATTGCAGCCGCTCTCATCATGGCGGTCGTGCAGGCGTCGCTACGAATACTGGCTTCTGACGGCGACATCTCGCTGCCCGAGCTTGCCGCGAAGATGAATCGTTTCCTGCATCAATCGACCGGCTCGTCGAGCTATGCGACTTTTTTTTACGCTCAGCTCGACGACCGCAAACGGCAGCTACGTTATGTGAACGCCGGCCACAACCCACCTTATCTGGTTCGCAGCGCGAAGAGGGCTGAGGGCGCAAACGGTTCTGTAGCGCCCATCGAGGAGCTTGCCACGGGCGGGATGATCATCGGGATGTTTGCGTTCGCCAGCTATGAAGAGTCTGTGGTCGATTTGAATCCCGGTGATGTTCTGATGGCGTTTACCGATGGAGTGACGGAAGCTCTGAATCCGGCCGAAGAAGAATTCGGCGAGGAGAGGCTGAAGCAATTACTGCGGGGTGTTGCGCATCTGCCGGTATTGGATATTACGGCCGCGGTCTCGACGGAGCTGCGTACTTGGATTGCCGACGCTCCCCAGCACGATGACCTCACGTTCATAGTGTTGAAGGTGAATGAGGAGCAAGCGGCCTAAGGCTGAGCGCCAGGACGCTGCTAAGAGGGGCTGCTATCTCTCCGTCGCGCCGGGATCTATTACCGCGAAACCTTGATCCGCTGCTGCTGCATTTAATTCCGTATCCGATCCGATGAAAATTAATTGGTCATTCGTATTTTTCAAAAAGCCGTTCAGCAAGACGGCGGATGCCAAGTGCAGCGCGTCGGCGCCCATAATCCTGGCGTTCACGCGGTCACCTCCTCGCTGATCGTGTCACTCAAGCCGAGTAACTTCAGGAAGATATCGCGGAGGCGCTGCTTGCCGGTCATGGTACGGAGTTCTTCCATGGTGCCGATGGCGGTGATGCGGCCGTGATTGACGACGGCGAGCCGGTCACAAAGGTACTCGGCTTCTTCCATGACATGCGTGGAGAAAAGCGCGGGCGTCGCGGCTGCCGATTCCGTTCAATTTGGAGAAAAGGCGAGAACTTCGCGCGGAGTGAGACGGCCGTACTGTCCCATGTCGCCGGAAAGAAAACCGATCTGTCGCCGTACTTCGGCCGGCTGGCGAACGACATCATAGCCGTTGATTTGTGCCGAGCCTGCGGTGGGACGCAGGATGGTGGCGAGAATGCGCAGCGTAGTCGTTTTGCCCGCGCCATTGGGGCCGAGCAAGCCGAAAATTTCTCCGGGCTGCACGCGAAAGGACACATCGGCCACGGCCTGCAGTTGGCCGCGCTTCTTATCAACAAATATCTTCTGCAGCTGTTCGGCTTGGATCATTTCGATTCGTTCCCGGAAAAACTCCTATCTTTCAATTTTGCATGTCACGGCATCTGACCAAAGAGAGGAACGTAAATGGCGCAATCTTCAACAAAGCAGTTTGCCGTCGTGACGGGCGCTTCGAGCGGCATCGGTTACGAGTTGGCCAAGCAATTTGCTCAGAACGGGTTCGACCTTCTGATTGTTTCCGCCGGTGACCGCATCAACGACACCGCCCAGGATATCCAGACGGACGGAGTAAGGGTCGAAGCTGTGCAAGCAGATTTGGCCACTCACGAAGGGGTCCACAAACTTCTGTCTGCGATCGAGTCGAGCGGCCGCCCCGTCGATGCGATAGCAATCAACGCGGGTGTTGGCGTGAGTGGACGTTTCGTTGAAACAGACCTCGGCGAAGAACTGAACATGGTGGCGTTGAACGTGACCTCGACCGTGCATATAGCCAAGTACATGGTCAAAGACATGGTCGGCTCGCGGGAGCGGGCGCATTCTGTTCACGGCGTCGATTGCGGGTACGATGCCGACACCCTATGAGGCGGTTTACGGTGCGACGAAAGCGTTCGTGCGCTCTCTGTCGCAAAGTTTGCGCCAGGAGTTGAAGGACACCGGCGTGTCGGTCACCGCGTTGATGCCGGGGGCGACAGAAACCGAGTTCTTCCACCGCGCCGGCGCCGATGATACGAAGCTGGGTACTAGCGAAAAGGACGATCCAGCGGAAGTTGCCAAGGAAGGCTTTGAAGCGCTAATGGCAGGTAAGGATCACGTGGTAGCCGGTTCGTTCAAGAACAAGATGGAAGCAGCTGCCGGGTATGCCTTACCCGATCCGCTGGTTGCCAAAGCACATGCGGCAATAGCCGAGCCCGGGTCAGCGAGGAAAAAATAATCGCTGCGTCTCTTCGCTTTACTGGGCGTTTTGCCGGGAAACAGTCGGGTCGTGCGGGCGTCACATGGCCGTTGGCCGGGGCGCGTCCACGGATTTGTGTCGGGCTAGGTGGCTCGGCCGACAAACGAGGTAAATATATGGGAACACAAGGCGCATGGCAGCAGAGCAACGGCCGAGAGAGCGGAGCGGAGGACAGCACTGGAGAGCGGATTGCGAACGGGCTGGGCTGGTTCAGTATCGCCCTCGGGCTGGCTGAAGTAGCAATGCCCGGAAAGCTAGCGGAGCTAATCGGTATTGAGGATGAAGACCGAACGCGCAATCTGCTTCGCATGTATGGAATCCGCGAAATAGCTGCAGGGCTCGGGATACTGTCGCGGCCGCAAGCCGCTGGTTGGATGTGGAGTCGCGTGGCCGGCGATCTGATGGATCTCTCCTCGCTCGGCAAGGCCCTGAGTTCGAGCAGCACGAACCGGACCAGAGCTGCGGCGGCAACGGCGGCCGTGCTGGGAGTTACGGCTCTCGACATCTTTTGCGCGCAACAGCTGAGTCGCGGTGGCGAGCAGGAAGACGGAGCGGAAAGTAGCGCGCGGCAGACAATCAAGACCATCATCATTAACCGTTCGGCGGAAGATCTGTATGGGTTTTGGCATTACTTCAGCAATCTGCCGACCTTTATGAGTGAGCTCGAGTCGGTAGAGGAGCTGGGGCAAGGCCGCTCGCACTGGAAGGCGAAGGGACCCGCAGGAAAAACCTTTGAGTGGGACGCCGAGATTGTGGACGATCAGCCGAATCGTTACATTGCGTGGCGGTCGCTAGAGGGAGCGGATGTCGACCATTCCGGATCGGTGCGGTTCGAGCGCGCGCCGGGCGGACGCGGCACGCTGGTTCGGGTGGAACTCGAATACGCGCCGCCAGGCGGTGCGATCGGCGCGACAATTGCGAAGCTGTTTCGCTCGGAACCGGGACAGCAGGTGGAGGACAGCTTGCGTGCCTTTAAGCAGGTAATGGAAACCGGCGAGGTGGTGAGGTCCGACGCGAGTATCCATAAAGGCATGCACGCGGCGCAACCCCCAGAGACCTTTGCAGCCGGTGCCTGAGATTCGGGATAGAGAAAAGGAGTAGCGATGAGAGCGAACTGTTGGATTGGCAAGCATGACGTGCGGGTAGAACAAGTGCCCGACCCGCAAATTCTGAACCAGCGCGATGCGATCGTGAAAATCACGTCGACGGCGATTTGCGGCTCCGATTTGCATTTGTATAACGGCTTCGTGCCGACGATGGAGAGCGGCGACATTCTCGGCCATGAGTTCATGGGCGAGGTGGTGGAGGTCGGGCGAGGCGTTAAGAATCTGCAGAAGGGCGACAGAGTGGTGGTGCCGTTTCCGATTGCTTGCGGCGGCTGCTTTTCGTGCCAGCACGGGATGACTTCGCTGTGCGAGAACTCCAACCCGAACGCCTGGATGGCGGAGAAAATGTGGGGGCATTCGCCGGCCGGCCTGTTTGGCTATACGCACCTTTTGGGTGGGTATGCGGGCGGCCAAGCCGAATATGCGCGCGTGCCTTTCGCCGATGTAGGGCCGTTGAAAATCCCCGAGGGTTTGACGGACGATCAGGTGCTGTTTCTCTCTGACATCTTCCCGACCGGCTACATGGGCGCGGAGATGTGCAACATCCAGCCGGGCGACACGATTGCGGTGTGGGGATGCGGGCCGGTGGGACAGTTTGCGATGAAGAGCGCGTTCCTGCTGGGAGCAGAGCGGGTGATCGGGATCGACCGGTTTCCGGAACGGCTGCAGATGGCGCGGAACAAAGTAGGCGCGGAGACGCTGAATTACGAAGATGTCGATATTCAGGATGCGCTGAAAGAGATGACCGGAGGGCGCGGTCCGGATGCATGCATCGACGCCGTTGGATTGGAGGCACACACGCCGGGCGTGATGCACGCGTACGATCGCGCTAAGCAGGCGCTTATGCTCGAAACGGATCGACCGATTGCGCTGCGGCAAGCGATTATGGCGTGCCGTAACGGCGGGACGGTGTCGGTGATCGGCGTATACGGTGGATTCATCGATAAGTTCCCGATGGGTTCGCTCATGAACCGGTCGTTAACGATCCGCAGCGGGCAGTGCCACGTGCATCGATACTTGCGGCCTCTGCTTCAAAGGATTCAAAACGGAGAGATTGACCCGAGTTTCGTGATTACGCATCATATGCCGCTCGAGCAAGCGCCCGAGGGGTACGCGATTTTCCTCGAGAAGCAAGACGATTGCATCAAGGTAGTCTTGAAGCCGCACTAAGCAGCGGCGGCGTAGCGAGCCAAGTCACGCCTTCGCACTGTGTCGACTAACCAGCTTCGCTATTCGAGCTTTCACTAGCTTCCGTACCAGGGTGGCGGGCAGGCGCTCGCTGGCCTGGAAACGAAGGGTGCCCCTGCCGGTGGTGTCGTAATCCTTGAATTCGCCTTTGTGACTTTCGTGCACGCCGTAGATGGCGCAGTGATTCGCGCCTGCGCCAAACCAGATGAACGCTTTGCCGTTGAGGCAGAAAGCGGGGAGCTGGTAGCTGATGCACTCTTCCGCTGCTGGGCGCGGCGGCCTGGATAATGTTTCGCAGCCGTTCGAGCGCGGCGCGCTTATCGTCGCTCACAAGAGCGAGGTACTCGTCGATCGTCTTCGGTTTCAGCTTCGTCATGACCACTGCATCATCTCCTTAACAATATGTTCGAGCCGGCCGTAGCTGATGGCGGCTCCTTTGGCCATTCCCTACACGAGTACCATGTCGCGCACTTCCAGCGACGGATAACGTACGGTCACGTTATCGAGTCTTGCCGCCCTCCTCCGGTCAATTCCGTCCTTATGAGCGAGACGCCGTCCGGACACTGCTCGAAAATCTCGGTGAACAATGAGCCGGCTTGGCGGCGTGATCTCCCGATATTCGCCGTGGAAGGCAACTTCTCCTTTGAGGTGGCGGTTGACGAAGCGCCACCCGAAATCGGGACGAGGATCGTTTCAAGCGTTCGGCGGAAGAGGCAGCGAGCGAGGCGGCACGGGAGATGACTGGACGATGGAGGTGGTGGTTTGCCCGTGGGGCAGAAAGGCGTCCAAGATGCGGTCCAGGGAAGAAAGCTCCGGGAGATAGACCTTCAGGATGAAGCAATCCTCTCCTGTGATCCGATGACACTCCGTCACCTGGGGCGTGCGCCGCGCTAATTCGGCCACTTTAGCGACATGGCCGGGGAGCGGACGCACGCGAACGTAGGCCATCACGGGATAGCCGAGTGCGGAGGGATCAAGTTCGAGGTTATAACCGGCAATAACTCCGCTTTCTTCCAGACGCATAACGCGCTCTTTCGTAGCGGGACTCGACATTCCAATTCGGCGCGCTAATTCGGAGGTGGATATGCGTGGATCGCTTTGCAACAGACGCATTATTTGCAAATTGACATCGTCGAGCAAAGTTTCGTTCTTCGCAGCCATAGGCGCTTCGCACCTTCATTCTAAAGGTCCCCGTGCTTCTTTGCCTAAAAGACGGTATTTACCGGGGGCGCGACAGGCGGCATTCTGTATCGGAGTGCCCAGGATAGAGATTTGCATTCGCCGGGTGTCGGTGGCGGATGTCAGGCGAGTGCGCGATGCCGTCCTCCGACCTGACATGCCAGCGGGCGGAAGCATATATCCAGGTGACGACGCGGCAGACACGTTGCACGTAGGGGTGCTCGCCAGTGGCACGCTCGTGTCCGTCGCGACAACGTGCCGCGAGGCGATTCCAGGCACGTGGAATCCGGATGCATGGCGCTTGCGCGGAATGGCGACAGTGGCCGAATTCCGCGGCAGTGGCTTTGGCAGACGTCTGGCGCAAATGTGCATTGCGCATGCAGCGGATCGCAACGGCACTCTACTTTGGTGCAGTGCCCGCAGTGGGGCTGCGGAATTCTACCGTTCGCTCGGCTTCGCGGCACAGGGTGATCCGTTTCGCCTGCCCGAATATAGCCGCGAGCTCTACATTTTGATGGGGCGCCCGCTGGTGTGAAGCCGGTTCGGCTACAGCGCTGAGTAGCCCGCAGGGCAGATTGGCGGTGACGCCTCATGCGATCTGTCCGCGCAGGCGACAATAGCGGCTTGACGTCTGCGCTGCATTTCGAAATCGAGGCGACGTGTCCGGAAACGGGAGCGCGGGCAGGGCTGCTGCACACCGCGCACGGAAGCATCGAGACGCCGGTGTTCATGCCGGTGGGTACGCAAGGCACGGTGAAGGCGCTCACGCCGCGCGATCTGATGGACGATCTCGATGCGCGCATTCTTCTCGCGAACACCTATCATTTGTTTCTGCGGCCGGGGCATGAACGCATTGAACGCATGGGTGGCTTGCACCGGTTCATGGCGTGGCCGCGGGCGATCCTCACGGATTCGGGGGGCTTTCAGGTTTTCAGCCTGGATGCGTTGAGAAAAGTCACTGAGGAGGGAGTGTTGTTCCACTCGCATCTCAATGGCGACCAGCACTTTTTCACGCCGGAAGGAACGGTGGATATTCAACTGGCGCTCGGGAGCGACATTATGATGGCGCTCGATGAATGCCTGGGATATCCGGCCACCCACGAAGCCGCCGCCGCGTCAACCGAGCGGACCATTCGATGGGCGAAGGCTGGATACGCGCACTACTTAGAGCGTGAGAAGGCATTCGATAGCGCGCTATTTCCGATCGTGCAGGGATCGATGTTTCCGGATCTGCGCAGGGCGTGCACGGACGCTCTTCTCGAACTGGATGCTGCGGGGTACGCGATCGGCGGGCTTTCGGTGGGGGAGCCGCGCGATCTAAGCCAAGAAATGGTGGCGGTGACGGCGCCGTTGCTGCCGGTTGAGCGGCCGCGTTATGTCATGGGCGTCGGCATGCCGGAGGAACTGGCGCAGTATGTGGCGCAAGGTGTCGACATGATGGATTGCGTGCTGCCGACGCGTAATGCGCGGAACGGGTACCTATTTACCTCGCGCGGGAAGGTGATGATCAAGCAGGCGCAATATATAGATGATGAAAGCGCGCTGGATCCGGCCTGCGAGTGCTACACCTGCCGGACCTTCAGCAAGGCTTACCTGCGGCATCTGTACCAGGCGGGAGAGATTCTGTTTTCGACGCTGGCTACAATGCACAACATCTATTACTTTCTGGAATGGATGCGCCGCATGAGGGTAGCGATTGTGGAGGGGCGGTTTCCGGAGTTTTTGAAATCGAGCGCGCGCGTGTCGGACGATGTACCCGACGATTAAGCTGAAAACAGGATTCTATGCCATTCTCGTTAATTCTTCTGCAAGCAGCTACACCTTCGCCGAGCGGCGGATTTTCGCCCGGCCAACTTGTGTTCCCTCTGGCGGTAGCGGCTATTTTCTACTTCGTGATCTTCCGGCCGATGCAGCGTCATCAGAGGAACCAAAAGGAGCTGTTGAAGACGCTTCAGAGCGGCCAAACGGTTCTGACCAGCGGGGGCATCATCGGGACGATTCTGACGGTGAACGATGATAATCTTATACTGCGAATTAAGCCCGATAATCTGAAAATCCAGGTGGCCCGCAGTGCGGTAACGAGTATTGTCGGCGCAAATGAGCAGGTGAAGAAGTGAGGCCTGCCTGGAGTAATTGTCGGACTAAATTGTTCAGGCATATTGTGCAAGCATGAAACGTCATTTACGGTTCAAGTTTTTCTTTATCATCGCGGTGATTTTGGTCTGCATCTACGGGATCATCGGTCTTCCGCGAAGTAAGAGTGAACTAGTCGCCAACTGGCATAAAAATATCCACCTGGGGCTGGATCTGCGGGGTGGCACGTACTTAATCGTTCAGGTTCAGCAGCAGGATGCGTTTAACGCTCAAGCCAGCACGGACGCGGACCGGCTGAAGGACGCGGCGCGTAAAGCGGGGATCCAGTTTTCCGATATTCAGGTAGATGAGGCGAAGACACTAAGGGACGCGAGTAACGCGGCCATCGTGGTGAAAGGCGTGCCGCCGACCCAGGCGGGAACCCTGCGGGGAATTGTGAACGATCAGTTCACACAGTGGCTCGTCACGCCGCAGAATGGCGGCGCCGATTACCGGTTGACGATGAAGCCGTCGGAAGCGCTGGCATTGTGGCAAAGGGTGCTGGGGCAAGCCAAGAACACCATCGACAAAAAAGTCAACGCACTGGGTCTGAGCGAGGCAACGGTGCAGCAGCGGCGGGAAGATGCCGATTCCGAGTTGTTGGTGCAATTGCCTGAGGTGGACGACCCGGCGCGTGTGAAGCAGATTTTGCAGACCGCCGCGGTGTTGGAGTTGTACGCGGTGAAAGGCGGACCGTATGCGAGCCGCGAAGAGGCGCTGGCGCAGAACGGCGGTATCTTGCCACCGGGTACAAAGCTGATTGGGGCAGCGAATACAGACCAGACAACGCGTGGGGGCGGAGTGTACCTGGTGGCGCGGACGCCGGTGGTGCGAGGACCAGACATTCGCGACGCTCGGCCGCAGCAAGGGCAGTTGCCGAACAGTTGGGAGACGGGATTCGTGCTGAGCCAGGATGCCGCGAAGCGTTTTTCGACCTTTACCGGCGCGAATATTGGCCAGCGGCTGGCGATTGTGCTGGATGGAAAGGTGCTGAGCGCGCCGACGATCCAGGGTCAGATCAGCGATAACGGCGTGATCACGGGCGCCGGTACGCAGCAGGAGGCTTCGGATCTGGGCTTGAACCTGAAGGCTGGTTCTCTGCCGGCGAGCGTGAAGTACCAGCAGGAGGATACGGTGGGAGCCTCGCTGGGAGCGGATTCGATTCGCAATGGCTTCGCGGCTGGCATTGCCGGAGTTCTGGCCGTGATCGCGGTGATGCTGATTTACTACAAAAAGAGCGGAATCAACGCAACCTTGGCGCTGGTTCTGAATGCGGTGATTCTGATCGCCTGCCTGAGCTACTTCGACGCTGTTTTGACACTGCCGGGACTGGCCGGCATCATCCTGACGATTGGTATGGCGGTAGACAGCAACGTGCTTATTTTCGAAAGAATTCGCGAAGAGCTGCGATCGGGCAAAGCGATCATACCGGCGGTGGACACCGGGTTCAATAAGGCGTTGCTCACCATCATCGACACCCACGTGACCACGGTGGTTTCGTGCGCGATTCTCTTCCTGTTCGGCTCGGGGCCGGTCAAGGGGTTTGCCGTGACACTGGTGATCGGCTTAGTAGCCAACCTGTTTACGGCCGTTTTCGTGTCGAAGTTTATCTTCGATTGGGAGCTGTCCCGGCCCAAGCCAGTCACTGCCCTGAGCATTTGACGTACTATGCCGGACCCCTATGTAGTTTTTCGCGATCTACCGCTTATGCGATTGGGAACATTTGTTAATGGCCGGTGTCTATTCCTAGTGGATGCCGGCCGCGGACATTGGAATGCGCACCAGAGATACAGTAAATCCTGTGCGCTCGACAGCTAGATGGAAATTTTCAAGCGAACAAATTTCGATTTTCTCGGCAAGAAGTGGCCGTTCATTATCCTGTCTTTGGTGCTCACGGCGGCAGGCCTCATCAGCTTGTTCGTCAAGGGTGGGCCCAAATACGGCATAGATTTCACCGGTGGAGCGCTTATGGACGTGAATTTCATCAAGCGACCTCCCGCGGAAGCGATTCGCTCCGCGCTTCACAAGAAGATTCCGGGCGAAATAGAAGTGGAAGAAGTAAACAATTCGCAGGGCGTCGGGAACGCACAGGAAGTTCTGATTACGACGGGCGTGCGCGAGGAAGCTCTGCAGAATGTGCGGACCGATATCGTAGGCGCCTTGAACGCCGCTTTCAATCCGAACGCGGCGGGGCAACTGGATATCAACCTGACAGGACAGACCGAGTTGGCGGACCGGTTGCGCGATCCGCTGGCTAAGGCGAATGTATCGCTTTCCGACGATCAGGTGCAGGCGCTGGCGCAGCGCATCATCGATTACCGTACGGCGCATTCGGGGCTGATCCGGAATCTGGACGACCTCTCTGCGGTTCCGGGAGCGACGCCGCAGGTTTTGAGTGTCTTGAAGCAGCAATGTTTTGTAGGAAATTTCGCCATTCGAAGCAATGAGGTCGTTGGTCCGAAAATTGGGGCCGACTTACGGCAGCAGGCAATTAATGTGGTTCTGATTGCGTTGGCGGCGATGCTCGTTTACATCGCTTTCCGTTTTGAATGGATTTACGGCGTGGCGGCGGTCATCGCGGTTTTTCACGATACGATCATCACCATCGGCCTGTTCTCGATTTTCAACAAGCCTATCGATCTAACGGTAATAGCGGCTTTATTGACGCTGGTCGGCTACTCGATGAACGACACGATCGTGACGTTTGACCGCATTCGCGAGAATCTCAGGATGCAGGTGCGCGGGACTTTCACGCACATTGTGAACCTCAGTATCAATCAGACATTGAGCCGGACGGTGCTTACGTCGGGGTTGACGTTTTTGACTGCGATATCGTTGTTCCTGTTCGGCGGGCAAGTTTTGAATGGATTCTCATTCGCGCTGGTGGTAGGTATCATCATCGGAACGTATTCGTCTATCTTTATCGCGAGTCCTATTTTGATCTTTTGGCAAAACGTGGCAGACCGACGCAGGCGCGGGGCAAGAACGGCTATTGAAAGCGGACCCCGCACTGCGGCTACGAGCGTGAAAGGCGCGAAACCTGTAAAGACGGCGAAATGAGCAGGACGTGCAAACAGCAAGGTGAATAGCAGGCCCGCTTAAGAGGCGGGCGAAAGCGAGGGGTTATGTTCAACCAAACATTCGTAGACGGGACGCAGAAAACGAAGAAGCCGTACACGATTGTTCTGTCTCTGCTGCTGCAGATTGGAGTGATCGGGGTTCTGATTCTGATTCCTCTGATCTACACTGAGGCGCTGCCGAGCGCGCAATTGAAGAGTATGCTGGTGGCCCCGCCGCCGCCTCCTCCACCGCCACCTCCGCCTCCGCCGGCTGCGCCGAAAGTACAACCGAAACCGGTGGTCAAGCAGTTCATTGCGAATCAGCTAATGGCGCCGAAGGTAATTCCGAAACAGATTAACCGGATTGAAGAAGCTGCGCCGCCGCCGGATGCAGGTATTGGCGTGGTGGGCGGAACGGGTGACGCGGGTGTAGTGGGTGGTGTGATTGGCGGAGTAGTCGGTGGTGTGGGTCCCGCACCGCCTCCGCCTCCGCCTCCGAAGAAGGCTGCTCCGCTAGGGCCGCAGCGCATCGGCGGAAACGTGATGGAAGCGAAGCTGATCAGAAAGGTCACTCCGATCTACCCGCCGCTGGCGAAGTCGGCGCGCGTGCAGGGTAGTGTCGAGTTCACCGCCACGATCAGTAAAGATGGAAACATTGAAAACCTGTCACTAGTGCGCGGGCATCCGCTTCTAGTAAATGCCGCGAAAGAGGCGGTATTGCAGTGGAGGTATCAGCCGACGCTGCTTAACGGTCAACCAGTGGAAGTGATCACTGATATCATCGTTAACTTTACGTTGAGCCAATGAGGTTTCGAGAGTAGTAAGGCCGATTTAGCAAATTCGATTCAACTAGGAGACAAAGCATGGTACTACAACTTCAAATATGGGCGTTCTGGCTATTCCAGGAACAGGAAGGAATCAGTTTCGACGTTCGCTCGGTGTGGGGCAACATGGGCGTCATGGCCAAATGTGTTGTCGCCTGTCTATTTATCATGTCGGCGTGGTCTATCGGCGTGATGATCGATCGTGTTATTGCATACAACGCAGCGCGAAAGCAGTCGCGGGCCTTTGCGCCGGCAGTTGCGGGAGCATTGCGCGAAGGTAAGCTCGACGAAGCCATCAAGATTGCGGATCGTTACAACAAGAGCCATCTGGCCAAGGTTGTGGTGGCGGGCTTGCAGGAATTCAAGGCTCACCAGATGAGCGCGGACATTCCGGGTGAGGACATTGAGGCTTCACGCCGCGCGTTAGAACGCGCCGAAGCGATCGTTCACGCGGAGCTGAAACGAGGCGTCAGCAGCTTGGCGACCATCGGTTCGACCGCACCGTTCGTCGGATTATTCGGAACAGTGGTCGGCATCATGCACGCGTTCCAGCAGATTTCGACGTCGAAGTCGACCGGTCTGGGCGCGGTGGCGGGCGGCATTTCGGAAGCCCTGATTACCACGGCTATCGGTTTGTTCGTCGCCATCCCTGCGGTGTGGATGTTCAACTACTTTACGAATCGTATTGAAGCGTTCGATGTGGAGATGGGCAACTCCAGCTCCGAACTGATCGACTACTTCTTGAAGCGAACGCAGAAAGTTGCCGGCGCGACGCGTTAGCGCCGCTGCGCGGTGAAGCAGGAGAGCTCAAGTTGAATCGTGGATGGAGCGGCGAGTTGCGTAAGCACGCCGTACGCGTTCTGAGCAAACGACCGCTCCAGGCCTTGTGGTTTCAGTAATAAAGCACTTACTTAAGAGGAACTCGAAATGAAGTTAGCTAAAGCGCCTCCGGTTGTCTCAGATATCAACGTCACGCCCATGGTGGACGTGATGCTGGTGCTGCTTATTATTTTCATGGTGATCACGCCTATGTTGTCGAAGGGGCAAAACGTGACCATGGTGAAGACGCGCAATCCGATCAAGATGCAGGAAGCAGACCGAGAGGATGCGATTCTGATTGCGATCACGCGCGATGGGCGGGCGTTTCTCAGTCCCGGCAACCTGCAGGTGGTGCCGGATCAATTGAGCGGAAAAGTGAAGGATCTGCAGCAAAACCGTCAGGACAAAACGGTGTACATCAAAGCGGACGCGCGGGCGCGTTTTGCCGCTGTCACCGATGTGATCGACAATCTGCGCACGGCGGGTGTGGACCAACTCGGTTTACTGACGGAAGAGATCCAGGACAAGAACAAGAGAAGTACAGCGCTGTAAAGGGCGTCTGAGGAGGGTTCAAGACTATGTCAATGGCAGTTGGCGGCTCAGGCGGAGCCAAAGCGGACATAAACGTAACGCCGCTGATCGACGTTTTGCTGGTGCTTTTGATCATTTTCATGGTCATCACGCCTCTGACACCTCATGGATTGGATACGCTGGTGCCTCAGCCACCACCGCCCAACCAGCCCCCGCCACCTCCGAATCAGGATCCTACCGTGGTGGTGGAGATCCTGAAAGACCAGAGCATGCAAATCAACGGGCAGCCTATCAAGGAGGCGGATTTGCAGGCGCGGCTGGAAGACATTTTCAAGACTCGAGCCACGAAGGTTGTATTCGTGAAGGGCGACCCGGACGTGGATTACCGCTACGTCGCGCATGCGATCGACGACGCGAAGGGCGCGGGTCTCGATAAGGTGGGCATCATGACTCCGAAGGTCGAGGCAGGGCAGTAAACAGAATAACGAGGGAGCCGATATGCGAAGGTCTAAGCCGTTGTTGCTGGCCTTGTGTGCCAGCCTGATTGCGCTCACGGGCTGCGCAAAGCTGCAGTCGCGAGACCAGATGAATCAGGGAGTTCAGGCGTACAAAGCGAACCATTACACCGATGCCGTGAAGCACTTCAAGCAGGCGGTGCAACTGGATCCATCGAATCAGAACGCGCAGCTCTACCTAGCGACTTCGTACATGATTCAGTGGGTGCCTGGGGCGGATTCACCGGACAACCAGAAGAATTACGACATGGCGAAACAGGAGTTTCAGCGGGTTTTGGATAAAGACCCTAAGAATTCCTTAGCGCTTGCTTCGATGGCGTCGATGGCCTATAACACGGCGAGCTCGGGCACGCAGGACCAGAAGACGGCTGCTCTCGAAGA
This sequence comes from uncultured Acidobacteriaceae bacterium, assembly GCA_963787615.1. Classification (GTDB taxonomy): domain Bacteria; phylum Acidobacteriota; class Terriglobia; order Bryobacterales; family Bryobacteraceae; genus Bog-105. The sequence goes on along the minus strand of CAWBDJ010000004.1, from coordinate 114,659 downwards.
TGCCAAAAAGTGGAACCAGCGCCGGATCGAGGTCGACCCAAAGGACTCGGAAGCGTACTATTATCTGGGCGTGATCGACTGGGCGGAGGCCTTCGGTCCGATTAGAGATGCGCGAGGGAACGCGAAGATGAAACCGGATGATCCGGGTCCGTTGAAGGATGCCAAGGTCAAGGACGATCTGAAGGCGAAGTACGGGAAGATCATCGATGACGGTATCGCGGACCTGAAGAGGTGCCTTTCGATCGATAAAGAGAATGAGGACGCGATGTCCTACACGAATCTCCTGCTTCGCGAAAAGGCGGTGCTAGAGGATTCGCCGGAAGCCGCGAAGGCGGACGTGGGACAGGCCGAAGATTGGTCGAACAAGTCGCTCGATATGAGGCGAATTAAAGCCACGCGTCCCGCGAAGACGACAGCGGCGAGTTAAGTTAGCAGCGGCTGCGCTATAGGTTCGGACTCCGCGCCCCAGGCGGCCGGAATTCAGAGGCAGTATGAAAATCCTCAGCGGGTTTCTACTTCTTTGCTGCCCGACTCTCGCTTGTGCATGCGGCTTGGTGCAAACTTCCTGCAATTCTCTGGGCGATAAGTCCTCTGTAGTCTTCCTCGGGACTGTGCTGTCGCCTGACGACCCCGAGACGGAATCGATGCTGCACGGGTCGCCAATCATCTTCAAAGTGACTGAGCGTCTGCGCGGAAGCTTTTCGTGGAAGGATGAGCGGGGGGACCAGGACGGTCCAGCCATTGACCTCGGCAAAGGGCAGCATCTGAAGAATATGATGTTCGTCCTTCACTGATCGGCTGAACGCCGACGATTTGCTGGCGCTAGGCTAGCGAATAGGCGCGAAAGAGCGCATCGCGCTGCTTGGGAATAAATCCACCATCGCGAATCAGGCAGCGCAGTTGTTCTTCGGTGGGGCGGTCGTGGGAGGCGCCGGCCTGCTAATGTCGATACTGCTAATATCGTCGGCGCCAAAACGCAGCGCAATCTGGCAGACCTTCAGACCTAGTGTCCACGATGTTTGCACGTGCGGCACGTTGTCGAGATAAATACGCGAAATCGCCAGCATTTTGAGATACTCCGCGGCCGTGCCGTCGAATGATGGCGCGACGGCGGTGAAGGAGCCATCGCGTTGTTGATTGTCGCGGATTACCTGCAGACGATCGACGTGCTGCTGGTTGGTATCTCGTGGATCGAAGATGATGGACGCAATGCTCTCGGTCGGCGAGGCAGGGTCGACATCGAGGAAGTAGGTGACCATGCGCTCGGGATGCAGGCGCTTGCGAACGGCGTCCGCTCTCATTCCCAGGCTGACGAGGTCATCACTCTCAAACAGATCGATTGCCTGTTGAGGGCTGATCATAGCGTGGCGGCCAGAGCGGGGCGTCCCAGGTTCGCGAGTTGCAAGAAAGTGTCGAGTCCCTGCTGCTCTGCTGCGCCAAGCTCGTAGCGGATGTGATGCGTGAGGTAGAGCTCGGCGAGTTCCCGGGTAATTCCGCGCTTTTCCGATTCTTGCGCGGCGATTTCAGGCAGATGAGTCTTGCCGAAGTCGTAAGATCCGCGCGTCATCGTGGAGAGGCGATCGAGCGGAATGCCGGGCTTACCCGCCCACGCTGCGAATACAAAGGGAAGGCCGGTTAAAGCGAGCCACTCGGCGCCAAGGTCGAGGTAATCGAAGGGGAGCTCTTCAGGCGAGAGGCGCAAGGCGGAGTCGCCGATGATCAACGCTGCATCGGCGGAGGACAACATCTGCTCCAGCTGTGGCTGCTGCGAGGTGATTTCAGGCTCGACGCTAAAGCGTTCGCGCAGAATGACACGGGCGAGCTGGACTGAGCTCCTGGAGCTGGCATCGGCGGCGAGCGAGCGGACACGTGTCCAGGGCACGCGCGAGAACAGCAGAATGCTTCGAACTGCGCCGCAGCACGCAATGCCGACGCCCGGAACCGTCTCGAGCCCTTGCCGCGCGATTTCGGCGACCGGAACCAAGCCGAGATCGATGTCTCCGCGCTCGACCTGTTGCGCACACACGGAGGGTATCGAGAACGATAGATCTACTTGCTCCCGTTGCGGGCCATGGAGCATGCCCCACACCAGCGGTACCGGATTTAGGTAGCTCACCGCGCCGATGCGGGGCTTTGAAAATTTCTCTTCCAACTACCAGTTTCTCAAACCCCTCGTTTATCGCCCCACAGCTCGATGTGCAAGCGCGGACTGTAGCGATACCCTTCCGCTTTGCAAATGTCTGCGAGCCACAACCCTCTGTCGCGCAGCATGTCCCGATCCGTTCCTTCGGGCATCAGGACGATGGTAGAGGCCGGAGCGCAGAGATCCTGACGAATGGCCGCAATTTCGTGAAGATCGTCCTTTGAGGAGACGACGAATTTGAGTTGATATGGGTAGTTCTCGATCAGGCGCTTGAGAACCTGCGGTTGATAGCGCAAGCGGTCATGTTGGGCAGCCCATTTCCCACCGTCGCGTTCTCGGGGTGTGGAGTTCGAGAGCTTCGGACTGATGCTCATCAAGTCACACTCGACGGGAAGGTATACGGTTCCGGCAGTTTCCATCGTAATGTGCAGTCCGGCGGCACGCAGTTGGCGGGTGAGGTCAACCATCTCAGGTGCGATCATCGGTTCGCCCCCGGTGAGGACGACGTGTGAGGCGCGGAAGAGCACCACGTTATCCGCAATGTCGCTGATGGAAAGGTTTTCGCCTTCGGGTTGCCACGAGGTATATGGCGTGTCGCACCAGGTGCAGCGTAAGTTACAGCCCGAGGTCCGGACGAAAACGGAAGGAGTGCCGATGAGGATGCCTTCGCCCTGAAGCGAGTAAAAGATCTCTGCGATTTTCACGGGACGATCAGCATGGTGTTAGTGACAATGAGCGAGCAGTGGATCGGGTATGCCCGCCTCGTCAAAACCTTTGCGCCGGAGTAAGCAGGAATCACACGTGCCGCATGGCGCGCCCTCCGGATGGGGATCGTAGCAGCTATGGGTCAGCGCGAGATCGACGCCCAGGTGGGCAGCCTGGCGGACGATATCGGCTTTGCTCATATGTATGAGAGGCGTGCGCACAGCAATTTTCAGCGTGCCTTCGACGGCAGCTTTGGTCGCGAGACTGGCCATGTGTTCGAACGCGCGAATGAATTCCGGCCGGCAGTCGGGATAGCCCGAATAGTCGATGGCGTTCACACCGATGAAGATGTCGCCCGCGGTGATCACTTCGGCATACGCCAGGGCAAGCGAGAGAAAGATGGTGTTGCGCGCGGGCACATAAGTGACGGGAATGGCGTTGCTCATCTGCTGATCGTCGCGATTTTTTGGCACTTCGATGTTGCTGGTCAGCGCAGATCCGCCAAAAGCACGCAAATCAATTTTGATGGTGCGATGTTCCTTGGCACCGAGGTGTTGGGCGATTCGGTGCGCCGCTTCGAGCTCGATGCGATGGCGTTGCCCGTAATCGAAGGATAGGCAATAGCATTCGAATCCTTGCTGGCGTGCGATGGCGAGGCAGGTGGTGGAATCGAGACCGCCGCTCAGCAGGCATACGGCGCGCTGGGTTTTGGGCGCCATGGTTCAATCTTGATCGCGGGTGGCCGAGACGGCAGCGTCGATCTCGCCGCGATGGACGCGGATGGTGAGCTGTTCGCCAATTGCCACCTCGCCCGAAGATCGCACGATGTGCTTGTGCGTATTTTCGACGATGGCGTAGCCTCGCTCTAATACTGCGAGCGGGCTGAGCTGGGTCAAGTGAGCGTCGAGGGCGTCATGCCTGCGACGCGCGTTCCACAGCCTGCTGCGAACCGTTTTCGCAAGCTGTTCGCGCAGTAGTTCCTCACGGTGGCGACTGCGCGCAAAGCGCAATCGCAGGTTCGTGGCGTCGAGGCGGCGAACGAGTTCCGCCACGTGCTTGGCTCGGCCGTGGAGCAAAGTTTGGTGCTGGCGTCGCAGCTCGGATTCGAGCTCGTCGACGCGCTGCGCCCGCCTGCCCAGCGTGCGATGTACCAAGGCCAGGGCCCGATCGACTCCACGCTGATGCAGATTGCGCGAGCTGATCAGCATGCGATAACGGATGGCTTGCGCGGCTTTGGCGCGGCAGGCCGCTATCTGCTCGAGGAGGCTCTGGCGGGTGCAAACCACGAGCTCCGCGGCGGCCGAGGGCGTCGGAGCGCGCAAATCGGCAACAAAATCGGCGATTGTAAAGTCGGTCTCGTGTCCAATGGCGGAGATGACGGGAATGCGAGAGCCCGCGATGGCTCTGGCGACCGCCTCTTCATTGAAGGTCCACAGATCTTCAAGCGAGCCGCCGCCACGCGCAAGCAGGACCACTTCGGGCCAGCCGCTCTCGCTGAAGTAGCGCAGGCCATGGCAGATCTGTTCGATTGATCCCTCGCCTTGCACCTGGGCGGGGAACAAGCGAACGTGCAGGCCCCGGAAGCGCCGCTCCAGGATCTGCAACATATCGCGAATGACGGCGCCGGCGGGCGAAGTGACGACTCCGATGCGGCGCGGGAATTTCGGCAGCGGTCGTTTTCGCGCGGGTTCGAACAAACCTTCCGCAGCGAGCTTCTTTTTTAGCTGTTCGAAGGCTAATTGCAACGCGCCGGCGCCTTGCGGTTGCAGCAAGTCGACGATGAGCTGATATTCGCCGCGCGCCTCATACACTTCGAGACTGCCGCGCGCGAGAACAGCGAGCCCGTCTTGCGGCTTAAACTTTGCGAATCGGGCCGTGCCTTTGTACAGTACACACTTGATTTGGCTCTGGCCATCTTTAAGCGAAAAATAGTGGTGCCCACTCGCAGGAACGCGGCAGCCGGAGATCTCGCCCGCGACCCAGATGCCGTGTAGTTCTGCTTCGAACAGCGCCTGAACGGCGGCGTTCAGCTCGCTGACGCGAAAGACGCGGCGCTCGGACGGGAGCGACAGCGTCATCTGTTCGGGCGGCACAGTGGCTCTCGGCAGCATGGCTTACCTCCTAGTTTCGACCATGGCTGCTTGGCGGGGGCAAGGCGATGCGCTATTCTTCTATATGATCGCCCGGCAACGCATGGCGCGCCGCCTGTCGATTTCCTGTGTGTGAACGAAGCCATGCTGCCGGGCTGGCCCTTTTTCCCAGGTTTCACGGCGCCGCCGTAGCCGCAACTCCCCCAATATCTCTGAATACCCCGACGGAAGGACGCGAAGAATGACTCCACAAGAAGTTTTGGAATTTACGAAGAAGAACGATGTGCGGCAAATGGATCTGCGGTTTACGGACCTGCCGGGCCTGAGCCAGCACATTTCGTATCCGATCAGCATGCTCCAGGAGGAATCGTTCGAAGACGGCTTCGGCATTGACGGTTCCAGTATTCGAGGCTGGGCGGCCATCAACGAAAGCGACATGCTGCTGATTCCGGATCCGTCGACGGCGTTCATGGATCCGTTTGCCGAAACACGGACGCTGGTGATGGTGGGGGACATTCTCGACCCGATCACACGGCAGCATTACGATCGCGACCCGCGCTGGATTGCGAAAAAGGCCGAACTTCACTTGAAGAATAGCGGCGTCGCGGATATCGCTTACTTCGGAGCGGAGGCGGAGTTTTTCATTTTCGACAACATCCGTTTCGACCAGAACCAACACAGCGGGTTTTATTTCATTGATGCGGAGGAAGGGCGCTGGAACTCCAGCCGCGAGCATAACAACCTTGGTTATCGTCCGCGCTACAAGGAAGGATATTTCCCGGTTCCACCGACCGATCATTACCAGGACCTGCGGAGCGAGATGGTCGCGACCATGCTCGAGTGCGGTCTGACCATCGAGTGCCACCATCACGAGGTGGCGACAGGCGGGCAATGCGAAATCGACCAACGATTCGACACGCTGGTGAAATCCGCCGACAACATGATGCTGTACAAGTACATTGTGCGGAACGTGGCGTATCAGTACGGGAAGACTGTGACGTTCATGCCAAAGCCGCTATTTGGCGACAACGGCAGCGGGATGCACACCCACCAAAGCCTGTGGAGCGGCGGCAAACCGCTGTTTGCGGGCGATAATTATGCCGGTCTCAGCCAGATGGCGTTGTGGTACATCGGGGGCCTGCTGCGGCATGCGCGTGCGCTGTCAGCCATCATTGCGCCGACGACGAACAGCTACAAACGGCTGGTTCCGGGTTACGAAGCGCCGGTGAACCTGGCGTACTCCCGGCGAAACCGCTCGGCAGCGGTGCGGATACCGATGTATTCGAACAGCCCTAAGACCAAGCGGATCGAGTTCCGTCCGCCCGATGCGGCTTCCAACCCCTACCTGGCTTTTGCGGCCATGATGATGGCGGGGCTCGACGGCATCGTGAACAAGATCGACCCAGGCGAGCCGCTCGATAAAGACATCTACGATCTTTCTCCGGAAGAAATGAAGAAGGTTCCCTCGATGCCGGCGTCGCTCGATGAGGCGCTTACCTGTCTGGAAGAGGATCACGCCTTTCTGACGAAGGGCGACGTGTTCTCCGAAGAACTGATCGAGACGTTCGCCTCCTACAAAAGGAAGGCGGAGGCGGAGGCTGTTCGGCTGCGCCCGCACCCCTATGAGTTCGCGCTCTATTACGACATTTAGGATTGAGTCTCACGGCGTAGGCCGGTAACTGCCCAGCACCTTCAGGTCTTTGGCGATTTCGCGTAAGTTGGCCAGTGCGCGTTTGAGCGACGAGTCCGTTCGCGAGCCGGTGATATCCAGATAGAACAGGTATTCCCACGGTCTGGCGCGCAAGGGACGCGACTCGATCTTGGTCAGGTTCAAATCGCGTAGCGCGAAGCAGGCCATGGCGCGAAACAGGGCGCCGGGCACATTGGGCGTAGAGAACGCGATAGACGTCTTCCATTCGCCTGTGGCACTTCTTAGCGCTGCGTTTCGTTTGGATAAAAGAAAGAAGCGCGTGAAGTTCTGCCGATTATCTTCGATGTTGGGTTTCAGGACGACGCCGCCGTACATTTCGGCTGCGGTCTCGGAGGCGATAGCAGCTGCGCCTGGAGGGCGCTGTTCCTTCAGCATTTTGACACTGCCGGCAGTGTCGTAGAAGGGAACCGGCTCAATCCCTTTGTGTTTTTCGAAGAAGCTGCGGCATTGGTTCAGCGCGACAGGATGCGAAAAGGCACGGCGAATCTGCCGTAGACGAGTGCCGGGTAGAGCAATCAGCTGGTGTGAAATGCGGATGCTCGTTTCCCCGCAAATCGGCAGATTGTACTCAAGAAGAAGATCGTAGTTCTCGTGCACGCTTCCATGCAGGGTATTTTCGATGGGAATAACCGCGTGAGTGACTCTGCCGGACCGGAGCGCGAGGAAGACGTCTGTGAATGACCGGCACGGCGCCATGCGGAGCCGCGTACCGAGCAACTTACGGCTGGCGATAAAGCTAAATGAGCCACGTTCTCCCTGAAAGGCAACAGAATATTCTGAGGTTTTGGCCACTTCGTTGTGGACAAGTTAACACAAAACAGCGTTCGTCACATGACCTGGGGGAGTAACTTACCGCAAAGCATTAGAGTCGAATAGAAAACAACCGGCCCGCGAAGTTGAAGATGCGCCGTTGCGGATCTCGACAGCGAAACGTCTGTTTCGTTGGCGGAACAAAGTGTGCCATAGTTCTGGCAAGCTAGGGAAATCCACAGGAAATCCAGATATATCAATGCAAATGTTGGCACATTTCTCCTAGGGATTTGCCGAGTTTTACCAGTAAAGTAGCCCTCGATTTAACTCGACGTTGCTCGGGTTTCCGTGTATAAAGGATGAAGGCCAAGCAGGCCCGGTGAGTACCACCAGTACCGGGGTGGGTCTTACCTGAAACCGGGTTCTCCTTCGCCAGCATCTACATACGTAGCTTTGCGAGTCTAGTACCAGAAACGAACTGGGGATCAAGCGCGTGCCGAGTTAGCTGGCATGGTTCGGCAAGATACGGTGTGACGCGCGCAGAAATGTTCTGAAAACAGAACAGCGGGCGCATAACGTATGTTAATGTGTGGGGAGGCACTGCTGGTGAGCGCAGGCACCCAGCGCTGTCGCAGCGCAAATGGAAGAAGCAGGGCAGAGGCTACGACGCGCCAGAGAACGGCTGCGCTTGCGCTATCGGGATGTTGAAGAAGCCAGCAAGCGGATCGCGAACGAGCGCGCAAATCACGAATTCCTTATCGGGTTGAGCCGGCTTGCGGACATAGAAAACAAGGGCACCATCCCCTCTGTTTACCGCATGTATTCACTGTGTGCCATCTACGGGCTCGATTTCAGGGCAGTGCTGGACTGGTATGGTATCGATCTTGAGCAGCTAGCTAGCGACTCGGCACGTTTTGCGCTGCAGCAGACGCATATGGTCGATTTCAAGTCGCCTGATCTGGCGAAAGTAGATTTCCCGGCTGAGCTCGACGCCGAATTCGATTTGCGCCGCACATCGTATTTGGCCAGGCATATACGGCGCTGGGGTAAATTGCCGGTCGCGCTGCTGAGCACGGTCGGATTACGCCGTCACCGCTTTGCCTTCATTGGTACCGAAGACTGGTCCATGTACCCGATTTTATGGCCCGGTGCGTTCGTCCAAATTGACGAAACGCGGCGCCGCATTTCAACCGAAGGCTGGATTCACGAGCAGGAACGTCCGATTTATCTGGTCGAACATCGGGACGGTTTCACTTGTGGATGGTGCACGGATCAGGGGGGCGTGTTAATTATCCAACCGCACTCCGCCTCGCATGCAGCTCCGCGGATTTTTCGCTATCCAGGAGACGCTGAGGTGATCGGCCAAGTGGTGGCGGTCGCTATGCGTCTGGATCTGGTGAAGCGACGCCATACACATTCTTGAGAAGGCCTAAAATGGCTTCAAAATCCGAGACGTGCTTCCGGCGTTCCGGCCCCTGAATAGAGGCGGGAACCAGATTCTTGTAAGGCGTCAGGCGTAGCCAGGCATCGATCAGATCGGTCCGATCCACTTGGTCGATGCCAGCGATGTACACCTCAATGTCGGCTTTTTTGCGCTCGAGTGGATAACTGATCCATTCTGTAAAGATATCTTCGTGGACGCGCTTAAGTACTTTGTTTGCTTCCGTGCGCACCGAGGCATCGGAGCCGTAATGCTCGTACAGACCGGTATTGGAATTTCGTAGGCCGGCTAAGTACACCAAGCGCCCGTAGGAGGTCGTGATGTGGGACAGATCACGTGCCCAGACTTCATCGCCCTTCTCCCGCTGTATTACGGTTGCCGGTCGCCGCATGTACTTTCATTTTTAATCTTACATGTATTTCGGGCAGGCACAAGCGGCGGAAGTACTGGTAGGACTACCGTTCCGTTGACAGAAAACATTTTGCTTAATGCTCTTAATGTAGGGGCACTAGGCTATCTTACTGGCGAGCGTATTTCACAAAACGGATGAACATAGCTCGGAAATAAACCCTATGAAACACATATTAGCAACCTCTTTATTCGTTTTAGGCATGTGCGGCAGCGCCTTCGCCCAAAACGCCCACGCCCCGTTGCCGAATCCGAATTCGCCGTACCCGCCGTGGCTGGTTGGCCATGCGCCACTGCCGAATCCGAACTCCCCGTACCCGCCTTGGCTGGTCAGCCATGCGCCGTTGCCAAATCCCAATTCTCCGTATCCGCCGTGGTTAGTGGGCAAACCCTAGGTTCCAGGTACGGCGTCCTCTGTCTGCTGCACCCTGACCGGTGCTGAACTGGTGCCTTGAAGGCACTCCCGCTTTCGTGGTTAACGTGCCTTAATCGACGAATAGCCTTGTCCTGTGCTCGTATTTTGCATACCATGCAGTTAAAGCTGATTTTAGGAAATGATTTGGACTCGCGTTGCGGAGGTGACGAGCGATATCCTGACGGTTGTCGTCATTGTACGTTTCCTCAGCCTGAGCTTACATCACGTTTACCGAATTGTTTGCGCTTTTTTGGCATTCGATCTCGTTTTTTCTCTCGTCGGTCACTTCGAAGTATTCCTACATAACCCCAAGCTCGACTACCGGATCACGTGGATCCTCTTGAGTGTCATTGGCTGGGCTCTTTCGTTGTGCATGGTTTACGGTCTTCTTCAGGCGATCCTGCAGACTCTTCCAGGCATTCTGCGATTTTCCAGGAAGCTGCTCAATGTGACCTTCATTTCCGTAGTTGCAGTCACTTTGGTGACAACTAGAGTAGACGCGGCGTTTTCCGGGCCTACCGGATTTCTGTCGGGGATCGTAGATCCAGTCGGGCGGGCCGTCAGAGTGGCGTTTGACTTGGAGCGCATTATCTCAACGGTCGCTTTGCTGGTCCTTTTATTCATTCTGGGGTTCGTTTTATGGTTTCCGGTGCGTATGCCCAGAAATCTTGTCGTTCTGAGTATCGGTCTGGTGGTTTATTTCGCTGCCAACACGGCTCTGATGCTTACTCGCGGGCTTTGGTCGGAGGAGACCTTGGTGCTGGTAAGTAACGTCATAACTTTCATTCTGAGTGCCTGTTACGCCTGCTGGGCCATCGCCATAACGCGCGAAGGAGAGACGACCCCGGTACGAATCGGACACAGTTGGAATGCCGGGCAGCAGGAGCGGCTGGTGAGCCAGTTGGAGGCTATGAATGCCGCGCTGATGCGGGGCGCCCGCCGGTCTGCTGCGCCGTAATGTGAAGCTTCGATGGTCATTTAGCTGATATAAGAATGGGGCTGAACCGCCCTTCCTGGGTTGAACGAAAGAAAGAATGCTAGGTTTTTTCTGATGATTAGCAGAAAAATAGCATTTCGTCAGAAAAAAAGGCCGGCAGGGGCTTGAAATCGGCCATGTTATTACGTTACTTTATACTCACGGTGATACCATCGACGGCTGTGATCCTGATCCCCATGGTTCTTTGCGGGCTCAGCTTGATCCTGGTTGCGCCAATCGTGGTCAAACTCTACCGCCGATGCCGGCTTGAGGAGATCACGCCGGAATGGCTGGAAAGCTTTTCACCTTCCTCCTATTACCCGATGCAAGGTTTGCTTGCGGATGAGGATTTCCGATTTCTTTTGGGGCAGCCCGGCTTTGACTACTCGCTGTATAGAAAATTAAGACGCGAACGGCTGCATATCTTCCATCAATATCTGAACCGCATTATTCGCGATTTCAACCGGCTACATGCGGCCGCACGCGTGATCCTGGCTCATAGTCACGAGGACCGGTCCGAAATGGTCGGACAACTCATGTGGTTGAAAGTAAGATTTAGTGCAGCGGCTATCCATGGCGAACTGAGCTACCTGCTGTGCTGGTTGGGCTTCCGCACGCTGGCGGCCCGCGCCATGATCGTGCATCTGGAGCAAATGAGCAGTCAGTTGATGTTCATTACCGCTAACCAGGCTGCTTAACTCCACGCCCGCTTTCTTCCATTCACTCCTGGTTGGCGCGTTCCACGAAGCGCTTCAGCTCCAGCTTCGCCTCGGAATAGTTTTCTAATTCACGCTCAGCCTGCTTGAATTCGTTGGTATGGACGCAGCGCCGGGCGCCGCGGTGCTGGGTGGGATACCTGAGGTGAAGCATTTCGTGGAACATTACGAATCTCACGACTAATTGGGACGCATTTTCCGAATCGAGCAGGCTGCTTAGCACGATGACGTTGTGCGAGGGATCGTAATGACCCAGCGTGGTGCGCGAAGGTCTCAGACTCCAGCCTAGCTGAGGCCGCGCCATCAAGCCGTTGAAGTACCGGAAATTCAGGTCTTCGAAAAAGGCTGCGAGATCGTGGACCCGACCGCGAGGATCACGGAAGGCCTTGCGCCCGCGCTGCTGTTTTACCAGATGCAGGGCGCGGCGCACATCGGTCCGATTCAGATAGCGGCGGTAGCGGGCCAGGACGCCCGAGTCCGGGACTTTGCGGAATAGCTTGGCGATCAAGATAATGGCCAGGGCTTCTTGGATCGGGGCGGGCGCGCCTTGGAGCAGATCGCTGATGTAGACCCTGAGTTGCCCCTCTTCGAGCCGGATGCGGCTGTTGGCGTTCGCATAACGGCGAAATTGAACGGTTATGCGCGGCACAGGAGTACGGGGCCGCAAGTTGTGAAAAACGCGCGCGTAGATCTGCTCTACGGTCTCAAAAAAGAGCGCGCTCTCGAGTGGCATTTCGCTCAATTACGACGCCGATGACAGTACTAAGACGCTCACGAACGCCCATTGTCGCAAACCTCGCGAATGCCCGCTATGCTGAGAGGAGGCCACCGTTCATGCCCACGAATTCCGACGACTCGCCCGCCAGCAAAGCGGACGTCAGGGAGCTCCGCCAATACCTCGATGAACGAACACGCGATCTGCAAACGGAGCTCCTGCGAGCTTTCGCCGATTACAACAACGCGAAATCGAGCGCCAGATGGCCGATTTCAAACTCCGCCTGATCGCTCTCGAAGGCCAGCGATAAAGCTGGGCCAAAGGAAAAGAACTACTTCCCGTCATCCCGACCTGTAACATGGTGATTCGGGTTATCGCCCGGCTTGTCTCCGTGTTTGCAAACTGCGACAAACCGAATTCGAGGTATAGTTGCCGACCGCCAAAATAAGCGCTTTAGGCTGTTTTGTGCCACCGCATGTTCTGACCAATGAGGATTTGTCTCACATGGTGGAAACGAATAACGCCTGGATTATCGAGCGCACCGGCATTCGCGAACGCCACATTGCGGACAAGGGGGTGGCGACTTCGGATATGGCGGTAGCGGCCGCGCGCGAGGCGTTGTCGGCGAGAGGCATCCAGGCGAGCGAGTTGGATGCGATTCTTCTGTGTACTGTCACGCCGGACATGTTGTTTCCGTCGACGGCCTGCCTGGTACAACATCAACTCGGCGCGGCGGGAGCATGGGGATTCGACCTGGTCGCCGCTTGCTCCGGATTTCTGTATGGAATGACGGTGGCGGCGCACCTGGTCTCCGCGGGTACGCATCGCAAGGTGTTGGTCATCGGCGCGGATACGATGTCACGCATCATCGACTACACGGACCGGTCGACGTGCGTGCTGTTCGGCGATGGCGCGGGGGCTTTCCTCATCGAGCCATCTGAAGAGGCAAACGAGGGGTTCATCGGGCACCTCAACGAAATCGATGGATCCGGAGCGCCGTATCTGATGATGCCCGCGGGCGGAAGCCGTATGCCTGCGACGGCTGAGACCGTGGCCCAGCGGCTCCATTACGTGAAGCAAGAAGGCGGCCAGGTATTTAAATTCGCTGTCCGGAAGATGTATGAACTGTGCGAAAAATTGCTCGACCGGCACGGCCTTTCAGCATCGGACGTGAGCCTTCTGATTCCGCACCAGGCGAATAAGCGGATCATTACCGCGACGGCCGAGCGGCTGGGGTTGCCGGACGACAAAGTTCTGCTCAATCTCGATAAATACGGGAACACCACCGCTGGAACCATTCCGCTGGCGACGAACGATGCGGTGAAGCAAGGCCGTCTGAAAAAGGGCGATCTGGTGTTGTTTGCGGCGGTCGGAGCGGGCTATACGGCGGGAGCTATTTTGTGGCGCTGGTCGTATTAGCGGCCGCGGCGAGCGAAGCTGTTTTAGCTTTAGCCTTTTGCCGCTCGTACTCGCGTAAGACCAGCAGAACGTAGCGCTGGGTCTCAGGATACGGCGGGACTCCGCCAAACTTGGCAACCGCGCCGGGCCCAGCATTGTAAGCGGCCAGCGCAAGCGCAGAATTCGCGTGGTAACGGATTAGAAGATCCCGCAGATACGTGGCTCCGCCGCGCGCATTATCGGCGGCCTGATCCGCGCGAATACCAAGCTCAGCTGCGGTTGCGGGCATCAGCTGCATTAGACCGACGGCGCCTTTTCGCGAAATGGCTTCCTGTCGCAATCCGGATTCGATCTTGGCGACGCTGCGAACGAACTCTTGGTCCAGGCCTTGGCTCTCAGCCGCCCGGTTGAGGATATCCTCCGGCTTCCGGCATTCGGGAGAAGGCGCAACTGCCGGGCGAGCGGACCCGGCGTCGGGAATCATCTCAATTCGATCTACATCGCTCGCTGCGAACTCGAGCGTTCCCGTCCCGATGCGGAAGACGAGCGTCTGATTCTGTTGCGTATGGGAATCGGCCTCAAGCGAAAAGCCGGTCTTCAGGTAAACCGCTTCCCGGGCGGAGCAGGTAGCGGCAATAGCCAGCGCGAGAACGAGTGCTGTATTCAGAGAGCGCGGCATCAGGAATTAGCAGGCCGCAGCCATTTGCCGGGGCCCGGATTGCACGGTTGACGATTCAAGAAGGGCTAATTCGTGCTCGAGCAATGTCGATGATTCCAGTGCTTTGATGGCGACTTCCGCGATGCTGCTGTTCTTTCCATATCGGTTGCTAAACAGCTCGGCGACTTCCTGCAATTGGGTTCGCATGGACGAGAGACATCGCAGTATGGCAGCGTGTTCCTCCGAGCTTAGCGGATACTGCACGTACGCTCCTTAATACGCCATGTCAGCCGTCCGGCAATAAGTTATCCGGGAACTGGCCTCGACGCGGCGGAAAACTCGCCTAGTAGCGAGTTACGGATACTGCTAACCCGCTGCGCGTCGGCCTCCGGCCGGCAAATTACCTCAAGCTTTTTTCTGGCTTACCCCGATTCTGACACAAATTCCGACATTTTTCACCCGAAAAAACGCGACCTGCGAATCCTTCATTTTTTTGCAAAAGGATACCTTATTCCTGAACGTTACCATTGAGCAAGACATGGGAAGAGCTAAGAATTTGGCATGTAGCCGGTGTGACAAAACGTTCGCTCCGGACCGGCTGATGAACTTGTGCGACTGCGGTGCGCCTTTGCTGGTCGAGTACGATCTCGGGGCCATCCGATCCAAGTGGCGAAAGGAGGATCTAAGGACGGCTGTGAACAGCATGTGGCGATATGCTCCGGTGCTGCCCGCCGATGCCGAACACGCTGTCACGCTGCAGGAGGGATGGACGCCGCTGATTCGAGCGAGTGCGCTCGAAGCGGGAGATCGGGGCGCGGAATTTATGGATCAAAGACGAAGGCCGCAATCCGACCGATTCGTTCAAGGCGCGCGGTTTGTCCTGCGCTGTCACCATGGCGAGCAAGCTCGGAGCACGCAAGCTGGCGATTCCGTCCGCCGGGAATGCAGCCGGGGCGCTGGCGGCTTATGCGGCAGCCGCGCATCTGGAAGCGAACATCTTCATGCCCCGCGATGTTCCCCAAGCCAACTTCATCGAGTGCAAATCCTACGGCGCGAACGTAACGCTGGTGGATGGGCTGATCAGTGATTGCGGGCGCATGGTGGCGGAGCGGAAGGAGCGCGAGGGCTGGTTCGAGGTCAGCACCCTTAAGGAGCCCTACCGCATCGAGGGCAAGAAGACCATGGGTTACGAGGTGGCGGAGCAGTTCGATTGGAAGGTGCCCGATGCCATTCTGTACCCGTGCGGCGGCGGCGTCGGGCTTGATCGGAATGTGGAAAGCTTTTGCGGAGCTGGAACAGCTCGGCTGGATCGACAGCAAGCGACCGAAAATGATAGCGGTGCAGGCGCAAGGCTGTGCTCCGATTACCCGCGCGTTTGAGCAGAAGGCCGAAGCGAGTGAGTTCTGGCAAGACGCCCACACCGTGGCAAGCGGGCTGCGCGTTCCCAAAGCGCTGGGCGACTTTTTGGTTTTGAGAGCGGTGCGCGAGAGCGGCGGAACCGCTCTTTCGATCTCGGACGAGGAAATGATCGACGCTGGTTTGCTGATGTCCCGCTGTGAGGGTATCTTCCCGGCGCCGGAAGGAGGCGCTTGTGTGGCGGCGACGAAGCGGCTGCTTGAAAGCGGCTTCCTGAAAGCGGAAGAGGAGATTGTCATCTACAACACCGGGTCCGGGCTGAAATATTTGGAAGCTTATTCCACGCGCTTTCCGCGGCAAGCCGGAGAGAACAGGACAAACTCGGCGGCCTAATTACGCCGCGCTGAAAAGGAATCCGGTAACAATTCCGGGCGGCTTGAGTTTTGCTTCAAGATAGAAAGTATTTGTGGGACGATATAGAAGTCGGTTTGGAGCTTCGGTTTTTCCCCTTGAGTGATTTCTCGTTAATTCGCCCAACGCCAGATAACCTGTTTTCCGAACAACAGTCAGGAGAGGATAAGTGACCAAGCTTTTCGTAGGGAATTTGCCCTACAAGGCTACGGAAGCCGATTTGCAGGCTTTCTTTGAAGAAGCGGGTGTTCACGTGGACAGCGTGAATATCCTGCGCGATCGTTTCAGCGGTGAAGCGCGAGGGTTTGGATTCGTCGAAATCAACGATGACGCGGCGGCCACGCAGGCCGTGCAGGCATGCAACGGACGCGCGCTCATGGGGCGTGCCTTGGTAGTGAATGAGGCTCGACCACCGGAGCGGCGCGAACGTTCGCAGGGCGGCGGCGGGAGCGGTGGCGGGGGCGGCCGTCAACGAGACTTCGGCGGCAGCAAAAACCGCTGGTAATTGGTCGCATTTCGCGGAATTCTCTTAACTGCGATTCTTAGCGCCAACACTATGGCGCGCGTCGGTCTTGAACGCGTCCTTTCCATTCGCCGCCGCGCCCACGCCAGTACTGGAGCGCCGAATGAATCGTCGCGCCCAAGTAGAAGCTTGCAATGAGCGGCAGAGCGAAACTCCACATTACAGAGCACCGGTAGAATCGGACCGTCGGGAAATAGGCGACGCTCATGAGCAGCCAGGCGCACGCGCCCAGAAGCATAGGCACGCGTTTGGCGGTCAACAGCAGCAGTGGCGGGAGCAGGTACGTGAAGAAGAGGCCGGCCACGGTGCCGGCCAGCAAGAATCGGGAATGCCGAAGCTGGTTGAACGCCGTGCGCGAGATCATGCGACCGATCTCACCGAAGGTGCCGTAGGAACGGATACTCGCGGCTTGCTCCGCTAGCCCCATCCAGATGCGGCCGCCGTTGCGCTTCACGGCGCGGGCAAGAGCGCAATCGTCGATCACCTCGTTACGAATGGCTGCGAGGCCGCCTATTCGTCGCAGCGCTTCCGGGCGAATCAGGATGCAGCCTCCTGCTGCCGCCGCGGTGCTTGACGTTTTCTTGCGGACCCATGCAGGCGGGTAGAGTTGGAAAAAGAAAAACACGAACGCGGGAATCAAGGCTCTTTCAGCGCTCGTTACACACGCTAGTTTCACCATGTACGAGGCGAGATCGTATTCATTCGACTCTGCCCTCGCGAGAAGGCTTGCAAGGCTATGCCGGCCGTGGCGGATATCGGCGTCGGTGAACAGCAGATAATCGGGCGCGAACGCTTCGGCCTGCGCCACGCCATGAGAAAGAGCCCACAGCTTGCCAGTCCATCCGGGTATCAACGGCGGAGCTGCGATGACGCTCACTTGAGAGATTTTTCCGGCACGCTCTGCAGCCGCGCGGACTACATCCGCAGTGCCGTCTGTGCTCGCGTCATCGACGACCACGATGTGCAGCGGGGCAGGGAGGTCCTGTTCCAACAGCGACGTGACCGTTTGCGCGATTGTCAGTGCTTCGTTCCTGGCAGGAATGACGACACAAACGCGCTTGAGTGGTGGAGGCGGCATCGTTCCGCTCGAGAGATTTTTCGAGACCCGCCAGAAAGCGCCGCGGCCGATCAGCAGGTAAAACCAGATCAGTAATGGAATGGCAGCGATGGCGCTGAGCAGCACGTTATAGGTTAATTGTGCTCTCAACGAGAAAGGCGAGGTATCCGTTTTTCGAAGATGTAGCCTAGCGTCTTGTAAATGAGTTTTGCAGCAAGAAAACTAGAAGCGTTATCACCCGGCGACCCGCCCAACTCGACGAGATCCATTCCTACAACATTTCGGTTGCGCGCCAAGACCCGTATCAAACCGAGCACTTCGGTCCAAGTCAGGCCGCCCGGCTCCGGAGTTCCGGTCGAGGGAACCAGACTCGGATCGAACCCGTCGACGTCGACGGTTAGATAAACATCGTCGGTCAGCGCATCGACTGCGCTGTCGATCCAATCCATGCGGCCGGTAATGTCCTTGGCATAGAAAACGCGCGTCGGCAGGCTTGGAATAGCGCGCGCTTCCTCGGCCGAGAGCGAGCGGATGCCGACCTGGACTGCCGGGCAGACTTCAACAATCCGCCGCATGGTTGAAGCGTGACTATACTGAGTTCCGTCGTAACTGTCTCGCAAATCGGCGTGCGCATCGATCTGCAGAACGGAAAGCTTCGGGAATTTTTTCGCGTATGCCCGAACGACCGGAGCGGAAATCGAATGTTCACCTCCCAGCATGCAAAGAAATTTGCCCGTCTTCAGCAGGTCCTGTGCTTCTTGCTGTAGCGCCGGAATCATTTTTTCCGGTACGCGATCGGCGTCGAACGCGGGTAAAGTATGGATCCCAATCTTCGCAGGTTCACCGCCGATTTCCTCATCGTAAAGTTCCATGTGACGAGACGCGTCGATTATGGCGGTTGGTCCCTCTCCGGTCCCCTGGCCGTACGTTACGGTCTGTTCGAACGGGACGGGCCAAATCAATACCGTTGAATTCTCGAAGTCGGAGAGAGGCGGCTCGAGGCCGCCGAAAACGAAGGGCAAAGTTGCTGATTCGGTCATGTGAAATGGAGGGAATGGGTGAGGCGGCGAGTGCGCCAGCTACATGTAAATTCCGCCGTTCACATCCAGCACGTGCCCGGTAATGAAACTCGCTTCGTCGCTGACCAGAAATTTAACGGCATTGGCGATGTCGTCCGCCGTGCCCATGCGTTTCAAAGGCGTTTGATCCAGCATTTTCTGCTTCAGCTCCGGCGTGAGGTCCTGCGTCATGTCTGTCTCTATGTAGCCGGGCGCAACAGCATTCACAGTGATATTTCGACTGCCAATTTCCTGCGCAAGCGACTTCGTGAGACCAATCAACCCGGCCTTCGAGGCGACGTAGTTAGCCTGTCCGGCATTTCCCATTTCGCCCACCACGGAAGAAATATTCACAATGCGTCCCCACCGCTCGCGCATCATTCCCGGCAGAACCTGCTGAATGGCGAAAAACGCTCCGCTCAGATTCGTGTCGAGTACGATGCTCCAATCGGCCTGCTTCATGCGCACTGCCAATCCGTCCTTGGTAATGCCGGCGTTATTCACCAGCACATCGATGCGCCCGAACTCTTTAGATGCCTTCGAAATCCCATCTGCTACCGACTCGCGGCTGGCAACATTCATCTCAACGACGAACGATTCCCCGCCGGCAGCTTGAATTGCAGTCGCTGTTTCTCCTAATTTTTCAAGCGATCGGGCAGCCAATATGACACGATATCCGGCTGCGGCCAGTGCCGACGCACATGCTTTTCCTATTCCACGGCTCGCACCAGTGACGAGCGCGGTTCGTTGGCTCATGAGTCACTCTCATGATAATGGGTGTACGGTAATTCATGGCATTTGATGATCTGCGCGATTTCATTCGCGCGCTAGAGCGCAATGGCGAGTTGAAGCGCATTCCATTCGAGGTCGATCCTTACCTGGAGATGACCGAGTTCGCCGATCGTTCGGTGAAGAGCGGCGGCCCCGCACTGCTGTTCGAAAAGCCGAGGGGCGCGAAAATTCCAGTCCTGATAAACGCGTTCGCGAGCATGCGTCGGATGGAGATGGCGCTCGGAGTTTCGAACATCGAAGAGATAGCGGAGCGGATTGTCGGTTTTCTCGAGATGCAGAAGCCGGAAGGCGTACTGGACAAGCTGAAAATGCTTCCAAAGCTCGGGCAAATCAGCGCGATGTTTCCAAAAACCGTCTCAAGCGGACCGTGCAAAGACGTTATCAGATACGAGAATTTCTCTTTGGACTATTTTCCGATCCTGCATTGTTGGCCCGGCGATGCGGGGCGGTTCATCACGCTGCCCATGGTGTTCTCTAACAATCCGGAAACCGGTAAGCGCAACTGCGGCATGTACCGCATGCAGGTGTTCGACGCGCAGACCACGGGCATGCATTGGCAGAAGCACAAGCATGGCACCGAGCATTACCGCCGCCTAGCTGCGGCGGGCAAGGAGACGCGCATGCCGGTTGCGGTTTCCATCGGCTCCGATCCGGCCACCATTTATTCCGCTGTTTTGCCGTTGCCGCCCAGCGTAGATGAGATGCTGTTTGCCGGGTTTCTGCGCGGCAAGGCGGTTGAGATGGTCAAGTGCGAAACGAACGACATCGAGGTTCCCGCCAATTCCGAAATCGTTCTCGAAGGGCACCTGAATCTGGGCGAGCTGCGGCGCGAAGGTCCGTTCGGCGATCACACCGGCTTCTATTCGCTCGACGACGATTACCCGGTCTTCCACATCGATTGCATCACGCACCGCAAGAACCCGATTTACGCGACTACTATCGTCGGACCGCCGCCTATGGAAGACTTTTATATGGGCAAAGCGATTGAACGCATCTTCCTTCCGCTCATGCGCATGCAACTCCCAGAGGTGCGTGACATCTGTATGCCTGCGGAAGGCATATTTCACAATTTGATTCTGGTCGCGATGCGCAAGTCGTATCCCGGTCAGGCGCGCAAAGTGATGCACGCGATCTGGGGCTTGGGGCAAGCCATGTTCAGCAAGTGCATCGTCGTTGTCGATGAAGATGTGGATGTGCAGAATGTTCGCGAAGTGACATGGAAGGCTCTGAACAACATCGACCCGCAGAGGGATATCGAGTTTGCGATGGGACCCATCGATTCGCTCGATCACTCGAGTCGCTTGCCAAACTACGGCTCGAAGATGGGAATTGACGCGACGACCAAATGGCCGTCAGAGGGATTTACGCGCCGTTGGCCCAACGTCATCGAGATGTCACCAGAAGTCGTTCAGCGGGTGAGTGAACTCTGGAAACGCGCCGGACTCGATCGCAAATAACCGCGCGCGCTCATGCAGGAGCGGAAGGCGGACTGCAAGGCCGCCACGTGCGACCATCGCGGGCAAGCAATTCATCGGCGGTTTTTGGCCCTTCGCTGCCGGCCGGGTAATTGGGGAAATCCGAAGGAGGCTGCGAGCCCCACACGTCGAGAATGGGTTG
This sequence comes from uncultured Acidobacteriaceae bacterium, assembly GCA_963787615.1. Lineage (GTDB taxonomy): Bacteria > Acidobacteriota > Terriglobia > Bryobacterales > Bryobacteraceae > Bog-105. The sequence continues at coordinate 93,719 of CAWBDJ010000004.1, read as the reverse complement.
AACGGCGCGCCAACCTGCTTCGATGTTGTCCGCTCTTTGAAAGAGCGTCGCGTCACCGATCATCACGTCGTAAATGAGCGTCTCATAACCGGTCTCCGGAGCAGCTCCGAAGTAATCGTGGTACTTGAAATCCATTAACACGTCACCGAGCTTCATTACGGGTCCGGGAATTTTTGCGCCGAACTCAAAAGCGATTCCTTCGTCGGGCTGGATACGAAGCAAGAGCCAGTTCGGCTTCGGATCATCCACGTGGCTGGCGCGAAGAAAGCCGCTCGGCGGTTCCTTGAATCGGATAGCGATTTGAGTCTTTCTCGCCGCTAGCCGCTTCCCGGTGCGCAGATAAAACGGCACACCGGACCAGCGCCAATTATCGATCGCCAACTTAAGGGCAACGTAGGTCTCGACGGGCGAGTCGCAGGCGACATCGGGCTCCTGACGATAGCCCGGAACCGGTTTGCCGTCTATTGTGCCTTCACCATATTGGCCGCGCACGGCACTGCACTGCACCTGTTCGGGTGGGCAAAGCCGAATCGCTTCGATTGCTTTGGCCTTCTCAGACCGGACCGCATCCGCGCTGAAGGAATTGGGCGCCTCCATCGCCGTCATGGCGACCAACTGGAAAACGTGGTTGGGAACCATGTCCCGCAGAGCGCCGGTCTTCTCGTAAAAACCTCCGCGCCTCTCCACTCCGACTGTCTCGGCGACGGTAATCTGAACGTGATCAATCCGATCCCGATTCCAGATTGGTTCGAACAAGCCGTTTGCGAACCGGAACATCATGATGTTTTGAACGGTCTCTTTGCCCAAAAAATGATCGATTCGGTAAATTTGCTTCTCGTCGAGAACGCTGAGTAGCTGTTTATTCAAAGCCTGCGCGGACGGCAGATCATGACCGAACGGCTTCTCCACGACGACACGCCGCCAATGGCCGTCCTTCTCGCACCCGAGACCGCTCTGACCGAGATGCTCGACGACCGGTCCAAAGAATCGGTCTGCCACGGCCAGGTAAAACAAATAATTTCCAGCGCATCCGCGTCGCGAATCGAGATCAGCCAACTTGGATTGCAGATTTTGGTACATGCCGGGGTCGTTCAGATCTCCTTCGAGATACGTCATACGGCTGGTGAGCCATTTCCAAACGTCCTGATTGACCTGTGCCCCGGGATCGCCGGCCTTGACGAATTGCTCCGTCATTTCGAACAGCGACGCGCGCCACTCGTCGTCCGAGTGCTTCGCGAGGTCGACTCCGACAATGACGAACTCTTGCGGGAGCAGCTTTGCACACGCGAGATTGTAGAGTGCCGGTACAACCAATCTCTTCGTCAGATCGCCCGCAGCTCCGAAAATCACCATGGAGCAGGGCCCGGCAGGCTTCGCGCCAGTCGCTTTGTCGTGAGGCATCGCTTCTATTCTCGCGTTCAGCTAAAAAGCTTGGCCTGATCCTGTTCGTCCCGGATGGCGAGCGGGCGGCGAAGATCGATGGCGATAATGATCAGCAAAGCTGCAATTGGTACCGCAAGCGATTTCAGCCGGTAAGTAAAATCACTCAGCGCCCCGCAGTAAGCGCCCACAACATAGCCGACCCATATGGCGGCCAACCAAAGCGCAACCCGCAACGGCTTCGGTTTGGGGGAATGTAGCAGGAGTGCGGTAACCGATCCTTGCCGGCTTCGCATGCGATCGAAGACCCAGGTAAGATATTTCGCAAACTCCTCCGCGAATTTCACCAGCGTTCCGGTAACGAATCCGGTGTGAAGCGTAAGTGAACTGAAGTGAGTAACAGCTCCGTTCTGGATTCCCATAGCGATCGCGAGTAGTGCGAGGTACGCGAGCGCAACGTCCGAAGCAGGTGCTGCCGCGGGCGCATGGGCGACAAACGCGGGCGCGAGGAGTGCAATCTCAATCAGGAATGCGATTGAAGCGATGGATCGAATCCGTTCGCGGGCTCCGAATTCCACGAGTATGCGGCAGAACAAGAGTCCGATCACGTAGGCGATCACCGGCCAGCCTCGGCGAATCACCTCGGGCCAGTTTTGAGCTGCCCACTGAATGCCGAGGCTCACGCTATTGCCGCTCATATTGGCGGTGTAGATGCGTCCGAAAGAGAGGAAGCCCACGGCATCCACGAATCCGGCAGTCCAGGTGAGGAGCGCAGCAAGCACCAGCGGCATTTTTTCCATCGTAAGAATGACGCTTTGCAATCAGAAAATCTAACGGTTTCGCCCGATTGCGCAGATTCAGCATATTGGTAGGACGATAGTGGTAGAAGACGGATGAGCATTGGTGAACAGTTTGCATTCCTGGTAATTCTGGCGTTGCCCATCGCCTCGATCGCCTGGACCGTTACGCACGAGGAAGTTTTTCGCGAACCGCGGGAGTGGTGCAAGGAACGCAGCGAACGGTGCAACAAGCTGCTGCAGCGCAAGTTCTTCTATTTATTTACCTGCGAGTATTGCTTCAGCCACTACGTCACCGTTCTGTTTCTGGTAATCACGCGCTTCAAACTGCTGTACACGGACTGGCGCGGGTATCTGATTTCAGGGTTCGCGTTGGTCTGGCTGGCGAATGTATATATGAACATCTATTCGCGCGTGCGGCTGGACATCAAGCGCGAGCGGGTAGAAATTGCTGTCAAAGAACAAGACATGAAGGAAGACACCGCTGCGGCAGCGGCCTATTCGGATGGCGGGCGCCGCAGTTAGCGCGGTGACTGGTCCAGCAATTTCCGCTGGTCTTCCGGCGTGAGCTGATCGTAGAGTTCCGTAAAAACCGCATTGGTCCAGCCGAAACCCGCCTGGTTCGCGCTGTATCCGAAGTGAATCTTGGCCGCGACGTTCGAGCCGCCGCTCACTACGTCATACTTCTCCACGATGTAGCCTTGGTTCAAGAACTCACGCCGCACGAGCGAAAGAAATTCCATCGAGATACGTTCCGCATCGTCGCGATAGCCGTAGCGGCGCAATCCCTCTACCGCTATCATCTGCAGCGGGGCCCAGCCGAAGGGCGCGTCCCATTGATTGCCGCTGACATACGTGCTCGTTTGGAGACCGCCGGTTTTCTCAAATATCGACAGATTCTTTTCTATGCGCGCGGCTTGCTCCTTGTTGGCGAAACCGGCCCAAAGCGGATAAAACGTGGTGAGAAAGGGATAATGCCTGACGCGCTTGTCGACGAAATCGTAGTCGTAATAGAGACCGTCCTTGGCATCCCACATTAGTCGGTTCACTTTGTCGGCGCGACTCTGCGCGCGAGTGCGCCACGTCCCGGCTTCACTTCCGCGGCCGAGAATATCCAGAATTTCTGCTGTCTGCGTTTCCATCAGGTACAGCAGCGAATTGAGACACACAGGATCGTAATGAATGACATCGATGTTGAAGGCACCAAAGCGATTGGACGGATCGAATCCGGATTCACGCATGGAGCGGTCGCCTTTATAAAACAACATCGTGAGCTGATCCGTTTTCCGGTCGTAGTATTGGCCGACATCGTAGTCAGTAATCTGGTGCGTCTTGAAGTATTGCTTGACCAGTTCATAATGAGTCCGGCCTTCAGCATCGCGCTCGGCTGAAACGACCTCGGGCGCGGGTCCTTCGCCCATGTCGAAGTAACGCGACAGCCCTGTTTCGGGCGTCAGGTGCGGTTCATTTGTCCAGAACACGTAATACTTCTCAATCTGCGGTAGCGCACGTTCGAGCCATTGGCGATCATGCGTCTTCTTGTAAACGCCGAGTACCATCTGCGTGAGAAACGGCGGCTGCGAACGAGTCAGGTAATAGGTGCGGTTCGCATTCAACACCTTGCCATAATTCTGCACTTCGTACAGAAAGTTGTCCGCCATATCTTTGGCGAGGTCCAACTCTTCATCTCGCAGCAACCCAACTTGAATGAAATAACTGTCCCAGCCGTACATTTCGTTGAAGCGGCCACCGGGAACGACATATGGCCGGGGCAGATACAACAAACCCTGCACTTGAAGCGCGCTCAACTTCTCTGGAAGGGGTCGAATCGCGATCGTCTGGAAAGCCGATGGCCGAATGTCACTCCGCAACTCTTTTTCGATCGATTGAACGTCACCATTCTGGGGGACATAAATGGGCCAGCGGCCATCGGGTCCGGGATGAAACTTGGGATCGACTGCCGCCGTCGGGAGATTCTTGTTTGAACGCGTGAGTACCGTCCACGTCTGCTTGATGTACTCGAGAATCGAAGGTGTTTGCGTCTGCGGAGCGGCGGTTTGCGCGTAGAGCGCCACGCCGAGTCCGGCCACTAGGAATAGAGCGGCCAACGCGCCGCCGAAAAATACGAATTGTCTCGTGCGTGGGTGCGTGAAATGCCTGCTGTGCAGCTGTGGCATCAACTACATTTACCAGACGAACGTAACTGTCTGCTGTTCGTAAGCGGCCCCAGCCGGAAACTGGAGGTGCAGCTTACCTGCCACAATGTCCGCATTGTTCACGGTCAGATGGGAACGATTCAACCGAACGGGCAAATCGTAAACCGAGCCGCCCGGCGCCTGAAAAGTAAACACCGCTTGTTTGGTTGAGAACTCTTCGTCCACAACCTTCAGTTGGCTGGTAACGGAGCCTTCTTCCGGCAACCCGGCGGGAATCGCGAGTTCGACGGGCTTCAACGGTATCGCGAGAGTCGCTGTTTTGCAAGGTCCCGAGAGTGTCGTAACGCAAATGGTTTCTGGTCCGCTTGTCTTGGATCGAACGATCATTTGCGCACCGTGGCGCTCGAAGTCGAGATCCACCATTGCGGAGCCCAAACGGACATTGTGCAGGTGTGCGCTATCCCAATCCGCGGGCAGGTGCGGATCGATGCGCAGCGTTTTGTTTGGTGCATCCCAGGTGAGACCGAAAAGGCCGCGGAGAAGGGGCGTGATCACCATCGCCGACGACCACATCTGGTGCGAACTGCTTCGGCCCAGCGGCTGAAAAAATTCTCCGGAGAGCAACTCCGTTACGGAGCCGAGATCCTGCGCCCACGTCAGATTTAAGTTCTGCATCAGGTGCGAATAACCCGATAAGGGCCGGCCTGCGCGATATTCGGCGAGCGAAACCCATCCGGTGAAGAGCGGCCAAATTGAGCCCTGGTGATAGCTGATTGGGTCATAAAACGATGTGTGTGGGCTGATGTCACGTGTTCCCCAATCGGTTGAGAACTCGTTCGAGGCCCAGCGCGTCAACATAGGCGCGGCGTGCTCTAACGAGAGCGTTCCAACCCACCAGGCAACCGACGGATAAATGGTCGCGGTATCGTCTAGCGAGCCATTGGCGTTGCGGCTGAACGCGTAGAACTCCTTCGAAGATTCGTAAAACTGCGATTCGATTTTGCTGCGAATGGCCGCGGCCTTGTCACGAGCAGCGCCGGCGAGCGTCTGATCATTCATGATGGCTGCGAGATGCGATATCGCGTCTGCCGATTGTTGGTCAAGAGCCGCTAGATAGATCTCCTGATAGGGCATTCCCGGCGGCCAAGATTCCACCCATCCCGTTCCTTGCGAGTTGTTGTAGATTCCGTTATCAGCCTCGTGTGCGCGGGTGAACGCATAGGCTTTACGCACTGCCTCCCAATTACGGCGTCAGGTACTCTGTATCCCCGCTTGTCTTTACGTAATCCCACATCGCCATGACAAGCAGCGGAGCAGCATCCGCGGAAGCGTAAAAATACGGCGTCGAGTTCCAATCCACTGCCTCGGCGGATTGAGAGAACTCGTGCATGATCTTGCCGTCGGCGCGCTGCCTGCGAAGGAGAAAGTCTAGCGCTCGTCGCGTGAGCGCAAAATCGCCATAGCTGTTGATGGCGTAGCTGGTCCACAGCGTGTCTCTTCCGAAAAACCAGGCGTACCCAGGACGAGCGGAATCGGCGGATTCGTAGTACGCGCCAGCTAGACCGATCTCATCGTGATATTTCACTTGCATCTGATCGATAGCGAGCTCGGCCCATTGCAACGCTTCGTTGACGCGTCGGTCAGGAGTATCCGCTGTCACTCGCGTATCGAAGAAATGCGCGTAATAGTTTCGCGTGTCGCGGTAAAGCTTCGCGATAGCAGAGTTAACGGATGCGGCTTGCTGGTACGCTGCATCCCCGCTGTCCATCGTCATGACGAGCGGATAGACAGACCCGTGATCGCGTTTCGGATCATAAGAGAGTTTCAGCTCGAGCGGGTAAGTTTGGGGATGCTCCTGATAGGGCACAAGTATTCCGGGCCGAGTGTGCGGCATGGCGACTATTGCGGAGAAATGAGGGTTGTCTGTGTGCAAGATGTACACACCGCTGTCGCCCTGCGCAATCCATTCGCCGTTGGGCCGCCCGTAGTTTGGAGCTGGCCACATCCGCAGCATTTCAGGAGTAAACGAAAACGTCACATCGAGCGGCCGCACGGATTCGATCTCAAAAAAAACTACCGCACCCGTCGCGGGGGCATTCGAGCCGCGCGGCGCGAACATGTGTTGCCGGATTGTGAACGCCGCGTGTGAATAGGTGATGATTGTCTCGGCCGGGGTTACTTTGATTTCGGCAGCGAGCGCATTTACGTCGATCGGAACAGCGTAGTTCGCAAGCTCTGCCCCAATTGCGAAGTTACTCAGTATCTTGGCGGGCCACAGCCACGCCTCGAACTTCCCGTTCTGCCTTCCGAGTAGCGCGCCGTGTTCTCCCGCGACTGTCCAGGGCGTGTGCGGCACACACGGCGCAACGATCTGGAGCGTGTTCGTGGAATCGGAAAAGTTAGGAACCGGTGAGAGCTCCGCAGCCATCGTGCCGGCTGCGAATAGAAGAAGCAACACTGCCCGTTTCGACATATCTGATATTTCACCGCGATCAGTTCGTAGACGTCGCTCATCCTTACTTATTGCCGGTTAAAACGTCTACATAGTAGGAGGTTGAAGTCAGATGACACCCAACGAACCAATACATAGCAACACGAAAGTGGACCCGGCCGCACGCTTAAACGGCGTAAAGGCGGCGAGCACCATTGTTCTGCTGGCTGGTATTTGGTTTTTCATCTCGCCATGGATTTATGGCGCTTACATGCACTCGAATGCCTGGAATTCCTGGATCGTTGGCGCGATCCTGTTCATCCTCGCCTGTATTCGAGTAGGGCGTCCAGCCTATTCGGCTGCGCTCAGCTGGTGCAATATGGTGCTCGGCATCTGGGCGTTCTTTTCTCCTTGGATCTACGGTTATACCGGCAACACAGGAAGATTCGTCAACAGCCTGTGCGTGGGCGTGATCGTTTTCGTGCTTTCAATAGCTAGCGCCCGACTGGCATCCAGGAGCACAGCACTTCCGGTCTCACGCGTATAGCAATCCTGCCGCATACGACGTGAGTGGCTCGCCAGGTGAAACCGGCGCGGACGTGCAGTTCATCTGGCGAGTCGAAATCAGCTTTCCCCGTAAGGAATCGGCTCCAGAGTTTCATCCGGCTGCGGACGCAGATCGTGGCAGCGCATCAGGGTTCGCGCGCATGTGTTCCAGCGAAGAATGGAATCGTCGTTACTGGGCGGGCGCAGCGCTTCAGCCTGTTCGTACGACTTCATCGCCTCGACAAACTCGTGGTACGCCTTGAAGTTGGAACCGGGGAGTCCGTGCTTCATGCGTGCCCGCGCGGAGCGTTCCGAAATGATCCCGGCGTAGTAGGCGCGCTCATAATCGCCCTGAATCGATCGCAGGACCTGGCGCGCTTGCGCTGGCGAAACTCCTGTTTCGAACTGGTCCGTAATCGCGAGCAGCAGCGTCACCAACGCAGTCTGGTTTGCCGGCTCGACGCGCAAAACATCCAGACAGATGCTTTCCGCCTGTGATGGCTCGTCCAACAGGCGATACCGGTGTGCTTTCTCCAGGGCTTCGGGAATGGCCATGCGCGAAAGCGATTTCAACTGGAACTCCATAACTTACTCCTTACTCGATCGGAACACACGAAAGAGTCTGCGAAGCGGATCGAAATATTCGTCTACGACGCGCTCCTTCAGCGGAATAATGGCGTTGTCCGTGATGGTGATCCCTTCCGGGCATACGTTCGTGCAGCATTTCGTAATGTTGCAGTATCCGATGCCATGCTCCGCGCGCAAATCCCGGGCGCGATGATCGTTGTCTAGCGGATGCATTTCGAGCGCCGCCGCATACACGAGAAAACGCGGCCCGACAAAATGGTCGTGCAAATTGTGCTCGCGCAAGACGTGGCACACGTCCTGACATAAGAAACACTCGATGCATTTCCGGAATTCCTGGACGCGATCGACATCCTCCTGCGCCATACGCCAGGTACCGTCCGGCGCATCCGGGGAACGCGGCTTGAACGGACGAATGGTCTTCTTGACACGATAATTCCACCCGACGTCGGTGACCAGGTCCTTGATAGGAGGAAATGCCTTCATCGGCTGAATCGTCACTGGCTGATCGAGCGGCAGAGCATTTAGCCGCGTCATGCACATCAGCCGCGGATTCCCATTGATCTCCGCTGAACACGAGCCGCACTTGCCGGCCTTACAATTCCAGCGCACGGCAAGATCATTGGCCTGCTCGGCTTGGATGCGGTGCACGGCATCTAAAACGACCATGCCCGGTGAAATCTCGGTGGTGTAGTCGTGGAGATCGCCGACCCCGTTCTGCCCGCGCCAAATCCGGAAGGTTGCAGTCGCCATATCTACTGTCTCCCTTTACTTCATCTCGCTGATAATCTGCTTGAGCTCGGACGGCGTCTCTTTTAGGGGCTCGCGAATGACTTGCATGTCGCCCGAATCCCCGCGATGGATGATGATGTTGCAGCGCCCGTCGACATCGTTTTTGGAAGGATAGTCGTCGCGGAAATGCGCTCCCCGGCTTTCCTTACGCTCGATCGCGGCATGCGTCACCATCACTGAGACGGCGAGCAGATGGCGCAGATCCAAAGCGGTATGCCAGCCGCTGTTGTATTCACGATTCCCGGAGACTGCCACTTTTTCGGCGCGTCGCTGCAGTTGAGCGAGTCCGTCGAGTGCGCGGTGCATCTCGTCTTCGCGGCGGCAAATGCCGACCAGGTCCTGCATCATGTCCTGCAGATCGTATTGGACCTGATAGGGGCTTTCACCGGTGCGCCCGAATGGCTCGACGGCTTCGGCAGCGGTTCTCTCCACCTCGTCCGAATCCACTTGGGTGGGTCCGTTTCGTGTTGCAAACCCGGCCGCATATTCGCCGGCGCGCTTGCCGAAAACGAGGAGGTCGGAGAGTGAATTTCCACCCAAACGGTTGGCCCCGTGCAAGCCTGCGGCGCATTCTCCTGCCGCAAACAGGCCGGGCAGGTCGGACATCTGCGTGTCGGCATTGACGCGAACGCCACCCATCATGTAGTGCGTCGTCGGTCCCACTTCCATGGGCTCGCTCGTGATGTCGATATCTGCGAGTTGTTTGAACTGGTGATACATGCTCGGAAGTTTTTTCTTGATGTGCTCGGCGCCATTGGGAATCCGGCTCTTGATCCAAGCGATATCAAGAAAAACTCCGCCGTGCGGGCTGCCGCGCTTTTCGCGCACTTCTCGCATGATGCAGCGCGCGACGTGATCGCGAGTGAGCAATTCGGGAGGCCGCCGCGCATTGCGATCGCCTTGCGTGTACCTCCAGCCCTCCTCTTCGTTGTCGGCGGTTTGTGCAGCGTAGAGTTCCGGGATCTCGTCGAACATAAAGCGGCGGCCCTCTTTGTTCTTCAAAACGCCGCCTTCGCCGCGCACGCCCTCGGTCACTAAAATTCCGCGCACGCTGGGAGGCCAAATCATTCCCGTGGGATGGAACTGAACGAACTCCATGTCCATGAGGGAGGCGCCGGCATCATAGGCGAGCGAGTGTCCGTCGCCGGTGTATTCCCAACTGTTGCTCGTGATTTTGTACGCGCGCCCGATTCCGCCAGTTGCCAGTACGACGGCCTTGGCGCGAAACAGCAGAAAACGGCCACGCTCTCGCTCATACCCAAAAGCTCCCGCGACTCTCCCACCGTCTTTCAACAGCTTCAGAACGGTGGTCTCCATGTGAACTTCCATGCCGAGATGGATGCCGTGATCCTGCAGCGTGCGAATCATCTCGAGACCGGTGCGATCTCCTACGTGGGCCAATCTGGGATAGCGATGGCCGCCGAAGTTTCGCTGCAGAATGCGTCCGTCTTTAGTGCGATCGAACAGGGCGCCCCAAGCTTCGAGTTCGCGCACGCGCTCGGGAGCTTCTTTGGCGTGCAACTCGGCCATACGCCAATCGTTGATGTACTGGCCGCCGCGCATGGTGTCGGCAAAATGGACTTTCCAGTTGTCGCGCTCGTCGACGTTCGCCAGAGCCGCGGCGATGCCGCCTTCCGCCATGACCGTGTGTGCTTTGCCGAGGAGGCTTTTGGTGATCACACCGACGCGGACGCCATTCGCGGATGCCTCAATTGCTGCTCTTAATCCTGCTCCTCCGGCCCCAATCACCAGCACGTCGTAATCGTGCGTCTGGTATTCCGCCATTAAACGATTCTCCAGTCCGACCAAATGCCCATCGCGCACAGGCGCACATACAGGTCAGCGAACATGACCGAGAAAAGGCTCATCCAGGCGAACAGCATGTGGCGGCGATTCAGGCAACCGACACAGTTGTAGGTACTGTGGCGTAGTGGAGCTTTCGATAATTCATCGAGACGCCCGCCAACGAGATGTCGCAGCGAGTGACAGCCGAAGGTATAACAACCGAGCAGCACCACATTGACAGCGAGCACCAGAGTCCCGACTCCGATGCCGAAGCGAACGGCGCCCGTGGCCGGGTCCGCGAACCAAAGCGCTCGCCAAACATCAAGCGCCAGAAGGATCAGGAATAGAAGCGCCAGGTAGAGAAAGTACCGATGTACATTTTGGAGAATCAAAGGGAACGAGCGCTCGCCACGATAGGTTTTCCTCGGCTCCCCGACGGTGCAGGAAGGCGGATCGGCCCAGAATGCCTTGTAATACGCGCCGCGATAGTAGTAGCAGGTCAGGCGGAATCCGCCCGGCGCCCACAGAATCAGCAGCGCGGCAGAAAGCGGGATCCAGGCGGGCCACCAGTGTGGCCAGGCGCCGAACCAGGCGTGCGTCGCATCACCCAAGATTTCCGGCGAATAGAATGGCGAGAGATACGGTCCGAAGCGATAGTAGTGGCCCTGCAGCGCGGCCCACGTGGCGTACACGATGAAGAGGCCGAGTCCCAAGAAGGTTAACAGCGGCGGCACCCACCACCAGTCGCGGCGCGATGTGCGGCCAAAACGGTTGCCCTGCAATGGAACGTCGATGGAGGACATGCACGATTCTCCTTCGCTATGAAGAAATGAAACCCCTCGAAGGTTCATTTCAACACGTCGCGTTGAGAGTGCCGAGTGCGCCGGTCCGGTTTGACGGTTGCGCACCGTTCTTCGTTCAGAAACTGAGACGAAGCCCGAGCTGCAACTCGCGTTTCGGAAGATCTGAAGTGAAACCCAGCGGCTGGCTAGGTGAGAGAGCTGCGCTTCCATGCACGTTGAATGGCGGACCAAACGTGGCGCCTACGATGTTGTTGACAGTCGCATAATTTGTCCGGTTCGCGAGATTGAAGCCTTCGGCGATCAGTTGCAGATTCAATTTTTCGCCCACTCTAAACGTGCGGCTTAGGCGCATATCGAAATTGATATAGTTTGGCCCGAGCCCCGTATTGCGGCCAGCTCCCGGAGGCCGATCATTTGTGAAATGGTTGTCGCCATTAATATCGGAACCGGCCAGCAGGTTGAAAGGATGCCCGCTGTGATAGCTGAATATGGGCGCCAGTTCCCAACCTGAAAGCAGCGGCCCATGGCCCGAGGGGCTTTGCAGCACGCCCGCGATCACTACCTTGTGGCGTTCATCGAAATCGGAGAGCGCGCGGTCGGCCCGCAGGTTGACCTCGTCGAAGGCAGCGTAATCGCTGTTGAAATCTGTCGTGTCATCGGTAGCCTTGCTGTAGGTGTAATTAGCGATAAGCGTCAGGTTGCTGGAGAAGCGCTTTCTCATTTCGAAGATGCCGCCGTTGTAAATGGCGGCGGCGACGGAACTATAAACGTTGTTCTGCAGAATCGTCCGCGTGGCATCGGCGAAACAGGGGTTTGCAGCGGGCGGCGCGACCTCGCATGGCGGAGCACCCCAATTTTGGAACGGCAGGCCATTGGTCGGTAGCCCATCCGCACCGGTACCGGTTACGACCGGAGCACCGGGCAGTAAATTCGCGTCAACGGCCCAAGGCAATCTGAGCGTGTGGACATAGATGTAACTGGCGGAGACGGAGAACCCGTTGCCGATCTCTCGCTCAACCTGAATGGAGGCCTGTTGCGAGTAGGGGTTGCGGTAATTGGGTTGCGCCGAAAACAGCACAGTTCCGGGCGGAAGCGGACCGGAGTTCGCGACCGTCAACCCAAATTGGGGCAAATCTGCCGGCGTGATGCAAGCGTTCGCGCCCGCAGGAGGTGCGCCGCAGAGAATCTTTCCTTCCGCAAACAAAGTCTGAAAGATCGCCGCGGAATTGAGCGCTGCATTTCCGGGAACACCCAAAATGCTCACCAACGTATTCGCGATCTGGCGAGTGCCATTCACGTTCCCGAGCGTCTTTACGACGTTGTCGATTTGAGCGTAAATCGGTGAGTAAAAGATTCCATAACCCCCGCGGATAGCTGTCTTGTGATCGCCGAAGGGATCCCACGCAAACGAAATGCGCGGAGCAAAGTTTTTCATGTCGGTGTTGATCGGTCCTGCCTGCGAGTCGATCTCGTAGCGAAGTCCGTAATTAAGCGTAAAGTTCGGTCTGACTCTCCACTCGTCCTGCCAATAGAGGGCAGTCCATGGCCGGGTAAACGCATATTGCGGATTGCCAAAGCCCTGTTCATAGAAGGCAGGCAATCCCAGGCTCAACGACTGAAGAGTGCTGATGCTAGCGGAAGGCGTGGAAGCGGAGAGGCCGCACGCGGCAGGGACCTGCAGGCAAGGGCTGACGAGGCCGCCCGGCAACTGCAGAAATTCGAAGCGCCCGCCGAAAAACGTGTCGGAGGTCGAGTTATTGCCGCGCAAGAGCTCATAGACTCCCATTCTCATCGTGTGCCGGCCGCGAACGATGGTGAAGTTGTCAGCGAATTCGTAACGTCGCACCGTGGTGTAACTGGGCAGGAAAATATTTCGTCCCAAAAAGCCGTACCCTTCAACGTCCAACCCGGGGCCGCCGGGATCATTGCTGTTCACATTGAATTGATCCAGGTCCCACTGCACGCGCGCTTCGTTCTGCGCGGTGGGGCTGAATAGATGGAACCAGGAAGCTTGCGCGTCGCTGTCCCAGTTCAGCACCGACGTGCCGCGCGAGAAGCCCGTCAAAGCCTGTACGTTCTGATCGGTCTGGGCTAAATGCGCTGCGCTGTAGCGGAGAAAGGCCGCATCGTTTTCGCCAAATTTCTGATCGATACGGAAGGAGCCTTCGTATTGGTGAGTGGGGAAGGGGAACAAACCCCCATCCTTTTCAAATTGATTTACGACGAACCGGTTGAGCGCTATGCGGCCGGGCGTAATAACTCCTGGGATAGGTGTTGCGTTGGGATTTACCGTCAAGAGGGCGGAGAGGAGTCCGGCGCACACGGGTGCGGGAAGCAAAGTGAAGCTGGGCGCCGAACCGAAGCAGGGCACTACGCTTGCCGGAGATCGACTCGCTAGGCCGCCGATAATACCCAGCTGTGGAGTTGTCGGCGCAAAAATGCTGCTGTTCGTGAGCAGAGGAACCGCGGCTTGCGAATCCGAATGCAGCCCTTCGTAAGCGAAAAAGAAGAACGTCTTATCTTTTTTGATCGGGAACCCGATCGTGCCCCCGAACTGCTGCCGGTTCAGCGAATCCTTCACCGGTTGTCCAGCGGCACTCAAAGAAAAAGGCGAGCCCGGCGTCAACGCCTGCGCATAAGCGAAGTGGTCTCGCGCATCCATGACATCGTTGCGAAAAAAACCGAACAGGCCACCATGCAGTTCGTTCGTGCCGGATTTCGTAACGATGTTGATGCTGGCGCCGCTGGCCGAGCCCAGGTCCGCGGCATAGTTACTGCGGTTGATCTGAAATTCCTGTACAGCGTCCTGGCTTACGGTCAGACGGACACCGCCCGCATCGTCGTTGGCTTCGCCGCCATCCACCGTCACGTTATTTCCTCGGCCGTTGCTTCCATAAAAAGAAAGTCCGCTCTGCGGCGTTTGCCTGACGCGGAAGTCGGCGTTATCGGCGATCGTGTTCGAGTTGCTGACGCCCGGCATCAGCAGCGTGAACGACAGGTAATCCCGGCGATCGATCGGCAGGTCTGTGATCGTTTGCAGGTTCACAGTGTTCGCCTGAGATCCTCTAACCGTGTCGACGACGGGCGCTTCGGAAGTGACCTGAACCTGCTCTTCTGCTCTGGCCACCATCAGGTGAAAGTCGACGATGGAGGTTTCGCCGACATCGATCACCACTCCCTTATGCACCTCGGTTTCAAACCCGGGCATTTTCATCGTCACGTCGTACGTGGCCGGCGGCAGTCCCATCAGCTCGTAGTGGCCCGAGCTGTCACTGACAGCGCTGAACTGCGTGTTCGTGGCGGTTGCGACTGCGACGATATTGGCTTTGGGGACGACCGCTCCAGACGGATCGGTGATTGTTCCGGTGATGCCGCCGGAGGAACCTACGCCCTGCGCGCGAAGAGCACTGTTAGCCAGCAACAGAAAACCTGAGAGGAACGCGATGGTGATCGGCTTCATTTGATGTCTCTTTCAGTAATAGTTCGCCTGCACGGGCGTAGCTTAGAACGGTTCGAACAACGATCCACCGTGAGCTTAAAGCGAGTTGTGATAGTAGTTATCACACCTTAATGTCTGCCGTCAAGACGTCCACCGCTCCGGCACGGTTGCCGGCTGCGAGTGTGCCATTTAGATGAAGGCCGCCATCCTGCACGAATTTGGCAAGCCGCTCGCGATCGAAGAAGTGCCTCCGCCGACGCCAGGGGCGGGCGATGTTCTGATCGAAGTCGACGCGTGTGGCGTATGCCACTCGGATTTGCACATCGCGGATGGAGATTGGGCCCAACTTAAGGGAATCGTGAAGAAGCCGCTGATCCTCGGCCACGAAATCGCTGGGCGGGTGATCGAAACGGGCGGCGAGGTGAGCAATTTCAATGTTGGGGACCGGGTGGGCGTCCCCTGGATTCACTGGACGTGTGGACAGTGCGAGTTCTGTCGGGAAGGAAACGAGAATCTCTGTGTCGGGCAGCAGATCACGGGTGTAACTGTGGATGGCGGCTATGCGGAATTTGTGAAGGCGCCAGCCACCCACGTCGCGAAAATCCCGGAAGGCGTTTCCTCGGATCACGCCGCCCCTCTGTTCTGCGCGGGGGTCACGGTATTTCGCGCGCTGAAGCAGGCGAGAATCGTGCCGGGTCAGCGCTTGGCGGTTTTCGGTGTAGGCGGGCTGGGGCACATCGCCGTGCAAATTGCGCGAACCTTAGGCGCTGAGGTCACTGCCGTCGATATCTCCGACGAAAAGCTCGCACTGGCGAAATCGCTGGGGGCTGTGCAAACGCTGAACGCCGCCTCAATAAACGTCGTGCAGGAACTGCGCGGCAAAGGCGGTGTGCACGTCGCGCTCGTGACCTCGGCAGCCCGGGGCGCATACACGACGGCGTTCAAGTGCGTAAGGCCGACCGGGATGCTGCTGGCGGTGGGGTTGCCTGCGGATGATATTTGCTTCCCCGCTATCCAAATGGCGGGTGCAGAAATTCGCATTCAGGCATCTGCCGTCGGCACGCGCGAAGATCTGCGGCAGGTTCTCGCGATGGCTGCCGATGGAAATATTCGCTGCGAAGTGTCGGCACGGCCGCTCGAGCACGCAAACCAGGTGCTCGAGGAACTGCGGACGGGTCGGATTTCCGGCAGAGTTGTACTGACACCGGGAGTCGCGCCGTCTCTGTAGCTATGTTTACGGCTTCGCGAAATAGCTTTGTGCTTCTACTGCTGCTCTTCCCAGAAGTCGCGTTAACAGCCCAGAATCCTGCAACGGTCGTTCGGGAGTGGCTGCCCATGCGAATAGGCGATCGTTGGATCTACGAAGAGGAGATGCTGGGCGACAACAAAGAGCATCCCATTGTGAATCGATGGAAGCAAGAAGACAGGACCGTTGCGGTTGAAACCATTCCTGAGGGTGTGCTTGTCAGGCGAAAGGTGCGGCTTCTCGAAAATACGGCGCCTCCCGAGTACATGGGCAGGGGCCCTGAATCAAACATTCTAATTTGTAACAACTGCATTTATTATTTGAGTGACTCCGCTTCCGGATCGGGCTGGGATAGCTCTCGCAGCGATTTGAGGAGCGACTTTCGACAAGCCCCTTGCGAGTAATGACGCCTTGCCGGACGTTTGCTTCCCGCTTCAGGTTGGACAGACCTGGGGCGATCCGAATAAAGGCCGGGACCTTTGGACCGTGACCGGCCTCGGCCGCAAAAATCCGGATGATCCCGCCTCAGTTACCCCGAAGTGCTGGCGCCTGGAAGCGCATCTCAGCTCCGGCGACGACAATTACGTGTAGTTTGAGAAGGGAATCGGCATCGTTGCGGAACGGCAATATCACAACGGCACCTACAATGATTTCCGCGTTCGTCTGTTACGATTCCAGCCTGGCAGTTCCAATCAATAAACACCTCTCCAACTCTTATGATTCCCTTCGATGCAGCGCACCGCGCGGTCCACTACCCGAATGACCGGCGGTTCCGAATCTGGATTCGTCCCTCCATTTTGATTCTGCTGATTGTCCTGGTTCTCATTCCATTGGTGCTGGCCTGGACACAGCACGCATTTTTCGGGCTGCCTCACATCGCCGCCTCTGCGGCTTCTCTCGAGGGCGCGCCCAGCGGCCCGCATGGCTTTCCCGTCTGGATTCGCTGGAGTCATTTCTTCAACATGATCTTCCTCTTCATGCTGATTCGTAGCGGCCTTTCGATTTTGATGGATCATCCGCGCTTATACCTGAATGATCACTGCACTCCGGGCACGGAATGGATCCGCTTCACGCCTTTGACGGTGCCCAAAGGCCGCATCTGGACCGCAAAGGACGACGCGCGCTATATCTCGCCCGCGCTTGCGCTGCCCGGCTATCGCCACACCGTTGGCATTGCGCGCTCCTGGCACTTCATCAATGTGTATGGGTTCGTGCTGACGGGTGTTTTCTTCGTCTGCGGCTTGCTGACCAGCAATCAGTGGCAACGTCTGGTGCCCACCTCCGGCGCCGTTTTTCTAGAAGCGTGGAATACGTTCGTCCACTATGCAACTTTCCACTTGCCGCCCGAACCGAATGGCTTTTACGGCTACAACGCGCTACAGCAACTGGCTTATTTCGCCACCATCTTCGTTATGGCTCCGCTCTCGATTCTTACCGGCATCGCCATGTCTCCTGCGCTGGTAAACCGTTTCCCGAGGTACGTCAGGATCTTCGGTGGCCGGCAGGCGGCCCGGTCGATTCACTTTTTGATGCTCGTCGGATTCCTGGCGTTCGTGATCGTACACGTGACGCTCGTTGCCATGACTGGTTTTGCCCGCAACATGAACCACATTGTGTTAGGCAGCGACGACCTGCGCCCCACGGGAATGGTTCTCGGGTTTATCGGGATTGGCGTTGTGCTGCTTTGCTGGGTGGTGGCGCACTATATTTCCTGGTATTTCCCGCGCGGCTTGCAACACGCGCAGAGGGCTATCACGGAACCGGTGAAGCTCCTGACCCTCGACCGCCTTATTCCACGCGAGCGTTACACCATCGATCAGATCTCGCCGCACTTCTGGCCAAACGGCAAACTGCCCGAGCGTGAAGATTGGAAGCAACTCGCGGCCGATCACTTCAAGAGCTACAAGCTGAAGGTGTCGGGCTTGGTCGACAACCCCGTCGAGCTTTCCCTAGAAGAGATGCGCGCCCTGGGAGTGGAAGAGTCGATTACCATGCACCACTGCATCCAAGGATGGTCGGGCATAGCGCAATGGCGCGGGATCTCCATGCGTAAACTGATCGAGCACGTTAAGCCCAAGCCGTACGCCAAAGTCCTGGCATTCTACTCTTTCGGCGACTCTTTGTATGGCGGCGCTTATTACGATACGCAACAAATGTACGACGTGATAAAGCCCGAGTGTCTGCTTGCGTTTGAGATGAACGGCAAGCCATTGCCCATCCTCTATGGAGCGCCGCTTCGCCTGCGCGTCGAGAACCAGCTCGGCTACAAGATGGTGAAGTGGATCGAGCGGATTGAATTTATCGAGTCCGAGCAACTGATCGGTAAGGGCGAGGGCGGAAAAAACGAAGATGACGAGTATTTCGATCTGCTGCCGAACATCTAGATGCAGAGGAACGAATCTCAGACTCCGCGAGGCGCTCCACATCACGGAGCAGAGCATGTTTACCAGCTCATCGAGCGCCTGAGACTGAGCTGGCTCCTGGCCCACTTGCCCCCTACGGCGGTCTGGGCGACTTACATGTTTGTGAACGGCTTCATCACCATTGCCCTGCTGGCCGTCCTGGGCGTCATGACGCACAATCCGTTCGTTTTTCCATCGCTCGGCCCCACGGCGTACTTGTTCTTTTTCACTCCGCTCGCAGAAGCGGCGAGTCCGCGCAATGCAGTTCTCGGTCACGCCATAGCGCTCGCCTGTGGCTTTGCTGCGTTCGTCGTTACCGGGATGGCTCATCTTCCACCGGGATTTCCCGTCGAGATCTACTGGCCGCGAGTTCTCGCCGCCGCGCTTTCGCTCTCGCTCACCGGAGCCATCATGGTCCTTCTGCGCGTCAATCATCCCCCTGCGGGTGCGACGACCATGATCGTTTCGCTAGGGATAATTGCGAAGCCCAAATATCTGTTCATCATTGAAGCAGCGGTGATCCTGCTCACGGCCCAAGCCTTCGTCATAAATCGGCTTGCCGGACTTCCGTATCCCGTCTGGCAAAAAACGAAAGCCCGCTTGTAATGGATTGAGCGGCCAATTCCGCCCCGTAATTCTTCTCGTGAGTTGGCCGCACCCCTTTTTCGTCTGACGTTTGATAATTCATATGCCCGAAAATGGCTGTTCGCGTAGGCAATTTATTGGGGGTGCAGTGGCTGTTTCGGCCGGGCTAGCTGGAAAAGCGGAGGCCCAGACTGCTTCCATACCGCGCCGGAAATTCGGCCGGCACCCGGATGAGGTTTCGATTTTAGGTATTGGTGGACATCATCTCGGGAACGCGGCTACAGTTCAGGACGCGATCTCGATTCTTCATGAGGGCGTCGATACCGGAATCAACTTTTGCGATAACGCTTGGGAGTACAACGACCATCGCTCAGAGGAGTGGATGGGCAAAGCGCTCGCCGGGGGTTATCGCGACAAAGTTTTTCTGATGACCAAGGTTTGCACGCACGGACGCGATGCTTCCGTTGCGATGCAGATGCTCGAGGAATCACTCGGCCGCTTAGGGACGGATCACCTGGATTTGTGGCAGATACACGCCGTCGTTTACGACAACGATCCGGATTTGGCTTATCGGAAAGGCGGGGTGATTGAGGCGCTTGACCGCGCGAAACAGCAAGGCAAGGTGCGGTACGTGGGCTTCACGGGCCATAAGGATCCGCGCATTCACAAGCACATGATCGATATGGGCTATGCGTGGGATTCCGTGCAATTTCCTATTAACGCCTTCGATGCGCAATTTCGCAGTTTTCAGGAGATCGTGTTGCCGGAGGCGGTGAAGCGCGGCATCGCGGTGCTTGGCATGAAACCGCTGAATGGCAATGGTGCGCCATTTCATCACGCTGATGTGAAGCTGACGCCGGAGCAGGCGCTGCGATATGCGATGAGCGTTCCGGGCGTGACGACAACGATCACGGGTATGGAATCGCTCGCGGTGTTGCGGCAGAACCTGGCGATCGCGAAGGGTTTCGAGCCGATGAAACACCCCGAGATGCAAGCGCTTGTTGCAGCGGTGCAGCCGGTTGCGGGCGATGGCCGGTTCGAATTTTACAAAACATCGCTGATGTATGACGACATCGTGACGCGGCAGATGCACGAACAGCCCTTAACTGGTGCGCACGCGTGAAGAGGAGATAACAGAGCCGTGCCGGTACCACATCGCGATCTCAAGGGCGTTTCCGTTTCTATTATTGGCGTCGGCGGTTCAGCGCTGGGCGACATCAAAGATGGATCGGAGGCCGGGCGCGTGGTTTCGGAAGCGCTCGAAAATGGAATTAATTTCTTCGACAACGCGTGGGAGTATCACGACGGAATGAGCGAGGAAATTCTAGGCCGTTCATTGAAGGGCAAACGCGATCAGGCCTTTGTGATGACCAAAGTGTGTTCGCATGGGCGCAAGCGCGATGTCGCCATCAAAATGCTGGAGGATTCGCTGCGGCGGCTGCAGACAGATCATCTCGACCTTTGGCAGATCCATGAAGTGATCTATGACAATGACCCGGATCTTCACTTTGCGCCGGATGGTGCGGTGGAAGCGTTGACGCAAGCCAAGCAGCAGGGCAAAGTGCGGTTCGTCGGGTTCACCGGACACAAAGATCCGGACATTCACTTGAAGATGCTTTCGCATCGTTATCCCTTCGATACGGTGCAGATGCCTTTGAACCCATTCGATAAAAATTACCGTTCGTTTCAGGAGCGCGTCATTCCGGAGGCACGGCGTCAAGGCATTATGCCGATCGGAATGAAATCGATGGGCGGCGGCGGCGAGCCCGTGAAGCGCGGCGTGGCGACACCTGAAGAACTGCTTCGCTATGCGATGAGCGTGCCCGGCATCCTAACTACTGTGAGCGGCATGGATTCGTACGACGTGTTCCGCCAGAACCTCGCAATTGCAACGGATTTCACTCCACTCAGCGGCACTGAAATGGCGGCGCTGGAGAACCGGGTGAAAGCGATGGCGGGCGATGGGCGGCTGGAGCACTACAAGGCGACCAAGCTGTACGATGCCGCTGTCGGGCGCCAGCAACACGGATTCCCGAGTGCAAAGGAACTGCCGGCATGACTCCGTTCGTGTTGGTATGCGCACTATTAGCGCAGGCGGGGCCGCCATCACCGCAGGCTTCGATGAAGCAAAATCGCGCGCCTGTAGCTGCTGCTCCCGCACCCATCCGACAACCCGCCTCGGCGGATGTGGACCGCTTATTTGCGCTCGCGGCGATGCAGGGCAACAATGCCGAAATTGAGATGGCAGAGCTGGCGTTAAGGCGCGGATCGGCGAACGAGGTAAAAGGTTACGCAGGCAAGATGCTGGCCGAGCACAAGGGGCTGATGGATGAATTTATGCCTGTGCTGCAAAGCGTTTTGAGCAATGCTCCCGCGGAACGGCTCGCGCCCGCGGATCAGCTTGTGAAGCGTCATTTAGAGGCTGTGAAGCCCGTCGACTTCGATCAGCTGTACGTGATGGACCAGATCGGCGGACATTTGGCGATGCTGGCTGCCTTTCAAGCCGAAGCCGATAACGGAACGAACGCCCAGTTGAAAGAGCTCGTCCGCAAATGGACGCCGACGATTGAAGCGCATCTGCAGCTTGCGGTGGACCTCGCGAAGCACGTCGGCGGATCGAGCCCCTTCAAGCAGTAGAAAACCGCAACAGAATCCTGGTGCTCGGTTTACTCGGCGATTGAGCTTCATTACGCTGATCACATATGAGACGTGTAACGCTCACAACAGCGCTGCTCGGATTGATATTTTTCACCTGCGCCCTCGTTGCGTTCCGCTTGTTCAGGATCACAGCGTTCTTTGCGCAGCCAGATGCCCGCGGCTATGTTCTCAGGCTGGCTGCGGTATTCGTTGCGTACGCTTTCGCGGCTGTTTGGGCTGGAAAGAAGGATGGGACGCCCTGGAAGATCATTCTGAACATCGCGTTCTCGTTCGGGTTAGCAACAGGAGCTATCGAGATCCTGAACGTTGCCGTCGAGAATGGCCTCGCTTTTGGGCGGGGCGATAAGCTCTTCCAGGTCGCTGGAATTCTGGGCGTCTTCGGGATCTGGGGCATAGCTGGAATCTGGGCTACACGACGTCTGAAATTAGTCAAAGCAGGCTTGCTCGCTTCCATCGCTAGCGCAATGATTTGTATGCTCATCGGAATCACCGGTGGCGTCCTCATCGAGCTATTTCTTGCTCCAACCGCCCGGCAGCAGTTGCTACGTGGCAGGAGTTCAAACGTAGCGGCTGGACTGATCCGGTTGCCTTCGAGGTGGCAAACACCCCTTGACTCAGCGTTCAGTCATCTCCTCCTTGCGCCAGTAGTCGCCACGATATTCGGAGTGATTGGATCACTACTCGGCCGCTTTCTATGGGCCGCAACGTGAGTTAACGTGCTGGGGTCAGCTGAAGGGCTCGTCCGCCGACGGGCCGTAGAGGCCGGGGACCGGGATGTTAAGGATGCGAAGGTACACGCCGAGCTGGGCACGGTGGTGCACCATGTGGTTGAGAAACATCGTGCGGTAGAGCGCCATGCGCGGTCCATCGACGATAACCCGGTCTCCGAAGGAGAGCTTCCAATTCTTCTTGAGTTCATCGTCCGAGGCGGCCGCGAGGTGAGACCTGGCTTCCGCAGCGGAGCCTTCCAGTTCCGACAGCAGATGTGCGGTAGATTCGAAGGTAAGGTCCGGAAACTTCTCTGTAGCGAAGTTGAGTTCCGGGGTGGTGAGGATGCGCGTGCAGAACTGCGGAAGTCGCGCGGTGTGGAGCGCCAGCCGTCCGATCGGCATCGATTTCTCGTGCGGCTTCCACTTCGGATCGTTTTCGGGAATGCGCTCGAGGGTGCGGCGGGCACCGGCGATTTCAGCGTCGAAGTCGACAAGCAGGATTTCGGAGATCGTCATAGCGGTTCAGTGTAGCTTTTTTGCTACGGATAGCAGGTTAGCAGGTCCATGTTGTTCAATTCTGGCGGGCTGGCGCGGTGGGGCTTGGGGATTTCAACCTTAATAACTCACACCTTTGGCGGTGCATTCGCGAATACTGGGCGCATGTTGGATCTGGGCTTGGATACACCCGCGAGACCCTCACACGTGGAAGCGAGTCGAAATCGATTGCGAGCGCGTCGGCGAGGATTTGTTCCGGGTACATAGATCCGGCGCGTCGACAAACGCAAAGGCGAGTGCTACTTCAGAACCTCGTGCAGATAGTCGTCGGAGCATCGGTTCTATTTTTGCGTACGTGCGGTCCCTGAAATCGCCGTGTGCCGAAGTTAGTGCACATCTTCCCTTAGAGCTACGCCACACGTACCAGCTTTCGAACCGTCGTACGCGCAGAACTCCACAAAATCCTGATCTTGGCGCGAAATCTTAAGAGCAGTACCGGAGGGAATGTTCACTGCGCAACCCAATGAAATGAGTTCCAGAAGTTTTTTCCTATATTCGACCCCGGTACCGTTCTTTCGACCGAACTCGATGATCTTTTTGTAGTCACGAGCACAGTCGGACGACGTCGCCACTAGAACGTCACCCGCCACGCCACGCAGTTTGGGAAGCGAGGCCACGTATGCTTGTTCCTTTGCCCGCTGCTGCCTTTCTGTTTCCCGAGTTGCTGCAAGGCGCTGCGCGTTCATAGCGCGCGTAGCCGCAGCGTGTTTCTGCCACATTGCCTGTTCCGCGTCGTATGCCTTCCTCTGTTCTTCAGTCATGTCGATTAACTCTCGAGCAACCCATCCAACGTGTCCGTCTTTGAGCACGACCCTCGCTGCGGATTCGTCAAATGCTTCGACGTTTGCAAGCGTGCCCGAAGTGTATGTGGGTTTTTCTGCTAGACAGTACTGCTCTACATCTGATCTTTTTCCACGGTTTTGGTAACACCATTCAGAACCCGTTGAGTCACTAGATAGAAGCCATTGCTTGTATCCAGTAGGCACCCTAAGAACGTACTCAAGGCCGGGATGAAGATCCAGTAGCCGTTGCGGGGGCGGGAGAGCGAACAAGAATAAAAGTACGAGCAGCACCAACCCTCCAGAATTCAGTGAGCACGTATCGCGAACGCAATCTCATGCGCCGATTTCGATGCGAAAATACTCCCCGACAGCTCCCCTTATTGTCGTATTCAACGTTACTACGAACAATTAGAGTGATGCTCGTGCTTGGGAACGGATGCGTCCTGCAGGGCAGATCTAGTGAGGTGAACAGTTCGCGCCTGGTCGAGAGAAACAACGTAACTCGACTGGAATCGCCGGAAATAAGCACCTTAAAGCGCGAGCGCCCTCGACTGAACTGCACCGCGCACGCTAAGTGTGTCACCGCGTGATATTGTCTTCAAATCGCCGCTGCGCAGCGTCGATCTCTGGAAACGCGCACGTAAAGTCGCGCATGAACGTCAAGCAACTCTTCGATCTCACCGGACGAGTCGCCATTATCACAGGCGGTTCCGTCGGGCTTGGGAAACAGATGGCGGAAGCCTTGGGGGAGTTGGGCGCAAATCTGGTGCTCTGTGCCCGCAAGAAGGAGCGATGCGAACAGACTGCCGACGAACTGAAAGGACTCGGGGTGGAAACGCTCGCGCTCGGCTGCGACGTCAAGAGTCAAGACAATGTTCACGCCGTCGTCGATGCCACCGTCTCGCGCTTTGGACGGGTTGACATTCTGATCAATAACGCGGGCGCGTCCTGGGGTGCTCCTATCGAGGAGATGCGTCTGGAGCACTGGAACAAGGTGATTGAGACGAACCTCACCGGAACATTTCTTTTCTGCCAGGCCGTCGGAAAGATCATGGTTCCTCAACGGAGCGGAAAAATCATCAATATCGCATCTGTTGCAGGGCTGCGCGGCTCTTCACCCGAATTTCAAGCGATTGGCTACCACGCGAGCAAGGGCGGCCTCATCGTCTTCACCAAAGATCTCGCCTGCAAGTGGGCCATGCACAATGTCCATGTGAATGCGATTGCTCCCGGCTGGTTCCCGACCAATATGTCGGGAGTGCTTATCGAGCAGAATAAAGAAGCTCTGCGGAAGCGAATTCCGCTGAACCGTTTCGGCAGCGATTACGATTTGAAAGGAGCAGCGGTATTCCTCGCGTCTGCCGCTTCCGATTACGTTACCGGGCAAGTGCTGGTGGTCGACGGCGGGCAATCGGCATGGTGAGGAGTTAGCCCGTATGGGCGTTCCGCCCACGGCCGATGTCCAAGATCACGCTACGGCGGTGCGGGCCGGTGAAGAACTCGACGTAGCCGCGCTGGGTGCCTTCTTAGCGGAGTATCTTCCCGACAATCCGGGCCCTGTTGCTGTCGAGCAGTTTCCAAGCGGCCATTCCAATCTCACCTACCTGGTTCGCCTCGGAGAACGCGAACTGGTGTTGCGACGTCCGCCTTTCGGCACCAAGGTGAAAGGCGCGCACGATATGAGCCGCGAGTACCGCGTTTTGTCGAAACTGCATCCGGTTTATCCACCCGCGCCGCGAGTTATGGTGTATTGCGCTGACGCTTCGGTACTGGGCGCCCCTTTTTATTTGATGGAACCTATTCGGGGAGTAATCATCCGAAGAGACCCACCGCCCGAACTTCCATTCAGCGCCGAAACAGCGCGGCGATTGAGCGAGTCCTTCATCGATAACCTCGTCCGCCTGCACGCGCTCGATTACGAGCAAATCGGTTTGGGTGATCTCGGCAAGCCGCAGGGGTATTTGGAGCGGCAGGTGCGAGGCTGGATCGAGCGGTACCACGGCTCCGAGACTCACGATTTAGGGGAAGTGAAGCGCATTTCTGCTTGGCTTATGGAGCGTTTGCCCTCGACCAGCGATGCCACTCTTGTTCATAACGACTATAAGTACGACAATGTTGTACTCGATCCAAAGGATGTCACTCGCATCATCGGAGTTCTGGATTGGGAAATGTCGACCATAGGCGATCCGTTGACGGACTTGGGCACGGCGCTCGCCTACTGGCTTGATCCAACCGATTCCGCCGAACTGCGCGCAATCCGCTGGTCTCCTTCGATGTATCCGGGCAGCTTAACGCGCGCTGAGCTCGTCGAGCGTTACATCCGAGCGACCGGCCGCGACAGCTCCAATATGGTTTTCTATCTCGCCTTTGCCCGGTTCAAGGTAGCGGTGATTTTGCAGCAAATCTACTACCGTTATCACCACGGATTGACGCACGACGAGCGTTTTGCCGCAATGCCGGAGCGGATTCGAATCATCGTTCGCGCTTCTCTCGACGCGATCGAAAGCAACTCGATTTAATTCAAATGATTTCAATTACGACGCGGACTCAGGCAGTGATGTCTGCCACTTCCGCAGCTCGAGTTTGGCAATAGACTCGTTGTGGACTTCGTCCGGCCCGTCCGCGACGCGCAGGGAGCGTACAGATGCCCAAGCGCTCGCCAGAAACGTGTCGTCCGAAACGCCGGCACCACCGTGCGCCTGAATCGCACGGTCGAGCACCCGCAAAGCCACATTCGGCGCGACTATTTTGATCATCGCGATCTCGGCGCGCGCCGCTTTGTTTCCCGCTGTGTCCATCATGTGCGCGGCCTTTAGCGTTAGCAACCGCGCCTGTTCGATCTCTGTGCGCGAGTTTGCGATATCTGCGCGGATAGTACCTTGTTCTGCCAGCGGTTTTCCAAACGCTACACGCGACTGCACGCGTTTGCACATCGTCTCCAGAGCGCGTTCGGCCACACCGATGCACCGCATGCAATGGTGAATGCGCCCTGGCCCAAGCCGCCCCTGCGCGATTTCGAAACCGCGTCCCTCGCCGAGCAGAATATTCGAGACGGGCACGCGAACATTATCAAACCGGACTTCGCCGTGTCCGTGCGGTGCATGATCATACCCGAAAACCGTGAGCAGACGAACGACCTTCACGCCCGGCGTGTCCATCGGCACTAGCACCATCGACTGCTGCTGGTGCGAAGGCGCGGAGGGGTTCGTCTTCCCCATGAAAATCGCGATTTTGCAGCGCGGATCGCCCGCTCCGGAGGTCCACCACTTGCGCCCGTTTATCACATATTCATTGCCGTCTCGAACGATACTCGCCTCAATATTTGTGGCATCGGAGGACGCCACGTCAGGTTCGCTCATAGCGAAGCACGATCGGAGTTCACCTGCCAGCAGCGGCTTCAACCACCGGTCCTTCTGTTCGGCCGTGCCATAACGGACCAGCACCTCCATGTTGCCGGTGTCCGGTGCCGAGCAGTTAAATATTTCGGGTGCGATGGGACTGCGCCCCATGATTTCGCAGAGCGGCGCGTACTCGAGATTGGTCAGCCCTGCGCCGTATTCGCTGTCCGGTAAAAAGAGGTTCCACAATCCTGCGGCGCGCGCCTGGGGCTTCAGTTCCTCAATGATGGAAGCGGGCGACCAGCGATTGCGTTGAATCTCATTATGGAAGCGCTGCTCGTTCGGATACACATGCTCTTTCATGAAGGACAGCAATCGCCGCTCGAGCTCTTTCACCTTGCCGTCGAACTCAAATCGCATTTATGAGAGTGCCTCTCTCTACCGCTCTGGCCGTAGTGCTTATAATAAGCTTCACTTTATGCCTGCCTCGCTTGCGGAAGCACTTTCCGGAATCGTTCTGCCGGATGCGACCGCGCGTGAGATACGGCTCGGCTCGCTTTGGGAGCGACATCCTGCGGTTGTTGTTTTCCTGCGGCATTACGGATGAATCTTCTGCCGTGAGCACGTCGCGCAGTTGCGCGAGCACCAGAACGATTTCAAAGAGGCGGGTGCCGAGCTGGCAGCGATCGGCCTGGGGGATGCGACTTACGCACCGCCTTTTTCAAGAAGAGACCGGCATTACATTTCCCTTACTGATAGACGAACAGCGGCGGGCGTACAAGGCGGTGGGACTCAAGTCTGCCAACATCTTGCATCTTCTGCGGAGCGACAACAGCAAAGCGCGTGCGCGCGCTCGTTCGGCCGGGCACCAGCAGCACCGCTTGGGCCGCAATCCTTTCCAGCTCGGAGGCAGCTTCGTGTTCGCTCCCGCAAACCGCGACATCTATGCGCACTTGAGCAAAACATTCGGTGATAATGCTTCGGCTGAGGCGCTGCTCCGCGCAGTTCGGACAGCTGGGAGCGCGAACGCACGATAGGATTGTGGCATGGAAACACACACTCCCAAACGCGAAGCCATAGAGCGATTCGTGAACCACGAAAGCGGGATTGCGAAGGATTGGATTATTCGAGTGCTGGAAGACGAGCACGATCCGGTTTTGCGTCTACAAGCGTGGAGAGACGATCGCGCGGAGGTTGGGCCGGAGAAGTCCCTGGAAGTGCATACCCGGCAGGTGCGTCTGGCCGATGACGAACCCGACGAGGCGACCAAAACTATGATTCGACGCTGGCTCGGGTCGCTATAAACAGGGCTGCACTGTGAAGCGCGGCCATTAACAGTGCGAACGCGTGCAATTGGGTTTCTGCGGCCGCGCTGAGCGTCGGAATGCCGGCAATTTTCCACGCCTTTCTCACGCAGTGGCTTACCGCAATCGCTGCGGTGTTCTTCATCGTCGATCCGTTCGCTGCAACGCCGGCGTTTCTGGGTATGACAGCGGGTTTCGAACACTTCCGCCGCAAGCAGATGGCCCGCCGCGCATCTCTTACCTGCTTCGTCCTGCTGAGCGTCTTCGCAACTGGTGGAAAATATCTGTTTCGACTTTTCGGCATTACCTTGCCTGCTTTCAAGTTTGCCGGTGGTCTGCTGTTGCTCCTGGTTGCGCTTGACATGCTTCAGGCCCGTCGTTCGCGTACTCGCGAGACACCCGAAGAACAGCAGGACGCCTCCGAAGCCGAAGATGTCGGTGTTATCCCAATGGGCATTCCGATGCTTGCGGGACCCGGATCGATTTCTACCGTGATGGTCCTCGTCTCACAAGCGCCCTCCTGGTATGGCGCGGTCCCGGTCTTGGTAGCGATCGCCCTCACATCAGTCGTAACCTACGTTGTGCTGGCAAGTGCCGACCGGGTGGGCGCAGTTCTCGGAGACATAGGGATCCGAATTGTCACGCGCCTCATGGGCCTGATGCTAACCGCGATAGCCTTTCAGTTCTTCGTTAGCGCTCTGGTGGATATGCGTGTCATCGCTCCCGTTGCATTGCCGTGAAGTTCAACCCTTGTCATCCTCGGCGGCTTCGCCATGCTTAACAATGTCACCGTCTTGAAAAAGAATGTCCTTCAGAATGACGCGCCATTCTTTTTTGCTGCGCAGCAGAAATTCGAGATCCATGCCGAAGTGCTTGAATTCCTCCTTCTGAGCGTTTTGCATGATAGCTTTCGCGGTGCGATCCTTCTCTACGGCAAGCCTCTGCTCGTACCAGTTGATGGCCTCCGCTTCCTCCGTTAGTGACGCGATCATACGTGCAAAAGTGCGAGTTTCCTGCGATAACTCCTGAGGTGGTTCGTGGTATTGATCAAATCCCATAGCTCATAGCTCTTTCTTCCCGAAAAGGCTTCCGACTCTGATTCACAGCTAGTGGATGCCGCAACCCACGTCCTGTGACGCATAATTTCTCGTACGAACAAATAGAATTACGCGCAGTCATTCGATTTCCAGCCTCACACATGCACGCCTGTCCGAGTCATACATAAGTACACGCCATGAGCGTGCTCCGCATGCTGATTCAGATCTCAAGCAGTGACCGATTGACAAATGCGGGTGGCACCTACCCGCGACACATGAGCAACAGTGAAATCGGACTTCCGGCTGATGCCGGTCAGCTCGAATCGGAATTGCGGCGCGTCGTCAGCGGCGAAGTGAGATTCGATAACGGGACACGGGCGCTATATTCCACCGACGCTTCAAACTACCGGCAAATTCCCATCGGCGTGGTAATTCCACGTGACAAACAGGATGTGGTGAATACCGTCGCGGCGTGCGCGCGGTATAGAGTGCCCGTGCTGAATCGAGGCGGCGGTACCAGTCTCGCCGGGCAGTGCTGCAACGTCGCGGTTGTCATCGACATGTCAAAGTACATGCGATCTGTTTTGGCTGTCGATGCCGTCAACAAGCTTGGACGAGTGGAGCCGGGATGTGTGCTTGACGATTTCCGGCGCGAGACAACGAAATACGGCCTGATATTCGGCCCCGATCCTGCCACACATAACCACTGCACGCTTGGAGGAATGGTCGGAAACAACTCGTGCGGTATGCACGCACAGATGGCGGGGAAGACCACTGAAAATATAGAGCGGCTGGAGATTCTCACCTACGACGGTCTGCGCATGTGGGTGGGCAAAACCAGCGACGAGCAACTCGAAAGCTTTATTGCGGAAGGCGGACGGAAGGGCGACATCTACCGGCGGCTGAAGGCGCTTCGCGACTGCTACGCGGATGAAATTCGAAAAAGATTCCCGAAAATTCCGCGGCTCGTTTCCGGTTACCCGCTGAACGAGCTGCTGCCCGAAAACGGATTTCACGTCGCGCGCGCCTTGGTCGGAACCGAGAGCACCTGCGTCACCGTGCTCGAAATTGAAGGGAATCTGGTTCCCAACCCTCCGGCGCGAAATCTCGTCGTGCTTGGGTATCCGGACGTTTACCAGGCCGCCGACCACATACCGGAGGTTCTGAAATATAAGCCGATTGCCTGCGAAGGATTCAATGACCGACTCTTAGACGATTACAGAAAAAAGGGACTGCACCTGAATGAGATCAAGCTGATGCCGCCCGGGAAAGGCTGGCTGATTTTGGAATTCGGCGGCGACAGCAAGCAGGAGGTGGACGCCCAGGCGCACTCGCTGCTGGAGCATCTGAAACAGCAGAAGAATGCTCCCAGCATCAAGCTTTACGACGATGAGCAGCATGAGCATCAGATTTGGGAAGTGAGGGAGTCGGCGCTGGGCGGCTCTTCGTTTGTTCCAGGCAAGAAGCCTGCCTGGCCGGGATGGGAGGATTCGGCTGTACCGCCGGATAAGGTGGGACCGTACCTTCGAGATCTCGACGCGCTGTTTGCAAAATACAGCTGGCAGCCGTCGATCTTTGGACACTTCGGTCAAGGCTGCCTACATATACGGGTGCCTTTTGAGCTCACCACGCAACCAGGGCTCGATGCGTATACGTCGTTCATGGACGAAGCCACGTCCCTGGTGGTGAAGTACGGCGGATCGTTTTCCGGCGAGCACGGCGATGGCCAAGCACGAGCGCAGTTCCTGCCGAAGCTGTTCGGAAATGACTTAGTAAATGCCTTCCGTGAATTCAAAGCTATTTGGGATCCAGAGGGCAAGATGAATCCGGGAAAAGCGGTCGACGCTTACCGAATAACAGAGAATCTGCGGCTCGGAACGCAGTACAATCCACCTCAACCCCGAACGCATTTTCACTATGAGGCCGACCAGTTCAGCTTTTCAAACGCCACACTACGCTGCGTCGGAGTGGGCAAATGCCGGCGTGAGGACGGCGGCACGATGTGCCCGAGTTACATGGTCACGCACGAGGAAATGCATTCCACGCGGGGACGCGCACGGCTCCTTTTTGAAATGTTGCAGGGCAACCCACTTAAGGGCGGTTGGCGCGACGACCACGTCAAGGAAGCTCTCGACCTTTGTCTTTCGTGCAAGGGGTGCAAGGGCGAATGTCCCGTCAATGTGGACATGGCGACTTATAAAGCCGAGTTTCTCGCGCACTATTATCAAGGGCATTTGCGACCACGTTCCGCCTATGCATCGGCCCTTATTCATTGGTGGGCGCGGCTTGCGTCTAACATGCCTGCCACCGTGAACTTCTTCACGCAAACGCCTGGTCTAAGTAACGTTGCAAAACTTGCCGCAGGTTACTCGCAGAAGCGGCACATTCCACCGTTTGCGCCGCAAACATTCAAGCACTGGTTTGCGCAGCGAGCGCGTCAGAACGTGGGTAAGCCGCCGGTGATTCTCTGGGCAGATACTTTCAACAATCACTTTACGCCGAAAGTGGCGCAAGCGGCCGTCGAGGTGTTGGAACATGCCGGGTATCAGGTGCGGATTCCACGAGCCAGACTGTGTTGCGGACGCCCGCTCTACGATTACGGAATGCTTGATACCGCGAAGAAGCTGCTGCATCATATTCTCGTGGCGTTAGGGCCGGCGGTTCAACAAGGAATGCCGATCGTCGGCCTGGAGCCGAGCTGCGTCAGTGTCTTCAGAGATGAATTGACCAACCTGATCCATGGAAACGCAGATGCGGAGCGCTTACAGGCGCAAACCTATACGTTGAGCGAATTTCTGGAGCAAAAAGTAAAAGATTATCGGCCGCCAAGACTGAACCGCAAAGCTGTCGTACACGGGCACTGCCATCACAAGAGCGCGCTTAATTTTGAAAGCGAGGAAAACGTCTTGCGCAAGATGGGACTTGACTGCCAGGTTCTGGACTCAGGTTGTTGCGGCATGGCTGGAGCATTTGGATACGAGAGCGAACACTACGAGGTTGGAATCAAATGTGGAGAGCGGGTGCTTCTGCCTGCCGTCCGCAATGCTTCCAAAGATGCGTTGATTATTGCTGACGGATTCAGCTGTCGTGAACAGATCTTGCAGGAGACAGATCGTAGAGCCGTACACCTCGCCCAGGTGCTGCAGATGGGATTGCGTGACGGCCCCGCCGGCCCGGCGCGTGAATCGCCCGAACAGGATTACGCGGAATTGGAGAAAACCCCGGCCGTACCGGCTACCGTAGTTGCTGGGGCTTCGATCGTTGCCGCCGCAACCGTCTGGTGGGCCGTTCAACGCAAAGTAAAATGACTGGAGCCACCCGCCGGGATCGAACCGGCGACCTGCTGATTACGAATCAGCCGCTCTACCATCTGAGCTAGGGTGGCTTGAACTTTTTTCAGTTTAGCCCATCATCGCCTTGCCCGAATTACCCGAAGTTGAAACGGTTGTACGCTCCATCGCTCCGCATATCGTGGGGCAAAGGATCGAACATGCGGAATTCTCATCGAAGCGCGTTACCCGCGGCGGCTTTGCGAAAACGGCAAGAGCTGTGACGGGCGCGACCATTGGCGGCGTGCGCAGGCGTGGCAAGCAGATTTTTATCGATCTCGATCGCGGCGTTCTGTATGTGCACCTCGGAATGACGGGCAAACTGCTTTGGAATGCAGCCCGCGGCAAATACACTCGCGCGATCTTTGAACTCGAGCGCGGTACGCTTCTCTACGATGACGTGCGCCAGTTTGGGCGAGTGGAGTTCTTCGAAAGCCTTCCGGCGATTTTCGAGCGCGTCGGTCCGGACGCGCTGAGTGTCGGGTTTGCCGAGTTCTATGCACGCTTGAAACGACACACTGGAAGCGTCAAACCCTTGCTGCTAAACCAGGCATTCATCGGCGGCATCGGAAACATCTATGCTGATGAACTGTTATTTGCCGCGGGAATTCATCCGCGCACCTCGGCCAGACGAATCTCAAAGGTTCGCGCACAGAAGATGCACAAGCATGCAGTCGAAGTGCTGCAACTCGCGATTCAACATCGCGGCTCATCTATCTCCGATTACGTGGATGCGGCGGGACAACGCGGCGGATATCAGCAATTACATAACGTGTATGGCAGGGAGGGACAGCCGTGCCCGCGATGCGGCACGAAAATCCGGCGCATCGTACTGGGGCAGCGTGGAACCCACTATTGCCCGCGATGCCAACGCGCCTGAGGGGTCGTCGGCTCGCCACTTCCGTTGGCCGTCTGGCGAATGGCATCCACCACTTCTGCCACGCTCTTCATCGGTTTGATTTCGTGCACGCGCACGATGTGCGCGCCGTTCAGTATGCTCGCAGCAACGGCCCCGGCGGTCGCGAACTCTGTATCGTCCGGCTGCTCCTTTTTCAAGAACAACTTTCGCGAGGGCCCGACCAGAACGGGCAAGTCGAATGATCGGAGCAGGCCCAGATGAGCGATGATTTCGGAGTTTTGCTCGCGTCGCTTTCCGAACCCCAGTCCAGGATCGATGACAATCTGGTGCTTTTGCACACCGGCCTGCCTCGCGCGGTGAAGCGCGGCTTCAAGGTCAATGCTGATGGAACGCATCAGGTCTTTGAGCGGCGGCAGCTTTGCCCAAGTCTCCGGGTTACCTCGCATATGGTTGATGATCAGGCCGGCATCGTGTTTGGTGACGACCTTCGGGAGTTGAAGGTCAAGTAAGATGCCGCTCGGATCGTTGATGATCTCGGCGCCATGTTCGAGCGCTTTGTCCGCAACAGCCGACTTATATGTATCGACCGAAATGGGGATGCTCAGCTTGCCGCGCAAACGCTTGAGCACCGGAATCAAGCGCCGTAACTCTTCCGCCTCAGAGATCCGCTGTGAGCCCGGCCGCGTGGATTCGGCACCGATGTCGAGTATGTCGGCGCCTTCATCTTCGAGTTCCACGGCACGCGCGAATGCCCGATCGGGATCGGAGTAAGCGCCTCCGTCTGAGAAGGAATCGGGCGTAACGTTGAGCACGCCCATCAGCAGCGTCCGGCCACCCAACGTGATTTCGCGCTGCTTCAACTTCCACTGATAGCGCTTTTCCATTTCCCTAGACTATGAGTGTGGCAGATGGCCCGCAGAGCGCGCGCTGGACGGTTCCCCGCGAGGTTTGCCGTGATTTCGAACGCGCCTCACGACTGGAGTGGCTCGAAACAAATCATACCGGCGCTTACGCCATGGGCACCGTCGCAGGCGTGAACACACGTCGTTATCATGCATTGCTGATCGCGTCGTTGAACCCACCTGCCGACCGTTACTCGATTCTGCCGCGAGTGGAAGAACAAGTCACGACCGGCGACGAGCGCTTCGACCTCGCAACAGTTCAGTATCCAGGCGCTGTGCAGCCGCACGGCTACGAGATTCTGGACGAGTTCAGACTCGCTCCGTTCCCGGTGTGGCGCTATTGCTGTGGAGCCGCACTCGTCGAGAAAAGCATGTGCCTGCTCGATGGGCAGCAGTCCGTTCTGGTTTGGTACGAAGCTACCGTGGCATGCCGCCTGAACGCGCAGCTGTTCTTTGCCTTTCGCGACTACCACTCACTCGCTCATCAGAACAACACCCTTCGAGGAGATGCAACCGCGGCGCCCGGCAGTATCTCGTTCGCTCCCTACCCAGACTTGCCGGCGGTCACCGTGCTGCACAATGGCACATTTCAAAGCGCTGAAGTCTGGTATCAAAATCACGAGTATCTACGAGAACTCGAGCGCGGCCTGGATTATCGGGAAGATCTTTTCTCGCCGGGTTCGCTCGAGTTTGAAGTAAAGCCGCACCGGCGCACTTGGTTCGTTGCGACGCTCGAGCCTCGACGGCTTCCTCCGTCGGTTAGTGAAGCGGATGTGGAATCTATCATTGCCGCTGAAGCGAGGCGCCGCCAGTTCTTCGCACCGACGCAGCTTCAAATCTAAGCTGATTCGCGCCCTTGATCAGTTTCGGATTACGCGAGCGGACGGGCGGCCTTCGCTGATTGCCGGCTATCCCTGGTTTACCGATTGGAGTCGCGATACTCTCATCAGCTTGCCTGCGTTGCGCGTTGCCGGATTTCCGCAGCCTGAAACAAAAGACATTTTGGAAATGCTGGTCCGCGAGCGGTCGCAAGGTCTGGTGCCGAACCGTTTTTCCGATCGGCATGGCGCGCCCGAATACAACACCGCTGATGCGACTCTGTGGTGGTTTGTGGCCGCGCACGGTTTCATCGAGCGCACAAAAGATGTGGGAGTTCTCCGCGATATCTTTTATCCCGCAGCGATCGACATCGCGAACTGGCACAGGCGAGGAACACAGTTCCACATCGCCATGGACCCGGTGGATCACTTGCTTTCCGCCGGTACGAATGAAACGCAACTCACGTGGATGGATGCGAGGGTCGCCGGTTCGCCTGTTACCCCGCGAGCCGGCAAGCCGGTTGAGATCAACGCGCTTTGGTATAACGCGCTGTGCATTCTAGCGGAGTGGGCGGGCACGCTCGGCTACCGCGACCAGCAGAAAGCGGCGCAGGTCGAAGCTGGGAAGGTTCTTGCGGGATTTCGCAACGTGTTCTGGAACGCGCAACGGGGTTGCCTGTACGATGTCGTCACACCTTCGGGACCCGATACTAGCGTGCGGCCTAATCAGCTTTTTGCCCTATCCCTTCCATACCCGCTAATCGACCGCGAGCGGGCGCGAATGATCGTAGAAATCGTTCAAAAGCAATTACTCACGCCGGCAGGTCTCAGGACATTAGAGCCTGGCGATGAGCATTATCAGTCTCGATTCGAAGGAAGTCTTGCAGACCGCGACCGAGCCTATCATCAGGGAACCGTGTGGCCATGGCTGATAGGGCCCTTTGTGGCAGCATATCTGTACGCTTACGGCGAATCCGAAGCGGCAGTCGCCTTTTGCCGCGATATAACGTGCCGTTTAGCGAAAGAGTTGCAAGCCTGCTGTTTGGGATCGTTGAGCGAAGTCTACGATGGCGAAACTCCCCAGCGTTCGGGGGGATGCCCCGCACAGCTCTGGAGCATTGCGCAGCTCATCGTCGCCCGCGAGCGGCTCGGATGTTGGGAGTGATCTTCTGCCGCCCAACTCCGGATTGTTTTTCTTTCGGCATTCGGCGCGCAGCCCAATCGAGTTGTTCATCCAACATTTCGGCGGTCTGCGGATGATTGCGACGTAAGTGCTCAAAGTATACTTCGGCAAGTTCAGCCGAGCACTCCGTCAGAGGACCACCCCAGGTCAGGCGCGAACCCTTTATGAAATCCTCGAACATTTTTGTCGCCATTTGATAGAGCAACGCGGAGAGAGGATGTCCGGAGATGCCGCTGCGACGGAGACTCTGTTGCGCGGCGGCGAGTAGCGGGCCGGGCAGAACTGTTGCAAACAGCTCCGCTGCGAAAAGCAGCGGTTTACAACCGGGTCGAATTTCTATCGCTCTCACTTTGTTGCGCTCGAGAAAGCGGCGGGCCTGGCGGACAGCAGAAAGCTGGCCTTCCACAACAAACCAGTCGTGCTGCGTACTGGGAAGCGTGAGAAGAGTAGCAACGGACGCGCCGCGTTCCCGGAGCGGCTGCAAGATGTCGATCATCAGCCAGCTCTCGCACAACACGAACGCCAGATCTCTGAAATCGAGATCGGAGGTGCAAAGTTCATCGACAATTCGGGAAACAGCGCAGTCCGGAACACGCAACAGGATCAAGCGGGCCGCCTGGAGTTCCTCGTAATCGGCAACTGCATAGCCGGCGTGCAACATATTAGAGAGGCGGCGCGCCACGCGCAGTGTGGCGGATTTTACGGGGCCAAGTTCTTCGGGTATTTGGGACAGGCGCAGAACGGCGGAGATAGCGGCTTTACCCTCCACCACCAATCCGAGTTGCACCTGCTTCTTCATAAACGCCGCTTGCTTTGAGTGCCCGCACGCGATCGCGAAATTGCGCCGCCTTTTCGAACTCGAAAACCTTCGCCGCTTCGCGCATCTTCAATTCCAACTCGGCAATGAGCGCATCGCGGTCCTCCGGTGTTAACTCCGCCTCGGATTCTGTAGGCATGTCCAGGGGCACCGTAATGTAATCGCCCTCGGCAACTGCCACAAGGCTCATGTCTATCGGTTTGATAATCGTTTGCGGCGTAATATGGTTCGCTTCGTTGTACGCGCGTTGAAGAGCACGCCGGCGCTCGGTTTCCAGCATGGCCCGTTGCATGCTCTGCGTAATGACGTCGGCGTAGAGAATGGCACGTCCATGGACGTTGCGAGCCGCTCGGCCAATGGTCTGAATTAACGAGCCACTCGAGCGTAGAAAGCCCTCCTTATCGGCGTCTAAGACTGCTACGAGAGAGACCTCGGGAAGATCCAGCCCTTCCCGAAGCAAGTTAACACCAATGAGGACATCATAAGCTCCGCGGCGCAAATCGCGAAGGATTTTAATGCGATCTAGCGTACTTACCTCAGAATGTAAGTAGGCGCATTTGACACCCACCTCCGAGTAGTATTCAGCTAAATCTTCCGCCATGCGCTTAGTTAGTGTAGTTACAAGCACCCGTTCGTTGCGCTCGGCGCGCAGGCGAATCTCATGCAAGAGGTCGTCCACCTGCCCTTTAATGGGGCGAACGTCGATTTCCGGATCGATCAAGCCGGTCGGTCGGATAATCTGCTCAACGACCACCCCGGCGGATTTGGTCAACTCGTAGGGACCGGGGGTGGCCGAGACATAGGTCACCTGGTTGATGCGATTCTCAAACTCTTCGAAGGTGAGCGGGCGATTGTCCCGGGCACTTGGGAGACGAAAGCCGTATTGGACGAGGATGTCCTTACGCGAGCGGTCGCCGTGATACATCCCCTGCAATTGCGGAACGGTTTGATGGCTCTCGTCAATGAACAGCAAGGCGTCGTTCGGCAGATAATCCAGCAGAGTGGGAGGCGCTTCTCCAGGAAGACGGCCTGAGAAGTGCCGCGAGTAGTTCTCAATTCCGTGGCAGAAGCCGATCTGCTTGATCATTTCCAGATCGAACATGGTGCGCTGGTACAGCCGCTGCGCTTCGATCAACTTGCCGCTGGATTCCAGCTCTTTATGCCACCACTGCAATTCGTTTTCAATGCTCTGCATCGCCTGCTGGCGAGTAGGCGCATCCATGACGTAGTGCGTCTTTGGGTAAATGGGCAACCGCAGATAAGTCTGCTTCACCTGACCTAAGAGCGGGTCGATTTGGCTGAGCGATTCGATTTCGTCACCCCAGAGTTCGATGCGGTAGGCATTGTCATCGTAGGTAGGATAGAGTTCGATAACATCGCCACGCACGCGAAACGTGCCGCGCCGAAAATCGTGATCGTTTCGCTCGTATAGAATCTCGACTAAACGCTGCAAAAGTTCTTTCCGGGTAATATGTTGCCCTTTTTCGAGCATGAGCAGCATGCCGTAATACGCTTCCGGCGAGCCAAGGCCATAAATGCAGCTGACGCTTGCGACAATGATGCAATCGCGCCGTTCAAATAGGGAGCGAGTAGCCGAGAGTCGCAGCTTATCTAACTCATCGTTGATAGTGGCTTCCTTTTCGATGTAGATATCGCCCGAGGGAATGTACGCTTCCGGTTGATAGTAGTCGTAATAACTGACGAAATACTCGACCGAGTTATTGGGAAAGAATGTCCTGAACTCGTGATAGAGTTGAGCAGCCAGCGTCTTGTTGTGGGCCAGTACCAACGAGGGCCGGCCGGCCGCCTCGATGATTTTCGCCATCGTGAAAGTCTTGCCGGATCCCGTCACTCCCAAAAGAACCTGGTGTTTTTCACCATCGAAAACGCCACGGGTCAGCTGTTGAATGGCAGTTGCCTGATCACCTCGCGGCTGGTAATCGATGACTAACTTGAACGGCACGCCCTCAGTATAGAGAAGGAGCGCCGCGGACGCCCTAGGCTGCTCTGTGTGGTTATTGCGCTAGGGCAGGAAAGGAACCGCGGTTAGGCGCTCGCGCTCCGCATTGAACTCGCAGCCGATCAGGGCGATACAGGCAATCAGGTAAAGCCAGATCAGAAGCACGATAACCGTACCGATGCTTCCATAAAAAATGTTGTAGTTGGCTAAATGTCCAACGTACCAGGCGAAACCCGCCGTCGCGACAAGCCACAAAATGGTCGAAACAAAGGCGCCCGGCCAGACTCGCATGAATCGCGAGCCGCTGAACTTTTCGACACGTTCGGGCTCCGTGCGGTGATTGGGACCGAAGTAATAGAGCAACCCCATCACAAAGGTCGTGGTGCAAAATGCGAGAGCATAACGAGCAATGCGCCAGACGAGCTGAACGTTGGTTCGGATATCGGACACCCCGAGCGAATGAATGAACGTAGCAGCACCGCGGTCGCCGAAGATGATCAATGAGGATGCGCCGACAGCAGGCAGAGCTGCAATCAAAACAAGAAACATGGCCATGGCGCGCTGCTTTAGAAAAGGCCGGCCGGAGGGAATTCGGTAGGCGGCTTGAAAACCTTCCATCAAGCTGATCATGGCGCCGGAGCCGGCCCACAAAGATAAAACGATAGCCACGACCGGTATGGAAATGTGTCTGGAGCCGCGTTCCCGCAGTCGCCACAGAACGATGTCTTCCGTTCCCGGAGGCACCACTTGTCGCACGAAATTTGCAATCACATGCACCACAGATTGAGCATTCGCCTGAAGAAGTATGGATAAGAGCGTCGTCAACACGGGAAACAAAGAAAGCAGGAACGAGTAGGCGGCTCCCTTCGCTATGCCGAAACAGTTGTCCTCGTAAGCAGCGATAAAGGCCCGACGCAGAAGCCACAGAATTTGCGCGACCAAGCCGGGCTCGATCATGACGAAGTTGGGGCGAGCCGCGAAACTGTTCGTTTCCGCAGGCGTCCCAACGCTGTCCGGCATGATGGTGGCTCCTCGCTGAGACGATGATAGCCAAATTGTGGGTTTCGAGATAGACGCGCGACCGCGCGAGGTGCGGGGCGAACGAGCGTCGTTGCCCCGCTGTCGATTTAAGCGGCGCTTATTGGCCGTTCACTTCCGCTTGGGTGATGTTGATGAACGTTGGGAATGACGTGATACCCGCCCCGCTTACAACCAGCGTGTAATTCCCCGCCGTTATCGCCGGATTCAGCGTGAAGTTGACCGTTTCGGGAGTAGTGCTCGGACCCACTCCGGTTGAGCTCCAGTTGGTTGTTCGGCAGTAGAATACATTTCCGCTCGAATTCGCCAGCCGCACGATGGGATAATTTTCGTCGTTCTGGACATCGTCGCCGTAAGCAGACCCAGCGGACTGCCCATTCAATTGTTTGCCGGTAGAGTGTAAACACGCCACCGCCGTTGTAGGCAACGTTATTCACCACAGGGCGCAGAGCTGGGCTGGGCGCACCATCCGGCGTGTAGACGTAGAGTTGGCTGGATGAATCTGAGAACAGCAGCTGGCCCGTAGGAAGCACCAGCATTCGCGTTACGTAAGAAGCCCTGCTGTTCAGCGAGGTGTCAGGAATCGCAGGCGAAACCGGAGATAGCGTGTTCGAGCTTGGATCGAAATCGAACAACTGCGTGGGGCGGCTGAACTCGCCTCCGAACGTAATGCTGATACCGGTGCCTGTAGCGGTCGCATTCCTGTTCACGGTCACTTGGTGGGCCGAGTCCACGCTGTTAATCGATCCGGAAATAACGGTGGTGCTACCGACTGTTCCGGTCACGCCCCAGCCGACTTGCAGGCCGGCAGTTGAAGGGAATATTCGTGATGACCGGCGACCCATTTGTCACATCGCCTGTGGTATGACAGCCGCGGGACCCGCATCAGCAGCCAGCATCACGTGGCCATTCGGCAGAATAGCGGCCGGAGCATCGTCTCCGCCGAAGAGTCCCGAGCTACAGTACCTTGGCTATTTGTCAGAGATGCCAATGATGTCTGGTCCCGCAGCCCAGGTGTTCGTCGACTCCGTGTAAAGCGCGGTATGCTGGTTCGCGCCAATTTGGAAAATACGGCCGTCCTGCAGTCGGAGCGTCGGGCCGAGTTCGTAACCTAGAGCGGTACTGCTCAGAACTGGTAGCGTACCGTGTGCCGTGTTGTCGATGGGACTGATCGATGTCCAGGTCTGAGTGGAAGGATCATACAGTTCGGCGTATCCCTGCGGTTCGATGCGTTATCGTCTGAAACAAGTCATAGGTCAGGACTTTGTTGTCCGCTAACTTGGCCCAACCCTCTTCATCGCTTCTGTCGTTGTAGATACTTGTTGCGCTGTAAAGCGTCCAAGTGTCGGTCGCGACGAGTGTATCTGTAGACTGCGTTCTTGAAAATGTTGCCGGCCAGGATGTCTCCGTCCGGAAGCAGGATGGTCGGATCGTCGCCGAAACAGGCGAGCGTGTGGCCGCTGAAGGTCAGTCTTACCGTTTCTGTCGCGGTCGCAGCATTGGAAATGTGAACTTGCGTGCTGAATCCATGCTGGTTATTGTTGTCCTGGTAGGGATGCCCGATCCGCTCACTGCCCAGCCTACCTGCATCAGGCCGGTCGAGTAAATGCCCGTGAGCACATTGGAGCCGTGGTTTCATTGGCATTTGACGTTACGGTGCGAGTGCCGCAATGATTGCCTGCCGGCTTTCGACTGGATACGTCGCTGCCGGCGACCACGCGTTGGCCACGGGATCCCATATTTCAGCGTACGGTGTAATGTTCGCGTCGGGAAAAGGCCCGCTGTATTCACCGCCCAGCACCCAAACCTTTCCGCTTTGCAACACTTGAGCGGCGAAATAGAGGCGGTCGAGCATCATGGGCGCGATCGGATTCGCCGTCCACGTGCCATTGATATAACTGCCACTCGCGTCAGGCGTCAATCGCATCCAGTTCTGCGAGCTGCCGTTCTGGATCATGATCGTGCCGTCGGTGAGTTGAATCATCACGCCCGCGCCACCCGGGGCAACGTTTGTGAGCGGATTCCAGCTTGCGGCGAAGCTGCGCATAGGTGCGCTCAAAAGCAAGCCGAGCGAGATCGCGAACCCCAGTGCCATCCGGCTATTACGAGCAAAAGAACTGCGTCGATACGTCGTATCCCGTTGCTCATCTCGAGATCGATTCGCGCCTCCAGGCCGAGCTTCTTCCGGAACACACCCAGCAATAATCCACCGCCCAAAAGCAGTCCCAGGGTGCGCTGGCTCGGGAACCGTGGCGTTCACCTGGTAGGCACCGGGCGTTTGGCCCGGAAGGCGCAAACCAGCTGGCGCCTCCATCGATCGATATTGCTTCAGACGACGAGTCGCCTGTGTTATTCCAATTCCAGGCAATCGAGTCAACGCCACTGCTATCCGGTTGCACCTCGACCCAGTAAGCGGTCCCGACTGTTAGCACGGGATGCAGGAGGGAGGTCAGCAGCACCGGTGTATTGCTACTCCCGAATGTCCCTAAGGGTCCCGCATACGTGAATCCTTCGATCACTGCCCCGGGTTGCCCTGAGTTGTCTTGGGTGAGCGAAATCTGGAAGCTGTTCGGGCAGCTGTTCTCGCAGCTTAACGCAATCTGCAGAGATAGCAAATTGCCCGTGAGGCTTGACGTAAATGTATCCGCCTGCGCGAATGCCGCGCCATCCCCCGTTCCGTCGTTCCCGATGACATTTCCGTCAGCGATATCGTAGCTAAAGCTGGGGCCGAAGTTGCTGAAGGCGACCGCCGTTGCCGCCGGACACAATACCGGTACACAAACAAAACACGCCCAGACACACAGGCGCAGCACATTTTGAGAAGAGCGACACATAAACTTGTCCTTTGAAATTAGTTGCTGCTATTCGGTAATTCAGCCGGGGGAGTAAAAAGCGCACCACCAGGACAGGGCTAGTATACAGTTCAAAAGCGCTCTTGTAAAAATAAAACGAAATAATATGTGGAAATCTGGATCTAACTGCAGTTTCTTTCGGTGAACGGTTGCATAGCGAACGAAAAAGCGCAGCGGATCGTGCGGACCCTCGCTGCGCTTCTGAAATTTAATTCGAATGGACTAGCACATTAGCGAAATCGTGGTGGCGCACTGCTTCATCCCTTAGAGGAGCAGTTCCGACTAGCGAGCAAATGCGCCTTGCGCCGCTGGCTGGTTCCAGTTTTGTTCAAGCCACCTGTGGAAGCTTGTCAGCTGCGGGTACTCCTGCCGCACTCCTCCGATGTCGACGCTATAACCGTTATCTTCGAACCATCGGTACATCACGGTCATCTCGTGTCCCGCCTGCTGTTCGAAGTGATCCCAAGGCACCTGTTCATACCGCACTTCGCGACCTGAGACACGGCTGAAAGCTTCTGCCAACTCAGTCATCTACAACTCGTCGCCAGCCAACTCAAAGGTTCGGTCGTGCCAGTGCCCCGGGTGTTCAAACGCCAGTGCGGCGAAGGCGCCGATGTCATCTACCGCAATCATCTGCAGCCGCGTTTGTGGCCTAAGTGGAAGCGTAATGGAGCCGTTCTCGATGCCCTCGCGCATCACGAACCAGTTCTCCATGAAAAACGCTGGTCGAAGAATCGTATAGGGCATGCCGATCTGCCGGATACGCGCTTCGATCTTCCCCTTGCTCTCGAAATGCGGAATCCCCACTCACTGTCAGTCTCTTGGTCATCAAGAGCTGTGCCAAGATCGCAGCAACAAAATACAGCAGATACACCGCGCCGGTGACTCGCGCGTGCGGTGA
Organism: uncultured Acidobacteriaceae bacterium; assembly: GCA_963787615.1. Taxonomy (GTDB): domain Bacteria; phylum Acidobacteriota; class Terriglobia; order Bryobacterales; family Bryobacteraceae; genus Bog-105. The sequence continues at coordinate 49,729 of CAWBDJ010000004.1, read as the reverse complement.
AACTTTCTCGACCGGCTCCATCATTTCCTAAAATACATGTGTTTCGAACAGATCAATGCCCCTCCCAGCAGCCGTCGTCCGCTGTCATTTTGAGGAAGCCCAGTCCGGGTGCTCACCGAGACGCTGGTATTCTTTCTTTTTTGCAGCGTTCCTCACTGCTCTTCAGTCTCTCTCGCTGAAAGCATGAGTTCGAGGGCCTCTAGCAAACCTGGCATGCACGTATTCGAATTAACCCGCCGGCTTATCGACATTGAATCGATCACGCCCAATGAGCGCGAGATCGGAGATTTTCTTTGGCGGCGCGTGGGAGACATGGCGCAGCACTTCGATGGGCAGGTGGAACGAATGCGGGTCGAGCAGGACCGCGACAACATCTTTGCCCGCTTCGGAGATCCCGCAGTTGTGCTGTCGACACACATGGACACCGTTCCGCCCTTCATTCGATCCCGTGAGGATGACGATCACATTTGGGGCCGAGGCGCGTGCGACACAAAGGGGATCATCGCCTCGATGATCACGGCTGCGGAAGAACTGCTTGCCGCCGGCAGGCGCAATTTCGGTTTGCTCTTCGTCGTCGGCGAAGAACGCAACAGCGCAGGCGCGCGTGTAGCAGCCCGCAATCCGCGCGGCAGCAAGTTTTTGATCAACGGTGAACCCACAGAGAACAAGCTGGCGCTTGGATCCAAAGGCGCGCTGCGGTATGAGATTGTTGCACACGGCCGCATGGCTCATTCCGCCTATCCGGAACTCGGAGAGTCGGCCATCGAGAAACTGCTGGATGCACTTGAGCGCATCCGGCGCGTGGAATTGCCGAAAGATAGAGTGCTTGGCGCGAGCACCCTGAACATCGGGACCATCCAGGGCGGCCGGGCGCCGAACGTAATTCCAGACGATGCGCAAGCCGAAGTCTTCATCCGTGTCGTAGGGGAGGTGGCGAATCTTCGCGAAGAGATTGCAGCGCGCGGTCGCGCCGAGCGCGGAAGCACGGGAAGTTTTGATGATTCCGGCTGTACACTTGGGCGGGTTGGATGGATTTCCGACCACCGTCGTGGCTTTCACAACCGACATTCCCGCTCTCGGAACGGCTTGGGGGCAACCCTTTCTGATCGGTCCGGGAAGTATTCACGTCGCGCACACCAGCGAAGAGCGCATTCCCAAATCTCAGTTGCTGGAGAGTGTGTGTTTATATAAGCAACTGGTCGAAAAGCTCTCGCAGTAGTTGCCGAAGACGAACGATGAGACCGATTGAAGTTGGCATTTTAGGAGGAACCGGAATGGTCGGCCAGCACTTTATCCGGTTTCTTGCAGGGCATCCCTGGTTTCGGTTGACGTGGCTCGGAGCGAGCGACCGCTCCGCGGAGAAGAAGCTGAAAGACGCGGTGCCATGGCGGCTGAACGGAGAAATGCCGGCTTCCGCTGGGGAGATCGTGGTGCGCAACTCGAGGCCGGGCGATGCTCCACGGCTGGTGTTCTCCGCGATGGATGCGTCAGTTGCAACTGAGATCGAACGAGAATTCGCGCAGGCTGGTCACGTTGTGGTGTCGAACTCGCGCAACCACCGCATGGAACCCGATGTTCCGCTGCTCGTCCCGGAAATTAATCCGGGGCATCTTTCGCTGATCCATTCGCAGCAAAAGAATCGCGCTTGGAAAGGCATGATTGTCACGAATCCTAACTGCTCGACAGTCGTGCTGACAATGGCTTTGGCCCCGCTCGTGCACTTTGGCATTCAACGCGTCATCGCATCGACCATGCAGGCCGTCTCCGGTGCCGGTTATCCGGGCGTCGCCTCCATGGACATACTCGCGAACGTCATTCCGTTTATCGCTGGTGAAGAAGAGAAGATGCAGCAGGAGACACAGAAGATTCTCGGCGATGTCTCGGACGGCAGAGCTGCACCGCTCGATGCGCGCGTGAGCGCCCACTGCCACCGCGTCGCGGTTACCGATGGGCATACCGTCGCGACCTCGGTCGAATTCCGCGCAAAACCGGCGGTCGAAAACGTCCGGGATGCTCTAAACACCTTCCGCGGGGTTCCGCAGGAACGAAACCTGCCCAGTGCTCCCCTGCAGCCAGTCATATATATGGAGCAGCAGGATCGGCCACAGCCGCGGCGCGATGCGGAGCGTGAGAACGGAATGAGCGTATTCGTAGGGCGCGTGCGCGAATGCTCTGTTCTCGACGTCAAATTCGTCGCGTGCGGACACAATACGATCCGAGGAGCCGCAGGTGCCGCTGTCCTCAATGCCGAACTGATGGTTTCCGAAGGTTTTCTCGACTAGGTAAGGGCGCCCATGATCGTAATGAAATTCGGCGGAACGTCCGTCGAGTCGCAGGAAGCCATCGCCCGCGTCAGCAGCATTGTTCAGAGCTACCAATCCCGGCGGCCGATCGTCGTGGTGTCCGCAATGGGGAAAACAACGAACAAACTGCTGCAGGCAGCCAGAGAAGCAGCCGCAGGTAGACGGGACCAGGCGCTCGCGCTGGTGGACGAATTGCGCGCGCATCATCTCATGCACGGTCTTCCCCTCGCCGGGGCGGCCGCGGCCGACCTCGACCGCTACATCCGTGCGCATTTCGACTGGCTCGACGAATTGGTCAACGGGCTTTCTGTCGTCGGCGAGCTTTCCGCGCGCTCCATGGATGCGATCGCCAGCGTCGGTGAGCGCCTTTCGAGCCTGGTTGTCACCTTTGCATTTCAATCGGCCGGAATGAGGACCCAACATGTCGATGCGCGTCGGGTGATTCTCACCGATGATCGCTTCACCCAAGCGCAACCATTTCTCGATGAGACCTACGCTCTGCTTCAGGAGAACGTGAAGCCCGCGGCCGAAACATCGGTGGTAGTGATGGGCGGCTTCATTGGCGCGACCAAAGATGGCCAGACCACCACGCTTGGCCGCGGCGGCTCCGATTATTCCGCATCGCTATCGTGGCGCCGGAGTGGACGCCGAAGAAATCCAGATCTGGACGGATGTGGATGGAATGCTGACGGCCGATCCTCGCATCGTTCCCGGAGGCCACCGCGTCAAAAGTATTTCTTTCGCGGAAGCGGCCGAAATGGCGTACTTCGGCGCGAAAGTGCTGCATCCGGCTACCGTTCTCCCCGCCGTTGAAAAGGACATTCCGGTACTGATCCTGAATTCGCGGCGACCGGAAGTCGAAGGCACCCGCATCACGTCGGAGCCGGCGCCTTGCAAAAATGCGGTGAAATCGATTTCCTGCAAGCGCGAAATCACTGTTCTGAATATCCATTCGACACGAATGCTGATGGCGCACGGATTCCTGCGGCGCATTTTTGAAATTTTCGATCGCTACGACACCAGCGTTGATATGGTTTCTACTTCGGAGGTCAGTGTCTCTCTCACCGTCGACAACCGCGAGAATCTGGACCCGATCTGCAGGGAGCTTCGCGAGTTTGCGAGGTGAGCATGGAAGAGGCCAGGCCATTGTTTGCCTGGTGGGCGAGAACATTCGCCATACGCCCGGAATTGCCGGCCGCGCTTTTCAAGTGCTGCATGACAAAAACATCCGAATGATTTCGCAGGGTGCTTCGCTGCTGAATCTCGGATTTGTCGTTTCCGATAGACGACCTGAAAGACACCGTTGCCGCGCTACACGACGAGTTCTTTTTCGAGCTCGATCCGGCGGTATTTGATTGAAGTGCCCAGTAAACGATGCGCGACGTCAAAAAGCTCGCTCTCGTCGGATACGGCAAGATGGGGCGCTTAGTTGAGCAGCTTGCGCCCCAGCACGGCTTTGAGGTGGTCCTGCGTCTCGACGGAGCGCATAATCGCGAGCGGCAGGGTATCACCGCGAAGCTTTTGCCGGCATTGATGTCGCCGTTGAATTCTCAACGCCCGAAGCCGCGCCGGAAAATTTGAAGCGTCTTGCGCGCGAGCGAATGTCCAGCCGTCACGGGAACCACCGGCTGGCTGGACCATTTAGACGAGGTCAGAAGCAGCCGTCGAGCAAGCGGGCAGCGGCTGGTTTGGAGTCCGAATTTTTCTGTCGGCGTCGCTGTTTTTCGTCGCTGGTCGAGCTTGGCGGCGGAGCTTTTGCGGGACGAAGACGGCTATGGCGCCTGGGCCTGGGAGATTCATCACGAGGCCAAGAAAGACGCGCCTTCCGGAACACTGCTGCATCTGATCGAGACCATGCGAAAGAGCGGGTATCGCGAGGAACATCGACGTCAGCTCCAGTCGGGCAGGCAAGCATCCCGGAACTCACGAGATTGGCTTCGATTCGGCGGCTGATACCATTACCTTGCGGCACGTCGCGCGCAGCCGGGAGGGATTCGCGCACGGCGCGCTGAAGGCCGCCCGATGGATTCTGGACCGCAAAGGCGTCTACACTTTTGAAGAGGTTTTGTTCGGCGACCGAAAACAAGGACTAAGCAGTGAAGGAGGAGCACATGTTTACAGGTTGTGGCACGGCGCTGGTGACGCCATTTCGGCCGGATCGCTCGCTCGATGAAGAGACGCTGCGCGCGCTTAGTGCGACGGCAGATCGATGCTGGTATCGACTTTCTGTGCCCCTGCGGCACAACCGGCGAAAGCCCTACGCTCAAGCACGAGGAACATCTGCGCATCGTCGAGATCACCGTTGAAGAGGCGCGCGGACGCGTTCCGGTGCTCGCGGGCGCGGGCGGCTATGACACCGACGAAGTCATCGAGCTCATCGCGCGAATTGAAAACGGTCGGCGCTTCCGGAATTCTTTCCGTCACGCCGTACTACAACAAGCCCACGCAAGAAGGTCTGTATCAGCATTACCGCGCAATTGCGGAATCGACGTCGCTTCCGATCGTGGTCTATAACGTTCCGCCGCGCACGTCCGTGAATGTCGAGCCCGCCACGCTGGTTCGGCTTGCGGAAATTCCAAATATCATCGGCGTGAAAGAGGCCTCCGGCAGCATTTCCCAGATGGCCAGCATTCTCGGCGCGTGTGCCGGATTCTTTCCTCGTGCTTGTCGGGCGACGATGCAATTACGATTCCGCTGATCGCGCTCGGCGGCCGCGGCGTGATCTCGGTTGTCTCGAACGAAATTCCCTCTGAATTCGGCGAGCTCACGCGGGCAGCGCTCGACGGCGATTTCAGTCGTGCGCGCGAGCTGCAACGAAAATATCAGGCGCTGATGGAGATCAACTTTGTCGAGACCAGCCCCGGACCAGTGAAATTTGCCATGGCGCTCATGGGCCTGCTCGAGCCTGTCTGGCGCTTGCCGATGGTCGCGCCGCAAACAGCCTCACAACAAAAAATAGAGACTCGTTCTGGAGTCCCTCGGATTGCTCTCCGGAGTTCATGTTTGAGCCGTTCGTGAATTCGAGTTCGCGCGATGTCGAATCTCTCCAGCAAAGCATCGAAAAACTATTCGAAGAAAAACCCGACACGTATTCGGAAGAGCAACAACAACTCTTCCATCCAATTTCGTGACTTGCTGAATACGCGGAACTATCCGCTCGGCGGAGCCGCGATGCCTCGCAAACGACCGGGTGGCGTGTCAATACCTGGGTGAAGAAGGGTATTCTGCTCGGATTCCGGATGGGCGGCGTCATCGAAATCGCGTCGGCAAGCAGTCCCTCGCAGTTTTTTGACAAGTCGACCTATCCCCTGAAGAAGTTCAACATCGACGACGGCGTTCGGATCGTGCCCGGCGGCTCGAGTATTCGCGACGGCTGTTATGTCGGCCGCGGCGTCACGTGCATGCCGCCCATGTACATCAATGCCGGCGCATATGTGGACGACGGCAGTATGGTCGATTCCCATGCTCTCATCGGAAGTTGCGCGCAGATCGGCCGAAATTGCCACATTTCGGCGGCCTCACAGATCGGCGGTGTCTTGGAGCCCGTGGGCGCACTTCCGGTAATCGTGGAAGACGACGTGCTGGTCGGCGGCAATTGCGGCGTCTATGAAGGCACAGTGGTGAAGCGCCGCGCCGTACTCGGAAGCGGGACGATTCTTAATCGCTCCACCCCTGTTTACGACCTGGTGCGTGGCAGCGTGCATCGCGCAACGGAAGACGTGCCGCTGGTCATTCCCGAGGAGGCCGTGGTGGTGGCCGGCTCGCGTGAAGTAAATGCCGGGGTCGGCAAGGATTGGGGCATTTCACTCTATACTCCGGTCATCGTCAAGTACCGTGACGCCGGAACGGAAACGAAGATTCGCCTCGAAGATCTGCTTCGCTAAATCTCGAGCTCTTCGCCGCCGGAGCGAGCCGCTTCGGTCGAGCCACTGCCCGCCTCAAGCAGTTTGGTCCCGGTCGGAGCGGAACTCCCACCTTCCGGCTCATCGGTTACCTCGATGAGCGCGATATCGGAGAGGACGGAGGCGTCGTCGAAGCTCATGATTACCCGGTTGCGTCGTCCGGTTTGAAGACTCCTAAGCTCACGAACTTAGGATCTTGCTTTCGTACCAGCCATAGTTGAAACTGCCGGCCGCCAGCCAGTTGAGGCAGGTTTGAAGCGATGAAAAGCAGCCGTGAGTTCTCAACAACCAGCGCATACGCTGTCGATTCCGCGGCGGCTTCGACACCTTTGAGCGGCAGCAGGCGGGCGTGCGGAGTGGTGAGCGCATCGAGAAGCCGGGCGTTGTCGGCCGAGGATTGCCGCTCGCGTTGCACAATTGCCTTGTACTGATTTCCCTCGGCTTGGGCGTGCAAAAGCTGCTGGTACATTCGCGACTGCAGCGCGATCGTCGCAGTCTGGTTGGAACCCTTCAACGCGTGCTCCAACTGGTCTGTCTTCGCCTTCTGTTGTTTGAGCGCGAGCCGTGTCGCAGCCACTTCGTTCGCGAGTTGATTCAGTTCAGCACTGACGCGCTGCGCTTCGAGGCCCGCCGATTCGCGGCCCGCGTACCAGGCTGCAATGAGGAGAAGCGTCAGAATGACTGCGCTGCCCGCGAGAAGCCGCCAAACTCCTGTGTTCGGACGATCCATCGCCGCGAGCATGCCGGAGGGCAAGCGGAGATGCCTGCCGAACGCGGCGACACGTATGAGACCGGTTCTGAAATCAGCAGAACGCATCAAGCAGCCAGGATCTTACTTCGAGTAACTATGAGTATACGCGCCTCGCGCCTATTCCGGCCAGTCCTGTAGTTGGCCGAACGTGAATAGCGCTCCCGCACGCAGCAGCCTATTACTTTGCCGGTTTGTGCGGCGCTGAATCACCGCAACCGCGACGGTTTGTAAAACATCTCACTTGGTAGATGTCTGGCCGAAATTGGGCCCTTTCGCTGGTCGTTTCTCTCGTCATGACGAATCCTTTCAGCGCCGCTGCCAAGGGCACGCACAGCCCCGAACAGATCAGAGATATCGAATACGCACGCGTGGACGGCGCCAGTTTGCGTATGGATGCGTTCCTTCCTGCCAGCCCGGAGAAGACCCCGGCAGTCATCATCGTGCATGGCGGCGGGTGGGTTTCTGGCGATCGGCGCATCGATGTTCAACCGCTTTTCAAACCGCTGAGCGATGCCGGGTTCGCGTGGTTCTCCATTAGCTATCGCCTCGCGAAAGACGTGACACAGTTCGGCGTTGCCATCAACGACGTTCAAAATGCCGTCCAGTACGTGCGGTCTCATGCGGCGGAGTACAACGTCGATACCGACAAAATTGCTCTGATCGGAGAGTCGGCCGGCGGGCAATTAGCCGCCATGGCGGCCTTGCGCGGACGTGGCGATACAGCAGTGCGTGCGGTTGTCGCTCTGTATACGCCGAGTGACCTGGTCGGTCTGGTGAAGAACTCGAACTATGTTCCAAGTCGAATTCGGGATTCGGTTAACGGCACGCCGTGGGAGAACCTGATCCTCGCCGGCCTGACGCAGTTGTCTCCCATCGACAATGTGCGCCGGGATATGCCGCCATTCCTTTTCATTCACGGAACCGAGGATTCGCTCGTCCCCTTTCAGCAGTCACGTGAAATGTGCCAACGCATGAAAAGGGCCGGCGCGAGTTGCGAAATCTACCCGGTGTTAGGCGCTGGTCACGGAATCCGCTGGTGGGAATCGTCGCCCGGACTAGCCGCGGGTTACAAGCACAAGATGGTCGACTGGTTGCGCGAAGAATTCCGGCGCACCGATGCCGTGAGCTCCTGACGCGGTCACCTGAGCACGATCAGCGCTGCGCATCCTGATAGAAGGAAGAAATCTTCTCGTATACCTCGGGCGGGAAATCAAGGTTCTTGTAGACGTTGCAAGCACCCTTGTTCTCCGGGTCATGGCAGATCGGAAAGTCCTGCTGATTCATCCATTCCAGAATCCGTTCCCGCTTGGGCGGATTGTATCCGCGCGCTTCCACCTGCTTGACTAGGCCCCAGGCCTTCTGTTCGTCACAATCAGGATCTTTAGTCAGCTGCTCGACAACTTCTTCGTCGGGTAAAAAGTATCGCGCAATCATCACGAAAACCAGCCGGCCATAGTGGCCGATATCTTCTCCGCGATCGAGCGCATCGAGCAGATGCGACATCATTTCGCTCTGCCGGAGATCTTGAAGAGCCATTTCATCCTCCGCTCTTTTGACGAAGACTGGGCGGCTTCGTTTCTCCTTTTGTTCGCTATCCGCCTACAAGTTTCCGCGTCGCGCTTGCTCGCGCTCAATCGCCTCAAAAAGGGCTTTGAAATTCCCCTTGCCGAAGCTGCGGCTGCCCTTGCGCTGAATAATCTCGTAGAAGAGCGTGGGACGATCTTCCACCGGGCGCGTGAAGATCTGCAGCATATAGCCTTCGTCATCGCGGTCGACCAAAATGCCAAGTTCTGCTAGCTCATCGACTGGTTCATCGATCTTGCCTACGCGCGCGGTTAGCTCTTCGTAGTAACTGGTCGGAATCGACAGGAACTCGACGCCTTGATCGCGCAACATCGTAACGCTACCGATGATGTCGTTCGTCGCCATGGCGATGTGCTGCACGCCGGGGCCGCCATAGAAATCCAGGTATTCTTCAATTTGCGATTTCTTCCTCCCTTCGGCGGGCTCGTTAATGGGGAAGCGGACTCTCTCGTTGCCATTGCTCAACACCTTCGACATCAGCGCTGAGTATTCGGTGGAGATGTCTTGATCGTCGAAGTGTTTGAACATGCGGAAGCCCATGACGTCCTCGTAGAACGAGACCCATTTGTTCATCTCTCCCCAACCGACGTTGGCGACCGTGTGATCGACATGCAGGAGACCGGTCGGGCGCGCCACGGGATCGGGACCTTCTACGCCGGCGAAGCCGGGCAGGAAAGTGCCCCTGTAATTGCGCCTTTCGACGAAGGTATGAATCGTATCCCCATAAATGGCTATCGAGGAAAGCCGTACGGTGCCCTTCTGATCTTGAAGCTCAAACGGAGGCTGGACACCCCGAGCGCCTCGCTTCGTGGTTTCTTCCCATGCCGTTTGCGCATCATCAACCCACAGCGCCACAGATTTGACTCCGTCGCCGTGACGATAGATGTGATCGGCAATTTCGCCCGACGGCAGCAAAGGCGTGGTGAGGACGAAACGGATTTTGTTCTGTTCGAGGACATAGGAAACGCGGTCGCGCGTGCCCGTCTCAGGGCCTCGGTAGGCGACCAGCGAGAAACCTAACGAAGAGCGATAGAAATAGGCGGCCTGCTTGGCATTCCCTACATAGAACTCGATGTGATCCGTCCCATGGATGGGTAGAAAATCATCCTGAGCTGCGGATACGGTTCCGGTCTGTTCAGTAGCTTGTGGCATAACGATTCATCTCCAATTGGTCGCGCACGCGTTTCAGTGCGTCAACGCAGATTTGGTTCTCTTCAGGAGTTCCAATCGAAATTCGCAGGCAACGCGGCAATCCGGTTGCCTTCAGTGGACGCACGATCACGCCCTCTCGAAGAAGCATCTCGAAGAGCTGTTCCGCTTCCTCGTCCGTGGGAAAAACAGCCATCACGAAGTTTGCTGCGGAGGGCACCACTTCGATATCCATGTCACGCAACGACTGCGTCAGGAACGCAAGCCCCTGCACATTATTTTCTAACGATCGCTGCAAGAATTCGCGATCCTCTAGAGCGCCGGTAGCGGCAGCTGCTGCCACACCGCTCGGTTCGAAAGGCAGTTTCACTTTCAGCAACACCGATATCAACTCTTCGTGCGCGAATCCATAACCGACGCGCACCCCCGCCAGGCCGTAGGCTTTCGAGAACGTCCGCAGCGTGATCACATTATCGAACCGATAATGCATGGAATCGGGGTAGGAGGGCTCGTCGATCGCGAACTCAAAATAAGCTTCGTCGAGAATGATCAGGACCCGCTCTGGAACCCGTGCGTGAAAAGCTTCAAAGACCTCGCGCGTGAAGAAGGTGCCGGTCGGGTTATTCGGATTCGCGAGATAGATGAGTTTAGTCCGTTCGGTGATCGCATCCGCGAGCGCAGGCAAATCGTAGCACCAATCGCGGTAGGGGACCGTGCGGTACGCGACTCCGCGCCCGCGCGCCAGGACCTGAAACCCGCCGAAAGCCGCTTCGGTGGTGAGTACCTCATCGTTGTCGCACAAAAAAGTGCGCACAACGTTCGCCATGATGCCTTCGCTTCCGGCCCCCGCTATCACGTTTTCAAGTTTCAAATTCGAAGCGAGCGGCCAATTCGCTGCGAAGCGCGAGACCTCCGTCCGGATATAACGACATCTCTTTCACGGCGCGCTGAACAGATTCGAGAGCTTTCGGCGATGTTCCGAGAGGGTTTTCGTTGGACGCCAGCTTGACGACATCGCGATAACCCGAATCGCCGTTTCACCTGTTCCGGACTGAGACCCGGCTCATACGCGCGCAAATTCAATATGTGCGGAGGAACCAGGAGGTCGGGCGAGATCAAATTGGATATGCTCCGGCGATCAGCAAATATACTCGTAGTATATCGGCCACTTCGCTCACACTTGAGCTGAGCTTTCGCGGAGTCGCGACTTGTTTAAGGTGAGTATTGTGCTGGCAAGGCGTGGCCGCCGCATACGCGATCGTAAGAGTTAAGGAGGTTCAATGCCGGTTTATCATCAGCTCGGAGACATACCGTCAAAAAGACACAAGATTTACCGGAAGCCCTCGGGTGAGCTCTATTCGGAAGAGCTCATGGGCAACATGGGTTTCGTCGGCCCGTCGTCATTGCTGTATCACGTGCGTCGGCCGACCGCAATTCGTGCGTTAGAAACCCTGAAGGAGCTGAAGTGGGAGGCCGCTCCGTCGCAACCTCTACGGCACCGCCACTTTCGGACCACACACCTTTCGAAAGCCGGAGACGCGATCCTCGACAGAACGCCCGTGCTGTTCAACAACGATGTTTCGATGTCAATCGTGCGGCCGTCGAAAGATGTTTCCGATTTCTACAGGAATGCTCAGGGCGATGAGATCGTGTACGTCAGCGAAGGAGAGGGGACGCTCGAGTCGCCTTTCGGAAGCATTGCTTTCAGCGGCGGCGATTACCTGGTGATCCCCCGTGGCATTCTTCACCGTTATCGCTTTACTTCGGAAAAAAGATTGCTGTTGATCATCGAAAGCACGGGATATGTACGCACGCCGCGGCGGTATCGGAATGAGTATGGGCAGCTGACCGAAGCGTGCCCTTATTCAGAACGGGACATCCGCTGCCCCCAGAACCTTGAGACCCACGACGAAAAAGGCGAGTTCAAGCTAATCGCAAAGAAAGCCAACACCCTGACCGAGATGGTGCTCGCCTATCATCCGTTCGACGTGATCGGTTGGGACGGTTATTACTACCCTTGGGCTCTGAATATCCGGAACTTCGAACCGCGTGTCGGGCGCTTTCATCTTCCACCGCCCACGCACCAGACCTTCGAAGGTGACAATTTTGTGGTCTGCTCGTTTTGCCCGCGGCCCTACGACTTCGATCCCGAAGCCGTACCTGCGCCCTACAGCCACTCGAATGTCATGTCGGATGAGGTACTGTTTTATGCCAATTCCGAATTCATGAGCAGGAAAGGTATCGAGTACGGCTCGATTACACTTCATCCCGATGGGCTCGCGCACGGTCCGCAGCCGGGGCGCACGGAGGCGTCGATCGGTCAGAAGCAAACGGATGAGCTCGCCGTCATGGTGGACACCTTTCACGGTCTGCACGTCAGTCGCGAGGCTTTGAAGGCTGAAGATCCGGATTATTACCTGTCGTGGCTGGACTCTTAGGTGGCGTGAAACTCAGCACGCCCGTCGCGTCGCGACCGACTACGCACGCGCCTGCACCGGCCCTTCGCGCGCTCGCTGCGAATTTGATCGACTACGCGGGAATGTTTCCGCCAGCCGGGCTTTCGAGCGAGACTGCGTTCGCGAACTACCAACGATATCGCGACGGCGAGCACGCCTGGATGCTAGGGCGGTTCGTCATTTCGGCCGCAGCTCTGCAGAATATCGAAGCGGGTCGCGACTGGTCCTTTGCAGTCTTGAACGATTCCGATCACCCGCGCGCCGCAGCCATCGAGTCTAAGAAGATCGTTCGAACCTCGCGGCCGACCTATTGCGAAGGGTCGATCTCGCAACTTGACGAAGTAAAGAACGCAGGATCGTTTGCGAAGATCCGGACGGGCGGTCTCACGCCAGAAGCGATTCCATCAGTGTCCGCACTGGCCCAGTACATTGTGGCCTGCGCTGAACGACGCTTGCCATTCAAAGCGACGGCCGGCCTGCATCATCCCATCCGGTCGGTTCACCCCTTAACCTACGATGCCCAGGCACCGCAGGCGACCATGCACGGGTTCGTGAATGTGTTTCTCGCGGCAGTGTTCGCTTGGCACGGCGAGCGGGCGATTGAAGAAATTCTCGCCGAAACAGACGCAGCCGCGTTCCGCTTTGACGATCGAGCACAGTGGCGCCATAAGTCAGTCTCAACCAGCCAAATCATGCAAGCACGCAAAGACTTCGCGCATTCGTTTGGATCGTGTTCCTTCGAAGAGCCGGTGAGTGATCTTCAATCGCTCGGATGGCTATAACGAAGCATGATCGATGAAACGCACGATCCCAAGCTCAAGAGCTGGGTGGAATCTGCGAATCGCCCGGATTGCGATTTCCCCATACAGAATCTGCCCCTCGGGATCTTTCGTGCGCGCTCCGAAAGCCGCCCGCACGTCGGGATAGCAATCGGCGACTTCATACTGGACGCACAGAAATGGCTACCGGGCGAAACGTTGAACGCCTACCTGAGCCTGTCCGCGACAGAACGCCGAGACCTGCGTCGTGAATGGAGCAACGCTCTCCGCGAGGGGGCGCCCAGACAAGATCTGGTCCCGCAGGCGAATTGCGAGATGCTTCTGCCCGCGAGAATAGGCGATTACACGGACTTCTACGCGTCCATGCATCACGCCACCAATGTCGGAAAGATGTTCCGGCCCGACAATCCGCTGTTGCCGAACTATAAGCACGTTCCCATCGCGTATCATGGCCGCGCATCCTCCATCGTCGTCAGCGGCACGCGCATCCAGCGTCCGGTTGGGCAACTGGGAGAAGGCCGCTTCGGGCCTGCGAACGAGCTGGATTACGAACTTGAAGTCGGAGCCTTCCTGGGACCCGGCAACGCCATGGGTCAACCCATTCCGATTTCACAAGCCGAGCAACACATCGCCGGTGTCTGTCTCTTAAACGACTGGTCCGCGCGTGACATCCAACGCTGGGAATATCAGCCCCTGGGCCCGTTCCTGGCGAAAAACTTTGCAACCTCCATCTCGCCATGGCTTGTCACTCTAGAAGCGCTGGAGCCCTTTCGCGTTGCTGCCGCAGAACACGACGTACCGACGCTGCCCTACCTTGCCGCGCAGCAACCGGGCGGGTTCGACATCGCGCTGGAGGTTTGGCTGCGGGTTGGCGAACGGCGCAGAGGCCGTGCGAATCAGCCGCGGATCTTTCAAGGATATGTATTGGACGCTTCCGCAGATGGTGGCGCACCACACTTCTAATGGATGTCCGTTATGCCCCGGCGATCTGATCGCGAGCGGTACCGTCTCAGGCCCCGAAAAGAGCAACCGCGGCTGTCTTCTCGAACTGACCTGGAAAGGCAGCGAGCCGTTGAGTCTGCCCGGTCAAGGGAGCCGGTTGTTCCTCGAAGACGGCGACGAAGTCATTCTGAGCGGCTATTGCGCTGCGGAAGGTTTTGCGCGCATCGGTCTCGGGACTTGTCGCGGCGTCATTTCACCTGCCATTTCAGCGCCTCAATTCTGAAAAACTTTACGAATTGCTTACAATTTGAGAAGCACCTGCCCGTAAACTTCCCGCATGAGTGTCAACAACCCGATCTAGTGTTACGTCACAGGGGTTGATGTCGTCTCAGAATAGAACCGTATTTGCATCTCAGGCTGCGAAAACTCAACGTGAGCACTAATAAATAAAAGAGGAGTATTCGATTCACACATGAAAATCGGCGTGCTCGGAGGAGATGGCTACTGCGGGTGGGCGACCGCGCTGTACTTGTCGGCAAAAGGGCATTCAGTCGCGATCGTCGACAATTTTGCGCGCCGTCAATGGGACCACGAACTGGGCGTACAGACTCTCACTCCCATTCGTCCGCTTTCCGACCGGCTGCGGGTCTGGCAAGAGCTCACCGGGAAAACGATCGAGCTCTTCGTTGGCGATGTTACTGAATACGATTTCCTCGCCGCCACGATTGAAGCTTTCGAGCCGGATGCAATCATCCATTTTGCCGAACAGCGTGCTGCCCCATACTCCATGCTCGACCGGAAGCATGCGGTTTTTACTCAGGTCAACAACGTTGTCGGGACACTGAACCTGCTTTTTGCGCTGCGCGAGCTGCGGCCCGACTGTCATCTGGTGAAGCTCGGCACCATGGGAGAATACGGCACCCCCAACATCGATATCGAAGAGGGTTACATCGCGATTGAGCACAACGGGCGGAAAGATGTTTTGCCCTATCCGAAGCAGCCGGGCTCGTTCTATCACCTTTCGAAGGTGCACGACAGCCACAACATTATGTTCGCGTGCAAGATTTGGGGACTGCGCGCCACCGATCTCAATCAGGGCGTGGTGTATGGAACCGTAACCGATGAGGTTGTGCACGACGAAGCGCTCATAAACCGTTTCGATTACGACGAAGTATTCGGCACGGTGCTTAACCGTTTCTGTGCCCAGGCTGCGATTGGCCATCCACTCACGGTTTACGGAAAGGGCGGCCAGACGCGCGGTTTCCTTGACATCCGGGATACTGTGCGATGCGTCGAATTGGCCTGCCTAAATCCGGCACAAAGAGGCGAATGCCGTGTGTTCAATCAATTCACGGAGCAGTTTTCGGTGTTGGAACTGGCGGAACTGGTGCAGGCGGCTGGACGAAAAGTGGGACTCGATGTCGAGATCCAACATCTGCCCGATCCCCGTGTGGAGAGCGAGCAACATTATTACAACGCAAAACATTCAAAATTGATCGATCTCGGTCTCGAGCCGCATTTCCTTTCCGATTCGTTGTTGGATTCTCTGATCAACATAGCTGTGAGATACAGCGATCGCATAGACCCGGCACTATTCCATCCGCAGGTTAATTGGCGAAACGCGACTAACCGCAGACAAACACGCACAGCAACGGTGAACGCAATTGCTGAAGCTGCTTCAGCGGCTCGTTAAGTCAGCCGGGTCCAAGCGTTGAACTCCGTTGAATACATTCTTCTCGCGCTTGCTGCCATACCGGCTGTCTATTACCTGTTGGTCCTCTACAGCACGGCACAATTCTTCCGGGCAGGCCGTCGTCGAAAACTTGCGCAGAACTCGGATTTCACACCTCCTATAAGCTGCCTCAAACCCATTCGGGGTCTCGATCCCGATGCATACGAAAATTACGCCAGTTTTTGCCGTCAAGATTATCCGGATTACGAGATCGTGTTTTGCGTGGATGAAGGCGATCCCGCGCTACCGATACTCGAACAGCTGCGCCGCGACTTTCCGAACCGTGACATTCGACTGCTCTATGGCTCCGGCCGTCGTAAGGCGATGAATGACAAGGTCGGCAGGCTGGTGCGTCTCGTCAGCGAAGCTCGCAACGAACTGCTGGTGATCACGGACGGCGATGTGCGCGTCGGCCCGGATTATCTGCGCTCCATCGTGGCGCCTTTCCGCAACCCCAAAGTGGGGGGAGTAACGTGCCTATACACTTCGACCAGAGAAACGACACTTACTCAGGAGCTTCAGTCGATCGGCATGATTTCGGACTTCTTCGCCGGAACGATCGTCGCGTGGAAGCTGGACGGCATCAAATTTATGTTCGGCCAGACCATCGTCACGACGCGCACGAATGTCGCTGGATTTGGTGGTTACGAGACCATTGAAAATCTTCCCGGCGACGATCTCCGCGTTGGCCGCTTGATCGTGGAGCAGGGCCTCGAAGTGAAGTTACTTCCCTATGTGGTCGAGACCGTCGCGGACTTTGAATCATTCGGCGACCTGTTCTACAAGCGCGTGCGCTGGATGACCGTGATGCGCGTGATGCGGCCGTGGGGACATGTCGGATTGATCTTCACCCTGGGGCTGCCATGGTTGCTGTTGGCGGCTGCGATAAGCCCCTCGGCGGCGGTTGCACTCACGTACGCCTCCGCATACGTGTTATTGCGAGTCGCAATGACTTGGCTGATCGGCTCATGGGGGATGAAACAGGCACGAATCTGGAAAAAGATTCTGCTTATTCCTGTATGGGACGCCCTCGGCTTCATCATCTGGCTGGTCAGCTTTGCGCGAAAGACGATTCGATGGCGCGGCAAAGACTACTCGATTAGGCAGGGGATGCTGGTACCCGTCGGTTCCCCGGATGCGTCGAACTGAATGCTTCAGCTGGATTTGAACACTTCGTTACACGCGCAATGACGGCGACACGCCAACTGTTATCGTGGAGATGTTACTAAGCTTTGGGCTTATTTACGCCAGTTTCGCCGCAGCCGGAACTACAAACTAGAGTAACTGCAACTCAACCCATCCCTCCGTAAGAAACCGAAGCACGCTTACCTGTATTTCGCAGTTGCTCTGTTTGCGGCGGCCATTTACCTGGGCTGCATCGTCTCTCCTCCTTCTTTGATGGACGATGTTGACGCCGTGCAGGCGCAGATCGCTCGCAACATGCTGAGCTCCGGTGACTGGGTCACCGCACGTCTCGACGGCGTTCCGTACCTCGAGAAAGCGCCGCTCATCTACTGGATGATTGGGCTGTCCTACAAAATCTTCGGCGCCTATGACTGGGCTTCGCGCATTCCCGTCGCGCTAGCTGCCATCGCGCTTGCCTTGCTGACGATGGCTTTCGGCATTTGGGCCTTCGGAAGGCGAGCAGGTTTTTACGCGGGCCTGTGCGTTTCGACTTGTGCCGGGCTGTTTCTCTTTACTCGAATTCTAATTCCCGACGTGATGCTGACGGGCACCATAACGCTCGGGATGTGGGCATTTCTACGCGCGCTCGATGAGCAGGAGCGGCACCCGCGCGCTTGGGCCTTCGTTCTCGCCGCCTCGATCGGTGCAGGGCTGTTGTTGAAAAGTCTTATCGGCGCCGTGTTCCCGGTCGCAGCAGGTCTCGTTTACCTGTTTCTTACGCACCAGCTATTTTCTGCCCGAACATGGAGACGGCTCCGCCCCTTCAGCGGCCTACTCGTCATCCTTGCCATCGCCGCTCCGTGGCACATTCTTGCCACGCTTCGCAATCCACCCTATTTCGCATTCACGCTGCACAGCGGCCCGGGCCAATATCACGGATTCTTGTGGTTTTATTTCATCAATGAGCAACTGCTTCGTTTTCTGAACATGCGATATCCGCGGGACTACAACACCGTTCCGCGTCTTTGGTTTTGGTTATTGCACTTACTCTGGTTATTTCCTTGGAGTGTTTACCTTCCTGCTATCGCGAAGCTCTCGTTCAAGCCGCTGGATCGCCTCGGGCGCGCGCATTTGTTCGCACTTTGCTGGATAGGCGTAGTGCTGGGATTTTTCACGTTTTCAACGACGCAGGAGTACTATTCGATGCCGTGCTACCCGGCATTCGCTCTGCTGTTGGGTTCGGCAATCGCGATGGGCGGCAAATGGATCCGCCGCGGCACTCGCGTCCTTTCCGTCATTGTAGGATGCGCTGCGATGGCGGCCGTCATACTGCTGATTCTGGTAAGAAACGTGCCCGCTCCGGGCGATATAGCATCCGCGCTGTCGGACCATCCGGACGCCTACACGCTCTCACTCGGCCACATCGAGGACCTGACGCTTCGCTCATTCGCCTACCTTCGCGTCCCGCTCGCAGTCGCGGCGCTTGGCTTCGCCATCGGAACATTGGGAACACTGCGAGCAAATGGAAAACGCGCTTTTATCGCCATCGGCATCATGATGGTCATCTTCTTCCATGCGGCGCGCCTGGCGCTCGTGGCATTCGATCCCTACATGTCTTCGCGTCCGCTTGCCGACGCTCTGCTCAAGTCACCCTCCGGGCAGCTGATTGTCGAACATCATTACTATCCGTTCTCATCCGTGGTTTTCTACACCAACAGAAGTGCGCTACTCCTGAACGGCCGCATGTTCAATCTTGAATACGGTTCGAATGCACCTGGCGTGCCCCCCGTATTCATCGATGACGCGAACTTTCAACGGCGCTGGCAGGAACCGGATCGCTACTACATCGTCGCGGAACTCCCCGACGTTCATCAACTCGAAACTTTAGTTGCGCACTCCACTCTGAACGTAGTCGCCGAGAGTGGCGGCAAATTTCTCCTCACCAATCACCCGCTGCCGAATACAGTCCCTCTTCGGTCATAAGCTAGGCCGTTCAGTCTCGACGCGAATTCCCTCGCGTGGCCACTCAGGGAGCCGATATCAAGACCACACCGGCGAAAATAAACGCAATGCCGAGCCAGCGTTGTCGATTCACCTGCTCCTTGAGGAAGAGCTTGGCCAGCATCCCGTCCAAGATGTAGGTCGTCGCGGTCACCGGCGACACGAAGCTGATCGGCGCAACGCGCAGCACGCGTAAAAAGGCAAAAAACGAGATCGCTAGCAGAACGATCGAAAGCAGGAACAGCGGCCTGCCCACTGCTGCGGCCGATCGGCGAATCTCCCCACTCGCCCCCGACCGTTTCATCTCGAAGCTCTGCATAGCATCGCTGGCAGCGGTACAACAAACAATCACCGCAATGAGCGCCCACTTCATGACGGAAAGTTCTCCCGACCTCGCGAACCGCTCCTGCCGATCAAAACAACTCCGACGAAAATCAGCGCTAGTCCGCCAATTTCCATTCGCCCAAGCTTTTCATGCAGCAGAAGATGGCCGGCGAGGGCCGTCAAAATGTAAGCGCCGCCGGCCGTCAACGGAAGAATGATGCTCATGGGCGTTATGCTCAGCAGCGCCATGCGAAACAGCATCCATGCCATCAAAAGAAGAATGCCCGCGACGACCCACGGATTCAGGAACAGCGGAAAAAGCGCGTTCCCCTCCGCCGACTTCACACCTTGCGTGAGCGAGGCATTCCCCGCGACCACCGAGATAATCACGGCCGCGCTCAAAGCAAAAACGCGGAGGCGGGTCCGCTTCACAGGTCTAGGGAAGCTGGTTAAGCTTCACAATCGAGCCGGTTGCGGTTCCCGCGTTTGCTGACAGAGTCGCAGAAACCGTAAAAAACGCGTTGGACGCGCAGCCGCTGAAGTTGATCGTCACCGATGTCGTCGCCGTGGCTTGCTCACCGATGTCCCCCGCCGCTGCTGGAAGCCCGCTCGTCAAGACCGGAGTACATGCCGCGCCCTTCGTTTGCTTGAGCGTCAGCGTTGCGATCTCGGCGCCAAACGCCGTCCCGGGACCGTTGTTGCCGATGACGAACTGCCACACTCGTCGCATTCATGGGTCCGCTCTTCAGCCCCATCGCACCACCCAGGGAACTCGGGCCGTTCACGGTGTACGTCACGCTCACGGGCGCAGCGATGTTGCCCGCTTTGTCCGTGGCCCCGGAGCAGGTTGCCGTATAAGTGCCGTACCCCTGGCCATTGCCGCCCGTAATCGATACAGTCGCCGGCACCGCGACACCCGATAGCGCATCCGTCGTTTGGCATCCGGCCGCCGGCGCCTGGTTGTAGAAGTATGTCGCGCCATTCGAGACTCCGGTCACACTTACGACCGGCGGGGTCAAATCGATGTTCACGGCTGCGCTGATCAGGCCGCTGATATTTCCGGCGTTGTCGAGGACCCGCACTCCCACCGTGTGCTGGCCTTCGCCGCTGACGCTCGTGCTCGCCGAACTGCCGGAGCTGCTGCTGGTCGCCCCGCTGTCTACCCAGAAGCGAATCTGATTTACGCCGCTGCCCCCCGTATCGCTGGCGGAAATGTTCACGGCCACGGGAGAGCTGTTGATCCATCCGTACGAGTTGGCCGCAGGCACAAGCGAAATGCTTCCGGTCGGAGGCGTCAGATCGATGCTCGCCGGAGATGGCAGCAGCACTGCACCCGTGAGCCCCGGCAGACGTCAATGAAACGTTGCCCCCGGAAACGTTATACGTGTTGCCGCTGAGCGCATCCTCGAGCGTTGTGCCATCCGCATAGTACGCGCCCACGGGAATCGATGGCGTGTTCGTATTCGAGCCATTGTTCAGCGCCACAATCGCGGTCTGATTGGTGCCCACTCGGGCATACGCGTAAGTATTCGCCGCCGTCCCGGGCTGCTGCGTATCCCCAGTCAACAGCGTCACGAACGTCCCGCTCGATAGCGCTGGGTATTGCTTCCGCAGGTGCCCAAGTTTCGTGTAAAAAGCGATAACACCTGAATCTGGCGGTCCATACACCGTTGGATCGCCGGGCTGATCGGTCCAGGGATACGGCGCGCGCGCATACGGATCCCCCACCGGGCCGCTTGAACTGCTATATCGCGAGGGCGCATTGATCGCCGCTTCGTCGCCATAAAACACCGTCGGCGCGCCGATGTACGTGAACTGGAACAACGCCGCCAATTCCAGGCGCTGCTTCGCCTGTGTCAGGCCGCTGTCGCCGGTTTCTGTCAATACATACAGCGCTCGATTTGTGTCGTGCGAATCGATCAGGTTCAGCATCGCGGCGGTCGCCTGCGGCGGATAATCGTCGCGAATCGCTCTGTTCGCCGTATCGAACTGGCTCGGCGTCAGCGGAATAATCGAATCGTTGCCGTTGTCGTTGTTGTCCGTCCAGCCGTATTGCCCGCGCGCGAAGCCGGTGACGTTCCGCCGGAAACGGTAATTCATGGTCGAATCGAGTTGATCGCCCGCCAACCACTGGCTCGCATTCGGCCAGATTTCGCCAATCAGCGGCCCATCGCTTTTGTAAGTCTTTGCCGATTGCCGTGTATTCACCCACCACGAATGCGGAAAGTTTGGGTCCGGCGCTACATCGAAGCGCCAGCCGCTTGCTCCTGCGGCGTACCATTTCGCCATCACGCTGTTGGTCGGATCGGCGTAGAAGAAATTCTGCACTGCCGTTTGTGTGTGATCGAACGTTGGCAAGCTGTCCGTGCCGTCCCAGCCGGGGTAATCGGCCGATGTGCACGGCACATTGTTGTCATTGAAATGGAACCAGCTGCGATATGGCGAGCTGAGCGATTGACACGCACCCACGTCCGGAAACCGGTTGTAGCGATTGAAATAGAGACTATCCGATGACGCGTGATTGAAGACTCCGTCCAAAATCACGCGCATGCCGCGATGATTCATCTCGTTCACCAGCGAGGTGAAAGCGCCGTTTCCGCCCAGCGCCGGATCGACGTTCAGGTAATCGTCGGTGTCGTAGCGGTGATTCGAGCTCGCCTGGAAAATCGGCGTAAGGTAAAACGTATCGAATCCAAAGCTCTGCACGTAATCGAGCTCATTCTGAATACCCAGCAGGTCGCCGCCGTAAAAAATGCTGCCGAAATTGTTGTAACAGCCGGAACTGGTGCTGTACGGGTCGCATAGCAGCGTGTTCCACGTCGTCACCGCAATATTGTCCGACTGGCGGATTGCCGTAGAAGGAGGGGCAACCTGACGTGCTGCCACTCACGCAATAGTCGTTCGTCGGATCGCCATTTCGAAACCGATCCGGAAAGATGTAGTACACGTTCGCATTGGCCATCCACGCCGGAGTCACGAAATTCGGATCGTAGACCGTGATCTGGAACGAGCTGAACGGCTCGCCATCGGTTGCTGCGCCTGTACCGTCCTTATTCAGATTGTCGTAATCGTCCACGTAATCGTCGCTATAGAACCCGTTCGTCGTGGCCTTGTTGATTTCAAACTTGTAGTAATACACCGTGGGCGTGGAAGGCATCGTAACGGTCGTTTTCCATACGTCGTATTCCGTGCTATTGACGGTGATGTTCTGGTCAAACGGCATGTTTGTATCAACCGGGCCGGTCGTATTTCCGCTCCCGGTATCGAACAAGTACGCGCGCAGCTTGACCCCGTACACTCCGGTTGAATGCAACGTGCGGAAGCGCAGCGTAACTTGCGCGCCTTCTGTCACCGCTCCCTCCGAACTGCGATAAAACGGATCGAATGTGTTGTGGTAAAACCCTGCTTTATCGGCCGCGCTGAAGCCGCTCGGTTGCTCATTCGAGAACGGTGGCGTGCTGGTGCCATTCCCTGTATTCGTGATGCCGTAATACTGCGTGTACTGCGCGCTAGTCCCGATTGTCGTACCCGGATTATCGTTCGGAACCTGCCCGTAAACGTAACCGCCTGAGGAAGTCAAATATCCGAAAAAGTTGAAGGATGCCGGAATGCCGCCGCCGGTAATCGCAGCCCAGGGAATTGCCAGCTCCCGCGTGTTCGGTCCGCTGCTGCTGTTCGAAGCATAGGCGCCATAACTCGTCGTGCCGCCCGACCACGCACCACCGTTTGAGGTGCTATACACGCGATACCCATCCTTGAAGTAAGTGACGAACTGCGCCGGGAAGGGAAGCGAAGAGAAATTCGTTCCGTCGTAATTATTTCCGGTCGTAGTGCCGCTCCCGCCCGTGCCGATGTAAATCACCGCACCTTCCGCGAGATTGGCATTCGTAATCCCCACGTACAGATTCGTCGCGTCCCAAGTCATGTACCAGGTCTGCGAGGTATTCGTGCCGATCTGATTCGTGCCGTTGCCAGTGTTGCCGTATTCGCCGCTTTCGATGATCCCGTCGACCTTCGGCGTTGTCCATTGTGCGGACACCGGCCAGCAAGAGACGGCCAGCAGAATCGCTAGTTGCCTAGTTCGTATGCTCATAATCTTCAAGAATCCTTCGTTTCCGCAGAATGCAAGAATATCGCACTCGAACACACGCTCACATCGAGCGAGGTACTCCCGCTTTTCACCGCACCAACCTCGCCCTTTTTTCAGCGGGTTTCTCCACCTTTGCGCTCATGTACTGCGTTCAGCCGCTCATGCCGCTGTTCTCGCGCGAGTTCCACGTCAGCCCCGCCGCGAGCAGCCTCTCGCTTTCCCTCACCACTGGACTGCTGGCCATTTCGATGCTCATTGCCGGCGCGCTCTCCGAGGCTTGGAGCCGCAAGCCCATGATGGTTGTCTCCCTGTTCGCCTCCGGCGCGCTGACTGTTGTCTCTGCAGCGATGCCCACCTGGCACACTTTTCTTTTGATCCGTGCCGTCGAAGGGATCGCCTTCAGCGGCTTGCCTTCTGTCGCGATGGCTTATCTGGGTGAGGAGATGCACGTCGGCTCCATCGGGCTCGCGATGGGCCTATATATCAGTGGCAGCGCGCTGGGCGGCATGTCCGGGCGTCTAATCGCCGGCGTCCTTACAGACGTCTCGTCCTGGCGCCTCGCCATAGCGAGTATCGGCGCTCTCGGCTTGGTCGCAGCCCTCATCTTCTGGCGCAGTCTGCCGCGGTCCGTTCATTTTCAGCCTCAACCCCTGCTGCCCGCGCACCTCTTCGCGCTTTTTCTCGAGCATCTGCGCGACCCCGGCTTGCGCTTGATGTTCTGCCAAGGGTTCCTCTTAATGGGCACTTTCGTGACGGTCTACAACTACATCGGTTACCGTCTCGTCGCGCCCCCTTACAACCTGAGCCAGAGCGCCGTCGGTGCCATCTTCATCGTTTATCTGGTCGGCGTTTTCAGCTCCGCTTGGGTCGGCGATCTGGCAGGCCGCCTCGGCCGTGGAAAAGTCTTGTGGGGTCCGATCATCCTGATGTGGCTGGGTTTGAGCATCACGCTCGTCCATCAACTCGCCGCCATCATCGCCGGTGTTGCCGTGCTCACCTTCGGCTTCTTCGGCGCCCACTCCATCGTGAGCAGCTGGGTCGGTTTGCGCGCCACGCACGCTAAAGCACAAGCGTCCTCGCTCTACTTGTTCTTCTACTATGTGGGTTCGAGCGTTGTGGGCTCCACCGGCGGCTTTTTCTGGAATGCTTTCGGCTGGCCCGGTGTCGCGGCCTTCACTGGCGCGCTCCTGCTCATGGCGGTTGTGGTCTCGCTGCGATTGGCTGCTTTCAACCAATCGCGCTAACCCGCCGCGGCGAAACTCCCGTGAACACAATAAGTTATAAATGGTGAGGAACGTGCAAATAGTCAAACGATGGCCGCGCATTGGTATGACGACAGTAATCTGGCGAAGGCGCTCCAAGCGCTCAGAAAGCGTAAGCAACTCGAGTGGGATGCGCGCGCTTCGACACTCCTCTGCCTCATAGGCACTCTACTCTTGGCGTGCATCGCCGCCGCTCTTTGGTTGTGGCTCGGGCAGGGGTGGAGTGTGCTGGGTCGCTAGTGGATGAACAGAAACCTTACAGCGACGTGTGGGATCTAAGTCGCCTCTAGTCGACACGAAAGCCAGCGCCCACGGGCCTTGTCACTCTACGGAGTCTCTACGTATCGAATCGCATCAGTATCGGCCCCAGCACATAAGCGCTGAAACAGCCAACGAGATAAAGAACTCCGGAGATCCACAACACGATTCGGCTGAAGCGGCTAGCGGTCTGGCAAGCTGCCGGATCGTTTGGGTCGCATGCCTCTTCGCGAGCCTGCAGCCGCGGCGCGATTCGGTACACGTAGACGAAGTTGCTTCCAATGAGGATGCCCGCAACCAGGAACACCAAATTCTTATGGTGAGAGAGCTTGACCAGCCACGGAGCCGCCGACAGTACCGAAGCCACGGTCGCTCCCAATCCCAAAAGCACGAATAGAGACGGCAGTGCGCAACAAAGGAGCGTGCCGAAGGACGTGAAGAGAGAAAAATAGCTGAACACCCCGTTGCGGTTTTTTGCACGCGTGAGAGTTGGTCTCATGATGTTCCTCGCGCCTCGGCTGGTCTCACCTCCGTGACTTCCAACGGCACGGGCGTTTTGAAATCCTTTCCGGGAATCATCGTCCCGCGAACAACGACCTCTTGTCCGGCGCGCTTACGCGCTTCCTGATAGCCTGCCGGGTTCTTAGGGTCGAATGCGAGCGTAATCACCATATTTGTTCCAGACACTTTGAGCCGCACTTGGTCTTGCACGTGGACCAACTCACCACGAACAACGAGCGTGGTCGCCTTGGGCGTATAACCTTGCTGGTGGATCGTCTGCCAGAGCTGCGCCGCGGTGACTCCGTTGCCCTGCTTAAGCTTGACTGTCGCAAGCCCTTCGTTCAGGCTCACCTGTACTGAATCCACGCCCGTCACTTTCTTGAGAGACACGTACACGACGTGTGCACAAGTCATTCAATCCATGCCGAAGATGGAGAGATCGGCTTCGAGCAGTTCGGCACGGCTAGGAGTTACCGCAGCGAGCAGCGCCACTACGAGAAAAGCCAATTTGTTTTTCATAAAAGAATCCTTTCAAAAGAAATAAGCGAAATTGATTGCAAACCGGTACCGCTCACGCGGATAGAGCGGGCCGGTATCGCGATACACAGGAAACTGCATCCCGGCCTCGATGCCTATGGCTCGGTAGACGCCGAGCAGGCTAGGCCCCAGAAACACTTGACGGGCTCCCGTCCCTGGCACGCAACTGTTTTCTCGTTGCAGCAGCCCTGTCCGCTCGCCCGGTCAGTTCTCCGAAAATGCGCCAATCCCACCGGGGATAGTCCGTGCGCCAGGATTCCGGACGGTACCCGTAAACCAGCGTGTAGGTGAGCAGATCGGGGCGTTGGTCGCCTTTCGACTGGCTATACCGTTGGTAGTCTAGACCCGCCCAAACATACTGACTTCGTGAGGCCACTCCGGTGACAGCGCCCACCATATAACCGGGCCCGCTATGGAGCCCACGATACAAGCCGGTTTCGGCCTGAGGACCAGGCATGAGAACGCCGCCGAACGCAGTACTTTCGATGCGCTTACCAGCGAGGTCCTTGCGTTGGAAGCGCCACCACGCCAATCCACTGAAGTCGCCGCTCGCAGGTGTATTAGTCGTGATCGAGGAGCGTGCATACGGATCAGCCTCGATAACTACCGGCCCGGAGACTGAGAGCTTGATATTGGGTGTAACACCGTACGACAGTTCGGCTTCGAGCGCGGCCGCGATCCCGCCCGTTCCGCCTCGCCCGTTCGCGCCCAAATCAAAGCTCCACCCGCCCTGAGGGTTCGTGGGAGTGGCCAGGCCAAAGACGGGGCCATGATCGGCGGCCAGTGAACAAGATCCAAAAAAGCACAAGGCCGCAACGCCCATCAGGAACTTCGCTTTCGCACCCATGGTTTCTCCTTTCTGTTCTCGTCACCTGAGCTAGGCGCACGAGTAAAGACCTCGTACACACACTCGTATGAAGGAAGAGAAGAAGCCTTAAATGAGAAAGGTGGAGTAGAGGACTTGACGATCGGGCGGAGAGGGATCCGGGAAGGGAAGCGCGGCGGCGGCGAAAACCTGTGGTGTGGAAATCGGAGAGACCGCCAAGGCCGCGCTGACACGAACAACGGCTATCTGCAGATCGGGCGCTTGGTGATGCTCGAACGCGAGCTGAATGCACTCTCGCTTCGATTGAGACTGATGCGAGGGCTTCTTTGTCTTGCACTGGCCGTTAGGAGCGCAACAACTCTTTGAATTCGCCTGCCACATGAAGAACTGTTCGCAGGAGACGCAACCGCCCCATACGGAGGTCGCGAAAAGCAAAATGCAGCAAACCGAGCTGGCGACCAATCGGAACACGATCAACCTGAGAATACCAGTTTCGGCGCACCAGGTCAGGTCGTGCTATCGTCTTCAAATCCCCTCGCGCACGGCGATCCTGCTGCGGCCCCGGCCTGCGCGTTCCTCCGTAATGCCACTTCAGGTCCATTCCGCACCGCGACCCCTCTCCTCCGACGTCCGGCGTCTCATCGCGCTCGCTGTCCCCGTCGTGCTTGCGGAACTCGGCTGGATGTTCATGAGCGTCGTCGACACCATCATGATCGGTCCCCTCGGTCCTGCTGCGATCGGTGCCATCGGCGTCGGCGGTAGCGCGTTCTATTCGTTCGCCATCTTCGGAGTCGGGCTGCTGCTCGGCCTCGACACGCTCGTGTCCCAGTCCTTTGGAGCCGGTAATCGCGAAGACTGCCATCATTCCCTCGCGCAAGGCATCTATATCGCTCTATTCCTCTCGCCCCCGCTTACGATTTTCTTCGCGCTGCTGCGTCCCGTGTTTTACGCGCTCGGCGTCAATCGCGAAGTAAGCGCATTGGCCGGATCTTTCGTCGCCACCCTCGGATTGAGCACCCTGCCTCTCCTTCTATACGGTGCTTTCCGTCGCTACCTGCAAGCGCTCGGTCACGTGCGCCCGGTGATGTTCGCACTCATCAGCGCAAACCTTATTAACTGGTTCTTCAACTGGCTCCTGATCGCAGGTCATGCCGGCTTTCCGGCGCTCGGTGTGGTTGGATCCGCGCTCTCAACCGGCTTGGCGCGTATTTACATGGCTGGCGTCCTCGCCCTCGCCATCTGGTGGTTCGAGCGTCGCCTTAAGCCCGGCATCAAAACCATTCCTCGCCCACCCGACTGGCAACGTATCTCGCATCTGATCCGGATCGGGCTTCCCGCTGCAACTCAAATCCTGCTCGAAATCGGAGCGTTCGGCGCCGCCGCCGTGCTCGCGGGCCGCCTCGCCCCCGTCGCTTTGGCAGCTCATCAACTGGCTCTCAACTGCGCTGCCGTCAGCTTCATGGTTCCGCTGGGCATCGCATCCGCCGCGGCCGTTGCGGTGGGTCAGGCAATGGGCCGCCGTGAGCCTTGGGTCGCGCGTCGCAACGGCTTCATCGCCATCGCTCTCGGCTGCGCCTTCATGTCCTGCTCCGCTGCCGCCTTCTTGCTCATCCCCAAGCAATTGCTGCGCATTTACACCAGCGACTCGCGCGTTATCTTCATCGGCACCGGCCTGCTTGCCTGGGCAGCGTTGTTCCAGTTATTCGACGGAATCCAAACCGTCACGACCGGCGCTCTACGCGGACTCGGGCTCACCCGTGACGCCATGCTCATCAATCTGGGCGGCTACTGGTTTTTCGGTCTGCCCATCGGGTATTTGCTCTGCTTCCACTACGGGTACGGCATCTACGGGCTCTGGTGTGGGTTATCGCTCGCTCTGATTGTGATTGCGTTGATCCTCTTACGTTCCTGGCAGCAGCACTCGCGCAAAATTCAAGTGAGCCTCACCGCAACATAGCCATTTCGGTCATACTTAAATCGACCTCCTATGCGACTTTTGAAATTTGCGCTACTAACTGCTTCTCTCTCAACCGCCTTGCTGGCACAAGCGCCCGCGGCCGCGCCTTCCACCACGTTGAAAGTCGGCGACACGCCACCCGATTTCACGCTGCCTTCCACCGAAGGAGGCAAGGTCCATCTCGCCGACTACATTGGTAAGAGCACCGTTGTCCTGGCCTTCTTCCCGGCTGCCTTTACAGGTGGTTGAACCGCTGAAATGAAAGCATTCCAGTCTGGAATGCAAAAGTATGAGGAATCAGGCGCGAAGGTCTTCGCGATAAGTACCGACAACACGCCCTCGCAAAAAGCCTTCGCTCAGAGTCTCGGCCTGACGTTTCCGCTGCTCAGCGATTTTCTCGATCGCAAAGTTTCACAGGAGTATGGAATCTACATCGCCAAAGCCGGTGTCGCCAATCGGGTCACCTTCGTCATAGACCCGCAAGGAAAAATCGACTTTATTGAATCCGGTGGCGACGCGCTGAAGATGCTGGGCGCTCCCGATGCATGCAGCCGTCTCGCTCACAAAAAAGCCGAGACCAAGTAGCCACAGAACTTAAATACGATGGCCTTTGCGAAATCGTAGCGTCGCAAAAATGAGAAAGCTGGCCGCTATGAGACAAAGTGATGAGGGTTCGGGAGCGGCCGCGAAAGCTTGCAATTCGCTGATGCGATCGCCCTCCCCGTTGGCGCCCCCGATGTCCAAGAGCAAACTCTGCGTGCCAACCGGTGCGTTCACATAGAAATCCATGTAGGCCGCCGTAGAGCCGGCAACGGGCGTGAACGTTAAGCCACTCAGCGCGGTTGTCGGCAACAAAACGCCGGTGTAGCTGCTCGACGTCAGCGAGGTTGTGGAATTAGCCGAATAGTAAATTGTCAGACTGGAGGGAAAACGGCCTAGATCAGTAGGGCTGGAAAAAAAACGAATATCCCCGATCTTACTGTTGAATCCGGTGACTGCAACTCGTTCGTCTGTATCGCTATCCGCGAAGATTAGACCGTTGTCCTGGTTGGCGGTGTTTACGTAATTATCGTCTATCTGAGAGAGGCCTGCGCCGAAGCTGGTGTTGCTCGAAGAACTAGCCAAGTCAGACACGGGTAATAAAGCAAGCAGATTTCCCGGCGTTGCCACGCTCACAAGAGTGGCATAGGCTGGGATTTGACCGATTGTCACTGCGGCCGTGGCAACCAAGAAAAAAGGTTTCAGAATATTCAATGCAATTCTCCTTAACTCGCGAACCAGACAGTCTATCGTCTCCGCAAAGCTTTATCAAGTGAATAAATGCGTTACAGCTGTCGACAGAAAAGTCGGCCTTCCTTTCGGACCACGCACGGCCCGGCCTCGGGCGCCGTGCCAACGAGCTGTGAAAGTTGAGAAACGAAAGCTGTAAGCCGAAATTGGGTTCGAATAATGGCAAGAGCGCAAAGAGCCTGATGCGTTAGCCGTCTCGCGCACAAAAAAGGCGAGATCCAGTAGGCGCGTACACGTCTCACTCGGCGAACAAATCCCGCGCCGGGGCCTTCTTGGGCCGCGCTCCCCAACCCACCCGGAACGCTTCCGCTCGAGAACGTTCTGCGCCCGTTTTCGTCATCGAAAAACAATCTACCTAAACGCTGCGTACGGTATGCGCGAATCGCAGCGGCCTTCTTCTCCGACCACGGCGCCGTATCAATCAGGAAATCGATCCCTGGCTCTTTATCCAGTGCCGTTTGCTCCGGATATCGAAAGATGACGGTCGGGGGTTGCCACAACAGACGCTCGATCGTATGCGCCGCCCCAAGCTCGCGATACCAGCGATCGTCCGCAGCTGCCGCCACGGCATCCGAGGTAAAACGGCTGATTGCGATGTGATCGGTGTGCAGGTTCGCTCCATTCGGGTCGAACGTAATCACAATCTGCGGGCGCGTTGCCCGAATCACTTTCACCAACTGGTTCCGGATCTCTTCAAGAGGTGCCTCCGCCAGTTTCTGATCCTCATACGGCAGAATATGAACATCTCGAACACCCAGGATGTTCATGGCATCGCGCAACTCCGCCTCCCGGATCTTCGGCAGCTCTTCTATTGAGCAAAGATCGGCGGTCGCGCCCCGCTCTCCGCGCGTTGCACACGCTACTGCGACGCGCGTTCCTTCCTCCGCGTACTTCGCGATCGTGCCTGCCGCGAAGAAGGTCTCGTCATCCGGATGCGCTCCTATATACAGCAGTGTCCGCACGCACCCATAGGATAAGAGAGTGCTGCAAAACATCAACCATATCGTCGTGCTCATGCTCGAAAACAGGTCCTTCGACCACTTGCTCGGTTTCCTCTATCAATCGAGCGGCAACGTCTCGCCGCTCGGCCAACCGTTCGAAGGCTTGAAAGGAACGGAGACGAATCCCGATTCAACCGGCAAACCCGTGAAGGTGTTTCCAATTAACGCCACCGACGCGCATCCTTATTTCATGCCGGGAGCGAATGCCGGGGAAGGTTATCTGAACACGAATTCCCAGCTCTTCGGCACAACCAAGGCGCCGAATCCCATCGTTCCCGCAACCAATAACGGGTTCGTTACCAACTTCGCCTACACGCTCTCCTGGGAAAGCAAGCAGCCCGGTCATGTGATTTCGGGTACGCAGCCGTCGCAAATCATGGGGATGTACACGCCCGAGACGCTTCCCATTCTCTCCGCGCTAGCCAAAGGTTTCGCCGTGTGCGATCACTGGTTTGCCTCCGTGCCAACCGAAACCTTCCCAAACCGCGCCTTCGTGCAGATGGCCACATCGCAGGGCTTCGTGCAAGATAAAACCACCAGCGTGTTTACCGCGCCGAGCATTTACACCGCGCTCGCCAAGAAATCCGCGACCTGGTGCGTTTACGGCTATGACGCGCCGCCTCTGACTCGTGCCTCGGTCGCCGACATCGCCCACGCGCCCACATCGAACTTCGGCAAGTTCGCCGACTTTCAGGCCGCCGCAAAGAACGGCAGTCTCGCGAATTACGTTTTTCTCGAGCCGCAATGGGGCTCCATCGGTAACAGCGAGCATCCGGACTACGACATGAGCAAGGGCGAGCAGTTGCTCCACGACGTCTACTATTCGCTCTTCGGAACACCCGTCTGGAATCAAACTTTACTGATCATTACTTACGACGAGCACGGCGGCTGCTACGATCACGTGCCGCCCCCGGAGAACGCCGTGCCGCCTGATAAATCGACCGGCGAACTCGGCTTCGACTTCAAGCGCTTTGGCCCTCGCGTTCCAACCTTGCTGATCTCGCCATGGATCGCCGCCGGTACCGTTTTTCGCACAAACTCGGCTACGCCCTTCGACCACACCTCGATTCTGGCAACTGTCGAAGAGCGCTTCGCCCTCTCGCCATTGACCGCGCGCGACGCCGCCGCTCCTCACATTGGCGGCGTTCTGACACTCAAAACGCCGCGCACCGACGATCCTCTTAAGGGGATTACCGTTCCGGTCAGCAAGGCGAAGCCCGCATTGTCAATGGCGCCCGATAAGTTCCAGCTCGTTCTGGCACAGGCCGCCGCCGATCTGCCGTTAAGAGAAGACGAAGACCTCACCATGTCGGGCCATCCCCCTGTCACTCCGCAATTCGCTACCGGGCAAGAGGCCATTGAATACGCGCGGCACCGCTACAGCCAGTTCGACGCGGAGAGATCCGGCAACCGCTAACCGGCGACCTCTAAACTCTTTTCGAACTTCGTGGGCGAGATTCTTTCATCGCCGACTTCGCCGCTGTCGACCCTTTTTCGCATTCGTCATGCCCGCACTCGCAGAAATCTCTTTCGATCGCATGCGAGGTGGCCTGTTCACAATGTTCGCTGCAATAACGTTGCTCGTCCTTCACTTCGCACTTGCAAGGTCCGCGTTCGCAACGTCGCCGCTCATCCACCATGAATTCACGGTATCACCGGCCTTACAGTAGAATGACCCTCAGCAAGGGACCGCTAATTTTGACCCCTGGCATGAACAATCCTCGCGTATTAATTGCTGACGATCACCGGCTGTTTCTCGAAGGCCTCACCAACATGATCGGAAGTCAGTGCGAAATCGTCGGCACCGCCACTGATGGCCGGCAACTTGTCTCGCTCGCGGCCGAACTGAAGCCGGACATCGTCTTTCTCGACGTTGCTATGCCGCTTCTAAATGGCATCGAAGCAGCGCGCCAGATCAAGCGCAATAACTCGCACACGAAGATCATTGTGGTCACCATGCAACTCAGTCGCGACTACGTTCGAGAAGCCTTTGAGGCAGGCGCTTCGGGATACGTGCTGAAACAGGCTGCCGCGTCCGAGTTGCTGAGTGCCATACGAGACGTCCAGCAGGGCCGCTTCTTTGTTTCTCCGCTTATTTCCGACCGTTTCCTCGGCCGTTCACTCGCGCCGTATGAAAACCCGTCCAAACTCTTCAGCGTGTTAACCGCAAGGCAGCGAGAAGTTCTGCAACTCGTTGCCGAAGGCAAATCAGCTAAGGAGATCGCCGCTCTGCTCTTCATCTCGGTTAAAACGGTCGAGTTCCACAAGAAACATCTCATGGAAGAGCTGAATCTGCACAGTTCTGCCGAGCTGGTCCGTTACGCGGTCGAGCACGGCTGGGTGGCTTCCTGAGCGCTCCCATCGTATTCGCCAAACGCACGTTGCAATATCTCGCTATCTGACGCATTCGGATTCAACAGCCTCACCGAGCGTATGATCCGCTGCTTTGTTTCGAAAGAGAGGCGCCGCATGTCGACGAGCGTGTGAACCGATTGCATAACCAGGCTTTCTGATTCTCGAATGCACTCGATACTACTGCTGATTAGCTTGCCGTGAGCAGTTGTAGAATCTTCGCGTGTCAAGAGATCCCCGTTCTGTCGAAAGAAGAGGATCTTCCTGGCTATCCCAGATACAAAAGCTCTCGACTCGGCATGCTCAGTATAGCGCTCGCGCACTCCCATGTGGTGAGTGGGCGACATGCCAGTATGATGGAGGAAATCCGCGGCAGCGTACGCGGTTAGTCATTCCGAGGACTTGTGCCGGAACAAGACAAAAATCCACAGGAGTTGGACGAAATTAACCCGCATTTGACAGATCCGCCATCCGATCTGGCCGAGACACGCGGCGAGGCCCTGCCGGCGGCGAGCCCCTCTTCGGATTTTGAGGGCGTAACGGGGGATGCGCCCGGCAGCGGCGGATTTCCCCTCCCCTACTTGGTTGTGGCGATTGGCGCCTCAGCAGGAGGCCTGGAGGCCTACATCGAGCTCCTTAGCGCCCTCCCGGACGACACCGGGATGGCTTTCGTGCTCGTGCCTCACCTCGCTGCTGCGGAGAAGAGCCATCTGGTCGAAATTCTCTCCACACACACGGCTATGCCCGTGGAGGAGGCGTCCGCCGGCAAGGGGCCCGAGCCGAACCACGTCTACGTCATTCCTCCCGACGCGCGGCTATCCATTGCGCACGGTTTACTGCGGCTCGAGCCGCGCGCCGGAGATCGCAACCCCAAGCCGATCGATTACTTCTTCCACAGCTTGGCTTCCGACCAGAAGAACCGCGCCATCGGAGTGGTACTGAGCGGAACCGCTTCGGACGGTGCGCTCGGCCTCAGGGCCATCAAAGGCGAGGGCGGCATTTCAATTGTGCAGCAGCCGGAATCGGCGCGTTTCGGAGACATGCCGCGCAGCGGGATCGCCGCCGATCACGTGGACCTCGTGCTTCCGCCCGGGCAGATCGGCATCGAACTCGCGCGTCTCGCCGCCCGTTTTCGGGATCCCGAGTTGCAGCCTCTTGAAGAGGGCGCATTACCCTCCGGTGAGGAGCACGATTTTGCCCGCATCGTGACGTTGTTGCGCGGCGTCTCAGGCATCGAATTCCGGCAATACAAGCCCGCTACGCTCCGCCGCCGTGTGGCCCGCCGCATGATGCTCAAACGCATTAGCGCGCTCGGCGAGTATCTGCGCTTCCTGCAAAAACACTCCGACGAACTGCGCGAGCTGCAAGAGGACATCCTCATCAATGTCACCCGATTCTTCCGAGATCCCGATGTTTGGGAAACGCTGAAGAATGACATATTCCCGCGCCTCTTCGAAGGCCGCCCTCCGAACCAGCAAGTTCGCATTTGGGTACCTGGCTGCGCGAGCGGTGAAGAAGCCTATTCGATATGCATGAGCTTGCTCGAATACGTCGCCAGCCAATCGCCTGAACCGCCTATTCAGATTTTCGGAACCGATGCCAGCGAACGTTCGATCGAGCGTGCACGCGCAGGAATCTATCCCGAGAGTTCGGCTGCCGACGTCTCGCCTGATCGGTTGCGCCGTTTCTTTCAAAAGGTGGACAAAGGCTACCGCGTTAGCAAACGGGTTCGCGATCTCTGCATTTTCGCCCGCCAGAACCTTTGCATCGATCCTCCGTTTTCGCGTCTCGATCTGGTGAGTTGTCGGAATGTGCTCATCTATCTCACGCCGGAACTCCAGAAACAGATCATTCCCACCTTTCATTACGCGCTTCGTCCTGATGGATATCTGCTGCTCGGATGCTCGGAAGCCATCCGTAACTTTTCCGATCTGTTCTCGCTCGTCGACCGGCGGCACAAATTCTATGCCCGCATCGGGACCAGGTCGTGGGCGAATCTGGAACTCGCGGCTCGTCCCCTTACGGACGAGCTCAGCGGCCTGGTGCCCGAGAGCCATGCCCATGAACGCGACGGGTGGACCGAGGTCGAGCTCCAGCGCGCTGCCGATCGCATTGTGCTAGCACGCTATGGTCCTGCCGGCGTCATTGTCAACGAACGGATGGAAATACTGCAGTCCCGTGGTCACACCGCCCCATTTCTCGAAATGGCGCCCGGCGCGGCCAGCTTGCAGCTCGTCCGCATGATCCGCGAGAGTATTGCCATCCAAGTACGCGATGCCGTGCGGCGCGCCATCGATCTCGAAGTTCCTATAAAGGTGGAGGGCCTCGAACTTCGCGAAAACGGCGATACTCTCCAACTCAAACTCGACGTTCTCCCCTTACAGAGCCTCAGCTCCCGTGGCCGCTTTTACCTGGTTCTGTTTGTCCCCGCAGCGCCGTCGCTCGCCCCGCCGCAGCTTCACACCGGCGCTCCAGTTATTGAAACCGCCGACGAACGCGAGAAGCTTCTTGCCGAGCTGCGGCACGATCTGACCGCTACCAAGTTCTATCTGCAAGCGCTGCTCGAAGAGCGCGATGCCAAAAACCAGGAGCTCGTTTCCGCTAACGAAGAGGTTCAGTCCGCCAATGAGGAACTGCAGAGCACGAACGAAGAGCTGCAGACCACCAAGGAAGAACTGCAGAGCGCCAACGAGGAATTGCAGACCATCAACGACGAGCTCCACCAGCGAAATACAATCTTGTCGCAAACCAGCAACGATCTGATGAATCTGCTGAACGGCGTCAGCCTCCCCGTCCTCATGCTCGACGGTGACCTGCGCGTTCGGCACTTCACTCCGCCGACCGAGCGGCTGGTCAGCCTTCGCGCCGCCGACATTGGACGGCCGCTCTCCGACATTCGTCTGCATCTGAAAGTTAACGATCTGGAATCGACGCTGCACGAGGTTCTTGACACGCTGGTCACCAAGGAGCTCGAGGTGCAAGATCGGGAGGGCCGCTGGTACCTCATGCGCATCCGACCCTACCGCACTTCGGATAACAAAATCGAGGGTGTCCTTCTGGTGCTGATCGACATCAGTCAACTGCGGCTGGTTCAGCAGGAACTCCTTCAGGCGCGTGATTACGCCCGGGCCGTCGTCGAGGGCGTTCAGATCCCTCTCGTTGTTCTTACGTCCGACCTCAAAGTACGCACCGCAAACAGCGCCTTCCGTCTGATTACCGGCCTGCCTATGGAGGAACTAGAGAATCGCTCGTTCCCCGAATTGGGGGTTGTGCTCTGGGGTATGGAAAACCTTCGCACCTCCCTCGAGCAGCTTGTCCGCGATGCGCAGCCGAACGCTGGCCTCGAGTTCGTTCACGAGACGCGCGCTCCTGAGAACCGCTCTTTATGCGTAAACGTAAGGACAGTCCTCCTCAATGACGAACGCCTGCTCACTTTCACCGTCGAAGATATAACCACCCGCCGCAAGGCCGAACAACTGCTCGAGAGCGAGCACCAGCGACTCGCCGGCGAAGTTCAGTCCACCACCGAAGCGCTGGTTCATACCCAGGCGGAGCTGCGCGCTTTAACCGGCATGCTCTTTACTTCGCAGGAAGACGAGCGGCGGCGTGTCGCACGGGAGCTGCACGACGACGTCAGCCAGCAGCTTGCCCTCCTGCAGATTGAGCTCGACCAGTGTTATCAGCGCTTCTCGAAAGCGCCCGACCAAGTCCATAACTCCCTCGGAAAGTTACGGGATCGGACAGCTTCGCTTTCCGACGAAGTGCGCCGCATCTCGCATCGCTTGCACCCCTCCATTCTGGAAGACCTCGGGCTGCCTCACGCGCTTAAGGCCCTTGTCGAAGAGTTCGCTGAACGCGAGGGCATGCTGGCGTCTTTTTCCCGCCGCGATGTTCCCGCCGAGGTGCCCAATCAAGTGGCTGCCACCCTCTACCGCATTGCGCAAGAGGCGCTTCGCAACGTCTCTAAACACGCCGGCAAGACGCATGCGAAAGTCACCTTGGAAGGAACCGATTCCGGGCTGCGGCTTGCCATAACCGATTTGGGCGAAGGCTTTGATCCCGAAGACGCGCCTCGCGGCTTGGGCCTCATCAGTATGGCGGAACGCGCTCGCTTGATTCACGGCACCTTCTCCGTTCAGTCGGCCCTTGGAAAAGGAACAACTGTTACAGTGGAGGTTCCGCTACCTGCTTCGGAGGGCTGATTTGAACGGACTGCCAGAATCCGGATACGGCGAACTCCAGCGGGGAAATGTGCGTCACTTCCAGCGGCACGCCGCTGAAATCGAGCAGCTTACTTTGCACTTCGTCGCCGTGGAGATACAGGCCGGACTCACCCTCGCACGCCTCGCTAACGATGATTTCAATCGAGGAGATATTGAGAGCAGTGCACGCTTGCGCTCTGAAGCGGTCAAGGCATGCAGCGAAGCCGAGCGCTACCTGCAACGCGCTCGTGCGCTCAATCTGACCGTCGAGACGCTTCAACAACGCCTCACGGAATTTCGCGAAGTACTCGATCGCTTGGCCTCCCGTCCGCCCCCTACTTGGGCGCGTTCTCGCAATTAAAAGCAGCTCATGCCCCAGCGCGACATCATCGCCATTGGTGCCTCGGCCGGCGGCGTTGAAGCTTTAAAGGAATTAGTTCGCACCATACCGCCTGATATTCCGGCGGCGTTCTTTGTCGTACTTCATGTCTATCCGCGCAGTACCAGTGTGTTGCCGGAAATCCTCACCCGGTCCGGCCCCTTGCCCGCGCTGCATCCCGAGGACGGCGCGCCTTTCGAGCCCGGCCACATCTACATCGCTCCGCCGGATCATCATCTTGTCATCGAGCCCGGCCACGTGCATCTCAGCATCGGTCCCAAAGAGCAGCACCAGCGGCCCTGCATCAACGTCACGTTCCGCTCCGCCGCGCAGGCTTACGGTGATCGCGTCGTAGGAGTCGTCCTCACTGGGCAACTAGACGACGGGGTAGCCGGATTGTGGGATGTCAAGCGTCGCGGCGGCGCCGCCGTCGTGCAGAATCCCGAGGAAGCTGCTTTCTCCTCCATGCCCTTGAGCGCGCTGCGTGAGATTGAGGCGGATCACGTCGTCCCTCTTTCCGAAATGGGTGCTCTCTTCGACCGGCTCGTGCGCGGGCGCCCTGGCGATCGCGATACCCACTTCGGCCGATGCAACCGAGCTGCAGCCCCGCTTGACCGATCTCACCTGTCCCGATTGTCGCGGCACCATCTGGGAGGTCCCGAAAGGAAGCTTCAAGGAATACCGCTGCCGTGTCGGGCACACCTATTCACCGAAGACCATGCTCGCCGAACATTTCTCCGTGCAAGAGAAAGCCCTCTACTCCGCGATCGTTGCGCTCGAGGAGGGTGCCTCTCTAGCGAGCCGCTTGGCCGGCCAAATCGAGCAGCCTGCCGTGTCCGAGCGACTGCGCAACGAATCCCGAGAGCGTCAGCTGCAAGCCACCGCGCTGCGCAGCATGCTTAAGGATCGGATGAGCTTCAGTCTCGACTAGGTGCCCTGCGATTCCTCGCCATCAGCCAAGCGGGACGATGCCGCTTTTTCAACTATAATGGTCACTGGAGTGACCACAACATGCGAATCAGCACAGTTCGTGAGTTCCGCGATAACGCGACCGGGTTATTGAAATCCACAGAACCTGTCCTGATCACTCGGCGAGGACGAATGGCAGGCGTGTTTTTCCCGTCACCCGAGAGCACGCTTTCAGTTGACTTGAAACGCGAACTGTTTGACAAGCTGAGTGCCGAGATCGCCCGACAGATCAGGAAAAGCGGGGGAACGGAAAAAGAGATCCTGTCCGGTTTCGAGTCCTGGCGAAAAGCTCGTCGTGAAACTCGCCGCAGACGCTAACGTTCTGCTGTCAGCGTTGATCGGGGGGCAAGCCGCCCGAGTGCTTCGGCATGCGGCGGTCGAGGAAGTTCTGACGACCGAGACTACTCTTGGCGAGGTCCAAGAGTACGCGGGACAGTTGGCTCGAAAGCGGCGCTTGGCTGTCGATCTCGTACTGCTTGCCGCCGCCAGTCTTCCGGTCACAACGGTGCCGCGCGCCCTCTACGCAGCCTCCGTCGCCGAGGCGCGCAAACGAATCGGTCGCCGGGATCCGGACGACATCGAGCTTCTCGCCCTCGCCATACAACTCAAACTTCCACTTTGGTCCAACGATAACGATTTTGAAAACACAGGTGTCATTTGGCACACTACCGCTTCGTTGCTCGCCGCCTTGAAATCGAAATGAGCGGACTATTTACCCGTCACCTGCCTCACGGCTGCACCCCTCCGCCCGGTGAAGTTTCTGCATTGCTTGGCGGAACGGCTGCCACCGAGCACCAGAACTGAAAACAGGTCCGCAGCGTCTCGCAATAGCTATCGAAGTTACTCGGTTTCCGCACAAAGCAGGTCGCATGATACCGGTATGCACGCTCCAGATCTTCCGGATTTGTAGACCCCGAAAATACCACTACCGGCGTGTATCGTAGTCGCGCCCGACGTCGAATTTCGTCGAGGAGAAACCACCCAACCGTCCGGGAGCAGAGGTATATATCGAGAAAAATTGCGGATGGCGTGACCGCGCTATCGAAGATAGCCAGCGCTTCCGCCACGCTGTGCGCGAACAATAATTCGCAATCCGGAGCGAAATCGCCAAACGCCGCCCGCGCCAAGTCCGTTTCGGACTCGTTGTCGTCGATCATTAATACAGCTTTACTTTTATTTTCTGCCATGGCGCGACCGTCCGATCCCGGCCAAACAAGTGTGTTGACCGAAGATATGGAGCGCGAGAGAGTTGTCGCTTTACCGCCAATGGTAAGTCGACGGGAATAACAAACACAAGCGGGATCGTGACTATGCGTACCCGTACTCAGGAGGCTATGAGCAAGGCGCGGCTCGCAACAAC
The DNA here is from genome assembly GCA_963787615.1 of uncultured Acidobacteriaceae bacterium. GTDB lineage: Bacteria > Acidobacteriota > Terriglobia > Bryobacterales > Bryobacteraceae > Bog-105. The sequence continues at coordinate 9,697 of CAWBDJ010000004.1, read as the reverse complement.
ACGGCGCTGGCGAGACAATGGTCCCGTCAACTCGCGTTCCGTAGCGAAATTCCCTCAAACTCGTCTATGGTGCAAGGAGACGCCGCATTGCGCCTGTTATCAGATTTCTTCTTCCTGGTCCTGTTCTTCGTGCTGCTCATCGTATGGCTGCTTGCCTGGGCCGCGTTCCACGTGGCCGGCGGGTTCATCCACATTCTGATTGTCATCGCGGTGATTTCGCTGATCATCCACTTCGTGCGCGGTCGCGGCCGCGCTGCCTGACAGCTCCACCGCCGCCTAGCGGAATTCCATACCGCGTAGCACGCCGTCTGCGTCCGCATTCCTCCCGGACACGGCGTATTCTATGCTCACCGCGCTGGGGGCGTGCGGTCCGCAGACGAATTCAGAAGGCGCATTACGCATCAGCACGTGTAAGGGATCGGGAATCGCCAATTTCAGCGCGCCGTCCTTGGTATCCACGCCTACTCCCGTAATCTTGTTCCCGCCACACTCGACGCTCCGTAGTTGTCCTTCCACATGCCGGATGTGATCTTCCGGCTCGATGAACGGATTCCAGCCCGCCGCGCCATGCGCTACCCGCGTCGTGACAAGTTGTGAATGGCCGTTCGCATCGCGCGTGAACTGAACGGTCAGGTCGGTTTTGGCCACGTACGCAATCTGCGCGGCCCTGGCGCGCTCGTCATCCGTAGTCGCGTGCTCCATCGCTCGTTCGGCCGCCGCCTTCGCCTCCTCGCGTTTGCCCAGTTCGCCCAGTGCATAAGCTAGAGCGCTCCAATATCCATAGGCACGCGCGGCCGCCACGCCTTTCATGGCGCGAAGTTGCAATACTGCCGTTTGGTAATCCCCGGCGTTGCTCTCGAGCAGCGCCAGCTTGAAACGCGCATCGTCGAAGTCCGGCTTCAGTGCCAGAGCGCGTTCTAGCGCCAACCGCACCTCATCCGCCGGCGAGCCCGCCGCGTCCGCGAGTAGCGCGTACCGGTAACACAATCCCGCCTCCCTCAGACCCTGATCCAGCGCCTGCTTGAACTCCTGTCGCGCAATGTCGGTTTCTCCTTTGCGCAGTGCAATACCGCCGAGCGCTGCAGAAATCTCGGCATTTGCCGGCGACTCGCGCGCGAGATCGCGATAAAGCGCGTCCGCCCGGTCCAATTTTCCTGAGGCCACGAGCAAATCCGCCAGTACCGCTCGTGCCGCAAACGCCGATAACTCTGCGTTCTCCTCCATGACGCCGGCAACGACGACTGCAGGAAGTTGAATGGCGCTTGCCCTGGCAGCATCGACCCAGTCGCGCATGTCGCGTGCAATCGCCTGCAATGATTTGCCATAAACCCTCGCGAGGGCCTCCCCGCCAGGCTGCCCCGAGGCGATTGCCGCAATCACTTCCCGAAAACCGGGACGGTACTCCGCGGAGGTGGCGAGCATCGCCGTCAGCGCCCAGCTCTGTGCGTAAAATAACGCGCCGCTTTCTCTCGTCAGCTCCCTCGAAGAATCGGCCGGTAACGCGAGTAACTCCGGCAGGCTCATCCACTTTTTCTTCCTCAACGTTTGCAAGTGCGCTGGTATCGCACCGCCGATTTCACAACCTCGGCTGCTAATACGAACTGTCGAAAAGTATTCCGCCAGCCCCTCATTCAACCAGCCGGGGATCTTGAACCCGCTCGCGTGCAGCACTAAATGCGCGTATTCGTGCGCCGCGATGGGAAACTCGTTGGCTCCGAGCGTCGGCATCACGATGTAGTCGCGGCTTTCCGTGCCGACGTAGTAAGCGTCTGCGGTCGGTCGCAAGCGATAGGCATCGTACTCGCGCGTCGAGCCGAACCCAATTACCCGAACCGGAGACCGGCTCCCGGTCTGGAAGCCGCTTTGCTCGAAAAACGTGCGCAGCTGTTCAAACCACAGCAAGGCCTCGCGTGCGTGCTCACGGTCCCCCTGGGAATAGATCTCGAAATGTGAATTGCGCGCCAGAGTCCATCGCGAACTCCCGGCCTCCTGCGCACTTAGCGCACACGCGCTAATCAGTGCGATGCCGCTTATTCGGAGCAACCAGCTCACGCCCAAACGATACCAAGCCCTTTGCATTCGGGCCGCTTTCTTTCTGCTATCGTTATTGCTATTTCCTGATTGCAAGTTATGGAAACGCCAGGTTTATTCGGAACCGCGCCGAAGTCTCGCAGCTGGTTCCTCGAGCTGCTTTGGCCCATTCTTGACAGCGATGTTGCCGCAGAAACCGCGTTGCGGAATGGCATGTACGTATGTTTCGCCTTTGCGCTTTTGTCTGCTCTCGCTGGCCTCGCGCAGAAGAGCTTTGCAGGCGCGATTTTCTCTGTGCTGTATCTTGCCTTTCTCGGCATTGGTGTCAGGGCCGGATCCAGATTCACTGCTGTCACTGCGTTTATCTATTTCGCGCTGAGTTTCACTCTGGCCATTTTGACGGCAGGTGCGGCTGCCATCTCGATCATTCCTTTGATTGGAATGGGCCTACTTCTCGGTGCGGTGCGTGCCTCCCTCTTCCTCGCCGCTTTTCGCCGTCGTAATGCGGCCTCAGCAACCCCGCCGGATTTGCCGGAAGCGGCCTTCTACGATTCTGCTCCGGCACATCTCCGCGAAATGGCGCAGCGCGAGGTCGGGTTCGAGAATCGAGTGAAATCAGTTTGGTCCGTCCTGTCGCCCTTGCCCGAAGTCGTCACCGGGCTTTCGTGGATTTTTATTTGCGTCTTGATCGCTTTTATCGCCGTATGTCATGCCTATCTGTTAAGCACCGCCTCCATGGCGCCCACGCTCGGGATGGGCGACCGTGTGATCGCTCTCAACAGCAGGTTCATGGGTTCCGTTCACCGCGGCGATATCGTGAGCCTCAAATATCCGCTCAACAAACGAGTTCTCATTTTCAAGCGAGTGGTCGGCCATCCCGGAGACCACATTCAGGTACGTGCGGACAAGTTGATCCTCAACGGCAATGAAGTGCATGAGCCATACCTTTTGACTCCGCCCTCTTTCCGCGTCCCGGACTTCCCGTCTGCCAACCCCATCAGACTCCCCGACCTGCATCTCGAAGCGCTGTCTTCTAACATGTACCAGCGCTACATCCACCAAAACGAGCTCGTTGTTCCACCTGATACCTACTTTGTTCTCGGCGATAACCGAGGCAATTCGCTGGACAGCCGCTACTTCGGACCGATCCCGGCGGGCGATGTCACAGGACGTGCCATATTCGTGTACGGGAATGACAGAAACCGTGCGTCGCCGATGCACTTCGTCGCACGCCCTTCGCTCCCCTCGTCACCTTAGCCGGGTTTGAAAAAACGAACCCATTCTGTCGAGTTCGTTCCGCAAAATGCGCCTCCTCTCGCCTTTTGTGGCTCGTGCGGTGGCTGGGTTGGTAGTTGTTCGGTAATTTGAAAGCTGAATGCTGATCCTGGCCTCCGCTTCACCCCGTCGCCACGAGCTTCTTCTCGCTGCCGGGCTGGATCATCTGGTCCAGCCCACGCTGGTCCCCGAAAATCGCCGCCCGGGTGAATCCCCGGCCGCCTTTGTCAGGCGTTTGGCGGAAGAGAAGGCGCGGGCCGCCGTCCGGTCTCCAGAAGATATCGTTCTCGCCGCCGACACGGTCGTGTGCGTCGAAAACGAGCTATTCGGCAAACCCTCCAGTGACGACGACGCGCGGCGCATGCTGCGGCTGCTCTCCGGACGCGATCATTGGGTTCACACCGGGATCTGCCTGCTCGCCTCTTCCGCCTGCATCGTCGATCTCGCCAGCACCAAGGTTGCGTTCCTTCCAATTAGGGAACAGGAAATCGAGGAATACATCCGTACCGGTGAGCCACAAGATAAAGCCGGGGCATATGCGATCCAGGGCCGCGCTTCCAAGTTCGTGGCGTCGATCGAAGGTTCTTACCACAACGTCGTCGGATTGCCGGTTTCTCTGGTCTACACTCATCTCAAAATGCTATGGACCGCGTGCATTCCCTCGATCGCGCCACCCGAAACCGGAACGAATCCTTCCGATTGAGGCACTTCACGTTCGCCGAGGGTTTTCGGTGCGGCATGAGCACGTGCTAAAACCCACTTGTGGACTAGTTCTAGTACTGCCAGTTGTTGGGGAGCCCGGGCTGCACCTTCACTCTCCTAAAGATCTTTGGTTTAGCAGCCGAAAACTCTCTTGGAGAGCAGACTCTGCCCGCGATACGTACCGGGGAAGTGAACGTCCATTAATTCAAAGAACCACCAAAAGTGTGTAAAATCAGTGTGTAAACCGAGCATATCCGCCGAGGCCAGTCGTTGAAAAAATGAAGCGATCGATCCTGAGAGTAAAATCAATAGCCGCAACTACTTGCTTGCTCTGGGGCCTTTCTCTGGCAGCATCGGCGCAGCAGGTTCCAACGCCGCCTCCCGTCAATCCGGCGCCGCAAAATCAGCCCCCGTCTACCAGTACCCAGACGACGCAGCCGGGACAAACGTCTCCGGCGACTCCGCCCGGCCAAAACAAGGGACCTGCAGTGCCGGCGTCAGGACCGGGAGCGCCCGTCGACTCGAATACCTATAAAGTCGGCCCCTCTGATGTTCTCCTCATCCGCGTGTGGTCAGAACCTGAGTTCTCGGGTCCTGTGGCGGTTCAACAGAATGGAAATTTCACCTTGCCGCTGGTGGGCGATTTGCCGGCTGCCGGAAAAACGCCGATCGAGATTCAGGACATGCTGGCGAAGGCGCTCACGAAATACGTTGTCAAGCCGCTCGTCACCGTCACCATCCAAGAGGTGGGAAGCAAAAAATATTACATGGACGGGTTGATCGCCCATCCCGGCGAATATGGCTTAGCAACGCCAATCTCCATTCTCGAAGCGATCAGTAAGGCTGGCGGCCTGCAAGATTTCGCCAACTCGAAGCACATCTATATCCTGCGCGGAGACAAACGCATTTACTTCAACTACCGGGACGTCTTGCGCGGAAAACACATGGAACAAAACATCCAGATCGAACCGGGCGATCACATAGTTGTTCCTTAGGATCGAAACGAATCAAAACTTCATATGCTGGACAGTCTCTCCGTTCCCCGTAGGCCCTTCGATTTTGAAGATTACATCGATATTCTCAGGCGTAATCTGCGTTGGCTTATCGCGCCGACCTTCGCCGGTCTCGTTGTCTCTACCGTAGTCGCGTACATGATGGAGGACACTTATGTGTCCACGGCGCTCATCCGCGTCGACCCGCAACAGATCTCTCCTGAACTGATTGCGAGCACTACCAGTCAGGATGCCGCCGACCGCATCAGCAGCATGGCCCAAACCATTTTGAGCCGCAGCACGCTGACCGATCTGGTCACTACTTACGGCCTCTACAAGAAAGAGCTCAAGAGCGAGCCGATGGAAGATGTCATCGACAAAATGCATCGGGCCGTGATTATCTCTCAGGCCGGTGGCAGTGCCATGGGTTCCAAGATTTTGCCGGTCATGCAGGTGGGCTTTGCCTATTCGGACAAGTACACGGCACAAAGAGTCTGTACCGACCTGGTTTCCCGCTTCATGAGCTTGGGCACCCAATACAACGTTGATAGCCAACAGCAGGCCAACCAGTTTTTGAGCGACGAGCTCGCACAGGCCAAAGGCGATTTGGACAAAATCGAGCAGAAATTATCCGTCTTTCGTGCCCAGCACGCGGGCCGGTTGCCGGAAGAGATGCAGTCGAACATGCAGGAGATGAATGCGCTCGATGGCCGGCTTAGTGCTTTGAGTGAGGCTGCAAACCGGAATAGTGAACAGCGGATGATGCTCGAAAACGAGCTGCACATCGCACGCGACCGTTTGTCCAGCGTTCATTCCCCTTCGGCTCAACTGCAGAATCAGAAGGTTGCTGCGTTGGACACGCAGATTCAGCAGCAGGAAACCAATATCGCGGCGATGCGCGAGCGCTATACCGAGGATTATCCCGATCTGCAGGCCGCCAAAACCCAGCTTGAATTTCTTAAAAAGCAACGTGATGCCGCAGCGAAGGAGAAGCCTTCCAGGACCGACATGCCGCTCGACAATTCGCTGGTATCACGGGAGCGCCTCGACGGGCAAGAAGCCATCGATAGAATTCAAACGCAACTGAAGGCAAATGCTATGGATGCCGCGCAGATCAGTCGCGACATGGGGGCTGTGAACGGCGCACTCAGAAATTATCAGGGCCGTCTTGAGGGAGTTCCGGCTGATGAAAAAGAGTACTCGGATTTGCTGCGCGACCGCGATCTCGCCAAACAGCGGTATATGGATTTCGAGTTGAAAGCACAGCGCTCCAACGTTTCCGTAGATATGGAGCGGCGCAAGCAGGGCGAAACGCTCGAGCTGCTCGATGCCGCTTCGGTGCCCACCGCCCCGGTCGCTCCGAAGCGTCGCATGATCCTTCCCGTCGGCGCGGTAATTGGCCTTCTGTTGGGAATTGGCATTGTGGCCTTCCGGGAAGTCAAGGACACTTCCTTGAAGAATCTGAAGGACGCCCGTCTGTATACGCAACTTTCGATCCTCGGCAGTATTCCGCTGCTTGAAAACGATATTGTCGTCCAGCGCCGGAAACAGGTGATGTGGGTCGGCTGGGCAACTGCCACCATTGCGGGACTCGCCATCATGGCCGGTTCAGTAGCGCACTACTATTTGAAGGGATGACTGCATGAGCCGTGTACATGATGCGCTGCGTAAAGCGGCACAGGAAAACGCGCAGCCTCGGCCGTCTGCTCCGCGCGCGGACGTAATTCCTCCGCGGGCTGATACCGCTACTCTGCTGATCGTCCTTCTGCTGATCGCGGTCCCGCCGACGACACGCCGCCGCGACCTATTGAGAACGCAGCAAGTGTTGCTCCAGTCTTCATCGATGTCGCCGCCGATGTCGACGACCTCGAACGGATCATCGCGAACGCTCGTCAGTTTCCGTATAACCCGGTCAAGGAAGCCCTGCTGGTGAATCCGGCCGTTCCCCGCGAGGCCCCGGCTGAGGAATTCCGAAGTCTTCGTACTCGGCTGAACCATCTGCAAACGCTTCAGCCGCTTCACACCTTAGTCGTGACCAGTGCCTCGCCTGCAGAAGGTAAGTCTTTCACGGCTACGAATCTTGCCATCACCCAGGCACAGCTGGCAGAAAAACGCGTGCTCCTGGCGGATTTCGATTTTCGCCGCCCGGCCATCGACAAAACCTTCCAAATACCTTCCGCTCCCGGCATCACTGATTACTTGCTCGGTAAAGCGCCTCTTCACGACGTCATTCGCCGTTTGACCGACACCAATCTCTATCTCATGACCGCCGGTGAAACGGTTCAAAATCCGTTGGAGTTGTTGAACCTGAAAGAATGCAAGGCTTTGATCCAGGGCCTGCGAAACCACTTTGATTGGGTTATTCTCGATAGCCCTCCACTGTTATTTGCAGCCGATGGAAATTTGCTCGCCACCATGTGCGACGGCACGATTCTCGTCGTTCGCATCGGAACAACAACCTTCGATTCGGTGACTCGCGCACTGCAATCGCTGTGTGAAAACAATGTGCTCGGCGTGGTTGTAAACGGTGCACGCCGCGGCGAGCTCTACAGCAAATACACTTACTATCACAACTATTACTATGCTCCTGATGCTGAGGGGCAGGCCGCCATCGAAGTACCGGAGGACGAAGAAGTCGCCGTCCAAGCGGACGAGTAAGCTCTTCCGCTCGAATCCGAATCTGCTTTAGCTGCATCCAAATCAGATAAGCTGCGGCGAAATTTGCGAGCGGCTGCTGACATCTGCGAGGCAAGCTTGAGCACTCTCACACCAGCAACACCGACCTTCAACGCACCAAAAAGAAAAACTGGCGGACACCCTTCCTGGGGTTCATGATTTGATTCGTGCGCGCTGGAGTCCGCGTGCGTTTTCGTCTCGCGCTGTCTCGAACGAGGATCTGAAGATTATCTTGGAAGCCGCGCGCTGGGCTGCGTCTTCGTATAACGAGCAGCCATGGCGGTTTTTTGTCGCCACAAAGTCCGACGTCGAAGCCTATGAGAAGCTGCTCCAGCTATTGCTGCCCGCCAACCAGTCCTGGGCCAAAACCGCGCCGGTGCTGATCGTTATGGCTGCCAAGCGCACCTTCTCGCATAATGAATCGCCAAACTATTACGCGCTCCATGATGCGGGACAAGCCTTGGCGCACCTGTTTCTGCAAGCCACTGCGTTAGGACTTCATGCGCATGGAATGGCGGGTTTCGATCGCGAGCGGGCACGCCAGGATCTCCGTCTTCCCGACGATTACGATCTCGCGGCGGCCGTCGCTTTGGGCTATCTTGGTTCCCCCGATGAATTGAACGAGCAGCAGCGCCAAATGGAAACCGCCCCACGTCACCGAAAGCCGCTCAAGGAGATTGTCTTCGGCGCAAACTGGGCGAACCGCTGGCCCTCTAGTGATCTCAGGACGCAGAACCGCGCGCCTCAGCGAGCGGGCGTCTTCGACAAAGTGACGATAGTCGCGCCCCAGCCGCCTGCCTCCGCAGGTGCATCGGAAAAATGTGCAACGTATGGCGTGCTGCTGAGAATGGAGCGAACCATCTCACGCTGCACGCCAATACCGCGCCCATGAATGATGCGCAGCGCGGTCAGCCCCAGTCGGTGCGCTTCTTCTAGGTAAGCTTGGACGGCTGCCTTCGCATCGCGCGCCGCAATCGTGTGCAGATCGAAGACATCGGTGATCGGAATTTCTATCGGGTCGTCTTCCCCGCTTACCACGGAATTCCGGGCCTTAACCTGCGACGCTGTTGCTGAGGCGTATGCTGGCCGCCTTCGCTCAAGGCGGCATGTGCGGGTGCGTTGCTGAAATCGAGTTCGCTGCCCTCGAACGTCAGTGAACGATCCAGCACCATCTCGACCGTTGATCCTTTGCTCAGCGTGGCATCGGGCCCACGCGTCAAGAGAACTCCGAGCAACCCCGCGGCCGCGCCCGCTCCTGCACCGATTCCGGCGCCTCTCGCAACGTTACCTGCAGCTGCGCCCACACCCGAGCCAATCACGGTTCCAGCGGTCGTTGCGCCCACGACCGTTCCAACATCGCCCTTTTTATCACCCGGCCCGGTGATCTTGTTTTGCTCGCGATGTAGCGTTTGATCGTCACGTGCGTCGATTGCGCCAAGGTCCGAACGAAAATTCCGGTTAACGCCATTCGGAAGTGTTAGTGAATCGAATCGCACCTGTAACTCGCCGCGCCCTTTCACTCGTCCCGGACGCTTCACCTCTGTAACAGTCCCGGTCACCCAGCTGCCTTGCGGAACTACGATGCGATTTCCCGAGAGCACCGGAAATGCCGTCTCGAGATAAATACGATCTCCGATTTGCGCTTGCTTGGTGCTGACGCTGTTGATCATGCTGAGCAGGATGTGCGTGCCGGGTGCCACGCTGAATGCTTCACTGCCCGTCTTCGGCTCTTCGCGCTGCTTGAATCCAGGTGCCGGCTGCGGCGCAGAGGGCTGCTGAAGCGGGACTTGGTCCTGAGCAGTGGCGGCAAATACCGCGACTCCAGTCACAAAATCGAACCTCACGCATCTCAGCATGTAAACTCTCCTCCGTCCATATTACATTTTAATTCACGTACCTGCGGCTACGCTTCGTTGGGCTTCAAAGGTTTTACGGGCCCTGTCGACCACTCGTTTCGCCTTTTTCAAGATAGTGCTCACGGGTCGAGCCGACAGGCCGTCGAATGATGCCCACTGACACTC